>CATOSP010000002.1 GCA_951812625.1 uncultured Dehalococcoidia bacterium | reverse complement strand
CCTTTGATTCATCACATCGCACCATTTGTACCAATTGTTCCCTATGCTGCATCGGAGTACTTGCCGATTAGGCATAGGGCCGGCAGAGGCAACAGGCAGGAGGACAGTTACGAATTCGCTTCATGCAACGTATTGCCAGACCAGGACCGAACTTGGTTCATTGTGTCCTACCCAGCCACGTCCGACCAAAGTTTGGACACTTCAGCATCCAACTATGTGCGTGATTTCACCTGCGTTAATCCGGCGCTACGCAGGGAAAAAGACGTCGGATGCCTAAGTGGCTATACAAATGTCTACGCCTCACCCGATGATTATTATTCATTGGCACCAGAACTTAGAGCGGCAGTGGAAACGACAATCGCGTCAAAGCTCTGCGAGGAGCCGTACGAAAAAACATTGGACCAATTGAAACGCTCGGATGCCGGGAACAAACTTATCAGACGAATTCAGCAAGGTCTCGCTAAACAAGGGACCTGATCTACAAACCAACCTTTTGGGGTCAATTCCCGGACCCAAGCCTACCAGATGCGGGTCACCCGCGACTAACGTGAACCCGAAAGGCAAGGCGGACAGCCATGAGAGGGCCCGGCTCCCAAACTGGGGGCAACTATTGCTGTTGTGAATGAACGGGAAATGTCACAGGTGCGGCGGAAACACAGCGAGGCTTTCAGGGTGAATGTGGGCCTGGAAGAGGTTCTCTCAGGGGCTATCGCAGCCTCCTGGTACTTTCCGACATGTGTCCTATATTGATAGAGTGGGTGTACTGAGGCGGGATGCCAAGGTCGCTGGCCTGTAGGAAGATGACCACCGCCAGCCTGTTGGAATACGGGATCGAGTTAAGCATTGCTGACGGAGTCTAGGGCCTCATACCCTACGCCGAAATTCCCGCGGATAGAAATCGCACGGGGTTCTTCGCTCTGGAGTAATATAACCCTTAGGAGATGGTTCTGCTAACGGCCAAGGGTAAAAGCGTTGCAATTCCCGGGGACTTTGCTTGCCAATGTGGAAACGCAGATTACCGGCCGGCATTCGAAGCTATAGCAGCTTTGGGAAGGCAGAGCATCGGAGAACGGAACCGCACGTTCCGTGAGTCCGCCCGGTTGATTCAAGAGGCGCTGGCCCGAGCTGCGGACATCGGGAGGGCTACGCTGGTGAGATTCGAGAACGGAGAGCGGTACCCCAGGTTCAAGACCCTGAAATCCGTTGCCAGCGCCCTGAGGGTGGAAGCCTCGTATTTGCAGGTAGAGCCGGAGTCCCTCCCTCGGTAACCCACCGGAGTTCGTGAACGAAGGAAATGGACGCACGGAAATGGCGGCGAGTGGGAATAAGATGAAAACCGCGGCGGGAGACTATTTTGCCGAGCTGCGCCGCGTCCGGGCAACGGGCGCAGGGACGGAGGAGCGCTCCTACTACCCGGCGTTACGCGACCTGCTGAACTCGGTAGGCGATACCCTGCGCCCCAAGGTGTTCAGCGTCATCGAATTGGAACAGCAGGGTGCCGGACACCCGGACTTGGGCCTCTTCGCCGCCAAGCAGGTGTCGAAAGGCCAGCCCAAGCAGGGGCAGCTCCCCGAAAGCGGCGTGGTGGAGGTCAAACCCGCCAGCGACGATGCCTGGCTCACCGCCGACAGCGCCCAGGTCAGCAAGTACTGGGGGTTGTATCGGCTGGTGCTGGTCACCAACACCCGCGACTTCGTGCTGTTGGGCGAGGACTCGCAGGGCAACCCAGCCAAGCTGGAGACCTTCCGGCTGGCCGACTCCGCAGCCGAATTCGAGGCAAAGCTGCAACACCCCCGCGCTTTTGCAAACAGCGTCGGGCCGGCGCTGGCCGAGTACCTGTGCCGCGCCCTGTCCCACCAGGCCAAGCTGGCGGAACCCCGCGATCTGGCCCGGCTGCTGGCCTCCTATGCCCGCGACGGCCTGGGCCGCGTGGAAGCATCGGGCGACGCACCGTCACTGGCTGCCTTGCGGTCGGCACTGGAGGAGGCCTTGGGCGTACGTTTCGAGGGCGAGCGGGGCGCGGCCTTCTTCCGCTCGACGCTGGTGCAGACCCTCTTTTATGGCGTATTTTCGGCCTGGGTCTTGTGGGCGCGGCAATCGCCCCCGCCGGGTCAGCGGTTCAACTGGCATGAAACGTCCTGGCTCCTGCGCGCGCCCATCCTGCAAGCCCTGTTCCAGCAGATCGCCAGTCCCGGGCGCCTGCAATCGCTGGACCTGGTGGAGGTGCTGGACTGGACGGCGGCGGCGCTGGACCGGGTGGATCGCGACGCCTTCTTCGCCAAGTTCAACGAGGGCGAGGCAGTGCCCTACTTCTACGAGCCGTTCCTGGAGGCCTTCGACCCGGCCCTGCGCAAGCAACTGGGCGTCTGGTACACCCCCGCCGAGGTGGTGCGCTACATGGTGGCCCGCGTGGACTGCGCCCTGAAGGACGACCTGGGCATCGAGGACGGCCTGGCCGCCGAGAACGTCTATGTGCTAGACCCCTGCTGCGGCACCGGTGCCTACCTGGCCGAGACGCTGAAGCGCATCGCCGCCAACTTGCGGGGCAAGGGCCTGGGCGCCCTCACCGGGGCGCGGGTGAAGCAGGCCGCGACGCAGCGGGTGTTCGGCTTCGAGATCATGCCCGCGCCCTTCGTGGTGGCCCACCTTCAGGTAGGCCTGACCATGCAGGCCCTAGACGCGCCCCTGTCCGACTACGGGAACGAGCGGGCCGGGGTGTTCCTGACCAACGCCCTGACCGGCTGGGAGCCGCGGACACAGAAGCCGCTGCCCTTCCCGGAGCTGGAGGAAGAGCGGGACCGGGCCGAGCGGGTGAAGCAGGATACACCGGTGCTGGTCATCCTGGGAAATCCGCCCTACAACGGATTCGCGGGGGTCGCCATCGAGGAAGAGCAACGATTGTTGGACGCATACAGGTCGGCGAAACGGGTACAACTGCCTGATACGAGGGCACTTCACGATCTGTACGTCCGCTTCTTCCGTATGTCGGAGCGGCGCATCGTGGAGAAGACCGGGCGAGGCGTTGTGTGCTTCATTTCCAACTACTCATGGCTGGATGGGGTGTCCTTCGCAGGGATGCGGGAGCGGTACCTGGAGACATTTGACGCGATTCGCATTGATAACCTGCATGGTGACCGAATTATTTCAGAGTACGCCCCAGACGGGCGAACCAGTGAGACAGTCTTTGCCATTACGGGCCAGTCGCCTGGAATCAAAGTGGGCACGGCAATCACATTGCTGTCCAAGTCGGGGGCTGCCGGCAAACAAGCCGGAAGCGGACGTATCCGCTACCGCGACTTCCATCATGCGAAAGCGGAAGAGCGCCGGTCGGCCTTGATAGACAGTCTTAACCACACCGAAATTAACGAGGGGTATACAGAAATACAGCCCCAACTTGCGCACGGTCTGCCATTCAAACCGATGGCGGTCAGCCAGGGTTGGAGCGACTGGCCGACTCTGTTAGAGATATTCCCCGTATACTTCTGTGGCGTTAATACCAATCGTGACAGGTTTCTAGTTGACACCGATATCGACCGTCTCAAGTCCCGCGTTACTGACTACTTCAACCCCGGTCTCAGCCATGATGAAATTGCGCTGCGTTACCCGGCGGTCATGAATACCACGGCACGGTTCAACGCGCGAGATGTGCGCGACACACTTCTTAGACGTGGTGGCCCGGCGGCGGCTGGGTTCATCCGCTACTGTCACCGGCCATTTGACACCCGGTGGCCTTACTGGGAGGCAGACACGAAGCTACTCAACGAAAAACGTCCTGATTACAGGCCGCATGTCTTCGCTGGCAACGTGTGGTTGTCCGCAGTTCCCCGCGTGAGACGTGATGAGACCGAACCGCAGGCCGCGGTCACGACACATATGGCCTCTCTACATTTGATCGAGTGGGGCGCCAATATGTTCCCTGCATGGCTGCGGGATGAGGGTCTGGGTCTGGGTGGAGACGGGCTGCAACGCCGCCCCAACTTGTCGCAAACAGCCGAGGGCTACCTCGACCGGCTGGGGCTGGGGGTGGAGGACCTGTTCCACCACGCTCTGGCGGTCTTGCACGACCCGGCCTACCGCGAGGCCAACGCCGGGGCGCTTCGTATGGAGTGGCCGCGCATCCCGCTGCCCGGCTGGCCCGACGGCGACGAGCCTGACGCCGCCAATGAGTTGCGCGCCTCCGCCTCCCGGGGCCGGGAACTGGCCGCGCTGTTGGACCCGGAGACGCCGGTGCCAGGGGTGACCGCCGGGACGCTGCGTCCGGAGTTGGCTGCCATCGCCGTCCCCTCCACCGCCGACGGGAGGAACATGAGCGGCGACGACTTCGCGCTGAACGCAGGCTGGGGACACTTCGGGACGGGCGACGCCGTGATGCCTGGGCAGGGCCGCGCCGTGGAGCGCGACTACGCTGCTGCCGAGCGCTTGGCGCTGGGCAGTTCCGTTGCTGTGCTGGGCGATGCCACGGTCGACGTTTATCTTAACGACAACGCCCACTGGAGCAACGTTCCCGCCGCAGTGTGGAACTACAAGCTGGGCGGATACCAGGTTCTGAAGAAGTGGCTGTCTTACCGGGAAAGCAGGGTTCTGGGGCGCAGCCTGCTTCCAGAGGAGGTGCAGCACTTCACTGACACGGGGCGGCGGATTGCTGCGGTATTGGAAATAGTCAACTGAGGAATGTCAACACCGATAGCAGGATAAGCTTGTCGTTACCGACTCCGGTGGTAGGTCGTCCAAAGATGATCAACTTGGACAAATCGCGCCCAAATAGGCTTCACTACCCGCGAGCGGCCTGAGCTTGCAATAATTGAATAGTCGGGAGAGCCAACTGAAGGAGCCCGCCCAAATGGCTCCAGCTAGTTGGTCAGAGGGCCGGGACACCCCGCCGGTTAATCAACGATAGCCTTCCAACATGCTAGCAATTATTATGTTTGTACAGGGGTAATCTGAGGGTCTGTTGCGGTCATGGTACGTTCCGCTCACACAGTTAGCCAACTGGCAAATGAGGCCGGCATCGACGTAGACGAAGCACTAATCGTCTTCTGGGATGGTGGGTTAGAGTATGTCAATGGCTCTACCAGCGTTATCCGGCGACGAGATTCAAACAAAGCTAGGAGGCTCGTCGGGCTACGCACTAGGCGTGAGCTTGCTTCGAAAGAGGCGTGGCAACTGCTATTTAAGCTAGACGATGATGGCTTTACGCATCTGCTAGAAACCTTAGATATCCCCGTCTCTAATTCTCGAAGGCTCTCGAGAAAAGACATAAATAGACTGCGAGGTGAAGCAAATGTTAAGGGGTTGTCATGGACCGCTGTGGTTGCCTCAAGAGAGGGAGGGACCGCCAAGGATGGATCTAACAGACTTCCCCCGAAGGCTATTGATCCTCCCTTGGTCTGGACATTAATCGGACAAGAGCGCGAAGTTAGGTATCTTACGGGAGATGACGTTCGTGCTATCCATCAAGAGTTAGTTGCCGAATTTGCTGGCGACGAGGACCCGATCTCTCCTCCCGGGGTGAGAGACGAGAACTTATTGGAATCCGCAGTATCGCGTCCCTCCACGTCGATAGGAGAAACTAGAAAGTATCCCTCTGTGGAAATGGCAGCGGCTGCACTCCTCCATTCGATCATACATAACCATGCGTTCCACAATGGGAACAAACGAACCGCCCTTGTCTCAATGTTGGCATTCTTGGATTTGAACAGAATGCTCGTCACTTGTGACGAAAGCGAGCTATTTAAACTTGTTATAAGAATTGCACAGCACTCTATTGTTGTAGCTTCGCGTGATGGCCGATTTTCGGATCGCGAGGTCTTGCACATCGCCAAGTGGATATACAAGAACTCGCGACGGATTGAGTTAGGGGACCGCGCCATTCCCTTTCGCCGATTGCGCAAGCTACTAAATCGATATGATTGTAGCTACGATAGCCCAAGAGGGAACCAAATCTTTGTAAGTAGAACAATACAGAGAGGGAAATGGCTTCGAAGGGATCGGACGCTAACAACCCAGGCTTCCTACGGGGATGAAGGTCGGGACATAGACAAGGTATCAATTGCAAAAATTAGGAAGGATCTCCAACTTGATGAGCCTCACGGAATAGACTCCGCATCGTTCTACGATGATGCCCCCGCAGCAGCAGACGAGTTTATTGTTAGATTCCGCAAGACTTTACGTAGGTTAGCAAGCCTCTAAAGGTCTATTGATCAACCTACTACATTTTCTGGTGAACGGAAGGCAGAAAGCCCGATTCGAGGTTATGCCGAATGAATGGAGTCGAAAATAGGGATTACTGGCCCAATCACAGATGGCCGCAGACTAGGCTCTGTTGACATTTCACCGTAACCAAATGAGGGCAGCGGTAAATTGAAGGAAGCCCAAGTATCTGGTATCCAGCTTCTCAAACCGGGAGAATGCCCGGCGATAGTGCTTAATCTTGTTGATGAAGCACTCCACCAAGTGGCGCTCTTGATACAGATGAGCATCGTAGACTTGTGGCTTCTTCCGGTTGGAGCGCGGCGGTATCACTGGACTCATGCCCCGGTCCAAGATGTGCTGCCGAAACTCTTGGGAATCATACCCCTTGTCAGCAATCACGTATTCCCCATCATAACCGGCTATCAGCCCCTGGGCTTGGGTGATGTCGTGCTTTTGACCCCCGCTCAGGATGAATCGCAAGGGATTGCCCAGGGCATCCACGCTCACGTGGACCTTGGTGCTGAACCCGCCCCGGCTCCGGCCGGAGGTGTTCAACACTGATCAGGGGAGCCAGTTCACCAGCCTGGAGTTCACCCAGGTCCTCAAGGAGCAAGGGGTGAGGATCAGCATGGACGGGAAGGGGCGGTACCAAAACAACATCTTCGAGGAGCGGCTGTGGCGGACGGTGAAGTATGAAGAGGTGTACCTGAAAGCCTACGCCAGCGTCCTGGAGGCCCAGAGGGGGCTGGAGGACTACTTCCGGTTCTACAACGGGCTCAGGCCCCACCAGGCCCTGGGCTACCAGACTCCGGCCGAGGTCTTCCATGGGGAGCAGAGTGTGGTAGCAGGAGACTCTAATGAAAGGAGGGATTTACCGGAACAGGGGACCGAATCACTGGCGGGAGAACCGGGATTCTCACTTAACTCAGCCCTAATTCTGTCCAAATAGTGGGGTCCACCTCAACCCGCTATTTGCGTACAAACACTAGTATTACAACGACGGTTGGGATAATAGTATGACGGGATGGTTGGGAAGGTTTGGGGAGGTGAGGCAAGGACGTGGATGCGGCGGCTTTCGGCCAGGTATACCAGGATTTTCAGGAGTTTCACGCTTACTTTGCTGGGCGGTTTGGCCGCCGGGAGACGCGGGACCACAGCCGTCACTACCTCCAGGCGCTGTTGGTGCAATCCGGGGAGCGGCGCAACGCCGAAAATCTGTCGGAGACGGTTCCTGTGTCGGCCCGAGGGATGCAGCGGTTTCTCACCGAATCGCCGTGGGATGATGACGCAGTCATAGGACGCCTACAGGAGTATCTGGGTACTCGGCTGGGTCATCCGGAGGCGGTGTGGGTGCTGGACGGCAGCGACTTTCCCAAGCAGGGCAGGAAGTCGGCGGGAGTGGCCCGTCAATACTGCGGCAGACTGGGCAAGGTAGCCAACTGCCAGGCCGGGATGTTCCTGGCCTATGTCAGCCCGCTGGGACGGGCCTTGGTGGACAAACGGCTGTACCTGCCGGAGAGCTGGACCTCGGACCCGGAGCGCTGCCAGGCAGCGGGGGTGCCGGCGGAGAGGAGAGGCTACTGCTCGAAGACGGAACTGGCGTTAGAGATGCTGGAGCGGGCCTTGACGCAGGGCCATCTCAAGGCAAGATGGGTCGCTGCGGACGACGCCTTCGGTATGTCGCCGTCCTTCCGGGAGGGACTGGCGGCTCTGGGGATGCGCTATGTGCTGGACGTTCCGCCCAGCTTTACGGCGTGGCCCTTGGAGCTGGAGTGGACCAGTCCCCCGTACCAGGGCCGGGGAGCGCCCCGCAAGCCCAGGCTGCAGGACGGGCAGCTCCGGACCATGGAGCAACGGGCTGCGGCCATCCCTACGGAGGCCTGGCGTGAGATCACGGTGGCTGAGGGAAGCCAGGGACCCCGAAGCTACCTGTTCAGCGCCCAGATGGTGCGTCCGACCAGCAGGCGCAAGCCCGGCGAAATCCACTGGGCCATCTACCGCCGGAATCTGGACGGCAGCGAACCCCGCTACTACCTGTCCAATGCTCCGGAGGACACCCCGGTGGAGACCTTGGCATACGTGGGGGGCTCCCGGTGGCGTATAGAAACGGAGTTCGAGACTGAGAAAAGCGACGTGGGGCTGGACGAATACGAGACCCGCACCTGGACTGGCTGGCATCACCATGTGGCCTTGTGCCTGCTGGCAGGGGCGTTCCTGCTGAGCCTGCAACAGGCTTGGGGGAAAAAAGATGCCCCGGATCACGAGGCCGCAGGTCTACCGGGTGGTGCGGGAAATGCTGCCCAGGGAACGGTTCGGGCCGGATGAACTGCTGCGGTGGCTAGAGGATACGCAGGATGGTAATGAGCGGGCCAGGCGCTCCCATGCCAAACGCCGAGCCGCCCTTCGCGCCTCTCCGCCTTGAACCGTCGTTGTAATACTAGGGGACGCGACTGCACGGACTTACCCTAAGAACAAATCACGTGCTTGCCCATAGGCCTCAGCAGTCAAAAGGTTCTTACCAGCTCGGAGCGAGACGGCTGCAGCGGCACATCCCCATTTCGCGGCTGTAACTGTAGAATCTCCAAGTGCCATACGCGCAGCAAACGCCCCGGCGAAAACGTCGCCGCTACCAACCGTAGAATTGGTGGTCACCTGAAACGCGGGGATAGAGGTGATGCTGACCCTCTCTTTGCTTTCTTCTACAACCAAGACTCCCGCTTCACCTCGTTTGATTACGGCAACATCAAACCCACTTAGTGGCTGGATAGCTAGTGTCGCATCGAGTGAACTGACATTCGCGTCCTCAATTGCCTCCTCCTCGTTCGCCAGATATATCCGCTTGGACACGTCTAACCGCAATACCTCTCTAACATCCCGGGCTCGTGACAACCAGCCCTGTCTATCCCAAATGACCGTCGCCTGATGGTCGATCTCGCTTAGCCACCCCTCTGCGAGCGGATCGAAGTCTGGTATACCAAACGCAACCACTAGATTGAACGCAGAAACTTTAGGGACTTCTGCTGGGACCGCCTCGGCAGGCCGGTACATGGGGCCGAGGTGCCTCCCACGCTGATGAGTCGGATATACGAAGGTCCCGCACGCACCAGGGACCGAAAGAACAGCGCTGTCATCCACTCCGGCAGCTTCAAGCTCTGCACGCACCGCTCGCTCGTCGTCGTTACCTACAAAACTTGCCAACCCAACTCGAGTGCCAAATCTGGCTGCGGCAATCGACGAAGTAAGTCCGCTACCACCATATCGGCGCCGAGGATTAGTATCAGCGTCAAGGACCTCGCGAAATATTCCTCCGATAACTAGGATATCCATTTACTTGCTCACCAGGCTGCCTCTCTGCCAGTGCCAGACGAACAAGTCAAACGCCTCAGGCGGGGCGTCCAATTCATCGCACCAAGCAAGGAAAGCTTCTTCTGCCATTTCGTAGTCCCTTGGTATTCGGACATCATCGGGAATGCGTTTGGCATCCAATAGTGCCCGAAGGACATGAACATCTATGATTGCTAGTCCACCTCCTAGGCCTAGATTTCTAAGCAGCCAGCTCGCGCTCTTGAACCCCAATCCCGGGCATTCAGTAAGGAACCGGCGGCGGTCTTTGTGGCTGCCCAACTGGAGCAACCGTTCATCGATTGAATCTTGTCCGCGCACCCACTGGCGTGCTTTCACGATGACGGACGCCTTCTGTTTAGGAAATCGGTATCGCCTCAAAGAGCCGTCCCTGCGACGTGGCTTGAACTGGGGCTGCATCAACGCAGCCAGAATTGCTTCGAAGAGTTGCTCTTCCTTCCAATCGCCGGAGAAAGGCCTGAGGTGTCGGATGGTGACGTATGCCGATTGCCCATGCTCAAATGTGATTCCGAAACCGCCCAGCAGACAAAATAGCAACTCGTCCTCAATCTCGTGAAGGCGAACGATTTCACCTTGACATGCAGCGAGGCAGTACAAGTCACTTACAACAAACCAAGCTCCCTCTATAGACTGCATGTCGCCTTTCATCTGACTAATTTCTCGCGAACGAAGAATGTGTCTACAATCACAGTACTCTCCAGTTGGGTTATCCTCCCTCTTTGACCTCCACTTTTAACGAATCAATGCTTCCCAGTCATCGATTGACCGCGCACTTTCCATTGTCCTGGCAAGTCTTTCAAGCCTACGCGATAGTGCAAGACGGGCTGCGGAGTTCCCTTCTCCCAAACTGCCGTCCACATAGCGTGATTGACCAGATATATCACCAATAGGGCGAAGCACCCGCTCACTGGCGCTCCTTACGAAGTGAGTAACCATTGCCTTTGGTGTTCTTGGCCCGGAGTACTGTCGAAAGGCTTCGACCGCTAGAGCCTCGACATGATAGCCGCTTGGACCTCCGTCACCAAATCTGTTGGCAAATATGGCCTTAGCGAGCTTGACTGCAGGGACTACGGCACCGCCTTGGCTTTGATTTGTGGCAGTGAGCACCCTGGCGAATTCGCGTGGTCGAATAGGTATCCAAGATCTAGAGTCCCAGGACGAAACAGCTAACTCACCATTTTCTCTGATGGCCGGCAGCAGTTGTATCTCTGTGCCATCTCCATACGTAACGGTAACAGCCATTCGTCCTTGACGAATTTCTTCTACCTGGCCTTGAGGTAGGGCCTGCCTGAGGGTTCTCGCCAAGCTATTTATCACTGCGGCAGGCGAACGGTCTGAAATCGCTTCTTCAGCTATCTCGACGAGAGCATCAATGTCGCTAAGACCATTAACATATGTATGTTTAGCTACAGATCCACCGAACAACAGACGCTCTACTTCACCTATTCTGTTACCTAAGGCCTGTTCGATCGCTTCTAGACGAGAGTTTGTGAGTTCTATGTCGCGATCGTTGATATCCGTCAACTCCCGTTGAAGGAAGGAATTCACCGTGGAATCCAGGCGGCTCTGTTCGAGGCGCCGGCGTGCCTCTTCCTCAAGCGCCCTAGCATCTGCAGCGCTGAAATAACTTCCCGTACCACCTCCACTGCCACCCATGTTACCTCCCCAATCTCTCCTGTAAGCTTTCGAAGATGGGCCTAAAACTATTGCCGCGATAAAAGACGTCCCAATCTTCTCCTTTGAGCACGAAACGCCTCATTTCCTCTGACAGTCGGCTGATTTCATCTAAGTTCTGCAGAGCAACCCAGTTTTGCGCTTGGACGGAGCGCTTTGTGATTTGCGTATCTAATAGAGTTCCGGCCGTCCAATGCATCGCTACTCCTTCCCGGTAAGCATAGCGTAGCCATCCCAGGCCGTCGAAAATCTCTGCACCGGCGGCGAAATAAAGCGGGGCGAAAAGTGGGTCTAGCCCGCCAAATACATGTATCGGAGACAAAACGCGAGCATCATCTAGGCGCTGTCGCAACTTGGCAATGTTGACGAGGCAATCAAGTATAGTCTCACCGAGCTCACGCTCAGTGACACCAACGACGTCGAATGCTCGCAGATTGGCGATTTGCTCTACCGATAGCTTATCGAAATTGTGGAATCTAGACCCAGACGGAGGTTTGAGTAGAATATCCGAGGCAAGGTGGCCACGGCCTCCGAAAAATTCTTGTGCCCGTTGAATCTGTTCTTCGTACGGTCCTCTATGGTCCCAACTAACTACAATAGGGCTAACGTCGCCGTCTAGACTGTCGATGACGCTCGAATAGTCCGCCTCTTCCCAATCGAGCGTCTCCTCCGCATTCACTGCAAATTGGCTTCCGGGAGGGACTCCGTTCTTCTCGTACCACCCGCTATCTATTACCAGAACACGTGGTTGAGCGTAACGAGAGTCTTTGAATCCAAACCTAAAGGAGTCCCCATCTGCTAGCAAGCGGTGCTTGATGTCGTACGCCGAAATCAGCAGAGAATCCTCTATCCCGCCGATTAGATATTGACTATGAACAACAGAGCACGGAGTCAAAACGGATTGTCTCCCCGTGGAAGCTTGGACAGGAACTGGCCCGAGGGCGCTGCTAGACAGGCTTGGAGTTAGCAGGGGCGAGGAGAACTCGATGTCATTCTTGAGAATGATTTGGCGGCTGCGCGCTAACATTTGGTGTGTCCAGAAACCAAAAGACGTCTGTCTAGACAGGATCTGCAATGCCTGCACGGAAGGTTGGAGGCTTCACAGCTGTGGGTCAATGCGACCGGTACTTTCATGTCAGTAGCTAGACGGTACAGGTCCTGCTTCGTCCAATGCAGAAAAGGCGCTGTGACCGTGACAGCGCCCCCCGTGTGGAAATCGTAGGAACTCTGCATGATTTCCATGAACTGGGGGCTACAGTCCGCGTAACCAGTTCCCGCATGAATGCCAAGCGCAACGACTCCTGAACTGGACGGGAACTCTAACAATGCCATGTGAACCAGGAAGGCGTTCCGGCCTCGTATTTCACCGGCATCAAAATTGGCTCCTTTGTATCGGACGACACGCAAGGGAACGTAAAGACTACCGCAGATGTTTGCTACGGCCTGACTCTCTGCTTCAGCTGCGGGCTGCCCGAAGTCTACAAAGAGAGCGGCAGGATTGAGTCCTTGTTGGGACGACATCCATAACAGCGTTGATGAATCGACACCGCCGCTCGCTAGGACTAAAAGCTTGCCCTGTTCTTCTGGTCCCTTACCCACTTGCTATAACATTCCTCTGCTTTAGAAATCGCGTTTCTGGCGAATTTAGTCATTGCAAGACGAATAACCTCAAGGCCTAGTTTCTCGATCCTTCATAACAACATCTTGGGAATAAGAGAGGTTTGGATACCGTCTGCAACAATCCGATAAGTAGTATCTTAACAGGGGTGCTTAACTTCCGGAAAACTCTCCTCACCAGTTTAATCTGTTCAAATCTTGCAACATTGTTGGTTTGCCAATTGCCTGGCATCCCAAAGGGCCGAACCTTAGCGAACTAATGGCGGCATATCCATGTGGCTTTCCAGCCATGCCCGGAAGGAGTCCCTCCTTTCTTCTACCCCTTCCATTGGACTCCAGAAATGAGTTGGCAACTTATCAGGGTCGAAGGGAAGCCTTGTGCCCTCTTTCGCGGTGATGACTACGCGTCTACGACGGGCTAGTGCGTATCCGAGTTCCATCGTGCAGTTCGGGCGAACGGCTGTTAAGTCTGCCACCACCAGATAGGCCCGGTGTAGCCTTTCAAATATCTCGACGTTTATGAATGCCGCATTCGGACGATCACGTCCCACTTCGTAAGGCGTCATACCCTTTTGGAGCACAACCGGGTCGACCACTTTACGAAAGAATTCTTCTACCAGTTCGAAATCATCAAAATCAGGGGCTAGTAAACGAGCATAGAATGCCAGTGGAGAGCGCAAGTTACCGATAAAGGAAATTGCCTGCTCTGCCACGGTTGTCGAGTCGCTATCCGGCCCAACTTTCAATTCGGTCAAGCGAGCTGCACCGCCGCCAGCGCCGTCCTGCAACTCGAAAAAAGACCCAGGTTCGCTCAAAGCGCGCCCGTGAAGGTACGATGACCCTCCGTTTCCGTCATTAGAGTATGCACCCACATCGCACCAAATAGGGACAATGCTCTTACCCTCCTGCGAATAAAGATTTGCTAGTTGCTCAACTCCAGCTCCGCCACCGATCGCCACAAGTACATCTCCCCTCAACACTTGTGCTGCTCGGATTACACCTCCCATCCTCCATCCCGGAGGTGAAAGCTCGAGTTCGAAATCTTTTCTCTCGATACAAGTATCCCAAGTAGCCTGACGGGTCTCAGGGATCCGACCCAACGCCCGTTGGCTTCCGACAGCTCGGAAGCGTCCTGGTTGGTCTGATGGCCAGTTGGTTCCTGGAGGTAACGATTTCGCGATTACGTTGAGGATCGTCCAGTCAAAGGTACACGGGAGCCCCCGTTCTCCTAGAGGCTCATTTCCAAATCCAACTACCAGGCCCGATCCCCCGTCGATAAGTCGTGATGCCAACGAACTGACAAATTCGTGAGCCACCGACAGGAGGCCATGGTCAGCGGTGTATGCGGCGCTGCCTGCTATGTGAACGCGGATGCCGAACGTGTTCATGGCTGATTCCTTCTCATTTGCTGATCCAATTGTCGTCAGTTGTCATTTTAGTCCGACACGGACCAGGTAGAAATAAATGCGGATTCAAGGCGAAGACTGCATCTACCCGAGAGAATTTTGAGACTAAGGTCGTTGTTTATTTCACCACGCTACTCGACTGCTGTCATGCCACTCATCGAACTCCTAAGTGAGTTCCCTCGCTTGTGTTTGAACCTCGCCGAGAACGCGCTTTCCGACTATGAGAGCAAATGCTGGGCTCCATTGTACTTGAAGTGGACACGGCCATTTGGACGGGACCGCAGTAGAATTAAACTCTAGACCCCACCACAAGAGGGTCGATCTCCTCACCCGGGTCGGGGGCTAAAGATCACAGAGCTCCCAGCCACATCTCGAAGACGGTTCCACCTACCGTGCGGTCAGGCCCAGGGCGGGTGCTCGTGATCGACGACGCCGCCTTTTGCGTCACCGGCAACAGTGGCGGCGAAGGGGGATTCGTCTTGGCTCTCCAAGTGTACGGGGTGATCATGGTCTAGGACGAAGCGCTCCCGGTAGTCCCCGGGTAGTTCCCCCTCGGGATGGAAGGCGACCTACGGGGAGACCTACGCCACTTCATCCCGCACAACAATCAACGCCTCAATTCACGAGCTCTTGAATTTCCCTATTCTACCTGCCCCTAATTTGCGACTGTACTGCTAGAACGGAACGCTGTCCGAGCAGCCCCGATTTGTTGACAGCACTGCACCGTATTGATTAGGATTCCAGCACCAAACGATGGAGTTAGATTGTGGCTGACGAACCGCTGATCAGGGATAGAGAGCTTGCATCCCCTGCGTTCGTCCGAGACCTTAGGTTATTCTTGACCCAGACCGCAGAGGTTATGGCAGCGATATCAGAAACGGGGAGCGGGCCGGATGGGTTTGCGGGGAGGCTCCAATCGCAAGAACTGAGTTCACAATTTGGACTTTCAGTGAATCGTGCTCGGGCTTGCTTGCGTGTCGCCGAATACCTGTATTCTCGCTGTTCCGAGTTGGGATTTGAAGCCGACGAGGCAGTGACCCAAATCGCTACAGTGGCAGCAGGACTGGATGAACCAATTGATTTAGATGAATATCGGAGAAATGCGGTTGCAAGCATCTTGTCTTTCAAGCGCGAATTCGAAGTGGCTAGGGCCATTGCTACCGCTATTTCTGACGCCCCCCATTTTATCAATGTTAACGGAACATGGGCCGTCAAGGTAGTTCGCATTTCAGACGGTGAAATTATCAAAGTTCCCGTGATTGGATTGAGCATCGCTTGGCATGACGGTCTCGGCAACAATCACGAAGCATTCCTACAGATGTCCGAAGGTAACTGGGCCGACTTTAAAGAGAAGATTGAAACTTTGAGCAGCAACCGCAGGGAGCTTGATACCCTGCTCTAACTGACTTCGCGAGCCTTAATAAGGCCAGTAAGCAAAGAGTGTATAATGGATCTAGGTGTCGCAATCGGGCTGATAGCCTTAGTGGTATCGTGTTTGTCCATGGGCCAAGGATGGTGGTCAGATAACGCTACCCGAAGTCGCCTCGACGCTATCAGCCAAGCCAATGACAGGCAGGCCAACGAGATCGACGCGCTTATCGAGTTGAACCGGTCTTATCTAGGTCAATCCGAAAAATTACTTGAATTTCTGAACAGAATCTGGCCTGGGAGGTAGTAGGCAATGTCTATTGCTGTTGTAGCTGGCACTATTGCGCTCGTCGCAATAGCAATTTTATTGGCCATTGGTCGCTTTCGCTCTCAAATCAGGTTAGGCAACGCCGCCAAGCAGTTTGAAAAATCGCAACGTAGATTAAGTACGTCTTTGGAAACGTTTTCGGAGGTCGTTGAAAACGTCCAAAATCAGAGTTCGTTAATCGCGGAAGAAATTAGTAAGACCCAGCTCACTTATCGTTACCCTGGGCCTATCGTCAATGTAGGTTGCTTCTACTGTGGGCGTTCGCCACAGTGGCAGATGACAGCGGTAGCGGGCGACGCTGAAGCAATGTATGGCATTCATAGGGTGTTGCCGACTAGAGAAAGATTGGAGCGTATTCAGGAGACTCTAGACTTGCGGACCCAGCCGTGGGACCCCATTAGCACCGATTGGAATGATGAGTGGGCACAGGAGCACGCGGAGCTAGACTCATTATTAGTGGCAAACTAAAGAGCGCTTCGGGCTATTGTCAACACCGGCTTTCAGGATACACAGTTCACGCCTTGTTTAGGCCAACATATTCCGGCTCAGCCCTGTTGCCGAGCATCGTACTTGTTGTCGCCTCGGTCCCTAAGCCCTGTAGCTAGTTCCCCACTGAGTTTCGCCTTGTGGATTATGTGTCGCCAAGTTTGAACGCCAACAGGGCTTGGCACGGGGAGTGAACAGTGGCCACATAGGTCATCCCTTTAACCACGACAGCGGTCAGGGTTCAGGATACTCCAGTGCAAGAGGCTCGAACCACCGGTAAAGGTCATGCTACCACCCTCACAGAGCCCCCAACCACATCTCGAAGACGGTTCGGCCTATCGTCAAGTTCGGCCCACCGTTGTGGATTCGAACTACCAAATGTTGAGCCTATCTCCCGAGACTTAGCCTCAATAGACGACTGCCCCCACATCAGATCATTCCCGATGCGGTAAACTCTACTCCGTGTCTTCAGCCAGAAATTCTGCCCACTCCTCCATCAGTCCCCGGTGCCTCTCGAACAGGTCGCTCCTGGCGTAGGCTGTTTCCGTCGAATTGCCCAGATTGTGGGCCAGCGCAGCCTCGCTGGGAAACCATGTGGCATCGGGGTCCCTGACCTCCATGCACCAGTTCTTGAAGCTGCTCCGGAACCCGTGGGGAACCGCCGATATCCCCAACCGGCGCAGCATCACCGTGTAGGCCATATCGGATAGCGCCTTGCCGCCTCTCGCCGCCGGGAACACCAGGCTTCCCTCCTGAGTGTCCAACTCCTTCGCCTGAGACAGGATATCCAGACACCGGCTGGACAGCGGTACCCGGTGCTCTCTCCGCGCCTTCATCCGCAACGCCGGTACGGTCCAAGTCCTGGACCCCCAGTCGATCTCGGCCCACTCCGCCAACCTCACCTCACTTGACCGTGCGGCGGTCAGTACGAGAAACTCGAAGGAGAGTTTCGTCACCGGGTCGGCTGTGGACTCCCGTACCTGCTCCAGGGCCGCAGGCACCTCCGCGTAGGGCAAGGCCAGATGGTGCTTCTTCACCTTGGGCAGCTTGGGAAGCACCTTGAGAATGGACCTGCCGGCGGGGTCGTCCTGCCTCCACCTCTGGGCGACGGCCCAATCGAAGATGGTCTCCATACGCTGGCGCACCCGGCTCGCCGTCTCGGAATTGACGGTCCATATGGGGGTCAGGACGGCTAGAATGTCCCCGCTGTCGATCCCGTCCACCGGCTTGGAGCCAATCACGGGATTGGCGTAGGTGGCGAGAGTGTTCCGCCACTGGTCCGCATGCTTGGCGTTGCTCCAGGTGGGGCGGCGCAGCTCGATCACGTGGGAACAGGCCTCTGCAAATGTGGGAATGGAGGGAGTGGGCTGGCGGGAGGCTTCCCTTGTCACCCGCTTTTCCAGGACCGGGTCCCGGCCCTCGGCAACTGCGGTGCGGTTGTCGTGGGCGACGGATCTGGCACTGGCCAGGCTGACGACTGGATAAGCGCCCAGCCCTATGTCCCGGCGGCGTCCATCAACCACGATCCGCTGCACCCAGGACTTGGCGCCCGAGCGTGAGATGTATAGATAGAGGCCGTGCCCATGTGCGTCCTCTCCATTCCCACACGATGAGCGGGACGTGGTCGTATTTTAGAGGACGTTGCTGGACTAACTCAAGCCACTAGTCTCAATGATCAGGCATGAATGGATACCTTTTGAGACTCTATTGAACCTTATAGAACATGAAAGTGGCGGAGGGAATGGGATTCGAACCCATGAGCCCGTTTTCACAGGCTAAGCGCTTAGCAGGCGCCCGCACTAGGCCACTATGCGATCCCTCCCTTTGACTTTCAATGTTAACAAATGCCATGGTGCCCAGCAATACCCGCAAATGCCGCCGCTCCTCTGCGGTCGCATCCTGGCAGCGGCTCTGGAAACGCGTGGTCCTGAACTGAAGCTGCATAGAACCGTCGGTCTCATTATCACGTCGGAGAATCTCCTGGCGCTGTAGTCAGTGGCGCGGTACTGGGAGAGCGTTCCATCACAAGTCGTAAACGATCAAGATTTCCTGACGCTTGCGGACAGTCGCAGGCCATAATATTACTTATTACGCTATTCGCTACCCTATTGCGAGATTGACAGCCGAAAGCCCCTCCAATATGATTGATTGTGTCAATCTGGGGCACGAATTTAGAGGAGTCGGCGCAAATGGACGAGTTGGACCGCAGGATCATCAGCCTGTTGCAGATGGACGGGAGGGCATCCAACGCCAAGATCGCGCGTGAAGTGGGTGTGAGCGAAGGTACGGTGCGCAGGCGATTGCGGCGGTTGATCCAGGAGGACGTGGTGAAGGTCATAGCAGTGCCTAATTTGGAAAAACTGGGCTACGCGACCACGGCCCTCATCGGACTGCAGACCGGTCCCGGCAAGTCCGACGCGGTGGCGGAATCCATCGCCAACCTGGACGAGGCCCACTACGTTGCCATCACCACCGGCGCATACGACGTCTTCATATGGGCTGGCCTGGAGTCTGCGGAGAGCCTGGGAACGTTCCTGCGTACCAAGATAGGCACTATTGACGGAGTCCAACGGACGGAGACATTCGTTAACCTGGCGATCAAGAAACGTACATACGGCCTGGTTCTCTAGGACTATATCCAAGTACCGTAAAGCCGAACGCTATGCTATAATTTCCCGCGATAAGTGCCGGGAGGCAATGACCCGGACCGGTGCTTGGTTTCCCGAACCGCTAATTCCAGAAGGAGCGATCCAGAATGACCTACATAATCACCGAACCGTGTGTTGGTTTGAAAGACTCAGCCTGCGTGGATGTTTGTCCGGTTGACTGTATCTACACCCGGGACGAGGACGACATGTACTACATCAGCCCGGATGAGTGCATCGACTGCGCGGCGTGCGAACCCGTTTGCCCCGTTACCGCCATCTTCGCCGAGGACGCGGTCCCGCCGGAATGGGAAAGCTATATTGCGCTCAACTACGACTACTTCAAGAACAACGACCCCGCGGACCTCAAGCGGAAGTAATAGACAGCCGCCGCTCGGTTGCGGCTGACGACCGCAAGGCCCCAACGGGTCTCCCGGTACCGGACATCTTCCAGAGAACGGAAAAGACCTCTGAAGGTATCAGACTTCAGAGGTCTTTTCATGCAAGGCGTGTGGTGGTCAGCCCAGATCATCCAGGCAGTCCGCCAATGGCTTGTTGATGCAGGTGAAGATGGGGGTATCCCGTTCCGTGTAGGGGCGGGCTTCCGACTCCCGCAGGTCGGAGACTAGGTCCAGGAAGTTCGCCGGGTCATCGCTCTCAAACCCCAGCACGAACTCCTGGTCGTCGATCCCGAATGAGTATGCTGTGCTTATTTTCACATCAGGGTAGCGGTGTCCGATGGTGAAGTGTTCTCCCATCAGCCGCTGCCGCTCCTCCAAAGGGAGCTGATACCAGTCGTGGGTCTTGACGAAGGGGTAGAGGAACAGGTACTTGCGCCCGATGATGCGCATTGTGCTGGAGGTTCCCTCCTGACCCTCGTGACGGTGGGTATCCACGTAGGGGGAACGCCGGGTCATGGCGAGGTAGGAGTGCGGCGTCTCCAGGTATTTGCCCAGTTCGGTGTGGTTGACGCGGGACATCAGTTCGTTGATCGGCTCCAGGTCTCGGGCAATCTTCCAGAGTGCAAAGTCCACGTCTCCCCGTGTGCCAACCAGGCTGTAGCTGGCCATGGTGATACGGTCAGCATACTCGGCCACCACCTCGCAGAATTCCCGTTTGCTCTGGTTCCGCTCGCCGGGAGACAGCCGACGCCACTCCGGCGAAACCTTGAAGAAGGAATACTTTACGAAATCCCGTCTGCCTTCCTGGGCTGTGGACATTGGCGACCCTCCCGTTCCAGCGAATTCGTCCATCCAATCATATCAACACCCTCCCTGTGCGACAACGCATACTGTCAGACCTGCTCCGAGTCATGGGCAGGCACAGGCAGCTGGTCACGCAGTGGTTGCGGCTGTGCCGTCAGGTGCTAAAATCCACGATGAAAATCGTCGCAAATATCAGAAGAGGTGAGACTATGGTTGAGATGGGAACCGGCGAGTATACATACGAAGTAGCCGAGGGTTGGGGGACACTGCCGGATGGATGGTCATTCAAGGAAGCGGCTGCGGTTGGTGTGGACTCCAATGACAACGTGTACGTATTCAACCGCGGAGAGCACCCGATGATCGTGTTCGACCGGGAAGGCAACTTCCTCCGGTCCTGGGGCGAGGGCGTGTTTCCCAGGGCTCACGGCATCACCATGATGCCCGATGACACCATATTCTGCTCCGACGACGGCGACCACACCGTCCGGAAATGCACCCTCGACGGCCAAGTCCTGTTTACCCTGGGCGTCAGCGGGAAGCCAGCGCCCTTCATGAGCGGTGACCCGTTCAACAGGTGCACCCACGTGGCAATGGACCCTGCCACCGGCGAGTTCTACGTCTCCGACGGCTACGGCAATTCCCGTGTCCACAAATATTCGCCGGACGGAAACCTGCTCTTTTCGTGGGGCCAGCCGGGCACCGGGCCGGGCCAGTTCAACATCGCCCACAACGTCTGCACCGACAAGGACGGCTGGGTTTACGTGGCCGACCGGGAGAACCATCGCATCCAGGTGTTCGACAAGAATGGCAAGTTCGAGACCCAGTGGATTAACATGGCCCGGCCCTGCGGCCTTTACATTGACAAGTCCGGCGACCAGCGGGTATACGTCGGGGAGTTGGGCGCTGCCATCGGAGCTAACGATCAGGCCTACGGTCTCGGTCCGCGAATCACCATCATGGACATCCAGGGCAACGAGCTGGTCCGGCTGGGCGATGGACCCGAAGGCGAGGCCCCGGGACAGTTCATCGCCCCCCACGGCGTTTGCATCGACTCCCACGGCGACATCTACGTCGGCGAGGTGTCCTGGACTCACACCGGCAGCCATCTCAACCCTCCCCGCGAGGTCCGCTCCCTGCAAAAGCTGGTCAAGAAGGGTTAGCGCGCCATGACACAGCCGGACCCGAATGGGTCGAAGGACCCCGAAGCCATCGCTGACTACCGGCAACAGGCCCGCGATGTCCTGGACAAGAGCCGGGAGTACTTGGCCGCGGGGGACTTGCATCAAGCGTCGGAGAAGGGTTGGGGGGCAGCGGCCTGGATGGCCAAAGCCGTTGCAGAGACTCAGGGATGGGAGTATGAACGGCACGGACAGTTTAGCGTTGTTTTGAATAACGCGAGTATCTTGACCGGCGACGACCGTCTCCGCGGACTGCGTAGCATTGCCAACGAATTGCACGGGAACTTTTATACGCGGAAGCAGTTCTTGGATCCCGAGATTGTCAGGAAGGATTTGGGCAGCATAGCGGAACTGCTGGACATCTTAGAGCCGCTCACCCGCGCGGGAGGTTAGGAGTCAAACGTGGCAGAGGGCTATCCTTCTGTAAGCCCGGAACCTGCCCGCGAATTCGCAGGAAGAGGTTTGCAATGAGCAAATATCAACCACTGGGCGAATACCTAAGAACCCTTGATAGAACCCTTGATGCGAACCCTGCTACCCTGACGTTTTCGGAAATCGAAAGAATAATCGGGGATAATTTGCCAGCCTCCGCCCGCAAATACCTTCAATGGTGGGAAAATGATCGCAACCCTAAACGTTCCTAGGCGCGACCATGGCTTTCGGTAGGTTGGCAAGAAATTGACGTCAATCTGAGTCGAGAGATAGTGACTTTTCGGCGATGAGACCGAAATGTCTGTGTCACTCCAATTGAACAATCAAGTAGCGGACTGGCATTACGCCAGTCCGCTTACCAACTAAGGAAGGTCTGAATGGAAGTCCGTGTTGGCAGCCTCGTTCGAGACGCTGAAGAAGCTGAGGGGACCGTCATAATCATCGACGTGTTCCGGGCCTTTACCACCGCCGCAATTGCTTTCGACCACGGTACAACCCGCATCACGCTGGTGGCCGAGGTGGAGGAGGCCCTGGATTTACACCGCAAGGGAGTGGGAGACCTGGTCATGGGCGAGGTGGATGGTAAACGCCCGGAAGGTTTCGACATGGGCAACTCGCCCTACGAGATCACGCCAGTGCACCTTGCGGGAAAGTCCATAGTCCAGTCCACTCGTGCGGGCACGGTTGGCGTTGCCGCGGCCACCAGGGCCGACACCATCTACCTGGGCTCGTTCGTCGTTGCCCAGGCGACCGTGGAGGCCATTCGCAGGGAGGACCCGGCGCTGGTGTCCATCATTGCAATGGGAGACCAGGGCCGGGTGCGTTCCGACGAGGACGAGCACTGCGCCCTGTTCCTGCGCAACCTGCTGGAGGGACGCAGCCCTGACCCGGCGGCGGTACGCAGTCTGATCATGGAAGGCGGAGCTACCCGGAAGTTCTTCGACGATTCTCAACCCCAGTTCCATCCGGAGGACGTGGACCTTGCCTTGGAGGTGAACCGGTATCCCTTCGCCATGAAGGTGACCAGGGAGAACGGCTTGTTGGTTGCGCGCAAGCATCCCCCGGCGTGACAGGGTATGTACCTGACGTTAGCTGAAAAGGCCCGGTCCGTACGTCTGCGGTGCGGTATCCGTTTGGAGGTTAGACTGGACCGCAGTAGGCCAGGACAACAGCCATGACAATGTCCGGGCAGATAGCTCCTACTGGAAACGCTGTGGGTGCAGTGCCCCCAGTCCCGGCACCTCCGACTCGGCCCCCAGGATAATATCCGCCAGGCCCTGGGTCATTCCTGAACTCCAGAGAATACCCTTGCGTCCGGCTCCCGTGCCCACGTACAGGTTCTCCCACCCCGGCACCTGTCCCACGATGGGCATTCCGTCGGCGGACAGGGGGCGCAAACAGGCTGTTTGCTGGACCAGTTCGGCGTCGGCCAACGCGGGGGCCATAGCCAACAGGTCGTGCATTATCTTGTCTCTTGCTTCCCCGGTGGTTTCTTCATCAAACCCCACTTCTTCCTCTGTGGTGCCGGCCCATATCAGGCCGTCCGGTTTGGAAGAAACGTAGCTGCCCTTGTAGTATATGGACGACTTGACCTCGTGACTTGCGTGTTGCAGCCGGAGTATCTGCCCCTTGAGTGGCGTAACCGGCAATGGTGCCCCGCACCATTCGGAAGCCTGTCCGGTCCACGGTCCCATGGCCAGTACAACCGCCCCGGCGTCGATTTGACCGCCGTCGATCCGTACCCCCAGGCAGCGGTCACCGTCCTTCACAAGTCCCCGGGCCCGCCTCAGCACCATATCGACCCCCAGCTTCTCAGCCGCCTGTGCCGCGGCCAGGGTGTAACGGTAGGGTTCCACCGAACCGGCATTCTCGGAGTAAACGCCGCCTAGGCAGTCCGGGTTCGCCTGCGGTTCCGCCTTTACGATGTCCTCCGGCCCTAGCCATCGGGCCTTGAAGTCCGCAATATCCTTCTGCCACTCCAGGTTCTTTTTGAAGTCGGCAGCCTCCTCCGGTTGGAGGGCGAGCTTGATTCGTGCTCCCAGGTGGAAAAAAGGGTCGACGCCTGAGACTTCCTGTAGCTCTGCGGACAGGGAGACGTGCCGCTGGTGTGACCAGACGCTGAACCCTAGCAGTGGGTCGGGAATACCTGCTCCCTCCAGCGAGCCCATTTCGCCGAAAGCGAACCCGGAGGCGTGGCTGCCCACCGAGTCGGCCTCCAGAATGGTAACCGTTGCTCCGCTCTTGGCAAGCAGATAGGCGGTCATACAGCCGACAATGCCTCCGCCGATAACAACCACGTCCCGCGCTGCGTTGGTCACTATGAGTCCTCCTGGTGGAAGTTGGGGAATTTGGGCGAAATTATAGCAGATGCGTATGAGACCTCCCGTCTCCGGAACATTGGCTGGCTGATGCAAGCCAGGACATATGGCTATGGTCCCCAGGACGTGCTTGCTGAACCCCGTAGACCATCAGGCGCCGTTTTCCCCGTCAGCGATTGGGTGTACAATCTCCCCAATCTGCTCCTTGGCTCCGGAGATGCCTGCCGATGAAGATGTGCTTTTTCCACCTGATGCCCTATGGCTACCTGCCCGAGGACTTCAGCAACCAGTATCACAGCGTTTGGGTGGACGCTCCCAACCACCTGTTTGACCCCAAGAAGGGCACCCAGCTCTATAACGATTACCTTGACGAGCTCGAGTTCGCCGAGGAAATGGGTTTCGACGGCCTGTGCGTCAACGAACACCACTACAACGCATACGGGCTGATGCCCTCGCCCAACCTGATGGCCTCTGCAATGACGCGCCGCACGTCCAAGGCCGCCATCATTGTGCTGGGAAACAGCCTGGCCCTCTACAACCCGCCGGTTAGGGTTGCTGAGGAATTCGCTATGCTGGACGTGCTCAGCGGCGGGCGCTTCGTGGCTGGGTTCCCCCTCGGCACATCCCAGGACACGGTGTTCGGGTACGGGGAAGTGCCCGTCACCCTCCGGGAGAAGTACAACGAGGCCCACGACCTGGTGATCAAGGCTTGGACGGAACGGGAACCCTTCGCCTTCAACGGCAAGTACACCCAGTTGCGCTACGTCAACATCTGGCCCCGGCCCTACCAGGAACCCCATCCCCCGGTCTGGGTTCCCGGCAGCGGCAGCCTTGAGACCTGGGACTGGACCATAGAGCACGATTACGTCTACTGCTACCTCAGCTACAGCGGCTACAAGGTCGGCAAGACCGTGCTGGACGGCTTCTGGGAAGAAGTGGACCGGCAGGGCAAGGAATTCAACCCCTACCATGCAGGCTTCCTGCAACTGGTGGCCGTATCGGAGACCGACAGCCAGGTGGATGAGTACAAGGACTACATCGAGTACTTCTTCAAGAAGTGCCTCCACGTGCCCGGTGGGTTCGCCAACGCCCCCGGCTATCGCACCCTCCGCAGCATCAACTCAGGCGTAAGCACCCAGATAGTCGAGTCGAGGCGCGAGCAGGCAACCGACTTTAACTGGATGGACTACGTGAAGGCGGGCAACGTTATCGTCGGCAGCCCGGAGTCGGTCCGGGAAGAGTTGGCCCAGGCAATCCGCGAGCTTCGTGTCGGCAACCTGATGCTCCTCCTCCATTTCGGCGACATGCCCAAGGACATCACCCTCAAGAACACCGAGTTGTTCGCCAAGGAAGTGATGCCCTACGTGCGGGACATCTGGTCCGAGTACGAGACCCGCTGGTGGCCCAAGACAATGATGGACGCTTAGGGGATGACCATGCCGCCGGAAACGCTGAACATTGACATGCAGAATGGGATGTTCCGGGCCGAGGTGCTCCGCGCCGGCCAGGGTGCCCCACTGGTGTACCTCCACGGCGCGGCGGGGCACAAGGGCTGGGCGCCCTTCCTGGACCGGCTGGCGGAGCAGTTCACCGTCTACGCGCCTTACATTCCGGGCTACTCAAACTCAACGGGCCTGGAGTACCTGGAAGACGTGCTGGACCTTACCCTGTATCACCTGGAGTTGATGGACGCTTTGGGCTTGGAGTCGGCCCACCTGGCAGGTCACTTCCTGGGCGGTATGATAGCGGCCGAGATGGCGGCCCTGTCGCCAGGCTATGTGGACAGGCTGGTGCTGGTGGCTCCGGCGGGTTTGTGGCGGGACGACGCTCCCGTGGCCGACTTCCTGGCCATGAACTCTGCGGAGTTGCAGGAATGCCTGTGGGCCGGCGGGTCAGGCGGCAGTGATGCAACAGCGGAGGACATCGCCGCCGCCGAGCGCGCAATGGAATTGCTGTCTCCCGAGCGCGTCCAGGACCTTACCGCGGCCGGAAAGTTCCTCTGGCCCATCCCGGACCGGGGCCTGAAACGCCGGGCCTACCGCATCAAAGCCCCGTCCCTGGTCCTCTGGGGGCAGGAGGACAGGCTTGTCCCTCCCGTCTACGCCGACGACTTCGCCCGGCTGATCCCCGGTTCCAGGGTCGAGGTGTTCCCCAACGCTGGCCACCTGGTCATGTTGGAACAATCGGACACACTGGCGGGGACTATCGCCGAGTTTCTCAAGGGTTAGCTCAGGGCTGGGGCTGAGGGGCTTCAGGGTGTTGATGGCGGGCAAGGGTTGAGGGTAGCCTGTCTCATCGTAGCCATTTTGGCGGTCCTGCTGTTCACGGTCATGTTGGTTACGTGCCGGATAGTAGGGTTGCCGGTTTCCGGGGACGCCCCCGCCTTCCAGCAGTCAGCCTCAACCTTGACGGGACGGGCAGGCACGCCCACGTCTGGACATCATTCTTCAGCTTCCACGGCATGGCGCAGGTGGGAAAGCTCCTGTACCTTCCCGCCACTGTCCAGCACTATCGAGATTAGGTCGATACGCCAGTCCGCCCCGGCAACGCCCGTTTCTTCCATATAGCTCTGCGCAGTTGCGGTCAACCTTCGCGCCTTCGCGCGCGTTACCGATTCCTGTGGTGTGCCGAGGGCCGTGCCCCGCCGCGTCCGGACCTCGATGAATACCAGTTCATCCCCGTCGCTGGCCACGATGTCAACCTCGCCCCACGCGCTTCGGAACCCGGTCTCCAGCACCCGGTAACCCTTCCCTGCGACGAAATTGCGGGCAACCCGCTCTCCCCAGTTGCCCAGCCGGAGACGGGGATTAGCCATTCCGGTCCCACGGGGGACGGGTCTTGTCCGCCGTTCCCCGGCCGGCACATGGGTATGGGGCGATGTTCTCAGTCAGTGCAGGGTCGCACAACGCCCGGACAGGGTTGAAGGATCGGCGGTGGATCGGACAGGGACCCCTTTCGCGCAGCCCGGCCATGTGTTGCGGCGTTCCATATCCCTTGTTCCGGTCAAACGCATAGCCCGGATAGGTCAGGTCAGCCTCCCGCATGAGCCGGTCTCTCGTAACCTTCGCCACATTCGAGGCCGCGGCTATGGAGAGGCTTAGCCCGTCGCCGCCTACCAGTGTACGGAACGGTATGCGGCACTCCCGCATGGGAACGTAGTCCAGCAACAGGTAGGACGGGTCCAGTGGAAGTTGCGCGACCGCCTCCATCATAGCCCGAATGCAGGCATGGCCGATCCCCATCCGGTCGATGTCGGCCGCGTCTACTTGGGCTACGCCGGTGGCTAGGGCATAGGTCTCCACCAGTTCAACCGCTTGTTCCCGCTGGCGCGGGGACAGTCGCTTGCTGTCGTCCAGGCGCGACACCCACGGTTCGGACGTCTCCATGCCCTCGGGAAATACGACTGCGGCTGCGACAACAGGCCCGGCCAGTGGGCCGCGCCCCGCTTCGTCAACGCCCGCAACGAGAGGGAACCCTTGCTGGTGAAGCTCCCGTTCCAACGAAAAGTCCGGCATCGCCGATCAGCGGTTGGCAGTTAGCTGCCGTGACTCTTCAGCGGTGATTGCTCTCCGGCCATGGTCGGCCTCGATGATGCCCCCGCCTAGCAGAGTGTCTCCTTGGTAGAAGACCGCTGCCTGTCCGGGGGTCAGCGCCCTCTGGGGTTCCCGGAAGCACACCAGCGCTTCGCCCCCCTTTATGGAGCCAGGGAATGGGGAAGAAGGGGAAGGGAATGGGGACCCAGTTGGCCGCGCTGGCCACAGAGGGACGGGACCACAGTCCCTTAAATCATAAAGGACTGCGGGGGCTTCTCTGGACTTGTACCGCACCTTGACGGTCACGTCTACTGGCCCGGAAGGGATCGTTCCGGAGGTGTAATTGACCCTGGAGGCGAGGAAACTGTCACGGTTCAGGGCGGACTCGGGGCCAACGACCACGCGATGTCCTTCGGCGTCTATGCTGATAACGTACTGGGGTTCGCCCACGTTTATACCCAGCCCCCGCCGTTGACCCACGGTGAAGAATTCAATCCCCTTGTGACTGCCTAGGACGTTTCCACCCAGGTCCACAATCTCCCCGGGGGTCGGTGTCGTATGCTGGGACAGAAACTCCCGGTAATCGCCCAGCGGGATGAAGCATATGTCCTGGCTGTCCGGCTTGGAGGCATTGGGGAACCCGGCATCCAGTGCCATCTGACGGATCTCGTCCTTGGAATAGGCTCCAACCGGCATCAGCGTCCGGCCCAACTCCTCCTGTCCCATGCCGAACAGAACGTATGACTGGTCCTTGTCAACGTCCACGCCCCGCTTCAGCAGCCAGCCATCGCCCTCACGCACGATCCGGGCGTAGTGGCCTGTGGCGACCCACGCAGCGTCTACTGCACTGGCCCGGTTCACCAGGAAGTTGAACTTGATCTTGTCGTTGCAGGCGATGCAGGGATGGGGCGTCCGGCCCCGCTGGTACTCGGCGCAGAAGTAGTCAATGACGTGAGCCTGAAACTCCTGCTGCACGTTCAGTACGTAGTGTGGTATACCCAGCCTACGGCAGACTGCTCGGGCATCCTCCACGTCGTCCAGGGTGCAGCAACCCTGGTAGTTGGCGGGGAGGTCGGCCTGGTCGAGGCTATAGAGCTTCATGGTCACGCCCACGACGTCATAGCCCTGCTGCTGGAGCAGCAAAGCGGCCACCGACGAGTCCACCCCCCCGCTCATCGCTACCACAACCTTTTCAACCATACCAAATCCCCTTCCTGCAACCAGCGTAGCATAGGGCCAAGTTTGGACACAACCTGGATGAGTGAACGCCCCTCCGGGCGGGGACCAACTTCGTTTGACGCTAATTTACGCCCTGACTACAATCCGATGTGGGCTGGCCGGGACACTCTTTCCGCATTGTTGGGCCCTTGGAGTAGACAAATGGCACACGAGGCTGACTCCCAGCAGCCTGCTGGCCCATTCTGCCAGGCATGTGGTTCTGCCAACCAGCCCGAAGCCCGGTACTGCGCTCAATGCGGGGCATCCTTGAGCGGCGGTCAGACTCCTGCGGCGCCCGTCCGTACCGTAGCGTACGTCCCCAACTATCTCGTTCATGCCATTCTGGTCACCGTGCTATGCTGTCTTCCATTCGGGATTGTGGCGATCGTGTTCGCGGCGCAAGTGAACGGAAAATTGGCAGCGGGGGACTACAATGGGGCCGTCGAGTCATCGAGAAAAGCCCGGACATGGTGTTGGGTATCGTTCGGAGTTGGGTTGGCCTTTGCCTTTGCCTATGCCGCTTATATGCTGGTCGTGATGGGGGCCTTGGCGGTCATATCTGCGGCCTGATTTGAAGAAATGCGCCAACTCACGTTAAACATGGCAACCGCCGGCCGGGCTGAGGAAGGATATGTGAGGACGGTGTCGTACAGCGCCTTCATCAACCAGGGATGGTGGAGGTTCCTGGCGATGGCGTTGGCCGCAGCCACAGTCCTGGCCGTGTTGATATCATTCAACCCCGCCTCTTCCTCAGTGTTTCCCCCATGCCCCTTCCATGCGCTGACGGGACTGTACTGTCCGGGTTGCGGTTCACTGCGCGCCCTTCACCAGTTGCTGCACGGGCATCCTCTGGAAGCGTTGGGTCTCAACCCTTTGATGGTGATGTCATTGCCCATTCTCTGCTATGCGCTGGCGTCGGAGGCTGTTCTGGCAACCGTGGGGAGGAGACTACCCGGAGTCCGGCTTCCGGCAAGCTGGATATGGGCCTTGTTGGGGGCAATAATACTGTACTGGATTTTGCGGAATATCCCCGTGTATCCACTCACTACCCTGGCGCCCTAGCGCCAGTCCGGTTACCGCGCTAACCCCACCATGGAGGGATCGCACTTGAACAGTCATCTTGGAGACTACCTCACGTTCCGGCGGATGATCATTCCTGTACTGATACAGGTTATGTATTGGATTGTCACCATTGTGGTCATTCTTGGCGGTTTGAACTACCTGATACTTGGCGACGGTGCGGTTGAAAGAGCTGGCGGCCTGGCCGCGATCATAATCGGGCCATTGATTGTTCGACTGTGGGCCGAGGTTGTCATGGTCGTGTTCAGAATCAACGGTACCCTCACGGAAATTAAGGAATTGTTGGAGCGGGGGAGATGACAGGTGGGCGGGCCTCCGTTGTATTGCGTGCCCGCTCTCGGGTAGCTTCGATGGCCGTTAGGCGTTAGACTGGCTGTAAAGTGATAAAAGCAACACAGGAGGTACCCAATGCCGACTACTTTCGGATGTTCCCTGCCCAGCCGGGGGCCGATGTCCAGTCCGGAGGGCCTCCGCAGCCTGGCCCAGGGCGCTGAGAACGCCGGGTTCGACTCGGTATGGGTCAGCGACCATATCATCCTGCCCCGGCAGGTCGAGTCTTTCTACCCCTATGCACCGGACGGCGTGGCCACCTTCCGTCCCGACGAACCCTACTACGAACCGCTGGCGGCGCTGAACTTCATCGCCGGTTGTACCCAGCGTGTCCGTCTTGGCACCCACGTGCTGATTCTCCCCTACCGTAACCCCGTGCTTACTGCCAAGATACTCTCGACGCTGGACGTTCTCTCCGGTGGACGGGTTATCCTGGGCGCCGGGGTGGGATGGATGGAGGAGGAGTTCCAGGCTCTGGGGCTGGACACTTACCGGGAGCGCGGCGCGGTGACAGACGAATATATCCTGCTCTACAAGGAACTCTGGACCAAGGACCACCCGGAATTTGAGGGCAAGCATTACCAGCTTTCCAGCGCAGGGTTCCAGCCCAAGCCGGTGCAGAAGCCCCACCCGCCCATCTGGATTGGCGGCCACACCGGGCCGGCCATCCGCCGTGCCGCCGCTCTGGGCGATGGCTGGATGCCCATCGGTCTGCGGCCCCCGGCGATACTGGAACCGGAAGAATTTGGCGGCCTTGTCGCCCGCCTGCGCAGGCAGACGCGGAGAGCGGGCCGGGATGAGAACGCAGTCGCGCTGTGCTTCAGCACCAACATCGCTTTCGATGACGGCGACGGGACATCCAGGCGCATGATGAGCGGCGTCCCGGAGCAGGTCGCTGCCGACCTGCGCCAGTACCAGGACCTTGGGGTGAGGAACTTCATCCTCAGCTTCCAGGGCGATAGCGCCTCGGAATTGCAGGAAAACATGGATCGGTTCGCCAGGCAGGTGATACCCCTGATCCCTCAGGAGTGAGGTGAAACAATGTCGGTACGCTCAGACCTCAAAGCGAAGCTCGACTCCGGACAACCTGTAGTCGCGCCGGGAGCCTACGACCCCATTTCGGCCCGGCTTGTCCAGTCCCTCGGGTTCGAAACCATCTATACCGGCGGCTACATGAGCGGCGCGCATCTGGCCGTTACCGAGCCGCTCATGACCATGACCGAGCAGATAGCCGTGGCCGAGAAAGTCGCCCGGTCCGTGCCCCTGCCCGTGATATGCGACGCTGACGCCGGTTACGGCGAGCCGGTGCACGCCATGCACACCGTACGTTCCTTTGAGGCCGCGGGCATCGCCGCCATACACATCGAGGACCAGTTCTTCCCCAAGCGGGCCTCCTACCACGCCGGGCTGGAGCACGTCATCCCTATGGACGAGTTCCTGGAGAAAATCCGCTACGCACTGCAGGCCCGGACCGACCCGGACTTCATCATCATAGGCCGCACCGATGCCTTCACTGCGGTTGAAGGGGACATGGACGAGGCCATACGCCGGGGCAACGCCCTGCGCGACCTGGGCGTAGACGTGGTGATGCCCCGTGGAGTGCGCAGCAGGGAAGACCTGGACACCTTCCGCAAGGGCGTGCCCAACATCCCCCTCGTCGTGATAGCAGGCTCCGACGACATCACGGTCCAGGAGTACACCGACCTTGGCTACCAGATGATGATATACGCCACTTCCCCCATAATCGCGGCAGTGGATGGATACCGAAGGGTCTATAGTAGTCTCCGGGACACGGGACACATAGGCATAGACGCTCAGCAGGTGTCGACGATGCGCGATGAGGTGGAAGCCCTGATCAGCCTCCCCGAGTATCAGCAGGTGGAAGCCGAGACAACCGAGCGGGAATTCCAGGATCGCCCACGCCATTAAATATCCCCAGACCGTTTTCCGGAAAGGGCTTTGCGTATGCATCTAGGCAATGCGCCGTCCGGTGCTTCGGCCCCCGCGCCGTGGTTGGGGAAGCTGCTTCTGGTTTCCCTCCTGGTCATGTTGAACCTGCCGGTGGTCTTCACCGGCACAACTGGCATGGACCAGTATGGATTCTTCACGCTCGGCACGGTTTCGGCCCAGCCATGGCCGCTGGTGCTTTCCATCGTTCTGAGCACATCAGCCGCTGGGGTTGGCTATATGGCCTACCGGCTGTTGCTCCTGCGGCGGACCTGGTTCAGCGGCAGCCTTAGATACGGAGCATACCATCGCAACGCCCTGTTGTTCGGGGTCCCTGTCGGAATTGCATTCGCTCCCTCGTTCTTCCTTGCCGGCTACAACGATAAACCCATCATAGTCGCGGTGGCCGGAATCATGGCCACGTCCCTCTGTGTCACCGCTGCCCTCAACGACCGGGAGACTTACCTTGACGCTGCGATGGCCCGCGTCTGGTTCGTTGTCTGCATCGCCTTTATCCTGGTGCTTCTGGTACTGTCCATGTCGGCCATGTGGGTGTTCTATTTCGTTGACCACTTCCCTTCTGCCGGCAACTTTCTCTGGTCTTGGGAGTTCACGTGGAGCGATCTGGGGTACCCGGAAGAAGAGTTCAGCCAGAGGCGTCGAAACGGTATGCTCGCCTTTACGCTCATGGGGAGCTGCTACATGACAGTGGCCCTCGGTGGCTCTCTGTTGGGAGGAATTCTCGGATGGACTAGACCAGGCATGGAGAAGGGCTACGGGCCCGAAGCGCCGGATGGCGGACTTGCCGGCCAGTCCGGGCCATTCTCCGACTGGCTGGACAGTGGGCAGGATGCCCCTCAGGACCCGCCGGAGTTTATGGTCGCCCTGAATGGAGAGGAAGCTCAGATCAGCCGGAGCCAGTATCAGCACCTGCTGGCGGAAAAGGACCGGGTTCTGCCCCATGCTGACTTACTGGTGGATAAGGTCTCTGGCAACGTGTTCGCCAGGGTGTTCAGTGGACCTTGGAAGAAGGTCGCTTTCAGGGGTCGTCAGGGCCCATTCTTGCTGCTGTGTGTCTACGCCAGGTATCCCGGAAGGCAATTTACCATTGGAGAATTGGAGACCCTGTTGGGGATGGAATTGCCGGACAGGGTTGACCTCAACGTCAACGATTTCTTCAGCCAACTGCAGAGGAAGCCCCTTGTCCCTGTCCGGCGGGACACAGATGGATCGTATATCCCGGACTCGGTGAAAGTCTGTTTTCTGGACCACCTGCCCCGGCCCTCGGGTGAACCGTCCTCCTCGGATTCTCCCACGAGTGCTTCCCCCTCTTCAAACGGTCGGTAGGCCTATCCTACCTATTTCCTAGCTATTTTCCCCTGCCGCTTCGGTTTCTGGCCCCTTAGCATGATGATGGAGATACTTGTCCTGCAAATCCGGGCGGGTATCCATCCCATTTCATCAAGTCGCGGCCCGGTACCAGTCGGCGTTTCCGCCTGTTGCTCAACCGATCTCTTGGCGTTTTAGGAGGTGTCTATGCCGTTCGATTTAGGCCCGGAGGAAACCTTACTCTACAAAGATGGACGCGGGACCATAAATGTCACATCCCACCGGGTGGTCATGTCAACCGGAGTCCTTGGCAGTTCGGTTATGGAGTACGTGCCGCTGGAGAAGATCGACTTCGTCCAGCAGGCGAACACCAGCAAACCCCGCTGGTTGATCATCGCTGCCATTCTTGGGGTCTTGGGACTCATCATAGGGTTCGCGGCGGTCACCAACTTCAGCTATGACAACCCCCTTGGCATCATGGCTATACCCGTTGCCCTGATACCCGGTGCAATTTTCCTGGGAATTTGGTTCCTGACCCGGAAACAGACGATAACCATCGCATCCTCTGGTGGAGCCATACGGGTATCGTCAGTACTGTTGGGCGGCGATATCTCCAGCATTATCGATGCAGTCGAATCGGCCCGTCAGTCCGCTATTGGCGAGACCCGCCCCCCAGCCGTTACCCCGTCAGCGCAGCCCCCGTCAGCCACGGCTCCGCCAGTGCCTGGTCCATCCGCGCCGCCCAGGGTCACATTGCTTGAATAACAGGGGGGCGTATACGCTATGAATATCAGCACTGTGAACAGGATTGCTGACGAACTGGCTGGCCTGGTAGGTGGTTACAACGCAAAGGGTCTGCTTACCGCATTGCTGGTTGCGCTGGCGGGCGGATTCTTGTTGGGTGGATTGTTGGGTACGTGGTTCGGCTATCTCTTCCTCTTGTTGCCGCTGTGCTTGGGATTGTTGGGTGCCGGCTTCGTAGCCTACATGAGATTTCGGGGCGAGGACGCGCTTGGAGGGCTGGGGCAACTTGGCCAGTCGGGTCGGGGCAGGGAAGCCGGGCAAAGCAGGAATCTTCCCGATGTGCCTCCACCAACGCCTATGGCGCCACCTCCATCAAGCATCCCGGACGGGTTCAGCAGGCTTGAATGGCAGATTATGGAGCGCGTGGGCCAGAACGACGGGACCTTATCTGTCAATGCCCTTTCCATAGAACTTGATGTGCCTAAAGAGTCGGTTCAGAAGGCAATCGAAGACTTGGCCGAACGCGGAATGATCAGCCTTGGGTGAGGGCGATATTGCTTCTTGAAGTGTTCCAGTCGGGTCAACATCCCCGACTGGAACACTTCAGGCAACTCCAACCCCGTTCCCGCGAAAGGCGGAGCCCCTTCAACCTCACCTGACACCGGCAGACAAGCGGTCGGAAGCCCGGCCAGTGTGCATCACCCGCCCCGACACCGACTCTTCGTTCGGCAGCATATTCTGCCGGAAGCGAGAATTCGACATAGATAACAAGGGAGAAAACGTTATGACGACACCGAGCGTTGAGACAGCCCAGGACGAGTTGATGGAAGAATGGCGCCAGAAGGCGTTGCTGCAACGAATATTCCTGCCGGGAGACTTTCTGGATCAGGTCAGCGCGGTTGGCTCAGAAAGTTTGGTCTGTCACCAGACCACCATGGAATATCTGCTGATGAACGACAGGATGGAGGAAAAAGCTATCAAGAGTTCTGAAGTCGGGAAATACTCAACCGATCTGGGCTACCGTCCGCAGGAATTCAAGAACGAGACCATTCGTCTCATGAGCAGCGGCATGGCTGTCCAGTGCGCCGGATGCAGCGGCAGTGGTGATGTCCCATGCCAGCCTCAGATGAGATGCGGCTCTTGTGGTGGATCAGGCCAGGACCGTAGGTCCTGCGGACGGTGCGATGGAGACGGAATTTACCGGCGGCCTTCCGGAAACTTTGGCCCCGCTATTGAGGAGCGTTGCAGGGAATGCTCGGGCACTGGTGAACACGTACGCCGTTGCAATCGCTGTTATGGCAGGGGCGAGGTGGTCTGCGACAAATGTAACGGCAGCGGTCGGGTAACCTGCTCCCGTTGCGATGGGTCGGGTCAAATGGTGCGTGCCGAGATCATCACCAGGAAGTTCTCCTGCTCGACTGAACGGACTTACCAGTTGACTGGGCTGGCCGCTGATGAGTTCAAGAACGGTCTTGCCGGAAAGCACTTCAAGTCCATGACCGGGGACGAAATACGCCAGGAATTTCAAACTCCGGGCGACCCGGACACAGTGCTGCAACGGGAGACCGTTCACTCCTATGACGTGGTTTCCCAACACTACACCTACAGGGACGCGCCGTTCTGCCTGAACCGGATAGCTTCTGCTGGCGACATGAAGTACGTGGCTTCCGGTGTGCCTTTTTCCAGGATCAAGACAGCGGTCGCAGGCGGGGTGTTCTTGGCTGCTGCTGCGGCTGTCGTAGCCCTCGTGATACTGCTATAGTTGGCGATGCCACCTATCTCGCTGCTGCATTTTCTGCCCCCGGTAGCCTGTTGTCCCAGGAGTAGATGAATCACACAGAGAGCGAGGGAGGAACGCTATGACGATGCAGAGTACCAGCACAACCCACGACGATTTGTTGGAAGGGTGGCGGCAGAAAGCGTGGCTGCAGAGGATATTCCTGCCTGGCGATTTTCTTGACCAGGTCAGTGCCGTTGGTGCGGAAAGCCTGGTCTGCCACAAGACCACCACAGAATACATGGTTATGAGCGACCGGGTACAAACAAAGACCGTCCGCGCTCGGGATGCCGACAGCTACTCGACTGACATAGATTACCGGCCCCAGGAATTCAAGAACGAGACCCTCAAGATCATGGCCAACGACCGGGGCGTTGCATGTGACAACTGCTCAGGAAGGGGAGATGTACCGTGCCCGACCACAATGGACTGCGGGACCTGCCGGGGGACCGGACAGGAAAACGTAAGATGCACTATGTGCGATGGGAAGGGCGAATATGTGGAGGGGCGTTCCGAATATCGGCGCAGTGGCGGGCTTTTCAGGGATAGAGACTTTGATACGGACATTGAGCACCGCCGCCGGTGTGGTGAGTGCAGTGGCAGAGGCAGAATCCCGGAAAGATGCAGTCGATGCGGCGCAAGTGGTCAGGTGGTCTGCAATCGTTGCAACGGGGGCGGAGCTGTGCTTTGCAACCGGTGCGAAGGCGTGGGCCAGCTGGTGGAGGGCGAGATCATAACCAGGAAGTTCTCTTGCTCGACCGAGTTAACGTACCAACTGAGCGGACTTGGCGGGAACGAGTTTAAGAATGGACTTGCAGCGAAGCACTTCAAGTCCATGACCGGTGACGAAATACGCCAGGAATTTCAGACCCCCGCTGATGCGGATACGGTATTGCATCGGGAGACGGTCCACTCCTATGACGTACTTTCCCACCACTACACTTACGGAGATGCCCAGTTTTGCCTGAACCACATAAGCTCCGGCAGCGCCTCGAAGTACGTGGGATCGGGAGTACCGCTGTCCAAGACCAGGACTACCGTGGGGGGCGCTGTGTTCCTGACAGCCGCCTTGGCTATTGCAGCGGTCGTAATACTTCTATAAGCTAGCCCTCCCGTACATCCCCGCTGCTGCATTTACTTCCTCCGGCGGAACAGCCGCCAGACCGGGATGGTGAACCCTGGGAGAAGGTCGCCCCCGTCCAGAATGTCGTCCTCTCCTGGGGTTACGGGTAGTTGGCTGGGTCGGTGTCTGGTGACGGTCGTGGTTTCCGGGTTGGCAACCCATACTTCCTTTGAGCCGTAGCTCAGCCACATCGCTGCTTTGGCCGCCATTTCGGAATTGGAGTTGCTGGGTGACTTGACCTCTACGGCCAGGTCGGGCGCAATCTCCGGGTAGCCCTGGGTACCCTCCGGCACCCGTCCCGGCGCTATCCAGACCACGTCGGGAGCGCGCACTGTATCGGGGTCACGGTCCAGCAAGTAACCGGGTTCCCCCGCGCCGACGCTGCCGTAGTCGTTTTCGTCAGACCAATTTGAAAGGGCGGTGTCAAATCTGCTCACTGTTATGCGGTGACGGTCTCCAGTAGGCATCTTCGGGACCAACACTCCACGGATAAGCTCGTACCGGACGCCTTCCTCACGTGGCATCCGCAACAGTTCGTCGGCAGTGATAAGTTTCAGCTTGGTGGTCATCTGACACCACACCAGTGAAAGATATGGACTTGCCCCGTCGGCTCCGTCCTGGCGCCACGGGCAAGCCATTTCAATGGACCGGTGATCTGGATTAGTCCGCTGTTGGCGAGACCGACGGCTCGGTTACTCCATACTTTCGCTCCAGCTCGTATACCTGGTCCAGGCCGAGCAGGTCGGCAACGTCCCACCGGGACCCGTAGCGCGCGGCGTTTACCGCTCCGCTGGCCTTCAGCTCCTCGAAGGACTCCTTGACCTGCTGGTAGATCAGCCAGATGGTGCTGCCGCAGATCATCAGCTTGTAGCCCAGGGCGGCAACGTCGTTCGTGTTCATCAGGTCCCCGTTGTACATGCGGGGCAGGTCCGCCATGTCCCTGGCATAGTTCTGGATGTCGCTCTCGCTCTTAATGCCGTCCACGAATACCATGTCGGCCCCGGCGTCTATGTAGGCGTTGCAGCGGCTTATGGTGTCTTCCCATCCGGTGACGGCGTAGGCGTCGCATCGGGCGATAATCACGAAGTCCGGGTCGGTGCGGGCATCCAGGGCAGCCCGGATCTTCTGGACATGCTCTTCCACGGGTATCACCTGCTTGCCCTCGAAGAAACCGCACTTCTTGGGAAAGACCTGGTCTTCCAGGTGGATGGCAGCCACGCCTGCGGACTCGTATTCGCGGACGGTGCGCTGTACATTCAGAGGGTTGCCATAGCCCGTGTCCGAGTCGCAGATGACCGGGACGTCCACTGCGTTGGCGATGTACTTGGCGTTGGCAACCATCTCCGTCATGGTCAGCAGGCCCACGTCCGGGAAGCCTCTTTCCGCGGCCGTCCCCGCCCCGGTCATGTAGACCGCTTGGAAGCCCACCGACTCGGCGATCTTGGCGTGCAGGGCGTTGAGAACGAACGGGGCGACAATCATATCCCCGGAGGCGAGCATTTGGCGTAGTCTGGTCGTGGCCTTCATATCATGCTCCTTCCAAAGTGTGAATTGGGATTGTTAGAGGGGGTAGCTGTGTAGTTGTTTCCAGCCAACGTCGTTGGCCCAGCGTCCGTTGCTCCAATCGTCTCCGGCGGCCTCGGACGAATACCTGACTATGAGCAGCCTCCAGGCGGTTCCCATCATGGCCAGGTCGACGCTCGTGGCCGCGCCACCGGCGTATTCCGCGGCGTCGGCGAGTATGGCCGGATCAATGTCTCCGTATTCCAGCAGCGCCACCCGTGGCGCGAACTCCTGTGCAAAGCCCGGAATCTTCGCTCCGCCGACGCGACCCACCGCATCAACGGCCATCTGCCGCAGACTGCCCAGCGCGCCGTCAGGGTCGCCGAAATGGAGGAACACGGAACGACTGGCATCGTCCGTGGAGATACCGGTCCGGGGCAGGATCATACTGGGGTTGCGCGACCTGCTGTTCTCTGCTGCCTGGGAGATTTCCCTGTCCAGGTCCGCCAGGCCGTCTTCCGGGCACTCGAAGTACGGCGCCAGGCTCATCCTGAGCATGTGCATCTCTGCCGCCCAGCAACCGTATTGCCCGCAGACCAACTGCCGTACCCGGTAGATCCCCGAGTTGAACTCCGGGTTGAAGACCAGTTCGATGCCGTACCTGGTGGACACTTGCGCCTCCTCGGCAGTTCTGGGCCAATCGCTGAATGGCCGTTATATCTGGCTATAGCCGCTTCCGGGACGGTCGGGGTCCACGCCGGTGCCTTTGGCCTCAGTAATCCAACCGAACTCCTTGAGGATTTGCTGGCTGTATGTGACGCGGCCAGCCACTTTGTCCAGGGGTTCGGAGGCCAGCAATAAGGCCGCCTTGGCCATCAGTTCCGGGTGTTCTCCCCTTGGGTCGTCAATGCCGGTGACGAGGTTGTGGTAGACGGTCCCCGGCGTTGGCACGACCTGGGAAGGGGATAACGCGGTCACCGAAACTCCGTCGGGATAGACTTCCTGTGCCAGACCCTGGGTGAACCGTTCCAGCGCCGCCTTCTCTGCGCCGTAGCAGGTGCCTCCCCGGTTGGGACCGGCATCGGGGTAAGGCCCGCGGCCGGGGCCGATTGCAGATCCTGATGAAATGTTGATGATGCTGCCGGTCTTCCTGTCAACCATGTCTTCCAGCACCAGTTGGCTGAGCATGAAGGGAGCCTGGAAGTTCACCAGCCATGACCTCATCCAGCGGTTCAGGGGGAAGTCCTTGGTGGGAATGTAATAGGTCAGGGCGGCGTTGTTGACCAGTATGTCCACTGGGCCGTATGCATCCCTGGTTTCCTGCACCAGCCTTTCGCAGTCTTCAGGCAGGGATATGTTGACCGCGACGGGAGTGGCCTCGCCGCCGTCCTCGCGTATGTCGTTAACGGTCTTTTCCAGCGAACCCTCCAGTGGATGGTCCCCTTCCCGCAGTGTGCGGGCCGCGCAGGCAACCTTCGCGCCTTCGGCCGCAAACAACCTGGCTATCCCGCTGCCGATGCCCCTGCTCGCGCCGGTGACTATGGTCACCCGGCCGTCCAGCTTACCCATTGCTCACTCCTCGAAAATGTATTGCGCCGCGCCAGCGTATGCGTCCGCTAGTTTATCCTGTTTTGCGCAGTTGCTCTATAGGGAAGCGGCGGGCCCGTATCTGGGCGTGGTCTGTTGCTCGCAGGGGACCGGAGCGCCGGGTCCAAAGCGGCGCCTACTCTCCGGCAACGGCGCGCAACTTCCCATCTTGGGACGCCACGTACATCACCCCACCGGCGACTATGGGTGTTGCTGTTACCGCGCCCCCTGTGGGGAACTCCCAAAGCATCTCGCCGGTGTTCGTGTCAAGGCCGGTGACTCGCCCGTCGCCCGTGCCCGCCAGTACAGTATTTCCGGCAACTGTGAGGCCCGACGTTATCTCTCCCTCTACATCAGTGGTCCACAATGCCTCACCGGTGTGCGTGTCGATAGCCGCGACTCTCCCATCGCTGGTGGCGGCGAACACGGCGCTGGGACCAACGACCGGAGCGTGGGGCATCTCACCTTCAACCGAGTGCGTCCATACGGTGCCTTTTTGCACTGGCAAAGACCCGAGACCCCAGATGTAGAGATTCAGGCGGATGAACTGGAATGCCCGCTCCAGTGGATATGTGGTCGCGTTCCGGTCAATCGCCCAGACCGTCCCGTCCTGTGTCCCGAAATAGACCAGGTCCCCTTGGATAACTGGACCTCCCGACACCTTCCTGACTCCCCTGACGTCATAAATCAGCTTGCGGCGGGCCGTCCGGGTCTCCACAAGTTCCACCCTCGTGCTGCGAGACGCCATGGCGAGAATGTCCCCGTCATAGGAAGGAGGTGCATTCACCCAGTCGTCGGATGTGAACTTCCAACGCTTCTCCCCATCGGCGGCCTCCAGGCCGTGCAAGTTCCTGTCAGTAGCTCCGATGTAGACCCGGCCATCGACTATCACTGGGGAAGAGAACAGTGGCTCTCCCAGGTCCGTCTCCCAGCGCACGTTGCCGCTGGCTCGGTCCAGCGCTACCACCTTGCCGGGCCGAAGAGCGGTTACCGCCAGGTCGCCGGTAACTGCGGGTGTGGTGCTGGACGGGAACGGGCTGCGATGTTCCCACAGGACTCGGCCCGTTTCCCGGTCAAGGGAAAGTGTGCGGCCGCCCTCTGTGGACAGGAACACTTGATGTCCGGCAACGGCTACGGTATTGGTCAGGGGTTCCTTGCCGTCGAATGTCCACAGCACATCCCACTGGAAACGTGAGTCCCCTGTACCGCGTGGGTCCCCTGCGATCACCCGGGTTCCGCGTCTGAATGGCACTGGTGCCTTTTCGGGCGTGTAGCCTGCGCTGTTGGCGGTGCGGCGTACCTGCGCCCAGTTGCCCGGCTGTACGTCGGCGCTCGCGTCGGTGTGCGGCCCGGGTGGCGGGAACACTAGGGGAACAACGTCGAACATCACCACTGCCCGCCAGGCGACAAGGGCAACAATGAGCCCCAGGGCGATTAGGAGGTATCTTCGACGCCAGATCGGTATTCGAACGCGGCTGACGTGCCGCTCCGCCTCGGAACGGGGGATCGGGGTCGTGTGCGTAAGGAACCCCCAGCATGATCTGCACCGGGAGGCGTCGGCTGGGGTGTTGATGTGTTCGCAGACAGGGCAGAGGCGGACCAGGTCCAAGGAACATCCTCGCGGCAACGCGCATGAGCATTGGCGTAAGGAGTGTAGACGCCATCAAAATGCCCGTCAATGGGCTCTGCGTCGCGGGCAGCATTCCGACGTAGCCAGTCTTATCCCCGGCCCCAACCGTCATTGCCACGAATGCCGGGAATCCCGTGCCTGTTGTTAGTGGGCTGACCCACCCGAACCCGAACGATTCCCCTGACAAACGCCCCTTGCCAACGTAATCGAACGTATGTACCATTATATCTGTCCGACCTGTAAGGCCCTCCACCGTAAGACACCTTCATGAGGAGGGCAGGGCCAGTCCAGGACAGCCACTGAGGCACACGATGTTCATTGTCCAGAAAACCTGACAACGCAACCCGCAAACACCAGTCCTGTCCTTCCCTAGACTCGATCCCCCCTACGTCTCCGGCTACCAGAAATGTCCGGATTTGTCCGCATCTGACCGGAAAATCGGGTTTTTCCCCCTTTCGCAAAAGGGGGATTAAGGGGGATTTACCCCCGTCACTCCACACCCAACCGCTCACTTTCTTGAAGAGGTGTAACCATGACTCTCTCCCAGATCAGGTCCCAGATTGAAGCCCTCCTCCGGAAGTACGCAACCGAAGTCGAGGTTTACCGACTCGACAAAGTCACCGCTGAATTCTGTGATGAGGTAGCCGACGCCCTGATCAACCCCAAGTCCGGCCCCGTGAAGGACCCCTTCGATTGGGCCTCCGTATTGTTCAAGCGCATGGCAAAACGCGGGCACCACGCCCGGAACCTCACGGCTCTCCAGAACTACCTGAGTCGTTGCCTCCAGGAGCGCCGCGTCCTTCCCCAGGCCCGCGAGGTCCTGCGTGCCCTCCTGCCCAAAGCGGCCGAACGCGGCCTCATCCCCCGTACCATAGAAGACCCGGTTCCCATCTGCGCCATGAAACGCGGGCTGGAGAACGTTGGCAAGGGTGGCGATTCAGGCCAGTCAGGCCTGGGTCTGTCTGATCTGGTCGAACACTGGCAGAACATGGACTACTGGCGGCAGTTGGCCAAAGGTTCCTTGCCGGGTAAGGGCCCGCCAGAAGGGGCGACAGCGTAGAGACTGTCCTCTTGAAAACCGGAGATCTGACCGGGCTCGACCGAGGGCGGCCTCGTCCCCAACTCCCGTGAGACCGTCCCCTTCTGGACCATGAGACCCTGCCCGCCGAGGATGCCCGTAGTCGCCCGGCCTCTGGCCACCGGCATCCGCGACAGTTACAATGGCGCGGGTCTGTTCAAGGGGTCATCACTTGGGGTTAATCAGGACTGTACTCGACTGGCATCCCCGCCTCCCCTTCTTCTATGGTTGGCTGGTCTTGGGAACGGGAGCAGCGGGAGCCTTCGTCGCCACCACCGTTGCGGGCATCGTCCTCGGGGGCATCCAGGGATTCATCCTTGAAGACACCGCTTGGACTCGCAGTACAATCGGGCTTGCCGCTTCCCTCGGAGTCTGGGCTTCGGGATTCATGGGGCCGGTTGTCGGCAGGATGGCCGACCGGTACAACGCACGTTGGCTCATGGCCTCCGGCGCGTTGGTCCTTGGGGGTTGCCTGGTGTCGCTGGCTACCTTCAGGTCTGTTGCAGTCTTCTACGCAGCCTCCATACTTGGCCGTGCAGTCAGCCAACCCCTCTTCATAGGAGTGGTGCCGCGCACCCTGGCCGTCAACTTCTTCGACCGCAGGCGATACGTCGCCCTGGCATTCATCGGCATGTTCCGCCCGGTAAGCGGGGCAATAATCATCCAGTTGACCTCGGCCATAGCCCTGATAGCCGACTGGAGGACCGCCTTCCGGTTGTTCGGCATCTTCAGCTTCGCCTTGGCTCTTCCCATGCTCCTGTTCATCCGTCGCCGCCCCGAGGAGATCGGCCTCCTGCCGGACGGACGCAGTCCCGAGACGTCGGTGGCGCCCGGCAGCGGCGCGACGCAGCCAGTCGCGGCAGGAAGCTCGGGTGAGGTGGAATGGACCGCCCGGCAGGTGTTCCGCACCCGGACCTACTGGCTGATCGCCGCCACCATCTTCGTGACCTATACTGCCGGGTCCGCGGTGGGGTTCAGCATGGTGCCCTACCTTCACGAAGAGGCGGGATTGTCGATGGTCCAGGCTGCGGGAGTATTGAGTCTCAGCACGTTCCTGGCTCTGACCAACATCATCTGGGGATACATCGCCGGGAAACTGACTCCCAGGTGGTGTCTCGTCGGCACCCTCATGTCGACGGCAGTGTTGGTTGTGCTGCTCTCTTGGGTTGGTTCGCTGCTGGCGGCCTATACATTCGGCTTGTTCTGGGGTCTGCTCACCAGTTCCCAGGAGGCGCTGACCTCAATGCTGCTGGCAGACTACTACGGAAGGTCCGTGTACGGGACGATTGTCGGTGCGCTGCGCCCTCTGGAGGCCGGCGGTCTGGGACTGGGCCAGTTCATCGGCCCGTTGGTCTATGACATTACCGGTAGCTACGATCTCCTCCTGATGGCGACCGCAGGGCTGGCGGCGTTGGCGTCCACATTGGTCTTCTTGTCATTCAAGCCGGCAGTGCCGGCAACTGTTGGAGCATCTCCAGGGTCTGCATCCCGGACAGGTTAGGATATTGGACGCCGGACAAATGACGGATTATAATTTCCCCGAATTTACGCCGGGAGGGGATCACGTGAGCACGGGGCAAGGGTCTGCAACCAACACCAGCGAATTACTGGCCTTCTTTCGGGGCGAGTACGTCCCCTTGGCCGACGCGCGGGTCAACATAATGACTCACGCCCTCCACTACGGCACCGGCGTTTTCGAGGGCATCCGCGGCAACTGGAACGAGGAAAAGGGCGTAGTCTATATCTACCGCCTCCGGGAGCACTACGAAAGGCTGCTCCTGGGATGCAAACTGTTGATGCTGGACATCCCCTACTCGCTGGAGGAGTTGTGCCAGATCACTGTGGAGCTTGTAGAGCGGAATTCGCACCGGCAGGACATCTACATCCGTCCGCTGGCATACAAGAGCGCCGAGCTGGTGGCCAACCTGAAACTGCAGGAGTTGGCCAGCGACTTTGCCCTGATCACCGTTCCCTTCGGAAACTACCTGGGGTCCGACATTCTGCGCTGTTGCACCTCGTCATGGCGCAGGGTGGACGATCCGATGATTCCGGCGCGGCTCAAGATTTGCGGCATCTACGTGAACAGCATCCTGGCCAAGACCGAGGCCACCCTGGCCGGGTTCGACGAAGCGATTATTCTTAACCATGACGGCCATGTGTGCGAAGGTTCGGGAGAGAACCTGTTCGTGGTCAGCAAGGGCAAGCTGATCACCTCTTCCCTTGAGGACAATGTGCTGCCGGGAATCACCCGCGACACTATCATCCAACTGGCCCAGCGGGAACTAGGCATTGAAGTCGTTGAGCGCAGCATCGACCGCAGCGAGCTTTACTTGGCGGACGAAATATTCCTTACCGGCACCGCAGCCCACCTGACCCCAGTCGTGCAGTTGGACAACCGCCCCATCGCGGACGGGAACGCGGGTCCCATTTCCACCAAGCTCCAGAAGATGTACTTCGATATTGTGGTCGGGCGGAACCCCAAGTATCTGCACTGGTGCACCGCGGCCCAGCCGAGGCTTGTCACGGCCTGATTCTCCGGGTGATGCCGCGGTCCGCCAAGTTTTTCCAGCCCGTCAATTGGCGTAATGAGCGGAGCAGCCCTGGCACGTCCCACCAGGAGGTTTCCACCGGCCCGAGCTTGATAGTTCAACTGGGGGGAGACGCAACGAATTGTTCTGGGACGCAGGGACCTGGATTGTCGCCGTCCTGGCCGGGTATGTCCTCGGGAGCTTCCCCACGGCCTATGCGGTTGGCCGTCTCAAGGGTCTGGATATCGGTGAGATCGGGGACCGCAACGCTGGCGCAGCCAACGTTTATCGCACCCTGGGCCCCTGGCCGGGCATACTGGTGGGCGTGGTCGACATTGCCAAGGGGTTGATAGCGGCGCTGATCGTCCGCGAACTGTTCAACTCCATGCCCGCCGGGATGGTTGCGGGCGTAGCCGTCATCTTCGGGCACATTCGGCCCTTGTACCTGCGGTTTCCTGCCGGTAGGGGCGCTGCCACGGCCGTGGGAGTGCTCCTGGCGACCTTCCCGACAATCGGCGTCCCTTTGGCAATCGCCGGAGTGGGTGTGTTGCTATTCACGAAGAGGTCGACCGTCGCTCTCGCCACGTTTCTTATCGGCATCCCCGCCGTCACGGCGGCTACCCTGTTCACCGGGACCGGAGACCGCTGGCCGGGAGAATACTCCTACCCGCTGATCGTATACGCCTTCGCCGTCCCGATCATGGTTGGCCTGAGTCACTACATCAGCGTGAAGCGCTTGGGCCAGTTAGAACCGGAGGGCGGTCCGGCGGTCTCATCGAGGTAGCCTTGGGTTGAGCGAGTCGTTCGTCCTGGACTACTTCCTCTTGGTGTTCGTCGCTTCCTGCGGACTGTATCAAATCGCCGCCGCCTGGAATCGCCTGCGCGGTCTGATGCTGTTCGAGTCGCGGGGACTTACGTTCGTTCTCGGCCTTGTCCTGTGGGTCGGGGCCTTCGCGTGGTTCTTCCTCTCCGAGCCGCGCAATATGCCGGACACGGGGGCCGGTCTAACGGGGAACGAGCAGTTCGGCTACTTCTTCGCAGGTGGTGGTGCTGGGTTGGCCGCCACGCTCCTCGTGACATCCCTGCGTAACTGGAACCTGGGGAAGGGGATAGATGCCCTCCCTACCGGACTCGACGCGTTGCGGGATACTGGATACACTCGCGCACTGTTCCGGGGCCTGATGCCCATTCTTCGACCTCTGCCTGGCGACCGCAGGACAGCTTTCGCCGCTCTTCGCCGACGCTTCAAGGATGCCACGACGGACAGGACAGACCCTGGCTACAACCCGGCCCAAATACCCAGTCCAGCCACCAGGCCCGGCGAGGGTGATGGATAACCGTGGACACCGTCCTCGCCGCCGATGCGATGATAGTCGCGGTCCTGAACCAGGGTATCGGTCGGTGGACTGTCTTGGACCACGCTGCATACCTGGTGGTCAGCGACTACTTCATTCCCCTGACCATCTGCTTCTGGATGTTGGGGCTGTGGTTCCGTGGAGATAGCCCAGTATCCAGGGGCCGTCACCAGCGGGCAGTTCTCGCCGCCGCTATCTCCCTGGGATTTGCCAATCTGGCTGTCTTGATACTGAATGGGTTCTTCTTTCGGGAGCGGCCATTTGTACACATGGAGTTGGCCTCCCTTTTCTACGAGCCGACAGATTCGTCCTTCCCGGCCAATCCGGCAGCGGTGGCGTTTGCCGCAGCGGGAGCAATCTGGCTGGCCAACCGCAGGGCAGGAGCCGTATTGTTCCTGCTGGCGGGACTCTGGTGTCTCGCCCGGGTCTACAGCGGACTCTTCTATCCCACGGATATACTGGCGGGGGCGTTGATCGGGGCAGGGATGGCCTGGCTGGTCACCGCAGGCATGAGGCGTATCGAGCCGGTCCCGACCTGGGTATTGGCGGGGGCTCGCTTTCTTCACCTCGCTTGAGCGGGTACACTGCCGTCTACTAGGCAAGAACCAGGAGGCGATATGGGTTGGTCCAGTCATCACCCCACAGGTCTGATTTACTATGCCCCGCAGCATTGCTACCGCGGATACACCCTGACCACCAATTCCAGGGGCGGCCTTGATGCCAACCTGATCGACATGGAAGGCCGAATTTGCCACCGCTGGTACTCGCCGGAGGGTATCGGCTACGCGCAGTTGCTCCCTTACGGGAACCTGCTCATCCGAACCGCGCCGGCGGAAGACGCTGGCGGAGCTGAGAAGATCGGCGGCTCATCCGCAGCCATCCTGGAGCTCGACTGGGATGGCAATGTGGTTTGGGACTACCGCAACCCCTTGGTCCACCACGACTATGAGCGTTTGCCCAATGGGAATACTCTGACCCTTCAGTTCGAACTGCTCTCCAGGGAGTTTACACAACAGGTCAGGGGCGGTATGTCCAGCCCGGAGGACCCGGATCAGATGTTCGGTGACCGGGTCCAGGAGATAGCCCCCGACGGCACTGTGGTATACGACTGGAGGGCCTGGGAACACCTTAGCTTGGAGGAAGATGTACTCTGCCCCTTGGAAGACCGGGCTGAATGGACCCACGGCAACTCTCTGAAGGTGATGCCCAACGGGGACTTCATCGTGAGCTACCGGCTGATTGATGTTGTGGGCATAGTCGATAAGGAGAGCGGGGAGTTCCGCTGGAAGTGGGGGCACGGACAACTGGCCCACCCGCATCATCCCACCTGTCTGGACAACGGGAACATCCTGGTATTTGACAACGGTATGCACCGGCCCCGCTCCAGCTTTTCCAGGGTCATCGAGGTTGATCCGGCCACCAGCGAGATCGTGTGGGAATATCAGGGTAAGCCAGCCTACTCATTCTACAGCCAGGCTACCAGCAGCGCTGAACGCCTGCCCAACGGCAACACCCTGATTTGCGAGGGCACTCCCGGCCGCATCTTCGAGGTTACCCAGAACAAGGAGATCGTGTGGGAGTACATCTACCCCTTCTTCGCTGCCGGTCGCGTCCAAACTCCCGGTGCCCAGCCCGATTACGTCAACTCCCTGTTCCGGGCCCATCGCTACGGCCCGGACTACCCCGGCCTGTCGGGGCGAGACCTGGACCCGGGCAGGTATTCGAACCTCAACCGACTGTATGGAGTCAGCCGATAACGTACAGCAAGTAGCCTCCGCTTGGATTCTGTCCAGACATTTCTGATCATTCGACGGGGTGGCGGCGAGTTGGATTCCGGAACACGTGTGCGCGGCGCGGTGGGACAGGCGGGTAGAGACATGACATGGAGATGCAAGCTGGCCTTGCAAGGACCGAGTGTCAGTGGGGTGGAGGGACGGCAACGGTCCGGGGGGATGAAACTACCCCGGTCGAGCCAGGGGAATGCTGAATTCGCGCTGCTACCCCGAGTGCTATTGCCTATTGACTTATCGTGGAATGGTAGTCTATATTACGGCGTCCATTTAAGGGCAGTCCAAATGCTGCGCGAAGGCGCCCCGGCATAGAGCTAACTCTGGTCAATGCCGACGGGTATAGGAAAGCACAGGCATTGGTCAAGTCGGGATGCGCTGAGACACGGCATGAGGGACTGCCCTATTTTTTCGGAATTCGGAGGTTCTGACATGAGGCACCAATGGCTCCCACTACCCCAACTATTCGCTTTCGCTCTATTGGCTCTTGTCCTGATAGTTGCGGTAGCCTGCGGAGCAGCAGAGGAATCCCCCACCACCGCACCTGCAATGCAAGCAACTGAAGCGCCCGCCATGGCAATGGCGGAAAGCACTCCCTCAGCAAGTTCAGGGGAATCGATGGCCGCGGCTACTGCCACTCCCGAACCGGCCGCGATGCCGGATACTTCAAGCATGATGGGGCCGACTGGCACTTTCAACTACGGTGTGAGTGGACTGCCGCCGTTCCACGTGTTCCCATCGGTAACCGAGGGTGCGGCTTACCATCACAACGGGTACACTACAGCCGAGACCCTGCTCTATATGAACGAGCAGAGGCAGGTAATTCCCAGGCTAATTGAAGAGTGGGAAGTGGCCCCGGACGGGGTAACCTGGACCTTCAAGATCCAGGAAGGCGTCAAGTTCCACAAGGGCTACGGTGAGTTGGATGCCGACGGCGTTTTGTGGAGCATGAAGATGATGGGGGGCGAGAACTCCCGCATGGCCTACAATGCTCATATAAGAAGGGTCTGGGGTATCGGGGCAGACATCAAGGAAGGTACGACCGTTACCGGGGAGATTGATGAGGGTCGTACCACGAAGTTGGACGACTACACCATTCAGGTGAATACCGGGACGCCCCAGTACGACACCCTGAGCCTACTTGCATTCGTTCACGTTAACATTGTGAGCCAGAAGCAGGTCGAGGAAGTTGGCGTTGATGCGGCAAGCAGGAACATGGCCGCTACCGGTCCCTGGGAATTCGTGGAACACAAGGGTGACCAGTTCACCAAGTGGGCCGCAGTCGATGACCACTGGCGCAAGACCCCGTACTTCGCTGAAATGGTTTGGCTCCACATCCCCGAAGAGTCGACGCGGATCGCCAATTTCAAGACCGGCCAGATTACGAGCATGGTGATGGAGAAACTTGACTCTATCCCGGCCGTTGAAGAGGTGGCAGACACCTCGCTCATGAGGATCCCGGGCGGCAGTGGCGTGAGTCTGGCTTTCTACGGCAACTACTATGTAGGAGTCAACGAAGACGGCTCGCGTACGCCGGAACATATGGAGAGAGTCCCCGGCTTCGACCCCTCTCTACCCTGGATTTCCAGCAATCCGGACCCTGAATCGGAGGAATGGAAGAAGGCCGCAATGGTGCGGACGGCGTTGTCCATTGCTATCGACCGGGAAACGATAGTGGACACGCTCCTGAGGGGCGAGGCAATCGCCGACCCCATACCGGCCTGGGCTTTCCACCTGGAGAAGCTCCCTCCCGAATATAGGCAGTGGGAGTTCAGCCCGGAGAGGGCCAGGCAGTTGCTGGCCGAAGCAGGGTATCCAGACGGGTTCACCATCGACCTGACACCCGTCAATGGCTTCAGGAATGCTGAAGTCAACGGCGCCATCGCCCAGATGTGGGGTGAAGTAGGAGTGACTGCCAACGAGTTGAACATGCCCTATGCCACCTTCCGGCCGGGTATCGTGACCCGCACCTACAACCAGGCGTACCAGCACACACACGTCGCGGTCGACCCATTGGACCGCTGGGCCGTTGCCTTCAACCATGAGAGTGCCTGGAACTTCGGTGTGGACCACCCCTATTTGCGGGATACCATGGAGCAAGCGTTGGGTACGGTCGACGACGAAGCCAGGTACGCTCTAATGGCGGAGGCCGCCAAGTTCATGTACGATAACGCCCTGTCAGTAGGCCTCTATGCCCAGAACGGGGTGTATCCTCTCGCGCCCTACACAGCGGCCTGGAACGAACACCTGAACTATGCAGAGACGCGGAACCCGACCGCCTTTGAGCACGCGCCTAACCTGCAGGCACAGTAGGGCCTGGGACCAAACCTGGTGGTCTTAAATCTCTGGTCAAGGTGGTGATGCCGGTTTGGCGGCAGCCATCCTGTCAATCGCTGGGCGCGCGGGGTTAGGGTTACTCCTGGCCCTCGTGCTCAGCATCGTGGGAGTGTGGGTGGCGTGGGGGCTCTACTATTTCTTCACCGATGCGATGTCGAAGACAACCCGAGACGTGATGTTCCTGTTGGGCGCAGGCATCGGAGCCGGACTCGGCGGCTCGTTGGTGTGGCTTCGGATCGACGGGAACACCCGCTCTGACCTCCTTCTCTGGGGTGTGATAGGCCTGGTGGGTGGTGTGGTCGGTTCATGGGCCGGGTTCAACTACAGGATAATGGCTGAGGTCGAGTGCTGCGCCAGGCCCCAAATCAGCATCTTTTCCTACGCGGCTTTTGGCGCAACCCTCGGGGGCAACGCGGGCACCCTGCTGGCGGGAGTCGCCAGAGAGGTCCTCGGCTTCAGACGATAAGAACGTAACTGGCCAGACTTGAGGATTTTGGCTTTGGCGTGGTGATATGCAGCGGTTCTTGATGCGGCGATTTTTCCTGATGATCATCACCCTGTTTGCGGTGTCAATGATTATTTTCGTCATGGCGCGGGTGAGCGGAGACCCTCGAAATCTGCTCTTGGACGAAATGGCTACCGACGAGCAGTGGGAGTTGCTGGGGAAGGAATTAGGGCTGGACAAACCCTATTATCAGCAGTACGCGATCTTCATGGGAGGGGTACTCCAGGGCGACTTTGGTGTGTCGCTCCAGCAGGACCGTCCGGTCATGGAGATCATCTCCGAACGCGTTGTTCCTACTCTTCAGCTGGGTGGCGCCGCTTTCCTCCTCGCCTTGATTGTCGGAATCCCGTTGGGAGTGTTGTCAGCAGTCAAGCGGGGAAGCATTCTCGACCAGGTAGGAAGAGCTGTCGCGCTGATTGGCCAGGCTGCGCCTTCGTTCTGGTTGGGAATCATGTTCATATTCATTTTCGCGGTGGGACTGGACCTGGTTCCCCCTTCCGGGCGATACGAATGGAACAGCTTCATTCTGCCTACCATCACCTTGGCGTGGGGTGGATTCCTGGCAGGGAGCCTGCGCTTGATGCGCTCTGCGATGCTGGACACGCTCGATTCAGAATACGTCAAGCTGGCACGTGCCAAGGGACTGTCCACCCGGTCTATTATCTGGAAGCATGCTTTCCGTAATGCGTTAATTCCCCCCCTTACACTGGCCGGTGTTTCCATGCCTGCAATTCTGACAGGATCCATTACCACCGAACTGGTGTTTGCATGGCCGGGTATGGGTCAATTGGCGGTGCAGGCCCTGTTCGCTGCTGACTACCCGCTGATTCAGGGGCTTACGATCATGTTCACGCTCGGGTATGTATTTGTCGCCCTGCTCGTGGACGTACTGTACGCCTACATCGACCCAAGAATCCGGTACACCTAGGGGGCATAGGGAAACTCCATGACCGACGTTTCTGCCTTCGCGCCACCTCAGCCGGTGTGGGTACGCGCCTTCCGGGCGGTCCTGCGCTGGCGGAGACCGGTGCTGATAATCCCAGTGCTTATCCTGACCTCCGTAGTCGTCGCTGGAATCACCGCCGACTGGATATCCCCACATCATCCTGAGAAAGGAGTGCTTGTTGATCGCCTGTCGCCTCCTTTTTGGAGTGGGGAGATAACCGAGCTTAAAACAGTTGTGCCAGGGAGCCCGTTGCAGAAGACCAACGTCACGGTTGACCAGATCACGGAGCATGACGCTAAGCGGATTGATCCTGATGTGGCCGTAGGGAGCCAGATAACCGTGGTGACTCGCCCTGAGGGAACAACCAAGTACCTGCTGGGCACCGACCACCTTGGCAGAGACCTGCTGACCCGTATCATCCACGGTGCGCGGATTTCTCTGGTCATGGCCGCTTTGACACTGCTGGTGGGCGGCACGATGGGCACCGTGCTTGGCCTGACGGCCGGATGGTATGGTGGGTGGATTGACGAGGCGGTCATGCGGTTGGTGGACATTATACTTGCCCTGCCACTGATCCTGATTGCTCTCGTATTGGTGGTTGCCTTGGGTCCGTCTTTTCAGCTGATCGTCGGGATTATGGCCATAGCTATCTGGCCCCTGTTCACACGTGTCACGCGGGGTGAGGTGCTGAGGGTCAAGACCGCGGACTACGTTGCACTGGCCCGGGTGTCTGGGGCCGGGACGCTGCGAATCATGTTCGTCCATATCCTGCCAGGGATAACCAACAGCGTAATCGTGGTGGCGACTCTGCTGGTTGGCGTGGTCATTCTGCTGGAGGCCGCCCTGAGCTTCCTGGGTGCTGGTGTTCCGAAGCCGACGCCAGCCTGGGGGTTGATGCTATCCGAGGGGCGGGACTACATTGCGAAAGCCTGGTGGATTTCGACGTTTCCAGGTCTGGCCATATTCCTGACGGTGCTGTCTCTCAACCTGTTCGGCGACTGGCTGCGGGACGCTCTGGACCCAAGACTCCGGCAACTGGAGTAGCCACAGCCCCACTCACGTTCGCCGTGAAACCGGCAATGGCCGACGCATATTGGAGGGCCTCAAACTGACCCTTTGGGTTGCCTTGTTATAGCCTCACGGCGTTTGTCACACTGTTGTTATCGGAGGAGTCATGTCCCTCAATACTTATCTGAACTTTCACGACAACTGCCGCGAGGCGTTTGAGTTCTACCGGTCCGTATTCGGTGGCGAGTTCATATCCCTGGAGACATTCCGTAACGGTCCGCCGGGCATGGATATCCCAGAGGACGAGAAGGACCGAATCATGCACGCATCCCTTCCCATCGGCTCCAGCGTCCTCATGGGCAGCGACTTGTGCTCCGCATTTGGCCCGCCGCCGGTCTTCGGGAACAACTTCTACATATCCTTCAACTCAGACACCAAGGACGAGGCCGATGACCGGTTCGCCAAGCTCTCTGAGGGCGGTGAAGTGGAGATGGACATGCAGGATATGTTCTGGGGTTCTTACTTCGGCGCGCTGAAGGACAAGTTCGGCATCAAGTGGCAGGTCAGTTACACCCCGCCACAGGAATAGAAGCACCTAACGGGATTGGTACTCTGCATCCCATCATTCCCACCAGTGCGGCGATGAGGGGATGTTATCCGGTCCAAGAAACCGGGAAATCTCCTAGGCTGCGTCAAGACCTGTCTCGGCAGCCCAGGCCTGTACGCCTCGGCGGAAGGCCAGGGCACCCATGGGAGCAATTACTGCCTGCAATGCCTCCAGTATCTCCCGGGGGCTTGCGCCTTCCTGGAGCGCGACCCTCACATGGGCTTGAATCTGCTCCACGTCAGCCCGCAGCGCGGCCTCGACAACTATCTGCAAAAGCTCCTTGGTTTTGCGGTCCAGTAAACGCTGCCCCGTGTAGGTGGCCTCGATAAATTCGTTGTACTTCTTGGCCCACTCCAGGTCTGCGGCTGCCATGATTCGGTGCATTTCTAGGGTGTAACCCCGGTCTTGCTGCGTACGTTGGAGGAAGTCTCGGGCGTCATCGGTTGCCATGTTTCTTGCTCCTTAAGTTGTCGATGCCTATGGGAAGGTCTCTAGGGAAGGACTCTAGGGAAGGACTCTATAGATCATAATGTTTCCGAGCCGCCGCCTGTCTGGGGTTGTCCTGTTGGAACAGGTCGGGGTGCCGGCCCTTGGCCAACGCCAGATAATACGTGAATAGCTGCAGCGGCACCACGTAGACTAGTGGGGTCCACATACCTGCTACTGGCGGCATTGTGAATGTTTCTGTGGCAAGGCTGTTCAGTTCAGAGTCTTCTTCTTGTGCCAGTGCCCAGACCGGTGCTCCTACCTCGGCCGATGCCCGCGCTACATTCTTTGCCCGCTCGTATCCCGCTCCGGGAGGGGAAATCAGGGTCATCAGGCATTGGTCGCTCACGGAGCAGAAAGGTCCGTGCAGCAGTTGCTCAATGTGCAGTCCTTCGCTGTCGCAGCCACTGGTCTCCTTGATCTTGAGCGCCACTTCGTAGGCGTTGGCGGAGTTTGCCCCCCAACCGGCGCAGAGGAACCGGCGTTGATTCTGGAATTGGTCCACGGCCTGCCGTATCTCGTCCGCACGGGCCAGGATGCCGTCAATGTGCGCAGGAACTTCGCCCAACTCTTCCCGCAGCCCGTCCAACCCTTCAACCTCTCCGGCATGGTGGCCCATTTCCAACGCCAACATAGCGAGGACCGACAACGCCGTAGTGTAACTGATGGTGAAAGCGGCTGATCGCTCCGGCTCTACCGTCTGGAGCATCACGTCGGCGGCCTGTACCCTCGGCCCCGGGCTGGTGGAGGTCACGCACACGGTGAACGCTCCGGCCGCTTTCGCCATCTCCAAGGCGAGGAACGAGTACGTCTTGGTGCCGCGGTGGCTGATGATCACCACGGCATCGTCTGACGTGAGTTTGGGTGGGGACGTGTAGAACTCGAAGGAATGCCACGACCGCACATGGATGGACTCTCCGGTCAGCCGCTGAAACCAGGACTCGGCAACCAAGGCCGCGTGCCAGGATGTGCCGATGCCTACCAGGTGTAGCCTGCTGGCTTTGCTCGCAGTTTCAGCGAGTTCCCGGACTGGGTCCGTGTGTTTTGCCAACATCTCCCGTATGGCTTCAGGTTGGCCAGTAATCGCATCGTGCATGTGATATGGGTGTTGGCGACGGACCTCCGTCTGCTGCGTCATAATGCCTTCCTCATGAAGCGAAATAGCCCCGTCGTACTCGCAGGAGCAGGCATGACCATGCCACGGACCTGTCCCTGATTGCAGGACTTCATTGTATCGTCACCGCCCGGTAACCCGCCAGCGTGGTACAATCGACCCGCCGGAGAACAACCTAAAATGCGTTATTGCCACGCCATCGAAGGGTTAATCTGCCCCTTGGCTCCGGCGCAGCCAACGCACTCTCAAGGAGGTGTGCCACGCAGACGCCCTACCCGCCCGACGCTTTCCAGCGTGAAGATGAGAGCGACGACTCCATCTTCTACACCATGCCGAGATTGGTGGTTCATATCGACGACGGCGCCATCGCCACGGTCGGCAGTATCTTCCGCGACTTCATCCCGGAAAACTCGGTGGTGCTTGACCTGATGAGCAGTTGGCGCTCCCACTGGCCGCCGGGGCACCCCAAGGCCAGGATGGTAGGTCTAGGCCTGAACGCGCCGGAGATGAAGGACAACCCGGACCTGGACGAGTTCGTCGTACACGACGTCAATCGGACCCCGACGCTGCCGTTCGAAGATGACACCTTCGATGCTGTGGTCATAACCGTGTCGGCCCAATACCTGACACGGCCCGTGGAGACCTTTGCCCACGTCAACCGCGTTCTCAAGCCCGGCGGCCTCTTCATTGTCACCTTTTCCAACCGCATGTTTCCTACCAAGGCCGTGCGTATATGGAGGGCTTCCAGCGACCAGGGCCGGATGGAGGTTGTAGCCTCATACATGGACCAGGCAGGAAATTTCGAGAATATACGTGGTGGGTTGGCCAACCCCGATCTAAGCCCACCCGGAGATCCTTTATTCTCGGTAATCGCCAACAAAGCGCGTGAAACCTCGTGACGGTGGCGGGGACGTACCTAACATGACGCGCACCTTTCGCCTGGCGCTGGCCCAGATCAACACCACTGTCGGGGATCTCTCCGGCAATACGGCCAAGATCCTGCGCTATCTGGAGATGGCCAGGGAGTCCCAGGCCGACATGGTGGCGTTCCCAGAACTGGCCATCACCGGCTACCCTCCTGAGGACTTGCTATTCAAGACGTCGTTCCTCCGGGAGAACGTGGCCGCGATGGAGCAGGTTATAGCCGCTTCAAGGGGGTTGGCGGTTATGGTCGGCTACGTAGAGCTTGGCTCGGACATCTACAATGCCGCCGCACTCGGTTATGACGGGCGTTTGGTGGACACCTACCGTAAGATGTACCTGCCCAACTACGGAGTGTTCGACGAAGACCGGTACTTCCGCCGCGGCGAGTCTTGCCCGGTGTACGTGATTAACGGCGTAGCCGTGGGCGTTGGAATCTGCGAGGACCTCTGGTATCCCGTCGGCCCCATCGCCGTACAGCGGCAGGAGGGTGCGGAGTTGGTAGTGAACATCAACGCATCTCCCTTCCACGCTGGCAAGGCAGGTCAGCGGGAGCAGATGATCGGCACCCGCGCTGCCGACAACGAGCTTTTCGTCGCATACCTTAACACTGTCGGTGGCCAGGATGAGTTGGTCTTCGACGGATCTAGCGTAGTCTACGACATGAATGGCGGAATATCGGCCAGAGGTCCCGCTTTCGAAGAGGCCTTGGTGATAACCGATCTGGACATCGATTCGGTACTCCGCAGCCGCCTCCGAGACCCTCGCCCGCGCAAGGAAAACCCGGCAATCCTGAAGGAGATTGGGGACTGCCGGTTGGTAGAAGTTTCCGGAGACCCTTGGGACAGGGAGCGAAAGCCGTTATCTTGCGCATCCCTCGCGCCAACACTGACCGGAGTGGAGGAGGTCTATCGAGCCTTGGTACTGGGTACTCGCGACTACTTGGGTAAGTCCGGTTTCTCCAAGGCGCTTATCGGGTTGTCAGGCGGGATAGACTCGGCGCTCACCGCGACTGTCGCCGCTGATGCCCTGGGTAGGGAGAACGTCGTAGGCATATCCATGCCATCCCGGTATTCGTCCGAGGGCAGTGTAACCGACTCTAGACAATTGGCGGAGAATCTCGGCATAGAGTTCTGGGTGGTGCCCATCGAGCCGGCACATCTGGCCTTCACCCACATGCTGGAACCACATTTCAGGGGGACATCCCCCAACGTCGCCGAGGAGAATGTACAGGCCCGGATCCGCGGCAACGTCCTGATGACTGTGTCAAACAAGTTCGGCTGGTTGGTGCTGACCACCGGCAACAAGAGCGAAATGGCGATGGGCTACGCAACCCTTTACGGGGATATGGCCGGGGGATTTGCGGTGCTCAAGGACGTTCCAAAAACCTTGGTGTACGATCTGTGCCGATGGCGCAATCTCCATGGAGACCAGCCTTATCCTATTCCTGCAGCCATCATCGAGAAACCCCCCAGCGCCGAACTGAAGGCCGACCAGGTGGACCAGGATACTCTGCCACCCTACGAGGACCTGGACCCGGTTATCACCGCCTATGTGGAGGAGGATCGTAGCTACCAGGAGATGGTGGACAAAGGTTTCGATCCTCAGGTGGTACGTCAAGTGATCAACTTCGCTGACCGCAACGAATACAAACGCCGCCAGGCCCCCCCAGGCGTGAAGATCACTCCTCGCGCCTTCGGCAGAGACCGCCGTCTTCCCATAGTGAACCGCTACCGGCAGGTGTAGAGTTTCGAGTAACAGGGGCGGAATATACCGCAGAGAAATATACGACACGTACAGGTTGGACTGTGTTAATTGATCCGGACAAGTGTTACGCGGGTATATGACAGCACAAGGGAGTGCGGTTTCTCTATCCAGTCTCCCAGACGACCTTCCCCATTTGTCTAGTGTCGTAGCCTCCCAGCCCCTCTACCTCACCTTGAAACTCAGGGTCATCCAGCAATTCCAGCAGCGGCCGTAGTAGCGCGCTCTGGAAATGCTCCCGTGGAATCACCAGGTCGTAGCGTTCCGTGAGTAGCGGCACGAAGTCCAGGCCCAGCGCTTTGGCTGCGCTCAGTATGCCGAGCCCCGTATCTGCCCCGCCGCTGACCACCGCTGCTCCAACTGCCAGGTGGCTGTATTCTTCCCTCTTGAAGCCCCTGACGGAAGCGGAGTCTATGGACATCCCGTTCAGCTCGTAATCGAGCAGCACCCTGGTCCCGGAACCCCGCTGCCGGTTCACGAATCGGATATCGGCACGGGTCAAGTCCTCCAGCGACCTTATGTTCTTGGGATTACCCTTAGGCACCATCAAGCCCTGGACTCGACCAACGAGATTGACTAAGACAACCGGCACGTCGGGCAGATAACGGCGGACATAAGAAACGTTGTAATCCCCTGTCTCTTCGTCCAGCAAGTGAGAACCGGCCAGGTGTGCTTCTCCTCGACGCAGAGCGATGATGCCTCCCAGGCTACCCACGTGGGACGAGGACAGGCTCAGTCCGCTACGGCTCAAATTGCTGGAAATCAGGTCCAGGGTCAGGTCGTGGCTGCCAATGGCTACTATGGTGTTCTCCACCTGGCCGAGCGGGCGCAGCAATTCCACTTCAATCGTTGCCCCTGCATCCACCCCTTCTGAGAATCGTGGTATGCGGGCTATACCGTCGGCCTTGACCAGGGACATGATAACCCCTGCCCCTCGCTGAAGCGGTGTCGCCACCATCCTGTCCCCCACCTGCCCCAGCTTGACCCGCAGGTACTCGTCCTCGCCTATCGGTGACAGGACCTTGCGGGTCAACTCGGCGTCGACCCGCAATCTGGCCTCAGATAGACGGCCCAGCCATCTCTCAATGATGGGTTTCACGAACAACTCAGCGGTCAGCACGGCGGATACCGGGTAACCCGGCAGTCCAACCAATGGCTTGGCATGGGCTAGACCCAACGCCACCGGATGCCCTGGTCGGATGGCGACACCATGTACCAGCAACTCCCCCAGGTCTTCGACCACTGAAGCCGTGTAGTCCTCCGCACCGGCAGATGAACCCGCATTGACGATCACCAGGTCGAACTCTGCCAGTGCTGCTATAACCGTATCTCGGATAGCCTCATAGTCATCGGGGACAGGCGGCAGCCCTGTGGCTTCTCCGCCCCAGGACTGCACCATACCCGAGATCATCAGCGAGTTGAACTCCACGATATCTCCCGGTTTCAGCGAGGAGGAACCGGGTGCCACGAGTTCGTTCCCCGTGGGCAGCACAGCCACGCGCGGCCGCTTCCTGACAGGGATCTCGATCACCCCGGCTGCAGCGCAGGCCCCTAGGTCAACCGGTCCCATTAGGTGGTTCTCCGGCAACACCAACTCCGTAGCGACCATGTCCTCCCCCAGAGGTCTGACATGCTGCCACGGGGCCACCGGGCTGGAAACCTGTACCATGTGTTCATCTACAACGTGTAGGTGCTCGACCATCACCACCGCATCATACCCTTCGGGCATTGCATCACCGGTGTCCACCCATATTGCTTGTGTGCCGACAGTGAGGTCTACCGGGGAAGTCTCACTGGCTCCGGCGGTGTCCGCGGCGCGGATGGCGGCTCCGTCCATCGCCGCCGCGTCGTAGTGGGGAGAAGATAGCGCTGCCCATATGGGGCGCGCGGTTACTCTCCCTTGCGCTTCCGTAAGCGGGACCTTCTCTGCCGGCATGTGCGCCAGCGCACCGACCTGTGTCAGTGCCGCGAAGAACCGCTCAAAGGCCTCATCCAAGGGGACATCGTTCAGGAAGTAGCGCCGGCTATTCCCACGCCGTGGGTTATGCCTATGCTCCATTTCAGCACTTGTCAAAACAGCTTCACCTCCACCTCTTCGCCTGCGTAGAGACCGCTGCGGTCGAGGGGGACTCGCACCAGCCCATCGGCGCGTATCAGGGTGAAGATGAGATTGGACTTGCCGAATACCGGAATGGCGGTGCGCAACTCGCCGCTGCCGTCGAGACGCACTGGAACGTGGTCTTCCCTGCCGGGAACCGAAGGAACGTCCTGCGACAATTCAGCAGTTGCGGTGGAATGTGGCGGAGGGCCGGGGCAACCCAACAGGTGATGGATGGTTGGCCGTACCAGGAGGTCGAAGACGATCATTGCGGATACCGGGTTGCCCGGCAGCCCGAACACAGGCTTCGGGCTCGGTCCAGAGTGGGCAACCAACCCTACTATGGTCGGCTTGCCGGGGCGAAGCGCGAGGCCGTGTAGTAACACTCCCGACTCGCCAAGCGCGCTGATGACATCGACGGTGAAGTCGCGGATGCTGACCGAACTCCCCGCGGAGAAGACCAGCACGTCGGATAGTTCGAGTCCGCGGCGCGCTTCAGCCAGAATGGCCGGGTAATCGTCCTTGGCAATCCCTAGAGGAACGGCAGTACCGCCCGCATCCTGCACCAGGGCGGCGATTGTATAAGTGTTTACATCCCGGATCTGTCCTTCTCCAGGCGGATGATCAGGAGAAACCAGTTCGTCACCCATTGCCAGGATACCCACCCTGGGGCGCCTGCAGACTTGGACTTCCGTAAACCCCATGGCCATTAGACCGCCCAGGTCCTGGGGCCGCAAAAGGTGGCCGGCGGGGAGAATCAAGTCACCCGGCTCCAGGTCTTCCCCCGGATGGACCACGTTTTCCCCCGGTGCAACGGGCCTAGACACCTCGATGGTCGTGTCGTCTACGCGGTGGGTGTATTCAACCATCACTACCGCATCGGCCCCTTCGGCCAACATTCCGCCGGTGTGGGCCGTAGCTGCCTCGCCCACGTCTACGGACACGGCTGGCGGCGCGCCCATCGGGACTTCTCCGACGACGTTGAAGTATGCGGGCAGGCCGTCCGATGCCCCGAAGGTATCAGCGGCTCTGAGGGAGTAGCCGTCCATGGCCGAGCGGGGGAACGGAGGCAGCTGGTCCTGGGCATAGACTGTCTCGGCTGTGACACGGCGCAGTGCGTCCAGCGTTGCTATGGTCTCCACGCCCATATGCTGGGCCGGACCGAGCCTGCCCAGGAGGACTTGGAGGGCATCGTCAGGGGGGAGAACGTTGAAGAATTCGGGCATCCTTCGCCTTTGTTTTCCTACCCTCCACGGGCTGTTGCGAAGAGGAGTCTGGGGTTGCGATGATTATAACCGATGTGCACTGGCCCCATGCGGTCCAATTTCTAGCAAGGGTAGGGTGTGACGCCTGATTCGCGCTCTCAGCTACAAGACAGATGGTAAGTATGCTGGCCATTCGGTTGACACTGGCGGCCTGCTGTTTCAGAATGGAAAACCTTGAAGGGCAGACGCCTGCTTGTGGATTGGCGGTTTTGGGATCGAAATTCCAGGCAGTCTGATTGGAAATGCCGGAACAACAATCAGTAGATAACTCGCTTTCACCCCATGGCGGCGTTCTGGTGGAGCGCATAGCAGACCCCCGCGAGGCTCAGGAAATGGTCTGGGGTGTGCCTGTGTTGCCCGTCAGGGAGCAGGTCGCCCGCGAGTGCGTAAACATAGCATACGGGTTCTTCTCACCACTTGAGGGCTTCATGGGCAGCGCAGACGTGGACTCCGTCGTCCGCAGCATGACTCTGGCTAACGGTTACGTCTGGAGCATCCCCCTGGTGCTGGACGTTTCGCCCATGACACTGGCCTACATGAACATTGAGGCTGGCGGCTCTGTTCTGCTCACTTACCAAAACCAGCCCCTGGCCGTGATGGATGTCGAGGAGATCTTCACCTACGACAAGCAGTTCCTCGCTCGGCAGGTCTATGGGACCACTGATGTCGAGCATCCCGGAGTCACCCGCACCTACGCTCTGGAGGACCAGTTCATCGCCGGTCCTATAACGCTGGTCAATCCACCGGTGATCAACCCGCCGTTCGACCGATTCTGGCGCACTCCCCGCCAACTCCGGCAGTCCTTCGCCGACTTGGGCTGGGAGCGGGCAGTGGCTCACCAGAGTCGCAACGTCCCTCACAGCGGTCATGAGTGGCTGATGAAGGGAGCGTGGCTGGCAGCCCAGGCCGAAGGAGTTCTGGTCAGCGCCGTCGTCGGCGAGAAAAAACCGGGCGACTACATTGATGAAGCTATCGTCCTTGCCCACCACCGGTTGCGCGAAGGTGGGTTCTTCCTGGAGGACGTTCACCAGACATCCATTCTCCTCTGGGATATGCGCTATGCCGGCCCGAGGGAGGCAGTGTTCCATGCCTTGGTCCGCAAGAACCTTGGCTGTACCCATCACATGTTTGGTAGGGATCATGCCGGGGTCGGAAGCTATTACGACACCTATGCTGCCCACGAAATCTTCAAGCAGTTGCCGGATCTGGGCATACAGCCCGTTCTCACCTTGGAATGGTGGTACTGTCCTGTTTGTGCCGGGGTGGCTTATGAAGGCCTGTGCGGCCACCGGGACAACAAACAGGATCTCTCCGGCACATTCATCCGCAGCATCATACAGGGCGGCACCGAGCCAGCGCCCTTGACCCTTCGCCCCGAAGTACTGGAGGTGGTTCGGGAGTGTGCCGAATCCTATGGGTTCGGCTCTCCCTTCGTTACCGAGCAGTATCTGGAGAACCGCACCCCGGTGATGTCCATGCACGACATGAACTGTACCTGTACGAACGGTAATCATTAATTTTACGACGAAAGCCCCCGCCGTTAAGCAGAGCGGGGGCTTTTAGTTGAATAAACCAGCCGGTCCCAGTTACTCGTGATCGTGCTGGAGGAGGAGAAAAGTCATGCCAACCTACGTTGACCCAAATGCCTGTAATGCCTGTCAGGGCGTACATGAAGGGCCGTTGTGTGTCTACATCTGCCCTAACGACCTGATGGTTCTGGATAGTGACCTGGACAAGGGGTTCAACCAGGAGCCTGAGTTGTGCTCCGAGTGCTACGCTTGCGTCAAGCTCTGTCCCCAGGAAGCCATCCACGTCCGGGGCTATGCCGACTTCGTGCCGATGGGCGCGGTAGTCCAGCCCCACCGCACCCAGACCACTGAAGGTGACGGCCTGCGTTGGGAGGTACGTTTCCGAGACGGTCGGGAGTTTGAGTTTACCTACCCGTCCCGTACCCGTCCTGCAGGTACCGTAGTTCCGTACGAAAACTTTACCGAGGACCGGGTGGGGGATCTCGGGTCCCAAGGCCTGGCTGGTGAGGCGCTCTGGCTGGGAGTGACCGAGTTGCCCACCGTGAAATAGGCCTCCGTCAATGTCCGGCGAACCATTAATGGATTCCCGGAGACGCAAAGCTCTTCGTAGGAGAGAAGGGGATGTTTGGGAGAAGAGGGCCGGAAGTACGCGAGATCAGGGATAGTTCAGGGCACGAGATGCACTGCGCCAAGTGTGGACACAGCCAGTTTGTGACCGATGAATTTCGCGCCACCGGTGGAAATCTCGCCAAGTTCTTCGACGTTCAGAACAAGAAATTCACGACCATATCCTGTGGCCAATGCGGCTACACCGAGTTGTACCGGGGGGACACCAACTCCCTGGGCAATGTTCTCGACTTCTTCGTCGGCGGTTAGGCCGGAACCACGCATATATCTATAATCTGGAGTACAAGGCATGGCACTACCAACCACCGAAACCGTTGAGTGCGACATCCTGATAATCGGCGGCGGCATGTCCGGCTGTGGCGCGGCCTTCGAGGCCAACTACTGGGGCGACAAGCTCCGGGTTGTCATGGTCGAAAAGGCTGCTATCGAGCGCAGCGGCGCAACGGGCGAGGGCCTTTCCGCCATTAACTGCTATATGGGCCAGCGCTACGGATGGAACACTCCGGAAGACTTCGTTCAATACGTGGTCAACGATATGATGGGTCTGGCGCGCGAGGACCTCGTCTACGATGTGGGCCGCCACGTCGATTCCACCGTTCACATGCTGGAAGAATGGGGACTGCCCATCTGGAAGAGGGAGAACGGGGAGTACGAGCGCATCGGCCGCTGGCAGATCCCCATCCACGGCGAGTCCATCAAACCCATCGCCGCAGAACCTGCACGCACCGCCCTCGGCCAGGGGAACCTGTACGAGCGTGTCTCGGTTACCCACTTGCTCACCGACGCCAACGACGCTGGGAAGATAGCCGGCGCCATCGGATTCTCGGTGCGAGAGAACAAGTTCTACGTGTTCCGAGCCAAGGCCGTAGTCATTACCACCGGAGGCGCATCCAACGTGTTCCGTCCCCGGTCTGTGAACGAGGGTCTGGGACGCACCTGGTATTCGGTGTTCGCCACCGGCTCTGCTTATGGACTGATGATCCCGGCAGGTGTGGAAATGACCCAGATGGAGCACCGCTTTGTGCCCACCCGGTTTAAGGATGGCTACGGACCGGTGGGTATGTGGTTCCAGTACTTCCACGCTAGGGTCACCAATGCCCTTGGCGAGGACTACACCATCACCCGCGCTGCGGAACTGGACAAGTACGCACCTTACGGCTCTGCTATCCCGACTCCCACGCCACTGCGCAACCACCAGATGTACCTCGACCTGAGGGACGGTCTCGGCCCCATGTACATGCGCACCGAGGAGGCAATGGAGAAGCTTGCCGAGGGCGACCCGGCCAAGATGGACCAGGTGCGCAATGAGGCATGGGAAGACTTCCTGGACATGACCATATCCCAGGCCCTCACCTGGGCTGCCCAGAACATCGCGCCTGAGGAGACCCCTTCTGAGGTAGTGCTGGCCGAACCCTATATCATGGGTTCCCACTCCGGCGAGGCCGGTGCCTGGGTGAGCGGCCCCGAAGACTTGTCACCGCCGGAGTACTTCTGGGGCTACAACAAGATGACCACCGTACGCGGCTTGTTCGCCGCTGGTGATGGCGTGGGCGCGGCCCCCCACAAATTCTCCTCCGGCTCCTTTACAGAGGGGCGGCTTGCCGGAAAGTCTGCGGTGAACTACGTGACCGGTAATCCAGATGCTCCGTCCCTGAGCAATCCCCAGGTCACTCAGCTTCAGGAGACCATCTGGGCGCCTCTGGAGACCTTTGAGAAGTTCAGCGGAGCATCCACTTCTTCCCAGGTGAATCCTCACTACATCACCGCAAGGCAGGGACTTGCCCGCCTTCAGAAAATCATGGACGAATACGCTGGTGGCACTTCGGCGTCGTATACGGTCAACGGCCCTACGTTGGAACGTGGGATAGCGCTCATAGAGACCTTGCGGGAGGACCTGGCCCATCTGGGGGCGCGCAACCTGCATGAACTGCTCCGCTGCTGGGAACTTGCCCACCGGGTATGGGTGGGTGAAGCCCACATGCGTCACCTGTTGCACCGGAAAGAGACCCGCTGGCCCGGTTACTACTACCGGTCCGACTTCCCTGACCTGGACGACCAGAACTGGAGGGTGTTCGTGAACTCCCGTTACAACGCGTCCAACAATAGTTGGGATGTCTTCACCAAACCATACATCAACATCGTGACGTAGCGACGAGGGGAATCGACGGGTGCTGGGACTCCGCTGGGAGAGGATGAACGTTGGACAGCGCACCACATCCTTTGGAGGATAGTCTGCAATACTCCGGCAGGGTGAATTCGCTCTTCGAGTTCCCCATCGCCGGGAGGCCTGAAGACGGTTGGGTCCCGGCGACGGCCCTCTTTCTTGACGATGACCAGGCCTTGCAAAGCCTGGTCATTGCATATGGCACATACGTATGGGGTTCCAACCATCCTCACGTCGCAGGGTCCGCGTTCATGATCGCCTACTTGACCCGGCTAGTATGGCCGGTGATAGGCCAGTACATCATGCACCGGCGTGTGCCGATGGCTTCCCTCGACAACATTGCTTTCCACTGGCAAGGCCAACGGATCAACGCAACTGGACTGGTGTGCCCCACCTTCGCGGCTCTCCCAAACGACCCCGCCACCGGTAGCCCCGACGTCTTCGTCGTGCCGGATGAGGACGCGCTCTACCACCGGCTGAGGGAATGGCTGTTCGAGGCCAATTTGCGGTTGGTGATAACAGCCCTGCGACGGGCCGCGCGCGCCAGTATCAGAGTTTCCGAGAATGCCGTGGGAGCATCTTGCAGCCAGGTGTTCCGGGAGCTCTACCAAAAATGTGACGACCCTGAGCGAGTTGTGAGGGAGGGCCACCGGTTCTTTTCGGACCCGCACTCCATGGTCTACCGCCAGGTCACGATGGAGGTTTTCGAGGACAAGGGGAAGCGAGGGTTCTTCTCTAGAAGGGCGGGTTGTTGCCTCTGGTGGAAAGCCCAACCGACCAACGGGTACTGCTCCAATTGCATTCTGCTGTCCCGCGAAGAGCAGGACGCTGCTATCCGTATTGTCTTGGCGAACGACGGGTAACCCTACATCAGGGTTCACCTCACGAATCGGTATAGACCCCTACGCTCTCATCTAGGACCGAAACGGCAACTCGGGATTCCGAACCCCTTGGAGTTGACTCTCCGCCAGGAGGAGGTGTCTGATGATCCAGTTGACCCAGGAGATGCAAGACGGAATCAACAACGCCAGAGCCAGCGGAAACCCATGCATCGTCGCTACGTCCTCTAGGGATGGGAGTCCCGACATGGGATATATCGGTACGATGATGGCGCTCAACGGTTCCTCCCTCGCATACAAGAATCGAAGCAACGCCACATCCCTGGTGTCCCCGGACGAGAACCCCAAAGTCATCGTGATCTACCGCGACTCGGACAGTGGAGTCGGTTGGAAGTTCCGCTGCACCGCATCTGAGCATCGGGATGGTGCAGACTTCCACGAAGTGGACCGGAGGTTGTCTCCGACGGGCGGAGATCAGTCTCACACTGGGTCTGTCGTGGTCCTGCACATTGACCAGGTATTGACCCTGTTCGGCGAAGTGCTCCAGGAGCGGGAACCAGGTCTGGAGTGGTAATCGCTTCCGCTCCCCCTCGTTGACAACTAGGACTATGGCGAGTATGTTGTTCCCGGCCAACCACTGTAGATACATTCGAGAATCGACCCGGCGGAAGGAGTTTCCATGCTAAAAATCGGTCACGAGGTCGTGCGTCCCGGCAAGCACCTAGGAGATCAACCCGTCACCATTCCAGTGCCGGAAGAACTGGAAACCGTCCCCGGCATCCCCCTCAATGACCGGGAAGTCGACTGGTATGCCCGCGAGTATCCCCTCGAGTCCATCAACTTCACTGAACGTGCCTCCCGGGACTGGGCCAATGAGCTCCGCGACACCCACGCGGAAATGCGTGAGATCCGTAAGGAACACGAAAAGCTGAACCGGGGTCTCGTATTAGCCGGGAGGGCCACCAAGCGGATGGAGCCCACTGCCGAACCCACAGGCGAGGATGTTTCCCGGCAGATCAAGGACAAGGCCCGTGAGCTGGGTTTCCTTGAAGTCGGCATCACCGCCTACGACCTCCGGTACGAGTTCCAGAGCCGCAAGGGATTTAACGAACTCCCCCACGCAATTTGTCTGGCGTTTGAGCAGGACTTTGAGCCTACCCAGACCATCCCCAGCGTCGACGCTGAGATCGTTCACTCCAGCACCTACCGGACGCAGGCCGCTGCCGGCTTGGAGTTGGGCAACTACATCCGCTCATTGGGCTACATGGCCCACGTCATCCACTCCGGCGACGCCACTGGCCCCATGATCCCCATGCACGTGCAGGCCGGTCTCGGCCAGCTTGGGGCTTGCGGGTACCTGCTCACTCCACACGAGGGCAACCGCTGCCGGTTGATGATGGTTACCACCGACGCCAACGTCACTTACGACGAGCCGGTGGACTATGGCATCCATGCCTTCTGCCAGGTCTGCCAGGTGTGTGTCAATCGCTGCCCGGGCCGCGCTCTTATGCGCGACAAGATCTGGTGGCGGGGACTTGAGAAGAACAAGCTCTACTTCAAGCGCTGCCGCCCGGTGATGGCCCGTTACCTCGGCTGCGGCGTCTGCATGAAGGTCTGCCCCGTCCAGAAGTACGGGATGCAGACAGTCATGGACCACTACGCCAAGACCGGTCAGGTCCTCGGCAAGGGCACCCACGACCTCGAAGGCTACACTCTCGAGGGCAAGGGCTACTTCGGCCCTGGCGAGATGCCGGTCTTCGACCGCGACTTCTTTGATATGCCCACCGGCACTATCGAGGAATACGCCATCGCCAGGCTCAAGTCCCAGGCCCAGGCGTCTGGCCATATAACCCAGGAGATGCTCGAGGAACTGAAGGCCGATCTGGAGCGCTCCCAGGACATCGACGTCGAGACCCGCAACCGCATGATGGAAAACCTCGACATCGACGCCGACTACATCTAACCCACACCATAGGCAGCGCGACGAAGCAGGGGCCCCGGATGACACCGGGGCCCCTGCCAGTTTGGACAGATCTTCCTTCGGTCGCTATTGGGATTCTCGGAGTCGAGGGCAGCTATTGGATGCCACGATACTCGTTCGCAATGCGTATGAAGTATGGGTCTGGTCTCTGGACCGGATTGGCCGGGAGATGGACTAACCCGAGTGATGACTCGAACTCATCAATTCCTCCGGATAAATCCATGCCCCGCAGTGCGTCGACGAGTGGGGGGTTCAATCGCATCTTCATTCCTTCGTCCAAGTAAATCAAACCTGCGTCGAAGGCCCGGTGGTAGGTTGGAGCCAGGGCTATCCCATTACGCACATCGTCAATGCTCCTAGCACCGGCGGCTACAGGCATGATGTGGGCCGCCTCGACCAGGCGGAGCTGCCGCCGTGTCACTGCACACCTGTTGTCATACGCACTGAGCACTTGCCTGCGAAAACTGGCGGACCGAGACCAACGCGTAGTCTCTTGGATAACGGTCCTTCTTCGTTCCGGCAAATTCGTGAAATCTTCAAGTTCAATTGATTGAAGTGCGGATGCGCGGGTCGCAGCCTCTATCGCTGTTGCGTCTTCTCCTAGGAGGTGCAACTCGATGGCGTTCAGACAGTAAAAGAAGAGAAGATCGCTTCTGACGCCAATCACGATTTCGTTGTTCGATTTAGTTTCGAAGGCCATGCCGTTCTGAAGGGCAAGATTGAGAGTGTTTAGCTGAACTTGGACCGATGGAGACCCTGAAGTGAATGTTGTATGACGGGTCAGGTCATAACCAGCAAAGACCCTTCGGTCTCTGTCATATCCAAGCAGGACTGTATATCCGTTCGGATTGATCGACAGTGGCGATGCTACAGATGTCATCTGTATGCGGTATTCGTTGGGCAGGGAAGGTCGTCCCCCATGCGTCAACATCCAACAATAGACCCAAACGGATGAGTGTAAATCATCTCTGACGATCAAGTATCGTCGTGGGTGGGCTGACGCGCTAGGCTCGTTCAGAACTGCGACCCCGACCTCGGCCAATGCGTCAAGAATAGTCCGGTTGATGATTTCCCGTGACTGTAGTGTCATGTTGGGGGAGCAAGTGCGGTAAGAGGATTATTGCCTCAGTGACTCTTGCTTGGACGAATTCGCCCACCATCTTCGGGGAGCGGCACATCGATGGTATCGTCCCACAGGAGTCCCGGAGAATGGATGTTGTAAGCCTTCGGTTCCCTTTGAGTGGGTCTCTTTGGCTTGTTGACATCGTTAGATTGAAAGCGGCCTTGCGCCCCTAGCACGTATTTTTCCTCTATCTCCCCGCAAATCCATCGTCGCCCAAGTCTTTCAGCGACTTCTCCCGTTGTGCAACTTCCAGCGAATGGGTCCACAACCATGTCATCGGGGTCAGTCAAAAGCCTCACAAAATACTCTGGAATGACGGAAGGGAACCGCGCAGGGTGGATCGGCAGGTTGTTGTCTTCACAATACTTCAGATACTGAGAGTTGCTTTCTGTATTAGCAGCAGCCAACAAATTCGGAGGAATGGCCGCGCCGTTGTCAGTGGAAAAATTCTCACTGATGTCGTGACCGCTAGGACGCTTCTTCGACCTGTAGCCTGTTTCCAGCAAATTACGCATGCTTTGGCTATATGGTGTAAGAACCCTGCGGTTGCTCGCCTTCGGCCAAGGAGTCTTCGACAACCAGAAAATGTTGTTTACTGCATCCTTCACCCGAATCCTTCTTATATTGACCCACTCAGCCGGAGAAGGGAGTCGGGAAGGGTTCCACCAGAAAAACTCTTGCGCCAGATGAAAGTCAAACTCCTTGCAGAGAGTGATCAGGAGCTCGTACTGATAAAGGCTTTTTGTGGGAAGGCCTGATTTCCACGCACCGCCTATGTCGATGACCAGTGAACCTTGTGGCTTCAGGATGCGGGTGAAGTGGGATGCGAAAGGCCGAAACCAGGCCAGATAGTCGTCAGCATCGGCGTTGCCGTATTCTTTCTTCCGCACTAACCCGAACGGCGGGCTGGTCATGATCAAATCTACCGACTCATCCACGACCCGTTCACCCATCAGGTTCACCGAGTCTGCCCAGTAGGCACTCCCGTAAAGAGTGCGTATGCGGACAAAGGGTTCTTGTGGGCCGCCGTTCTTCGGTTGGTCATCCCCTGGGTCGTTCTCAGGTGGGGTGGACAAGACCATCGGATTCATCACCTAGGACAGGCTGAAAGCAGTATGGCATACCAACTCGCGGTGTGTCATCCGACTTCTGACACTCTTGTCAGGCTAACAACCCAACACCAAAAGTGCCACTCCGCCCCTGGTATGGTACTATTGGCACGAGTCCCTTGGCGGGATTCCCAGCAGTAATCCAAGCATTTGGCACCCTCGCACGGAGGCATGAACATGCTCGACTACAAGCCCAATGTCGTTCTCTCCAACAAGGAATACAGCGTGGTCGGCACCCGTCCGGTACGCCACGACGGCGCTGACAAGGTCACCGGACGCGCTCGTTACGGGGCCGACATAAACCTCCCCGGAATGCTCTACGGCAAGGTACTGCGCAGTCCCCATGCCCACGCCAGGATCAAGTCCATAGACACCAGTCGTGCCTTGGCTCTTCCGGGCGTCAAGGCCGTTGTGACCTCCGACGACATGGCCCAGCCCTCGGGCAACATCGTCGACCTCGCTGAAGGAGCACTGGCCAACGCTCGCTTTATGAGCAACAACATCCTGGCCAGGGACAAAGTTCTTTACAAGGGACATGCCGTTGCCGCCGTTGCGGCGGTCAACCCTCACGTCGCAGAACAGGCTATCGGTCTTATAGACATCGACTATGAGGTGCTTCCACCTATTCTCGACGTAATGGACGCTGTCAAGGACGATGCCCCTCTGGTCCACGAGCGGCTGGCAAACCAGTACAATGCCGCTTCTCGCGCCGGCGGCACCCGCTCTGACGACGACACTGAAAAAAGCACCAACATTGCCAACCGGTTCGAGCACAAGCTTGGAGACTTGGATAAGGGGTTCCAGGAAGCCGACGTGATTGTCGAGAAAGAGGTCTCCACCGTCGCCGTTCACCAGGGCTACATCGAGCCTCATTCGGCAACCGCCATGTGGCATCAGGACGGTAATCTCACCATCTGGTCCAGCAGCCAGGGCCATTTCTCCGTACGCGACAACACCGCCCGCATGTTGGAAATCCCCGTATCCAGGGTCAAGGCAATTCCAATGGAGATCGGCGGTGGTTTCGGGGCCAAGCTGGCCATATACCTTGAACCCGTGGCCGCCCTTCTGGCACGCAAGGCCGCTGCCCCGGTGAAGATAACAATGAGCCGTGGCGAGGTATTCGAGGGCACCGGGCCGACCTCCGGGACCAACATCCGAGTCAAGCTGGGTGCGACCCGCGATGGCAAACTGGTTGCGGCTGAAGCCCACCTTTACTTCGAAGCTGGTGCGTTCCCCGGTTCCCCGGTTCCGGGCGGTGCCCAGTGCATGATGGCCGCCTACGACATACCCAATGCCTATATCGAGGGCTTCGACGTGGTGGTCAATCGGCCCAAGACCTCCGCCTATCGCGCTCCCGGCTCTCCCGCCGCTGCCTTCGCTATGGAGACCGCGGTCGACGAGCTTTGCGAGAAACTGGAGATGGACCCGTTGGAATTCCGCCTCCTCAATAGTGCCAGGGAAGGGACCCGCCGGGTCACCGGCCCGTTGATGCCCTTGGTTGGATTTGTTGAGACGCTGGAAGCAGCCAAAGCCCACCCGCACTATAGTTCCGGGCTGGATGGGAAGTACCGGGGACGGGGTATAGCCACCGGCTTCTGGGGCAACGGCACCGGTCCCTCATGCGCGACCGCAACCGTCAACCCCGACGGCACGGTCAACCTCATCGAAGGTTCTCCCGACATCGGCGGCACCCGTGCTTCGGTGTCCCAGCAGCTCGCGGAGGTGCTGGGCATTTCCGCTGAGGACGTGAAACCCCAGGTGGGCGACACCGAGACCATCGGCTTCACCTCCAACACAGGTGGAAGCGGCGTCACTTTCAAGACCGGCTGGGCCTCATACGAAGCAGCCCTGGACATCAAGCAACAGATGATCAACCGGGCGGCAAGGATCTGGGAGGTCTCCTCAGAGGACGTCGAATACTCCGGTGGTATCCTCCAGCACAAGTCGGACCCGGAACTGCGTCTCACCTTCCGCCAGATGGCGGCCCGCCAGAACGGCACAGGAGGCCCTATTGTGGGTCGGGCCGGTGTGAACCCCGGCGGTGCAGGACCCTCCATTGCCACTCACATCGTAGACGTAGAGGTGGACCCGGAGACCGGAAAGGTGGAAATCCTTCGGTACACTGCCGTCCAGGATGCGGGTAAGGCCATCCACCCCAGCTACGTCGAGGGACAGATTCAGGGCGGTGTCGCTCAGGGAATCGGCTGGGCGCTCAACGAAGAGTACTTCGTCAATGACCAGGGCCACATGCTCAACTCCAGCTTCCTCGACTACCGGATGCCCATTTCCCTGGACTTGCCGATGATTGACACGGTGATCGTGGAGATGGCGAACCCGGCCCATCCCTATGGTGTCAGGGGTGTTGGTGAGGTGCCAATAGTCCCGCCGATGGCTGCCATTTCCAACGCTATCTACAACGCGATCGGCGTCCGCCTAAATGAACTGCCCATGAACCCCGGACGCATCCTGCAAGCCCTTTGGGACAAAGAGTAGGGCGAATGGCCCGTCTTCCGGAAACCCAGGCGGCCCATCTGCCGCCCAACCTGCAATCAGTGTACGGCAAGGCCGCTGGCCTGGGGTCTGGTCTTGCCGCCACCTACAAGGCCCTATTCAATCTTCCTGAAGCGGCCCAGACAGTGGCTGGGCTGGACCAGTGGATAAGCGAACAGTCCGGCTTGGATGAGTGGGTCCGGCTGACAGTTGCCCTGACCGTAGTTCATGAGAGGGGAAACGCAACCCTCTGGGAGTCCTTTGAACCTCTGGCCCGGCAGGCGGGTGTGAACGAGGCAGTGATTGACGGCATAGCCGCAGGTACTGCTCCGCGTCGGCTGTTGCCCAAGGACGGCATCTGGGTGCAGTTCGCCCTCGAGGTCCTCCGTAACGAAGTGAGGGACTCAACTTGGGCTGCGGTGACACACCTGGTCGGAGACGCAGGAGCCATCTCACTGGCTCTGGCCACTACCTACTATGAGATGGTGGCAAGGCTCAACAGTGCCTTCGCGCTTGACTCCGCGTAGGGACGATTCCCCCAAGCCGCGGTAGAGAATAATTGAGAGGCCACCTTACCAAGGTGGCCTCCATCCATGGGCTGATGCACTTGCGGTGTTGTAGGATCATGGTCGGGGCGCCCGGATTTGAACCGGGGACTCCCTGCACCCCATGCAGGTGCGCTACCTGGCTGCGCTACGCCCCGTTAAGACTAGAGTATCACAACGATTTGTCCGGTATCAAGCTTGGCGTAGCAGTATGACCATCACGGTAACTCTACAATTCCCCACTATCTGACCGCCCCTAATGCGGAGGCTCGTTGGTGAAGACCAGGCTTCCCGCCGCCATGAACATCCCGCCCACACCCTGGCAGAACGACACCTTTACGTCCGGCACTTGGTGCGACGCCTCTCCCCGCACCTGCCTGACTGCCTCTTGCATGGCGAACATGCCGTACATGCCGGTGTGGGTGTAGGACAACCCGCCCCCGTTGGTGTTCATGGGCAGTTTGCTGCCGGGAGATGTGTTCCCTTCCTCGATGAACGCTCCCGCCTCACCCCGCCCTACGAACCCCAGGTCCTCCAACCCGTAGATGGGCAGGTGGGCGAAGGCGTCGTAGATCATCAGGTGGTCCACGTCGGCGTGGCTGATTCCCGCCTCGGCAAATGCCTGGCGGCTGGACACCTTGAAGGCCGTCGAAGAGGTGAGGTCGTACATCTGGCTGACCACGGGCGTCTCTGTCGACTCGCCTGTGCCCAGGATATACACCGGATTGGTCGGGAAGTCCTTGGCCCGCTCCGCGCTGGTCAGGATTAGCGCCCCGCCGCCGTCGGTGACGAGGCAGCACTCGAATAGGTGGAACGGGTAGCAGACCATCCGGCTGTTGAATACGTCGTCCACTGTGATCAGGTCTCGGAACATCGCCCGGGGTACCTGGTTGGCCCACTTCCGCTGTGCGACTGCGACCGATGCAAGTTGTTCGTGGGTCGTCCCAGTCTCCTCCATGTAACGCAGCACACCCATCCCGAACAGGGTGGTGGGGCCGGACGTACCGTAAATGGACTCGAACTGGCCGGGATAGGAGATATCTCCACGCGGCCCGCCCGCTGCTGACGTTGCACCCATGCGCGCGCTGGTCTCGCCCACCCGGCTGCGTCCGCTCTGACCCATCACTACCAGTGCCGTCTCGCACAACCCCATCGCGATAGCAGCGGCTGCGTGACGTACCTGGATAAGGAACGACGTTCCGCCTACGGAGGTGTTGTCCAGCCACCTGGGAACGATTCCAAGATAGTGAGCTAGTGCGGCAGGGCTCATTGTAGTGGCTATACCGTCGATCTGGTTCTTGTCTATCCCGCAGTCTTTGATTGCGTTGATTGCCGCGTCGATGTGCAGTTGGGTAGTGGACAGGTTGGGGATTACTCCAAGGTCGGTGGTCTCGGCTGCTCCGACGATGGCGGCCTTGTATCGTAGCGAGTCTGGCATAACGTCCCCTTAGCGCAATTGCAATGTGTCCAGCGTTACGGTTCTGCTCGTGTTAACCGGCTGGCTTGAACTTTGGGATGGCTATCTCGTCGGTGGCGTCCTCGAACACTACCTCAAGAGGCATATCCAGGACGAGGTTGTCCGGCGTGTTCTCGATCCCGACTATGTTGGTCAGCATCTTGGGGCCTTCCTCCAACTGCACCACCGCGATGGCGTAGGGTGTGTCTTCCTCAAAACCAGGAACGGGACGGTGGTTGATCATGTACGTCCACAACGTCGCCTTGCCAGAGGTCTTGAACCACGACACCTCGGCGGAGAGACACTGGGGGCAGTGGAAGCGGGGATAGAAGAAGGGATGATTACAGGAATCGCAGCGCTGTACCCAAAGCTCGTGCTCCTTGCACTTGTCCCAATAAAACTGGGTTTCCGGTGTGGGGATGGGTACTGGCTTGCGGTAGCCTTCCTGGCTCATGGTTCCGGGGCCTCCTGAACGGATTTGCGAATCGGCGTTGACTACAATATCAGCTTGATGCGAGCGCGTCGAGAGCGGTGGTCGCATGGAACCCCTCGGCTTGGCAGTCCTGGCGGGGGCGTAGACGCGACCCGGCGGTGATGGTATAAGGCCAATGTAGTTCACACCCGGAAGACGCTGAATCATCCAACTTTCCCTGGACCGCAAAGGAGGACCCATGCGCGTAAACAACGTCGTCACCAAGATGAATGCCGGACAAATGGCCTATGGGTGCAGCCTCACCTTCCCTTCTACTGCTCTGGTGGAACTGATCGGGATGGCAGGGCTCGACCACGTGTCCTTCGATTCCGAACACGGTCCATTCACGCCCGAGAGCCTGGACGACCTCTGCCGCGTCGCTGACATGGCTGGAATCACCCCGATGGCCCGCGTCCCCAACATCGACTCCTCCACCATCCTGCGGTTCCTCGATAGAGGAATCATGGGCATCACCGGACCCCACATCACCAACCCGGATCGTGCGCAGCAGTTGGCCGATGCCTGCCGTTACGTCCCCAGGGGCAAACGTAGCTTCGGCTCCGGACGCGGCGCATACTTCGGAGAGTTCGAGTCCGGCGAACAGTACATGGAGCACACCAATTCCCAGATACTGGTAATGGCCCAGCTTGAGGACATTGAAGTCCTGGACCACCTGGACGAAATCCTGGCTGTCGAAGGCATAGACCTCTACAGTTCCGGAGCCCAGGACATCGCCCAGTCCATGGGTATGCAAGGCCAACCCAACCACCCCAAGGTCAAGGAGTTCGAGGCTGAGGTGGCCGCCAGGGTCCACGCGGCTGGAAAGAAGATGACCTCCGACGTGCTGGTGGCCGTGGGTGCAGCCAGGCTGTTCCTTGATGGTGCAAGGGCTTTCTTGGAGTCAGAGGGCGCTGCATAATCCGGTAGCTGTTCCCTTCAGCAGCGTAGGGCAATAGCCCGTGGGTGGGCGAGACTTTCTGGTATAATCGCCCGCATCCGGCATTTGTGCTCGCCCGATTGAGTGCTATTACCACACACCTGGATATGGGAAGATGATTTGGAAACGCTGACCTTCATATCCGACAGCCTGGCCCAGGTGCAGTTGCGTTTGATGGCAACCTGTGATGGGCTGACCCAGGAACAAGTCCTCTGGCGACCAATCCGCGGGGCTAACAACATCGGCTTCATCCTCTGGCACGTGGGCCGGTCCCAGGACAACATTGCCCGTGCCTTGTCCGGCGGCGCACCAACCCTGTGGGAATCGGAGAAGTGGTACGAACGGTTCGAGCAGCCCATTGAGTCGCCGGACCCCGGCGATAAGATGGGCCTCCAGTCCCTTGCCATACCGGACCTTGACGTGCTGACCGGATACATAACCGCCGTCCATACTCGCTGCATGGCGTTATTGCAAGACCTGGACCCGGCTGCCCTTGACCGGCCCCTCGACCCGGCGCAACCCGAGCGAAAGCTGGCCAATTCCCTGCGCCACCAGATTACCCACAAGAACAACCACCACGGCCAGGTGGACTATATCCGGGGTCTCCAGGACCAGACCTGGGACCTTCCGCCGGGAACGGGCTCGGTGTTGCCCGCATAGCTTCCCTTGACTGATGGGCTCAAATAGCCAATGAGGATACTCAACAACTACAAATCTGTCCTTAATACGCCGCAGCGCCGGGAAGTACTCATCGCAATGACCGGCGGACAATTGCTGGTGCAGTTGTCCAGTATGCCGGTGACCCTGGCCCTCCCCAGCATCGCACGGCACTTCGAAGCATCCATCAACGATGCTGCCGGTATCGTAATCGCCAATCTGCTGGTCCTGGGCTGCACCGTCTTCCTGGGCGCCCGGCTGGGAGACCGGTTCGGCCATACCAAAGTCTTCCTCATCGGGGCCATCATTGTCACAATCGGTGCGGTCCTCATCTCAGTAGCTCAAAACCTGGAACAAGTGATCATCTTCCGGGGATTACAGGGACTCGGTGCCGGTCTGATACACGGTAACGGCAATGCGATGCTTGCCTTCGCCTTCCCTCCTAACGAGCGAGGTCGGGCCTATGCCTTTCCGATTACCGGCTCGCGTGCGGGCACCCTGATTGGACTGGTAATCTTCGGGATCTTCCTCCAGTTCCTGAGTTGGCGACTGGTATTCCTGGCCATGTTCCCAATCGGTCTGCTGGCCATCAAGGGATGTATGCCTGCGCTGCGTCAGAAGGAAGACTTGGAGCTTGAGAAGGGCCGCATCGACTACATCGGCGCAGTACTCCTCATGGCGACGGCTGCGGCTTTCCTGCTTTCAGGCGTCCACATGCACGGCGGTGAAGAGTCCTTCACCACGCCAGATGCTCTTTCATACCATCTGCCCATGCACCTGTTGTTTTTCGCCCTGCTAGGTCTGTTCATCATCGTTGAGCGGCGGGTGCAAAACCCCTTCGTGGACTTCCGGCACTTCCGGCACAAGTATTTCTCTATGGCCCTGGTTTCCAACGTAACGTTCCACCTGTCCATGCTCGCCGTGTTCACGCTGGTGCCGTTGATGATCGAAGAAGGTAAGGGGCTTGACCCCTTCTGGGTCACGATCGTTTTATTCCCTCACCAGTCCTTCGGGCTTTTCATGCCAATTATCGCGGGCGCGATCCATGACAAGTGGAACCCCACGTTGCTCCGTCCCGCCTGCATGGCCTCCATTGCCGTCGGGTTCGTGCTCTTGGGGCTATTCGCGGGGAAACTGTCGGTCTGGTTCATACCGCTACTGCTCTTGCCAATTTCCGTCGGCACGAATGCGTTTAACACCGTGAATAACGCAACAGTAATGAGCACTCTCCCTACCGAGCACCGCGGGTTCGCATCCGGAATGCTGGAGACTACTAGGGACTTGGGCCACGCCCTTGGAGCCACGATTTCTGCGGCTGTGGTGTCGATAGTCCTGCCGGCGTCAATCGCTCTGATGTCGGATGCCCAGTCCCAGGCGTACTACCTCAGAGGGTTCCAGATTTCCGCTCTGGCTGTTGTGCTGATCATGCTGACCGGAGCGGTGATAGCTTCCTTCCACCGCTCCTACACCGAACCAGAACCACCGGCCCCGCAGCCTCAACAGGGCGCGAGCCCGGCCTCTGCCGGCGACGGTTAGCCCGAGCTAGCCATCGAAACTACGGCATCACCACCCGGCTCTCCATCCTGAAATATCCGTTCGCCCTGAAAGTCCACCGGCGGTCGCGTCCAAGTATATCCATGCAGACGATATCTGTCCCTCCGGGCCGGTACACCCTGCAGACCTTCGATACAGTCCTATGCATCGGATTGGATCAGTCCTCGGCCGGTGGTGCAGTATTGGGCGTATCCACCAGCGGGGTTTGCTTGGACTTGTCGGGCGTGTTTCTGGACGGCGAAGGCGCCGGGGGCGTTGGAATATCGGTCCGGGACTGTGGGGATGTGACAATCCAGAACGGCGTGATAAAGGGATTCCACTACGGCATACATGCAGAAAACGTGGATCGGCTCTCAATCCAGAATTGTGTGGTGTCAGACAATACAAACCCCACCGATGCCGGTTGGCTTCCTGATACGGATTCGCCCATGGAGGAGGGATTCGGCGGTGGCATATACCTGCGGCGTGTCAGGCACAGCGTTATCGAGAACAATCAGGTCAACAACAATTTCAATGGGATTAGTATGGTCCGGTCCGACCACAACGTAATCGGGGGCAACCATGCATCGTACTGCGGCAACGTGGGGATTTACCTGCTGAAGTCTAGCCACAATGAGATTCTGCACAACCTGTGCGAGCATTGCATCCGCTATACCGACCGTTTCTGGTGTGACACTGCGGATTCTGCGGGCATATTGTTGGAGCAGGAGTCCAACCGCAACCGGATAATCGGCAACAGCCTCCGTTACAGTGGAGACGGCTTCTTCATTCGGGCCAACCCAAGGGCGGACTCTCCGGTGTCTTCCGACTACAATCTCGTTCAGGGCAACGACGCCAGCTTCTCCCCTAACAACGCATTCGAAGCTGTCTTCTCAGCTCACAATGTCTTCCGGGAGAACGTGGCCAACTACAGCAACTATGGCTTCTGGCTAGGGTACTCGTCCAACACGAAAGTCGAGGGGAATACGGCCAACTACAATCGTCTGGACGGCATCGCTATAGAACACGGCCGCGCTAACACTCTTCAGGGCAACCACTTGGAAGGCAATCGCAACGGAATCAACCTCTGGGGCAAGCCCTGGCAAAAGCCCGGAACGGATGTGAATCAGAGCCAGCTCCCCTGCACTGTGTCTGGAAACACCATCCCAAAATCAAGAGAACAAACGATGTTGGTCGAGGCTGGATTAAACATCACCGTCAGCCAGAACACATGCCGTGAGGCGTGAAGGGTGGGTAACATGGACGAGAGAGTGGAACAGGCGTTGCAACAAGACCGCGTAATTGACATCACTACGGTTGGCCGCAAGAGCGGCAGGCCGCGCCGCAAGGAGATATGGTTTCACAACCTCGATGGCCGCCTGTACATAACGGGCAGGCCGGGACCCAGGGACTGGTACTCCAACATGCTGGTCAACTCTGAGTTCACATTCCACCTGAAGCAAAGCGCCCAGGCCGATCTCCAGGCCAGGGCTACCCCAGTCCTCGATCCTGTCCAGCGTAGGGAAATCATGACCGGTATCCACCAGAAGCTGGGCGGCGACCGGGATACCGATGCGTGGGTCGAGGGAAGCCCGCTGGTGGAAGTGGAACTGCTGGGTTAACCTTCGGAGAATGCCCGGCCGGATCCCTCGTTGAGTTACGGCCTTACCCACGTCTCCGACAGTGCCAGTCCGGCTGTGCTGCTCAGCTTGTCGCCACGGGGTTCAGGGAAGGGCCTGCCCCCGGCGACCACGCCGTTCAGGGTAAGCTGGGACTGCCTGGCGGGAACGAACACGCTCGTCCACCCCAGGGGCCTGTCCGGATTGCTCCCTGCCGGGACCCCTATGCCGAAGGGTTCTCCGAAGTCGAACCACGTCATGGCGATGGTCTCATCGACGGTCTCGATGTGCTCGGTCCAGAAGTAGGTGGTATCCCCTGTCCGGGAAAACACTGCGTCTGTCACCGGCAGGTCCTGGCTGGCAAACTCCCCGGTGTTGGAAATCTCTTCCTGGAGCCACCGCACCAGTGCGATGTTGTCGGAGTAGATGCGCGGCTCATCGCCGGTAACGTCGCTTCGCAGGAACAGCACGTGACCATGCCCTCCGGGCGATAGAAGCACCCGCCAGTGGCTGGCCCTGGTCGTCATCGGCCCGCCTTCCTCTTCATGCAGCCGCATGAAATTGTTCTCGCCGGTCAGGCGTATCTCGTTTGGGTCCGTGTGAGTAGTCATCCTCGGCCTCCCTTGCCAGAAATTGGTCTCTGGTCTCTCGACGCCTAAGGTCAGGTTGCCCGTGCAGTAGGCGACCACAGGCATTGTGGCTAATGTGCCGTCGGGTGGCAAGGGGAATTTGCTTTCCGCCGAAATTGGGAGCCGGGCCCCGTGGGTGGAAACGGGGCCCGGCGGTGGGGGCTTGCAAATTCAGGGCCGGATCCTGTTGGTCCCGGCCAGAGGAGTCTGTGCGGTTCTCGATCGCGCGTGGTCCACGCCTGTCGTGCTGCATTCCGCGACGTCTCGGCGTAGGGGGAGCGCGACCGGGAATTCCCAACCCGAGCCGACAGCCGCGATGATGTCGGGCAGAGCAGCGCTGTGGCCGTGTTTCGGCCTTATCTCCGGTGTATCAGTTATGCGTAATCAGCGCCGGTGTTGCCCTCTGTGTGGGAAGTCTTGCGGTGTGCGGCCAAACGCGGTATGGGTCTGCTCATACCACGATAGTCCGATAGTGTTTCAAGTTAATGACGGGGATGTAACCGTGGGGGAACTTTTCTGAAAACATTGTTTGAACAGCATGTTTCGGCCATGTAAACCTTGCCCCGGCGTACCCTCAGGGCTATGATTCGGCGTAGACCTGAGTTGGATGTCTGTTTCCGATACGGTCGGGCAGCATGAGGCAGGACCTTATCGGAAACCCTGAGAGGAGAGCCATGCCAGTTACGAAAATGGTGATCACGTCCCGCCAACCCTACGCCGAAGGCGAGGAATTCGGCGACGTGGGAGCGTATGAGCAGATTGAGGGCCGGGTCCACTTCAGCGTGGACCCCACCCACGAAGCAAATGAAAGAATTGCTGACATCGAACTTGCTCCCAGAGAATCTGATGGCCGGGTAACTTTCTCCGCGGATTTCCGCCTGCTGGCCCCTGTTGATCCCGGCAAGGGCAGCCGCCGCCTGCTTCTGGACGTGCCCAACCGGGGCAAGCCGCTGGCCTTGAGGAACCTGAACAGCTCCCCCGACGTTGCGCCGGGAGAGCAGCAGGGGCCCGGCAACGGCTTCCTGATGCGCTACGGCTATACCGTTGTCTGGTGCGGCTGGCAGCACGACGTGCCTGAGGGACCGGGAATGCTGCGCATCCAGGCTCCCCAGGCCATGGCCGATGGCCAGCCAGTATCAGGCAAGGTTGTGGTCACATTCCAACCCAACACTCCGGCGAAGGTCCAGTACCTCTCCGACCGGGCGCACATTCCCTATCCCTGCAACAATCTGGAGGACTGGGACTCGGTGCTCACCGTGCAGGAGCATGAAAACGCCCCGGAGGAAGTGATTCCCCGGGATCAGTGGTCGTTCTCGAGACTGGACGGTGACCGCAGGGTGCCAGACCCTTGCAACGTCTACATGGAGGCGGAATTCCAGCCGGGCAAGGTGTACCAGGTCATATACAACACCACCGGTGCGCCCATAGCCGGTGCAGGGCTTCTGGCAACGCGGGACATCGCGTCCTTCTTGCGCTACGCTGGAGAATCGGATGGGAATCCCTGTGCCGGCAGCATGGACGCGGCCTACAGCTTCGGCGTCTCCCAGAGCGGCAGGTTCCTCCGCCACTTCCTCTACCTTGGCCTGAACCTCGACGAGGAAGGGCGACCAGTATTCGACGGTTTCATCCCCCACGTGGCCGGGGGCAAGCGGGGCGAGTTTAACCACCGCTTCGCGCAACCTTCCAGCCAGGCCAGCCGTAGCACAAACAGCTTGTTCCCCTTCAGCGACGAGGACCAGGCCGACCCGGAGACCGGACTGACCGACGGCATCCTCTCACGCCTGATCTCAAAGGGAAACCGCCCGAAGATCATGTACGTCAACACCCCGTCCGAGTATTGGGGAGGGCACGGAGCCCTGCTCCACACCGAGATAAACGGAGAACGGGACATCACGCCGCCGGAATGGGTTCGCGTCTACATGCTGGGTGGGACCCAACATGCAGTCGATGGTCTGCCTCTGGCTGACCGGGATGGGGCAAGCGAATACCGCGCACAGCAGCTATTCAACTGCCTGGACTACAGGCCGTTGCTCCGGGCCGCACTGGTTAATCTGGACCGATGGGCCACCTCCGGTGAAGCCCCGCCGCCCAGTGCCTACCCCACGTTGTCCGACGGCACAGGGGTATCACCCGAGGCGGTCATGGACACCTTCCGGTCAATCCCCGGCGTTGGGTTCCCGGGCCAACTGCGCAGGTTCACCCGGCTCGACTTCGGCCCCGACCCCAGGGTGCCGACGGTCATACCGGCCAAGGTCGGCGGTGCATACCCTCGGGTGGTATCCAGCGTAGACGCTGACGGCAACGAGGTGTCTGGAGTGCCCTTGCCCTTCGTTACTGCTCCCCTGGCTACATACACCGGCTGGAACATGCGCCACCGGGCCATCGGTGGCGACGATCAGGTACTGTCATCCGGAGGCGCATCGGGGGGGACGCTGAAAGGTTCCACAATCCCCTTTCCGGCCACCCGCAAGGACCGGGAGGCCGCGGGAGACCCACGTCGTTCGATAGAAGAACGGTACGCTTCTAGGGATGATTACGTGGCGCAGGTCAAGAAGGCTGGGCAGTTGCTTGTGGCTCAGGGATACGCTCTGTCCGAGGACATGGGAACTTTCGAGGAGCAGGGAAGGGACCTTTATGACGCCCTCGCGGGTGGAGTGAAGCGCACCACCTGAAGCTTCAGCACCCGGTCTTTAGCACCCGGTCTTTAGCACCCGGTCTTTAGCACCCGGTCTCTAATGTAGTGAGCCGCCCCATGCAAGAAGGGCGGCTTTCCCATGGGGTCTGTGCGGACTGTCGACGCGCTGTTGAGCCGAGAAGAAATCGCCAACTACAGCTCCATCGGCGTGTCTTCCCGGTTAGCCCACTCGCCCATCGAGCCGTCGTAGTTCTTGGCCTTTTGGTAACCCACCAGTTGGAGGACAAAGTTTCCGTTCGCCGAACGGATGCCGCCCTGTCAATACGTATACACCGTTTTATCCGGCGTTATGCCAAGCCCGGCGAGAATGTCCCGGATTTCCTGTGCGGACTTGAACTGATGGGTATCACGGTCCAGCATGTTGAACCATTCCAGGTGGACTGCTCCCGGAACGCGGCCTCTCTTCAGGTTTCCCCGGTCTCCGCTGCCGTCCCACTCGCCGTCGCTGCGGACGTCCCATACGGCAACATCTGGCTTGTTATGGTTCTCCTTCAGTTCGTCGATGCGGCACATAATTGTCTCATTCGCTGAGGGAGTGAATGTCCTCCCAGCGGGGGGCCGGGCGCGAGTCAACTCGATGCGCCGTCCCTCGTTAACCCAACGCCGCCAGCCGCCGTTCAGCACCTGTACGTTGGTATGTCCATAGTAATTCAACGCCCACCAGAGCCGGGCGGCATAGAGACTCTGGGAGTTGTCGTAGGTGATCACGTGAGTGTCGTCGCCGATTCCCAAACCCTGGCACATGGCGGCGAACTGTTCCGGGTTCATGATGTGTACCCGTCCGCTGTCTGGGTCCTTCTCGAAATTGTCCGGTACTAGCACCGCCCCGGGAATATGTCCCCGCGTATACGCCGGGTCCAGGTCCGTATCCACGATGACCACATTGGGATCATCCAGATGTTCTTCGACCCAGGTGGCGTCAACCAGAAATTCAGGATGTGTATAACCTTGCGTTGTCATTTCGTTCCCCCACCATTGCTAATGGCCCATTGTGAGTAGTACCCGTCAGTGTACGGCCCGCGCCGATTGTAAGATAGCCTCCAGGGAGGGTCAACAAGCCGCCAACTCGGCGGCGCCATGCGTTTCTTGTTGCTGCCCACCGCCGGGGGTAGAATAGGGAAGCAACCCCGCCAACCCGTGATGCAAAGTTACAGCCGAGCATATTGGGGTGGTTTGACATCAGACTCTTGGTGAGAGTGGCACTCTCGGGCTCTGTGCCGTCCCCGAAATCGGCAAGCGATAAGGAGAACATCATGGTACAACAGGGACAGATTGACCATCTACTCCAGGAGACTGGCTCCATCGATCCTCCCGCCCACGTGGCCAGCCAGGCCACCCTACAGGACTACGAAGCGACCTACCGCCGCGCCGCCGAGGACCCCGAAGCCTTCTGGGCCGGCGTCGCCTCGGAACTGGAGTGGTTCAAGCCCTGGGACAAGGTGTTCCAGTGGGACTACCCCACCTTCCAGTGGTTCCTCGGAGGCCAGTGCAACATCACCTACAACTGCCTGGATCGCCATTTGAACACCCCCAACAAGAACAAGGCTGCGTTCATCTGGCTGGGTGAGGACGGAGAGGAGCGGGTGTTCACCTACGGGCGGCTGGCCCAACTGGTCAACCGCTTCGCCAACGGCCTCAAGTCCCTGGGCGTGGGCAAGGGCGACCGGGTGGTCATATATATGCCCCTGACACCCGAGGGGGCGATTGCAATGCTGGCCTGCGCCCGCATCGGCGCGGTCCACAGCGTCGTCTATGCCGGCTTCAGCGTCGGCTCACTGCGCGACCGCATCCTGGATGCACAAGCCAAGGTGCTCATCACTGGAGACGCAGGATACCGCCGCGGCAACCGGGTGGATCTCAAAGGCATCGCCGACGAGGCCGTTCAGGGTCTTGACGTCCTCCAGCACGTCATCGTTTGGCGTAGGGAGGACGAGAAACCTCCCCTAGGCCCGAAAGAGGTGGACTTCGATGATCTGCTCAACAGCGGCGATATCGACTGCCCTGCTGAAGTGATGGAGGCCGAGGACCCGCTGTATATCCTCTACACCAGTGGTACCACCGGCAAACCCAAGGGCGTACAGCACGTCCATGGCGGCTACATGGTGGGTACCTACTACCACTTCAAGACCTTCTGGGACATCAAGGACAACGACGTCTTCTGGTGCACTTCGGACATCGGCTGGGTTGTGGGCCACAGCTACATTGTCTACGCACCCTTGATTGCCGGGGCAACCACAGTGTTCCGCGAGGGTGCTCCCGATTACCCGGGCCCCCACGTCTTCTACGAAATCATCGAGAAGTACGGCGTCAACGTAATCTTCACCGCGCCGACCCTGGTGCGTATGCTGATGCGCTACGGAGAGGAGCACCCGCAGAATTACAATCTGCGCTCCCTGCGCTTCCTCACCTGCGCCGGTGAACCCCTGAACCCGGAGGCCCAGAAGTGGGCCTACGAGTACATCTGCGGCAATGGCGAGTGGGCCTACCTGGTGGACAACTGGTGGCAGACCGAAACCGGTGGCCCTTGCCTGGGCACCCTGGCCAACATGACCTCCAAGCCGGGTCGCGTCGGAAAGCCCCTGCCCGGCGCAGAGTTGGACATCGTTGACCGGGAGGGCCAGCCCATCGAGGAGCCAGACAAGGGGGGTATCCTCATTATCAGGAAACCCTTCCCACACTTCTTCCGCACCGTCTACGGCGACCCCGACCGCTACGCCGAGAACTGGAACACAATTCCGGGCGTCTACTTCACCGGCGACGTGGCCCTGCGCGACGCCGACGGATACTACATGGTCGTGGGCCGCGCCGACGACGTGCTGAACGTGGCGGGCCACCGCATCGGCTCTGCCGAGGTTGAAAGCGCCCTGGTCTCCCATCCGGCGGTGGCCGAGGCAGCGGTCATAGGCAAGCCCGACGAACTGCGTGGAGAGTCCATCAAGGGGTTCGTGACCCTGCGGGTTGGCAACGACCCGTCAGACCGGATGATCAGCGACCTCCAACTCCACGTCCGCCAGGAGTTGGGACCAATAGCGGTGCCGTCGGAGATCGAGTTTACCCCCACACTGCCCAAGACCCGCTCCGGCAAAATCATGCGCCGTCTCCTCAAAGCCCAGGAACTGGGCCTCGACCCAGGCGACATAACAACGCTGGAAGAGTAAGAGTCGGCAACCTGGTGCGATAGTGGGCGTCCCGACACGCCGTTGGGATGCCCCTTGTACATCGCGTGCCCTCAGGACGCGAAGCCGCCCCAGGGCTCAAAGTAATCACGTGGAGAGTGCTGTGCAAGATACAGCCACGCTAATTCACCGAAGTGCCCAGGGAACACCTGACTACGTGTTGCTTCTGACCCTGGACTTCCTGGAAGAAGCGGGGCAATGGGTCGGCGTTTGCCAGGAATTGGGCACGGCGGCCCAATCCGATACTCTGGAGCAGGCACGGGAGCAGTTGCGCGAAGCCGTTGAACTCCAACTCGGTGAGATGGAACGGTTTTGTGGCGCCGAGGGCTTTCAGGACTACCTGGCAGAAAACTATGTACGCATCTTGCCAATTACCCCTGTCGATCAGATGATCGGGCAACGGCAAAAAATGACGCCCGAGCAAATCAGGAAAGACTTGGGAAGGTTCGGCGACGCAGGCCGCAAGTGGCGAGAGGATCATCCGGACGAGTACGACGTAAACTATCCGCCGTCCATTGCCTGGCAAGACGAACTTTACGATGAGTATGGACTGCCGAAATGATGGTGGCCGACACATCAGCCATCATGGCAGTACTTATGAACGAACCGGAAAAGGATGAATTCAATAGGGCGATGGCTGAGGACGGCGAGGTCTTGGTATCTACGGCCACAGCAGTTGAACTCTTTGTCGTTGCCCTTCGCAGAAGCGATACATTATATCAGGAGGCGGTCGAATTTCTGGAGAGACCATATATCCGGTTAATTCCAACCGATGAGATCCAGGTACGACTAGCAGGCGAAGCCTTCCGTCGTTTTGGGAGAGGCCGAGGACCCGCATCTCTGAATTTCGGGGATACTTTCCCTTACGCGCTTGCATCCGCCCTTGGACTGTCGTTGATGTTCAAGGGCGATGACTTTTCGCAGACTGACATTGTCCCGGTAGACTTGTCCAGCGGTTAGAGTATAAGCGTTGTCTCCCCGGTTCCTACCAACCAACAGCGCAGCCGTCCTTGCGAGGCTCCGACGCCCCACGCAGCACCCCCGTATCCGGGTCTCGCTGGATTAGCTGCGCGCCTCCGAACCCGCCCGACAACCCCCGGTAGTAGCTGTCAATCGTCCTGATATTGTGGCCCCGGCCCTTCAGGTCCGCGATGATGTCCGGGGAGAGCCCTTCCTCCAGGGCAACGTCTTCTTCCGTAACTATGAACCTCAGCGCGTTCAACGCCTGCTGCGGGTCCATGCCGTGGTCAACCAGGTTGGTCATGACCTGCAGGTGGCCTTGGGGCTGCATGAACGCCCCCATGACCCCGTAGCACAGGTACAGCTCATTGTCCTTGGTCGCCAGTCCGGGAATGATGGTGTGGTAGGGGCGCTTGCCGCCGGTCAGGGCATTGGCGTGGTCCCGGTCCATTGAGAAAAGACCTCCCCGGTTGTGAAGAACAATCCCCGTCCCTGGCACCACCAGCCCGGAGCCGAAGTTGGAGTAGATGCTGTATATGAACGAGCAGGCGTTGCCGTCCCCGTCCACCGAACTGATGTAGACCGTATCGCTGCCCCCGTGGACCTTTCCGTAGGGCACCGATTTCATCGCCTTGTGGGAATCGATCATGGCGCGGCGTTTCGCGGCGAAGTCCTTGGAAAGAAGCTCAGCCGTTGGCACATGGGCATGGCCCGGGTCGGCCACGTATTGGAAGGCGTCGGCGAAGGCTAGGCGCATGGCCTCGATCAAGTGGTGGTAGGTGTCCGGCGTTTGTGACCCCATCCCTGCAATGTCGAACCCCTCGACGATGTTCAGGGCTTCCAATGCTGCCACTCCTTGGCCGTTGGGCGGGCACTCCCAGCACTTGACGCCCCGGTAGTCGGTGGAGATGGGTTCCTCCCAGTCGGAGGAGTGGGTTACAAGGTCGTCCGTCTCCATGCACCCGCCCTGCTCCTGGATGAAGGCCGCGATCTTTTCTGCAATTTCCCCGGTGTAGAATGCCTCCGACCCGCCTTCGGCCACCGCTTCCAACGTCCGCGCCAGGGTGGGAATTTGCATCACCTCTCCATGCTTGGGGGCGCGCCCGTTGAGCAGCATCTCCTGGCCGGAAGGCAGTCGGCCCAGCTTCTCTTCTTGGCCTGCCCACTGGAAAGCGATGATGTCCGATACCGGAAAGCCTTCGTCCGCATACCGGATGGCAGGTTGGAGCAGTTCAGACATCGGCATGGTGCCGCACTCGGCCAGCAGGGTTTCCCACCCGTGGACTGCTCCAGGCACGGTCACCGAATGGACCCCGGCCTGTGGCATCGTGCGGTGCCCTTCGGCTTCCAGGGCCCCGATGGTCGCTGCTTTGGGAGACCGGCCGCTGCCGTTGATGGCCCGTACCGACTTTTCCCGGTTGTTCCACACCAGGGCGAACATGTCGCCGCCAATGCCGGTGGACACTGGTTCGACGACGTTTAGCACAGCAGCGCTTGCCACAGCCGCATCGACGGCATTGCCCCCCTGCATCAGGACCTGCATACCCGCAACCGCCGCCAGGGGTTGGCTGGTGGCAACCATTCCATGTTTGGCCAGGACCGTGGAACGCCGGGAATCGAAGTACATCGCTGTCAAACTCCGTTCGTGGTTCTCGGAAATGGGGACGTGCCTGAGCGCGGCGCTATTGTATCATGGGGGGCCGGTATCGGGAGCCGTGGTGAGTTGGGAGTCGGTGCCCGAGATACCTATGGCTGTGTTAAGATACCTGTCGCCACGCGCCCGGTCGGATAGGGCCTGTAGTTGGACTTCCCTGGGCCGGAGGCACCAGTTTAGGAGGAAATAAAATGGCTGCTGAAGTGGGCCAGAGCGCCCCCGATTTCACCCTTCCCGATGCCGATCGCCAGCCCCAGAACCTGGGCAGTTTCCGCGGCAAGAACGTTGTGCTGGCCTTTTATCCCGGTGCCTTCACCGGGGTCTGCACGACCGAGATGTGTACGTTCCGGGACCAGATGGAGCAGTTCAACTCGCTGGATGCCCAGGTGCTGGGTATCAGCGTAGACGGCGCGTTCTCCCTGAAGGTTTTCAGCGACCAGAACAGCCTCAACTTCCCCCTGCTTAGCGATTTCGCGCGCCAGGTCGTGAACCAGTACGACGTGGCCTTGGAGAACTTCGCGGGGATGGAGGGTTATACGGCTTCCAAGAGGGCCGTGGTCGTGGTGGACAAAGAGGGGGTCATCCGATACAGGTGGGTGGGTCCCAACCCCGGCGTGGAACCCGACTACGATGAGGTGAAGCAGGCCATCTCCGGTCTGTAGTCCTGTCGGAACACCCGCAGTTCACTCCGGACGCAGTCCCGCCACCCGCTCGGTGAACATCTCGGTCAGGCGGGCCGTGTCCACATCCATGCACACCTTGGCGTTGGCCCGCCGTCCCGAAGCATCAGGACGGTGGGCCACAGTCTGTCCTCTGGTGAGCGGGCTGGCTGTCTCGATCTCAACGAAGTAATCCTCGGCCTCGAACAGGCTGGGGTCAACTGCATAGGCCACGGCTGGCATGTCGTTGTATCGCACACTGCCTGACTCGGCCAGCAGTCCCCGGCTGACGTAAGACCGTTGCAGGAATGGGGTCGCAGCCGACAGCAGATGAGCGGCCGGGCTTCTCGCATCGCCGATTCTGCCAAGTTGAGCGCGATTTATCGTCACCAGGTTGCACACGTCCAGCCCAACCTGTGCCAGTGAGACACCGGACGAGTAGACGATGGCCGCTGCCTCCGGGTCCTCGTACAGGTTGGCCGAGGCAACGGGAGACACATTCCCCGGCACCGACACCGCCCCACCCATAACCACGACCTCTGCAATTGCCTCGGCCAACCCCGACTCGATGCTCGTCGCCAGCGCAAGATTGGTCAACCTTCCCAGGGCCAGGATGGTAATCTCCCCGGGGCTCGCCATAACGCGGCGGATGATTTCGACCGCCGCGTAGCCGTCGCCCACCGGCGGGTGTCCGTCAGAAGGCAGCGGGTAGCCGGAGTCTCCGAGGGCGTCCTGCCCGTGGATATGGGAAGCCCAACCAGCATTGGGAGGCCGCACCAGGGGCTTTCCCGCCCCTTGGTATATGCGTATATCCGTCCGGCCTGCGGCGTGCAGTATCCGGCGGGCGTTTCCTGTAGACGCCTCCACCGGACCGTTCCCGTACACCGTCGTCAGCGCCTCGACCGATAGTTCCGGGCTGGCCAGTGCTAGGAAGATCGCGGCGGCATCGTCCACCCCCGGATCGGTGTCAATGATTACTCGTTTCACTTTCCGTCCTCCGGGTTAGATGTCTTGGCTTGCACGGCTGGCCGGGATTTTAACATTTGACATACCAATTCCTCACGGCTATTCTCCACCTGACCCTTGCCCTGATTATCGAGCCCCAAGTAAATTATAGTCACCCTAGACTCAGGAGTATTGGTATGGACACATCAAACATCAAGGCATTGATTTTCGATGTATTCGGCACAGTGGTCGACTGGCGGTCGTCTATAATCCGTCAGGCCCAACAGTTCGGCCAGGAGCACGGTGTCGAGGCCGACTGGGATGCCTTTGCCGATGCCTGGCGCGCCAAGTACGGACCTTTCATGAACAGGGTCCGAACCGGTGAATTGCCTTGGACCAACCTTGACCGCCTCCACCGCATGTCTCTGGACGTGGTGCTGGAAGAGTTCCATATCACCGGAATCAGCGAGGAAGCCAAGGACAAGTTCAACCTCGCCTGGCACTACCTGGACCCGTGGCCGGATACTGTTCCGGGCCTGTACAGGCTCAAGCGGAAGTTCATACTGGCCCCCATGTCCAACGGCAACATCAGGTTGATGACCGACATGGGGAAGTACGGCGGTATGCCTTGGGACTGCATCCTGGGCGCCGAGGTCGCAAAGCACTATAAGCCCGACCCGGAGAGCTATCAGACTGCCTGCGATCTGCTGATGATGGATCCGAAAGACGTGATGATGGTTGCCGCCCACCAGGGTGACTTGCTGAATGCCCAGAAGGTGGGCCTCCCATCCGCGTTTGTTCCCCGTCCTATGGAGCGGGGGCCAAACCCCGCGCAGAAGCCCGATCCCACCCCGGACCCGTCGTTCACGGTAGTCGCCAAGAACTTCGTCGACCTCGCAGACCAGTTGGGCTCCTGAAGCAACCAACCGGGCAACCCATGAACCAGGGAGAGGTCGCTTTGCGGTTGAGCATCAGAATCGGCAACGACCCGGAGCTAGGGCCAGAGGACTTCAAGTCCCTGGCCCTTATGGCTGAAGAGCGTGGCTACGAGACCCTGTGGATGACCGAAGGATCGGGTGGCCGTGACGCTCTCACTCAACTCACTGCCATTGCCTGCGCGACCTCGCGGATAAATGTGGGCCCAGGCATCCTTCCCATATTTGGCCGCACCCCGCTGATGACTGCCATGTCCGCAGCCGGGCTCGCGTCTGTCTCCGGCGGGAGGTTCATCCTGGGCCTGGGTGTGGGCAACCATCACGCGGTGGAATCGGGACATGGCGTACCGTACCAGAGACCCCTCGCGCGCCTGCGGGAGACCATATCCGTCGTAAGGCGGCTGCTCCAGGGAGACGAGGTGGAGCACCACGGGCGGCTGTTCCAGATGTCGAACGTTAGCTTGGGAGCAGTACTCCCTGAAAATCCTGTCCCGATCTACATAGCCGCGCTCGGCCCCCGTATGCTGGAGTTGGCCGGAGAAATGGCCGACGGTGTTCTCCTCAGTTGGACCGGTGGAGGGCATCTCGAACAGTCCATAGAGCGCGTCCACGCCGGTGCTGCACGCGCCGGACGCGACCCCTCAACGATAGACGTAGCCGGGTACGTCCGGGTAGCTGTGGTCGACGATGTCGAAGCCGCCCAACCGGCTTTGAGGCGGCAGATCGCGCGATACGCCAGGAACCCATACTACAGGACGTTCTTCAGGCAGTGCGGGTATGCAGAAGAGATGTCGACGGTAGAGCAGTCCCTGGAACGCGGAGACATTGACGCAGTATCAGAAGCCATCAGCCCCGAAATGCAGAAGGAGTTAGCCGTCATCGGCACCGCCGAAGAATGCCGAGCTGAATTGGAGGAGATGAGATCACGTGGTCTGCAACAGCCCGTGGTTGCCCCCTTCCCGGTAGGGGAAAGTGTCGCCTCCCACCGTAGGGCCATCGAAGCTCTGGGCCAGTAAATTTTCTCTTGGTTTCAGCGGCTCCGTCTCCTAAACGGGTCGCGCCCTGAATCTTCTCGGGAGTAGTAGCTGGCCTACCGGGTCCACTGTCAGATTGAAAATCTCCAGAGTCGTTGCTCCCAAAAGGTGCTCATCCTCCGGTCCGAAAATGACTGGGCAGGGCCATTCCCGGCCATCAATGGCGATACGGGCCATTCCGTAGCCGTATTGCGCGATTGTCCGGTCTGCGAGTTCGTAGTCGAACGTCTCCATCGGAGCAATCCCCAGCCGTACCAGCAGACTCTCCGGGACCATCGTGTGGGCCGCGCCGGTATCGACCATCGCAGACACAGGCGTCAAATCCCCACCCCTGAGATTTCCAACGCCTATCGTTACCGAAAATGTCCCCATTGTGCGCCCTTCTCTCGCATCCGGGAGAGTGTGGTTAAGCTTCGGGTATTATGCCGCACTCCTTGGCTAGCAGTTCGTAGGAGCGGACCCGGTCCGCGAAGTCGTAGCAGATCGTGACGATGCTCAGGTCCGGGGTCTGGTAGGTCTCGGCCAGGTCTTCCAGCCGTTCCTTCACCTGCTGGGGGTCTCCGTCAACGCACCGGGCCAGATACTGCTGGGTATACGCCCACTCATTGGCCGCGTATTGGTACGACTGCGCCTCCTCCAGCGTGGGTATTCCATTGGCCCGTCCAGTGACCGACTTCAGCCTCGCCAGGTTCCGGCTGGCCGCAAGCCGGTGCGCCTCCTCCTCGGTCTCGGCGCAGAGTACCTGCACCCCCACGTTGACCTTCGGCTCCGGGAAGCGATCTGACGGACGGTAGTTCCGCCGGTATCCCTCCACGATTTGTGGCCCCTCTTCTACTCCCAGCCCGAAGAAGTGAGCATAGGCGAAGGGAAGACCGTAGTGGGCCGCCATGATGGCGCTCTCGTAGCGGGATCCCAGCAACCACACCTCCGGGACTGTACTCTCTCCCGGTCCGGCTTGAATGCTGGCGAAGATGTGGCTCGACTCTAGGCTCCCTTCCAGGTGTCCCAGCAGGTCCAGCACCTGTTGGGGGAATTGTCGGATGTCAGTTCCAGGCCTGGGGTACGAGAGTGCCGCGGCCGTGACTTGGTCACTGCCAGGGGCGCGCCCAATGCCAAGGTCGATGCGGCCTGGGTACAGCGACTCCAGGAGGCGGAACTGCTCCGCGACCTTGAAGGAACTGTAATGGGAAAGCATGACGCCGCCGCTGCCGACCCTGATCGTGCTGGTGCGGGCCGCCACCTGTCCGATCATAAGCTCGGGGCTGGTCCCTGCGAAATTCGGCAGGCTGTGGTGTTCCGCCAGCCAGTACCGATAGTAACCGAACCGCTCCACTGCGACGGCCAACTCTATAGTCTCACGCAGGGCGTCGCCCGCGGTCCCCCCGTCCCTCACTGGGGACTGATCAACTACTCCAAGTACCAGGTCGGTTGCCACAGTTAATGCACTCCGGCGATTGGATGAAATTTTGGTCGAAATAAGGGTTGACAAGCTGTGAGGAGGATACCATAATTCTCGCAACGAATATCGTAGGAATGGATAAGAGAAGTGTCCATACAGTGGGCTTATCTCGGTAGTCCAGGGTCTTCAAGCCAGGTCATACGGCTATATTCTCCCCCTCATTTATCCGCTTCTCAGGCACGAATCTCCACTTTTTCCACTGCATACCATGGTCAAGTTGCCTGCCTCTCAAGACTGCCCTTTGATTGCTACGAAATACGGTTATATTATGATCGCCTTTCGTCTCATAGGCCGCGTCGGCGGGTGATGGTACCCCGCCGGGAGAATGGTAACGCATCATTGCGGAGCTATACAACCCGGACTTCCCAGGTTGTCCCTCCTGAACGCGGGGGGTATGGGGCATATAAGCCATATCTTGATAATTCCACCGGGGCATTCGTCCCGGTGGAATTATTTTAGTGGGCGTTGGCGTTCACACCGCCAACGCAAAGCATTACCAATATCATTTTTCCCCTTCCCGATCGCCTCCGCCGCCACAGACCACACGGTACGGATCTTGTTCCCAAGGACCTGAAAGACCAAAACGTGTATGTTTGAGGTAATACGACCGTGACGATCAGCTATAACAGGTGGCGGCTCGCCGCTACTATCTTCATCCCGGCCCTGCTGATAGTTGCCCTCTTCTCCCTGGCCTGTGGAGGGTCGGAACCCGCAGCCCCGGCGCCGGTGACCATCACTGAGCAGAAACAGCCAACCGATAGCATGTCCGGCGCCACTACGGCCGAAACCGGGTCGCAACAGGCCATGAGCCAGACCAAGACGGACATGTCATCCAGCAACGAGATGTTGATGAACCTCAAGGGCAGCATCACCATCGATGGTTCCAGCACCGTATTCCCGGTCAGCGAAGCGGTGGCCGAAGAGTTCGGCATTCTCACCAACGGCAAGGTTCGAGTCACCGTGGGCCTCTCCGGCAGCGGCGGCGGTTTCAAGAAGTTCTGCAACGGCGAGACAGACATCTCCAACGCCTCCAGGCCGATCAAAGGCAAGGAGGTCGCAGCCTGCGCCGAGTCTGGCATCGAGTACGTCGAGGTCCCGGTGGCCATCGACGGTCTCAGCGTTATGACCAACCCGGCAAACGACTACATTGACTGCATGACCATCTCCGAGCTCCACACCCTCTGGGGTCCGGATGCAGAGGGCAAGGTCACGCGGTGGAACCAGGTCCGCCCTGAGTGGCCCGATGAGGAAATCAGGCTGTACGGCCCAGGCGTCGACTCCGGCACATTCGACTACTTCACCGAGGTGGTTAACGAAGAGAGCGGAGCTTCCCGCGGCGATTACACCGCCAGCGAGGACGACAACGTTCTGGTGCAGGGGATAGCTGGAGACAAGCATAGCCTTGGTTTCTTCGGCTACGCCTACTACGCGGAGAACCAGGACAAGCTGAAGCTGGTGGGTGTTGATGGTGGCGCGGGTTGCGTCACTCCAAACGACGCCACCATCGAGGATGGCACTTACCAGCCATTGGCGCGGCCCCTGTTCATCTACATTCGCAAAGACTCCCTGGCGAAGCCCCACATGGCCGAGTATGCCCGGTTCCACCTGAGCCCGGAAGGCGGCCAGCAGTTGGTGCGGGACGTTGGTTACCTGCCCTACCCGCAGGAGGTCTACACTCTGGCCCAGGACAGGGTCACCCGTGGACTGGCGGGCACCCTTTTTGGCGGCGACAACCCTCAGAAGGGCACAGTGGTCGCAGTCTTGGCCAACAACACTACGGCCGAAACCGGGTCGCAACAGGCCATGAGCCAGACCAAGACGGACATGTCATCCAGCAACGAGATGTTGATGAACCTCAAGGGCAGCATCACCATCGATGGTTCCAGCACCGTATTCCCGGTCAGCGAAGCGGTGGCCGAAGAGTTCGGCATTCTCACCAACGGCAAGGTTCGAGTCACCGTGGGCCTCTCCGGCAGCGGCGGCGGTTTCAAGAAGTTCTGCAACGGCGAGACAGACATCTCCAACGCCTCCAGGCCGATCAAAGGCAAGGAGGTCGCAGCCTGCGCCGAGTCTGGCATCGAGTACGTCGAGGTCCCGGTGGCCATCGACGGTCTCAGCGTTATGACCAACCCGGCAAACGACTACATTGACTGCATGACCATCTCCGAGCTCCACACCCTCTGGGGTCCGGATGCAGAGGGCAAGGTCACGCGGTGGAACCAGGTCCGCCCTGAGTGGCCCGATGAGGAAATCAGGCTGTACGGCCCAGGCGTCGACTCCGGCACATTCGACTACTTCACCGAGGTGGTTAACGAAGAGAGCGGAGCTTCCCGCGGCGATTACACCGCCAGCGAGGACGACAACGTTCTGGTGCAGGGGATAGCTGGAGACAAGCATAGCCTTGGTTTCTTCGGCTACGCCTACTACGCGGAGAACCAGGACAAGCTGAAGCTGGTGGGTGTTGATGGTGGCGCGGGTTGCGTCACTCCAAACGACGCCACCATCGAGGATGGCACTTACCAGCCATTGGCGCGGCCCCTGTTCATCTACATTCGCAAAGACTCCCTGGCGAAGCCCCACATGGCCGAGTATGCCCGGTTCCACCTGAGTCCGGAAGGCGGCCAGCAGTTGGTGCGGGACGTTGGTTACCTGCCCTACCCGCAGGAGGTCTACACTCTGGCCCAGGACAGGGTCACCCGTGGACTGGCGGGCACCCTTTTTGGCGGTGACAACCCTCAGAAGGGCACAGTGGTTGCAGTCTTGGCCAACAACAAGTAGTCATTCAAACAGCGGCGGGGGGAGGAAATTTTCCTTCCTCCCGTCACGAAATACCAGGAAAAGGCAACAGGATTCAGAGAAATTGCAGGGAATCAAAGGTTGTATCGGAGAGGTCGCGCCAACTATGCTGTTAACTGCCCTCCGTCCTCTTGGATTTCCTGAGTCAGTCTCAGGATTGAGCACGGAGTCCTGCCTTGGCTAGGTATGAAGTTGCCCCAGGCGTCACCGCTTTGGAAAAAGACTATTCCGCGCAACGGCGGATGCGGACCAGGGTTATTCATGAGCGTATCGCTCGTTCGGTCCTCTTCGCATTCAGTACCGTTTCCGTCCTCACCACCGTTGGAATAGTATCCGTCCTCCTGTTCGAGGCTATCCAGTTCTTCCAGGAAGTTTCGCCCATCGAGTTCCTCACTGGCACTCGCTGGACACCGCTGTTCGCATCCAAGCACTTCGGCGTGTTGCCGCTGGTCACCGGGACCCTCCTCGTGGCCTTCCTGTCGATGCTGGTGGCCCTGCCTCTGGGTCTCCTGAGCGCAATCTACCTTAGCGAATACGCCCCAACCAGGCTGCGCCAGATCGTAAAGCCCATACTGGAGATTCTCGCCGGAATCCCCACGGTGGTCTATGGGTACTTCGCGCTCCTCTTTGTCACCCCCTTGTTGCGCATGATCTCCGAAGATATAGCCGTGTTCAACGCCCTCAGCGCGTCTATCGTGATGGGGATAATGATCCTTCCGATGGTATCAAGCCTTAGCGAAGATGCCATGACCGCCGTCCCCAGTGCGTTGCGGGAGGCTGCCTACGCGCTGGGAGCAACCAAGCTGGAGGTGGCCACCCGGGTGGTGGTGCCGTCTGCCCTGTCGGGAATCGCAGCGTCCTTCATACTGGCCACCTCCCGGGCCATAGGCGAGACGATGATCGTGACGGTCGCCGCGGGCCAGAACCCCAATTTCACCCTTAACCCCTTCGTTCCGATCGAGACGATGACTGCGTACATCGTCCAGGTGAGCCTTGGGGACGCCCCCGCTGGCACCCTGGAGTTCAAGACCATTTTCGCGGTGGCCCTGACGCTGTTCTGCTTGACTCTAATCATGAACCTGCTCAGCCAGTGGGTGGTCCGCAGGTTCAGGGAACAGTACGAATGATTCGGTCGACGCAACGGGCCGATTTCCAGGCACGCTTGGCTCGGCGGAAACGCCAGAGCACGATCTTCGCCGGGCTTTGTATGGCGGCCATTGCCATCGCCCTGTTAATGCTGGTAGTGCTCCTCACATACATTGTCGTGCAGGGGTACAGCCGTGTTGACTGGCAGTTTCTGAGCAGCTTCCCCTCACGCTTCCCGGAGAGAGCGGGCATCCAGGCCGCAGTGATTGGTAGCATCTACGTCATCGCCGTGGCAGGGGTGGCGTCCTTCGTCTTGGGGGTTGGAGCTGCCATTTACCTGGAGGAATACGCGTCCCGTCAGAAGTTCACCAAGATCATCCAGGTGAACATCGCAAACTTGGCAGGCGTACCCTCCATAGTCTATGGAATCCTCGGATTGGAGATTTTCGTAAGGACCTTGGCCCTGGGCAAGAGCGTTCTGGCCGGTGGTTTCACCCTCGCCCTGCTTGTGCTCCCGGTGATCATCATTGCGTCCCAGGAAGCCATCCGCGCTGTGCCGCCCTCCATTCGGGAGGGTGGATACGCCCTCGGCGCGAGCCGGTGGCAGACAGTGTGGCATCTGGTCTTGCCCCAGGCGTTCCCCGGTATCCTGACCGGGGTTATCCTGGCCGTCAGCCGTGCAATGGGAGAGACCGCGCCGCTGATCGTGATGGGCGCGCTGACATTCGTTCCCTTCGCACCGGATGGACCCATGAGCCGGTTCACGGTGCTTCCGATCCAGATTTTCAACTGGACCTCGCGCCCTCAGGCCGGCTTCCACGAAGCAGCGGCAGCCGGCATCATGGTGTTGCTGGTCCTCCTGTTCATAATGAACGCAGCCGCCGTGTTCTTGCGCTTCAAGTTCCGGGATAGGATGTAGGAGAGATGCAAATAGCTGAAAACATTCTCCAGACCGAAGACCTCAGCGTCTTCTACGGCAACAAGCAGGTGGTGACAGACGTCACCTTGGACGTACCCCGCAACCACATCACTGCTATCATCGGGCCGTCGGGCTGCGGCAAGAGTACGCTGCTGCGCTGCTTCAACCGCATGAACGAACTTATCCCCGACGCCAGCATCACCGGCAAGGTGCTGTTCGAGGGACAGGACCTCTACGCAGAAACGGTGGATCCAGCGGAAATCCGGTACCAGATCGGAATGGTATTCCAAAGGCCCAATCCCTTCCCAAAGTCCATCTACGACAACGTGGCCTTTGGACCGCGCATCAATGGTTTCCGCGGCAACATGGACGAACTGGTGGAGACCTCTCTGAAGCGCGCCGCCCTGTGGGAAGAGGTCAAAGACCGCCTCCACGCCAGTGCTCTGGGCCTCTCCGGCGGCCAGCAGCAGCGTCTCTGCATCGCCCGCACCCTGGCGGTGGAACCCCAGGTCATCCTCATGGACGAACCGTGTTCAGCCTTGGACCCCATCGCTACCCTGGCTATTGAAGAGGTGATGCGGGAGTTGGCGGAGGAATACTCCATCGTCATCGTTACCCACAACATGCAGCAGGCAGCCCGCGTCTCCCACTACACGGCTTTCCTGATGGTGGAGGACCAACGCATAGGCATCTTGGTGGAGTACGGCGAAAGCCGCCAGATATTCACCAACCCCACTGACGAACGGACGGAGGCATATATAACGGGTCGGTTCGGATAAGAGTCGCCTTGCACACTTCCGCAAACCGTTACCCTGCGTTATAATCCATGCCCAAACCCGCCCGGATGCGGTGGGTTTGGGCGCAATTACCTATACGTAGCCTTTGCGCCCACACTCAGGTAGCCTTCTCAACAACATAGTGAGAGAACTAGGGGCGGAGGAGTTATGCCTGACAGGTATCAGGACGAGATCGAAGAAATCCTGCGACAGGCCGGGGAATCCCCTCCAGACGAGGCTTCCAGGGACCTGCCAAGGGCAGACGACCATGTAGTCGCCCCCGTCCGTGCAACAGGTCGTCCCCCTGCGCCGGAAGCCCCTTCAGGGCGTAGGTGGCCCAGGATAACCCCCGGCAAGCTCATGCTCCTGGGCTTGGTCCTGTTCGTGATAGGTGCCCTGTGGTTTAAGTTCCTTATCTGGGCCGGTCTGGGATTGGTGGTAATCGGCTACCTGCTCTTCTTCGTCACTCCACGCTCCATACGGGTGGAGAAGCGCTGGCGCGGACAGATGGTTGAGGAAAGCGTCTCTCCTCTGGAAAGGTTGAAGCGCTGGCTCATCCGCTGAGCGGCAACTCGGACGCATCTGGATTCATCGCACCCTAGGCCACCCCCTGACATCGCTGCAAGGCACGACTCTACCCCCTCAAGTCATGGGCCCGTCCCAGGCTCTTATCTGTTGGCATTCGGCGTCGTGCTCCCTCTCCGCCAACACATAAGACTGGAACGTCTTGCCTGTCCGGATAGGCATTGTCGGGAGTGCAGAAAGATATAATGCAGCCAGTTACCCATTGTGGATCTCCGCAGACAGCGGATTTAAGCGGTACTGGCGGCGGGGGGAAGGGAAGTAAGGTCAGGAAACGGCGCGGGTCGGTCCGGTGAGTCTAACCCCCGGTTCCGGAGTCGCCGCTCCCGCTGAAGTGTTCTGCCAGCGCGACTATCATGTTGCCCATGTGGACGTGCTCTGGCTCCACATCCACCCTCAAGCCCATGTCCCTCAGACGTCCGCTGCACACCGGCCCCACCGACGCTATGACTACGGGCAACCGTTCCAAATTATCCCGCAGTTGGGCCTCCTTGTCCGCTTGGGCAGCGATGGCCAAAAGGTTGCGGACCTGGGGCTGGCTGGTAAATGCCAGGGCGTCCACGCCCCCGTTTCCCAGGTCATCGATCATGCGGACTACCGGCGAAGTGTCTTCCGGAAGTCCCCAGTTGTAGAGAGTCACCTCGCGCACCGTCGCGCCCCGCTCCTCTAGGCTCCGGGTCAGAAAACCGTTGGGCGCACCGTATGCCTGCACGGCAAGTCTCTTGCCGTGCAAATCGTAGCCCGAGATCGAATCCATCAGGTCGGCGGAGGTATACGGCTCGGGAGGCATCACGTCGATGTGAATCTTGTTCTGGCGAAGCACCCGTCCGGGTTTGGGGCTTCTGGCAAAAACCGTTAGCTCGTCGAGCGACGAAAGGAACCGGTCCTTCACGCCCATCGACTCGGCAGCGACTACGAGCGCATTGGTGCCCACGCCGGTAAGCAGCACCACCACGTCAAGATCGCGGTTGCACACATCGGTGACCAGGCGCTGGACCTCTGGATCGTCCCGCAGGTACACCTCCTGCAGGACAGGAGCCGGGTACGGAATACCGCCGTGCCGCTCGATCAGCCCGGCCATCTCCGACTGCATCCTGGCTTCGACGAATGCTACTACCCGCCCGCCGAGGGAGGCTACCAAGCCGACCCTCCATCCAGAGGGGTTAAGCTTGGTGAATGCACGTTATACCATGCACTCACCTTCGCCCCTCTCCAGCTTATAGACGTTGGTCCGTTCCCAGTCGAAGTAGAGGTCGGAGCCTGAGTCGGCGGTCTCTGCAACCCTCTGGGCCTCGGCAGCGACCGCAGTTACTTCTTCCAGCCCCACACGCTCCAGGAACTGGTTGAACTCTTCGCCGCTCTGCCGGTTGCTCTTGTAGTAGGAAGCGATCTCAGTGACTATCTTCGGCGCGACCTTGGCCGGCACTTTGATCTTGGGGATCCGCGTGCCAATGCGCGAGTCCTCCACCCTGTTGTCGCCGTAGTTGCCGCCAAGGAACAGCTCGTAGGCCGGAATCTGCTGTCCGTCGGGACCCTTCACCGCCGCGCCGTGGAAACCGATGTTGGCGATGTGGTGCAGGCCGCAGCCGTTGGGGCAGCCGCTCATCTTGATGCGTATCTTCTGGACTCCCTCGTCCTCTAGTAGTCCGTTCCAGGTCGATATCTCCTCCCGGACCGCCTTGGCCAGTCCCATCGAGGCGGTGATGCCCAGCTTGCAGCTATCGGTGCCGGGGCAGGAGACGACGTTGCTAATGTGATGGGCTCCCGTCTCAGCGAGGTCGAGGGCGTTCAGGGCTTCCCAAACGTCGTGCAGCCTGTCGGCGGGCACCCATCGCAGGGCCAGGTTCTGCTCCTGTGTGGACCGGGCGCGCCCCCCGGTATAGCGCCGGACGATATCGGCCAGGCCGTGGAACTGCTCCGGGGTAATATCGCCGCGGACGGGCTTGACGTAAACCAGGTGGTAACCCTCTTGCTGCTGGCTCACCACGTTGGTCTCCACCCAGCGCGAGTACGCGGGGTTGCTTCCGTTGCTCCCAACGCCATTGGTCTGGCCCGACAGGGGCGGAGGGGTTTCCCTCTCGATCTCTTCGGCTGTCATCAGCGGAGTGGGGTCGATGGGTCCTATCTTCTCCAGCTCGGCATCCACTAGCTCCCGGAAGGCATCTAGGCCGATCTTGTCAATCAGCACCTTGATCCGGGCCATCATGCGGTTCTTGCGCAGGATGTCGGCGTTGTTGAACACCGTCCATATTGCTAGGGCGACACGAAGGTACTCGCTCTCAGGAACGAACTCGTACAGTGGCTTCGCCAGCCGGGGCATGATGGAGGTTCCGCCACCCACAAAGACCTTGAACCCCTTACCGGTGGCGCTGTCCCATTCCTGGCGAGGGGTCGGCACGGACGTAGAGGATCCGTCCCTCGAATCAGCGACGCCGTTTTCCTCGCGTATCTGGGCAACGTAGGTCAGGTCCTGTATCGCGGCGGCCACGGCGTCGTGAGAGTCGCAGCCGGTGAAGGCGGACTTGAACTTTCGGGGGAAGTTTTGGGTGATGGGATGCCGGACACCGAACCGCACGTAGGCCGTTAGGTAGGGGGTGGGGTCGAAAATCTCGTCGGCGCAGACACCGGCAGACGCCGGTCCTACCACGTTCCGGACCGTGTTTCCGCAGGCTTCGCGGGAGGTCAACCCCACTTCTCCAAGCAACCGTAACACGGCGGGACAATCGGCCAGTGGGATGTGGTGTATCTGGATGTTTTCCCTGGTGGTAATGTGGCCCTTCTTCAGGGGAGCATACCGCTCGGTGATATCCCCTAGGTCATCCAGCGCCTCCGAGGTCAGGATACCGCCGGGGACTTTGACCCGGATCATCTGAACGTCGGGTTGCCGCTGCCCGTAGACGCCTTGGCGTAGTCGGAACGGAGTGAATTGAGCGTTATCCAGTTCTCCGCTTTCGAACCGGCCTGATTCCGCTTCGAGCCTCTGCACTTCGTCATCGAGGAAAGGGATGATTCCTGGAGAAGACGGGGCAAGCTCCCTGCTTCTCTGGTGGATTTCTGCCTGGTCTACCGCTTGGTTCGTGCTACTCGGACTCGTCACCTGCGGCCTCCCGGTTCTTGCTGGATTGGGGGCAATAATTTCAGGGCATTTAAGGGGCAAAATAAAACGTCCACCATTTTCCGGACTCTTGGTGGACGCAGGCTGGTCTGCCGTGTTCGAGCGCGTGTGACTGACCTGCCCCCTATGTTGGGGGACATGTACAGGAGCAACTGTTCACGTGCGCTGTTCGCATCACAGAAAAGTCTACTCAATCAATCAACAATTGTCAACGGTTTTGGACTCGATTATCAGGATTACCGATAAAGTCCTGAGCCTATCATGCATATCATCGTATCTGGGGAGGCCACCATGCCATCCCGGTAGCGTTCCAACTCAAAGCCTGCCCCGGCTCGGTCGCGGGTGGTTTCCCTTTTGGTGTCTTTATCGGACCCCGGATTACTGACACTTGCTCCTTTCAAACCCCGGTTGCCCTTCCTTATCATGTCTTGTAGGCGTCAGGACCGGACTACCGCCCTGACCGGGAACGAAATCCAACCCGCCACTCGGGGAACCGGCCCAATGCGCGCAGGCCGGTCCTGTAGTGGTCATGGAGCAGCGTTCTCGATGCCCGGGGATATCCCATGGACCGTCCCGCACCCTTACCTGAGACCCCGGTCAATGCGACGGAATTCGCAAAAGTGAGCGGAAATGAGCGGAAATGGAGGGGAAACTGAAATTTTTCCCCTCCAATTCTTCCCTTCTCCAGGAACTGATCCAAAAGGAGCTGACACCGGAAAATGAGAAGCGAAATCAGGTCCCTCCAGGCCCGCGTCCGCGCTCTCCAGCGCAAGTACGCTCCCCAACTCGCCTTCATCAAGCTGCGCCAACTGGCCGAGGACTACACACTCGAATGCGAGAAAGCCCGCGACGAGCACAAACCCCAACCCGAGACCCATTCATTCATCAAAAGGATAGTCAAGGCCGGCTTCCGCCTTCGCACATTCATCGCCCTCCACAAATGCGTGGACCGGTTCCAGGACAAGGACGCCATCCCCGAGCCCAGGGACATCCTGCTCGCCCTACTTCCTTATCACTGGGAGCGGATCAACCGGCACATGCCCCGGAAGTCGGACCTTGACCAGGAGGTTGAAGAGCGTCCCTGGAAGGAATGGGCTACCGCAGAAGCTTAGGATCTGCCCTACCCTGTCCGAAATCAGCGGAAAAACAAGAGATTTCCCGCCTGCTCGCCGCCGGTCAACCAGGCCGCCTGAAATGGAACACCGCCCTGCGTTTGTCACTGATGCTTACTGTCATAGACCGGATACGCTAAGATAGTCTTGTCTGACCAGTCCAGGCCCGGATACGTGATAACTTTTTGGCGGAGGACCTCGCAGCATGAAGGAAACTGCGGATGTGGTAGTCATTGGGGGAGGCGTCGTAGGGTGCAGTATCCTGTATAACTTGGGACGCTTGGGAATCACCGACACTCTGCTCTTGGAGCGCGATGTCATCGGCTCCGGCTCCACAGGCCGGTCGGCGGCCATCTGCCGGATGCACTATTCCAATCCTGTGACTGCCACAATGGCTTGGGAAAGCCGTCGCATCTTCGCCAACTTCGAGGAAATGGTCGGCGGGCCGTCCGGATTCGTGGAGACAGGCTATCTGGTGGTGGTCGAAAATGAGGATCGCCAGGGCCTTGAGCGTAACGTGGCCATGCAGGTGGAGTTGGGTATCGACACGATGGTCGTCAACCGGGACGACTTGAGGGACATAGCCCCGATGGTGTCCGTCTCCGATGACGAGGCGATGGGCTGGGAACCCCAGTCCGGCTACGCTGACCCATACTTGGTCATGTCCTCCTATGCCAACCGCGCTAGTGAAATGGGCGCGGAGGTCGTTACCCAGGCTCCGGCGCTTGGCATTGAGGTCCAGGGTGGCCGCGTCCGCGCCGTCAACACTGCCGCGGGAAGGGTTGAAACACACGTCGCCGTGGTCGCCGCCGGCCCTTGGTCCAGGGTTGAGTTGGCCAAGGTTGGCGTCGATGTACCCCTGGTCCCAGTGCGGCACCAGGTGGCCTATATCGTCCGCCCGGTGGACCGTTTGCCCTTCCACCCCACCGTGGGCGACATCGCTCAGTCCATGTCCTTCCGTCCCGACGGGCCGCGCTTCAGCCTCATGGGGTTCGGCGACGATGAGGAAGTGGAACTGGACAACTACAACGAAGCCGCTGGCATGGACGACATGGCATCCGCCCTCACGCGGATGCAGCGCAGGGTCCCGGATATGGCCGGAGCCTATTTCCGCGGCGGATGGTCTGGGCTGTTCACTACCACCCCCGACTGGCATCCCATTCTGGACAGGGTGCCGGGCATCGAAGGACTGTACTGTGCCGTGGGGTTCAGCGGCCACGGGTTCAAGCTCGCGCCAATGATCGGCGTCACTATGTCCGAGTTGATCGGTCAGGGCGCCACTTCGTCCATCGACATCAGCCCCCTGCGGTTCAGCCGCTTTGAGGAAAACGACTTGCTGACGTCCAGCTACCGTTACCGGGTCCTGGCATGACCCGGCCGTCAGGAGGCGGAAGCGGGGCGGAGGCGGGTTGCGGGTAGAGCGATGGCCCCGCGTCGCCTTGACTACCGTCCTGTTGGTCCTGCTCCTGGTGGCGGGCCACGGCGACTACAGGCACGATGCCGTGGATGCCCTGGTAGCTCCCCATCGTTATAGCCTCGTCGATTGGGAACTCTCCAACTTCTTGGACAAGTGGGTCCGAAAGTCCGTAGACCTGCTTCCTTGGCGCGACGAACTGGACCGCGATGCCCGAAACGACTTGGTTCGTGAGTTCTTCTCCCTGGGGCGGGAGCTGTCCGAACTGCGGCACCGGTTGGACCATCACGCCTCAACAGCCGAATCCCATCCCGACCAGGGCGCTGAGTCCCTCCAAACTGCCATTGCTAGGGTAGAGGCACGCCGCCGGGAAATCCTGGCTACGGTCGAAGAAGGAGTGGAGTCCGAGATTAGCGCGGTGCTGGCTGCCGAGGGGCTCGAGTCCGGCATTGGTCTGATATTCCCGCCGGTGGACACCGTGTTCACCAGTTCGCCTGGCGTCCTCGTCTTGTCGCCCAGGGACCGGATCCACCGCCAGTCCACCCTGCTCTTGGAGCCCGGCATGTCCGACGCGGACAAGGAGCGTATTGAGGCAGCCTACTTCCGTGACAAAGACCTGTCGGCCCTCGTCGAGCGCACCGGCGGCGTGGCCGTCTACCCCAGCGTGGTCTCTGACCAGGGGGACATGCGCTACGCCCTGATCATCACGGCCCACGAATGGCTGCACCACTGGTTCTTCTTCCGCCCCCTGGGCCGGAACTTCTGGTCCAGCCCGGAGATGACCACCCTCAACGAGACGGCAGCAACACTGGGCGGGGAAGAGATCGGGGAACGGGCTTTTGCTGCCATGACCGGCCAGCCCGTGATCGGGGAAACCGGCCCCGGAACATCACGGCCCAAACCCGTGCTAGGTGCCTTCAACTTCAGCGAGGCAATGCGTGATACCCGCCTCCGCACCGAGGAACTCCTCGCCGATGGGAAAGTCGAAGAGGCGGAGTCATACATGGAGCAGCGGCGCCTGATGCTGCTGGAGCACGGCTTTCGAATCCGCAAGATCAACCAGGCCTTCTTTGCGTTTCACGGTTCCTACGCCGCCAGTCCGGCGTCGATCAGCCCGATCCACAATCAACTGGTAGAGCTGCGTGAGAGAAGCGATACCCTGGGCGAGTTCCTGCACACGGTGGCCGGATTCGGCAGCTACGAGGAGTTCCTGGATTACTTGGACAACGGCGGAGGGTAATGTGTGGTGGCCCCGTCCACTAGACCCATGGAGTGCGCTTGGAGCGCTCCTTCTCCGATGTATATGTCGTGAGCCCCTTGCGTTCCAGGCTCTCGGCCACCATACGCTTGAACAGCTCCCGGTCGCGGCCTGTTATGACTGCCTGCTCGTGGGCCTCGGAGATTGCGACAGGGTAACCTTGACCCCGTCGGCACTGGTCCAGGATCAGGCTGTGCCCCAGTGCCAGCAAACCCTCGTCGTCAGCGATCCACTGTGGGATCTCCACCCGTGCGATCTCCTCCCCGCAGTGCATGTAGTAGAAGATTACCTGGTGCTCCCCGTAGGTTTCGCGCGGCACCGAGGAGTTGGTGCGGTATACCGGCGAGCGCCACCCTGGCTCCAGGGTTTCGTAGAATAGTTCCCTGTCGAGCAAGTCGTTGGCCATATTGCAGGGAGAGGATACGGAGCGGCGACTGCCGCAGGAGCGTCGGCAATGGGCTCGATCGAAAGGACAAAGCGCGGCCCTGGCGGCATTGACAACCTCGGTGCTTCTGGGAAGGGAAACGTACGCAGCCACGCTGAGAGGGCGTAATTGGCTCTGGTCCCGTAGCCGGTTCAACGCCGGGAGCAGGCTGTCCCTCACGATCGCCTCCCTGATGTAAGGCTGGTAGCCTTGCCCGGAGAGGCCCCACAAGACCAGAGAGCCATCCACTAGGGCAAGAGTCGGTAACCCCGGAGGGCATTCCTCAACGGAGTCGGCCAATCTCTCCAGTTCTCGGACTGTACGGACCAGCCCCAATAGCGCTCCGGTCACCGGCTCTTCCTCAACCGGGTTGGCAGGATTGTTGATGTATAGCTCTTCATGCTCGGATGCTAGGTCAGGTTGGCTGAACAATGCTGCATCAGCGCGTGCCCCGTATGTCAGGGTGCAGCCTCCGAGGTTTATCAGGTAGGTCGGGACTGGGAGGTGGCGGTCAACGTCGATGTGTGAACCGTCCACCGCCACGACGCACCAATCAGACGGCAAGTCAACCGGGCCGTAGCCCCCGAGCAGCCGGTCTTGCACCTCGGCCGCTAGGAAAGGTCGGTCCCGGTCAAATGAGGTCTTGTTGACGGCCGTCTGGACATCGACATCGGCGGTCTTGTCCACGAACCGCTGAAGCCTCTGGTAGCGGTCATTCCGAACGCCTGCCAACTGCTCGCCGGCCTCGTCCAACTGAAGGAAGGTGCTGCCAAGATCAAGGGCCATGTTTCCCACTCTTCGCGGATTTCCTCGAGTAGGCTAGATCATGAGTGGCCAACCACTCATCACGGTGACTGTATCAGCATACACGATGCAACAAGACCATCCAGTACATCCCGAAGCCATGACAGAGTGCTAAAATGGTTCCCAATCACAGGTGAGGGGAGCGTGTCTATGCCCCAGGAGTTCATCCACGTCAAGGGAGCCCGGGAGCACAATCTCAAGAACATTGACATTACCATTCCCAGGGAAAAGCTGGTGGTGATCACTGGGGTGTCGGGGTCCGGGAAAAGCTCGTTGGCCTTCGACACGATCTATGCAGAGGGACAACGGCGATACGTTGAATCTCTATCAGCCTATGCCCGGCAGTTCCTGGGACGGATGGACAAACCCGACGTCGACTACATTGAGGGCCTGTCCCCCGCTATCTCCATTGACCAGAAAGGTGTTTCCCATAATCCCCGCTCCACGGTGGGCACTGTCACCGAGATCTACGACTACCTGCGCCTCCTCTTTGCTCGCGTCGGAACGCCCCACTGTCCCAAGTGCGGGCGACCTGTGGAGCGTCAGACGGTGCAGCAGATAGTAGACGCCATCATGGCGCTGCCGGAGGGCAGTCGCCTGTTGCTCCTTGCCCCCAAGGTGCGGCGCAAGAAGGGGGAGCACAAGGACGTCTTCGAGAATGCCCGCAGCGGCGGGTTCGTGCGTGTCCGGGTCAACGGAGAGGTCCACTTGCTGGACGAGATGGGCGACCTAAACCTGGACCGGCGCAAGTGGCACTATATCGAAATCGTCGTCGACCGGCTCATCATCCGTGAGGACACCGAGATGACCAGGATCGCCGAGTCGGTGGAGACGGCCCTGCGTGAGGGCGAGGGTGTAGTCCAGGTAAACGTTGAAGGCGGAGAGGAGTTGGTATTCTCGGAGCAATTCGCCTGCGTCCGTTGTGGCACCAGCCTACCGGAGATAGAGCCCCGGACCTTCAGCTTCAACAGCCCCCACGGCGCATGTGGCGAGTGCACCGGCCTCGGCTACAAGCTGGAAATTGATCCGGAACTGGTGATTCACAACAAGGACTTGTCGTTGACCGAGGGCGCGATCATTCCCTGGGCCAGGAATGGCCCGGCCAATAGCTGGTACGTCAGCGTGCTGGAGTCCGTCGCCTCGGCCAATGGATTCTCGGCCAAGGTCCCGGTTAGGGAACTGACTAAGGAGCAGTTGGACTTGGTCCTCTACGGAAATGGAACGAAGAAAATCACCGTTCGCCACCGTACCCATCGGGGCCGCACCTACAATTGGGACACTTCATTCGAGGGTGTGATTCCCAATCTGGAACGACGGTACAAACAGACGGACTCTGAGCACACGCGCCAGGACATTGAACGGTATATGGCCGCCCGCGCCTGTCGCGCCTGCGACGGCAAGCGTCTGCGTCCTGAGGCCCTGGCAGTGAAGGTTTGCGAATTGGGTATCATGGATGTCTGTGCCAAGAACATACGCCAGGCGCTGGACTGGGTCCGGGACATAGACCCGGATGTCCCTGGTGAACATTCCCGGCATATGCTGACGATGCGCCAGAAGACCATAGGCAACCAGGTCCTCAAGGAAATAGAAGGGAGGTTGAGTTTCCTGGAGGGCATCGGGTTGGACTACGTCACACTGGACCGTACTGCACGCACCTTGTCCGGCGGCGAGGCCCAACGTGTGCGGCTGGCGACCCAGATAGGATCGGGGTTGACTGGTGTCCTTTACGTTTGCGATGAGCCAACAGTGGGGCTTCACCCCGCCGACGACTACCGGCTCATCGGCACCCTGAGCAGTCTGCGCGACATGGGCAACACGGTGGTCGTGGTGGAGCACGACGAGGCGATGATGAGGGCGGCCGACTTCATTGCTGATCTTGGCCCGGGGGCGGGGGAGCACGGCGGTCGTGTGGTCGCCGCCGGGACTCTGGATGAGGTGATGGATGCGCCCGACTCGCTGACCGGCCAGTATCTCAGCGGGAGTAGGAAGGTAGCGGTCCCGGAGCAACGGCGTTCCGGAAACGGCAAGTCAATGGCCGTGCATGGCTGTAGGGAGAACAACCTCAAAGGCATCGACGTCGAGTTCCCCTTGGGCCAACTGGTCTGCATAACTGGAGTGTCCGGATCCGGCAAGAGCACCCTGATATATGACATCCTCTACAAGCGGCTGGCACAGATCCTCTACCGTGCCCGGGACCTCCCCGGCAAGCACGATGCAGTGGTCGGGGTCGAAAACATCGACAAGGTGGTCAACATCGACCAGTCTCCCATCGGACGCACCCCCCGCAGCAACCCTGCCACCTATACCGGCGCGTTCACACCGATACGGGAATTGTTTTCCAATCTGCCTGAGGCCCGTGTCCGCGGCTACAAGCCGGGCCGATTCTCATTTAACGTCAAGGGAGGGCGCTGCGAAGCCTGCCGTGGCGAGGGGTATAACCAGATTGAAATGCAGTTTCTCCCGGACGTAACCGTTCCCTGCGAGGTATGCCACGGCAACCGCTACAACCGCGAGGCCTTGGAAGTGACCCTCCGTGGACACAGCATCGCCGATGTGCTGAACATGACTGTGGCCCAAGCATTGGAGTTGTTCGAAAACTTTCCCCGGATTCGTCCCAAGCTGGAGACCCTGCGCGACGTGGGACTGGGCTACATCCGGTTGGGACAACCAGCCACCACCCTTTCCGGCGGTGAGGCCCAGCGGGTGAAGCTCTCCACCGAGCTTTCCCGACGCGCCACGGGCAAGACCCTCTACCTGCTTGACGAGCCGACCACCGGTCTGTCCTTCGAGGACTGCGCTGCTCTGTTGCGGGTGCTGCACCGGCTCGTGGACAATGGCAACACGGTGATTCTCATCGAGCACAACCTGGACGTGATGAAGAACGCCGACTGGATCATCGACCTGGGTCCCGGCGCAGGCGACCTGGGTGGCGAGCTAATCGCCACCGGCACTCCTGAAGACCTGGCCCATATGCCCTACTCAGTAACAGGCCAGTACTTGCAGGACCTGGTAAATGTCAACCACGCGGCCACGGAGCCGCCGTGGGTGAAGCAGCCTACTGCTGTCGGTGCTCTCGGCAAAGGTTAGCCTTCCGCAAATGGATTCGGGTATGAGGGGTCATTAGACCAATTGACCAGTTGAACCCTCATTTACCGCGCCAATCCATACGGGATGGCCTTAGTCTCAGCGTCCTCCGACTCTTCCATCCGAGCCGCGAGGCTTACTATCATTCGGCCCATTGCAGTCTCTCCCCAGAACCACTCGTGTACTTGGTGGTCTGCTGAATCTGGCCGCTGCTCCAGCCGGGCTTCATAGTAGAATGCTTTCAGGTCGTCAACGCAGTAGCGGATGTACTGAGGCAGCTTCACCTCTTCGGGACGGTCCGTGTAGTCTTGCTGATCCCCGGCGGTATAGCTCTGCAGGAAGCGCACCACTCCCCGGAAACGCCTTTGGGGGACGCCGCACAGGCCGACTTGTGTGCGTCCTTTGTGTTTCTCTACCCAACGCTCGTAATAGGGGCGCAGAGACGTCAGTTCGTCCGCCGGGTCCAGGCTGTCCACGTCTCCGGAACGTTCGGCTGATGATGCCTGAAGCAGGGCTTGCGGGGCCGTATAGTCGGGGAACTCCTCCAGGGCGGGGCCTTGCCGCCGCTCCAGCAACTCCAGGGCGGCTCCCAAGATCCGGTGTTGCAGGTCGGGATTGTCTGCTGCGCCCAGTGCGTTGCCGAATGCGAAGGGGACCCATAACATCCGGGGCGGCTTGACCCGCTCGGCATGTTCCTTGACGAATACAACACCGGTGGTCGAAATACCCGCTTCCTCGAAGCACCTGGCGAGCACGCTGACCGCGTGTGAGCACAAGGGTCAAGTAGGGGTTAGAAACGCGACTTCTACGCCTTCATCGACGAGCCTGCGGGCCACCTCTGGCCCGGTCCGTTCCACCACCTCGGATGTGTCGCGCAATGCACCCATGAAGGAGTAGTTGTTTTCCCCCAAAGACCCTATAACTCCCCGGTCCACAAGTTCTTGTAAACGGTCCACTGGGTAGGTGACATTTATGTCCCGGTAGATGCCGGTGTGATCAAATCCGATGCTGGCGTGGCTTTGCAGGATGTCTGCCGTGTTAGTGGACTGTGGGATCACGCGGTATGAGGAATCGCCACCCATAACGAATGGCTTGTCGTTTTTTACGTGCAGCCCAGCGGAGGTGATCAGGGCCAGCCTGCTCTCCGAGAGCGGCTTGCGCATAGGGGTCCACGGAATATCGTCGTGTTCCATACACGGGAACATCTGGAGCATTCGCCGTTGCACTTCGCTGAGCAGCTCGAGCCTGGGCATCGATCAACCTCCGAGCGGGCATGAAAGTCTGCGGGTTTAAGTCTGCGTCTCGGGCTAAAGTATGCCTCTCTCAAATGCTTGTCAAGCTGGCTGCAAGAGTCACAAGGATGGACACGAGAGAGTGTTCGCCGGATATCGCCGGCGCGGTACGCAGCATCAAACATCTGTGATCCAGCGATGCAAAAGGGTCATCGAGTTTCACACCGATACACAAAACACGCTGCATCACGATCAGTATCTCAACGACATGTGATTCGTGCTACGGTATAGTTGTCGCAGATTTCCGTGGGTAGAGAGAGACCGGGAGGTGGGATGTGACTACACTGAGCAAGCAGGACCTTATTTCATTCCTAGACCGGGCTGGAGAGAGAGGCATGATGAAGCAGACCACAGCTCGTTCCTTGAGATCGGCATGCACCACCGTGCTTTCGGTGCTGGACGAGCAGGAGGCCGTGGATATCCTGGCTGTTGATCTGGACTCAGTCTTCGAACGGTACGAGAACCAGAGGCGGATGGACATTAGCTCTGCCACGATGCAGGCATACAAGCGGCGTGTCGGATACGCAATCGAGGAATACCTGAAGTACGATTCGGACGATATGGACCTTAAGCCTTCCGTCGGGCACATGCCGAGCGCGATGGTCCAGTCAGCCACAAGGGGCAAGACTCTGCGACATGCGAGAGGTCAGAGCGTCGCGCGGGATGAGTCCCGCAGCAGGGTTGTAGATGCCGCAACCCTCACGCACCAATTCCCTCTTAGACGCAACGCCGTGGTCACCGTGACGGGGATACCATTCGACGTCAAGAAGTCCGAGATGTCCCGGTTGAACGCGTTCCTCTCCAATCTAGTGGTTTCCGCGGAAGACGAAGAAACGGAGAAACTCTCACTGCTCCAGTGAGAGCGAAGAGCCTTGGCTGACAGGGGTGGAAAGAGTTTGCCTTTTGGGTCACCCTAGTCATACCTTGGCGTAACAGGGCTGTTCAGATATGCGTTTGGCGGAAGCGTTCTTTATTGGGTGGTGCATCCTACTAACCTGCGCTGACGGTTCCTGCTACCAGTTAAGGCAGACAGCCCTGTCCGGTTAGGGATTGGAATCCAGATCAATCTCCCTCGTACGAAGGAGCGTTTTCGATTTCCCTGTCATTTTCACCTGTTCCGGGGCACGCTGGTCAGGTTACACGCAAGATACACACTCCTCCGAAGCTCCCATCGCACTAACTCTTTCCCGACAAGACATGATAGTGCTATAGGGCTAGGCCCGGGAAGGGACAAGTGTCGGCGAGTCAACCCATCCAAGGTGGAACGCCACCTTGCCTTTGTCACCGCCCTTGCGCGTTTGATAGAATGTTGAAGTTATTCCGGAAATCTCAGGAGGAAGTATATGGCCCTCCACTATGACGCAGAAGTCAAGATCACCAAGATCAACATGGGTCCATACGACAATAACGGCTACATCGTCACCTGTCCCGATACCAACGAGGGGATCATCATTGACACCCCGGCAGAGCCAGAAAAGCTCTTGGGTGCCATCGGCGATATTACCATCAAGTACGTGCTCATCACACACAACCACCAGGACCACCTCCTAGGATTCAATGAGATCACCGACGCTGTGGGCGTTCCAGTAGGGATTGGTGCTCCCGACGCCCACGCTCTACCCAAGATTCCAGACGTGAGCCTTGAAGATGGCCAGGTCATCAAGTTCGGCAACCAGGAGATGACGATGCTGGCTACCCCGGGCCACACCGACGGAGCGACTTGCATGTTGGTCGGGAAGCACCTCTTCTCTGGTGACACTTTGTTTCCCGGTGGACCCGGCAAGACTCGCAGCCCAGAGGCGCTGACACAGATCATAAGCAGTATCACCAGCAAGCTTCTCGTCTTGGCCGACGACACCAAGGTCTACCCAGGCCACGGTATTGACACTAGCATCGGGGAGGCCAGGAGCCAGTATCAGGACTTTGCCTCCCGGTCGCACCCCGCTGACCTGTGTGGCGATGTGGAATGGCTGAAGAGTTAACTACTTTCACCTGCGGTGGGCAACCGGCATACATCGGATACCGGGGAGTGCATCTCACTCCCCGGTTTAGCCGTTAAGGGGTCGGCGAAAGGTCAGAAGACCGTTGACCAATTGCCGCGAGCCGCAAGTATGAGGTGATGATGTTCCAACGCTCCGTTCTGGACAACCAGTTGCGCATACTCAGTTCCCATATGCCCTACACCCAGTCGGTGGCCATTACCATTTGCATCGGCGCAGGGTCACGTTATGAGTCCCCGGACTTAGCCGGTGTTTCCCACTTTATCGAGCATCTTCCCTTCAAGGGCACCAGGTCCTGGCCTACTGCCAGGGATGTGAGCGAGGCAATAGAGGGCGTCGGAGGCGTGATGAACGCCAGCACCGACCGAGAGATGACAGTCTTCTGGTGCAAGGTGGCGCGCCCACACTTCAAGACAGCCTTGTCAGTCATGCTGGATATGCTTCTCAACCCCATCCTGGACCCGGAAGAACTTGAGAAGGAGCGGGAAATAATCCAGGAAGAACTCCGAATGTCGTACGACCATCCCACCTACCGGGTTGATCTCCTAATCGATGAGGCCCTGTGGCCCGAGCAGGCGATGGGCAGGGATGTGGGCGGCACTCTTGAAACCGTCGACAACATCTCTAGGGACAACATTTGGGAATACATGCAGCGGCAATACAACCCAGCCAACACCGTGGTGGCCGTCGCTGGAAACATTAGCCATCAAGAGGTCGTAGAGCAAGTAAACGAAGCTACCTGGGAGTGGCTTCCACAGGAGTCCTTGGACTGGGAGCGGGCTACCAACGCCCAGACCGAGCCTGTGGTGCGGGTTGAGAACCGGCGCACAGACCAGACGAACCTCTGCTTGGCTCTCCCTGGCCTTGCACTGGAGGACCCGGACAGATTCAACCTGGCCCTGTTGAATGTCATCCTAGGGGACGGGATGAGCAGCCGACTGTTTCTTAGTCTCCGTGAACAAAAGGGGCTGGCCTATGATGTTAGCAGTTCTCTCCACCATTTTCGGGACTGCGGCTCGCTGATCGTGTACTGCGGTGTGGAACCTAAGAAAAGCCGAGAGACCGTCAAGAGCGTCCTGGATGGACTGCGCAGCATGTGTGCTGCTCCACCGGATGAGGAGCTCGCCAAGGCCAAGGAATACACCAAGGGGCGGTTGTTGCTGCGTCTGGAGGACTCTCGCGCCGTATCGGGTTGGTTGGCCAGCCAGGAGATGCTCCAGGATAGAGTGTCCAACCCGGATCAAGTCGTGGACAAGATCGATGCGGTTACATCCGAAGACGTTGCCAGAGTTGCCCATCGCCTGTTCCAGCCAGAGCAGTTGAGGTTGGCGGTAGTAGGCCCCCACCGAAGTGATGCACGGTTCCGAAAACTGCTACACTTCTAGATCAGGGAATAGATTCCGACTACGGTGATCAGCCCGAGATGGTGGAAGCGGGCTATCGATTGGCTGGGCTAGGGCAACGGCCCTCCCTTTGGTCGGTGTGTTACGCCCACTGTCCACCCACGACTTTCGTCCGGGGGTGCAACTCAATGCTCGGAGGACCCATGGATCTGTCGTCAGCTATTGAAGTAGACAGCATAGAGGAGGCCCACGAGACTATGCACCGATTGGGGTGGACGGATGGTCTCCCTGTTGTCCCCCCGACACCACTTCTCGTCGAGTCTGCATTGGAGTACCTGGGAAGGCACCCACAGGAAGTCATAGGGGAGGTACCGCCGAAGAATCGGCTGGCTACGGTAGAAAAAGTAGTGGTCAATTCGGTGATGGCGGGTTGCATCCCCGAATACATCCCGGTGGTGATTGCGGCCCTAGAAGGAATGCTGGACGATTCCTTCAACCTGAACGGAATCCAGGCGACCACGAACTGCATCAGCCCGCTGGCAATCGTCACCGGCCCGGTTGTGGACCAATTGGCGTTCAACGCCAGAGATAATGTGTTTGGCGGTGGTTCCAGAGCCAACGCCACTGTGGGTCGCGCCATACGGCTCATCCTCTGGAATATTGGCGGCGGCTACGCTGGGGAGATTGACCGGGCCACTCTGGGACATCCGGGAAAGTACACCTACTGTATCGCAGAGAACACCGCAGACAGTCCCTGGGGTCCCATTCATGAGGAGCGTGGGTTCGCTACCGAAGTGTCCTGCGTTACGGTTTTCGCTTGCGAGGCCCCTCATCACATCGCCACAGGCTCTGGCTACGTGCTGTCCGGTGACGACATCCTCGCCGTGCTGGCCGACAGCTGCGCCACCGCGGGTGCAGCCACAATGAACGGCGGCGGTCAGGCGCTACTAGTGCTGGGTCCTATGACCGCCCAAAAGCTGGACTCGGACGGTTTCGGGAAGGATGGCATACGCCAGGAGATACAGCGGTTGGCCTGCAAACCAGTAAAACTGATGAACTCGAACAAATTCCTGAATCCCGAGCACCCGTTCCACTGGGCGCGTATGGTCGACCCGGCGGACGATGACGCCCTGATACCTATGTTTCGGAGCCCAGAAGACCTACTCATCATTGTCGCTGGAGGCTGGGGATCCGGCTCAGGGTTCAACGCCGTTTGCCACGGATGGATGCAGGCTGGCGGATTGGCCCAGACCCGTGTCATCGAATGGCCCGGAGGCAAGGAGCCAGCGTAGCCAGGCTGACTCCCTCAAACCTGAGCATAGAAGACACCGATACTCCGTACTAAGGAGATGCTAATGGCCAGCATAAAGCTATACAGCCCTGTCGGCGCAGAAGCGCCCCATGCTGAGGGGATATCTCGCCTCAGGGATCCTCGAGGAAGCCGCGTTGCCTTCTTGTTTAACGGGCACGTCTCGGTCATTCCATTTTGGCGCCACCTGGAAGAGGAACTGAAGCTCGCCTGCGAACCTGCTGATACGGTAACATTCGTCAAGCCCAACACTTTCGCCCCGGCGGGTTCATCCACGATTCAGGAATTGTCCGAGGCCGACTTGGCTTTGGTGGGTGTTTGCGCTTGAGGGTCCTGCACCTCCGGCTCGGTTCGAGACGGGATAAATCTGGAGAGGGCGGGAGTTCCCGCAGTGGTCATCTCCCATGACGTCTTCGAGAAGGCTGCGAGAGCGCAGTCCAACGCCCTTGGCCTCCCTGAGTTGCGGCTCATCGTCTACTCACAACCCAAGGGGGAGGAAGCAGACTTAGAGGGCGCCGAGTCTGCCCGTCAGGTTGTCGGCCAACTGGTGGACATGGTCCGGGAACACGACGTTTAAGCAGTAAGCTTCATACCTTCTTCGGCCGACAATGCCGATACCGACCTAACTGGCCCAAGGAGTGGACGTGTGAAATTCGGTCTGTTCATCAACAACCAGTACCTGCCCGGCGAGTCTATGGCTGGGAAGATTCAGAACAGCGTCGAGCAAGTCCGTGCGGCCCGTGACGCCGGTTTCGACCTAATCTGCACCGGGCAGCATTATCTGGCGCACCCCTACCAGATGAGCGTCACCATTCCACTGCTGGCCCGGCTGGCGGCAGAAGCCGGAGAGATGCAGGTTGCTGCTACCGTCATTCTGGTTCCACTGCACAATCCAGTAGACATGGCGGAAACCGTGGCCACTATGGATGCTATCTGTGAGGGGAGGTTCGTCTTCGGCATCGGCTTGGGATACCGGGACGAAGAGTATATCTCCTTTGGCACCATGCGCCAGGAGCGGGTGGGACGATTGAGGGAAGCTTTGGAAGTCATGAAGCTCCTCTGGTCCGAAGAAGAGGTCGAGTTCCAGGGGAGACACTATCAGGTCCCTCACGTCAAACCCTCGACCCGTCCTGTGCAGCAGCCTCATCCCCCGATCTGGGTTGCGGCCAACGGTGACCGGGCCATACGCCGCGCTGCCCGCTGGGGCTATCCCTGGCTTATAAATCCGCACGCTACCGTTCCAATGGTCGCCGAGCAATTCGCCTGTTATCAGCAAGAGCTGAACCGTCACGGCCAGTCCGCGCCACAGGTCCTCCCCATGATGCGGGAGCTGTACGTGGCCCAAGACAGTGAACGGGCTTTTAGCGAGAGCCAGCCGTACCTGGAAGGAAAGTACGCTGCATATGCATCCTGGGGACAGGACAAGGAGTTGCCTGGAGAGGAATCGTTCACCGTACCCTACGAGGACCTGGCAAGAGACCGATTCCTGCTTGGTTCAGCGGAGGACGTTGTGCAGGAAATCCGTCGGTACGAAGAGCAGCTAGGAGTCAATCAGCTCATCTTCCGGATGCAGTGGCCGGGGATGGAACAAGAGAAGGTGATGCGGGAGATAGAAATTATGGGCCAGGACGTAATCCCCCAATTCAAGGATGGATAGGGGGCTCGGGTGTCGGTGGCTCTCGTTTGGGTGGCTGGGGGAAGTGGTAAACTAATGGCGGTCCGAGAATAAGAGAAGGCTGAGAACATGGTCCCTCCCGGAGGTTTTGGCCCCGTCCCCGTATGGGCAATCCTGTATCTGGCCCTGTTGGTAGTGGGTGCATTCGGTGGTTTCGTGCTGTACCGGCGGGTCATTCATCTGATTCTGCAGGGCCGACAAGTATCGAGGATCGACCACCCATTCATGCGGTTGAAGGGCGCGGCGTTGATTGTCCTTGGCCAACGCCGTGTGCTGCAGCGGGTCCCACAGAGGGACTGGGCAGGCATCGGCCACGCACTGATCTTCTGGGGATTCCTCTCCTTCACCCTGAGCTACCTCATCTTCATATTCGCGGCCGCAATTTGGTCCCATTTCCCGGAGTGGCTGTTGACCCCACTGGGAGTACGGGTCTACAGCACCTATCTGGACTTGCTTGCCACCCTTCTTTTGGTGATGCTCACGTGGGCCGTATTGCGCCGCTGGGTGGCGAAACCCCACCGGTTGAGCTTTGACCTGACCAGAAGTTTCGACGCAGTAATCGTGGTGGCGATGACGGCAGGACTGATGATTGCCACCCTTCTGACCCATGCCTTCCACGTAGCCGAGGGTGGTGTGGGGCCGGAAGCCGAAGTCATCATAGGCAAGGTTTTGGGAAACCTCCTCGTCGACGCAGGTCTGAGCCAGGGTACGGCCAGCGCGCTTCAGGCTACCTTCTGGTGGCTTCACGTGGCTTTGATACTGGGATTCATGCTCTATATTCCCTTCTCCAAGCACATGCACATGGTTGCCGCTCCGGCAAACGCCTTCTTCCGTTCGCTGGATAGCCGGGGGGCACTGGCACCGATCAACCTTGAGACCGCCGAGCGGTTCGGTGCGGGCCGGGTCCAAGACCTGACCTGGAAGCAATTGCTGGACGGATATGCATGCGCGGTCTGCGGACGGTGCACTGACTCTTGCCCCGCAAACCTGACCGGGAAGGTTCTCTCACCGATGCACATTGTCGAGAACCTGAAGGATCACATGATTGCCATCGGCCACCAAGGAGAGCGCAACCCGGAGCATGTTGAACCTTCCCCATTGGTGGGTGGGGCTATCCCGGAGCAGGCGATTTGGGATTGCCTCAACTGCGGCGCGTGTATGGAAGAATGCCCCGTGGTCGTAGAACACGTGCCCACCATCATGGACATGCGCCGTCACTTAGTGCTGGAGGAGTCCAACATACCCGAGACCGCCATGAACGCCCTGCTCAGTTTGGAACAACGCGGGCATCCCTGGCGCGGCACTCAGTTTTCCCGCACCGACTGGGCGGAAGGCCTGGACGTTCCTACCCTGGCAGAGAAGCCCGACGCCGAGGTCTTGTTTTGGGTGGGCTGCACCGGGGCGTTGGAGCAGCGCAGCCAGGGCGTGGCCCGGTCGATGGTCAAGGTGCTCAAGTCTGCCGACGTCGATTTCGCCATCCTGGGCGACGAAGAGTTATGCACCGGTGACCCGGCCCGGCGCATGGGCAACGAGTACCTGTACCAGATTCTGGCCCAGCAGAATATAGAGGTCCTGAATGGCTACGGCGTGAAAAAGATCGTCACTATCTGCCCCCATTGCTTCAACACCATGCGCAATGAGTATCCCCAGTTCGGCGGCGACTATGAAGTTATGCACTACAGCCAGTTCGTCGACGGACTCGTGTCACAGGGCAGAGTCAAGCCAGTGAAGATGATGAATGTTTCCGTGGCCTATCACGACTCCTGCTTCCTCGGCCGCCATAATGGGATATACGACCAACCCCGCAACATCGCCAGAGCCGTTCCAGGTCTTACCTTGGTCGAGATGGAACCGCGGTGCCGGGAGCGGGGGTTCTGCTGCGGTGCGGGCGGGGGTCACATGTGGGTCGAGGAGAGTCGGGGTACCAGGGTAAACCATGCCCGGACGGGACATTTCCTTGAGACCGGTGCCCAGACCGTGGGCGTGTCCTGCCCTTTCTGCCTGCAAATGATGACCGAGGGGATCCAGGCCGATGGCAAGGAAGGAGAAAAACAGGCTCGCGACCTACTTGAAATCCTTGCGGACAGCCTTGACGACTAGGAGGTGGAGTGATGCCGGCAGACGATGTAACCGTCTTGCAGAAGTGCGGCGACTGTGGTGCGGAAGTGGGCGCGTTTACCGTGAAGAAAGACAACATGATGCTAATGTCTGATGATACCGTGTGGTGCCAGGAATGTGGGGCGGACCGTCCAGAAGTACGCGAGTTGGCGGGGCGGTTGAAAGCCATCGAGGAAGAAAGGAAGACCTACGCCGCCAATCTGCCCGTGAACGCCTCCTCTTGACCTGACGGACTTCTATCCTTCGCCAGCCACGGGGCCAGATTTCTCGCTCATTGCGAGGCGACCATGGACCAACACCCGGGACCTCTGACCCCTCCTGACAGAAACCTGCAGTCAACCACGCTCATACTTGCGTCGCCAATTTCCACGATAGGCATGGCCGGAGCAAATTCTCGTTCTGTCGCAGACCCAAAAGTCCTGTCAGTAGAATCTGGTGTCCGGCCAGACCACCAACCTGCTTATCCGGTTTGACCGCCAATGGTGTCCGTACTCAGACGTGCACCGCGTAGGCTGACTGTCCTCGGCGCGGGGACAATTCTGGTGCTACTGGTGGCCGCCTTGGGATTCTGGGCCCTTCTTGAAAAATGGTTCGTCTACTTCCCTGAGACGGAAATCGTGGCCACCCCGGTGTATCTTGGCGTCCCGTACGAGAATGTCTTCCTGGAGACTGAGGACGGCCTCACTCTCCACGGTTGGTACATCCCCGGCCCAGGGGATGTCACTTGGTTGTGGTTCCACGGCAACGGAGGCAACATAAGCCACCGACTTGACGAAGCTGCCCTGTTTCGACATGCCCTGGGCATCAACCAACTCCTCTTCGATTACCGTGGATACGGCAGGAGCGAAGGGAAACCCTCGGAGAGTGGTGCGTACAGGGACTCTCGAGCGGCGTTGGATTATCTTCACAGCCGAAGAGATGTGGACCCAGACCGGATCGTTTACTTCGGGAGATCTCTGGGTACCGCTGTCGCCGTCGAGTTGGCGACCGTTCATGAACCGTTGGGCCTAGTCCTGGTTGCCCCATTCACCTCCGTTAGCGACATGGCACGGATCAGTTTCCCGCTCCTGCCCCTGCACTTGCTAGTCAAGGGCAGGTACGACTCGCTTGAGCGCATAGGCAGGATCAAGCGACCATTGCTGATTGTACACGGAGACTCAGACCAGACGATTCCTATAGAACAGGGGTGGAGGTTGTTTCAGGCGGCCAACGAGCCCAAAGAGTTCCTGACGCTGCCGGGCACCGACCACAACGATACCTATATTGCCGGCGGGCAGCTCTATTGGGACGCGATGAAGAAATTCCTGAATTCAGTGTCTTCCGACGACAGTCACCGGTGATTTCGGGTCGGTCCAGTACTAGAGGCCCGAGATTATCTCGCTCTGGCAGTCCAGTAGTTCGAGGTCTGGTCGCGTGTCATCTATGAACGTGGCAACTCGGGCAATGATCTGCTCCACTTGGTCCGGGTCGGCCCCGAGGCAGCAGACCCCCAATGTGAGCCGTTGCCACAGCCCGCCATTGTCCACCTCGGCTATGGACACGTTGAACCGATCGCGCACCCGAGAAGTGACCGACCGCGACACCTGTCGCCGGCCCTTCAGGCTGTGGTTGTCCGGTAAGTGAAGGTCAATCCGTGCAAACCCGATGTGCAATGTGTCCTCTCTGATGTACAACATCTTCTTGATTCCAGTGCATTGTGATCTATTGAGAAGGATTGCGTCTTCGCTCAACAACGCGCCGATTTCCGGTTGCTTCGGTCGAATGTTGGGCGTGAGCTTGGAGATTGACTTCCCCGGTACCTTCGGCGCTGCCCTTGACGACTCGGCGTACTCATTATAGATTATACGAGCTAGTGTGCGATACTCGGGCTCAGTATAGTCTAGCATTCCAACTCCGCCGTCCGCTCTATATGTCTGGATCGAGGCGTCTCCACCAAGATTGTGTACGCATAGTACTAGGAGTGTATGCTTCCTGAGCCGTCTGCCCCTCGAGAGGATCGGTACGAGGCGCCGGAAGTGGTGGTTGCGCGCCTCCCCCAATACGTGCGCATCCTCAGCCGCCTTCAGCAGGAGGGCGCGCAGGTAGTAAGTTCTCAGCAATTGGGTGAGAAGCTCCAAGTGACTCCTGCTCAGATCCGTAAAGACCTAAGTTACTTCGGGCGTTTTGGCAAACAAGGGCGAGGGTACAGCGTTACCCATCTGTTGGGTAGGTTGAAACAGATACTTGGGCTGAACTCGTATTGGAACGTAGCAGTTGTGGGTGTAGGGCGCCTGGGTCGCGCCATCCTTAGCTATCCCGGCTTTAGCCCTGATGGATTCCGCCTCGTAGCCGCATTCGACGAGAATCCGGAGGTAGTAGGCCAAGAGGTCGCCGGTCTGGAGGTGTTGCCCATGATTCGGCTAAACCAAGAAGTGCGGGAGAGGAATATCGCCATTGCTATCGTGGCAGTCCCCACTGACCATACCCAACAGGTAGTGGACCGGCTCGTGGAATGTGGGGTGAGGGCGATGTTGAACTATGCCCCAATTACACCCCAAGTGACCGAAAGCGTGAAGATTCGGAACATTGACCCTGTTCTGTCCCTGCAGTCGATGACGTACTATCTGACGGATGGTTTCGAGGGGTAGGTCGCCTATACCGATCCAAGACTAGGTGGATACAGGCTGCGATTGCTGCCGACCAGCCACTCCGCGGCTCCGCCTCCGTCGTGCTATGTTCAACCGTGCCTGCGCCCGTCGCATGGAGGCGACAGCACGTTCCAATTGTAAGTCTGTGGTATGGTTGGCGATCCGCTCTTGGGCTCGGGCCACAGCCTGCTGCGCTCTCTCTTCGTCGATCTCCTCCGAGCGTTCACAGGCGTCGGCCAGGATGGTGACTCTGTTACCCATGACTTCCATGAACCCGCCAGTAAGGGCCAGATAAGTCTCCTCTCCGTCCTTGCGGATTAACACCTCTCCAGGCTGAAGGACAGTCATCAGTGGGGCGTGCCTGGGCAGGATACCCAACTGCCCCTCTGCGCCGGGAGCGACGACCATTTCAACCTCGTCGCTATAGACCTGCCGCTCGGCGCTGATAACTTCCAGATGCATCGTCGCCAATTGTTCCTGGCCTCCTCCGCAGTACGGTTGCAGGTGGTGGAACCTTCAGGACAAGGCTATGCTGCCGCGGCGGCCTGCTCCGCCTTCTCCACCGCCTCGTCGATGCTTCCGACCATGTAGAATGCCTGCTCCGGTAGGTCGTCGTGTTGGCCCTCCAGGATTTCGCTGAACCCGCGTACCGTCTCGCGTACCGGAACGTACTTTCCAGTCTGGTTCGTGAAGGCCTGAGCAACGAAGAAGGGCTGGGTGAGGAAGCGTTGTATCTTCCTAGCCCGGAACACCGTGGTCTTGTCTTCCTCGGACAATTCCTCGATTCCCAGGATCGCGATGATGTCCTGCAAGTCCTTGTAGCGCTGCAGGACTTGCTGAACGCCACGCGCGACCTGGTAATGCTCCTCACCTACGAGGCCTGGTTCCAGGATACGGGAGTAAGATGCGAGGGGGTCAACCGCCGGATACAACCCCTGAGCGGCGAGGGATCTCTCCAAGGACACGACGCCATCCAAGTGACCGAAGGTGGTTACAATTCCCGGGTCGGTGTAGTCATCCGCCGGGACATATATGGCCTGGAAGGAGGTTATGGACCCGGACTTGGTGGACGTAATCCGTTCTTGCAATGCCCCCATCTCGGTCCCAAGGGTCGGTTGGTAGCCCACGGCGGAGGGCATTCTGCCCAGAAGTGCTGACACTTCCATACCGGCCAGAATGTAGCGGTAGATGTTGTCGACGAAGAGCAGCACGTCCTGGTGTTCGACGTCGCGGAAATACTCGCACATGGTCAGGCCGGTAAGGCCGATGCGGGCGCGAACTCCGGGAGCCTCATTCATCTGGCCGAACACCAACACCGTGCTGGAGAGCACCCCGGAGTCCTGCATTTCGTGCCAAAGGTCATTGCCTTCACGGGACCGCTCCCCCACGCCTGCAAACACGGATACGCCCTGGTGCTCTGCGCCGATGTTGCGGATCAGTTCCTGGATAATGACGGTCTTGCCGACACCAGCGCCGCCGTAGGCCCCGATCTTTCCCCCTTTCATAAACGGCGTAATCAGGTCGAAGACCTTAATCCCGGTCTCGAGGATCTCGATGCTCGGGTTCTGGTCGTCGAAGGAGGGCGGATCCCTGTGGATGGGCCAGTGCTGGCCCGCCTCCACTGGCCCCAGGTTGTCTAGGGGAGTACCGGACACGTCGAACAGCCTGCCAAGAGTCTCCTGCCCCACAGGAACCGAGACCCGCTGGCCCGTATCGTAAACTTCAACCCCGCGGGCCAATCCTTCAGTCGCCCCCAAGGCGAGGCAGCGCACCCAGTTGTTGCCTATATGTTGCTGAACCTCAAGGAGCAATTTTTCCCCGCTGTTATCCAGTTCCAGCGCGTCAAAGAGATTGGGGAGCTCGTCTGGCGCGAACTCCACATCCACCACAGTACCAATTACCTGAACGACCTTTCCAGTACCCATATCTCTCTCCTGAAACCAGATAAGCGCCGGAACCGGGCGCTGGGTCGACAATTCAAGGGCGACCTTCAACCCTCCAGGGCTACCTGACCGCCTATGAGGTCGAGCAGTTCGTTGGTAATGCTGTCCTGGCGTATCTTGTTCATCTCTAGGGTCAAATCGTTTCCCAACTCAGCGGCGTTGTCCGTGGCGTTGCGCATCGCCACCATCCGAGCAGACTGTTCGCTGGCGATGGATTCCAGTAGGGAATGGTAAACCTCCATCTCCACGAACCGCGGGAGCAAACTGGCCAGCACCCCTAGGGTATCCGGCTCGTAGATGTAGCCAACCCTCTCCGGCGCAGTTAGCTCTGCAGGAGCCACGGGCAGCAGCCGTTCGATCGTCGGCACTTGGGATACCGTGGATACGAACCTAGTGTATGCCAGGTAGACCTCGTCAACCTCTCCATTGGAGAAAGCGTCAATCACCAGGCTGGATATGGCCGTGGTGTCGGCAAGATCCGGACGCTCCGGCATGTCGGTGAATACCGCCTGCAGGTCCTGGCTAGTCCGGACTAGGAAGTCCCGACCTTTCCTCCCCACCGCCACCGCAGTAACGGGTACCTGTTGTTCGAGCATGAACTGGCCGACTCGCCGGTTGAGGTTGGAATGCAGACCGCCACACAACCCTCTGTCCGGCGTTATGACCAGCACTCCGATCCGCTCCACCGGTTTGACACGGAGCAGAGGATGGGAACCACCGCCGTCGTCCAACGTCTGGGCTGCCAGGTGGGAGATTACCTCTTGGATTCTCTCGGCGTAGGGACGGCCCTGGGTAACCGCATTCTGGGCGCGGCGCATCTTCGACGCAGCAATCAATGACATGGCGTTGGTCACTTTGCCGGTGTTCTGTATGCTTCGGATTCGGCGACGGATGTCTCTTACGCTGGGCATAGACTACTTCCCTGGAGAATACACGAGGTTTGAAAAGCGGGAGACGCGGGCGGCATGGCCGGCATCACGCCATGAAGGTCGCCTTGAAATTGTTAATTGCCTCTGTAAGGGCGGCCTCGGTCTCCGGGGTTATGTCGCGGTCGTGGCCTATGGTTTCCACCAAGTCGGCGTGCCCCGCCGCCACGAACCGGAGCAGTTCGTCCTGGAACGCGGCGCAACGCTCGATGGGCAGGTCTTCTATCAGGCCCTCATTGACCGCAAAGAGGATGATCACTTCCTGTTCCAGGGTCAGGGGCTGGTACTGGATCTGCTTGAGCATCTCGGTGGCCAACTGGCCCCGGGCCAACTGGGCCCGGGTGGCCGGGTCGAGGTCGGCAGTGCCGAACTGGGCGAAGGTTGCTAGTTCCCGGTACTGTGCCAGGTCCAGCCGTAGACGCCCCGCAACCCGGCGGATGGCCCGGGTCTGGGCTGCGCCACCCACGCGGGACACCGACAGGCCCACGTTAACCGCGGGACGAATGCCGGCGTTGAAAAGTTCCGGCTCCAGATATATCTGGCCGTCGGTGATGGATATGACGTTGGTCGGAATGTACGCCGACACGTCTCCGGCCTGGGTCTCAATGATGGGAAGGGCGGTTATGGAACCGCCGCCAAGGTCGGCGCTGAGGCGTGCCGCCCGTTCCAGCAGCCTGCTGTGCAGGTAGAAGATGTCTCCGGGGTACGCCTCACGCCCCGCCGGACGGCGAAGCAGCAGTGACATTTGCCGGTATGCCCAGGCGTGCTTGGTCAGGTCATCGTAGATGATGAGCACGTCCCGGCCCTGTTCCATGAACTCCTCAGCCATCGAGCAGCCGGCATAGGGAGCGATATACTGGAGCGGCGCGGAGTCTGATGCGCCGGCGTTGACCACTATCGTGTGGTCGAGTGCATCGTTCTCCTCCAGGGTTGTTACCACCTGGGCCACCTTGCCCTGTTTCTGGCCGATGGCCACGTAGATGCAAATCAGGTCTCCACCGCGCTGATTGATGATGGAGTCCAGGGCGATGGCTGTCTTGCCAGTAGAGCGATCGCCGATGATGAGTTCCCGTTGGCCCCGGCCGATGGGGATCATAGCGTCAACGGCCTTGATACCAGTCTGGACCGGTGTATCCACCGACTGGCGGACCACCACATTCGGGGCGGTGCGCTCTACCGGGCGGGTGGAGGTGGAGTTGACAGGGCCCTTGCCGTCCAGGGGACGGCCTACCGGGTCTACTACCCGCCCAATTAGAGCGTCGCCCACGGGCACCTCGATGATGCGGCCCGTGGAGCGGACACGGTCGCCTTCCTTCACCACGTTGGGGTCGCCCAGGATGGCTGCTCCTACCAAGTCGTATTCCAGGTTGAGCGCCAAACCCACGATGTCGTTTCCAAAGTCCAAGAGTTCGTTCGAGCGGACCCCTTGCAGACCTTGGATGCTGGCAATTCCGTCCCCGACTTGAACCACGGTGCCAACGTCAACAAGGGTCAAGTCTCCGGCGAACTCTTCGATCTGCCGCTTGATCAGCGATACGATCTCCTGTCCTCTAATCGCCATTGGTATCTCCCCCTTGCCCGGTTGAGAACCCGGGCCCAATCACGGCCGAATGCATTTGGTTTCGCAGCGATTCCAACCTGGACCGAGTGCTGCCGTCCAAAAGTTGGTCACCGATCTGAATGACAATGCCGCCGATAATGGAGTCGTCCACCTGGGTCGAGACCAATACTTCCCGCCGGGTCAGGTCGGAAATGAAGCGGGTGATCCGCTCCAGTTGACCATCACTCAAAGGTACGGCTGAAGTAACGTTTACCCTCTGCCGCCCGTGGTAGTCATCCAGGATGTCCGTGTAGTCATCCAGGATGCCCGCGGCCAAGTCGGACTGCCCCCGGACTACGAGCACGTGGACCAGGTTCCGAACCAGGGGATGAACGTCCCGAAGGACTACATCGACGGCCTGAGTCTTCTGGCCCAAGGGCACGTCCGCGTGGTTCAGAAAGACCCTGAACTCCGGGTCTTGAACCACCTGATCCACCACCTGCAGATCAACGGCCCACTGGTCAAGCTGATCCTGCTCGCGTGCCAGTTCAAAGATCGCCTGGGCATACCGCTTTCCGGAGACACGGCCTGGCATAGGCTTCTAATTCCTCCGGAGGTCCGCGCCCTCTTCCAGCACCTGAGCAATCAGGTCCTCGTGGGCCCGAGGGTCCAGGGTTCGACCAATCACCCGTTCCGCTGCGGTGATGGCCAGTTCGCCGAAGTTGGAACGGACTTCTTCGATAGCGGCGTCCCGCTCTCGTTGGATATCAGCCCGAGCACGCAATACGAAAGCATCGGCCTCCTGACGCGCCCGCTCCATTTCCTCGGCTCGGTAACGCTCTGCCGCCTCTCGGGTCTGGTCCAGCAAGCGCTGGCCCTGCTGACGGGCTTCGTTCAGCGCCTCCTCAACGGCTTCCCTGGAGGAAGCGGCTTCCTGCCGGGCCTGGTCGGCGGCTTCAAGGCTCTCTCGGATGCGCTCGGCCCGCTGGTCCATGAGGCGGACCAACGGCTTATACGCGAACACGGAGAGTATTCCCAGCAGGATTAGGAAGTTGATCAGATAGGCGATCAGGCTGGGAACGTTTACTCCTAATTCCGTCATATCAGACCACGAACAGCAGGATTACAGCAACGATCAAGGCGTAAATACCCAGCGCCTCGGCGAAAGCGATGGCAAGGATCATGTTAGTCGTTATGGCACCGGCTGCTTCAGGGTTGCGGCCAATGGCGTTCATCGCGCCGGATCCGAGAATTCCGATACCCACGCCGGGGCCGATTACCCCAAGCCCGATGGCGATGCCGGCCGCAATGTATTTGGCCGCTTCCCCAGTGAGTGCCTGCAAAAGGAGCAGATCCATTCCCGTTAGACCTCCTAAAGTCTCCTATCCTGTATTGGAGTCTCGGCCGACTCCCGTTTCCACAGCCGGCGGCTGCAGGCCGCCGGGTCTATGATCCCGTTGTGGCCATTCTGTTCAGGCCCGGCACATTACCTGACCTAGTGCTCCTCGTGGCTGACGGCCACGGAGAGGAAGACCAGGGTAAGCGCGGCAAATATGATGGCCTGGATGAGACCCACTAGCAATTCCAGCCCAAACACGAACTCGGCCGCCACGAAAGGCACTAAGAAGGTGATCATGACCACCAGGATCTCCCCTGCGGTCATGTTACCGAACAGACGGAAGGTGAAGCTGACCACCCTCACGAACTCGCTGATCAGTTCCAGGAACCCCACGAACACATCAATTAGGCCCGAAGGCCGTAGCCGGAAGAGGTTTCCCAGGGCAAAAAACTTCTTGAGATATCCGAACCCATGGGCACGGAAACCCCAGTATTCGACGAAGGCGAAGGAGATCAGTGCCAGAGCCAAAGGCATGTTCAGGTCGGTTCCAGCCGAGCGCAGCAAGTGCGCCTTCAATTCCCCGTCCTGCACGAACCCGGCAAACTGGTAGAAGGGGAACAGGGCGAGCCACGCATTGAACAGAACGAAGAAGAAGATGGTGGCCACAACGGGGAAGACCTTGCGTCCAATCTCCCTCCCGACTACACTCTCGCAGAAGTTGATCGCAGTCTCTAGGAGAGTTTCGACCAGAGCCTGGAAGCGTCCCGGAATCAGGCTCTTCTTTCCCGCGCCAGCGACGAAGAAGATGATGATAACGATGGTTGCGACCCACGAAGACAGGAGGGTGTTGGTTACGGCGAACTTCGTGAGGCCCAGAGGCTTACTGTGGTGGGCTTCCTTGCTGTCCGTGGTCTCATGACCACCCTCAGCCGGCTTGGTCTCGTGACTCTTGTCTGAGGATTCGGCTAGCCCCAAGTGGTAGTCGCGGGTAGATGCTGGGAAGATAGGTTGGGGCGGAAGGTGGATCTCAGGCTTTGAGAGAAAGCCGTCGCCGATGCCGAACATCTTGGAACCGATGGCGCCGAATACGAATCCTACGACCAGGAGGACCAACAGGCCCACCCCGGCCGCCATTAACAAACGTTTTGCCCCGGCGCTGGCAGGCACTAGTCCTCACTCTGCCTTCTGGCCGGGCCGCCACTTCTGCTGCCGTACAAGAGGGGGTATACCATCTTATAAAGACCCCAGAATGCCACTATGCTTCCCAACACTACACCCAGAAGGGTGAAAATGGGGATGGTCCCAATAGCTCTGTCCAGCCAAAGACCAGCTACTACACCGAATACGATGCAGAGGGCTACATACCAGCCAAGACCGGCCAGTCGCAGGGCCAGGACCCACCAATTCATCCTCGCCGCCAAACGGTAGGGATGTTAGCATCGTGGTTTGCAAAAGTCAAACGGCCTGATTGCTACGAAACCCGGGCGCCAAGGGACGTAAAACAGCCTCGGGAAACCAATCCCGAGGCTGTTTTACCAGTACATCATCGAGTGAGTCTTGAGTGCGCCGGTTACCGGCCCGGCTGTTGCTTTCCGAAGTCTTCCAGGTCCAGGCTGTCGATGAAGTCGGTGAACGCAGACATCCGTTCTAGCTCTTCCTCATTCACCTCAGCGGGTTTGTCCGCAGATTCGCCCTGCGCCTCTTGCTCGGTAATAGGCTTGCCGGTTTCTTTGTCCAACAGGATTCCTGCTTTGTCCAGCACTGATTCCTCAGCGTAGATGGGCACCTTTGCCCGAACTGCCAGGGCTACGGCATCACTGGGGCGACAGTCGATCTCCTTTGATTCGCCATTGGACTGGATTGTGATTTTGGCGTAGAAAGTATCGTTCTGTAGATCGTTGACCAAGATGTGGTTCAGAGACCCTCCGAGTGCGTCGATAATGGTCCCTAGAAGGTCGTGGGTCAGTGGACGGGGCACACTAAGATCCTGGAGTTTGACTGCTATAGCGTCCGCCTCGGCAGGGCCAATCCAGATTGGCAGATAACGGTCAGCATCCTTCTCCTTAAGGAGCACCACCCGCTGGTAGTTCATTGGGCTGACCCTGATGCTATCGATGGACATCTCAAGCATTGACGCCGCCTCCCATAGGTCACCGTCCAAATTTGACCAATTGTATTCCGGCCCGAAATTCGATGTCAACCCAAATCGCGCATGGGTGACCGGTGCCATGATCAGAATCAGGCTATCTGGATGGGCGTTGTTACGCAGCATCGGTTACATGCCGAAAGTCTTTGCCAGCAATCAAAACCTGAGTTGGTTGACGGTTGTTCGTGTCGACTGCACCGGACCAGTGCCAGGAGGATGATCCAAAGCATTCAGGTCTGGACAACGTGCCTGCCCAGACCTGCAATCACGGGATATCCGAGTATGTCATACCACCGGGGGCAGCGGGGACCAGGACTAGTCTTCCTCTTCGAGGTGTAGGTCGTTATCGCTGCGGTAGGCGGTGCTCGATGAAGCCGTTTCCTGTACCAGTTGGTCAATACCCTTGCGCACCGACACCGAGATAGAGTTCAGTTGCTTCTCCAACGCCCGCAAGCTCCGAAGGGCGTAGGCATCCGCCTCGGTCATGCGCGCCTTCGCTTCCCTCTCGCACTGGGCCAACATGCGGCTGGCGCGCTCCTCGGCATCCGCCACTTTGTCGTCGGCTAACTGCTGAGCTCGGGCCGTGACCTCATTGGAGTACACCCGCTCCCTGTAGTCGTCCTCGGCCTTTGCTTTCGTGCGTCGAGCATCGGACAACGCCTGGTTGAGGATAAAGTCCTTCTGGGACAATACCTCTTCAGATGCTTTCACCTCTTGTGGTACTGCAAGCCGAAGTTGGTCCAATAGTTCTAGGGTCTTGGTCCTATCGATCAAGATGTTGCCGCTGACCGGTACCACCTTGCTCGTCTCGATTAGGGACTCCAGCCTATCTATGATGTTGATAATATCGATCATAACTCCTCTTCCTCATGGCCCCGGTTGCTAGACCCGTGATGAAAATTTTGAATTGACCGCGTCGACTACGTGGGGAGGGACCATGCCGCGGATATCCCCACCCAGCATGGCAACCTCTTTTATTAGACTTGAACTGAGAAACATGTAGTCCAGGGACGTCATGAAGGACACCAGATCCACGTCCGGCGCAAGTCGCCGGTTCATGAACGCCATATCGAACTCGTACTCGAAATCCGAGCCGCTACGCAGCCCTCTGACAATGGTGTTCGCACCTATCTCCTGGGCGAAGCGTACCACTAACCCCTGGAAATGGGTGACTTCCACGTTGGGGATATCAGCCGCTGCCCGCCGGAACAGGTCAATGCGCTCGTTGGTATCGAACAGCAGTTGTTTCGATGGTGTCGCATACACGCCCACGACTACCTTGTCGAACAACCTGGCCGCCCGCCGGGCTACATCAACATGGCCCAGGGTGACCGGGTCGAAACTTCCCGGATAAAGCGCTGTCAATTCGCTCTACTCCCTGCAATGCGGATCCTTTAGTGCACCCGCTCCAGCCCCGCACTTGGTTGAGGGTCCGTTCCTCTATGTTGCCGGTAAAAGTCTACTGCGTTATCCCCGTAGAGACGCTGGGACGCCAACTCCAGCGGTCCATACTTCGCATCCAGGATCAACCGCTTAGAGTGGCCTACGACTACCATCCCGCCGGGTTCCACCAGGTTTTCCTGGTTTGCAATAGCCTCCAGGACTTGACCCACAGTTGCGAGTCGGTATGGCGGGTCCATAAGCACCAACCCGTAACTGCTCATTAGTCCCGGCAACGCTGCATCCACTGGGCTACAGTGGATACCCGCTGCTTGACAGAAGCCAGTCGTCCTCAAGTTGGCCCGGACCACTTCGCACTGGCGATGGTTCCGTTCCACGAAATCGGCCCATTCTGCCCCCCGGCTGAGGGCTTCTATTCCCAGGCTGCCCGACCCGGCGTACAGGTCCAGGACTCGCCGCCTCTCGTACTGATCGGGGGCCAGGATGTTGAATATCGCAGCCCTGACCCTCTCCGTTGTTGGGCGCGCTCCTGAGGATATGGTCCCCCTCAGGCGCCGTCCTTTGGCCGAACCGGCTACGACCCTCATGTGGCTCCTTGCGCCGTATTTAAGCACAGCGTCTTGTTCTATTGCTATGATATGAGAGTTCGGTTTTCATCACTTTGCACCGTCTGGTCAGGTTGCAAATCGCCACGTCTACATATACTAACCTATGCCGGAATAGAGTTCTTCAGTTTCACGTCCTCGGTCTGATATACTACATTCCAGTTGGCGCATTCCCCTTCCGATCCAACGAATCATCATCCACACGGGTAGAGAGATACAAAGAGGCCATATTCGGCATGGACCTCCGGCAGCGTCTGGCCAGCATTGACCCGGGACGGGAGACCGTCCTGACTATCGGGGTCTTCGACGGAGTCCATCGAGGCCACCAGCGCCTCTTGCGGTGCCTCATGGAACTCGCCGGCACCTCCTACACTCCCGCAGTCCTCACGTTCATCAACCATCCCCTAAGCGTGTTGCGTCCTGGATCAGACATCGGCTGCATCACGCCTCCCGAGACCAAGATCAACCTGATCAGGGACCAGGGCATTAACCTTGTTGTGGGTCTGGACTTCACTCCGGAGCTGGCGCAGGTCACTGCCGAAGAATTCACGTCCATCCTGGTAGAAGAGATGCATATGAAGGGGCTGGTTGCAGGCCCCGACTCCACCATCGGTCGTGACCGCCAAGGTGACTTTCAATTCCTGAAGGAACGAGGGAAGGAGCTAGGTTTCTGGATCGAGTCGGTGGAGCCTGTTGTCTTCGATGGGGATTTGGTCAAGAGCCGCCGCATCCGCTCGGCCTTGGCCGAGGGCAATGTATATGGCGGGGCGCGGTTGATGGGCCGTAAGTTTTCCCTTCAGGGGACTGTCATCACCGGGCACCGGCGTGGGCGCACGCTGGGGTTCCCCACGGCCAATCTGGATCTCGCTCTCGGACTCGCATTGCCGGGGGACGGCATCTATGCGACCTGGGCGATCATTGACGGGGAGCGGTTCCCCTCCGCCACCAGCATCGGGGTACGTCCGACCTTTGATCTGACCGAGCGGTTGGTGGAAGTCTTTATCATAGACTTCGACGACGACATCTATGGGAAGCGGATGGATGTTGAGTTCGTGACCAAGGTGAGGGACCAGGAGACCTTCTCCGGTGTTGATGCCTTGATCGAGCAGATGGATCGGGATGTGGAAAACTGCCGCGCGGTGCTGCGGCAAGACATGGAAAGCGCGGGTCTGGAGGCCCAGATTGACTAGCGGACCGAATCTTGAGGAGATTACCCGCCGCGGTGTCCAGGAGATCATCTCCCACGAGCAATTTGTGCGGATGCTAGGGGAAGGCAAACCCCTGCGCCTCAAAATGGGATTCGACCCCAGTCGGCCGGACATTCATCTCGGCCATGTGGTCGGCCTGCGCAAGCTGCGCCAGCTACAGCAATTGGGACACCAGGTAATCCTCATAGTCGGCGACTGGACGGCGCAGATCGGCGACCCCAGCGGCCAGACCGTCACCCGTCCCGCGTTGACCCATGAAGAGGTCATCACCAATGCCGAGTCCTACCAGCGCCAGTTCTTCAAGGTTGTGGATCGGGACCGAACACAGGTGGTCTGGCAGAGCGAGTGGTTCGGAAAGTTCACCCTGGCCGACGTGATCGGCCTGACGGGAAGGTTCACCGTCGCTCAGTTTCTGGAGCGCGATGACTTCGCCAAGCGGTTCCAGGAACATCGTCCGATAGCCATAACCGAGTTTCTATACCCTCTGCTCCAGGCATACGATTCGGTTGCCGTAGAGTCGGACGTGGAGTTCGGTGGGACCGACCAGATGTTTAACCTGCTGGTGGGCCGGGAGTTGCAGGGAATGATGGGTCAACGCCCCCAGCAGTGCTTCCTGATGCCTATGCTAGTAGGCACCGACGGCGCCCAGAAGATGAGCAAAAGCCTAGGAAACTATGTGGCCTTGGAAGAACCCCCCGAGGACATGTACGGCAAGATCATGTCCCTGCCCGACGAGTTGATAGGACCCTACTTCGAGTACCTGACCGATGTACCCATGGAAGAGTTGGCTGAACTAGAGCGCAGCAATGGGGAGATCAACCCCATTGAGTTTAAGAAACGCCTGGCCCTGGACATCACCGCCCAGTTCCACGATTTGGCCGCCGCCAATGCGGCCCAGGCCCACTTCGAGAATGTTGTGCAGCGCCGGGGCCTCCCGGAGGATATACCGGAGTTCACTGAGCCTTCCCTGGCTGGCTCACAGGGGGAGCAAGGCCGCCGCTTGAGCAACATCATCTATGATGCTGGGCTGGCATCCAGCGTCTCCGAGGCCAAGCGTCTCATCAACCAGGGCGCAATCGAGTTGATCGACGCCGCCACCGGAGACGCCCGGCGTCTTACCCGCGACGACCGCACCGACGCGTTGGACATGCAAGACCGTGCCGTGCTCAAGCGGGGCAACCGCCGCTTCGTCCGCTTGGTGAAGTAACGGTTTACCCCTGTACGAGCGCGTACAGGAACTCGTCGATGACCTGTCCATCCTTGATGACGCTCTTCTTCATGCGCACCTCGAAGGTGAACCCGGCCTTCTCCAACACGCGTGCTGAAGCAGGGTTCCATTCGAATACCGTGGCGTAGAGACGCACCAGGTCAAAATTCGCAAAGGCGTACTCCGTCAGGGCCCGCAGTGCCCTGGTGGCAATTCCCAGAGCCCAAAAGGGCTCACCCAAGAAGTATCCAATCTCTGCAGCACACCTGTGTACGTCTCCTTGCAACTTGATTCCTATCCCTCGGATGGCCTCATCGGCCGTGGCGATGGCGAAGATCTGCGTCGGCTGTTTGTCTTTTTGCAACTGCACCCACGAGATGGCATCTTCGACGGTGTAGGGATGAGGAAAACTGTCTCTCAGATTGATCCAGACGTTCCGGTTGTTGGCGTACTTGGCTAGTGATTCCTCGTCCCCGCCCTGCCACGGTCTCATCCTGTATTCGCCTAAGTCGATTTCCATCGTGGCCACCTCAAGCATCCGGGAATACTCGGCACGGACCAATTGCAACCCTCGGAAGAATCTTGAGCTGTACCAGACCACGCTCGCGTTGACACTCCGGCGGGGCCAATTTAGACTTCAACCCACGTTGAGCGGTCGCAATGGTGCTGGGGACCCCTGACTTCGCTCTCGACCAACCGACACATGTGGAGGTAGTCCCTTGGCTTCCCCGATGTTCTCGACAGAAGAATTGGAACGCTGGCGCAACCAAGGGGCGAAGTGGCGGGAGAAGAACACCGCAGCCCTTCAACGCATGCCAGCTTTCAAGACCCCTTCCCAGGTGCCGGTGGAGCAGGTCTACACGCCCGAGGACATTCCGGACCTGGACTACCTGCGGGACATTGGGTTGCCCGGTGAGTACCCATATCTGCGTGGGATTCATCCCACAGGTTACCGTGGCCGTCTCTGGACGATGCGGATGTTCGCCGGGTTTGGGTTGGCCGAAGAGACCAACGAGCGGTTCAAGCTTCTGATGGACAACGGTCAGACGGGGTTGAGCGTTGCCTTCGACATGCCCACCCTCTACGGGCTGGACACGGACGACCCAAGGGGACAGGGTGAGTTCGGCACCTGCGGTGTGGCGGTCTCATCCCTGGCCGACATGGAGACCCTGTTCGAGGGCATCGCCCTCGACAAAGTCACCACTTCGATGACTATCAACAGCCCGGCAGCCATCATCTGGGCCATGTTCATTGCCGTCGCCGAGAAGCAGGGCGCGGACCTCCGCAACGTGGGCGGCACCCTCCAGAACGACATTCTCAAGGAGTACATTGCCCAGAACGAGTACATCTTTCCTCCCGAGCCTTCAATGCGGCTGGTGGTAGATACGGTGGAGTTCGCCACCCACCAAATGCCCCGCTGGAACCCTATCAGCATCAGCGGATACCACATCCGGGAGGCCGGAGCCAACGCCGTGCAGGAGCTGGCCTTCACCTTGGCTGACGGCTTCGAGTACGTGCGACATTGCGTGGAGCGCGGTCTGGACGTGGACGAGTTTGTGCCCCGGCTCAGTTTCTTCTTCAATGTGCATAACAACTTCTTCGAGGAGATCGCCAAGTTCCGCGCCGCCAGGCGCATCTGGGCGAGGGAGATGACCGAGACGTACGGGGCGAAGAACCCACGCTCGGCCTGGCTCCGTTTCCATGCCCAGACCTCCGGCGCGACGCTCACTGCCCAGCAGCCGGAGAACAACTCGGCAAGGGTGTCTCTACAAGCCCTTGCCGCCGTTCTTGGCGGTTGCCAGTCCCTTCACACCAATGCCAAGGACGAGGCGTGGGCTCTGCCGTCGGCTGAGACGGCGCTGCAGGCCCTGCGCATCCAGCAAGTCATTGCCCATGAGACGGGAGTTACCGACACTGTGGACCCCTTGGGGGGCAGCTTCTTCCTGGAGACTCTGACGAACGAGGTGGAGAGGGGCGCCTACGATTACTTCCGCCGGGTGGACGACATCGGTGGGGTGATCCCGGCACTGGAGACGGGCTTCCTACAGAGGGAGATAGCCGACGCCGCGTACACCTACCAGATGGAGGAAGACCGCAGGGAGCGTGTTACCGTCGGTGTCAACGAGTACGTGACCTCGGAGACGCTTGAGATGCCCCTTCTGCGAGTGGACAGGGAGGGCGAGCGGCGGCAAGTGCAGAAGCTGCAGGGCCTCCGCCGCCAGCGTGACAACAGGGAGGTGGCTGAGAAGCTGCGCAGTCTAGAGCAGGCGGCGCGTGGGTCCGATAACTTGATGCCGCCCTTGCTGGAAGCCGTGAAAGCCTACGCGACTCTCGGGGAGATGATGGACGTATTCCGAGAAGTGTTCGGAGAGTACCAACCTTCCTGGAGCTTCTAAGCGGGGGTCACACGGCCTCTAACAGGGGCAACTTCTCCGACCACCGTTCAGAATTTAAGGCCCCGCCATTCTGCTGGCGGGCCTCATCAGTTCCGGCGATGCAGGGAGTGGGTTACGCCCGTTCTTCCTCCCGTGCCCGCTTCGCTTCGTCGATTACCCGGGGCTCCAGGTTGGCGGGGACCTGCTCGTAGCGGTCGAAGGTCATGCTGTACTCTCCCCGGCCCTGGCTGACCGAGCGGAGGTCCTGGGCATAGCGCTGCAACTCTGACTGGGGCACCTCGGCCTCGACCTGCGTAACCCCGTCCATCGGGGTCATGCCCAGGATGCGTCCCCGTTTCCCGTTCAGGTCGCTCATCACCTCGCCGGTGTAAGCGTCGGGAACGATGACCTCCAGCTTCATTATGGGCTCCAGCAGGATGGGGTTGGCGTCTGAGACCCCCTTGCGCAGGGCCTGGGAGCTGGCGATCTCGAAGGAGATTCCAGACGAGTCGACATCGTGGAAGCTACCGTCGTACAGTACGGCCCGCAGGTCCACCATCGGGTATCCAGCGAGCACTCCCTCGTCCATCGCTTTAACAATACCCTTCTCGACAGAAGGGAAGTATTCCCTGGGCACCCGGCCTCCCACTACCTCGCTGCCGAACTCAAAACCTACGGTCCGATCCAAGGGTTCCAACCGCAGCAACACATGACCGTATTGCCCGTGGCCGCCGGACTGCTTCTTGTGCCGGTACTCGGTCTGGGTAACCTTGCTGATGGTCTCCTTGTAAGCGACCCGGGGAAGCCTCACCGTAAGGTCCGCGCCGAACTTGCGGCGTATCTTGTCCATCGCCACGTCGATCTGGGCATCACCAATACCGGTGACGACAGTCTCGTTGGTGTCAGAATCCCGGGACATACGCAGAGTCGGATCCTCTTCGACGATGCGTGCCAGGGACAGGGACATCTTGTCCAGATCGGCTTTGGAGGCCGGGGCCACGGCCACACGATAGTATCCGACCGGAAACTTCACGGGCTCGAACCGGACGGCGTTGTCGCGAGTGCACAGGCTATCGCCGGTCAGGGTCTCGGAGAGCTTGCCGATGGCCCCGATATCGCCCGCGGTGACCTCGGTGACGTTCTCCTGGTTCTTGCCCCTTGGCAGGTAGAGCTGTCCGATCCGCTCTGAACTCTCCCGAACGCTGTTCCAGACTTCAGAGTTGCTCCTGATCGTCCCCTGGTAGACGCGGAAGACTGACAGCTTGCCTACGAAGGGGTCTGCGGTGGTCTTGAAGACCAGCGCGGCGAGAGGGGCATCGGCGTCGGCCTCGACCGTGGAGTCATTGGACATCCGTGGCCCAACCCCGTCCACCGGTGAGGGGAGGAAATCCAATACCATCTGGGTGAATTCGTCCACGCCAAGGTTCTGCGCCGCTGAAGCCGCCAGGATTGGGACAAGCTCGCCGCGCCAGACGGCAGAGCGGGCACCGGAGATTATCTCCTCCGGAGTCAACTCATCGCCCTCGAGATACTTGTCGGCCAGCTCGTCGTCGCTCTCCGCAGCCGCTTCAATCAGCCGCTCGCGCGCCGCCTCCAAATCCGCGGCCATATCAGCAGGAACTTCTGCGGGCGGGTTTACAACGCTTATGGTGCCCTGGAAATCCTGGGCTTCTCCAACGGGCAACTGGAAAGGAACACACTGGTTCCCGAAAGTGGCCTGGATGTCCGCGACGCAACGGGAGAAGCTGGCGTTCTCGCGGTCCATTTTGTTTACCAGGATCATACGGGGCAGTCCCAACTCCCGGGACATATTCCAGGAGCGCTCGGTCCCCACGTCTACGCCGGACTGGGCCGCGACCAGAATCACCGCACCCTCACACACCCGCAATGCCGCTACGACCTCTCCTACGAAGTCGTCGTAACCCGGAGTGTCCAGGAAGTTGATCTTGTTGTTGCCAACGGCGCAAGCAGCCAGCGTTGTCTGGATGCTGCTGGAACGCTTGATTTCCTCAGGCTCGTAGTCTGATACAGTGTTACCATCCTCGACCCGGCCTATCCGCGTGGTAACCTTGGAGTTGAACAGCATCGCCTCGACAAGCGAGGTTTTGCCCGCCCCGCTATGGGAAACCAACGCGACATTTCGGATGTTTCCTGGATCAATGCTGGGCATCTGACATCCCCCCTAAAGTTAGGCCCCTGTCCGGAAGCCTGCGTGTGGACCCTCAAACCCCACTCCCCAGTGTCGGCTCACAGGCATGGGGAACACGTCTGGAATTATGCCCTATTCTAGCCTCAACCACGCATCTGACGCAACACGTTCCCGTCCCGCCGTAGCGTTCGATTCCAAGCGGTCAAGTGATCCACAGTCGGCTGGTGGACTCCCTCCCGGACCAGGCCCAACGGAAGTCTCTCGCGGGGATGAGACCATCCCTGATCAGGCAGGGAGCAGGCCCTACGCGGTTGCCTCTCCCGCCATGCCCTTACCCGGCAAGGAACCCTGGGCCAACTGCCGCCAGTAGTCCATCTTCTGCCAATGCTCGATCAGATCCGACAGACCCAGGCCGGACGAGCCTGAATCGTCACTCTTGCCAGCATTCTCCATCCCGCGTTTCATGGCGCAGATGGGAACCGGGTCTTCGACGGTGCGGGGGATGAGGCCGCGTTCGGCGGCATTGGGCAGCAGGGCACGCAAGACCTCGCGGGCCTGGGGAAGGACGCGGCGTTCCTGGAGGCAACGACTCAGGTAGTTCTGGAGAGCCGTGAGGTTCCGGGCGTGGTGCCCGCGTTTTGCCATGCGCTTGAACAGTACGGAGGCCCAATCGAAGGGGTCCTTCACAGGGCCGGACTTGGGGTTGGTCAGGGCGTCGGCAACCTCATCGCAGAATTCTGCGGTGACTTTGTCGAGTCGGTAAACCTCGACTTCGGTTGCGTACTTGCGGAGGAGGGCTTCAATCTGGGACCTGATCTGGGAGAGAGTCATGGTTACACCTCTGCGAGCGAGTTAATGAGTATGGAGCGAGGGGGTAAATCCCCTTCTTGCGGAAGGGAGAGAAAATCCCGTTTTTCCGGTCAGAAGCGGACAAAACCGGACAAAGGGCACTTCTGGATGGCGAGACTTGCCGGGAGCGGAGTTTGGGGAAAGGCGAGGTTGATGCGGGCAGGGGCCAAGAGGGGAAATTGCGATTTTCCGGCCATATCCGGACAAAACCGGACATTTGTGGGGTGGCCGAAGACGCAAGGGGGGTAGCCTGGGGATGGGCTGGCCTGGTGTTTTCGGGTTGCCTTGTGAGCTGTTTCAGACACTAAACATCATGCGCCTCAGTGGCTGTCCTGGACTGGCCCCGCCCTCCTTATGGGGTTTTGCGGTGGAGGGTCTCATAGGCTGGACTGACACTATGGTACATACGTTCTATCACTCTGGCAAGGGGCAGATGTCAGGGGATAGCGTTCAGGTTCAGGGGGCCGGACGGCAACCCACCGGTCTGCCGGTTACTGTCCTATCGGGTCGAGGACAGGGTTTATCGCAGGAATCATGGCTGTGACCGGGATGAGACCATCTAATTTGCGATGCTACCGGCCGGTGTCACCGGGCAGCTTCCCGTGAGAGGTACTGCAAGATGAGGCGGAGGGGCGGACTCAGTAATCGAAGTAAGCTCCGTTCACAAGGAAGTGGAGTTCCCGGCACTGGGCCGCAGCCCGAGCGAGGAGTCCTGATCGGCCGGTCACCTCATCCGGCCAACGGGACTCCGGCAGGTGAGTGAGCGCCGACGCGACCCGCTGCGCTTCTGCGCCGGATGCCTGTCCGGGCCCGGTCCCCAAGGCGGCAAGATGCTCCCCAATAATGTTGAAACAGCGGCTTAGAGACCCGGGCAGCAACGGGTCAGCAACCATCAGATCCAGGACCGGGGCGGGATGGACTGCGATCCCGTAACTCCGGTGATACACCTCCGCAGCCTGGTAGGCCCTAAGCAGGCTGGTCCAGTCAAGTTCCGCGAACTCGCCGGCCTCTGAGTCCATTGCGAGTTGCTGAACCAACAGGGACGACACCAGTTGGGCACGCTCGATGCAACGGCCCAGTTGCAGGAACCTCCAGCCCTCGTCGCGGTACATCGTGGTCTCTGCGGCCCCGGCGAAATTCCCGATCTCAGCCACCATCCCGGCGTAAAAGTCCTCGGGCGCGGTGGCCCATATGTCCTGGATCTCCAAGGTGCGAATACGCAGGTAGGCCAAGTTCAGAGTCCGCCACATCTCGGTACTTATGTGGTGGCGCATCTGGCGGGCGTTCTCGCGGCAGTTGGCAAAGCAGTTCCAGATTGAGTCCAGATTCTGCCGCTCGAAGGTGAGGTCGCCCGCCAGAGTGAAAGAGTCCGCGAGGGTGAAGTCCTCGCCCTGCACGGGCCCGAGGCCTCCGCCCGGCGGAGTCCGGCCCAAGGTCGCGTAGAGGCGACGCCAGCCAGCGTGTATGTCCCTGGGCGGGCGGTCCAGCAGGGCCTCCATCTGCAAGCGGATAAGGCGGCAAAGGAACTCAGTCCGTTCCAGGTACCGGCCCATCCAGTACATGCTCTGCGCGCTTCGCGACAGCATATGTCTAATCGTGCGGCCCTGTAGGGTGAGCCGCCCTCCGGTCTCTTTCCCGCCTGCTCAATCTTCCAGCACCCAGATGTCCTTGCAGCCGCCGCCCTGACTGGAGTTGACAACGAGGCCACCCCGGCGCAGGGCCACCCGGCAGAATGCGCCGGGGGTGATGCGCGGCTCCCGGCCCTGGAGCACGAATGGTCTCAGGTCCACGTGGCGCGGCTCCATACCTTCGCCGACCAGGCATGGCGAGCGGGAGAATGGCAGCACGGGCTGGGATATGAAGTCAGAAGGGTCTGCCCGCATCTGTTTTGCGTATTCCTCGCGTTCAGACGGGGTGGCATGGGGCCCCATGAGCATCCCGTAGCCGCCCGATTCCCCGACCCGCTTCACCACCAACTTGTCGAGGTTGTCCAGGGTGTACTCGAGGTCCTGAGGGCGGCGGCAGAGGTAGGTCTCGACGTTGGACAGGACAGGTTCCTCGCCCAGGTAGTATCGCACTATGTCGGGCACGAAGGCGTAGATGCTTTTGTCGTCGGCTACGCCGGACCCGGGGGTGTTGACCAGTGTGACGTTGCCGCGTTGGCAGACATCCAGAAGCCCCGGTACGCCCAAGACCGAGTCGGGATGGAACACCAGAGGGTCGAGAAATACGTCGTCGACACGGCGATAAATGATGTCCACGCGGCGGAGGCCCTCGGTGGTGCGCATGTACACGAAGCCGTCCTGGGTCAGCAGGTCGCGCCCTTCCACCAACTCGGCTCCAAGCTCCTGGGCCAGGAAGACATGCTCGTAGAAGGCGGCGTTGTAGATGCCCGGAGTCAACAGGGCAATAGCAGGTTCGGGGACACCCTCAGGCGCAAGCTCGCGCAGCACTGTCAGAAGAAGCTGGCCGTAGTGCTCCACCTCCCGCACGCGGGATGAGCGGTAGAGGCGCCGGAAACCTGCCTTGGCTGCCCGGCGCGTGGCGATCATGTATGAGACACCGGAGGGGACGCGCAGGTTGTCCTCAAGAACGAAATAGCCGTCGTGAGTCCTTACCAGGTCGGTCCCGCAGATGGCGACCCACGCGCCTTGAGGGGGAGTATAGCCTTCCATTTCAAGGCGGTATTGAGGGCAGCCCTTCACCATGTCCTCGGGAACGACGCCGTCCCTGATGATGCGGGCCTGGTTGTATACATCGTTGAGAAAGTGGTTGAGGGCCCGCAGGCGCTGGGACAGCCCGGCCTCCAGCACCCGCCACTCCGCACCGGTGAGGATACGGGGTATGCAGTCGACGGGGATGATCCGCTCCTCAGCTTCGTCGTCCCCATACACCATGAAGGAGATGCCTTCCTGCAGGAAGGAACGGGACACCTCCTCCTGGGTGCTGGCCAGGCTTGCTGCGGGCATGTGGAGCAGGGTGTCGTGAAGTTCACGCGAGTGTTCCCAGGGTATCCCGTCGGACTGGAACATCTCATCGTAGATGGTCGGGTCGCAGGCATAGTCGTTGAAGTCCATCAAGGGCTCCTGGCCCGGCACGGCCGTGACTTGTTTATAGGGTGCCGGAACACATGCAAGACTCTAACGGCTGTAGGTGCTGCCCGCAGGGGTGCGGTCGCAATTCAGTCGGCGGTTCAGGTGCAACCCCTCAAGCACGAACTCGACGGCTGATGCTATCGCCTCGTCCCGGTTGTCATCAGTCAGGCGGCGGACCGCACCGGCGAGGCCGTCGATTCTTTCCAGCAGGGCAGGGTAGGTGGAGGCCTGCTTGTCGCTACCCACCTCGGCGGTCTCGCCAAGGTCGAAGGCCAGGATGATGTCCTCGAGTTCGCTGACGTCGAAGTAGTTGCCGAAGACACGCAGGGCAGCGCGGCGGGTGAGATCGTCGGTAACCCGGCTCTCGCGGCCTTCCTCGAAGGTCTCAAGCTCGATTTTCCCGGTGAACGAAGCGACGATGTAGGGGAGGTCGCTGGACCGGGGACAAATCCACTGGTCGCCGTGCAGGATGGCCCGGCGCATCGCGTTGCCGAGCAGCGTCTCGAAGTTGGAGATCGACACCCTTACACTCACCCCAGACCGCTGGTTGATCTCGTTGCTCTGGCGGGCCTGGCTGGTGATCTCGGCCAGGATTTCCTTCATGTAGCCGGGGATGATCAGCTTGTCCTCGTCGGGGAAGCGGGTACGCTCCTGCTCCATGATGGCGATTTCGTCCGCCGGGTCCTTCGGGTAGTGGGTGTGAATCTGGGAGCCGTAGCGGTCCTTCAGCGGTGTCACGATACGGCCCCGGTTGGTGTAATCCTCCGGATTGGCGGTGGATACGACGTACACGTCCAGAGGGAGACGGATACGATAGCCCTTGATCTGCACGTCCCGCTCCTCCATCAGGTTGAAGAGCCCTACCTGTATCCGCTCCGCCAAATCCGGAAGCTCGTTGATACAGAATATGCCACGGTTGGTCCGCGGCACCAAGCCGTAGTGGATCACCAGTTCGTCGGACAGGTGGCGCCCTTCGGCGACCTTGATGGGGTCGATTTCACCGATCAGATCGGCAATGGAGATGTCCGGGGTGGCGAGCTTCTCCGAGTAACGCTCGTCCCTTGAGACCCACTCGACCGGGGTATCGTCGCCCTGCTCGTCCACCATGTCCCTGCAACCCCGGCAGATGGGGTCGTAGGGATTGTCGTTGATCTCGCAGCCGGCGATTATAGGCACGCTCTCGTCCAACAGCGCTACCATGCTTCGGATCAGGCGAGACTTGGCCTGGCCCCGTTCGCCCAAGAGGATGATGTCCTGACCGGCCAGGATGGCGTTCTCCAACTGGGGGATCACCGTTTCATTGAATCCGATGATACCCGGGAACACCAGTTCCTCCGAGCGAATTTTTGCTATCAGGTTGTTGCGTATCTCTTCGCGGACCGTCAGCACCTCGTAGCCGCTGGCCCGCAACTCGCCGATGGTGTTGGCCCTGGTTCCAAGCGTCATTCCGATTGCTCCGTAACGATATAACGATATGAGGTATGTGGACTTCCACGGAAACGCGGATATACATACCCGGCGGGGATGCCCCAGTATAACCCAACAGGCGCAGGAGGGAATACCCGGCTGGACTCCAGCTTGTGCAGTTAACATAACGATAGGGCGGCCACGGGTAATCGTATGCGTCCAACCAAACATCCCAGCCGTACACCCAATACTACAACCGGGAGTCCTGGCCTTTCAGACGGGAATCGCGGGCCGTGGGATGATTCCCACGTTGTCCCGCACTGGTTTATAATTACCTGAAGTTACCGGGACAGAGAGTGGGAACGATGCTGTTCAAAATAGCAATGCCGTTGCTGATGATGTTTGGGCCCAGGCTGTTGCCACCCCTGATCAAGTACGTCCTGCTGGTATGGCGGCTGATTTTCGACAGGCGAGTATCCCTGATACTGCGGTTGCTGGTGCCGATGTCCATTCTTTACTTCCTGTCTCCCTGGGACCTGGTCTCCGACAGGTTCGGTCCGATAAGCAAGATTGACGACTTGCTGGTATTCGCGCTGGCCCTCCTGCTGCTGATCAAACTGTCGCCCCGGTACGTCGTCAATGAACACCTGGGTATCACCCCCCTGGAAGACCGTCCCCAGGAACGGGACCCCGACAAAGTAGTCGACGGTTCCTCCCGTCCGGTAGATGAAGAGTGATGGTATTGCCGAGGGCTGCCGGACTTTCCTGCATTCACATTAGCGACCCCTGTTAGACAGGCCGGAGCATGACTCCCCCAGTCTCTCCCATAGTCCCGTCTGGCGGGATTTCCCTGTATGTCCACGTGCCCTTCTGCAAGACCAAGTGCCCCTACTGCGACTTCAACACCTTTCAGGGCATTGAAAACCTTATGGGGCCGTACCTTGGCGCGGTCATGCAGGAGTTGGAGCTATGGGGCAGGCTGTTGGAGCACCCGAGGGTCAACACCGTATTCTTCGGCGGGGGCACACCATCGTATCTGCCCTCCGGATACCTCCAACAGATACTGGACATTGCGAGGACATCTTTTTATCTCTCTCCCGGCGCGGAGATTACGGTTGAAGCCAACCCCGGGGACCCGCTTTTTTTGGACGGTGGGACCGGATGTGAGGAGCTGATCCAGGCAGGCGTGAACCGTATCAGCATCGGAGTCCAGAGCCTGAACAACGACCTTCTGGGGTTATTGGGGAGGCGGCACACGGCTGATGCAGCACTGGAAGCGTTGCAGGCAGCGCGCAGCGCCGGTATCTCCAATGTCAACCTTGATCTGATGTACGGTCTCCCCAGGCAGACTTTATCCCAATGGGAGGACACTCTGGCTACGCTGCTAGCCCAATGTCCCGCCCATGTCTCACTGTACTGCCTTACGCTGGAAGAAGGGACTCCCTTCCACCATTGGGCAGAGCAGGGAAAGCTCCCGACTCCCGATCCAGACCTAGCCGCGGAAATGTACCACCACGCCGAGGCTGAGTTGGAAAGGGCAGGCTATCATCATTATGAGATTTCCAACTGGTGCCTGACCGGCCTGGAGAGCCGCCACAACATGGTCTACTGGCTCAATGAGCCGTACCTTGGCGTCGGTCCGGGCGCACATTCCAGCTTGGGCCAGAACCGCTTCTGGGACGTTGCCTCGCCGGTGAAGTACCTCGCGGCGGTCGAGAGTTGGGCTTCCAACGGCCCACATTTTTCGGGGACAATCGATGGACCTCTCCTGGAGAGCATCCCCCCGGTTGACGGTCACGAGTTCTGCGGCGGCGAGACGGCCTGCTCCGAGACGATGATCCTGGGTCTGCGGTTGCTGGATGGGATGGACCTAGTTGATGCATCAGCCCGCGCCGGCGCAGACCTGTCATTTCACTACCAAGCAGAAATACGCGATCTGGAGGACATGGGACTACTGGAAACGGTAGGGGGCACCCTGCGCCTGACCAGGCCCGCGTACCTGGTCGCCAACCAAGTGTTTACCAGGTTTGTTGAGTAGGATTAAATGTTGGTAGCGAGGGTTCTTTCAAATCCTCACCATCACTTAGCCGCTGCCATAAAGGTGTGACGCCATGTACGTAATCGGTACCGCGGGGCACGTGGACCACGGCAAGTCCACCCTGGTCAAAGCCCTGACCAACATCGACCCGGACCGGCTCCCGGAGGAGAAGGAACGGGAGATGACCGTAGACCTGGGATTTGCCTGGATGAACCTGCCAAGCGGCCGGGAGGTCAGCATTGTTGACGTGCCCGGCCACGAGCGGTTCATCAAGAACATGGTGGCCGGAGTGGGCGCAATCGACCTGGCCATGCTCATCGTCGCCGCGGATGAGAGCGTCATGCCCCAGACGAGGGAACACCTGGCCATCCTTGACATTCTCCAGATCCGGCGGGGCCTGGTTGTGATCACGAAGACTGACCTTGTCGATGAAGAGCTAGTGGAGCTGGTCAAGGCCGAAGTGGAAGATGTCCTTGAGGGCACCGCATTCGAGGGATGCCGAATGATCGCCGTGTCGGCGCACACCGGGGCTGGTCTGGACGAGTTGCGGGCTACCCTGGACGAGGTGCTGGACGACACCGAAGTGCGGCGCGACGTGGGCCGTCCCCGACTGCCCATCGACCGCTGCTTCTCCATTTCCGGGTTTGGCACCGTCGTCACCGGCACGCTTATCGATGGGTCGTTGGCGGTAGGCCAGGAAGTAGAGCTGTCAGGGTCCGGCAGAAGGGGCAGGATTCGCGGCCTGCAAAGCCACCAGTCCAAAGTTGATCAAGCACAGCCAGGGGTGCGGCTGGCGGTAAACGTCTCCGGCCTTTCCCGAAATGACATCGAGCGGGGCCAGGTGTTGACCCCGGCAGGGTGGTTGTCCACGACCCAGCGGCTAGACGCCAGGTTCCGCATGGTCAAGAATGCCCCCCATTCGCTACGTCACAATGAAGGAGTGACGTTTCACATCTTCACCAGCGAGTCACCGGCCCGGGTGCGTCTCCTCGACGCTGACCGGTTGACCCCGGGGACCGAGGGCTGGGTGCAGGTACTCCTAACGAACCCGTTGCCCATGGTCAAGGGAGACTTCTTCGTGATCCGTTCCGCTGAAGATACCCTGGGCGGGGGACAGGTCGTAGACCCCAACCCACGCCGGCGCCACCGCCGCTTCTCCCCGGAACTGGTCGAGCGCCTGATGACGCTGGACGAGGGCACCGGGGAGGACGTACTCCTTACCGTGGCGGACCAATGGGGGCCTTGCGACTCGACAGTCCTCTCACGCAGGTCGAACCTGCCGGCGGAGGAAGTGCTGGAGCGGGTGAAGCGGCTGGAAGAGGACGGGGATGTAGTCGTCCTGGGAGACCTGGCGTCGGAGGCGGACGCGTTGGTTTACTCCACCCAAGGTTGGAACATTCTCAAGAGCAAGACTGCGCTGGCGCTGCAGGCGCACCATAACCAGTTTCCCCTGCGGCGGGGAGCGCCAGCACAGGAAGTCCGCTCCCGACTGGACGTGCCCCAACCCGTGTTCCTGCGGGTGATAGCCCGGTTGAGCGCCGAGGGTTTCCTGATTGAGGACCGCACCTACCTGCGGCTACCGGACCACGAGATTTCGCTCACTCCGCAGATGGAGCGGCAGGCCGCCGATTACGTTCGGTCGCTGGAAAGCGATCCCTACTCTCCGCCCACCGACCAGCGCATTGACCAGGAGCTACTGACCGTGCTGGTTGACGACGGCAGGGTGGTCAAGGTCAACGAGTCCATAGTATTCGCGGCGTCGGCCTACCGGGATATGTCGGACAAGGTGGTCTCCCACCTGCAGACCAACGGCAGCATAACCGTTGCCGAAGGCCGGAACATGTTCAATACCAGCCGGAAGTACATCTTGCCGTTCCTGGAGTATCTGGACCAGCAGCACATAACCCGCCGCGTAGGGGATGACCGGGTGCTGCGGTGACGCGCTAGAGCGGACTGCCGAGGCAACAAGGGATCGGCCATCCCTCAGAAGAAGAAAACAATCAGGGATGGCCGATCTAGTGTACGGGTTTTTTGAGGGAGTCTACTCGGCGCCCAACTCCCTTGCCGCCGTGGTGATGGCGCGGTCTATGGCTGACACTATTTCGTCGATCTCGCCGGGGGTTGCGCACAGAGGCGGGGCTATGTTGATGATATCTCCGCCACGGAGCAGGATGCCACTGCTGTAGAGGCTCTGGTTGATCCTCTCCGACAGCTCAGCCTCCGGGGGGAACTTCTCCTTTGTGTCCCGGTCCTTGACCAGTTCGACCGCGCAGAAGAGGCCCAGGCCGCGCGCGTCGCCCACTATTGAATGCTTTTCCTTCAGCTCGTTGAGGCTGTCCAGCAGGTATGTGCCCATGCGGGCCGAGTTCTCGACCAATCCTTCGTCTTCCATGATCTGGATGTTACGGAGGGATGCTGCCGCCGCGACGGGGTGGCCGCCGAAGGTTATGACGTGGCGGAAGGCCGCCCGCTGGCTTCCGATGAATGCGTCGGATATGGGCTTGCGGGTTATCGCCGCGCCCATCGGGATGTAGCCGCTGGTTATTCCCTTGGCGACCGTCATGATGTCGGGAGTGACACCCCAGTGCTCGCAGGCGAACATCTTGCCGGTGCGTCCGAAGCCGGTGATCACCTCGTCGGCGATCAGGAGACAGCCGTGGCGGTCGCAGACCTCCCGCAGCATCGGCCAGTAGTTGTCGCCGGGCACCACTGCTCCGTATGGGCTGGCGACAGGCTCGGCGATCACGGCGGCAACCGAGTCCGGCCCCTGGAACATGATGATGTCCTCGATGGCGTTGACGCACCGCTCGGCGCATTCCTCCGGCGTCTGGCCGCCATACTCGCAGCGGTATGGGTTGGGTTGCGGGCCGTGGAAGACGCCTCCCAGCAGCGGTTCGTAATCGGTCTTGGGGAAGAGTGGCGTTCCGCCCAGGGCGAGGGTGCCGAAGGTCGCGCCGTGGTATGAACCCCTCCGGCTGATGAACTTGTACCGGCCAGGCTCCCCAACGCGCTTGAAGTAGGCGCGGGCCAGCTTCATGGCCGTCTCGACTGACTCTGACCCACCGCTGGTGAAGAAGGACCGGGAGAGGTCACCCGGGGTGATTGAAGCAATTTTCTCAGCCAGCTTGATGGCCGGTTCTGTGGTGGTGCCCGCGGGCATGTAGGTCAGCTTGAGCATCTGCTCGTAGGCGGCGTCGGCGATTTCGGTGCGGCCGTAACCCACGTTCTTCAGCCAGAGGCCGGACATGGCATCGATGTACTGGTTGCCCAGAGCGTCGGTTACATGGACACCCTTGCCCCCGGTGAAGATCTGAGGCTCGCCCTTCTCCGCCATATCGCTGGGTTCCCTCATGTATACCCAGAGGTGTTCCAGCGCGGACTGCTGCAGCTCGTGTACCTGGGCTTCGGTGTGGGTGACCATGCTCTCTCCTTAAAGGTTAAGTTCTGCGTTGCGACCTGGGTGTTTGGTGCAAGTAGGGGCCTTCGGAATTATCATCCTGCCCAGGTTATCGTTGGCCGATTGGACTACCGGAACGCCGGCATAACTTCGGACGCCAGCATCTCCATCGTTGGAAGCATCTCGGCAGCGTTGCGGGTGTTGGGCGAGACCACAATGCGCCGGACGCCCAGTTCCTCGAAGGCGCGGGCATTTTGCACTATCTCTGCAGGGTCGTTGCCCAAGGAGAACCTGCCTTCCCGTCCCTCGCCCATCGGGATGCTGATCGACACCGGGACCTCCGAAGAATCTCTGCCTACAGCGGCCGTCCGTTCATGCAAGTAGCGCATCGCCTGGCTCAAATCCTCGGGAGGCATGGCCGTTGGATGCCAACCGTTGCCTGCCCTGGCCGCCCGGCGAATCGCGGCCCGGCTGGCGCCGCCTATGACCAGGGGTATGTTCGGTTGCTGGACTGGCTTGGGGGAGAACTTCATGCCGGAGAAGCTGCTGAAACGGCCCTGAAAACTGGGGTCTTCCTGGGACCACAGTTCCTTCATCACGGCGATGGCCTCGTCGGTGAAGGCTCCCCGCTCGGCGAAGGGCACTCCCATCGCCTCCATTTCCTGCTCGATGACCCCAACGCCAATGCCGAGAACCAGCCTGCCGCCGGACATCACGTCCAGGGTGGCGGCGGTCTTGGCCAGCTTTATAGGGTTGTGGTAGGGGATTACCAAGACACTGGTGCCCAAGAGCACTTTAGAAGTGGTAGCGGCGACGTAGCTCAGGATGGCCAGCGGCTCGTAGTAGGGCCGGTTACCGATCCTGTCGTAAACGTAGCTGGTGTTGAAGACGTGCTCGCTGGCCCAGACCGAATCGAATCCAAGTTCCTCGGCCCGGCGGGCGAGGGACAGGACGTCTTGCACATCCTCCATGCCCTGGTTGTTTGAGAGGGAGAAGCCAAAGTCCATTTCTGACCTCACCGGATGGTCCGGGAACGTAATATGGGCCTTTCCGGCCAGCGCCAGTGTACCATAATCCCAGTTGCAGGTTGCTGCCCGCTGGGAGCTGAAGACTGTCCACTAGCCACTGAATGCCAAATTCGGTTAAGCTGTCGGCGAATCCCGGTAGTCCGCACCACAATCCTGGCATGAATGCAGGCTTCAGGAGAGGAGACCATGTCCACCCAGACCGCCACGGCAGCCCGAATCCGAGGCAGGGAAAGGGAAGAGTTAGCCGAGTTGTTGCGCCAGCGCACCAATGGCGAGGTCCGCTTCGACCCCTTCTCCAGGGTCCTCTACAGCACCGACGCCAGCATCTACCAGATGGAGCCGGTGGGCGTGGTCATCCCTCGCAGCGTTGAAGACGTGCAGGCTGTGATGGAGGTAGCCCGGGAGAGCCGAGTCCCAGTCCTGCCACGCGCCGGAGGAACGAGCCTGGCCGGTCAGACGGTCAATCACGCGATTGTGGTGGACTTCAGCAAATACCTGAACCAGGTACTGGAGGTGAACCGGGAAGAGAGCTGGGTGCGAGTCCAGCCGGGTATAGTACTGGACCAACTCAACCGGCAACTCGCCCAGCACGGCCTTCAGTACGCGCCGGACCCAACCACGTCGAACCGCGCCTGCGTTGGCGGGGGCATCGGCAATAACACCTGCGGCGCCCATTCCGTTATCTACGGCAAGACCCTGGACCATGTTATGGAGGTGGACGCTATCCTCTCCGACGCCACCTGTACCCACTTCGGTCCTCTGCAACCCCACGAGCTGGAGGCTAAGTTGAGCGGCACAGGGTTGGAGTCGGACATTTACCGGGGTATCCGGACCATTGCGCAAGATAATCTTGAGGAGATCAGGACGCGTTATCCGCAGATACCGCGCCGGGTAAGCGGCTACAACATCGACGACTTCCTGACCGACGAAGCCTTCAACCTGGCGCGCATGGTGGTTGGTTCGGAAGGAACCCTGTGCGTGGTCAGCGAAGCGAAGCTCAACCTCGTTCCCCGGCCGACTATGACCGCACTCGCCGTCCTGCATCACGTGGACATTGTGCAGGCGAGCGAGGCTACGAAGGAAGTGCTGAAGCACGCCCCCTCTTCAATAGAAGTGATGGACAAGATACTGCTGGACCGCTCCCGTGAATCCCTCGGCCACGCCAGCGACCTGAACTTCATTCAGGGGGACCCCGGCGCACTGCTGGCCGTTGAGTTCTACGGGGAGTCAGAGGCCGAGCTTCGGGCCAAGATGGAGGCCCTGGAACAGGACATGACCCGGCAAGGCCTGGCTTACGCTTGCGTGAACCTGCTGGACCGGGCGGCCCAGGGGACGGTGTGGAACGTGCGCAAGGCCGGACTGGGCCTGCTGATGAGCATCCACGGCGACGCCAAACCGCTGCCCTTCGTTGAGGACACTGCCGTCGACCCGGAAACGCTGGGGCCATTCGTGGCCAGGTTCGACGAGATAGTCCGCAACCATGGGACCGAGGCCGCATATTATGGCCATGCCAGCGTTGGCTGCCTCCACATCCGCCCCCTGGTCAGCCTGAAGGATGCTGAGGGCGTCGCCAGGATGGTCTCCATCGCCGATGAGATAAGCGACCTTGTCAAGGAGTACGGAGGGTCGCTCAGCGGCGAGCACGGCGACGGCATAGTTCGCGGGGTGTGGACGGAGAAGATGTTCGGCCCCCAGATATACGAGCTCTTCCGGGACATCAAGAGGACCTTCGACCCGGACGGGATTATGAATCCGGGCAAGATCATAGACTGCCCGCCGATGACTGAAAACCTGCGCTACGGGCCGGAGTACAGCGCCACTTCCCTGCCGATGCACCTGGACTTTTCCCTGGATACCGACTACGCCGGGGCGGTGGAGATGTGCAACGGCATGGGAGCCTGCCGCAAGCTCGACGGCACCATGTGTCCTTCGTACATTGCAACCCGCGATGAGGAGCACTCCACCAGGGGGCGGGCGAACCTGCTGCGAGCGGCTCTATCCGGCAAGCTGCCCGAAGGCACCATCACGAGCAACAGGCTCTACGACGCCCTGGACCTGTGCCTGGAGTGCAAGGGCTGCAAGGCTGAGTGCGACTCGGGCGTGGACATGGCCAAGCTGAAGTATGAGTTCCTATCCAACTACTACCAGACCAACGGTCTGCCCACGAGGAACAAGTTCTTCGGCAACATTAACAAGATAAACCGGATGGGGTCCAAATTTGCCCCCATCTCCAACTGGGCCGCCCGGAGCCCTATCGGCAAGCTGGTCTCTTCCGCAGTGCTTGGAGTACATCCTCAGCGCACTCTCCCTGAGTTTGCCGCGGAGACGCTGCCCAAGTGGTTCCGGCGCAGGCGCGGACCATCCGTGCGCGAGCTGCCGGAGTCCAACGGAAATCGGGCCACTGCCACCACCAAGGGAACGGTGGTGCTCTTCAACGACACCTTCATGAGCTACAACTACCCCGAGGTGGGCATTGCCGCCACCGAGCTGCTGGAAGCCGCGGGGTTCAACGTGGCGTTGGCCGACGCCGGTTGCTGCGGGCGTCCGATGCTGTCCAAGGGGATGATGAACGATGCGATGGCGGCAGCCCGCTACAATGTCGACCTGCTGCACGCCTACGCCGACCAGGGGGTCCCCATCATTGGGTGCGAACCCAGTTGCCTTCTGAGCTTCCGGGACGAGTACCCGGAGCTTCTGAAGGATGACCGTTCCCGCAAGGTGGCCGAACACGCCTACCTAATCGACGAGTTCCTGATGATGCTGCAGGGGAAGGGCGAGCTTGACCTGAAGTTCCGCGACGAGCAAAAGAACGTCCTGTTCCACGGCCACTGTCACCAGAAAGCACTGACCGGGACGGCGGCATCCCTGGGAGCGCTGCGGCTGCCGCCGGGGAACACGGTGGAGTTGGTTGCTGCGGGCTGCTGCGGGATGGCCGGCAGCTTTGGCTTCGAGAAGGAACATTACGATATTTCCATGACCATCGGCGGGGAGTCACTGTTCCCGGCGGTCAAGGCAAAGGGCGAGGACTGGGAGGTGGCGGTAATGGGCGTGTCCTGCCGCCAGCAGATAGAGCATGGAACTGGGCGCAGGGCTCGGCATTTGGCGGAGGTGTTGAGGGACTGCATGGCGTAGAGCAGTGTCCTTAGACCAAACCGAAGCCCCACGCACCTGATTGGCGTGGGGCTTTCTGTTGTGAGCCATCTCTCGGGGTAGACGCCGACCTGTTTCAGAGCGTGAGCCTCTAGCTTCCGACAGGGACTGGTATGCCCGCTATCTTCAGTTCGATGGAGGCCACCGAGTTGCGAGTGGTGATGAAGAGGGTCTTCCAATCATCGCCGCCGAAGCCGACGTTGGTGGTAGCAGGCGCGCCGTGGACTATCGTTCCCAGGTGTTTGCCGCTGGGATCCAGGACCCACACGCCGCCGGAGCCGCCGCAGTAGATGTTGCCCTCTACGTCCACCTTCATCCCGTCCGGGACGCCGGGGCGTTCCCCCCGCAGGTCGGCCAGCACCCGGTCGCTGGCCAGTGCCAAAGTGCCGTTTGGCTGCACGTCGAAGGCGCGTATGTGGCCTCGCCTTGAGTCGTTGACGTACAGGACGCTCTCGTCCGGAGAGAAGGCAATGCCGTTGGGGACGACGAAGTCGCCCACCAGCAGGGTCAAAGTCCCAAGGTCGGGGGTGACGCGGTAGACGCCGGAGAATCCCAGGTCGAACTGGGTAGGCGCGGCCGGGCTGGTCCACGGGTCGGTGAAGTATATGCACCCGTCGGACTTGACCACCACGTCGTTGGGACGGTTGAGGGGCCGTCCCTGGTAAGAAGCAGCAACGACGGTGATGCTGTCGTCAGGCTCCCTCCGGGTGACCCTGCGGCTGTCGTGCTCACTGGCCAGCAGGCGGCCCTGGAGATCGCGTGTCAGGCCATTGGCCCGGTTGGTAGGTTCGTGGAAAACCGACATTCCCTCTCCGGCGGCCCACTTCATGCGCCGGTTGTTGTGGATGTCGCTAAACAGCAGGAAGCCGCCTTCTTTCCACCACAGGGGACCTTCCGCCGGCCCCTGATCGCCGCCGAAGCCGTCGCCCAATTGTTCTATGGTCTGACCGGAGTCTACTATCTGCTCCATTTCCGGTGCGTGCTGCTCGATGGGCATGTTCCGCCTCCTTCGCTCTCGGTTTGATGATCTGCGGGGATTATATTACGAATCCGGGGCTCAAGGGTGTGAGGGGAGTCCATGGACGAGGCGCCGGCGGGAATCCGATGAACTCCGAGAACTCAGTGGCGACCTGGGTGTAGAGCACCGGCTATCGTGTGGATGCAGCATGTGCAGCTTGCCACGATTATGGGCAGTCAATATAATGATGCCACCCTTTGGCGGTTACCTGCAGGCGTCTTGCGGAGGCTTGCCGCGTCGCGGGCTGCTGGGGAGACAGATTTCGACGCATGGAGCATTAGTCCGACACTTTCCGGCGAATAGACCTGCTCATGGCGCTACGTCATTCAACTAAGGAGGGGACCTATGGTCCAGCAATTAGCCCGGCCCCAGGACAAGGTAGAGGTTTACTGGTTCTCTGAGCAACCCAACGGGTACATCAGCGACGAACTCCTCGATCAATATGATTCGGGGCGTCTCGGGTTCCCGAACACCCACTTCGACCCGGAAAAGGCCCATGTGCTCTACAACCAGTACCATGAGCAGTATGCCCTGGCGGACGAGGTTGGATTCGACGGAATCATGTCCAACGAGCACCACTCGGCCTACTGGTGCATGAAGCCCGCAGTAAACCTGGATGCGGCTGTTATCTCCAAGGTCACCAAGAACGTGAAGATCGCCATCCTGGGCAATGTGATCGCCATCAACGACCCAGTGAGGATGGCCGAAGAAATTGCAATGCTGGACTGCTACTCCGGCGGCCGGATAATCTCCGGGTTCGTCCGGGGCGGCGCAGTCGAGAGCCTGCAAGGGGGGATCGACCCGACGGAGAACCGGTCCCGCTTTGAAGAAGCCCATGACCTGATTATCAAGTGCTGGACCGAACCGGGTCCTTTCCGGTATGAGGGCAACCACTACCATCACCGCGTGGTCAATCCCTGGGTGCTGCCGATGCAGAAGCCGCACCCGGACATCTGGTTCCCCGGCACCGGCAGTCCGGAGAGCGTGGTGTGGGCAGCGCAGCACGGGCATCCGTACATGAACCTGGGCGCGGCGCTGGACGTGACGATGTGGTTGAAGGACATCTACATCGACACGGCGAAGGAATCCGGGTTCAAGCCCGCCCCGGAGCATTTCGGATACCTGCTCAAGGCATTCGTCGCCGACACCGATGAGAAGGCACAGGAAATCGGGCGGCAGTACATGTGGACCGAGCAGAACCGGATGAAGGGACCACGTGAACATAATGACCCGCCAGGTTACCAGTCGCGGCAGGCGCTCCAGGTAAAGCAGCAGCGTCCCGTAGGCCAGTTCGGCGGCGTCACCAACCGCATGACTTACGAGCAGCAGCAGGACATCAACATCGTGATCGTCGGCAGCCCGGAGACGGTTACCCGCAAGCTCGCGGATACGATTACCAAGCTCAACCCCGGCTACCTGCACATCTATGGCAACGAAGGGGCCATGCCTCACGAGGACGTGATGCGCTCCATCGAGCTGATGGGCCGGGAGGTAATTCCGGCACTGCACGAAATCAAGCTGGAACCCTACGAATAAGAGGGGGGCGCGATACCTCCGGATGGATAGTAATCAGATGTTGGGCCGGGCACATCCGGCCCTGGAATAAGGGAGGCCGATCATGGCGTTCACTTTGAACCATGTCCACCTCAAGACCCCGGACCCGGAAAAGACAGCCCAATTCTACGTTGATAACCTGGGAGCGAAGATCGTCGGCCAAGCGGGAGGCAACGGCGTGCGGCTCGATCTGCATGGGCTTACCCTGAACGTGACTACGTTCATCGAGTCGCAGGAGCACGAGCAGAAGTACGGCATTGAGCACATAGCTATCAACACCGACGAAATGCCGGCGCTGGTGGAGAAACTCAAGGACAGCGGCGCGAAGATCCTCGAAGAGACCACCGTGGGCAATGGCCGGAAGGTCTGCTTCTTTGAGGGTCCTGACGGCGTGCATCTAGAGTTTCTGGAAGTCGCCGAGTAGGGTTGCCGCCGGAACCGGCGCGCTCACCAGCACACAGGACGCGAGGGATTTAATCAATGCTTTACGAGCTTAGGGTCTACTACACCAATCCCGGCAAGCTACCGCAGCTCAATGCCAGGTTCGAGAACCATACCTGCGGGTTCTTCAAGGAGCACGGCATAGGGATGCTGGGTTTCTGGACAGACGAAATCGGACAGAGCAACAAGCTGACCTATATTCTCAGCTTCGACAGCATGGCAGACCGGGAGAAGAAGTGGGCATCGTTCGGCGCGGACCCGCGCTGGCAGGAAGTGCGGGCCGAGACGGAGAAGGACGGCGCATTCCTGACCCACATCACCAATGCCTTCCTGCGGACGACACCCTATTCTCCCGATCCCAAGGTGACCACCAATGTACAGGAGATGCGAGTCTACCATGCCATGCCCGGACGACTTCCCGACCTGAACGCGCGGTTCGAGAACCACACCATGCGTCTCTTCGAGAAGCACGGGATAACCAACGTGGGCTATTGGACCGAGGACGTTGGAACCAGCAACCAGTTGGTCTACATGCTCGGATACGATGGCCTGGGCAACCGGGAAAAGAGTTGGTCAGCCTTCGGCGCAGACCCGGACTGGCAAAAGGCGCGGGCGGCATCCGAGGTCAACGGGCCGCTGGTAAGAATGTCCGAGAGCAGCATCATGAGGCCAACTCCTTACTCCCCCAGGTAGATTGGCACGGAACAGGTGATCCGAAGGTGGGGGTGACCGGAATTTCCGGCGCCCCCATCGTATTAGTTGACGCGGGAGCGATACCCCATGGACGTTAGAGAGATTCGGCAGCAGATACCCGTTTGCCAGCGGATGGTATACCTGAACACTGGCTGGTCTGGCCCTTCGCCGGTGTCGGTGGTGGACGCTATCAAGCGGCGGCTGGACGTGGAGATGATCGGCGGGCCAGCAAGCCCTGACGTGGCCGAGAGCGGGCGTGAAGTGCGTACGACGGCGCGGCAGGCGGTGGCGGGGCTGCTCAACGCCTCTCCGGATGAGGTCTGCCTGACCAAGAACACGACCGACGGTCTTAACATGGTGATGAATGGGCTGTCCTGGCAGCCGGGGGACGAGATCGTGTCCTGCGACCTGGAGCACAGCTCGGTGCTGGTGCCGAGCTACTTCAAGCAGTTGCGGAATGGCGCGGCGCTGAAGGTGGTGCATCTGGAGTCCAACGAGCCGCGCGAGAACATCCTTGCGAAGCTGGAAGATGCGTTAACCGAGCGCACTCGGTTGGTGTTCCTGAGCCACATCGAGTATTCGTCGGGACTGCGGCAGCCGGTGGAAGAGATACGCCGGATTACCAGGGACCGGGGGATAATGATGCTGCTGGACGGTGCGCAGACCGCAGGTCACATACGACTCGACATGAAGCAGATTGACTGCGACTTCTACTCCATACCCGGGCAGAAGTGGCTTCTGGGTTCGGAGGGGGTTGGCGCGTTGTATATCCGGCGGGAGATGATTCCGCAGGTGGAACCGATTGCGGTGTCCGGCGGGGCAGTGCTTCCCCATGACCTGCCGGACCAGTTTGAACCCAACACGGATACGATGGACAAGTTCAACGTCAGTTCCAGCAGCGCGGCGTTGCAAGCCGGGCTTGAGGAGGCCATCAGGTTCATTCAGAACGTGGGCGTGGACGTAATCGAGCAGCGTAACCTGGACCTGGCGAGTTCGCTCAAGGGAGCCCTGGCTGATATTCCGGGGGTGTCGGTGTTGTCGCCGATGGAACGGGATATCTCATCCGGCCTGGTATCGTTCTCCATTGATGGCGTGGACCCTGCCGAGGTTGTGTCCTACCTGTGGGCGGAACACCGCATCGCGGCTCGTCGCGTTGCGTATCCGCCGGGGGTGCGGGCGTCGCTGCACTTCTTCAACACAGAAGAAGAGGTGGAGAAGCTGGCGGCGGCTGTACGGCAGCGGGCTGAAAGGCCATAGCCCAGAAGTGCAATCCCGCTGTCGCGGGATTGACGCAGTTATTGGGGAATCGGGCTGGTCGCATGGAAAAGACGGCCGCTGCGCAGCGACGCGTCTATGATCGTGTGTGGCGATTTTGGTTGGCATCCTGCTATAGGCAATATAGTCCCAGTCACCTAAGGAGGTGGTGGAAGGGAACCCTCTACGGGGTAGTGGGCTAGCCACCAGCGGGCTATGTCGATGCGCCGGGCGAACCAGACCCGTTCGTGGCTCCTAGCGTATTCGAGGAACCGGGCGACAGCCCTAGAACGAGCGGGGGCGGCCGGCGATGCGGCAGTGCAAGCCCACAGACATCATCTTGGGGTGGGTCTCCCCCTCTTCGTAGAGGCAGTCAAAGGTCTCTTTCAGGTACTCGTAGAAGTCGTTGACGCTGACGAGGCCGCCGCGCCAGAATCGGGCGTCGTTGGTTTCCATACTGTAAGGGACTACCAGCCACGGCTTGTCCTGTACGGGAACGTAGTAGGGCAGATCGTCGTTCAGGCCACCGCTGTCGTAGACGAAACCGCCTTCCTCGACCACCAAGTCCCTGGTATTCACGCTGGGGCCGTAGCGGGTGAACCAGCCGAGAGGGCGCTGTCCGGTGGTCTCTCGGAGGGATGCGACGGTGCGGGCGATGGCTTCACGCTCTGCGTCGCGGCCCATGAGGTGGTATTCTTCCCAACGGTAGCCGTGGCCGCATACCTCGTGGCCCTGAGCAACTACCTCACGGGCGACTCCGGGGTTACGCTCAAAGGCGAGGGCGCAGGAGAAGAAGGTTGAGGGGACATCGTACTTCGCCAGGAGGTCCATGAGACGCCAGACACCGACGCGGCTGCCGTACTCGAAGAAGGACTCGTTGAACAGGTCGCGCTGCCCGGCAGGGACGGGCGAGGGGACTTCCCCATTGGTCTCGTGGTGGGAGTCGCCGTCGAGTATGGAGTATTCAGAGCCTTCTTCATAGTTGACCACGACGGATACTACGATCTTGGCGTTATTAGGCCAACTCACCACGGGCACGTTTTTCCCATAGCCCACCACATCACGTTGCGTCATCGTGTCGTCTCCTGTCAGACCATTGTTCCCGGGATGGGCATTCTCTACGAGATTGGGGGGCGGAGGTGTGCCCAGGGACGGGCCTGTTCGAAGGCTGCCGATGCTTGGAGGACTTTGGCCTCGGAGCCGTGGGGGCCGATGATGTGCAGACCTATGGGCATTCCGTCCGCGGAGAAGCCGCAGGGGACGCTGGAGGCGGTCTGGCCCGTCATGTTGATGGGGAAGGTGAAGGGAAGGAATCCCCAGAATGGGTCCACTTCCTTGCCGGCAATGACCGAGGGGCGCTGGTTGATGGGGAAGGCCGGCACGGCCATTGTGGGCGTGACCAGCAGGTCGTAGTCGTCGAAGAAGGTCTCCATCTGGCGCCGCAGTTGGTCCACGCGCAGCAGGGCGCGGGATAGGTCCGGGCCGGTGATGGTCGCGCCGTGCCTGAAGGTGTTCTGGCCATATTCCGTAAAGTCGTCCCACCGCTCTTCCATCAGGTGGCCGTAGGAGGTATAGGACGCGGTGGAGAATACGTCCCAGAATGCCTGGAAGGGGTCCTCGATGGTCAGACCAGGCTCATCCACGGTTGCGCCCAGCTCCGCGAAGACCTGAACCGCGCCCAGGGTGACGCTGACGACCTCGGGGTCAACACCGGCATAGCCGAGGTCCGCGCTCCAGGCGATACGCAGCCTGGAGACTCCGGCACCGAGTCCGGCGGAAAAGTCCGGAGGCGCGCTGCGCATGGAGGTGACGTCGCGGGCGTCTGGCCCAGCAAGGACCTGGAGCAGCAGGGCAGTGTCGGCCACAGTGCGAGACATGGGGCCAGACTGGGAGAAGTGGTTGGCCGCAGGAAGGCCGTAGCCACCGTAGCGGGGGACCCGGCCCTGGGATGGCTTGATCCCGAAGACACCGCTGAAGCTGGCCGGAATTCGAATGGAGCCGCCGCCGTCGCTGCCGGTGGCCAAGGTGCATAGGCCCGATGCGAGGGCAGCCGCCGCGCCGCCGCTGGAACCGCCGGGGGTGCGGTCGATGTTCCAGGGGTTGCGGCAGGCGTCTCCGAGCTTGTTCTCGGTGGTGCCGGAGAGTCCAAACTCCGGGGTGTTGGTCTTGCCGAGGACGATGGCACCTGCCGCCTTTACTCTCTCGACCACCACAGAGTTGATGTCCGGGGTACGGTCCCGGAATACGGCGGAGCCTACGGTGGTGGGAATGCCACTGGTCATCTCCAGGTCTTTGACGGAGATAGGGATGCCGTGGAGCGGGCCGACGCTCTCTCCCCTGTCAGTGGCCTCCTGAGCGGACCGGGCCTCGGCCATTGCCTGGTCGGGGCAGAGGGCCAGGTAGGCGTTGAGTTTAGGGTTGTGCTCCTTGATACGACGGTAGAACAGATCTACGAGTTCGGGGATGGATACTTCCTTCTTGTCTATGAGTGGCCTCATTTCAGTAGCTGAGGTAAATGCAACGTCAGTTTCCACTTCAGTCTCCATTTGACGGTAGGCGTGTGCCTGACTAGAATCCCGGTTATTATATCAGCCGGGATAGTGGCGGCCCTTACGCTCAAGACCGGGAGGAAAGAATTGGCCCTGGTTGGAATCATCGCCAACCCAGCGGCAAGCAAGGATATACGCCGCCTGGTAGCCCAAGGCCGGGTGGTGCCCGACTGGGAGAAGGTGAATATCGTCAAACGGGCGCTGCTGGGGCTGGAGGCAGTGGGCATTGACCAGGTGGTGGCCATGCCCGACAGTTCCCAGTTGGTGATGCGCGCGAGGGACGACCGATCCCTTTCGCTGAACCTGGACCTGCTAGAGATGCCGGCATTTTATTCGGAAGGGGACACGGTTCGCGCCGCCTCGTTGATGGAACAGGCGGGGGTCGGGTGCGTGATAACCCTGGGAGGCGACGGGACAAACCGGGCTGTGGCCACGGGCAGCACGTCGATACCGATGGTTGCTATATCGACGGGCACGAACAATGTCTTTCCCGCGATGATCGAGGGAACGCTGGCCGGTCTGGCGGCTGGGCTGGTGGCACGAGGCGATCTGCCGGTGGAGGATGTGTCGCGGAGAAGCAAGACGGTCCGGGTGTACGTGGACGGAGAGTACCGGGACATGGCACTGGTGGACGTAGCACTGTCTCGGGAGCGGTTCGTGGCGACGAGGGCCATCTGGGACATGAACACGATTTTCGAGGTGTTCCTGACCCGCGCCGAACCTGGTTCGATTGGCCTGTCGTCGGTCGGGGCGCGGCTAATGCCGCTGTCGATGGCCGAGGACGGCGGGTTGTATTACTGCATCGGCCGAGATGGTGAGACACCGGGCGGGAACGCCACCTCGGTGCTTGCTCCCATCGCTCCGGGGACGGTTTCCCGAGTCCCCATCGCGCACTGGCGTGTGGTTGGGACAGGAGAGCGGGTATCCGTGGAATCTCGCAACTGCACGGTGGCGTTGGACGGCGAGCGCTCGTTCAGCGTGAATGCAGGGCAGTCTATTGCCGTCGAAGTCCAGCGTGACGGCCCGCCAGTGGTGGAGGTGGACGCAGCCCTGGAACTGGCTGCGCGGCGGGGGATTTTCAGCTTCGCTCCTGATTGTTAAACCGGGGCGGAACACGAGTGTGGGTGTCCGCTTTCTGCCCTTCAGCCTCACCTGACAACCCCATACAGCAATCCAACCTTACAGACCTTCCAGGAGAGATGTTTGCTTTCTGGGGTGGAACTTGCAGTGGTGCTGGGGATCGTGTTCGTTGGCGCCACGGTCATGGGGACGCTGGGGTTCGGTTGCGGGCTGGTGGTCGCGCCGGTGATGCTGCTGTTCGTGGAACCGCAACAGGGCGTGGTTATCGTTAACGGGCTGATTGCGGTACTGGTGGGCGTAGTGGTGGTGCGCACCCGCCAGCACTTGCGCATGGGGCTGGCGGGGCCGATGTCGTTGGCAGGTCTTGCGGCGGTGCCAATCGGCGCTTTCTTCCTGGCCAACGTTGCGCCGGATGCGCTGCGGATCGTTATCGGGTTGGTGATACTTGCCATTGGAGTCTTAAGCCTGTTCGACATCCAGTTGCCGATGGTGCGGCGGAGGTTCTCCGGGTCGGTGATAGGATTCCTGACGTCGCTGTCGATTACGACGATCAGCATCGGGGGGCCGCTGGTGGCGATTTACGCGGTGGCCCAGGAATGGCCAGCCCAGACGGTGCGGACGACGCTGGCGTTCTACTTCCTGGTGTGCTACCTGATGGGGTTCGTGTTCTATGCGTGGTCGGGACTGGTGGACGTGGAGACGCTGATCAACATCGGGATGCTGGTCCCGGCGCTGGCGGTGGGGCTGGGGGTGGCAAGCCTTCTGGTGAGACGAATAGACCAGCGCGTGTTCCGCTACGCGGTGGTGGCGCTAGTCATAGCCGGGAGCCTGTCCTTGCTGGGACGGGAGTTTATCGGGGTGTAGGACGCGCCTAGCCGTTGAGGTCGTGGTAGGCGGCAAGGGCGGCGGTTATGCCGTCGCCGACGGCTGCGCCCAACTGGCGGGTGGAATCGGCGCGTGCATCCCCACAGGCGTATAGGCCCGGCACCTTGGTGCGCATGTGGATGTCGGTGTAGACGTGGCCAAGAGGATCCATGTCCACCAGGCCCTTCAGGTAGTCAGTCTGGGGATGGAAGCCGACGTAGATGAATGCCGCAGCGGCGGGATAGTCGTAGACCTCCTCACTCTTCAGGTCCTTGACACGGGCGGCCTCCAGGGCCTCGTTGCCAACAAATTCCTCGACGACGTGGCTCCAGAGGAAATTTACGTTTTCCCTGGCGAAGGCGCGTTCCTGAAGGACCCGTGTGGCGCGCAACTCGTCGCGCCGGTGGACCACGGTGACCGAGTTTACGATGCCGCTTAGGTATAGGCCTTCGTCAATGGCTGAGTCGCCACCGCCGACGACCACCACGTCCTGTCCGCGGAAGAAGTTGCCGTCGCAAACAGCGCAGTAGGAAATGCCCCGTCCGGCGAATTCGTCCTCACCGGGTGCGCCCAGCTTGTTGTGAGCGCCGCCAGTGGCGATGATGATAGAGCGGGTGGTGAACTCCCGGTCATCAGCACGAACCACCTTGACCGGCTGGTCGATGGCGTCGAGACCCTCAACCTCAGCGTACTCAATCTGTGCGCCGAACCGGGTGGTCTGGGCCTCCATGTCGACGGCAAGCTCAGGACCCTTGACTCCCGTGGGGAAGCCGGGGTAGTTTTCGATTTCGTCAGTAATCAGCAACTGGCCACCAGGCCCCAAGCTCTCCAGGATGAGGGTCTTGAGCATGGCCCTGGTGGTATACAGGCCGGCGGACAGGCCGGCAGCCCCTGCGCCGAGGATGATCGTGTCGAATTCGGCGTCCATATTTGTGGGAATCCCCCTATCAGTTCCCCGTCCACGTTCCGTCGAAGTGGTACGGGGTTATCTATCTTCCTGCCCGGACCGTGTCCCGGAAGTATTCTACTGTCTGTCGTAACCCATCGTCCAGACTGGTAGCAGGTGTCCATCCCAATTCCTGGGCGGCTTTGGCGGCGTCGAGACTGATTTCGTAGACTTCGCCGAGACGCATGGGGCCCCGCTCGGCATCCCAGCGGTAGCCGATGATCTCCCTGAGGGACTCGAATATCCGGTTGATGGTGGTCATCTGGCCAGTGCCAATGTTGTAGGAGCGCCCGCTACCCCGTTCTATGGCGCAGAGGTTGGCATCGATCACATCGTCGACGTACACGAAGTCACGGGACTGCTTGCCGTCGCCGAAGATGGTGGGTGGCCTTCCTTCCAGCATGGCCTGGGTGAAGATGGCCACGACCCCGGCCTCACCGTCGGGGTCCTGACGCGGTCCGTATACGTTGGCACAACGGAGGACGGTGTAGTCCACCTGGTACAGCCGGTGATACAGCTCAAGGTACATTTCGGCAGCGTACTTGGACACGCCGTAGGGTGAGAGGGGGGCGACAGGGTGGTCTTCACTGCAGGGATTGTACTGGGGGTCGCCGTAGAGCGCCCCGCCGGTTGAGGAGTAGATGAGCTTGTCGATGCCGTAGAGGCGAGCGGCCTCGAGCAGCCTCAGGGTGCCAATCACGTTGACGTTGGCGTCCTGTATGGAGTCGCGGGTGGAATGTGTGACGCTGGTCTGAGCCGCCAGGTGAAACACCAGGTCCGGTTGCTCCCTATGGATGAACTCCACGACGGCGCGGTCGGTGATGTCCCCATGATGGAAGATTGCCGCATGGTTGATGTTGCGAAGCTTGCCGGAACTGAGGTTGTCTACGACGACCACTCGATAGCCGAGCGACAGCAGTCGGTTGACCAGATGAGATCCAATAAAACCAGCCCCGCCGGTAACCAGAGCAGTCCTGCCCTTTCCCTGTGACACGCCTCTTGCCCCCCGAGACCGTTATGTGTGGCCGTTGCATAGGTCAGGTACGTGGGTCAATTGACATAATAGCCAGATGATATAGCCGGCACAATGGGTATATCCAGTCTTAATCGGCCTCCTTGGAGGCCGCCTTTACATGGCATCCCCGCGTTGGCACAAGTAAGCTCGCCTCAGGCCATGCGCCGAGAAGGGAGAAGCCAGCCAGTCTGGTTTCGAGGCAGGATCCTAGTTATGATAGAGTGATACTGGATAGCACGGGCCAGGTTTGGCCATTCCCCCGATCAAGCCGGGGGAAAGTTCTAAGGAGAGGGAAAATGCCCGAACAGATTGGATTCATTGGCCTGGGGATTATGGGAAAACCCATGGCGAAGAACCTGCTGAAGGCAGGTTACTCGCTGACCGTTTATGACATTGTGGGCGAGCCGGTGGAGGAACTGGTGACCGAGGGAGCAGCCCGTGGGTCTTCCAATAAAGACGTCGCCTCCAAGAGTGATACGATCATCACTATGGTGCCGGACTCCGCCGATTCTGAGGCTGCGATTCTTGGCCCCAATGGAGTGCTGGAGGGGGCGAAGGCGGGATCTGTGGTCATCGATATGAGCTCGATTGCACCGCTGGTGTCCCAGAGGATTGCGGCGGAGTGCGCCAACAAAGGGGTGGAGATGCTGGATGCACCCGTGAGCGGAGGGGAGCCGGGCGCGATCAACGCGACCCTGGCAATTATGGTCGGGGGTAAGCAAGAAGTATTCGACCAGAACTTCGACTTGCTCAAGACAATGGGAAGCAACGTGGTGCTTACCGGAGACATCGGGGCAGGCGGGATCACCAAGCTGGCCAATCAGATTATCGTGGCGGCAAACATTGAGGCGCTGAGTGAGGCCATGGTGCTGGCCCAGAGGGCAGGGGTGGACCCAGAGAAGGTATTCAACGCCATCCGGGGCGGCCTGGCGGGCAGTGCGGTGATGGAGGCCAAGGGGCCGATGATGCTGGACCGCAACTTCCGGCCCGGGTTCCGCATCCGGCTACACCAGAAAGACCTGCGCAACGTGTTGCAGACAGCCCAGGAGTTGAACGTTCCCCTGCCGGCGACGGCGCTGATGCAGCAGATACTGGGGGCGCTGGTCAATGAAGGAGAGGCGGACTCTGACCATGCGGCCATTCTGCACTTCATCGAAGACCTTGCCAAGGTCGAGGTAAAGCGCGGAGGCTAGAGGTCTCTGAAGCGGGCGTCGCGCCAGTCCAGGGCAGCGCGCAGGCCGTGCTCGCGGCGGATGGCGCTGAATTCCTGCTGCTCCGGATCGGTGCTGATGTCGAACTGAGTCATCAGTTCCAGGTTGTGCTGGATGGCGGTCAGGAAACCCATTGCCTCCAGCGCCCGGTTCACGGAAATCTTGGTCATCTTCACGCCGACCCTGGAGATGAGGGTAATCTTCCTAGCGACCTTCTCGCACTCCTGCATCAGGTCGTCGTGGGGCACGACCCGGCTGACCATTCCCAGGCGAGCGGCTTCGTGGGCGTCGATGGTGTCTCCGGTCAGGAGCAGTTCCTTGGCCCTGGCCAGCCCCACGCTGAAGGGCGTAATCAGGAACGGAGGTCCCAGACCAGCGCGGATTTCCGGCTCTCCCAGCACGGCCCGATCCGACGCTATCTTGATGTCGCACACCTGCATCAGCTCGCAAGCCCCTGCCAGAGCGTAGCCATTGACTGCGGCTATGACCGGTTTGCTCAGGTTCCAGACCATCATAAAGGTGTCGATGTGGCCCTTGAGACGTTGGCGCCGCTCGTCGGGCGGTGTGGCGTGAGGTTCGTCGGGCTCCTCGGAATCGGGGTCAAGGTCGAACCCGGCAGAGAAGGCCCGGCCAGCGCCGGTGAGGATGACCACGCGGATGTCGGTGTCTACCTCGATGACCTCCAACGCTTCCCGCAGTTCAGCCATAAGGAGAGGGCTAAGGGCATTGAGTTTTTCGGGACGGTTGAGTGTCAGATAGCAGATGCCACCTTCAACCCGGTAGGTAAGGCACTGGAAGTCCAATGGTTGCCTCCTCGCCAGGTGGTTCCGGTCAGCCGGACCCGGACTTGGCGATCTTGATGCTTTCGATTATCACTGGCTGAGCAGGGCGGCCGGCCTGGTCTTTTTCAACCTTGGATATGGCGTCGGCCACTTCCTGCCCCTTCACAACCGTGCCAAAGATGGTGTGATTACCGTTGAGATGGGGAGTGGGAACGGTGGTGATGAAGAACTGGCTGCCGTTGGTATTGGGGCCGGAGTTGGCCATAGCCAGGATACCCGGCTTGTCGAATGAATCCGATGGGCTAGTCTCGTCCTCGAACTTGTAACCCGGGCCTGCGCCGCCGGTGCCAGTGGGGTCGCCTCCCTGGATCATGAAATCCTCGATGACCCGGTGGAAGATGAGGCCGTCGTAGAAGCCATCCTCGGCCAGGAACACGAAGTTGTTGACCGTCTTGGGGGCGTTTGCAGCGAGTAGGTCAATAACAATGATGCCCTTATTGGTAGTGATGGTAGCGGTGTAGGAGGCGTTCGGGTCGATCATCATTTGGGGTGGCCCTGAGAACTGCTTGAAGGTCAGACCCTGGTACTCCTGCATCTTGAAGGAGGATCCGGCAGCAGTATCAGCAGGTTTGTCCTGCTGTTGAGACGCGGGCATGGATGTGGCCTCGGGCGCAGCCGTGGGTTGGTCCATTTGGGCAGGTTCCTGGGTGGCTGCGGCCATGCTTTCCTGCTGCGGGGGCCGGGTGGGTTCCGATGGCGCTGCTGCGCCACAGGCCAGCATGGCCAGTACGAATGCCGCAATGACGCTGAGTACGAACCATTTTCTTGCCAAAGCCAAGGACATCTTTTGCTCTCGTATTTTGAGATTTTGTTTGCCGATACGGGGACTAGGTAAGCAACCTTCCATCCCTGGGAGGGCAGAAAGATGATAACCCCATGCGCCCGCTATCTCAAGTGCGGTCGGTCAGGTCCGGGTCTTCCCAGGACTGAAGCCCCTCCTCTGGGTCTTCTTTGGGGCGGAGCTTGCCAATGATGTACCGGACGGTGACGATGAGCATGACCAGAAGGACCAGTCCGCCAAAGAGCCAGACGTCCAGGTAAACGAGAGGAGATGGCCTGTCCTGAGCTGGTGGGCCGTCGACCCCGCCGTCCCACCCAGCCCAGCGGGACTCCAAGCCGCGGATGTCGAACCCATATGTGGCGGTCAGAGCCGCATCCACTGTTCGTCCCCGGCGCAATTGCTCGAGGAGGGTACGGAATTGGGCCGCACCGTGCTCCTCTATCAGGTAGGCGACGACACTCTCTGCCTTGAGGTAGAACATGCTGATGTCGTCGGGCTTTCCCGGGGGCCTGGTCATGGTATGGAGCGGCATTCCCAGGTCGGCGAGGGTACGGCCACTGTGGGGGCGGCTGTCAGGTTCCACATAGCTGGCGAACCCTTCATCCAACCAGTCCGGCAATAGAAGTGCGCTTGATCCCATGTGCTGATGAAGCAGCAGGTGGGCTGACTCGTGCAGGATGAGGTCAGGGTCGATGCCCACGCCCAGGAACAGGCCCTTGAGCGGAAAAGCGAACCCGGCGAAGACGTGCTGGTCGGTAATGGTACGGCTCTGGTGAGGGAAGGCCGCAATGGCGTCAGCCCGGTGTCTGTACACCATTCCCTGTATTGGGTCGGGACTTTCCAGCCCGAGCAGGTCCTGGATGTGCGTCAGCCCACTTTCCACTTCTCCGGATATCCGCTGTATGTAAGAGCGGGGAAAGGCATGGTGGTGGAGCACCAGTGGGCCGATGCGGGTCTCATCCCACCCGAAGCGGGTGTCCGCGTATTCCAGGGTCTCTGGAGGCGTCTCCAATTTTCTGTCGCCGGAGTCCCGGAGCAGGTAGTAATACTCCATCTTCGTGCCGGGTGGCAGGTAGGTCGCGCCGTCGGTGTTGAGGGAGTGGGTGGCCGTGATGCGCTGGCCGGGAGTGAATTCTGGGTAGGCGTATGACCATGTGCTGCCTCCAGCAAGGCGGTAGCGCAGACGCACTTCGTGGATGCTCCCGGGGGCTTCGGCAGCCAGGTTGAAAACCACGCGGCTGGGGAACTCGATATGCCAGGTATCCGAGACGACCCTGATGCTGCCCAGGGATTCCTGGGCAGGCACGAACGCCAGGTTTAGGAGCATCAACAGCGCGAAGGTGATGGCCATGATTCCCAGTCGTTTCCGGGACAGGCGGAAGTTGGGCAAGCAGGTAATGCACCCCCATGTTGAATGAGGGGTCTGTGAAGCGGGTTGATCCATTTTCCCATTATATATGCCTGATGGGCCGAAACGTTGGAGGTGTCGGATTGATGGGAGGTTGCATCTCCTGCCTGGAGCATCCGGGCACTTGAGGCGAATAGATGATTCACGCTTGATCGCGATGATTTGTGGCGATAACCGTAATAGCGGTATATATTTTTACAAAATATAATACTGGTGCTAACTACAATACGGAAACTACTGACCGAAGGCCATTGAATAGACGTACAAACGTTCTATATAATCCATGGCCCGCCAAGGCGGAGGCTGAAATCTGGCGGCGCCATGAAAATCGCATGTGTTCTGGTTACCCACCTTCCCCTGAAGGCCGAACTGCGCAGATGCCCGGAGCTTCAGAGCAAGCCGGTGGTTATAGTCGAGAGCTACGGTTCGAAAGACGTGGTACTGGACAGTTCTCCTGAAGCCAGGAGAATCATTGCGGGCATGTCACTCCAGGAGGCCATGTCACGGCGTAAGGACGCGGTGTTGGTAGGAGCAGACCAACCCCACTACGACGAAGTTTTTGACGGGATCATCGATGCGTTGCAAGGGAGGAGTCCCCTGGTGGAAAAGGGGGACCTGGGGTGCGCCTACGTGGGATTGGACGGACTGGAGGAGATGTATGGCGGCGAACCCCAGTTGATAACCTCACTGCTCCAGTCGGTGCCGTCCCAGTTCAATCCCAGGGTCGGGGTGGCTATGGGCAAGTTTCCGGCCTATGTCGCCGCGGTTACCAGCGGCGGAGGCCGGGCTACCAGAATGCCCGAGCCTGAGTCCGGGAGGCTGGCCAAGTTTTTGAAGGACTTCACGGTAGACCTTTTGCCATTGCCCTGGAAAGAGAGGGCGCGGCTGCACCAGTTCGGGTTGCATACCCTGGGACAGGTGGCCGCCCTGCCGGTGGGGGCGGTCCAGGCCCAGCTAGGTCCCGCTGGCAAGATTGCATGGGAACTGGCCTCCGGGGTGGATTCCAGCCCTCTTGTGCCCTACCGGCCTGAGGAGTCAGTCACCGAGTTTCTGACCTTTCCCTCGCCGACGATAACGCAGTACGCGGTGCTGACGGCTATTGGGATTCTGCTGGGAAGGGCATTTGCACGCCCACAGACCAAGGGGAAGTATGTTCGAACTGCAACCATCGAGAGCCACATCGTGCGTCATCCCCCGTGGGTCAAGCGGTTTTCGTTCAAGGAGGCGGTGGGGAGCAGAGAGAGGGCGCTGTTTGCCATTAAGAGCCGGATGGACACTATTGCTCTGCCAGGCCCGTTGGAAGATATGACGTTGACCTTGGCTGGGCTGACCGGTGAATCGGGGATGCAGTCCAGCCTCTTCTCCGATGTTCGTAAACGAGAACAACTGAAAGAGATGATGCGCCAGTTGGAGGCACTCATGGGCCGGAGGCCGCCGATCTACCAGATAAAGGAGGTTGAACCTTGGTCAAGGATCCCAGAAAGGCGCCAGGCGCTGGCGCCCTTCGACCCCTGAACCTGCCGACGCCGGTGACCGTGGAGGAAGACGGACAACAGCGACCCGTTTCCATTGTACTGCGGGGCAGCAGGGTGAGGGTGGAGTCCATAGACGACCAGTGGGAAATAGATGAAGAGTGGTGGCGGGAGAAGCCCATTTTCAGGACTTATTACCAGGTGACAATGGAAGATGGCCGGTCGATAACCCTGTTTCAAGACCGTCTATCGGGCGATTGGAGCCTTCAAAGGGGGTGACGGTGTGGGAATGTGGTGTTGAGTTTGCAGATACATTCCAAGAGACCCTCCAAGAGACCTTCGCATGTACGCTGAGCTTCATTGCCATAGCAACTACTCCTTTCAGGAAGGGGCTTCCTCGGTTGAGGACCTTCTGGTGCGCTCCAGGGAACTGGGCTATCGCGCTCTGGCCCTGACCGACCATGACAACCTGTGCGGAGCAATGCACTTTGCCCAGGTGGCCAGGGCGCTAGATGTGCGGGCAATTACCGGTGTTGAGGTTACCCTAGCGGATGATTCTCACCTGACGCTGCTGGCCGAGACGCGCCAGGGTTACGCCAACCTGTGCAACGCTGTCTCTTATGCCTACATAACCGGGGAACGCCGGGAGCCTCGCCTGGATTCAAGACACCTGTCTGAACTGGCAGGCGGCGTTGTCCTGCTCACGGGATGCCGGAAGGGGCGCGTATCCCAGCTTCTTGAGTATGGGCGGGTCCGGGACGCGGAGGAGCAGCTTGAACAGTACCTGGAATGGTTGGGAGCGGGCAACGTATTCGTGGAGTTGCAGCAGAACCTGGTCCGGGGGGATACGCGGCGCAACAAGCGGTTGGCGGACATAGCTCGAAAGTATGGCGTGGAAATTGTTGCCACGAACAACGTCCACTACCATGCCCCGGAGCGGCGCAGGCTGCAGGATGCACTGGTGGCGGTCAAGCACAACCGGAGCCTGGAGGAGACCCATAGGGAGCGGCGTCCCAACGGGCAGTTTTACCTCAAGTCTCCGGCTGAGATGGCGGAGTTGTTCCGCGAATGCCCGGAGGCCGTCAGGAATACCCTGTATATAGCGGAGCGTTGCAGCTTCGACCTCACCCGGGACCTGGGCTACCAGTTTCCGGATTACCCTGTACCCCCAGGTTTCACCCCCCAGACTTACCTAGAGCACCTGTGCCGCGAGGCTGCGGTGCGCCGGTACGGGGACATTACTCTGAAGGTGGAGACCCGGCTCCGGGAGGAGTTCAGGTTGATACGGCGGCACAACCTGGCAGGGTTTTTCCTCATCTATTACGAGATTATCCAGATGGCACGGGAGATCATGATCGAGGTGGGCCTGAGCGACGTGGAGATACCCCTGGAGGAGCGCCCGCCAGGCCGAGGCCGGGGTTCCTCAGTGGCCATGCTTGTGGGCTACCTGATCGGGCTTTCCCACATCGACCCGCTGGAATTCAATCTCTCCCTGGACAGGTTTTTGTCGGACGATTTGGGGTCGGTGCCGGACATCGACCTAGACTTTCCCCGGAACATCCGGGAGGAGCTAATCAAGCGGGTGCATGAGAAGTGGGGGTGGGACCACGCGGCCCTCAGCGGGATGATCAGCACCTACAAGCTGAAGGGGGCTATTCGAGACCTGGGCAAGGCCCTGGGGCTTCCTGCTCAAGACGTGGACAAGCTGGCGAAGCGGGTGGACTTTCTGCACGGCGGGGACCTGAAGGCAGAGATGCTGGGGCTTACCGAGTTCCGTGACAGGGTGGATGCTCCGGTGTGGCGGGACCTGATAGACCTGTCGGGCCAGTTGGATGGCTTCCCGAAGTACCTGGCCCAGCACCCAGGAGGTATGATCATCAGCTCCTCTCCGCTCATCGACGTTGTGTCGGTGCAGCAAAGCGCCATTAGTGACCGCTACATCTGCCACTGGGACAAGGACAGCATTGAGCAGGCTGGCTTCGTGAAGATCGACTTCCTAGCCTTGGGGGCGCTTTCCCAGATGCAGGAATGCCTCCAGCTTATCGAGGAGCGTGAAGGAGAGTACATCGACCTGAGCCGGATCAACTTCGAGGACCCGGCGGTGTACCGTATGATTCACCAAGCCGACACCATAGGAGTATTCCAAGTGGAATCGGCAGCCCAGATGCAGACGGCCCCCCGGATCAAGCCGGTAAACCTGACCGATATGGCTTACGAAGTGGGCGCGGTCCGCCCCGGCGTCGGAGTAAACGATGGGGTCAGCCTGTTCATTAAAAGACGCAGCCTGGGGCTGGACTGGGACTATGACCACCCCCTGGAGGGCCGGGCCCTGGAACGGACGATGGGGGTAATCCTGTTCCAGGACCAAGTGAACCAGGTGGCCATGGATGTAGCGGGGTTCAGCGCCCTTGAGGCTGACCAGCTTCGCCGAGCGTTCATTCGCAGGAATAACCAAGAGCTTATCGCCCACTATTGGGAGAGGTTCCGGCAGGGGTCTGGAGAACTGGGTGTGTCGGAGGCGGCAGCCGAGCGCATTTTCAAGAAGTTCAATGGCCATTACATGTTCCCCGAGTCCCACGCATTCGCCTTCGGTGTGACGGCTTATCACATGGCATGGCTGAAGCATTACTATCCGCTGGAATTTTTCACGGCCATCTTCAACCAGCAGCCGATGGGGTTCTACAACACAGAGACGTTAAAGGAAGACGCCCGCCGTCACGGGGTGAGGGTACTCAATCCAGACATAAACCATAGCAGGGAGAAATGCGTCATCAGGGGCGAGTCGCTGCTATTAGGGTTCCGGTACGTTAAAGGCGTTGGGGAGAGGGCGGCAGCGGCAATCGTAAAAGCGCGGGACATAGGCGGCACGTTTTCCAGCATCGCAGACGTCATGGAACGCACCGGTCTGCAGCGAGAGGCGTTGGAGAACCTGGTCAGCGCCGGGGCGTTCGACCAGTTGCCCGCAGCCGGAGGCCGTGGAGCGCCACGTGATGCCGGTGAAACGGGTGGGGCGCTTGCAACTCGGGACCGGCGTGGAGCTTTGTGGGAGGTGGGGCTGCGCTACCGTCCAGCAGGCCACCAGATGGCGCTGCCGTTGCCGGTGGAGCAGGACATGGCCGGGCTACCTTCACAGAGTTCATGGGAGGTCATGCTGGAAGAATACCGCACGATGGGCCTTCATCCCGGCGGGCATTTCATGGCGATGCTCCGGCCATACCTGGGCGCCGAGGTGCTCAATAGCCAGGAGGTTGTCAGTCTGGCCGACGGTACTGAGGTTGCGGTTTCCGGCCTTGTGATCCGGCGTCAACGCCCGCTGTCCAAGGCGGTGTTCATTACCCTGGAGGACGAGTTCGGGCACATTCCACTGGCGGTGTGGCCGAGAGAGTACCAGCGGTACAGGCTAGCCATACGGGAGCCGGTGCTGGTGGTCCGCGGCGAAGTCTCCCGACGTGATGGCGTCATGAACATAGTGGTGCGGCACGTCATAGCGGCCCATGAGATGCAAAACCTGCCCAAGGCGAAGAGTTGGCAGTAGTGCGAGAACATGCCGTTGTCGCCCTTCTATGGTCAGTTGATCCTGAAAGGTTGCGAGAGTCGCTGGCCGTCACACGTCAAATCGAGCTGGCGCAGGAGCGAGAACCTGGACTAACCAAATGAGAGAGGGTTTCAGAAGTCGGGAAAACTGGTTGATACCCGTATTGCATTCGATTGACCGGCAAAAAACAGGATTTCTATAATTATGTCAAATTCTGACCAATGGGCCCAATGGCCCACATCCGGCAGCCGCGTTCACCCCAGTGAACAGCGGGGCGCATGGCCGGATACCCGTAGCTTGAGCCTAATGTACCCGCATCGAGGTGCGGGGCGGGGGAGTGGAAATGCGGTACCGTTCAAAGCTGCTCGGCATCTTGTCCAAAGTCCTCATACTTTCTGTCTTCTTAGTTGCCCTCCTGTCCCTTCCGCCTGTGTCAACCATTCATGCTGCGGACGACCACGCCAATAGCCGAGAGAGAGCCACTGCCATAGATACCCGGGGAAGGGCAGTGAGTGGAAGAATTGACCGGATTGGAACGTTGGGCGACTCCGACTGGTTCAAGTTTGAGACCAAGCGCGGGCGCGGCTATACCATCAACCTGGAGCTCGTGGGCCGGGGCGAGCAGGCGCTGCAGGATGCCGACTTCAAGGTGATGAACGCCATCAGGCAGGGCGCCGGCTTCCCGGATGGGCAAGTCGAGTCGAGGGACGGTAACGTTAAGTCCATCGATTGGGTTGCCAGGACCAGCGAGACGTATTACGTAGTCATACGGGCCAAGACGAACCCCAGAACCGGGTCGTTCTATTTTGGCAGTTACAAACTCAGGATTCACGAGGATGTCAGCCTTGAAGACCGCCACTACCCGGATGCGCTGGACCAGGCGACCCAGATAAACTTTGGCAGCCAGTACCAGGGTGCAATCAGCCCCTGGGCCAACAAGCCGGGATTCTCAGGCACCGTCATGGGCGCTGACGACTACGACTTCTTCTACTTCAACGCAGAACGGGGTGTGAAGTATAACGTCAGGGTGGCCCTGGAAGGACTGGATGGCCTGACTATCGGAATTACCCTACCGAGCTCAGACCCCATCGGCAAGGATGTACTGCTCACTAACAATGGGCTGGGGAACGAACTGGAATGGGTTGCCCCTACCCAGGGCAAATATTACGTCTTTCTCACCGGTAGCGCGCTCGTCAGGCAGCCCGTAGGGGCCTACACTCTCCAGGTGATGGCCGACATAACACTCAGAGATCGTCACTCCGATAATTTGTCGGAGGCTACGACCGTCAACTTCGGGAACTACATCCAGGGCGCGATCAGTCCTGCGGACGACATCGACTATTTCAAGTTTGCGGCCGTCCGTGGGGTTAAATACACCATAAGGGCGGACTTGTCCCAGGGCGACGCAGTACGCATCTCGGTGTTGGACGACGGTGGCCAGGTGGAAGCAACCAACGGTGGAATCGGCTCCACCCTCGACTGGCTGGCCACGACACATGGCACACGCACCATCAGCATCACATCCTCGGTCCAGGTCAGGGACCCGATAGCCGGGTACAACCTCCGCATCTCCGGCGACAACTCGATGCAGGACAGGCACGCGGATGCGAGGACAGATGCGACTCCCATCAACCTAGGGATCGGCATGGCGGCGAGTATAAGCCCTCCTGGAGACAGAGATTACTTCAAGTTCAGCGCGTACCGGGGGGTAAAGTACACCGTCAGAGCAGACTTGGGCACAGCCCCGGGGATCAGAATGGAGATCGGGAAACCCACCGAGGGGGTTGAAGATGCCGTTGCCAACGCAGACGGCAGCCTGGAGTGGACGGCTGGCAGGGACGGCGTTTACTACGTGATCGCATCGGCCTTATCCAGTCAAAGGGACGCGGTCGGTACCTACAACATAGTGGTGGACTCGGACAACGCTTTTGAAGACCGTCATGGGGACAGCACGGCGGATGCTACCACTATCGGTTACGGCAACCTGGTCTCGGGCGCTATCAGCCCTGCCGAGGACCGCGACTACTTCGAGTTCACTGCCATCCGGGGCGTCAGGTACACATTCAAACTCACCAACCAGGGAATTGAAGCCTTGTCCCTGGCGGTTGTGGGTGATGGTTTCCAAGGGGGAATCAAGGCCAGCAACTATGGGGAAGGCTCGCAGGTAGTCTGGATCGCCCCCGAAGACGAAACGTACTACCTGGTTGTATCCAGGTCTCCCAGGGCCACGGTGGACACCGGCGTATACACACTGGAGGTTTCCACCGAAGATTCCCTGCAGGACCGGCATCCAGGCGACCCCCGCGATGCGACGATACTGGGGACCGGGAACGCCATCTCGGGAGCGATCAGTCCTGCCGATGACATGGACTATTTCTCCTATGCCGCGGAGAGGAGCACGACCTATACAGCAGCGGTGGAACTGGTTACAGCTGACGCCGTGGTAATCACGGTGGCCCATCATGATTCGGGGTTCTCCGCAACCAACTATGGGTCCGGGAATACGCTGGAGTGGACTGCTCCAGCATCGGAGACATACACAGTGCTGATTTCCGGAGCCGCCCAGTTGGAGGACCCGGTAGGTATTTATAGAGTGACCATGACACGGGGAGGGACTGTGCCAGAGGAGACCGTGGCGACACCTACGGTTGTTGCGGGGGCCGAAACTCCGGTGGATGCCACGCCGCAAACCCCATCTGCCGAGGTGGCCCCACCGCCCCCGCCACCGGTACCTTCGGGAGCGCGGCTGAGGGTTTCCACCAGGCTCGGGCCCCCAGGCTCGAAGGTGCTGGTACCGATCCAACTCGAGAACGGACAGCAGGTTGGCAGTATCGGGTTCAACGTGAATTACGATCCCTCAATCGCCCATGCGGTGGACGTGTATCGCGGCTCGCGAATGTCTCCGGCCGCCTTCAGCTTCAATGCCGCCGTCCCAGGGTTAATTCGCATTGGCTCTGCCGGACACAATGAAGCCAAGGGAGACGGTTCTGCGGCGGTCATAGAGTTTATGATCCTGGGAGAACGCGGCAGGTACACTGACATCACTATCTCCGATACAGAGGTTACCGATACCGCCGGAGAGCCGAGGTCGATCGAGGTACATCCCGGGACACTCAAGGTTGACTCCGCAGTTATGGGGGACGGCAACGGAGACGGCAGAATCAGTCCATTGGATGCCTTGATCGCCATGAAGATGTTCGTCGAACTAGAAGACGAAGACCTAGTAATGGACGTCAACAGGGATGGCCGCGTGACCCCGGGAGATGCAGTAGAGATTCTAAAACTGGCCAGGCGCGGGTAGGTGATTAGTGATGAGATGGTGGCTGGACGTATCCTTCATATTCATAAGCAATTACTGGAGGCGGTTGCTCCTCTTTGGAGGAGCCCTGGCCCTGGTCATCGCGGCCATCGTGGTGTCGGTGATTTATATAGGGCGAGACTCTACTACGGCGGAGGCAGCTGGAGTGCAACCCCTGGCCACCCCTGTGGCTGAGATAAAGCCCACGGCCGTTCCACCTGTGGCCAGGGCCGCTACTCCCACCAGCGTTCCAACGAAGGCCCCCACACCAGTTCCAACGGTCGCCCCGACCCCAGTTCCCACACCTGCGGCGGAGCCAGCCCCGCAGCCCGTTCAAGTCGTGGCTGAGCCGGAAAGGATCGAAGTCCCGGTCACCCTTTCCAACGCTCGGAGCGTCGGGAGCCTGGAGTTCGTCCTCGTCTACGATCCGGAAGTACTGGAACTAATGGAAGTGGAGAAAGGCAAGTTAGCCGGAAATTCCCTGATCGATTCCTCTTCGCGTACGCCCGGCCGGGTCTGGACTGCCCTGATAAACCCGCAAGGTATCAGCGGAAACGGTGAGGTGGCCAAGTTCACTTTCGAGGTTATTGAATCCGCTGAGCCAGCCTCCGACACCAACGAGTCCAGCCTTACTGTCACGGAGGAGGTTGATGCCAATCCGAAGGTGGCCACCGCTCTGGAAATTCCGGACAGTATGTTGAGTATCGAGAGCGTGGTTGCCCACGATGCGATAACCCTGCTGGATCTTCTGGCAGAGCCCGCTACCGGAGGCTTTACCCGAAAGGGTCTCAACGTAGAGGCCCCAGTCGTAGCCTTCGTCAATTAGCTTGCACCGAATCGCTCCGCCCGACACGCCGGTAGTGGGCGGAGCAACTCTCACGACGCGGCAGTTCCCAAGACTTCCACACCCCCTCTCTGGTGATCCCGCGGCTCTCCTCTGCTTGTAACCCCTTCCTCAACAGGCGCACCCCAGCCCTCAAACGATCCTGGGATGACCGGCCGTTGTTGTTGACGAGGAAATTCAAGGCCTCTACCCTGTGACCACGCTCTCGAGTATCCAGGTGCATCGGGAGCGACTCCGGGTTCTGATCATGTCGTGACCGGGGTCTGTCATACGGGCTCCGGTGAACCCCGATATAGGGATTGCCCATGAAGCTGCATCTCGTTGACGGTACCTATGAACTTTTCAGGTCATACTTCGCCATGCCTGCGGAAGCCGCTCCAGACGGGAGACCCGTGGGGGCCATCCGGGGGCTGGTGCAAACGACCCTGGCACTGCTCAGGCAGGAAGATGTTACTCATGTTGGCTGCGCATTCGACCATGTGGTCGAGTCGTTTCGCAACGATCTATTCGCAGGCTACAAGACCGGCGAGGGCGTGCCCGAGGAACTGATGGCCCAATTCCCGCTGGCCGAGTTGGCTGTCGCGGCGCTGGGCGTGACGGTCTGGCCTATGACCGAGTTTGAGGCCGATGACGCGATTGCCACCGCGACCCACCGTTGGGCCGACGCGCTGGGCGTGGAACAGGTGGTGATCTGCTCGCCGGACAAGGATATGACGCAGATGGTCCGAGGCTCTCAGGTCGTCTGTCTTGACCGGAGACGGAAGACGGTGACGGATGAATACGGAGTCCGGCAAAAATTCGGCGTAGAGCCCCAGTCGATCCCAGACTATCTGGCATTGGTGGGAGACTCGGCGGACGGAATACCTGGCATACCCCGTTGGGGGGCGAAGACCACCGCGATGGTGCTGGACAAGTATCACCACATCGAGGAAATCCCCGACGATTGGAGGGACTGGGAAGTAACCCCCCGAGGCGGCCCGGCTGTCGCGGCTAGCTTGGCGGAGCGTCGGGCCGATGCGATGCTCTACAAGTGTCTGGCAACCCTCCGGGTGGATGTGCCGCTGCCAGAGGACTTGGAACAGCTACGGTGGAGAGGCGCTCTCACGGAGGAGTACCGGGCGTTGTGCGTGGAGCTCGGTCTGGGTGGACTGGCCGATGGACCCCATATGTGGCAGTGATGGCTTCCAGAGTTGGAGGGACGTTGCGGCAGGGCCAATAACATCGTGTAGGCCCAGCCCAGTGTCTAAGATCCCAAATCTGTCAGGACTTCTTTGGCACTGGCGGCGCTACAAACCTGAGAAGGTGCATTCCAGTGAAAGCGGGGATGTAGCGGTGGCAGCCTGGAAACTGACCAGATTGCGCCGCCGAACGTGCATTAACGGCAGGCTTCGCGGACGGCCTTGGAGATCGCGGCCAGCCGCGGGTAGTTGGTAAGGTCGTCGCGGAAGCCGTTGGTGATGTAGGCGAGCGACAAGCCCAGGTTGGGGTCGGTCCAGCAGATGGATGTGCCAGCACCGCCGTGGCCGAAGGTGTAAACGGTACTGTCAGCGTCTGGGGCCATGCGAGGGTCGTCCAGCGACAGGCCGAGGGAACGTCGGGAAACACGACCGTTGTTGGAATCCAGCCCTTCTACCTGGAGCCGGGTTGCCTCGGCCACTGTGTCCGGGGCCATTATGCGAATTCCATCGAGCGCACCGTCGCCTTCCAGCATTGCGTAGAAGCGGGCGATGTCGCGGGCGGTAGCGATGCCTCCCCCGGCCGGCAGTACTGACTGGTGTACCTCAGGGCGGTTGTAGTTGACCACTTGGGAAGGCTGGTCACAGTCTTCCATCGCGTGGAGCCTTGAGACCCGATATTCCAGTGATGAAGGCAACCCCAGAAAGGTGTCTTCCATACCCAGTGGAGCCGTGACTTCCTCGTGGAGGAACTGGTTGATGGGGCGGCCATCGACTCGGCGGACCAGTTCGCCGAGGACCCAGCCATAATTGCGGGGGTGGTAAGCGAGCACCTTGCCCGCCGGGTAGTCGGGTTTGATGTCTTCCATTCCCTTGACTACAGTATCCCAGTCCCGCCAGGTGTCCCAGGTGAGTTCCGGAGGAGTGTCAGGAAAACCGCCCTGGTGGGTCAAAACGTGCCTTACGGTGACACTCTCTTTGCCATTCTTTCCGAAGCCTGGCCAATACTTCGCTATCGGGTCGTCCCAAGCCAACTTGCCTCTTTCCCACAGGATATGGACGCATGATGCAGTCAGGGGCTTGGTGGAGGAGAACAGGACGAACATGGTGTCACCGGCCACCGATTTCCCTGTCTCAGGGTCAGCCATGCCGCCGAACAGGTCCAGCGCGAGCTTGCCATGCCGGTAGACCGCCAGTGCAGCACCGGGATGCTTGCGGGTGGAGATCTGCTCTTGGAACAGGTCCTGGACACGTGAGATGGCCTGCGGGTCCATCTGGACCGCGTCGGGTGAAACTACCGTCGTAGCTACCATGCGCCTCCCCCTGGTTGTGAAAAGAGTAACTCGTCTCTAGCGTCAATACGTGATGCTAGCCACCTTGCAGGTCGTCCGGCAGACGACCTGAAGCCAGCAGCCACATACGGGCGATCTCCGGCCCCATGAACTTGAATGTCCTACGTAACGCTTTCTGAAGACCGGTGAGATCGTCGTCAGGCAGCACGTGATAGAACCAGTCACAGAACGAGCCGTGCGTGCCTCGGAGGGACTGGACTGTCCGGGCGTTGGCCACGCACGCCTCGATTTTCTTCCTGTTGCGGATTATGGAGGGATCGCCCACCAGTCGATCGATGTCTTCGGGCTCCATACCTGCTACCGCGTCGATGTTCCAACCCTGAAAAGCGTTCCTGAAAGCGTCACGCCGTTGCAGCACCATGTTCCAGGTCAACCCCGCCTGGAACACTTGCAGGCTCATAACCTCGAACAGTGCGTCGTCGTCTTGCTGTCGCTTTCCCCAAACGCTGGACGAGTACCAGGCACGGGGCGATTCGTTATCTTCTTGAGAAGTGGAGTCCTGGGGTTGATCCTGTTGTTGCGCCAAGAGTCAGGTATCCCTGTGCCAAGTGTGGATTCGACAATACGTGCGCCATGGAGACTAGCCACGCAGCCAGCAGGTAACAATCTACCAGCGAGGGCATAGGCCGTCAACGCCGCTACAGCCATCGGCAGCGTTCCATTTCAGGCAGTCTGGCTGTCGGCTGCCGGTGGGTTCCAGCCTCAGTCGAGCCGAGGAATCTTTCTTGCTTTCAATGCCACTTCCTGCCATCCCCGCTCACTTCTGAGGCGGGGCCGAGGAACAAATTGACTTTTCCTCTCGTTCTTACGAATTCCAGCGTATTGATCCAGACTTGTCTGAGGGTGCAGGACGCTCCATGTGGCATAGGATATCCCCGGGTATGGAGAACATTGCCCATGATCAGCACAAGACCGGCTCGCATGGGCCGTCCCCAAGGCGGCTGGACTCCGGTCACGATCAGCAGGACGGGACGGGTCCTACGGGTACATGAACACCATAGGGAATAGCAATCGGAGTTGAAAACCGGCTCATGTCAGCAACATTTATCCCGGGAAGCGATCCAGGGATGGAACCAATCCTAGTCGAACCGGGGCGGGTTCTGACTTAGTGCGTTATTCGAATCCACTGCGATCACCTATCGTCCGATGAGTACTAAATCCAGCCGCTAGACCCGGTAGCAGGCGACCAGGTGGCCACCGCCATGGTCTTCCATCGGCGGGTGAGACTCCACGTAGCATTGGGGGGCGGCCATGGGACAGCGGTCGTGGAACCGGCACCTTGGATGAGGGTTTACCGGCGCCGACACGTCGCCGAGGATGTTAACCGGGTCGCGCTGGTGCGCCGGGTCTGGCGAGGGAACCGCGGACAGCAGCGCACGGGTATAAGGATGCAGCGGGTTGGACAGCAACTCTTCGGTCTCCGCCAATTCTACGATCTTCCCCAGGTACATAACCGCGATGCGCTGGCACATATACCGGGCCACGGCCAGATCATGGGTGATGTACAGGTAGGTCACACCCAACTGCCGGGCCAATCCGGACATGAGGTGCATGATGCTGGTGCTGAAAGAAACATCCAGCATTGAGGTAGGCTCGTCGGCTACAACGAAGGTTGGTTCGACCACCAGAGCGCGGGCGATGGCCACTCGCTGGCGCTGCCCGCCGGATAGCTCATGAGGGTAGCGGAACAACATGGTTGAGGCTGGGGTGAGGCCGACCAGTTCCAGGAGGTCCCGAACCTTGTCCATCCGCTCCGGAGGGCTGCCTATGCCCTGTACCGACAAGGGTTCGGCGATGGTGTCGAAAATCGTTCGGCGCGGGTTCATGGACTCGTAGGGGTCCTGGAAAATCATCTGGGCTTTGCGCCGGAACTCCTTGAGGTCTTTGCCGCTGGTGTCCACTATGTCTGTGAGTGTTTGCCCGCCAGCCGTGTCCCGGTCGTCCTGGAAAAGGATGCGTCCTCCCGTGGGTTCCATCAGCTTGACCAGCAGCTTCCCGATGGTGGTCTTGCCACACCCCGACTCGCCTACGAGGCCGAAGCTTTCACCCTCGAATAACTCGAAGCTGACGTCGTCGACGGCGTGGATGTGGGCTGAGGGGCGGCGAAACAGGCCCCTGGACATCGGGAAGAGCTTGGTAAGGCTCTCCACCCTAACGAGAGGAGTTGGACTACCGGCGGCTGAAGGAATATCCGGCAGGCCCGACGAGACCGTCATCGTTATTGTTCCTCCAAACTGACAGGTCCGGACGTTTCTTGTGGACCGGTCTGCACAGGCAGCGGGTTCCAGCAGGCCGCCCAGTGGCTGCCCCGTTCCACAGTGGGCGGGTCTTCTGTTTGGCAGGCATCTATAGCGTATGGGCAGCGGGGGTGAAACCGGCAACCGGCGGGGGGGTCAATCAGGTTGGGCGGCTCGCCTGGCAGCGTGACAAGCTCCCGTTTTGGTCCCCGGATGCTTGGGAACACCGATAGCAGGGCCGATGTGTAGGGGTGTATGGGACTGCCAAATACGTCAGAGGTGTCGCCCAGTTCGACCAGTTTCCCAGCGTACATCACTCCGATGCGGTCTGTGACCTCGGCCACCACGGCGATGTCGTGGGTGATGTAGACCATGCTCATGTTCAAGTCGCTCTGGATCTCCTTGAGGCGTCGGAGGATGCGGTCCTGTACTATCACGTCAAGAGCTGTCGTCGGTTCATCGGCGATGACCACGTCCGGCTGGCAGGCAAGGGACATGGCGATGACTGCCCTCTGCCTCATGCCGCCGCTGTACTCGTGGGGGTAACGCTGGGTGAGCTGCGGGTCGAGCCCTACAAGCTGGAAGAGCCCGGCTATTCGCTCCTGGGCCTCCCGCTTGGTCAGCTCGGGATTGTGGGTCTCGATTGCCTCCAGTATCTGGTCTCCTACCCGGTATACAGGGTCCAGGGAGTTCATCGCAGCCTGAAAGATCATGGATATCCTGTGCCAGCGGTAGGAGCGCACTTCCTCAAACCCCATCGACAGCAGGTCTCGGCCGTCCAATAGCACCTGGCCGCCGGTCACGCGAGCGTTGTCCGGCAATAGCCGCATCAATGAGATGGCGACCGAGGTTTTCCCGGAACCTGACTCCCCTACCAAACCCATCACCTGACCGGGAAGGAGCTTGAAGCTGACGTCTTCGACGGCCTTCACCTCGCCGTGGCGGGTCTGATAGCGGAGGCTCAGGCCGGAAACTTGAAGTATCGGGTCTGCCAAGTCTCAGCCTCTCTTACCGGCGACGCAGCCGGGGGTTGGCCACTTCATCCAGGGCCCGGCCCACTAGATAGAAGGTGCTGCACAGCAAGGTGATGGATGCACCGGCAGGGACGATGAGCCACCAGTACTTTGTGCCCCCGAGTAGGTAACCAGCAGTGCTGGCGGTGTGAATCATAATTCCCCAACTCATGCGGATGTTGAGCAGGCCGAAGTAAGACAGCACGGCCTCGGAGAAGATGGCCCCCGTGACGGTGAACATCATGTACAAGAAGGAAAGGGGAAGAAGGTTGGGGACTATGTGCACAAGGATGATGTGGAGTCGGCCTCCTCCGGCGACACGGGCCGCCTCGATGTACGGCTTGACGCTGACGCTAAGGGCCTGCGACTTGAAGATGATCGCCGAGCCGCCAAAGCCTCCCAATACTCCGATCAGCAGGGCAAGCATGAACAGGTTCAGGTCGAACAACGCGCTCAACACGATTAGCAGGGACAGGCCGGGGAGCGAGACCACCAGGTCCGCCAGGCGCATGAGCAGGGTGTCCACGATACCGCCGTAATAGGCGGCGACCGCCCCAACCATCGTGGCAATGGAGACGGTCACGAGGGCGGCAACGATGCCGAGGATGAACTCGGAGGCTGTGCTCGACAGCAATTGGCTGAGCACGTCCCTGCCCAGTGGGTCAGTACCCAATGGGTGCGCCCAGGATGGCGGGGCGGGCTGCTCGATCTGGTCGAAGGCGTACCCGGTCACCGGGTCGTAAGTCGCCTCGTCCCAGATAGTGGCCATCAGAATGGGATGGGAGATGGCCATAAGGGCAAATATGATTATCACCGCCAGGCCGATGACACCGATGCGGCTCTCGACGAAGATGCTCCAGCCCTCCCGAAAACCGCGAAGGGCGAGGCGGACCCTGGCTGCAGTCAGATTGGTCGGCGCTGGCTCCGTACCGTGGGGTGGCACGGATGATTGCGGGTCTGTTTGCGGCGTCACTGGTACCTGATCCTCGGGTCGAGGTAGGCGTAAAGCAGGTCTGCTATCAGGTGGGCAGTGAGGGCGAAAATCCCGATGAACACGAAAGCGGCCATCACCAGGGGCAAGTCCTGGCCACGGACTGCTTGCAGTAGCGTAAGCCCAAGACCCGGCCAGGAGAAAATCGTCTCAATGATAACGCTGCCGTCGATGGCAAATGCTAGGCTATAGACCAGGCTCGTGACCACCGGAAGCAGGGCGTTGCGCGCCGCGTGCTTGTCCCGGACTACGCTTTCCGGCAAGCCCTTGGCCCGGGCTGCCATCACGAAGTCTTCGCGTAACGTCTCGAGCATACTGTTGCGTGTCAACAGCATCGTGCCTGCAAAGGAAATCGACGTCAGGGTGGCGATGGGCAAGACCATGTGCTTTACGATGTCCCATGCCAGATACCCCACACCGGATAATGCCCAGGCTACCGGGATGATGACTACTCCCAGCAAAACCGCCGGTACCCACCATGCCAGTCTTGGAAGTCCGGGGACGGCGCGGGCGCGCGGGTTGCCGCCGCTGGCAGTTCGCCAGGCCAGCGTGACCAGCAGGAGAAACGCTGTAAACGCTCCGCCGGTAATCAGCATCCGGTTAAACACGTAGTCTGCGCTCACATGGGCGTCGCGCCACAATAGGGGGTCGAGGAACTTGCCCAGCGGGAACCAGCCCATCTGGAAGGCGAAGAGCCAGATGATCATCAGGGCGTACCAGGGCGTGAAGACTGTTGAGAGGGTCGCTCCGGAGATGGTCATCGTGTATTCCATGAACCCGCCCCGACGCCAAGCCAGGGTTTTGCCCATGACGAAGCCTATGTAGAAGGAAATCACGGTAGCGGTGAGGAATAGGACTGCGGTGCGCGGCAGTCGCTCCACGATCACTTCCATCACCGTCCTTGGGTAATGACCGAAGGACACGCCGAAATTGCCCGTGAAGGAGTTGCGAAGGTGGACGAGGTATTGCTCCCCCAGGGGCTTGTCAAGGCCAAAGTTGGCCTGAATCTGGGCCCGCACCTCCGGCGGGAGATCAGGATTTTGGGCGTAGACAGACGTGTAGTCGCCGGGCTGGGCCTGGACCAGGAAAAAGGCCAAGGTGATGATCAAGAACAGGGTCACTAGGTTTTGGCCCAGCCGCCGCACGACGTAGGCGAGCATCAGAGCCTATCTCCCGTTCTAAGGTCGGCTGGCCCGGCGGCTTCCATCGTGTGTCGATTCTCCGGCCTACTTGATGGTTACGGTCCCTGGAAGCCCGCCGGACCCTTGGAGGCCTCTCAAAGTCGTTGTATATGGGAACTCGAGCCGGTCCCTGCGGTAAGTCTCCAAGATGGGCGTGGTGAAGAGGACCACATAGGGAAGGTCGTCGGCGAGAAACTCCTGCATCTTGAACACCTGGTCTCTTGCGGCGTTGAGGTCGGTCTCGACAAGAAGGTCGTCGGCGAGCTTGTCGAACTCCGGGTTGGAATAAGCGCCGAAGTTGAGCCCGTCTCCCTCGGCGTGGCGGCTGTGGAAGAAGGCTTCCAGGTAGTCGGGGAAGTTCGACAGCCCCCAACCAAGAATCCAGAGATCGAAAGACTCCGGATCCCTGATTTTTTCAACGATGACGTTGAAGTCGGTGAGGCGCGCCTTGGCCGGAACCCCAATGTCGTTGAACCATCGCTCAATCCAGATAGCGAATGTGGAACGCAGGGGATCGTAGCCTGGCGACGGAGCGAGGATTTCCAACTCAGGCATAGGATCCCCGTTGGGCAAGCGCAGGCCTTTCCCCACTTCCTGGACCGTTCCATTCTCGCTGACCTCTGGTTCCTGTTCCCAGGTGAAACCAGCTTCCTTGAGGATGCGCACCGCCTCGGCGTGGCGCTCGGCACGGCTGAGTCCCTTGCCAATCAAGGGCACGTCGGGGTTGTACCAGAAGCCGTTCCCCTCTGGCACGGTGGTGTACATGGGCAGGGCGACACCCTGGAGCACGGTGTTGCTCAGGAACTCTTTGTCAATAAGGGTCGCCACGGCGTGACGAAACGCCTTGTTGTCCATTGGGGCCTTCCGGAAGTTGAAGCCCAAGTAGCGGAACCCGGCGCTGGGATTCTCCAGGTTGGCCAGATCCGGTTCTCCAGTAAGCTGCTCCTGAAGGCCCCGTTGCAATCCCAGCGGGTTGAGCATGAAGTCAATGTCACCCTTTTTCAATGCTAATACAGCGGATTCCTGGTTGCCGTGGATGCTGTATATAGCGCTCTCTACGAAGGGGCCGGTAGTGTATTCGAGGACCTTGTCCCCAGACGGGTCCCCATAAGCCGAGAAATCATGCGCTCCGGATTTGGTCTCTGCGTATGCGCCATTGGCGTAATGGACAACCTCCGTCCCGGAGAAGTAATAGCCGGGGTTCTTCGCATTCTCGGCAAACGCGCCCTTTTCCCATTTCTTGAATGTGAAGCCTCCGGCTGCCGGTTCGTTTTCCGGCACATGCCCGTACAACACTTTCTGTTGTTCCACGATGTCCGATTCTTGCTTGGCCTGTTCTACTATCGGTTCCCAATAGGCTTTGGAGATCATAGGCAGGTAGGCGAGGCCGAACTGCCACCGTGCGAGGCCGGGCTTCTGCTTGAAGTAAATCTTGAGCTTGTATGGGCCAAGGGCCTCCGCGTGGTCGAAGAACTCGTTGTCCACAATGGATGACCAGTTCCCCGTTAACTGCAGGTCGCGGACGGTGTGGGCCGTGAAGACGAAGTCCTCGGCTGTCACCTCGTTTCCGTTGCTCCAGAGGATGCCCCGCTTAAGATCGACCTCGGTAGTCCAGAGGCTCTTGCCATCTACGCTTTCTTCGGCCAACGGTGTGGGAAAGTCCGCGGCAGAAGATGGTACCCAGTCGAAGCGTTGGGCAGAGAGGCTATACAGGCTGGGTTTCCCACCCAGTACGTAAGAATTCCAAATCGTTCCATCAGGCCCCTGGTAGGACCAGTAATTGGTGGTGGTAAGGTCCTCAAATATGCCTAGCTGGTATACATTAGGGCCAGAGGGCTCGGCCACTGAAGCCTGGGGTGCGGAAGTGGGAGACACCGGTATCTCGCGGATGACTTCCTTGACCACTTCCTTCGGCACTTCCACGCGGACCTCTTTCTCCACTATTCGGTCGACCGGTACCTCTTTTTCGACTTCGACCTCCTTGATGACCTCTCTGGTGCAGGCCGAGAGGGCTAGCATGGCCATCAGCAAGACGATAGCGATTAACGTACCGGTGAATGGAGAAACACCACGAGACATCACTTCCCCCCAAGAGTGGACTGGATTTAGAGATTAGGCTCCGTCAAGCAATTCCGGCGATTGGGGACGCATCTCTCGGATACCAATGATTCGGTATTCCATTGACCGTCCGGGGTTGGGCAGTCGAAGTTCGGGCGGCTAATCCCTATCGCGTCTGAAATCATACGCACCGTGTACGACGGTGACAAGAGTCCCGGATTTCAGTGATTAGTTCCCTCCCATGCTTAAGGAGCGGGCAACCTGTAGCGGAGGAGGAGGTGTTGGAGGTTGAGCTGGGCCTGTCTGCGGAGGCTGCCGGAAGCGGCCAGTTCCCGGTCGAGGTGCTGGTATACGGCTGCGCTGAAGGGGCGCCAGTCTCCCTGGAGCTGGCGGAGGGCCTGTTCCTCCCGTTGGGCGGCCTCGACGGTCAACTCGCCCAAGGGGCGGAGGGGCGCGGCCTGGGGCAGGCTTCGCGCCCTGGCGGCGATCTCGCCCATGCTGAGGGCGAAGTTGCCCAGGACCTTGTCAACGGCGGAGCGGTTGCAGCCTCCCTCATTGGCCAGCCAGCGGTCATAGCTCCCGTGGAACCCCTGCCACCGGCCCAGCAGGTCGTCGTAGGCCGAGGCGAAGCCGTCCACTGCGGCCCCGCTCTCCTCCGAGGATGCGGAGACCGCCCGGTCCAGGGCCAGCCTGGCCTGCCAGCGCAGGCCCTGGACCGCGACCACCTGCTCATCGAAGGCGTCGAAGAGGCCGGGGTCACCCGGCTCCACGTCCGCGTCCGCCAGGGACCCGCCGGCGGCGCCGGGAGACGGCTCCGGAGTTTCAGCCGGAGTTTCAGTTGGAGCTGTCCCGTTGCCTTCCCCGCCATTGGGGGTTGGCGTGGGGGTGGCCACGCTGATGATTGGGGGCCTGTTGCCGCCGCCGGAGCCGAAGGGACTGAATGCAGACCTGTTGGCGGAGGAGGAAGACGCCGATGCGCCGTTGTCCCCGTCCTCCGGCTTCTGGAAGCTGCCCCGGAGCTTTCTGAGGGCGGCGTCCTCGTCCTGGAGGGCCTGGGACAGCACATCGGCCACACCCTCCCGGACGGCGGGAGTCACGGGCAGGTCCCGGTGCGCCAGCACGAGGTCCCGGTGCTGGTCGACCAGCCGGTTCAGCCGCTGCAGGCTGGAACCGGGACTCAGGCCGGGCTGTACGGCCCGGAAGGCGTCGTAGTCCTTGTGGAACCTGTCCCACCGGGCGTTCAGATCATCCAGCGCCCCGGAGAAACCGGCGACCTGTTGGCGGGACTCTTCCCCGGTCAGGGCCCGGAGGTCCACCAGCTGGTCCTCCACCTCCTTGCGGATGGCCAGAGACCCGGTCCTGGCCTGGGCCACGCCCTCGAACCCCGGCGGCAGGGGGTTGGAGGTCCCGTTCTCCCCGGACTCGTCCTTTCCGTTCTCTTCGGACACGTCCTTGTCCTCTGCCGCAGGCTCAGGCGTGGCGGGACCGGGGTCTCCGCCGTCCCGGAGGCGGCGCAGGGCGGCCTCCTCGTTCTCCGCGGCCTCGATGAGCCTTGCGGACATCCAGCGGACCGCGGGGTCCCTGGGCAGGTCCTGGGCGGCCAGGGCCACCGCCCGGTAGTCGGCGGAGAAGTCCCTCATGGCCGTCTGGAGCGCGGCCGGGGAGCAGGAGTCCAGCCCCTGGCGCCAGGAGTCCAGGTCCTTCCTGACCCCGTCCCAGTCCCGGACCAGGGCGGCGTGGGCCTGGGCGAAGTCCCGGGCAGCCTGGGAGACGCCCTCCGGCACCGGGGTGGGAGCGGGTCCGCCCTGGGGCAGAGCCGCGTCCCTGGCGGCGACGGTGGCCGCGATGTTGGGCGCCGCGGTGGGGTCCGGCGGGACGTAGGGCGCCGCCTGGGGCGCGGCGCAGGCCAGCGCCAGCATCAGAATGGGCAATAGCAAGGCTGGGACAAGGGCGAGCCGGCGGGTCAGCCGCGTTTTGAGGACCCGGCCCCGCGACCGTGTGCCGGACCGCATGTCCGTGGAGGACCCGCCCACCTGAGGGCCCGGCCCCATGAGCGCGTGCCGGCCGGCATGTCCGTGGAGGTTCCGTCCCCCGGTCGGTGTCTTTGTCATTCGAAACGGTACACTCCTGTAGATTCACCGGCCAGGTTGTCCCGGAAGTTCCCCGACTCCAGCAGGGAGACCAGTTCCTCCAGCGTCTCCTCCGAGTCGGCCAGGACGGCCAGCGCCCTCCGGTCCTCCCCCTGGTGCAGCACGATCACCCCGGTGTTCTCCGGGTCCATGCCGGAGGTGAAGGGCGTGCGGACGCTCCCGTCCACCCGGACCCCGGCCAGTTGCAGGTACTGGGACACCGGGCCCGCGTCCTCGTACAGACCCAGGTATACCATGTCCCTGCCGGGGGCTCCGGCGCTCCTGATCACCGGCTCCACGCCGTACCTGGACAATGCGCCGCCCAGGACCGAGGCCAGGTCCAGCAGCGAGGGCCGGCCCGTCACGACGTCCGCCTCATCCCCGAAGAAGTGGGGGAAGTCGGAGAGGGTGTAGGAGCGCTCGGAGCCGGTGAGGAAATCGGCGATGTTGGCCAGGAGGCGGCCGTTGTCCTGGACCGAGTTGCGCGGCGGGATCATGAAGGTGAAGTCCCCCAGGGCCAGCACCCGTCCCCGGGCTGCCTTGAGCATGGGATAGAAGGGGCCGGGGCTTTCCGACATGGAGGAGCGGGTGTTGCCGTCGGCGGCGGCCAGGCCGGGGCCGGGGCCGCGGATGGAGCCGGTGGAGTAGAAGGCTATCTGGCCCACCCCCCGGGTGATCTCGTCGGGGAGGAAGTCCCGGACCAGGATGTTCTGGAAGTTCAGGTCGTATTCCACCTGGTTGAAGAGGTAGTCGGGCTGGTAGTCCAGGCCGAAGCGGCCCGCCAGGGTGTTGAGCTCGTGCCTGCGGGTGGCGTCGCCGACCAGCAGGAGCCTGCCGCCCCTGCCGAGCACGAAGTCCTCCACCAGTGCGGCCTCGGCTGGGGTGTAGCGCTCCTGGGGCATGGCCACCATCAGGCCGTCGGCGCCCCTGAGCTGCTCTTGCAGGGTCCGGTAGCGTTCTCTGGGCTCGGTGCTGAGGAAGCCGCCGAAGCGTCCCGGCTGGCCCAGGACCTCCACCTCGTACCCCCGGTCCCGGACCATGCCCAGGAAGGCCGAGGCCTCGGCCTTGGAGAAGTTGTTGGCGTGGAGCCCGTCCACCACCAGCCTGCCCCGGCTGATGCGCGGGACGCCGTCGAAGGAACGCACCTCGGACACCGGGGGGGCGAGCCGTTCCACCGGCACCTCCGGGTTGGGAGGCGCGGTGTAGCCCCTGGGGGTGTAGAAGTAGAAATAGGCGGCCACAAAGACCAGGGCGGCCAGGACGGGGACTAGAAGCAGGCGCCACATGCTACCGGTCAGGCCCCCATTCATGTTGGTCCGGTCCCACGTAGAGGTAGTAGACGTTGGGGCCGTTGACCTTGAGCGGGAACCCCGGCAGGGCCCTTGCCTGCTCCTCTCCCATGCCCGAGGGCATCAGGTAGCGGCGCATCATGTCGATGCGGGGCAGAGCCCCGGGACCGCCGGAGGCCGGGTCCTGGGCCTGGCGCATCCAGCCGGCCACGGCGGGAGGGACGGCGTCCTCGGAGATGCCGTCCTGCAACGGCTCGATGATGCGCTTGAAGCGCTGGTTGAAGGCGCGGAAGACCTCGGCGTTGACGTCCACCAGGCCGTAGTTGGAGATGCCGGCCATCTCGGCGGCCTTGTCGTAGGCGTCGGCGTCGCCGCCCACCTCGTCCACCAGCCCGGTGCGGGCGCTCTCGATCCCGGAGTAGATCTTGCCCTCCAGGAGCTCGTCGGTGGACATCTTGAGCCTGCTCCCCCGCTCGCTCAGGACGATGTGGGCGAAGCCCTGCTTGAGCTGGTCGGTGACCCCGACGAAGTAGCGGCGTCCCCCGCCGTTCAGCTTGGAGGGCCCGGTGGGCATGATCTGCTCCCCCGGCGGGTTGGGGATGAACAGTCCCGGGAAGAAGAGGATCACGCCGACGTTGCCGACGAAGGAGCTGGGCTTGGCGTAGATGTGGGAGGCGCCCATGCCCATCATGTAGCCGCCGCTGGCCACGATGTCGTTCATGACCACGACCACGGGCTTCTTCTCCCTCAGCTTGCGGGTCTGGAGGTAGAGCTGCTCCGAGGCTGCGGCGCCGCCGCCGGGGGAGTTGAGCCGGATGACCACCGCCTTGATGTTGGGGTCGCGGCGCGCGTAGTCGAGGAACTCGCCGATGACGTAGGCGGAGTCGTCGGTGATGATGGTGAAGGGGATGTCGATGACGCCGATCCTGGGCTTGCCGGGCCAGACGTAGAGGAATACCAGCGCCCCCACAGCCACCCCAAGGACCACCAGGAGCAGGGTCCCAACGTACCGGTTGACTATCGCCCGGCCCACCGCAGAAAACATGCTCACCCAATCACCCGGTTTCTACAAAACCCGCGCATCATACGTCTACCCCTCTGCCTCTGTCAACCGCCAACCGCCCTCGTTGAGCTCAATAGAACTTGATGTTGATGGGAGCTTCGCAATCGTTGGCAGCCAAGTCCTCCTCTCCCTCCTGTCCGTCACAAACGTCCATACCCGCTCCACCGATCAGGATGTCATCTCCCGGACCACCGTGTAGCACATCTGAACCGTTCCCGCCAAGCAGCAGATCGTTGGCCGGCCCACCGCTCAGGTAATCATCGCCGAGGGAACTGAACATGAAGTCGCTGTCTTCACCGCCGCTCAGAAAATCGTTACCTTCGCGGCTGAACAAAAAGTCAATTCCTTTGCCTCCAAGCAGGATGTCCCTGCCGGTTCCTGAGACGATAACATCGTTGCCGTCCATTCCGAAGATCACCAAGTCCGCAGTCGACCCGCCGCAGTCGATCAGATCACCGCCGGGGGAGCCGTACACTGCGAATCCCATCTGCCGGAAGCCAAAACCCTCACAACTGACCTGGGCGTGGGCAGTGTTCCCGGAGGTCGCCAAGATGATAGTTACAGCCATCGCCAGCACGACTATCAGCCGCCACTTCCATGTCATTGTCCGCCGGAGGACGTTGTGACGCATGATTCTCCGTCGATGGGTGAAACACTGGTTGTGTCCAAGATTAACATATCATGCCAGAACATCCCAGCCGCAGTTATGGTGGTAACTTACGCTCCCGACCAGAGGGCCTATTCAGGGTTAGCGACTACTTAGGCCTGCCTTGAACCACCTCGACAACCGGGTGGACCCCGGGTAACATGTCTGGCTATGACGACAGTCTCCACGACTCCCGTAATCAAGGCGGTCCGCTACCAACTGGTCCATGCCCCCGGCCTGGTGCGGCATGGGTCCAAGCCATCCCGAGAGTTGGCCAAGCATCACAGCCTGCTCGAGGAATTGACTTCCCACCTTCGATCCTATGAGGAAACCTTGGCGTATCCTCCCAATCGAGTCTTCTTGGGGGATATGTTGCCCGAAGGTCTTTTGCGCATAGAACGTCCTTGGTTCCGAGCCAATGGAGATGGCTCGCGTTGGCTCCCTTTCGGCGAAATCATGCCAGAGGAGGAACTGTACGGACTCCTCAAGGTTGCAGATGCCTTCGATCTGGTTGCCCTTGAAGAGGGGTTCGCTGCCCGGTGCCGAGAGTCTCTCAGCGGGCACAAGCTGGTCCGGGATGAGGAGCTTCAGGCGCTGAGCGAAGGCCGACCCTACTCGGCAATTGAGGAAGAGGCATCTGACACCGGGAAATCTCTTCCCTTGTATCTTCGGGACGGCACACTCGTGGGGTGCATCAGCCGCGCTCATGAGGAGGACGCAACGCTGACCGCTGATGTGGTGCTGGAGAACCTGGCCTGCAAGGCCACGGCTGCGATTGCGCTGCGGACGTTGCTTGAGGACTGCCGGATAGATCAGGCTGAAATCGACTATGTGCTGAATACCGGCGAAGAGGCGGTTGGAGAGCGTTATCAGCGGGGGGGCGGCAACCTGGCCAAGGCAATAGCCGAAATGTGCGGATTGGCCAACGCTTCCGGGTCGGATGTCAAAGCCTTCTGCTGTGGTCCCGTCCATGCGCTAGTGATAGCAGGGGCGCTGGTGAGTTCCGGGGTGTACCGGCAAGTGGCAGTTGTCGGCGGTTGCTCCCTGGCCAAGCTGGGGATGAAGTTCCAGGGCCATCTGCACCACGACCAGCCGATCCTTGAGGACACACTCGCTTCCGTCGCCGTCCTTGTCGGGCCGGACGACGGGTTAAGCCCATTGTTGCGCATGGACTCCGTGGGCAAGCATTCCGTGGGAGCGGGTTCGAGCCAGCAGGCGATTTTCACGGAGCTGGTCACCGCGCCGCTGGACAGGCTGGGGCTGAAATTCGGCGACATCGACAAGTACGCGACTGAGTTGCACAATCCTGAGTTGACGGAACCGGCAGGGAGTGGGAACGTACCGCAGCTCAACTACCGGCTCATCGGTGCGCTGGCGACTCTCAAGGGCGAAATAGACCGGGACGGTCTACCCGGGTTCGTTGAGACCCACGGTATGCCGGGGTTCTCCCCGACCCAGGGGCACATTGCATCCGCCATCCCTTTCCTGGGCCACGCGCTAGAGGAGATTATGAGCGGAAAGATGCAGCGCTCCATGTTTCTGGCCAAGGGCAGCCTGTTCCTGGGACGAATGACTCAAATGTCCGACGGGATGTCGTTCATCCTGGAGTCCAACCCAAGCGTCTGACGGACCCGGACACCGGCCCGGTAATTCCTTTCCGGCAAGGAGAATCCCGCTATGGCCTACACCCTTGAAGGTAGCATTCTCGAAGTATGTGACTGCAACGTGCTCTGCCCCTGCTGGATCGGGGAGGACCCGGACAACGGGACCTGCGATTCGGTGATCGCGTACCACGTGGACAAGGGCAATATAGAGGGGGTAGACGTGTCGGGGCTGACCATGGCCATGGTTGCGCATATTCCGGGGAACGTCCTTAACGGCAACTTCCGCACGATGACTTTCGTCGATGACCGGGCGAACATAGAGCAGGAACAGGCGCTGTTGATGGCGTTTGCCGGGAAGCTCGGAGGGCCGTTGGAGGACCTGTCCAAGCTGGTGGGGGAGACGGTGGGCGTGGAGCGAGCGCAGATAGCTTTTAATGTTCAGGGAGGTAAGGGGGCCATTCGTATCGGGACCGATGCTGAGGCGGTGATGGAGCCCTACCGGGGTCCCACCGGGGAGGTCACCACCCTGAACGAAAGCATATTCTCGACCATTCCCGGCAGCCCAGCTTATGTGGCCAAGGCGTCCAAGTACCGGGTGAAGAACATGGCGGTTGGCCTGGACATCGACTTGGAGGGGCACAACGCGATACAAGGGGCTTTCCGCTTCGAGGGGTAAGTCAACGGGCTACCAGCCCTCATGCGAAGGCTGCGGGCGAACACCGGACTATTCTCGGGAGGACTGGACAATGCAACTGGAAGGCAAGAAGGTCATCGCGCTGGGAGAGCGCGATGGAGTCCAGGGAACGGCCATCGCCAATTGCGCCCGGAGTTCCGGCGCGGAGGTCGTGCTGGAGGTCACCTACTGCTTCGTTTGAACGGCCTCCGGCGCCCTTGACCTGGAGGGTCAGGAAGAGATCAAGCGCGCGGTTGACCGGACCGGCACCGATAACCTGATGGTACTGCTGGGCACACCCACCCCGGAGAGCACCAGGCTGTACGCCATGACCGTAGACCAGGGCGATCCCTCCTGGGCCGGGGCATTGGCCGGCGCTGCCCTGGGGTTGCCCGCTTACCACATCATCGAGCCGGAGATCAAGGAGCAGATAGATCCGTCCACCTATGAGGCCGAGGTTGGCCTGGCCGAGTTGGTGCTGGACGTGGACGAGATCGCCAAGGCACTTCAGGAGGTGCGCGGAGGCTGAAGGTCAACGCCTGGTTGAACTCTTGGCGGATTCGGCGATCCCGGTTAATCCCCGGCCTCGCCCAAGGCAATACGACATAGTTGGGAGACGGTCTCCAGCATGTCTCCAGGGGTGGGTCCGGTGGGTACGAAGCGCAGTTGCCCACCATAGTGCATAACTGCGTAGCTACTGGAGGTCATGGCGGTGAGGGACGGAACCCCCATATCCCGGGCCGCGAGGCATACCGCGCCGCAGGCCAGACCATAGGATTCCAGGTCAAAGGCCGGGCCTGCAACCATCAGGTCGGTGTGTGACTCTTGCAACACGGATTCCAAGATCGCCAACACCTCACTTCTCCGCTCATGAAAGTATCCATCGCCGCAGACGATGGTGGAGACCACGCTCCCGCGGTCTCCCATCAGGTAGTTGAGAAGCCGCGCCGGGCCGATTGGCCGCTCCCTGACTTCGGCAGGCAAATCCGATTTCTCATCACGCCCGATTCCGGCGTAGACCTGGTTCAGGTAGTGGACGACCCGGATGGGTTCAGGCATGGAGCGAACTCCTGGGCCGATGGGAAGTAATCTGGTCTGGGCCTATGCGGTTGGCGGATTGTTGCGGTACCAGTCCACGATTTCCGAGCCAGAGGCAGCCCACACACCCTCCCGGCGCATGATATGGCTCAGGGCGCGGTCAAGGTAACCGATGCGGAAGGGCTGTCCGATGAGCCACGGGTGCAGGTTCAAGGCCAACAGTCGTCCGTTCTGCTGGCCATCCTGGTATAGCACGTCGAATCCGTCTTCAATTAACTGCTGGTAGCGCCCGATGTTCACCCGCCGGTCCCAGAGGGCTACCACGTCGTCGAGTTCCGACATTACCGGAAGGGCGAAAATCTCGCCGTGGGGACTCTTCAGCGGGTAGGGTTGCTCGTCGTTAACCCAATCGCAGACGTAGCGGATGCCCGCTTGGGACAATAGCTGCGGAGTGCGGGAGGACTCGCCATACTCCGGACCGAGCCAGCCCGCGGGGGCGCTGCCCGTTGCCGAGGTCAGGGCATCCACAGACTGGGCGATGTAGGCCCGCTCCGCCTCCTCGGTCATGTTGCTGGTGATCATTCGAGTCAGGGCGACGCCGTGGCCGATTATCTCCGCGCCCCGATCCAGGCAATGCTGCACCAGGTAGGGATAGTTTTCGGCGGTCATGGCGTCAATTGCCACCGTAGGCTTGATTCCGTGCTTTTCGAGCACGTCCAAAACCCGGAAGATGCCGACGCGGTGGCCGTATTCCCGGTGGCCCAGCCGGGCGTAGTCGGGGAAAGACCTGGCGCTCAACCCGCCGGCGAAGGGAGTAGTGAAGCTGTCCTCGGGTGGTTGCCACTCGGGATGGTCCAGGTCGACGATGACGCACACCGCTACACGGGCGTTGTCCGGCCACCTGAGAATCCCTCGCTTGCTGATGGGCGACCAATCATAATGCTCATGGTCCATGCCGAAACGCCGTTCAGCGGGCATCTTCTATCCTCCAAACGTGCGACGCCGGGGAATTAGCGTTGCCAGTGTTCTGGTTCGGCCAGCCTCTTGCGTTTCAGCCGTTGATCCGGGAAGCGTGGTCCACGGCCTGATCGTAGTAGTTGGCGATGTAGTAGTCGGCGATGTCGTCCGCCGTGGTCTGCCAAACGCCGTCGTGGGACATGATGTAGCCCAGGATCTCGTCCAGATACTTGGCCCGGTGGGGCTGGCCGGTCAAGTAGGGGTGCAATGCAATGCACATGACCCGGCCGCTTTCGGCCCCTTCCTGGTAAAGCTGATCGAACTGGGCTTTGCAGATTTCGGCGAAGTAGTCGCCCTCATAGTGCTGCCGGAACAGGGGCGCGTCGTTCAGTTCGATGGAGTAGGGTACAGAGACCAGCTTGCCGGACTTGACCTTGATGGGCACGGGCTGATCGTCGTGCATCCAATCGGTGTGGTAGATGAGACCGGCCTCGGCCATCAGGTCAGGGGTGCGCTCAGTGCCAGATATGGCGGGTCCGAGCATCCCCTTCAACTGTTTCCCGGTGTGGCGTTTGAGGGTATCGATGGTGTCACGGTAAAACTCCCGCTCCTGTTCTTCGGTGTAGGTGTTCAGGTAGCGGGTGTTATAAATGCCGTGGCTCATGAAGTCGTAGTCGCGCTGCATCATAGCTTCGCCGACTTCGGGGAAGTGCTCCAGCACGGCCATATTCAGGGACACGCAGCATCGGATGTTGTGCTTGTCCAACACCTCCAGCATCCGCCAGAACCCCACGCGGTTGCCGTAGTCCCTGTAGGAATATGCCTGGACATCGGGGTACGGCGTACGGGGCCACGGGTCCCGGTGGCCGTCGAATTCCGGCTCGTACTCGTAGTGCTCCACGTTGGGAGCGATCCAGAGGGCGACCCGCGCGCCGTTGGGCCACTTGATGGGCGGCCTGTCTATGATGGGGCTGTAGTCCACCCTGTCCGGTGGCAGAGGCATGGCAATCACCTCCGTTGGTCGATTAGCGGGGTAGGTTAACTCAGGCTGCCCGCGAGCCTGTCGAGGTTGGCAATCTCCGGGGAGTCGCCACCGCTCATGGCCCAGCTATCGGAAGCATCCTTGAACGTGTCAGCGGCGGACGCAGCGTCACCCTTCCCGGCCTGGGTGCGGCCCAGCCAGAACTCGTCACGGATGGAAGCCCGGCGGTTGAGCCGTTCCCGGAGCATATCTTCGGCCTTATCGAACTGTTCCGCCCGGATGTAGGCCTCCAGCAGGGTGTCCTCGAACACTTCTCGCTGGGCGTGGCTGCCGCCGATGCGGGCCAGTTCGCTGATGGGCCGCTCCATCTGGCGCACGGTCTCGCTGTAGTCGGCCTCGGCGAAGGAGGCGATTCCCCGAATCATTGGCAGGGTCATTTCGCCGACCAGCACGTTCCCGCTGTCAGCCTCGGCCTGCATGGAGTCTATCGTCTTCTTCAGGGCTTCCTTGTCTCCCGCGGCGGCGAATGCCAGGGCGGCGTGGCCATCGCGGAAGGGAGGCCCGGGGTTCCCGGCGGCGGGCGCAGCCTGGTCGCGTACTTCCTCCCAGGGCTTGGGGGGCGGCGTGCCGCCGTAGATCTGGAGCCGCCACATCAGGGATGCACTGTCGGCCAGAGATGACGCGCTCCTGGCCACCACCGAGGGGCGTATGTGCGTTTCGTAGAGTTCGAGGGCGTTGTTGTAGCGTCCCATCGCCAGCTCGAAAAGAGCCAGGTGCCAGGAGAGATGCACGTTGTAGGATGCCCGCCGGTCCCAACCCCCGAGCCAGTTGCCCAGGAAATCGCCGCCCGATGAGGCGTCTCCCTGCTCGAAATAGACGTGGGTAACGGAATGTGTAGCCACAGCGTTGGTTGGGAACAAGTCCAGCGACTTGCTGGCCAACCGGAAGGCTTCGTCCAGCCGTCCCGTTTCATGGTGGGCGAAGGCATAGCTGCCCAGGAATGCCCAATCGTCATCGTAGTGCTTGGCCACGCTCTGGCACAGGTCGAACAGTTCGTCGGGGAAGTTGGGGACCCCAGCGCTGTGGCAACCCTGCATGAAAAGGCGCTGGGCAAGCCGGAGCATCAGGACGTCGCGGGGATGCTCTTTCAAATGGTCACGGACCACCCTCATCGACTGGATGCCCTTGTTGTTGATCCAGAGGTCGATGGCCTCAATGCCGCTCTTCTCCCGCTCGGAGATACCGGCGGACAAATCCTGAGCGCGGGCAATACCCTCCCTGGCATCGGAGCCGGCCCCGCGCATCATGTCCACCCAAGCCAGCCCAGCATGGGCTAGGGCAAAGCCCTCGTCGGCCTCCACCGACTGTTGGAACCGTTCCTCCGGGCCGTAGTTCTGGGAGAGCAGTAGGTCCATGCCCTCCAGAAAGTGATCTGCCGCCGTACTGGAGCTTGTGCTTATGGGAAGCCCGAGGCGATCCTTCATCCTGGTTCCTTCTTGCATCGTCCTCCTCCTGACGCCTTGCGGTCCCGTATACGTGGAGCCACTTTTCTTACTTGCGTTGCAGGAAGTGTAAGCGGGTGCATATTCACTGTCAACGAACCGACGCGGAACCTTCAGGGATTGGAGTCATTCCCCTGGGAATGGGGTAGAATGCGTCTGTGGTGATAAGGCGTGAGTACGTTCGCTTGGCCGGTGCAAATTCAGAGCTTGGAGGATGGTTCGGCGCTCCAAATGAATGCGATGGTGGATCCAAGTACATCGTACACCATGCTACCGTCGGATGTGCTGAGGAACTCCGCATTGCGGCTACACGTCAGGGCGTGGTTGAACTCGCAGACAATCGCATGGTTGAGATGAGTATGGCCGACGTCTGGGCAACGACCAATGGGAGGGGCACAACAACTATAGTGCTTCTGGGAGATGAGGGCACCTCCCCTCTGCTCGGGGCCTACACACTTGAAGGACTGCTCTCAGCAGTGGACCCAGTGAACGAACGTCTGGTCTCGACCCATGGCATTCTGTATTAGACTTCGCAGGGAGAGATGGACAAGCAACATTCCCTCTCGTCGTCGAAACCATTGCCAGGAGACTGCAAGTGGGAGTATTCAATTGGCCTGGACGGACCACCAGTCTTGAAAGTGGACAGACATGGGTAATTGGGGCGATGGTAGACACGGGAGCGACCTACACAGTGATTCCCGGCAATCTGTTGAGGGAGATGGGCGTATCTCCATCCCGTAGAGCCCAGTTTGAGTATGGCGATGGACGTTCTGTTGTCCTCGATATAACTGAAGCACGCGCCACCATCAATGGTGATAGTGCCATTACCCAGGTCGTGTTCGGTTAGGATGATACCCAGCCCTTGCTGGGTTCGTATGCCCTGGAAGGGCTGCTTCTTGCAGTAGACCTGTTCAACCGGAGGTTGATGCCAACCCACGGTATCTTGTGACGAATAGCGTTCGGGGGTAGTAACAATGGGGTTCAAGCTGGTTATCTGTCCACCAAACTATCAGGAACACTGGCCGGAACGGCTGCGTGAAGAGATACCGGACATCGACGTACACATGTGTCCCACCGTGGGAGAGGCGATGGAAGTTATCGGGGATGCGGACGCGGCTTTCGGTAACATAGTTCCCGAGCTGCTGGAGCGGGGGCAAAACCTGAAATGGATTGCCTGTCCGCAAGCAGGGCCAAGGGCCGGTTACTACCACGAGTCGTTGATCGGCAGTGATGTGGTGGTTACCAACACCCGCGAGATATACAACGACCACATCAGCGCTCACATAATGTCGTTGCTGCTGGCCTTTGCCCGGGGTCTCCAGGTGTACATCCCGCAGCAGGTTGAGGGAGTTTGGCGGCAGGGCTACGAGACCATTTATCTTCCCGAGGCAACGGCGGTGGTAGTAGGAGTCGGCGGCATCGGCGGGGAAACGGCGCGTCTCTGCGCCGAGTTCGGCATGACCGTACTGGGAGTCGATCCCCGGCTTCCCGCGCCCACACAAGGGGTGGCGGAACTGCACCGCCCGGAAGACTTGCTGCAAGTCCTGCCAAGGGGCGATTTCGTGATTGTCACTGTGCCGGAGACCCCCGAGACCCAGGGAATGTTCCGGGCAGCCCAGTTCCAGGCCATGAAGAGCAGCGCGTTCTTCATCAATATTGGCCGCGGGGCGACGGTGGTGCTGGACGACCTGGTTGCGGCGCTGCGGGCGGGAGAGATTGCCGGGGCTGGTCTGGATGTGTTCCAGGTGGAGCCGCTGCCGGAGGGACATCCCCTGTGGAGTATGCCGGGGGTGATGATAACGCCCCACGTGGCCGGAAACGGCCCCTACCTGGACGACCGCCGCACCGAGTTGTTCATCGACAACTGCAAGCGGTTCAACGACGGAAGGGAACTGCGCAACGTGGTGGACAAGGCCAACTGGTTCTAGCTCGTACAATCTCGCGGCTGATTGACTCGCCCACACACGAAACGCCCCCGCTCTGATTTTCTCGGAGCGGGGGCGTTTCAGTTGTACGATTGGACCGTGTTTCTGCGCCGTGTTCTATGACCCCTGGATGATGAAGTCTGAGACGCGCTCGCCGATCATCATAGTGGTGACGTTGGTGTTGGCGCGGATGCAGTCGGGCATGATCGACGCATCAACCACGCGAATGCCCTCAAGACCGTGGACGCGCCCGTACTGGTCCACCACGGCCATCGGGTCGGAGGCTGGTCCCATCTTGCAGGTGCATGAGATGTGCTGGGACGTGGTTACCTCACGCCTCATCCACTTGTCAAGGGCTTCATCCGATGCCAGGTCTGCGTCGGTGGGATCGACGCGCTCCTGGATGATATCCCTGAAGGACTCGTGCTCGCCGAGGCCCACGCAGATGCGCACCGACTCCCGAAGCCGCTTCCGGTCAAACTCTTCCTCAAGGTAGTGATATTCAAGGACCGGCTGCTCGGTTGGGTCGGTGGAGGCCAGACGCAGCTCGCCAGCACCCACGGCCAGGTATATGCCAGCGGTCATGCGAATGCCCAGGGGTTCCATCCGGTTGCCGCCCCGGTTGACCCGCTCGGTGGCGAAGGACTGCATTGAAATCTTCATGTCGTTGCGCAGGTCGGATTCCTTTGCAGTATAGCGGAGGGTCAACTGCATCCGGGGCGCCAGGCCGTCAAGGTCGAACCCTGGCTTCGTGCGCCATGTTACCCAGACGCCCGGGTGGTCGCGCATGTTCTGGCCAATACCAGGCTTGTCCAGCACCACTGGGATGCCCAGGCTTCGCAAGTGGTCGGCAGGTCCGACGCCGGACAGCATCAGGATCTGTGGCGAGCCAATTGCGCCGGAGGACAGAATTATTTCATCGCCTTCGACCACGAACCTTTCGCCGCCGCTCTCCAACTCCACGCCGGTGGCCCGGTTGCCTTCAAAGATGATCCTGTAAACCGTGCAGTTGGGCCGAATGGTCAGGTTCAGCCGGTGCCGGGCCTGGTCCAAGTATCCCAGAGCCGTGCTCATGCGGATGCCGTTAGGATTGTTCAGCGGGGTCGGTCCCACTCCCCAGGAGTCCGGATGGTTATGGTCGGGGCAGTCGGGATATCCTGCGTCCATGGCTGCCCGGTAGAAGGCCACCTGGGCAGGCATCCAGGTCTCCCTCTTGAACCGGTGCATCACGATGGGGCCGTCGCCACCGTGGAAGTCGTCGTTGCCATAGTCGGTGTCGGTCTCGATCTTGCGGAAGTAGGGGATCAGCTTCTGGAAGGCCCATTCGTCGTTGCCGAAGGACGCCCAGGTATCGTAGTCCTCGGGTACGCCGCGCAGGAACACCTGGCCATTGATGGCGCTGGACCCGCCGGTGACCTTGCCCCTGGGGACCATCATCAGCGGGGCTTCATCGGTGGCCTTGCCGGTGAACTGCCAGTTGTGGTCACTGGTCATAACGTCGGCTTCGGTGGCGTAGCCAAACTTCACCTCTTCGGGCAGGTGCTCGAAGTTGGGGTAGTCCGCGCCAGCTTCCAACAGCAGCACGGAGCGGTTGGGGTCCTCGGAGAGCCGGGTGGCTAGAATCGACCCAGCCGAGCCGGCCCCAATGACAATCTTGTCGTACTTCATGGGGGTTCCTCCATGTCGGTTTGGATGCTGTCCCGGACAGGACGCCAAAGCCTAAGCCCGGTCTACGGGGCTAGATCAACGCATCCGGGGTAACGATTCCCTCAAGGTCCGCGTCCGTTGCCGGGTCTTTCAGGGTCAGATGCAGGTCGCTTTCCATGAAGTAGTAGACCTGCTTCAGGTGGTGGGTGCTGTGGCTCAGGATGATGTTCAGAAGCTCCAGCACGGTTACTTCTCCGCCGTAGTGGGCGGGAACAACGCGGTCGAAGGCTTCGTCGTTGCCGCTGGCGAGAAACTCGTTGATGTTCCTCAGCACGCCCTCGCCATACTCGTTTATCGCCTCCACGCTCACTACGTCCTTCAGCCTCTGGTTGGAGGCCGCCATGTCCTCGGTGCTCATGCTGCCGTGTTCGTGGCTGAGCCAGGCCAACTCGGGGAAGGAGATAATATGCACAATCAGGTCGCGGGCGGACTGGGGACGCCAAGGGATCATTCCGGCAAGCTGTTCTTCCGATAGCTGGCTGGTGGCCCGCATGGCCGCACCCAAGATAGCAGCGTACTTCTCCGACAGCCAGGATGTCTTTCCGGAGAGGTCTACCTTGATGCTCAGGTTCAGGGCCGGGACCAGCTTCTTCGGGTAGTACCCGATTATCACTTCATCGTCATCAATGATGGTGACGGGGACCGACTTGATGTTGCGGCCCCTAAGATACTCAACCGCTTCAGGATCCGTTGCCAGGTCGTGGTGCTCGAACTGAACACCGTTGGACGACAGGAACTGTTCCAGCGTCCGGCAACTGAATCAACCAGGGTTGGTGTAGACTTGGACCTTCATAACTACCTCCTCAGCCGTTGGACTGTATGCCTTGATCCAAATGGTGTGGATGCCTGATACTGAGCTCGGTTAGCGTAATTCCCGCTTCCCGCTGTGTCAACAAGGTGGCTTATAGGCAACCCTACCAGTCCTAAGTTGATTCACCTCAAGTATTACAAACCCGTCGAAACTCCGGCAGGGCCTGAGCATTTGCGTGGGTGAGCAAAAAGCAAGGCCGGGCTGCCAATTGACGGCGGCCCGACCTTGCGTCGGCTACCTGAGTGTCCGCGTTACAGGTTGATGGGGTGTTCCTCGTAGTCCTTTTCCTTGTTGTAGACCTGGATGCGGTGGCGGGCAGCTTCGAGAACGAACAGGCGGTCGTCCGCGTCGATCTTGACTGCCACGGGACGGCGGAACCGCCATTCCGGCTCCATGTTAGCCCGGCGGCGGGCCTTCACTATGTCCGGGTTGGCGTCGATGTAGGTCTGGGTCCAGGGCGAAGGTTCCTGGGCGTCGCCCACCAGGGTGGCAATAAACGATCCGTCGGGGCCGTAGACTTGGACGCGGTGGTTTGCCCAATCGGTCACGTATACGTCCCCGTCGGAGTCAACGGCGACTCCGGAGGGGTGGTCCAAGTCTCCCACCCGCACGCCCGGTTCACCAAATTGGCGGAGTGCCTGGCCGTTTGGCGAGAACTTCTGCACCCGGTCATTCTGCCAGTCGGCCACGTATACATCACCCTCCCGGTCGGTGCAGATGCCCCAGGGCATGTCCAGTTGGCCTTCACCGCTGCCATGACTGCCGAAGGCGTTCAGGAACGTTCCATCCTTGGTGAATTTCTGTATGCGGTGGTTCAAGCTATCCACTACGTAAAGATTGTCGTCAGGGTCGAAGGCCAAGCCGGAGGGGCCGTTCAGCTCGCCCTCCGCCGTTCCTGGCTTGCCCCAACTGCCGAGAAAAGTCCCGGCCCGGTCAAAGGCTGAAACGCGGTGCAGTTGCTCGTCGGAGACGTAGAGGTTGGTTGCGGTGTCCATTGCGATGGAGCGGGGCCAGATGAACTGGCCCTCTCCCGCGCCGAAGCTCCCGAACTGGCCCTGGAAGTCGTGGGTCAGGGTTACGCGGGTTATGCGCTGCCCCAGTTCCTCCATGCCCCGGCTCAGGACGAAGACGACTCCGTCCGGCCCGAGCACCATGTCCTGGGGCGACCAGAACCCCTGTCCGGCCATGGCGTACATGCCGATGCAATAGCTGTAGTCGAATACGCGCCCTGCCGCCACTGTCGTCAGCATGGCTACCTCCTGTCAATCGGTCGTGATGCAGCGCCTGTGTCCGTCCGGATAGGCCCCCGGACGTGGACGCGGCTAGACGAAGTCCAGTTGCTCGAAGTTGCCGCCGACTATGGGCGCCGGGTCCAAGCCCAGCCACTTGTCAACGACTGTGGCGTAGAAGCCGCGGAAGTCGTAGTTGGGTGCGAGGTCGCCCTGTTGCAAGTCCTCGGGCTTCAGCGACGGGTATTCGCTGTACATGCCGCCCTTGACCTGGTTGCCGATGACGAAGGCGACGCCGCCCGCGCCGTGGTCGGTGCCGGTGCCGTTGTCGCGGACGCGGCGGCCGAACTCGGTGAACAGCACCATTATCAGGTTGTCGCCCGCGCCATGCTCGTCAAGATCCTGGAAGAAGTCGCTGATGGCCCTGGAGCAGTCAATCCATAGCTTCTGGTGCATGGGCGGCTGGTTGAAGTGGGTGTCGAAGCTGCCGTGGGCCGTGTAAAAGAGCTGAGTCCCCATGTCTGCGAGGTACACCTGGGCGATGCTCTTCAGGTTCCTGGCGATTGGGGTGTCGGCGTACTCCACGGTTGAGGAGTATTTCTCCGGCGCAACCTTGAGGATGTCGGCACCACGGAGGGCGTCGCGGCCCGTCTGCCCCAAGTAGTCCATAGTCGCGCCGGTGCCGACGGCGGGAGCGTACATGCGGGCGAACCGGTCAAGCAGCTTGTCCCGGTCGGCGGACAGGCCCGGAACGTCGGACATTATGCCGTAGGACTCCAGGTTTGAGACCGAGGTCACCGGGACTCCCCTCAGTGCCAGGGCACGCGGCAGTCCCTGGCCGAAGTTGATTCCCTTGAGGACGTTCTCACCCGTGGGGTCCAGGTCGCGGATTACCTTCCCGGCCCAACCTTCAGTACCCACTTTGTCCGGCTCGCAGGTGTGCCAGATGTCCATCGATCGGAAGTGGGAGCGTGGGGAGTTTTCGTAGCCTATACCGTGAATGACGGCGATCTTGCCCTGGTCGTAGAGGTCCTTTACTGGACCCATGTTCGGGTTGAAGGCAAGCTGGTCGTCTATCGGTAGCACCTGGTCCTCGGAAATTCCCACGCGAGGCCGGGCGTCACGGTAATGCGGGTCGGTGTACGGAATGATGGTGTTCAGGTAATCGTTGGCTCCGGTAAGTTGGAACACCACTACTACCGGGTCTTTCTTCGTCGTTGACATCTGTCCTTCTCCTACGGAGCTTGCTTGTCCACGCGGGAATAGGCGGCTATTTCGGTGCGGCCCGCGCTGGCAATAATGATGCTCGGTGGATTCTTGCGAAGTCCTTTATGCGGGCCGCGCAATCGTGTCATCGGTATCGCCTAGGCGAACTGGTAGTCCCTGGAGGCCGCGATAAGGGCCAGCATCACGCCGACGCGCTGCTCAGATTCCCTAGCGTCCTCCTCGGTTTCCCAGCGGAGGTAGCCGTCCTCTTCGGCCTGGGCCAGGAGCTCGTTCATAGTGGTCTGGCTGACGTCCAGAGGCCCCACCAATTCGAGGCAGCCCTCCACCAGTTCGGCCGGGGAGTTGGCCTCCCGCTCCCGTATGCCATCGACAATGGAGCGGATGCCGGGCAGTGTGGTGTTGCCCATGAGTCCGGCAGCGAAGTTGACCCGGCGCACCAGGGAACCGCCGTCAATCCACTCAGACCCCGTGTGCCAACTCTCGACGCTGGGTGGATTGAGGAGTTCCTGCCCCTGGTAGGCGCACTCGAATGCCAGGGCCGGAAAGCCGGGGCGGGGTTGGTTATAGTTGCCTGCCAGGATGGCCGTGCCAACGACCAACTCGGCAGGGCTCTTCACCCGCTCAAACCGGGCTTCCTTGAAGAAATCCGACAGCAATAGCGTACGCAGCATGGCGCGGATGTCGAAGTCCGACTCTTCGTATGCCTGCACCAGTGCGTCGATAGCTTCCGGGTCCCTGGGCGGGGTAATGTTCCAGCTCGGGACCTGGGGTTCGTCGGCGACAAAGAAGTTGTACATGTGCCGGGCCAGGAAGCGGGCAGTTGCGGGCTGGCGCACGACAATCTGGATTATGTCGTCGCCGTCTAAGTTGCCGGTGTGTCCTAGGAAGCTCTTTTCCCCGTCGTCATGGTCCTCGGGCCTGTACTCGAAATTCCAGTAGAACCGGCCCAAGGGGTTCCTGGGAATCTTCGGGGCGATTGTCCAACCGGTGAACGCCCGGGACGCTTCCTTGATGTCGTCCTCGGAGTAGTTGCCCACTCCCATCGAGAACAACTCGAGCAACTCGCGGCCCCAGTTTTCGTTGATTGCCCCGCGGTGGTTGCCGTTATTGTCCAGCCAGTAGATCATGGCTGGGTTCCTGGCCAGTTCAACCAGCAGGTCCGGGAAGCGGCCCATACCGTGTTCTCGGAACATGGCGATCTGCTGGGTCAACTCCGGTGGGTTATCCACCTTTGAATTCCCGGTGGCGAATAGCTGGTGCCAAAAGAGGGCCACCTTCTCTTCTAGAGGGCGCCGGGTGTTGATCATGCGGTACACCCAGTCGGCCTGATTGGTCGGCGGGGCAAGAGCGCCCTCCATGCCAGGGAAGAAACGGTAAAGCACATTCTCGTCTACCGGAGGGTGCGCCTCGGGGCGAAGCAAGTCTTCGACGGTAGCTTCGTAGCCCTCGTTGGCCCGCCTCTGAAGTTCATCGTAGGTCGCGCCGAAACCGGCCCGGCGCATCAGGTGACCCATCAGTGCGATCTCGTCTTTACTGGCCATTAATTCCCTCCTGTTCCCCCAGACGTGACCTCGGGTTAGCGCGCTTTTGAGGCTAACTCAATCCTACGTATGGGGTAGGTGCAATGTCAAGCGAAGCATGTCAACCGGGATGGGCAAGCCACCTCTAATTTGTACTACATACAGCATACGGGCTTGCTATGACGATATTCGTCATAAACGCGCTATGACGAGAGGATTTCCCGAATCCTCGCCGCGATCGCCTGCTCTCCGCCTTCCTTCAGCTGGGGCATACGGACAGTGAAGCAATCTGCGTCGGGGGGATAGTAGTCTGGGCGTCCGTAGGGTGATCGCACCCAGATGCTGGGGTTGCCTGCGCGGAGTTCCGCCACCACGTCGCCTGCGGTCTTGCCCGTACGGGATACATCCAGCTTCACGGTCAGACCCTCTATGGGGCCGTCCTCGGGATGGTCAATCAGTTCGATATTGGGAACGTCCCGGAGATCTCCCCGTAGTCCGGCAACCCTGGTCTCGTAGGCGGCGAACCGGTCCTCATGGTTCATCGACATCCACTCGCGCAGGGCGGCATAGACGGCTACCACCTCCTGGCGGTCAACCTTCATCGGTCTTCCGAAGGACCGGGAATCGGTTGCCTCGAACCCGATGAAGCTGTGCTTCCTGGCTGCATCCAGCAAGTCGCTGCGTCCAGTGAGAAGTCCGCTGGAGTTGACCGCGCCGAAGTATTTGGCCCCGTAGGCAACAAGGTCTGCGCCCATCTTGACGTAGCGGCCTAGTTTGTCGGTTGGGTAGACCTCGCCCGCGGCGTCGACGATGATGGGGATGTTCCGTGCATGTCCGATTTCAATCACGTCTTCCAGCGGCAACGCCCCCGGTAGCCGGTCGCCTGGGGCCAAATAGTGGATACCTGCTGTGTTCGGGCCTATGGCCTGCTCAATGTCTTCCCGCCTGGTCTCCTCGGTCCCGCCTACCTCCACCAACTTGCCGCCGGGGATGGTCACGCAGCGGTCGTAGCGGACTCTTAGCTGGCGCTGGATGATGAACTCGTAGGGCATCCCAGCCGTGTCGGGAATCTGATTGATCCTGTCCTGATCATCCCCGGTCATGCAGGCCGCCGCACCCACCGCCAAGGCAGCGGAACATCCCGACGTGACCAGGGCAGCTTCGACGCCCAGCATGTCGGCAATCTTCTCCCCGACGCTGTCCATGAGTTCGCTAAGGTCCACGTAATACTCTTCGGCGGCGTCCATGAGTGCCCGCACTTCGGCGGAGGGCGTTGCCCCGCCCAGAAGGGTGCGGTTTCCCTGGGCGTTCAATACGGGCCTTACGCCTAGCTCTTCAAATATGTTTGCCATTACCTTCTCCCTGCTGGTCGACAACTGGCGCGAGGGGTCCACGCGAGTTAGAGCCTCGCCGCTGGCGGGAAATACTCGGCTATCGGAATCTCGATTACGCTGAGTCGTTGCTCGGCCAGAGCTTCCTGCACCGCGTCCCCAATGTCCTGCGGACGCTCAACGTAGAATCCCCGAGCCCCGTAGACCTCGGCCAACTGGTCAAACCTGGGGTTATCCAGGTCGACCCCGATATACTTTTCGTCATAGAAGCGTTGCTGCTGCGCCTTCTCCGCGCCGTGGCAGCTATTGTTAAGCACGATGCTGACCAGCGGAATGCCGTACCTTACGGCTGTGTTCAGTTCTTGGGAGGTATAGAGAAATCCACCGTCTCCCTGGATGCTGATTGCCGGACGGTCGGGCCTGCCCAGCTTGGTGCCCAAGCCCACGCTGAGGCCCATGCCGAGCCCGCCCTGGCCGGCGTAGTTGAACATGGTGCGAGGTTCCTCGAACTGCACGCGGTCATAGGCCAACCCGGCCGATACGCCCGCATCGATAGTGACCATAGAGTCCCGGGGCATCACCCTGGCCAACTCGGAATAGACCCGTTGTGGCATCATAGGGTCGCCGCCCAACTCCCGCTCGGACTCGATCCGGGACTTGCGCTGTGCCGCAAGCTCTTCAATGGTCGCCCGCCACTCCGGGTTGGGGCGTCCTTCTGGGAACTCTTCCCTGATTGCGCTCAGCAATTGCTGGGCCACGGCCTGGGCATCGCCTATGATTCCCACGGCCACCGGATGGTTACGCCCGATCTCCTGAGGGTCGATGTCCACCTGGATGATGCGGGTCTGCGAGTCGAGGACGCTGTTGTTCCAGTTGGTCGTGGACTGGTTCAACCTTGTCCCCAACGCAAGAATTACATCTGCCCGGTTCATGGCTTGCAAGGCTTCACTGGCGCCCCGGCCTCCGGGCGGCCCGACGTAAAGCCTGTGGCTGTTGGGCACGGTGTCGTTGTGTCCATAGGACGGCACCAGCGCCATGTCCAGCGACTCAGCCAGGGCCACCGCATCCGTGCTGGCACCGGAGTCGATGACTCCACCTCCGGAGATGATCAGGGGGTGCCGGGCCTGCTTGAGCAGCGCCACTGCCTGCTGTACCGCTAGGGCGTCGCCCTCAACGTGGGTGTTAACCGCCCTGTACGCACCGGGCTGGGGCGGATCGAATTCCAGGGTCTGGCCGTCGATCAAGTCGCGGGGGATGTCCAGGAACACGGGACCGCGTTTGGCGGTAAGAGCGGTGCGGAAGGCGTCCTGCATCAGTTCCGGGATGCGCTCGGTCTTATTGACCTGAACGGCGAGGTTCGTGATCGGCTCGAACAGGCTTACGAGGTCGAACGCCTGAGACCCGTCCCGCCCGATGTAGTCCCTGGCGGTATCCCCGGCAATCACCACAACAGGCGCATGGCCCTTGTACGCCAGGGAGATGCCCGTCAGCAGGTTGATGGTTCCGGGACCCGACGTGGTGACACAGGCTGTCGGCTTGCCCGATGCGCGGGCGTAGCCATATGCCATGAAGGCCGCGCCCTCCTCGTGGCGTGTATCGACGAACTGGATGTCCGACCGGTCAGCCAGTTCGGTAACAATGCTGTTGGTGGTAGTCCCCACAAGGCCGAAGATGTACTCAACGCCCTCGGCTCGCAGACTTTCAATGATGGCTTGTCCGGCGCGCATTTGCGGCATGGCTGTTCCTCGATAGCGGTAGATGATGCTGCCGGGATACGGCACTCAGCTAGGGAATCTGGCTTCCGGCATTGTAGCACACGGTTGGTCGAGGCCGGGAAAGGGAGGATGCGGGGCAATAAGGAGTACAAGGGCCAGCGACTCACGACGAGTCGGGAAATGCATCAATCCTGCTAATGCCGCTTCGACCCGTTGGCGCTCAGGGCCGGGTGCAATTCTCCAGAGGGATGATGTCGGTAGTGCGGCGCTGGCCTGCTATGACCAGCTCCAGGTCGGTGGCCCCGACCTCGAATTTGTCGGTGTTCAGGGTGCGGCCGTCGGACTCCTTGGTGTATATGGTGATGGAAGACTCGAATCCCTTGGGGCGGAAAATGTTGCCCTTGCTGTCCTGGACCCGGTAGGTGGCGAACAGGGACTCGGGGGCGTTGTTCGTGATGGAGAAGGTCAGGTTCAATTCCACCGGGCCGCCGGCGGCCTCCACCGGCTCCCAGGTGCAGTTGTCTATGGTGATATCCAGTTCGCTGGGCGGGCGCACTCTCTCGCCGGTCTCCCCTGCATCTGCTCGGGGTGTTGCTGGTGTAAGCTGGAGCTGCGGCGCACTGCCGGCACCGGCACTACCGGTGGACTCAGTTTCAGCAGACGAGGACCCGCCACATGCCATGATCAGTACGGCCAGAACAATCATGAGCGCGATTGGGAATATGCCTCTCACGTTTCCACCTCCTGATGCACAGCAAAAATCGATGGTCCATGAAGCATGGGAAATCGACGGGTTGAACCGCGGAGATGACGCCCCGGAAGGTTATCCCCGCGCGCCTGTGCCCCGGAGCCGTGGGTCCAGCACGTCCCGGAGAGCGTCGCCCAGCAGGTTCCACGCAAACACTACAATGATAATGGCAGCACCGGGGAAGATGGGTTGCCACCATGCCACCGCGATGTACTGCGACGAGGAACTGTTCAACATCCCGCCCCAGGACGGTTCGTTGGGAGGCGTCCCCACGCCGAGGAAGCTCAGGCTGGCCTCGGATATTATCGCCCCGCCCAAGTGGAAGGTGGTAATGACTATGTAGATGGCAAATACGTTGGGCACGATGTATTTCAACATCGTGCGCATTGTCCCAACACCCACTGCCTGGGCGGCAAGGATGTAGTCCATCTCATTGACCGCCAGGGCCTGTGACCGGATGATCCGCGCTGCGCTGGGTATGTACGACACGGACAGGGCGAATACGACGTTGTTGATGGACGCGCCCAGGGCGGCCATGATTGCAATGGCCAGAATGATCCCTGGGAAGGCAATCATGGCGTCGATTACCCTCTGGACCACCAGATCGAACTTGCCGCCCCAGTATGCGCTGGCTATGCCCACTCCCATCCCGAGGGTCGTACCGATGAACGACGAAAGCAGCCCGACGTACAGGGAAATCCATGCCCCGTTCAGCAAGCGTGCATATACGTCCCGGCCAATCTTGTCACCCCCGAACCATGCCTCGGCACTGGGAGCGACGTTGATTCTCGAGACTAACGGCTTGTATGGGTCGGCGATCAGTCCTACTGTCGGCTCAATAAACTTGACGTAAACCGCGAGTATGATCAGCACGGTCGCTATGGTGGCCCCGACCGTCCCGAGCGGTTTGGTTCTCAGGAACCGGGAAACGTTGTGGGTTATCCCGCGCCGGGCCGGGAGAGTCAGTAACGGCTCCGACGGGCTTGCTACAGCGCTGTCTTGCTGCTGTGCCATGAATGCCTCTCGCTCCTAGTAGGAGTTTAGGACTCCGGATTTACTCGTAGCGGATTCTGGGATTCAGCCAGGCATAGGTCAGGTCGGTGAACAGGTTGGCCACCAGCACCATCACCCCGAAGATAACGATGATGGCCTGGATCATCGGATAGTCCCGGTGCTGCACGCCCTCAATCAGCAGGCGTCCCATGCCGGGGACGGAGAACACGATCTCCGTGACGACGGAACCCGACGCTGCATTACCCAGCGCCAGCCCGAAGATGGTCACCACGGGCAGCACTGCGTTCTTGAGGGCGTGGCGGTAGATGACGATCTTTTCCGCCAGCCCCTTTGACCGGGCCGTGCGGATGTAGTCCTCGTTGAGCACTTCCAGCATGGCGGAGCGGGTGACCCTGGCCAGGAAGGCCATACCGGACGTTCCCAGCGCGATAGCCGGGAAGATGAGCTGCTGCGTATTGATCCATGGGTCTTCCCAGACGTTTACGTATCCCAAGGGCGGTATCCACCCGAAGAAGAGGACCAATAGGAAAATGGTCATAATTCCAACGTAGAAATTGGGCGTGGCAAGCCCGATCAGTGTTATCACCCTGGAGATGTAGTCTCCCCAGGTGTCTTGCTTGATGGCCGAGAACACTCCCAGGGGAATGGCAACCACCCCGGAGATAATCAGCGACATCAGCGTAAGTTGCAGGCTGATGGGGACCCGCTGGGCGAGGTCTTCCCCCACCGGATTGTTGTAGTGATAGGAGTTGCCGAAGTCCAGTTGGGCCATCGAAATGACCCAGTCGGCGTACTGAATGGCGATGTGACGGTCAGTACCCAACTTCGCTTGGAGCTTCTTCAGTTCTTCCTCGGTGAAGTCCTCCTCGCCCTCTTCGCCTCCTAGGATCAGGAGGGCGGGGTCTCCGGGCACGATCCGGAGGATTGTAAAGACTATCACCGTCAAGAGGACCATCGTGGGGAGGAACATGAGAGTCCGCTTGATCACGTAGGCCTTCAAGTTGTTACCCTCACGTCGATGTTACCGGGGATGGGAATGGGCTGGGGGCCATTAACCCGTTTAGGACTGGCCGCTGGGTCAATGTCACGAAGCGGTTTCGATGGGGCCGGGCCAATTTGGGCCCGGCCCCATCGAGTCCTTGGCTTCTAGCAGGCGGGGTCGCACCAGATGTGCTCGTACTTCCGCATGTGCTCCTGTAGCAGGAAGTTCTGCACTCTCTGGTTCACTAGTTGGTGCTTGACCCGGTAGTACAGGTATGAGGCAGGAGGATCGTTCCAGATGACCTCCTCGAGTTCCCGGAGGATGACCCGACGCTGCTCGACATCCAGCTCGCTGGACTGTCTTTCGAATAGCTCCGGAATCTGGGGGACGACGTAACCCGTCCACCGGAAGTAGAGCCGCCCTTCCTTGAACCGGTCAAGGAAGGCGTCGGGATCGAAGAAGTTCGCGCCGCCGCGCTGTACCGCGAAGGTGTAGTCGTGGTCGCGGTAGGCATTGTAACCGGCGCTGGACTCCCAGACCTTCAGATCCACGTCCCAACCCAAGAACTCCTTTAGCTGTTCCATAACCACTACGGAAATATCCGGGTACGAGCAGCAGTTGCGCGTGGAGAGGAGAATCTTGAAACCCTCGGCCGGGATGCCAGCCTCATCAAGAAGTCTGCGGGCCTCTGCGAGGTCGTCCGGGTGCTTCTCGCCGTTCAGTTCCCTCATGCCGGGGAGTTCCAGGCATTCTTCCAGGGTGTAAGTGTACCCTGCCCCAGGCGGGAACACCGAGGCGCAGGGGAACCCCCTTCCGGCCGTGAACGTCTGGTTCAGAGGCTGCCGGTGCATGGCGAGGTTGACCGCCTGTCGCACTCGAACGTCCTTGAACGGTTCCTTCTGGATGTTGAAGAATATGTACTGGACGCTGGGGAGTCCACCCCAGTGGATTACCAGCTTCTCAGGCTCCTCGTCGGCCAATTTCTGGGCTTCGGTGTCGCTGAAGTTGTCTGCGCCGTTGGTCATCAGCACCTGCTCCGCCTTGAAGGCAGCAATGCCCGCGCCGGTGTCGGTGATGATGTACTGGTCCAAGCCATCAAGGTAAGGTCGGCCTTCCTTGAAGTAATGGGGGTTCCGGTCGTAGTGGTTGGAGACCGCCTTGACCTGCCTGGTGTGGATGAAGGGGCCAGAACCCACCAGGTCGCCCATATTAACGGTGGTCTGAAGCTGTCCCGCGTCCTCCACGTGCTTGGGCAGTATCCGCCAGGTCTCCGAACCCAGCGCCAGCAGGAAGGCCGGGGTGGGGTTCAGGGTCTTTATCTGGATAGTGTGGTCATCGATGATTTTGGAATCATCGAAGTATGCCTTGACCTGGATTGTCGACGACACGGTCTCGCCGTCACGGATCGGTATGCACTCCGGGCAGGTTGACGCCAGGAAGCTGTAGGCCACATCCTCGGCGGTAACCGGATTGCCGTCGGAGAACTTGGCGTCTGGGTGCAGATAGAAGGTGTAGGTAACCCCGTCTTCCGCCAGCTCCCAACTCGTGCACAGGTCGCATCTCAGGTCGGTCTGGTCCTCAGTTTCAGGATTGTACTCAACTAGGCCGCTGAACAGCATCGCTACATTCTTGTTGTTGATGCTCGATGCCATCAGGGTCCGTTGCCTCACATCGGCGTAGTCCAGTTGGGGCATCCTGCCACCCTGTATACCCTCGGTGGCCATCATCTCAGCAGGGGGTGCGGTGGGTTGGGCCTGTACGATGGCCGCGACTGTCGGAAGGACTTTCACGTCGGCGGCCACTTCTTTGACCACTTCCTTGGTGACCGTGATTTCCTTCTCGACTACCACCTCTTTAGGGACTTCCTTGATTACCTCCTTTTCTACCACCACCGGCTCGGCGGGGGCGGTGCCTCCACAGGCAACCAGGAAGAGCAGGGCGGCAAGGAGTGGGGTGAGCAACAAGGGTTTGACATTAAAAGGCGTGGAATGACGCACGGCAAAGCCTCCATGTAATGAAAATGTTGGCGCCGGAATCTGTCAAGGAAACGCCAGGTTGATATGGTTCGCACTGAAAGTGTCCAGATATTCATCCGACCATGCGGAGTAAAATTCTGCTGATAGTAGCGAAGGGCAATAATAGTGTCAACCCGAATTGGAATGATTGTTATTGCTATTGGTTATCAAGGAAATAGATATGGGGAGGCTTTGCTAATTGGTTGCGGCGTCCAATGTATGTGTTCCGTAACTTCCTACTGGGCTAGTGTGAGTGGAGATGAGGACAGGGCGTCGACGGCGGCGGTGGCGCACCGTTGTGTTGCATGGGCTGTGCCGACTAGGGCGGATAAATGTTAATATGAATAATGACGCTAAGGAGTAAGAGCCATGACCGATGATTTGGTGATTCTCCGAGAGAAACCTGAGGCGAAATATATGATCGCCGGCTGGAGGAGGCAGTGGTCCGACGGCGGCGAAATTTCCAGCGGCCTGCCTCGATACCTGATAGACAAACTGGGCGCCCGCGAAATCGGGGAGTTCGGCACGGAAGTGGGCAAGTTGTGCTTCCCTTTCCAGGTCCCCGGGACCCACGGCGCCTACCGTCCCAGGGTTGCGTATGAAGACGGACTGCCCTCAAGGCCGATGCACCGGCGCAACTACTTTTTCGACGCCGGAGATGGTCTGATCATTTTCCTGGGAGAAGAACCCTGGATGCGCCTGGACATCTATGGCCAAGCCTTCTTCTCTGCGGTCAAGCAGCTTGGCATCCAGAAGACTGTGGCAGTGGAAGGATATAACGGTGCAGCCCCACCGGACGTGGAACGTAACGTCAGCTGCGTCTACAGCCAGCCGCGCATGAAGGAGGAGCTGGACCGGTACGCTCTGCGGTATTCAAATTACGGTAGCCGGGGCAGGAGCGGTCCGACAATCGGTATGGCGCTGATTTCCATGGCCCACGACCAGCATCCTGATGTGGAGATGTTCCGCCTGGGTGCGATGGCGCCTATGTTCCCCTTTTTGACTTCCAACAACGAGCCGGTCGGGATAACGAGGGACCACCGGGCCTTTTACGACATTATGCGCAGGCTCAAGTTCATGTTCAACTTGGACATAGACCTGTCGGAGCTTCTGGCCCTGGCTGACAATGAGGGGCGGCAGTTGCAAGAGAGCCTGGAACGCATCGCGTCAAACAACCCCAGGGCCAAGGAACTCATCGACCGCGCCCGGGCCGACTACAACCTCAGTCCCTTTGTGGAGCCCGTAGAACTGGACCCGGCCCTGGACCGGACCCTGGAGGATATTCTCAGCAGCCTGCCTGACCCGTCTCCGGAACAAGACATGCCTGACCAGGAAGGGATCTGAGTCAGACCAGCCCCTCCGCTATAGCGGCCTCTTCGAGGATTTCCCAACCCTCCGTGATTCCACTGGCGAAGCTGCGGCAGCCTTCTGCGTCCAGCACTTCCTTACCCACGGGGTCGACGTAGTCTACAGCCAAGAAAGCCTCGGTCAATTCCTGGGTCAGTGTTGGGTCCAGTTCGCGTTGGGCCGTAAAGCAGCAATGGCTGTATCCTGGACTCGACCACAACACCCGCACCGCCTGCCCGGCCAGGTCCCCGCTTTCCCGCAGGGTTTCCAAGGTTCGCCGGGTGACGGCCCCGGCGGCATACTCCCCCTGGCTCACGCGGGCGATCACGTCACGCTCGGCGCTCAGGGAGCCGCCCCGGTCCTCGTAAAAGGACACCTCTGCCAGATCATTACGCGGGTCGATGCCCAGTTGACGCAAGAAGTGGAACGCCAGGATTGGCTGTTCCGATGAGCGACTGCCCACCGCAAAGCTCTTATCCCCTAAGTCCTCCACCGTCAGTATATCCGAGTTCTGTCCGGTGACGAAGCAGGTGACGCAGTCGAAGTCCACATCCCGCATTGCTATTACCTGGCATGGCTCGGACAGTAGCCGCTTGATCTTGACGTATCCCAGGGGGCCATTCCAGGCCAGGTCTATCCGCCCTTCTACGAAGTCGTTGATCATGGCGTCGTAGTCGGAGTAGAGGACCCAGTCCATCGCTATGCCCCTGCGCCGGAACAGCGCCTCCAGCCCCTGAAACGCGTTCATGTGCGGTATGGTTGCAGACCCACCAAGTCTAACCATCGTGCTCCCTCCCAACTGCGGATGGGTTTGTACACACCGGGACTAGGACAATTGACCTGTCGGCGCAGTTAGCTCCTCGATTACCCCCCGCCGCCAGGGTTTATGATTATAGAAACGCTGGTCAAAGTCACATCGACCCCCTCAGGCGCATAGACCCGGATAGTTACAGGGTAAGTCAGAATCCCCCTTTCCGTCCGCGGCTTTGCAGATACCATAGTCACTTCACCGGTCAGCGTCGTATCCTGCATATCGTCGAGGGACACCGCGGCCCTGGCTCCGTGCTGGACCAATGATATATCTGCGCCGTCAACCTGAGCATCCACTTCCACAACGGACGGGTCGACGAGACGGAGGATGAGGGAGTCGGGGCTGACCGCGTCATCGGCATCCGCGTTCACCAGGACCACTACTCCATCGAATGGTGCCATGATGACACCGCCCTCCAGGTCGGCGCGGGCGTCGATTGCCGCCTGTTCCGCAACCGCAAGGTCCGCCCGGCGTTGCTCCATGTCCGGCTCCACCCTGCTGAGCGCGGCTTCCAGGCGTGCCTCGGCAGATGCCAGCGAAGCCTCCGCCAGGCCCACTTCTTCGGTGGCTGCAGCAATGATCAGGGGGTCTATGTTCGTCGTAATGTCCTCCAGGTCCTCTACGGCATTTTCCGCGTTGGCCCTGGCTAGGGCGGTCTGGCTCTCCAGCAATGCGCGGTCCCGAGGGTCAACCCCATCGCCCAGGTCTGCCAGAGCATCCCGCGCCTGCTCGAGGCCGGCCAGGGCGTTGTCCACTTGTGCTACCCGCAGAGCCACTTCCAATGGGTCTGCTCCGGAACTCAGCGCGTTTCTGGCTTCGTCTCCTATGACATTGAGGCCGTCGGTCTGTCCCAAAACCATGTCCACCAACTCCCTGATCGCCTCATCCGTGGACGCCACCTCGGCTACGTTGGCTAGTTCGCCCGGGTCCTCGGACTGCGCCAAAATCGACTCCAGGGATTTGTCCGCCGCCGCCAAGGCCGCCTGGGTAGCGGAAACGTCGGATTCCAGTTTAGCCCGGAGCAGTGCATCCGGCCCTTCTTCCAATTCTACGAGCTTCTGATTCGCGTCTGCAGCCATTACCCGCGCCAGGGCGACTTCGGCCTCCAGCCGCTGTTTCTCCGCAGGGTCCGGCCCCTCCTCCAACCGGGCAACGACCCTGGAAGTCTTGGCCAGACCAGCCTCCGCAACCGCAGTGGTGGTTCCCAGTTGCCGGGCCTCCAGGGTCCCCTGCCCTTCCAGCAACGCTTCAAGATGCTTCACGGCGATTTCAAGGCTGGTCTCTGCCACCTCTACAGCCGATTCCAACTCCGACTTGAGCAGGGAGTCCGGACCCTTCTCCAAGTCCTCAAGCCGTTCTTTGGTGGCATTGAAAGTGGCCAGGCTCTGGGCGGCTGCCGCTCTCAACACCCGCAGATCTTCCAGGTAGTCCTCGTCAAAGGGACGTGCGCGTCCGCCAGAATACAGCAACCGGCTGACGGCGTCATCCGCGTCATCCAGATCGTTCTTGGCCGTGCTGTTGGCAAATTGGGCTGCGGCCAGGACTGCAGCATAGTCCAGGTCGAAGTTCTCCAGTCGGTCTCGGGCATCGTCCAGGTCCGCTTCTGTCCTAGCCTTAGCGGCCAGAGCCGTAGCAACTCTCTGAGCGTGCCGAGGGTCGGAGTCCGCCAACGCTGTCCTTGCGCGGTCCAGGGCCAGTTCGGCCCTGCTCTGGTCGTCCCTGGCCCCGGCTAGACTACGGGAGTGATCTATCAGAAAGTCGGCCAGGGCGTCTTCTGCCGAATCCAGTGCCAGGTCTGCTGCGGCAGCGGCCTGCCGGGCCTGCGCCAAGGACCTGTCGTAGTGCAGGCCGAAGTCATCGAGCATGTCCTGGGCATGGTCCACAGAAAGGTCCGCCTGGGCGCGGGCCTGCATGGCCCTGCCCAAACGGTCGGCGTGGTCCAGGTCCAGGTCTGCCAGCCCATCCCATGCCTGTTCCATGGCAACCCTTGCCGATGCCAGTGCTTGGATGGCCGAAGAGACCTGCCGGGTGTGGTCCCGTTCCATGTCGTCAAGGTCGTCTTCAGCGGCTTTCAAGGTGAGCCTGGCCCTCGCCACAGCCGTCTCGGCGGCGGCCACCGACGCGTCTTCCGGGTTTACCAACTTGTCCAACCCTTCCCTGGCGTCATCCAGTGCGATCCTGGCCCTGGCAACTGCCACTTCCACCTGTGCGACCTCAACTGGGTTCCCGGAGTTTAGTGCGTTGAGGGCTTCCCTGGCGCGGGTGACGTTCACCTGGGCGCGGCCCGATGCCGCCTCCAGCCGGGCGAGGGATGCTACGTCCAGCTTGGCCAGTGCTTGTCCCTTCACAACCCGCTGACCGCTCTCCACCAACACCTGACCGACGGTACCACCGGTCTCAAATTTCAGGTCTGCCGTCTCGGGAAATACAATTCTTCCGGTGACCTCGACTTCAGCATCCTGATTGCTGAGTGGCTGTGCAAACGTAACCGGATCTTCGGGCTTAGTCTCCTGGCCGCGCACCGCTCCGAGTGTGGCCCAGACTGCTAGTGCAATGACCAGGGCCGCAGCGGGATAAAACACTAACGTGAAGAGTCTACGAGCCTTGATTTGTCTCCAAAACACCGTCATGTCGGTCAGCTCCCAGGGTTAGGGTCTCGTTGCCGGGGTATGGAACTGCTAAGTACACCCCGAGGCTGAGGATAAGGATTTGCCGCCCCGGGCTGCGATGCAGGGTAACCTGGAACCCTACGTTGCCACCCCATCATTCACCGTTTCCTGCAGTTGTGGCCGCCCCGCCCGAACGGGCCCACGGCAACATTCGCCAGATGGAACCCAACAGTGACGGGATACTTTGATGGACTATGGTGTAGATGACGGGGACCACAATCAAGGTGAGGAACGTGGAGCTTATCAACCCACCGATTACCACCGTCGCCAGTTCGGCGCCGATGATTCCCCCCTCCTCCCCCGCGAAGGTTGCCAGGGGCAGCAGGGCAAAGGTGGTGGTGAAGGCGGTCATCAGGATCGGTCTCAGCCTCACGCGGCTTCCCTCGATCAGCGCGTCGTAGACGGCTGTCGTCCCCCGTTCCCGCAACTGCTCCACGAACACGATCAAAACGATGGCGTTGGTGACCACAACTCCTACGAGCAGCAGGAGGCCCATCATGGCCGATAGGCTCAGGGTGCGCCCAGTCAGGAACAGGGCCGCCAATGCTCCCACCAACGCCAGGGGGAGACTCATTACTATGACGAAGGGGTTTCGGAGCGAGCCGAGGCTGGCCACCATTACCAGGTAGACGAGGGCTATTCCAATGGCCATGGCCTGGAAGATGTCCTCGAACCCCTCGGCAATCTGTGTGAATATCCCGCCCGTCTTGACCTCCACACCTGGCGGCGGCTCCAGGGCTTCGATGCGGCGTTGCAGTTCTTGGCCCACCGCTTGGGTGTCGTCGGTGGTGATGTCTCCCGTAATCGAGGCCGACCGGTTCCCGTCAAAGTGGGATATGGTCACTGGGGTCTCCTCGACCATGATGTTGCTGATGGCGCCCAGTTTCACCGGTCCCATGGGACCTTCAATGGGCAGGTCCTTCAGTTTCTCGACGTCGTCCACGTCCTCCGGATCCCCGCGCACCACCACGTCCATCGTTACCCCTTCAATGTCAACCTCGGTAACCGTTTGCCCCACCACGTATCGGTTCACCTGGAACCCGCCGGACAATGCAGTTATGCCGTATCGCCCGGCCTGCTCCGGGTCGATATGGACTACCACTTCGTCCCTGGCCGCGGATATGTCGCTGGAGACATTGACCACATGGTCCATGGTCTTGATTTCGGCCTCCAAACGCCTGGCGTATGGCGCAATGTCGGCGTAATTGGTCCCGGTTACCGTGACCTCCAACTGCTGTGTCGGCGGGCCCGGTTCTACGGCGGTGACGGTCAGCTTCATACCGTCGCCATCGGGAATAGCCTCCCGGACCCGTTCTTCCACGTCCCGCGGAGTCCCATCGGGCAGGGTTACCAGGAAGCCTGCGATATTGGCGCCACCCGACTCGCTTCCCGGTCCGAATTCGCTCAACTGCCCGAACACCGAGGACTGGTAATTCTCCACCATCCCCCGGTTATGGAAGTCCTCAAGGATGCCTTCAATCTCTAGGGTCAGGTCGAACATTTCCACTGCGGGTGTCCCCGGGGGCATCTCGACCTCGATGGTCAGAAATTCTGGGGCGTCAGCGGGGAAGAATGTGACCGGGATGAACCGGGTCAGACCCAGGCTGGCTCCGGTCACTGCCACGGCTATCAGGATGGTCAGGAACTTGTGCCGCAGCGCCCAGCGCAGAATCGGCATGTATATCCGCACCATCACGGGGTCCCGGTCCCGCGCCGCATTCTCATCGGGAAAGTCCCCGCGCCGCAGAAGAAGCAGCCCCAACGCCGGCACAGCCGTTAGGGAGACCAGCGTGGACGCCAGCAGGGCAAAACTCACAGTCAAAGCGAAGGGAGTGAAGAAGGAGCCGACCAGACCCTGGATGAACGCCAGTGGTATGAAGACGACCACCGTGGTCAGCGTGGAAGACACTATGGCTGCCCCAACCTCCCTGGTTCCTTCCACCGCCGCAGTCATACGGTCTTCCCCGCCCTGGATGTGCCGGTAGATGTTTTCCAGCACCACGATGCTGTCATCCACCACGCGACCCACTGCAATCGCCAGCCCGGCCAGACTCATGAAGTTCAGGCTGATTCCCGAAATGGCCATAATTATCACGGCGGTCAGGATGCTCAAGGGTATGGAAAGTCCGATAATCAACGTCGGGCGGATGGTGATTGACAGTCCCCTGAGCAGCGTGGGCCTGATGTTGAGCAGGAACAGGAATACGACGCAGACGGCAAAGGTCAACCCCCACATACCCTCGGTAAGCAGGGAACCTAGGGATCTCCTGACCTCCGGTCCATCGTTGGTCAGCGTCACAATCCGCACGTCTTCGGGCAGCCCAGGAATTTCGGTTACGCCTTCCAGGACTGCATCGGTCACATCCACCGTGTTGGCGTCGGGTTCCTTGACCACGGCGATGGATAAACTGGGATCCCCGTTGATGCGGGAAATCGTAGCTGCCTTGGCGGTGCCGAGTTCCACTTCAGCCAATTGGGAGAGCAGCACCGGGCGTTGTCCTCTGAGTCCACCCTCGACCTGCTCGAACCCTACCACCAGGTTTTCCAGGTCTTCCAGCGCTCCAATCTCGTGGGAGGTGCGCACCGAGAACGACCTGTCTGTCCCCTCGATGCTCCCGGCGGGATAGCTGCTGTTGTTGTCCCGGATGGCGTTGGCAACCTGGTTGATCGAAATCCCCAGTTCATCCAGTCGCTCTGTATCGACCGACACGTGGACACGTTCTTCAGAGCGCCCGATGACTCTGGCGTTGAACACTCCGTCTACCCTGTCGATCCGGGGGAGAATCAGGTCATCCACCACGCGCTGTAGGGAGGTAATGTCCCGGTCGCCAGAGATGCCAAGCTGCATCGCGGGGAAAATGTCGTCGGAAATTCGGCCCACGTAGGGTTCATCGACCGTCGAGGGGAGGTCCACTCCGTGCAAATTCCCCTCGATAGTCCGCTCTATCTCGGCCATGTCCTCACCGAACTCGAAGGTAGCTGTCACCAGAGAACGGTTCTCGGAGGACTCGGACCTGATCTCCTTCAACCCTGGCATCCCGATGATGACGTCTTCGATGGGCTCGGTAACGTCGCGGGCCACGGCCTCGGGATTGGCCGAGGGGTAGAAGGCGAGGACTATGATGTTGGGGAACTCGATCTCAGGGAACAGTTCGCGCTGCAAGCCCTGGTAGCTGGCCACACCCCCTATCACCACCAGGATGATGACCATCACCGTTACCGCGGGGCGGCGCAGGGCGAGACCGGTCAAGAAACTCAAGGCTTAGCCTCCGGTGAGGACACGACCCCATAGTGACGGGCCGACCGTCTGGGGTTCGAGTTCTCTATTGTGGTTGGGAAGTCCGCGGGCAGGGCTGCTGCGGGCTTCCCAAGGCCTGGGTCTGCTGATAAGAATACGTGCCTTGATTGTGTTCGGATTTCGGAGAGCCGTTGACGTTTTGGGCTTGATAATTCGAGACCACGCGACGTATATGTGGTATTTCAACGGCCTGTTCCAGTCCGGTGGGCGCATGGGACGAACTGACGAGTTTCTCGACCGTGATTCCATAAACTGAACGTTCGCCCCTGTCTGAAACGGCTATGTCGTCCCTTCGTAGCAATGGTCTCTGATCGCTCTGTTTGGGATGGGACAGCTCCTTTACCAGCGCCGTCGGCCCTGATTTCTGTCGCCAGGTGGGTCAGCGCTCCCTGTATACGGCGCGCCCATATTCGTTGGCGGGGTTGCGGTAGATGGTGTGATAGTGGCCTGCGTCTGATGCCGGTCCACCCCCTGTCGAGAACTCGACTATGAGACTCGGCCCCTGGATTCGAAAGTAAATTGAGCCGCTCTTGCCGACGTGCCATGCAAAGTAGGTATTGTTTAATTCGGACTGGATTTCGGCCAGTCTGGCCCGGCTGCTGGACGAGTCGAGCATACCAACCCACTGAAAAATTGCTTCCAGAAGGAGTTGCCGCTGCGCATCGCTCCAGCCTGCTGCCCTGGATCCTTCGATAGGCGGGATGACGCCGTCCTGTCCGGCGCCCGTGTAGATTCCTTCGGGACGATTGGAGAGCGTCCCTGCCGCCCTCTTGTCTTCGTCTAGGACGTTTATCAGGGCCAGACCGGCTTGTAGGTGGGTGTCAAGAGGGGTCATGGTGGACGCGCCAACAGTGTAGGATGCCGGTTCGACACCGACAAAAGTGGGGGATAGGTAACTGCGCCCGTCGGTCACGGTGGCGTTTATGGCGAGGTGATGCCCTCCAAGCTGCCACCCCCAAGCATTGGCGTTGGAAGGCTCCCCAAAAATGGCAAGCCAGTAGTTGTCATCACCAAACCGGTCCTCCGATTCAGCTACAGCTAAGTAAGCATCGGCACCTAGGACACCAAGGGCTGTTTCGTATCCGTGGACGCTGAGAGCCGAGGCTAGAAAGAAAAGCATGGATTCAGTCTGTGCCGCGTCCAAGTCGCCGATGCGCACGCCATTTCGGTCGAATCTCGCTACGCCCGCAGGAAGATTGGACCAGTTGGCGCGCACCGGGTCGTCGAAGGCGTACAATGCCGTGCCGCGTTGAACATCAGTCAGGGAACTGAGAAAAGCATTGGCGGCGTCCACGACGGAGCCATTGGTGTGTGAAGCTGCGGCGGGCTGGGCAGCCACAGTGGTAGCGGATACTGCTACGGAGCCGGGCTCCGAATCGTCCCCGCCGCAGGCGACAGCAGCGGCAACAATCAACAGGCTTGACACTAAGTTGAGTCGGCGTACTGATAACGTGAAAAGGCCCACAAAACACCTTGAACCACCGGATACGCCCATGAGTCTACATCGTGGCGTTCAGGACATACCCGGCTGGAACATACCAAACTGATGTGAAGAAATATTGAAGCTAAAGCGTACCCAAACGACGACTACACGGGGGAGTTCATCCGGCCTGGTTGTTAGCCTCTACGAGTCCTGCCCAGACTTCCGGGCTTTGTGAAATGGCGATTCATCCTAAGTGCAGGCCGCTGATATGGCGTAGTCGAGGATGTCCGCCGCCAGGTCCATCTGCTCCCTGGTGGTGGTGAAGGGAGGAACGAAGCGCAGGACCGAGCCGTTGCGGCGCACACTGAGAATCAGCCCGTTCTCCAGGCAGAGGCGGCCAACCTCCCGGCCCCGCTCGAAGGCCGGTTCCCGTGTCTCCCGGTCGGTCACCAACTCGATACCCTGGAGCAGCCCGCGGCCGCGGATATCGCCTATCAGCTCGTGACGGTCTGCGAGGGAGCGGAGATGCCTGGCCCAATACCCCCCAATGCCGGCGGCCACATCCACCAAGCCCTCCTCGAGGATGATGTCCAGGCTGGCGATGGCGGCGTTGCAGGTGACGGGGTCGTTGGAGTGGGAATGGGCCACCACCATGCCCGTCCCGGCCACGCGTTCCTCGATCTCAGGGGTGGTGACGGTCGCGCTGACGGCTATGCCGCCGCCGAAGTGCTTGGAGATGGTGAGGATATCCGGGACCACACCCTCCTGCTCTCCGCCCCACATTGTGCCCAGCTTGGCCAGCCCGGTCTGGGCCTCATCCAGAATCAGCAGCATCCCCCGCTGATGGCAGCGGTCCTGCAGTTCCCGGAGCCAGCCGGGGGGCAAGTCTACGACGCCCCCGGCACTGAACAGGGGTTCGGTGATGACCGCAGCCATCCTGCCGTCGGACTGTGCATCCAGCAGGTCGAAGCTGGTATCAAGGCAGGTGTAGTCACAAGCGCATTTGTCTCGGCAGAATGTGCACCGGTAGCGGTAGGGGGCCAGGATGGGGTAGTTGCCTGGAGCGTAGGGGCCGTAACCTTGACGCCACCCGGAGAAGGTCAAGGCGCGGGCCGCCTCGCTCTGGCCGTGGAAGCTGACCACCGGGCTGGCGACCTCATATCCACCTGTGTAACGCTTGGCAATGGTTAAGGCTGCCTCGTTGGAGTCGCTGCCCGAAGTCAGGAACATGCTCTTGGTCAGACCGGGCGGCGTTATCTCGGCTAGGCGGGTGGCCAGGATGATCTCCCGATCGTTGAACAGGCTCATGTGGCTATGCAGCAGCGTATCACAGCTTTCTTGAAGAGCCTGGACTATCCTGGGGTGGTTATGACCTAGGGCCGCGCACATCTGCCCAGAGTTGAAGTCCAGGTACTCCTTGCCGTTGACGTCTCGCACGACCGAGCCTCGCCCCCAGACCAGAATCGGTCCGCCGACGGCGCTCCGGTCCATGCGGCTGCGAAAGCTGAACTGCTCGGCGAGGGAAAGGAGGGACTCTTCCGTAAATTGCCCGGCCAAGTGCTGGTTCTCCTCGCCCTAGCCCTGGTTGACGAACTCCGGCATGACCTCTTTGCCGAAGATGTCCAACTGCTCGACTATCACGTCCTGGGGCGTGCCGATGACCGATCCAACGTTGATGGAGTCCAGACCCGGGTAGCGCTCCTGGACGTCTCGGATCTTTTCCGCTATCAAGTCGGGCGGTCCGACCAGCCAGGAACCCGTGTCTACCGCCTGTTCCAATGTGGGCAGCCCTGCGAACGGGGCCTTGGCCGCATCTCCCAGGTCGGCAATCTGCTGGCTCGTGAGGCCACGGACGAATCCCAGGGGCGCGAACATCTTCATGTTCTCTTCGAAGTAGTCCCTGGCTTCCTCGATGGCGCGCTCCGGCGTCTCGGCAATGTGGATGGTATATCCGATGGCCAGGTCGGTGCCCAGTTCCGTCTCCCGCCCCGAGGCAGCTAGAGTATCGCGCCACTGTTCCATGACCCGGTCTGTGGTGCCTCCGGCGGCTGCGCCACCTCCGATGATGCCCTTCATCCCGTGCTTGACCATGAAATCCATAGCCCGCTGGCTGGCGCTGACGATGGGTTGCCAGCATTCCACGGGCAATGTCCGGGGACGTGGCACCAACGTAATCTCCTTCAGGTCATAACCCCGGTAGGGCACGTCAGGAGGAATGTTGTAGTGTTCGCCGTGGTGGGAGAAGGAGCGCTGGTTGAACGCCTTCATCAGGAGTTCGGTCTGCTCCTCGAACAACTCCCGGTTCGCCTCATTATCAATGATGGTGCTGGGGTTTCCGAAGGTCTCCACCTCCCGGGAGTGGTAGCCTCGCCCGACACCGAAGACCACCCGCCCCTTGGTCATGTGATCGGCCATTGCGAAATCCTCGGCCAACCGCAGCGGGTGCCACATGGGACTGATGTTGAACCCGCAGCCGAACTTCAAGTTCTTGGTGAGGTGGGCTAGGTGGACGAAGAGCAGCATGAGGTTGGGGATGCACTCGTACCCCTCCCGCTGGAAGTGGTGCTCAGCGGCCCAAAAGGTGTCGTAGCCCAGCTCCTCCATCTTGAGGACTATGGCTTCCGTCTTGTCGAAGACGCTGGCCAGATGCTCGTCCGACAGCCAGCGGTCGTTTACCGGCGTACCCGTCCATCCGATGTTTTCTAGGTCCACGTGACCGGCGAACAGGCTCCCGAATTTGGTTATCATAAGACCGACTCCTTACCCTTGTGCTCCAAAGATGGACTTACGCTTGTCTCTGACCATTTTAGACCGGCAGGGAATACTGTCAACCCAAGCATCACGGCGCTAGGCAGCCTAGGCGAGGACTCCTCCGTCCCAGATTCATACGACCCTCTGGTAGAATACATGATGCGAGAATAGGAGCCATCAGGACAGGAATGGCGGGCGCTTGTCCCATGCGCGCGCCAGTAAGCACAACATGACCCGGAAAGGGACCATACTCATAGTTGACGATGAATTCGACTCCGCGACCGTCACGGCCGTGCGCCGTGGGTTGGACGAGGAAGGATGGGACCCGGTGGTCGTGCGCCCCGAGGCCAACTGGTCCATAGCCGACGAATTCGAGGCCGCGGCTATCTACGCGATCGAGGAGCGGCAACCCGACGGGGTACTGCTGGACGTGCGTTTTGGAGACCAGGCCGGGGAACGCTTTAAGGGGTTGGATATCCTTCAACGCATCGTCGAAAGATTTCCCGGCCTGCCTGTCCTGATGTTCACCCAATACGCCCAAGGTCCGGACCGGGACACCGCTGTCCGCGGTGCGTTGACCCGGGAGGCGCCTGTGGACTTTATTGACAAGCTGGCCAGCCCCGGCGAGGTTGTTCTGCGCTTGCGGCGACTCATTGGCACATCGCCTAGCACGATCCCCATCGGCAGCCGCCCGGATTGTCAGATATTGGTCAACAAGGACTCCCGGCTCGTCTACGCTGGCACGGAAGGCAGGATGGCCCCGGTGCATGAGATACAGGGCATGAAATTTGAGATCTTCCGGGAACTGGCCGAGGCCTGGTACCACAGCCCCGGAGAACTGGTGACCTTTGGGAGGCTGGAGCGATACTCCGATGGGGAAGACCCGAGGGCTTCCCTACGCGTTAGAATCAGAGAAATCAAGGTCGCGTTGGGTAGGGCACTTGGCGTTCGGTTCTCCGCAGGGGAGCTAATCATCAATGCCCGGGACCAGGGGTATAGGCTCCTGCCTCCCTCGATATGAGCCGCTCTATTGGCGGGTTGTGGATGCAGACCTGGTCCATAATATGCGGCGTGGGAGTCTTTGCGGCTGGTGTGGTCTCTCTGCTGCTCGCGCCTTTGGTTGGGTCCAGCCTGTTCACATCCGTTTGGACTGTCGAACCTCTGACCTATATCGGGGGCGGACTGGTTGCCCTAGGACTCGGAGTGGTATCCCTTGCCTACGCCTTCCCGAGCATACGCGGCGTGAAAAGCAGCGCAGCCGTCCCATCGGACGACGTGGCGGACCGATGGCGGCAGTTGACCCAGCAATACTTCGACCTATTCAACCACGACTTGGGCCGTCCGCTGCGGCGCATATCCGGCCAGGAGCGGGAACTGCGGGCCGTGCTGCTTTCCTCCGGCAAGAGCATCGATCCCAACGTCCTCTCCCTGCTGGAAGAAATCGAAATGCAGACCACCAACTTCCGCCTGATGCTGTCCAACATCCAAGTGTTGGTGGACCTCCAAGGGCCCGACGGACAGGTCCATCCCCAGCCTGTGGAGCCGTCTGAGGTGGTCCGCAGGATCGTAGACCGCTATACGCCGGTGGCCGAACAGACGATGAAGGAAATCACCTGGTGGACGGAACCATCGGAGTTCGGGCTGGTCTACTCGGACAGTTCTGCCATCGAGCACATCGTAACCAATCTGGTGGACAACGCGGTCCGTTTCGCCGACTCCCACATCGAGATCAAGCTGACTCGGAACCTCACCCACTTCTTCGTCCGTGTATGGGACGATGGCCCCGGTGTTTCCCCGCAATATGTTCAGCACGTGTTCGACCACGGCTGGACGCCAGAGGTGGCCCGGCGGGAGGAGAAATCAAGCTCCGGATTGGGCCTGTTTATCGCGCGTACACTCGCCAATCGCTGGCACGGAGAGTTGACCCTGGAGAGCGTTTCCGGTCCTGGCCAGGACCACCACTCTGAATTCCTTCTGGGCCTCCCCCATGGTGGCCACGAGCATGTTTCCGCGGACCCGGTCCAATGAACTTCTGTTCGGTTAGCGCATCGCGGATGTCACTCTGGTTACACGACTTGGCGACTGTGGCTCGGCCCTTGAATCTTGACCCTGTGCTTGACACTAATTTGCGGAAATCGTAAACTCAATGGTGATCGTCGGGACTTGCAACCGACCTTCACTCGGCCCGGTGGTGTAGCGGTTAACATACTGGCCTGTCAAGCCAGAGATCGGCGGTTCGAATCCGCTCCGGGTCGCCACCTCTTCTCCCCCAATTTACCCCGTTCTCCTTCTGGAGTATTTGCTGATGGACACTCAGACACTTGACCAGAGTCCCCAGAACCACCGAGGCGGGCAAGTCTCGCATTTGCTGCTGGCTCCCGGACAGTTCGGGACGGAAAACCTTTCGGTAACGTGGGTTGAAGGCGAACCGGGAAGCGAGCAGGCCGTCCATTCCCACGAGGGAAGGGAGCAGGTGTACGTCATCGTCCAGGGACAGGGCGCAATGCGCGTAGGCGACGAGGTCGAGGAAGTAGGACCCGGCACTCTGATATACGTGCCCCCCGGCACCGGACACTCCATCAAGAACATCGGAGATGAGCGGTTGGTCTACGTCTCCTCAACCTCCCCGCCCTTTGAGATTGCGCCGGGCAACTCAGCCTTTACCTTCACCCCTACCACGCAGCAGCGCTGAGGGCATCTGGCCGCACCACACGCCCGTGGACGCTTTTGGGAAGACCCCGACTGTCGTCAGGATCCCACCACTCGGGGGTACTCCGGGCTCCTGACCGGCATATTCTGGGACCATTCTTGGCCTGCCCTCGACACCATCCTACTCGCCACGATCCCTACCTTACCTCCCCGCTCCTCTCCCGCTGCACCAGTTCCCAGTCTATTTCGTATCCGAGACCCGGTGCCTCCGGAGCGTAGATGAGGCCGTTGCTGTCCACCTCAACGTCCTCCACGAGGCCGAACTTGTTGGCCCCGTTCGCCGGGAACACCTCGTAGTAGTCGCAGTTGTTTACCGCCAGTATTACGTGCAGGTTCGCCACGTTGTTCAGGGAATTTCCCCCGTGATGCACTTCGCACTTCATTTTGAACGCCTCGGCGGTGTGAGCGATCTTCAGCAGCGGCGTGATGCCGCCGGATACTGCCACATCTCCCCGCAGCATGTCCGTGGCCTGCAGGTGGATCCACTGAGCCATACCGTAGAGGCGTCCGGGAGCATACTCAGTTGACATAATGGGTATGTCCAGCTTGCTCTTCAGCTTTACGTAGTTATAGATGTCCTCCTCTGCCAGCGGGTCCTCGTACCACAGGTATTTGTACTCCTCGGCGGCGCGGCCCACCCTCAGGGCATCCTCATAGCAGTAGGCCCACATCGAATCCAGCATCAGGTCGAACTGGTCGCCCACCGCCTCACGGGTTACCCGGCATATCTCGATATCCTCCTTGGGAACGGCATGGGGGTGAATCTTGTACGCCGGCCAACCCAGGTCTTTGAAAAGCAGCGCTTCCTCGGCATAGTCCTGTGGCGTTGCCAGGAAACCCGAACTCGCATAGGCGGGCACCCTGTCGCGGCAAGAACCCAGAAGTCTGTGGATGGGCAGCCCTGCAATCTTGCCCGCGATGTCCCACAGCGCCACGTCCACCGCGCCGACCGCATTCGTGGACACGTTCCGATTGTTCTTCCACATCTCAGACCAAATCGCACCGATGTCCAGAGGGTTGCGGCCCAGCAGGGACGGCTTGATGAACTCCATCATCGGCCCCACGTAGGCGTCTGCCCCCTGCCGAGACGAACCCAGGAAGGCGTGGCCCTCCACCCCTTCATCGGTGGATACCGTTACGACCCCCAGTTGCCGTGTGCCCCCGAAAGACGCGGTGGCGGTGGCCCAAGGCCCCGAGTTCCAGTTGACCATGATTACTCTCAAGTCGGTGATCTTCACTATGACTCCTCCCCGGCCTAATCCGGTGTTGATTCATTGGGATTACTATAGCATCTGGCCGGAAAGGGTGGAGCGACACCCGCGCCGCCCTCACTTTGCCGCTTTACACTTTTCTCTTCTCGGAATGTACAATACGGCGTTTGGCGGCTGTCCCGTGCTCCTTCAACTGTACAGATGTGGACAGCTCCACTTGACCCGAAACGGTGAGTCGGTGGAATAGTTGACCCAGGTCCTGACAATCGGGCGCAGGCTTCAGACCTTCCGCGCGCTGCGCCATCGTGACTTTCGCTGGTTCTGGATTGGCGCAAACGCCCAGGCATGGGGCCGGGGAATGCAGTTCCTCATCTTGGGCTGGATGGTGCTGGAACTGACCGGCTCCGCATCCAGCATGGGCCTCATGATCTTCCTCTACGGAATGCCCACTCTGGGGTTCGTGCTGTTCGGCGGGGCATTCGCGGACCGGTTCGACCGCCGCGGATTGCTGATGTTGACCCAGGCCCTGGTGGCCATACTGGTCCTAGGACTAGCCGTGATGGAGACCGGAGGACTGGTTGCGCTGTGGCACCTGTACGTTGCGTCCTTCGTGCTTGGCGCATTCCAGGCAATCAACACACCAGCTCGACTGGCCATAGTCCGCGACCTGGTCGACCGGGAAGACCTGATGAACGCCGTTGTCCTGAACTCGGCGGTGATGAATTCCGGCCGTATCCTCGGACCGGCTTTGGCAGGCGCGGTAATCGAGTTTGCCGGGATAGCCTCCGCGCTATTCCTTGCCACGGCCTGCTTCTTTGTCGGCACGGTGACTCTGTTCATGGTGCGGCGGGTGCCAAACGTGGCACGGCAGCAGCGGTCCAGCATCCTTGCCGACCTTTGGGGAGGTCTGCGCTACTGCTGGTCCAACCCGGTGACTTTCACTGTAATCGGCATTGGCTTCGCCTTCGGCTTCTTCGGAATGCCCTATTCCCAGGTGTTGCCCGCCTTCGCCAAACAGGTTCTGGAAGCGGGCGCTGGAGAGGCTGGACTGCTCATGACCGGGGCTGGAATCGGCTCACTGTCCGGCACCTTCGTCATGGCGTCCCTGGGTAACTCCCGGCACAAGAACTGGCTTCTGCTGGGCTGCATCTTCCTCTTCGGCATTTCCCTGTTCATCCTGGCCTGGTCAGCATGGTTCTGGGTCTCATGGGTGATTCTCTACTTCATAGGCATGGGCAGCATCGTCCCGATGGGCACAACCGTATTGCAGCTCTCGGTGCCCACCGAGTTCCAGGGCCGGGTGATGAGCGTATGGTATATCTCTGCCGCGTTCATGTTCATCGGTTCCTACCCCATGACCCTGGTGGCCGAGCATGTAAGCTGGACCGCCGCCTTCGCTGGAGGGTCCGTCATCTACCTGTCAATCGCCTTCGTGCTGGGCCTGTGGCGTCCCACCTTGCGCCGCATGCGGGTGTAGGAGCAGCCTGTCCAGTGAAATCTCCGGCGGCATAGATGCAGGGGGCACTCCGCAAAGCGCGCCCGTTGTTCAAGAGGTGGCAGACATTCCGCGCCCTGCGCCACCGCGACTTCAGGTGGTACTCGGCTAGTGCCACGGCCCAGCCTGTGGGCATGGGAATGCAATTCCTCATCCACAGCTGGCTGGTGTTGGAACTTACCGGGTCGGCCTCCCGCATGGGATTTCTGGTCTTCCTGTTCGGCGCAACCGGCCTGATTGTCATCCTGTTCGCCGGTACTCTCGCTGACCGTTTTGACCGCCGGGACCTGAGTTCGGCCACTCAGGCCCTTACTGCCCTTGTGCTGGCCGGTCTGGCCGTCCTGCAACTGGTGGACAGGATCGCACTGTGGCACTTGTACGTCAGTGTCGTACTCATGGCCTTCTTCATGGCGATTAATACTCCGGCCCGGGCGGCCCTTGTCCCAGACCTGGTGGACCGTGAGGACATCATGAACGCCGTGGTGCTGAACACCGCAGTGATGAACGCCGGTCGGGTCCTGGGTCCGGCTATTGCGGGTGCGATTATCGAATTTGCCGGCATCGGGCCCTCGTTGTGCGTTGCTGCCGGATTCTTCGCCCTTGCGAGTCTGGCGTTGTTCATGGTCCGCCGCCCGGAGCGTACTGTGCCCGTCGAGCGCCCATCTTTTGTTTCCGACCTGGGGGCGGGCTTCCAGTATTGCTGGACCAATCCGGTCACCTTTACCGTCATGACCATTGGGTTCGTCTTTGGCTTATTCGGAATGTCCTATGTCCAGTTGATGCCCGCATTTGCCAAACAGGTCCTGGGAGCAAGCGCCGGTCAGGTGGGCCTGTTGATGTCCGGGGCAGGCGTGGGATCGCTGGCGGGCACGATTTTCCTGGCGTCGTTGGGCAACTTCCGGCACAAGAACTGGCTCCTGATTGCCTCTATGTTCCTGTTCGGGGTATCCCTGTTTCTGCTGGCCTGGTCGCCGTGGTTCTGGGTCTCATGGGGGATACTGTTCTTCCTGGGACTGAGCGACATCTTCCCGATGGGTACCACCGTGCTGCAACTCTCCGTTTCCCCGGAACTGCGGGGTAGGGTGATGAGCCTGTGGTACGTAACGTCGGCGTTTACGTTGATCGGCGCGTTTCCGATGGCGCTGGTCGCAGACTATCTGGACTGGACGGCGGCGTTTGCAGGCGGGGCCGTGATTTGCTTGTTAGTTGCCCTGATTGTCGGGATATTCCGGCCAACCCTGCGCCATCTTCGCGTTTAGACGGCGGCTTATGCTTGCCCAGACCACCCTAGGAGGCAGTGCGATGGACCTTCCCGCCCACAGATTCCTGGATGAACGCAGCATCCCCTACAAGAGGCTCAATTTTCCCCCGGATACGGACAAGGGCGCGGCCAGTGTCGCCGATGCCCTTGGGTATGAGCCGCGCCAGATGGTCAAGACTCTAGTCTTCGAGACCTCCGAGGGCGAACAGGTACTGGTTATGATGGCCGCCGACAGGAACGCCGTCTCTGGCAACCTCAAGCGAGCCATCGGCAGCAGGAACATCCGGCTAGCCGACGGCGAGACCGTCTACCGGGTGACAGGATATCGCATAGGCTCCATACCTCCCTTCCACTGGCAGCCGGATTCCTTCCGCAGCTTCATCGACGCCTCCTTGATGCGCGAGGAGGTCCTAGGTGTCGGCGCGGGTGTCTGGGGGGAGGAAATCATGATCACCCCGGGAGGGCTGGTGGAGGCCAGCCGGGCGATAGTCGTCAAGCTCTCGCGGGATGCGGCTTGATGGCTGACGTTCCAACTCGGTCGGTCGACTTCTTCGGCCCCACGATAATTCTGTCCTCATACACACCTGTCATCAGCCGTCACTTCCGCGAAAGCGGGAGTCCATAGCGGCCCGGTAATAGGAACCTCGACCCAGCAAGCCTGACTACTGACAACCTTCCCTTGCTGACTGTATAGAACGTATATACCATTGTCTAGGCCGAGCCCGTGAGACTCCTCTGAGTGCAAAGCAATTCCAGGACAACTACAGAAGCCCTAGCATTCCACATGCGAAGGGGCCGCACCTTAAGCCAAGTCTGGCCAATGCGTCGGAATTCGCAAAAGTGAGAGGATTTGAGCGGAAATGAGAGGGAAAATGAAATTTTCCGGCAGCGCTGCCTCCCGTCCAGACTACTTGACACGGGACGCGATCGGACTGGCAGATGGGTTTGACAATGTGAGTTGCGCAGAGTCTAATTTGTACTGAGAGCGGGCCAACGTTCCGTATCCAACCGGACTGGGTTTGTCCTTCGGCCCCACCCTGTGCGCGAGTCGAGTCGCCCCATGGGGAACGGCAAGCGCCGGCACAGCCCGCGAAAGTGGTCAACACGTTTTCAGGAGGCCCAAAATGGCACAGGTAGTATTGGGACTGGGCAGCTCCCACAGCCCCCAACTCAGCACCCCGTCCGAGGGATGGCTGGCCCGTGGCGAGAATGACCGCCGTCACAAGGAACTCGTGGGCACCGACGGAATCGTCTCTGACTTCGAAGGGTTGTTGGAACGCACCGACCTGGGCCGCATCGCCAAAGAGATAACCCAGGAGAAGATGCGCGAACGCCACGAGCGTAACCAGAAGGGGATCGCGCGGCTTGGCAAGGCGCTGTACGAGGCCGATCTGGACGTCCTGGTCATGCTGGGGGACGACCAGCAGGAATACCTCTTGGACGACAATATGCCTGGCATCTGCGTCTACTGGGGCAACGAATTCAGCGTTCCCGGACGGGAGGGCGACGCGGGTCTCATCGGGTACTCCGACGAAGACCGGGTGGTCCCCGCCCATTCAGATCTTGGCCGTCACCTCATCGAGTACATGGTCGAGGCGGAGTTCGACATTGGGAGTTCCAAATTCCTGGACCCCGCCAAGGGCGGCAGGGCCAGGGGCGGCATCGGCCACGCCTTCGGCTATGTCTACCACCGCATCATGACCGGCAAGACTATCCCCGCCGTCCCCATCATGGTCAACACCTACTACCCGCCCAACCAGCCGACCCCGAAGCGGTGTTACGACCTTGGCCGCACCCTGCGCAGCGCCATCGAGGCATGGCCCGGCAAGGCGCGGGTCGGAGTCCTCGCATCCGGTGGCCTCAGCCACTTCGTGGTCGACGAGGAACTGGACGAGATGGCCTTGGACGGGATGAAGGATAGGAGCGTCGTCAAGCTGGGCAGACTGCCCAGGGAGAAGATGCACTCCGGCAATTCGGAAATCAGGAACTGGATCGCCGTAACTGGGGCTACCGAGCATCTGGACATGGACCTAGTGGACTACGTGCCCTGCTATCGCTCCCCCGCCGGCACCGGCTGTGCTATGGGCTTCGCCATCTGGTCCTAGCCCGCCCTGTGCCGGACTCTCACTTTAACAGCGGCAAAAGTCCCACGTTCCGGCTTTGACCTGGAACGTGGGACATTGACAACGGCGGTTACATTCCCTCGGACGCCGACACCACCCAGTAGTTCCATATCCCGTCCCGCTGCGGCTCCCGGCCTTGTAGCACGTCGCGGAAATGGGGAAGCTCGTGCAGCGGCGTCCGGTTGTTCATCTCATCCACCAGTTCGTCGGGCAGCCGCGTATGTTCCGGCCCTTCCGCGCAGTAGGCCAGGTAATTCATCCGGGCCTGCTCTTCCAACTGCATCATGCTGGTGACCGACTCGGCCGCTGTCGCACCCGTGGTCACCGCCCCGTGGCCCTGGAGCAGGACAATCGCTTCAGTGCCCATCACCTCCACCATCTCCATGCCTTCGTCGTCGCTCTGGATGGTCTTGGTATGGGGGTAGACCGGCAGCGGCCGCCTCACCAACTGCGCCCCTTCCTGGCACATCGGGACCAAGGCCTGCCCTAAAGTGCTCATCAACACCGTGTACCTGGGATGGACGTGGGCCACCGAACGAACGTCGGGCCGGGTCTTGTAGATGCAGGAATGAATCTTGACCTCGGAGCACTGGCTCAATCCGGGCCGCGCCTGCACTAGGAACCCCTCCAGGTCGCACACCACCATATCCTCCGGGCGCATCACCGCCAGGGCGTCCACCTCGTACTGACGCCCCTTGACCACGAACCGCTCCGGGTCGCCGGGCACCCGCATACTGACGTGGCCGAGGGCGGTCGTCACCCCGACCGCCAGACCCACGTCCGAAAGAATCCGGTTGGCAATGGCAACCTGGCGCATGGTGTCGTCTAGCTGAGAGGCCATTCTGACCCACCTTCCCTATCAGGCTGTTCCGGGGACTGACTGCTGCCCGGGATTTCCGGGCAGCGCATCTCCGCGCTCCAATATGGTGCGCCCATATCTAACAGTCAAGCAGGCCCGCTGCCATTGGCCTCCGGTCCGGGCCGCCCGGCGCGGTTCTTTGGTAGAATGGCCCCGGACGCCGCGCGGCCAACGCTTGCCCTCGGCCAAGACCAGGGATAGGGCCGCACCCGCATCCCAAAGCCGTCGCTGTATGGAGGGCCGGGCCCGCATGGACTACGATGAGAGCCGCCGCCGGTTTGTGGCGGCAACCACCCTGCCAGACCCGGACATCGACCTTGCCCAGGCCGCCCTGCTGATTTCCGCCGCGGAGTACCCGGACCTGGATATTGACGGACAGTTGGCAGCTCTCGACTCCTTGGCCAACGCCGCAATGCGCCGGGTTGGGGAAGCACCGGACATCTTCTCCAGGGTCAACCGGCTCAGCGAATACCTGTTCGACGAGGTGAGTTTCTCCGGCAACCAGGACGACTACTACGACCCGCGCAACAGCTACCTGAGCGATGTTCTGTCCCGTCGCCTTGGCATCCCCATCACCCTTTCGCTGGTGTGCATCTTGGTCGGGGAGCGGGCTGGGATACCATTGCAGGGAGTGGGTATGCCCGGCCATTTCCTGGTGTCCCACCGGACAGAACCGGGTCTGGTGATCGACCCTTTTCACCGGGGCATCATGCTCTCGGAAGCTGAATGCTCCGAGCGGCTCCGGCAGGTCGTAGGGGAGAATGCGGAGTGGGACCCCGGTTACCTCGACCCGGTGAACAACCGGGAGTTCCTGGCACGTATGTTGCGCAACCTCAAGGGCGTCTACCTCCACCAGCGCGACCATCCCCGCGCCCTCATGGCCATCGATTTCCTCGTGGCCCTGGCCCCGGAAGCGCCGGAGGAAAGAAGGGACCGGGGCCTGATCCACTACCAACTGGGCCACTTCCAGGAGGCCCTCACCGACCTCCGTTTCTACCTGGGAGCAAGACAAGCGGGGCCGCAGCACGGCCCGGTGCAGCGACTGGTTGACGCCCTGGAGCAACGGCTGTCGTGACACCCGCCGCTAACACATCCCAACCGATGTACTTTACTCAGCAATAATCGCAACAGCAGGAGGCGTCATGCCGGACAACGTGCTACAGGGGAAAGTCGCCATCGTCACGGGCGCGGCCAGTCCCATTGGCCTGGGGCGCAACATGACCGAGGCCCTCGTCAGGGCCGGGGCGCGCGTCGCCATGATGGACATCAACCAGAACTGGCTGGACGAGACTTCCAATGACATGCGGGAGATCGGGGGTGACGATTGCGTCATCACCATCCGCGCCGACGTGACCAACCCCGATGATGCCGAAGCAGCGGTAAACCAGACCATCTCCGGTCTGGGCGGTCTGCACATACTGGTCAACAACGCCGGGACCAACCCCAGGGCCGCGGGTCTCGGCTCCGGCTCAAGGGCCAACTTCTGGGAGACATCCCCCGAGGCATGGGAACGTGTCGTGGCGGTCAACTTCAGCGGCCCATTCTTCATGGCGCGGGCTGCAGTCGGCCACCTGATAAGCCAGGGCTGGGGCCGCGTCATCGGCGTGACCACCAGCATGGATACCATGTGGCGCAGGCAGGGTTCCCCCTATGGCCCATCCAAGGCGGGGCACGAGGCCCTGATGGCCATCATGGCCCAGGAGTTGGAAGACACGGGCGTCACGGTCAACGTTCTGGTGCCTGGTGGCGGGACTAACACCAACCTGATTGCTCCGGAGCCGAATCTGGACCGCTCGGCCCTGATACAGCCCGACGTGATGCAGGCCCCGGTGGTATGGCTGGCGTCGGACGAATCGTCGGCGGTGAACGGACGCCGTTTCATAGGCTACTACTGGGATGAGTCCCTCCCGATAGAGGAGAGGCTGGAAAGGGCCGGTGCGCCCATAGCCTGGCCCCAACTGGGACGCCAGGCCATCTCCCAGGGGCGGTAACTGGTTCTCACTGCCACCCGCATTCCCAATCGGGGGCTGAGGTCTGCCTCGGGGGTGTGACGTCGGGCGCACCTCGTCGCCTGCGTTGTTTCAGTTCGAGGGATTGCATCGGAATCGCTGCTGTTTATTCCGCCGGTTTTCTCAGTTCTCTAGGGTCCGCTAGAACGAACTTCGCTGCTGGGTGGCCTTTCGGATCCCACTCCTATTGCGCGACCTAAAATGGGCCAATGGCGAAGGCGGTGAAACGTTGCATATTCACCGTCGCTATGGTTGACAAACCAGGCGATATACTATGTAATATCGCTCCTGAGTCGTGTACTCTTAATTATCGGCGACGTATATACAGATACATTATATATCTCATACCGCATCCCATCATGTACCGTTGGCGCACTGATGCAATCTACCGCCGTAACCCAATCGGAACATTCAGCCGTCGTCCGCCCACAGCGGCATGGATCTTCCGCCGCAGCGTCCCGCCCGCCATTGTTCGTCCTTCTCCCGGCAGCCGCAGTGGCTGTGGCGATGGCGCTCCCCGTGTTATATCTGATCATTAGGGCCGCCGACGCCGCTGGATTCGACCTTCTGATGCGGCCGACCTTGGTGGAGACTCTGGGCCGGACTCTGCTGCTGGTCGCCGCCGTGACGGGAGCCTCCATAGCCATAGCTGTGCCCGTAGCGTGGCTGACGGTTAGGACAGACTTGCCATGGCGCCGGTTCTGGGGCGTGGTCACGGTGTTGCCTCTCGTGGTCCCGACCCATGTTGGCGGCTTCATCGTTGTGGTTGCCCTGGGGCCCCGTGGCATGTTGCAGGGGCTTCTGGAGACGCTGTTCGGCGTGGAACGACTGCCGGACATTTACGGTTTCCCCGGCGCGATGTTGACACTTACATTGCTGAGCTACCCATACATAGTCTTCCCGGTGCGGGCTGTGTTATGGCGTCTCGACCCAGCGTTGGAAGAGACTTCCCTGGGGATGGGATTCAGCGCACGTGCGACCTTTCTGCGGGTGACTCTGCCGCTTCTGCGTCCGGCCATCCTTGCCGGAGGGCTGCTGGTTGCTCTATACACTCTCAGCGACTTTGGGGCGGTTTCCCTGCTCAACTATGAAACGTTTACCTGGTCCATATTCCTCCAGTACGAGTCCGCTCTCGACCGGTCGTTGGCGGCGTTTCTGTCCCTGGCTTTGGTCGTGGTGGCACTGGGAATTGTATCCTTGGAGGCCTTGAGCAGGAGCAGGTCGAAATACTACCGTAGCACCAACGGGGCGGTGCGTCCGGTATCGCAGGTTAAGCTGGGCGTTTGGCGATGGCCTGCCTTTGGATTGTGCGCCTCGGTTGGAATTCTGGCCATTGCAATGCCCTTGGGAATCCTGGGATTCTGGGCCGTCCGGGGCGTTTTGGCCGGGGAGCCTCTGCTTCTTCTCTGGGCCGCGACCAGAAATTCCATGTACATCTCTGGACTGGCTGCGCTGGTCTGCATCTTGGCGGCGCTGCCGGTAGCAGTCCTAGCTGCCCGTCATACGGGATGGGTTACCAGCGGTTTGGAGCGCATGACCTACATTGGGTTCGCCCTGCCGGGTGTGGTGGTTGCCCTGGCGCTGGTGTTCTTTGGGGCAAACTACGCGACCCCGCTGTATCAGAGCCATGTCCTGCTCGTGTTCGCATACCTAGTCCTATTCCTGCCTGCGGGACTTGGAGCAACCAGGGCGTCCCTGCTCCAGGTGAGTCCGGCGATGGAGGAAGCGGCGAGGAGCCTTGGTAGTTCCCCGTTCAAGGTCTTCGCGTCGGTTACTGCGCCACTGGTTCGACCGGGAATGCTGGCCGGTGCCGCACTCGTTTTCCTGCTGACGATGAAGGAACTGCCTGCGACGCTGATCCTGGCGCCGATCGGGTTCGACACCCTGGCCACTTCCATCTGGTCTGCGGCGTCGGAAGCCTTCTTTGCCCAGGCGGCCATGCCCGCCCTGTTCCTTATTCTTTGCGCGTCCATACCAATGGCGTTTCTCATCCTCCGGGGACACAGGTAGCCCTCCGTGCCCCCGATGGTTGAATGCTGTGGCGTCGCCAAGGCGTTCGGCGAAGTGCGGGCCGTAGACGACTTGGACCTGCGGGTCGAACAAGGGCAGGTCTTGGTCCTCCTTGGACCCAGCGGGTGTGGCAAGACCACCGCTCTTCGTCTCATCGCGGGTTTCGAGAAGCCCGATTCGGGCCGCATTTCCATCAGCGGCAGCCCCGTAGCCGGGCCGGACGCTTGGTCTCCACCAGAACGCCGCAAAGTCGGCATGGTGTTTCAGGACGGCGCACTCTTCCCGCATCTAACAGTCCGGCAAAACGCGGCTTACGGTCTGCAACAGCGGGACGGGCGCGCGGACCGGACTCTCGAGGCGCTCCGCATGGTTGGGCTGGACATGCTCTCGGAGCGGATGCCCCACGAGCTGTCTGGAGGCCAGCAACAACGCCTGGCCCTGGCCCGTGCTCTTGCCCCCGGACCGGATGTGCTGTTGTTGGACGAACCGTTCTCCAACCTCGACCCGCAGCTCAGGGAGCAGGTCCGGCAAGATGTCATCGACCTGCTTAGGACTAGCGACGCCACCGCAGTCTTCGTGACCCATGATCAGGAAGAAGCGTTGCTACTGGGTGACCTGGTCGCGGTGATGCACGAGGGTAGGATTGCGCAGTTGGGGCCACCGGAGGAAGTGTTTCACAGGCCAGCCAGCCGATTTGTTGCGGAGTTCATAGGAATGGCCGACTTTGTCCCTGGGCAGATGAACGAACATGAACTGCTCACCGAGATCGGGACATTGACGGTCGATGCAAGGCTGCCTTTGGGAGCAGGCGCGGAGGTCCTTCTTCGGCCCAGTGACGTTGCTATCTATGCGTCTAGCCAAGGGACTGGCAAGGTGGTGGATAGGGTCTTCAAGGGCACACACTACCTCTACTCCGTGGCCCTGCCATCCGGTATGGTGCTTCGCAGCCTACAGGACCATTCCGCCTATTTCCGTGATGGGGACATGGTGAAAGTCGCCTTGGCCCCCAACCGCACACTCATGGCCTTTGCACGAAACGGCGCGATGGGTACGGACGAACTTGGTGCTCCCATCCTGGGTTACACCAGAAGAATCAGCGGTCAGCAGGACTGGAAGGACGTCTCTTGATCTGGCGTTGACCTCTACAATCGCTGCCACAAGTAATCCAATCCACTGTCTTTCGACGGATATTTCGCTCTACTTCCCGCCCATACCTCACTTAATTGGTCTGTGCCGTGTCTTCGTTCCCCCGGAACCAGACCGGGTGTTGGTGTATACTTCAGGGGCGACCAGCCCCACCTTAACGTCACGGAAGTAGTGTAATGCCAAGACGCAAGAGAACCGACACCACGGTAGAAGCGCACGCATCCGGCACCACCTACGAAAGATTGTCGCCAGCTACCGAAAACTATCTCCTGTGCCTGTACAAACTATGGGAAGAGACAGGTGAGCCGACAGTCACCGAGCTTACCGAGACTCTGAGAGACCTGCCCCCTACTGAAGGCCTCGGAACGTCGGTCCCATCGGTTGCCGGGATGGTCAGAAGGATGGAAAAACAAGGGCTGGTGGAAGTTGGAAGCGACAAACGCATTCGCATGACTAGGAAGGGTCTGGCCGGTGGGGAGGACATCGCACGGAGGCACAGGTTAGTCGAGTGGATGGTTGTGAAGATATTGGGTATGGAGCCGCACCAGGCCTACATCGAGGCGCACCGTCTCGAGCACGGTGTGTCTCCCCAACTGGAGGAGCGGCTGTTCGAGTTGCTGGAGAGACCTACCAGGTCTCCTTTCGGCAGGCCAATCCCCGGCACTGGCGAGCCGAAGATGCCCCCCAGTGCCATACCCCTGGACCAGGCCAGGCCCAATATTCCCTACGTCGTAGAGCGGATTCCTGAGGAAGACTCCGACCTGTTGCGTTTCCTGGTGGAGTCACAGGTGACCCCGGATAAGGAGATCAAGGTGGCCGAGGCAGCTCCCTATCTCGGAGTCCTGACTGTCTCCACCCAGACTGGACAGGCGTCGGTGGGTTACAACGTGGCCCGGCAAATTCTGGTGCGGAAGATCGAAGGTTGATCCCATTATCCTGGCGGTATCGCCACGCGGCCCTTCCCCGTCACTAACCCATTCGGCCGAGGAACTGGGGATCGACCTTCCAGCGAAACAATGGGAACGGGTCTCTGGACTCCCGGTATCCGATCAGTGATGGGACAGGAACTCCAGCACCAAGCCGTTCCAGGCATGGGGCCGCTCCCAGAACCCTGCGTGACCAACCTCGGGCAGTGACACGTAACGGCTGGTTGGGATGTGGGCCGCCAGCATCCGCATCAACGCCGGTGGCGAAAGCAAGTCGGCTTCCCCTGCCAGGACCAGTGTCGGGACGTGCATCGTGGCCAGCCGGGCATACGTGATTGGAACAGGTGGCGTTTGGGCTGGCCCTATCTCATAGGGTCGGCTGCCTTGTTCAATTTCCAGCCACCGGGCCGCTCCCTCCGGATACAGACCCCGGTACGAGGGCCCTAACTCCCGTAAGTCCACGGGCAGGCGCTGTATCTCCTCTGGCCTGAGCCGGGACTGCACTTCTAGGTACTCCGGGTCTTGAACGCCTCCGATGGTATTGGCCACCACCACGCTCCGCACCCGCTCTGGGTGGTCCAGGGAATAGGCCAGAGCGACGATTCCCCCGGCTGCGGTGGCCACTAGATGGCAGGGCTCCAGCCCCAGCGCCCCGACTAGGCCGTGAAGGTCATCAGTTGCGTAACCCGGCCCTCCGTCCGTGTCAGTAGGTCGGGAGCGTCCCCAGGTGCGCCGCTCGTAGGTGATGCAGCGGTAGCCCGCCGTGGCGAAACTGGGCAGTTGGTAGACCCAGCTCTCGCAGGTCCCGGTGGCAGCGTGCAGGAACACCACAGGAACGCCGTCGCCTCCGGTATCCTCGTACCACAGATCAACTCCGGGCAATGGCAGGTGAGGCATGGCGTGGTTCGCTCCTGTAACGTGTTGTCGCGTACCAGTATGGGACTATCAAGGGTTAATCAGTCCGGACTCCCGGCCGACAATGAAAGTTTCCCGCCGCTCCACGAAGTCAGTCACTAGACTGGCCAAGGCTTCGGGCCGGTCAGCGACGATGGCATGTCCGGCGTCGTAGACCAGGGAAATGTTGCAGTTGGGTATCTTCTCCCTGTACAGTCTGGCGGCCTCAGGTGTGACTATTCGGTCGTTCAGTCCAAAGACCGCTAGCGTGGCGCAGGAGATTTCCCCAAACCGCTCCTCCAACTCAGCGTCGCGGCTGCCGACCCGAAGGATTGCCCTTATTTCTGCGGCCACGGCTGGTTCCACGGGAAGCAACGCGGCATCGTTCTCCGGGTGGGCCACAAGTTGCCCCGGCCCTGCCGTCAACGGATCGTCAATCGGTAGCACTGTGGTGGGGGAAATCAGGATCAGAGTTTCGATATTGTCGGGTGCTAGGAGGGCTTGCCAGAGTGCAACTCCACCAGCGACCGACTCACCGACCAAGGCGTATTTGCCTTCTGTCAACTTGTCCGCGGCGAGGGTTAGTATGCTGGCCAGATCCCTCAGCGACCCGGGGAGGTTTGCGAAAGAGATTCCGGGAAAACTGAGGGATACCACGTGGTAGTCTGGAGCCAGCGCGTCGACCAATGGTCCGTTGGTCCACAGACCAGTATCAATCATCACTACGGGGTCGCCCGACCCCGCGGTAGAGTACCCCACCCGGGCTCCCGGAACCTCGATATGCCCGTGTTCCGGCGTGTTGCCGGCCCCGCGGTCTTCTCGAACCATCTCTCCGCCTCTTGACCGGGTCTCCCGTTCACAGCTCTCTTAGGCGGGGCAGGACTTCCCGGCCGAACAGGTCGATTTCCCGCATGACTTCCTGGTGTTCAATGCCGGGCTGCTGGAAGAACAGGTCTACGACTCCAGCTCCGCACTTGTCCCGGAACTCTTTGATCTGCTCGACCACGGTGTCGGGGCCGCCAATGAAGTTCAGGCTCCGGGCTACTCCCACAACGTCCCCCTGAGGACTACCCGCGAGGACGTTTCGCAGGTCAAACTCCTCACCGGCGCGAGCCGCGCTGATGGCCTGGGTAACGAGGGGCCTCATGGCTATGCCTCCGGGAACGGGACCGGACCCCGTCCGCCTTACCAGCCATTCCTCAGCCGCCTTGTCGGTCTCCGCCAGGTATATGCTGCCCCGGTAGACCACCTGATCGGGTTGCGGCTCCCAGCCCGCCTCGTCGCACCACTGGAAATACCTGGCAGTAACTGCGGCCATCTGGTCCGGCGGCACGAAGGACACGCCCAACCCAAGGCGGTTCTCGGCGGCATACCGGACGGTGTCGTCGCTTCTGGTGGCGACTATCACCGGGGGCAACGGCTGCTGGACCGGCTGGGGCCAGACTGCAACGGTCCTGAACTGGTGGTAGCGCCCCTCCCAAGAGAAAGGCTGCGGCTCGGTCAGCGCTTTGAGGATCAGGTCCATCCTTTCGAAGAGCCGCTCCCTGCCTTCGGATGGGTTGACGCTGTAGGTCTGGTCTTCGTTGGGAGTGCCCCGCAGGAACCCGATGATGAGCCGTCCGTTGGTCAGGTTGTCCAGTAGCCCCAGTTCCTCGGCGCACCTGACAGGGTTGTTCAAGGGCAGAAGCTGCCCCAGCATCGCAATTTTGACCCGCTTGCACCGCTCGGCCACTGCCGCCGCCATCACTGCGGGCGTGCCCGTGGCAATCCGCCCGGAGTAGTGATGCTCGGAAAAGCTTACCCAGTCGAACCCCATCTCCTCGGCGAACTCGCACTCCTCGATACCTTCCTGGTAGCTACGTACCGAGGTCTCGGGGTCGTGGTAGGCCGGGGGAATGGGCCAGGTGGTGGGGAAAGTGTCACGCCGGGAATATCCCATAGCCCCAAGATAGGAAGCCTTCATGTCGCTTCTCCCAAGATTCGACCAGGCCAGGTTAGGGCTGCCAGTGGGGCGGCAGACTCGGACCCGGCATCCCAAGTTGTCTGGCTAGCCACTCCTCGGTAAACACGCCATCCCTGAAGCCGGAGTGGGTTGACTTGTACACTTCGCATTCTCCCCCCAGCGATTCCGCCATTGGGTTGAGGGCGGCGGCGTCCAAGGCCTCTCCGTCTGATCCTGCCACCAGCAGAGTCGTTGCGGTGACTTTGGGAGCGAACCAGCGCAGGTCGAAGTAGGAAAGGGTACGGCGCACCCTTTCTTCATGGGAGGGGTAGAGGCGCAGGTAGTCGTTGATTTCCTCCAGGGGATAGGCTTCGGTGCGGGTGGCCAGATCGGCAGCGGTGTAGGACAAGGACGGGCTGCTTACCACGTGGGAAATCCTCGGTGCCAGCGCTGCAGTAGTCAAGGAGAGATCTGCTCCGATGGCCACTATGCGTTCCGCGTCCACTTCTTCCCGACCTGCGAGGTACTCTAGGCCGCGGCAGCAATCGGCCACTATACCCCGGTATACGTAGGACGAAGGGTCGGCAATACCGTCGGTAAGCAAGCCGGGGAAGCTGGCAGCATATGGCTGATCGGCAAGGCGCTGGCCCCTGACCGCCACGGAAAAGATGACGCAGTCTCGCCTTTGACCATTGGCCGTCCCCTGGGGCACTAAGTCTACGACGCTGCCGTAACGGGGCAGATAGTACCTGGCGGGAAAGAGCCCATCGCCTTTGGGAATGCTCAGGTACCCGAAAATTCGGTAAGGGCCGATCGAGGTCAGGCGGACGGTGTAGGCGGTGGCAAAGTCCGTGGAGCGCAGCGGCAGTTCCGCGACCTCCGGGGCAGCAGGCAACGCCGCCAACTCGGCCAGGGTATCCTCCCAATAGGTTTCAAATCCGTCAGGCTTTTCTCCGTTGCCTATTGTCATATCATCATGTCCGTTAGGGATGGAGGTGCGAGGCCAAGAATGCGTCTATGACCGCGCCTTGCTGCGCATTGTTGGCGTCGTGGCCGTGGCCATCGTAGGCGTACATCTTCTTGTCGGCGCTGGCGATGGCATTGAACATCGCAAAGCCTGTCTCCGGGGGGCAGGTGCTGTCCTGGAGACCGACGCTCACGATGATCGGGCACTGAATCCGTGGAGCAAGGTTGATGCCGTCGAAGTAGGCGAGGGTGTCCTCGACCTGCTGGCGGCTACCCGGGTTTGTGCGCAGGTAGTCAGCGATTTCCTGGTATGGGTAGGCGTCGGTGAGATCTATGGAGTCCATGTATCCGCACAGATAGGGAGCGCCAGCCGCGGCAGCCTTGATCTCCGGTCGAAAGGCGGCGGTGGAAATGGTCAGGCCGCCGCCCTGGCTGTGGCCAGTGACGCCGATGCGGTCTCCGTCAACCTCATCCCGTCCCAGCAGGAAGTCCACCCCGCGGCAGGCGTCCATGTAGAAGCCCCGGTAGGAGTAGGTGTTGCGGTCCACCATGCCGTAGGTGAGCAGGCCGGGGTAGCCAGGGTTGAACTGCCGGTTGCTGCGCAACTTCCCCCTCGGAGCCACGCTGAAGGCGGCGTAGCCTTTCCTGGCCCAATTCTTGGGAATGGGGGGTTCCATATTGTAGCCTGGGACCTGCAACAGCCCCGGCAGAGGACCGTTGCGCTCCTTCGGTACTGCGTACCAACCGGCGATGCGCACATTGTCCAGGCTCGTATAGAAGACCTCGAACACGTCAATCTGCGGCGTTGAGCGGAGGGGGCTGTGGACCACCTCCGGGTCGAGGGGAATTTGGGCGGTCTCGGCCAGCACATCATCCCAGAACTCGTCGATGTCGTCCGGCCTTCGAACATTGGAGACGTACTTGTCTGCTGCCAACCGTGGCATGTCGTCCTCCCCGTCGACCCCGCGACTGCGAGGAGACGTCTCTCAGGCTATAACTCCACGTCTTCCACCGGCATGGTGGCGATGCCGTAGGTGCCGTAGAAGAAATTGGCGTAGTGGGTTGACCCGCCGGTGACGAACAGCAGGTACTGCTCCGGCGATTCCAGGGCCGGGATAGTCGCGTCCGGGTCGTTCTCAAGGTGCTGCAACTCCGGGTGGGTGAGCCACTTGCCGTCCGGGCCGGTGGGCATCCCCCGAGAACCCAGGACGGACTTCAGCGGGATGCGGCAATGCTCGTGGAGCCACTCCTGGGCATCGCGCTTGTTCATGCCGGCCTCGGCCAGGATGACAGCGCGGGACGGGCTGAGGATGATTGGGTGGTACGGCCCCTGGTACGGGACACGCTTGCTGGTGTGGCCAACCTGCGCCGACTGCCAGCCTCTCAGCCATCCGCCCGCGCCGGAGTGGCGGTACTCCATGTTGGACGCGATATTGTCCAGCGTGTCCTCGTGGTTCCGCGAACTGGAGTCCAGGATATCCGCCGGGCCGGTAACGGTGACGACGGTTACGGCGCTTTCGTCGGGCCGGAATCCCTTGTCAACGTGGTAAGGTTGCCAGGGACTGAGTTCCTCGTTCTCCGCGATGCACATCCCGAACTTGGTGGGCAGGCCGATAAAGTTGGGGTCTCCCGCTCCGGGCTTGCAGTATCCGATATTGATTAGGCAAAGGCGCAACGCGCGACCAACGGCCGTGTTGGGCCGGTTGACTACCCCAGGTCCCATGGCAGACGTGCCATAGGTTATCCCGGCCCTGTCGGCGATTGGCCCGTTGACTAGGATCAGGGGGGCTTCGGTGTGCCCCGAAACCTGCATGTCCCGGTGGTTCATCTCGGGCTGGGCAAGGCAGTCAATGGCGGCGAGAAGCACCGGGAACTGCTCCGGGGCGCAGCCGGCCATGACCGCGTTCACAGCTATTTTCTCCACCGTCGCCAGGCCGAACCCCGGCTCCATGACCATCACCACGTCCTGGGGTGCCCTGCGGGTCCCCTTGAGCATCGCCTCCACGGCCGCAGGGGTCGGGGGGATGACGGGTATCCCGTCGCTCCAGTCCCGCTCCTCAAGGAAACGGTTCACCGAGTCCAGGCCCAGCGGTGACTCGTCCAACTCCACGGTGAAGGTCTCCATGCCGCCGCCGTTGCGCGCGGCAGCCTTCGGAGTCGGCGCGGCAGAGAGCCGGGTTAGGCCCAGAATGATGTCGTCAATCTGCTCATCGACCATCTTTCGGATGTAGCCGGGCTGCTGTCCAGTGGTGGCGTGGGGGATGGTGACAAAGGCGGTGCTGGGCTGGCCCCAGCCGTCAACGCAGGACTGCCATGCCCTGGCAAAGCTGCGGGCGGCGATTCCGACCACGGGGACACCGGCCTTTTCCATCGCTACCATGTCGTGGGCAAGCCACGAAGTACAGCCCCCTCAATGGGCAGTTGCGCCGATCATGGCGTCCACTTCCCGAGCGATGATCGCTGCCTCCTCCTCGTCGATGTGGTTCCCGCGGCTCAGGGACGGGCGTCCGGACCGCAGATCCCCGCCGTAACGCTCGAACTTGATACCAGAAAAGCGCTGGCTCAGGTGCTCTGCAACACGGTCAACGGCCACGTCCGCGCCGCCGGTCATGTTGTTGTACAGTCCAATGGTCTTGCCTTCCAGGGATTCGAGGCGCGGGGCTGGGGGCACCTTGAAGTCAACCCTGTCAGCGGCGGGTGACATGATCTGCAACTTCATCGCATCTCTCCTATCCATCCGGGACGGGACCGAATTAACTGATGGCAGTCTAATTTCCGGCAATGGGCCGCGTCAACCTGACCGGGTTGGTCAGAGTCCTTAAACTCAGGTGGTATGGTACGATTACGGCAGATGAGGAGATGTTCCGGCCTGGATGTGGCGGCACGTCTTGAGCGCCCGCACACTGATTATAGAAGCGAAAGGAGCAATATAATGCCCGATGAAATTGGCCTGTTCGAGGCCATAGACACGCAGCGAGGGTTGCGGCAGTTCAAGCCCGACCCGGTGCCCGATGAGATGATAACCCGACTGCTTCGGGCAGCGATCAAGGCCCCTTCCGGCGGCGTCCGGCAGGGCTGGAGCTTCATTGTAATCCGCGACGAGGAGACCCGGCGCAAGATCGGAGACCTGTACCGTACAGGTTCGCGGTTCGACATCCGGGACGACATGTCAACGCAGCAACGGAGGGTGTACCGGCGGGCGCAGCATCTGGAAGACCACATGGAGGATGTCCCGGTGTTCATCTTGGCCTGCATCGAGGGAGGGCCAGGCGGTCCCGTGTCGGGCGCATCCATCTACCCGGCGGTTCAGAACATCCTGCTAGCAGCGCGAGGATTGGGACTCGCCAGCGTGTTGACTACCCGGCAGTCGCGGTTCGAGCCGGAAATCAAGGACATTCTGGGAATACCGGAAAACGTAACGACTGCAGCGATTCTACCCATCGGTTTTCCAGCCGAGGGCGTCAGATACGGCCCGACGCGGCGCAGACCACTGGAGGAAGTGGCCTTCGACGGGCATTGGGGGAATACCTGGAAGACGGAGGCGGAATAGCGGGACGGCGGCGGGGAATGGGGAATAAAGTAGAGGAGTGAACGATATGAGCGGGAAGCAGCATCGAATCTATGTAGGTATGCACGACGGAGTTTGCGCCGTGTTTAGTACCGATGGGGGTCAGACCTGGCAACAGGGGCCGGTGACAAACCTGCCCCATGCAGCATCTCGCTTGGCGGCAAGCCCGGTTGATCCCAAGCGCGCATACCTGGCGGCCTATGAGGCGGGTGTTTACCGCACCGACGACGCCGGGTTGACCTGGAAGCACATCGACTCATGGCCCACCGACTATGCTCATAGCGTACTTGCCCACCCGTCGGAGTCTGAGACGGTATACGTGGGCAGCGAACCTGCTGCGCTGTTCCGCTCTTCCGATAGCGGAAATAGTTGGCAGGAGTGCTCTGGGTTCCGCGAAGTGCCGGAGTCGGTCGACTGGGGGTTCCACGCGGAGACGCGGGATTCCCATGTCCGGGACCTGCGAGTGTCGCCGGGCGACGCATCCTGCATGTATGCTGGCATTGAGGTCGGCGGCATGGTGCGTTCCGAGGACGCGGGGGCGACCTGGAAACAACTGCCGGGCCTGAACGACGACATTCATTGCGTCAACCTCAGCCGCAGCCGCCCCGGAACGGTCTACGTGGCCACGGCCCGCGCTCCGTACCGCACCGACGACCAGGGAGACCACTGGGAGATAATCAACGACGGGCTGGACCGCCGCTACACCCTGCACATAGCTGCCGACCCAGAGGATGCGGACCTGGTGCTGGTGACGGTGTCGGAAAACGCGGGGAGGAAAGCGCCCCAGTTCTACCGTTCCACCAGTGGAGGCCGAAGCTGGACCCTGGTGGAAGCACTGGGCCACGGAGAGAACGCCGAAGACATGGTGGTAGCCTTCGATTGGGACCCGGAAACTCCTGGGATGGTCTACGCCGGGACCGACGGCGGCAAGCTCTTTTGCAGCCGCGACCGGGGGGGAACGTGGGAGCAGTTGCCGGTGAGCCTGCCTTCGGTCGCCGTTGGCGCGCTATCGGCGGGACGAGAGTAAAGCAGTCTGAGCGCACTGCTCAAGCCGGCCGGTTGCGCACGGCCAGAGCAGCCGCCAGACCGGCCAGGAGTGAGCCCGTGAGGCCGAGTGCCAAGTCTCCCAGGGTGTCGGTGTAGGCTGTGGCAAACTCTGGGGAATTGCGAATAAAGGCTACATACTCGGCAATTTCCCATAAGATTGCGGTGACCGCGCCGAACCCTACCACGTAGGCCAGTGTTTCCCAGGGACCGGTGCGGGTCCGCCAGGCCAACGCGCCGATGGCACCGGAGAGCAGGGCCCAATTGGCGAGGTGGTTCGCGTCGTCCCACCAGTCAATTGAGTCGTAGAAGTCCAGGGCATTGCCGGCTGTGTCGATAAGGAAGGGCAGGGTCAGTAGAATGTCGGCGAAGTAGGGATAAGCCCATCTCCGGCCATATGCTGCCCAAATCACCGGGATTGCCAGGGCAGCGATAGGGTACGTGACCAGCCGCCATAGGAACGCTTTACCCTCGAACTGCTGCAATCCTGAAAAGGCGCCGAATGCCAGCAGTGAGACCAGCGCGATCTTCACCAGTAGATTGACCCAGAGCACCTTCCAAGATTCCTTTCTTTGAACAACAACCGGGGCGCCGAATAATCGACGCCCCGATCTTTGATTTGCCGAATCTCCAAGATTGTTTAGCGTGGAGACGCCTCCAGAAACGCTCCTAGAGGTTGAACTGGGGGTCCATGTACTCCCGGTCCTTATAGTAGACTTGAACGCGGCTGCGGAGAGTGTCCGCGACCAGTAACCTGTCATTGTTGCGGTCGAACGCGCAGGCTACCGGCATCCGGAAGTAGTTCTGGATTTCCGGGTTCTTGACCCGCTTGCGGGCCTTTTCCATGTCCGGATTGGCATTGATGGAAAGCTGCGCCCACTTGGACAGACCGGAGGCGTCGCCGCGGAGGGTGGCCACTGGCTCGCCGACGCGGTCAAAGATGACCACGCGTTCGTTCATCCAGTCCACCACGTAAACGTCGCCATCGCCGTCCACGGCAATGCCGGTGGGGTGGTTCAGGTCCTTGGGGTTGACCTCGCTGCGGGACTGGAAGGTGTGGCTGTACGGGGTGCCGCCGTCGGGAGAGACGCCAGTCTTCTTGCCGGAGCCGAAGGTCATCAGGTGGTCGCCGTGGGAGTTGAACTTCTGGACCCTGTGGTTGCGCCAGTCGGCAATGTAGATGTCGCCTTCCTGGTCGATGGTGATACCCCAGGGAAGTTCCAGGTCACCCTCGCCGCTGCCCTTGGTCCCGAAGCCGCTCAGGAACTTGCCGTCCTTGGTGAACTTCTGGATGCGGCTGTTGAGGCTATTGACAACCCAGATGTTGTCGTCGGAATCGACAGCCAGGCCGGATGGGCCGTTGATCTGACCTTCGCCGTCACCGTGTTCGCCCCAGGTATTGATGACCTCACCGTCCGTGTTGAAGACGGTGATGCGGTGCATCCACTCATCGGCTGCGTAGACGTTCTCGTCTTGGTCAACCGCGATGGCGGTCAGCCATTCAAATTTGTCCTCGCCATTATCCTCGGCACGTCCGAACTCTCGGACGAACTCCTCGCCGACGGTGACTTTGGAGATGCGGCCCTTGCCTCCGCGGTTGGCCACGAACATCACATCGCCCTTACCAAGCGCGACGCCGATGGGCTGGCCGAACCCCGTACCTGCGCCACCCTGACGGCCCACGTAGTGGCTGTACTGCCAGCACCGTCCGGGTGCAATCGTAATTTCCGCCATGTTTCATTCCTCCTTGGAGGGTTCCTTGGTAGATAGTTGCCGGGAAACGGTGATCCCTGATCAGGGATCACCGCAAGAAAGGCTGATACAACGCCCTAGAGGAAGCTGTGCTTCTCGAAGGAGCCGTTGACGATGGGCTTTGCGTCCAGGCCGAACCAGTCCTCGATGATTGTGGTGTAGCCGCCGCGGAAGTCGTAGTTCGGGACCAGGTCTCCCTGCTCCAGGTCCTCCGCCTTCGCCGACGGGTACTGCCCGTACATCCCGCCCTTCACCGCGTCGCCGATGGCGAACGCCGCGCCGGCCGCGCCGTGGTCGGTCCCGGAACCGTTGTCGTGCACCCGCCGTCCGAACTCGGTGAACAGGTACATGACTACGTTCTCGCCGGTGCCGTGGGCGTGCAGGTCCTCGAAGAACGCCGAGATCCCCTCGGATACGTCCTTCCACAGGGTCGGGTGCGCACCGGCCTCGCCGGCGTGGGTGTCGAAGCTCCCGTGCTGCGTGTAGAAAATCCGCGTCCCAAGGTCAGCCAGGTACACCTGGGCGATGTCCTTCAGGTGGGCGGCGATGGGGCTGTTGGGATACTCAACGCTTGAGGAGTACATCTCGGGCGCGACCTTGACGATGTCGGCCCCGGTCATGGCCTCCATGCCGGTGGAGCGCAGGTAGTCGGTGACCATCCCGGAACCGACGGCCGGGGAGTACATGCGCGCGAACAGGTCCAAAGCCTTCATGCGCTGCTGGTCGTCGCTGATGCCGGTCAGCACGCCGTAGGTCTCCAGGTCGGCGATGGCGGCGACGGGGACTCCTGGGACCACCAGGGCGCGGGGCAGCCCGTGGCCGAAGTTGATGGCCGACAGCACGTTCTCCTTGTTCGGGTCGAGCTCGCGGGCCAGACGCCCGGCCCAGCCTTCCGTCCCGACCTTGTCCGGCTCGCAGGTGTGCCAGATGTCCATGGAGCGGAAGTGGGAGCGTGGGGAGTCGGCGTATCCGATGCCATGGAGGACGGCGACCTTGCCCTGGTCGTAGAGATTCTTGATGGGACCCATGGTGGGCATGAAGCCCAGCTGGTCGTCGACCTTGATGATGTCTTCCTGGCGGTACTGGACCGCGGGGCGGTTGTCGTAGTAGAGGGGGTCGTTGTAGGGGATCACGGTGTTGAAGTAGTCGTTGCCGCCGGTCAGCTGCAACACTACGATGACAGGGTCTTTCTTGGTCGAGGTCATTCTGGTCTCATCTCCTTCTAGAGGTCTGTGAAGTTAATGCGGCTTGTTCTCTGGATGGCAGGGGTGCAGTTTCCTCACTCCTGCCATCAGCAGAGGGCGGGACGATCACGTCTCGCCAGGTTGGTTCATTCCTAGCCGAACTGATACTCGGTGGTGGCCCCGACAAGGGCCAGCATCTCGCCAACGCGGGTGCTAGTAGCATCCTCGTTGGTCCAGTCCATGTTGCCCTCGGCCTTGGCATGGTCCAGAAGTTGCTGCCGGGTCTCGTCGCTGACTTCCAGGTAACCCATGTGTTCCAGGGACGCTTCCAGAAGCTCTTCAGGCGTTGACACACCGGCAGACTTCATGTCGTTGACGATGCTCTGCACGCCGGGCAGACTCGTGTCCGCAACCCGGTCGGCCACGAAGTTAATGCGGGCCAGCAGGGAACCGCTGTTGATCCACTCGGAGCCGGTGTACCAACCCTCAACGCTGGGCGGGTCCAGGAGGGACTGGCCCATGTAGCCGGGCTGGGGGCCGATGTCGGGAATACTGGGTTCGGGGGTCCGGTAAGTGCCGACCAAACGCAGAGTGCTGGCCACGACCTCGGCGGGACTCTTGATCTTGGAGTACCGCGCGTTCTTGAACCAATCGGAGTTGAACATCACCTGCAGCACGGCCTTCATCTCGTAGCCGGACTCTTCAAAAGCCGTCATCATCATGTCCAGGGCTTCCTCGTCGCGGGCCGGCTCGATGGTCCAGGCCGGGACCTGAACCTCGTCGGCGACGAAGAAGTTGTACAGGTGGCGGCAAATGAAGCGAGCAGTCGCGGGCTCCTTGACGACGATGTCGATGATGTCCTCGCCGTTGAAGTTGCCGGTGTATCCCAGGAAGGTCTTTTCCCCTTCGTCGTGGTCCTCGGGCAGGTACTCGAATGCCCAGGGGAAGCGACCGAAGGGCTGGCGTGGCAGCTTGGGCATGATGGTCCAGCCGGTAAAGGCGCGGGAAGCTTCACGGACGTCGACCTCGGTGTAGTTGCTGACGCCCATGGAGAACAGTTCCAGGAGCTCTCGGCCCCAGTTCTCGTTGACGGCGTCCCGGTGGTTCTCGTTGTTGTCCAGCCAGTAGATCATGGCCGGGTTCTTGGAAAGCTGGACCAGCATCTCCCGGTAGTTGCCCATGCCGTACTTGCGGAACATCACAAGCTGCTCCAGCATCTGGTCGCAGTTGTCCACCTTGGAGTTGCCGGTTGCGAAGACGTGGTGCCAGAAAAGGGCCATCTTCTCTTCCAGCGGACGCTGGGTGGTGATCATGTTGTACATCCAGTTGTACTGGCCGGGTAGAGGTACCCCGCCAGGAAGCAGGCACCCGGGCATGTAGCGCAGCAATAGGGCCATCTCACCCGCAGGCATGTCGGAGGGGGGATCGATGAGCTCTTCGACCGCTGCCTCGTAGCCCATAGCTTCGTAACGGTCAAGCTCCTCCCTTGTAGCCCCGAACCCCGCGCGGCGCATGAGGTGGGCTAATTCGGCGCGAACTTCCTTGTTTGACATATACAAGTCTCCTTCCAGGCATCTTAGATTCGTGGGGCATACCGCCCCGTGCAAGGGCCTAGTCTTACGGTTTCCACCGAGTAGACGATACGATAATGACCACCCGCTGTCAACCGGTATAGAAGCTATAAGATAATAATGGTAATGAAGAAAGGGGGTTCAGGTCCACGATGTAAGGACGACCTATAGGATGCTCCCCAGGGCGCATTGAGAAGGAGTTGATTATACGCGGGCCGGTCGGAAACTTGGCAGCAGATACCATATATAATGACATGTGGAAATGTAGAAGAATACGCCGTCCGCAGTGGGCCTTCAGTCCCGCCACGGGAACGGCATGATGCCCCGCCTAGGAGATCCTTCTACGAAACTATACTTTCGAATCGGAGCATGAACATGGCAACGGTATCCTTGGAATCGGGCGCAAGTGTGGAGATAACGCAGGTCCTGTACGACTTCGTAAAGGATGAGGCGGTTAAGGGGACCCGCTGGTCGGCAGATGAAGTGTTCAGGGTCCTGGGCGAACTGGTGAACGAATTTGGTCTAAGGAATGACCAGCTTATGGAGAAGCGAGCCCAGTTCCAACGTCAGATTGACAACTACTACAGCCGGAAACGCGGAGATGGCTGGACACCCGGCACAGGGTCCGCCGAGGAGGACGCGGCCGACCTGGAGAAATTCCTGGTGGAAATCGGTTATCTCGCTCCGGAGAGTCCCCTGGACTTTCGAATGACTATCCCTGAACTGGACCCGGAGATGGACCAAAACGGCCCGGAACTGGTGACTCCGGTGACCAACGCGAGCATGGCCGTTGGCGGGGCCAATGCCCGCTGGGGCAGCCTGTACGACGCCTACTTCCTCAGCGATATCCATCCTGAGATTGACCGGGATTCTCAACGTCAGCGGCGGCTGCGCATGGTGGTTGAGGATACCAATGCATTCCTCGACGACCACGTCGCAGCATGGGAGGACGGAGTTCGCTTCGATGAAATAGCCCGGTACTCGCTGGTAGCCAATTCCGAGGGTCGGCAGGAGTTGGTGGGACACACGAAGGATGGTAAACAGGTCAGGTTGGCTGACCGGAAAAAGTTCATCGGTTACAACTTGGACGACCAGGGGCAGCTTGCAGAGTACTTCTTGGAAGACAATGGCCTGAAGCTGGAATTCCAGCTCTACGGAGGTGGTAGGGTTAACGAGAACAATGCGCAGTTTAGAGACCTGCTTGTAGAGTCCGCTGTCACCAACATCGTCGATTTCGAGGATGCGGTGGCCATCGTTGACGCGGAGGACATGGTGGTGGCCCTACGCAACTACTTGGGTTTGATTCGAGGAGACCTCCGGGCACACGGTTCCAGAGGCAATCTGAAGACCATCAACTCCGACAAGACATACACGGATACATCGGGAAATCAGAAGAGTTTGAAGGCTACGAGTCTGATGTCGGTCCGCAACGTGTCCCTACACATGTACACGGACATGGTAACTGTGGATGGTGCGGAAGTCCCGGAGCGAATCCTGGGCGTGTTGCTCACTACCTTCATTGCGTCGTCCCACGACAAAGGCTCGGACGGCGGATCGGACACGCCAGTCAGGGGCCCCAACAGCGGGAAGGGTTACGTTTACCAGGTGGCTCCCAAGCTCCAGACCGCCGAGGAAGTGGCCGAACAAGTACGACTTTTCCGGGCCGTTGAGGAAAAGCTCGGCATTCCCGAAGGGTCAATACTCATTGGGATTATGAACGAAGAACTGGGTATGACGCTCCAGCTTCAGGAGGCTCTCAGGGCCAGTCAGAGCCGCACATTCTTCACCAATACCGGGTTCTTGGATCGCACCGGGTCCCAGATCAGGGTGCAGATGCAGGCCGGCCCTGTGGACCTGAGGGATGACTTGACTCAGAGTGCCTTCAACACCAGCTACGAGCGTCACAATGTGGACGTGAGCATCAGGGCTGGGCTGCACAGGCAGGGCAAGATCGGTAAGGGAATGCAGGTCCGCAATCGGGCCATGGCCGAAATGTTGGAGCGGAAAATCGACCACCCGAGGACAGGAGGCAACACAGCTTGGGTCCCAGCCCCATACCCCAGCGACATCCATTCCATGCACTATCACATGATCGACGTGGACGAGGTCCAGCGTTCTATGGAGGATACCCCTGCGCTGAACATCTCCCGCCGGTCGCTGCTGACCTTCCCGATGTTGGACTGGGACAAAGTGCAGGATCCGGAGAGGGTGCGAGACCAGCTCCTGCGTTACACCCATAGCATGTTGGCCTATGTAGAGCCGTGGGTACACCGGGGTATCGGGTGCAGCGGGGTCCCTAACTTCGACCAGGTGGAGGAGATGAAGGACCGGGCAACGGAACGGATCGACGGCGCGATTATCGCCAACTGGAAGCTCCACGGGGTCGTTACTCAGCAGGATATCGAGGATGCCATCAGAAGGGCGGCTGAAATCGCTGATGAGCAGAACGTCGCGAACTCGGACTACGTTCCCCTGGTGGACACGCCGGAAAAGCGGGCAAATGTGCTGCAAGACCCCGCTGTCGCGGCAGTGCTCCAGATAATCGACGAGGCGCTTTCATCGCCAAGCGCCTACGTGGAGCCGCCCCTCTTTCAGAACCGCAAGCTGGTCAAGGGTTCGTGACACGCTGATAAGCTGTTCCTCAGCCACCTTGCCCGCAGGCAGCAGGGAATGGGGCGGCGTTCTTGGTAGATGCGTTCCGTCTCAGGGAAGTTGGATTGCTGACACCTAGCCCCTTCCAGGCCGGGAGGCACTGCCCTATCATACCTCTCTGGGAAAGAGTTAGTGTGGTGGGAACTCCGGGGCAGCCATGTCCCTCACGCTTAACCCGGCCAATTATCCGAAAATGTCCGGATTTGTCCGGGAAAACAATAATTTCCCCTTCCCGGCAGGGAAGGAACTCCGAAGGAATATGTCCCTCACTCGGAACCCCACCAATGCGGCGGAATTCGTAAAAGTGAGCGGATTTGAGCGGAAATGAGAGGGAAAACAAAAATTTCCCTCTGCCAACTGGAGATTGAGAAGGGTCTCCACTGCTCCGGGTGCGTCTATCTTGCCTTAATGTTAGGAGGTACGCTGTCTATTATTCGGTCAGTAGTGTTAACACCAATACAGGGAACTATTCCTGATATGGCCCGGAGGTGGATATGGAAATCGAAGGGAAAATCGCCGTCGTCACTGGCGCGGGACGTGGGATGGGCCGTGCCATCTCGCTGCAACTGGCTGAGGCTGGGGCCAACATCGCAGTTTCGGACATAAACGCGGACTCCGTGGAGGAGACGGCAACTGCGGTCAAGGCCCTGGGCCGCGAGAGCTTGGCCGTCCCGGCAGACATGGGCGACATCAGCCAGATCGACCGCATGATCGCCCAGGCCAGGGAGGCTTTCGGCCGCATCGACATCATAGTGAACAATGCTGGTGTCACCAAGTTCCTGGACATCATGGACGTGCTGGAAGAGGACTGGGACCAGATACACCGGGTGAATGCCAAGGGGGTGTTCTTCGGAATGCAGCGTGCCGCCCGTGAGATGATTGATCAGAGGAGCGGAGGCCGCATCATCAACATCGCATCCATCGCTGGCAAGGGGTACTCCGGGACCTCCAATGCCGCCTATGCCGCCAGCAAGGGCGCGGTGCTGTCTATGACCATGATTGCTGCCCACCAACTGGCCAGGTACGGCATAAACGTCAACGCTATCTGCCCCGGCTCAACCCTGACCGCGATGGGCGCCGAGACGATGGCTGGCCGCGCCGCCACATCCGGAGCCAGTATCGAGGAACTGGAACAGGCCCGCGACGCCAGGATTCCCATAGGCCGCCCCAATGATCCGGAGGACATCGCGGCTATGGCCCGCTTCCTGGCCGGTCCCGGCGCGCGCAACATAACCGGCCAGTCATTCAACGTAGACGGCGGGCTGGTAATGCACTAGCAACGCCGATGTGGAAGTGGGTTCCGGGGGACCTCCTGCCTCACTCGTTTACTCCTCAAACGTCCTCACGTAATTGACCACGTGCCATATCTCGTCCTCGGTCAGGACGCCCCCTAGGGGAACCATTGCCGTGCCGGGTATGCCGTCGTGAATGTAACCGAAAAGGTCTCCCTCCGGGTGCAGTGGTACGTGGACTACCAGGTCTGCAGGGGGTGGGTTTAACCCCGGCGCGGTGGGGCCGTCGCCCCTCCCACCGTCCCCGTGGCATGTCTGGCACGTCTTCAGGTACACGGCCTCTCCGGTCTCCAGCGAGTCCGGGGTCGGCGGAAACGGGTTCACCAGTTCCGGGCTGGTCTGTCCGATGGGCGTGTTGACCAGAAACACCACGCCTATAGCGAGTCCCACGATGCCGGGGACCATCACCCCCGCGCCGGCGCGGGTGAACCACCCTCCCAAGGGGATGGCCATCGCCATGAAGACCACTCCCAGCAAAACCAGCCCTCCCCCGAACAGCAGTCCCGCCCTTTCCGGCGACGGCGCGATGGCCCAGCTGCCGCCGCCAGGTGCAACCTCGAAACGGAAGGCGGTCCGGGAGTCGAAGGCATCGGTGCGGTTCACCAGTAACTCCACCTGCCACGCCCCGGCGATGCTTAGGGGCACGCCCTCAAGCACGTAGGAACCATCGCCAATGGGCGTGGAGGAGGACGTGTCTTCCCCCAAGTCCGAGTCCACGTACTTGACTCTCGCGCGGACGTCGGTGGCATTAGTGATTGGCCTCCCCAACCGGTCCTCCAGGCGGATCGTCAGGTCATTGGCCCCAACCCTGCCTGGGTCTACTCTCAGCGTCATGGTGGTACCCTCATCCGTATCCTGGAAGCTCGGCGCTTCCGGCGCTCCAATACCCATCCGGGAAGCCACCTGCCTGGCCGGTTCCAGGCTGGTGAGCAACCCCACAGTCCCTAGCACGAGAATGGCAAGGACCACTTCGGCAGTAACCGTCCGGCGTAGCCAGCGCGCTCGCCCATCCCGCCGGGCCAGCCCTGGCCGCACCCAGACAAGGTTCACTGCACCGATTATGAGAAGCGCTGCTACCAGGGCGACTTTTACGGTCAAAACCCTGCCATATAGGACCGACAGGGCCTCAGGCACAGTGACCTGTGCCCAACCGCTGAAGAATCCGGTTACGACAAGCACTGCGACGCTCAGTCCGGCCACGACCGAGAATCTGGGCACGAAACGAGCCAGGCATTCCCGCCGCTGCCGGGCCGAAAGGATGCGCAAGAACAGCGGTATGCCGACGCACAGGTGGAACAGTCCGCCTACCCAGACCGCCGCCGCAAGAAGGTGTACAAAGTCGGCGATGACGGCAAGATTGCGTATGTCGATAGTAGCCGCCGCATGGCTGGTCAGGCTCAAAGTCCACAATACCCCGCAGCCGGCGATCAGCGCGACGACTCGAACGCCCAGGGCAGCCCGCACCATTCCGACGCCACTGGGGGCGCGCTCGCCTGACTGCCGGACCACGAGTGCAGTCAGCCCAAACGCAGGCAGGACGAATAGCCCGGCCAGTCCCATTCGCCAGAGCCATAATTCGCCCCATCCCGTCTCACTCAGAGTTGCCCACGCCAGCGGTCCGATAGCCCTGGTGACGGAGACCTCGTATATCAGAGATGCCTGCAAAAGCAGTTGGGCTACCGAGGCAACCGAGAATACGGCGACGCTTGCCCAAGTGAGTTTGATCGACCTGATAGCCAACCGTGTCAGCAATTCCCGTACCGCCGCCTCGCCTCGCCTGGGTTCCAATGCGGGCAGTGTTACGAACAGTTCCAGGACCAGCCCCCCCACCATCGCCAGGGCTCCCAGCAGAAGCACCCACCGCAATATCGGCTCGGCGGGTGACTGTAGCAGCGGACCTTCCGGTTCCTCCAGGGCTTCACCGGAGATGGGTACGCCGACGGAGAAGAGGTATGAACCTCGGACCCGGTGCCCGTCCACAGTCGAGACGTTCTTCCAGGCGACGGTGTAAGTGCCGTCCGGGACCAACTCCATCCCGACCGACATGACCGTCGGGTCGTTGGGGTCAAATTGAAGGTCGTCATCGTCCACCCGCCCACCCCGGGCATCCAGCACCTGTATCTCGCTGAGCCTTGGTTCAATGGGTTCGGTGAACCAGATGACTACCTGGGATGGTGCAACATCGAGCGTCGAGTTCGGTGCAGGGCTAGCCTCAACCAGGTTGGCGTGAGCGAAAACGGGAAGCGATTGGGAGCCGGGTAACTGGACCAGACAAACAAGCGACAGCACGATGGCGATGACGGCCACTCGCAGCTGGCTGATAGTATTCTTACTCCAGTGTCTTGATGTACGCGACCATCGCATCTATTTCGGCCTCATTGAAGAACACCGTGGGCATGGCGTCTGGGAAGTAGCCCTTGATAATGTGCGTGTTCGGTCGTTTAATCGACTCCCATAAGTATTCACCGTCAGCAGTCACCGTGTCACCCCCTCGAATATCCCGAACACTTCCAAACAGTCCCTTAAAGGTCGGAGCGGAAAACGTCTGGCCGTCGATTGAATGGCATCCCAGACAGCTATTTCGCTCGGTCAGTCGCTATGCCGCGGGCCACCTGTTGGACCACGTCAAGCGTGGGGCCGGGGAGGTAGGTCGGATGGAACCTCAGTAGGGTCTGGCTGGGCCATGGTGGGAGCATGAGTATCGGTAAGCTCCTGGGTTGATGTTGGCGGCTCAGTTGGAGTCGCTCGTGTAGCATTAGGTTCGGGTGGAGCCGTCGCCGTTGGTGTCCCGATCGGAAGTTGAGTCGCAGGGTTGGGGACGAGGGTATGTAGTCGCGTTGGCGCGGCGTGAGTGCCTCCACCGGATTGCGGGGTTGACGAGAACGGTGATACTGTTCTGGTCGCTATAGTTGGACCGTCCACAACGGTAGGGGAAATGGTTTGAGGACTTGCCCCCTGGTCTCCTCCACATGCGATTGCTAGAGCAGACGCTATGACAGCCTCCATGCGAAACCATAGGTACATGATCGGTCCCTCCCTGACTCTGGAGAGTTGGAGATGCCGCGGGACTGAGAAACTGGTCCCTCGTAGAGTATCCACAATACACCAGAGTCAGAGTATACACGCGATCAAATAATGTAAGACATGATATAGCCATCAGTCTACATATATCCCACTCCCTACCGTTTCCGCATCGCCACGGTCAAGCCACCTGCTCCTGCAAGGATCCCGATAGCCCCGAGGATAATCCCGATGATGCCCAGGGTGTTGGCCGATGCTCTTCCATTTCCCGCGGAGGCTGCCTGTGCCGACAGCGCGGCGTCCTGGGCCTGCTCCGCGGTGTCAATCGCGCCCCTGACCGCGCCCTCGATCTGTCTGACCCCTGGAAGTCGGTCCGGAAATTGCAGATCACTGGCAGGCAGCACATCGCTGAATCCCCCGCCGCCTCCAAAGGATGCGAAGGTCTCGTCAATGTCGGTCTCCCCCACCTTGCCGAATACCCGCATCTCGTAGACCCCTTGGGCGGTGGGGATGATGTCCGCCGTATAGCGGCCCGGTTCATCCGGCATCGCCCTCAGGTCCAGCACCCGCGTTCCTCCCGTGGCCACGTGTTTTATCTCCACCTTCAGGGTCTCCTCCAGTCCTTCTACTGGCACTTCATTGACCGCAGCCGGAGTCGACGGCGCCAACCCGCTGGTCACGGATTGAGGTGTGGCGGTCATGCTTATCCAGACCACCTTGCCACCCGGCGCTACCGTTACGTCCACCGGCATGAACATCGAGTCGTGGATCGCCACGTCTACCATGGCCGGGGCCGAAGAATCGCTGCTAACTGTGATGGTCCCTGTAATGGAGTGGTCGAGGTGACTGTGATAAGGAATGGCCTTTCCCTCCAGTTCATTACCCGGTTCAAAGCTGAAGGTGCCACCCTCCATCACAGCCGGGGAGCTGAATATGGCCCCGTGGGCCGCCACGTCGATCATTGCACCGCCCTCTTCCTTGGGCGCAGCGGCTATCCCCTGATGGCTCTGGCTCTGCATGGCCATACCCTGGCTGTGGCTCTGGCTGGTTTGCCCCTGCATCCCCGCATGGCCGCTGCTCTGATCCTCTGCAACCGGCTTGGCCACCTTGACATCCACTCCATTGGGCAAGCCCTCATAGGCAGGCTCAACCCTGAAACCTACGACGAATTTGTACCCCCCGGTCTCCCGGTCATCGTGGGCCAGAACGCTGCCCACTGCCTGAGTCCCCACGACTGCCGTCACGGCCAGCAGGAAGGCAACCCCGAACGCATTTAGTGCCCCCGAAAACATGACGCACTCCTCCTGTCTCTATGTAGAATTGCTCGCGCACAGGCAGACCCGGCCTGGCATCAGGCCGTCTTTTGGGAATGAGAAAGGATGCACGCAGGCAAGGATCTGCCGCGCTGGTGGTATGGAGAAGGAGCTAGACCGTGGGAGGTTTCCACGACGGCGGGGTTAACGCCGCAGAGAGGGTGTGGGAGTTTCGGTCGAGACCGAACAAAAAGGGATTGTCGAATAGTCCCGGGAAACCGGGCGCGCTTTGAACCCCGCGCGGGGCCGGGTCCGCGACACCCTGGCCCAGGCCCTCGTCAGATGACAGGTAGATGATGCTTTGTTCCGGTGTCCTGTCGTATGGACCATCGCCCCGGATGGTCTCCGGACTCGGACTGGGATGGTAATGGCGGTGCCGTCCCTCAAAGAAGTGGGTGTGCTCTGGGAGTTCCGACCCTAGGAATACGTGGGTGTGGTCCGGCCTGCGCTCGGCGAAGTGGTGATCCAACTGGGGACCGACCGAGGGGAGGAACAGCAGGGCTATGGACACTGCGGCCATTACCTGGACGCCCATATTTCTCAACATGTCCGGAGTATCCATCGTGTCGTTGCGCGTTCCCGCCCTGTATGCGTTCGTAAGTGGTCTCATGCTCCCACGAGTTAACTCGGGGTCGCCAAGCAAACTTCACATTTTTCCAGACCAGCGTACAGGTTTTCCGGCTACCGCTCAACTCGGAATCGCCAGTTTCTGTTAACTGGAGCGGGGATAAGAGTCGCCGGAACCGGTACTATGAGATTGTCATTGACACATACCGGTTGAGACGGTGCATACGCGGCACTACAGCAGTAGATCACCAACGGAGACGGGATACCCCGAGAATTGTCTGTGAGGCACCGTGCCCGGCTATTCCATAATTGGACTCCCAAGGTATTGACTATATTAGGAGGAACGTTTGCGCCATGCCGGAGATTTCCAAATATTCCCACGGAGCGCCCTCATGGGCGGACTTGAACACTACCGACGAAGTCAGTGCCCTGGCCTTCTACAAGGGTCTGTTCGGTTGGGAAGATGAACCCAACGAGATTGGAGAAAACTGGTTTTACCGCATACAAAAGGTCAATGGGCTGGACGCCGCCGCAATCTTTAGCCAGAGCGAGGAAGAGCGTAGCAAGGCGATCCCTCCCCGCTGGAACACCTACTTCACCATATCCGACGCCGATGCCGTGGCCGAAAAGGCCAGGGCCCTGGGCGGCGAGGTGCTCTTCGGGCCGATGGACGTGTTTGAACATGGCCGCTCCGTGTGTATCAAGGACCCCCAGGGCGCGGTCTTCATGGCTTGGGAACCTTGGGACCACATCGGGGCGCGAGTGAAGTACGAACCTGGTTCCCTCACCTGGCACGAGTTGATGACCACGGATTCAGAGGCCGCGATAGCGTTCTACACTGGCCTCCTCGGGCTGGAGCGAGGAGCGACCATGGCTCCAATGGACTACAAAATGCTCAAGGCCGAAGGTACAGAGGTGTTGGGCGTCATGCAGATAACGCCCGAAATGGGCAACTTCCCGCCCTACTGGCAAATCTACTTCGCCGTCGCCGACGTGGACGCAACGGTAGCCAAGGCGCGGTCCCTAGGTGCCAGCGTCATGGTCGAGGCCACAGACATCCCTGACATCGGCAGGTTCGCCATATTGTTTGACCCACAGGGCGCAGTCTTCAGCATATTCAAAGGTTCTTGATACAGGGTTCGGAATTTCGTGGCAGCCGGAGGGTATGCCTCTGCCTCCCCACGGCATTCTTGAACGACGAGTAATGGTGAAGCCCGCTCCTTTCGCTCTGAGGTCCCGGAACAAGGAGTGGGCTTCACCATCAGCACGATGAAACTATGAAGGAAGCGGCGCGCACGACAGGAATTTGGAAAGTGGTTTGGGCCGTGCTTATTCTGGTCCTGTCTGCTACGGCAACAGGCTGTGAAGTCCTGGAGTCCCTGACTCCCGCCCCCGTATACGCTCCGGATGCCACTGCAGCTCCGTTGCCCGCTGAACCCATCTCTGCCCCGACATCATCCCAGGACCCACCTACGGCTGAACCTCCTCTGGAACTGTTCGTGACGGTTGCTCCCTTGCCTGCCTCCCTGCCCGAGTACAATCGCCGCGACTGGCGGCACTGGAGAGACCACGATGATGATTGCCAGGACGCCCGTCAGGAAACGCTGATAGCCGAATCCGCCGTTCCGGTGACTTTCGAGACGGACAGGCAATGTCGGGTGGCCACTGGCTTATGGACCGGACCATACACGGGCACGATTGTCGAGGACCCGCGAAAGCTGGATATCGACCACATGGTCCCCTTGGCCAACGCACACCGGTCCGGCGCGTGGAATTGGGAGCGGGATCGGAAGACCGAGTATGCCAACGACCTTCACTACGACAATCACCTCATTGCAACAACGGCTTCTGCCAACCGGGCCAAGGGTAGCGACGGTCCGGATGACTGGCGGCCCCCTGATGAGACCTACTGGTGCCAGTACGCCACAGACTGGACTATCATCAAGCATGACTGGCGTCTGACCGTTACCCAAAGAGAGTTGGACGCCGTCCGGGAAATGCTGGCCACCTGCGACGAGCCTGTGACAGTGAATACCGACGGGTAGCGGCGACTGCCCTGACATCATCTACCTCCCCCTTGCCTCCCCTTGTGGTCCGTCCGCAAACCCACGACTCGGAGCATCCTGGAGCATTGAACTGCGCCGAAGGAGCGCATATCATTTGTTACAGGAATGCTACGAACCAGCAGATTCACGGATTAGTCCGATCTGACACGATCTGACTGGACGCACTCGCGGCATCGAGGGATGAGAGTGATTGACCTTGCACTACAAGAAGAGCTTTTCGTGCGTCAGCACGTGGAGCATATCGAGGCCATGATAGGCTTCGAGACGGAGAACCAATACGTTGTAATGACTCCTGAAGGGCATGAGACCCTCTACGCCTACGAGGAATCTGGCGCGGTAAGCAGGCAATTCATGGGGTCACACCGCCCCCTGGATATCCACGTCGTGGACAATCTTGGCGACCCGGTACTTACCGCTAGCCGCCCTTTCTACTGGTTCCGCTCAAATTTCCATGTACTCGACGCCCGCGGACGACCTCTCGGCTCACTCTACCGGCGGTTTGGGTTCCTGAAACGGAGACTTGCCTTGGTGGACTCCCACGACCGACAGATTGCACAGATCACGTCTGGCATGTTCCGTCCGAACACATTCGTCGTGGAAAACTCCGATGGGGCAGAGCTAGGCCGCATTACCAAGGAGTGGGGAGGATTGATGCGCGAGGCTTTCTCAGATGCTGACACCTTCCGAGTGAGCTTCTCCCGCCGGGCGCAGGGCAACGACTTCCGGTTGCTGGTGCTGGCCTCGGCCTTCGCCATAGACCTGGACTTCTTCGAGGGAAGGGGCAGAAACGTTGGCTGACCGGGGACATCCTTATTTCTAGGTGATGCCGTGGCTATGTCGCGAGCCACACAAGGTGCCCCGGTTGCCCTTGAAACTTCATGTATCGGTGATTGCGACTGGCCTGGGCTCCGCCCAAGCCTTTGATACCTTCCAACCAAGAGCACGCTGACCGGGAGATCCGCCGATCCATCCCACCATATGTCAGCACACCGGAGGGCCAATCACTGCAACGGTGTGCCACTTGCTCTCTCATCGAAGGTCGTGTGCGATCGGTATTCCCTGCGGGACCTAATCGGCTAAAGGGCCTGTGTGGGAGCCGGTGACGTTCTCCCCCTAGAGCGGCCAACACAGACGTACCTACTCCCATTTTCGACTTTGGCCCCTTGGCGTAAAATGGCCCGAGCAATCGCCCGCCCGTGGGAGGATGACGGCCTTGACCTTCCCCTTGGACTCGGAGATCCTGGAATGGCTTATTAGGAACGGATACCCCCTGATGTTCCTGCTCATGCTGGTCGAAGGCCCGGCCGTCAACGCCTCAGCCGCCTTCGGCGCGTCCTTGGGGCATTTCAATGTATTCGTGGTCTTCACCCTGTCTTTCTTCGCCAACTTCCTCCCCGATGTGCTCTACTACTCCCTGGGACGGTGGGGTGGTAAGTGGGTACTGGGCAGATTCGGTCCTCGCATTGGCGTCATTGTGGAGCGCCGGGAGATGGCAGCAGACTTCATAAGTCGTAACATCGGCAAATGGCTGTGGTTTATCAAAACGGTTCCCTTCATCAGCCCGCCTGGGCTGGCCGTGATGGGCGCGTTGGGCATCTCCATGAGGCGATTCATTTGGTGGGATGTCGTCATCGTCGCTCTCACGTCGCTGCTCTTCACCGCCATCGGTTACTACTCCGGGCAGGGTTATGGGTTCCTAAGGAATGCCGTCGGTCACGGGACATTGCTGCTTGCTGGCATATTTGTCCTGATGCTCGCGGCAACCTACGTATACAACCGCATCGCCCAGAGAATTACCCGCCGGATGCGTCAGATGGACAGCGAAGAGACGAGGGCGGGGCAGTAACGCCTGCTGCACGGGAAGAGGTGCAATCCTGATCCTGAAACCAGGGGGCAAGACTCTTGAGGGTGTTGATAGCCAACGACAGCTACCTGCCCCAGTTGAACGGCGCGGCGGTAGCCAGCCACCGTCTGGTCCAAGGTCTGACCGGTCGCGGCCACCAGGTCTGTGTCGTCGCTCCTGGAACGTCATTCCGGGACGAGGAGCATCCCGACCCCGGTTGCCCGGAGGTTACGGTACACCGCATCAAATCATTCCCGGTCAGGCCGTTTCATCCAGAGCTACGCATCACGGCTTGGGCCGGGACCGCCGCCAAGCTGGACCGTATTTTTCGCCGTTTCCAGCCTGATATCGTGCATATCCAGAACCAGTTCATCGTGTGCAACGGATGCCTGAAGCAGGGGCGCAAGTTGGGAATTCCGGTGGTAGGCACCAACCACTTTATGCCGGAGAACATTCTCCCTTACTTCCCCAGGCCCCTATGGCCGATCATGTCGGCGATATTATGGAAACAGTGCCTTGGAGTCTACGACCGTCTGGACTGCGTACTTGCACCGTCCAATTCGTGCCTAGATGTCCTCAAAACTGCGGGCCTGACGGCCCCGGCCAGGGTAATATCCAACGGAATAGACCTCCGCCGTTTCTCGAGGAGCCTCGCCCCTGAATCTTTCCTCGATTCCGGCGCTGATTCCATCCTTGAGAAATATGGCATCCGCAGAGATGTCCCAACGTTTCTGGCAGTAGGGCGGTTGGACAGAGACAAGAAGGTAGATCTGGTCATCAGGGCCACTGCTAATGCGGTCGTCTCCGCCGACCTGCAGACTGTAATTGTCGGCAAGGGCAGGGATGAAGCTGAGTTCTTGGAACTCGCCCGGAAGCTTTGTCCCGATGGAGCCTGCGTCTTCACCGGGTTCGTTCCTGACGATGATCTAGACTGCCTCTACGCCCTCGCTGACGTATATATTGGCGCGGGCGCGGCGGAGCTCCAGGGACTCGCCGTCATGGAGGCTATGGCAACCGGGCTTCCCATACTCGCCGCCAACTCCGTTGCGCTGCCCGAGTTGGTGGAAGAAGGCGTCAATGGGTTCCTGTTTGAACCTAACGTTGATGACTTGGCGGCTAAGATGCTGCTCATGCTGGATTTTCGCCATTGTTGGGAACATATGGGACTCGAGAGTAAAGATGCCATACAGCGCCATGACATGCCGAACGTCTTGGCTCATATTGAACAGCTCTACGAGGAATTAATTCGGGCGCACTGGGACCAGGCAAGAAGCAGATAGTGGTCCAATATCGGAGATTGGGTTCCCTACACTAGCGATAAACCACAACTTCTGCGACTGAGGCCTCGCCTATTCACCCTCGTCTACCACCTCCGGCTGTTCTTGAAGGGAGAGTGCTCCACGCTCCAGCCCTTGGCGCAACCGCCAATACTCTGAGCTGAGTTCTGCCCCCAAAATAAGGATCAGGCCGCTTATGTATGCCCATAACGACAAAACTATTACCGGCGTAAGGGCTCCATAGACGTCTTCGAAATTGGCGAATTGGCTCAGATAAATCACGAACATGTTCTTGGCCGTCTCGAACAATGCAGCGGCCACGACAGCCCCGGGCCACACGTACTCCCAGTATGTTCGGGTGTTTGGCATGTACTTGTACATGAGCATGAACATCGCGGAGGTCAGCATAAATGAGCTTATCTGGAGCACAACCGGCGCAACCCATCCGAGTGGTGCGACCCATCCGATCAAAGGCACTAGCTTCTGGGCTTCAGCCTCTACCAATTGGTCTGTAGTCCGCGACACGGCTACGATACTCAGCGACAAGAGGAACAGGAGGCCGACTCCGGCGGCCATCGCCAATTGCCTTGGCTTGTTAATGAAGAACGGGCGGTCCGCGTGAACGTCCCAGGCCCGGTTGATTGAGCGGCTCACTCCCCCGAATATGGCGCTGCCAGACCATAAGAGTCCCAGGACTCCAAATACGCCGAGTGCTCCCCGTACTCCTAGGACTGCGTTGAGGTTTTGCTCGATAATATTTTCGGACCCCGGAAAGTAACCGGAAAAGGCATCTAGTACTTGGGACCGAACCTCTTCGGTCTCCATGAAGAAGCCTAACGTGGCGACGAGGAACAGCAGGAGCGGGAAGATGGAGAACAACGCGTAGTAGGATATACCCGCGGCCATGTGGGTCGCGTCATCGGCGGACATCTCTAGGACGGTACGAACCAGCAGTTGCACCAAGAACCAGTCCTTAACGGGCCGAGTGACACGCAGTAACATATCCCGACTGGCCCCAAACGAATTGGTCAGTCGGGTCATCGTGGCCCGAACAAGGGCCGACCCTTGTAGACTCCTCAACCCAGCCATTCTTCTATCCCGCTAGCGAACCGGGTTCTGGGCGGACAGTAGATCGTCGAAAGCCCAAGCGACTCTGGGTAACACAATCATTCATCAGCCAGCTTCGGAGTCACAACTCCTACATCCACTATATCAGATGCTGGGACTGACCAACGCCGGTCCTCTAATCGGTCATCCCTCTTGGAACACGCAAGTGCCCGTCAGATATCCCTCGCTCTTGCGAACATGATACTCCATCGCGTGATGCCAATAATATGACATTGCGTGATAGCCAATTCCTAGGATATTATTGGCTATTACAATATACTTATGCTATAGTGAATGAAGTAGTGATACAAACGGTTCGATGGATCACAGCCATCTTCGAGGGTTGCCATTGTCGACACACCCGAATGCCAGTCACCTATGTCCACATAGCGTGTGGTTGCCTTGGACGTGCGTAGAACACAGAGGAGTCCGCCCGACAAGTGGAAGGCTCATACCGAACGACAGCGTTGTCCGGGCAACGCGTATGGGCATTGTTCATAGTAGTGTGCTTACGAGCCAACTCGATTTGAACCCGTAGCAACAAGTTTGTTGCCAGTTATCGGTGGTTGGTCTGTGACTCTCCCACCTAGTGGGCGGCTCGCCACGCCCATTGTCACGAACCTGTTTGTCTCAGTATCCAGGAACCCGCTCCGGATGGTGTTGGCTGTCTCGATTGTCGCCTTGCTTGTTGTCCTCACCGGTGTCTCCAGTACCTTGGCCCAGCAGGGCTCTGACACTAACCCACCGAGTCACACCACTAGCACGGTTGACGGGGCTACAATGGCCTTGATCTTCGATGAGAGCCTTGATTCTAACTCAATACCGGACACCGGTGATTTCGCGATTGACGTCACCGATTCAGTAACAAAGACTCAATCCACTGCCGCCCCCTCGGCCATCGTTGTCCAGGGAACAACTGTTACTCTAACCCTCGATTACGAAGTACGCTTCGCCGATACCGTAGCCCTGGTATACACGGTCGGCTCACAACCAATCAAGGATTCGTCGGGAAACTCGTCCTCCAATATCGGAACGGTCGAATCTCCTTACTCCGTGACTAATCAAACTGCCAAGAAAAATGTCTGGGACTTTACATTGGTCACGTTCCATTCGATCAACTCCGAAAGGACCTACGAAATTACCAAGGACGAGCCGAGGGAATTCACGGTCGAAAACGAGGATGAATACCTGGACCTTGATGTCCTGCCTGTCGACCCTCGTACTCAACTCGAGAGTATTCGCTGGTTCCGAGGGTCTACGATCCAATACCCTGACATTTCCCAAGGTGATACACGGATACGGTTGCCTCGTCAAGGCACTGGCACGTCGAACTTCAATAGGGCCGGGATTCGGCTCAAGACCGAGACGGAAGAGTTAACCGACTGGTATGACTTCAAGATCTTCCGCAAGTTGGACACTACCCCGCCTTCCCTTAGCGGAGCGTCCATCGACAGTTCGACCTTGACTCTCACCTTCAGCGAGACCCTCGATCAGGGTTCGATACCGGCCGAGACGGCTTTTGAGGTTACCGTCACAAGTCCTGGAGAATCTGATCCTTCCATGCCTGGGGTAACGGAAGTAGATCTTGATGGTTCGACGGTCACTTTAACCCTGGACACGATTGTTCGCCGCCGGGACACGGTTACTCTAGCCTACACTAAACCTCAGACGGACATGCTCAAGGACCCCGTCAACCTCCCTGTCGCCAGCTTCACCGGCCAAGCCGTTACCAACACCACCGCCGGTGCCACGGAGAACAGCCTCGGTAGCCTAACTCTGAGCGGAATTACCCTCACCCCAGCCTTTGCCAGTTCCACGACCCAATACACTGCTGATGTAGGTTCCGGCGTTGATCAGACGACGGTCATGGCCACACCCACTGATGCATTCTCCACCGTGAATGTATTTCCTGAAGATGTGGACACTAACGTAGATGGCCACCAAGTAACTCTTGTGACAGGACCAAACGCCATCACCATTACCGTCACACCAGAGGACGCCACTGCTCTCTCGGCTATGTACGTGGTTACGGTGACTAGACAGGTGCCGGCGCCGGACACTACAGCACCCGTGCTCGTCGGCTCTTCCTCCAATGGACCCTTACTCACTCTGACATACAACGAGAATCTTGACGAGGATTCATCCCCCCAGAGCAGTTCGTTCATCGTCGCGGTCAACGGAAGTGTTCGCACTGTGTCGGCAGTTGCCGTTAACGGTACCGAGGTAAGACTAACCCTTGATCAAGCCGTTGAATACGACGACATTCTGACTTTGGCATACACCGGACCCACTGAGGAAGATGCCAAACCTATCCAGGACCTCGCGGGGTTGGATGCCCCTGCGATTCCCGTCAGCTTGATCGAGAACGTCACGCCGGATCCGAGCCCACCGGTACTGGGTAGAGTCTCAGCTGTCGGCGATGTACTGACCTTACCCTATGACGATGACATCGATGAAGAATCAACCCCGGTGGCAGACTCGTTCACTGTGGCTGTCAATGGGAGCCCTCGCACGGTCTCGGCGGTTGATGTCACCTGCAAGACCGTAAAACTGAACCTCAGCGCGCCTGTTCAACATGGCGAAAATTTGACTCTCTCCTATACCCCACCGACTGGAGAGAATTCGAAGCCTATACAGAACCTGGCGGGTCTGGCAGCTCCCGCCATCCCCGAGGGTTCGGTGGCTATCGATGGAATCGATACCACTCCACCATCCCTAATCGGCGGGTCGGTTCTGGGCGACGTGCTGACGCTAAATTTCGGGGAAGCCCTGGACGAAAACTCCGTTCCCGAATACAACGCGTTTACTGTCACGGTGAACGACGACCCACGAACCTTTTCCGGATTATCCATCAAGTGCAACCACGTAACGTTAACCCTCGACACTCCTACGGAACACGGTCATAACCTTGTCCTCGCCTACACCGTACCCACCGGAGTCGGATCGAGCCCGTTTCAGGACCTAGCAGGACTCCATGCTCCCGCTATAACTGGATTCAATCCGTCAAACAAGACCCCTGATACCACCCCGCCGATCCTGTCCGGCAAATCCGCTAACCAAGCGAAGTTGACTCTAACCTATGATGAGGCGTTGCACGAAGACACCACCCCGCCCACGACGGCCTTTACTGTTGCGGTCGACGGCAACTCCCGCACAGTCTCCGAGGTTTCAATTGCCCAGACCGACGTGGTATTGACTCTTTCTCCACCGGTACAGCATGGAAACACCGTGACCCTGGCTTACGCAGTCCCGTCGGGGGATGATACGGCACCCATCCGCAACCTCGCCGGACTCCCCGCCCCGGTTATATCTAGGACCACGGTGACCAATGACACTCCCGATACAACTCCGCCATCCCTGGTAGGGGCTTCAGTTGCCGGGGACGAGATCACCCTCACCTACAATGAGATATTGGACACAACCTCCAAGCCTGGGGCAACCGACTTCAACGTGGAGGTCACCGATTCCGTCACTGATGGCGTAGTCACGCCAACCATTACGGTTATTGGCATCACAGATGCTGACATCACCCTCACCATTGACCACCAAGTCCGTTTCGGGGATACCGTCACTCTGGTCTACACCAGTGGCGCTACCCCGATCCAAGACACCTCTGAAAACAACGCTGCAAATATCGGTTCTCTCGCATCCCCACACACCGTCACCAATTCTAGCCCTAAGAGCCAGGAGACGGGGGTTGAGTCTGTGACTTTTAGTTCCGTTAACTCCGAGCGGAGCTACGTCGTGACCAAGGCCTCTTTCGGTCAAGCACTAACGGTGGAGAACGAGGACCACCAACTGGACGTCAGGGTGTCACTCACCGACACCCGTGCCCAAATCAGTTCCATTCAATGGCGTGACGGGACTGACACTTATCACTCCACCAACATTTCTGAGGGCGACACTCGTGTGGCGTTGCCTCGTTACGGAGACGGCCAGTCGAATTATAACAAAGTGAAAGTTGAGGTACAGAGCGAGGCTGGCACCGACTCTCATACCTATCACTTCAGCATTACCCGCAAACCAGACACCATCGGTCCCTCACTCTGGTCCGCCACCGTCGACGGTACATCTCTGACTCTTTCCTATAGCGAAGAGTTGGATGAGAGCTCGGTTCCAGATACTACCGACGCCGCGGTAACGGTGCTTGATTCAGTGACCACTGTCTCGTCCCCTGTTGAGGTCTACAAGGTGACCGTGCTGAGCAGGAGCGTAATCCTGACTCTGGCCAAGAGCGTCCGATTCGAGGATACCGTTACCCTAAATTACGCCAAGGGCAATAACCCGATTGAGGACTCTGCCCAGAATCCGGCGGACAATCTATCGGGCCAGTCTGTCACCAACGAGACTGCCAAAGCTACCATCAACACTCTCAATCACTTGTCCCTGAGCAACGTTACTCTAACCCCAACCTTCTCTTCGGCTACCACCAACTACATGGCTACAGTCCCAAACGAGACCGACGAGACCACCATAATAGCCACAACTACCGACTCCCGAGCAACCGTAGATGTCACCTCCACGGACCCGGACGAGAAGATCTTTACGGGGGATCAGGTGACCCTGAAGGTCGGAGACACTGCGATCATGGTGTCAGTGACACCTGAAGACGCCTCCAGGTCTCAGAGGGCTTACATGGTAACCGTCACACGTCGACAGGACACGACCGCACCTGTGTTGGTTGGCGCGACGGTGCACGGTTCGGCGGTCAACCTTACCTACAACGAAACTTTGGATCCAGACTCGGCACCCGGGAACGGCGCATTCTCGGTCACGATCGATGGGAGTGTGATCACAGTCTCGATGGTTTTCGTCATTGGAACATCTGTATCTCTGACACTGGATCAAACGGTGGAGCATGGCGACGCTGTAAGTTTGACCTACACGGTACCCACCGGTGAGGACGCCAACCCGATCCAGGATATAGTCGGTAACCCCGCGCCATCGATAGCGAATGAGACGCTTGAGAATGAGACACCCGACACTACTCCACCTGAACTCGGAGGGGTATCCGTGGAAGGTGAGACGCTGCTCCTGGCGTATCGCGAATCACTAGGCAATAACTCTACTCCGGCTCCTGGATCCTTCACTATCGTGGTCAACGAGAGCACCTACAACGTTGCCGATGTGTCTATCACCGGATCTCAGGTCGCTCTGACCGTGGACCCGGCAGTCGAGCATGGTGATAGTGTGACGCTAAGCTACGCCCCTCCGACAGGACCAGATGCCCAACCCCTGCAAGACATTGCGGGCAACCCGGCCGCCGCTATTGTAGGACTGGAGGTAGACAACAATACTCCAGACACGACCCCACCGGAACTCGTCAGTATGTCGATGGTCGGCGCAGATCTGATCATGACCTATGATGAACCTCTGGATCAGGACTCCAGGCCGCAGACCAGTGCATTCACCATCACAGTCAATCAGAGCGCCCGCACGGTCTCGGGAGTTTCCATAGTCGGCTCCGCGGTGACTCTAAGGCTGGATATGGCTGTTGAGCACGGCGACATTGCAACCTTGGCATACGCGGTTCCCTCTGCGGAAAATGCTAAACCCTTAAAAGACCTCTCCGGTAACCCAGCCCTGTCCATAACATCCAGGACGGTCAGCAACGATACACCAGATACTACCTCCCCGGAACTCAGCAGCATTTCGGTAAGCGGCTTCACAATGACCCTTACATACAACGAAGACTTGTCGACAGGTTCCATCCCTGGTGCGTCCGATTTCACCATTGGAGTCACAGACTCGGTTAGGGATGACCACCCATCCGTAAGAGTCACGGAAGTTAAGATACAGGGTAAAGTCATTACACTTACTCTCGATCCGCAGGTACGTTTCGGAGACACTGTGACCTTGGTCTACGTTCAAGGTCCAGTCCCCATTCAAGACATTGTAGAGAACAATGCCGCCAGCATTGGCTCCACTGACCTTCCATACGCAGTCGCTAACTCCACTCCGATAAGCGAAGAAACGGGGGTTGAGTCCGTAACGTTTGAGTCCATCATCTCCGACAGGACTTACTTGGTTCCGATGACTCTCTTCAATCAACCCCTGACGGTGGAGAACACCGATGACCAACTGGACATAACTGTGGGTCTCACTGATATCCGTGCCCGGGTCGGTTCCATCCGGTGGCGAGACCGAGCTAACGATTACCACTCAACCAACCTCTCCGAGGGCGATACGCGGATCACCTTACCGCTCCACGGGGATGGTTCTTCCAACTACAACAATGTCAAGATAGAAGTCCGTAGCGAGTCTGGAGATGCTACCCAGTCATACAACTTCAACATAACCCGAAAGTCTGACACCACAGCGCCGAGGTTAGTCACAGCGACCGCCAATGACTCAACGCTGACACTTGAGTATGACGAATCTCTCGACCCAGACTCGACCCCGGAGGTTGACGCCTTTAATGTTTCAGTCGAAGGTGAGGTCCGAACAGCTTCGGAGGTGACGATTATTGGGGCCAGAGTAGTGATGAGCCTAGACCCACCGGTTGAGCACCGTGACACTGTAGTACTTACTTATACTGTCCCTACCGGGAGTGAGGCCAAACCCATCAGGGACTTGGCTGGGGTCATTGCGCCAGCCATCCGTTCGGGCTTGGTGAAGAACCTAACACCTGACACTACCCCGCCGGAGTTGATAAGTGCTTCGGTCAATGGCGTTACTCTCACGCTGGGCTTTGACGAACAGTTGGACCTAGACTCCACCCCTGCCCATGATGACTTCAGCATCACAGTTGTGGACTCGGTTATTGGTTCTCAGTCGGTGGCGACTGTGGTGGGTCTCGTCGTCTCTGACACGAAGGTGACACTTACACTAGGGTACGAAGTCCTCTACGCCGACACCGTGACCATGGCTTATGTTCCCGGATCGAACCCGATCCGGGATATCGAGGGGAACTCCGCCGCCGACATTGGTACTGAGCAGACCCCACGCCAAGTGGACAATCCCACCGAGCAGAGCACTATGGTAGGATACGCAGCCGTCATATTCCGATCCGTGGATTCGGATAGGGCTTATGAATTATCAGGGTCCGACTCCAAAGAATTCACCGTCGAGAACGAGGACGAGTTTCTTGAGGTCGAAATCGTCCACGCCTACCCGCGTGTGCGGGTCGAGAGTATCGAGTGGTTCAACAGTTCGAAAAATCAGTTTCAGGATGACGGTAACCTGGTCAGGCTACGCCTTCAAGGTGATGGATACAGCAACCGTAACCGCGTTCGAATCAGTCTCTTGAGTGAACTGGGTGATGGGGTAATCCCGTACGAATTTCAAATCACTCGTGAGGTCGACATCGCTCCGCCGGTGTTTGCCATGGCAACCGTAACTGCTGATATCCTGACATTGACTTACAACGAGCCCCTGAACCCTGACCCAACACCAGCAGGCAGTGATTTCTCAGTCATAGTTGTAGACCCTGTGGCCAATGTATTCTCTATGCCTGATGTGATAGATGTGGCTGTGGAAGCAAATGCCGTGATACTGGAGTTGGACAGACCTGTTCGATTCGACGATACAGTTACGCTGACCTATGCCAAGGGTGTCCATCCCATCCGGGATGTTCTTGGTAACCCCGCTGGTGATCTTCACCATGAGACGGTCGAGAACGAAACTCTCCCAGATGCGAACAACACCCTAATCGCACTGTCTCTGAGAGACGTGACTCTGGCCCCAATTTTCGACCCTTTCTATACGGACTACTCTGCAACAGTGGTGAATGAGACCAACAAGACGACAATCGCTGCTGTCGCAACCGACCCGCGTGCGGACGTTAGAATCACCCCCGAAGATGGAGACCGGAACACTGAGGGCCATCAGGTGACCTTGGAATCCGTCGAGACAAGCATTTTAATCACTGTAACTCCGGAGGACCCCGGAGCAGAGGCCAGAACTTACACCGTTAGAGTCAACCGCCTCCCAGATACTTTAGCCCCGGCACTAACCGTGGCGACGGTCGACGGTCCAGCGCTCACGCTAACTTATAACGAACCGTTGGACGAGAACTCGACGCCGGCGGTCGACGACTTTTCGGCGACAGTGGTGGATTCGTTGACCGGGCGGACATCGTTGCCGACGCTTTCCAACATCACAATAGGAGACACCTTAGTTGCGCTCAACTTGTATCCGCCCGTTCGATACGAAGACCATGTAACACTGACTTATACTTTGGGACACAGCCCCATTCGTGACCAGAGTACCAACTACGCCGGAAATTTCTCCCACAGGTCCGTCGACAACGACACTTCCCAATCCACTATAAATATTCTCGACAGGCTGGAAATCGAAGGGACTGCTATCACCCTGGTTGAAGGCATTTTCGAGTATACATTTGCTGTCGATCATCCGGTGGAACAGGCTACTATCGTCGCTCTGCCCACGGACTCCAGGTCGGCGGTGTCCGTCAGTCCAGTTGACGCCGACGATACCGACGAAAACGGTCATCAAGTGATTTTGGAGGATGGCGAAACTGCGATTTCGATAACGGTGACACCAGAGGACGCAGGCGCCCTTCAGGGCAGGTACGCCATTACGGCCACCCGCCTACCGGATACCACAGACCCAAATCTTGTCTCAGCCATGGTCGATGGGACAGCGCTAATTCTAAGCTACGACGAGGCTTTGGACCAAGAGTCCAAACTTGCGACGGGTGACTTTACCGTTGATGTGGTGGATTCGCTTACCGGGGGGAGGTCAGTGGCTTCCGTATTCGACGTTGCATTGAGCGACTCCGACGTTATTCTAACCTTGGTCCCAGAAGTACGGTACCAAGATCGAGTTAATCTGGCTTACACTCCGGGAATCAACCCCATCCGAGATAAGGCAGGAAATAACGCCAACGAGATATCCAATCTCTCCATAGCTAATGGGACTTCGAGGTCAGTCACCAACACCCTAAGCGCACTGTCACTGAGAGGCATTATCCTGACTCCGGGATTCTCCCCGGCCGTAACTTTCTATGCTGCCATCGTAGCTCCCGACGTTGGCCACCTGTATGTCACTGCAAGATCTACCGATCCGCGAGCGACGATGACCATGTCCCCTGGTGGTTCTGATATCCGTAGTGGTCGCCATCAGGTGACGTTAAGCTTGGGACTTAGTGAGATCACGGTGACGGTAATTCCAGAGGACATCACCTCAGCACCAGGGAGTTATACAATCACCATCCGTCGCGCACATCCTGCCTCGACCCCCATGCCACTCCCAGCAAACGCTCCAGCGCCACGACCAAACATCCCAGCATCCGCAGCATCGGGCCCGCAATCGGTTCTGCCCCAAATCTACACGCCTTTACCGACCTTGCTACTCAGGCCAACACCGACGGCCACCCCCACGCCCAGGCCGACAAATACACGGATTCCCACACCTATCCCGGCGTCTGCAGAGATCCCGACACGCACCCCTGTGAAGGTGCCTAGTCCGACGTTGTCACCAACCGGCTCGTCCGTGCCGCCGCTGACTCTCACCGCCACGCCGATACCTACCTCGAAGCGCAGTCCCAGCACCCAGCGGGCCGACGGTACATTTCTGACCTCTACTCCAATCTGGGATGTATGGGGGCCGACTCCTACAAAGATAGCTGTAGAGTTGCCGCATCAGGCTGTATCCCAATTTGATCCTACGCCAACCGACGTCCCGCTCTCCGGGATGGAAATGGTGGCTAGGGAAGAACACCGAAGCGTGCGCACTCCTACGCCCGAGCCGACTCCGTCTCCCTTTGACGACAAGTCCTCGCCCGATCAGCCTGGAAGCAAGTCCCCCCTCGACGACCCAGTTTGGTTGGTGATACTTGCTCTGTCCGGACTCCTGGCGTGGCGACTACACGAGAGATTTCGACGGTGGGCCAACGGGCGTTGGATGCAGTAGCTGAACGGAGAGCCGGAATGAGACGCTTGAGGCCCGTCCACACCTCAAGTCGGCGGATTTCTACGGAAGCATTTTGGATTCGGTAACACAGGCCCTTGCCGAAGACCGAGGGGTTCCCACTCCAGATCATCACTGCCCGGAGTTGACAGGCTGCCAGGTATGACGCCGTTCTCTTGGCATAACGGGTCGCCACCCCGCGCCACTGCTTGAAATCCAGGAACCCGTTCTCCACCAAGTGCCGCAACCTGTACAGCGCCCGGTCATAGTCCCGCTTCTCCTTCCGGTTGCTCTTGGGCGGTATCACCGGCTCCATTCCCAACTCCGTGGCAGCGGCTATGATTTCGTTGGTGTCATAGGCTTTATCCGCCAGCAGGCACTCTGCCTCAATCCCTTCAATCAGGGTTAACGCCTGGGAGCAGCCGGCCGACGTGCCTTCGGTCACCGCCAGCCGTACCGGCATTCCGTGGGAGTCCACTGCCAGGTACAGCTTGCTGTTCAGCCCCCTTTTGTGCGGGCTATGGCCTGGTTTCCGCCCCGGGCCCCGGCACTGTGGGGATGGGCCTTGATGTAGCTGGAATCAATCATCAGCCACTCGAAATCGGGGTCATCCATCACTGCCTCCAACAGTCCGGCCCACACGCCCCGGTCCCGCCAGCGGCAGAAGCGGCGATGGGTGTTCTTCCAGTCTCCGTAGTCCGGGGGTAAATCCCGCCAAGGAGCGCCGGTGCGCAGTATCCAGCACACGGCGTCGATAAACCGCCGGTTGTCATGGGACGGCCGGCCTCTCTTGCCCTCTCCCACGGGTAGGTACGGCCTCAGCCTCTCCCAAACATCATCAGCCATATCGTGGCGCCGGTGCGCTGCCGTCATACTCCCCACCTCCCACACTCTCCCCGTTTCCAGCAATTTACCACCCTCTCATTGTTTTGACGACACCCCATAGAATAGGGGAGGACATCGCGCTCAATTCCATTTTGGAAGGGAAATTCTTGAGTCTCCTCTCATCCTCACCCATTCCGAGACATTGCCCGGGTTGTACCAGACAAACGTATTGCTCCGTGATGCCCAACGAAAAAGCCCCGCTCCAGTCCAATAGCACCGAGCGGGGACATTTTGACGGAATGGTGGAGACGGGGGAGAGTCGAACTCCCCGTCCAGAAGGTGCCATAGGAGGATGTACTACAGGCTTATCCGGCGCTTTGTTGTCGCCCTTGTGAGCTTCTGCCGGCTGAATCTCCCCAAGGGCCATCCGATAAACTTGAGCCCTGCCGCATCGGCGTCGGAAGGGCCGCATCCCGGAATCTTGGCGCCTGCATCCCCGCCTCCGGGATTAGCAGAGAGCAGACGTAGCCACGTTTAGGCGGCTAGTGCAAATTCACGGTTGTCAGTTGTTGTGCGCCACCTTTTTAACGAGGACGATGGCACCTCGACCTGCAATCCACTACAGAACGCTCCTGTCGAACCCGCGCGTCCCCATATATTAGTGAATTATAACCAAGCCAACCTTCATTTGTCGATACTGAACGTCCCGGGGTCAGGGCCTTTTTATTTTCCGGGGTAACATGCAATACCCAGCAGGGCCAATGCTTCGGAGAGGTGAGCGGCGTGACGGCGCAGGGCAGCGGCACGTTGCTGTGACCCGCCCAACGCACCAGAATGGTTGTCAGGTTGTGTAACGCTGCCATAACCTGGGGGGCGGAGGCAGTTCTTATCTCAGAGCAGTTCTTATCTGAGAACGGTCTTCGTCAAAGGTAACATCCCGTACCCAATGAACCCGGTTTTCGATGTGCCAGTGCTCCCGGAGTATTCGCAACAGACGGTCCGCTCCGGCAACGGTTGGGGATAGACTGGTTACCGCGTAGCTCACCTCCACCTGGACTCGGCCTTTCACTGTCCGCCTCCGCTCCACCCGGCACACCTGTTTCAGGTGCGGCCAAGCTTCCCCCACCGTTCCAGTGCTGCCCGCGCAGCCGTTTAACTCCGGGTCGGACAAGGCCCAAAGTTCCCGCCGCTCCCACCGTCCGTGACGCTGCTTGGGCGAGGCATCCACCCACGCCGTCAGGGTGACCCCACGCTCCCGCCATTCCTGCGCTTGCCACGGGGGCACCCTTGGACCGTTGCCCACCTCAGCTTCCACTGGGGGAAAAGGCTTCTGCCAAGTCCTGATATAAAGCGGGCTGATTCCCTTTCACCGGCAACAGGCAGTCCCCGCCGCCGGCCACAATCTGCCGGCACACTTCATGTTGCGTCAACAGGGCGTCCGCCACCACTACCCGGCCCTGAAGCGGGTCCCAGACCCGGCACTTCTTTGGCTGCCTCCAATTCCTGACCCTTCCCCGGCATGGCCGCTTGGGCCAGCACCGCCCCACATCGGACAGCATAGGCTGACACCAGATGCACTCCCGGTATCTCTTCCCCGTGAATCCCCCGCAGGGTCTTGCCGTCCAGGGACAGCGCCTCCCCAAGCTCTACCCCGCTATTGACCGGCCATTCCCTCAACACGGCCTCAAAGGCCGCCACATCCAGGTCTTTGAACACCCGGTGGAAGGTCGCTACACAGGGCGTCTGTCCCCGGCTGAACCCCAGCAGTTGCCCCGTCGTGACTCCTTGGTCCCTTCCCCACTGGGCGATGGCATACAGACTGCGGGCGCCGCACAGCATGGCGCAAACGGCCAAGCTCAAAACCGCCCCCAAAGGGTGACGCCGGCCCTGGCTCTTCCGGTGATCGGGCACCTGGTCTAAAGCTTCTCTCAACCTCATCATCCCCACCCTCTCCATTCTCTTGTCCAAACTCTAAAACCTATCTCAGAAAATGAATAGCCCCTGGCCCCGGGGTATTCCTGGGGTGTGTTGGTATTAGATTAGGCCCAGGCGTAAGCAGACCAGGGCGATGGAGTCCCGCAGCAGGGTGACGCTCTTGCTGTATCCCTTGGCTCTCCGATGCAGACGGTTCAGCTTGTCCCGCAACACCGGGTGCAATCCCTCATTCCTGTTGGCTTCCAGGCCTTGCCCGCCACGTGCCGGTTCTGGGGCAACCACTCATATGCCCGGTAGCCATCACTGACATATCGCTGGGCCTCGGGCAGCCGGTCATACAACTTCAGGAAGGCCGCTTCGCTGCGGTCTCCCGCCTGAAAGTCCACCCACCGCCGACCGTCCCCTTCCTCCACCACCGACGTCCAGACCCAGACCTCTCGCCGCTGCCCTCCCCGCCGGACCCCCACGCAGGTCCACATCTCATCCAGAAATATGACCCGGGCTGGTGGAGCAGCGGCCGGCCATCCGGCCGCTGCTCCACCAGGAGCCGCAACAACTCCCAGGTCCACTGGGCTTTTTTTGACCCAGGAATAGAGGGTTCCCGACTTCACCCCCAGCACCCGCCCGATGGCTTCCAGACTGCTACCCTCGGTGGACAGGTCCACCGCCAGCTTCCTGACCCCCTCCGGCTGATGGGGATGCTCCGCCACTGAGGTGAAATGGTAGAGACATTGACCGCAACGGCAGGTCTGTTTGCCCCGGTAGCGCCCGTACTTGGGCAGCCAGTTGGAGCCACAGTGGGGACAGCGCAGGTCTTTTCGATACATCCGTGGTCGCGCCATCACCTCACTGCCTCCTCCTTTTCCTTTCCAACCCTAATTTATCCCATTACCAACACACGTCGGGAATACCCGTCCCGGGCCACATGATGGTACACGGGATCGTCTCTGATAGTAAGCTGCGCCTGACCGGTTAGGCATCCCGACGGGCAAGTCAAACTTGTTCCTTGATTTGATATAATCAGTTTGTGGTTGTCACGTCCCAGTAGCTCAGGTGGACAGAGCGGCTGCCTTCTAAGCAGCGGGTCGCGGGTTCGAATCCTGCCTGGGACGCCACTACAGCTACGAAAACCCTCGGCCCCCCCATTCACGGGGCGTGCCTGAGGACAAAGAGTCGCCGGGTCCGGCGGCTTTTTCTTTGCCATGAGCAGACACCGGACGCTGCCCGCCCCGGAGGTGAGTCCCGGTTCCAGTCCCCCTGCTTGCCTGACGGACAATTCTCAGGATTGAGGCAAGTATGTAGCATGTCGGGTAGAAAGAACGCGCGGGGCCGGAACGTGAACACAGGCAAGCTGGAACTCTCTGAGGTGGTGAAGCAGTTCGAGCTCCACAACGGGTCCGACGGCAAGTCCGCGAAGACCGTGCCCTGGTACAACCAGTCCCTGGGCCTGTTACAGAACTGGTTGAGCGGCGAGGGTATGTCCATCCGCCTGCGGGACCTTGGAGAGGAAGAGGTTAGGCGATTCGTACTCCACCTTCAGGGCCGGAAGGGGGTACGTGGAGAGAGGGCATCCAGCCATACGGTGAACAACCGTGTCAGGGCACTCCGCTCCTTCTTCTCATGGCTGGACGGGCGGGGATACACTGATTGCAACCGGTTGGCGAACCTCTGGACGCCAAATGTCCGGGAGAAGGAGATAGAGATCCTGGCGGACGGGGAAATCAAGCGGATCTTCGCCCACGTGGACCCCAGCACAGCGTTGGGAGCGCGGAACACAGCCATATTCTTTCTGGTGCTGGATGCCAGGCTCCGGCTCTCCGAGGTAGTAACCCTGAAATACGATGACGTTCATCTCGAGGACAGGTACGTCAAGGTACTTGGGAAAGGGGATAAAGAACGTATCATCGCCCTTGGCACAACCTGCCACCGCGCACTGGTGAACTACGCCCATGGCCACCGGATAGAAGTCTCTGGTCCGGAGGTAGACGTATTCTTCCTGTGCCTCGACGGGCACCCCATGACCTCCGATGCCCTGCGTTCTCTCACGACGAGGCTTTCCGGGTTCTCCGGGGTTTCCAGGCTGCACCCCCCCTGCTGCGTCACACGTATGCGATCTGGTTCCTGCTGAACGGCGGCGACGTCTTCCTCTTGAAACATAATCTGGGCCACACCTCCCTGGCAATGGTTGAAAGGCACGTTCACATCGCCAACCGGATGGCCGTCCAGGTGAGTCAGGAGTTCTCGTCTATGGACCGGGTCGACATGCGAGGCTCCAGGCACTTCCGGCACAGCGTCAAAGGCGGTGGTTGGAGAGAACCGAAACGTCCTGGTGCCCTACGGCTCGGCCGGGGCAGGTCGAAGGCAAGGAATCCATCCAGAAAGGGATGATCCGTGTTCGCCCCATGTCAGTTGAATTCAAACGACTCCCCTCGACCACGGAGAGAGGCATGCTCCGCGGACAGAAGGAGATCATTAACATCGCCAAGGCTCACCGATGACGAATCAGCAACCAGGGCGAGCCCCAGTTTCACCACCGTGTCCCTCGTGGGTCTATACCGTTCGCCCGTTTCCAACCGAGAGAGGTAGGCTTCATCGACGCCACTGAATTGCGCCAGCCGGCACCTGCTCTTCCGGGTCCGCTCTCTGAGGTTCCTGAGAAGGACCGAGAGCTCCGTTGGGTGGTAGTTGCCATATGGGCCTGACTCCTTCGGTGCGCCGGTTTGCTGTGCAACCTGCCCACCTACATTTCACCTCCGCCTTACTCCAATCGCGCACCGCGCGTGCACCGTTTTTGTCCCCGCAGCGAAAGCCGGGTGTTCCAGGAGTATTTAGGCGATGGTATCGATGCTGTGTAGTTTGAGTCGTCCCCGCCTCCATCTGATCATCGTATGAATTGCCTCACACCCGACTAGGGCAGGCCGAAGGTCGCCAGGAGGAAGACGACGATTGGCCAGGTGGCCATGGATTCTCGGGCCGCGGCCAGCCCGGACTCGTCCATCCGGTAGCCCTCACTTGGGACAAAGACATTTGGCCTGCGGGATTTCCGGGCTGGCCGCGTGCGGGATGCAAGAGAGATAAAGGACGGCATAAGTGCCTATCCTAGTACTCAATCAAACTTGGTCTTGAAGTTGTAGCCGGGGACCGGGTGGCAGTGCTAATCTGCTGGCAATAGGTGCTGTTGCGAGGTGGTGGTGTGGTCAGGGAGAAGTTTGCGGTCCAGTTGACGCCGGAGGAGCGCAACCAACTGGAGCATATGATCCGGGCGGGAAAGGGTTCCGCCAGAGTTATCAACCGGGCCCGCATCCTGCTGAAGACCGACGAGGGCTGGTCGGCACCCAAGGTGGCCCAAGCCTTGGACGTGGCCCAGGGAACGGTGTTCAACGTCAAGCGGCGCTTTGCCGAGGGCGGGCTGGACGGTGTGCTCAAGGACCGGCCCCAGGCCCACCGGTACCGCAAGATGGATGACCGGGCCGAGGGCCGCCTGATTGCCTTGGCCTGCAGTCCGGCCCCGGAGGGCCACGACCACTGGAACCTGCGCCTGCTGGCAGACCGGATGGTTGAACTGGGGGTGGTTGAGTCCCTGTCGTACGAGACGGTGCGGCTGCACTTGAAAAAAATACAATCAAGCCGTGGCGGAAGAAACAGTGGTGCATTCCCGAGGTGAGCGCCGACTTCGTGGCGGCCATGGAGGATGTCCTGGACCTCTACGCCGAGCCCTACGATCCCCAGAGGCCGGTGGTCTGTTTCGACGAGACCTCCACCCAGTTGCTGTCCGACACCCGGCCGCCGATACCGGTAGAACCGGGACGTCCCAAGCGTGAGGACTACGAGTACCGGCGCGAGGGCACCCGCAACCTGTTCCTTTTTATCGAGCCCCTGGCGGGCTGGCGGCATGTGGCGGTTACGGAGCGGCGCACGGCCGGGGACTTCGCTCACCAGATGCGCTGGCTGGTGGACGAGGCCTACCCCGATGTGCCGGTGGTCCGGGTGGTATTGGACAATCTCAATACCCATCGCAAGGCGTCTTTGTACCAGGCCTTTCCGGCGGAGGAGGCCCGGCGCATGGCGCGGCGACTGGAGTTCCACTACACCCCCAAGCATGGCAGCTGGCTCAATATGGCGGAGATCGAATTCAGTGTCTTCTCCCGTGGCTGCCTCAAAAAGCGCATCCCCGATCAGGAGTCCCTCTGCAGGGAGATTCACGCCCTGGAACAAGAGAGAAACCGGGCTCAAGTCCGAGTCAACTGGCACTTCGGCATCCAGGACGCCAGAACTAAACTCAATCGCCTCTATCCCATTAATTCCTGACTTGATCCAGTACTAGGGGCACGGGCACGCCGTACATGGACCAGATGGCCGCACTGCCCATCGCGTCGTGACCAGCTAAGCGCCCCCTCGTGGTGGTGATCATCCGGACCCGCATCTCCCGCCCGAGTTCGTGCAGGATACGCTTGGCCTTGTCATCCCACGCCACTACCAGGACGGGCCAGTCGTCCTGACGCAGGTCCGACGCGTAGCCCCGGAGCTTGCCGCTCAGTTTTTGTGTGCGGCGGGCCGACTGCTCATACTCCAGATAAGCCCAGCCTGGGCCATACGGACTGTGGGTGAGTAGGACCATCCCATCGGGCTTTATCGCCCCACCGGCGCCCATGTGCTCCCACGACCGCCAACCCGCAGCCACTGCAAGGCGCAGTGCCATAAACCTGATCGCTAGATCCTGCACCCGGTCCTCGTGGGGCTGGGATACCCCCGCCGCTCCCACGCGGGCATGTGGCGCGTCATGGCCGCCCCGTCGTTGGAGATCCCGTCCATGCGGGCGAGGGTATTCAGGGCCCTGGAGGTGATGGAATGGCGGCCGACGCCCTTGATCTTTTGACGCGTCAGCCACTGCTGGTCCCGCAGGAATCTGAGGCCCCGTTCAGTCCGTTTCCGGTCCCCCTCTCCGGTGGTGGCCTGCACAAAAACCCCTGTTGCACCCGGGCCACTCAGCCGCCACCCGGACCATGGCCTCCGAGCGCGGACCGGTACTGGGTTGCCACAGGGACGCGTCGATACGTCTGTCCCAGGTCCACGTTCCCAGAGAGCGGGGCTCCAGGGGCTGATGGAGACCCCCGCGGCTGACCTGCGGGCTACGGGGCCAAGATAGGATGCCGTCGGTCACACACCAGATAGCCATTTGGTCCTGCAACCGGAACCTCTTGGCCGCCCGGAGAACCAGTTGGCGCTGCCACGGGTCGTCCACCACCCAAGAAAGGAATGCTGGCCATGTCGGCTCGTCGGTCAGGCTGTGGTTGACCATATCGTGTCCAAGGCGAATCAGGCGCCGGACCAGTCCCCGCTCGGTCTCCAGCGGACCGGATCAGAGCAGCGCCACCCACCCCTGCTCGTACGTGACGGCAGTGTCAAGGGCCAACCCGGGGAACCACTCGAAGCCTCGTAGCTGCCCCAGGCTCTCTACCGTGACCGCTGCTCGGTAGAATCGGTCGGTGAGGGGGAACCGTTCCAGCAGGAGGTGGCTGAGCTCACGGGGCAGATGCCAGCTGTTATGGTGGAGGCCCATCGCCTCGAGGGCCTTCTGTGTGAACCAGTGACGATGCTCCTGGCCCTCGTCGACCCTCAAGGCCGTTGAGTCCACGAGGCTGGCGCTGGCAAGCTCCCGCACGGCGGGATACATGGTGTAGGGCGACAGCCCCTGCGCTTGAGCCACGTGGTCGACGGTGCCCAAAGGCAGGTGGATGAGTGTGTGGGCGGCCCTCCCGGCCGCCGGAGAGACATCGAGCCGCGCCACCGCATCATCCGTCGTCATGTCCAAATCCTTTTTCTACTGCACACCCTGGTGCCCGGTGATTTCTGCCCTATGATGGCTTTGCACCTAAAGTCCAGGTTGAACTAAAAGTCTGATTCAACTTTCGAGTTGAACCAAAACTGCGGGCTGAATCAGAAGTAGCTCCTGAACCAAAAGTAGAATTTCCAGGTTTCTGTGAACGTCCGGGCGGGCTTTGCTCTCGCCCGGACTTTTATTGTTGACATAACCTGTATGGTGAAACCATAGGGAAAAAGCCGGGACGTGCGGGTCCCGGCCTGGTTTTCCCTTGTTCCCCTTCTTCCCCCGGCAAGCTCACCGGCTGTCAAATCCCAGGAGACGCTTTGAGTCTTGCAGGGGGGCTTTCGCCGCCCGCCGATTGCGTAAAAAGGGCGGTATATTCTAACGAATAAAGTGCGAGGTGTATGGCCAGACTACGAAACAGGAACAATACTGATTATAAATTCTCCGCAATTCAGCTTGAATTACTGACCTCCTTGCCGGATAATGGTATTACTGGGACCGATGGCGCTGTCACACCCTCGGCCCCTAGTCACAACAGGGAGTGTACCCCTGCCATGACACTAATAGATCGTAGCACCACGATTTCAGGCGAGCAAGTGGAGCCCGTGGCCGGCTCCGTCTCTTCCATTCGTAAGACCTATCCTCAAGACTGGCCCGCATACAACGCTGCCCAGACCTCTGAAAAAGGCCACTTTCAGGAACTTCTAGCCGACCTCTGCGGCAATGTCAAACAACCTGATTACCTCGGCGGACGGCCCCGCCTTCCGCTCGGGGATATGGTATTTGTCGGAGCTATTAAGGTCTATTCCGGCTTTTCGGCCCGCCGCTTTAACTGCGATGTGCGGGAAGCCCATAAGCAGGGATACATCGACACCGCTCCGTCTTTTAACTCGGTCAACCGCTATATCTCCAATCCTGGTCTTATGCCGGTCCTGGTGGACCTGATAGGGCGGAGCGCTGCGCCACTGGTGTCAGTGGAATCATCTTTCGCCATAGACAGCAGCGGCTTCTCGACCTGCAAGTTCGAGCGTTGGTTTGACGCCAAGTGGGGCAAGGAGAAGTCTCAGCGGCAATGGCTCAAGGCGCATATAATTTGCGGCGTGAAGACGAATGTCGTCACGTCGGTCAAGATAACGTCCGGCAACGTCAATGACTCGCCGGTCCTGCCGGAATTGTTGGACGGCACGGCGGTCCGGTTTGACGTGGCAGAGCTATCAGCGGACAAGGCGTACCTGTCGAACAACAATCTCCAGTACATCGAGCATCACGGGGCGGAGCCCTTTATTCCGTTTAAGTCGAACACCACAGGGAAAGGCTCTTCGATGTGGCGTCGCCTGTATGCCTATTTCACGTTGAACGAGGATGAGTGGAAGGAACACTATCACCGGCGTTCTAACGTGGAGACCACGTTCAGCATGATAAAGGGGAAGTTCGGGGATGCGCTCCGGTCGAAATCAGAGACGGGGCAGGTCAACGAAATCCTGCTCAAGGTGCTGTGCCATAACATCTGTGTCCTGGTCCAGGAGATGTACGAGTTGGGAGTGACGCCGGACCTAGAGCCAGCGGTGAGGCCGCAGGTGTGGTGGAGTTAGACGTGCTATATAGCGGCGTCTATGGCGCTAGAAGGGGGGCGAGGGTAAAAGTTAGTTGAGGCTAGAGCAAAGCAGGTGTGAGTGGATGCGTGGCTTTGCTCGCATCGATTGCTTCAAGTAGAAAGGGGCGCTCCCTGAGGGAACGCCCCTTTCAAATGTTTTCGGTAACGCAACGCCTTCAACCCAGGTTGCTGCTCCCAGAATATGAAACTGGAAAGGTTCGGCACGTCCACCCCTGAATTGCCGCCAGTCTGACTCTAGATCGTCTCGTCGGGGAATTGTGCATTGCTCTGCGGGGGGTCAATCGCTCGACAGCAGTCCGGGTGCGCATACGGGATACGTCAGGGGATCGCTGTGAGGAGGAACTCCCTCAGGTCCGCCACTGACATGAAGAGCTCATCCGGTTGAGATTGCCGCAGCATGTCGAACTCCAAGCTGCCCCAACCAGCGCCGATAGCGACAATACCAGCCGCTCGCGCCGCCTCCGTATCTTGTGCGCGGTCCCCGATGTGATATGAATCGATTGGTTTCTCACCACACCGTTCAAGCGCCAACAATAGGCTATCAGGATACGGTTTGCGACGCTGCACGTCATGGAAGCCGATGATACAATCCAACCGCCACCTCTGCCTTTCTGAAAATCTTTGTGGGACGGCGACCGGGCTATTGGTAACTATCCCGATTTTTTGACTGGCCTCAACCAAGCTATTCAATAGGGGCGTAATGCCTTCGTATGGTTGTAGGGCTCGCATCCCTTGATGCACAGCAGCCCAATTACGGTTGCGCCTCAAATGCTCCAGCGAACTGGTATCCACCAAGGTCTGGTCGAAATCAAAGATTATCATCGTCACGCCGCCATCCGTATGATTCGTACTAGACCCATTGAGCTAACTCGGCGTAAGGATAGTCTGAGACCACGATGTAGGCATGTGCGATGTCTTCGTATATGTCGTCCCTTTCCCCTCCTGCTGTGAGGTACTGCCCGACTGTCATACCGGATACGTATAGGTCGAAACGGCTATGGGCCCTAGAGTTGGCCCGTTTGGGGTTGCCGTTAATGACTTTGACGATAATGGCGTTCTCAGATGGCCGGTACGTGTGTGATTCTTTCACGGTCGGGACTTCAGGGGCTTCGGGTTCCGGCAACGGCAACTTAGCCCCTGAGTCGCCTACATCGTCGGGCACAAGCAGGGATTCCATTTCGTTCCACCACAATTGCTGGTCCGTCCCCTCATCGTCCAATCGGTCGGATTCCTGCGAAGATGTCCAGTTGCCTGACATATCGCGTAGGAACCTCACCATTGCCGCTGCATCGCCAATCGGTTCGGCTTTTCCCTCCTCAATCAGTTTCCGGTTGCCCCGCGTCTTCGGATGATGCCACCATTTTTGCGGATGGCCGATGCACGCTAACCTACGGTGCTGCTGCTGGGAGTAGCGCACGGTGTGCATGGTACCACCCTGCACATCAGTCTCGATCACTAGTACGCCATCGGCAAGACCACTCTGAATCCGGTCGCGTTCCACGAACGCCCCGCGCGCTGGTTTAGTGCCGAGCGGATATTCGCTGACCCAGCATCCGCCGCTCTCTAACAATAGGCCAGCAAGCTCACGGTTCTTGGCCGGATACATCCGGTCCAACCCGTGGGCCAATACCGCCACACCGGTGCCGAATCTGCTTACACAACCCTCGTGGGCCTGTGTATCACAACCCAAGGCTAGACCGCTGACTACCGTAACCCCAGACTCGGCGGCATGTTGCCCTGCTTTGAACGCAGCGTGTACCCCAAATGGGGTCGGCTCTCGCGTGCCCACCACTGCGACGGTGGCAGATTCGTGGAGGGCCTCTACCCGGCCCTTGATGAAAAGCACAACTGGTGGGTCGGGAATGCCCCGCAGGCGTTCGGGATAGTCATCGTCGAAGTACGACAAGACTCGGAGGCCAGCCTCGTGCGCTTCCGCTACTTGCTGCTCACTTGTGCGCCACACCATGCCCAAATCCGTTTCTGAACCGTACACCCTCTCGGATTTCGATGCGGCTGTAACGAAAATCTCATGAGGGTCGTCGCCCAACTCGTCTTGAGATGCTATGACTGTTAGCCACAAGTCAATGGCAGTTCGTCGTCCGACCCCTCTGATATTCGTCAAGGCCAGCATCGCTTGGGCTTTTGCCAATGATGATACATAATGCAATACTGTCCTATCCCCTTTCGTGTTGGTCCCACAAATTTGCCAGTTCCGGCAGCAGGTGGTCGTTCACCGTGTCCGGGTCCGTGTCGAAGTATTCAACGCCCTGGTTCTGAGCCAACGCGACACCATAAACCCTTAAATTTGGGTTGGTGTGCTTGATCGCGTTCGCTATCGCACCCAGCGTATCGCCACGGGTGATGAAATCGTCAAAGACGAACACGACACGGGCTGTGACCGAGCCAGCTCTGTATTCGGCGTTCCGAATGATTTCCTCCCTTTGGTCGGCTGTCCTTCCCGGCCTATGCAGCCTTTCGTGGGGTTTCTTGGTTAATAGGTCCAGGCGATAGAGGTTACCGAACACGTTAGCACCGGCGGTAGTCAAAGACGCGATGCGGCCATTAGGGTTCGCTGTCGTTTCGCCAGAACCAAGCGCAGGTACAAAGGTCACTTCCTCCATCAGTACATTCGACCCCGCCAGTAACTGCTTCATCAGCGAGCCTATAGTAGCCTGGATAACGGCAATTCCAGCCTCCTGTGACTGCCGGGGACCAAACTTGAACCTGCTGAAGCGCTCACTCCACCTGTTTAATCCGTCGTAGTTTCTGCCGGTTAATCTGTAACCCAATACGAACGCTCCTTCAATGCAGGAGCGAGCAGACAAGGGCGTCTGAGTCCATCTCTGATTGATGTGCGATACCATGGGAATCATACCCTCCGACGCGTGCGCCGTCAGCTACGCAGCGTCACTTTTTGGAGCAGTTTTCGAGCCGCTGCGCTTTTCTTGAGGACACATTCAGAACACAAAAAGACCCTGGATTTTGCTCCAGGGCTTGACGCGGGATTCCTTGAGAGGCTATCCTTCGCTCGTTGTAACGCGAAGGGCATCTTGCCCCGGCGCTTGAAGCCAGAAGTAGTGCGCTGGCTTCTTCGTCGTTCCGGGATGTCTTCCCCAGACGACAACCCTAAAATATAACAAATCAGAGGCCCTGACAATTCCGCAGGTCCTTATTTCACATCATATTCCCTATAAACCGGCATACTTTCTATCAAGCCGCCAAGTATAGAGGTAAGGACATAAGTTGCTTTCGTAGCTGGAGTAAGAGTATCATCCAAGCAGACTCACTACTAACCAGCGATACGCCAAACTCCAGCTCCATCATCAAAACCTTCTCTCCCAACTAGGGAAACAGTCCGATGCCAGAAGACCAATTCCAACTACTCATCATCATCCTCGGAATCATCGCACTATTTCAAATCTCCAGCTTCTTCTACTTCATAGCGGCTACCAACAAACTCTCCGCATTAACAAATGCAATAGAACCAAACCTATCCAAACGTAAACTGCAATCCAAATACGTTCCCGAGGCGGACGTTGAAAAAACCAATACCATTTAGTCCAAGAAGTAAAGGCGAGAGCAATCACCAAAGTGACAAGCGGAATAAACACCCCAATCAGGCAACTAATTCCGCCCTCCAAAGGAGACATAGACACGCCATATCTACCCGGACATATACAGGTTGATCAGCCTCATCACATGCTCCCTTCAACCCGGTACATCGCCACTTTGCTGCCTTCTGCCAACTCCATCCTGATGTCCCGCGCCTTTAACTTCGACGACTGCTGAGTTCTTATGCCACGAATAACCTCCTGGATCAGAGCGCAAAGAGGCTCCGGCGTTCTCGCCGGAGCCTTGACACAAGCTCTCCTGAGAGGCTACTCTTCCCTTGCTTTCAACTTCGAAGGTTAGGCGTCAGCCCCGGCAACCCTTGATCTCAAGGCCAGTGTTTGCACCACTGGCCTTCTCTATTTAGAACCGGAATCCTCCGTGTGTTCTTGGATGTCATTATATTACCAGACCATACACCGACACCCAAGCTGCGGCTTGCTCGTATTGCCCTACGCCATCTTTACCGTCATCCTTCGCATTCGATCCACATCTTCGGCTCGCAACCGTGCCAGCGCTGTCACCTGATAGGTCAACACTGATAACGTGGCATGAAGTTTGATCTTCCGCAGACTCCGGACACAGTGACCTTCCAACGCTCGGGAGTGCTTCAGGCGGTTCCGTTTGCTTGTAGCAGGTCGGGTTTTGGTGCCCTGATACCATGCAGGGCAAACAGGGAGGCGGGTAATGGCTGAGTTTCAGGAGACAACCACCTATAGCGTTCAATGTCCGGCGTGTGGTTCAGGCAAAGTCGTAAAGGCCGGGAAGCAGTCGGGCCACCAACGCTATTCCTGCAAGGAATGTGACAAGTGGTTTCGCGCCAACGGCATGGCCGAAGGGCGGCGAGTGCCAGCGGAACAGATGGGCATGGCAATCAGGATGTTCTATTCGGGAATGTCCTATCAGCAGATTGCCGAGGCAATGAACAAGGCATTCGACATCAAGCCGAGCAAGGCCACGCTCTACGAATGGGTGAGGGACTATACCGATAGGGCAACCGACACGCTGAAAGACCCTCGGTACGAAGCTCACACTGGCGACGAATGGGTTGCCGATGAGATGCAGGTGACGGTCGGCGGGGAGAAATACTGGAACTGGAACGTCATGGACGCCAAGACTCGTTACATTCTGGCGTCCCACCTGAGCAAGCACCGCAATCTCAGGGCCGCCGAAACCGTTATGGAGAAAGCGGCAGCAGCGGCATACGAGCATCCCAAGGTAATCAAGACTGACCGCCTGGGTTCCTACCCCGCCGCAATCAACCTGGTGTTCCCCTACACCAAGCATGTCCAGAGCGACGGGATACGCGCCGAGGTCAACAACAACCTGTCGGAGCGGCTACAGGGGACGTACCGCCAGCGCACCAAGACGCTTCGCGGGCTGGACAATGCTGCGAGCGGGCAACGCTACCTTGACGGCTGGACGCTGACCTACAACCTGTTCCGTGAGCATGAGAGTCTGGGCGGCAAGACTCCGGCGGAAGTTGCCAGGGTCAATGCCCCATTCACCGAATGGGCCGATGTGGTGAGGAAGTCGGAGCCGACGCCGCGAGTATCGGGGCGTGACTCCCCAAAAGCGCCGCTCCCCGTCCCAAGATAGCAGCGGGGAGCGTTCATCATGTTACGCGGAACAAGGATGTTGCTGTTGTGGTAGATGCCGGGAAGAAGGAGAGGCCACGGGTCAGACCGTTGGGACCGCCGAAGCGTGACAGACCACGGAGAAACGGTCAGCACGGATGGCTGAGGAAATCAGAGGTCAGGGAGAGGATGTAATGACGGCTGAGGGCGGTCGTATGCGTACCCCATAATTATGGGATTGTGCCAGGGTTTTACCCACAGGCTCAGCGCTGTGCATAATTCCGAAATTGCTGGATCCTATTATGCACAATCATCGCTGGAAAGACCGGCTGGCTGACGCCACCGCTCCTGCATGTTTGGGATTGCTCGCGGGTTCCCTGGCCCACGGTAACAGTCCGCCGATGGTCACCCGGATTGACCGCTCCCAGCTGACTGGAAGACCCGGGGCCTGTTCCTCCGGGTCTTCCAGTCAGCTGGGAGTAGTGGCGCGGCGGGGGAGGGAGAACCTCACACCGTCACCGGGTCAGGAGTGATCCTGATGGCCGCCTAGGTCCACGACTCCTATCCTCAACCAGCATGTCTCTAGTGTTTGATTGGGCAGAGTGACAATGTGGAGACTCCCTCGAGGTTTGTGAAACAGTTATTGCCACGGGGATGAGAACTCTGAGCAGGGGATCTGATCACGCTTGGCCCAAATCTTGGCGATGGCGTCTGATTCCAGGTTCAGCCCCAAACGTTTCAAAGCCATTGAAACCGCGTCAGAGGCCGAATTGGGGTCAGAAGCCTGATTACGAGTGGGCTTGAGGCCACAATCGACTAGGGTTTCGATGGCATTGACTATCGCAGCATCTCGAACCTGGTTCCCGTATCGACTTCGCCCTGGTCCAACCTTTGGACATTGTCGAGTTCCCTGGGCAACGTCATACGACCATTCCCTTAAATCATCGGGAATATCTTTGCCGTCTTCCCGAAGCCAGCGGAGGGCTTCTTGGAGTGCCGAGAATGCGACCGGGTTTGAACTCGACGCCGTTATCAATTCTAGGATGTGGTTGTGCCGTAGGGCGTACGACGCGATCATTTCATAATCCCGAATCGCGCCGATGATGCCGTCCGGTCTGGGTTCTGGCCCGGAGTACGGGACACGAAGTGCCATTAGAGTCAACGCAAGCTGAATGGCATCTGCGAACTGAATCGGTCTGCTAGTTTCTTGGTATCGTCTCTTGAGAGCCTCAGCTAGAATCTCAGGGCAGAGTAGTCCCAAGAATGGTAACACTTGCCCTGCGATGCCCGATAAAGCCTTCGCAATATCGGATAGAGCAGCAATACCAATCCTTATCGAGTGGTCCAAAGCACTGGCCTTTCGTGGATTGTCTCGGAGCCGACTCTCGAGGTCGGTGCCGGGCTGTTCGCTGAACTCATCCGGGTTCTGGGATTCCCGAAATCGGTCTGTGGCCAACGGGCGCTCTTCAACCATATAGATTCCTCCCAACATCAAGCTCCCGTGAGTCTGTCACGTCTCAGCCCGCGTGTCATACGACCCTTTTCGGTGATTCTTTCCGATGCACCAAGGTGGAGTGGCACCACACCACTGGCCCCTGCCATCCGAGAATGGATGCCCACTATCTCGGTCGCCTGCTGGGGGCCCTGTAGACCTCTGGTTCCCCGGGAATTAGCTCGTCGACAAATATATGTCGGGTTAGAACGTCCAACAGGTCTCCAATGTCGGCTTGTTCAAACTCCAGCGTGCCATCCTGCCTTTCGTTAAATGGCACGTTCTTTATCGCGCACTGTCGACGTAAAGAGTCTGCTGTTAGTCCCTCTAGGCGCACCTGCCGCAGGGCCGCTAATTTCCTCGCAATTCCAATGGTGATTCGCCACTCGGGGTCGTCAAAGTCCCCCGCCACAAAAGGAAGTTGGCCCTGCATATATTGGACATTCTCGATAGCGGCGGCTTGGACCAATGCCCGTAACCCACCTATTTGCTCAAACCCGGCGGCGTGGAGAATGCGGATTTCTTGGTTGTCGATCAGAAGGTCGAACTGAGGGTCCAGCCTAAATACGTTGCCCTCAATAAGCGTCAACCCATTGCGCCAGATCATCAGGCGGTGTGGGATACCCCGTGCTTGCCTGGTTACAGCACCCTTGAAGGTAGAAGAGCGTCGCATAGCCACCAATTGCCTGTCATTGGCGTCAATAAATCGGGCAAAGTAACAGAAGGTCGTCCGAGGATTGTCAAGAATCTCCCGTCCGCCGGGGTTAAGGTCTACTGCCTGATGCAGGTCCCAAAATAAACCTGCAGGTTCCTCCTGTAAACCAATCGTCAGGTGTTGCTTGGCGGGGTACGCTTCGGAAGGATCATAGGCGATGGGAACACCGTCAACTTCCAGCATTTGCTCCCGAGTCGTTTTCGCCATTTCCTCCAACTCCTCCAAAACATCATTATCTGTTTGTATGTTGAAGAAGTTTACTTCCTCTCTCGCTCGCGTTGCTACGCCAAAACTCCTAGCTTCTATATTCTCGAAGTCGAAATTCATTGGCTAATGTCCCAATATAAGCTGTTGCTTATTTGCCGGGTTTCCAGTACGGCCCCTGGTCGCAAGTAGTGGTGCTTGGTGATCACTACACAGGGAGTAGTCCGTGCTACCGACGATTGACTTTGAGGCGGGTACACGGTGAATATCCGGTAATTGAAAACCGCCAAGAGTACATTGATGTAATGAAGGCCCATATACCAGAACAACCAGACGATGAATACCAAGGCTACACCCAGTGCCAGCAGTTCTCTTACGCCATCGAGAGGTGTCCGATAGAACGGTAGCAGAGTGGCGAACAAGTAGGCGAGGATGTGGGAATTACTATTCTCAGCGGAACCGATGGGTAGTTGTCCTATAGCCTTGGAGTTCCAGACCACCCGTAGGCGCAAAATCAACAAAGCCAAGGGGACAAGGATCAACGCCGAGCAGATACCCCAAGTCCATACATCTGGCAAGCACTCGTCGCCCCGGATGGCTAGGAGTACAAAGAGTGGTGCAAAGCTCAACAGGACCATACATAGTCGCCATATCTCCAGTTCCTCTCTGTATGGGGGCCTTCTGCGAAGTTCGTGCCAGAGCCCTTGCTTGGTCTCCAGAGTTTCCCGTTGTTGCTCCGTTTGGGTTGCCGTAGACCGGCGTTCCATATTCCTCACCTGCCTTCTCCCATATGGCAGGGAAAACCAAAACTCCTATCAGTCTGTCTTTCTCTGTGCTGACGCTTGGCGTTACCCTGCCGAGGATGGATGCAGACCCTCTCTGGCAGGTTGTGACCTTCGGTGCTGTAGACCTGCAACTTGTTGGTTCGCTTGATCGGTGTGTCCGCACCGGAATAGTCTATCCCGGTGATTCGGCCAAACATTCTCTGTGCTGGTCTCATACTGGTGCCCATTCCTCCGAGAGCAGTTCCGCCTGCTGGATCACAGTCTGGATCGCCTTCGGCTGTTTATCGGGCGGATACCCGTGCTTGTTGAGGACCTGGCGAACCTTGATACGCATGTTGGCCCTGACGCTTTCCCGCAGAGTCCAATCAACTGTGATGTTGTTCCTGATGGTCTCCACGAGTTCCTGGGCAATGGACCTAAGGGTCTCGTCTCCCAGGATCTTCACCGCGCTGTCGTTGGTCTCCAGGGCGTCGTAGAAGGCCAGTTCCTCCTCCGTTAGACCCAGCTCTTCTCCCCTGGCGGTGGCCTCCCTGATCTCCCTGGCCAGCGCCACGAGTTCCTCGATGACCTGGGCTGCCTCTATGGCCCGGTTCTGGTACCGGCGGATGGTCTCTTCCAACAACCCAGCAAAGGATCGGGCTTGGATCATGTTCTGGCGTCGGCGGGTCGAGATTTCGCCCTTGATCAGCTTCTGCAGGAGGTCCACCGCCAGATTCTGCCGGGTCATGCCTTTCACTTCGTCCAAGAACTCGTCCGACAGCACAGAGATGTCCGGCTTCCTGAGGCCGGCCTCGGCGAAAATGTCCACCACCCCCTCTGATGCCACGGCCCGGGACACAATCTGCCTGATGGCCGAGTCCAGGTCTCCGCTCGGGGTCCGGTCCACTTCGGATTTCTTCAGGAGCGCGGTCCGCACCATCTGGAAGAACCTCACGTCCTCCCGTATCCGGAGGGCCTCCTCGTTCGGCACTGACAGCGCGAAGGCCCGGGAGAGGTCCATGACGGCCTGGAGGTAACGCTCCTTCCCGTTCTCCTGCGCCAGGATGTGTTCCTGGGCTGCCGGAATGGTTGTCAGTTTCTCCTGGGCGGTACCGGTGATCCACGGAGTCCAGTCGAACCCGTGGAACATGCCGCAGCATACATCGTACTTCTCCAGCATCACGTCCACGGCGTCCGCCTGGTTGAAGGTGGCTCTGCCTCGTCCACCGCTCTGGGTGTAGGTGTCCACCGCCTTCCGGAGGTCGTTGGCCAGCCCCAGGTAGTCCACGACCAACCCACCGGGTTTGTCCTTGAAGACCCGGTTCACCCTGGTTATGGCCTGAAACAGTCCATGTCCCTGCATGGGTTTGTCCAGGTACATGGTGTGGAGACTGGGAGCATCGAATCCGGTGAGCCACATGTCCCGGACCAGGACGATGTTGAACTGGTCGTCAACATCCCGGAACCTGTTCGCCAGGGCCTCCCTCCGGTTCTTGTTCCTGATATGCTGCTGCCATTCCTGGGGGTCGGTTGCGGAGCCGGTCATCACCACTTTGATCTGGCCATGGTTGTCGTCGTTGTGGTGCCAGTGAGGGCGCAGTCGGACCAGTTCCCGATAGAGATCTACGCAGATGCGGCGGCTCATGCAGACCACCATGGCTTTGCCGTCCATCTCTTCCAAGCGGGCCTCGAAGTGGTCCACCAGGTCCTGCGCGATCTGGTGCATCCGGTTGCCGGAGCCTACGACAGCCTCCAGTTGGACCCACTTGGTCTTCAGGGCCTCCTTCTGTTCGACCTCCTCTCCCTCAGTCGCCTCCTCGAAGTCGGGGTCGATGTTGGGTTTCTCCGCCTCGTCCAGGACGAGCCTGGCCAGTCGGCTCTCGTAGTAGATGGGGACGGTGGCTTTGTCTTCCTCCGAGCGCAGGATGTCGTAGACGCTGATGTAATCGCCGAAGACGGCCCGGGTGTTGGCGTCATCCAGTTCGATGGGGGTCCCGGTGAATCCAAGGAATGATGCGTTGGGCAGGGCGGCCCGGATGTGGGCGGCGAAGCCTTGAATGAACCCGTACTGGCTGCGGTGAGCTTCGTCGGCGATAACGACGATGTTCCTGCGGTCGGACAGGAGCGGGTGGGTATCTCCCCTTTCATCGGGAAAGAACTTCTGGATGGTGGTGAAGATCACCCCTCCGGTGTTGACGGAAAGCTTCTGGCGGAGGTCGGCCCGGGTTTCGGCCTGGGTCGGTGTTTGCCTCAGGAGGTCTTGGGACCGGGAGAAGGTCCCGAAGAGTTGGCCGTCCAGGTCGTTCCGGTCGGTCAGGACCACGACTGTGGGGTTCTCCATGTCGGGTTCCCGCACGATGGCGCCGGTAAAGAAAGCCATGGTCAGGCTTTTCCCTGACCCTTGATTGTGCCAGACAACCCCGATGCGTCGGTCACCCGGCGCTCCGCCGTGGCGGGTCCCAGGGCGTTGCTCGGTTTCGGCTGCCTCTCTCTGGAGGGCGGTGGCCCTGAGGGTTTCCTCTACCGCGGCCCGGACGGCGTGGAACTGGTGGTAGCCGGCCAGCTTCTTGATCAGCTTCCCGCTGCCGTCGTTGTCGAAAACGATGAAGTCTTTGATGAGGGTGAGGAACCGCGCTGGGGCGCAGGTCCCTTCGAGCATAACCTGAAGTTCAGGGGCATGGGGTGTGCCTGCCTCCTCGCTCTCCATGGTCCTCCAGGGCTTGAACCATTCCTGCCCGGCGTTGAGGGGCCCTATGCGGCCCAGGAGGCCGTCGGAGATGATCTGTATCTCGTTCATGGAAAACATGCTGGGCAGGTCCACCTGATAGTTGCGGAGTTGTTGCCAGGCATCCCAGATGTCGGTGTTCTCGTCGGCGGGGTTCTTGAGCTCGATGTTCCCCACTGGGAGGCCGTTGAGGAAAAGGACGATGTCCGGCCTCCGGGGAGTCTGGGTCTCCTGAGCGCTAAACTGGTTGACGGCCAGCCAGTCGTTCTCCAGAGGGTTCTCGAAGTCCAGGACTTTGGCGGGGACTCCGCTTACGGTGCCGTCAGGGAAACGCTTGCCCACGGTGACCCCGTTGATGAGGTCTAGGTGGAAGGCCCGGTTTCTGGCTTCCAGAGTGGGCCCGTCTGGGTTGGTGATTCGACGGAAGGCAGTCTCCAGGGCTTGGTCGTCTAGGTCTGGGTTGAGGCGCTCCAGGGCGTCTCTCAGGCGCCCTTCGAGGACCACTCGGGCATAGCTGTCTCGCTCCGCGTTGGGAGTTCCGGGGGCAATGTCCGGCCCGTAAGCAGTTTCCCAACGTAAGTCCAAGAGCCACTCCATCGCGGCTTCTTCGACGTCGGATTCATAGAAGGCGGGCATTTGGCAACTCGTAGTGCTGGTGGGGAACGAGCCGGTTATAGTCGTCTGGTGGTATGTCGGTATTTCTTCGGGACCCTCATCGGTGTTCCCGACCTCTCCTGGGAGGTTTCGCCTGTGGTGAGGTTGATACGGGCAGTCACGAGGAAGTGGTCCTGCTTGTCGTCGATCCAGCCTGACAGCAAGGCATATATGGCCGATCTGAAAGTGAAGTTGAACCAGTCGAACAACTCGGCGATATTAGGGTCGTTGTCTGGGTCTTCAACTTCCCCGTAGAGCATCTGATACATGCGTCCTGTGGTGTGCTCGAACTCCTGTATGAATTCTCTCATGGCGGTGGCTAAGTCTTGCTTTTCCAAGTCCCGTCGAGTGCCTAACCTGTTTAAGAAACTCCACAACTCAGCGCAGCCTTCATCCCACCGTTGCCGTTGGGAGGATCCCTCAGGCCAGAAGATCCAGCCTCGATCTTGGAGTGCTCCTATCAGGCCGAGGGTGTTGTGAGTATGGGTTTGATGAGAATGGGCCTCAAACCGCCCTAGAATGTCTGTCCATTTGAGTGGACGGCTATCAAATTTCGCCATCTTCAATCCTACAAGGGCCTTTGTGTGCCGGCGGCCGTCGGTTTCATGCAACCGTCGTTATCTCCCCGGATATGAGTTTGGGGAGCATGGCTTCACGCTGGGCGGCTAAGTATCGGGATTCCTTGAGGTTTTCTCGGATTCTGTTCATCAGGTTCCCTATGGTTAACTCAAAAGCATGCACTACTGGGTGTGGCCCCAAGACAGTTTCTGCCATCTGGAAAGTTTCCCGGGTGATGGTGTCAAACACCGTCCCATGAGTTCTTGTCTGCAACCCGTTGACAGAGTTTTCCACTCCCCAGTAGGTAAAGTAGTCTGGATAGCCGCTTTTTCCACGAATGCCATAGCATGTCTGGTTCATGGCCATTGGTACCCCTAGGCAAGCCAACCGCCCAACGGTACCTCTGGCCGATATCACGGTCGTTCCTGCAGGGAGAATCTTTGTTGAGCTGTTGTCTACCCCTGCTTGGGTTATCGACCTTTCCGTAGCCAAGGCGAATACGTCGCTGGTTCCTGGAGCATCTTTTGGCGTGTACCAGGGAATTTCCCCATCCCAGTAGTCGGGCACTGATGTCCGTGGTGTTCCACCCCCCAAGAGTTCCACTATGTCGGACAGCACACCGACCTCCCACCCCTCAGGTATCTCTCCCAGTTCCGAGTCCACCATGTCGTCGGTGAACAGGTCCCACAGTTCCGGCGGCAGGTAAGGGTCCCGGCCCTCCAACTTGGCGCGGACCGGCCCGAAGTCCACGAACCAGTCCTGAAAGATGGCCCGAGACATCGCCTCCAGGGTCTGGTTCATCCGGCGGTTCAACTCGATCTTGTCGTCCAGGGTGCCGAGGATGTGGGCTATGGCGCGTTGCTCGGGTATGGGCGGAAGGGGGACTTCGACTAAACTTAGGTCCGACTTGCGTATCCCGAAACGTGTTATCCCATTCGCAAAGGAGTGGAACTGGTGTTGGGCCTCTTTTGTGCCGAGGGCGTAGAACAGATAGGCTCCGTCTACCTTGGATGGGTTTGGTCTAAGGATGGCTAGGTGGTAGCCGCAGACTAGACCCGGGATGTTCTCGCGTACCAGCGCGGGAACGCCTATATCGTCGTCCTTTTCGGAGTCTTTGGTTATCACCACGTCATCAGCGTACAGAGTGCAGTTCTCGACCTCCCGATCTGTTCCTGTTGCCGCCATGAAATCCATATCGGCTTTTATGAAGTTGTTGTTGTAAACGTCGGTGTAGTTGCATAGGCGGACAGGGATTTCTCCTACCTTGGTCTTCTTGTCCACGCTGCTAAGCCTGACATCGACAATTTGGCCCAGCGTTGCTCTTGGTTGCGCCCCACTGGTTGAGTTAGTTGCCTGCTTGAGGGTCACCGCTTACGCCTCCCCGCCAAATCCGAGGGCCCGCAGGTTCTCTGCAATAGCTTTGTCCAGCCTTTGGGCCTCCTCCTGTTGCTCCCGCCACTGGGCAGCGAGTCGGGTCATCTTCTCCTGGAAGGGCTCGCCGTCGTCGGGCTGCGGCTCCGCGTCCACGTACCGACCGGGAGTCAGGACGTGACCGTGCCTGCGGACTTCCTCCATCGCGGCGCTCTTGCAGAAGCCGGGGATGTCGGCGTAGTCGCCTGCCTCCTTGTCGCCCCGCCAGGCATGATAGGTGTTGCTGATCTGGCCTATCTCATCTCCCGTCAGGTCCCGGTGGGTGCGGTCCGCCATAAAGCCCATCTTGCGGGCGTCGACGAACAGGGTTTCCCCCTTCCGTTCCCGCCGTCCTCGGCGGAGGAACCACAGGCAGACGGGTATCTGAGTTGACCGGAACAGTTGGCCGGGTAGGGCGATGATGCAGTCCACTAGGTCGGCTTCGATGATGTTCTTGCGGATCTCCCCCTCACCCGATGTGTTGGAGGACATCGACCCGTTGGCGAGGACGAATCCCGCTACTCCCCTGGTGGATAGGTGGTGCAGGAAGTGCTGGACCCAGGCGAAGTTGGCGTTGCCTACAGGCGGTATCCCGTATACCCAGCGCTTGTCCTCCCGGAGCTGGTTCCCCTGCCATTCCTTCACGTTGAAGGGAGGGTTGGCTAGGATGTAGTCGGCCTTCAGGTCCGGATGGCGGTCGTTCCTGAAGCTATCTCCGTACTCGACCTGGCTCTCGATTCCCCGGATGGCTAGGTTCATCTGGGCGAGCCGCCAAGTGGTCTGATTGGATTCCTGTCCGTAGATGGAAAGGGCGTTCCTGGCCCTTCCTCCGTTGCCGTTGCCGGAGGTGTGGGACTCGATGAACCTGATGGACTGGATGAACATGCCTGCGGAACCGCAGCAGGGATCATAGACCCGTCCCCGGTATGGCCTGAGCATCTCGACTAGGAGTTGTACGACCGACCTGGAGGTGTAGAACTCTCCGCCCTTGCGGCCCTCGGCCATGGCGAACTGTTCCAGAAAGTACTCGTAGACTCTTCCCAAAACGTCAGTGGCTTGGGCTTCTGCTCCTCCCACCTTGATGTTGCTGACCAGGTCGATCACCTGTCCAAGAACCTGTTTATCCAGCCCGTCCCGCCCGAAGTCCTTGGGCAGGACGCCCTTTAGAGCTTGGTTATCCCGCTCGATGGCGTTCATCGCCTGGTCGATGGTGGCACCGTTGGTTTGCTGCCTAGCCTGGGCTTGAATCTTTGACCAACGGGCTTCCTGTGGGACCCAGAAGACGTTGTTGGCTTTGTAGTAGTCCGGCTCTTCGGGATCCACCCCTTCACCTTCTTGGGACACCAGTTCCTCGTGGAGCTCCTCGAAAGCGTCTGAGATGTATTTCAGGAAGATAAGCGGGAGGACGACGTGCTTGTACTCCGCCGCGTCGATGTTGCCCCTGAGGGTATCGGCTGCGCGCCAAAGCTGTGATTGGTACTCTCCGATGTCGGGAGCTGTTGCTTTGGACGATGAGGTCATTCCGGTCTCCGATCTGAGGTTCCCGGCGGGATGGTTTCCTGCCGGTAGTATTGCGAGTATGTGGGGGACTTACAGAGTGTGGTGGTGACCACCCTCATGGGCTCGTTGAACATGGGCCAAGTCAAGGTCTGGCCCTCGGTGATCGTCACGTTGCTCAAGTGACACTGGCCCTCAATGCTGATTTCTGAGTGGTCTCAGCTCATATCAGAGAATGGCGGAGGTTTCCCATCATGGTATTAGTAGCCAACCTATCAGTATGCCGGCTGCGAGCCCGGCTAAGATGGCGATGGGTAACACTACTCTTGCCAGTGTCCTCCGTATGGCTATTTCTTGGCGCAGTGCTTGTTCGGCAGCATCGGCCCTTTCCTCGGCCTCCTTGGCTCGCTGCTGGGCTACCGCGATGGCCGCGGCTTCGGCTACCTCTGAAGCTGTGTTCTGGTCACGCTCACGGTCGAACAGCTTCTCTCCCGCCTTTTTCCCCGCCACGGCAGCCATTGCGGCTGCGGCTGCCGTGGCAACTGCTTTCAGGACGGGTATGGCTGCGATTACTATCGGAATTGCCATCGTGGGTTGTTGGTTCCTTCCCGGGTGCTTTCATGTCCCGTGGGAAGGCACTGGCCCCTGTCTCACTGGGTACAGGTGGGCTTCGCCGGCTCTTCGTTTGCGGTCCGTTTGATCCGGTGGCTGTTCCGGTTAGTTGCTTTGTGGCCCTGGTTCATGTGCCGCGTCCTTTTCGAGTTCCTTCCCGATAACCCTTTGACAGTAGTCTTTTATGCTCATGCCCTGCATGGCGGCTGTAGCTTTCAGCCTTCTCTGGAACTCTTCTTCCACCTCGATGATTATCCTCTTTCTGGTTGCCATGCGGGTGTTCTCCTCGAGCTGAATGTCCAGATGGACATTATATGGAAATGTACATTGAGCGCAACCTGCGGGTATTCAGACATCGTGAGTTCCGGTGCCTGCCGAGCACCGGAGTCACGGTTCTCGGGATTTGAGTGTCGTCCGTTCTTGGCGCTGAGTACGGTTGGCAGCGGGGTTCATGCCCGTTCTGCCAGGCATCTCTGGGCTTGCGGAGTTCCCGGTTCTTCTCCGTTGACTTGGAGTTGAGTTCTGAAGGTTGTCTCGATGGGGATGTACACATTGGCCCGAGGAACGAGTTTCACGAGTTTTAGATAGCTGTAATTCGTAATCGCCGCTTACAGTATTATTATATATAATGATGTGTCCCGCAGCATTTCCCGGCTGCTGCGGGACCGGCCCTGGGTGGTGACGCGCCGGCCAGGACACCAACCCAGAGGGTCTGCTCCGAGAGGGGCATCCAACGATTACCGGAGGCTGCGGAAACGCGTCGGGTTGGGTTTCGAGGACTTCGTTGAATTGATGCCGGATGACGCCGCTGCCGAGGCTTGGTTTGTCAAGCAGCGCTGGCCGGACAGCGTCCGTTGTCTTGATTGTGAATCCGAACGTGTCTCTGTGCGCAGGACGCGCAAGCCTCAGCCTTTCCGGTGTCGGGATTGCCGCCGCGATTTCTCGGTGACGACCGGAACGGTGATGCACAGCTCCAACCTCGGGCTCCGCAAGTGGGCGATCGCCCTGTTCCATGTGCTGGGGAACCGCAAGGGGACGTCCTCGCTCCAGTTGGCGGTGTTGCTGAAGGTCAGACATGGGACTGCCCTCCATCTGCTTCATCGCATCCGCAAGGGGCTCGAGGAAGGGCAACCGGTCTTTTCCAACGCGGTGCAGGCTGACGAGACCTATGTGGGCGGCCTTGAGAAAAACAAGCACTCCAATAGGAAGCTCCGGTCCGGCCGCGGCGCGACTGGAAAGACTCCAGTCGTGGGGGTCCGTGGCGAGGATACGGGACGGGTCTGGGCCGAGGTCATCGGCACGCCGGATGGGCCTACTCTGAGGGAGTTCCTTGAGCGTCTGACGTTGCCTGGGACTACCGTAGTGACTGACCAGCATGCGGGCTACAACGAACTGAAGGGTAGGACCCATATAGCTGTCAATCACAGCAGGGGACAGTACGTGGATGATGAGGGTTATACAACCAATTCGGTGGAATCCCACTGGGCAGTGGTCAAGAGAGTGCTCAAGGGAATCTTTCACCAGGTCAGCGTGAAACATCTGCCCAGGTATTTGGCGGAATTCATGTGGCGCCACAATCACCGTGCCGTCGAGGTCTTGGAACAGATGGGGGCTGTGGTCCGCAACATGGCTGGTCGGCATCTGAGGCTCCAGGACATGAGACGTGGTGGGCGGTCAGGTTCAGCTACCGCCGTTGATCTCGATAGGCCCATGCCCCTTCAGCCGGAGTTGTTCTCGTTGGCCGCTTGAACACGGCGGCGGACCTTTAGTCCTGCGGCTGTTCCTCTCCGGCTGGCATCCCTGAGCTGATGCGGGTTCCCTGCGAGCGTCAGTAGCTGGGGAGGGTTGCAGACTGTTCCCACGGGCACGATGTTGACGGATTAAGCGTCGGCCTGATGTGAACCTGGGCCAGTCTTGGATCCGATTTAGTGTTTTCGTGGGGTTGGTGTTAGGCGGGTAGTCAGTGCAGTGCCTTTGGGTAAAATGGTGGCATATCGTCCCGGGTGTCTGACGCCCCGAACAGATGGTCGGGTAAAACCCTGGCACAATCCCATAATTATCGCCGCCTTGGTGGCTCTTACGGGGGCCAACATCCTGTTGGAATGGCGATTAGGAAAACTACAGCGGTTGCTACAGAAGCACATATCCCCGCTGCCGGACTCCGAGACCCGATCCCAACAAGCAAGCCGAGAGCGGCCATAGATACCAGCGGGACTAGAATCGCCACGCTTGAGACACTCCAGCAAAACGGTTTGATAGGAGAGGACTATGCCTGTATCCAAGCGTAAGAAACCAGCATCCAAGAAAGCCCGAGTGCGGGCCGGGAGGTCGAAAGGGGAATGGACAGCGGTGTACAGCAAGACCGGGCGCCGGTCCCCAGAACCCCTCTGTATGGCCTGGGTAGTCGCGCCAGGGCGCGGGCGCAACAGGCAGTCAAGGAACACAACGCCAAGCGTTAGATACGGAAGAAATCGGCAAACGGGTCTTTGGGTTTGCTTGTCCTCTTCTTAGTCGCCGTCTTCTTCACGGTGGCATTGGTTTTCTTGGCTTTGGCCGATGTGGACGACTTGGCGGAGGATTGGGACTGTAGCTTCTTCTTGAACTGGGCCTGTGTCCCACTACCCTTGCTGGCATTGCAAGGGCCACAGAGAAGCTGCAAGTTTGACGGTTTATCACTCCCGCCTTTGGAGAATGCCTTGACATGGTCAACCTGCAAGACTTTCATGGGAAGTTTCTCTCTACACCCGGCGCACCTTCCCTTTTGTCGCTCGTAGAGAAACTCCTTGTCTTTGGTGTTGAAACTGGGCCTCGCTCTCTGTTGCTTGGGTTCGTCGAAGAGACCTCCAAATAACATAACGCCCCCCTATCGTGGAGGGTAGTCTAGCAATGGTAACTGCTAAAAGCAAACGGGGCCTGCAAAGTACCGACCCGTTTGGTTTTGGCTGGTCATCGTGCCGTTCTCTCCATGGTGTCAGGTCCCCATGTCCCACTCGTTATATCACACTCGATCGTCCCCCGTGAATGGTGGGGCTACCACCGCATTTCCAGTGGGAGTCTCGGTGTCGAGAGAATTGCGAAACTCTCAAGGGAGCAAAGTCCCTGACTAAAACTGCCAATAAGGTTACGAATTATGGAATCGCCCAACCTTAAGCTTCGCCCGCCTAACCCTGGCTCAAGAGCCGTCCAGAAGTGACCCACCACATCGCCAAGATGGGCGGCTACAGTCCCTTCTGAAAATGTTCTGTCGTTCGACTCATCTGCAAGGGTTATGCTCGACTGGCAGGCATAGAGTTTAGGAGCTCGTTGAGGGTGTCGGGATTATCTGTCACAGGCGTCGAACACAGGCTTGATCGCTTCGATGAACCCATGAGTCGGAAATCCGAATGTGGACTCCTCGAAGGTCACCGACAACCTACCGGCCCCTTGCGATAGGGCCGAAAGAATGTCGTCTCGGACCGCTGGAGGAGCGAACACGGAATGAACTTTGCCGTCGGACTTACCAGGACTCCAATGGCGTACCAGTGATTGGCCTCCCTTGATGGTGTACTCGACCTGTGGGGTTCCCGTAGGTTTCATGAATATGATTACGTCTCCACCCAAATAGTATCTCCACGAAACGTAGAGCTCCAAGGTTCGTTCTCGGCCTTTCTGCTGGCAATCAATCTGCAAATTTGCCCTAGATTGGTAGCCATCGTCGTTGACCAGTATTCGTGGCAATTCTTCCTTTATGCCGGTAGCCTCAGCCAAATCCTTGATTTCTCCCCATGTGAACCATTGCCCGGTATTGGGGCGCGGCGTTGGTTTGGGAGTCAGTGTGAACGTCGGCCTCGGCGTAGGAGCTTTGGTAGGCGTTGGTTGTGGAGTGGCAGTAAGTGGAACTGATGTGTATGTCGGGTAGGGCGTATATGTTGCCAGCGGAGTATGAGTAGGAAGTGGCGTATAGGTGGGATAAGAAGTTGCCGTTGGTAGAGGTTCAGGAGTTGGTTGTGGCGTTGCTGTTGGGTACGAAGTGTAGGTGGGTAGTGGATTCAATGTCGGTGTACTGGTACAAGCTACTGCCAGAGTTAGGATCATGGCGGAGAGCGATAGTATGACCTTATTGTGAAGGAACAACGGGCACCCCCTTGCAGGTTGAGGCTTGAGCTACTTGCAACGGTCGCCCAGACCTTCCATCGAGCCGGCAAGGGGGCATGGCATAGCCAGCCCCAACGCAGAAAAGTTCGATGGGTGTCTTGTAAGGCCAGTAGGCTTTAATAAGCCTCTTGGCGACCGTTGCAGGCGCAGAATACCATAGGGGTGCGTTCGGCGAAAGGGAAAAGTGTCAGTGGGAAAGGCGTGTGAGAGTTGCTCTTAAGAACGAGCAGTTCTTGTGCGAAACGGTTTGGCTGGAGGGCGCGTTTTGGCTATGAGCGCAACTCATCTCCTTGCCTCATCGGAAGAGTTTGCTCCTCTCTGAACTAAAACTGGCTTTTGAATCAAAAGTTCGAAGCTGAATCAAAAGTCTGATTCAACCCGGACTTTAGGTGCAAAGCCCCCTATGATGATAAACGCCAAGAACCCGAAGTTTGTCACGAAGGGTCTTACCAGCGCCCCCGTGTTGTCGGGTAATTCATGCCTGGACTTGTGCAAGAAAATGTTGCGCGAAACTGCAAAAAAGATCCGGCTGGGAGTACGCCACTCAGAGCGCCAAGCTCTGTGTCCGAGAAATACCCCATGCCAGGTCTTGGAGACGTGATAGATGGAGCAGACGGCGGAGAGCAAGGCCTTCCGTCCCTGCGCCCCCACTAAACTGGACTTTGTCCAATAACTATTAGAAAGCGTAGGAGCAGGGTAAGCTGTCCTGATCCCACCTCTCACAGTAGGTCAGGCCATGCTCACTCTGCCAGACGCCATTGTAGCCGTTCTCATCCCCTTCGCCACGCTGTTCCATTGCCGGACTTGGGACAAAGCACAAGTGCTGTTGGTGGGCGCGGTATTGACCCCGGGCCAGCGCACCGTAGCTGCGGCGCTGCGCGTCATGGGCCTCAGCGGCGACCGCAACTACGCTCTTTACCATCACGTGCTCAATCGGGCGGCATGGTCTCCCCTTCAGGTGTCCCAGGTACTGCTGGGATTGCTCATCCGGCACCTGGACTGGGGCGATGCTCCTCTGGTATTCGGTATCGACGAGACGCTGGAGCGGCGCCAGGGACCGCAGATCAACGCCCTCGGAGTTTACCGCGACGCCGTGCGCTTCAGCAGGAGCTACGTGGTCAAGGCCAGCGGACTGCGCTGGGTCTCCCTGATGTGGCTGGGCCACATACCCTGGGCCGGACGGCGCTGGGCTCTGCCTTTCCTCACGGTGCTGGCGCCCCCGGAACGGTATTACCTAGCGAAGGGGAAGCTCTCACAAGAAGCTCACCGACTGGGCCCGTCAGATGGCCCTGCAACTGCGCCGCTGGCTGCCCAACCGGACCACTGGTGGGGGACAGCGGCTACGCTGTACTGAATCTGCTCCACTTTTGCCAATCCCTGCGGGAACCAGTGACTCTTATCGCCAGACTGCGCCTGGATGCCGCACTCTATGCCCCGGCGCCGCCGCGCCGGCCGGGTCAAAACGGCCGTCCCCGGGTGAAAGGCGCCCGTCTGCCCACGCTGAAGGAACTCCTCGATCTGCTGGCCCTCTCGTGGACCCCCACGCCGGTGGATTGGTACGACGGCAGCACCAGCATCCTGGAACTCACCTCCCAAACCGCAGTCTGGTACCACTCGGGCAAGCCGCCAGTGCCCATCCGTTGGGTGCTTATTCGGGACCCCCGGAACGAACTGGCCACCCAGGCGCTGCTGTGTACCGACACGGCGGCGGCCCCGGCCTGCATCCTGGAATGGTTCGTGTTGCGCTGGCAACTGGAGGTGACCTTCCAGGAGGTACGGGCTCATCTGGGTGTGGAAACCCAGCGCCAGTGGTCCGACCGGGCCATCGCCCGCACCACGCCGGTCTTGATGGGAATGTTCTCATGGGTCGCGCTGGCAGCCCATTCGTTGCAAAAACGCCATCCTCTGACCCAGCGTCAGGCGGCGTGGTACGCCAAGCCTGCTCCAACCTTCGTCGATGCCATCGCCATGTTGCGCCGCCACCTTTGGATTGCCTCGGAGGGTTTTTCAATGTCGCATCCGCAGCCTCGACGGCGAAAAAGCTCCTGCTGCACTCTACTACAGACTTCTCGACCCCCTAGCTTACGCCGCCTGAGTGTACAAAGTCCAGTTGAGATTATAACGATTATTGGAGAGGCTTCAAGTCCGCCGGCTCGGATTCTCAGCCGGAAAGGGCAATTACAGGTATGAACGCCTCCAAAGTGTTGAGGTCGCGAAGAAGAATCGAGCCCTAACAGAATTGAACGTCGCATTTCGATAGGCAATCAAACACAGGGCTAAACACGCCCCCCGTTCTTTCTAACACGCTCGCCAGGTTAGGCGCGCCGATCGATTTTCCTACAGCATTTATTCGCTCAACCTCGGAATCCCCTGCTTGATCCAGGTCTCAAGCGAGTACAACGTTGGGAATGATGTTTGTTATTGCCCGAAACTTTGATGCCGCTGTTGCCGCCTTAAGTGGGGTGAATGTACTGTTGGGTATGGTTCCTACTACCCAGTCAAAGTTGATTTAGGCGGTGAATCAGGGTTACCCCTTCAGATGGTATGCTGGTGCCGGATTGTGTAGTTGTGAGGTGGCGGTATGGTCCGAGAGAGGTTTGCGGTCAGACTCGTCCCGGAGGAGCGGGAACGTCTGGAGCGTCTGGTGCGGGCAGGGAGGAGCCCCGCGCGGGTTGCGACACGGGCACGCATCCTGCTCAAGACCAGCGAGGGCTGGTCGGCTCCCAAGGTGGCCCTGGCCCTGGATGTGGCCGAGTCCAGCGTATACCGCATCAAGCGGCGTTTCGCTGAGGACGGGCTGGACGGGGTGCTTAAGGACCGGCCCCAAGCCAACCGGTACCGCAAGCTGGATGACCGGGCCGGGGCCCATCTCACCGCCCTGGCCTGCACCCCGGCGCCCGAGGGGTATGACCATTGGACGCTACGGGCCCTGGCTGGCAGGGCGGTGGAGTTGGGACTGGTTACGTCGCTCTCCCACGAGAGTGTGCGCCGGCATCTCAAAAAAGTACCCTCAAGCCGTGGCAGAGGAAGCAGTGGTGCATTCCCGAGGTGAGCGCCGACTTCGTGGCCCACATGGAGGATGTGCTGGACCTCTACGCCGAACCCTATGATCCCCATGAGGCTGGTGGTTTGCTTCGACGAGACCTCCACCCAGTTGCTGGGCGATGCCCGTCCGCCCATCCCGGCAAAGCCGGGGCGTCCGGGGCGGGAGGACTACGAGTACGTAAGGGGAGGCACCCGCAACCTGTTTCTGACCTGTGAGCCCCTGGCCGGCTGGCGCCATGTGGAGATAACGGAGCGGCGCACCAAGGTGGACTTCGCCCATCAGATGCGCTGGCTGGCGGAGGAGGCCTACCCCGAGGCCGAGGTGATTCGAGTGGTCTTGGACAATCTGAACACCCATCGCAAGGCGTCGTTGTACGAGGCGTTCCCGGCGGAGGAGGCCCGGCGCATCGCCCGGAAGCTGGAATTTCACCACACACCCAAGCACGGCAGTTGGCTGAATATGGCGGAGATCGAGTTCAGCGTCATATCCCGCCGCTGCCTTGGGCAGAGGCACCCGGAAGAAGACAGTCTCTGCCGGGAAGTACATGCTCTGGAGCTGGAACGCAATGAGGCCCAGGCGATCATCAACTGGCGCTTCACCACCCAGGACGCCAGGACCAAACTCCATCGCCTCTATCCCCTATTCCCAGCGTGACTGAGTACTAGTACTCAATCAAACTTGGTCTTGAAGTTGTAGCCGGGGACCGGGTGGCAGTGCTAATCTGCTGGCAATAGGTGCTGTTGCGAGGTGGTGGTGTGGTCAGGGAGAAGTTTGCGGTCCAGTTGACGCCGGAGGAGCGCAACCAACTGGAGCATATGATCCGGGCGGGAAAGGGTTCCGCCAGAGTTATCAACCGGGCCCGCATCCTGCTGAAGACCGACGAGGGCTGGTCGGCACCCAAGGTGGCCCAAGCCTTGGACGTGGCCCAGGGAACGGTGTTCAACGTCAAGCGGCGCTTTGCCGAGGGCGGGCTGGACGGTGTGCTCAAGGACCGGCCCCAGGCCCACCGGTACCGCAAGATGGATGACCGGGCCGAGGGCCGCCTGATTGCCTTGGCCTGCAGTCCGGCCCCGGAGGGCCACGACCACTGGAACCTGCGCCTGCTGGCAGACCGGATGGTTGAACTGGGGGTGGTTGAGTCCCTGTCGTACGAGACGGTGCGGCTGCACTTGAAAAAAATACAATCAAGCCGTGGCGGAAGAAACAGTGGTGCATTCCCGAGGTGAGCGCCGACTTCGTGGCGGCCATGGAGGATGTCCTGGACCTCTACGCCGAACCCTACGACCCCCAGAGGCCGGTGGTCTGCTTCGACGAGACCTCCACCCAGTTGCTGTCCGACGCCCGGCCGCCCATCCCGGTAGAACCGGGACGTCCCAAGCGTGAGGACTACGAGTACCGGCGCGAGGGCACCCGCAACCTGTTCCTTTGCATCGAGCCCCTGGCGGGCTGGCGGCATGTGGCGGTCACGGAGCGGCGCACCGCGGTGGACTTCGCTCACCAGATGCGCTGGCTGGTGGACGAGGCCTACCCCGATGTGCCGGTGGTCCGGGTGGTATTGGACAATCTCAATACCCATCGCAAGGCGTCTTTGTACCAGGCCTTTCCGGCGGAGGAGGCCCGGCGCATGGCGCGGCGACTGGAGTTCCACTACACCCCCAAGCATGGCAGCTGGCTCAATATGGCGGAGATCGAATTCAGTGTCTTCTCCCGTGGCTGCCTCAAAAAGCGCATCCCCGATGAGGAGTCCCTCTGCAGGGAGATTCACGCCCTGGAACAAGAGAGAAACCGGGCTCAAGTCCGAGTCAACTGGCACTTCGGCATCCAGGACGCCCGAACTAAACTCAATCGCCTCTATCCCATTAATTCCTGACTTGATCCAGTACTAGTACTCAATCAAACTTGGTCTTGAAGTTGTAGCCGGGGACCGGGTGGCAGTGCTAATCTGCTGGCAATAGGTGCTGTTGCGAGGTGGTGGTGTGGTCAGGGAGAAGTTTGCGGTCCAGTTGACGCCGGAGGAGCGCAACCAACTGGAGCATATGATCCGGGCGGGAAAGGGTTCCGCCAGAGTTATCAACCGGGCCCGCATCCTGCTGAAGACCGACGAGGGCTGGTCGGCACCCAAGGTGGCCCAAGCCTTGGACGTGGCCCAGGGAACGGTGTTCAACGTCAAGCGGCGCTTTGCCGAGGGCGGGCTGGACGGTGTGCTCAAGGACCGGCCCCAGGCCCACCGGTACCGCAAGATGGATGACCGGGCCGAGGGCCGCCTGATTGCCTTGGCCTGCAGTCCGGCCCCGGAGGGCCACGACCACTGGAACCTGCGCCTGCTGGCAGACCGGATGGTTGAACTGGGGGTGGTTGAGTCCCTGTCGTACGAGACGGTGCGGCTGCACTTGAAAAAAACACAATCAAGCCGTGGCGGAAGAAACAGTGGTGCATTCCCGAGGTGAGCGCCGACTTCGTGGCGGCCATGGAGGATGTCCTGGACCTCTACGCCGAACCTTACGACCCTCAGAGGCCGGTGGTCTGCTTCGACGAGACCTCCACCCAGTTGCTGTCCGACACCCGGCCGCCCATCCCGGTAGAACCGGGACGTCCCAAGCGTGAGGACTACGAGTACCGGCGCGAGGGCGCCCGCAACCTGTTCCTTTTTATCGAGCCCCTGGCGGGCTGGCGGCATGTGGCGGTTACGGAGCGGCGCACCGCGGTGGACTTCGCTCACCAGATGCGCTGGCTGGTGGACGAGGCCTATCCCGATGTGCCGGTGGTCCGGGTGGTATTGGACAATCTCAATACCCATCGCAAGGCGTCTTTGTACCAGGCCTTTCCGGCGGAGGAGGCCCGGCGCATGGCGCGGCGACTGGAGTTCCACTACACCCCCAAGCATGGCAGCTGGCTCAATATGGCGGAGATCGAATTCAGTGTCTTCTCCCGTGGCTGCCTCAAAAAGCGCATCCCCGATCAGGAGTCCCTCTGCAGGGAGATTCACGCCCTGGAACAAGAGAGAAACCGGGCTCAAGTCCGAGTCAACTGGCACTTCGGCATCCAGGACGCCAGAACTAAACTCAATCGCCTCTATCCCATTAATTCCTGACTTGATCCAGTACTAGTATCGAACCGTCACCTGCTTTTTTCACATCGGGTATAGTAGTCGAGCAGAGTTGGACTGATGGATAATAGGTAGAAACAAAGGGGTTAAAGAAGCAGGTGAGAGGAGTGGATGATGGAGAAGAAGTACCGGGTCAAGCTGAGTGCGGAGGAACGGGAGGAATTGAAGGCAATGGTTTCCAAGGGGCGTTCTGCAGCGTACAAGCAGACCCATGCCCGCATCCTGCTGTTGGGCGACGAGGCGCAAGAGGGAGGGGCTAGGAAGGATGAAGACATTGCCCGGTCCCTCCAGGTTGGCCGTGCGACGGTGGAGCGGGTACGCCGCCGCTGTGTGGAGGAGGGTTTGGAACGGGCCTTGGGGCGCAAGGAGCAACTGAACCGCAGGCGGAAGCGGTTGGACGGTCAGGGGGAAGCCCACCTGATTGCCCTCGCCTGCGGGGAACCACCCGAGGGGCGGGCCAGTTGGACGCTGCAATTGCTGGCCAATGGACTGGTGGAAAGGGAGATAGTAGAGAGCATCAGCTCTGAGACGGTGCGCCAGACGCTGAAAAAAACCAACTTAAGCCTTGGATGAAAGAGTGTTGGTGCATCCCTCCGCAAGGCAGCGCCGAGTTTGTCTGCGCCATGGAGGACGTGCTGGAAGTCTATCAGCGCCAGTATGCGGACAACGAGGTCCTGGTCTGCCTGGATGAGACCAGCAAGCAGCAGGTGAAAGAGACGCGGCAGCCGCGTCCGGCCCAGCCTGGGGCGGTGGGCTCCTACGATTACGAATACGAACGCAACGGAGTGAGCAACCTGTTCATGTTGTTCGCACCGCTGGAGGGGTGGCGCCGGGTGGAAGTGACGGACCGGCGTACCAAAGTCGATTGGGCGCAGGTGGTCAGGCAACTGGTGGACGAGGACTACCCGGACAAAGACCGTATCGTACTGGTGATGGACAATCTGAACACTCATCACCCCAGTTCATTGTATGAGGCCTTTGAACCTGCCGACGCCCGGCGCATCGCGGAGCGGCTGGAGATTCACTACACGCCCAAGCATGGCAGTTGGCTGGATATGGCCGAGATTGAAATCGGGGTGATGTCCCGCCAATGCCTGGACCGTCGCATTCCAGATCAAAGAACGCTGCGGCGGGAGGCCGCAGCGTGGCAGGACCGGCGCAATCAAGAGGCCATAAAAGCAGACTGGCGCTTTACCACCGCAGACGCTCGCATAAAATTGCAGTCTTTATATCCATCAATCCAAAACTGATCGACTACTAGTACTCAATCAAACTTGGTCTTGAAGTTGTAGCCGGGGACCGGGTGGCAGTGCTAATCTGCTGGCAATAGGTGCTGTTGCGAGGTGGTGGTGTGGTCAGGGAGAAGTTTGCGGTCCAGTTGACGCCGGAGGAGCGCAACCAACTGGAGCATATGATCCGGGCGGGAAAGGGTTCCGCCAGAGTTATCAACCGGGCCCGCATCCTGCTGAAGACCGACGAGGGCTGGTCGGCACCCAAGGTGGCCCAAGCCTTGGACGTGGCCCAGGGAACGGTGTTCAACGTCAAGCGGCGCTTTGCCGAGGGCGGGCTGGACGGTGTGCTCAAGGACCGGCCCCAGGCCCACCGGTACCGCAAGATGGATGACCGGGCCGAGGGCCGCCTGATTGCCTTGGCCTGCAGTCCGGCCCCGGAGGGCCACGACCACTGGAACCTGCGCCTGCTGGCAGACCGGATGGTTGAACTGGGGGTGGTTGAGTCCCTGTCGTACGAGACGGTGCGGCTGCACTTGAAAAAAATACAATCAAGCCGTGGCGGAAGAAACAGTGGTGCATTCCCGAGGTGAGCGCCGACTTCGTGGCGGCCATGGAGGATGTCCTGGACCTCTACGCCGAACCCTACGATCCCCAGAGGCCGGTGGTCTGCTTCGACGAGACCTCCACCCAGTTGCTGTCCGACGCCCGGCCGCCCATCCCGGTAGAACCGGGACGTCCCAAGCGTGAGGACTACGAGTACCGGCGCGAGGGCACCCGCAACCTGTTCCTTTGCATCGAGCCCCTGGCGGGCTGGCGGCATGTGGCGGTCACGGAGCGGCGCACCGCGGTGGACTTCGCTCACCAGATGCGCTGGCTGGTGGACGAGGCCTACCCCGATGTGCCGGTGGTCCGGGTGGTATTGGACAATCTCAATACCCATCGCAAGGCGTCTTTGTACCAGGCCTTTCCGGCGGAGGAGGCCCGGCGCATGGCGCGGCGACTGGAGTTCCACTACACCCCCAAGCATGGCAGCTGGCTCAATATGGCGGAGATCGAATTCAGTGTCTTCTCCCGCGGCTGCCTCAAAAAGCGCATCCCCGATGAGGAGTCCCTCTGCAGGGAGATTCACGCCCTGGAACAAGAGAGAAACCGGGCTCAAGTCCGAGTCAACTGGCACTTCGGCATCCAGGACGCCCGAACTAAACTCAATCGCCTCTATCCCATTAATTCCTGACTTGATCCAGTACTAGCATGATTGATGCAGTTGCTTAGAAGGTTCATATACACCACGTCATCCTTGGATGCGAAAGTTGTAGCTTCGGCCTTACTTACATTTTGAAATACGTTGCCGTAGAGATCCAGATATTTCAGCTCTGGCAAGTCTGTGAACAAGCAGTCAGGTATACTGCCATGCAGCGTATTCTCCCGGAGACCCAGGAGCTCCAGTCAGCATATTTTCACTAATGGCTCACTGTCACTGGTGCTCCCTATTCCACCCCACACCAATCCATTGTTGGGCAGAGCCACTGTAGTGACGCGGCCATTCTCGTTGACCCGTACACCGTACCAATCGTTCCCTGGAGCATGATAATTTCCCCATGTGTCTGTACCATTCTTCCATGAGTTTCCATTCGTATCACTATACAATCGGATAAGAATATCTGCATCGTTCCGGACAATCTTGGGGCCGTTTCCCGACTCAAGTGCGGCAGGGGCAGAGTCATCGAAAAGGCTCGCGGCGGTCTTCAAGAAGGGCTTCACTGAAATCGTGATCTCCCCAGCGGTCTCTACGGCTCCACAGATGTACCCAATGGGGTTGTCCCCTTGGCTCTCGACACACTGCTCACCAGACGTTTGCCAATCTTCGGGTTTCGAGATTAGCCAAACCATCAATATGGCCACGATGAGAATCCAAACTATGGGTCGAAATACTAAAGAAATGAGTGTGAGCATAGTCTTCTTCATCCTCTCTGGACACCTTCAGTGAAGGCATGTTCGGATCCCTGAGTATGCATCTGAGTCAGAGGAGAGAACTCATTAGACGATTCGTCTACATGCATTTGAGGCATGCACGCCGCACGAGTTGTTCTGATTCCGTATTGCTGAAAAATGCGTAGGGATTTGCAGTTGGAGTCTCTTGGCAGGTGCCAAAGAGTTGACCGGTTCGGCTTCCGGTTCCGAACACCGCGAAATAACCACGATTTGCCACCATAACCCCCATGATGCAGACTTTCTTCCAGAGCAACAATATGGCACTCAATGCGATGCCAATGATTGTGAGGGCCATAATTACCATCGGCATGTCTCTCGAGTCCTATTGGAAACGCTTTTGGCCAAGGTGTTGTGGTTGGCGGGGGTAATAGAGCTGGCGTGGATATGACGTCACCCCCTCACTGTACTAGGCCGAGATGGCAACATGACATAGGGAAATAATCAGGACATGAATAGGATTGCGTTAGCGGCATATGCTACGGTGGAACCAAAACATGGTGGCTGGAGGGGGATGTCGACATTCCCCGAGCCGTATTGCATCGCAGTTCCGATGCAAAGGATGCAATGCTGAATGGAATTCAGGGTCGTGTAGGCAATATCACGCGTGATCTCCTCCACCTGCGGGAGATCTCTCTGGAATCAGTATTGCGGGGCACTCTGAGAGTAACGCCGGGCTATACTAAACTGGGGCGTCGGGTTACACTAGGCGACGGATCGTGTCAGCGACCGGTGAGTGTCACCATCTGAGGTTTGCTGGAGGATTATGAACCCGGAGATTATCAAGAAGGGCGACGATTCCGGCAACCGGATGGTGGTTAAGTATGAAGGCCCTGATGGCACGCCCATCTATGGGATCGGCGTCCCACAGGCTTGGGCCTCGCGGCTCGGTCCCACGTGGAGCTATGTGTTTGAGACCGACCGTCTGACCGTGGTCGACCCAGGATGCTATGGTACCGTAGATCGCTTTGAGCAGGGACTCCAGGTAATCGGTTATTCTGTGGCTTCGATAGGTCGTGTGATCGTTAGTCATGGTCACGTAGACCACGATGGGAACTGCCACGCTGTGTTGTCGCGCAACGGAGCCGAGCTATGGGCACACGAGGTGTACGGCTGGCTGGCCCGTCTGGGTCGGAGGGAGATCGAGACCGATTGGCGGCGCACATTCCCTGGATATCCGGCAAGAGAGGACGATACGTTCTCGACCAGGATCAGGGAACACGAGCGCCTGATAAGCCAGCTAAACGTCTCAAACCCCGTCACCGACGGCCAGAAGGCCAACGGACTCACCTTCCACTACACCCCCGGACATTCGCCTGATGAGCTTTGCATCGAGTATGGGAACCTGCTCTTTTCCGGAGACCACATCCTGCCTCAGATAACTCCCCATCCCAGCATCAGCCTCAGCTACAGCCGTTTCCAGCAGGAACTTCCCGACCCATACAAGAGTGGAAACCGCTATTATGGGCTGGCTGTCTACCTTCAGTCCCTGAAAAAAATGTCGGGCCTTGGCGGAGGGATAACCGTGTTGCCGGCCCATCGTGCCTTCTACCACGGCGCCTTCAACCCCATCAACCTGGAGCGCACCGGAGAAATACTGGAGCACCACCGCGAGCGATGCGGAGACCTGCTGACCCTTGTCCGGGAGGGCTTGTCCGACTTAACGGCCATCACCCGGCGTCACTTCGCCCACATAGGCCTCGACGACCGCATGATCTTCCCAGCATTCACCGAGGTAATGAGCCATATGGAGTTGCTGCAAGAGGCCGGGGACGTAGAAATGTCGGCGCACGGCGGCGGCGGCGTCAGGTGGAAGGGCACGGAGGCATTCTCCAGATTTATTGACAGCTTGTGACCCTTAACAGTGGTCGCTCAAATATTACGGAGGGATGGGCTGCTGGCAGCTAGCGAGCCGCAACCCGGTAGAGGAACTCACGCAGCGCACCTTCATAAAGGTCCGGGTCTCTATTCCACCCGCAGGCGTGATAGGCATTCTCAAAGGGAACATATTCCACGATGTCCGGGCGGGCCAGCAGGAACTTTCTGCTTGTTTCCACAGGTGTGATATTGTCTTCGGAGCTGTGGAACAGCAGGACTGGAACATTTAACTCTCCAGCCCTTCGCACGTAGTCCAGTTCGCGCCAGCTTATCCCGAATCTCCAGGATGATATCAACTTGCCCACCGGGGTCAGAAGGTGCACCAGCCCGAACTGGCGCGCCCCGTTCTTCACGATCAGGTTCAGGTCCAACATCGGCGAGTCCAAGACCAGGCACCGCACCCTGTCCCGCAATGGCGACCGGTACATGAAGCTCACCGCTATCCCGCCGCCCATGCTATGGCCCATCAGGACCACGGACCTGGCGCCGCGCTCCAATGCATATCCTACTGCACCCTCTACGTCCTGCCATTCCACCATCCCGTAGTGGTGAAAGCCGTCCGGGCTTGCCGGGACGCCCGGGTCATTGCGGTAGGTAACGGCCAGCAGGGGCATACCAAGTCCTGCGACAACCGGGAGGGACCGGAGACATTCCCGGAGGGGTGCCCCCCTGCCGTGGACAGCGACCACCCAGGTGTCCCCCTCTCCATCCACCTGCCACGCGAGGAATTTTCCAAGGGAAGAACTGTAGCATACTTCCCGAAAGGGGATTTCAAAGGCTCGCAAAGGATCTTCCGGGTACGCGAACATATCGATGCGGGCCAGATCCCCTGGACTTGGAGTGTCGAAGGAGGGCAGGATGCAGCAGGTGACTATTTCCCCGGCGTATTCCGGCTCGGGACCCATCTGAGCGTACCCGCCATCCCACTCCAGCCCCCATATCCCCCTCGGAATCAGTGGTCGGGAGCGGGGCGTTGTCTCACTGGGAATGGGGGACGTTCCCAGTGTACATTGTCCCTCCTCGACATCAACCACTTCCAAGCCATATTCGTAGCTTAAGCGTGGCGGCAACAGGGCAAGTAATCGAAGTTGTTCCGAGAGATACCACCCCACCGCGGCCAGGCCGGCCAAGACCAATATCGCAAGACAGATGACCGCCAGCGCCAGGTTTGCCGCTATGTCCACTGTGCCAAAGCCTTGCCTTTACTGTTGTGCTTTCCGAAGAGCATTCGCGGGCTAGAGAGGGGGCCCAACCCGACGAGCATCTAGTTACCACTGGCTTGGACACCCTCATTTCCAGGACGATAGCGTCACAGGGATCGCACCGCTTCTTCAATCCTCTGGGTAGCCTCGGCGTAGTCGGTACCAGGTGGGAAGATCAGGGGCTTTCCGAAACGAACCGACACCGCTTCCCGGCTTTTGGGTCCGGCTATCCCACCTTTGGATTTTCCATGGTTGACCAGACGTAGCGGGACCACTGGTACTTGCCCGTCCACGGCCAGCAGCCCGGTTCCAGTCTGGAAGGGAAGCATCGGCTGGCCCACGTACTGTTCCCCTTCGGGGAAGATCCCTACGTTCCATCCCCGGTCCAGAACACTACCCAGATGTTCCAGGCTCGGCCTGATTGCGCCTTCCCGGTATAGTGGGAAGGCGTTGCCCACCAGCGACGCTACGATGGCCACCCAACGCTTGGCGAAGGTGTACTCAGCGGCGGCGGCATAGCTCATCCGACGGCGCACCGGTCGGGGGAGGGTCTTCAGAACTAACATGCTGTCCCACTTGATCGCATTGTGGTTGATGGCGAAGACTACCGGTCCATCGAGACCAGTCACTTCATCCAGTCCGGTCACCTCTGCCGCGTACATGGTACGAAGCCAGGGGAACAGCACCGAGTGATGGATAGCCTCACGTAGATTGGCACACCAGCCGGCCAGCGGCCACTGGTAGAACTGGACATTTGGCCCACCGACCCTCACCCGTTCCGTCACCAGAGCACGTAGGTCAGCGAAGGTAGTCGAGGCGTCCAGCACAGATTCGTCGATATAAACCCCCATCTCCTGCTCGATTAACGACAGCAGCTCAACGCGGCCCAAGGAGTCCAATCCCAAGTCTCCGCTCAAGGAGTGGTCCAAGGCAACCATCGAAACCGGTATTTGGGCCACCTGCGCCACCACTTGGGCAAGAGGGTCCACCTGCTGCGAAACTGAGCTCTGAACCATGGGTGGTGCATCCGAGGTGTTGGACTCGGTGTTTTGGAGGTGGTCCAGTACCAACGGCTTTTTGACTTTCAAGGTATGTGTCCTCGGGAAGTCTTCCTCCGGCCATACCGAGTGGCTGGTAATATGCTGATGGTCCGCCAGCCGGGAGTTCACGGAATCGATGATCGCTCGCGCGTCTCGGTGCCCGCTAGATGAACCGTCCAGCAGCAAGACGGCGTGAACCGTCTCCGCGTTGGTCGTCTCATTCGGTAGGCCAACGACCACGCCTTCTATGACGGCGGGTTCAGTGTTCAACTGCTGTTCAATGTCCTCGGGGTACACGTTCTGGCCGTTAGCCAGGACGATCAGGTCCTTCTTCCGCCCCTTCAGGTAGAGACGTCCGGCCTCGTCCATGTAACCCAGATCACCGGTCTTGTACCACTCCCCGTCGAACGCGGCATCCGTCGCTTCCCGGTTCTGCCAGTAGCCCGGCGTCACGTTGGGGCCGGCCGCCATCACCTCGCCGTCATCCGCGATGCTCACCAGTTGTCCTGGTAATGTCTGGCCTACGGAACCTAGAACCCGCTCTGACACCGGGTTGAAGGTGATTACCGGGGCTGCTTCGGTTGCCCCATAGCCTTCTACGATAGGGACACCCAGATTCTCCCACTTGCGGGCCAAGATGGGATCGAGAAATGAGCCGCCAGTGAAGACGCAACGCAACCCGCCGCCGAACCGACGGTGCACCTTGGCGAACAGCCTCCTCCGGGCAGCCATCGGGAGCCTGGGAGCGAGACGGTGCATCTTTCCCCAGATTGGCTCCTTGCCCTGGCGTTGCACTTCCCTCTCAATGCCGTTCATGAGCAGTTGCAGTCCCTGAGGCACCAGCAGGAGCAGACTGATCCGGTTTTCCTGGAACGCCTTGAAAAGGAAGGTGGGCTGGCGGCTGACCGGGTACACGACCCGCGCACCCGATAGCAGCGGTACCAGCAGTCCTCCACACTGCTCCAGCATATGGCTCAGGGGAAGTAGGGAGAGAATGCGGTCCGACTCCCGGCCCACGAATATCCGGGCCACCGATTGGGCATTCGTGGTAATGTTCCGGTGGGTCAGCATAACGCCCTTAGGGTCGCCGGTTGTGCCGGAGGTGAACATGATCTCGGCCAGATCGTCGGGGCCCAAGTCAACCGGATCAGGAACACTGGAGGAGCCAGATGTCAGTTGGTCGAGTTCCTCCAGGTGGAAGAACGCAACATTTCCCACAGGGGCAGTGTCGATGCGGCGGGACACCAATACCAACTTGGGCTCGGTAAGCCTCGACACCCGCGACACGAAATCGGAGGCGCTGCGCACATCCAGGGGCACTGGCACCGCGCCTGCCCGAAGGGCTCCGAAGAAGGCGATAACCCACTGGGGCATGTTGGGACCCCAGAGGATGATCCGGTCTCCCTTCTGGATGCCTTGTCCTTGAAACCATGAAGCTGCCTGCCCGGCAGCTTCCCATAGCTGCCGGTAGGACCAAACCAGGTATTTGAACGAAGGTTTTACCAGGAGCGCGGAGTTGGGGCCGTACTTCCGCGCAGATTCTTCCAGCAAGTCGACAAGTGTTTCCACCTCAGTCCCTCACGTCTATTTGCCTGAATCCTAGCAAATCCCGGCGCCCCTACACAATGTATTCAGCTAGTCGGACGATGGAGAAAACCATCACCAGAGGCAAGGCGATATCAGCGGGTCAGTCTTGGAGGAGGCCCTAATACCGACGTAGCAGATGGCGTTTCCGCGCCTCTGCTCGCGCCTCGGCTATCCAGCGGTTGATGCGGTCCCGCTCTGTCATAGGCGGATCGGTAATCCAGTCGTAGAAGTCCATGAGAGTCTTGCCAAGTAGTACCAACACCGGATTCTTGACGAAGCCTGAACAGGTCCGGCGGAGACGATTCTGGCGAGCCTCGGTTGTGCAGCCCTGAGTATGCATACGCAGTGGTTGATTACACCGGCAATTCGGTGATTAGCACCCACATAGGCCGGTTCCCCACGTCCCTGACCCCAATCGGCATCAGGGTTCCGGTCTCCTGGTCCACTGCGTATGACGCGAGCCGCCCTGTATCCAGACCGGCGGCGTACAGAAACTTGCCGTTGGAATCGAGGCTGAATGCCCGCGGTACTGCCTCTGTGGCTGCGTGACCCGTGCAGGTGAGCAGGCCGGTTTCGCTATCCACAGCAAGACTGGCAACGCTGTTGTGGCCACGGTTGGGAGCGTACAGAAACCTGCCGGACGGGGATATCTGGATTTGGGAGCATGTGTTCTCGCCCTCAAACCCGTCGGGCAGAGTCGACACCGTCTGAACCAGTGCGAGAGTGCCGGTGTCGGGGTCCATCCGGTAGGAGCTCACGCTGGAGCCCTGTTCATCTGAGAAGTAAAGCATGTCCATGTTGGGGTTGAAGCAGAAGTGGCGCGGTCCAAGGTAGCTGTCGTTGGAAACAGTGGCGGGCGAGTTGGGAGTCAGCCTCCCGGTATTCTCGTCAAATTTGAACTGGAAAATCTCATTGGGGCCGCGGTTGGCGATGTGTGGTACGTAAGCGAACCGGTTGGTCGGGTCGGTCTGGATCGCATGTGCGCCGCTGGACGTCTCCAGCCACTCCACCGGAGGTGCCAGGGCCGTGCCACCATTGCCGATACGATGGACCGCGACGCGGCTTTGATAGTAGTAGGCGGACAAGACATACCCGCCCTTTCGGTCGGTCGCCAGGAATACGGGTTCGCCTTCCAAGGGAGCAGTCCCGATGTGAGTGATGCTGCCGTCACCGGAGGCGATACTGAAACTGGCGATGTCACGGACGGACCGCCGACCAACGTACAAGTTCCGGCGGGCTGGGTCGATGCACATGGCAGCGGGTCCACCAGCCACCTGGACCTCGTGTCGAGGTTCCAAGGCGCCGCTCCCGGTGTCTTGGGTGAATACCAGAATTTTGTCGTCGTCCTGCAACGACAGGAACATGTATGTCGTCATTGTTCTCCTCCGCCTCCAGGCGCCGATGTTGTTGCTCCAGAAACACCAGTTTCCAACAACGTCCGACTGAAGTCTCCGGTCTCGTCGCGGACACGTCGGAAAACATCGATCCTTTCCCCATCGGCAATGCCGGGGCGGTCCGGGTCGCCGAAAGAGCAGTGGATCATGCGCCTGGCACCCGGAAAGACAGGACAACTCTCCCGTGCCGATTCGCAAACTGTGACGACCAGATCGAAGTCATCTTCGCCCATCACCTCAACGGCCGACGAATGCACACCCTTGGGGTTGGTGCCTGCACTCCAAACCTCAACGCGACCCGATCCCAGACTGCACAACCAACCGTGGGCCATCTGGGACCGTGCCCGGTTACCAGTGCAGATTACCAATAGGCGAAAGGGGGGTGGACTGGTCATCTGGCAGCGTCCCCCCTGATGGTCATATTGTGAAGGCAGTGACTGCGATACAGGAGTTGCAGGGTGCCTACCGCGGCTCCTACCGGTGATTTTCCCAGCCCAACCCCAGACGCGACCTTAGACCGCGACTCAAGAAGCGAACATCACCTAGACGATTCCGGCTTCATGAAGGTTTTCTAGTTCGATGATGTTCAGGCCCAACTCCTGGCAATAGACCTGTTCGTTGTGCTCTCCCAGGCGTGGGGCAGGGACGCTGCCCTCCATTGGGTTAACCCCGTCCATCAGGAAACCAGGTCCAGCGTAGAGCATCGGCCCATTGACAGGATGTTCGATTTCGACCAGCGCACCGCGCTCCTGTAGATGAGGCGACTCGATCACCTGCTGGGGGTTCTGGACCAGCCCGATCACCAGACCTCGGGCCATGGTCGCCTCCATAAGCTCTAGGTTGTTCCACTGGGTCAGCTTGGGGGCCACCAGGCCGTAGAGCTCCTCCCAGTTCTCCATGCGCCCGCGCCGGCTTGCGAACTTGGGGGCGAGCAACCCCGGTTCCTCTAAGAACTCAGCCCACGCTTCCATCGGCCGACCCCCGGTGCCGGCGGTGGTGAGGGTGACTTCCCCGTCCTTGGTGAAAAGGTGCATCCCGTCCATCACGTTGCCGTCGCTGCCACCCCGCATCGGACTTTGACCAGTGAAACTGTAGGGGTGAATCAGGCCCGATGGGGTGCTTACGGCTGCCTCCATCGTGGAAACGTCGATGTGCTGGCCCTCACCCGTCTGTTTGCGGTGCATCAGCGCGGCCAGCGTGGCGATCGCGCCGTTGCGGGCGGCGGTTATCTCCATCTGTTCCAAGACGGTACCCATCGGAGGACGGTCTGCCGATCCAGTGACGGCATGGAGGAACCCCCCAGCAGCCTGTGCGACCAGGTCGCTTCCCTCAAAACCGCTGTACGGCCCCGTCTGCCCAAAGTAGGTCAAAGACGTCAGTATCAGTGTGGGATTGGATTCCGTGAGTGCCGCGTAGCCCAGTCCAATGTCCTCCAGATATCCGGGTCCGAAGCTCTCAATAGCCACGTCGGCAAACTGTACCATGCGCAGGAATATGCGCCGACCCTCCGGCCTGCTCACGTCCAGGGTGATGCCACGCTTGTTGGTGTTGAAGGCGAGAAAAAGGGAACTGCCGTCGGGGTTAGATTCCTCACTAATGAACGGAGGTTCCACGCGGGCCGGGTCGCCTACGGTCGGAGGTTCGACCTTGATGGTAGACGCGCCCTGGTCTGCCAGCAGCTTGGCGCAGTACGCGCCGGATAGAGAGCCGGAAAGCTCCACAACCTTCACATCATTTAGGATACCAAGCATCTCAATCCCTGTCTGAAAATCCGAGGCCTGCCCCCGTCAGGGGGCTGGTTCATCGGCCTTGGGCCGGTCGGAGATTACTCCCTCTTCGGCCAGATTGCCGATCTCCTCTTCCGAAAGCTCCGCCAAAACTCGAAGGATGCGCCAGTTATCCTCACCGAGTGCAGCCACGTGCTTGATTTCGAGTGGCATCAGCGGGGCCCGGAACGGCCTGCCAGCGTAGGTGCGAACACCAGCCTGGGGCGCGTGATCATTATAAAACTCCTGTAGGTATCCCCGGTCCCGCAGGTGGCCATTGGCAGCGAGTTCCTCAGCTGTAAATACTGCACCGCTGGGGATACGGTACTGCTGAAGGTGGAGCATCAACTTCTCCGCCTCCTGGCCGGAAGTCCATCCACTCAATTGCTCGTCTAGGTCGTGCCGGTCACGCCACCGGCCTTCCATCGTGTCGAACCGAGTGTCCACGGCCCACTCCGGCGATCCCATCGCCCTATTCAGGCCGCGCCATTGGGAATCAGTGGACACAGCGATGGCGATCCAGCGGTCATCTCCGTGGCAGGGGTATATGTTGTGGGGTGACTTCCAGAGGTGGCCGCACCCTAGGCGGGGGCGTGTGATGCCCCGCTGCGCCTCCAGCACCGCTGGACCGATCGCGGAGACCCCTGTTTCCTGCATCGAAAGGTCGATGCGCATCCCTTTGCCGGTTCGCTCTCGGTTGTAGAGGGCCAACATGATGGCGTAGGCTGCGTTGTTGCCCGCGGAGTGATCCATGTAGTTGCTGCTGGCGCGGACCGACGGACCACCCTCGTAGCCGGTCAGGTAGGATAAGCCGCAGGCAGCGTCGACCGTTCTGGCGCGGGAACCGGCACGACGCCAGGGACCGGTGTGGCCGTAGGCCGTGCAACTGAGGGAGATGATGCGGGGGTTGACCTCCAACAGTGACTCATGATCGAATCCGAACCGGCGCATCGTACCGGGCCGGAAGTTGTCGGTGACCACGTCACTGCTCTCGACCAGCTTTAGGAATATCTCTTTGCCCTTGGGGTGGACCACTTCTAGGCAAAGGCTAGACTTGTTGCGCGTACCGAAGTAGGCCAAGGCGCCGCCTTCGTTCCACCATTCCTCGCTGGGTTGGCCATGTGGGAAGGGGCCGGAGCGGCGGTCCTGCATGTGATCCACGCTCTCGACCCTTATTACCTCAGCCCCGAAATCGGCCAGGAATGATGTTCCCCAAGGGAGGGCATGTACCTGCTCAAGGGTAAGTACCCGCACTCCATCCAAAACGCCCATTGTCGCCGTCCAGTCTCTGACGTTCTAGTTACGACACCGGATTCCAGGCTGGGTCGTAGGCCCTGACTGCCTCTTCGTACTCCGCCCTAGGGAACTGTTCCCCGTTGGGGATTTTCATGCCGTCGCAGAAAATCTCGAGCCTGTTGCCATCCGGGTCGAGGAAGTAGAATGAACGGCTGCCGCTGCCCCCGGCGTTCCCGCCACCCTCTATACCGTGGACCAGTGGACCACTCACCGGCTCGACACCCTTAGAGCGCAGGTGCGCAAGCGCCCGCAGGAACTCATCCCGGCTCTCAACTTCGAGGGCGATCTGCTGGATGAGACGAACGGGCTGGCCATCCATGCTCACGTCCACGCCCGGAGGTGCAGTGCCGATTACGATGTTGTGGTGATCCTCGTCGAACCGGAGAAAAGCGGACTCGCTGCCGTCGGGCCGCTTGGTCCTGTGCGTTACCGTGCAGCCAATGGCCTCTGTGTAGAACTTAAACGACCGCTCGAAGTCTGAGACCAAGAACCCGACGTGGCCGATTCGCTTGACGTTGATAGCCATCTCGTTCTCCTCCCAGTGTCGGTGTGATTGTATCAGGGTAAGGGGGTTGGGATTGGATGCATTCCCTGCTCTCGTTAGCCTCCGAAACTGCTGGTAATGGGCTGATGCCCGGTGTGTTCCGTGTAGGGTTCTTCCCGGTAGAGGGCCATAGACTTCATAACCGGAGTGTCTTGAATCGAGAATAGCACCGATTCGGTGCCTTCGGAGCTGGCGTGTTCATGCCATGCCCAGGACGGCACTACGAAGAAGTCACCTTCCGTCCAGTCGAACCGCTGGCCGCTGATCACGCTGTAGCCCTCGCCCTTGAACACCTGGTAAACCTTGCTGCTGGTGTGCCGGTGGGCCTTGGTGCGGATCCCCGGCCGTATCAGCTGAGCCCAGCAGGTCATGGAGCGAAGGACGGGCCGGCCAGTGGTCGGGTCGCTGAATTCCATCGCCACATCGTCGAACGGGTCCGAGCCAAGCTCCGACAGTCCCTTGAGGGCCTCATAGGTACGGTCCCACTTGTAATGCCACAACGGGGAGTACGGCAGGTCCCGCTCGCCCCAGATTGGACGGAGCGCGCCGGAAGCGTATTTGCGTATCGAATCACCGACCCCGGTTATGGGTTGGGTGTCTTCGGGGAACGCTTCATAGAAGTGGGCCCGCAGGTAACCGACGAACGGGACGTCCAGACCGTCCAGCCAAATCATCGGATCGGTACCTTCGTTGCTGTGGTCGTGCCAGGTCCAGGAAGGCGTCAGTATCAGGTCCCCGGGCTCCATGTAGCACTTGTCGCCCTCAACGGTAGTATAGGCGCCGCTACCAGTGAGTATCCAGCGTATCGCCGTCGGAGTGTGCCGGTGGGCCGGGGCACACTCGCCGGGGAGAAGCAGTTGAAGGGCCGCTACCATCGTATGAGTGGTACCACGGTCCAGGCCGGGTGTGGCCAAACGCATGGTGCGGCGTTCCACGTCGCGGTCGGGAGTAACGATCTCGCCGCTCTTCAATACCAGTGGCGCAACCTCCGACCATCGCCACTGGAAGGGTTCAATATCGGGCGGCCCCGACCGCTCTCTACCCACCCACCCAGGAGAGAGACGTATGCCATCGGAAGTTGCGTAGTATTGCTGAAGTTCCTCGGGTCCCAACTTGTCCTGCACCGCCATAACCTGCACTCCTCGAGAAAGTACGTGATACACGCAGACCCGTGGTAATGTATGCAGCCTTGAGTTTTGCGGTATTGTAACAGAACATGACCATCGTGGTTCACCAGGGTTCGCGGCCAGTGGTGCGCAAGGTCCGAGCCCCTGGTTTGGACAGCTCCTAGAGGTCAACCCCGGTTGGGGCCAGCCCCAGGTGGACACGCCCATACTGCTCGGCTACGCCGTCCCAGGCCAAGGACACATGGTGTGCGGCCGCATGAATGTCGCGGTGAAGACGCTGCAGAGCTTGCTCCGAAAAAAGGGAATGCCCTCCGTCGGCTTCGAACAACCGGTCCACAGCGCGGATGGCCAGCCGAGAGACGTATTCTTGGTTCTGCCGGTAGCGCACCCGGTCGTCAACGGTGGGCATTTCGTCCCGCTCCGCCCGGGCGAAAATCTCTTGCGTATCGGCTTGCATCAGGGAGCGAGCGGCGCCGACCTCGACGGCTGACTCGGCGAACCGTATATGGAGGCTGGATACCTCCGACCTTTCCCGTGTACACTCGAAGTTCTCCACCGTGCCCTGGGCCATCCCCAGCACGGGGGACGCCAGAGTAAAGGAGAGGATGTCACGCAGAGGGATGCAGTAGTTGGCGGTGTCGTGGAATGTCCTTCCGGGGGTGCAGACGTCGCGCATGTCCTGCATAGGAAGCACACAATGCCCCGGGACGAAAGCGTCATTGACCACTACGTCCTTGCTGCCAGTGCCGAGAAGGCCGGAGACGAACCATGTGTCCTGGACCACGTAGTCTGTCTTGGGAAGCGTTAGCATCAGGGCAGTGCCGTCGCAGTTGCCCGCTACCAGCATCCAGTCCGCAGCGTCCACTCCGCTGGCAAAATCCCACTTGCCCGAGACCTTGTACCCTCCCTGTACTGGATCTACGCGTCCCCGTGCAGGATTGAATGACGTCGAAGAGAGAGTATTGCAACCGTTGGCCCAGTACTCTTCCTGGGACTGCTCAGGGAACATCCCTGCCAGCCAGTTGTGGCTGGCCCAGATAGAATAGCACCAGGCCGTGGATCCACAGCTCGCCCGAGCTCGGCTGCCACGTCGAACACCACGTCGAACACCACGTCGAAGGGTAGCCCCAGCCCTCCATACCGCTCCGGCTGCGCGGCGCGCAGGACCTTCGTGTCGTGGAAGGCCTGGACGGTTTCCCTAGGGATACTCTGAACAAGTCCGTGGAATGGCTCGGAACATGGGTTGGGTAAGCATAAAACAGCCGATATATTCCGGCCCATGCCGACTTGTTCAGAGGTTCCCTAGGTATCCGCCGCAGGGTTTCGGTTCGCCGGGCCAATTGCCGAATCTGCGGGACCAACTCTCTGGCACGTTGGACCAACTCTGCTCGGTCAGCCATCTCGAGCCAAACATAACACATCGCGCCTGCCCTGTGATAGACTCGACACATACTGGGTAGCGTTTGGGTTTCAGTGATCTGGTCTGCTGACACTTGGCCCTTTCCAGGCTTGCCCGCACTGAACTATCATACTACTGCCGAGGAGGTTTGGCGTGGTAGGAACTCCTAAGATAATGTGTCTCGGACGTACCCCGGTCAATGGCTGGAATTCGCGATAGTGTCCGGAAATGGCAGGAAAATTAGAATTATTCCGTTGCCAAACAGAGTTTGCCGGGATGTCCATCTCTACCTGCGTAAGCCTGCCCCCTTGTTGGACGGCAAGGAATTTGTCCGCCCCGCTATAGGCTGGACTACCGGAACTGTAATGCTACCCACACCCCGCAGGGCCCTGTCCCGTAAGGGGGCACCAGCAGCGGAACACAAACTGGTACCACATCTGGGCTGTTCGGTCCCCCCACTTAGCCTGCTCAAGGAGACGCGACATGAACATCGGATTCATCGGCGTTGGCAACATGGGATTCGGCATGGCCAACAACATTCTCAAGGCTGGCCACTCCCTAACCGTCCATGACCTCGTAAGGGAACGCGCGACCCCGCTGCTGGAGCAAGGGGCCAGATGGGCTGACTCGCCCCGGGAGGTCGCAGAAGCCAGCGAGATCACCTTCACGTCCCTGCCAGCCCCCGTAGACATGGAGGCCGTCGCTCTTGGGGAAGGGGGAGTCTTGGAGGGGTCCAGACCGGGTTCAGTCTATATTGACCTGACCAGCAACTCCGCTACCCTGGTGCGCGGGATCTGCGAGGTCTTTGCCGCTAGGGGCGTGGACATGCTGGATGCTCCGGTAAGTGGCGGGGTCGTCGGAGCGCGCACCGGGCGGCTGGCTATCATGGTCGGCGGCGACGAGGCCGTGTTCCAGAGGGTCAAGTCGGTGTTGGACGATTTCGGGGACAACGTCGTCTACTGCGGCAGCATCGGAGCCGGGTCGGTCTGCAAGGTGATGCACAACACAATTTCGGCGGTCACCAGCCAGGCCATCAGCGAATGCTTCACTATGGGCGCTAAGGCCGGGGTTGACCTCAAGCCTATGTGGGAAACGGTGCGGCGGGGTGCCTTCGGACGCGGCGGAGGGGGAATTCACGGCCTGCCGGGCAGTTGGTTCAACGGTGACTTCGAGCCTGACTGGGAGAAGGGCTTCTTCGCAGTCAAGTTGATGCGTAAGGATGTAGGCTTGGCTACCCAGTTGGGCCGGGAACTAAATGTCCCGATGGCACTGGCTAATCTGGCCGAGCAGGAGTTGGTTGAGGCAGTCAACCGGGGCTGGGGAGATGATCCTACCAACAAGGTACGCTTACTCCAGGAAGAGCGGGCTGGAGTGGAACTCCGAGGTGATATCCCTCAGGGGACTATCAGCCTTGAGATAATAGACGGTTAGACCTAGTAGTCGATCACTGTTGTATTGATGGGTAGAGGCACTTGAGCTTGACCCGTGCGTCCTCGGTAGTGAAACGCCAGTCCACCCGGACCCCCTCCCCGTTCCGTTTCTCCTGCCATGCGCTTGTTTCCTGCTCGAGGATTTCCTGACTGGGAATCCGGCGGTCCAGACACTGCCGCGCCAGCACCCCCAACTCTATCTCGGCTATATTGAGCCAACTCCCGTGCTTCGGCGTGTAGTGTATCTCCAGCCGCCCGGCAATGCGCCGGGCCTCCGCAGGCTCGAGTGCCTCGTACAAAGATGCGGGATGATGGGTGTTCAAGTTGTCCATCACCAGCACTATCCGCTCACGGTCGGCGTAGTCCTCGTCCACCAGTTTCCGTACCACCCGCGCCCAGTCAACCTTGGTGCGCCGGTCCGTGACTTCCACCCGGCGCCATCCCTCCAAGGGCGCAAACAGCATGAACAGGTTGCGCACCCCGTTGCGCTGGTATTCGTAATCGTAAGCCATGACCGCTCCCGGTCGCGCCGGGCGGGGCTGGCGGGTCTCCTGCACCAGTTGCTTGCTGGTCTCGTCCAGACACACCAGCACCTCATTCTCTCCGTAAGAGCGGTGATAAACTTCCAGCACGTCCTCCATGGCGCACACGAAGTCGGCGCTGCCTTGGGGCGGCAGGCACCAGCACTCTTTCAGCCAAGACTTCAGTTCGTTTTTTTCAGCGTCCGGCGCACTGTCTCCGTGCTGATGGTGTCCACTATCTCCCGCTCCATCAATCCGTCCGCCAGCATTCGCAGGGTCCAACTGACCCGTCCCTCCGGGGGCTGGGAGCAGGCCATGGCCACCAGATGCGCTTCACCCTGACCGTCCAGCTTTTTCCGGCGGCGGTTGAGTTGCTGTTTGCGGCCCAAGGCGGCCTCCACACCCTCCTCCACGCAACGGCGGCGCACCCGTTCCACCGTGGCCGTTCCTACCTTCAGGGCCCGGGCTATCTCCTGGTCCATCATTGGGCCGTCAGCCTGGTTCTCATCGCAAAGCAGCAGAATGCGGGCGTGAGTCTGCTTATAGGCCGCCGCCCGCCCCTTGGACACCATCGCCTTCAGCTCTTCCTGTTCCTCCTCCGTCAGTCCCACACGATATTTCTTCGCCATCACATCCACCTCCACTTCCTGACCTTCTTCCCTTGGCTGCTTGCCCTTTACATCTTACCAGCCATCATTACAAAGATTTCGTACTACTAGATTCTTCTGCAACCCGCTTCGTGCGATTTACGAGGGGAGACTCGTGGGCATGATGCGTCGTGGAAGTTGCCATCATGCTCAAGTTGTGGGCGTTATCACCGAGGTGGCAAGCTCTGAACGGAGCACGGATCGCGTCCGCTTATCGGCTCGAGTTGCGGGTCAGTGGAGGGCCGGGCCGCGAGTTCCGATATCAAGGAACATGGCCAGCGATACCATGTCGGCATTGTAGACATAGCAGCGGGACTGATCGCTGACCGGGTGTCGAGAGTGGTTGCCTTGTTGCGGATACTCTGAGGCATGATAGACAACATGCGGAACAACTGTCCGGCGTACCCATCGGGCAGCAAGCCCTCCATGTCAGGGTATTGGATAGGCATCGCCGGTACCTCGGACAGGCGACAGTTGCACATCAGCACGTTGCCATCGGACGTCTGCAGGTCCATTATTTCCTGAGCCACAGGTTCCCGGTCGCCGTCGTTGGTGTTGATGACGGCAGGAGGGAAGGAGTTGGGATGCCGGTAAATCCACTGCTCAATGGCGTGGTCGGCATAGCGTAACGCGTCGCACATCGGAGTCTGTGCCCCCGCATGAGGTCGGAACCAGACGGGTATCTTCCGTGCCACTTCGATCCTTCTCCCCCTGCCATCGCTCTCTCACCTGCCTTTCCTCCCTCTCGGCGGCTTCTACGACCCTGCTCATGGGGAGGAAGGAATGTTCCAGTGAAGTCCCCGGAAGAACGCTGAGCACGACGGGCTCGACTAGGCCGTCTCTATCCAGTTGGGTATGCGGTATCTCGTGGAATACCTCGTTTTCGTCCAGGTAGCCATAAACCGTAGCTCGGTCGTATTCCGGCTTTTGTTCAAAGCCGTAACCCAGAATCCCGATGTCGAAATAGTCTCGAACGTCCATGCCTTGGGAACAGCGCAGGGTAAGGTTTTCCGGGACCCGGTTTATGGTGCCGGCGGCAGTGTCCATCTTGGAGTGACCCGATTGTCCTCCTAGCGGGCCTTCCATGGAACAGGACTGGTCAGGCAGGAACATGAAGCAACCGGGGTTTGTCCGGCCGATATCTGAAGTGTAAGGCATGACGTTTCCTCCAACAGTGTCTCGCCATGCGCAGGTGATGGTTTTGGGAGCAAGCCGAACCAAAAGTTGAGCGGTGCGCGAACTCGCCAATGACCATGGACCTAGGACTAATCGACAAATAGGGGTAAAATCCGGCGTGCTGTAGAAGCAGGGGTGTCAGTTAAGAGACAGTAGAATGTAAATCCAGTAGGGCCAGTGTGGTGGAGGGGTAAGGGTATGGAAGGACGTCAGATCAGCGGTGATCAGTGGCAACGGATTGAAGGATTCCTGCCTGGCCGGCCTGATTCGGTGGGCGTGACTGCCAGAGACAACCGACTGTTTGTAGATGGGGTTCTCCGGGTGTTGCGCAGCGGCGCGGAATGGAAGGACCTGCCGGAAGGGTACGGCAAGTGGAAGACGGCCCACAAGCGCTACACCCGCTGGGCCAGGGCTGGTATTTGGAAAAAGGTATTTCAGGTGTTGCTGGATGACCCGGACAACCGGTATGTGATGATTGACTCCACGATAGTGCGGACTCACCAGCAGGCGGTGTGTGGTAAAGGGGGGGCCAAGGTGAGGCTGTGGGGCGGTCCCGGGGAGGGCTGAGCACCAAGATACACATGGTGACCGATGCCCAAGGACAACCGATGCGCTTTGTCCTTACCGGAGGTCAGGAGGCCGATGGACCCCAGGCCATACCCCTGCTGACCGGTATCGAGACTGAGGCGGTGATTGCCGACAAGGGGTATGAAAGCAACGGGATACTGGCCTTCATCCAGGAGCAGGCGGCAGCAGCAGTCATCCCGCCCAAGTCCAACCGGAAGGAACCTTGGGACTACGACCGAGCATTGTACCGGGAACGTAATCTGATTGAACGAGCCTTTAACAAGCTGAAGCAGTGGCGGCGTCTGGCCACCAGGTATGATCGGAAAAGTCTCTACTTCCTGTCAGCCCTGCATCTGGTTGCCGCCATTACCTGGAGTCACTAATTGTCGATTAGTCCTAGCCCATGAGGCGAGTGGCCTCACCTACCTCAATGGGCGGAAGAAAGCTCGGACCTCCTCTGCGAGCAGTTGCGGTTCTTCCAGCGCGGCGAAGTGGCCACCCCGCGGCATCTGGGTCCATCGCTGGATGTTATAAGACCGTTCGCCCCACTCCCTGGGCGGTCGGCTGATCTCCGCAGGGAACGCTGCCACTCCGGTGGGTACCTTGATCCCTTCATCCCGGCCCATTGCCCATGTCTCTCGCTGGTTTTCCTTGTACATGCGTGTGGACGAGCTTATGGAATCGGTTACCCAGTATATGGTGATGGTAGTCAGGAGTTCGTCCTTGGTGAAGCGCTTCTCCACATCGCCGCCGCAGTCACTCCAGGTGCGGTACTTCTCAACAATCCAGGCGGCCAGTCCGACAGGGGAATCGTTCAGTCCATAGGCTAGGGTCTGGGGCTTGGTTCCCTGGATATGAGCATAGCCGCCTTCCGCCTGTTGCCATTGCTCCCGGTCGCTGATGAGGGCCTTCTCCGCCTCTGTCAACGGCTCGGCATCCGGGCCCAGATAGGGTGTGGGCCTCGTGATTGATGTAAGGTGAATACCAATCATGCTATCCGGGTGGCCGTAGCCGAGCCGGGACGTTACGCCGGCCCCTATGTCTCCACCTTGTGACGCGAAACGAGGGTAGCCCAAGCCCTCCATCAACTTCACCCAGATGGCGGCGGTCTTTGCGACCTCCATGCCCGTGTCCCTGGCGTGACCGGAAAAGCCGAAGCCAGGTAGGGACGGTGCAACAACGTCAAACGAGTCCTGTGGATCACCGCCGTGTGAGGCAGGGTCGGCTAAAAGCGGTATGATCTTGTGCATCTCGAAGAACGACCCGGGCCAGCCATGGGTGATTATTAGTGGCATCGGGTCTGGGCCATTTCCCCGCTCGTGGATAAAGTGGATGTCCAGGTTGTCCACATTTGCCTTGAAGTGCTGGAATGAGTTGATCAGCTTTTCCTGCGCGCGCCAGTCGAAGCCGACCCGCCAGTATTCGATCAATTCCTTCATGTATGCCAGGTTGGAGCCGTAGTCCCAGCCCGAGCCGGGAATCTCGTCGGGCCAACGAGTATCCGCCAGCCGTTGTTTGAGGTCGGCTATCACCGCGTCGCTTACGTGGATATGGAACGGTTGTACTTCCATAGCCTTCTCTCCTTGGATTAGCAGTGACGAAATATCCAGAAGTTGCCGGGCGAGACTAAATCGGGAGGGCTTCCTCGTCCCGCTCTTCAGGTATTTCCACCCCAAACGCGTTTATGTTGAACGCTAGCAGCGCGTAATAGCCCATCAGGGAGGTCAGTTCGGCCAACCCTCGAGTGCCGAACTGACCAAGGGCCGCGTCGAATGTGGCTTGGCCGACGGTTCGGGTGCGGAAGAATTCCCTACCGTATTCCACCACGGCCCTCTCCTGGTGTGACATCCCCGGGAGGTCCTTCTTGTCTCTCAGGTTGTTTATCAATTCGTCGTTGAGTCCGGCCGCCCGGCCTGCGGCGGCATGGGCGTTCCAGATGAATTGGCAGTTGTTCTCCCTGGCTGTTACCAGCATCGCCAGTTCTATAATCGGACGGGGAAGACTTGAACCGTCGCCGCGGAGATATGCCCGGAGGTCCTCACCCCGCTTGAGAACCTCCGGGACGTTGAGCATCACTGACAACGGCCCGGTGGTGGGTATGCTTCCACGAGACTCGACGTACTCGTCGAACGCCTCCAACTGGTCTTGGGGAACAGACTCCCTTGTAGGGGCAGGAATTCTAGCCACTTTGTCCTCCTCTGGTAACTTGTGCGCCTCTTCAGCAGTAGCGACTAGGGCTAACCCATTACCGCGGATGCTAGGGCTTCCATCTCGACCAGGGCCCCGTCCCCGGTTTCGGGGGGCAGTGACACAGTAACGCGGTCTGCCCCGGCGGATTCCAGTCTTCCGATCAGGTCCGGGTCTGCAGGGACGTTGCACACCATCAGGCGGATGGACTTGGGGTCCCGTCCAGCGGCTTCCGCCAACTCGTCAAGGGTCGCCCGACCCATTCGTACTTGCTCCTCGCTGACGCGGACTGGCATCCAACCGTCACCCCAAGCTACGACGCGCTTAAACACGTTGGGAGCGAATCCTCCCAGGTACACCGGAGGATGGGGCTCTTGCATCGGCTTGGGGGAGCATCTGACGGGCGGAAAGTCATAGAAACGACCGTGGAACTCTGCTTCGTCCTTGGTCCAGAGTTCCTTCATGGCGAGGATGGCTTCACGGGTCTGGCCCCAACGGTGGCGGAAGTCCCCGCCCATAATTTCGGTTTCTTCTTGGAGCCATCCGGCACCAATTCCGAAGAGGAACCGGCCGTTGGAGAGCCGATCTAGAGTAGCAATCTGCTTGGCCTGGAGCAGAGGGTTGTGTTCCGGTACCAGGCTGATGGCTGTGCCTAGCATGATTGTGCTGGTGGGTGCCGATGCCCTGGCCAGACCAATCAGCGGGTCGCCGATATCGGCCATCGACGGTGGGATCGAACCGTCAGGGGTACCGCCGTAACGGGAGGTCGTGTTGACTGGCAGAACTGCATGCTCCGGCAACCAGAATGATTCAAAACCCAGTTCCTCGGCGCGCTTGGCCAACTCGGCAGTGTCAAGCGAGTTTGATGACACCCTTGCGGAAATACCAATGTCCATGCCCGCTCCTCCTCTGTTCGGATATCCTGATACTACCACTCAAGTCTGTCCAGGTCGACGCATAGGCCTCTTCAAGCCACATAGCTGCACCCGAAATTCAGGGAATCATGGCAAGCGGGAAGAGGCGAGGGGCTCCCATGTCTTTGGAGCTGGGAGATGGCGGGCCTTATGAGACGTCGCCCAACTGTTCCAGGTTGCTGGTCATCTGCTGGCGCAGTATTTCCAGGGAGGTTAGCCTGGATGCAAGCGAACGCGCATTCTCACTGTCGGTGTAATTCCCGCGCAAGGCAAGATGGAGATCACGGTAGGCGATAGCGTCGGACTCAATCACACCTTGGATAAGTGTGCCGGCGAATGGCGTGGTGTCTTCGCCTACTAGAGTGACCAGCGGCTCCTCCCCATCATCGTTGAAGGGTTCAATGCGATAGTCCCTGACGGATGGCTCGCGCAGGTACGAACCGCGGAACCACCCCAACGAGTGCTTGATCACCCCAAGCACGAACCGCCAGCGGTAGACCCTGACCGCCCCGTCAGGCGCGCCGTCCGCCACGTCATGGTAAACCCGGCGCAGCAACTCGACTGTGTCGACCGTGCAGCTGTCAACGGCCTCAACGAATGCCTCTAGTTCCTCAAGGAATGGGTGCCCCTGAAGTACCTGCCGTACCGTCTCAAACGTGGGGTGCCGCAACCATGCGGGTTGGTAGCCCAGGTTGATGTCCCCTTCCAACACTCGCTCGAAAGCATCGGCTTCGGCATTCCCCGCTGCTTCGACCAGTTCGTCAAGCCAGCCTAAGTCGGAATTGATCTCCAGCAGCGGGAGCGACCGCAGGAAGTCGACGACTAACCGTAGTTGAGCCTCCTCCTCGGGGGAGCGGGTCCGCCGCCGCCGGAGGGGCGATGACGGTAAAGCCAGTCTTGGTATGGACCGGGGAGTCGGCGCAGTCCCACCGGTGGAGGCGGTACCTGGCAGCGCAGGTGCGGTGGCAGCTTCCCTCGCCAACTGGGGGAATGCTGGCTCCTTGGTCGATTGATACCTCCTGCGGCTTAAGTAGGCGTACCCGCCTCCTCCTGCCACGGCGGCCAACAAGACGACCACCAACGGGACCAGCCATACCGGGAGCACCCCGGACTTGACCTCGAAAGGTCCGGTCCACGGGCCCGCGTTGTTTGCCATGTCCACGGCCCTAACGCGCCAATAGTACTTTCCACGATCTAGGGCCGCTTCCTCGGCTATCGCGTGGGCCGGAGTTGCAAGGCCGGTCTGTTCTAGTACCGTTGATGCGAACTCCGAATCAGAACTGATTTGAAAGTCGTAGGTTACTCCGCTCGGGTCCTCGACGGGTTCCCAGCTCAATTCCGGGCGGAATCCACCAAGAAGACCACCTCCGGTCCCATCTTCAGGCAGCAACAGGATTGGAGCCGGAGGAGGAATTCGTTCCAGCACAAATGTCGCAGTTGCGTCGATGTTCTCCTCGTCTGTCGCAACAATCAAGTGCTCCCCGCTCCCGGAGGCCGGAATGACGATGGACGATTCGAATGTCCCTAACGTGTCCGTTACGCTGGCCGTGTCTAGGATGCCGTCACCGTAGTCTATCGAAATCTGTGACTGCGGTGAAAACCCCAATCCGGTTACCTGCAAAGTGTCTCTGACACTACCAAACTCTGGTTCAAGGATGAGAGCGGGTGTGATCTCAAAGTCCTCCAATGAACTGGTCAATCCGCCCAGTCCTGAAGCAATCGCGGAAACCTTATGGACTCCCGCGGTGGAGTGAGGCACTTCGACCGACGTGGTGAAAGAGCCGTCGGCGTCGGCTGTGATACCCTCCTTAAGCGGAGAGCCGTCAAACGATATGGTTATCCCGGGATCGTTCGTGGGGAATCCGGATCCATGGATCTGGAGATCGACCCCGGGAGGCCCAGTAACTCTCTCGAGCGAAACACCGGGTGTGACTTGGAACCCGGAACCCGGACCCGACTCCATTATCACGGTGCTGCCAGAGTGGCCGACGAAATGGAGACCCGACGGAGAGTCTGGGACCTCAAAGGCCGTAGCGAACCCGCCGGTATCGTCCGCCGCAACGACCAACGCTACCGGTGTCCCATTGAACGAGATCCTAATATCCCTCTGACCTGCTCCGAATCCTCTTCCAGTTACGTTGACCCTAGTACCAGGAGGGCCGGATTCCGGGCTCATATGCAATCCAGGAACAATGGTGAGGAGTTCCGTACCAGAGTCATTGGCTGAGGTTGTGGAACCTGAAGCCCAGACCTCGTAGGACCCTCCTGGCAAGGGCGGGGCCCCAATGGTCACATCCCAAGACCCCCGACGATCCGCGGAGATCCCGGATGCAACTGCAGTCCGTTCCACGCTGACGCTGATTCCACGCTCGGACTGGCTGAATCCAGACCCAGACACAACAATTGTATCGGTGGGACTTGCGCGGCTGACACTCAGGGAAATCCCGGCGCTGATCAGGAACGGTATTTTCAAGTCTCCGCCGATAGTCTTAATGGTCAAGGGGTAACTGCCGGCAGGTGATGCTGGCACGATGAACTGGCTCGTCCACGACCCTCGGGAGTCGGCCACCGGAGAAGCAATGGAGCTATTCCCCAGGCTAACACTTAAGCTCTGTCCGGGCTCGAACCCATGTCCCGTCATATCGATGGCTTTGCCGGGTTGGCTGAATGCCTCGGACAAGGACACATTAGGGGTAATCATGAATGTCGCACCCTCGGTTTCTCCGTTTGGCCCTGAGGCCGCGATAGCCAGTCTGCCTCCGGGTGCTGTCGGTATGGTGATGGAAGCTGACCAGGAACCTGTATCGTCGGCCACTGTGGTAGTCTGGAACAGATTGTCTCCGACGACGATAGTCACACCGCTACCTGGGCTAAACCCTCCCCCCGAGATCAGAAGTGAATCCCCTGGAGACCCACTTGCTCGATCCAGACGCATGTGAGTTGTCAAAGATACGGTCACCTCAGGGACGCTGCTGATTGCTGTGCGCGCCCCAGAAGCCCGCAATGAGTAGATGCCTGAGGGCAGCGGGGGAGCTCCGAAGGTGGCCGACCACGAGCCATGGGAGTTGGCGGTGATACCAGAGGCCACTGGAATGTCTTGCAGGGTAAGTGTGATATCTCCCTCGTCCGCGGCAAAGCCTGAACCTCGGACCGTCATCGAACCCCGTTGTCCACCTGTTGCGCCGTCCAGCGTGATCCTGGGTGTCACCTCGAATGGAATTCTCAGTGTTGCGCCAGAACCTCCTATTGTCAGCATGTATGAGCCGGTTGCAGCCTGCGGCACGCTGAACGGGCGTGTGAACGACCCTTGTCCATCCGCTGCGAGCGAAGCGACCACGGTGTCGGCGAATCTGATTGTGATTCCGGCAGCGTTCGCCGGAAATCCGGAACCTTCCATATCTATGGATGAATTAGGAGGGCCCGAGGTCCGCGACAGTGTGACTTGAGGCGTTACGGTGAATTCTGACTCTGTCCGCCGTTGGCCGGTGCCTGTCGCAGAAATCACCAACGCGCCGCCAGGGCTGTTGGGGACTTCCAAGGAGGTGGACCACGCCCCTCCATTGTCCGCTCGAACTGACGCTGTTACCAGATTGTTCCCGGCAGCTACACGGACCGTCTCCTGGGGCCTGAAACCTGAACCATGTATCGTCAGTACGGTACCTGGAGGGCCGCTGGGCTGCTCAAGTGTGACCAGAGATCCAAGGGTTAATGGGGCGGAAGGCGCCGAGGAACTCTGGGTTGATGTGCCGGAGGCTACCACTTGGTGAGTGCCAGCGGGAAGTGACGGCACTTCCACCGAGTGTGACCATGATCCAGAGGCGTCGGTAGAGACTCCTGTGGCTACTCTGGTCCCGCCCACGGATATGATGATGTTGCGCTCATTGCGCGAAAACCCAGTTCCGGTGACTCTCACTGCTGCGCCGGGCACTGCGGCCCCTGTTTCGAGCGTTAGCTTTGGCGTCACCCTAAAGCTGGTTGACCTATCGCCGAGAGCCACTGATGTTGGGCCGGCAGGTGATTCCGGGACCTGGAAACTGGTGGCAACTTTTCCATGTGAGTCCACAGGGACCGAACGGATGGCATTGCCATCGAACGTTAGGTTTAGACTGGAGTTCGCCCTGAACCCTGACCCAGTAACTTGGACAGTGTCTCCGGGAGAGCCACTAGTGGACCCCAAGCGGAGTTCTGATGCAATCGTGAACGTGACTGGAGTAGCGGTGCCGAGGATGACCCGGTAAGATCCAGCGGCCAGATCGGGAACCTGGAAGGTGGCCCTAATCGATCCCTGTGCATCGGACGACACCGGGTTCAGGGTCTGCGTCCCAAAGCGCAGTGGTAATCTGGAATTGTTGGCCTCGAAGCCTTCCCCGGTTACCTCGACATCTGAGCCTGCCGGACCGCTGTCCGGGGTAAGGGTGGTCCCGGAGACTACATTGAAGGTAGCTATCCCCGCGCCTACCCTCACGGTCCTGGCACCCGAAGGCGCCCAAGGCACTACGAAAGACTGAGTGAAAGTCCCAGAATCAGACACCACGACTGGCGAACCTACCCCCGTCTGGCCGTCGAACCTGATGGTATAGGTGGCGGCCGGATAGTTCCTCCCGGTTATCGTGACTGTATCGGTCCTTGGCACACCGCTTGTTGGGGTAACTGTTATGGATTGGTCCTGAACATTGAATGTGGCGGTTATGGTCCGGTCTAACTCACCCACCGGGACACTGCATGTCGGTGACGACCCGGAACAAAACCCGCTCCACCCCACGAACCTTGAGTCGGCGGCGGGCGTAGCGGTGAGGGTTAGCGTTGTTCTAAAACCGGGACTGAAATCTGCGATGCAGTTTTCTGACTGTATATCCGATTCACTTTTGTTGCAGTTTATGGGACCTATTGGGCTGGTGACCTCGCCGTCTCCATTCCCATTGACTCTGACAGTCAACGTTGTATCGGAAGTGCTCTGGGCCCACGCGTCCTGAAGGTTGGAAAAGACCGAAAGACCTGCGGCAATCAACGCCACGGCAAAAAAGGGCCAAGCGGCCCAAATATGGTGGAGCTGGCGCCTGTATGTGTCCAAGGGGTTGGCCAATATCTCCTGTGGTGCCGGGACCAGGCCTCCCTATTATGAGCGCTGCCGAACTACGAGATGGCAGGCCCTGAAGGCGCCGACGTTAGTTCGCTGGCGAGTATAATTAGACTTGGATGTCATAGTCAATAATACGGCACGCTATGGACAATAGCGACTTACGTAATGGGTTTAACGAATTGAACCTCGTTAGGGCTCAATGTCAAAGGAATGCCATGTACTCTGGCCGCATATGGCATTGATTCATCAACGGACTCTAAACGCATATATCCTTCGGACCCAACCGACAGTCTGTGATTGGCTCAGGTAGTGTCAGACCTGATACCAGTCAGGCAGTACGAGATTGTGGTAGTTGTTACGTCCGTGTAGCCCGCAAGGATTCATCTGTTGAACAATTGATTCGCCCTTTGGAGTTCGGGGCTTAGCCCGAATCCACCGATGGGAGGCGTGAAGGCTGGGCAAATTGGGATGAGGGAGCTTACAAGGGAGAAACCCTGCGTTCCATTGGGACCGATGTGTCGCGGCGGAGGGTTTTTAGTAGCCGCGCAGGGCCTCGAGAGCGGTCTATGGACGCGGGGAATCGCGTGATAGTTGAGACCGGACGCAGCAGGATGCACTCGCGGACCGGGCGGACGCGAGTTTGGAGGTGTTGGGTCGGTTGCGGATAGCGCCGTCAGGCTGGGAGTGGGATGGCTCGCAGTCGAGCCAGAGCGAGAGTGGCCTGCTCAGCCCAAGGCCAGCGCCGGGGAAGATGCAAAGTGAGGCGGCGCGCCGAGCGGGTAAGCTGTCCGGCCATAGAGAAGAAGCGTCGTCTGATGGTCTTGGTGGTAACCAGTTGCTCGCCCAGCCTGATGCGCGCTACCCAGCGGGCCAGATTATGCGCCAGCACCTGGATGGCCAGCCAGGCGGCTTTGGCGGCGAAACGGCCTGACGGGAGATGATTGAGTCCCACGCCGCACTTGAGGTCTCGGATGGCATTCTCGACCTCGGCGTGGCGGCGATGGTCGGCCTGCAGCTCCAAGGTATCCCCGTCCCGGTCGGTGATGAATCCGTGATAGCTGTAGCTGGCGAAGAGGGCCAGTTGGGAACCGGGCGTGGGCCTCACCCGCCGGACGATGAGCCGCATCGGCACGGCGTCGGGCTCACTCCGGAAGGGGACGTAGGTGGTCTCGGCCACGTCGGCGGCGCTCTCCATCCAGTAAGGGATGGGTGTCCAGTCCTCCTCGGGTATGGCCTCGATCAGATTGCGCAGGCTCTGTCGCTGGTGGATGGTGATGGAGAAACGGACCTTCGTCTTGCGACAGACGGCGACCACGGCGTGGGTGTAGAAGCCGCTGTCGGCCCGCACCGTGAGTTGCCCCTTGGCCCCGGCATGGCGCACCCGTCCCACGGTCTCCCGCAGGAAGTGGGCGGCGCCCCGAGCGGTATTGGCGCGTCCCTCCCGCAGCCGGGACATCAGCACGTCGCCGATTCCGGCGGCCACGACCAGCAGTGGGTGATAGCCTCGCTTGCCAGTGTAGCCATGGTGTCGCGCCCCCTCCTTGGCTAGACCGTAGGTCTCGCAGATGGTGGAGTCCAGGTCGATGGTCAGCGGCCCGTCGCCGGGTCCGGCGCCGGCGGCCCAGGCCCGGACCAGCATCTCCCGGCTCACCCGGTCCAGCTGGCGGACGTGGCCCCACTGGAAGCTGCGCAGGAACGTCCCCAGGGTGGAGGGTGCTTTGACCATGCACCCCAGCACCGAGGAAGTCCGCCCCGCACTCAGCGCTTCGGCGTCGTCAATGCAGTCGCCTCCCGCCAGCGCGGAAGCCACCAGGGTCAGCATCTTGTCTCCCGTGTTGGCCCGCCCCGGCGCATCTCCCAGGTCCAGGTGCTCCTGTACCAGTTGGGAAAGGCCGAGTTGCAGGGCCAGGGTGGCCGGAAAGAGCAGCCCAGCATTGTTGACCATGCGGGTGTCGTCGAAGGCGATTTGGATGCGGTCGGGGTGCTCAAGTGTTAGCATCTCTTGGGTGCTCCTTGTTTCTAGTCGGTTTTCTCTCTCGAAAACCATTATCCCAGATGCAAAGGAGCACCTTCTTACACCTTCACCACGCCGCAACGCTCATCTCTTCGGTGGATTAGGGCTAAACACGAAGCGGTCTGTTGAGGTAATATTGAGCCTATGGCCTCCATTCACATGGTCCGTAGCCCCAGGATCACAGGCCACGTTACAGGAACGAACCGAAGGAAGTGTAGCTATGCCAGATTACACGACCAGTGTTGGAAACGTCGAGTTGATCTCCTTGAACGACGGGATGCCTGTGCGTTCCCCGTTCGCACCCTTTCCGGATACTACCATCGAGCAGTGGCGGGAGTTCCCTGAGCTCTTGAACGAACACGAGCATATTCGCAGCAGGTATGGGACCACTGGAATCCGGTCGGAAGGAAAACTGATAATCGTCGATACTGGTTTGCAGGCCCCCGACGGTACGCTGATGACCGACATGCGGGCCAAGGGCGTTGACCCAGAGGCGGTGGACCTGGTGGTGTTTACCCACCTGCATCCTGACCATGTGGGGTGGAACCTCACGGATGGGAAGCCCAACTTTCCCAATGCCCGTTACCTGGTTCCCAGGAGAGACTGGGACTACTGGACTGGGCCCGGAGTCGTTGAGGATGCGGCTCACGTTCGCGATCAGATTGTGCCCCTGGAAGGTCTGGGATTCCTAGACCTAATCGACGATGATTGTCAGATCACAGGGGAACTCACCACCGTATCCACGCCCGGACACACACCAGGTCACGTTTCGATCATTATCGCCTCCGCCGGAGAGCGCGGTTATATTCTGGGAGATGTGGCGCATAACCCGGCCCAGGCCCACTACACTGATTGGTGTCCCATATTCGACATAGAACCTGATATGTCGCGCCGGACTCGACATTCGGTCCTGGACATGTTGGAGTCTGAGGGGATACTAGTGTCCGCTGGTCACTTCCCCGACCCCGGTTTTGGTCACTTCGTGCGGGTTGAGGGCCGACGCACTTGGCGGGGCATATAACCGGACTCGGATTTTAGGGCCCTCTGATCGCACAGCCCTGTTACACGCCTGAGACAAGAGAGGACATACACATATGGTAGAAGCGGACACGCGGATATTGCTGGACTGGGACTCTCTGGAGGTTGGGGAGACCTTTGACACTTACGAATACCTCCTGACGCAGGAGATGGTCGACACTTACCGCAAGGGCGTAATGGACCCGGAGGCCAGCTTCCCGACAATTTCGCACAAGGTAGACGTGAAGCAGTACAACACCAGGTACCGGGACGCCGGGTCGGTCAATGCACGTTGCGCCTTCTTCTGCTATAACCCTCCCATCGCAGGGAAGAAGATATCGGTACGTGCCTGGATTGCCGACAAATACCTGCGCCGGGGCAAGAACTACATCGTTACCGAGGCGGTGTCCGTGGACGAGGATGGGCGGTTGATCGACCGGGTTATTACCCACGAACTGAAACAGCCCACTGAGGTAGGCAAGAAATGGGGAGGGTAGGCGTGGGCCCGATCCGCAGATACGAGGAAGGGGACGAACTGCCGCCTCTAGTCAAGGAAATGACCCAGGAGGCGATCAACCTGTTCGAGGGCAGCGCGGGCCAGTCGGGTCCTTCCCAGTTCACTGATAAGGAGACTGCAAGGGAGACCCTGGGCACCGAGGGTACTGTGGCTTCGGGTAGAATGTCCCTTTCATTTGCGATTGAGATGCTGCGGCGCTACTTTGGGTCGGAGGTGTTCAACCACGCCGGCACGATGGACCTGCGCTTCCTGCGGCCCGTCCGCCCCGGCGACACCATAACCTTTTCCGGAAGGATCACTGGCATGTCGAGAGAGGTGAACGGCAGCCGCGTCTCGGTGGAAATCACGGTAGTCAACCAACGTGGAGACACCACCGCCGCGGGCCAGGGCACCGCAGTAGTCCCCAATGCCTTCCTGCCCCAGGACGTGTAGGTACAAGCGTACTTGGTAGGAGCCCCGCGATGCCTATGGGCCATAGCCAAGACGAGGCTACGCCCATAGGCATTGCTGTCTCAATAACGATGGAATCTGCCAATACAGACTGGACCGGCACTACGCGAAGTTGGAGCGGGCGGCCTCCAGGTTGGTGTGGACGTCCAGCAGCACAGATTTTCCGTCGGCGTTAAGTTCCTGGGCCTTACGGAGTGCGGGACCGACCTCTCCCGGCTGGGTCACGGTGATGCCCACTGCGCCTAGTCCCTCGGCGATCTTGGCATAGTCTCCGGTCATGTGGGTCGTGCCGAATAGCTCGGCAGCCGTCGGATAGCCACCGGGATAGGTCGCCATCCCTCCGTTGTTCAGGACGATGGTGGTGATAGGCGCTCCTCCCCGCACGGAGGTCTCGATGTCCAGACCAGACATGCCGAATGCACCGTCGCCCATGAAGTTGAGACAGAAACGGTCGGGTTTGGCCAGCTTCGCGCCGATCATTAGGGGAATGCCGTAGCCGAGGTGAGTAGTCTTCCCCCAGCCGATATAGCTGTGCGGCACCGTTGCCGTGTAGAAGGGCAGTATGGTGTCGCGGGGCGCGCCGGCGTCGTGGGTTACGACGCTGTTTGTCTTATTCAGGCACCGTTCCAGTTCCCCGATGACCCGGTAAGTGTTGATAGGCACGTCCTCGGAGTTGAGCAACGGACTCCATTGGGAGAGCCACTGGCTCTTGAGATCGGCGATCTCGGAGGCTACGCTGGACTTGCCCTTACGTCCTGACTCCCCCAGTTGGCTCTTAACCCCCTCGATTACGTCTTGAAGGGTCAGCTTGGAGTCTCCAGGAAGACCTACGTCCACCGAAAAGTCTTTGTTGATATCCTCGATGCTCTCGACGTTGTGGATGATCACCTTGCCGCCGGGGATGGGCTGTCCATAGCTGGTGCGGGTCATGCTTGATCCAACGGCGAACAGCACGTCGGACTCCTGGAGCCAGCGCCGGGCGGGCAGAGTGGTTGCACTGCTGCCTGCGCCAAGGGCCAGAGGGTGGCGTTCATCAAATGACGATTTTCCGGGCATGGTGCAGTAAACAGGTATCTCCGTAAGTTCCGCCAGTTCCTTCAGTTCCTCTGTCGCCTGTGACATCATGACGCCCATGCCGGACCAGATGACGGGCTTGTTGGCGTTCAGCAGAAGCTCGACCGCATCCTTGACTGCCCCGGCCGAGGGACCTTGGGGCATCCGCTTGGGCGGATTGTAGGCCAATGCGTCTTCGGGTATCTCCTGTGTACCAACGTCTGAGGGTATCTCCACTATGACCGGGCCGGGCCGCCCGTTGCGCAGGTTGTGGAACGCCCGACGCATCACGTTGGCGACTTGGTTGGGTTGGTAGATGACCTCTCCGTGCTTGGATACCGACTGGTACGTCCTCACGGGGGAGAAGTTGGGTCGAACTGCATACTGGCTTAGTGCCGGGCCCCCGGGCAGGTACAATATAGGGACGTTGTCCGCGAATGCTTGGGCTATGCCGCCCATCGAGTTCTCGGACCCGGGGCCGCCTTGGGTGATCACCACACCGAATTTTTCGCGATCATTCATCCGGCTGTAGCCGTCGGCGGCCATGAGTGCTCCCCGTTCATGGCGGAACATCAGGGTACGGATGCCCTCCTTGGCAGCCGCTTCGATCAACTCGTTGGAAGGGAAACAAGCGATCCATTCCACCCCTTCCAGTTTCAGGATGCGGGCTACAGCTTCTTGGACGTTCATCTTCAAAAACCCCCGGGAGACTTCTTGGGCTACACCGGTGGCCCTGCAGCAGAGTCATCTCAGGACTAGCACGGCGTGATGGTCACGATGATAGATGCTGGCCCTAGTAGGGTCAAGACGCCATGTTCTGCCAAGACCCGCCCGAAGGAGTACAATGTGGCACGGCGCTAAGGTTACGGAGCGAACAGCCGTAGAGGATGCCAGGGTTGCATGGCAGGTGCAGGACTCGGGAATTGACTGCTTCGCACTTGAGTAGACACTTGTTATTGACCCGGTAATGGTCAGGGAGAAACGAAATGGTCACACCCTCGATACCCCTCGCCAAAGAGATTGGACGTGTGCCGTCGATGACGGTGCCGTTGGACTCCGCACAAGAGTCGCGGTTCCAATCGCTGGAACAAGAAGCCATCATGATTGACATTCACCAGCACCCTTTCGTGTGCCCCGAGGATATGACACGTCTGGTGGAGTTCCTCCGCGGCAACCGGTACAGGTGGGCTTACGACGCAGTTGAACATGGCGGCTGGACCGCAGTCACTACCGCTAATGCCTTCCGGGGATTCGTCAACACTCACGATATGTCCTATACCCGTTTCGAGGACCTTCAGACCGAGGTTGCTCTGATGGTTTCCGACATGGCTTTGTCTGGCAGAGTGGACCTAGTGACCAATGCCGACCAGATAGAGGCGGCCAAACAGAGGGAGCGAGTCGGGTTCATGCCAACGCTGGAACATCTGGCCATCGGCAGCGAGTTGGACCGCCTGGACACTTTCTACTCGATGGGCGTCCGGCTGGCCGGGCTGACGTACAACCGCAAGAACTACATCGGCGACGGAATGAACGAGCGCAATGACGGAGGTCTCAGCGAATTCGGTATCGAGGTGGTGGACCGGATGAACCAGCTAGGCATGGCCATAGACCTGTCTCACGCGTCTTTCCGTACCGCCATGGACGCCATCCACTTCTCCCGTGCCCCAGTCACTTTCAGCCACAACGCAGCCTACACCCTCCGGCCCACCACGAGGACGCGGAAGGATGAAGAACTGGTGGCCTGTGCCGAGAGAGGAGGCCTGGTAGCCATCACCGCAGTACCTAACTCCCTCAGTGACGACCCTGAGCAGGACATAGACTGCGTGCTGGACCACTACGACTATATGGTGAAGCTCGTCGGTATAGACCATGTGGGCATCGGTACCGACACCAACGTTGGCGACCACGTGGCCTTTCACCAGGTGATGCTGGGGCGAGACCCGTCGCTGACACCTGCCCCGTATCTGAACGGGCTGGAGTCACCAGCCGACGGAAAGAACATCCTCCGCGGTTTGCTCCGCAGGGGGTACTCCGACGAGGATATCAAGAAAGTCGCCGGAGGCAACGCCCTGGACTTCTTCCGCCGAGTTATGAACTGAAGACGGCAGCCGGACCGGAATGGTGATGACCATTAGATGATGTGTCCATAACAGGTATATCCATGAAGTTCGCCTACTTTACCCATATGCCCTGGCCGGAAGGCACCTCCCCCAAGCAAGTTTTGGACGAGACTACCGAGCAGGTTCAGTATGCGGAATCTCTTGGGTACTACAGCGCCTGGTTGGCGGAGCACCACTTTACCCGTTACAGCATTGGGTCATCGTCTCTGATCGTGGCCACGCATATCGCTGCGCGCACCAGCACCATCCGGCTCGGGACAGCGGTCCTAGTCTCACCGCTGCATAACCCCCTCCGATTGGCCGAGGACACGGCTACCCTAGATGTACTCAGTGGCGGCAGGCTCGATGTGGGGTTTGGCCGGGGCACCTTCGGTTATGAATACGGCGGCTTTGGTGTTGACCCGGATGAGAGCCAGGAGCGGTTCCGTGAGTCTATGGCCGTGGTACAGGGGTTATGGACCACGCCTGGTTTCACGCACCACGGCAAGCACTTCGACGTTGATAACGTGAACCTGGTGCCGACCGTAATCCAGCAGCCGCATCCGCCAGTATACATCGCCGCCAGCCGCAGTCAGTCCACTCTCGACTTCGCCGTTTCCACTGGACATACCCTGTGCATAGCCGTGGTGCAGGACACGGAGGACTCGCTTGACCTGTGCAGCAGATTCGTTGAGGAGTCGGCACAGGCAGGATTCAACGTGCCCAAGTCCCGTATACCATTCTTCAGGTACATTCACGTAGCCGAAACAGAGGAGGAAGCGCTGCGCAACACTCTGGAGCGGCTCAACTGGGTGGCAGACATAATGCAGTGGCGGAACTTCTTCCGCAGCGGAAGCGAGGTCTATCAAAGGATGGAGGACTGGCGGAGGGGCCGGTCCGAACTTCCCGTTAGCTACGAATACCTGGCGGAGAACCGTGCGATAATAGGCACGCCCGACCAGTGCGTCGCCAGAATCGAGCAGTTGCGGGAACAGGGCATCGAATACTTCGGCTGCAACTTCGATTTCGGAGGTATGGAGCACGCCAAGGTGCTGAAGTCCATGAAGCTGTTTGCCGACGAAGTGATGCCCCAGCTCGCCTGACAAAGTCCCAAGGCTTGGGTGCGAAGAGGAGTCAGAGATGGCAATATACCGTGTGTTTCCCGACGATGGCGGAGAGAGCCACATCGAGGAGATCAAGTTGGAAGACCACCCGGAGTTGGCGGCGTTGATCAACGTCTCAGAGGTCCGGGTCCAGCAGTTCGACGGTTCACGTCACATGGACTTTCACCCATTGCCAGAGCGCAGGCTCATCATCCACCTGTCCGGGGAAGTCGAAATTGGCGCAACCGATGGAACCAAAGTCGTGCTGCGGGCCGGGGACATACGCCTCATGGAAGATGTGGCCGGGAAGGGCCATTCCCACAACGACCTGACCCCTTCGGCCGCAGTATATGTCCTGCTAGAGGACTGACTGGGCCTTGCTCTACGGTGAGTACGCTCCCATGCGACATGCGGCTTTGATGACATAGTTGTAGAATTGCCCTGCCTGAGATGTACCCTGGCTTGGAGGGTTGGCAGTCTCGTACTACGGGCGATGAATTACCGATCTCACTTGCGGAGGATGCCATGAAATTCGGACTCTTCTACGAGTTGCAGTGTCCCAAACCCCTGGACGCCGACCAGTGGGGCCCAGAGGACGAACAAAAGGTATTCATGGAGGCACTGGAGCAGATCGAGTTCGCGGACAAGCTCGGTTTCGACTATGTGTTTGAGGTGGAGCACGACTTCCTGGAGGAGTACGCTCACTCGTCCGCGCCGGAGGTTGTGCTGGCCGCGGCCAGCCAGCGCACCAGGAACATCCGCCTTGGCCATGGCATCATCCACGCGCCGCCCAGTTTCAACCACCCTATCCGTGTGGCAGAACGGATCTCCACCCTGGACATTGTCTCCAACGGGAGGGTGGAGTTCGGAACCGGCGAGGGTGGCGAGATTGAGAACACAGGGTTTGGCATCGATGTCACCCAGAAGAAGGCCATGTGGGAAGAGGCGACGCGGGAAGCGGTGAAGATGATGGTCCAGGCGCCTTATGAAGGCTACGACGGCCAGTACGTGAAGGTGCCGGTACGAAACGTTGTGCCCAAGCCCCTCCAGAAGCCTCATCCGCCCTTGTGGACTGCCGCATCGCGCCGGGAGACCATCTTCGTGGCGGCGCGCATGGGCATCGGTGCGCTGGGGTTCGGGTTCGAGACGCCAGAGGAAGCCGCTGAGCGGATAGACCGGTACTGGGAACTGGTCCGCGAGGAGTGCAGTCCCCTGGGGTATGCCATTAACCCGGCCGTGACGGCACTCGGCTCCCTCATGTGTTGTCCCACCAATGAGGAGGCCGTTGCCAAGGGACTCCGGGGCGCGCAGATGTTCGGTTTCCTCCTGGGGCGCGGCCAGCGCAATTACGGGCACGACCATTTCCACCGGCAGTTCGATTCCCTGACCGATGAGGGTCGCCAGCAAGTCTACGCCCAGCGGCAGGGGTTCAACGTGGTAGACGAGGAGCCCGAGGACGAGAGCGCCCGCGCCCTCTACCGCGCAAGCCGCCGGGGTGGGTTCATCGGCAATCCGGAGTTCATCCGCAACACCATCCGCCAGTATGAGGCGGCGCACATTGACCTGATCCTGTTCATCGCCCAGAGCGGGGACCGGAAACACGAGGACATCATGCCCTCCCTGGAGTTGTTCGCCAAGGAGGTGATGCCGGAGTTCCAGGACCGGCACAAGCACCACCAGAAGTGGCGGGAACAGCAGTTGTACGGGGTCCCATTCGAGGTCAATTCCAGCATCTAGTCCCAGCCCGCAGGCGTCAGAGGAGGAACAGATGGCCAAGGTAGACGACATCCGTGACGACAACTTGCGCGGCCTGGTCGCCGAGGCGCGGGCTGCGTACCGGGAAGGAGACGCAACCACGTCGGTGCACAAGAGCGTGGAGGCGTTGCTGATGCTGATGGAGCGTCAGCCGGACCTGATCCAGTTGGAGCGCGTTCCCGGCGCACCTGCCCGCAAAGGATACGTGTGGCCCGCGCTGGGGGTAAAGGTCGAGACAGGAGAGGGCGATTCTCCCCGTGCTGTGTACGACCGTGAGCAGTTCAGCACGGCTGAGGCAATCACGTTTTACGAATTCGCTGTGGACAGCGCCGTGGCTGCCGGGCAGTAGGGGACGCGCAAGCCTTTTCAGTTCATCTAATACGGTCTGCGAGAAGCCACTCTCACTTGCAGAGTTTCAGACCGCCATCGAGCAGTGGGCTGATGTTCATGCGCGGGTTTATGCCTCGTGGGTCAGGCCGCCATATGCTTTCCAAGTCGCGGTGAGCCAAGGGATGCTCTCGTTTGATGTACATACTGCCGAAGCCATTGCCCCCATAATAGAGGCCATCGACCTCCAAGAACACTGCGTCCACCGGCTCACAAATCAGAGTCGCCTCGGGGATAGTTAGCGGCCAAGCATTATCGTAGTCAGCCTCGTTCACGGTCATGGCATTGCTTGCCCCACATCCCATCGCCAGTGCCAGCACCAAGACTAGTGCCAGTATCACCTTCATGACGTTCTTCCCAAGGGAACCATCCACTCCCGTGTGCGGTGGCTGCTGGGCAGTAGGAGCGGGGAAGCTGTTGGCCCGGTCCGCACTTCTGCTGCCCTTGGCCGACTCCGGGTTACCGGGCAGTCTTACCCAACCGGAAGGACTGGCTCTGTGCGTTCCGCCGGCAGGTCTACCTCAAAGGCGTTGAGGAAGAACGCGGTCTGGGCGTAGTTGCCCATAAGAGCGGTTATCTCCACCAGGTGTTGGACGCCGAACTGTTCCAGGGCAATCTGGAACGTCGATGATGATACCCGGTGGTTCTTGTAGAACTCGGTGCAGTACTTGATGATAGCCGCCTCATCGGGCGCCATGTCCGGCAGGGGCTTCCTGTCGCGCAGCGCGTCCACCAGGGCGTCGCTGACTCCCTCCCGGCGGGCGGCGGGAGCGTGGGCGTTCCAGATGTAGGGGCAGTCCATCGCGCGGGCAGTGGCCAGGATGGCCAACTCCTGAATGGGCTTGGGGAAAGTGCTCTCAAACCGCAGGTACCCGGTGAGGTGGCTGCGGCGACGTGACATTTCAGGGCTATTTATGGTGATGGAACCAGGGCCGCCGGTGATGGTCCCTCCAGTCTCCCTGGTCAGATCATCGAATGCCTCACGGAACTCCTCGGGCACCATGTCTCTCGAAACTATGGGCGTCCTTGCCATCGTCAATTCCTCTGTCGTGTCGGATTTGGGGGTTCAGGTGGGGAACCTATGCGGTTGAAGACGCTACAGGATGCTAAGCATTGGTGACGTCCAGAGTGACATTCCCTATCGCGCCACCCTCGACTGCCTGGTGGGCCTCTGCCGCGGACTCCAGGGGGAAGCGCGGCCCCAACAGGTGGGTCAGCTTATCCTGTTCCAGAAGGGCCGTGATCTGCTCCGTGGCGTCCTGCTTCGCCCGTTCAGGCATGTCGTAGACCAAGACGGAGCGGACAGTGACGTTGCTGGACCTGATCTGCAGCGGGACGGGGGGCTGGGCCACAGTCCCCTGGGCGTAGATTGCGATGACCCCGTTGGGACGGATTACCTCGCGGCTGACTGGGAAGTTGCCCGCGAAGTCCACCTCGACTATGTGGTCCACTCCCTCGCCGCCAGTAAGCTCCATGATCCGTTGTGCCGTGTTTTCCTCGCGGTAGTTGACGGTGTGGGCGGCCCCTGCGTCGCGGGCGATCTGGGCCTTGTGATCCGAACTGACCGTTGAGATGACGGTTGCCCCGTCCAAGGCCGCCAATTGCACCGCATAGTTGCCCACCGCGCCAGCGCCTCCCGCTACGAGCACTGTCTTGCCCGCCACCGGGCCGTCGGCGAAGACGCAGCGGTGGGCCGTCATGGCCGGTACGCCAAGGCACGCGCCCTGCTGGAAAGTGATGTCATCGGGCATGGCGACGGCGTGATGAGAAGGTTGGGCCGTATATTCGGCGGCGGTTCCGAAGGGACGTCCGTATTGGGCCTCGTAGAGCCAGACCCGTTCGCCAACCCGTGATTCGGGCACACCCTCACCCACGGCCTCGACAACGCCAGAGCCGTCCTGGTGAGGGATGACCCTAGGGAATTCCATGCTCCGCGTCTGGCCCGCGCGCCGCTTCCAGTCGGAGGGGTTGATGCCGGATGAGACTATCCTGACCAGCACCTCTCCGGGGCCGGGACCAGGCATGGGAATTTCCCCTATCTGCATCACGTCTGCGGGTCCGTTCCGCTCGTACCAAACAGCTCTCATCTGTTCACCAACCTGGCGTTGCATTCATATCGGGAAATGGGGCGGCGTAGAGTGTCATCGCGGGATGGTCTGACCTACTTCCACTCACCGTCCGGGGGCCAGATGTTCTTGCTGCCCCTGCCCGCGCCCTGGATGCCCTGCTCCCGCATATCCTGGGTCGCATCCCGCCACCGGATGAAGTGGGGCGCCTGGGTGTGGGCCTGGAAGGCGTCCTCGTCCTTATACACTTCGTAAAGCCAGATGCGGTTGGGGTCACCGGCGTCCTGGATTACGTCGAAGCGCAGGCATCCCGGCTCGTCGTTGACCGATCCCTTGGCGTCATCGATGATCGCTTCGATGAACTGGTCCAAGTACCCTTCCTTGACCTGGATGGGCGCGATAATGACGTACATTTTACCTCCACGTGCGCGTTTGCCTGGGAACGTGGCGAGTCTAGCAACGGGGGCAAGACCCGTCAACTTGACCACGAGGGCGGTGGCGATGGCTGATGGTGTTCCTCCTGGCGCGAACCGGTATCGCGCCGTCGACGCCTGTCCATGCGATGGCAGCAACCCGTTGCAGGTAGCCGGGTCATCCAACGACGTCCAGTCGGGCCGGGGGCAAGCCCTAGGCGGTCGCCTCCCCTGCCGGGCCCTGACCCGGCAAGGAACCTTTGGCCAACTGCCGCCAGTAGTCCATCTTATGCCAGTGTTCGATCAGGTCCGACAGGCCGAGGCCTGACGAACCTGAATCGCCACTCTTGCCAGCATTCTCCAACCCGCGTTTCATGGCGCAGATGGGAACCGGGTCTTCGACGGCACGGGGAATGAGGCCGTGTTCGGCTGCCCTGGGCAGGAGGGCACGCAGGACTTCGCGGGCCTGGGGGAGGACGCGGCGCTCCTGCAGGCAACGACTCAGGTAGTTCTGCAGCGCCGTGAGGTTCCGGGCGTGGTGCCCGCGTTTCGCCATCCGCTTGAACAGTACGGAGGCCCAATCGAAGGGGTCCTTCACGGGGCCGGACTTGGGGTTGGTCAGGGCGTCGGCAACCTCATCGCAGAATTCAGCGGTGACTTTGTCGAGTCGGTAAACCTCGACTTCGGTTGCGTACTTGCGGAGGAGGGCTTCAATCTGGGACCTGATCTGGGAGAGAGTCATGGTTACACCTCTGCGAGCGAGTTAATGAGTATGGAGCGAGGGGGTAAATCCCCTTCTTGCGGAAGGGAGAGAAAATCCCGTTTTTCCGGTCAGAAGCGGACAAAACCGGACAAAGGGCACTTCTGGATGGCGAGACTTGCCGGGAGCGGAATTTGGGGAGCAGAAGGGCTGCCGGGAGCGGGCTGCGTTTTGATACCTGAAGCAGTGGCCGGGCAGGAGAGTGGAAGAGAGGAAATCACCGATTTTCCGGTCATATCCGGACAAAACCGGACATTTGCGGTTGCCGGAGATGCAGGAGACCGATTCTGGAGAGGGGCTAGACTGGTGCTTGCGGGTTTCCTTGCCAGTTGTTTCAGACACTAAACATTGTGTGCCTCAGTGGCTGTCCTGGACTGGCCCTGCCCTCCTTATGGGGTTTTGCGGTGGAGGGCCTTACGGGCCGGACGAATCCTATGGTACATGCGTTCTATTCATTTGGCAAGGGGCAGTTGTCCCAAGTGATGACCCCGTCTTCGACGAGCCCAGCCAATTCCGCGTCGTCCAGACCCAGGAGACGACCGTAAATCTCCCCGTTGTGCTCGCCGTAGCGTGGGATAGGGCCAGCGGTGGTAGGTGTCCTGGAATACTTGATGATGGTGGGGCCAGGGACGAGCATCTTCTTGCCGGGGGGTTCCGGGATTTCCGCCTCGATCATCACTTCCCGCTCCCACAGGTGCCTGTCCTCCAGCACTTCCGGGATGGACTTTACCGGACCGAATGGAATGTCGGCGGCAACGAGGGCGTCTTCAACTTCCTGGACGGTGCGTTCCTCGCACCAGAGGTGAAGTAGCTCCATTCTGATTTCGGCCTTATCGGTGGCGAACATGGGCGCGGCGTATTCAGGATCGTCGGACAGGTCGTCGTAGCCCATTACCTTGAGCATCCGTTCCCACATTCCGGCCCTGGCTGCGCCGGTGGTTACCCAGCCGTCCTTGCACCGGAGGAAACTGCCCGTCCTCACGAAATCGTTGGTGTTGGTCTCGTAGCACATGGCGAGCGCCACCTCTTCCAGGGTGATCCCGCCGTCCAGCATCGCCACCTCCAGCCACTGCCCCTCACCGGTGCGGTCGCGGTGGCGCAGCGCACCCAGGATCCCGATGGTGGCATGAAGGGCGGCGGTACGGTCCATGATGGGACCGTTGGCCATGATGGGTTGGTCGAAACCACGGCCGGTCTGGTCGCCTATGCCGCTCATAGCCTGAATGATGGGGTCGAAGCACTGGCGGTCACGGTATGGCCCATACTGGCCGAAGCCAGAAACAGATGCCAGGATGATGCCGGGGTTCACCTCGGCCATCTTTTCGTACCCGAAGCCCATTTCCTCCATTGTGCCGGGCCTGAAGTTCTCCAGCACCACGTCTGAGACTTCCAAAAGACGGAAGAACAGGTCTTTACCCTTTTCGTGGCGCGTGTTGAGGGTGACGCTCTTCTTGCCGCGGTTGTAGGCGGCGAACTGGACGCTCATTTCACCAACGAATGGGCCGGAGTTGCGCAGATCGCCTCCCTTTCGCCATTCCAGCTTGATGACCTCTGCGCCCATGTCGCGCAGTATCAAGGAACCCCGGGGCGCAGCCTGCCAGCGTGCCAGTTCGAGTATCCGCACTCCATCGAGCACAGTGTTATGGCCGTTCTGGGACATTACTATTCTCCTGCCAAGTTGCCCGCAGCCGGGCCGGATGTTGGCCAGAGTATAACGCCGATTGAGTTGTCCCGCACCGTAGAACTACCCCCAAGGGTATGGGAAAGTGTAGAATCAGTTGCCGACTGGCAGCATTGTGATTTTCTTTGCTGAGGGATGGTCTATACATGACTCAAGACCGTGGTGGTCTCGCGGCCGCATTAGCATCAGAAGCCGGGAGCCTCCCAGACGTTTGGGAGGTCGTTCACTGGGGAGTTACCAGGGGAACGCAGGGGATTCCCGCCCTGCTGCACCGCGACGCATACATACCCGAGTCCTCGAGCATGAGGGTATTGTTGCTCTCCGGGTTTTCCGGCGATGACGAGGACGTCTCGCTTGCGATGCGCACGCTGGAATTGTACCGGGCCGCTGGTCCGGCGGTCGGGGATGGTGTTGCCCTGAGCGCCGCGCCATGTGTCAACCCGGAAGGGAACGGCGACCAATCACTGGGGTTCCCGCCTGGCGGGAACTTTTTCTTCGACCCGGAACAGCCGGAGATCCGCTACCTCTGGCGGTGGGTATGCTTTCAGGCACCGGGACTGGTGCTTGAGGTGAATGCAGGCGGTGTTGCAAGCTGGCAGGCAAACGCCGCAGCCGCCGGCCTCGGAGAGGCATTGGGCGCGCAGCCCATAGAACAGGACGGTTCCCTGCTGGCGGCTATTGGGGTTGGAAACCCGGATAACCTGGGGCCGATCCCCGGTGTGCGGCTGACGACGCCGCCTGAGCAGTTGCCAACGGAGCTTGACCGGCTCTGGAACGCGATCGGCAACCTGGACGCAGCGGACAGGGTGTCTCCCGCCCGGCGGACTCTGGACGCCCGGCGCCAGCGCAGCTACCTGGACGTGGCCCGTGTGCTGGCCTCGGTCTATGGGCATGAGTTGGACCCCGTGAACTATACGCAGGGGGTTGGCATCAGCGGGCGGTTTCGGTTGGCTCAGTTGGACCCGGAGGTCGAGTCTCCCGCCGAGGAGATCGCCACGCTCGTTTCGTCCAGGATGTCCGGGGAAACCCCGTGGTTTGGAGACAACCCCGGAGGCGCGAACCTAGCAGGGCTGATCTGGGCAGGCGAACTTGCCGAGACGACCGGGGACGAGCGTTACTCCCGTCTGATTGTTGACGTGGCTGACCGCTACCGGCCGGGGGAGGGAAACGGGGCACCGCCGCCCTGCGACCCCGACTTCCGCACCGAGGACATGTTCATGGCCGGGGCCATGCTGGGGCGTGCGTTCCGGCAGACCGGCGAGTCCCGTTACCTGGACATGCTGGTGAAGTTCCTACTGAATGCCGGAATACAACAGGAAGACGGCCTGTTCTGGCACTGCCGGTCGGGCCCGTTCTTTTGGGGCCGCGGCAATGGTTTTGCCGCCCTGGGACTGACGGAAACCCTGACATACCTGCCCGAAGACCATCCCGACCGGAACACCCTGGCAGGCATGTGCCGGAGGTTGCTGGACGCGCTGGTCCGAGTGCAGACGCCGTCGGGTATGCTTCTGCAACTACTGGACTTTCCCGGCTCGTACCAGGAGCACACATCCACGAGCATGTTTGGATACTCGCTGGCCCGGGGGCTTCGCCGGGGATGGCTGGACGATTCGTACATCCCAGTGTTGGAATTGGCGTGGCAGGGCGTGTCGGAACGGGTCGATGACCAAGCAAACGTGGTGGACGGATGCACCGGCACCGGGGTACAAACGTCCGTGAAGGAGTACCTGGACAGGCCCGCGATCTCCGGGTTCGACGACCGGACGGGAAGCATGGCGCTGTGGTTCGCCGTGGAGATGGAGCGTTGGCAGAGGTATCAGACTGGATCCTGTTAATCGAGGGTTTAACCGGCAACATGCTGCTGAGACAAGACCACCATTCAGGAGGGAGCAATGAAGTATGACGTGATCGTCGTTGGAGCAGGTTCGGCGGGATGTGCTGCGGCAACCAGACTGTCGGAGGACCCCTCCCGTTCGGTGCTGCTTCTGGAAGCCGGGCCGGACTACCCAGAGATGGAGCATCTTCCCGACGAACTGAAGTATGGAAACACCAGGGAAGCTGAGACCCGGGGGGCGTCGCATAATTGGTCCTTGAGGGGAACCATCAACGATACCCAGGGCGAGATTCACGTGGCCCAGGGAAAGGTCGTCGGCGGTTCCGGGGCAATTAACGGCCAGGTATTGCTGCGCGGTCTCACGCAGGACTTCGATGACTACGCCGCGCTAGGCAACGACGAGTGGTCGTACGTCAATGTCCTTCCATACTATCGCCGGATGGAGACGGACCAGGACATCCGGGACGACTTTCATGGCTCGGATGGGCCTCTCCCTGTTCTCCGCCGTGCGAACGACCCGCTGGCTCCCATCCAGGCGGCCCTCCGGCAGGCCTGCATCGCAGCGGGGTTTCCGGAGACCCATGACATGAACGGCCCGGACTCCACCGGCGTCGGCGCGATACCGATGAACAACCCGGAAGGCATCCGTATGAGCGTGGCCCTGAGCCACCTCAGCACGGCTCGGCACCGCCTGAACCTGACGGTGAGGGGCAACGTGCTGGCCCGGCGCGTGGTATTCGAGGGCAACCGGGCCGTAGGAATGGAAGTGGAGAGCGGCGGGGAGATATACACGGTAGAGGCCGATGAAATCGTACTGTGTGGTGGGGGGCTGCGTTCATCCCATCTGCTCCTGCTTTCCGGCGTGGGTCCGGCAGAACATCTGCGGAGTTTCGGGATTCCTGTTGTACGTGATCTCCCAGGGGTGGGCCAGAACCTTCGGAACCATCCCAGCGTCGGAGTGCAACTGATGGCCAGGGAGGGTGTCAGGCTGGTCACCGATAATCCGGGGACCCGGATTGCCCTACGCTACACGGCTGAAGACTCTCCTTACCCCAACGACGTGATGATTACCACAAGCTCAGTGTTCGCTTCACTTAGCGGTGAGGTAATCCCGGACGAGGGGTTCCGATTCTCCTGTGCCCTGGAGCTTCCGATGAGCGCCGGGGAATTACGGCTCTCGTCGGCCGACCCCAACGTGCAACCCGAGTTCAACTACCATTACCTGGAACATCCCCTGGACCGGGAGCGTCTGCGCGGCGCGATTCGACTCTGCGTCCGGCTCCTTGAGAGCGAGCATTACCGGGGCCTGCTAGCTGTGCGGGTTGCTCCAACGGATGAGGAGCTGGTATCCGATGATCTTCTGGACGCCTATATGCTGCGCACGGTGGGCACAGCCCGACACGTTTCCGGGACGTGCAAGATGGGGTCCGCGTCGGACTCCATGGCAGTGGTTGACCAGCGGCTGCGGGTCCACGGGCTTGAGGGCATTCGCGTGGCCGACCCGTCCATTCTTCCCAACGTGGTGCGGGCGAACACCAACGCCACAGCAATAATGATCGGTGAGCGGGTGTCGGACCTGGTGGCTACGGGGTAGAGTTGGCCCGAGATGCGGTATGTGGTGCGGCTTCGTCTGATTGACAATTCAGGCGTAGTTGCATAAAGTTAGGGGCGTAATTTAACGAACCTCGGCGCAAGGCGCGGTCGGTGTAGTCCGTCGCGCCAACTCCTGTATCAGAGGCTAACCGATCCTGAGGGAGGTCAAATATGGTGTCCAGCGGCAGAGAAAAGAACCTGGTCATTATCCAGCTTACCGGCGCAAACGATGCGCTAAACACGGTGGTTCCCTACAACAACGGACTCTACTACGACTTCCGGCCCAACGTGAACATGGCAGCGGAAGACTTGCTTCCCCTCAACGATGAACTCGGCCTGACTCCCCACGCCCCCGAGGTAAAGTCACTCTGGGACAGGGGCAAGGTCGCGCTGATTAACGGTATCGGCTATGCCAACCCCAACCGCTCCCACTTCCGTTCAATGGACATCTGGCACACTGCCGAGCCAGACAAGATCGCAACCGAAGGGTGGCTGGGGCGTGCCGTTAAAGACATGGACCCCCAGGGTGAGAACGTGCTAACAGCCGTCAACTTCGGGCGCGGGCTTCCCAGGTCCCTAGCCAGCCGCGGCGTCCCAGTGGCGTCCGTGGGCAACCTGGAGACCTATGGACTGTTCCCCGACGTTGATGACGACCAGCAGAAGAAGTACACCCTGGAAGCTTTCGCCCGGATGTACGGCCCCGACCGAAGCCGGGACCCGGTCCTAGAATCCCTTGGCCAGACCGGGCGCGATGCCCTTCGCGGAGCGGATATCCTTCGGACCGCCCCGGAACGGTACTCATCCTCGATTGAATATGCCCAGAGCGGCATTGCCCAGAGCTTGAAGAACGCTGCGCAGGTGATGTTTGCCGACCTCGGGACCCGCATCTACTATACCTCGGTCGGGAGTTTCGACACCCATGGCGGCGAATTGCCCGTTCACGCCAAGCTGTGGGATGACGTTTCCGCCGCGATCGGCGATTTCTACGCTGACCTAGAGGAGCACGGCTACCAAGACGATACGCTGATCTTCGTGTGGTCCGAGTTCGGGCGGCGGATCAAGGACAACGGCTCCGGTACCGACCACGGCGCGGGAAGCATCGCAATGGTGATCGGCGGGGAGGTCAACGGGGGAATGTACGGCCGGTTCCCGTCCCTGGAAGAGGCGGAGCAACAGGAAGGCGACCTTCGCGCCAACAACGACTTCCGCAGCACTTACAGCACGATACTGGAGCGCTGGATCGGGCTGGACGCGCCCTCCATCGTCAACGGCCAGTTCGAGCAGTTTGAGTTCATCTCCAAGTAGATCGCCTGTCCATGCGAAGCGCCGGCCACCGCGCCGGCGCCTATTCGAACGCAACCCATCAATCAAATCGGGAGGAAGAAGCCGTGAGTAATGCGGATATTGCGCTTATGGCCCACCTGATGCGCCGCGCTGGATTCGGCGCAACTCGGGACGAGCTTGAAGCGGCAGTTGCCAAGGGATACGAGGCCACGGTTGAAGAACTGCTCCACCCAGGAGACCCGCAAGACCTGCCCCAGGACATCATTCGGCGGTACCACACAGAGCAAGCCGAGTTGCGCCTTTCGGACGGCGCGGCGGCTAACTGGATGTACCGGATGATTACTACCCAGAACCCGTTGGAGGAGAAACTGGCGCTCTTCTGGCACAGCCTCTTCGCCACCGGCTACGTCAAGTTGAACCAGGCCAACGCCCTTTTGAACCAGATCCAGATGTTCCGGACCTACGGCCTCGGCAACTATGCAACGTTGCTCGTGGAATTGTCCAGGGACCCGGCCATGATCATCTGGCTGGACAACAACGACAACCACAAGGAAGCCATCAACGAGAACTACGGGAGGGAACTCCTGGAACTGTTTTCCATGGGCATCGGCAACTATACCGAGCAGGACATCAAGGAGTGCGCTCGAGCATTCACCGGGTGGACTCTGGGCAATGCCGAGTACATGTCCACGCGGGCAAGCCGGGACTCCATCTGGCCCTACAGCCGGATCAACTGGCACTTCCAATACCGGGACCACGATCACGACGACGGCGAGAAGACCTTCCTTGGGGAGACCGGCAATTTCAACGGCCAGGACATTGTCGAGATTATCGCCCGGCAGGAGGCCACGGCGCGATTTGTGAGCACCCGCCTGTTCCAGTTCTTCGCTGCCGACGAGGTTGACGAAGACGGCGAGACGGTCATCGAAGAGATGATGAAGTCCTACTTCGATTCCGGGTACGAAATCCGGTCCGTGCTGAGGACTCTCTTCAACTCCGATTACTTCAAGTCGGAAAAGGCCAGATGGGCCAGGGTCAAGGGTCCGGTGGAGTTGGTCATCGGCGCGGTCCGCATGGCCGGCAGTTACAGGGAGCCTACTCCCGGCATCGAACAGGTTGCCCGGCAGGCTGTGTACATGGGCCAGGGTTTGTTGCAGCCCCCATCGGTTGAAGGCTGGCACGAAGGCATTGAGTGGGTCGACAGCGGCGCCCTGGTTGAGCGGATCAACTTCGTAGCCCACGAGCTTGCAAACGTGCAGAACCCGGGAGTGCGCCGTATTATAGACCGCCTGGCTGGGGAGAACGGTGGGACCTTTACACCGGAGGAACTGGTCGACAGGTGCCTCGACCTAGTCGGCCCGGTTGAGGTCTCGGACGACACCAAGGCGGCTTTGATTGAATACGCCGGGCTGCAAGGGGACGTTTCGCTGGCTAACAGCGATGAAGGCGACGAATCTGAGCAGCGGGTGGCAGGGCTGTTGAGCCTGGCCGCGGCAACCAGGGAGTACCAATTGGCTTAAGGGCCACGGCCTTCATACCGGTCATTTGACCTGGCGGTGATTGCACACTGAAAACGCGGATCATCAACGTCTGCTCCGGCCCAACGCCGGGTATGGGGCGGCGTTCTCAAAGGGGGCTTGATCGGAAAGATTAGGCCCCCGCGTTTTCTCCGATGGAGTCCGGTCCTGGAGACGGAACGTACTGCCTACATGAATACGCTACAACATCCTTGAATTGGAGGTTGCTGGAGTGAGTACACAAGCAAGCCCCAAACAATTGACCCTGGAATATGTCAAGACCATCGGGCTGGCCACGAACCAGACCGGTCGGGGGTTCGTTAATCCCTACGACGTCGCAGTGGGGCAAGATGGCCGCATTTTCGTGCTGAATCACTGCGACTCCGCCCGCAAGAACCTGATACGCGTGGGGATCGTCAATCTCGACGAGGACTACCTGGGCGAGTTTGGCAGCGGGGCAGGAACCGGCGACGACCAGTTCAGTTCCCCGGTAGCGATGGTGTTCGACAGCAAGGACAGGCTCTATATCACCGACGAGTTGCACCACCGGGTCACCATCTTCGACTCGTCCGGCAATTTCCTAGACAAATGGGACACCAAGGGCAGTGGCTCAGGAGAGTTCAACGGTCCTGCGGGAATCGCCATTGACTCAAACGACAACGTGTACATCGTCGACCAACACAACAGCCGGGTCCAGAAGCTCACATCCGATGGCAAGTTCATTGCCGAGTGGGGAGAGTTCGGCAGCGGACCGGGGCAGTTCAACCTGCCCTGGGGGATCGCGGTTGACAAGGAAGCGAACGTATATGTCGCCGACTGGCGCAACGACCGGATTCAGAAGTTCACCACCGATGGAGCCTACCTTGCCAGCTTTGGAGAATCGGGCGATGGAGACGGGCAACTGAACCGGCCCTCCGGCGTTGGTGTTGATGATGAGGGGTTCGTGTACGTTGCGGACTGGGGGAACGAGAGGTTGCAGGTGTTTGCCCCGGACGGGAGCTTTGTGCTGGTAGAGAGGGGTCAGGCCACTAATTCCAAGTGGGCTGAGGACTACCTCAGCGTCAACCTGGAGGAGAAGGAGACCAGGGAGATTTCCAACCTGGTCCCAGACCTTCCGCCTCACCTGAATACACCTCAACACATCTCGGCCCAGACCGAACCCTACTTCTGGGGACCTGTCTCGGTGAGGTTCGACCGCGATGGCAGGCTTTACATTCCGGAGTCCAACCGGCACCGGATGCAGATATACCAACGAAAGTAGCCGGGCAATCTGGATTGTGGCGGGGCTGGCTTACGTTCAGCAAACTGGCCAAGCTGGCCAGCCCCGCCACAGGATGTTACGCTTATGGACCCGACAAGGGCACAGCTTCAACGGATCCTCGAATCACTGCCTCCTGGGGAATGGCTGAACCCATACATCTTCACCTATGAAGAGGAGACCCGGTTCGTCCATGTGCTGATGGCCACGAAACCGGGAACCACGGACCTCTACTGCTACGAACCCGACACGGGAGAATTCGAACCGCTGATTCTGCCGTAGCTGGAACGTGGAAGCACACTGGTTTCCCCGCTGCGAGGCTTGGCATCTCTTGGCTCCGTTACCAGTTCCTGTAATGACTCGCCAGTCTCCTTCTCTCATCCAATACTATGACCCTGTAGGTGAATTGCGACTATGCCTGGTGGAAAGAACTTCTACATCATAATAGGTGTCCTCATCGCCATCGCGGTGGTGGCTTTCGGGTGGTGGCTGATCTCCCCATTGTTCATCACCAAGGAAGTTGATGAGGAATTTCCGTTGACGGCCAATGCGGTCATCCCTGAAGGCATGGACCGGGCCGAGGCAGAGATGGTCATGTCCACCATGGCAGGGATGGGCGAGAAGGTTGATGAAGCGATGCCAGAGATGCCCGCCGCCGCCCAGAGTTCGCCGGTGCGTCTTAAGAGCGGCCAGTTCAGGGACGGCGACCGGTTCCACAAGGGCAGCGGTCAAGCCCTGATTTATGACCTTCCCGATGGTTCGCAGGTGTTGAGGTTTGAGGATCTAGAAGTGACCAACGGACCGGACCTGCGGGTGATTCTGACGACTGTCGCCGATCCCGAGAGCTCAGAGGACGTCCACGCAGCGGGCTACATCGAATTGGACAAGCTGAAGGGAAATGTCGGCAACCAGAACTACCCGATTCCGGCAGACGCAGATGCTGATTCCTTCAAGAGCGTGGTGATTTACTGCAAGCCCTTCCGGGTCGTCTTTGCCGTGGCAAACCTCAGCTGAACGTTCCAGTGTTCCAGTGGACGGCTTACTGGATCCCCAGGGCGGAAGCTGCCTCAAGAGCGAACCCGATGAGGAATTCATCTTCCCCTCGCGCCCCCAGAAGAGAGAGACCCACTGGCAGACCGTCCACGCTGGCCACAGGCAGGTTGAGCTGAGGGCGACCAGTTAGGCCTGCGATGCAAAGCATCCTGCTGTTTCTAAGGCGCGCGTCCTGCCTCTCGGTGACTGACTGACCGACTGGCGGGGCGGGTTCAGAGGTCGTCGGCAAGCAGGCGATAACGCCCTCCGGGACAACTTCGTCCAGCCGGTGGATCGCAGCATCCCTCACAATCTGTCCAGCTTCGACCTGGGAATCGGTGATTGCCCTCGCCGTGATATACCTGTCGGAGACCTCGAAACTGAACCGAGGGTTTACCCTCTCGATCCAGTCTCTTGCAGAGTTCCATGCCTCGCGGCCCTGGAGTACCTGTTGATGCTCCGACCACTCTGCGAGGCCGTTGGGAGCGAGCCGTTCTGTAGCATAGTCACCCACCATCGCGGTCAAAGCGTCAACCGCCGGACGCAGTGCCTCGGCCACAGCCGGGGTGGCCAACTCGAAGGCATCCTCGGCGATTACCATGCGTCGAGGTCGCTCCGGGCCGATTGCTGTTTGAAGGGCGACGTTTCCCACGCGCGCGAACAGGTCGATGTTACGTGCAAACCAGCCGATGGTGTCGAAGCTGGGAGCCTGGATCAAGAAGCCGCTGAACGGTATCCGTCCGTGCGTGGGACGCAACCCATAGAGTCCGCAGAAACAGGAGGGGACCCTAACCGATCCGCCGGTGTCGGAACCGAGGGCGAAGTCAACCAGACCGCCAGCCACCGCAGAGGCAGACCCGCTGGATGAACCGCCTGGGACCCTTCCGGGTGCGGCAGAGTTGATGGGCGTACCGTAGTGGGGGTTTTCCCCGAAAATGCCCCGGGTGAGTTCGTCAGTGATGGTCTTGCCTACCATCGAAGCCCCGGCGTCCACCAGCGCTTGCACCACCCAGGCCGTCGATTCGGCTGCCGATTGCGTTGCCTTCCAGTCCGGATTACCTCCGCCGGTTACATGCCCAGCTATGTCGAAGATGTCCTTGGCAGCAAAGATCAAACCAGAGAGGGGACCGCCGGGCATTCCCTCAAGATAGGCGTCCGAGTCCTTGCAGAACGCGCCAAGGTGGTCTTCAATGGCCAGGCGGCTGATTGTCATTTCCCAAGTCTTCCGTCGGAGTGCGGTGGACTACACTCCGCCGCGTCCCGTACCCCGCAGTCTCGGGTCGAGCACGTCCCGCAGGGAGTCCCCCAACAGGTTCCAGGCGAACACGACGATGGTGATTGCCAGTCCGGGGAACACGCCGAGCCACGGGTTTACGTCGATGCCTGCGATGTATGCCTCCCGGAGCATCCCGCCCCAGGAAGGCACGTCGGGAGGAGCGCCTATTCCCAGGAAGCTCAGTGTGGCCTCGGCGACGATGGCCCCGCCGAGATGAATGGTGACCAGAACAATATAGAGCGCCATGCAGTTGGGGACCATGTGCCTCATGATGATCCGCCAATGGTTGGCCCCTACCGATCTTGCGGCGAGGATGTAGTCCATCTCCGCGATGGACAGCGCCTGGGCCCGCACAATCCTGGCCGTACTTGGAATGTAGACGATCGTCAGGGCAAAGACGACGTTATGCAGGGATGCACCCAATGCCGCCATGATTGCAATGGCCAGAACAAGGCTGGGAAAGGCCATCATTGAGTCCATAAATCTCTGGACTATCAGGTCCGTCTTCCCGGCAAAGTACGCGCTCCCTACTCCAATCACGAGGCCAATGGCGCACCCGATCACCGAGCTTACGATACCGACGTACAGAGAAATCCTGGAACCGTGGATCAGGCGGCTGTAGACGTCCCGGCCTATGCTGTCCGCACCCAACCACCGCTCGGCCGTACCCGGCGTCGCATGTTTGAATTCTGCGTCAGTCTTGTAGGGGTCTATGGTCTCGATCTGGTTGGCCACTATGGCGACAAATACAAGCACCACAGCCACGATTGCGCCGAAGGCGCCTAATGGCTTGGCCTTGAGGAAGTGGGTAACGTGCTGACTGGGCTTGCGCTTCGGGCGCAAGGCGTCAACGGCAGGGGTCAGAACTGCGCTTTCTTGGGCTCCCGGAGTCTGGTTCAAGGCTTCGTACCTGACTATAGGATTGTGGGGGTACTTAAGTGTAGCGGATCCGTGGGTTCAGCCACCCGTAAAGCATGTCCAGTATCAGGTTCACCACCAGCACCACAGTCGTGATGACAACGATAATGGCCTGGATCACAGCATAGTCCCGATGATAGACGGCGTCGAGCAACAACCGTCCCATCCCGGGTACGACGAATATGGTCTCTATGACCACCGTTCCGGAGATAAGCCTGCCGAATTCGTAGCCGGACACGGTGATAACTGGCAGCAGGGCGTTCTTCAGCGCGTGCCGGGCGATCACGAGGCGCTCGGTCAACCCCTTGGAACGGGCGGTCCGAATGAAGTCCTCACGCAGTACCTCCAGCATGGCCGAGCGGGTGACGCGGGCTATGAAGGCCATGTTGAAGTAGCCGAGAGCAATAGCTGGCAGCATCAACTGTTGGAGGTTGGTCCAAGGGTCGTCCCAGAGGGTGGCGTACTTCAGAGGAGGGAGCCATTCGAAGATGAGCACCAGGAAATAGATTATCAAGAGACCTACCCAGAAGGTGGGCAGTGCAATACCCGAGAACGTGATGATCCGCGAGGCGTAGTCCAGGGGCGTGTCCTGCTTGATGGCAGATATGACGCCCAGAGGAACGGCAGCCACGCTGGCAATTAGGACTGACAGGATGGTCAGTTCGAGGGTAACGGCAAATTTGGTTTTCAGGTCTTTGGATATAGGAGTGTCGTAGTGGTAGGAGTTGCCGAAGTCCAACTGGAGCATGTTCCAGATCCAGTCGGCATACTGGACATAGATGGGCCGATCGGTGCCCAACTTGGCCCGCATTTCGGCCAGAACCTTTTCGCTGACATTGACCTCGCCTTCCTCTGCGCCCACCAGGACCAGGTAGGCCGGGTCCCCTGGGATAAAGCGCAGGATCAGGAAAACGAGGACAGTGATCATAATGAGTGTGGGAATAAACAGTAAGAGGCGTTTGATGATGTAGGTCTGCATAATCGCTCTTGACGGTCTTCAGAGTAACGCAGGGTCTGTCCCAAGAGAAACCCTAAGGATGACCCCGGATAACCCGGGGTCATCCTTCACTATTACCGGGTGGTTACCACTCACTCTGGTCCCACCAGATGGTCTCGTGCATCATCTGTGCCTGGACCGATGGGGACCCGTAGAGGTTCTTGATGCTCTTGTGGGCCAGCCTGGGCGATCCCCAGCTCCACATCAGCAACACCGAGGGAGTACCGAGTTCCGGCGTGAGGATGTAGTCTTCCAGCTCCCTCAAGATGGCCTTGCGGGCATCCGAGTTGGATTCCCGGGCCTGCTGCTCGAACAGTTCCTCGATCCTCGGGTCGGTGAAGCCGGTGTAGTTCCGGGTCCCGCCCAACCTGTAATGGTCGCTTATGATCGAGTCGGGGACATTCGCGGTGTAGCAGTGGCCCTGGATCGCAGTGTTGAATGCCTCGTCCCTGTACTTGATCAGACCGGTGGCAGGCTCGAAGGACTCCAGCGTCCACTCGATGTTCAGGTGCTCCTTGAGCTGGTCCTTGACTATTGCCGATTGCTCCCCGTAGGAGCCGAAGGTCCTGTAGGAATGGACTGCCTGGAAGCCATCGGGGTGTCCGGCTTCTGCAAGGAGCCGTTTGGCCTCTGCTATGTCGTCGGGGTGCTTTTCCCCGTTGAGCTCCCGGATGCCCGGTAGCTGCTCCGCCTCCTCCGAGGTCCTGGCGAACCAGGACCCTGGCTGGAAGACGGTGCCGTAGTCGCCCTCGCCGCTGATTATGGCATCCATGATGGGCTGCCGATGAATGGCCAGGAAGATGGCGTGGCGCACCCTGGGATCGTTGTAGGGCTCCTTCTCGACGTTGAACATCAGGAAGGAGTTGCAGCCATAAGGCTGGCCGTAGGCGATCAACTCGCCGCCCATATCCTCTACAAGCTGCTTCCGGTCATCCACCGACAGGTGGGTTGCCGTGCTGGAGGCCATAGCGAACTGCTTAGTCTTGAAGGCTGCGATTATCCGGCCCTTGTCCCGGACTATGAGATACTCCATGCCGTCCAAGTAGGGCTTGCCTTCCTTGAAGTAATTGGGGTTCTTGATGTAGTCGGTGGAGATGTCGGTATCGTACTTCTCAACGATGTAGGGGCCGGAGCCGACGATATTCTCCCACTTGGAGACGTCGATACCCTCGCCCGCGACGTGCTTGGGGACGACTTTGAAGACGTCGGCGGCTATCAGGCTGAAGAAATCGGCGGCGGCGAACTTCAAGGGGACTTTCACGGTCAGTGGGTCGATAATCTCGACCGTGCCGTGCTCATAGTACGCCTTCGCGTTCCCGGTCCTGGGCCGGGGCTGGTCCGGCTCGACCCAGCGGTCAACGCTGAAGGCCACGTCGTCCGAGGTTACGGGCATTCCGTCATGCCACTGGACGCCCTCGTGAATCTTGAAGACGTAGCTGAGGCCGCCGTCCGTGATCTCCCATGAAGCCGCGAGGTCGCCGATGATGTCGTCGCGGTCTTCTGTCTCGGGGTCGAAGCGTACCAGATTATTGTACACCGGGCTGGAGTGCATGATCTGGTTCAGTGTGCCGGAGCGGTGGGTCCCCCAGTGGTCGGGAGCTGAGTACGCGTGCAGGGGGGGAGTCCCGCCCATGATAACGTCCGAAGTCGACGCTGCCGGAGCCTCAGTCGGGACTGGGGCCGCCTGGCCGGACGTTATCGGTGTAGGGGTGGGCTTGAAAATAACCCCTCGCGTTGGAGTTGGGGTGGGGGCTTCGGTCGCGGCTGCCGGGGCCGTGGTAGCCGCGGGTTCAGCAGAGCCGCCGCAAGCCACTACGAGCACAAGGACTAGGATCAACGGTGTCAAGAACAATGATTTCGGGAGCTGAAGCCGGTGGTACGCCATGTCGGATGTGTTCCTCCTTGGTGTAGTGTGATCCACTCCGCGGCATCGCCCCAAAATCGGGGAAATCCCGGGCTCGTGGTTGGCACAACACCTTGCACATTGCCCGCGCGCAGGTCGTGCCAGTGAACGCGGACATAATATAGGCTCTGATTTGTGACGTCAATCACACTGTTCCCCTAGACTCGTGTCAGCAGCTTCTATAGTTCCCGCGGGCACGTATGGGGTCACCGGCGTTCCGGATGCACGGAAACTGGCTGCCCACGTGGCATTGAGGGACAGACTGGAGTCCATGATTGTGGCCGGGTTGACACAGCAGGCGACCCCGTTACAATCAAGCATCATGTAGCAGATTCCAGGGAGATTCTATGAGTACGCAGAACGCAGCCACTAATGGGCAGGCGGCCAATAACCCCGGTGGCGTCACAGAGGCCGTGCTGACGAACGCAGACCTACAGGAGTTCCAGTCATCTTTCGAGACGGACCCGTCTCGGCGACTGATGCAGAACGTGGTGACACAGCATGACGTCAACGACGCGGCCCTGAATCGATCAATCGTCAACGACGCGGTCCACAGCTTTTCGACCGTTTTGGACGAATGGGGGGTCACCAATCAGGCGAGGTCCGGCCGTTGCTGGATGTTCGCCGGGCTAAACCTGTTCCGCTCTGAGTCGCGGACGGTGATGAACCTGAAGGAGTTCGAGTTCAGCCAGAACTATGTGATGTTCTGGGACAAGATGGAGCGGGCCAACTTCCTGCTGGAAGCGATAATCGAGACAGCCGACCGCCCGGTGGATGATCGTACGGTGGCGTGGCTGCTGCAACGTTCCATAGAGGACGGTGGGCAGTGGGACATGTTCGTGGAACTGGTGAAAAAGCACGGGGTTGTCCCCAAAGCAGTGATGCCGGAAACCGAGAGTTCCAGCAACTCGTCCCGCATGAACTCGATGCTCAACTACCAGATGCGGCAGGGCGCGATGCGCATCCGCAAGCTTTACTCGGCAGAGTCGGGACTGGACGAGATGCGCCGGGAGAAACAGAAGGTGCTCAGCGTCATTTACCAAGTCCTCAGCATCCACCTGGGGACGCCGCCCAGCCACTTCAACTGGCAATGGAAAGACAGAGACGGCGAGTTCAAGCGGGACGGAGGGATGACACCGCTGGAGTTCGCAGAGAAGTATGTCGTCACTCCCCTTGAGGACTACGTTTCACTGGTCCATGATCCTCGTGAAACCAGCCCGTTGGGTAAGACCTTTACTGTGGCCTACCTGGGGAACGTGGCCGGTGCGCCACCTATCAAGTACCTGAACGTGGACATCCAGCTGATGAAGGACATCGCCATGCAGATGCTTCTGGACGGGAAGCCGGTCTGGATGGGATGCGACACCGGGAAGCAGATGCACCGAGACCTTGGCATCTGGGACGCGCAGCTTTTCGATTATTCCAGCGTGTATGGCGCGGACTTCGATATGGACAAGGCGGAACGGCTGGAGTATCACCAAACGCGCATGACCCACGCCATGATGTTCACCGGCGTGGACGTGGTGGACGGCAAACCCCGCCGCTGGCGAGTTGAGAATAGCTGGGATGACAAGGTGGGGGACAAGGGCTTCTTTATGATGAACGACTCCTGGTTTGCGGAGTACATGTTCGAGATTGCCGCCCCCAGGAGTTACCTGCCTGCGGACTTGCAGGCGGCGCTGGACCAAGAGCCTATCGTGCTGCCGCCGTGGGACCCAATGGGGTCTCTGGCGTAAGTCCTCCCAGGAGTTCCGGGTAGTCCTCTGCCACGAGCCTACGATTCGAGGGATGGATCCTACCCGCCGCTCCCCGGCAGGCCTGGCGGTATGGGGCGGCGCTTTCAGAGGAGACATGGTATGAAGTTCGGATTCTTTATGATGCCGGCCCATTCCCACTTCGAGAACCCGACGCTGGCCTTTGAGCGCGACCTGCAACTGATTGAGTATGCGGAGAGCCTGGGATTTGATGAGTTCTGGGTTGGCGAGCACCACTCCGGTGGATGGGAAACGATCCCGGCCCCGGACATTTTCCTGGCCGCTGCGGCCACCCGTACCAAACGTATCCGTCTGGGGACTGCGGTAATTAACCTTTCCTATCATCACCCCTTCGACGTGGCAGAACGGATGGCCTTCCTTGATCATCTGGCCTACGGGAGGGTTATGCTTGGGTGCGGTCCTGGGGTGCTAGCCCCGGACATCCAGCTCTTCGGCCTGGACCCCACCGAGCTAAGGCCGATGATGAACGAGTCACTAGACATCATCCTGAAGCTGTACCGCGAGGATGGGCTGGTCTCCTACGATGGGAAGTACTGGCAGGTAAAGGACATGGAGGTGCAGGTGAAGCCCTACCAAGAGCCTCACCTGCCGATCTATGCGGTCAGCTCCGGCAGCGGCAACAGCATCCGAGTGGCAGCTGAACGTGGACTGGGGGTAATATCCGGCGCCTATACCCAGCCAGGGGCGATGGACATCAGCCAGCAGTGGGGTGCATACGAGGAGCTTTCGGCTGCTGCGGGGCACACGCCCAGACGTGACAACTGGCGTCTCTCCACCAGCATCTACCTGGCGGACTCGATGGAACAGGCGATGCAGGATGTTGCGGAAGGTGTGATGGATGAGGCCAATCAATACTTCTTCCAGACCGGCGGCAAGGTGACTTATGAGGCTTACCCGGGCCAACCGGCGGAGGAGATTACGCTGGACCAGATCATCGACCAGCGGAAGTGGATCATTGGGGACCCGGACTACTGCGTCCAGAGAATCAAGGAACTGGAAGAGACGACGGGAGGGTTCGGTGGCCTGCTGATGGTGTCCGTGGAGTGGACATCCACCGAGAAGTGGCTGCATTCACTGGAATTGTTTGCCAGGTATGTGATGCCTCAGTTCAACCGGTCGCTCCGGGGGATTCAGGCGTCCTACAACCGGATGGTTGAGGACAACCGACTTGGGCGGCTTCCCAGCGCCCGGTCTGGTGTGGTGAGGGTGAACGGTGGGTCTTCGGGCCGGTCCTAGAGGCTATCCTGCGTAGGGCCCGACAGGGTGATGTTTCATCCAGCCTGGGCTGGCGATTAGATAAGGACGCCGGCCAAGGGAATGAGCGTCCCCTTGGCCGTGCCATCCTCCAGAGTCAACGTCCCGATGGACGGCAGGAGTTTGAATCGACGCTTTCCTGCGGCTCCGGGGTTGAAGAAGAGCACCGGTCCGATCCGCCGTTGTAACGGGATGTGGCTGTGGCCTGAGACCACCACCGTTGCTCCCATTTCAAGGAATGGTCTCATTTTCGGGTCATTCTCATCTCTGGGCAATCTGACCTGGTGGGTCAGGTAGACGCGGCAACCTCCCAACTCAAGAGTTACGTCCTCCGGGAAGAGTGATTCCGGGCCGGACTTGTCGTTGTTGCCGCGAACAGTAGTTACAGGCGCAATGAGTGTGAGCCGGTCAATGATGGTGGTATCGCCGATGTCGCCGGCGTGGAGGATGTGATCCACGCCTTCAAGCAGTGGGACTGCCCTGGGGTCGAGATAGCCGTGGGTGTCCGATACGACGCCGACCAGCACCGTTACGATCTCCTGATGCTGGTGGCTTGACCCATGTGGCGCATCGTGCCGATGTTCAGACCATTGCCTCGTTCAGGGAGACGCCGAACCCGGGAGCGTCTGACGCCTCAAGATAACCGTTCTGGGGCTGTGGCTCACCGAACCAGAGTTCGTCGCGGGGAGCGCCCCTTCTCCCGGGGTTTCTTTCGGCCAGATCCAGTCCCTCTGTGGCCATGATGAGGTGTAGACCCCAGACCTCGCCGCCCCGGTGGAGGGCGACGGCGGCACCGGCATCACGCGCGATGTCGAGGATGCGGAGTCCAGCGGTGATGCCGCCACACCAGGTGATGTCGGGTTGCCAGAGGTCGAGCGCGCCAGTGCGGGCTATCTCGGCGAAACCGTGGTGGGTGAACTCGTGCTCACCGCCGGAGAGGAGGATGGGCTTCACCGCAGGGCGCAGTTCTGCCTGGGCTTCGAGCAAGTCGGGGGTCAACACGTCCTCAAACCAATAGATGTTGAACTCGGCCAAGCGATTGGACATCTCCAGGGTGGCCGGGATGTCCCATGTCATGTAGGTGTCGATCATCAACATGGCCTCGGGGCCGAACAGTTCCCTAGCGCGGGCTGCCGAAGCGACAGCACGGTCGTAGTCGGCGTCGTTACCGGTCCAGCGGTGCGGGAATTTATGGGCGGTGAAACCCAGCTCCCGGTACCATTCCGGGTCGTCGCCAGTGGCGTAAGACTGGACACGCTCTTTCTTTTTGCCGCCAAGCAAATCGTATACAGGGACGCGCTCGGCTCGGCCAAGCACATCCCACAAGGCGAGGTCCACGCCGCTCAGGGCCATGATGCCGATGCCCTTGCGCCCGTAAGGAAGGGACTCAGCGTAGAGGGCGTCCCACGCTTCCCTAATGTCATCAATGCCGTTTACCTGGCGACCCAACAGAAGTTCCCGGAAGTGGCGGTTGACTACTTCCACAGAGGCGACGCCTCCCCCACCGTAGCCGAGGCCAGTCACGCCGGTGTCGGTTTCGACCCGGACGACTATCTGCCAGAAGTGGGTCCGCCAGGACGGGACCACGTGCTTATAGTTGGGGTACAAGGCCTTTACGTCGGTGATCTTCATGAGAAAGCTGCCAGCCTGGAAGTAAGAATCGGGACGATTCGCTGCCATAGGGCCCGGGGTCAGAATACTACACGGTGGCCCATTCCTTCCAGGGGGCGTTTCAACCCTATCGTTCTGATGTATGTGCCTCCTGCCGACCACAGCGTCCTGGCGTCTCTCGGTGTTGAACCGACGGCGGGGCCGACGACGCTGCCGTGATCACGCTACGAAGATAGTAGTGATGTTCTTAATCCTGTCAAACTTCCAATGGCCCTTCACATGGCTCTGCAAGGTCCAGATTCTTGTACCGGGTGCATTGAATCCGGATTCCCGTCTCGACTGGTCGAGCTGCGCAGGGACGATGGTTGAGGGCGGGACGCGATTCTTGACTGACCCTTCGAATTCAGCTATAACAGCGGGGTCGACACCCGGTCGCCCGGCGTCTCCACCGAGGGCGTCCACCCCATTCTAATCCAGTTCCCAGAGAGGTTGCGGCGGCTTGGCTTCGGTTTTTGACCTCCACGTACACACCAATCAGGGCAGCCCCGACAGTGCGTTAACCCCCGAAGAGATGGTCGCAGAGGCCGAACGTCTGGGACTTACCGGAATCATGGTGACGGAGCACGTCGGATGGGCACGGCCGGAGTTCGAGCAGTTCGCAAGGGACCAGAACCTGGTATTGGTCAACACACTGGAGATGTACACTCCGTTGGGCCATATCATAACTCTGGGTTTGGACCGGTACGTCACGGGGTACAACGGGGACATAGAAACGATCCGAACCCTGCGCCGGGAAGTCGACCGCGTGGGCGGAGTGATGATCCTGGCCCACCCCTTCCGGCACCTGCTGGAGACCAGGGGGAACTATACACAGAATATCCTGTTCGAGCGTTGGGAAGAAGTACCCAACACCCCAGAAGTTGCCGCTACCCATCCGATTTTCGATCTGTTGGACGAAATAGAGGTGGTAAACGGCGGTAACCTAGAAGATGAGAACCGCTTTGCCCAGAGCGTGGCCGAGGCGCTGGGTTTCCAGGGCACCGGCGGCAGCGATGCCCATTCGGTTAACGGACTTGGCAAGGGCGTGACGGTGTTTCCGGGGGACATACGGAACCAGGTTGACTTACTGGAAGCCCTGCGGTCGGGCGAGTTCTTCCCGGTCGAGGGGTTCCACCTGGGAAATCCAGTGGACTACGGGAACGGCTCCGGGAATGGGTTGCGGGTCTTGCCACGCAAAGGCTAAACAGCAGGGAATTTCGCAGACCAAGTAACGGACACGATATAACAGGGTGACTTAATCCGAAAAGGCCGGGCGCAGGGCGGAGACCGGACAAACCGGCCGGAAGAGGAGAAGCGAGATGCAGGGGAACACAGCAATTGCCAACATTCTGAAGATGGAGAACACCGATTACCTCTTCTGCTTCCCCGCTAATACGCTCATTGAGGCGGCGGCCATCGCGGGGATCGAGCCGATCATGTCACGCACGGAGCGGACGACAGTCAACATGGCCGACGGGTACACACGTGTTACAAACGGTCGCAAGACCGGGGTGGTAGTGACTCAGTCCGGGCCGGGCATCGAGAATGCCTTTGCCGGAATTGCCCACGCCTACGCTGAGTCAACGCCAGTGCTGATTCTGCCCGGGGGGACGGCGCGGGACCGGCAAGGCCAGTCTCCCGACTTCGACGCCATGAGCGCCTACGCCGGGGTTACCAAATGGTCAGACCAAATCAACCAGGCCAACCGGATACCCGAGATGATGCGACGGGCGTACACTGCCCTGCGGTCCGGTCGCGGCAGTCCGGTCATGGTGCAGGTTCCTGGAGACGTTGCCTCCGAGGAAATCAGCGAGGAACAGTTCGACTACCGACCAGTGAAGGGATACCGAAGCGCCGGAGACCCGGATGACGTGGAGGCGGCCGTGCGGGCGCTGCTGGCGGCGAGGGACCCGTTGATATACGCGGGACAGGGAGTGCTCTGGGCCGAGGCCTCCAGCGAGTTGATAGAGTTGGCCGAGTTAACCAACACGCCGGTGATGACCACCAACACCGGAAAGAGCGCTTTCCCGGAGAACCACGCCTTGTCGGTAGGCACCGGAGCGGGAACCATGACCCGGATGGCGCGGGAGTTCCTGGATAAGGCCGACTTGGTGTTCGGCATCGGTTGCAGTTTCACCACCAATCTTGCTTCCGTGGCTGTGCCCCAGGGCAAGACCTTGGTGCAATGCACAGTTGACATAAAGGACCTGAACAAGGAAGAGCAGCTTCACCACGCGGTCGTCGGGGATGCAAAACTGGTTATCCGGCAACTTATCGACGAAGTGAAGAAGCAGGTTGGCGATGGCGGGCGCAGAGGTGACGGTTCGGTAGAAGCAGAGATCAAGCGCATCAAAGATGAGTGGCTGGCAGAGTGGATGCCGCTGCTGACGTCTGACGAGGTGCCGATCAATCCCTACCGCGTCATCTGGGACATGATGCACACGGTTGACCGGACGCAGACCGTCGTCACCCACGACTCCGGCCACCCGCGCGACCAGACCATACCCTTTTATGAAGCGATAGTCCCTCGCGGCTACCTGGGATGGGGAAATTCCTCCCAGTTGGGATACGGGCTGGGCATTGCGATGGGGGCAAAGCTGGGCGCGCCGGACAAGCTGGTAGTCAATATCATGGGTGATGCCGCAATCGGTATGGCGGGCATGGATATCGAGACCGCAGTTCGGCACAAGATTCCCATACTGACGATTGTGCTGAACAACGCCGTGCTGAGCGGGTATTCCCGGAATTACCCGGTTGCGGCGGAGCGCTACGCTTTTACGAACCTGCACGGCGATTATGCCAACCTGGCCCAGTCGCTGGGGGCGCACGGCGAGAGGGTGGAAGACCCTGCGGAGATCATTCCAGCTATCAACCGGGCCAGGGAAAGGATGTCCGACGGGCGTCCTGCACTGATCGAGTTTATGACCAAAGAGGAGAACCGGCTGTCCCGGTTGCCTCCCCGGTAATTCTCCTCTGCCGCGTGAAGTTTCTTGTGCGCTGAAGGCGTAGGCAGGTTGCGGCAAGGCCATTCCAGCCTGGGCGATTACCGGGTGTTGGTTGACACCTGCCTCGCTGATTTGCAAAGGCGTGACGTGGTGGGGTGGATCTGGCGGGGAGACCATACCCTCTGGAAACCTGACCCGACTGAAATTAGCGATCGCCTGGGCTGGCTCACCGTCACCGATGCGATGCGCGGCTCTGTCGCTGACCTGCAGGACTTCGCGCAGGAGGTACGTGGCGACGGGGTCAGGCACGTTGTCCTGCTGGGCATGGGCGGTAGCAGCCTTGGCCCGGAAGTCCTGCGGCAGACCTTCGGGAGCGCTCCCGGTTTCCCTGAGCTAATCGTTCTGGACTCTACGATTCCCGCCCGGGTCAAGTCTGTGACGGACGCCATTGACCCGGCACGGACGCTGTTCCTGGTGTCCTCCAAGTCCGGCACCACCATCGAACCTAATGTGCTGTACCGCTACTTCCGTCGGATTGTGGAGCAGGCGGTCGGTGCGGAACAGGCGGGTCGGAACTTCGCAGCCGTAACCGATGAAGGTACGCCGCTGGCGAAATTGGGGGATTCGGACAGGTTCAGGCGGGTGTTCGTGAATCCATCAGACATCGGGGGGCGATACTCGGTGTTGTCCTACTTTGGGCTGGTACCCGCGGCAATGATGGGGCTGGACATTAGAGGGATTCTGGACCGGGCCAACGGGATGCGGGAGGCCGCTTCCCACGATGTCTCCGCCGCTGGTAATCCGGGAGCGTGGTTGGGCGCGGTTCTGGGGTGTATGGCCGAGACGGGGCGGGACAAGGTTACCCTCATAACTACGCCTTCGATTCGCAGCTTCGGGTTGTGGGTAGAGCAACTGCTGGCCGAGAGCACGGGCAAAGAGGGGACAGGCATCATTCCGGTTGCGGGAGAGCCGCTGGCTTCTCCGGAATGTTATGGCGGCGATCGGCTGTTTGTCTATCTGCGGTTGGAGGGGGACGATGATCCCTCTACTGAAGCCGCTATGGACGCGATTGAAAAGTCGGGGCAGCCGGTGGTTTCGTTGAGGCTGAGGGACAAGTACGGCATCTTCGCGGAGATGTACCGGTGGAAGTTTGCTACGGCGGTTGCGGGTGTGGTGTTGGGCATTCATCCCTTTGACCAGCCGGACGTGCAATCAGCCAAGGACATGACGGATCGGGTATTGGAAGGGGTCCAAACAACGAGGGAGCGCCCAGTTATGGAGCCTTCCGGGTCTCTGGGCGGATTGCTGGGTCGAGCATCGCCGGGTGATTACCTAGCAGTCATGGCCTATGTGGAGGAAACGCCGGAGACCAACGAGGCCTTAAACGACCTCCGTCGGGAGGTGACGCGGCGCTACGGAATCGCCACGACCGTGGGGTACGGGCCGCGTTTCCTCCACTCTACCGGGCAGCTTCACAAGGGCGGGCCTGAGAGTGCATTACTGCTGCAGATAACGGCGGACCACACTCAAGACCTGAAGATTCCCGGCCGGGAGTATAGCTTTGGTGTCTTGGCGGACGCACAGGCCATGGGTGACTTCGAGGCGTTGACTGCCAAGGGTCTCCCGGCGGCGCGGGTTCATCTAAGGGGTGATTTGGAGGCCGGTATCAGAGAACTGATTGGTCAGGTGCGATGACTTCGATCAGGGCAGAAATCTTCGTCGTCGGGAGGGAGCTATGGAAATAGGGATGGTGGGCCTCGGACGGATGGGAGGGAATATGGCGCACCGGCTCGTCAATGCCGGACACCGTGTCCTGGCATACGACCGGGATGAGGCAGCGGTGGCTGCGAGCCAGGCTATTGGAGCCTCTGGCGTGGCCTCCCTGGAAGCCCTGGCCGAGAAGCTCACTGCTCCCCGCGCCGTGTGGGTGATGCTCCCCTCTGGACAGCCCACCGATGCGACCATCCAATCTTTGGGTTCAATCCTGCAACGTGGTGATGTGGTGCTGGACGGAGGGAATTCCTACTACAAAGACAGCATCCGGCGCGGAGAAATGCTGGCATCCCACGGCATTGAATTCCTAGACGTGGGTTCCAGCGGCGGCGTGTGGGGGTTGGTCCACGGATACGCGCTGATGGTTGGGGGCAAGGCCGATGTGGTCGAGAGACTGGAGCCCATCTTCCACTCACTGGCTCCGTCGGAAGACAGCGGGTATGCGCATGTTGGACCCATGGGGTCGGGTCACTTCGTCAAGATGGTGCATAACGGGATTGAGTACGGGTTGATGCAGGCTTACGCCGAGGGCTTCGAGTTGATGGCGGCCAAAGAGGAGTTCGACCTTGACCTGCCCAAGATCGCGGAGTCGTGGCGCGAGGGAAGCGTTGTCCGCTCGTGGCTGCTGGAATTGACCGCCGCGGCCCTTAAGGAAGAGCCGGGCTTGGAGAGCCTGCGGGCTTACGTGGACGATTCCGGGGAAGGGCGCTGGACCGTACATGAATCGGTGGAGCTCGGAGTGCCAGCACCGGTGATAACCCTTTCGTTACAGCAGCGGTTTCGGTCACGACAGGAAGAACCCTTCGGGGCAAGGCTGCTTGCGGCGCTGCGCAACCAGTTCGGCGGCCACGCGGTGCGCCGCACCGAGGGATAGGGCAGTCCGGCAAGAGAAGCCGTCGGGCTTATACCTCGGTCCGGCCTTCGGTTGTGAGCGCGTCCAATGCTTGCTGGACAATGCGCCTGCGGAGGTCGCGTTCCTCGTTGGGCGGCAGGTCCGAGTCCCCAGTGGGGTAGACGATACCCCAGCCGCGGATGACACGGTTGGAACCGAGGGCCACAGCAACGGGAGTCATGGGGGTGACCTGGGCCACAGGTATACCGGCCTTCTCCAGCTCAGTGGTGATCGCTGCACCGCAGCGAGTGCTGGTCCCTCAAGTGGATGTCAGTACCACCGTGTCCACCCCTGAATCCTTGAGTCGTTTGGCCATCTCTCTGCCTATGCGGCGGCTGTTGGCCAGCGGATTCCCATTCCCGGTGGTGGACAGGAACTCCTCGTGCAGCTTGCCAATGGCTCCGTGCTTTTCCAACTCCCGGAGCGTGTCAACCGGGACCAGCCGGTGCGGGTCCTGCTCAACGTGCCGGTTGTCGTAACCGCCGTGGGAGACCTCGTAGTCGTCGGGAGCCAGGGCTTCTTCGCCAGCAAAGCTGTATGCGCCCCAGACCCGGGAGAAGGCCAAGGGGAACTGGTGGGGGTTGCCCTTGGGCACGAGTCCCCCGTCGGTGACCAGGGCGACTGTAGCCTGGGAGAGGTCGGTGACCGCTGGGGGAACGGGGACCGGCTCGGTGGCCTGTATCGGCACCTCTGCCTCAAATGACTCGCCGCGCATCTTGGCGAGCAACATGTCTGCCAGGCGGGAAGCGGCGGACTTTTCGACGAACTCGGACTTCAATGCGCCCTGGGGAAGGTAACCTTCTTCAGAAGGACGCCCAACCTTCTCCCCGGCGGACAGCTTTTTCCCCAGCCGGACCATAGCGGCCAGAGTTGGCTGCATTCTGGACACATCGTCTCCGGAGTCGATGATGTAGACCGACGCCCGATAGAGGTCCGCGCCGGGGTTCTCCACCGACATTGCCGTGATTGCGGGAATCCCCAGCTTCTCCTTTACTGCGGCGCAGACCGCACCTGCGGCTGTCCCGTAACGCCCGGCCTGGAAACAGGGGCCGGCCACGAACAGGTCCGCGCCGGACGCCTTGACTTCACTGATGGCGGCTACCGCTACGTCGTCAAGGTTCTCGGCGGCCAGATTGTCTCCGCAAACTATGGTCGAGACTACATGCGATTCTTCACCGAGCAACTGGTCCAGTAAGCGTCCGGGCCCTACTGGGCCGGGGCGGACTTCCAGTGGGGAGTCGGCCCTTTCCTCACCGCCGATTCCGCCGAAAAACTGGTTGATGTAGTGGACCACGCGCATGATGTTCCTCCGTGGCGGGGAAATCCCCGGTCTGGGGTTGGCTGGAAGGTCAGTAGACGATGGACTGAAGACTTGAGGCTCCCTGGTTGTTGACCACACCGCAGACGTCTCCCGAACGCAGTATTTCGGCGGATGCCAGGGTGGCCGCCACATCACCGTTGCCGGCGATGACGCGGGAAACCGGCTGCGCGGGCCACGCAACATCTGCTCCCTCGCTGAGATTTACTATCGCATCGACGCCGGGAATCTGCATCAGCGCCGCCGACTCCGCCCGACGGTCGGGCGCGGTGTCGCTGACGAGGATGGCGGTCTTGACGCCCAGCTGCTCGCACCACCGGGCGGTCTCGAACATCTCGGTATGGGGTGCACCGCCGGCGTACTTGGTAACTATTGCGCCGTCGGCGCCAAGACCCCACTTAGCGAGATTAGCCGCCAACATGCTGTTGCGGCTTAGTTCCTGCTGTAGGTCTGAGGCGACGGTGGCGATGCAGCCCGTGAAGGTCAGGTCCCCGGCGCGGTGCATACGGTACAGTTCCAGGATGATGGGATGGTTCTGGTGATAGAAGGTCTCCAGGCCGCGGGCGCCCCATGAGTAGGATATGACGACAGCCCCGTCGAGCCATTCGTTGGGGTGCAGGGGCACGGGCAGCATACCCCGGGTGTTGGCGCCGTATACGATGTGCTCGTCGGAGTCAGTCCCGTGCTGGTGGCCGTGGACCTGGCCTATGTAGGCCACGCGGGGCAGTCCCTGGCGACCGTTTATGTGCGGTCCTTCCAGGTCGAGAACGTCGGTGGATGCGGGAGGTTGGCCAACCCCGGCTTTGCCCAGGTAGACCGCAGCCTTGACCGATGCCAGCCGGAGGGCGTTCAGGACGCTGTGCCTCTCGACGTTAGAGTAGGCGTGGGGAACCATCACCAGGTGGCACATAGTGGAGTAGGGCGACGCTTCAGAGGCGGGGCCGCTCATCTCGAGGATTTTCGTCATACCGCCGCGCCGGGTCACGTGGCCGTGCTCACCGCCGGGCTGCCCGCCGTCAACCACCGTGACTGCCGCGCCCTTGAGGACGTGGGTCGTCCCCTGACCGGCATTGGCAATCGGGCCGAAGATTCCGGGGAAGTCGCTGCCAGTTCCCGGTTCCTTGGCCCGAGGTTCTATGATGTCGAAGACATAGCCCACCCGGCAAGAATCACCGGGGTTGACTACCTCCAGGTCAACGGACTCCAGGCGGCGGTCTTCCAGAACATGCCGTCGTAACTCCTCCAGGCCAACCTGAAGCGTCGTGCCATCGAGAGCGGTCTCCACCCCGACGACCATATCCTTGACTGGGTGCAGGGCCAGAGCTAATGCCAAGGCAACCTTCCTGTGGTTGTTTGGAGCCGGTTAAGCGGCTGGCTCCATAGTCTCGACAACGGTCTTGGCGAGGTGGCTGCGGGCGTGGCCCATCACTCCCTGCCATTCCGGGGAGCCATAGAAGGCGGCTTCCTTGGCCTTCACGTCATCGGCATCGTTGAAGCTGCGAATCCAGATGAACTGGTCCTTGGCCTCGTTGACCCACATCCCGTCGATACGGATGCCGTGCTTTTCCTGCATAGGGACCAACTGCTCGGAGAACAGCTTGACCCACTCGTCCATCATGCCGCGGTTGACGGTGTAGGTGCGAAGTTGAGAGATCATAGTCGCGTCCTCCTATCCGGCGGGCGTGCCTACCGGTCCATTACGCGCATACTGTTGTCCAGCGGGTTGTACTGGTACCGGGTGATGCGGTCCAGCTTCTGGGACTCCAAGCGGACCACCAGGGAGCGGCCCTCGGTACCGATCACGTTGCGGGTGTTGTGGATCTCACCGGGGAGGAAGTAGGCGACTGAACCATCGCGCTGGGTGAAGCGGCCGGTCTCCTTGATGCTGGCCTCTTTGACGCCTTCGCCGGGGAAGAACCAGCGCCACTTGGTCTGCTCGATTGCGCCGTCGTAAACGCCGTAGACCACCCACGCGGCACCGTGGTCGTGGGGGAGATTGTCCTGACCGGGGCGCTGCACTGAGCACATGAGCAGCCAGCCGGGGCCGGGGTGGCCGGAGTCCTCTTCAAGGTGGAGGTCCATACGCCCGTAGCCGCCTTCCTCGGGAAGGTCAAGTCGCTCCTCGAGCCAGCCGGGAACGGCCAGAAGGTCCTTCAAGTGATCTGCGACAGCCTCGGCCTGGGCCTTCGGGTCGCTGATGTTGGCGAAAATGTCCTTTACGTCATCTATGAATGCGTCCATCGAGTATGCGGTTGTTTGCGTCACTGATAGCCTCCTCTTGGTCGTGTTGCCGATGGGTTGCACTTATTCTGAACCAGCGAGATATGGGGTGTCAACTTGAGCCTGTTGCCGGCTGCCATGAGTATCGTTGACGGTGTTTTGGCGGGATGGTAGATTCATCTCACCTGACGCCCGGACCGGTGTCCAATCAGGGCGCCGGGTCCGGAGGAGCAATGGCAGAGCGGGTATGGGAACGGTTCCTGACCGAGCAGGACAGGGCGCATCTGGCCATGACTGGGAGGCGTCACGTCGGGTTTGGCGAGAGGCCGGCGCTGCTGCTGATTGACCTGTACCGCTGGGTCTACGGAGACGAGCCGCAACCTTTGCTGGAAGCGATCGAGGACTGGCCGGGCAGTTGCGGTCTGGCGGCCTGGGATGCCGTTCCTCACATCCAGACACTATTGCAGGCGGCCAGAGATGCGGACATTCCGGTGGTACACGCCACGGGATTGGACGGGGCCGGGATTGAGGGCTGGTCGAGGAGAAGGGGTGGCCTGTACTCGGGCGGCGATTCTCCGGAGATGGAGGAACGCCGGAAACGGCAATACTACATAATCGATGAAGTTGCTCCGATTGACGGAGAGGCCGTGATCCGCAAGTCGTCTCCCAGCGCATTCTGGGGCACGCCATTGACCGGGCACCTGAACTACCTGGGAGTGGACACCATCATCACCTGCGGGGAGAGCACCAGCGGCTGTGTCCGGGCGAGCGTGGTGGATGGCTGCACCAACCGGTACCGCATGATCGTGGTTGAGGAGTGCGTGTTCGACCGGCACGAGGCTACCCACGCGATCAACCTGTTCGACATGGACCAGAAGTATGCCGATGTGGCGCCTCTGGCCGAGGTGCTGGAGTGGGTTGCCGACTGGAAGGCGAGAGGGAACGGCGGGGGCAGTCATTAGAACCTGAGCGGAGGACATCCAGCTACCACAGGGGTTTCGCCCTTCCCCGAGGAGCGATGGCCGGTCAGTCGAAGTGAGGCATTACTTTGGTTCCGAATAGCTCCAACTGGCGCATCATCACGTCATGTTCGTAGAGGCCGGTGTTCAGCCAGAGGAACAGTTCCTCAAAGTTCAGGACGTCGTGAAGCTCCCTGATCTGGCGGGTGACCTGATCGGGGGTGCCCTGCAGCACCAGGCCCGGCGGGAACCCGAATGCACCGAACCAAGTTGCGAATACCCAGTCGAATAGCTCTCGCAACTCCTGGGCCTGCTCCTCGGTCTCCCCTATGCATAGGGTCGCGCCCATTGCGATGCCCTGGCCAAGTTTCAAGTCTCTGCCTGCCGAACGGGCTTCGTCCAGGTATGCCAGAAAGAGGCCCTGGCAAAACTCCACGTTGTCGGACAGGACCACCGGGCACCCACCCTCCCGGGCCCAGAAGCGGGCGGTTGTCGCGCTGTAGGTGAAGGGAGCGTAGACATCGGGGTGAGGTTTCTGGAAGGGTTTGGGGACGATGCCTACCTCACGCAGCGTTCCGTCCGGGTCTGATCCGGTACCCCATTGGTGGGTGGGAGGCAGGTCCCAAACGGTGTCCGGTGGCGGGATTTTCCAAAACTGTCCGTCAAAGGAGAAGGTGTCGGAGGTCCAGGCCAGCTTGATGATGCGCCAGGCTTCCTCGAAGGCGGCGCGGTTGCGGGCGTCCACATCGGACTTGTCCGACGATGTCGCGCCAAGGCCCAGGGGTTGGCCGAGGGTGTTGACCCACCGGGTCTGGTAGCCGCGGGCGAAACCGGCGTAGGCGCGGCCACGGGTCATCTGGTCCAGCATGGCCAGGTCTTCGGCTACCCGCAGCGGATGATGGGTCGGGAGCACCAGCGCGAGCTGGCCTACCTTGATGCGCTCGGTGTGGGCCGCTACATGGGCGTCCAGCAGAAGGGGATTGGTGGAAAGCTCGAACCCCTCGACATGGAAGTGGTGCTCGGTGAATCCGACGCCGTAATACCCCAACTCCTCGGCGTAACGGGCCTGCTCGACTATCTCATGGAGCATTCGCTGGTAGAGATCGTCCCGGGTCCCTGCCATGCCCTGTTCCAGCTCGGGGCGTCGGCCAATGGTTGGCAGCATGAAGGCATGGAATTTCATCAGATAACACCCTGCTCTCTTAGCTGGGTTATTTCGGTCTGGGAGAGACCAAGCAAGCGTTGGAACACCAAGTCATTGTCGTGGCCCAGTGGCACCGAGCCGCGCCAAACCTGTCCAGGCGTGTCAGAGAACTTGGGGAATACGCCGGTGCCCTTGACTGTTTTGCCAAGTCCGACGTCCTCCCATTCGATGTGGACGTTACGGGCCTCATAATGGGGGTCTTCGGCCATGTCGCGCGGGGTCATTATGATGGAGCAACCCACCTGGGCGGCGTTGAGGGTTGCCACTACCTCCTGTACGGTACGCTCTTCGACCCAGCCGCGCATGATGGCATCGAACTCGTACCACTGGGGAGTGTCAGGGGTGTGGGACGCGCTCTGCCACTTCTCATCCGAAGGGTCGAGGCCAAGCACTTCGCAGATCCTGTTGAAAGGACCGCCGAGGGCGGCGATGTTGACCCAGCCGTCGGCAGCCTGGTAGGTGTCGTAGGGCTGGATGATGCCCCCGGCGTTGCCCGAACGCTCGCGGTTTAGGCCAAGTTCGTAGTATGCGACCATAGTACCGGCAAGGATCCGGTGTATCGCTTCATATTGGGCCAGGTCGATGACCTGGCCCTTGCCGGTGCGCTGGGTGTTGATGTAGCCGGCCAGAGTGGACCAGAGGCAATAAAGGGCGGTGATGTAGTCGCCTGTCCACGGGGCCGCCCTGACGGGGGGATCGGGTTCAGGGAAGCCGGTAAGGTTCATCAGCCCGCCGAACCCCTGGCCGATGAAGTCGTAAGAAGCCCGGCCCAGGTAGTCAGGGTGACCGCCCTGTCCATAGCCGGAGACATGTGTAATGACCAGTCCCGGATTGGCCGCAAGGATGGTTGCGTCGTCCAGACCCCACCCGGTATAGGTGCCGGGGATTGAGCTTTCCATCCAGATGTCGGCCTGGGTCAGCAGGCCGAGGAACATGTCCTTGCCCTGGCTGGTGGACAGGTCAAGTGTTACATGGAACGTGTTACGCCGGTCCTGGACCCAACCAGCGGCCACGGCGCGTCCGTTGTCTCCCTGGATCGGAAACTCAATGTTCCTCCAAACGGCATCTCCCACGCCAGGCCGTTCCACCTGCACTACTTCTGCCCCCATTTCGGCGGCCAGCGCCGCGGCGAACGGTTGGGCAATGATGGTGCCGCTGGAAATGATGCGGATTCCCTGGAGCGGACCAAACTGGTGTGGGAGCAATGCGCTGCCAGACTCCATAGACGTCGTCCTCCCGGCCCCGGATTTCGCCCGTATTATACCAGTGGCTATCAGGCACCGGGATTGCGCGGGTACCGGGGCTGTGATACGTTTTGGCCATGATCATATGCAGGGCAGAATGCCAATTGAGGGAGCATTGAGATGCAGATTGGAGTGACAGTTCCCATCGTCGAGTTTGCCTCAGACCTCGCCGCGGTGAAGGACTACGTACAGGCCGCAGAAGACCTTGGATATAGCCATATCCGCATCCTGGACCATGTGCTCGGTGCGGACCCGCAACATCACCCGGAAGTTCCCCGATTCCCTTATACTCACGAGAGCTATATTCATGAACCGTTTACCCTCATGGCATACCTGGCGGCGATTACGAAGAAGATCCATTTGGTGACGGGCATTCTGATTTTGCCCCAGCGCCAGACCGCCCTTGTGGCCAAGCAGGCAGCCGAGGTGGACGTGTTGAGCGATGGCCGGCTGCGGATGGGCATCGGCGTAGGTTGGAACCCCGTGGAGTACGAGGCCCTAGGGGAGGACTTTCACACTCGCGGTCGCAAGTGCGAGGAGCAGATTACCCTACTGCGGGAGCTCTGGACCAAGGAAGTCATCAGCTTCGAAGGTAAATTCCACAAGATAACCCACGCCGGAATCAAACCCCTGCCAGTGCAGCGACCAATCCCCATCTGGATGGGGGCTGGGGGTTCAGCGAGCCCCATTCCCACCGACCGGGTACTACGCCGGGTTGGCCGGATGGCAGATGGCTGGCTGCCGATGTTCGCACCCGACGAGACGGGCCGGGGCGCTATCGAGAAGGTACGCGGGTATGCCGAGGCGGCAGGACGTGATGCTTCTGACATCGGTCTTGAGGGTAGGATCACCGCCAATGGGCAGGGCCCGGAGGACTGGATCACCGAGGTAAAGACCTGGACCGAGTTGGGCGCTACCCACATGTCGGTTGGCACCGGCGGTTCCGGGACTCCCGACCAGCATATCGACGCCATCCGCCGGGTTAAGGAGGCTACGGGGTAGGCTTTCCAATCATTGATTCTGGGGGCGGACTGGCCAAGCCCCGACCCTCTCAGGGGCAATCGACGGCGCACCGGAAACACACTGGTGCGCCGAAACTCTAAATTGGAGGTGCGTCATGCCCAGAGTTGCACTGGACCTGAACAAGGAAGAAGACCGGGCCAAGTTGAAAGGGCAGTGGAGAGTCGGTCCCGGATTTGTGCCCGGCGAACCCAATGAGGGGCTGACTGCCCGTTTGCTGTCGTCCCCGGCTCGTCTCCCAGACTATGATGATTCAAGCTGGGATATCTGTGCCGATATCCGCGCCAGCTTGTCCGAAGGACTTACCTTCGCGTGGTATCGCATCGCCGTGGAGTTGCCGGAGAGTATCGATGGGATGAGCATTTCCGGTGCTCGCATGTTCCTGGAGGCAAACGTCGACAACTACGGTGAGATATGGGTCGACGGAGAGATTGACAGATCCACCGGGGTAATTGTCGGGATCAACGCCCAGCAACGTGTCGAGATTCCGGGGGGGGCGGTGCCGGGAGCAAGGCACGTGTTCGCCTGCCTAGTGGCCAACGGGCCGCTGGCAGCGCCGAGGGGAGGTGTGTTCATGCGGTTTGCGACCCTGGCCTTCGAGTCCCCAGGCTGACACCTCCGGCGGTTGGTGCCCCCTTGGCCTGTATCCCTTAAGTCGTTGGGACCGGGGGCATCTCCGCCACCCGGCGGAACCGGAATACTGACATGGTCATAGCGGCCAGAATCAGGCACATCATTATCACGTATGCGTTTCTCATCCCGAATACGAATGCTGTTTTGACCCCCGACCCTGCCCCGTCCGTCACGGCTGCCAGACTCGGCTCGTATCCCATAATCGCCATTGTTGCAGTGACGATGGCCGTGGCCACTGCGACGCTGGCTACGTTTGCCGAGTTCCGCACCAGGTTCAGAAAGGCAGTGACGACTCCGTATTTGCCCCGTTCGACAACGCTCAGTATCGAGCTGGTGTTGGGCGAGTAGAACACTCCCATGCCGCCGCTCTGGAGCATCAGTGCGGGGATTACCATGAGTGCCGAAGTGTCTTCGGAGACCCTTGACAGCATGGCCAGCCCGGCGACCGAAAGGCAGAGACCCCCGACCGTGAACTTTCGCCAGCCGAAGCGGTCAGAAAGGTGGCCACAGAGCGGTCCAAGGATGGCCATGCAGGCTGCCCCAGGCACTACAATCAACCCCGCCAGCATCGGCTCGTATCCTAACACCTTTTGCAGGTAGAAGGGCGTCAGGAACAGGGTTGCTGAACTACCCAGGAAGGTCAGGAATGCCGCCGAAACGCCGAATGAGAAGGTCATCCGCTTGAAGAAGGTCAAGTCGAGCATAGGGGACGGCGTACGCAATTCCCACCAGATGAAGCTGGCGAACAGCGCGACGAATCCAACGAACCCGGCGGATATATAGGGCGACGCCGGTCCGACCTTGTGAATGTTCATGACGGTGAGAAGGATGGTAACCAATGCCGCCGTTGAAAGGAGCGCGCCAGGCCAATCAAAGCCATGGCCGTCTGGTGAGCCGCTATCCTCGAACTGGCGCTTCCGGCCCTCCAATACGACCATGCTGGCGATCATCCCGATAAGGCACAAGGGTATGTTGTAGTAGAAGGCCCATCGCCATCCCAGGGTGTCGGTCAGGATGCCGCCCACGGCAGGACCGGCTACGGAACCAGTGCCGACTATGGTCATTATCATTCCGATGGCCTTGCCCCGCTCCGAGCCAGGAAAGATGGATATGACTATAGCTGTGCCCGTGCCCTGACTCATGGCGTTGCCCAGACCCTGGAGGACTCGGGCAAACACCAGGAGGAAGTAAACGGACGAAGCTCCCGCTAGAGCCGCCCCGACCGCGGCCAGGAGCGATCCAGCTATAAAAACCTCCTTACGACCCACGAGGTCGGACAGGCGCCCCATAGGGAGCAGGAAGGCACTGACGGTCAAGGCAAAGGATATGACCACCCATTGGACGGTCGGGAGGTCGATATCGAAGTGTTCGGCGATGGTCGGCAACGCCACATTGACGCTGCCGTGGTCTGCGACGGATGCGAAGGTGGTGATGGCGATTGCGCCGAATCCCCAGTACTTATAGTTGGGGCTGCGGGTTAAAGCTGAACGCATCAATCTAGCATAACATGTTCAGGCCACATCACCATGCCGGGCCGACGACGTTGAAGCGTTCAAGGTCAGGTGGTCTGGTGGACGGTAGGCAGTGCGCTGGATTTCCTCTAGTTTGCAACGCTACCAGGGGACGAGCTTGCCTTCGCGTCAAAGTGGGGCACAACGTGTTTGCCGAAGAGCCGGAGAGTCTCCATCACTTCTTCATGGGAGATGCCGCCCACCTGAAACAGGGGAATCACTTCGTCAACTCCTGCATCTTGATAGGCTTCCAGGTATCGGATGCAATCGTCGGGATCGCCGATGCAGTAGCGACCGCCCTTGATCTGGTCGAGGGACGACGTTTCATCGCGCTTGGGGGAGTCGGTATCGGTGGAGCGGGTGTAATGCCACCGGTAATCGTCGGGGACGCGAGACGGGTCCTGCTCGCTCCAAACGCGAACGTCCCGGAGGGCCTGCTGATGGCGGTACCAGTCGATCAGTTCGGCGGAGCGTTCCTGCACCTTCTTGCGGGATTCGCCGCAGATGGCCACGGTGCTTACCGAGACACGGTTGTGGACGACCCCGGTCGCTGGACTAGCGTCCCGGGTGCCGTCCCGGTAGGCCTGTACAAGGGGGGCCAGACCCGCGGCCCCGCCGCCGGCCATTGCGAGGCATCCCAGTCCCATCAGACCAGCCTTCCTGAATGTGTCTTCCTGGCTACAACCGAGCCAGATGGGCGGGTGTGGCTGCTGTACCGGCTTGGGGTGGACCTCGCGCAATGGAATCTGATAGTGGTTGCCTTCGTAGGTGAACTCTCCCTCGGTCCACGCCCGAGGGATGATTTCCAGAGCCTCGTCGACCATTCCAGTGGCGTGTTTCAAATCGGTGCCGAAGGCCGCCATTTGGTAGGGGTAGCCAGAGCGACCCACGCCCAGGTCAACCCTTCCATTGCTGAGGATGTCAAGTGTGGCGGTGCGTGCAGCGATGTGAAGGGGGTGTTGTACCGGGGGCACCACCACGGCGATCCCTAGCCGCATCCCGGTGGTTCGCTGGCTCAAGGCGCCCAGGGTTACGTCTGGGGCGCTGGAGTGGGACCACTCGGTGCGGAACTGGTGATCGGCCATCCAGACGCTGCTCAGGCCCATCTCTTCGGCAAAGGCCACCTGGTCAAGCATCTCCAAGAACCGGTCAGCCTCGTAGGAACGGGATGACGGTCTGGGGACCTGCATCTGATAGAACATACCGATCTGCATGGGCCTGTGTTTCTGCTCCTAGGTTTCGACTCTTGAGACCTGCGGTGGCGCGGTCAGCCCTGGCGGATGTACTTGTCCACGCTCTGCTCGGCTGTCAGGGCCAGGTAGATGTCGCCGTGGGCGTCTACCCAGGAACCATGGGCTGACCTTGACGGCCAGCGTGCCAGGACATTGCCCTCTCCGTCCAATACGCTGATCTGCGGGGGAGTGCCGTTTTCGGCCCGTTCACTGATGTAGAAGATGCCCTCGTTGTCCTGAGAGATGTCCAGCGGGCGGTTCATGTCGGTCCACATGGCTATGTACTCGCCATCCTGAGAAAACACCTGGATGCGGCTGTTCTCCCGGTCGCACAGGTATATCCGGCCGTCCTGGCCCACCATGAGGCTGTGAGGCAGGTGGAACTCGTTGGGTCCTCCCTTGCCTGGCTCGCCCCAAGACGATATTAGCACGCCGGCGGCGGAGAAGCGGTGGACCCGGGCGTTACGGTAACCATCGGAGATGTACAGGTCCCCCGACGGGGCCGGGACCATTTCAGTAAGGTAGTTGAACGGCCCGGCGGAGCGGGGCACGACCGTGCCTGTCTCCTCGGTGCCGGTGTCGGAGTAGACGCCGTGTGTGCCGATAATCTGGAGGGGTTTCCCATCCAGGGTGTACTTCATGGCCACCGACCCTTCCCGGTCGGTCAGGTAGATGATGTCGTCGGCGATGAACAGGCCGTGAGGGCTGACGAAATTGCCGTTGCCCCAGGAACTGAGGAAGCTGCCGTCCCGGTCGAATACCACGACTGGCGGCTCGGCTCGCTGGAAGACGTAGACCCGGTCCTGGGAATCGGTAGCCACCGCGCTGACCGTACCGAAAGACTGGCCTGCTGGAAGCTTAGCCCAGTCCTGCACTAGGGTGTAGGTATATTTCCCGGTTCCTACTGTCGTCAAGTGTCGCACCTCCGCAGACTGGTGTCCCGCCATGAGTACTGCTAGCGTGGATGTGAAAGTCCGAATGAAATCAAGCTGCATTCAATCTTACTACAATAGTTGGCGCGCCGGGCGCTTCCCTGCGCGCAATCGGCAAGAAAGACACGTTCTTAGCGGTTTCTGAGCTAAGTCCGGCTGTTATAGCGGTAGTGGGGAGCGAGCCTCTCTGCGTTCCAGGAACTGTAGAACCGCTCTACGAAGGGAATCAGCCTCTGCACCATCTGGCGTGTATGGACAACCTCTGGTTCCACAGGGTGGGCAAACCGCTGGCGAAGTTCCTCAAGCACGTCTTCCTTCATTGTTCCGGGGAATCGACCGTCCCGGTAGACGACATTGCCGTTGATTATGACCGTGCTCACGTCGCGGGGTTTGCCCCGGTTAAGAAGGGCGTCCACCGGCCCGATGTTCTGATCCAGGTAGGGGGCCTCCATTGACGAACGCTCCGCCAGCACCAGGTCGGCGCGGCGGCCCGGTTCCAGAGTGCCTATCAGGCCGTCGAAGCCTGTCGGACGGGCGGCATTGGCCGTTGCCATCGAGAGGACCTGCTGAGAGTTGGCTGCGGAAGCACCTATACCCGGCTCACGGTGCAGCCGCAGCGCGAGCCGCATCTCCTGAAGCATGTCGTCATCGTCGTTGATGGCGGTGCTGTCGGTGCCCATCGCCACGTTCACGCCGCCGGACAGCATGGAGGTTACCGGGGCCACGCCATTCTTCAGCCGGAGGTTGGAACTGGGGTTGTGGCAAACGGTTGCCCCGCTCCCGGCCAGAAGCTCGATGTCCTGATCGGTGACCCATACTGAATGGGCGAATGAGACCTCCGGGCCGAGAAATCCGAGGTCGTTCAGGTGGGCGACTGGAGTTTTGCCCCACCGCCTCAGGCCGTACTCCTTCTGGTATGGACTTTCCACCAGGTGCATGTGGATGGCCGTGTTGAAACGGGCCGCGTAATCCTTGGTGCGTGTCAGGAACTCGTCCGACACCCATTGCACGTTACTGGGGCTGACCAGCACCCTCACCAAGTCGGACTCCACTGACTGGTACTTACCGTACACGCCCTGGAACATCGAAAAGTAATCGTCGTCGGGCATGGCAGTTGCGGACAGGTAGCGGCGCACGTCGGCGGCGAGGTCGGAGGGCAATCCGGCGAGAAATGCGTCGTCGTCCTGGTAAACGATCCGGTTCTGCCCGCGGAAGTAGACCGAGAAGGCGGTGCGCATCCCCACGTCTCCGAATCCCTTGAGCACCTGGGCAATGTCATCCTCAATGCCGGTTACAGGAGTCTGGGAGTGGTTGTACATCACGGTTGTAGTGCCCGACTCGATCATCTGCATTGCGGTGTAGAGGGTCATCAGGTAGTGGTCGTGGGGGCGGCGTCCCCAACCGCTGAGTATCCACGTTTCCAGGGAGTCGTCGCAGGCTCCCATCTGCAACGTCGAGACACCCCTCCCGTGATGGTGGGCGTTGACCAAGCCCGGGAAGACGACGAATCCGGGGCCGCCGATCTCTTCATCCGCCTGATGTGCGGCTCGCAGGGTACGGTAGTCGCCCACCGCCTCAATCACGCCGTCTCTTTGAAATACCGCGCCGTCGGTGATTACGACACTTGACTCTGCGTCAGCGCCAGGGCGGCTGATGATGTATTTGCCGTGGATGAGCGATGTGGCCATAACTGCCAACCTTTCTGTGGAGAGTGTCAGACAATTATAATGGAAACCGCTTGGGATAAACGAAGGTCAGGAGGTGGGACGTGGCAGGACTGGAAGGCAAGGTAGCGTTGATAACCGGTGCAGGGGGGATGCGGGGCGTAGGACGCGCTTCGGCGCTAAAGCTGGCGGCCCAGGGCGCGGAAGTTGCGATTACAGACGTTCAGCGAGATGCGTCAGACCTGCCTCCCGGAGAAATCCGGGAGGAGTGGCGCGGCATACATTCCGTATCCGAGGAAGTCGAGGCCCTGGGACGCAGGTGCCTCCCTCTCTATTGCGACCTTGGGGACGGCGAACAGATTGAGGGCTTGGTCGAGCAGGTCAAGTCCCACTTCGGGCGCATCGATATCCTGGTCAACAATGCGCGGGCCATCATCGGTCGGGACAAGGCTTCTGTTACCGAACTGGAGCGGGAGGTATGGGACCACTTCCTGGCCATTAACACCACAGCGGTCTTCCTATGCACCAAGCTGGTGGGCCAGGATATGGTAGCGCGGGGTGAAGGCGGGCGGATCATCAACATCGCGTCCAACGCGGCCAAGCAGGCCAGCGCGATGGGGGCGGCATACTCGGCGTCCAAGTTCGCCGTGTTGGGGTTGACCCAGGCCTCGGCCCTGGATCTTGCGCCCTACAACATCACGGTGAACGCGGTTTGCCCTGGCCCGATCAACACCGACCGGATGAGCTACTGGGAGCGGGAGCAGGCTGCTGGTCGGGGTATGTCGCTGGAGGAATTCCGCGGCCGCATAGTGCGCGACGCCGGGGAACGAACCCCGCTGGGCAGGATAGCCGAGGCCGAAGACGTTGCCAACATGGTCGCCTTCTTTGCGTCCGAAGAGGCGTCGTTCATTACCGGGCAGGCTTACAACGTCAACGGCGGCTTACTATTTCACTAGGCTGAGCTAAACCCTGGCAAGCAATCCCTGGACGGTGCGGATAACCCGTGCCTGGTTGGGGATGTAGGTGTCTTCCAGCGGGCGGCTGTAGGGGACCGGCGTATGGGGCGCGGTCACACGCGACGGAGGGGCGTCGAGGTAGTCAAAAGCCTCTTCGGCCACTCTGGCGCAAATCTCCGAAGCTAGGCTACAGATCGGAGTATCTTCGTCCACCACTACCATCCGGTGGGTGCGGCGCACCGAGTCGATGATCAGGTCGTAGTCGATGGGGGATACGCTGAGGAGATCCACGACTTCGGCGTTGATGCCGGACTTCGCCAACTCTTCAGCGGCCTCCAAGCAGACCATCGTCATTTTGGAGATTCCCACCAGGGTGACGTCCGTACCCTGGCGGACGGTCCTCCCCTTCCCCAACGGCAGCGTGTACGGCGCTTCGGGTACGTGGCCCGTGTTGCCGTAGAGGCCCTTGTGCTCGAAGTACACCACCGGGTCGTCGTCCCGGATGGCGGAGATGAGCAGCCCCTTTGCCGTGTATGGGTCGGAGGGGACGACCCCCCTTGAGTCCGGGGATGTGGCTGAAGATGGAATAGTAGGACTCGGAGTGCTGGGCTGCGCTGCCGAACCCCGCGCCGATCCGGGTCAGCAGGGTGAAGGGTACCTTGACCTGGCCCCCGAACATGTAGCGCATCTTGGCGGCGTTGTTGAGCAACTGGTCCATGCAGACGCCGACGAAGTCCACAAACATAAGCTCGGCGATAGTGCGCATCCCGGTGGAGGCCGCGCCGATGGCGGTGCCCACGAATGCCGCCTCGGACAAGGGAGTGTCCAGCACGCGCTGGTTGCCGAACTGCTGAATCAGGCCAACGGTGGTGCGGAAAGGGCCGCCCCAGGCGTCGACAATACCCAGATGCTCCCGGCCTGCGCCGCCGGCGATCTCCTCGCCTATGATGATTACCGTCTCGTCCCGCTCCATCTCCTGGCGTATCGCCTCGTTGATGGCCTCGCGGTACTGTATCTCCCTTGTGGCGGTGGTGGTCATGTTCGGCTCCTTGTAACTGTCGGTTGCCGCTGGGCTAAATCTCCATGTTGGAACCGCGCTTGAGCAGTTCGACCGGGTAATCGACGTATACGTCTTCGTAAAGCTCGGAGGGCTGGGGCATAGGGCTGGAATCAGCGAAGCGTATGGCTTCCTCCATCAAGTTCTCGGCCTCCCGGTCGATCTGGTCCAGTTCCTCGGCGGATATTTCTCCCTGGGGAACGACCGTTTCCCGGAACAGCTTCAGCGGGTCGCGGTTGCGCCAATGTTCCTCTTCCTCCCTGGTGCGGTAGGAGAGGGGATTGTCGAAAACGGTGTGGCCGTAGTAGCGGTAGGTGAGGCATTCCAGGAGGGTTGGACCTTCCCCGGCCTTGGCCCTGGCGACAGCCTGCCCGGCTGCGTCGTAGACCGCGAACACGTCCATGCCGTCAACGTGGATTCCGGGCATGTTGTAGGCCACGGCGCGGTCGGCCACGTGGGATGCGGAGAGGGCGTACTCGACTGGGGTGGATTCGGCGTACTGGTTGTTCTCGCAGCAGAAAATGACTGGCAGCTTCCAGACCGAGGCGAGGTTCATGCTCTCGTGGAGCACACCCTGGTTGGCCCCGCCATCACCAAAGAAGGCCACGGCGACCCGCTGGTTGTTGTGCCGCAGCTTGGAGGTCAGACCCGCGCCGACGGCCAAGGGAACGCTGGCGGCGACCACGCCGTTGGTGCCGAGCATCCCCTTGCTCATGTCCGCGATGTGCATGGAGCCGCCCTTGCCCTTGTTGGGCCCGGTGGCGCGGCCGAACAGCTCGGCCATCATGGCCTTGGGGTCAACACCTTTGGCAATGCAGTGCCCGTGGCCGCGGTGGGTGCTCCCAATGTAGTCGTCATCGGTGAGGTGAGCGCATATTCCGGTGGGGACAGCCTCCTGGCCTGCGGAGGAATGCACGGACGCCGACATACGACGCTGCCCGGTCTCCGGGATCCCGCGCTCCTCGAAGTGCCGGATGGTGGCCATCGTCCGGTAAAGTTCGAGCATGGCTTCGCGGGTCAGTTCCATAGCTCCCCCTGCTGATGCCTGGGGCTTGGTCAGCCCCGCAATTTTCCCCATACTAGCATGGCCCAAAGGGAAGTCAATAGTAGCAGAATCGGATGGGATGCCTCGGGATGTACGCCTGTAACCGGAGGAAACTGGCCCTCTGTCCTGCTATGAGAAATCGACCGACACGGCCGCTCCCGGGCCGGCCCCCAATGCCGCAGCCGCGTTTCCGTCGGGGACCGCTATTTCCAGGTAGCCGAGGCTCCCTACCAGGGCTATCAGGTTTGTGGTGTCGCTGGTGTCAGCATGACCGCCATGGAAAGTCTCGCTCAGGCCGTAGATTGTGCGGTCTGCTATTTGGACCTCCACTTTCCCATTGTCCGTGAGTAGGTCACCGGGCACGTTGGTGACAAGGTTGCCGAAATGGTCTGCGTAGACTACTTCACCTGACAGGCTATTGCCAACTGCTAATGGCCGTTGGATTGGCAGCCACACCATGTCGTTTGCGAGACTGCCCATACTTGAGGGTGGGACACCCAGAGAGAGATGGGCTGCAACCGGAGCGAAGACATCGCGTCCGTGGAAGGTGTGGCTCAGGGGTTGACGCCAGTAGTCCGAATTGGTGAGGTGGTAGGCGGACAACCCAAGTGGTACGCTTATCCGGCCTGGGAGTTCTGGCGGGGCATCCAGATGTTCGGCTACGACGAAACTTAGCAACCCGTTGTCGGGAGCTACGAATCTTGCGGTGGGAGTTTCCAGTAACAGCGGTCGGCGGGCCGTGCCCACGCCTGGGTCCACCACTGCCACGTGGATTGAACCTTGCGGGAAGAAGCCGTGGCTGGTCCCCAACAGAAACGATGCATGTCGGACGTCCTGAGGTTGGATCAGGTGCGTTAGGTCGATCAGTGGGGCGTTGGGGTTGATGCGTAGGATTACTCCCTTCATGACTCCCACGTAGGGGTCTGAGAGACCGAAGTCGGTGGTCAGCACAATGGGGGGCGAGGGCATGAATATCACATGCTGGAACCAAGGAGGTTAGAGCAGGTTGTTGGTGGGGGAATGCGCCGGACTATGGTGGGACGGTCCGAGAGGATACCGCTATTTCATAAATTTCAGGGTGACCACTGCTACTACCAGCACCACCGCTGCCACGGCGGCCACGACTATGGTGTCGAGGGTCTCCCAGATTTGGTCACTACCGCGAACGCTTAGAATGGACATTCCCAGAAACACGGCGGCCAAGATGATGGTGAACTGAAATAGGGTCTTCTCCAGGCCACGCCGTGTACGGACCGTGGACTGGGCCGAGCCGAAAAGCCCCGTGCCAGCTTCTTTGACCTGGGCCAGTATGATCAGCACGATGACTATGGATACTATTATCTGGACGATGTTCAAGTATAGCAATTGACTAACTCTTGGCTGATTGATTGTTTCGGATGGATTCCAGTTCGGCAGCTACCAGCTGGTTGACCATCTCCGGGTTGGCCTGTCCGCGCGTGGTCCGCATCACCCGGCCCACCAGGAATTTGGCGGCTGACTCCTTGCCCTGGAGGAAGTCGTCAACTGCTTTCGGGTTGGAATCGAGAACCTCCAGTACGGTGGGGACGAGGGACGACGTTTCGTTGATCTGGGTATAGCCGCGGTCACCTACGATGGTAGCAGGGGACTTTCCCGTATTGAAGCATTCCTCCAGGACGGTTTTGGCCAAAGTGACGCTGACCGTTTCTGAGTCAACCAAGCCGATCAACTCCGCCAGCATCGGGGGCGTTACCGGGCTGTCTCCGATAAGGGTGTTGTCCATGTTGAGCAGGCGGCTCAGGTCGCCGAGGACCCAGTTGGTCACGCTTTTGGCCAGCCTGTCTCGGGCGTCCTCAGAGACGGGCTGTACTTCCAATGCGGCCTCAAAGTAGTCGGCCATGTCCCTAGAGGCTGTCAGCACACTCGCGTCGTAGTCCGATAGCTTGTAGTCTTGCATGAGGCGTGTGCGCCGCTGGGTGGCCAGTTCCGGCAATTGGTCTTTGAGCGTTTCAACCCACGCCGGATCGACTACTAGGGGGGGTAGGTCCGGCTCCGGGAAGTAGCGGTAATCGTGGGCGTATTCCTTGCTGCGCTGGGACACTGTCACGTTGCGGTCGTCCAGCCAACCCCGCGTCTCCTGGACCACCTGGCTCCCGGACTCGACAACCCGCCGCTGGCGTTCAAACTCGTAGTTGAGAGCGAGGAACACGGACCGAAAGCTGTTCATGTTTTTGACTTCGGTCCGGTTGCCGAACTCGGGGCTGCCTCTAGGCCGGATGCTTATGTTGGCGTCGCAGCGAAAGCTGCCGTCCTGCATGTTGCCGGTGCTCACCCCGAGATATTGGAGAATGGAATGGAGGGTGGTCAGGTAGACTTGGGCCTCCTCGGCGGAGGAGATGTCCGGGGCGCTTACCACCTCCATCAGGGGCACCCCGGAGCGGTTCACGTCAACCAAGCTGTAGGACTCGCCGTCCGACGACGGCAGGTGTTGCAATTTTGCCACGTCCTCCTCAAGGTGGACACGGTTTATGCCAACCCGGCTGGTGTGGCCGTTGACGTGCAGGTCCAGATGTCCTTGCACGGCCAGAGGTAGATCATACTGGGATATCTGGTACCCTTTCATCAGATCGGGGTACGGGTAGTTTTTCCGGTCGAACTTGGAGTAGGAGGGGATTCGGCAGTTGAGCGCCAGTCCGGTCATTATCGTGTGCTCGACCGCCTTGCGGTTGATTACGGGAAGACTTCCCGGCAGGCCGAGGCAGACAGGGCAGACGCGAGAGTTTGGCGCGGCGGTCTGGTAATCTGCGCGGCAAGCACAGAACATCTTGCTTTGGGTCAGTAGCTGGACGTGGACCTCCAGCCCTATGACCGGCTCGTATTCAACTGAGGAGACTTCTCTCGACATGGCTAAGGTCTACGCTGCGGGGAGCGTCTGCCTAGGATAGGACTGAAGGGCATTTCGTGAATTCCATGTTTAGTTGCTTCACAAACGAGACTAGCTACCTGGTTCGCATATCAGAGATGGTCGATCACAGACCTAGCGGTTGAACCTATGTCTGCCGGTGTCGGAATTACTTTTGCGCCTGCCTGCTGCAATGCCGCAATCTTGCTGGCGGCCGTGGCGTTGCGGCCGGTGATGATAGCCCCGGCGTGTCCCATGCGTTTGCCCGGCGGAGCGGTGGCCCCAACAACAAGAGCACAGATGGGTTTGCTGAACGACTCTCGTATGTAATCGGCGGCCTCCTGTTCCATAGACCCTCCGATTTCGCCAATGAGGACCACCAAATTTGTCTGAGCATCCGCGTCGAAAAGGCGGAGTGCGTCGACGAAACCTGTTCCGATTATAGGGTCCCCGCCGATGCCCACGCAACTTGACTGGCCAATGCCCTCGCGGGTCAACTGGTGTACCGCTTCGTACGTGAGGGTACCGCTGCGGGAGACTACCCCGGCGCGTCCGGGTTGATGGATGGAGCCGGGCATAATCCCCAACTTGCAGTTGGCCCCAGGGTTGATGACGCCGGGAGAGTTGGGTCCCACCAGGCGGGTGTTTTTCCGCTCAAGGTAGCGGTAGACACGAACCATATCCTGTACGGGTACGCCTTCGGTGACACATACAACCAGGGGAATTCCGGAGTCGGCGGCCTCCACAATGGCATCGGCGGCGAATGGCGGCGGGACGAATATCAGTGAGGCGTTTGGTTGGGTCTCCCGGACAGCCTCCTCCACCGAGTCGAAAATCGGCACCTGCTCCCGGAAAAGCTGCCCACCCCGCCCCGGAGTCACGCCTGCCACTACGTTGGCGCCGTAGTCCATACATGCAGCGGCGTGGAAACTTCCCTCCCTGCCAGTGATGCCCTGGACTATGGCCCGCGTTCCGGCATCCACCAGAATCCCCATATCAGCCCCTGCCCATATAAATCACTTTGCGCTCAACTCGTGCGATGAACGTTGCCCTAGGCGGACTGGTGGATGGCATTGGCGGCTTCCGTGAGGGTGTCTGCGAATGCGACGGGCAACCCAGATTCCCGGAAGATGGCTTGGCCCTCCTCCATGTTGGTGCCCAGCAGTCGAACAATCAGAGGCTGGTTGGCCCCGGTTTCCCGGAATGCCTGGACTACACCTCTTGCGGCCACGTCGCAGCGAAGGATGCCACCGAAGAGGTTTATGAGCACCCTTGTAACTTTGGGGTCAGAGACGATGATCTTGACCGCAGCGGCAATCTTCTCCTCGTCGGCTCCGCCGCCTACATCGAGGAAATTTGCAGGCGACCCTCCGACGGTCTGTGTCAGATCCAAGGTAGCCATGGCCAGCCCCGCACCGTTGATCAGGCACCCCAAGTCGCCGTCAAGGTTTACGTAAGAGATGCCTAAGGCAGCGGCTTCAGCCTCTCGTGGGTCTTCCTGGGAAGGGTCCTGCAATTCCATGAGGTCTTGATGACGGAAGAGGCCATCATCGTCCAAGTTGATTTTGGCGTCCAGCGCGACCATCGCGCCAGATGTGGTAACCACCAGGGGGTTGACCTCCACCAAAGAGCAGTCGAGTTCGACGGCGATGCGGGCAATTGCACCCATGACTGCCCATGCTTCCCGGGCGGCCGGTCCCGCAAGTCCAAGTTTCGAGGCCAGCCGCCTTGACTGAAAGGGCATGAGACCCAGCAGGGGGTCGATGGATTCTGAGTAAATGTCTTCCGGGTGGGCGGCGGCTACTTCCTCGATGTCCATACCCCCAGCGTGGCTTGCCAGCAACACAAGCATAGCTTGGGCGCGGTCCAGCGTGACAGCCAGGTAAAGTTCTCTGTCTATTCCCACTGGTTCTTCGATCAATACCTGCTTTACAGGGACTCCATCCGGTCCGGTCTGGGGAGTGACCAGGTTGGAGCCGATCAGAGACGCAACGAACTCCTCCGCTTCCGGGGGAGATGTTACCAGCTTGATTCCGCCCCCCCTGCCACGCCCTCCGGCGTGGACCTGGGCCTTCACAACTCCCTTGCCACCAAGGTCGCCCACGATTCGGGCAGCACGTCCGGCGCTAGAGGCGACACACCCACGGGGCACAGGGATACCGTAGCGTGAGAAGATTGCCTTCGCCTGGAACTCGTGGACCTTCATTGGCGTTCCTCGTCCGCCTCCCTACCTAGTAACCCTACACCAAAGCCTGAACCGACTGAGTCGGGGCATTGCCGGAGACCCCCGCCGGAACACGACTGTCTCACGCCCCGAATCATGACAGATACAACACCTAGCCTATGGGATTTTGTGCCGCCCGTCAATCCGCCCGATGTCAAATCGTAGCACACAGCCGCTGGTGGCTGTGGGGGGAATTTGCCTCTTCAGGCGAGGGGTGAGTCTAATGTGGCCATTTTGGACGCTGGGGGAGACCGCTCGGGTAGCTTGTAAGGAACCGGTCGATTGGGAGCGGGTGCTATAATCCGCAAGAGTATCGAGTGGTTATTCAGGGCCCAGGACCACGGAGACTTGAGTCCATAGGCATCAGTGCATGATCTTGTCCAGACTGTCTAAATCGTTCAGGAGGCACCGAGGATGACGGGAGCAGTGCGATACAACAAGGCTATTGACTTGCTGGAGCAGGGGAAACCGGTATTTTGCTCCGGCCTGGTATGGAATGGAAACCTCGACGACCTGATGTACGTGGCCGACTCGGACTACGATATGGTGATTATCGAAATGGAACACGAGGGGTTGAGTTTTAACAACCTTCGCGCATCCCTCCAGTTCTTGCTTAACCGGAAGAAAATCTCGGAAGGTGGAGGCTTGCAGGCTGACCCCGTGCCCCTAGTGCGCATCCCACCCAACTCGCGGGAGCAGAACCAGTGGGTTATCAAGCAGGCTCTTGACACCGGAGTGTACGGACTGGTCCTACCGCACCTAAACACAGTAGAGGAGGCCAAAGCCGCGGTGGTGGCGGCCAGGTATCCGCAGATTCCCGGCTCGCCTGACTTCGAGCCGGAGGGACAACGGGGCTGGTGGGCTAGGATTGCTCCCCGCTATTGGGGACTCTCGGGCCAAGAGTATTACCATGTTGCTGATCTGTGGCCGCTGGACCCGGATGGAAATATGTTTCTGATGCCCATCATTGAGGAACCCCAAGGCGTTGATAACCTGCCGGACATCCTGCGGGAAGTCAAAGGCATAGGGGCAGTCTGGGCAGGGCCGGGAGACATGTCGGTGGCTATGGGACATCCGGGGGAGTCGAACCATCCGGACGTGCAGGCCAACCTACTTCGGATTCTGTCCGCCTGTCAGAACGCGGGCGTGCCCTGCGCCACCGGCGCGACTGCTGCGGAGGTCCCCATGCGGTTGGAGCAGGGGTTCCGCATCATAATAACGTCGCCGGAGAAGTCGGCCCCGGGCCTAGTTGAGGGGAGAAGGTTGGCGGGCCGATAGGGGGCCCGCACTTCAGGCACTTAAGGGGCCCGGCCGTCCGAAACCCCGTTGGCGTCGGGACCCGGAATGTACTGGAATAGAGGAGCGTCTGCCGGTAGGATAACGGTGGTCTGCTGGGTCAGGAACTTCTTGTAGGCTTCCAAGCTGCGGCGGAATGCGAAAAACTCCGGGTCCTGTTCCAAAGCATCAGCTAATATGCTGATGGCTTGCGCCTCGCCTTCACCGCGAATCCTGTTGCTGTCCCGTTGGGCCTCTGCCCGGATGACCGTGGCTCGCCTGTCTGCGTCGGCGCGGATTATCAGTTCCTTCTCATCACCGTCGGCGCGGAACCCTGCCGCGATACGGTTACGTTCAGCTCTCATGCGGGTGTAGATGCTTGGGGTTACTTCGTCGGGGAAGTCGGCTCGCTTGATCCGCACGTCAATCATCTCGATGCCAAACGGTTCATCTTCCTCTGCAATGCTGCGCTTAACTTCTGTAAGCACTTTCTGCAATATCTCGGTGCGGGCCTCAGTCCCCTCGAACTGGGGGATACCGGTTTCAACCACCTGCTGTTGGGTCTCCGGGTCGATGAGGGGCTTCGCGCCGATGATCTCAATCCGGTCTCTTCGGGCAACTTCGCTGCGCAGCGTGGAGGTTACGATGTCCCCCAACCGGCTGCGTGCTGTCCCCTCTGTCTGCAGGGTCTTACGGAACTGGACCGGGTCGGTAATCCTGTACCGGGCGTAGGAGTCAATTACCAGGTTTTCCTTTTCGACGTCAGGCATTGCCACTGGTGGAGCGTCGATGCGCAGCACACGTTTGTCGTACCTGACCACGGTATCGACGAAGGGAGCCTTCACAAACAAGCCTGGGTTGGCGCTTTGGTTTACGACCTCGCCGAACCGGAGAATCACCACCTGTTCGGTGATGTCAACGACGAAGAGGGATTGGGCCAGGACGATGGCGGCGGCTATCACCACTACACCGAGGGCGATGAGACCTTTCATAAGACTTCTCGACTCCGCAGAATTATGGTTGTGGGCCTATGGGGAGCGGAGTCACCCCCTCTCGACCGCCGAGAACCAGGACCGACTCAACTTCCGGGGACACGATGATCTTCGATATGTTGGGAAGGACACCCTCCATCGCTTCCAAGTATAGCCTTTGACGGGTCACTTCCTTTGATACTTCGTATTCTCTGAGTATGGACAGGAATTGGGATGCCTCACCCTGGGAGGTAGCGATCCTGGACTGCCTGAAAGCCTCAGCCTCCTCCCGGATCTTTTGCGCTTCACCCCTGGCCCTCGGAATTATGTCGTTCTGGTAGGCGCGGGCCTGGTTTTCCTTGGTGTCCCGTTCCTGGCGCGCGCGAAGAACGTCCTGGAAGGCATCCTGTACGTCGGCCGGGGCCTTCACGTCCTGGAGCTTGACGTTGACCACGTTGATGCCTGTGCCGTAGCTGTCCAGGATCTGCTGGAGCCGCACCTGGGTATCTGACTCGATGCGGGCGCGCTGCTCTGTGATCACATCATCGATGGAGCTTTGCCCTACCACAAGCCTCAGCGCGGCCTCCGCGGCATCCTTCAGGGTCAGTCCATCCGGTTGCCCCGGCGGTATCTCCCGGTCCATCTCTCCTGGGTCATTGACCAGGAAGAGGAAATCCCCGAGGTTCTTGATGTTGTACTGGACGGCCATTTCCACATCGACGATGTTCAAGTCGCCGCTGATCATGAGCGCCTCCTGGGGTACCGGGGTATCCGCTACTCCCTGGGCGGCGGCGGTGCGATATCCCAGGGTCATCCGTCGTACCTCAGTCACCAGGACAACATCCTTCTTGCCAACGGGGCCCGGCCACCACCAGTGCAGTCCTTCCTCCCTGACTGGGTTACCCTGGACTGCGCCGAACAGGCGCAGGGCGGCCTGTTCACCGGGGCTGATGGTGTAGATTCCAGTTGCACTCCATACTACAGCGATGAGGGCGATTCCTAGGACAATGACGCCGCCCAGTCCCCCACCACCCAGTCGGCCGAAGATGCGCCCGAATCCAGAGCGGGCTGAGCCAAGTATCTGATCGAAATTTACGTCTGGTTGCCTTGGTCCACCCGGAGGGTACATGTCAAACTGTCCCTTGCACGTAGGATTACGCGGATTATCTCAGGGCCAACCACGAAACTCTGACCCAGCAAACTTGATTCTACCATCAACCCGGACTACATAGCCACCATATGCTGCGGCATTTGCCGAATTTCGACAGGGGCAGGGGCGCGTTCCAGTGAACTGGATTCGGGTGGCCGGATTGACCTTCAGCTTATAATGCGGGCAAAGTGGGCCAGATCAGGGTCGATGGTATCTTTCTCCTGCGCCGCATCTACACTGCTGCACGACCAAGCCCTGAGCGGGATGAGCGGATCGCTTGATGAGGTTGAGGTTATGGCTTCTGTTGGACTGAATGTGACTCCGGGGGAAGGAATGACCCGGATACAGGTCTCCTGCGACCATCAGAGCGGGTTGATATACGTGGTGCCCGCCGAGCGAAGTTGGGTCTGCTCCCAGGAAAAGATACCGGCCCATGCGCTGGCAGGGTTTTTCCGGGAGTTGGTCGCATTGAAACAGCCGGCAGTTCAGGGGTTAATGCAGCAGTGGGGATTGTATTACCGGGAGCTTCCACTACCTCAAGATGAAGCGGCCCAGGCATAGCAGCGGGAGCAACAGGCAAAAGAAACGGGCCAGTCCAGTGTGTCCGCCTGGGCTGGCCCGGGATGGTACCGCGATGTAGGGTTGGTTCAGGCGTCTCCGTCACCCGCGGGGGCAGGGTCGCTGGTGCTGGTCAGGCTGGGAGCCGGCGTCGGCTGGGGCATGGGCTGCTGGGGAGATGCCGGAGCGTAGGGAGGCGTAGGCTCGGGCGGTATCGCCGGTGCCCCCGGATCTTCTCCGCCTAGTCCACCATCCTCGAACAACCTGCCCAGGCTATCTCCGGTGATGGTCTCATGCTCTATCAGGTACTCGGATAGCTGTACAAGCTGGGGTTTGTTGGTTACCAGGATGTCCTTGGCCCTAGTGTAGGCCATGTGGATCATGTCTTTGACTTCTTCGTCTATCTCTTCGGCCACCCGATCCCCGTAGTCGCGCTCCTCACTTATTTCACGTCCCAGGAATACGAGCTCTTCCCGCTTGCCAAATGTCCTCGGCCCCAGGGCTTCGCTCATGCCGTATCGCTTAATCATACTGAGGGCAACCTTGGTAGCCCGCTCCAGGTCATTACTTGCGCCGGTAGTGATCTCGTCGAAGATGAGCTGTTCGGCCACGCGACCGCCCATCATCACGGCGATCATGTCGTAGAACTGGTTCCTGGTCCACAGATAGCGGTCCTCATCCGGCAACAGGGATGTGTGACCGCCCATGTTGCCCCGAGATACGATGGAAATCTTGTGCACCCGGTCGGCATTGGGAAGCACGTGAGCGACGAGGGCGTGTCCAGCCTCGTGGTAGGCGGTCATCTCCTTCTCGCGGGGGCTGATCACGCGGCTCTTGCGCTCCGGTCCGGCAATGATGCGGTCCACGGCCTCCTCGAACTCGGCCATCTGGATGGTCTTCTTGTTCGCTCTGGCTGCGAGGATAGCTGCCTCGTTCACCAAGTTAGAAAGGTCTGCGCCACTGAACCCGGGAGTCTCCCTGGCCAGACTCTCCATTGTCACTTCCGGTGCCAGGGGTTTGCCAGCGGCGTGGACTTTCAGGATGGCAACCCTGCCCTGAATGTCGGGCAGATCCAAGGTAACGCGCCGGTCGAACCTGCCAGGCCGGAGCAATGCAGGATCGAGAATGTCCGGACGGTTGGTGGCGGCAATGACGATGATGTTGGTGTTGGTCTCGAACCCGTCCATCTCAACGAGGATCTGGTTCAGAGTTTGCTCCCGTTCATCGTGGCCTCCGCCGAGGCCGGCTCCGCGATGGCGGCCCACCGCGTCTATCTCGTCTACAAATACAATGCACGGGGCGTTGCGCTTGGCCTGTTCGAACAGGTCTCGGACCCGGGCCGCGCCAACGCCGACGAACATTTCCACGAACTCGCTGCCGCTGATATGGAAGAATGGCACCCCTGCCTCCCCCGCCACTGCGCGGGCGAGAAGGGTCTTGCCGGTACCGGGCTGGCCAACCAGTAGGACGCCCTTGGGGATCCGCGCGCCCAGCGAGAGGAAGCGCTCCGGGAATTTAAGGAACTCCACGACTTCCTGGAGTTCGGATTTTGCCTCTTCAACCCCAGCCACGTCGGCGAAGCTGACGCCAGGCCGGTTGAAGGGCATCATGCGGGCGCGGCTGCGCCCGAAGCTCAGGGTCTGATTGTTGCTGCCCTGGGCCTGACGCATCATGAACAATATAAGGCCACCGAAAAAGATAAGCGGCAGGAAATTCAGGAGAAGACCGAGGAAACTGCCTAGGCCGGTGGAACCCTTGAATGTCACCTCCACGCCGGTGGGGGGCCCTACCTGAACGCCGTTCTGAATCAGGATGTCAAGGACATCCCCGTTCTCGCCGACCCTGCTGGAGAAGCGGTCGGGGCCGGTGCGGCTGGTGAGCCGGGGGATGACAGTCAGCTTCCTGCCGTCGACGATGATTTCTCGAACCTCGTTGTTCTCCGCCATCTTGACGACGGTGGTCAACGGGATTTCGTTCCTGTTGCCGAAACTCGGCAGCAGTGTGTAGAAGATAACGAGAACCCCGATGATGACGAGGAGATACACGAAGCTATTTCGCAGCCACCTATTGCTTCCCATTTGGACCTCTTAATGTTCCCGCCATACCTGTACGGAAACCCGCAATGGCTCTTGTCAAAAGTCTGTGGCGTTCCAAGTTGTATCGACAGGCACCGAGTGACCGTGGGCTCTATCTTAATTGAGCGCACTACAAATTGCAAAAAATCAGGCGGCCTGTTACGGGGAGAAATGCGCATCTCGGATCAGACGTGCAGAGAGCGCGTGCCTAGCGGGGGCTGCAAATACAGCCAACGCCCCTAACTGGCGCTCGCTGTATTTGCTACGTAGTAAAGCCGGGTCTAGTCGCCAACTGGCAGGACAGATACGAGCACCGTGTCCGCGAATGCGTGACTGATTGCCGGACTACCAGTGCCAGATGGAATCGTGTGAGTCGAACAGGTCTGCCAATTCACTGCGGCTGATCACCTTCAAACCGTCGGCAATCTCGTTCCTCTGGATTCCCCGGTCGTCCAAGTCCTCGCTGACCACATAAGTCGGTACGTCTGCAGCAATCAGGTTCAGGACGTCAGTGTCCAGCGTCGGTGGAACATCCATCTGAACCTCGCCGAAGGTAAGCCCACTGGCGTCCTGGCCCATCACACCATAGTTCACGGCGTTGCCACGCAACAGGACGGATATGTCGGTGCCGGCGTTTTTGATCATGTGGCTTAACCAGAGGATGGTGTCGTCTTGTTCCTCTATTGTGCCATGATAGGCGCGCTCGACAACGGAGAGAATCTTCGCCATGACTGCCTCCTATCTGGTGCCCATTATTAAGGTGTTGTCGCTCTCGTTGGACCAAGCAACAAGGTCGCCGGGCGCTCCACGGCGGGCTCCGTCTATCCAGTTGCCGGCGCCGCGCTCGTCCACGCACATGCCGCAGTTAATCCAGTCCACCTTCCCGGTTGCCAAGAGGCCGGCGACGAAATTGGCGGTAGTCGGGTGGTCTTGCTCCTCGACTGTAGTGCCCTTGACCGGATTCGGGTGAGGGGCCTGGTCCCTCATCGTGAGGCTAACTGCGCCCTCGTATGCGAATACGTTGACATTGTGGCCCTTGCGGACTGCTGCGTCTGCAATGCGCATGGCTGTGGTTGTCGTCCCGGACTCGTAAGGAGAGTCCATTAGAGCGATAGTGAGTGTAGCCACGGCGTCCTCCTCAAAACATGGAAGTCACGGATGATCTGCGTGCATCCCGCCAAGACCGTCGGATGCTAATGCCAAACTATCTTCGTGTCGCTCTCAACCAGTTGGTCTACCAATTCGTCCACATTGGAAACGGTGATGCCCTCGGCCAAGGTTCCCGCCGAGATGCCCCGCTCGCGCAGGGAAAAGTCGTCGGCCTGCACCTGCACGTCTGGGGCATTCCCCCTGAGCGCAGCGACGGGGTTGTCCTTGACGTTTCTACGGGCACAGAAGACCCCGTTCTGGATCAGGAACAGGGTTACGTTGTTGCCCTTTGCACACAGGTCCCCGGCCAGTTCGTACATATAGGTAGTGTCGGCGAACTCAAAAGGGTCACGGGACTCTATCAGAAGGTATCGTGCCATCAGGCGCCTCCGGGCTGCCGGGATGAGGTTGGCTGCCAGTAGTCTCAAGGGCCGACTGTACGCCGGTGAAAGCCGCTCAAGAGGGCCCGCTAAGACCAATTTCATGCTACCCGTGGCGCTCTATCCTGTCAACAAGTCAGGTGGTAGTGTGCGGCCTGTTGCAGAGGTAAATGCAGCGTGTGGGGGTAATTGATTTGTTACAAACAGGCAACAAAGGCGTAATAGCTTCCGGATAATCTACGGAGTTGGGGGCTACCTAAAAAATCTACCCTGTGGAGTGGATCACTATGTTACGTCGGTTTTTGCTTGTTGGCATGGCTGGGTTGTTGGCGGCGGGAATTCTGGCGGGATACAACACTGTGTTCGCGCAGGATGGCTCAGACGCCGGGGCTACGGCGTTGAACGATGTCGGGAACTTGACCACGATGATGGCGGCGTTCCTGGTGTTCTTCATGCAGGCGGGATTCGCGTTCCTGGGTGCAGGGTTGATCCGCTCACGGAATGTCACCAATTACATGACCAAGAGCTTCATGGACTTTGCGATAGCGTCGCTGTCGTTCTGGGCCTTCGGGTTCGCCATAATGATGGGAACTTCGCAACTGGGAATTCTGGGAACCACAAATTTCTTCCTAGTTGATGGCGCAACTGATTGGCAGGTCTACGTCGACTGGATGTTCCAGATGGTGTTCGCAGGCACAGCCGCCACTATCGTGGCGGGAGCCGTGGCCGAGCGGACCAAGACACAGGCGTACTTCGCGTACAGCTTCATTATAGGGGCGATCATATATCCCCTTTATGGCCACTGGGTCTGGGGTGGCGGCTGGCTTAGCACCCTAGATGTTATTGGACTGCCGGCGGCTGCCGACTACGCTGGCTCGGGTGTGGTGCACGCTGTTGGTGGATTCGTTGCCCTGGCCGGAGCGGCGGTTGTTGGGCCGAGGATCGGCAAGTTCAACTCTGACGGGTCTGCGAACGTCCTTCCGGGTCACAACGTACCCTTCGTGATCATCGGAACGTTCATCCTGTTCTTCGGCTGGTTTGGGTTCAACATTAACTCCGGTGACTCCATAGGTCTCAACGCCATTAATACTCTGCTGGCGGGTGCAACCGGCGCTGTGGTGGCTGTGTATATCCAGTTGGTGCGAACGGGCAAGACGGACATCCTGGCGGGCTGCAACGGCGCTCTCGCCGGACTGGTGGGTATCACTGCGCCAGTAGCGCATGTCGACCCCTGGGCAGCAGTGGTCATCGGCGCCATCGCGGCCCCGATAATGCTGGCCTCCGTCAGTGTCATTGAGAATGTGTTCAAGATCGATGACCCGGTTGGAGCCGTCTCTGTCCACGGCACCTGCGGACTCTGGGGAATTCTGGCCGTGGGCATCTTTGCCAGCGGCAACAATGACGTTACCGGGTTGGTTGGCGGGAACGCGACCCAGATTGTGTCCCAGTTGATCAGCATGGGCGTCGTCCTCGCGTGGGCGCTGGTGACCGGTTTCATACTGTTCTTCGTCCTCAAGGCCACGATGGGCGTTCGGGCTTCTGATGAGGAGCAGAGGGAGGGTCTGGACTCCACCGAGCATGGAGTCGACGCATATCCCGCTGAGGCCTAAAGCCCAATTCTGAGGGCCTTACCCTTGGTCACAAGGGTAAGGGCCCTTCGGTACCCGTGTCAGAAAACCATGGCATAGGTGTTGGCGTCATCGACCTCGTTATTCTGGCTGATTAGCAGGAATGACGAGGTCGTACGGCTTAGAAGAACTTTCTTCAATCTGCTACATAAATGTTCCCTTGACTCATCCTGACAAATCCACGTCTCCATGCGGATGCGCGTCCCGGTTCAGGTCTAATCTGGGAGTGCCTTGATGGTAGGGTTCCGCCTCAAGGGATATCAATCACTGATACTTGCCCATTTCCAGGTACGGACTCGCTGCCGTGTCATACCTTTACGGGGGAGGATTGGGGTATGCGGGGCTCAGGAGAACTTGTCTCCCAAGAGCAACCTGACCAATCGCCCACAACGGGCGAAAATGACCGGAAATGCCAGAGTTCCCGGGCTTGACTGAGACAGGAGTCCGCCGGGCCGCCTTCAGCTAGACCACCTGAAATGGGACGCTAGCCATCCATGTGGGGAAGACGTTGACAATAGGTGGCTGGCTGGCTAACATCCGTCCATCACACACGCTAGGTTCCCTCGCAATGCCGCGCGGGCGTCAGAAATCTTCCATGTGCCGCACATCTCGGTAAATTGGATTGGCAGACTCAGCAGTCGCCGCTATTATCAGCCGCATATTGACTGGCCATCTCCTCTCAAACTCGTCAGAACGCACACATAATCGTATCTACAATCACTCGCCTCAACCCCAGGCGGCCCTCTGATGGGAGACTCTGGGCTTAGACCGTCCGGCCTTCCCCTGTCTATACGCATCCTGGTGTTTCTAACTCCGGGAATCTCCCTTAAACGATGGATGATAGTCGGTGGCCTGGGCCTTCTGTCGATATGTCTTGGGGTCTTGTTCGCCGTTCAAGTTCTACTTAGCCCCATCCTCGACCCAATGACGGCTACCCTCAACCTGGAGGGAAACAACAGCCTGCTCAAGGGCGGGACATTCGTTGCCACGGGCATGGTTCTCACCGCGTTAGCCGCACATATGCTGAACCGGACTCTCTCTAACTCAAGGAGCCGGAGAAGCTACTTGCCGCTGATTGACTCCATATACATCGACCGGGTGCTGGCTACCGGGCCGAAGATAGTCGTTATCGGGGGCGGAAGCGGATTGCCGAACCTGCTTCGTGGTTTGAAGCATTACACGACCAATATCACTGCTATAGTCACCGTCGCGGACGATGGGGGAAGCTCCGGACGCCTCCGGTCCGAACTCGATATGCTGCCACCTGGAGATATCCGCAACTGCCTAGTGGCCCTGTCTGACTCTGACGCTGTCATGCAGGAGTTGATGGACTACCGCTTTTCCACAAATGGCCAGTTGGACGGGCACAGCTTCGGGAACATCCTCATCGCGGCTTTGTCAAACATTGGCGGTGACTTCTACAAGGGAGTGGAGATTGCTGGGGAGATGTTGGCCATCAGGGGCAAGGTAGTCCCGTCTACCTCCAGCAAGGTGACCCTGGTAGGCAGGACCATCTCGGGCCAGCGATTGGTTGGCGAGACCGAAGTGGGTTCGACGAAGGAGCACCTGGGGATGGTATCCCTTGACCCGCACTGCCCACCGGCTCACCCAGAGGCGGTGCGAGCTATCACCCAGGCTGACATGCTGATTCTGGGCCCCGGCAGCCTATTTACGAGCTTGGTGCCGAACCTGCTGGTAGGCGGTATTGCCTCGGCGGTCGAGGGCACTCCCGCGTTGAAGATGTTCGTTTGCAACGTGGCCGAACAACCGGGGGAGACCGACGGGTTTTCCTTGCCAGATTACCTGGAAGTGATACGTCATTATGGAGGTCAAGGCTCGGTGGAAATCGTGATCGCGAACAATAACCTACTGGACGGAGAGAGTGCGACCATATACAAGCTCGTCGGGCCAGAGGAAGTCTGGACCGACCACGCCGAGTGCGTGCTCGCCGACGTCATAAATGAAGATCAACCCACCAGGCACGACCCAGCAAAGCTTGCCCAAACGATCACAAGAACCTACAGCAGGAAGCGGGGCAACCGTACCAGGTTGCCCCGCTTCCCATATAACCCGTTTCCTGGCCCCTAAAACTCTACCCAGCTTTAGCGAGCGGGGTATCGGACCTTAATGCTGCTCTTGATCTCCCCCGTGGTCGTGTTCATGCTCATGTGCCCCTTCGTGGGCGTGACTGTGACCATGCCCGTGGTGTCCTGCAGCGCCAGGACGGCCCGGCGGGGCCAGGGGTACCAGCAGCAAAACCACCGAGGACACCAGGTACAGCGCGGCGATGAAGTAGAACGTGGCGTGTATACCCTGGGTGTCAAACAGGGCCCCTGCTATGAGAGGGGAGGCCGCGGCGAGGGCGAACCGGGAGAAGGAGAACACTCCCAGGGTGCTGGCTGCCACCCCTTCGCCGACGGTGTCCAGTGCTGCGGCGGTTAGGATTGGCTGATCGCTGAAGAAGAACGTCCCGATCAGCGCCAGGATTACGATCAGTGAGATGCCTTCGCCGAAGGGTACCAGGAGCGCGGTCAGTACACACAAGACCAACAGCCCCGGGACCAGGACTATCTTCCTCCCGAAGCGGTCGGAAAGGTATCCCATTGCCGGGGTGGAGATAACGCCCACTCCAACCAGCAGGGCCACGTGCAGCCCAAGGTTCCACTTGGCCATCCCCAGCCCTGCGGCCGCGTTTTCTCCAGTGGGAGCCTCCGGCAGGCCGAGGTACAAGGCCAGGAATGGAACGAAGGCCACGGCTGCCATCCCCCGAAACCCGCCAACCAGCATGATGCCCCACAGCCGGGGATGGCTACGGAAGGACTGACCCGTCTGCGACAGCTGCTCGCCAAGCCCAGTAACCCGGGTTTCTCCGGATGCGTTCTTGCCGATGTCGTGAAACGCCCAGTAGACCAGGAAGCTGAGCACGAGGGGCAAGACCGTATAGACACTGAGAATCTCGCGCCAGGACAGCGCGACAATAAGCACGCCGGAGAGGAGAACGCCGGTGAGGGCCGGGCCAAGAACGTCTCCGATGTTGCCACCGATGCCGTGGAAGGACAGGGCCGATCCCCGATGATGGGAAAAGTGGTGAGACAGTGCCGCCGTGGCGGGCAGGTGCCACACCGACGCAGCCATCGCCACAATTGCCATGCCCAGCAGGAGGACCGGATATATCGGGGCCAGTCCCATGACTAGCCAACCCAGGCCGAACAGGGCCATGCAGAAGGCCATGACCATGCCCCAGTACCGGCGGACCATGTCCGTCACCACGCCTCCCGGCAACGCAATGACACCCGAAACGACCTCGCGCGTGGTCGAGATTGCCCCCACCTGGACCCCGGACAGGCCAAAGGTGGCCACCACAGTGGGGAGCATCACAAAGAAACTCTGGGTGAACCAATGGAAGATGCCGTGGCCGCCGCTAAGTCCGCTCAGGATGAATGGCGCGGTCCCCCTCAGTCCTCTTGGCCGACCTTCTACGGCATGTCCTGCGTGAGTTTCCTGCATTTCTCGCTCCCTTTCCCTTTGGAGGCGCGGACCCTGGAGGCGGCGGCGGGCTGCTGCCGCCGTGGAGGACCCACATCCCGGTGGTTAGGCTTGTGGAAATGTGACAGGTGGAACCTTCCTTCTTGGATTCACCAGCGATATTATACTCATTGGCCTTACCATTCAACGCCACGGCCAGCCGATTACGGAATCAACCGGAGACAGAACGCATGGCGGACGTCAACCGGCTATCTTCAGTACACCTGCGCGCGGCGGAACTGCACGAGAAAATCAACCACCACAACTACCGATACTACGTGCTCGACGACCCGGAAGTCAGCGACGCCGAGTACGACGGACTGATGAACGAATTGCGTCGGTTGGAGGCGGAGCATCCACACCTGGTTACTCCTGCTTCGCCGACGCAGCGAGTTGGGGCAGCGCCAGCCGAGGGCTTTTCACAGGTGCAACACGCCCGGCCAATGCTCAGTCTGGCCAACGCCTTCAACGAGGAGGAGCTAGAGGCATGGCACCGGCGGGTCAAGGGACTGCTGGACGGGGCGGACTTCGACCTGGTCTGCGAGTTGAAGATTGACGGCCTGGCGGTAAGTCTCAGGTACGAGAACGGCCTGTTCGCCCAGGGCGCGACCCGGGGAGACGGCTATACCGGGGAGGACGTGACCCAAAACCTGCGCACAGTCCGTAGCATCCCTCTTCGGCTCATGGGCAACCCTCCTCCAGAGCTTGAGGTCCGGGGGGAGGTGTACCTGCCACTGGAGGACTTCCGCCGCCTCAACGAGGAACGGGAACAGCGAGGGGAGCCTCTTTACGCGAATCCCAGAAACACGGGCGCGGGAAGCGTGCGCCAACTTGACCCTAAAGTGACCGCCTCGCGGAATCTCAAGATATGGGTCTACAGCCCCGGCAACAACGATACCCCGGGGATTCCCGGCAACCACTTCGATAGCCTTGAATGGTTAAGGGGCGCGGGATTCCCGATCAATCCCAACAACCGGCGCTTCCGGCATATTGATGAAGTGAGCGATTACTACCACCACTGGCTAGAAAGCCGGCACGACCTGCCCTATGAGGCCGACGGGGTAGTCATCAAGGTCGATCCCTTCTCCTACCAAAACGCCCTCGGATTCGTGGGACGGGAACCCCGGTGGGCCATCGCCTACAAGTTCCCGGCTGAGCAGGCCGTGACCAAGCTCATCAACATCGGGATCAACGTGGGACGTACTGGAAGCCTAAACCCCTATGCGATTCTGGAGCCGGTGTTTGTAAGCGGCGCAACGGTCAAACAGGCATCACTGCACAACGAAGAGGACATCAATCGCAAGGACATCCGGGTCGGAGACTGGGTAACCGTGGAGCGCGCCGGGGATGTGATTCCCCAGGTGGTCGGGCCAATAACGGAGCGGCGCACCGGGGAAGAAGCGCCTTTCCAGATGCCATCCCGCTGTCCCGTGTGCGATACACTGGTGGTCAAGCCCGAGTCCGATGCGATGCACCGCTGTCCCAACTCGGCCTGCCCGATCCAGTTCTTTGAGTTGCTCAAGCACTTTGTGAGCAAGGGCGCGATGGACATCGACGGCCTCGGGGAACAGTGGTGCGCCACGTTAATTGAGAAGGGTCTTGTCAGTGACGTTTCCGGTCTCTACTACATGGACAAGGAAGAACTACTCAAGCTAGACCGGATGGGAGAGCGGCTGGCCACCAAGATAATGACCAACATCGAGGCCAGCAAGAAACGGTCGCTGGTGCGGTTTCTGTTTGCCCTGGGCATTTTGCACGTCGGCCCGGAGATAGCCGAACTGCTGTGCCAACGCTTCCCCAGCCTTGACGCCCTGGCCGAGGCAACCGAGGAAGAACTTACCGACATCCCCGGAATCGGCCCCAAGATCGCCGAGAGCGTGGCAGCTTACTTCGCCGTCCCCAACAACCTGGAGGTCATCGACAAGCTGCGAAAGGCTGGCGTTGACCCGTACCGCGAGATACCGGCGATAGACCAAGACTCCCTACCCCTTTCGGGTCAGAGTTTCGTAGTAACCGGAACTCTCTCCGCGTTTCCCCGGCGGGAAGCCGAGTCACGAATCAAGGCCCTGGGCGGTAGCGTCGGCTCCTCGGTAACCCGCAAGACCAACTACCTGGTGGCCGGCGAGTCGCCCGGTTCCAAGCTGACGACTGCCGAGCGGTTGGGGACCGAGGTGCTGGACGAGGCCGGATTTTTGGAGATACTGGAGAAGGCCGAGGCCGGGTCGTCACGCGGATGATGTGGATCATTGTTGGGTTGGGCAATCCTGGCGACCGTTACCGTAGCACCCGGCACAACGTCGGCTTCAGGTGCATCGACACTATCGCGGCCCGCTGGGGTATCAACGTGACCGAGCGGCGAGCCAAGGCGGTGCTTGGGCGTGGGCACCGCTCCGGGCATAATGTGGTCCTGGCTAAGCCCCGGACATTTATGAACAACAGTGGCGAGGGGGTGTTCTACCTGCTGACGAGGTTCGGAGCAAATCCCGGCAACCTGCTGATAATCTATGACGAGATGGAGCTGCGCCTGGGAATGCTGCGCCTGCGCCCTTCCGGCAGCGATGGCGGGCACAACGGGATACGCTCCATCATTGCCACGCTCCACAGCCAAGACTTTCCCCGGCTCCGGGTCGGCATCGGCCATCCCTCGCCGGACGGAGACCCCATCGCCCACGTACTGGGTCGGTTCACGCCGGAGGAATCGCCGGTAATCGACGAGTCGGTGGCGCGCGTTGCCCTGGCCGTGGACTGCCTGTTGGAGGAAGACATCAACGTAGCCATGAACCGCTTTAACCAGAGGCCCTCGGCCGATTGACGCTGGTAGCCGCCGACTCGTTCCCATCCACCGCAACTCTTCCGGAGATGCACGGCAACCGGAATGCGATGCCCTTCTCCAGGCCATGACACGCGGCATGTACCACGTTCGATGCCTCTTCGCGTTCCTGGCATTGGCCGCAACCCTGGCCTGCACCGTCCCCGAGTCTCCGCCCGAGGTGCAGGTGGACCCGGTGCCTCCAACGGCCGTCCCCAGTCCCACGCCTAGAGTAGAGATGGCCTCTACATCCACAGCGCCGGAACCTCTTATCCTGTTGGCGGCCCCACCCCCGGAGCGGGATATAGCCCGGCTGGCGCGGGAATTGATCCCGAATATAGGGCGAGACTTCAACTGGGTCGTTGCGGGGAATCCGGAAAGCCTCAAGGAAGGCCGAATCGATACCTTCTGGCTGGCCGATCTAGACGGCCTTGAGGTCTATGAGTCAAGGTTCGAGTTGGCCTTGGTATCCGCCCATGCCTACTGGTACGTGGAGTCCGGCGGCGAAGTAGACTTGGCCGATTTGGACCGTTCAGCCGAGGCGTTTGAGGAGCGCATCTACCCCACCGTCACGTCGGTCTTCGGCTCGGAATGGTCTCCTGGAGTCGACGGCGACACGCGCGTAAGCATCGTGAACGGCTCGCTGCGTGGTGTCGGGGGGTACTTTAACTCCTCAGATGAGTATCCACGTGCAATATTCCCCTACAGCAATCAGCGGGAGATGATATACATCAACACCGCATACATCCCCATCGGGTCCTCCACTTATTTTGCGACCGTGGCCCACGAGTTCCAGCACCTGTCCCACTGGACCCACGACTCCTCGGAGGAGACGTGGGTTAACGAGGGACTGTCCGAACTTGCCGTGTCCGTCACGGGGTACAGCGCGAGGAACGTCCGCTTCAGGTTGGACAGCATTCCCACATCACTTGTCAACTGGCCGCTGGACTCGGAGAGAATTGGAGCAAGTTATGCCACAGCTTCCCTCTTCATGCACTACCTGGCAGAGCACTATGGGTCCCGGGAGGACATGCGGGCGTTGGTCGCTATCCCTGCCGACGGCGTGGAGGGCATCGACCAATACCTGGAAGAGTCCGGTCACACTCAGACTTTCCGCGATGTGTTTCGGGATTGGGCAGTGGCTAATTTCCTGGACGCGCCTGACGGTGTATACGGGTACTCTGACCTGAACGTCGGGGCCAGGCCGCGCAAGTTGATTGACGGTTTCTTCAGCCTGGAGTCGGAGATACCGCAGTACGCTGTGGAGTACGTGAAGCTGGAATCGTTCACTGGCCCAATCCGGGTCCGGTTCAGTGGCCCGTCAACTGCGCGGATACTCCCGGATGACGTTAGCCCCAGGGGATGCTGGTGGAGCAACGCCGGGGACTCGATAGACTCCACCCTCGCAGCAGACCTTGATCTTGGCGGTGTGGAGGATCCGGCCCTGCGGTACGAAGCTTGGTATGACATAGAAGAAAACTGGGACTACGCCTATGCGCAGGTCTCCACCGACGGCGGGGAACGCTGGCAGATCCTGACCGCACCCGGCATGTCTGCGGAGAACCCGATGGGAACCGCATTCGGCGCCGGTTACACAGGCAACAGTGGTGGATGGACTACAGAGACCCTCGACATTAGTGCTTATGCCGGCCAACAGGTGAAGGTGCGGTTCCAGTATCTTACCGACGACGCTATCCACGGCTCTGGCATCTGTCTAAGGGACATGGGTATCGTCGACGGTAACCACAGAATACCCATCGTCGAGTGGGACCCCCGAGGCTTCGTGCTTATCGACAACCGGACACCTCAGACCTACATAGTCCAGGTCATTGAAAGCGGCAGTGAACAGGACGCGTCCCCTCGCGTGACAGTCATGGAGTTGGACCCGGAAAACGCCGGGGCGGTTGATATTTCGGTGCCGGAGGACTCTGAACGGTTGGTGATCGCGGTGGCTGCAATTGCACCCAAGACGTTCCAACCGGCATCCTATGCGTTGACAGTTGAACCAGGCGGATAGATCAACGGGCATGGCGTAGACCGACGTGACCGCTATGGTTCTGCCTTGGCCGGCGTCGATAAGGACACAGCCAGAATCCAGGAGGGGAGGCGGGAAATGGCCCTCGACTTGTGCGTGGTGGGATGCGGGAGTTTCGCACGTGATTTTGCCAAGGCGATGGTACCGTTGCATGGGGAGGTTGATCTGTTGTTCGCCAGCAGGGACGCTGCCCGGGCCGCCGAATTCAACCGCGAGTTTCGGGGCAAGGGGGCCTTCGGCTCCTACGCAGAGGCCGCAGCCGACCCGTGCGTTGACGCCATGTACATCTGCACACCGCACCATCTGCACCGGGAGCATGTGGAGCTTGCGGCGAGCGCGGGCAAGCACGTCCTAGTCGAGAAGCCCATCGCCCGCAATCTGGATGAGGCCCGAGCCACCATCGCTGCAGCCGCCGCAAATGACGTCAACCTAATGGTGGCGGAGAACTACCGTTTTCTCTCCGGGGTGCGCCTGGCAAAGCGGTTGGCCGAAGATGGCTCCATCGGGACGCTTCGCATGGTCCAAATGCAGGAAGAGGCATTGTTCCAGCCGGGCCAGTGGCGGAACAACCGGGAACTGAACGGCGGTGGGGTGTTCATTGACGGCGGCATCCACAAGGTGGACGGGCTGCTGTATCTCGCAGGACGTCCGGCAACGGTTTTTGCGGTGGAAGTCCCTCCGGGGAATGCCGGTCTGGAAGCAGAGGACGGGCTGGCGATGATCACCGTCCACTCGACTGGCGTAGTGGGGTTGATTAACCACACCTGGACCTGCGCCACGCCTACGCCGACCTGGTTGTCCGTTCTAGGCACGGGCGGCGCACTCTACTATGAAGCTGGCCGACCGTGGTTGAGGTGGGACCAAGGCAAGACAACTACGACGATTGCCCTGGAGCCGGACGGTTTCGGTATAGTCCCAATGGCACGCGAGTTTAAAAGCAGCATCGAAGAAGGCCGGGAGCCGGAGATGTCGGGGTCTGCCGGTATGGAAGACCTAGAGCTGGTCCTGAAAGCCTACGATTCCGTGGAGTCGAGGCAGTCAGTTTCACTTCTATGATAGTCGCTGCACCCGCGCCGTTGCACTGCTTCCTTCCAAGGTTTGGCTACCGTGAAGATATGCGCCCGTGCTACAGCACCGGCAGGTACTTAGAAATCTCGTAGTCGGTGACAGTGGCCCGATACTCTTCCCACTCCATTTTCTTGTTGCGGATGAAACTCTGGAAGATGTGGTCTCCCAAGGCGTCGTGCAATAGCTCACTCTCCTCGGCAAGCTCAATGGCTTGGCCGAGGCTGGTGGGCAGGGACTTGATTCCCCTAGCCTCCCGTTCCTCGTTGGACATCATGGCTACGTTACCCTCTACCGGGGGGGGTACCGGGTATTCCTCTTCGATACCCTTCAATCCGGCGGACAGCATCACACTGAAGGCCAGATATGGATTGCATGCCGGGTCCGGGGCGCGGTATTCGATGCGCACTGAGCTTTCAAAGCCGGGTTTATAGGCCGGGACGCGGATCAGGTCGGCCCGGTTGACGTGGGCCCACGAGATGTAGACTGGGGCTTCGTATCCCGGAACCAGTCGCTTGTAGGAGTTTACCCACTGGTTAGTGACGAGCGTTATCTCAGGGGCATGACGGATCAGCCCGGCGATGAATCTCTTGCCAATAACGGACAAGTGGTTCTCGTCGTCCGGGTCGTGGAAGGCGTTCTGGTTGCCCCGAAAAAGAGATTGGTGGGTGTGCATACCAGACCCGTTCATGTTGGACAGAGGCTTGGGCATGAATGAGGCGTGTGCGCCACTGAGTTGAGCCAGTTCCTTGATTACCAGCTTGGAAGTCATCACGCTGTCGGCCATAGTCAGGGCGTCGGTGTATTGCAGATCGATTTCGTGCTGGCTGTAGGCTGCCTCATGGTGGGAATACTTGACCGGTATACCCATGTCGGCCAGGTTCAAGACCGTGTCGCGGCGCAGGTCACTGGAGGGTTGGCCGGTAAGCTGATCGAAGTAGCCGCTGTAGTCAAGAGGCTCAGGGGAGTTGGCGTCTTTCAGGTAGAAGAACTCAATCTCCGGTCCCACGTAGTAGGTGAATCCTGCTTTCGCGAGCCGCTCCAAGTTCCGTTTCAGGGCTATGCGGGGGTCGCCAGCGAAGGGTTCACCATTTGGTGTACGAATGTCGCAAAACATCCTGGCTACTGCGTTTTGCCTAGGTCTCCAGGGCAGTAGCGAAAAAGTGGCTGGTTCAGGAAACGCGCGCATATCGCTCTCATTGAACCTCGCGAAGCCCTCGATGGACGCGCCGTCGAATCCCACGCCTTGCTCGATGGCGTCGACGAGGTCGTCGACGGTGATTGCGAAGCCCTTGAGATTGCCCAAGATGTCTGTAAACCAGAGACGGATGAACTTTACGTCGTTCTCCTGCGCGCTTCGCAGCACGTACTCCAGTTCTGCGCCATTCTCCTGAAGCATAGTCCCTCCAAGCAAATTCCCTGCGCCGCCCACCCTTCATGGAGCGCCCTTATGAAGATACCATTTTCTCGTCAGCCGGGCAAAACGCTACTGACGCAAACCGCCGGCCCTCTGGTTAAGAAGGCCGGCGGTGATTTGCAGGACTTGCAGCGACCGCAGTCGAGCGGCGAAGAAGTTTTGGAACTAGCCAGTAGCCTGACTGCCCACCGTTTCCATTATCAACCGGGTAACGGTGTAGGGATCGCAATTGGCGTTGGGCCGCCGGTCTTCAATGTAACCCTTACCATCCCGGGCCACCTGCCAGGGTATCCTTACCGAAGCGCCCCTGTCGGACACGCCGTAGCGGAATTCCCGGTATGAGCACGTCTCATGTAGGCCCGTCAAACGCTCTTCAATCCGATGGCCATAGTTGGCGATATGCAGGTCATGGCGGGTCTCCAGGGCTTCCGCTGCGGCGACGCAGGCGTCGTAGTTCTCCCTCATCTGGTTGGTGGAGAAGTTGGTGTGGGCCCCAGCACCGTTCCAGTCGCCCTTAACTGGCTTGGGATCCAAGGTGGCACTGATTCCCTTGCGCCCATCAACGGTCTCAACATCCTCACCGATACGATAGAGGAGCCAGCGTGCCAGCCACAGGTGGTCGCCCGCAGTAGGCGCACCGATCGGGCCGATCTGAAACTCCCACTGTGCTGGCATCACCTCGCCGTTAATGCCGGAAATGGCGAGGCCAGCATATAGGCAAGCATCCATGTGCTGCTCCACTACAGGCCGTCCGAAAACCTCGTCGGAACCGACACCGCAGTAGTACCCGCCCTGGGGTGCGGGGAAACCGTTGTCCGGCCAACCCAATGGCTTGATGCCGTCAAAGAACGTGTACTCCTGCTCGATACCGAACCAAAAGTCAAGGGAGGCGTACTGTGCCGCCGCGGCTGCGCATGCGGCGCGGGTGTTGGAGGGGTGGGGAGTCATGTCGGTGAGCAGCACTTCGCACATGACGAGCTTGTTGTTGCCACCGCGCACCGGATCTGGAACCGCCAGCACCGGGTTGAGGACGCAGTCGGAGTTCTCGCCCGGTGCCTGATTCGTGCTGGAGCCGTCGAAGCCCCACACGGGAGGGTCTTCCCCGTCGGGAACGATCTTGCCCTTGGAACGCAACTTGGCTGTGGGCTCTTGCCCGTCAATCCAGATGTATTCTGCCTTGTAACTCATGGCCCGAACCTCGCTTTCCAAGTATTCCTCGAATTATACCGAATTTCTCTGCCTTCTTGGAGTCAGGTCACTCCGATTGGCTGCCCGGTGTAATGGTCTTCACTCGCCCCATACAGACTTGATCCCCAGTGGCTTCTCGCCGTCCCCCAACAATAGAAATCGGCCCAAGCTGGCCATCTGGGGCCGCATGAGCCGAAGAGTCCGTTGGTTCGTATCATAGGGTGATATAGAGGAAGGTCACTTGCGGAGGAGCTTGCGCGGAAGCACCACCCACATGGTGAAGAGGCCTATGAAGGCTACCGCTGCGATGACTGCTTCCATCTGATAATCGCTCCCATTGACTAACTGTCTACATACCATTGTACGGACGGGTGTTACATGGTCTTTTCTTTATTGTTAATTCTTTGTTACATATCCGGCCTCGAATTGCGCAGGCAGAGTCAACATGGCCTCTGTTGTTGCTTCGCAGATATGATCATCCCGTCCTGGCCCCGGAGACCATATGGGCCCATGTTGCGGGAGCGGATTTGCGGTCCCTTGACTGTTCAGGGTGTCGCTGCGGAGGTCCGATACTGGACTAGAGACTCGAGCAGTGTTCAACATACTTGAAACCCCTCTACAAAGGCCTAGAGTTGAAGGTGGAACGCTCCGGCCACTCCCGGGATATCAGAGGCGACGGGATTCCGACCTGGCGTTCAGCGGACGTGGCGTGCCTGCGCGGTTATTGCGTCGCGCTGGGCTATTTCCTGCTCCAGCCGGACTCCGATCTCGTCCCACTGCTCGGCCAGGTCCATGATGGGTTCGTCATCCTCGTGGGACTCGTCCGGACCCCGGCGAACCATCCGGGGCTCGTCAGAACTCTTCAGCATGATCTCACCTACGTCCTGGTGGACTTCCCTGAAGCCGTTGTACTTGAGGACTTTGCCGTTGGCAAAGTTCAGAGTCCAGTCCCGCGTATTCAGCGTGGCCCAGATGAGGAAATTGGCCGGGATTTGTTGCCCAACTTCGACGTAGCCGAAGTTGTCTGAAGTGGCGTGTTTGATGATGTGGACCCGCATCTACCTGTCTTCCCCGGTTTGCGTTGACCGGAATGGGTTTCCTAACCGGATATTATAGAGGCATGTACGTCGAGGGGTATGGGCGTTGATGGGAGGTCGAGCCCTTTCCGGTTGCTGCCTGCCGTGAGCGAGTAGTTGGGTACGGGTTGAGAGGTTGGTCGGAGGCCGACAAAAAACCGGGAGACGGAAAAGTCTCCCGGTCCTGTGTTCTCTAGGGTTTCCCGTCGAAGGGGATTACCGCCGCAGAAGCTTCTTCGGCAGCACCACCCAAATTGTAAACAACCCTATGAATGCTGCCGCGGCAATGATCGCCTCCATCGGTCCCTCCTCGTGTCAATCTCTACACTCTATTTTACGGAGCGGTGTTACAGACTATTTGCCATGCTGTTAAATCTTTGTTAAATCCTTCACAATCTGCTGCGCCCACCTGATGAGTACATGACTCAGCAAGCATCAAGGATTCTGGGAACTGGGTGGCATGATGTATGGCACTTGGAATCCTGCCCGCAGGCACGACCCAGCGGGAATCCACGCAGTGGATGGGTCGGGGCACCACCCAACCTGAAGCCTAAGGATGGACCTGCGTTTGGAGGGAGTTGGGGATCCCACCCGGATAATACACGGTCACCCCTGTGCTGCGGGTGCGAGCCTCTCGTGCCAAGCGGTGGTCTGCTCGTAGGAATGGGCAGCCCGTAGAATTGTGCCCTCAGCGAAGGGGCGGCCCCCCAATTGCAGGCCGATCGGAAGGTCGTTGGACGTGAAGCCGCATGGGATGGAGATGGCTGGCAGTGCGGTGAGAGCGTAGCAGCCAGTGTATGCCCGGCGGAGGAAGAACCTGGAGCGCACGTCTTCTGTGCTATCGAAGGCGGCGGTCAGATCGGTATGCTTTGGCGCGGGGTAGGGGGCCGTGGCCGAGACCAGCACGTCGACCTGTTCGAGGGCGTCCATGAACTGCCGACGGAGCAATACCCGGGCTTTCGCGGCGCGGTTGTATACCTTGGCCGGGACGAGAGACGCAGATTGCAGCCTTGTCCGGGTAGCGGGGTCCAGTTCGTCCGGTTTCAAACGCAGAACGTCGTCTCGTGCGCCTGCACCCTCAGTATCGGCGATGCCCACAAAAATTGCGCCGGCTAGGGAGATCAGGGGAATGCTCACCTCTTGGACCGTCGCCCCCAAGCTCCTGAATACCTCCAGGGACGTGTCGATGGCGTCGCTGACCTCGGGGTGCACATCGTAGCTCTCGTGGAGTTCCCTGATCACTCCAATTTTGAGACCACTGACGCTTGCGTCTAGGATGGCGGTGTAGTCTGGGACCAGCCGGCGACTGGTGAATGGGTCTTTAGGGTCATGTCCAGCTATAGCTTGGAGGACCAAAGCACAGTCGCGGACTGTTTTGGTCATCGGAGCTGCCGCGTCCATGAACCAGCACATAGGGGTCATGCCATACCGGCTGATTCGGGTAAAGGTTGGCCTGAGGCCGACAACGCCGCAGTAGGATGCGGGCCCCCTGCCGGAGCCACCGGTATCCTCTCCTACCGATGCCGCGCACAGATGGGCGGCCAATGCCACGCCGGAACCGGCACTGGACTCCCCAGGGGTGCGTTCCAGATCCCAGGGGTTACGCGGGATTCCCCACGGCGGGGCCTGAGTGCCTCCCATAGCCAGCTCGCTCAGGTTTAACTTTCCGAGGAGGATGGCCCCAGCCTCCCGGAGACGAGTCATGACCGTTGCATCCTCCGCAGGTACGAAGTCCCGATACACACGGGAGCCGTTGGTAGTCAGGATCCCCTCAGTCCAGAACTGGTCCTTGACGGCGACGGGTACACCAAAAAGTACGCCTTGGGCTTCGGACTGGGCGAGGGCGTGTTCCTGAATGCTGGCCGCGGCCATCGCCTCTTCTGAGCAGACGGTGATGTACGCGTTGAGTCCGGGGTCTAACCGGTCGATGCGGTCCAAGTATGCCTGCACTGCTTCTGTAGGCGAGATGCGACGTTCATTGACAGCGGCGGCCGTCTCGGACGCGGACATGAGGTGTATGTTCTGAGTGTTCATTTGTCGAGTCCTTATACATGTGGCATGGAAGTCTGGGAGCGGCGGTCAGTCCTCGTCCGGGAAGATAACTACCGGTTCGATTCCATCGAGGTCCAACTCCTTGAGTTGGTCCAATTCCGCGATGAGACTTTGGAAACGATTGGTTACCTCGGGGACCTCGTCTTCGTTCAGTTTAATGCCAGACAGCTCGGCAAGTTGGCGGACCTGGGTTTCGTCGATTGCGGTCATAGGTACCTCAGTGTGGGTGAATCCCGTCGGCGTCTACAGTGGTCCGTAAGGGTCGAGAACTTTTCAGGGGTTACAATCGTAATGATAACCGAGACCCTAGTCCGATGACAGTTGAGGAAGTGATGCGGTCAATAATAGAGAATATCTACGTCTGTGCCCTGGTTGGGCTTGCCCTGGCGTTGTTTACGGTTCCGGGGTGCGCCGGGGACCCAGAGACGCAAGTTCCGACAACGCCTCAACTTTCTGCCACGCCAACGGCAGAGTCAACAGTGAGGGAGGAAACACCTACACCAACTGTGCAACCGTCCTCCGCTGACCGCGCCATGGTTGCGACGGAGTCTCCGGGTCCGGGTACACAAACCCCTATCCAGGAACCTACACAGGTAGCGACCCCAACCCCAGCCTCCCAAGTATATACTCCCGCTCCCGCAAGGTTCACCTCCGCAGGCCGCGAGGCCCTCGCTGAGTCTGCTTTCGGACATTTGCGTGAGTTGGCTGAAGATGTGGGGTCTCGGGAAAGCGCAACAGACGATGAGTTGAAGGCTGCGGAATTCCTGGTGGGCCGATTCAAGGAGTTGGGCTACAGTCCCATATCGCAGGACTTTGAGACGGAATCACAGGCGGGCAGCGTGGCAGTCATAGCTCCCGAAGACTCGGTGGGCGAGGATATCAGTGCTCTACCAATTTCAGGTTCGATTTCGGGTGAGGTGTCGGGGCGACTGCAGTTCATAGGTCTTGGCAAGCCAGAGGACCTGCCTTCCGAAGGCTTGGAGGGCAATGTCGCTTTAATTGAGCGGGGCGAGATCACCTTCCGGAGGAAGGTGGAAGAGGCGGCCGGGGACGGAGCTGCAGCAGCGATCGTCTTCAACAATGAACCAGGTCCGTTTCAAGGAACCCTGGGGTCCGGGAGGAGCAAGATACCCGCGGTGGGGATTTCCCGGGCGGACGGAGAAGAGTTGCAGAAATTGATCGCTGACGGCGACGTGGAGATCGCCGTGATGGTGGAGGAGGCTTCCAAAGCATCCCAGAACGTGATCTTTGAAGTGCCCGGCAAGGGAGACGGCGTGGTGATCCTTGGTGCGCACTACGACACTGTGCCGGACTCGATTGGGGCCAATGACAACTCTTCCGGGATGGGAGTGCTGATGGCTATGGCCGAGGAGTTGGCCGGGCATACTTTCCCATTCATCTTGCGGTTCATCGCCTTCGGGTCCGAGGAAACCGGGTTACACGGCAGCCGTCATTACGTGGAGCAATTGACCAACGAGGAGTTGGATGACGTCAGAGCTATGATCAATCTGGATGCCCTGGGATCAGGAAATACGGTCAGAGTGGAGGGAGACCGTTGGCTGACCAGGCACGTCTCGGATGCCGCAGACCGAGAAGGCTTTGACCTTACCGTCAGCAGGGGATTTCGGGGTGGGGGCAGCGACCATGCCAGTTTCAGGGATGTCGGGGTCCCGGCGATTTTCTTCCACGCAGACGACTTGTCTCGCATCAACAGCTCCAGGGATACCATGGAGCACATCAACCCCGACCTGCTGGGCTACACGGCGGTGCTTGTGCTGGATTTGCTGGCATACCTGGAAGATTCACAGCGTCAGTAGCCGATAATGCCTTATCAGAACAGCCTTGGTATACTTAGCCCTGAACCAGACGAAAATCTGACCCCAGCCCCAGTTTCCCAATGGGACAGGCTATGGGAGGTTTCATATGAAATGGGCTTCCGCCATTTCCGAGCAGGCAGTCTTGGAAGAGGCAATCAGAGAGTGCTGCGCTGGAGTGAACCGCCAACTAGGAGATGAAACGCCGCACCTGGTGGTGACGTTTGTTTCTTCCCACCACCAGGGCGAGTACGACCGTGTGGTTGAACTTGTCCAACAGGATTTGCCGGGAGCCCCGGTGTTTGGCTGCTCCGGCGGCGGGATCATCGGGGACGGACAGGAGGTGGAACAGAGACCAGCGGTGTCGATAACCGCCGCCAGCCTGCCGGATGTCGAGATAGTCCAGCGGCATCTGGACAACGACAGTCTGCCCGACTTGGATGCCGGCCCTGGGTCGTGGGAAAGCCTTTTCGGGGTCACTCCCAATGATGACCCCCAGTTTGTCATGCTGGCAGACCCGTTCTCATTCCCGGTCCAGAATCTATTGCTGGGAATGGACTTCGCTTTTAACAGGTCGGTCAAGATCGGAGGCCTAGCCAGCGGCGGACAGCAAAGCGGCGGCAACGCCCTGTTCCTGGGCAATGCGACCCACCGTTCCGGGGCTGTATGTCTGGCACTGCACGGCAACATCACGGTTGACACCGTTGTTGCCCAAGGCTGCCGCCCAATCGGGAAGACGATGCGCGTTACCGAGAGCCGACGGAACCTGCTGATGCAGTTGGACGGGCAACCTCCCCTGGTGGTGCTGCGGGAGTTGTTCGAGATGCTGAACGAAAGGGATCGGGGCCTGATCCGCCATTCCCTGTTCCTTGGTGTAGTGATGGATGAGTTCCTGGAGGAGCCAAGGCAAGGCGACTTTCTGATTCGCAACGTAGTTGGAATGGATGAGCGCAGTGGCGCGCTGGCCATTGGAGAACTCCTCAAGGAAGGGCAACTCGTGCAGTTCCATCTGCGAGACGCTGACACATCGGCCGAAGACCTTTCAGCTGTGCTGGATCGCTACGCGGCAGACAACCGCGAAAACCAGATACAAGGGGCGTTACTGTTCTCCTGCCTGGGGCGCGGCCAATACCTGTACGGCCGTCCCAACCACGACACCGACATTTTCCAGGAGAAGCTGGGTCGGGTGCCGTTGGGGGGCTTCTTCTGTAATGGGGAGATCGGACCGGTCAGCGGCACGACATTCCTTCACGGCTACACTAGTTCCTTCGGTATCTTCCACCCGAAGAGGTAGGTTGGCGGTTCCTGGCTTGATTTCTCCGGAATGAGAAGCATGGGTTCCATTTATGGCAGTTCGTAGTCTCACTGCCGGTATCCCTGTTTCCCTCTCAGGCCAATTCCGTGTCCAAGGGGAACAGGCGTTGGCAGGACTTGAGGCTTGGGCGGAAGACGTCAACCAGATCGGCGGGATAAATTTAGGTCCCGGGACGGGGCGGCGGCCCGTTTCGGTGGTCTTCTACGATGATGAGAGCCGGGCGGACTGCGTTCGACGGGTCACCAGGAGACTGATTACTGAAGACCGGGTTGACCTACTCTTCGGACCGTACTCCGCGGGGCTTACGTCGACGGCAGTTGAAGTCTCTGAGGAGAATCAGCGGCTCCTGTGGAACCAAGGAGGGGCGTCGGACGCAGTGTACCGGCAGGGTTTCCGCCTTGTTGTTGGGATTCTGACTCCGGCTACGGAGTACATGGCGGGTCTGCTGCCCCTAGTGCGTCGCTCCGACCCTGAGGCTAAGTCAGTAGCAATCCTGCGGGTTTCTACCGGGGCATTTCCGAGGGCTGCCAGCGCGGGAGTGGAAGACTGTGCTGCAGCATTAGGCTTCAGGGTTGGGATGGTGCGGGAGTTCGATGCGTCCATCGCTGACTTCACACCCATGATCCAAGACATGGAGTCATGCCCACCGGATGTTCTCGTGGGTGTGGGTCGGATACGGAACGACCTTCTGCTGGCCCGCCAACTGGCCCGGTCCAACCTGGAAGTGAAGGCTGTTGCCGTGGTTGCAACGCCCATCGGACAATTCATCGATGAGATGGGGGAATTGGCCAACGGGTTCGTAGGGCCGAGCCAGTGGGAGGTGTCGGGGAGCTACCCGAACAGCTACGGGCCGACCGCTCACGAGGTGTTGGAGTCCCTGGCCAGGCGTGGCCATTGCGTATTCGACTATCCGATGGTGCAGTCCTACGCGGCCGGGCTGGTGGCTCAGAAATGCATCGAGCACGCGAGGGTGTTGGATGACCAAGCCCTGCGCGAAGTTGCCGGGAATTTGGAGTTTTCCACATTCTACGGCAGGTTCAAGATAGACCCGGAGACAGGCCGACAAATAGGACGTTCAGTGGTCCTTGTCCAGTGGCAGCAGGGTAGCAAGGTAATCGTATGGCCGCCGGAGCAGGCAGAGCGACCTCTGGCGTATCCTTGGCGGACTGGTGGTTAGTCGAATGTCTGGCTATGTACATCTAGGCCAGATGTACCTGGACTGGACGAGCGGTGACCGTAGGGGTAAACGATGAGGCTTGAAGGCCAAACAGCGCTGATTACCGGGGCGGGGCGCGGTATCGGGCGGGCGATAGCAGTCGCCTTCGCTACTGAGGGAGCAACGGTGGCACTGGCGGCACGGTCCGCCGGGGAGCTTGAGGAGACTGCTCAATTGGTCCGGGATGCCGGGGCGGAAGCCAATACTATGATGGCTGACGTTACGGAGGAATACCAAGTCCAGGCTATGGTCGACCGGGCCCTGGCGCGCTATTCTACTATTGATATCTTGGTCAACAGCGCGGGCATCGCCGGGCCGGTGGGACCGTTGCTGGAAAATGACGTTGGACAATGGGTCCGCACCGTGCAGGTCAACCTCATCGGGACTTACCTTTGTTGCCGGTACGTGCTGCCAGTGATGTTGAGTCAGAACCGGGGACGAATCGTAAACCTGTCGGGAGCCGGAGCAACCAACGCATGGCGGGATATGTCGGCCTATTGTTCCAGCAAGGCGGCGGTGGTACGGCTCACGGAGACGCTCGCGCTGGAGCTTGAAGGGAGCAACGTCCGGGTTAACGTGCTGGGACCGGGCTCGGTGCACACCCGTATGTGGGACGAGATATTGGAGGCCGGAACTGCGGCTGGGAACTTGGACTTGCAGGAACGGGGTCAGATGGTGACCACGGGCGGCGGCGCTTCAATAGACCGGGCCGCGGAGTTGGCGGTATACCTAGCTAGTGAGGAGTCCGGAGACCTGAACGGACGCCTAATCAGCGCGACAAGCGAGGATTTCCCCTTTGCGCCGGAGACCCTGCGGCAGATCAAGGATTCGGAGGCGTTTCTGATTCGGCGGGTGGAGCTTGGGTAGGGAGGAAGCCCTTGCCCCTGGACTCATCACCTTCCCCAATCGATAGGATCCAGTCCAAGAGCAAGGGAAATTGTCGCCGCGGTGGGCTTACGACTCCAGCTTTACCGGGTTTTGGAGCACGCCTATACCGCTGATATCTATCTCGCAGATGGCGCCGTCGCCCATGTCTTGGGTTGTGCCGGGTGTGCCAGTGAAAATGCAGTCACCCGCCTCCAGAGTCACGTAGCGGGTGATGAACTCGATCATCGTCGGTACGTCAAAGATCAGGTGGGTGGTGGTCTCGTTCTGTTCCTCGTTGCCGTTCACGCGGGTGCGGAGGTGTTGGTTGTGCGGATCGGCCTCGGTCTCGATCCAGGGCCCCATCGGAGAGAATGTATCAGCTGATTTGGCCCGCCACCAGTCGGAGTTGTTCTCGTTGCGGTCCCGCTGCTGCCAATCGCGGGCGCTGACGTCGTTGCCGCAAGTATAACCCAGCACGTGGTTCAGGGCGTCTTCCTTGGAAACATTGCGGCACTTGTCCTTTATGATAACCACCATTTCCCCTTCGGCGTCGAAGCGCTGGACCTCCTTGGGACGGACGATTGAGTCTCCGGGGCCGATAACGCTGGTGGGTGTCTTGTGGAATATCATTGGATATTGGGGCGCAGGGCGGTCACCGATGTGGCTGGTGTAGTTGAGCCCCATCGCCAGGATTTTACCGGGCGTCACCGGGGCCAGCAACTTGACGTCGGAGAGGTCGTGGACATGGTCGGTAAGCTTGACGGGTGAGTCAAATAGACTGCCCTCTATCGCCGTGACCCTGTCGCCGTCAACGACTCCATAGTGTTCGCTTCCATGGGCCAGGTACCTGGCGATCCTCATTGTGCTTCCTCCTTCTTCGAGCTTAGTTCTGGCTCAACCTAGGGGGTATTCACGTATAGCCGAAGCCCGCGGGTCTGGTCAGCTCTCTATGACCAACTTCCCAAAGAAGTTGCTGGCTTCCATAGTACGGTGCGCCTCTGCTACATCCTCCAGCGGGAAGACCTGGCTGACGATTCCGTGGAGGGCTCCGTTTGTTACCACTTTCATCATGTCGGCGAACGTGCGTCGGCTTCTGCCCCCGCTGCCCATCAGGTGCAGGGGACGTCCTTGCAGGATTGAGAGGTCCATGTTCGTACGGGCACCGGAGGTGACGCCAGTGATGACCAATCTGCCGCCGGGCTTGAGACACTGCAGATTTTCCTCCCAGACGTCTGCGCCTACGCAGTCGAATACTAAGTCCACACCCTTCCCGTCCGTGAGTTCCTGGACCCGGCGGCTGAAGCTGTCTGCTTCCCGGTAATTGATTCCCTCGTCGGCACCCAACTCACGGGCTTTTTCCAGCTTCCAGTCGCTGCCCGCGGTGGTGATGACCCGGGCACCCATCATTTTCGCGATTTGAATTGCCATGCTGCCAACACCGCTACCCGCTGCCTGTACCAGTACATCATCCCAAGGCTTGACCTGGCCTTGAGTGACCATGCAGTGCCACGCCGTATGCCCGACGATAGGGAGGGCGGCGGCTTCGGTGAAGGGCATCGAGTCGGGTATGACATAGGCGTTTCCCGCCGGGGCTGTGACATATTCGGCATGGCCACCGTCGAAGTCCACGCCGATACGTTGCTGGTTTGTACAGTACTGGTCGACACCAAGAAGACAGTTCTCGCAGGTGAGGCACTTGACACGGTTATCTACGAGAACCCTGTCGCCAACCTTGAGGGATGTCTGTGCCTCGGGGCTGATGTTCACTACTTCACCCGCGACATCACAGCCCATGATGCGGGGCGAGTTATCCTGGACCCCACGCTGCCGGATGCCCATGTCGAGCCGGTTAAGCGCGCTGCCGCGTACTCGGAGCATCACCTCACCGGGGGCAACTTCCGGTTCCGGCCTGTCGCCGTAGACCAACTTCTCCGGACCTCCAGGGTCTTGGACGTAGACGGCTTTCATATCCTCGTTAGTCTCCTGACGCACGCTTAAGGGGACTCTTCTTGCGACCTGTTTCTGCGGTTCCGCCGCGCGAATGCCAATGAGATATTACGCCCCATTCCGCTGTTGAGTCAAAGGCGGAACATTTGGAGATGCGTCCTGCTGAGCGCACAGAATCGCGGACCCGTTTGGAGCAGCAGGAAACCGAATTGACATGGGTTTGGGCCGATGTTATATTTCTGTGGTCGACCATGGAATCGGGCCGAGCTCGAGTTTCCTACGTTGTGATGTGTCTTTCAGTAGACTAGGGGCCAGTATTCCGATGTTCAACTGGCGAACCTCGTAAACAGAATAGCGATTTCCCCGAGAGCTATGACATCAGACGAGACATCGCTATTCCCGTCCCCTTCCTCGGCATTCCCTTTTGTCCGCGCCCCCCTAATTGGTCTCCGACCAGCCATAACCAGCAAATAATCGCGCCAACTTTTTCGCAGGGAGGTCTTCACAATGCAAATTAGCGGGCAAATGCGCGACTTCGTGGTCCGCTTCGCCGGCGAGGGAGGTCAGGGGGTGGTGACCTCCGCCGAAGGTCTGGCGCAGGCTTCCACTCAGGTCGGCTATCACGCGCTGACCTTCGCTACCTTTCCGTCCCAAATCCTGGGGGGCCCCACATGGACCCAAGCCAGGATCGCAGTGGACCCGGTGTTGAGTCCCGGAGATGATGTGGACGTGCTGGTGGCCTTCAACCAGGAAGCTTACGATACCCACGCCGAGGAAGTGCGGGGCAATGGCGTGATCATATTTAACGCCAATGAGTTCGAGCTTGAGGGGGACGAGAGAGGCTTTGGCCTACCCTTCGACGAACTGGCTCGGTCCACCGGAAACAACCGAGCGGCAAACATGGTGATTATCGGCGCCCTAGCGTACCTGGTGGACATGCCCCAGTCTTACCTCGAAGAGTTCGTGACCAAACGCTTCAGCCGAGGAAGGGTCGGCGATGACGAAATTATACGATCCAACATCCAGGCGCTCTCGTTAGGACGCGAGCACATGTCGGCGAGCGGGTTTTCCCTAGGGGCCTTGGAATCACCCCAGATGCCCGACTACCCGCAGTTGATGTTGAAGGGCAACGAGTCCCTATCTCTGGGGGCGTTGGCCGGAGGGCTGGAATTCTACGTCGGTTACCCAATCTCCCCCGCAACAACGATACTGGTCTACATGGAACGGAACCTGGTAGGGAGGAACAAGTTCGCTTACCAAGTCAGCTCCGAGATAGAGTCCATAACTACGATTCTTGGCGCAGGATTCGCTGGGAAGAAGGCGATGACGGCAACGGCTGGGCCCGGTTTCTCCCTGATGGGGGAAGGGCTTGGCTTGGGCTGGATTGCAGAGATTCCCCTAGTGGTAGTGGATGTGCAGCGGGGCGGGCCGGCCACCGGGCTGCCCACCAAGACGGAACAATCGGACTTGATGGCATGCATGTTCCCGGCACATGGCGATGTGAGAATGCCCGTGATTGCCGTAGGTTCCGTTGAAGAATGCTTCTATGGGGCTATCAAAGCCCTGGACTGGGCGGAGCGCTACCAAGGTCCGGTGGTACTCATGACCGAGATGTCACTCGCCGAGCGTGCGCAGAACATCCGTAAGCCGGACCTCAGCAAGGTGGAACCGGAGAGCCGACTGGTATACCGCGGCAACAATGGGTACAAGCGGTATGCCGGTTGGGAGCGGTCGCCAATGCCTTTGCCCGGTAATCCAGGTGCTTACGTCGCCAACGGCAGCGAACATGACGACATTGGTGACACGACTCACCTGCCGTCACGGCACGTACAGATGACGGAGCGGCGCTTCGGTAAGCTGAAGTTGCTTGAAGAGACTGAATACGAGCGGGACCGGGCTGAAGAGTCCGTGGTAGTGATGCCCTGGGGAGGCTCAAAGGGTCCAGGGTTGGAGGCCTATAACCTCCTAAAGGAGCGGGGAGTTCCCGTCGGGTGGTTCTATACCATGTTCCTGAACCCGCTGCCCCCGGCACTCCTAGAGGAACTCCGGAAGAAGGAGTTGGTGATAGTACCGGAGCTTAACTTCCAAGGGCAGTTTGCGAGCATCCTGCGCTCACAGGGTATCCGCGCCGAAGCTATAACCCAATACACCGGGCTTCCCTTCAAGGTCCGGGACCTGGTGGATCAAATCACCGAAATGACCCAGTCCGTCAAGAAGGAGATGGCCGGCGTATGAGCAAGAAGAACCCCGAGTACGACTTCAAATGGTGCCCTGGTTGCGGCGACTTCGGTGTACGCCGGGCATTGGAATTTGCAATGATCGACCGGCTGGAGACCACCGGGGAACCGATGGAAAACAACGTGGTGGTCGCCGGTATCGGTTGTTCCGGTAACCTAGTGCATTTGCTGGAAGGGCCGCAGCCCTATGGTTTCCATGGGATACACGGACGGTCGCTGCCGATTTCCCTTGGGGTCAAGATGGCGCGACCTGAACTCAACGTTGTGGTGGTTGCCGGGGACGGTGACTTCCTGAGCATCGGAGGCGAGCATATCGGTCCACAGGCGGCGCGCAACTTGAATGTTTGCGCCGTGGTCATGGACAACGGTGTCTACGGTTTGACCAAGGGCCAAAGCTCTCCCACAACCAAGATTGGGGAGATAACCAGCTCGACCCCCTACGGCAAGCTGGAGTCGGAGATTGACCCCTTGGAGCTATACCTAACGTTCGGCGTCTCCTTCATCGCTTCGGGCTTCTCGGGCCAACCCAGGCCGCTAGCCAAACTGATCACGCAGGGGATGGAGCATCCGGGATTCTCCATAGTACACGTACAGTCTCCATGCACGACCTACAACGACACCTTCGATGCTCTCAAGGGCAACGCGCGGAAGGGGATCGACCCAACCCTGTTCACGGTGCCGGACGACCATGACGCTAGCGACCGGGCTTCGGCATACGGACTATTGCAACAGCCAGGGATACCTGTTGGGGTGGTCTATCAGGACAACGGACGTCCCTCCCTTGACCAGCAAGTGGAGTTGATGTGGGAGAGGACCACTGAGAGAACCGTTCAGAGTTTGATGGACGCTTTCGAGTTCTGATTCTGTTCCCCATCGCAGGTCATGACATGAAAACTCCCCGCGCACGGCGGGGAGTTTTCAATTTGCCTTATTGAAGAGAGGACCCGATACGACTTGGCTTGGGATCAATCCATTGGGAGGATAGCCGCTCCACTCAGCACGGTTACTGAGTTGGGTTGAGGGACGCGCTCTCCAGCCCTTCATACTTGGACGGGCATTTAACAAGTATGTTGCTGGTCTGAAACACGTCGTTGTGGCCGTGGCTGCCTTCAAGGATGATCTCGGAGTGGGGGTTGAAGAACAGGTCGGGCAGGACTCCCTCATAGGTGGCGGCCAACTGCGCGCCGGACTCGTCATCCCGCAGGCGGAAGCTGGACACCGTCGAGTTGTCCTGGCGTTCGAACGAGCCGTCGACCAGCTTGCCCCATACACGGACCATTCTTCCGTCCTGAGCGTCCTCTTTGTTTGTGAACTCGGTGACGCTGAGGGAGTAGAGGTCGTTGGCAAAGGCGGCATAGACCATGTATCCGAGGGCCAATGCAACCACGACTCCCAGGATGGCGAAGCGGACCATCATCTTGCCGCTGTTGCTAGCGTGGGGAGTCGCTTCCTGTTGGAGGCTCAGGTCCGCCAAGTGTCCATACCTCGAAGTGCTTTTGTCACTCCCATTATACAACGAGAACTACGCCCGCAGCAGTTTGCTCCTCTGTATATGGCGACGAGGTGTATTGGTGTTGCGAGGAACTCAGGACTCGTCCGGTGCTTGTTGTTCTTCCAAGGAACGGCGCAACTCCCGAATCTCCCGTTCCATCTCATGCTGCCTGCGGGACATGAAGAAGGCATAGGCGAAGAAGATTATCCAGCTAACGGCGAATGCGGCGAAGAGGTATGGCAGGTTTGATGCAGGCTCTCCGCCTTGAAGCAAGGTTACTATCATGGTCTCCTAATGTGTTTGCACGGTTAGCGCGTTGCCAAAACTGCTAGGGGGAAGCCCGCCTCAGTGCAAGCCGGATGGCGCGGAAGTCGTCCTCGGACCTGCGCAGGGAAGCCCTCTCCATCACAAGGTAGATGAACAGCAACAAGAACGTCATCATGGAGACCAGAAGGATGTTCAGCATAACGGGTTCCAGCGATCCCGTCTCTGCCATAGGGCCTACCACAGGCGCGGGATGGATTGAACGCCACCAGACAACCGAGTAGTAAACGATGGGCACGTCGATGAACCCGATTATCCCGATGACTGCAGAGTATATTGCACCCTTTGCCCGGTTCGGGGCAGCATAACCGATCATCAAGTATCCGGCGTAGATGAACCACAATATCAGCGTCGTGGTGAGACGAGGCTCGAAGGTCCACCAGGTGTTCCATACAGGCCGCGCCCAGATGATGCCGGTGAGCAGGGCCAGAGACACGAAAACCACTCCGACCTCCGCAGCCGAGTAGGCAATCCGGTCGGCCGCGGGACTGCGCTTGACCAGGTAGATAATGCTGCCCACGAACACGACGAAAAAGGCGAGAAACGACAATAATGCCAAGGGCACGTGGAAGTAAAAGACTCGCTGGACGTCTCCGATAACGGCATCAGTGGGTGCCACCTGGAAGATCAGCCACAGGTCGGCGACCATCATCAGCCCGCACAGGACCAAAAAACCGCTCTTAAAATTCATTTGACGGACACTTTGGAGCATTGTCTGAAAATCCTTTACTCCTCGACCACAGCCCCGAAAACCCAGGGGCATACTACCAGGAAAAGGGCGTCGAATGCGCCCAGCAGTGGCCACCACCTGGAAAACACCGATCCTGGCTGGACTCCGATGGCCGCGGCCGAGGCCTCAACCGCACCGATCATAAGGGGCAGGGCTACCGGAAAGAACAGTATTGGCAGCATGATTTCGCGGGACCGGGTCTGCACCGCAATCGCTGAGAATAAGGTCCCCACCAAGGCAAAACCCAGGGTGGCCAACGCGACCGTGGCTATTAGGCTCCAGGACAACACGGCAAAGTCCAGGAACACACCGAAGACCGGGAGCAACAGGGTCTCCACCAGTAGCATGAAGGCGAAGTTGCTCAGGGCCTTGCCCAGAAAGACGGCGTCGCGGCTTACCGGGGCGAGAAGAAGGCCTTCCAACCCGCCCTGTTCGCTGTCGCGGACAAAGGCGCGGCTCATGGCGAGTGTGCCGACAAAGGTGAACGTTACCCAGAGGATGCCGGGAGCGAAGGCTGTGACACGCTGCGGAGTGACGTTGAGAGCGAAGTTGAACATCACAGCAACAAGCAACCCGAATACTAGAACAGACACCACCAGATCCCGTGAGCGCCACTCCAACAGGATGTCCTTCCAGGTTACGACCAGGATAGGCCGGACAAACTGGATCACGGTAAGTTACCCGCGAAGCGCTGGTGTCATGGCGCGATTACCCCAGCATCCCGGAGTTGGCCGCTATGGGGCTGACGGCCATTGCTATGTCCAATGACCCACTCTGGTTGTCATCCGGGAACCGGACTTTCCCGTTGGCGAGGATACCAACCCTGTCGGCCCACGACGAGGCTATCCCGGCGTTATGGGTAGTCATCATTACCGCACCGCCGGAGGCTGTCCAGTCTTTCAAGGTCTCGCGCAAGCCCGAAATCGCACCGGCATCTAGGCCCGACTCCGGCTCATCCATCAACAGGACGCGGGGTCGGTGGAGGATGGCCCGCGCGATGGCCACCCGTTTCTGCAAGCCGTGGGATAGGCTGCGGGCACGCTGGTGGGCTCGGCTAGAGAGGCCCAACGTGGTCAGAGTGTCCATGGCCCGCTGTTGGGGGTTGCCCAGGTTGAAAAGGCGAGCGTAATAGGTCAAATTCTCCAGGCAAGTCAGGTCATCGTAGAGGAAGTTGCTATGGGCCAGGACTCCTATGTTCCGGCGAACTGCCGATGCCTGACACCGGACATCCAGACCGGCGACTACCGCAGTGCCGGCATCGGGCCTGGTCTGAGTGGACAGGATGCGAAGGAGTGTGGACTTGCCAACCCCGTTTGCGCCCAGCAATGCCACTATCTCGCCCCACGGCACTGTAAGCTCCAAGCGCCAGAGGACCGGAGTGTCCCCGTAGCTTTTCTCGAGGCCCCGGACGGCGATGGCATTGTCCACAGCTTCCCCCGGCAAGGTTTTGTCCCGCCCTGATCTTATGGATGCTTGATGCTGACGCCGCCGTCGACGGCCCAGGTCTGACCAGTAATGTAGGCGGCGGCGGGAGAGGCAAGAAATACGGCGAGGTAGCCGGGTTCCTTCAAGTATCCGACACGGCCCAGGGGGACCTGGCCTGTTGCTGCGTCCTTGCGGGTCTGGTATGCATCCGGGGTCATCTGCTCAGGGTCGGGGAAGGAGCCAGGAGCGATGCAGTTGACTCGCACACCGAACGGCGCCCATTCCTGGGCTAGGCATTCGGTGAAGCGCATCAACCCGGCCTTGGCGGCGTCGTATGCGGAGGATTCGGGACGCCCGCGGAAGGACGCCCAACCGGAGATGTTGATGACGTTGCCCTGTTGCCGCTCTATTAGGTGCTCGCCAATAGCGCGGCAGCCCTGGAACGCTTCAGTCAGATTGATGTCCACTACGTGATGCCAATCTTCTTCGGTCATGCCATCGCGTGTGCCACCCGGCAGTTTAACGACTGGTTTTCGGATGGCGTCGCCCACGCAGTTGACCAGGGTGTCCACGTGGCCAAACTGCGAGAGAACTGCCTGAACGATGCGGTCCATGTCTGCCGACCTGGTGGCGTCACCGCTCAACGCTATCGCCTTCCCGCCCATAGCCCGGACTTCATCGGCGACCCGGGTCGCGCCAACGTCGGTCAACCCGGTGACGGCAACGTCTGCTCCGGCTTCGGCGAACACGAGAGCTATGCCCTTGCCGATGCCACGTCCTGCGCCGACGAGCAACACCTTTTGGCCAGTAATATCAAATTGTGGAATGCTCATTTTTCATTCCCTGTACCGTACGCTAGATACCGGCTCGGAACCACCGCCACGGGTGACCGTTGGTTGCCCACAATTGCTTTGGAAGTGTATCCAAGGAGGATTGCACAGTCAATGAGGCGACGGTTGCCATTTCCACGTGAGAGGTGCACCCAGGGAGCATACTTATGAATTAGCATGTCAGGGTATCCCCAACGTGTGTTGCTGTTAGATTAGTTTGAGGTTGAGGCAGACGAAGGCGATGGAGTCGCTGAGCATGGCCATGCTCTTGCTGTATCCCTTGGTCCGGCGGTGCAACCAGTTGAGCTTGTCTCTTGATCGCGAGTGTAGTCCCTCGTTCCGGTTAACCTGTCCGCCATTGCCCACCTCGTGCTTGCCGGCCGGCAACTATCCGTACACCCGGTAGGCGCCGGTATGGTATTTCTCTGCTTCAGGCAGCCTTTCGTAAAGGCGAAAAAACGTGGCCTCGGAGCGGTCCCCCACCTGAAAGTCCACCCACTTTCGCCCGTCGGATTCCTCAACTACCGCCGTTTACACCCAGCATTCCCGGCGCCTCTCTCCGCACAGCGCACCAATGTAGGTCCACATCTCATCGAAGGATATGACCTTGGGCAATGCCCGCCCCCGGCGCTGCTCCCCCGAGGTCTGCAACAGATTCCGGGCCATGCAGGCTTTTCTTGACCTACGAATAGACGGTCCCAGCCTTCATGCACAGCACCCGGCTGACGGCCTCGATGCTGCTTCCCTCAGGATACATCGAGACTGCCAGGTTCTTCATCCGCTCCGGCTGATGGGGGCGCTCCGTTTCCGGAACGAAATGGTAGAAACACTGCCCGCAGCGATAGGTCTGCTTGCCGCGGGAGCTGCCGTACTTGGGTAGCCAGTTGGAACCACACCTGGGACACTGGATCCCGTCCCGGTACACTCTAGGTTGAGCCATCACGACACCTCACAACACCACATCGTTCACTACAGACCACTATTCTAAGCACTATGCCAACACACGTTTGGAATACCCATGTCAGGGCGTCATTGTTTCGGCTTTTGCGGGTATGCTAGAATCGCCCTATGAGGGACGTTAAATTCTGGGTAGCTTTGAACAGGGTGCCGCGTCTGGGTCCAGTTAGGTTCCGGAAGCTGGAGTCTTACTTCGGCAACTTGGAGCACGCTTGGAACGCTGGCCCTGGTGCTCTTAAACGCGCGGGGATGGACGAAAGGGTGGCGAGGGATTTCGAGATGGTGCGGAGCCGGACCTCTCCTGACTCGGAGATGGAACGCTTGGAACGCGCAAACGTGATACCGTTGACCTGGCACGCCCCGAGCTACCCAGGGCGGTTGAAGGAGATCTCCGACCCGCCGCCAGTCGTGTACGTTAAGGGGGAAATAATCCCCTACGACGATAGGGCTGTTGCCGTGGTGGGGACCCGAAGCCCCACGTCGTATGGGCGCGAGGCGGCGGCGGCGCTGACCAAAGAACTGTCCCAACATGGGCTTACCGTGGTCAGCGGACTAGCGAGGGGCATTGATGGTATTGCCCACCGTACCGCTCTGGAATCCGGGGGTCGCACCATAGCTGTATTGGCCAGTGGCCTGGACACCATTTATCCAAAGGAACACGCCAATCTGGCCCGTCTGGCCCAGGAGAACGGTGCGTTGTTCAGCGAACATCCACTGGGGGTCAAACCAGATCCTAGAGCTTTTCCCAGACGCAATCGGTTGATCAGTGGAATAAGCCTAGGCACTCTAGTGGTTGAGGCCGGGGAGGGCAGTGGTTCTCGGTGGACGGTATATCACGCCCTAGAACAGGACCGGGAGGTCTTTTGCGTTCCTGGCAGCATATTGTCGCCAAACAGCCGACTCACTAATCGGCTGATCCAGGAAGGAGCGAAGCTGGTTTCCCACGTGGATGACATTCTGGAGGAACTCAACCTTACTACAGTGACCAAGCAGATTGAGATGCCATTGCCTACATCCGCGACGACAGCGGAACTAATACCGGAAGATCAGGGAGGGCGACTGCTGGATTTCCTAAACGACGAGCCGGTACACATAGACGATCTTAGGAGGAGCGCCGGAATTCCCATAGCAGAGGTGAGCAGTATGCTCACCATGCTGGAACTCATGGGGATGGTGCGTCAAGTAGGTTGTATGCATTACGTTCGGGTGAGCGAGGCAGCGGCAGTCTTATGGTAGCTAAAACTAAACCGAAATCCACAGCCAAGTCAAAGTCCACCACCGCGAGGTCAAGGAACGCCACGCCCCGGTCCAAGAAAAGCCGGGGCTCAGGGAAGCAGTTGGTGGTTGTGGAATCCCCTGCCAAGGCTCGTACAGTGGGGCAAATCCTGGGAAACAAGTATGTCGTGGCCGCCTCCCAAGGCCACGTGCGGGACCTGCCCAAGAGCAAGATCGGCGTTGAAGTAGAGAACGACTTTGAGCCCTCTTACGTAATCATGCGCGACAAGAGGTCGATCTTGAAGGATCTCAAGCAGGCGGGAGACCGGGCGTCAAGCATCTACCTGGCCACCGACCCAGACCGGGAGGGCGAGGCCATTTCTTGGCATCTCCAGCAGGCGGCGCAGTGGGACCAGCGGCCCGACCCTCCGAAGCGAGTCGTGTTCCACGAAATCACCAAGCAGGCGGTCGAAGAGGCGTTTGAACACCCTCGGGAAATCGATATGCAGTTGGTGAATGCCCAGCAAGCCCGCCGTATCGTCGACCGGCTGGTCGGCTACCAGATCAGCCCGCTGCTTTGGCGGCGAGTCCAACGGGGCTTGTCCGCGGGACGTGTCCAATCCGTGGCACTGCGAATGGTAGTGGACCGGGAAAGGGAGATCGAAGCCTTCGTGCCAGTGGAGTCGTGGACACTGGAGGCGCAACTCCACAAGGAAGGGGACCCGGTGGACAGGAACCATGTGTTCACCGGCGTATTGCACTCGGAGAAGGACAGTCGCAAACGACTCAACATCGCCAATGAAGACGAGGCCCGGGGCTACGAGGCTGAACTGAAGGATGCCTCCTACGCGGTGGCCGATGTGCGCAAGCGTCAGGTGCGACAGCGCCCCGCCGCGCCGTTCACCACCAGCACACTCCAACAGGAAGCGGGACGCAAGTTGAGGCTTACACCCCGGAGAACCATGATGGTGGCCCAGGAGCTATACGAAGGTCTGCCAATAGGGAGCGGGGACTCCGTGGGGCTGGTCACCTACATGCGTACCGATTCGGTGCAGGTAGCGTCGTCGGCCGTACAGGAGACCCGGGAGTACATATCTGGGAAGTACGGGAAGGCATACATACCGGACAAACCCCGGACATTTTCGACCCGCACCAAGGCGGCACAGGAGGCCCACGAGGCTATCCGGCCCACATCCACCATGCGTACACCGGACTCATTGAAGCAATACCTGAGCCAGACCCAGCTTAGGGTATACCGGCTGATATGGGAACGGATGGTGGCCAGCCAGATGGCGGACGCCCGGTCTGAGGCCACTACCGTAGACATTGACTCGATCTGTCAGTCTTCTGGCAAGGTGTACATCTTCCGGTCGACCGGTTCAGTGCTTGTGTTTCCCGGATTTCGAGCCGTGTACATGGAGAGCCAGGACGATACCGACGATGACTCGACCCAAGCCTTGCCCGCGCTGGCCGAGGAAGAGACACTCGCCTGCGAGAAGTTGGAGGCCCTCCAGCACTTCACGAAGCCGCCGCCACGGTTCACAGAGGCGACGCTAATCAAGGCGATGGAGGAGAAAGGTATCGGCCGACCCAGCACCTACGCCCCCACAGTAGGGACGCTGCTCGACCGACACTACGTCGCCAAGGAGCAGAACCGGCTTGTGCCAACCGTCCTCGGGGCGACGGTGACCGAGTTGCTGCTCCAATTCTTCACCGATGTGATGGATCTGGACTTCACCGCCAAGATGGAGGAAGAACTGGACGAGGTGTCCCGGGGCGAACGGGAATGGGTGCCGATGCTAGACGAGTTTTACCATCCGTTCCAGAAGGCGTTGGAAAAGGCCGAGGAGACCATGCCTCGGACCAAGATCGAAGAGGAGACGGACGAAGTTTGTGATGACTGCGGGCTTCCAATGGTCATCAAAACCGGAAAATTCGGGCGGTTCATGGCTTGCACAGGCTTTCCCGACTGCCGCAACACCAAGCCGATCCTGAACCGTACTGGAGTCAACTGCCCCAGGTGTGGTGGGGACCTTGTGGAGAGACGAGCCCGAGGAGGAAGGCGACCCTTTTATGGGTGCTCCCGATATCCTGAGTGCGACTTCTTAGTCAACCAGCGCCCTATTCCCACCCCCTGCCCGGAGTGCAGCGGTCTAATGGTACAGCGCAGCCGTAGCCTGGCAGCGTGTACCAACTGCGACTGGAGCGAACCGGTCGCGGAACAAGCCCAGGAGCAGGTGCCCGTCGGTGGCTGACACGGCTGTAGACGGTGTCCCCGCGGTAGAGTTGGAACTGCAGGACTCGCCGGAGTTGGTTCGATTGGACTCTCTGTTAGAGAGGTTCCCTGCCTACCTCCGTGGCCAACGCAGACTGGCGGAGAACACTGTTCGGATCTACCTAGATGACTTGGGTACATTTCGCGAGTTTCTCCGACTGCGCGACCTGACGCTGGAAGGAATGGACCGGCAGATGCTCCGCGGCTACCTAGCCTGGCTGGCCACGGAGGCGCGGGAAAACGGGGAAGGATATGCAAGAGTGAGCATAGCCCGGAAGCTGGCGGCGCTCCGCTCATTCTACCGGTTCCTGGTGCAGGAAGGGATGTTCAAGTCGAGTCCTGTCCCGTCGGGCCGCAGTTTTTCGGTCAAGCTGGACAAGCCTCTCCCTCCGTTCTTGGGACAGGTTGAAACAACTCGGATCTTGGACGTGCCCGACGAATCCACGCTTATGGGCGTCCGAGATCGGGCGATACTTGAAGTGCTCTATGGATGTGGCGTGAGGCTTGCTGAGATTCAAAGCATTGATCTTGAGCACGTTAATATGGACCGTCGGGAAATCAGGGTTCGCGGCAAGGGATCGAAGGAACGGATGGTAGTGTTCGGCCAGCATGCGGCAGAAGCCCTGCAACGCTACTTGGAGGAGACGCGGCCCCAACTGGTTTCTGGGCCTGAGCAGGGCCTGTTCCTGAACCGGTATGGTGGTCGATTGTCTCGGCGCAGCCTGGAAAAATTGGTGAAGGGTTACGCCATACAGGCCGGGGCCAGGGAAGACGTACACCCCCATACATTGAGACATACTTTCGCCACCCACATGCTGGAGGGTGGGGCCGACCTCCGGGTGATCCAAGAACTTCTTGGCCACTCCAGCCCCACCACCACCCAGATTTATACTCACGTGACCAAGCAGGAAGCCCTAGCTTCGTATCTCAGCCATCATCCCCGTTCAGTGGCTGGGTCCCGCGCGCGGGCAGACGATGGAGATGATGAGTCCGCACCTGATTCGGAAGGCGAGCATGGCTAGGTTCCTTGTCTTGAATGGCCCCAACATTAACATCCTGGGGCGGCGCAATCCTGGCATCTATGGCTCCAAGACCCTAGACGAGGTCAACCAAGAGGTTGCAAATGCCGCCGCAAGATTGGGCGTGGAGGTTGATTTTTTCCAGTCGAACCTGGAGGGTGAGCTTATCGATATCATCCAGGAGAACTGGGGACTGATAGACGGAATCATCATCAATCCTGGTGCGCTCACCCACTACGGGTACTCGCTTAAGGATGGTCTCATAGATTCCGGAGTGCCTGTGGTCGAAGTACATCTGGGAAACCCCTACGCCCGAGAAGACTGGCGCAGACACTCGGTCATTACCGACATTGCCCGCGGCCAGATTGCGGGCTTCGGTTACAGGAGCTATACTGCGGCGCTAGAGATTCTGACAGCGATTATCGGCGAGGAAGCAGCGGCATGACGGCGCGTCTGGAAGGGGTGATGGACGCTCTTCTCATTTCCACGTCACAGAACCGGCGGTACCTGTCAGAGTTCACTGGCTCCGCGGGGTTTCCTCTCCTGACTACAGACCAGGCATCGCTGGCCACCGATGGCCACTACTCCGAGCAAGCGGTGCGGGAGTCTACCGACTGCGAAGTCCTCACAGTCGAGCGTGGCCGGGGCTGGCTCCTAGATCGTTTGATTCAGAACAGCATGAGGCGACGAGGCTTCGAGAGTAGCCACATGCTGGTGGCCACCTATCAGTCCTTGATCGAGTGGCTCGGGGAAGACCAGTCTCTTTGCCTCGTTCCCGCTGACGACACGGGCTCAGAACAACGTACCTTGAAGGACGCAGAGAAATGTTCCTCTGCTGCAAAAGGCGATCGACGCCTCAGATGCCGCTATTGAGGCTGTGTGCGCCACCATAACCGAAGGTATGAGGGAGCGAGACACCGCTTTCCGGATGGAGACCGTGATGTGTCAGCTCGGTGCCGCCAGCATTGACTTTGGGACTATAGTGGCCTCGGGATCGAATGCTGTGATTGCCCACCACGAGCCCACGGACCTACCGTCCAGGGTGAGTGAACCTACAATGATCGACGTGGGGGCGTGCGTTGGTGGGTATTGCTCGGACATCACTCGGACTACAGTGCTTGGCGAACCTGGTGAAATGCTCCGGAAGGTCGATGACCTTGTGCTCGGAGCACAGCTTGCCACGATCGCAACGGCGAGTGTGGGTATGGCGGGGGAGGGGTGCGAAGGACTGGCACGGGACATGATATCCGGCGCGGGCTACCGGGAGCATTATCCCCACAGTCTGGGCCATGGCGTTGGTTTGGCAGTCCATGAAAAGCCCCGCGTGAGTCCTGGATCCGATGACGTTCTGAAAACCTGGGATGGTGTACATGGTTGAGCCGGGGATTTGTATCGGCGGTTGGGGCGGGGTGCAGATTGAAGACGTCGTGGTGATGGACGATGTCGCAGTGATGACTGAAGCTGGCGCCGTTCCGCTGGGCGAGGCTTCGAAGTGAACCGGAGACTGACGGAATCGACCCGTCTTGGAGATGGATTGGGATGAGCATAAACTTCAGCGATCTGAGTCGAGGCATGGTAATCGAACTGGATGCCCAACCCTGGCAGATCATGGACTACGAACGTCACAAGATGCAGCAACGGGCGCCGGTAACCCGAATCAAGATGAGGAACCTCATCAACGGAACCGTGGTGGAGCGCACTTTCCAGCGTTATGACACCGCGTTCGCCGTGGCGGACATCGATAATCGGGAAGCCCAGTTCCTTTATACGGACGGCCAATACTACTACTTCCTCGACCAGGAGAGCTTTGACCAACACGAACTCGGCAAGGACCTCCTTGGAAATGCCTTGAACTACCTCAAAGAGCAGATGATAGTGGAGGTGATTTTTTACAAAGGCTCGGTCATCAGTATCAACCTGCCTACCCATGTGGAACTGGAGGTTACTGATACGCCACCCGCCTTCCGAGGGGATACTGCTCAGGGCGGGACAAAGCCAGCCACACTGGAGACTGGCCTGCGCGTCAATGTCCCTATGTTCATTACACCCGGCACCATAGTCAGGGTGGACACTCGGAGTGGGGCCTATACGGAGCGAGTGGCCTAAACTCATGGCCATACGCACAGTCAGCCAAGTAACTGCCCACCTCAAGCAGGCGCTGGAAAATGACCCACTGCTCTCAGACTTGTTGGTGGAAGCTGAGGTGTCGAACCTCCGGGTTTCCGGAGCGGGCCACTCCTACTTCACCCTGAAGGATGACCAGAGTGTCCTCAACTGCGTGATGTTCCGGGGAAAACCGGGTGCAGATCTCTTGCGAAACGGAGATGCCGTTCTGGCCGAAGGAAACATCACTTTCTACGAGCCGAGAGGCACGACCGAGTTTATGGTTGAAATGGCCATGGCTGCCGGCGTAGGCGAATTGGCCCTCGAATTGGAGCGGTTGCGTCAGCGGTTGAAGGCCGACGGCCTGTTCGACCAGAGCCGCAAGCGGGCACTCCCCCGGTATCCCAAAGTCATCGGAGTCGTAACCTCGCCGTCCGGGGCTGTGTTTCATGACATCCAGAACGTCGTACGACAGCGCTACCCCCTAGCTGAATTGCTACTCGCTCCCTCCTCGGTGCAGGGCGACCTTGCCGCGGGTGAAATCGTGAGCGCCATCGAACGACTGAACGAGGACTGGCGGTCCGATGTAATAATCGTTGCCAGAGGCGGCGGGTCCCTTGAAGACTTGTGGCCGTTTAATGAGGAATCAGTAGCCCGGGCCATCTACGCCAGCCGCGTTCCCGTGGTTAGCGCCGTTGGACACGAGACTGACAACACCGTTGTGGACGATGTGGCCGACGTCCGGGCCGCGACTCCATCAGTAGCGGCGGAGTTGGTGACTCCTGACCAGGCCGAGCTACGCCATGAGCTTGCGTCGGTGCGCGAGCGGTTTTACCGCTCCGCATTGCGGCAAGTCTGTGCCAGCCGTGGCGACGTACAAAGCTCATATCGCGGGTTGGAAAGGTCTCTGCCAGATATAACCTCCCTACGGCGCAGAGTTGATGATCTGGCCCGCATGTCCAGGATGGCGTTGACCAATTGGCTGAACGTTACACGGATGTCGGTTGATAACCGTGCCGACAGTCTTCGAGCGCTCGACCCACAGGCCACCCTGCGACGAGGGTTCGCAGTGGTTCAGCACCATGAAAGTGGCCGAGTGGTCAGCGCAACCACCCATGTGGCTAACGGGGATGCCTTGTCTATAACCGTTGCAGATGGCGTTATTCCTGCAATTGCCGGTACTGACCCAACGGCCAACCAGATCAGCACTCCACAGTCGCCCCCAAGAAAGCGGAAGGCGAGAAAGGAAGCACCTGCAATGGGACGACTGTTTTGAAACCGAGAGAGGTACTATGACTGACCCGGGTGACCCTTCAGGATATCCCGATCTCGAAGCCCTTTCCTTTGAGGAGGCGTACCGCCGTCTCAGTGAGGTGGCAGTGTTCCTGGAAGATGGTGGAGTCAGCCTATCAGATGCCGTCGCGCGGTACGAAGAAGGTATGCAACTAGTCCACCTGTGCAACCGGCTTCTCGATGATGCGGAGTTGCGCGTCTCTAATATCAATGATTGGGTAACCGACGATTCCGTTCCAGAGATGGATGACGGGTCGGACGTTGATGGGGACGGCCTCCCCTTCTGAAGCCGGTCAGTTCTGGGGTATCCTGAACTCCGATCGTCCATCAGCCGTTGCAAGACTCCTTGATTTTGTTGCGTATGAATACCCACTTTGCTATGGCCTGAAGATGGGGTTGAGCACGTTAAACATCGGGTGGTTTTCCACTGGCAGAGGTCCGGGCTCCCGAGGGCTACTCTCCTTCGTCCAAGAGCGGCTGGCCCGGCGAGAGATTGATGCCAGAATTCAGTTCGTGTTCAGCAATCGGGAAGAGGGCGAAGCGGAGGGATCTGACGAATTTCTGGCCTTGGTAAATGGTTATGGCCTACCTTTGGAAACGCTATCATCCGCTAGGTTTCGACGTGCCAGAGGAGAAACATTCTCAAGTTTGCGAGCGGAATTTGATCGGTTGGTGGCAGACCGGCTGGCTAGCTTCCGACCGGACGTCTGCGTGCTGGCGGGGTACATGTTGATTCTTGGCGGCGAGATGTGCCGTCAGTACCCGTTCCTGAACTTGCACCCGGCACTGCCAAATGGCCCTGTCGGCACGTGGCAGCAGGTTGTCTGGGAGTTGATTGAGTCGAGGGCGGTGCGTACCGGGACGATGATTCATCTGGCCACTGAGGCCCTGGACCGCGGGCCAGTTGTCTCCTATTGCACAGTCTCGCTCAGCACACAGGAATTTGCCCCCCACTGGTCGAACCTAGTAGATCAGGGCGTTGCGCGTGTCAAGGAAATGAACGGAGAGGACTCCCCGCTGTTTAGGTGTATACGGCGGGTGCAATATAGCCAAGAGCCTTACCTGTTGTTCGAGACACTCGGGGCGGTGGCTGATGGGCGAGTGTCTTTGGAGGCATTGATGGCGCAGGGCCCAGGGCAGGCGGCGGGCGAATACGAACGGTTTCGTGGGCTGTGTCTGGACGACAAGGTCGCGGAGGCGATGGCTTCGGACAAGTTGGCAGACTCGGCTTAAGCGGACTGCCGGGTGGGTTCGAAGCCAAGGCTGATGGGTTTCCCGGTGTCCGCGATCAATCTGGGACCGGCGGTTCCCTCTATGGCGCTCCGGTCAACTATACACCGCGCCACGTTGCCAAGTGATGGAAGGTCGTACATGGTTTCCATAAGGGTTTCTTCGATCACGAACCGCAAGGAACGTGCGCCAGTCTGTTGCTCCAGAGACCGCTCAGCCGCGGCGTAAAGCCCATCTTCCGTGAACTCCAGATTTACACCGTCCATGCTGAATAGGTACTGATATTGTTTGACCAGCGCGTTCTTGGGTTCGGTCAGCACTTTCACCAAGGCCTCACGATCCAGATGGTTCAATGCCACGGTAACCGGCAAGCGGCCTACCAGCTCCGGGATGAAGCCGAAATGAAGGAGGTCTTCCGGTGTGATATGGTGTAAGGGATTCGTGTCTTCCCCGCCCCGGTCGCGAGACGAAGCGAGAAATCCGAGTCGGGGAGACGCCGAACCGAGACGATTCGACACGATGTCATCTAGGCCGTCGAAAGCTCCTCCGCAAATGAACAGGATGTTTCTTGTGTTGATCTGTATGGACTCCTGATGAGGGTGCTTGCGACCTCCCTGGGGGGGTACGTTGGCCACGCAGCCTTCGATGATTTTCAAGAGTTCTTGTTGGACACCCTCGCCAGACACATCGCGGGTGATCGAGCGGTTAATCCCCTCTTTCCGGCCGATCTTGTCCAACTCGTCAATATAGATGATTCCGTGCTCCGCCCGGCGCACGTCTCCATCGGCCGTTTGGATAAGGCGAAGGAGAATGTTTTCGACGTCTTCACCAACATAACCGGACTCGGTGAGGGACGTTGCATCGCAAACTGCGAAGGGGACATCCAGGGTACGGGCAAGGGTTTCCGCCAGGAGGGTCTTACCGCAGCCCGTAGGTCCTAGGAGCAGGATATTGGATTTCTGAAGTTCGACTTCGGACTTGCGGTGGCCGTTCCAGATGCGCTTGAAGTGGTTGTAGACTGCGACGCTAAGGATTTTCTTCGCCCGGTCCTGTCCCACTACATGGGCGTCGAGGTTAGCATAAATCTCCCGGGGAATCATGAGAGTCTTGGGGTCGGGAGTGACCAGGGGGGCCTTGGGGCTCTCCTGGTCAGCCAACTGGCCCAGGACATGGATGCAATCGTAACAGACTGCCGCGCGTCCCCTGCCGGCCTGTACAAGGTTCGACCTAGGCTGGGATTTTCCGCAGAATGAGCACTGCATAGCTCTCGCCCCGTTCCTGTAGCCCGCCACCATGCACCTCCCCGCCAATTGGGTTTGCGTATGGAATATCAGGCGGCCCGCCTGGGCCGAAAGGTTTGTGGTTCCAAGTTCGGAAAGACCTGTCAGACGGCAGAAAGTCAGCGCCGGGTCTTCCCACGGCGCTGACTTTCCGGTGGCCTGGATACCGCTAGGAGGTGGAGGATTCGTCCGCTGGACCAGGCCCGTCGGCAGATGCCTCGCCTACCCCGCCGATAATTTCATCCACCAGACCGTATTCCACTGCCTGGTCGGAGCTCATGTAGAAGTCCCGGTCTGCGTCTTGTTCCACCTTGTCACGCTCTTGGCCGGTGTTTGTAGAGAGGATGTCGAGGATCCTGTTTTGAAGCCGCGTTATCTCGTTTGCGGTGATTCTGATGTCGCTGGCTTGGCCTTGGGCCCCGCCCATGGCCTGGTGCATGTGGATGGTCGAGTTGGGGAGCACATACCGCTTACCTTTCTCCCCTCCGGACAGCAGGACGGTGGCCATGCTGGCAGCCAAACCCATGCAGACGGTGGACACCTCTGAGTTGATCAACCGCATAGTGTCGTAGATCGCAAACCCGGCATTTATCTCTCCGCCCGGACTGTTGATGTACATGCTGATCCCCCGGTCCGGGTCTTCCCGCTCCAAGTAGAGCAACTGCGCAGTAATCGTGTTGGCGACGTGGGCATTGATGGGTGTGCCGAGGAAAACGATCCGCTCTTTGAGCAGCAGGGAGTATATGTCGAAGGCCCGCTCACCACGAGGACTGGTCTCGATGACCATGGGGATAATGCTCTGTGGCATGATCAGAGATGAGTGTTCAGGCGTGATTAATCCCAAACTGCCCTGAAACCATCCAGGGATTGGAGGGAAAGGTGAGCTATCAGAGTTGCTCAACATCAGTATCAGCTCCTTATTGGCGTCCTTCAGATTGTTCATCTTCGGCCAGTGTTGGACTCCCACCGGCAACCTCGGGTGGCTGCTCTTCTCCCGCACCTTCAAGAATGGGCGCTTCTTCGTCAGAGAATTCACCCCCCATGATTTCCGCGAGCCGACGCATGACCTCCCGGTTGCGTATGGATGCCTGAATGTTGTTACGCATGGCATCGGTGGAGAGGCTTTGTCGCATCATATCTGCGGACTCTCCTGCTGAGGACACCATCTGGTCAATTTCCGACTGCACAGCATCCGGAGAGACCTCAATCTCCTCCAATTCGGCTACCTTGGTCAGGACCATGTGACTCTTCAAGCGTTCCTCGGCGCGTGAACGCAACTGGTCTCGCCATTCCTCGTTGGATAGGCCGATGTAGCCTAAATACGTGTCCATGTCGAGGCGCTGGTTGCGCAGTGTCCGTTCCCGTTCCTCCTGCAACCCTTCCATCTCGCGTTGGTAAATGAGATCGGACGCATGGATACTAGTGATGCTCAGGAGCTCCTGAAGTATCTGGTCGTGGTGCGTTCGCTCAGCGTTTGACTCGGCGTCAGAGGCAATGCGATCGCGCAGCTCATCTCGAAGGGCTTGCAGAGTCTCATAGCCTTCACCGACCCCTTTGGCGAACTCATCGTCTAACTCTGCCAGGGTCTTGGCCTTCACTGACAAGACTTTGACGTGATACGTACACTCTTTGCCTGCGAAATCTTCCTGATATTGCTCCTCAGGGATCGTAAGGGTGAAGTCTTTCTCCTGACCCTCGAACATACCCTCCAGGTAAACAGAGAACCCCGGAACGGGTAGAGTGTTATCCTGTTCTGGGATGTAGTCGACGCCCTCATCATTGGTTACCTGCTCACCGTTGATGAAACCCGTGACGTCGAGGGTCAAAAGGTCCCCATACTGGACTGGACGCTCAGCAGGCTCCCAGAGGGCCGATTGGTAGCGGATCTGCTCCACTACCTCGTCTACCTCGTCCTCCGTCACCTCGACCTGTGGGCGCTCCACACGGATAGCCCGGAAGTCCCCTAAGTCCACGACTGGTTCCAGAGGAATCACAGCCTTGAAGCTGACCGGCTCCATCTCCAACAGTTCCAGGTCGGGCTCGGCATAGGCCTGAAGCTTTTGTTCCCGGAGCACGTTGTCGAGGGTTTCGGGTATCATGAACTCCAGTGCTTCTTGTACTAAGCCGAGCCGCCCGACATGGCTTTCGACAATAGAACGGGGTGCCTTACCGCGGCGGAATCCGGGGATTTGCAGCCTTCCTACAACTCGGCGGTAGGACCGGCTGATGAAAGGTTCCTCGTCGTCGGGGTCCAACGCGATGTTGAGCGTTACTTCGGTAGGGCTTTCAGAAACCCGCGTCACGATCACCGCAGAACATCTCCGTTCATCAAACACGCCAGTATATGGTTGCCAGCACCGGCAACAGGCTTCAGTAGGGCAACTCGGAGTATACCATAACGCTCTGCACGTTGGAACCTTTCGGAGTCGTGCGAAGGTCTCTCCTCGGGGACGCTGGCGTCCAAGGCCAATCAGCTTCGCATCGAAGCCTACTTATTCAACTACATTTGAAACTTTGCTGAAAATCGTTTTGTAATTCATTGACATAATTCTTCCTGACTTGGTAAGTTGCCAACATCGAGTTTGGCAATGAGAGGGCGCAGGCCCAACCACTGGGCCTCCCGAGACTCAGCGGCCAAGCGATGAGGGCATGCGTTGGTTTTTGCAGTGTCGACAACAGGTGGCGGCAATGGCGGTTTTGATCCGGGGAGTATCGATCCCCCCGGTGATGCCGGTCGCAGCACCGATCCCTACATCTATCACCGGTCTGTCCTGCTCTCCGAGGTGGTCGAGCATCTGGTCGTGCGGCGAGATGGAGTGTATGTGGATGCCACCCTCGGAGAGGGAGGGCATGGCGTAGCAATTTTGGATGCAACCGTACCGGACGGCCGATTGCTGGGTATCGACCGGGACCCACGCATGTTGACCATTGCGGAGCGGCGACTCGCAGACTTCGCAGCGAGGTTTACGTCGGTACATGCCGGATATGATGGCCTGATCGATGCAGCGAACAGCCGTGGCGTCGATTCCGCCGATGGTGTGTTGATGGACTTAGGTATATCGTCACGCCAGTTGGAAGCGCCAGGATACGGTTTCAGCTTCCAGTCAAATGGCCCGCTGGACATGCGCTTTGACCCGGCCTCCCCACTAACCGCCCATGAGGTGATCAATACGTTCACTGAGGACGAACTGGCTTCACTACTACGCGAGAACGGTGAGGAACCAAGGGCCAGGCAGATTGCCCGTGCCATTGTGCGCCATAGGCCCATAGGTGACGCCATTACCCTGGCCGAGCTGGTAATAGCCACCGTCGGACGCAGAAGCCGGCGCAGGATCCATCCGGCCACGCGTACCTTTCAGGCTCTTCGGATTGCCGTCAACAACGAATTGGATATCCTCCGAAAAGGTCTTCAATCCGCAGTGCAATTGTTGGCGACTGGAGGAAGGCTGGTAGTCATAAGCTATCACAGCCTGGAAGACCGTGCCGTAAAACAATTTCTGGCCCGGGAGGCTGCAATCTGTGTCTGCCCTCCCGAGATTCCAGTTTGTGTATGCGGACATCAGCCGACGGTGCGGATTCTCAACCGCAGGGTGATCAGACCGTCACTCACGGAGGTGAACGCCAATCCCCGGAGCCGCAGCGCTAGGATGCGCGTAGCTGAGCGGCTATGAACTGGGCCGCGGTCCCAATCAGCAGGAAAGGATGGTGTGTGGTTGAGTAAAGATACGTTCTACTCTGCGGTGGACATCGGCAGTAACAAAGTATACTCCGTCGTTGCCCGCATAGGTACCGAAGGTGAATTGAAGGTCCTTGGAACGGGACTTGTCCCATCTCAGGGAGTCCAGAAAGGGCGGATCGAAAACATCGAAGAGGTTAGGGTGGCCGTTAGCGCCTCTATTGAAGAGGCCCAGCGCTACGTGGGCAAGGGCGTCATCTCGGGCGTTTACGTGGGCGTTAACGGTGCTCATATAACGTGCCTTAACACCAAGAATGTGGTTGAGAATCCCAACGACATCGACGACCTGGACCCTACCCTGGTGGACCAGTTGATCGAGTCCGCAGCCCCTGAGGTCAACCCAACTCAGGAGATCATTCACATGATCCCTATGGGGTACGTGGTTGACGGACTTGCGTTGGTCCGAAACCCGGCTGGTCTTCATGCCAAAGAGGTAGAGGTAGAGTCCCACATCGTCCTGGGGGATGCTGCCATCCTTAGAAACACGCTCAAGGTATTGGACTCCGACCGAGTTGGCGTGGGCAGTCTGGTCCTGTCTTCTCTCGCGTCGGCTGAGGCCACCCTTACCGGGGATGAACGGGAGATGGGAGCGGTCCTGGTTGACATCGGTGGGGGTACCACTGACATCACGATCTACCGCCAGGGAACACCCTGGTATTCGTCGATGATTCCAGTCGGTGGCAATCAATTGACGAGAGACCTAGCGGTGGCCATGAGAGTTCCGTTCTACATCGCGGAGGAAATCAAGGTGAAGGCTGGCGCCGCGATGCCCGAGTTGGTCCAACTGAGCGAGGAGGTGGTTGTCCCCGGTTTCGAAGGACAGCCGCGCCGAGTCGTGAAGCGGCGGGCATTGAGTGAGCCACTGCATGACCGGGTGATGGAGATACTCAAGATGGTCCTGCTGCGTGTGCGCGAGTCGGGCTTGAGGCACATACCGAGCGGCGGCCTGGTGTTCACGGGTGGTGGCGCGCAGTTGCCCGGACTGTGTGAACTGGCCCGGCAGACCTTCGGAGTTCCCGTCCGTCTGGCTTATCCCAGGGGCATTGCGGGGTTGCCGTCCGAGTTGCAGAAGCCCAATGCGTCGGTCGTGGTGGGTCTGCTACTGTGGGGGATCAAACATTACGGCCAGAAGCGCACCTACCGCAACGGCAGGAACGTGGAGAGGCCCAGACAGGTAGAGAAGAGCCGCAACGGCAAGAAGGGTGGTGGTTTCAGGTCGCTTCTGACGGGTCGGAAGAAGGAAGAGCAGAAAGTGGCGGAAGAGGTGATTGTGGACTAGGCAGCAGACTCCGGCATAGTTTCCGAACGGTACGGAAGTCAGCCGGCGATGGCGATATCTTGGACCAGATTAAGGGCTGCGGAGGAGGCAGACATGGCATTTGAACACTCGGCGTCTTGGGAGCCGCTTGCGAACCCCAACGATCCATTGAGCATGATCCCGGAGGCGGGGGGCGGGGTGCCCCTGATCAAGGTTGTCGGCATAGGCGGAGGCGGTAGCAACGCCGTGAGCCGGATGTACAAGGAAAAGCTGCCCGTGGTGGAGTACTACGCGGTCAACACCGACTCGCAACACCTGTTCCGCTGCGACGTGTCCCACCGGATTCCAATTGGGTCGAGCCTGACCCGTGGTCTGGGCGCGGGAGCTCAGCCTGACCTTGGCCGACAGGCTGCTGAGGAAAGCCGCAAAGACCTCGAAGAGGCCATGAAGGATGCGGACATGATTTTCCTGGCTGTCGGCATGGGCGGCGGAACCGGGACCGGCGCATCTCCCGTGGTTGCCCAGATCGCCAAGGAAACCGGAGCGCTGACCGTGGGTGTGGTGAGCCGTCCGTTCTCCTTCGAAGCGAGCACCCGGCGCAAAAACGCCGATGAAGGCATCAGCCGTCTGAAGGATCACGTGGACACGCTGATCGTGATACCGAATGACCGGCTGCTGCACCTGAACAACGAGTCGGAACAGACCTTTACCTGGGAAGACGCGCTGCGTACCGCTGACACCGTCCTGCAGCAGGGTATCCAGGCCATTGCCGAAGTGGTCACAGTGCCGGGCGAGATCAACGTTGACTTCGCCGACGTCAAGACCATCCTGAGCAATGCCGGACCGGCCTGGCTGGCGATCGGCAGAGGGAAGGGAGACCACCGGGCCATCGACGCCGCCAAGATGGCGACCAAGAGCCCGTTGCTCGACATCGCCATGGACGGGGCCAAGCGGATCCTGTTCGTCGTCAGCGGGGGCGCCAGCCTGAGCCTCAAGGAGGTCCAGGATGCGGCGGACGTCATCCAGGAGATGTCCGACCCTGAAGCCAACATAATCTTCGGAACCTCCCGGGATCCGAAGCTGGACGACGAAGTGAAGATCACCATGGTGGCTGCGGCCTTCCCGGTGGCCCAGGACGCCCAGCTCGCCAGGGAAGCCGAATTGGAGCGACTGCTCCAGGACGTGATTCCCGAGAGCGAGGAAGAACTGGACGTTCCAAGCTTCCTGCGGCGACAGTCCTCCGGCCGAAACCGGGGCTTCTTCCGGTAGGCGTACGGTTGGGAGTAATATTCTCGGAGGCCCAACAGCACTAATCACCCTATTCGGCACAATTCGCAACTCTGGGCGCCGGGAACCCTTCTGAGGCCGCTCCACGCGGGGCGGCCTCCTATCTTGTCCACCTCACGCCCAAAAGCGGCAGCGTTCCATTACTGGCGGCCCGGCTGAGTGCTCGACAGCCGAGACCTTTCTGGGTTCCCCTTAGATCCGCCCATTCCCACCCACCGGCAGGCCCAAAAGCAGGTTCCCTAAGCTTCGGCAGTGGCCCATTCCCGCCAGGGACGCTCTTCAACCTCCTGGTCAAGCTCCGACTTCCTGGGCATGTGCCGGTTAATCCGCTCCCAGTCATAAGGAAGCAGGGCAAGCAGGATGTCCCTGGGCTCGGGGATGGCGTCCTTGCCCTGGAACCGGTCCACGCATTTGTGGAGGGCGATGAATGTGCGAAGGCGGAAGCCGGCCTTGACTATCTTCTTGATGAATGAATGGGTCTCGGGCTGGGGTTTGTTCTCGTCGCGGGCTTTCTCGCATTCGAGGATGTAGTCCTCAGCCAGTTGGCGCAGCTTGATGAAGGCGAGTTGGGGTGCGTACTTGCGCTGGAGGGCTCGGACGCGGGCCTGGAGGGACCTGATTTCGCTTCTCATTTTCCGGTGTCGGCTCCTTTGAGATTTATTCCCGGAGAGGGGAGGGACTGGAAGGGAAAAATTTCAGTTTCCCCTCCATTTCCGCTCATTTCCGCTCACTTTTACGAATTCCGTCGCATCGGGCGGGCCTTGGGTAAGGGTGCGGGACGGTCCATGGGATATCCCCGGGCATCGAGAACGCTGATCCATGACCGCTACAGGACCGGCCTGCGCGCATTGGGCCGGTTCCCCGAGTGGCGGATTGGATTTCGTTCCCGGTCAGGGCGGTGGTCCGACCCTGAGGCATACAAGACATGATAAGGACTGGCAACCGGGGTTTGAAAGAAGCAAGTGTCAGTAATTCGGGGTCCGACAAAGAGACCAAAAGGGAAACCACCCGCGACGGAGCCGGGGCAGGCACTGAATTGCGCGCTACTGCCCCTGCCGAACGTCCCCGTCGTCGCCGTTTTCGGCCCAATCCGATGGCAGGTGTTGACCGACAGACGCGCCGTGCATAAAATGGCCACACTTTGTTGTAGTCATAGACCGGGCAGCAACAGTATCTAGTAGTTTGCCGCCAGGTCTAGCAATCCGCCATGGGCAAGGGGGGAACTTGCGCTGCCCCTATTGCGACATACTGGACTCCAAGGTTACCGATTCCCGCATTGTTGAAAACGGTGTACGGCGGAGGCGGGAGTGCCAAGGGTGCGGGGTGCGGTTTACGACCTACGAGCGGGTCCAGTCCAACTCGCTGATGGTCACCAAGCGGGACGGCCGCCGGGAGGAGTTTGACCGCGACAAGATCATCAGCGGCATTCGGAAGGCCTGCACCAAGCGGCCCGTATCCTCGCGGACCATCGAGAAGATTGTGGAAGAAATCGAGGGGGAGTTGCCCACCATGGGCCACGCGGACGTGCCAACCTCAGTCGTGGGCTCTATGGTGATGGACCGCCTCCGCCACGTGGACGAGGTTGCCTACATCCGCTGGGCAAGCGTGTATCGCAACTTCGAGGAAATTGAAAGCTTTGAACGGGCGGTGCAGGACCTCAGAGAGGACACACAACTGCCCCTTTTGGAAGACGCTCCGCTGCCGAAGCGCCGTACCCGCCGACGGGTCCCTGCAGGGGCGACCCAAGCCCGGTCTGCCAGGAACGGCGTGGGGAAGTCCGACGAGGGCGACCAGAACGAAGAGGCCACAGGCGTCGTTGATTGACAGTCCACTCTCCTCAAATTTGCCCGTTACCTCTCCCTAAGGGAGAGGTAACGGTGATGGCTGGCTTTCTCCTCAGGGATCTGATTCCTTGAGTTCCCATGAAGATTGCCCCGAATTTCCATTGACAAATACCTCGCCGTTATATAACGTTGCCTACCATATACTGCGTCCTGGTGGGGGAGGCATACCGTACCCTGTAGGCTAGGGTGTGTCGCGGGACGTACCTGATTTGGCAGGCCAAAGTATGCCCTTGGCCATTAGGCGCGGCGTACGTCGCCAGTGAGGAACCCCCAACAGACTTTCGAGCAGGACGGTTCCTCTATGACGACCGAGAGATTGTCGGCAAGTCATGTTTCGTTGCCCGTGGTCGGCCGCATCAACGCTGCACTCTGGGAAGCCGGCGTCGCCGCCTCGGTTGGCGCTGAGGAGCCAGAGCTTACCGAGAACGCGAAGGTTGTTCTTGACCGCCGGTACCTGTCCAAAGACCGGGAGGGCAACGTCCTGGAAGACCCAGATGGTATGTTTCGCAGGGTGGCGCGCGACCTGTCACGGGCAGACCTGGAATACGGCGCTACGGAAGAACAGCGGCAGGCCACTGAAGACGAGTTCTATCGTGCCATGCGCAGCCTGGAGGTCTTGCCAAACTCGCCGACCTTGATGAACGCGGGGCGAGAGCTACAACAGCTGTCAGCCTGCTTTGTTCTCCCGGTGGACGACGCACTTGACTCCATCTTCGACCGGGTAAAGCAGACTGCACTCATCCACAAGAGCGGCGGCGGGACCGGGTTCTCCTTCAGCCGCCTGCGGCCCTCTGGCGACGTGGTGGGTTCGACCGGCGGAATCGCCAGCGGCCCGGTCAGCTTCATCCGCGCCTTCGACACGGCGACCGACGTGGTGAAGCAGGGCGGCACGCGGCGGGGCGCGAACATGGGAATCCTGAACGTGGACCATCCCGACGTTCTCGCTTTCATCGAGGCCAAGAAGGATGGAAGGAACCTCAATAACTTCAACATCTCCGTGGCGGTGACCACAGATTTCATGGAGCGGCTCAAGTCCAACCAGGACTATGACCTGATCAACCCCCGGACCGGTGAGGTGACGGGCAGGCTGAACGCGCGAGAGGTGTTCGACCAGATCGCCCAGATGGCATGGCAGACCGGGGACCCGGGGCTGATATTTCTTGATTTCATCAACGATGAAAACCCCAACCCGCAACTGGGGAGAATCGAAAGCACGAATCCGTGCGGGGAACAGCCCCTCCTTCCCTACGAGTCCTGCAACCTGGCGTCGGTGAACCTGGCACGGATGGTCTGCTACCCGGCATCTGGCGGTGTTGAGATTGACTGGGAGCGGCTGGCCCGGGTGGTCAAGACCACGGTCCATATGCTGGACAACGTCATCGACAGGAACGAGTACCCGATTCCAGAAATCGACGAGATGAGCAAGAAGACACGGCGCATCGGGCTAGGCGTCATGGGCTTCTCGGACCTGCTGGTACAACTGGGCATCGGCTATGACTCCGAGGAAGGCGTTGCCCTGGCTGAGGAAGTCATGCGCAGGGTGAAGGAGGAGACTCACCGGGCGTCCGAGGAATTGGCGGGAGAGCGGGGCAGTTTCCCGGCATGGGAAGGCAGCATCTATAACCACTCTGATGCCCCGGCGCCCATGCGCAACTCCGCGCCGACGACGATCGCGCCCACCGGCACCATCAGCATCATTGCAGGAGCCTCAAGCGGCATTGAACCCCTGTTTGCCCTGAGCTATGTGCGCAACGTGATGGACAATACCCGGCTGGTGGAGGCCAACCCGTACTTCGAGGCGGTGGCGAGGCACGAGGGGATCTACTCGGAAGAGTTGATGGAGGAACTGGCCCGGACGGGCAGCCTTTCCCGCCTTGACTCACAGTTCAAGATTCCCCAGTGGATCAAGGACGTGTTCCGTACGTCCCACGACATCAGCCCGGAATGGCACGTGCGAATGCAGGCCGCGTTCCAGAAGTACACCGACAACTCGGTGTCCAAGACCATCAACTTCCCCCACGATGCCACGGTGGAGGACGTGGCCAATGCCTACATGCTGGCCTATGAGCTGGAGTGCAAAGGAATCACGGTGTACCGGGACGGCAGCAAGGCTGGGCAAGTGCTCAGCACGGGGGAAACGGGGGTAGAGTCCACCCCCGATGTGGATGCCCTGATCGCCGCGGCACTCGCAGAGCAGGCGGCCGACCCATACCAGACCCCTCGGGATAGACCCCAAGCGATCACGGGGGTCACAGAGCGCGTGAGGACCGGCCACGGGAACATGTACGTTACGATCAACTTCGACGAGCAGGGTCACCCATTCGAGTTGTTCGGCAATCTGGGCAAGGCAGGGGGATGTGACTCCGCCCAACTCGAGGCCATATCCAGGTTGGTCTCAGTGGCCCTTCGGTCCCGCATTGATCCCAGGGTAGTCATCGAACACTTGCGGGGGATCACGTGCTGCCCGGCCTGGGACGATGGCACCCTAGTGCGGTCTGGCCCCGATGCCGTGGCCCTGGCACTGGAACGCCACATCGGCGAGGACCCGGACCTGGCTCCCAACTACCCGTCCAACGGAGTCCAGATGAAGATGCTCGCCGGATCTGACATGAACGGGGCGAGCAACGGCAACGGTTACCAGCAAGGCAGGAAGTGCCCTGACTGCAATGGCCCGGTGGTGTTCCAGGAGGGATGCATCAAGTGCGTCTCCTGCGGATGGAACAAGTGCGAGTAGGGTGGCGGCCCTACGGCCTGCGGCAGGCGGGGATTCAATTGTGCAGCCGTTAACTTCTATCAGACCCCCCAACCGTCTCGTAGGCGGCAGTGAAATTCCTCCCAGCCCTCCTCCCAGAAGCCCCCGGTTATCCGGGGGCTTCCTCTTGCAACGTGCTATAATCTCGCCGATGTATTCGGGCTAGATCAGGTCAAGAACTGCCCGGAATGTGCAGTGCGCAGGAAGGTGTGAAATGGATGGTAACGACAGGCCGGCCATCGCTATAACGATGGGCGACCCCTGCGGAATCGGCCCCGAGGTTGTAGTCAAGGCCCTTACCGACTCCAGAGTCTATGATTCGTGCCGCCCGCTGGTCGTTGGCAATACCTTTGCCATGCAGCGTGCGGTGGAGTTGACAGGATCGAGTCTTCGGATCAACGAGACCGAGGACCCCGTGGCCGCCGGGATGGACGCTGACGTTATAGATGTCCTGGATATTCACAACCTGAACCCAGAGGACATTACGGTGGGGGAGATCAGCCCGGCCTGCGGGAAAGCAGCTATGGAGTGGGTATCCAGGGCTGGAGAACTGGCAGTCGAGGGGACGGTCGCGGGACTGGCCACGGCACCCCTGAACAAGGAGGCCGCCAGCCTGGCCGGTTATGAGTCCATCGGGCACATGGAGCTGCTGCAGGAGCTTACCGGGGCGAAAACGGTAGCGACGATGCTGATGGCCAAGAATCTCCGCGTGGTGCACCTCACGACCCACCGTTCCCTGCGTGTTGCCTGCGACTATGTCAGGAAGCCGCGTATCATGGACTTCCTGCAGTTGACGCATGACAGTTTCGTCAAGTGGGGTTTCCCGCACCCCAGGATCGGGGCTGCGGCGCTGAACCCCCACGGCAGCGACGGCGGTCTGCTGGGAGACGAGGAGGCTGAGGAAATCGCTCCTGCCGTGGCTGAGGCCAGGGAGCGCGGAATCGACGTTACCGGGCCGGTGCCCGCGGACGTGATTTTCCATCAGGCGATACAGGGCCGGTACGATGCGGTGCTTGCCATGTTCCACGACCAGGGGCACATTCCGGTCAAGGTCTACGGTTTTGAAGAGAGTATCACTGCCAACCTGGGTCTGCCGTTTGTCCGAACCTCGGTTGACCACGGGACCGCATTCGACATAGCCGGCAAGGGTATTGCCAGCGAGGTCAGTATGCTGGAGTCGATCCGTTTGGCGGTGTCCCTTGCCAGAGGCGAAGGGATGTCCGATTTCTGAGAGAATTTCCCAGTGCTATAATGCCCCAGTAGTCCTGACTTGGGAGACGGGACGGGACTAACGAGAGGCTGGAATGGAAGGTCAAAGCCGATGAAGCTGGCATTCATAGGCGGAGGAACGATGGCCGAGGCCATCCTGAGGGGCGTCCTCGACGGGGGTGTGGCAACCGCCGGAGACGTGGCTATAGGAGAGCCGCGGCCAGAGCGACGCGAGTACCTGACACGGGAACTCGGAGTTGCGACTGTTGAGAGGAACCTCGACGCCGCCGATGGGGCGGATTTAGTCGTCCTGTCCGTCAAGCCCCAGGACCTTCACGTCGTCTTCGACGAGTTCGAGAGTGAGCTGTCCCGTGATCAGGCCGCTCTTTCAATCGTTGCCGGGGCCAAGCTGGAGACGATCAGGAAGGGGATGAAGAACGATCGGGTAATCCGGGTGATGCCGAACACTCCCGCACAAATCGGTCACGGTATGACCATGTGGACCTGTTCCGAGCAGGTCGACCAGTCCAAGCGGGACTTTACCCGGTCGGCCCTCTCAACCATCGGCCAGGAGATATTTGTCGAGGACGAAAAGTATCTCGACATGGCCACCGCATTGAGCGCCAGCGGCCCCGCCTACGTGTTCCTCTTTCTGGAAGCGCTGATAGACGCGGGAGTCTATGTGGGCTTGCCGCGCGACGTGGCGCGGACCATGACCCTCCAGACGGTTTTCGGCAGCACGAAGCTGGTGATGGATACTGGAAGGCATCCGGCAGACCTCAAGGACATGGTGGTGTCTCCCGGCGGGACCACAGCAGAGGGCCTCCAGGCGTTGGAGAGGGCTGGCGTACCTGCCGCGCTGGTGGAGGCCGTGAACGCCGCTTACCTGAAGTCGATCAAGCTTGGCCAACAGTAGCGTGTCCAATTGATAGCAGAAATACTCAACATCCTGATCACTCTCGTGATGACGGCCATCCTCATCCGCGCTTTGCTGTCGTTCATCGTGCCCATCATGGGTAATCAGCCTCACCCCATACTCGTGAGCGTTCAAGATGTGATGATTCAGCTCACTGAGCCTATACTCGCTCCGCTTCGGCGCGTTCTACCCACGGTAGGGGCGTTCGACCTGAGCCCGATGGTTGCCATCATCATACTCATCGTGATTCAGAGGGTGATTATCACCAGACTCTGACGGCGCAGAGGCATTAGCCAAGTAAGGATGGAGGAAACCGCCACGAGGTCGACAGGTTGGCGGAACACTCACCTCTATCACGGTCGCAGTGATATGCGCCAACAAGAACTGCTCAAGGGGAACACGGAAACCCTACTACTGGCCTTGCTGGAGATTGAGCCTATGTATGGCTACCAGATGGCCAATGAAGTTGACAGGCGGAGCAGCGGCTATTTCGCTTTCAGGGAAGGCACCCTGTACCCTGCATTGCACCGGCTGGAGCGGGACAAACTGGTCGAGGGCAACTGGATGGACACGCCAAATGGAGTCCGGCGCCGCTACTACAGTATTACGGCCAAGGGCAAAGAGGCGTTGTCGGCCCGGCAGGTGGAGTGGCGACGGTTCACGCAAGCCATGAATTCCGTGATGCTTCCGAAACCCCAGTAGGTATCCGGGGACTATCGATGGCCGGTGAGTTCAGCAACTACCTCCGCTCATTGTCCAGTCAACTGCGCCTGGAACCTCGGGAAGAGCAGGAGATACTCCGGGAGGTCCAGGCCCATCTAGAGGACAAGGCTGCCGAGCTAAAAGCGGACGGCATCTCCACCGACGAGGCGCTGGACCTGGCTGTGCGGCAGATGGGCACACCGAAGGAAGTGGCCCGCAGCATGTACGCAGTGCACAGTCCCGGAGTCTGGAAGGACGTTCTGCTCGCGACAGTTCCCCACTTCCTGTTGGCGTCCCTATTCGCCCTCCATCTCTGGAGTCACTACTTCCTGGTTGGACTTCTCCTGATTGGCGTGACGCTGGTTTCCTGGCGGAACTGGCGTTCAGGACACCCGAGCAAGTGGTCCTATTCCTGGATGGGCTACACACTGGCGGCACCCGCTATATCATGGCTTCTGGCCCTGATTGCCCTGTCCTACGGTGGCTGGACCCTGGTGACCACCGGACAACTTCCCTTCAACGTGATTCTCTTCTTCCTGCTGGTGGGATACATTCCTTTCTCCATGTGGATTGTGTTCAGCGTGGTGCGCAAGCTGGTCCGGCAGGACTGGCTTCTGGCATCCCTGACAGCCTTGCCATTCCCCTTTCTCACGTCATGGGTGTTGTTCCTGAACTGGCAGGGTGGACTCTGGAGTGACCACGGGGAGCGGATGCAGGAGACCGACACAGACCGCGCCCTCATCTTCCTGGCGCTGGCGGTAACCACGGCAGTCTTCCTCAGGGTTGGACCGAGGCTCATCAGGATCGGCCTGCTGACCCTCTGTACTGTGGTGATGGTGATAATCACCGCCGCTTCGTTGCCCGTCACGTTCAGCCTGCTCGCGGTATTGCTGATGATGCTCGCGTCCCTTGCTTTCCTATTGAGCCCGGCGGTCCTGGAGTCCCAGATTTCCAACCGCGCTCATTCTCCGTCGCCTGGAGACTCCAACGGAGAGGTAACCACCCGTTGGTCCGACAACGTGACCTAGCATTGGTGGTTGATAGCGGTTGCTGCCTGCCTGATAGCCTGGTCTCCGAGTGGGGCATCACCGTAATCCCTCACCGACTGGTACTGGACGGCAAGGTCTTGCGCGATGGCATAGATATCAGGCCCTCCGGTTTCTATACTGCGCTCAGGGGAGGGATCGACCCGCCCACCACCTCCGCACCGGCACCGGCAGAATTCCTCGACGCCTTCTCCAGCCGTCTCGATGAGGGGCAAGACGTAGTCTGCCTTACCATCTCCTCCCATTTCAGCTCAACCCACCAGTCCGCGCTGACCGCTCGTGACCTAGCCAGCCAAGATACAAACCGTGGACGGGTCGAGGTAATCGACACCTGCACTGCAGCGGGAGGTACGGCGCTTCTTGCGTTGGCCGCGGCACGCCTGGGATCTGAGGGGCGCACGATAGATGATGTATCCCGCAGGTTGCGCTCCCTAATACCCGGTATAAGTCTTTTCGCTTTCCTGGATTCCCTAGACTACCTGCGGCGAGGCGGGCGAGTGGGCAAGCTTCCCGCTTTGGCCGGGGACCTGCTGGGCATCAAACCCATAGCCGAACTGTCTATGGGAGAGACACGACTTGTGGGGAAACCGAGGGGACGAAACCGGGCAGCGGAGCGGTTGGTCGACTTGATGCGAGAGAGGGCAGGCGGCAATCCGGTGCGGGTCAACGTGATGGAGGCTGACGCTGCCGAGGAAGCGGAGGGACTACTACGGCTCATCACCGATGAATTCGACTGCGTGGAGGCAATCACGAGCCAGTTCACCCCTGTGATGGGCGCCCACACTGGCCCGGGGGTCCTGGGAATCGCGTTCCATACGGAATCAGGGGATGGCGGTACCTGGACCGCGACTTGAAGACTGAGAATCCTTGTATCCTAGCACTCGAAGGTTGGCCTGCAGCCCAGGACGTTTGATCCCTCGGTAGGTGGGATGCGATGCAACGCGAACTATTCGGCGGTGTATCTTATGACTCGGCATCGGAGGTCGCTGCCCGGTTGCGCGGAGTGTTGGAAAGGCGTGCCACCGAGGCTGGCGCTTTCCCAAGAGGTAAGCGTTACCTGGTCTTGTTCAGCGGGTTGCCAGGCACCGGGAAGTCCCATTTTGCCCGGAGCCTCGTAGCGCGGGTGCCGATGATAGTCTTGGAAAGCGACCACTTGCGGAAGTCGTTGATTGCCCAACCGGCCTACACTCCCGATGAACACGCGATGGTGTTCTCCGCGGCTCACCTGCTGATTGAGGAGTTCCTTCAACAAGGCTGGCGAGTCCTGTTCGAGGCCACCAACCTGACCGATAACTTCCGCCAGCCAGTTTACGAGATAGCAGAACGGACTGCGTCCCCCATCACCATCGTCCGGTTTACCGCTCCTCCGGCCGTCGTGCGAAAACGGCTTGAGGGACGAATCGCACGCCGAGACTCGCAGGACAACTCTGACGCGGGTTGGACTGTGTATTGCAAGATGCGGCCCTACGAGCAACCCATCCCACGGGCGCACATAACCGTTGACTCATCTGTCCCAACAGACTGGGCGCTGGAGCAGATTGCCCGCCGGGTTACTCTAGCAACGGCGCCGGACCAGCAGGTTGTCCTTAACGACCCTTATGAATAAGGTCAACGCTCTGCCCTACTCGGACCTGCCCAGCGGCTATCACCGGTGGAAATGGCGCGTCTTGCTGTCATTCTGCCTGTTCTACCTGTTTGTCTACCTGGGACGGTTCAACTTCTGGCCCGTCAGCCCGTTGGTACAGTCGGACTTGAGCCTGAGCCACGTGGAGATTGGGCTGATCAACGCCCTACTCTTATGGGGATTCGGGCTAGGAGACATTTGCCACGGACGACTGGCGGAAGCTTACGGACTGCGGCTGTGGGTGTTGGGAGGCGCGGTCCTCACCACTATATTAAACATAGTCACCAGCTTTGCCACCTCTGCATGGAGCTTCGCCATCCCGTGGGGCATAGCGGGGTTCGTTAATGCGGCCTGCTGGGCCCCTGCCATCAGCATGATTTCCCAGTGGTGGCCACGGAAAGACCGAGGGATGGCGATGGGAATCCTGGGTACATTTACCGGCGGCGCAATGCTGCTGATGTGGTGGGTGTCCGGGACAGTGGGAGCCGAGTTCGGGTGGCGTGCCGCTTTCCGGTACCCGCCCTTGATCATTGCAGTCCTCGGCATCGCCTTCTACCTGATGACCCGGGACCGCCCGGCCGATGTAGGTCTGCCGGACTACATCGAGGAAGACGAGGTCTCCGCCGCGCCGGAAGCCATGGACTCGGAGCGGTTGAAGGGTATGGGGCCCTATAAGGAACTTTTGTCCAACCCTCGATTCCACCTTGCCAGCCACGTCAAAGGACTTGAAAACGTAGTCCGCTATGGACTTACGACCTGGGTGCCCATCTACTACTTCACCCAGGGTGGCCACTCCATCGAGTCGACGCTCCTGGTGACGTTCCTCCTCCCGCTGGGCTATCTGATCGCCCCTCCGATATCCGGGCTCATATCAGACCGGCTGCTACACAGCGGGCGGATGCCGATGGTAGTCGTGTCCTGCGGGATCAGCGCCGTGGCACTGGTCGGAATTGCCCTGGCTCCGCCCACCAATGCGGTGGTGGGAGCCCTGCTCCTCCTAGTCGGTGGAGTGTCTATGGGTCTGTCTCCCATGTCCGCCTTGGCTGTCGACATCGCTGGGCGACACATGTCCGGCACCTCATCGGGGCTGCTGGACGCCCATGGCTACGCTTACGCGGGAATGCAGGCCATCATGTTCAGTCTCGTGCTGGACATGAGCGGGAGTCCCTGGCCCGTCGTGTTCCTGGCAATGGCCGCCACCAGGGTGATTTCAGCAGGTATGATCGTACGGGTCCGGGTCTAGTGAGGTCTAGCACACCGGGACCATGAAACGCTTCCTCGTGAAATGGACTCGCCGATTCGCGCTGAGTCTTCTGACATTCATCGGTGTGCTAGCTGTGTTTCTGCTGCTGACGCCCCAAGGCCGTGCCGGCTACCATACCGCATTCTTCGTCCTGCAGGTATTGGACCTGGGTATCAGGCCCCAGTCCTGGTTCACCACTGATCCAGTCAGGGAGGAAGTCACGTACACCCGGGCCTCAGGAGACGGAGTGGCCGACATTTACCGGGTCCCCGGCAAGACAGGGCAGGCCGCCGTCCTGATATTTCTTGGAGCAAACGCTGCGGGTCGTGACGACAAGGACGTGGTGAACCTAGGAGAGTCCCTCGCCAGAGCAGGGTTTGCCACGATGTTCCACTGGTCTCCCACAATGGCCTTGAAGCACAATATTGACCCTGCTGAGGTTGACAATCTGGTCCATGCATTCCTGTACCTGCGTTCCCGGGGATTTGTGGACCAGAAACGGGTCGGAATGGGAGGGTTCTGTGTCGGGGCCTCTTTCGCCCTCGTAGCGGCAGCCGACCCACGTATCCGCGACGATGTGGTGTTCGTCAACGCCTTCGGCCCCTACTTCGATGCCAGCGACCTGCTGGTGCAGGTTGCCAGCCGATCCAGCTTCTACGAGGATAGCCGAGAGCCGTGGGAGCCGGACAGGTTGACTATGCTGGTCCTTGGAAACGAACTCATAGAAACGGTGGAAGACCCACCGGCGAGAGAGACGCTATACAGGCATTACCTAGTTGGACAGCAGGAAGAACCGGGCAGCCTGGACCATCTGCCAGCCAACGCACGGACTGTGCGCCGCATCATGGATGGCTCTACGTTTCCCGAGGCCGAAGACCTGTACCGTTCCTTGCCGGAGACGTTCCGTTCTGATATGCAGACTATCTCGCCGAGCGCCCACGTTGAGGACCTGCGGGCCAGAGTCATGCTCATGCACACCCAAGGCGACCGGCTGATCCCGGTTGCCGAGTCACGCCGAATGGCGGACTGGCTGGAAACCCGTGGCGACTACCATTACACGGAGGTGCTGGCCTTCGATCATGTGCGTCCGGACAGCACCGGAGACCTGTGGTTCATCGGCAAAGAGGCGCTCAAGTTGTACCGGCACATGTATGGTATCATCCGCGAAGCTGTGTAATCTGGAGGAAGCGAGCACATGGGAATTGATACGGTCGCAATTCTAAGCCCCGGAGACATGGGGCACGCGGTAGGCAATCTGCTGCGTGAGCGGGGATTGAGGGTTTTGACGTGTCTGGAGGGCAGGAGCGCCCGAACCAAGTCCCTTTCGGATAAAGCGGGAATCGTAGACGTGCCTACGTTGGAGGGCCTTGTTGCTGAGAGCCACGTCCTCCTGTCCATAACGGTATCTGAAATCGTCCCAACTCTTTGCACGCAGGTCGCGGCAGCGGTCAAGGAGACGGGGACAGACCTGCTGTTTGCCGAGTGTAACGCGATTGCCCCCCAGGTCAGCCGGGAGATGGAGCCGATACTCACAGAGAGCGGGGCGCGCTACGTCGATGCGTCGATTGTGGGAGGCCCGCCACGCAACGGTTCCAGCCCCCGGTTCTACGCCTCTGGGGAACACGCCGAGGAATTGGCCCAGTTGCGAGACTATGGTCTGGACGTGCGCCCGGTGGGTGAGGAGATTGGACAGGCTTCGGGCATCAAGATGTGCTATGCGGCCATGACCAAGGGTTCTTCAGCCCTTTACGCTCAACTGTTGCTGGCAGCTGAGCTTATGGGTCTGTCTGAACACGTCAAGGACGAGTTCCACCACAGCCAACCGGCAGTGATGCAGCGCATGGAGCGGGGACTTCCGGGCATACCAGCCAAGTCCCGACGCTGGGTCAGCGAGATGCAGGAAATTGAGGCGACGTTTTCCCACCTGGGTCTGACCCACCACCTGTTCAGGGGCGTCACCGACATGTACCGGCTCATCGGCGGTACCCCCCTGGGGGAGGAGACTCCGGAGTCCAGGGACCGTGATCGCGACCTGGAAGAGACCATGCAATTCCTGGCGGAGTGGGTCCGTCAACACCCCGATTAAGCGGAATCAGTTCGAGTGCAGGTAACGCCTCGAGGGTGCAAACGTCACGAAGAAGAGTCCCAGGCTAGCCTGGGACTCTTCTTCGTTCTCCCGCGGGTATTAAGCCGCTTTATGGTTCGGTCTGGGTTGTCTCGCTCCCCTTGACCGTGATGGTGATGTGAGCCATCGAAGTATCATCGGGCGCTCCGTGCCAGTGGTTCTCGCCCGCTGGTATCACCACCACGTCGCCCTCGGTGACGGTGACGGTCTCGTCGTCTGTAGCCACCTTGCCGGTACCCTCGGTGATGATGAGGATCTGGTCACCGGAGTGGATATGGAACTTGTTCCGGGAACCCGCATCGAAGCTGACGATGCCGAAGTTAAAGTTGTTGCTGTCATCAGGGTCCAAAATCCCCTGACGCCAGACCTGGGTCCCGGTCATCAGACCGCCGGTCATTTCCGTAGGCGTCTTGGCCACGTCGGCCATGGTAACCTTTTTCATTACGCCCTCCTCGCGCCAATCATGTTATGGGTGGGATTGTTTCCCGCACCCTCAGCGAAGATTCCAGCCCTCTTTGACTCACCGACGTATGCGGGTGCGTGCCGCCGATTATGATAACCCGCGGCGTGGGGCAAGTCCATATCAGGCATCATCCCCAACGTCTTGCGCCAAAGAGACAGGGTACTGCCGACCGAGGACCACCAAGGGCTAGCAAGGCCCCGTGTCTCGCATTGCGTCCAATGCCTCTGCGATAGCCCTGGTCAACGCTGATGGCCTGTCCTCGTATTCGGGGGTCGGGTACCACTCGTAGTCGAAGCTGTGGAGTACTGTCCCGTCGATGCTGCACCGGAGGTTGGACACTATCACCTTGTAGCCCGAGGAGCGGGTCGCCTCCTCAGCCAGCATCTCCAGCACTACATCGGGACAGTCGAAGACTACCAGGAACCCGCCCTGCTTGTGACCGTCGGTGACCCTGGCGCGGAAAACCTGACCCTCCAACTGAACCTCGACGATGGTGTAGGACTTCTCCGCGACACCGTAATCGGGCCAGCCGATGTTGATGGTCCCGCCAACTTCCCAGTGGTGCATGGACAGTTATACCGCCTTTGCTACCCGAGCATCCCGTGCCGGTACGCGCTCAACGGAGGTAAGACGAGGCGACATCGCCACGGCTATCCGATATCAGGGTCTGGCGAACCAGCCCCCAGCTTTCGGCCATGGAGCGCTCTGGGAAGGGAGGTTCGTCTGCGTCACGGAATACCTTGACAAGCACGAACACCGGCCCTTCCTGCACCATCACTTCTTCCAGGCCGATGAATAGCTCTTCCAGGTTGTCGAACTCATAACGCTTGGAATAGCCGGCCCCCTCCGCGAGTGACATGAGGTTCAGATTGTCCAACCCCCGGATGGGGAGGCCGTCGGTGGATAGATGGTTGGCGTCGTCGAACACGAAGTGGACCATGTTGTGAGGGTTAGTCTCGCCGACGGTGGCCAAGCCACCCAGGTCGGTGCGCAGCGTGGCATCGCAGTCCAGAACCAGCACCTTGCGTTCCGGCTGGGCCAATGCTAGCCCAAGTCCCACGGCAGGGGCGCGGTCCATGCAATCCGTCAGGTCCACGTCCAAGTTGCGACGTTCCGACACCATGTTCCAGTCCCGGCAGGCCGACGACGTGGATACTACGATCGCATCCTTGCGGTGGAAACTGATCGCCCTAGAAGCCTCAATCGCGGGAATCACCTGACTTGTCCTCCTGGATTGGAGCAGGGTTCTCACGGCGCACCGGCCCCGCCCATCTGCGGGAGTAGGCCAGCAGCCACATCCCGGCAAGAATTAGCGCGCCTCCCAACAGCCCCAGAGGGATATTCGGCCCCGAGAACCCTTCGTACAGAGACATGAACCCGAGCAGCAATGCAGCATATGCAACCAGCCGGGCCACCAGTCCACGTCCGATGTTCCTGAGAATTGACACGCTCGTCCCCGTTCGCTAACGTTGCGAACGGCGGTGGTCGCCTATCGGATTACACCACCGGCCCATCAGGTCAGGTCCGGCTTCTCCGAGAATTGGAGCCCCCGCGCCAAACCGGGTCCGGGGACGGGGTTACTGGGTACCGAACTACTCGTTCCCCAAGGCTTTGGGCAAATCGCGGAATGCCGTCAGAACTGAGCGGGACGCCCTCGGCCGGAATTGGACCGGGGTGTTCTCGATCTCCGGAGTGATGGCCAATCGTACGAACACCGGTCCGGGTGAACTGAGCACCTCTTCGATTCCGGTCGCCAAGTCTTCGATGTTGTCGAAATCGAAGGTAGTTGCGTAGCCGGCCGCCCTTGCCATATCCGCCCAGTCGGTCTTTTCAGAACCTGGCACAGGTTGACCGCCGGTTACGGCGTAGACACCGTTGTCGAACAGGAAGTGGTAGATGTTCGTGGGCGCCTTGCTGGCCAGGGTGACCATTGCACCCAGGTTCATGAGCAGGCTGCCATCCCCGTCCAGCACCATGATTTTCCGGTCCGGTTGGGCGAGGGCCAAGCCCAGGCCAACCGAAGACGCCTTGCCCATTGCTCCGGAGATGGGGAAGTCGAGGTCTTCGTTCGTGGTCACGCTGGGTAACCCGAAATTGACGTTGTTCGCGTTCATGGTAGCCACGAACACGGAGTCCTCGCGCTTACTGTCGAGGAGCTTAACGGCGTCGGTGTTGTCGATCACGGTTCAACTCTCCCGTTATCTGCTAGGCCCCGAATTCTGTGCCCACCAGGACAGCCACGGGCTTGCGGGTGCGTTCGGCCTCCTCAAGGGCGTTGCTGATCCTGTCGGCGTCGTCGTCGGTCTCGATGAGGTAGTAGGTGATCCCCCATGCGTGGAGGATGTGCTCGATGAACCGGGCTGCCGAGTCGTTGGTGATACCGTGCCTGCTCCATCCCCGGTAGCCTACAAGCATGACCAAGGGCTGGTTCACGTCCAAGCCCAAGCCGCGGATTGAATCTCCGGACTCGAAAATACCGGTGTTCTGGATCAGCACCACGGGCTTCTTGCCTCCGACCCACAGCCCGGCGGCGATGGCCATCGTCTCCCCTTCGCGGCAGACCGGCACCAGATCCAATGACGGCTCGGAAGTGAGCAACTGGTACATGAAATTGGTCTCGCTGTCCGGCAACCAGACCACGTGGGTAAAGCCATTCCTCTTGAGTTCTTCGACTATGGCGGCAGGATGCAGTACGGCCTCTTGCGTAGTCATCTAGGTCTCCTCGTCGGCTCGGCTGGGCTGGTAAAATCGCGCCCATTATATTCGCGGCCCAGAATTGGAGTCAACCGACGATCACGCGGTCAAACTGCTGCCTTGCCAGGTGCGCCGATGCGGCAGCATTTTTCAGTTGGAACAACCGGAACAGGTCTCTTTCTTCCAGATACAGGCGTACCAAAGCGGCCGCCGTTTCCTCCATCACCTCCGCCTCGGCGAGAATCAGCGGTTCTGGTACGGGAGTGCGTGGCTTGGGGGCCAGCAGGTAGTTGTGGAAAGCGATCATCACCTCTTCAGTCGCGGCATCACGGCTCTGGGATATGCTCCGGAGCGCTGCCCCGTCCAGGTAGTTGGGCAACCGCCCTGCCAGCCACTCCAGAAGTTGCAGGTCGTCGGCAACTCGAACGGGTAGGCGGTAGGCGGTTTGCGACTCTCCGACGCTGATGACGTTGGCATTCTCAGTACCGGCACGCTCCGATGAACTTCCAGGAGTGTGGCCTGAGAGGTACACGGGCAGGAAGACAGGAGGGTGCGGACCCGTGACCATGCTTCCCAAGGCAAACAGGTAATTGGCCCGGCCCAAGACTACTGCCAAAGGGTCCGTGTCGGTTGCGGCCACCCGATCCAGGACTACCAGCAGGGTATCGAACTCGTCCATGCCCTGTTCGAGGAGGGTTGTCGCCATCCCGCTCACTGTTTGGTACAGCGCCTCACCACCCCCGCAGCCCGTGTGATATACGCTCTTGGGTAAGCTGCGGCAAGTAGCCGGCGCTTGTTGGAGTGCCAGCGCACTGTCGCCAGTCGTCTCAGCAAGAACGGGTACTTCCTCTTGCTCATCGTACAGCCGGGCTAACGGGGCGTAGCCATCTTGAATGACCGGGCGCCTCCTAACCTCTTCCACGAGGGGAGCGATTACCTTCAGAGCCTCGTCGTCCCCATCCCTCGTAGTGGGCCAGGTGAAGAAATCGTCCTCGGCAAAGTTGTCTATTCCCTGTTCCCGAAAGAATCCCCCGGTGAGGGTCTCTCCAAGCTGCTGGGGTTGGCTAATTTGATAAGCCACACCCAAGAGTGACCGGGCGATCAGCCTGGAGAGAATGCTGATGTAGGTGTGGCGGACGAAGGTCTCATCGTCGACCGCCAGGGTCGGGCCCGCGATGGAACGGTGGCAGCACCATTCCCGGTAGCGCAGAGCGACCCTTGGATGCCCGGTGCGGCGTTGGAAAAGGTCCAGCAGCCCCGAAAAGACCCGGTCGTAGAGGGGGCTACCGGCACCGAATACAGAGGCGATGTCTGGCCCTTCGGGCACGAGGGCTGCCTAGAAACCGGCGCTCTTGGGAGTCCGCGGGAAGGGGGAAACGTCCCGGATATTGGGCATTCCAGTGGCGAACTGCACAGTCCGCTCGAAACCCAGCCCGAACCCGGCGTGGGGGACCGTTCCGTAGCTGCGCAGATCCAGGTACCACCAGTAGTTCTGCTCGTCCAGCCCGCTCTCCCGCATACGTTCGAGGAGGATATCCTTGCGTTCCTCCCGCTGGCTTCCCCCTATGATCTCTCCAATCCGCGGCACCAGGACGTCCATTGCCCGCACGGTCTTCCCGTCGTCGGACAGGCGCATGTAGAAGGCCTTGATTTCCTTGGGGTAGTCGGTGACGATGACTGGCCTGCCGATGTGTTTCTCGGTCAAGTACCGCTCGTGTTCCGATTGCAGGTCGGTCCCCCAGTGGACCGGAAACTCGAACTTCTCGCCGGAGCGTTGAAGGATATCCACCGCCTCAGTATAGGTCATGCGCTCAAAACTGGATGAGGCGATTCCTTCAAGCGTGGAGATGACTGACTCGTCGTACCACTGGTTGAAGAAGGCCAGGTCTTCCGGGCAGTGGTCAAGCACGTAGGTGAAAATATACTTCAGGAAGTCCTCCGCCAGCTCGGTGAGGCCGTCCAGCTCGCAGAATGCGACCTCCGGTTCTACCATCCAGAATTCGGCCAGGTGCCGGGACGTGTTGGAGTTCTCGGCGCGGAAGGTGGGGCCAAAGGTGTATACGTCCGAAAGCGCCAGGGCGAAGATTTCCGCCTCCAGTTGACCGCTGACGGTGAGGAAAGTGGGCTCTCCAAAGAAGTCTTCTGCCGAGTCGGCCGCGCCATTCTTGATCGGGAGCTGGTCCAGGTCAAGCGTCGTCACCCGGAACATCGCACCAGCGCCTTCAGCGTCGCTGGCTGTAATCATGGGCGCCTGCAAGAACAGGAACCCCCGCTCCTGGAAGAACCGATGAATAGCAAAGGCGAGGGTGTTCCGGACCCGGGCCATGGCTCCAAAGGTGTTGGTGCGAGGCCGCAGGTGGGCGATCTCCCGCAGGAACTCCACAGTGTGGCGTTTCTTCTGCAGGGGGTAGGTATCTGGGTCGGCCAGCCCCATGACCTCCAGGGACTTGGCGTGTATCTCGAACCTCTGCCCCTTGCCGGGCGAATCGACCAACTGGCCGGAGATGGAGACGCTGCAACCAGTGGTCAGGGAGTCGGCATCGGCGAAATTGGATAGGGACTCGTCGGCCACGACCTGAAGGTCCTTCAGCGTGGAACCGTCGTTGATTTGCAGGAACGTAACGTTCCTGGAGGAGCGGCGGGTCTTGACCCATCCCTGCACCAGAACGTCGTCGCCTGCGGAGTCCCGGTCCAGGATTTCCCTAATCTTCGTGCGCAGCATAGCCCAGACCCCTTTATGCTCATTCTAGCACCGGCGCCGATAGCGGCCAAGGCGTATTGACTCCACCCAAGCGGCGGGCAGGCTTCCAGTGAGATACAGGCCAGGAGGTGGTAGAGACGCAGGAGCCGTTACAAATCGGGGCGTGCCTCGTGCCACTCCGTGGCCTGCTCGTAGGCATACGCGATTCTCAGTAGTCGTTGTTCCGACAGATGAGGTCCAATAAGCTGCATCCCAACCGGCAAGCCTTGGGAGAAACCGCAGGGCACGGAGATGGCAGGAAGGCCGGCAATGTTCACCGGCAGGGTACAGACGTCGATCAGATACATCTCCACAGGGTCGGCAGTCTTGGATCCGAGGGGGAATGCCACCACCGGCGACGTGGGGGTCACGAGGGCGTCGACCTTCTGGAAGACCTGGTCGAACTCCTGCCGGATTAGCGTCCTTACCTGCTGGGCTTTGAGATAGTATGCGTCGTAGTAGCCAGCGGACAGGGCGTAGGCTCCGAGCATAATCCGCCGTTTCACCTCTGGCCCGAACCCGCGTCCGCGCGTCTGTTCCATCGCCTCCCACATGTTGTCGGTGTCCTGGAAGGAGTAACCGTACTTCACCCCATCGTACCTGGCCAGATTGGCCGAGCACTCCGAAGGTGCGATGATGTAGTAGCAGGCCAGGGCCAAGCGGGTGGTAGGAAGAGAAACGGTCTCGACATCGGCTCCCAGTCCGGCCAGCGTGTCGATCGCAGACTCCAGCGCCTCCCGGACTCCCGGCTCCATGCCGTCGGTGAAATATTCCTCCGGAACGCCCAAGCGCACCGCGCCGGATGTTCCCCCACGACCCAAGGGTGTCGACGACTCTAGGGCAAGACCGGCAGCGTAGTCAATTGCCGGGATATCCAGGCACGTAGAATCTCTCGGGTCGGGACCTGCGATAGCGTTCAATACCAGTGCAGAGTCCGCAACGTCCCGGGTAATGGGGCCGACCTGATCCAGAGACGAAGCGTATGCGATCAACCCGTAGCGGCTCACAAGTCCGTAGGTAGGCTTGAGGCCCACCGTGCCGCACATGGCGGATGGCTGCCGGATACTCCCGCCGGTATCGGACCCGATTGCGTAGACTGCCTCGCCCGCTGCCACTGCGGCAGCGCCGCCGCCACTGCTACCGCCCGGGACCCGTTCCAGGTCCCAGGGATTGCGGGTGGGGAAGAAGGCAGAGTTCTCACACGAAGAACCCATGCCGAACTCGTCCATGTTGCCCTTGCCGAGCAATACAGCACCCTGACCCAACAACCTCTCCGCAACCGTCGCGTTGTAGACAGGGACGAAGTCTTCCAGCATCCGTGAGGCGCATGTCGTGGCCACGCCCCTGGTGCAAATGAGGTCCTTGACCTGCATCGGTACGCCGGTCAACGGCCGCGCACTGCCCGCGGCGATGCGCCTGTCGGCTTCCCCAGCCTGCTGCCGCGCAAGTTCAGGGGTTACGGTTATGAATGACCTGACACGGTCGTCGCACTGCTGGATGCGGTCGAGGCAAACTTCAGTCAACTCTAGCGAACTGATCTCCTGCCGCGCCAGCATCCCGGAAGCATCATGGATTGTCAGGGGCACTCCGGTCGACACGCTACTCCTCCAGCACGGCCTTCACACGGATGAACTCGCCCTCCCTGCGTGGCGCGTTGCTCAGCGCTTCCTCCGCTGCGAGGGAACTTCCGGCTTCATCCTCGCGCAAGACACCCCGGAGGTCGACAGCGTGGCCCGTCGGTTCTATCCCGGCGGTGTCCAATTCGGCCAACGCCTGGAACTGTTCCAGGATGTCGGAGAGTTGCTGCCGGAACATTTCCACCTCGTCGTCTGTCAACCCGATCCGAGCCAGCGACGCGATATGTTCCACCTGTTCGCGGTCAAGGGGCATTGCGATACCTCGATGGTGTCACATCCTTTGTCTGGACGACACGCGATAGTTGGGACGAACTGGCGGACAAGTGAGGGGTCAGTGCATCTGGGAACCGCCGGAAACGCTGATGGCCAGTCCAGTCAGGAAATCGGACTCAGATGAAGCCAGGAATGCGGCTGTCCTGGCGATGTCGTCCCCCACAGCCACCCGGCCCAGCGGCGCCGCCTGGGACCGCTCCCGGATCATCAGCGCCCGGTGCTCTTCGGCGGACTGCCCTTCGGGTGCCAGCGCAGCCGCGATGAAGTCATACCGCTCGGTGTCCACCATACCGGGGCAGATGGCGTTGACGTTGACCTTGTGCGGCCCCATCTCCTCGGCCAGAGACTGTGTGAATCCAATCAGAGCGAACTTCGACGAGCAATAGGCCGCGAACCTCGACCGCCCCCGCAGCCCGGCCCCTGAGGAAATCACGACTATCTTGCCGCCTCCTCCGCGCTCGATCATGTGCTGGCAAACTGCCTTGGATACGAGATAGGTACCCCGCAGATTGACGCGGACCACCTCATCGAAGGCGTCCTCATCCAGGTCTACCACCAACACGCGGTCGCGTCCCGGTTGGGACCCGGCGTTGTTGACGAGTATGTCGATCCGGCCGAAACGTTCCAACGCGGCGTTGACCATTTCCGTAACCTGGGCGCTGTCGGAAACGTCGGAGTAGAGACCAAGGGCCTGCCTGCCGAGGTCTTCTATCTCCTCAATTACGCTTGGAAGTCCCCTCCAACCAGCCTGTCGGTCTTCCTCCCTCATCCGGTCGATGCTGCGCTGGATGTCGGTGACCACGACATCGGCCCCTTCCTGCGCCAGACGAAGAGCAATCGCCCGGCCTATCCCGTGGCGACCTCCCCCTCCGGTAACTACTGCGACTTTGCCGTTGAGATCGTACATTTTGCTATTTCACCTTCGCCTGAAGCTCGTGTTGCCCGACCCTTCCGGTTACCCGGTGCAGACTATCGGGCGACCTGCCGGAGTAGATTTTACCATTGACGCAGGCCGAGTGACTCGGCTGAGAAACAGGCAGGAGCGGACCGACATATGGAAACATCGACATGGAGTAACGAGACGAGTACCCGGAAGCACAGTAGCAAGGGATGGGGTGGACCGAGTGGAGAAGCCTTATTCGTACCAGCTATCACCAGCGGGCGGCCAGGGGTTCTCCGGATCAAGGACCTGGGACAACTGGGTGAACACGCCCCGCATCCCGCCGGGGTGGAGCCAGATACTGTTGAACCCTAAATTGGTGTAGTTGGCCGTGACCCGCGACGATGTGTACCGAACTCCGAGACTCTTCAGGTGGTCGTCCATTGCCAGCGAGTCGTCGATCTGGTAGATGGTCAGGTAGATGCCCTCGCCGTACCGCTCCAGGAAGCGGGCGGAGGTTGTGTCCGGGCTGGTGGGTTGGGCCAGTTCGATGAAGCTGTCCTTCCCTTCCAGGGGGATTATTGCAATCTCCAGATCCGTAAAACTGGTCTGGAACCTTTGCGTCACAGGCAGGCCGAACAATCGCTCCCACCACGCGACGGCCTGATCCAGATCTCTGACGACAATGGCGGCCTGACGGAGTTGGCGGGTCAAGGGACGCCACTCCTTGGTGTGCCAGTCGGGGCCAGCGGCGGGCCAGGTGTTCGCGGCATCATTGACCTCGATTATCTCTAGAAAGGCACCGTTGGCAGAAGCGGGGTGAACGAAAGCTGACTTGTGGTCATCACTTCGGGTCTCGCCGGTGATCCTCGCGCCCAGCGACTTCAGGTGCGGAATCAGGTCGTCGAACCGTTGAGTCTCGAATATCAGGAGGTACGGGGCCTGACCACGACGCGCCAAAAATCGCCCACCGGCAGAGTCGGGAGAGGTCGGCTGGAGCAACTCGACGAACGTCCCCTCACCGGCGGGCAATACCATGTTGGTCAAGGAATACTGAGACAATTCCCCGGAGGCGGAAGGCTCCATTCCCAACACGTCCCGGTACAACCCGGCCGCGCCGGCCAGATCATCCACCAAGAAGGCCATCTGCCGCAGCTTGTGGAGCAACGGGCTGACTACGACTTGGAGGGAAGCGCGACTATTGCCTTGCCACCAACGTACCGCTCACCCTCTGCGCCGGTCATGAGTATGTCACACTCGACCAGGTTCTCCCCATCCTCCTGCCGGGTGTCAGTGACGGTGGCCGAGACTCGGAGCGGCTTGTGGTGAGGGACTGGTTGCCGGAAGACCAGGTCGAGATCCCGGACGGCGGCCGGTCCGGCCCAATCGGTCAGCAGCCGGGCCATGATTCCCATGGACATAATGCCCGGCACTATCGGGCCCGGAAGGCGGGACTGCTCGGCAATCTCACGGTCAGTGAAGCGGTTCGGCATCTGGCTCTGCCATACGGTGCAAAAGGATACTACGCCATCGTCGGTGGCCTCGGTTTCCAAGGGGCCGATCTCGTCACCAAGGTCCACGTCTTCAAAATAGACCAATTCCGTTACTCCAAGATGGGTGTGAGAGCATGACGCCGGTCCCGATCGATAAGCGGAGGGCGTCACTCCCTGCGGGCGAAGGATTCCTGTACGTCTGCCACCACAGTGCCGTCCTGGTTACGGAAGGTAGTCTCCCATACGACGAACACCATCGTCCCGGACCTTCCGGTCTTGGCGTATACGTCCTTCAGGTGAGATGAGGCGGTGAGAGAGTCCCCGGCGACTATGGGCGCTCTATACTGCACCCTCTGTCCTGCGTGCATAGATGTGCGCCCGAACTGGAGGTTGATGTCCGGCAACTTGACCTTGTTCACCAAGACGGTGCAGAAGGTGGGAGGAGCGACCACGTCGCGGTAACCCTCGTCCTGCGCTGCCACCTCGTCGACGTAGATGCGGCCCGTCTCGCCCAGTCCCGTGCTAAAGCCCTTGATCTGTTCCCGGGAAATCTCGAAAGGGCCAGCCTCGTGCTCTATACCATACAGGGAGCGGTTGTACTCCAACTCCATTACCATGCGTCAATTCCTCGCTGGTTGCATAACTTGATCACGGCCTCTACCAGTCCCTCTTGTGGCGGGCAATCAGGCCGGGGCAGCTTCATTCCTGGCTTCCTCCAGCCATACTGGGCGGAACCGTTCGGACAGCAGAGCTTCCACCAATTGCTGTTCATTGTCGATGGTCTGAGGGAAGTAGGTGAGACAAGCTGCGATGTGGCTGGTGAGGTGGGCATCGCTTCCTCCGATCCCCAGATAGCCGTGGGAATCGCACAAGTCCCATGCCCGTTCGTTTTCCCCCGCCCTGCTACCGCCATTCAAACGCTCGACGATGTGAACGTCCTTGAACACCTCGCCCTGCTGAATGTACTCGGTGAGTCCGATGCCGAACCTCCCCGGGTGAGCCGGAACGGCAATGGCCCCGTGGTGGCGGGCTGCAATCAACAACTCCCTTGCGTCCATGCGAACGTCCGAGAAGTCGATTTCATCTGTCAGCGCCCTGGACACCCCGTACACCAGGAAGTGTCCGTACCGGGTATCAAGCTCAGAACCTTTGAATACACGGACATCGTACTGCGCGGCCAGAGCCGAATAGTCCATGTCGAAATCGAACTTCCGATGTTCAGTCAGCACGATACCGTCCACCGCATGACCCCGCTTGCGCAGCACCGCGATCCATTTGAGGTATTGCTCCACGGTAGCCCTGGAATCGTCCGAAGAGACTGAATGGCTGTGCAGGTCAAGATACATAAACGAGGACCGCCTACGGAATTGGCCTGGGAGTTTTGGTTCCTGACTCCTGGCCCTGCCGGGACCAAGCGTGGCAGCTCATCCGCTTCTGGAGCCGCCCGACGCAATGATAAATGCTGGCGACGGATTCAGCAACCGCCCATGGTCCGTAGCCGTCTAGCCGTCTATTCTGGTCGACAACCAGCGCTGGAACCTGTCTCCCAGAGTGACCGGGTCGTCCAAGAGCAGGGGAGCGGGTGAGTTTCCGGCAGCGATTTTCATGTGAACGAAACCCGGCCCCGGCTCGCCCAACGCTTCACTGATTCCCTGGTCCAGCGTCTCAAGGTCTGTTGCCCTCCACGTCCGCAAACCACAACTCTCTGCGATGTCGGCCAAGTCGAGCCTGGTAGTGAAGGTTGGTTGACCCCCCGTGGAGTCGTAACGCTCGTTGTCCAGCACAATCAGGAGCAAGTTGGGAGGTCGGAGGTATCCGATGGTTGTAAGGGCGTTCAGGTTGGTCAACATTCCACCGTCGCCCTCTACCCCCACTACACGGGCGTCGCTCCGTCCCTCCATGCCCAGGCTCAGGCCGAGGACTATGGGGCTGACCAGGCCCATTGAGTCCACCACGTAGAGATGGTTGTCCCGGCGATCCCTGGAGGCCATCTCCCGGCAGGTAGCACCACATGTGAACACCAATGGGTCTTCGGGGAAACGTGCTGAGATCAGGCCCAACGCCTCGATGCGCGAAACAAGCATGTGGCTACTCTTTGAGGTTCAGGAACATGACGATGGGGCGGTTGGTCATCAGCGCGTAGCTGTAGGCCTGGCTGATTGCCCCCGGCCAGCTATCGAGGGGGACGCGGTAATCGAGCACGAACGCCTTGATCCGCATCGTCTCGACCATGTCGATGGCCGACTCGGAGAAGTTGAAGTTGGCCGCGTTAAACTCACCGAAGCCGCCTCGCCGGATGGCCATCAGCAACATCGGCGAGTGGTACGCCATGGCATAGGTAGTCAGCGCGCCGATGGAGTTGCCAAGCCCCGTATCCTGGTAGAACAGCACCGCCTTCTTCCCGGTCATTGCAAGACCGGAGGCTATGCCTATGCCCTCCTCCTCCCGCGCCACCGGGAATGAGCGGACGGTCGGGTCGGACTCGAAGTGGGCGATTACCGGGGCACCGAAGCTATCGGGCACATGGATGAAGTAATCGAGGCCGATGGCATCGAGTCCTTCAATCACTGCGGCGCAGGCGTCTTCAGCGTATCCCAATCGTTCTCTACTCGCAGCGACGGCTCCAAGCTTCCGTGCGCTGGACGCCGGTGAAGTTCTTTACCAGTTGAAGGATATAGAGGCGAGAGCCGGGCAGTCCTGTAAGCCGGGTTCTGTACCCGCTGCTGCGGGCGGTGACCATCTATCTAGCCCGCCCGAGACACTTGGTCTGAGGCCCCCACGGTGGTGGGGCGATGTTGCCATCGGGGTCGAGCAGCCAACCCGGGGACGGGCCGGGCGCCCATAGTCCCTCTATTCGGCCTTGCTCCAGGTGGGGTTTGACCGCCGCTGCGTCACCGCAGTCGACCGGACGCTCTTACCGTCCGATTTCACCCTTATCCACCCGCAACTCCAGTGGAGTCATGCCGGACGGACGGTATGTTTCTGTGCCACTTTCCGTACTCCCGGCAGTTGGTCCGCTGCCGGAAAGCCCTGGGAGTTACCCAGCACCCTGCCCGGTGGAGCCCGGACTTTCCTCCCCAGCGCCCCGGGTTAACGGGACCCTGCGGCGGCCACCCGGAATGCCCGGCCCTCTCCGCACGGAAATTTAGCACAAGGTAAATTGAGGGTCAACAATGCGAGGCGGGACTCCCGGCGGAGATGTCAGTGACGACCTAGCTCAGGGTGCTCGAGGGAGCCTGGCGAAATGCGTTAGCTGAGGAGCAGCAATCTGCTGCAGGTGCTGCACTGGACTATTTGCCGCCCGCTCCGCAAGCGTTGCTGCTGCTGTGTGGGAAGCGACATCCGGCAACCCTGGCACAGTCCTCGTTCCACTTTGGCCACGGCGAGACCGCCCTTTGATAGTCGAAGGGTTTCGTAGCGTTGTAGCACAGTAGCCTCGACGCCTGACGCCAACTCGTTACGCTGGGCCGACACCGTGTTCCGTTCCGACGCGATTTCCTTCATGTGGCTCTGCAGTTCGGACTTGCGCACTTGCCAGTTGGTCTCTGCCTCTGAGATGTTCTGCCGCATGGCCGAACATTTACCCTCGGACTCTTCTACCTGTAAGTTTAGCTCCAACAGGTCGTTGTCCTGCTTCTCAAGCTGGCCCCTGACGCTATCGGCTTCCTGTTCCAGGGAGTTCAAGTCACGGGGATTGGCGACGTTTCCCCCGAAAAGCTGCTCATCCAGATGCGAAGACCGCTGCCTTAGCGTTTCGACTTCAAGCTGCCGGGCCTTGCGAAGGTCCACATACTCCTCAAGGCGCACCTCCTCTTCCAGGAGGGCCATTTCCATGGGCTCCAAGGCCGGCGGCTGGTCGAGTTCCTGCTCAGCCTCTGCCTTCTGTTTGTCGAGGCGGTCCAGATCGAGGTCCACCTCTTGCAGGGAATAAAGTTGTCGTACCGTGGTCATCGCGCCCGCGCTTCCCACCCCTCCAGGGGCACATAGAGATAGTGAATTGATTCTAGGAACCGTAGCAGACCTTGTCAACTTTGAGGAAGTGGCCTCTGACTATATCAACACCCTAAACTCTCTATCACTCGAGTCCTGTACCTGGAAGGGAGCAGGCTGGGGCACAGGACTGATGCCCGTGACCTAGTCCCCGCGAAGAGACCTGTTGTAGAGACCTGTTGTATAGTGCATGTCGGATATCTTTGAGTGTACGGATGCAGTCCCCGGACGGATTCTCCCAGGAGGACAGGGTAACAAACATGCGGATTTTGCACTTCTCTGACCTCCACGTGGGCGTCGAGAACTACGGCCGCACTGACCCTGCTACAGGGTTCTCCACCCGGCTAAATGATTTCCTACAGTCCCTGGACGAAGTAGTCGAGAGTGCCCTGGCACAGAACGTTGATCTGGTGCTTTTGGCGGGGGACGTCTACAAAGGACGGGACCCGTCCCAAACCCACCAGAGGGAATTCGCCAAGCGGCTCGTCCGGCTCTCGACGGCTGGGATCCCTACGTTCATAGTGGTGGGGAACCATGACCTGCCCAACGCGGTAAGCCGGGCGACGGCGGTAGAGATATTCCCGACCCTGGGTGTACCCAATGTTTACGTGGGCAGCAGTCTTCGTACCTACCTCATCCCCACCAAGTCGGGGCCCTTGCAATTGCTGGCAGTGCCCTGGCCCAGGCGCAGCGGTATTCTCAGCCGGGAGGATACTCGTGGACTCTCTGTGGAGGAGGTGCGGGAAGAAGTGCAACGGCGGATGACGGACTACATCCTGGACCAGTGCCAGCGGCTTGACCCAGAAATCCCGGCAGTTCTGTCAGGCCACGTCACCGTTAATGGCGCCACCGTGGGCACGGAGCGGTCCATGATGCTGGGTGGCGACCATGTGTTGATGGCCGGCAACATCGCCAGACCGGAACTGGACTACGTTGCGCTGGGCCACATTCACAAGCACCAGGTATTGCGTTGGGAACGTCCCCTTTTGGCCTACTCGGGCAGCCTCCAGAGGGTAGACTTCTCCGAAGAGGGGGACGACAAAGGGTTCTGTGTGGTCGATCTGGATACTGCCGCGCCACAAGGGGAACGTTTGTCAGACTTCCAGTTCCATCGATTGGACGCCAGGCCGTTCGTCACTGTGGACGTATCCATCGATCCCGACGATGCCGACCCAACTGCCACTGCGCTAAAGGCCATCGCCGCAAAAGACTTTGCCGGGGCAATAGTCAGGGTGAGGTTGTCGTTACCGGCAGAGGTGGGCCCCCGTGTGCGAGATTCGGAGATCCGGGATGCCCTTCACTCGGCCCACTATATTGCCGCTATAACTCGAGAGTCCACCGACAGCTCCCGCCGTACGCGGCTTGACCCAGAATTGGCAAGGGACATGGAGCCTATGCAGGCACTGCGCATGTACCTGGACAACAGGGACATCGAACCCCGACGGAGGGAGAGGGTCCTGCGAGGGGCGGAGGAGTTGGTCCGGGAAGAACTTGCCGGGCCGGAATAGACAGCCTGTCTGGTTTTGCCGAGGTCCAAAGCTGTCCGGGAGGCTCAGCGGGGTGGCAGAATGATGGGTAGGGGTTCGACGCTGTCCAGCCCCGGAGGATTGATCGCGTCGAGGGATTCCAGCAGGGCGTTCAGGCTTATGGTGACTTCGGACAGGTCCGGGTCCTCTATTTCCAGACCGACGGCGTGACCCATCGCCCTCACTTCTTCCTTGGTCAAGTCCGGCATGGCGGCCTCCGGTATTGCGTTGGTGTTGTTGAGGGGCGCTTGCGTCGGGAGTATACTACCAGAAATCCAACCAGCATGGATTCTTGGGGCCCGTGATTACCAAATTCCATCAAGCGAGCGAGTAACATGGAGGACCTTGGCGCGGAATCGAAGTTCACTAAATTCCCGGCAGTAGTTCACCTGGGAGACTGGTCGTTCTTCCTTGTGCAGAGCAAGGGCCGCTATAAGCTGTTTTCCAACATCTGTCCCCATGCGGGTAGTGAGGTCGTTGACTGGGGCACCACTTTTATGTGCCCGAGCCACGGCTGGCGGTTCGAGCAGGATGGCGGCGAGTGCATCAACGGTCCCATCGCCCGCATGATGGCTTACGAGGTAACGGCGAGGAACGGGCACCTGTTCGCCGACGTTCCACTGGAGGAGTTCGCTTAGCCCTCTGGGCAAACAGCGGACTCAACACTTCGTGCTGAACGTTCCGAGGCAGACTGTGGTTTGATCGGAGAGGTTCGATGTGTTGAATCAGGTTCCGAAGACGAATCGGGAGGGACCGGATTGCAGGAGACAGGTTTTTTCGAGGCGATCAACACCCAACGCCAGATAACCCGGTTCAAGCCCGACCCGGTCCCCAAAGAGGCCATTGACCGAGTTATCGAGGCGGCCACCAAAGCCCCCAGCGGCGGGAACAGCCAGCCCTGGGAGTTCGTGGTCGTCACCGACCCGGACCTGATAAACAAGATCGGAACAATCTACCGTGAGCTTTGGCTAGGCGCACGGGGAGACCGTCCCGCTCCTGGCGAGAGTTCAGTCTACCGGGCAGCCCGCTACCTAGCCAACCACTTCCACGAAGTTCCGGCGATGGTGTTGATCTGTGTTGATCACTCCAGAACGACGGGTTACACGCCCGGTGAACCAATAGAGCGGGGACGCCAGGCATCGTCGATTTGGCTTGCCGTCCAGAACCTGTTCCTAGCTGCCCGCGCACTTGGGCTGGGCACGCGGCTGACCACCACCCACATCCGCAGGGAGGACGAAGTAAAGGCGCTGCTGGGCATTCCCGACTACGTGGAGACCGTCTGTCTGACTCCCCTGGGGTATCCAAGGGGCAATTTCGGCCCCACTACTAGACGGCCCGCCTCCGAAGTCACCTCGTATAACCAATGGGGCAACCGAGGCTAGGTGACCTGATTTGTAGCGCCGGTGGTGGACAATCGAGACACGTCTCACATTGCTGTCCATCCCCCGTCCACGATCAGCAAATGCCCGGTGGTGGCCCCGGCAGAAGGGCTCGCCAGGTAAATGGCCGCTCCTACCAGTTCCTCCGGCTCCATGCGCCGTCCCAACGGCATGTGTGCCAAGAGTTCGGCCTCTACCTCCTGCTCAGGCCGCGTGTCAGCCTCCAGTAGTCCCGGTGTTGTCGTGGGACCCGGGCCAATGGCGTTGACAGTTATACCGTACTTCGCCCATTCCAGTGCCAGCACCCTGGTCAGGTTGGCAACCCCTCCCTTGCTGGCGCAGTAGGCGGCACGGTCTGGACGGGCCACGACGGCAAGTTGGGACGCCACATTGATGATGCGCCCACTGCCCTGCGAGATCATGTGACGCGCGGCGGCCTGGGCGCAAAAGAAGACTCCCTTGAGGTTGGTGTCGATCACGGCGTCCCAGTCCCGCTCCGTGACCTCCAGCGCAGGCTTCCGAATGCGGATTCCTGCGTTGTTCACCAGTATGTCCAGTCGGCCAAAGTCGCTGACGACCTCGCCAGTGACCCCTGCTATGTTCTCAAGGTCGAGCACGTCCAGATCGTAGGCACGTCCGATGTTCCCCAGACCAGAAATTTCCTCCGAGGTTTCTTCAGTCCCTCCCCTGTGGGCCGGAAGGTCTGATACGGCCACATCCGCACCGGCCTGGGCCAGACCCAAGGCCAAGGCTCTCCCGATCCCCCTGGCTGCTCCGGTCACCAGCGCGACTCGTCCGTTCAAGCCCAGTCCCGAATATGGCATCTCGTATTACCTCCTAACGGGGAAGTGGCCAACCTGCCAGTGTCAGTGCGTGACTGTTATCCAATGAGTTACTGTACCAGAGTCCCGATTCTGGTCACTACCCCATCAGCCTCGATGTTGGCACTATGGTAAACTATCGCGTTGACATATAGTATGCGTCAGGTTAGACTGCCCCCAATTCTTGGTGAAGACGCATGACGTTGGGGAACCCGCCATGTTCTTGTGTGTCTGCAAAGGCGTCCGCGTTTCCGAGGCTGTCGAAGCAGCCAGGGCTGGAGTGAGAACTCCAGGATCCATGATCGAACGATTCGGGTTCGAGGATGACGAGTGCTGCGGCAGGTGTGCCCGCGACATTGATGCACTGCTAGTGCTTGTCGCCGATGAACTGGAAAGTCCCCGCTTCGTATCCGCAATACCGAGGCAGTCAGTGGTAACAAGGCTGGCTGGATGACAGCGTCGGCATTGCGGTAAGTAGAGGCACTGGTCTCTCCGAAAAGGGGTCCTGCGGGATGCCCTGTTTTGACCTGTCTTATCGCAGGTGATAAAATTCTTGGACGCCGAACAATTTGATAGTTTTGGCCTGCCGTAGCCGGAATTCACGGCGCGACTCCTCAGGAGCGGTCCAATGAAGGGCAAAGACGGCGTTGTGGAACGCCTTAACAACATCCTCACAATCGAGCTCACTGCGATTAACCAGTACTTCGTACAGTCAGAGATGTGCAAGAACTGGGGATTCAATAGAATGGCCAGCAGCTTGCGTTCCAACAGTTTTGAGGAGATGAAAGACGCTCAGCACCTGATTCAACACATCCTTTACTTGGAGGGCGTCCCCAACCTTCAACGGCTGAACCAGGTGATGGTCGGAGAGTCGGTCCTGGAGGACCTGGAGCTTGATCTGCAAGCCGAGTTGGGAGCAGTGGCAGCCCTTACAGAGGCGATTACCCATTGCACCCAAGTACAGGACTATACCACGCGCAGCATTCTCGAGGAGATGGTCCGTTCCGAAGAAGAGCACGTGGACTGGATCGAGACCCAGCTCGAGACCGTCAAGATCATCGGCATTGATCTCTACCTGAACCAGCAGATCCACGAACACGACTAACCCAGGCTCGGGATATGACTCAACCACCGCCGGAACGTTGCGAGCGCGACTTCCGGCGGTGGCCTTTGTATGCCACCCCCTGTCGCCACCCCGTCATCCTCTGGTATCGTCCTGTTCCTGCAGCGGGTTCTTTGCGGGACCGAATGCGCGCTCACTTGCACCAATAGCTCAGCTCGGTCGCGTCAACATAACCCCAGATTGAGTGCGCACTTTCGTTGTGATGGACGTGCAACTGTTCCGGTTCGCCATCGCCGCAGGTTGACACTCCCGGCCGCCGAACCTAAAATGGCCGTGCAATTTACCCCGACGGGGAAATGAGCATCGTACCTCTCGACAAATCCTGGGCCGCTGGGATCTTATGACGACACAGACGGCCGGCGTGCTGCATAGCATCATTTCATTGGCCCTGACGCACCGGGTAAATCTCCCTGTTTTCTGTTGGATTCCCCGGAGGGCCGCTTCATGAACCCCACCCTGACTGCTGTTGAAGGGTTGGAGGTGGGCCACTTCACCGACCTTGCGAACGCCACAGGTTGTTCGGTCGTGCTCTGTCGCCCCGGGGCCGTGGGTGGTGTCGATGTGCGGGGAGGGTCGCCGGGCACCCGTGAGACCGATCTTCTGCGCCCGACTCACCGGGTAGACCGGGTCCACGCTATTCTGCTCAGCGGCGGCAGCGCCTTCGGGCTTGATGCAGCTTCCGGTGTTGTGGCATATCTCGAGGAAGAAGAGGTAGGATACCGGGTTGGCCCAGCCATCGTCCCTATTGTCTCTGCCGCCATCCTATTCGATCTGGGTCTTGGAAACTCCAGCGTCCGCCCGGGACCGGAAGAAGGTCGGGCAGCATCCGTGGCTGCCAACACCGATCCGGTTCCTGAAGGGACGTGTGGGGCCGGCACGGGAGCGACGGTTGCCAAGGGCCGAGGGCGCGAATACGCTCTCAAGTCCGGGATTGGCTCTGCGAGCATCCGGTTGCCGCAAGGTCCCGTCGTGGCAGCCCTGGTTGCGGTCAATGCCTATGGCGGCGTGTACAATCACCGGTCCGGGCAATTGGTGGCCGGACCCCGGCGTGACGATGGGGATGGCATGTTCGACCCAGTGGAAGTCCTACTAGGCCAGAACGAGAATACTTCCGACCTACAACTAGCCAATACAACGATTGGAGTAGTTGCCACCGATGCGCCGTTGACCCGCGAGGAAGCGAACCATCTGGCCACTGTGAGCCACGACGGCCTGGCGATGACCATCCGGCCATGCCATACCATGCGCGATGGGGATACCATGTTCGCTCTGGCAACTGGCCGTCATATCGGGACATTCGACCTGACCGCGCTGGGGGCGGCGGCTGCCGAGGTGACTGCCCGAGCAGTGCTGCGGGCAGTCACCTCGGCTACAGGGCTTGCTGGCGCCCCCGCCGTCGGAGAGTTGGTCCAGTGATTGGTCGGGATGCCAGCGTTGGGTTCATCGGCGCCGGGGTGCTGGGCAATGGACTTGCCCTGGCCCTCTCGCAGCGCGGATACCGGGTCGTGGGCGCCAGTAGCCGCCGCTTGGATTCGGCGCGGGCGTTGGCGGACCGGGTTCCCGGCTGCCATGCATTCGATACCGGCCAGATACTGGCTGATGCCGTTGAAGTCGTTTTCATCACCACACCGGACTCGGCAATCGCTGAAGTCGCGGGTTCAATCCATTGGCGTCCAGGCCAAAGTGTAGTCCATTGCTGTGGCGCCGCATCCATCGACATTCTCGCACCTGCCGAAAGCATGGGCGCTCGAACCGGGGCATTTCATCCATTCCAGACATTTGCCGGCCTGGACACACCCGAAGAAGCTGTTGGCAGGTTGGCCGGAGTCACCTTCGCGGTGCATGGGGCGGACTTCCTGGCCGACTACCTGACCCGGCTTGCTGAGGATCTCGGAGGCCGCTCCATCACCATAGCTGACCGCGACCGACCCTTGTACCATGCCTCGGCGGTCATGGCCTGCGGCTATCTGGTGGCCCTCTTGCGGGCTGCAGCGGAACTATGGGAGGAGATAGGCTTTACCTCCGATGAGGCCGTGCAGGCCCTTTATCCCCTTGCGCGCGCAACTTTGGAGAACGTCGGCCGCAGTGGGTTGGTTGGCGCCTCTACCGGGCCGGTCGTGCGTGGCGATACGGAGACCCTTCATGGGCATCTGGAAGCGTTATTCCGGAGGCTCCCGGAACTGATGCCCCTCTACGCTGACCTGGTGAGGGCATCGCTGCCCCTCGGTGCGCGCCGGGGCGTTGGACCGGACGGCCTGTTGGCAATTGAAGAACTTGTCGATCACTACTCTGGTGTCGGGTAAACGCTGGAGGTTCGAGTTATGCCGCGTGTAACAGTCCGAGACGTCGCGGAAATGAAGGCCAATGGGCGGAAGATCCCGATGATCACTGCCTACGATTACACCACAGCCCTCATGGCAGACGCGGCGGATGTTCCGATTCTTCTGGTCGGCGACAGCCTAGGAATGGTGGTGTTGGGATACGAGTCCACAATTCAGGTCACGATGGAAGACATCGTGCACCATTGCAAAGCCGTGGTGCGAGGTGCCAAAAAGGCGATGGTGGTGGCGGACCTGCCGTTCATGACCTACCAAGTTGACCCTGCTCAGGCCATGACCAACGCGGCGAGGCTGATCCAGGACGGGGGTGCGCAGGCGGTAAAGCTGGAAGGCGGCGAGTGGATGGCTGATACGGTGGCCCGTATCGCGCAGTGCGGTATCCCTGTGATGGGCCACATTGGGTTGACTCCACAGTCCATCAATTCGTTTGGCGGTTACCGGGTCCAGGGACGGGACCGCCGCGCCGGTGCCCAATTGCTCCGGGACGCCAAGGCGCTGGAAGAGGCCGGGGCATTTGCCGTGGTCCTAGAGTTGGTCCCTACACAATTGGCCGGTCTCATATCCCGGCGGTTGACCGTTCCCACAATCGGCATCGGAGCGGGTCCGGAGTGCGATGGTCAAGTCCAGGTGCTCCACGACATGCTTGGGCTATTCACCGATTTCGTCCCCCGGCACGCCAGGCAATTCGCCAAGCTGGCAGAGTCCATGCGTGAAGCCTTTGCCACTTACGTCGAGCAGGTCGAGGACGGCAGCTTCCCCACCAGCAGACAGAGCTTCAACATGGATGAATCGGTCCTGGAGGAACTGGCGGTCATACCCTAGCCTCTCCAAATGGCGGCACAAATGCAGCTATTACGCACCGCCCAGGACATGGCGATGGCGTGTCGAGGCGCAGCGCGTCCTATGGGTCTCGTTCCGACCATGGGTGCGCTCCATGAAGGCCACCTGTCTCTGGTGCGGCAGGCACGCCAGGACAACGATTCCCTAGCCGCGACCATATTCGTCAACCCTACCCAGTTCGGTGAGGGGGAAGACCTTACCGAGTATCCTCGACCCCTTGAAGATGACCTTGCCGCCCTGGACCGGGAGGGTGTGGATCTCGTGTATGTCCCGCCGGTGAGTGAAGTCTACCCACCGGGGTTCAACACATGGGTTGACGTGCCAGGTCTGGGAGACCTGCTGGAAGGGGCACACCGTCCTGGCCACTTCCGGGGCGTCGCCACCGTAGTCGCCAAGCTGTTCAACCTCATCCGGCCTGACCGCGCGTACTTTGGACAGAAAGACGGCCAGCAGACCGTGGTCATCCGTCGCCTCGCCAGAGATTTGGACATCGGGGTAGACGTCGTAGTCCTGCCTACGGTACGGGAAGCGGACGGCCTTGCCCTGAGCAGCCGCAACGCGTATCTGAACGACGAGGAACGGCGGGCTGCGCCGGTGGTCTACCGTGCGCTTTGCAAGGCCCAAAGGCTATGGGAAACAGGGGTCACGGATGCCAGAATGCTGCGGGAGGAAACGCGACGGGTGCTTGAGGCGGAGCCGCTCGTCGAGCGCATCGACTACGTGAGTGTGGCCGATACTGAAACACTTGATGAGCTGGACCACATAGACGGCGCGGCGATGGTTTCAGTGGCGGTGCAGATAGGCCGCCCCCGCCTCATCGACAACGTCGTGCTTGGGCAATGACGTGATCGTGCGAGATCTCCATCAGTCTCCCCCGACGCGAGGGACACTTTGGCCAGGCAACCCGGGTCGGTAGGCCCTAGTCCTGGGTTAGTTCGCGTACCGCCTCGGCGAAGGCCGGGACGACCTGCTCCCAATCACCGATGACCCCGTAGCGAGCCTCTTTGAAGATGTTCGCCTCTGCGTCCTTGTTGATCGCCACAATGACCTTGGACCCGGAACAGCCGGCGAGGTGCTGGCTCGCACCGGAAATTGCCACAGTAATGTAAAGGTCGGGGGTGATGGTCTTGCCGGTGAGCCCAACCTGATAGCTGGCAGGGACCCAGCCGGAGTCTACGGCCGCCCTCGATGCTCCCACTGCTCCGCCGAGCAGCTTGGCCAATTCTTCAAGGTCCTGGAACGGCTCAGGCCCGCCCAGCCCGCGGCCACCAGAGACGACGATTCTAGCGTCCTCCAGCTTGATGCCCTCGGCCTCTTCCTGAACAGTGTTGACTACACGGCTTCGGGCCTGTGAGTCGTCAAGTTCCACCGGGAAGGACACAACCTCGCCTTGCCGCGAAGAGTCGGGGTCCGCCGGTTCATAGACCTTGGGGCGGACGGCAGCGATCTGTGGTGTGTAGGCCAGGCTGACTACCGCGACGGCGTTCCCCCCGTATACCGGCCGGTTGGCCAGCAGTGTCCTAGTCTCCTGGTCTATAGATACTTCCAAGCAGTCCTGGGCAAGCCCCACGCCCAACCGAAACGCCAGTCTGGGCGCCAACTCCCTACCTTCATTGGTCCTGCCGATGAGTACGACCCTGGGGGCAGCCTCGCGGCACAGCGAGTCGAGGGCCGCGAGCGAAAGCTCTACCTGGGCCTCCGCCAGCAGCGGGTGGGTCACCGCGTATACCTTGTCCGCTCCAAAGGCGATCGCCTGCTGTGAGGGAACGTCCAGTGTGTCGCCAAGAAGGCTGATTGCCAGTTCCTCGCCCAAGTCATCCGCGGCCCTGCGGCCAACCGCCAATAATTCACGGGAAGTTGGGCTCAGTTCGCCGTCGATTGAGTCACCCACGACCAGTACGCCTGTCGCCTCGGGCATGGTTCCTCCGTTGGTGGGAATCCCCGTCAGTTCTTCTTCAGGGAGTTGATTGCAGTGGACCTTAGATTATCTTTGCTTCACGGAGCCGCAGGGCGAGTTGCCTGCCTGCGTCCGCGCCGTCCTCGCCCTCGACCATCTCGCACTGCTGCTCGCGGACAGGAATGAAGAGGTTGCGCAGAGTAACGCGCGGCTCGAGTTGTCCAGCGTCCATATCCAGGTCCGATGCGCTCCAAATTGTAGGGCGCTTCCTGGTGGCCGCCATGATGCCCCGCAAGGTTGGATACCGGGGCTGGCCCAACTCATTGCTGACCGTGACCAGTGCAGGCAAGGGAGCTTCCACAACCTCGTAACCATCGGGAGTAACTCGCTCCACCGAGACCTTGTCACCCGCTACATCAACCTTCTTGCCAAGGGCCACGGTCGACAGTCCCAAAATCTCGGCCACCCCCAGAGGGACCTGGGCATTGTCCCAGTCCGAAGCCTGGCGTCCACAGATGATCAGGTCGAACCCGCCAAGCTTGTTGATCGCGCTAGTCAGAACCTGGGCAGTAAAGAAGCTGTCGATGGTATTCTCGAAGGAGTCGTCCTGCAGCAGTACCAACTCGTCTGCGCCCATCGACAGAGGTTTCTTCATAACATCAAGGGCGAAGGACGTACCCATGGACAGTACGGTGACTGTTGCTTCCTGCGAGTCCTTGATTTGGAGGGCTGCCTCTACCGCGTTCTCGTCGAAGCCATTCACCACCGGAGGGATGCTGGCGGGAGGGACCACGGACTTTGCCGTATCGTCGATGCGGAATGCGGCCATAGGCATTTCCGGGTCGATGACTTGCTTGGCTAGCACGGCGATGTTCACCGGCATGGGAAATCCTCCAGAGATCGACGCTGGCTGAAACTGTGTGAAACATATCACCAACTCTCTCGGCATGTCAAACGCCGGAGAGTTGGTGATACCCTGCCTGCGACCGGATTGTTGCTGTTGCGAACTGGCGAATGTCGGTCCGGTTCCGGTAGTCTCTATTGGTCTGGGAGTAGCGGAGTTGACCCATGAAAATGCTATAATTGTTATACGGGATTCTGGTTGCACTTGTAACGCTCGATCTGCAGGGAAATGCCCTTTGAAATACAAGCGATGCAGGTGGTCATATTCCCGATCAGAACGACCGGCTCAAGTCTGATCATGATGTCACGCTCCTATGACGCTGTAGAGGCGTGACGGGAGACGATAACGTAATGAACACGATTAAGACTTTTTTCTTCCTGATGGTTCTTACCGGTCTACTCCTCATGGTGGGCGGCCTTATCGGCGGAGAAGTGGGGATTTTCATCGCCCTCATCTTCGCCATCGTGATGAACTTAGGAGCCTACTGGTTCAGTGACCGAATCGCTTTGGGCATGACCCATGCCTACGAGATCACCGAGCAAGAGGACCCGGAGCTGTACGGTCTGGTGGCGCACCAGGCATCCCTGGCCGGGCTACCCATGCCCAGGGTCTACGAGATCGACTCTGAATCGCCCAACGCTTTCGCCACCGGACGAAGTCCGAACCACGCCACCGTGGCGGTCACCACGGGTATACGCCGGATCCTGACCCGCGAAGAACTGGGTGCGGTGCTGGCCCATGAGATGGCGCACGTAGGCAACCGGGACACGCTGATAATGGCGGTCGTGGCCAGCATAGCCGGAGCCATTTCCATGCTGGCATTCATGGCCCAGTTCGCTGCCATATTCGGCAGTTTCGGAGGAGACCGGGACCGTGGAGGCGGTATCATTGGACTGCTGGTCGCCGCTATCATCATGCCCATCGCGGCAACTGTCGTGCGGATGGCTATCTCCCGTGCCAGGGAGTACCAGGCTGATGCCACCGGCGCAAAGACGTGCGGTAATCCCTACGCCCTTGCCAGCGCCCTGGAAAAGCTGGAGATGGGCAGCGAGGTACGTCCGATGCGGGTTTCCGAGTCGGCCTCCCACCTGTTCATCGTCAACCCCCTGAGCGGCAAGACAATGGCTCGCCTCTTCTCGACCCACCCGCCTACCGAAGAACGGGCCAGGCGCTTGCGGGAGATGCGTCCCGGCTCTTGACGATCGTCCGACCCCTACTGGCCACTAGTCTGGGCTTGGTCATAATCACCGGAGTTGTCGCATTGGCGGCGGAGCGGGCGGTGTCCACCAAACTGCTGAGCACCGCCTTTTATTCTGCAATTCTTGCCGACAACGATGTTTACAACCGGATCTATGATCAAGTCCTGTTGGACGACGGGGTCCGGGACGCGGTCGAGGAAGCCATCCCTACTGAATTGGTCGGCTACGATGCCTTGATCATGATTCTCAGAGCCATTGCCCCGCCGGAGTACCTGCGCGTTCAGGCGGAAGGGGCCGTTTCGGACGTGATCAATTATCTCAGGTGGGGCTCTGATGGTGGCCTGAATGTCGAGGTAGACCTGGGACCGGTGCTGGATTCAGCCACGCCTGTAGCCATGGGTTACGTTCAGCGCCGGATGGAAGGGATACCCGTGGAGGGTCCGGATGGCGTGGAATGCGCGCCGGGCCGCGCTGCGAATCTGGCGGAAAGCTACCTGGCAATATCACGGGGTCTCGCAGATGGTCGGCTTCCAGAATCCCTCCCGTCTATAGCTGCGCTCTCCGTTCCATGCCGGGCGCTGTTATTAGAAACCCTCTACGGGTCACCTGATGTTTTCCGGTCTCTGGCAGCCAGTCCCCTGATCCTGGAATCTGGCCTTGACGTTCGGACCGTTGACATTTTGTTAAGCCCTGAAGTCCAAGCTGAAATTCGTACCGCCGTTGTCTCCGGTGATACACGCGGGGCCTTGAAAGCTGTGGTCCCGGCTGTAGTCAAGCCAGCAGTTGAGGACGCAATCGAGGAATTTCGCAACGAGTGGCTGGACCCTTGGGATAATCTTGAAGTCATTGACTTCCTCGACACCACTCTCCATGGTTTCAGCGCCAGCAGATTCAGGACCGATGCGGCTGAGGTCCGCGACTCGGTCGCGTTGGTAAGGCAACAGGCCCGGAACGCGGCGGTGTTCGCCCTGGGAGGCGGGTCCCTGGCAATGGTGCTGGTCTTCCTGCCCAGTTGGACCATGGGATTAAGATCCCTCGGTGTGGCGCTGGTTTCCAGTGGGGGGCTAACTTTCGTCTGCGCCAAGGTCATGCAGACCATCCTGGCGGGTCGCCTAGGTCTTCTGGTCAGTGGAGCCTCCGAGAACTACGTACCTTACTCTCCATCCCTTCAACGGCTGATTAGCGACGTTTCAACCTCAGCCATCCACGAAGTCTCCGATGAAATAGTTTTCGTGTCGTCGCTCGTGCTGATAGCTGGCTTCTCCGTTCTGGCACTATCATACGTCCCCGTCGTGCGGCGACGGTTCAGGTCAACGGGACCAAAACAGAAGCTTGTTGATCTCCATTAACCGCAACTCCTCATCTCCTAAAACATAGCGATAGGGTTGACCGGCGAACCTGTCACGTTCCGGAGCTTGAGGGGGGCGAGTGTTAACATAAACTCGTATCGGCCCCTTTCCCGGCAAGCCTCGCTCAACTCTTCCAGGTTCGCATTGTCGATCAGCCAAAGTCCCAGCGTCACCAGGCACATAGTGTGCGTCGGAGAGACTATGGTCGCATAGTGGCCGGGCCTGCAGTCGTTGGAAGTGTCGGTGCCCAGCATCGCCACTCCCCGCTCCTTGAACCAGGGAGTGCAGGCAACCTGACAGGCGGTCATTGGTTCGGACCCGGGAACAGGTCCTGAGTCAAGCCGCTTGCGGTAGTTGCCGGTGCGCACCAGCAGCACGTCTCCCTCTTCCACCCGGACGCCGTGTGCCTGTTCCGCCGCCTCCAGGTCTTCCGGCATCACCGGGTCCGTGGGGTCCATCCAGGGCACGCCACGAACTGTCGGGATGTCCAGGAGCACTCCCCTTGTGACGATACCATTTGCCGCGGCAGGTTCTATTGAATGGGTCTGCGCCCCCTCCCTTGAAGTTATCCGGTTCGCGGCTTGCCCGTTATATAGTTTCCCGTCCCACGAATAATGGGACAGGGCGTCGATGTGGGTGATGGTCTGGCCGTGAAAGACCATGCCGATGAACTCGGCGGCCCCGCGCCGGGTCAGTTTACGCTCCGGTGGGTCGGTGTCCCTGCCCTCCCCGCTGTCCACCATGAAACGCTGCACCTGGTAGGTCACGTCCGCAGTCATGTCGGTGACGATCGGCCGAGCGCAGCTAACGGGCACACCGTCCTGCACCAACGCGGCGGCCTGCCTTCGCTTCGCAGGAGTGATCAGGTTGAGGCATCCCAACTGGTCGTCCGCACCCCAGCGTCCCCAGTTGCTGAGCGAATTCATCCATTCCAAGACCTGGGCTTCCGATGGAATATTGCGCGCCATGCTGTCGTCCTTTCCTGGCAGTCTATCCGTAATGATTCCTGACGTGGTAGCTCTTCAGGGTTCGTGCCCATTCTACAACGGTGGTGACCTTGGCACACCCGCCCTCTACCATCTCTGTGCACCATTGAAGACTCAGATCAGGACACAGACCTCACTCCGGCAGCGTTGCAATTCCGGTGGTCCGTTGTGCTGGCGCCCAGAACCGTTCCGGGCCCGCACGTACCGTAAAGTCATATCTTCCTCATCCTCGGTCGGCTGTTCTACCCCAGTCGGAACGCGGCCGTGTATCTTCCCGGCGGTTGATACGGTATGGGAGTGCGCCTATAATGTGCCTGCACGACGGGATTCGATCATGTCGGGACTCTCGTCGATTGGCATTCCGCCTGCCGCGACCATAGGTCGCCCTGAACCATTCAGCCAACGCCAGCAACAAGGAGGGACTGATGGTTGACCAGCTAGCCCGCCCCAAGGACAAAGTTGAAGTCTACTATTTTACCGAGCAGCCCTATGGCCACGTGACCGACGATGACCTTGAGCAGTACGAGTCGGGACGCCTTGGCTTCCCAAACACCTACTTCGACCCTGCCAGGGCCAGCGTGCTGTACAACCAGTACCACGAGCAGTACGCCCTGGCCGACGAGGTGGGGTTCGACGGCATCATGAGCAACGAACACCATGCTTCATACTGGTGCATGAAGCCATCGGTGAACCTCGACGCCGCGGTAATCTCGAAGGTTACCAAGCGGGCCAAGATCGCCATCCTGGGCAACGTCATCGCGGTAAACGACCCCATCCGAATGGCCGAAGAGATTGCCATGCTCGACTGCTATTCCGGCGGCAGGATCATCTCCGGGTTCGTCCGTGGGACCGCCGTGGAGACCCTCCAGGGCGGCATCGCCCCCCCGGAGAACCGAGAGCGGTTCGAGGAAGCCCACGATCTGATCATCAAGTGCTGGACGGAACCCGGTCCCTTCCGTTACGAGGGTAAGTATTACCAGTACCGTGTGGTCAATCCCTGGGTCGTGCCCATGCAGAAACCCCATCCGGACATCTGGTTCCCCGGCACCGGCAGCCCGGAGAGCGTGGTCTGGGCCGCGAGGCACGGACATCCGTACATGAACCTGGGCGCGCTGGTGGACACCACCGAGTGGCTCAAGCAGGTATACATCGAGACGGCCCATGACGTCGGATACCAGCCGGGCCCGGAACACTTCGGCTACCTGCTTCGGTGCCTGGTTGCCGACACCGATGAAAAGGCCATCGAGATCGGCGAGAAGTTCATGTGGACAATCGGTCACCGCCAGCGCGGCCCGATGGAGCACAACGACCCGCCCGGTTACCAGTCCCGCGAGGCGGTCAACGTCAAGGCCCAGCGTCCCACGGGCAACGTGGCCGGCGGCGGCGGGTTGGGCATCGGCTTCAGCTACCAGCAGCTGCAGGACGTGAATAACATCATCGTTGGCAGCCCGGATACGGTGACCAGGAAGTTGACCGAGGTCATCGGACGGCTCAGCCCAGGTTACCTGCACATCTATGGTAACGAGGGCGACATGGCCCACGCCGACGTGATGCGGTCCATACAACTGCTGGGCGAAGAAGTCATCCCGGCCTTGCACGAGATACAATTGCAGCCCTACGAATAGGCGTTGACGGTGACCCAACCCGGAGACCCGCAACTCGGGTTCAGGTATGTCAATGAGCAAGGCCCCGCTTCCGGAAGCGGGGCCTTCTTCTGTACTGTTGGTGTCGCCCGTGGCTAACGGCCCGGCGTGTGGCGCGGGCTATGGCCTGAACAAGGCCAGGCACTTCTGGGAGTTGAACACGTAGGTCTCGATGTAGTCCAGGATCTCCGGCTTTCGGTCCAACTCGTCCATCGCCCCGGCCAGACACATCCAGTTGAGCATCTCCTGCTGGCCCGCTTCCTCAATCTGGCCAGTGGAGAGGCGCCGCCAAGCCTCGTAGTCCCCGTCCTTCAACTCCTCGAACCGCGCCCGGTCGGACTCGATGTCGGGATAGAGGAGGTTGTTCTTCTTTGTCAGGAAGGCGTGGGACCAACTGGAGGATGCAATCAGCGCTATCCTCCATGGGGAGTCCTTCAGCGCCCGGACGGTTGCAGCCCCGACCTCCATGCACCTCTTCGGGGAAGGGCCGGGAGGGTCGTCCTCCGTGCCATACTCCACTGCGCCGCCCCGGTTGCGGATAACCTTGCTGCCGTAGCAGTTGACCAGGAACGGGACCACAGGGTAGTCGAAGCCCTTGCGGTCGTAGTCCAGGTAGAGCAGGGTATTGATGATGGCATGACCCAGGCCGCCCTGCTCATGCAGGGGTCTGTACGCGTACGCCATGTCGATGCCCTGGTCTATCAGACTGCTCACCAACGCCTTGGCTCCGGGGTGTCCCGTATACTTGAACACCGTATCGGCCGATTCACCCCAGACGTTGTCCCTGGCGCTGCCGTCCCGGTTCATCATGGGACGACATTCAATGTCGTCGTAGGCCAGGACGCAGAACGGGGGGATGATGTCCTCCTTGAAGTTCTCGTACTGGTCGTCGCCCCAGATAACAACGAAGTCAGGGTTGAAGGCGTCCAGTTCCTCCCGCTGCTTCCGGAACCCATCGACCAGCCTCTGCCGGTGGATGCGGGATGACGCAACGCCCTCATCCTCCCCATACTCTATGCGCATGGCCTCTGGCCAGTTGGCCGGGTTCTTCAGTTCGGCGGGCAGGCTGTCGCTCTTCAGAGTTCGGGTCAGTGGAAAGGCCCGGTTCTCGTCGGGGGCTATCAGGCCGGGGTAATGGGTAAGTCCAATGCCCAGTATTTCGCCCATCTATCGCCTCCGCTAAAGCTCGTACGGTTTAGGTGGCAGAGCGTGGCGTCTCCACTTGTCATTGGGAGAGCCGATCCACCCGCACGGCTATTGGTGGTCTGGTGGATTCCTTGTACCAAAGGGGATATTCGGTGTCAAGCAATGCATCCTCCAAGGGCCGCGTTACCGTCATTTCCGGGACTCTGACCATGTATGCAGCAGCAGAGAGGAAGTGTCCCTTTGCCGGTTAGCACCGGCCTAGCCCTGGCGGATCATACCGTAGACCCTCCGGGGGGTTACCAGCACGATTACCGCATCCTGTTCCACCATTGCCCGGTCGTATTCTTCCCAGTCCGGGTGGTCCCTGTCTCCGCAGGCACGGTAGACCTCCCGCAACTCGACACGCATCGCCTCCCGGTCGGTACTCCCATAGTCCTTCAACTCCGCTTCTCCCTCGACAGCGGCGAAGCTGCGCCAGTCGTCGGCCACCGCCATCACCGTGCAGCGGTTATCGCGGCGAAGGTTCCTGACCTTGGCAGAGGTACCCCGGACGATCACGAACGCTGCCTTCCCCTGGTACGCGCCGCAGACCACTATGCTGCTGTGGCCCGCGCCGTTCCTCTGAAACGTTGTGATTACACCCCGGTGATTGCCCTGAACGAACTGCTCGTAGTCCCTGAATTCCATCCGATTCACCTCGAAGTCTCGTTTGAAGTCTCGTTTCCTGTGCAGGCTGCCGGTCTTGCCAGGTCCATCTCCATTCCCTGTACAATGTCTGCCGTGCCCGTGACTTCCAGGTTCGGGGACATCTTGGGTCGATGGGCACGATACATTGATTCAGAACTGGGAGAGCAGCATGTACCTGATCAGGAGAGTATACAAGACCAAGCCCGGCGAGGCCCGCCGCGTCGCAAGCCTGGTGCACAAGCAGGTCCAAATCTACCACGACGCCGGACATCGCGGCGAGTTCCGCGTGGCGTTCAACGGCTACACCCTGCCCGGTGACCAGGACGTGGTCGTCCTGGAGTGGACTGACGAGGCAATCATGTCACCCATGCGCGGGGGCAACGACATCCCGCGCGAGGCGTTACAGGTTGGGGGTGAGGTCCGGCAGTATGTCGAGAGCCAGCGCATCGAGTTCCTGGAACTGCTGACGCCGGACAAGATGCAGAGCTAGGGTGCCAGCTCAGATGAACATGTCCCGGTGGTGGTTGTACCAGTCGCTGGCAAACACCCCACCGGGGTCATGAAGTTCTTTCAGGCGCAGGAACTCCCGGAACTCCGGGTACGCCTGTTCCACCTGGTCCTTTCGTGCCCAACGATGATAGGTCAGGTAGTAACATCCCCCCTCAGCCAGGGCGCAGTCGATCAGCGCCCGGAACCGGGCGCGGCCCCGGTCTATCCCTTCAGGCGAGTGTTCCACCAGCAGATTAAAGATCACACACGCGTAGTCCTTCTTGGCCCAGCGCAGCAGGGTTTCGGCCTCGGCCTCGATGAGGCGTACCGTCCCATATATGAGGTTCGCGTGGTCAGCGAGCAAGGATTTCCGAGCTGCCTCCATAAACTCGACGAATCGCAGCCTCGGAACGTAGAGCTCAGAAATCATCAACGAGGCGTAGGTGTTCCAACCCAAACTTCGACCCATGCTCTGGTAGAGAAGGTCCCCTGCCTCTGGCAGGTATGGGCTGAATTGATGCTCATCCGACCAATAGAGCTGTCCATCGGTCTGAAAGTAATGGTTGCGGTACTCCTCGTAGGCCCTGGGCTTGTCGGTATGCGCCAGTACGTAGAGCTTTGACCAGTCTTCGGCGCTTAAACCCAACTGATCCGCCGGCGGTATCCCCTCGCGGCTGACCGGAGTATAGGTCGACATGATGCCCTCGGCCATGAACTTGTCCGAAGACTCGTCGGTCCTGAACTGGAAATCGCCGTAGGTTGCTCCCTGCCTGGTCTGCTCCTCCAAGTCCGGGACCACGTTCTCCAAGCTGGTCTCCCGCACCCGCCTGACCAGGAGTTGGCGTTCCTGGAGCCGGAGCTCGATGTCGTCGATGAATCCGAACAGCCCGTAGCCTCCAATGGCGAGACGGAACAGGCCGGGGTTGTCGTGGCGGCTGCACAGCACCCTTGTGCCGTCCGCCGTGGTGATGTGGAACGCCTCGACGTCGTCCACTATTGGCCTGCGCCCCAACACCCGGCCGTGGATATTGGACGACAGGGCTCCAGCCAAGGAGAGGCCGTCGGCCCCGGTCTGCTTCTGGATGATGGACAACTGCCGCGATTCGGTGCGCTGCTGGTCGTGAAGCCATTCGACCAAGGCAGGCCAGGCGACCCCCGACTGGACCCACACCGTTCCGGAGCCCCGGTCCAACGGACCGATCCGCCCCAGGCCCTCTGAACTGAGGGACACGCCTCGATTGAGGAACTGCTGACCGCCCATAGAATGGCGGGAACCCGCCGGGCACAGGGGAACCCCCGCCTCCCGAGCCTCCAGGATGGCGCTCGAAACCCCGGCGGGACTGTCCGGAGCAACGACACCGACCATATCCGTGGCGTTCAGCCGGGAGTGTACGTCGTTCAGGACTGGCATGAGTTCCCCACCTCCCACCAAACACAGTGCTTGCCCAACTACTGTAACATCAACGTCTGGCCACGAGGTAGCGGCTCGTTCGGGGCAGTGCAGTTGTACAAAGACGGCCTGCGGGGCCCTGTCTCTGTCGACCGGGGCAGGTCTACGCGGTCGCCCCTTCTGCCATTCCCTTACCCGGCAAGGAACCCTGGGCCAACTGGCGCCAGTAGTCCATCTCTTGCCAGTGTTCAATCAGGTCCGACAGACCCAGGCCGGACGAACCTGAATCGCCACTCTTGCCAGCATTCTCCAGCCCGCGTTTCATGGCGCAGATGGGAACGGGGTCTTCGAGGGTGCGGGGGATGAGCCCGCGTTCGGCTGCCCTGGGCAGCAGGGCGCGCAGGACCTCGCGGGCCTGGGGGAGGACGCGGCGCTCCTGGAGGCAACGGGTCAGGTAGTTCTGGATAGGCGTGAGGTTCCGGGGGCGGTAGCCGCGTTTTGCCATCCGCTTGAACAATACGGAGGCCCAATCGAAGGGGTCTTTCACGGGGCCGGACTTGGGGTTGGTCAGGGCGTCGGCCACCTCATCGCAGAATTCAGCGGTGACCTTGCCGAGGCGGTAGGTCTCGACTTCGGTTGCGTACTTGCGGAGGAGGGCGTCGACCTGGGACCTGAGCTGGGAGAAAGTCATGGTTGCACCTCATTACAGGGAGTTCTTTACAGGGAGTTAATGAGTGTGGAGTGACGGGGGTAAATCCCCTTTTGCGAAAGGGGGAGAAAATCCCGTTTTTCCGGTCAGAAGCGGACAAAACCGGACAAAGGCACTTCTGGATGGCGAGACTTGCCGGGAGCGGAGTTTGGGGAAAGGCGAGGTTGATGCGGGCAGGGACCAAGAAGCAAAAAACCCCGATTTTCCGGTCATATCCGGACAAAACCGGACATTTGTGGGGTCGGTAGACTTACAGGAGGCCGAGTCTGTGGAGGGACTGGTCTGGTGATTACTGGTTGCCTTGTCGGCTGTTTTAGACACTAAACATCGTGCGCCTCAGTGGCTGTCCTGGACTGGCCCTGCCCTCCTTATGGGGGTTTGCGCTGGAGGGTCTTATGGACCGGACGGACTGTATGGTACATATGTGCTATGTTCTTGGCAAGGAGTGTTTGTCATGGGAGCAGGGTCTGTGCAATGCCGTGAACCCTGATCCGAGGCTCTACTACGATTCGGTAGGTGCAACACCCGTTGACCCTGGCAGGTATGGATTCCCGCTTTGCAGGAATGATGTATGGGGATGTGGATGAGGCTGGGTAAACTGCAACGCGGCTATATCGACAAACCTGCGATTGACTTCACCTGCCATAGTGACTATAATTTTGTGGACGCAGGCGCATCCAAAGAGATGGCTTCGACCGAGGGGCCATCTTAAAGTATGTCTGCCGACGAGGGTTATTTTCGCCCCGGTGGCGCAATGGTAGCGCAGTCGACTTGTAATCGACAGGTTAGGGGTTCGAATCCCCTCTGGGGCTCTCCAGAGGTCCGGAGAAGAGCCCTGCCGCATGGGGTGGAGGGCCGACAACCCAGGTCTAAATGGAGGGGTGGGTGAGTGGTTAAAGCCACCAGACTGTAAATCTGGCGTCCGGAAGGGCTTCGCAGGTTCGAATCCTGCCCCCTCCACCAAGTAAACCAGACCAGGCAAGGGGACCCAAGAACACACAGGCCCAGATAGCTCAGCGGTAGAGCACGTTCTTGGTAAGAACGGGGTCGGCGGTTCAATCCCGCCTCTGGGCTCCATCAGAATAGAGTCCGGGTTCCAGTACAAATCTAAGGAGAAGAGACCCAAGATGGCCAAGCAGCGATTCGACCGGTCCAAACCCCACGTCAACGTGGGAACCATCGGGCACGTGGACCATGGCAAGACGACCCTGACCGCCGCCATTACCAATGTATTGGCGAAGAGGGGCTTGTCTGAGCTGCGTTCCCTGGAGAGCATCGACAACGCCCCCGAAGAGAAAGCCCGCGGGCTGACCATCGCCATTGCCCACGTGGAGTATGAGACTGGCACGCGCCACTATGCCCACGTGGACTGCCCGGGCCACGCCGACTACATCAAGAACATGATCACCGGCGCGGCGCAGATGGACGGCGCGATTCTGGTCGTCAGCGCCCCGGACGGCCCGATGCCGCAGACACGGGAGCACATCCTGCTGGCCCGCCAGGTTGAGGTGCCCCGCATTGTCGTCGCCTTGAACAAGGTTGACATGATGGACGACGAAGAGCTGCTCGAGCTCGTGGAGCTGGAAGTCCGCGACCTCCTGAACGCCTACGGGTTCCCCGGCGACGACACCCCAATCGTACGGGTCAGCGGCCTGAAGGCCCTGGAGGGCGAGGAGGAATACGAGGAGAGCGTGATGGAACTGATGGCCGCTCTCGACGATTACATTCCCGTTCCCCAGAGGATCACAGACCGACCATTCCTGATGCCCATCGAGGACGTTTTCGGCATCAAGGGCAGGGGCACCGTGGTGACCGGTCGCGTCGAGCGCGGCCAGCTCAAGCAGGGCGAACCTGTGGAGATTATCCGGTTCGGCGATGTCCGGGAGACCGTGGCCACCGGCCTGGAGATGTTCCACAAGACCCTGGAGACCACGGAAGCCGGAGACGCGGTGGGCGTATTGCTGCGCGGCGTGGACCGGGACGAGGTGGAACGAGGCCAGGTACTGGTTAAGCCCGGCTCCATGCGCCCCTACACCAGAGCCGAGGCCGAGGTCTACGTGTTGAGCCGCGAGGAGGGCGGGCGGCACACCCCCTTCTTCACTGGCTACAAGCCCCAGTTCTATATCCGCACCAGCGACATCACTGGTGAAGTGGCGCTGCCCGAAGGCGTGGAAATGGTCATGCCCGGGGACAACGTAACCATGGTCATATCCCTGATCACCCCCGTGCCGATCGAGGAACAGATGCGCTTCGCCATCCGCGAAGGCGGGCGGACCGTCGGTTCCGGCGTAATCACCAAGGTTTTGGATTAGAAGATGGCTAGAAAGACAGCGGATATCCGCCAGATCATCACGATGCAGTGCGGCGATTGCCGCGAGCGGAACTATACGAGCAACAAGAACCGGCGCAACGATCCCCAGCGGCTCGAACTGCGCAAGTACTGCCCGCGGTGCCGAGGCCACAAGACTCACCGCGAGGTGAGGTAACTCCATGGCCAGGGTCTCAACCCGTGGGTCTCGGTCAACAACGCCCAGGCTCACGGGGCGGATCGGTCCCATCGCGTTCCTGCAGGAAACGGTCTCCGAGTTGACCAAGGCGGTATGGCCCAGCCGGGAGGAGACAGCGCGATTGACCATGGTGGTCATCGCTTTGTCGGTGGCCGCCGCCTTCTTCCTGGGTGGTCTCGACCAGTTCTTCAGCCAGACCTTCAGCCGTTACGTGCTCTAGAATCCTGGACACTTGGGGCCGCGCTTTTCGTGGAAGATACATGCCCCAGGGTTTGGGAAGGACGACTATGACTACTGAACAACAGGTGCAGATCGAGGACGAGTCCCGCCGCTGGTATATCGTACATACCTACTCGGGACAGGAAGACCTGGTGAAGCGCAATCTCGACCTTCGCGTCCAGAGCCTGGACATGCAGGACCGCATCTTCCAGGTCCTGGTCCCCACCGAAGATGAGGTGATTTTCAAGGACGGGAAGCGTCGCTCGGAGAAGCGGAAACTGTTCCCCGGCTATATCCTGGTCGAGATGACGATGGATGACGAAAGCTGGTACGCTGTACGAAATACTCCCGGCGTTACCGGATTCGTGTCCAGTGAGGACGAGTCGGACAGCCGCCCGAAACCTGTCCCGCTGGAAGACAGGCAAATTCAGGATATCCTCCGCCAAGTGGAAGCAGGACCGACCCGCATAAGGATCGGGTTGGCTCGGGGCGAGACCGTACGCATCACCGAGGGCCCATTCGTGGACTTTATCGGAGCCGTCAGCGACGTTGACGACGCGAAGGGCAAGGTACGTGTGCTGGTGTCCTTCTTCGGCCGCGAAACCCCAGTGGAACTGGACTTCTTGCAAGTGGAAAGGATCTAGGAGCCGCCAGTGGCAAAGAAGCTAAGGGCGATCATCAAGCTGCAATTGGACGCGGGCAAGGCGACGCCCGCTCCCCCCGTCGGCCCTGCATTGGGTCAGCACGGGGTTAACATCATGGGTTTCGTCAAGGAATACAACGCCCGCACCGCCGACCAGGCCGGGACTATAATCCCGGTCCACATTTCGGTGTTCGAGGACAGGTCATTTACCTTCGTAACCCGCACTCCGCCGGCGTCTGAACTGCTCCGGAAGGCTGCGACGGTGGACAAGGGCGCGTCCGATCCGGGTAGAGGGACCGTGGGCACCGTGGAGCGCCAGGCCCTGCGGGAGATCGCGGAGCAGAAACTTGCCGACCTCAACGCCCCCTCGGTGGAGGAAGCGATGAACATCATCGAGGGGACCGCGCGGAGCATGGGCATTGAAGTAGTTGGAGATTGACCGTGCCTAAACACAGCAGGCGCTACGCCGCAGTGGCCGAAAGGGTGGACCCGGAGGCCGTCTACCAACCCGAAGAGGCCATCAGCCTGGTGAAGGACCTTTCCACCGCCAAGTTCGATGAGACCGTAGAGCTACACTTGCGCACCGGGGCCGACCCCCGTCACGCTGATCAAATGGTGCGTGGCGTCGCGGCCCTTCCCCACGGCCTGGGCAAGACCGTCCGCGTCCTGGTGTTCGCGGACACGGAGGCGGCCGAGATTGCGAGGGAAGCGGGCGCTGACTTCGCGGGCGAGGACGACCTGATCGCACAGGTGGAAGGCGGTTGGGCAGATTTCGATGTCGGCCTGGCGGTTCCCCAGGTTATGCCCAAGATCGGACGGTTGGGACGCGTGCTTGGGCGTCGCGGACTCATGCCGAACCCCCGGTCCGGCACTATGGTGCAACCCCAGGACCTGCCGAGGGTTATCCGCGAGGCCAAGGCGGGCAGGCTGGAGTATCGCACGGACCGCACAGCCATTATTCATTGCCCCATAGGGAAGGTCAGCTTCGAGAACGAGCAGTTGATCGACAACCTCGCCTCGCTGATGGACTCGATCATGCGAGACAGGCCTACGGCGGTCAAGGGGGCCTTCCTGAAGTCGGCGTACATGACATCCTCGATGGGGCCGAGTATCTCAGTCGACCTTGCGGGCTTGCAGAGCTTGACTCCTCCCGAATAGAGGGAGATATTCGCCGCAGGGTCTGGTATAATTCCAGCACAATTGAATACGCCGCCAATCACGCCGGAGACGGTGGGTTCCGGGTCATCCCGGACTAAAGGTTAAGACCGCCCGCCCAGGCGCGACCGGAGCCTGAAGTAATTCTTGCAACGTTCTCGCGTCACCACGGGTGGTGCGGGAACGATTTATTTTGGGGGACACGTTGCCAACTCAAGCGAAAGTGGACCGGGTGAACGAGCTCAAGGAAAAGCTGGAGCAGTGTTCCATCGTGGTCTCCACGGACTACACAGGACTGCCAGTGAACGAGGTCACAGAGTTGCGGCGCCGGATGCGCGCTGCATCGGTGGAGTTCACGGTGGTCAAGAACAACCTCATGAAACTGGCATGTGACGCTGCCGGCAGGCCGGATGCAAAGGAGATCGTGGAAGGGCCGACGGCCATGGCTTTCGGGTTCGGGGAACCCGAGATAGTGGCGCGGACACTGACCGACTACATCCGCACCACCCGGTCGGCCCTGGCTATACGCGGAGCGCTGCTGGGAATGGACCATACCCTTCCGCCCGACCAGGTGGAACGACTGGCCACGCTGCCTCCACAGCCCCAGCTTGTTGCGTCACTGCTGGGACAGATGCAGGCGCCGCTGCAACGGTTGGTGAACGTGATGAACGGCCCGCTCCAAAGCCTGGGCGGACTATTGCTGGCGCGCATCGATCAACTGGAATCTGAGCAACCGTCAACCTGAGTGGATTCGGACCTATTGTAAGGAGGAGTAACGATGACAAAAGATGAGGTCCTGGCCGCAATCAAGCAGATGAACGTCATGGAACTGGCCGACATGGTCAAGGCGTTGGAGGATGAATTCGGGATCACCGCTGCTGCCCCGGTTGCAGTCGCTGCCGCTCCCGGCGCCGCCGCCGGAGGCGCTGACCCAGCCGCCGCTGAAGAAGAGAAGACTGAGTTCGTGGTCAGCATCAAGGAGATTGGCCCCAACAAGGTTAACGTGATCAAGGCGGTCCGCGAGGTCACCTCCCTGGGTCTGCGTGAGGCCAAGGAGTTGGTGGAGTCAGCCCCCGCCGCAGTCAAGGAAGGGATCCCCAAGGACGAGGCCGATACGATCAAGGGCAAACTGGAGGAGGCTGGCGCAGCGGTCGAGGTCGCGTAGTCGCCCAGCGTACCCTTACCCCGGAGGGTGAGCGTTGAGCCGCCGTAAGGATGCGGAACGATTCCGCAGGTTGAAGGAGCAGAACCCGGACTACGTCGGTTTCAGAGGTGTGGACACCGCTCCTGCGAGGCCGACCCCGGTCATGGAGTCGGTAACGTGCTCAGTCTGTAACCGGAAGCGCAATGCGGACCGGAATACACTGCCCGAGGACCGGGGCAGGTACGTCTGCGTGAGGTGTCAGGCTGACCAGGAGACTCCCCGGGCGGCGGCCGAATAGCGCATTACCTCCGTTCTGGAGTAGACGATGGGCCCGGACTGGGTGAGGGGCGCTGGCTCCTCAATCGGTCCGGGCCGGTTCATGCCATCCTCTCACCGGAGTGAGGAACAACAGGGTGTTCCGTTGGGAATCGGCTTGCCCCGGTAGTGTAGAATGGCTTGGGTTGCCTCCAAATCAATGCCCAAGGGGATGGTGTCATGGACCTGGAACTGGAAAACAAGATTGCAATAGTAACCGGGGCAAGCCGCGGCATCGGCAAGGCCATCGCCAGGGAACTGGCTGTTTGCGGGAGCGATGTGGTGGTGTGCGCCCGGAACGCCGAAGACCTGGAGTTGACCGCCCGGGAGGTGAGCGAGGAAACGGGCCGGCAGGTGGTCCCCATCACCGCCGACACTACCAGCACGCCCCAGGTTGAGTCTATGGTAGCCCAAGCGGCGCAGCGATTCGGCAAGATCGACATTCTTGTCAACAACGCCGCAGCCCCCGGAGGCATAGCCAGAGGACCGCTGGAGACCATCTCGGATGATGACATGCTGGACGATCTGAACACCAAAGTCGTGGGTTATCTCCGATGTGCCCGGGCCGTCGCCCCACACATGATACAGAACGGCTGGGGACGGATAATAAACATCGGCGGGCTGTCCGCCCGCAACTCCTCCGGCTCGAACGTCAGCGCCGGGGTTCGCAATTCCGGTCTGGTCAACCTGACCAAGTACCTAGCGCAGGAACTGGGGCCGTCTGGTATCACCGTCAACCTGATCCATCCCGGCGCCACCCGCACCGAACGGAGCGGTCCAGCCTACGAGGAACAGGCCCGCCGGGAGGGGATAACCGTCGAGCAAGTGGAAGCCAGGGTGGCGGCCAATAACGCTACCAAGCGCATCGTCGACGCCAGCGAGTTGGCCTACGTCGTGGCCTTCTTCGCGTCCCCCCGGTCGATTGCCATAAGCGGCGAGGCCATTGCCGCTGGCGGCGGAGCGGGGACGGCTGTCCACCACTAAGCCGCCACTCCGACGCGGACGCGCCAGCAGGAGGAAATGATGATCAGAGTAACCTTTGCATATCCCAACGAGGAAGGCTCCAGTTTCGACTGGGACTACTTCGCCAGCACCCACCGGGAAATCGTTCACCGGGAGTTGGACTCCCGGGGCATGGTGAGCTTCGAGCAGGACAAGGGTATATCCGCCACCGACCCGAACGCGCCCCCACCCTGGGTCGCCATAGCCCACATGACGTTCAACACGGTGGAAGAAGTACACCAAGCCTTCGTTGAGGCCGGTGGGCCTGTTCTGGGTGACCGGCGCAATTACACGGAGATTCGTCCAACTATCCAGATCAGCGAAATCTCCTCCTAGTCCCTCGCCGTCCTACGGACCTGCACGGGCCCGTTGCGCCGGGACACGCGGCCCACCGGGTCCGTATCCCGGTGTGTTATTGAATGTTTCGGCTGGCCGGACGCGCGACAATATCCGGGTCACTCAATCCCGAGTAAGGCAGGCGGTCACAATGCCTGATGCCGGCGAGTATCGCCCCCTCGATGACCTCTCCCAACGGTTAGTCCGGGAATACTGGGACTTCTATCCCAACGCCGGGTCCCGCATTGGAAGACATGAGTACGACGGCCGTCTGCCCGATCTGTCGGCGACCAGCCTTCGTCACCGGGTTGCACGACTCAACCGAGGGCTTGCCGAGGTGACTACCTTCCCCACGGAAACCCTGACGCCTGAAGAGCGATTGAGCCACCGGCTCCTGGAGTTGTTTCTCCGTCGGGAGCATTTCTCGGTCACAGAGATGAAGAACCTGGAGAACAACCCGACCCGGCAGGTGGGTTACCTCGACGCCAGCGGCTACCTTAACCGGGATTACGCCCCGCTACCCGACCGCGTGAGGTCGGTGTCTCAAGCGCTGAAGCAGGTCCCAGAATTCGTAGAAGTCATGGCCGCTTCTCTCGGAGACCATATCGGGATTCCGGTCCTGGAATCGAGCATCGAGAGTTACTCCGGAATGGCGCAGTTCTACCGGCTAGACCTCGGCAGGGCCGCGGGAGATGTTGGATTCCAAGATGTGCAGGAGGAGTTCGATCTGGCCAGGGAGAATGCCGCAGCATCCCTAGACCGGTTCGTCTCGGCACTCCAAGAGCGGCGAGACAAAGCCCAGCCCGAGTTCGCCATCGGGCGCGAACTGTACTCGTCAATGCTACGGACCGGGGAGGCCCTCAACGTTCCCCTGGACAGGCTAATCTCCCTGGGGGAGGCGGACTTGAATGAGAACCTCCGGCGCCTGAAGGATGCCGCAGCAGCCATCGACTCAGGCCGGGGTGTCAGGGAAATCGTGGAGGAAATCGGCTCCCATCACCCGGCGGCATCTTCGCTGATTACCGAAACACGGGACATGCTGGAGGAGATTCGACAGTCCGTGATCGACCTGGACCTGGTCTCGGTTCCGTCGGAAGACCGTTGCCTGGTGGTCGAAACCCCGACCTACATGCGCTATGCTTTCGCCGCGATGGACTCCGCAGGTGCACTCGAGGAGCGGGCAACCGAGTCGTTCTACTATGTGACCCCTGTGGAACCGGAATGGACGCACCAACAGCAGGAAGAGTGGCTCTCCAATTTCAACTACTCAACCCTCAGGGTCGTGTCCATCCATGAGATCTACCCGGGCCATTTCGTCCACCACCTGCACAACCGTTACGGGCGTCCGCTCCCACTGGTCAATCGCGTAGCGAACTCATACGCATTCGTCGAGGGTTGGGCACACTACACCGAGGCGATGATGCTGGAAGGCGGATACGGGTCAAAACAACCGGAGTTGCTGGTCACCCAGCTGTTGGAGGCCCTGGTACGCAACTGCCGCTACATGTGCTCCGTGGGGATGCACACTGGGGCGATGACGCTCGATGAAGCCACCCGCTACTTCATGGAGAATGCCTTCATGGCTGAGCTTCCCGCCCGACGCGAGGCGTTACGAGGCACATTCGACCCAGGGTATCTCAACTACACCCTAGGCAAACTCATGATAATGAAACTGCGGGAGGACTACCAGCGGGAGCAGGGGGCCAACTTTACCTTCAAGGGCTTCCACGACCGGCTGTTGTCCTACGGCGCCCCCGCGTTGCCATTGCTGAGAGAAGCAATGCTAGAGGACCCGTCAGGACCCCCGGTGTAAGGGGGTTCGGCCCCGTTCAGCTCAACTTTCTCCGGAACCGGGGAGACTCTGTGCTGCCTACGTCCGGAAGTTCACCTTGCGGAAGGACTCAGCGTAGCTGTACTCCTCGGCTGACGCAGCGTCCCTCGCCATATCCTTAACGAAGGTCTCCACGTCTTGCGGTGACCGGCCTTCCAACTGACTCTGGTGGACCATGACCGCCTTCACCTTCAACTCCAGCGACTCTCCGATGTCAAAGACGGTGTCGGGAGACTCGGCCCCCCAGAAGAGGACCGTTCCGGTCTTGTGCGGTTCGAGTCCCTCGTCGCGCCAGAGTTCCGCGAAATGGAGGTGGTCCCTCGCGTAGGGGAAAACGGCGTCCAGCGCCACCTGACCCGTGATGCGGTTGTCGCGGTGCCAGACCAGATTCTTGCGGTAAGGCTCGGGACACATCACCACGTCCGGCCGAACTCTCCGAACCTGGCGAACCAACTCGCGGCGGAACTCGGCGGTGTCGTCCAGTTCGCCGTCAGGGTGGTGCAGTTCCACAACCTCTTTGACTCCGAGGAGTCGGGCTGCTTCCCGCTGTTCCCTCTCACGGATGACCCCCAGCTCGTGACCGCTCGCCCCCGGGTCCGTGGTCCCCCTGCCGCCGTCGGTGCAGAGAACGTAGTGCACGTCCGCACCACCCTGCACCCACATAGCCACCGTACCGGCGCACCAGAACTCCGCGTCGTCAGGGTGTGGGACCACTACTAATACTCGTTCCGGCGTTTCCTCCATGCGCAGTTGTCCTCCAGCCCGGCTGTGCCCGGGCTGCCGGACATTAGCCGAAATTTGAATCATGTTAAATCCTACAGGAAGGGGGTTAGAGGGTCAAATTCGCCTGACCGCAGGCCACGGAGCCGCACTCGCCCGTTTCCTTGACGGACAATACACCCCTCTTCCGCGCTGCACCTGACTGCGGAGATTGACATCTCACAAAGATAGGCTGTAATCTCCAAACGGCTTCCCATAAGTTACGAGACCGCCGAATTTGGCGGCCTTTTGCGACACATGCGGGAGCCCTGACACATGTCCACTGGAGGAAGAATATGCCGAAGGTCATCCCCGTGCCAGATGAGTTGAGCAAGCCGTTCTGGGACGCAGTGAACGAGCGCCGGCTCGTGATCCAGAACTGCACCAGTTGCGACCTGCTCCAGTATCCGCCGCGGGAGACCTGCGGCAAGTGCCGCTCTGCGGAAAACCTAGAGTGGAAGGAAGTGAGCGGGAAGGGCTATGTCTCGTCTGCGATCGTGATCGAAGACGGGCGGCTGGACCGCCGCAGGCCCGACCAACCCTACAACCTGGCCCTCGTTCACCTGGACGAAGACCCCGGAATCAACTTTTACTCCAACCTCCCCGGAACACCTGTTGATGAAGTGCCGGTCGGCGCTGCCGTTGAAATTGTCTTTGAAGAGGTCGCGCCGGGGCAGTTCATCCACGAATGGCGAGTGGTATCCGAATAACCCATCCCGCGAAGGGCGCATCCTGGACGCAAGAAAGGGAGAACAATGACATCACTTAGCGATTATTCCTGGAGAAGAAACAGGGAAGGCCTGGGAGTCTGGGACCACCGCGGGCAGGTAGCAGTGGCCGGATTCGGACATTCCGAAATTGACCGGCGCTGGGATGGCGAGTCGATGGACAGGACAGTGGGCGCGTTCTCCATTCAGGCTTGCCAGCTTGCCATGGACGATGCGGGGGTGACTCCCGACCAGATTGACGGTGTCATATGCTGTGACTCCCATATCGCGGGTCCCAGCGGCGGAACCGCGGGAAGGTGGGCGCCCCGCCCATATTTCGACCCTCCCTATGACTCAGAGTGGGGCCTGACCCTGGTCAACGGCGAATGGTTGGTCGAGCAGATGGGGCTCACCAACGTCGAGTTCTGCCCCTCCGGCGTTCCTGCCATCGGGGAGATGCTGGGTCTCGCATCCCAAGCCATTGCCGATGGCCGATGCACAACCTGCCTGGTCATCTACCCCACCGGCAATCTGGCTGGCCGCTACCGACGCGGCGGTGAGAACGCCGAGGACTACGCCAAGGGCAACAGACAATGGACAGTGCCCTGGGGGAACCACGGCGGCAACGACTTCATCAACGCTTTCCCACACCAGCAGTATTGCCATCGCTACGGCGGCACCCACGACGACATGGCCCCCTTCGTGGTCAACCAGAACCGGAACGGCCTGCTCACTCCGTGGGGGTTCAACGCCACGCATGATATACCCCAACTGACAGTAGAGGACTATGTGTCATCCCGGTACATCCTAAAGCCCCTCCGGTTGTGGGACTGTGACCGGCCCGTCAACGCCTCGGGCGCGTACTTGTTCACCACCGCCGAGCGGGCCAGAGACATGAAGCAGCCGCCCGTCTACATCCTGAACCACAACCAGCACAGCGCGGGCACCCGCAGCACCCAGGCCGTGCTTGACGAGATCGAGGCAGAGACCGACCGGTTGGCCAGGATGATGTTCGAAGGTTCCGGGCTGAGCGCCGACGAGGTGGATATCTTCAACCCCTATGACGGATACTCCACCATGACCCAATTCTGGCTTGAGGCTTTCCAGTGGCATGGGGTGAAGCGCGGAGACGCCTTCGCGTTCTACGCCGATGATATACGTGTGGAAGGCCCGCACCCATTCAGTTCCAGCGGAGGCAACCTGGGCACCGGGCGTCTCCGTACCGCCATGTGGACTGATAGTATCGAGCAGCTGCGCGGGAGCGCGGGCCCCCGGCAGGTGACGGTGAGGGCTGAGACTGCCATCGCCGGTTTCGGTCCACCCCTCGGCGGAGGCTGGATCGCGTTCGGCAAGTACCCCAACTGACCACCAAGCGTTGCCAATGGGGCTTTACCGCCTGCAAACTCCGGAACGAGGGGTTTGCGGGCGGTGCTGTTACTTGCTTGGTGTGACGCCTATCTTGCGCCCGTTCTCAACCTGTTGGAACACTGTTCCAGCCAGGATCCCCCCGGATATGACGATCTTCATTGCATCGTCCACTGACATGCCTGCGGGTGTTACATCTCTGCTTGGCATCATGATCAGGAACCCGGATGACGGGATCGGCGTAGTGGGGATGTAAACGGCCAGAAGGTCTTCTCCCTCTGGGCCGACCAGCCGAGAGGTAACTAAACCGATGGCCTGGCAACCGGGTCGGGGGAACTCCACCAGCACCACAGCCGAGTACTGGGGGTTGTTATTCGAGGAGATCAAGTCCACTGCAGTACGGGTGGTGCCATAGATCGTCTTGACCAGTGGAATGAATTCCAGGGCCCGGTGCGCGATGCCGATGAGCCTGCGCCCTACGACGTGGGCGGTCACCAGCCCGGCGATATACACCAACACTACCAGGATCAGGAGGCCCAGTCCCGGAATGTGAGGCCCGGGCAGATAGCTCAAGGGTTTCGCCAAGACAGGGTCTAGGAAGTCGAAAAAGAACTTGAAGACAAGTATGGTTATGCCGATGGGCAGGAGGACGAGGATTCCGGCGCCTAGAGTGCGTTCGACGTGGACGACCAAGTGGTGGAAAGCCCCTGGCTGGCGTCGCTCCGCCATGGGCCGCGCATCATCTGATAGCTCAGCCAAGTCTCCTCCGCTTCACCGTGGGCCGGTCGGGAAATTGGACTCGTAGACTTCAGCTACTTGTGCGGCGACGGCGTCCCAACTCATCCCCTCGGCCCTGCGCCGGGCGGACCGGCCCATGCTCTGCTGGAGTCTCCTGCTCGATAGTATCACTTCCAGAGACCCGGCGAAAGCATCTGGGCACCTCCAGGGTTTCAAATATCCAGACCGGCCGTGTTCGACAATCGTGGAGAGACCGCCTACCCTTGTGGCAACTACCGGAGTGCCGCACGCCATCGACTCCAGCGCCGCCAACCCGAAGCTCTCATAAAAGGACGGAACGACGCACACGTCAGCGGCATTGTAGTAGAGCGGCAATTCCTCGTGGTCCACCCGGCCCACGAAGTCCACCGACCCCTCGATCCCCAACTCCCCTGCCAACCGGCGCATCCTGTCCAATTCCGGGTCCCCATCCAGTACTCCGCCGACCACGAGCAGACGCACCTTTGCCCCTCCGCCCAATTCGGAGGTGGCGCGGATCAGGAGTTCCAGGCCTTTAAGGGGCTCAATGCGCCCCACGAACAGCAGAGACTTTGCGTCATCCAATCCGATCTCTTTTCTTGCATTCTCCCGATCCAGGGGTCTGAAGGTGTCGAGGTCAACACCGCATGGGATCAGTACGACCTTCTTCGGGTCCGCGCCGTAGAGGCGTGCCATCGCATTGCGCTCATGGGGGCTGTAGGCAACTATGCGAGTGACGGCCTGCATCAACTCCCGTTCTGTTTCCTGTCGCTGCACCGGTTCCGTCTCACCGGCACGTGAGTTCATCTTGACCAGTGCGAGGGTGTGGAAGGTGATGATGTGGGGCACCCGCCAGGTGGATGCAAGTCTCTGGCCAGCCCAGCCTGACAACCAGTAATGAGAATGCACTGCCTGGTATTCCAGCCGATTCACACCCTGGTATGCCAGCACTCTGCTCTGGAACTCGGGAAGGCTGTCGTATAACTCTTCCAGCGGCTTATCCAGGTCCCCTGCTGGAAGGTGGATGACCCGTGCTTTCTCAGAGATTTCCTGGGCGATACCGTGCGGTTCCGGGTGTTCTCGGGTGAAGATGTCCACTTCGACCCCGAGGTTGCCCAGCGAGCGGGCCAGTTGGCGGACGTGGAGGTTCATCCCGCCGGCCTTGCCCTCTCCCAGCGCCGCCAATGGGCAGGCGTGGAAGCTGACCAGGGCGACTCGTTCGAGGTTCACGCTCGCGTCACTACCATCTGGTACAGGTTACGGGGGCTCCCGCCGAGGTGGTGCTTGTAGGACTCGGACCCCCGGAGGAAGTCAAAGTAGGAGATGCCCTCTTCGATGGCGCTGCGAAGGCACAGGGCGTTGAGCAGAAGTCCAACACTATAGTAGCCGAACTCCGGATTGTACCCGCTGTTGTATAGCAGTCGAGACGAAGCGTAGTCGAAACAAAGGCTGGTGGCCACGGTCTGGTCGTCGATTTCCAGGAAGTACAGCCGCAGCACGCCCAATTCGGCCATTCGTGACGTGATGCGGTGAAAGAAGCTCTCCCTGTCCCCGGTCATGTACTCGCTCTTTTCCTGCCGACTCATGCGCATCAAGGTGATGAAGTCAGGCAGCAGGGCGTCAACCTCGTCACGTGCCGTGACACAGTACCAACGCCAGTTAGGCAGAGCTTCCAGCCGTCTGAACTTGCGGCGCAATTCATGCCGGTCCTTCTTGGAAAGACCGGACACATACTCCTCCCACGTCTTGGGGAGTTGGATTCCCGAGGAAGTATCCTCCTGCTCTATCTGAACCGAGTATCCGCGTTCCCGAGCCAGGTCAGGCAAGTAGGTCAGGGTCGGGGAGGCTTCGACTAGAGAGTCCAACCGGAGCGTGCCCCAGTCTTGCTCGTCCAGCCTACCAAGGAGGGTATCGAAGAAGGGAGCTTCATAGCCGGCGCGTACCATGAAATCGTTGTAATCGACAGTCTCCTGGCTACCCAACAGGGCCAGGGTATCCCCGGTCTGTGTAAGCGACGCCACGCCGGCGACACCCTCCGGGGAACGCAGGTAAAACCCCGCCATCTCCTTGCCGCTCCCGAACGTGTCCCACCACACCTGTTGCCACTGTGGAGTCAGGAACAGGGTGTTAACCGGGCACGCGGACAGCACGCCTTCCCATTCGGACTCTATTTCCTGGAACGACGTGAGGGGGGATGTGCCCATTGACTACCTCCGGCGCAGTAGCGCGAGCAATTGTTCCCGGTTTGCCCCGCTGCTCTCGAATCGTCCCCGCACCGCCGTGGTGGTAACCCGGCTGCCAGGCTTCTGCACGCCGCGCATGGCCATGCACATGTGCTCTGCCTCCAGTTCCACGGCCACCCCGTCCGGGTCCAACGCCCGGGCGATCGCGTCAGCCACCTGCCCGGTGAGACGCTCCTGGACCTGGAGTCGTCGGGACGCTATGTCCAGCGCACGCGCCAGCTTGCTGACTCCGGCGATCTTCCCGTTGGGTATGTATGCCATGCGGGCAGTACCGAAGAAAGGGAGCAGGTGATGTTCACAAATTGAGTGGAAGGGGATGTTGTCCAGAACGACCGGGTCCCGATGATCGGCTTCAAACACCGTGTCAATCTCGGATGCCGGGTCGACCCCGATGCCGGAAAGCAACTCCCCGTACATCCGGGCTACCCGCGCCGGAGTAGCCTCCAAGCCCTCGCGTTGCGGGTCTTCCCCAATTGCCTCCAGCAGGCCCGATACGGACTGTTCAATCAGTCGATCGTTAACGATGAGTCGCCTTCTCTCACGCGCGACCTGATATGGTCAGCGCCTCGATCGCCTCAATGCTTGGCTCCACTTCGGTCGCCTGGTTGGACACGCTCCGCACCGCGAGGTCGGGGTCCTTCAGTCCTGTCCCGGTCAGAACGCATACGACCCTGCGCCCGGACAAATTCAACCCATTCCGGTGCATCTTGGACAGTCCCGCAAAAGACACGGCGGACGCTGGCTCGCAGAAGATGCCCTCCTTTGAGGCCAGAAGCCGATAAGCGTCCAGTATTTCGTCGTCGCTTACCATGTCTATAACCCCGCCGGAATCGTCCCGCGCCTCGATCGCGCCTTCCCAACTCGCCGGATTGCCGATGCGTATGGCGGACGCTATTGTCTGGGGGTTTGCTACCGGCGCGCCCCGGACTATTGGCGCCGCACCCTCTGCCTGGAACCCCATCATGGCCGGCAGCACCTCGCTCCGGCCCGCGGACTGGTATTCCTTGAACCCCTTCCAGTAAGCGGTGATATTACCCGCATTCCCCACCGGAATGAACAGGTAGTCCGGTGAGCCTCCCAGCGTGTCAACGATCTCAAACGCAGCCGTCTTCTGCCCCTGCAACCTGTGAGGGTTGAGAGAGTTCACCAGAGTCACGGGGTGGCTCTCGGTGAAGTCCCGGGCAAGGTTGAGGGCCGAGTCGAAATTGCCGTTGACCATCAGGATGCGTGCCCCATAGGCCATGGCCTGGGCCAGCTTGCCCATCGCCACCTCACCCTTGGGGATAATCACAAAGGAGGGAAGGTCGCAATAAGCGCTGTAGGCTGCCGCTGATGCGCTGGTGTTTCCAGTAGAGGCGCACATCACCGCCTTGCTTCCCTCCTCCAGCGCCTTGGCCATTGCAACTACCATACCCCGGTCTTTGAATGATCCGGTAGGATTGCAGCCCTCCAGCTTGAAATAAAGCTCGTCGCAACCGATGGTCGCGCCGAGTCTCCTGGACCTGACCAACGGGGTATCGCCCTCCCCCATCGAGATCAGCGGAGTGTCCGGCGTCACGGGCAGGAAATCTGCGTATGCGGTCAAGACTCCAACGCCCATCAGCCTCTCCAACTAAGCGGTGGCCCGGTTTGGTCTGCCTCTCGCTGGTTCATCTCCGAGGCGATCCCTAATCCTCGATCCGAAGCAGGTTGTTGACTTCCCGCACCACGTCCAGAACCCGTACTCGCCGGAGGGATTTCTGGACCGATGACTCGAGTGCAGGATGAGTGGTGATCACTATCCCGGCGGTCTGTTGCTCCGGGTCGCTGTCTTTCTGAATCACGGAGGCGATGCTAATGCCCTCGTCGCCGAGGATGTTGGCGATCTGCGCCAGAACACCGGGGCGGTCGGCCACTGTGAGGCGCACGTAGTACTTACTGGTAAGGTCGTCTACCGGCGCGACCCCAACCGTGGCGGTTCCATCGCTAGCCATCCCGTGCTGTGCAAACGTCACCGGCGGGCTGCTTGGCCCACCGGCAAGGGCACGCGCCACTTCTATGAGGTCCCCGACAACTGCGCTCGCGGTGGGAAATCTCCCCGCACCCATACCATGGAACAGCACGTTCCCGCACAGGCTCCCCTCAACCTCGACGGCGTTATAAGCCCCGTCCACCTTGGCCAACATGTGGTCGAGAGGCACCAATGCCGGATGCACTCTCGCACAGACCGCGCCATGGGAATACGAGGCGATGGCCAGAGGTTTGATCGCGTAGCCCAACTCTCCCGCATACCGGAAGTCGTTGGCTTCCAGGGAAGAAATTCCCTGGCGGTAGATGTCGTCTGGTTGAAAGCGGCAGTGGTAGGCGAGCGAGGCCAGAATCGAGAGCTTGTACCCTGCGTCGATGCCGTCTACGTCGTTGGTTGGATCGGCCTCGGCGTAGCCGCGCGCCTGGGCTTCTGACAGCGCCTGTTCGAAGCTGGAGTGGTCCTGGGCCATTCGGGTGAGGATGAAGTTGGTGGTCCCGTTGATGATGCCGCGGATGGAACGAATATCATTGGCCAGGAGCTGGTTCATCAAGCAGCCGACGATGGGGATGCCACCGCCGACGCTCGCCTCAAAGAGCAGACTTACCTGGTTTTGATGGGCTAACGACATCAACTCAGGGCCGTGTTTTGCCACCGCCTCTTTGTTGGCAGTGACCACGTTCTTGCCGCTGGAGAGGGCATCCTTGAGGTAGCGGGTGGCAGGTTGGTCCCCGCCAATGACCTCTGCAACAATGTGGATGCCAGGATCGTCGAGGATGTCTTCGGGGTTGGTGGTCAGCAACTCCCGAGGAATGGCCGGGTTCCGTTCCTTGGAGCCGTCCCTCACCAGCACTCGCCGCAACGTTACCGGCCGTCCGACCTTGCGGGAAATGGCGGATTCCGGGTCCAAAAGGGCCGACGCGACGCCGCCTCCGACGACGCCGAGGCCCATCAGGCCGATACCGATTTCATCAGGTTCAGGCACTTATCCGGTTTACCTCCCCTGCGGACGGCCTTGCCCCAGGTCCGCCCTGGGAGCGCTAAGATGGACTTGGTCCGCCACCCATTCATACCATTTGCTGTTGAAATTCATCCTGAGCCAACCGCCTTCCGCGCCAGCCAACTGCTGCTGGGACTGCCAATCCTTGACCAGTTCCAAGCTTAACTTCGCGCGCATGAGGTCGGAGATATCGCGTTCTTCCGGGCCTGAAATAACCCCGACGATATAGATACCATCCTGGCTGAATTCAGGTTTTCCGATTTGTCCTGGCTTCAACCGTTCCTTCCCATTCTCTTCGTCTCCGAACAGGAGATGGTCAAGGGCGGGGAAAGCCTTCTGCGGCACCCATCCAACGTAACCCCTGGAGTTGGCGAAGTTCGCCGGGGCCGATACTTCCGACGCTACCTTGGCAAAGTCCTCAGTATCTAGGCGATTCCTGACCTCGCTGGCGTCAACGCCACTGTCGACTTCAAGCCGTATCCACTGGACCTCGACCTGTTCCTGGGTCACATCGATAGTCGCGTCCATGATTGCCCGCAGGTATTGGAGAGCCAGTTGCTCCTCCACAATGCGCCGGTAGTCTTCGTCGGACAGACCTGTCCGGGACAGGAATATCTGATAGCTGTTCCGAAACTCCTCGTCAAGCTGTCCCGGGTCTACGTTCTGCTCTGCCGGGGGGGTGGGATAGAACTGCTCCTTGAGAGCATTATCAATGTCTTCGTCGGTTATGCCGATACCCAGCCCAGGCGAGGCTTGGCGAAGCACTTCTGCGTCCAGCAGATTGCTCAGGTATTCGAAGGGCACTATGCTCAGGTCCACCTGGCCGCTGATGCCCTGGAGCACCCGGATGCGCTGGACCAAGTCGCCCATAGTGAACTCGACGTTCCGCACGCTGCCCGCCCACACCCTGGGGGGCTTATAGAACTCCTGGTAGTATCCGAAGCTCACTACACCGAAAACGACGAGCAGGAGGAATATACCGACGGCAAAGGCGGCCCGCTGATGCCTGCGCTCACGGGTGAGCCTTGCGGGCTCGTTCCGGGACTCCTGCTGGCGGGCGCGCCGACTGCGAGAGCGCCTCCGCCTCTCCGCCGGCGCTACCTGCTCGGCTCCGGTGCTGCGGTTCCAGGGAAAAGCCATTCTCGCGCCTCTAAAGAACAAGGAGGTCTCTATGCAACATGGCCGGGCGGTCGTGAGTCCGCCTATTAGCCGTTGCAGTCGACCCCTTGCAGTCTCACCGGCGCAGCCGGTTCATGGACGGTACAAACGGCACGAATGGCACCAACGCGAGGTGTCGGGCTCGTTGAATTGCCAGGCGCAACGCCCGTTGGTGCTTGGAGCAAACCCCGGACCTGCGCCGCGGCTCAATCTTGGCGCGGTCGGAGATGAACCGGCGGATCCTCTCTACGTCCTTGTAGTCGATGTCCTTCACGTGTTCGACGCAGAAAGAACACACCTTGCGCCTTGGCGCATACCTACCCCGAGGGCGCCCTCCTCTTCCGGGCGGGCGTCCGGGTGGCCTGCCGCCTTGTGGCGGGCGTGGTGCCGGTCCGGGAGTTGTCATATCAGTACTGTCCCTTTAGGTGAATGAGCGGGGCTAGAACGGGAGGTCGTCGACGTCGTCATTGCCGTAGTCTTCGTTGACGCCGCCTCCGGACCTGTCTCCGTATCCGCCGCCGGATTCGTATGCCCCGCCTTGGTCTGACGATTCGCCGCGCCTACCGAGCATTTGCATTTCGGTCAGGTTGATATCCAAGGACACCCGAGTCTCGCCGTTCCGGTCTTGATAGGTACGGCTGCGTAGCCTTCCTTCAACGTAGACTTGTTGCCCTCGAGTCAAGTATTGGTTACAGGTCTCTGCAAGCCGACCGAAAGCGCTGACGTTAAACCACTCGGTCTCTTCCCGCTGTTCGCCTGCGGAAGTAGTGTACCGCCTGCTGGATGCCACGCTAAAATTGGTGACGCTCTGGCCGCTTGGGAGGTAGCGCATCTCAGGGTCCCGTCCAAGGTTGCCGATGACAATGATCTTGTTCAACTCAGCCCCCTCTTCAGGCCTGGGTCTGTTCGCCCCCGTCGCTCTCCTGGGCGGGCTCCTCCGTCGTAGTGGGTGGGGCTTCGGCCACTGCCACCGCTGTGGCGGTGTCCGCTGGTTCCGTTGCGGGCGCAGCTTCCGCTGCGGGCGCAGGTTCCGCTGGTTCCGCTGCGGGCGCAGGTTCCGCTGGTTCCGCTGCGGGCGCAGCATCAGGGGTAGCTTCCTCAGGGGTAGCTTCCTCAGTGGGGGCCGGAGCCGGCTCAGGAGGTGCTGCTGCTACCGGAACACGCGCCATGGGACTAGGCTGCGGGGTTGCGCCGGGGGGACCGGTCACCGTCACCAGAGACCGGAGCACCTGTTCGTCCAGACGCAGGAAGGTGAGCAGTTCCTGGTTAAAGGGAACGTCCGCTGCGAACCGGGTCAGGTAATAACTGCCTTCCAGGAAGTGGTGCGGTCCCTTCTTTATGGCGTAAGCGAGCCGACGGGTGCCCCAGGTCTCCTCGTGGACGATGTCGCCGCCCTGGTTGCCGATGAAGTCCTTTATCCGTCCCCAGGCGCCGACTGACTGCTCCTGGTTCAGCATCGGGCTCAGGACTACGACGAGTTCATAATGGCGCAATAGCTGGCTCCTCGATGATCAGGCGAATCATTATTGAAAATGGCCAATGCGATTATAGCACCCGGCAATCCCGCGTCTCAACTACATGTCGAGACCCGGGACCGGGAAACCGGATACCAAGGCCCCGACTTCTTCGGTTACTTCGCGCTGGACCGCTTCGTCTTCCAGGTTGGAAAGCGACTTGACTATGAGCCGAGCCGTCTCCCTAGAGTCGTCCTCGGAGAACCCCCGGCTGGTGATAGCGGGAGTGCCGAGGCGCAGGCCGCTGGTCACGCGAGGGGGCTTCGGGTCGAAGGGGATCGCGTTCTTGTTGACGACAATGTTGACCTTTTCCAGGGCTGTCTCCGCCTGTTGCCCCGTGATGCCCAGTGGAGTCAGGTCAACCAGCACGAGGTGGTTGTCCGTGCCGTTGGACACGAGCCGCATTCCGGCCTCGGAAAGCTCCTGGGCCAAAGCCCGGCAGTTGGCCACCACCTGGTCTGCATACCTAGCGAATTCCGGGCCCATAGCCTCGCCGAAACATACCGCCTTGGCCGCGATGACGTGCATGAACGGTCCGCCTTGTGTGAAGGGGAACACTCCGAAGTCTATGCCCCGCGCCAGGTCGTTGTTAGACAGGATGAACCCGCCCCTCGGCCCACGCAGGCTCTTCTGGGTAGTCGAGGTGACCACCTGGGCATGGGGCAAGGGTGATGGGTGGGCTCCTCCTGCTACCAGGCCCGAGATGTGGGCCATATCCACCATCAGGCTCGCCCCCACTTCGTCGGCGATCTCCCTGAACCGGGCGAAATCTATGACGCGCGGGTAGGAACTGCATCCAGTCACTATCAGCTTGGGCCGGTGTTCCCCGGCCAGCCTCGCCACCTCGTCATAGTCGATGGTCTCAGTTTCCGGGTTGACCCCGTAAGGGATGAACTCGTACAGCTTGCCCGAGAAGTTCACGCTTGCCCCGTGGGTCAGATGACCGCCGTGGTCAAGGCGCATCCCCATCACCTTATCCCCCGGCTCCATGAGGGCGAAGTAGGCCGCCATGTTGGCCTGCGCTCCGCTGTGAGGCTGGACGTTGGCGTGTTCAGCCCCGAAAATCTCCTGGGCGCGCTCGATGGCCAGCCGCTCCACCACGTCAACATACTCGCAACCGCCATAGTAGCGGCGACCCGGATAGCCCTCGGCGTACTTGTTGTTCATCAAGCCCGTCTGGGCTTCCAGCACGGCCTTGCTGGCGTAGTTTTCGGAGGCGATCAGCACGATGCAATCGCGCTGGCGCTCGTTTTCCTGTTCGATGGCCCGCGCCACCTTCGGATCCTGTTCAGACAGTACGGACATTGTTCCTCCTCCGGGTCGGTTCCAACATCCGCACCCGGTCCCGCGTGAATGCCAATACGCAGCAATTAGGATACGGGAACACTTGTTCCCACAAATTTAGTGTAGACCGGGCCCCAAAAGGTGTCAAACGAAGCGGCAGCCAAGGCAACTCCGTGGACCCAGGGGTTCATCAATTCCTTACGCTGGAGGCAGTTGGAACGGACTTCACTCCGCAGGTACCACCGGCAGCAGCACGTGGGATGGGTGGGCCGCGTCGTGATAGATGCTGTTGCGGGCCGGTATCCTAACCGATGAGGTCGCCGGGTTCTCGCCGGTGTTGCCGTTGACGTCGAAGCGCGGGAAGTTGCTCGACGATATGTCCAATCTGATCCGGTGGCCCCTGGCGAACAGGTTACTGGTGGGGAATAGCTGCACCGTGACCTGGTAGACCTTTCCCGGTTCCAGTGGCGAAGGCTCCTCCCACGAGTTACGGAACTTGGCCCGCAGGATGCCGTCTGTCAGATTCAGTGCGTACCCTTCGGGGTAGTCGGGGGAGGGTGGGTAGACATCCACCAGCTTGGCCGTGAAGTCCGTGTCCACGGCGGATGAGGACACCCATAGCTGGACTGAAATGGGGCCGGTAACTTCCATGTCTTCGGTCAGGGGTCCGGTCTGGAATGCCAACACGTCGGGCCGGGACGCCAGGGGCAGGTATGGCTCGTTCGAACCGTAGAACTCAGGGGACTCCTTTTGGTCGAACCCGCCTGCTCCCATGATCGGCAGGCCGGAGGAGATGTTTCCTCCAATGGTGGGCGTCGGGTGGTCTGGGTCGAACAGGTACTCCGACGGCGGATGTTCACCGCCAGGGGCAGCGGTCGCCAGCCTCCCACCGGCACACACGTAGAAGGGCGTCTCCGAGGCTCGGGACAGGGGCCATTCGCGTTCCTCGCGCCACTTCCCTCCGTGGTCCAGACGCCCCTGGGAATTGCGCCTCCCAGACCCGCCGCCCATCACGAACAGCCTGACCGGGTATTCCTCACCGGCATGGTCCCGCCCACCCTTGAGCCAATGGTCGAAGAACCCAAGCCGCAGGAAGTTGAAGTCCTCGTCCAGGTTTCCGTCGAGAGTGGAGTCCGGTCCGAAGTCGATGTCGCCGGAATGTGACACGGACCGCTGGCCATGGGTCCAAGGGCCCATAATCAAGGATACTGGACCCTGTTTCATATCAGACAGGGCGACAAAATTGTCGGTGGTGGTGCGGGCGTAGGGGTCGTACCAGCTACCCATGTGGACCTGTGGCACGCTGCTGAAGCTGTCGTAGTGGGCTTCGGCGCACAAACCCACCTGTTTCCAGTAGTTGTCGAAGGTCTCGTGACGCCAAATCTCCAGCAGGTAGTTCTCGTAGTCCGGCGTCCACCGCAGCGGCGAATGCTCCGGGCGCCAGGGCATCCGGCGGAACCAGGCGTGTATGTCCTGTGCTTCCAGCGCGGCTTTCAACACCGCCGGGTCTTCCTGCACCTCCGGGCTGTCCAGCGCTTGCCGGTAGGCCCAGGTGACCTGCCGCAGCTCAAACGCGCCCCCGTTGCGGCACCCGCTCAGGAAGGCATTAGAGAACCCCCCTGAGTCCAGCCACATGCAGCCGAGGCCGGGCGGGTCGAGGCTGGCCAGGGCAGCCTGCGTATGCGCCCCGTATGATGTGCCATAGGTGCCTACTTTGCCACTGCACCAAGACTGGCTGGACAGCCACTCCACGGTGTCGTACCCATCCTCGCCCTCGTTGACGTACTTGCTGAAGCCGCCCTGGGAAGCAAACCGGCCCCTGGTGTCCTGCACCACCGTCACGTAGCCGCGGGTGGCAAAGAACGCGGCCTCAAGCACCCGCGACTCGGCCGACTTGTTGTAGGGTGTCCGTTCCAGCAGCGCGGGAAACGGACCGTCAAGCGGCTGCCCATTTCGCGCCGGTCGGTGGACATCCGCCATGAGGACTATTCCGTCACGCATCTGTACCGGAACGTTGGCTTGGGTATGGACTTCGTAGGTTTCCTGCGAAGGGTTGGCCTCTGATGTCATGGCATCCTCTAGCGTTCTCTGGTGTCCGTATTCCTCGGGTCGGGGCGGCCCCAGACCAGCCGTAGCCTAGGTGGCCACGGCAGCCGGTTGGAGGGTGGCGAGCCATGCCAGCACCGTGTCAGCGGCTTCCTGCCGCCGGTTGGTGAGGGAGTGGTCTCCACCTTCGATGACCACGCAATCGGCTTTGGGGGAGTTGATAGCGGCGGTGACCAGGTCCTGGGGAATGTCGCGCAGGCGGGTATGGGTCTCCAGGGACCCAGCCACGGCCAAGAGCGGCACTTTGACCCTGGGAGCGTGGGCAACCAGGTTGTAACGCTCGGTCGGGCCGTGCTTGTCCAGGTATGCCGCCGCGCTGAACATCTGGGGGATGGGAAAGTTGACCGCCATCAGGTCCATGGCCCTACCCTCGGCCTCCAGTTGGTCGGCCCGGTCGATGTTGGCCTGGAACTCTGCCGCGTCTTCGGACTTCAAGTAATAGGAATAGGACAGGCGCACCGGCGACACGGGTATCACTGCCCGCACCCGGTCGTCGTCTTCCATCGCGGCGTAATATACCACCCGCACCGCGCCCATGCTTTGACCGAGAAGGGCGATCCGGCGGTAACCCCGCTCCCACAGGAAGTCGATACCGGCCCGGAGATCGACGCGGCTCCGGTCCAGGATTTCGTAGGCGACCCCGTAATAGCTGTTGTCGCTCCGGTTGTACCAAACGGTGTCATGGGCGGTGGTGTTCATCGACAGGGCTGCGTACCCCCGGTTGCTCAGGTCCTCAGCCATCCCAAGAGTGGACGCCGTGTAGAAGTTCGCCGATGAGCCGTGGACCAGCAGAACCGCGTCGATGGCCACTCCGGGCTGCGGTGGGATCTTGGGTTCCAGGAATGCCCCATCGAGTCTTATACCGTCGCTGGTGCCAACGCTTACCAGGTCAACTATCATGGCAGTCTCCATTGCCGCGTGTTTCCCGCACCTACGATGCCGGGTCTGCGGGAGTGCGGCCTGCGTATTATTGGGCAATGTTACAGGTCGGCGCAACAGGGTGCATCCACGGCCGATACTGTATCTCTCTAGCGTCGGGAACGCCCATGGCATCGGCTTGGCCAACGCCCCACGCCTGGATCACTGGACATTGCAACCGTGCAGTTTGACGGCGATGGGTCGGACTGGAAACGACCGGCGTGGGGCAACCGCCGGTTCGGCAGCGTTGCGATTTGGGGCCTGTGCCTGGCTCGAAGGTGATCGGTAGTCATGGCCACCCCACGCAAAACCATCCGCCACTGACAGTTGTCCCTTTCCCTGCGGGGACGCACTGCCTTACCATATTCTCACGGGGGAGGATTGGGGCAATGGGAACGCCGGAGGTATGGATCCCACCGCGCAGCACGGATAATGGCCTGGGATGGGCGAGAATGACCGGGAATGACCGGGAAATTGAAATCTCCCCTTTGCCGAGGTGGGATTTCAACATGGACTGGGTGACGGTGCCCGCCTTAGCCTGGGCAGGAATCCGTCAGCCTTTGTCGCTGGGGTGACCACCGGAAACAGGACGCCACCCTCCGACGCCCGATTGTTGACACTCTATTCGGGCCGCAACTATAGTTAGCTTCAGGAACCCGGCAGGGTCTAAGGAGGACTCGTTGGCTGCTAACGACTATGACGTCCTGGTGATTGGGGCAGGCCTGGCCGGCATGACCGCGGCGATGTATGCCTCCCGCCATGGTATGCGGACAGGCTTAATGGAACGGATGATGGGCGGCGCCCAGATCATCAACATCGAAAACATCGAGAATTTCCCCGGATTCCCCCAGGGAGTGTCCGGGGCGGAACTCGGCCCCGCGGTCCAAGAGCAAGCAATGGATGCGGGCGCAGAGTTCATCATGGGCGAAGTCGAGTCCGTTTCCCGGGACGGAGACTTCAAGCTGGTGGAGACCGACTCCGGGGGATACCGGGCGAAGGCGGTTATCGTCGCGGCCGGCTCCAGCCTGAAGCAACTCGGCATTCCGGGCGAGGAGGAGATGTTCGGTCGAGGCGTCTCCCACTGCGCCACATGCGACGGCCCACTATACATGGGCCAGGTGGTGGGGGTCGTTGGCGGAGGAGACTCGGCGGTGGACGAAGCCCTTACATTGACCGAGTACGCGGACCGAGTGCTCCTGTTCCACCGGAGAGACCAGCTGCGGGCGCACCAGGCGATCCAGGACCGGCTACTCAATAACCGCAAGGTTGAGGTCGTCTGGAACACGGCGGTTGAGGAAGTCCTCGGTGAAGACACCGTCACAGCCGTAAGGACGAGGGACGTCGCTACCAACGCCGAAAACGTCGTAAGCCTTACCGGGCTGTTCGTATACGTGGGGCTTGAACCGAACTCGTCCCTGGTGAGCAACCTGGTAGAGGTGGACAACGCCGGGCATATCCCCGTCGGCATCTCTATGGAAACCCCTGTTGCGGGATTGTACGCCGTGGGAGATATACGGCAGAACTCGGTGTCCCAGTTGGCCTCTGCCGTGGGCGACGGCGCGACTGCTGCGATCTCGGCTTTCAATTTCATCAGGACGAAGGACTGGTAGAGAGAAAGACCACCAATATTCACCCTCTTCCCCTGATGACGGGAACTCCACTTATTGGGAGGACGATATGGACCTGGTCGAGGAACAACTGCGAAACAGCAAGACCATCGCGGTGGTAGGACTTTCGGACAACCCGGACCGCGACAGCCACCGGGTCTCAAAGTATATGCAGTCCCAAGGATACCGGATCATCCCGGTCAATCCGATGATTGAAGAGACCCTGGGTGAGAAAAGCTACCCTGACCTGAAATCAGTGCCCGAGCCTATTGATATGGTGGACGTGTTCCGCCGGTCCGAACTGGTTGATCCGGTGGTGGACGAGGCCATTGAGGTCGGGGTCAAATATATCTGGATGCAGGACGGTGTCATCAACCATGAAGCTGCCGCCAGGGCGGAGGCGGCAGGGATTCCCGTGGTCATGGATGATTGAACGCTCCGGGTGCATCGCCGCCGGTTCGGCGGCTCGCAGGCACAGGAGAATACCGCCAGTTAGCTCCGGTTTCCCGTAGATGCAGGGGCCGCTCGGCTGGCCCCTCAATTTTGAACAGACACGCGCCGGGAGTGACGGCATGGGAAGGTTGGACGGAAAAGTCGCAATCATAAGCGGTGGCGCGCGGGGTCAAGGCGCGACCGAGGTCAGGTTTCTGACCCGCGAAGGCGCGAAGGTGGTGTTCGGCGACATCCTGGATGAAGAGGGGATGAAGGTGGAGGCGGAGATCAGGGAGCTTGGCGGCGAGGCCACCTACGTCCACCTGGACGTTACGGAGGAGGCCCAGTGGCAGGCCGCAGTCCAGACTGCCGAAGAGCGCTACGGCAAGCTGGACATCCTGGTAAACAACGCGGGCATCCTCATCCGCAAAGGGCTGGAGGAGACCACGGTCGAGGACTGGGAACGCATCATGGACATCAATGCCAAGGGGGTGTTCCTCGGTTCGAAGTCGGCCATCCCTGCGATGAGGCGGGCCGGTGGCGGGTCCATCATCAACATCTCCTCCACGGCGGGACTGGTGGGCAGTCCCAATGGGTCTCCCAGCTACACTGCCACCAAAGGGGCGGTCCGTCTCCTGACCAAGGCCACCGCCATTCAGTACGCCGGGGAGAACATCCGGTGCAACTCGGTGCATCCGGGCCCGATCGATACTCCGATGATCCAGGATACTATCAACGACCCTTCCCGATTGGAGCAGCGAATGCAACGTCTTCCGCTGGGCAGGGTTGGCACGACCGAGGATATAGCGTACGGCGTGCTGTACCTGGCGTCTGATGAATCCTCGTTCGTCACTGGAAGCGAACTGGTGATTGACGGGGGGACCACCGCATCCTAGACCGTGCTTGCGGCGCGCCCGTGCTACGGGGCCCAACCTGGTCGGGATAGGGGAAGGTTTTGACGACTCAAGAAGAACTCGCTACCCGCCTGAGGCAACTGGGGATTCGCCTGACGCCCCAGCGTCTGGCTATTGCCGAAGTGGTGATTAACTCTGGCGATCATCCCTCGGTGAAGGACGTCTACGAGAGGGTCAAGGCGTTCTTTCCATACGTGACCTTGGCCACGGTCTACTCGACGCTGGACGTGCTGGAGAGGGCGGCCATCGTCAGGGAACTTCCTTTCCAGCGACTGTCGCGCTACGACGCCAACCTATCACCCCATGCCAACCTGGTGTGCATCGGCTGTGGCACCGTCGTGGATGCCGACGTTGGTCAGAACATGGTGGCCGAGCTTCGACGCATACTCGAAGGCGAGTCGGACTTCGAGGTAGCAGCCCAGCGGGTGGACTTCTACGGCTGGTGTTCCGGCTGCGCTCCGGCCGACGACTCCCAGGCGTCGTAGGCCAGGAGAGCCTAAAGGTTTTCGATGTCTACCGGGTCTATGTCCCCCGCTGGCTCGAATCCAAAGACACGTGAGAAGAAGTAGAGTTCTGCATCGAGCGCACGCTTGATGTTCTCGGCACGCCGGAAACCGTGTTGTTCTCCTTCGAACGGCAGGTATGCCGTAGGCAGCCCCTTGGAGAGGACGGCCTGGTACATCGACTCCGCCTGGTCCGGCGGGACTATCCTGTCTTCCAACCCCTGGAAGAGGATGAGCGGGCATGACAGCCCAGCGGTGTGATTGATAGGCGACCGCTCCTGGTACAGGTCACGGGCCTCCGGGTATGGACCGACCAGCCCATCCAGATACCGCGACTCGAACTTGTGGGTATCCTTTGCCAGCGCTTCCAGGTCGCTGACACCGTAGTAGCTTGCTCCTGCCTTGAAAACATCGCGGAAGGCCAGCGCGGCCAAAGTGGTGAATCCGCCCGCACTGCCGCCATCAATGGCCAGACGCTCGCTGTCGGCAAGTCCCTCCTCAACGACGTGCAGGGCGGCGTTGACACAGTCGTCCACATCCACGATGCCCCACTGCCCATTCAGCCGCTCCCGGTAGGCACGGCCGTAGCCTGTGCTGCCGCCGTAGTTGACGTCAAGCACCGCAATGCCCCGACTGGTCCAGTACTGAATCCGCAGGTCAAGTGCGGTCGAGGTAGCTGCCGTGGGCCCGCCGTGGCTCTTGACCAGAAGGGGTGGCTTCTCACCGGGCACCCCGGCAAAGTCGCCGTTGGCTGGGCCATAGTAGAAGGCGTGAGCCGTGAGACCGCTTTCCGTGGGAAACTCTATGGCCCGCGGAGTCGAGATGTACCTGGAGTCCACTGATATGTTGCTGGCCCGGCGCAACTCCTCCGCTGTTCCGGACGCTATGTCGTACCGAACAACTGACATGGGGAAGTCGGCGGCTCCAGCTGTGAACACAGCCGTGCCTAGTGCGGTTTGCAAGCCACCGCCGCCGCTCATCTCGGTGTACGGGATATGCAAGTCCTCCAACTGGCCGGAGGAAGTATCCAACGAGCCCAGTTTCCATACCCCGGATTGTGTGTAACAGCAGATAATACGGCCTTCGGACTCGAACCCGTAGGAGACGTTGCCCAGAGCAAATCCGGGATGCCCGAACTCGGCATCCAGCGGGCACACGGGTTCGACCTCTCCATTGTTTAATCGATAGATGTTGTACCAACCTGTACGGTCGGAGACGAAGTAGAGCGTCCCGTCCGGGGACCATTCCGGTTGGAAGACCGATTCTCCGGAACCGCCTGCAACCTGAACTGGCTCTCCGAGCGTGCCGTCGGGTTGAAAATCTGCTACCCAGAGGGTCACGCTGTCCCAGGGCATGTTGGGGTGGTCCCAGCCAAGCCAGGCCAGGAGCGAACCATCGGGGCTAATGCGCGGTGAGGCATAGAAATCCGACCCTGAGACCAGGACCGTTCCCGCATCGACTCCGTCCAGAGACAGCGCGGCGATTGTGTTTACCGGTTCTCCACCGCCGGTGTGGTCCTCGCGGACGCAGACCATCCGCCCCCTGGTATTGTCGGAAGTGCCTTCTGCGTATCTCATGTCAGTCTCTGGAGTAACCGGAGTCGGTCGATGACCCGGTTTCTGACGGTACAGTCGCTGGTCATCGAAGTTGGAGAAGTAGACCACTCCGGCCGTTACACTGTATGCTCCGCCCCCATACTCGTGGACACGGGTACGCACGTTGAATCCCGCCGGGGTTACGTCTCCGGTCTCTCCGTTGGCTTTGCGTCGGACGACGACGTTCCGTCCACCCTCCGAGGGGCGGGACTCGGTCCAGTAGATATCGTCTCCATCAATGACTGGTTGACCGAGGCCGATGGTCCCGGCGACGATGAGGTCGGAGGTTATCGGCGATTCCCAGGAGCCGTAGGGTAGTTGAGGCACGGATGTCATTCGAATGATCCCCCGTTTGTTGGACAGCCTGCGCGGTCATTTGCTGGAAGTTGCGTCAGACCATAGTATATGGCAGTTTTGTACCTGCCCACCACCGGCAGACTCCAGATGTTCCAGGCCATATCCGAGTTTGACCTGAAACCTGTGAGATTCACCGCCGCATGAGGAGACCCCCATGTTCAAGATTGGCATCGACGTTGGAGGCACTTTTACCGACTTGGTAGCGGTCGAAGAAGGGAGAAGTCCGCGATATTTCAAGACGCCGTCCACCCCAGAGGACCCATCAGAGGGAGTGATGGCGGGGTTGGGTCTGGTCGCGGGAGAGTACGGCATGTCATTGCCGGACTTGCTCCAGGAAACGGGCTTGGTGATCCATGGGACTACAGTTGCGACCAACACCCTGGTGGAACGGAAGGGGGCGAAGGTTGGACTGATTACCACTGAGGGGTTCCGGGACTTGCTGGAGATGAGGGAAGGATTGAAGGAGGACCGGTATAACCTCCGAATGGAGCCTTTCGCGCCACTGGTGCCCCGTTACCTGCGGCTGGGGGTGAATGAGAGGGTCCGGGCTGACGGAAGCGTGGATACTCCCCTGGACCTGGATGACCTTGACCGGGTCCTGGGCTTGTTCGAGGAGGAGGGGGTTGAGGCATTGGCCGTATGTTTTCTGTTTTCCTACCTCAATCCTGCCCATGAACGGCAGGCAGCGCAACGGGTGCGTGACAGGTTTCCCGATTCCTATACCTCGCTGTCACAGGAGATCATTCCGCAGATCAAGGAGTTCGACCGCCTCAGCACTACAGTCATCAATTCCTACGTAGGTCCCGTATTCAGTGACTACCTGCGACGGCTCCGGCAGCGCCTTGACCCATACCGGCGGATGCGCGACGTGCTGATCATGCAGTCCAATGGCGGTGTTGCGCCAATAGAGGAGTCGGTGCAGCAACCAGTGCGCGCGATCCTGTCCGGCCCCGCGGGCGGGGTCAACGCCGCTGCGTTTCTGGGAGAGCAGCCAGGACACCCCAGGATCATCGCGTTCGACATGGGCGGGACGAGCACCGATATATCCCTGATTGAAGACGGCGTTCCTCACCTGACCACCGAGAAGTTCGAGGCAGGATGGAAAATCTCAGTTCCCATGATCGATATCCACACGCTGGGCGCTGGCGGCGGCAGCATCGCCCGAGTGGATGAAGGTGGGCTACTACACGTCGGTCCCGATAGCGCTGGTGCCGACCCTGGCCCCGCCTGCTATGGCAAGGGTGGATCGGCTTCCACGGTGACCGATGCCAACCTCGCCCTAGGCTACCTTGACCCGGCACACTTCCTGGGTGGGAGGGAGGCCCTGGATGTCGCCCTGGCCGAGGATGTGCTGGAGCGGCAGATTGCACAGCCATTGGGACTCTCCACCGCTGAAGCGGCCTACGGGGTGAGCAAAGTGGTGTCTACGTCCATCGCCGAAGGCATCCGGCTGATGTCGGTCCAGCGAGGGGTGGACCCACGGGAGTTCGCCCTGACAGCCTTCGGAGGAGCATCCGGTCTGCAGGCTGGGCAGATAGCACGCCAGTTACAGGTCGAAAGAGTCTACATTCCCGCAGCGGCTCCCGTGCTCTCCGCTTACGGGATGCTGTGCACCGATCTGAGGTACGACTTCTCACGGTCCCACCCGGTCAGCCTCGACGCAATCGACCTTTTGGAGGTCAGGTCGATACTTGCCGAACTAGAAGAAGAGGGCCGGGGCAAACTGGGAGATGAAAAGGAAAGTATAGAGGCTATTGAAGTCCAGGCATCAGCGGATATGCGCTACCTGGACCAGATATACGAGGTTAACGTCCCTGTGCCGGGCCTGGACCAAGACGACCAGACCTTGCTCACCGAGTGGGAGGCCAACTTCCACAGGCGTTACCAGGAACTGTACTCCTATCGGCAGCAGGAACAGGAAGTGCGCCTAGTCACTCTTCGAGTGACAGTTGTGGGGAAGCTCCCACGGGTCTCGCTGCCAGCTTCTCTGCCTTCGGAGTCGGCGGTCATGCAGAAGGGCACCCGCCGAGCGTATTTCGGAGAATGGCTCGAAGTCCCGGTCTATGACATGTCCAGGCTAACTGCAGGTGCGGAAATTGAAGGCCCGTGCATTCTTGAGTCCGACTTTACTACCGTCGTACTGGAGGACGGGGACCGGGTTGTAGTTGACCAGTTGGGAGGGGTGGATATGTTCGTTGGTATGGACGACCTGCATCCTGACCCGGAGGTCGCCAATCCTGACGCATCCGGAGACCCGATTGCCCTGGCGGTCGTGGAACACAGGTTGGAGTCTATCGCCCTGGAAATGACCGAGGTAATGCTGCGCACCTCCATGTCGCAGATACTGAACTCCAGCAGGGATTTCTCCACCGCCATACTGGACGCCAATTGCCAGTTGGTGGCACAGGGTGAGGGGATCCCCGTTCACATCAGCGCCCTCCCTGTGGCTGGGGCAGCGGTGCGGGACTACTTCGGGGATGACATTTTCGAGGGTGACCTGTTCATCCTCAACGATCCCTATTACGGGGGCAGCCATCTACCGGACATAACCATTATCCAGCCGGTATTTCATCAAGGGCACCTGATGTTCTATGGGGTCAATCGTGCCCACCATAGCGACGTTGGCGGTGGGACTCACGGAGGGTACAACCCCGCTGCCAGCGAGATATTCCATGAAGGGCTGCGGATTCCACCGCTCCGGCTCTACGACCGCGGGAATCCCCGGCAAGACGTGCTCCAGATGCTGTCTGCCAACGTCCGCCAGCCGGAGAATTTCCTGGGCGATCTGAACGCGCAAATCGGTTCCGTAATGATTGCCACGCAGCGTATCAAGTCGTTGCTGGAGAGCTACGGCCCCGACCGCTTGCTCTCGGCAGTCGACGGCATACTAGGAGCCACGGAAAGGCAGGTGCGGCAGTTTATCTCCGGCTGGCCGGACGGGGTGTACCATGGCGAGTCCTTTGTGGACGATGATGGGTTTGACAGCAAGCTGATCCCCATCCGGGCCAAGGTGACGATTGATGGTGACTCTATGACCATCGACCTAGGGGAATCGAGTCCCCAGGTTACCGGGTTCATCAACAGCGCTTACGCGAACACGCGGTCGCTGGCCCATGCAGCGATCATGTATCTTGCTCCGTCGGACGTTCCCCGGAACGAGGGGTCCATGCGCCCGGTACAGGTGATCGCACCCAGGGGCCTCGTCGTCAACGCGAACTCACCCGCCCCGGTGTGCATGAGCACCAACCATTGCGCCGAGGAGATTGTCGAGGCGGTGTTCCGTGCGTTGGCTCCGGCCGTGCCCCACGCGGTTTCGGCGGGGTTCTCCCGCCGACTGCGATACGCAATAACCGGCTCCGACCCCCGGACGGGTCGGCGTTTCATATGGCACTTCTTCCTGGCGCGAGGCGGCGGCGGGGCATCACAAGGTTACGACGGCTGGACCGGGGTTGGCGAGGTGAACGTAGCGGGAGGAATCCGCTCGCCCAGCATCGAGGTTACCGAGGAGCGGTTTCCCTTCTTCATTCGCACACACGAGCTGCGGGCCGGCTCCGGGGGAGCCGGTGAGTGGCGAGGAGGTCTGGGTGCAGTCTGCGACCTAGTGTATGAGGGTTTAGGCCCGGCGTTGCTGAACACAGCGGGCGATGGTGTGATCGTACCTCCGTTCGGCCTGTTTGGCGCCGAGCCGGGCCTGCCTCACCTGTACAAAGTTGTCTCCAACGGGACGGACCGAGTACTCGGTTCGAAGGAGACGGGGGTGACGGTCGCTCCCGGCGACCGAATTGTCTGCTTGTCTTCAGGCGGCGGCGGCTTCGGAGACCCAGCCCAGCGTGCAGAGTCTGCCCGTGCCTGGGACGTTAAGAACGGATACGTAACGGGGTAGACAATGTCGGCGTCGCCTGCTACTCCTCCGCCACGACGTAGTTACGGAGGGTGCCTATCCCGCTGATTTCCACCTCTATGGTGTCTCCGGGGACCATGTCGCCGTCAGCGCCTTCAGTTCCCATCCACAGGACGTCCCCCGGGTGCAGGGTTGCGTACTTGCTCAACTCGCTGATCCAGGTGGCGGTGTCCCATATCTGGTCCGCTGACGAGAAGTCTTCCCAGACTTGCCCGTTGTGGCGCACGATGATGCGGAACCCCTTGGGGTCGAGGTCGGTGACGATCCAGGGCCCCATGGGTTTCCATGTGTCGCAGTTCTTGCCCCGGAACATGGTCCGGTCAGCCTGTTGCCAGGGGCGCTGGCTGATGTCGTTGCCGATGGTATAGCCGAAGACATGGTCGATGGCTTCGCTCACCGGGACGTTGCGTGCCTTCCTGCCGATGACCACGGCAAGCTGGCCCTCGGGCTGCACCGTCCCAGAGGACTCACCAGGGACGACGACGTTCTCTTCCGTGCCGATAATGGCGTGGACGGAGCGGTAGTTTGGAGAGGGCCTGTCCGGATAGGTGGGTGGTGCTCCGCGCCGAGCGGCCATACCCTCTACGTGCCCCCGGTAGTTGGGACCAGCGGCGTATAGCATTCCCGGCCTTATGGGCGCGAGCAGCTTGACCTCGTCCAGGGAGTAGATGTGGTTTGAGACCGCGTAGTCTTCGAGGGGGTTACCCCAGACTTCAGTTACCCGTCTCTCCTCCACGATACCGAAGCTGGTCTTTGGTTGCGCCGAATTCTCGCCGGTCTGAAACCTGCACCAAATCATACCCTTTGTCCTCCTGCCGGTCGAAGGGTCCAAGCGTTGGGCATCACCTTCAAGTCATTCTGTTTGGAAGCATTATAGCCCTATGTGTCATGGGCAGTCGGGTGACACGACCGTGGTGGTTGCAGGTGCATTCCTGTGGGGTTATATTCATGGCTGCGGTCTTACCGGACTAATAATTTGAGGATGGTAGAGACGGAATAAGGGAGGTCTCGTGCCCGACCTGGCACTGGAAGATGTAAAGGTCCTTGATCTGACGCAGCATATCGCAGGGCCCTACTGTACCAAGTTGCTGGCCGACTACGGAGCCGACGTGATCAAGGTCGAGCGCCCCGGCGTCGGCGATTCGACGCGGGGTATGGGGCCGTTCCCCGGGGACGTTCCGCATCTTGAGCGCAGCGGCATTTTCCTGCATCTGAACACCAACAAGCGGGGAATCACACTGGACCTGAAGACGCAGGCGGCTGCCAACGTGATCAAGGAGTTGGCGGCCGGGGTGGACATACTTGTCGAGAACTTTCGTCCCGGTACAATGGAACGATTTGGGCTGGGATACGACGATCTGCACGAGGTCAATCCTTCTCTGGTTATGACCTCGATATCCAACTTCGGCCAGACCGGGCCATACCGGGACTTTCGCAGCGCGGAGATCATGGTCTACGGAATGGGCGGAGAGATGTACTCCACCGGGCTGGACGAACGGGAACCTCTGAAACTGGGGGTCAACGTACACCTGTACCAGGGCGGCGGGGTGGCCGCAGTGGCAACCATGGGGGCGCTGTTCGCCTCCCGGCTCCAGGGTGTGGGACAGCACGTGGACGTTTCCCTGATGGAGACCCAGATCGGTTCCATCGACAGGCGGATGAGTATGCTGCTCACCTACCAGTACACTGGGGATGTTCTGGGGCGTTCTCCCCTGGGGACATCTGGGTATCCCAACGGGGTGTACCCCTGCGCCGACGGCTATTTCCAGATCACAGGCTCGAGGAACTACTTTCCCAGGGCTGTGCGGATGATGGGTTCGCCGGAGTTCCTTGAAGACCCCAAGTGGCACGAACCTGAAGCCCAATCGGACCCCGAACTCCAAGAAGAGTTCGAGCCGATGTTCCTTATGTGGACGCTGGAACAGAGCAAGTACGAGGCGTGGCACACCGCCCAGGAATCGCGGGTCTTGAGCGCCCCATTGAACACGATGGAGGACCTGGCCCACGACCCGGAGTTTCTAAGGCGTGGCGCGTTCACCCGGATCAACCACCCGGAGGCGGGACCGCTTGACTACCCTGGAAGGCCGTTCATCATGTCCGAGTCACCCTGGAGCATTCGCCGGCCCGCTCCCCTGTTGGGTCAGCACAATGGGGAGGTCTTCTCCGGGTTGGGATACTGCACCGATGACCTGGCCCGACTAAGGGCTTTAGGCACGATCTAAGCGGATTTAGTTGAACAGGAGATTGCGTGGCTGAACTACCACTGACTGGAGTCCGCGTCCTGGACATCACCGTGGTATGGGCTGGTCCCTACTGCACTTCGTTCCTGGCGGACCTGGGGGCGGAGGTGATCAGGGTTGAGACGATAAACACCTTTGTTCCCTTGGGCAGAGGTTCGATGGCCCATCCCACCGAAGCCATGCTGAAGTCTCTGGGTTCCTTCGCCGGGGGTACTCCGAACCGGCAGCCGGGCAAGCGTCCCTGGAACCGGTTCCCGTTGTTCAACGCCCATGCCCGGAACAAGCGAAGTGTTACCCTGGATCTGCTGCGTCCCGGCGGCATGGAGATCTTCAAGCGGCTGGTGAGGATCAGCGACGTTTTCGTCGAGAACAACCCCACCGAAACGATGGAGAAGCTCGGGATATCATATCAACTGCTCAAGGAGGAGAACCCCGAGATCATAATGGTCCGGATGCCGGCCTACAGCAACGATGGCCAGTACCAGAATTACCGGGCCTTCGGGCTACACATCGAAGGGGTGGTGGGACACACCCTGCTGCGCGGCTACGAGGATATGGACCCTACCGCAAACAGTAGTGTGCTCATGTCGGACGCCACCGCGGGGACGCAAGGAGCGTTCGCAGTCATGGCCGCGCTGCATTACCGCAACCGGACCGGGAAGGGGCAGCTTATTGAACTTTCCCAAGCTGAGAACGTGCTACCGTTTATGGGCCAACCCTTCCTGGACTACTCTATGAACGGCAGGAGCGCCAGCACCATAGGAAACCGCCACCCGTCCGCAATCCAGGGCTGCTACCCCTGCCGTGGCGAGGACCGCTGGGTGACGATCACCATCTTCGGAGACGGGGACTGGGATGCCTTGATGGAGGTCATGGGTAATCCCGAGTGGGCCAGTGACGCTCGATTCCAAGACGCCATGGGCCGCTATCACCACCAGGCCGAAATTGACAGACACATTGCTGAGTGGACCAGCGTACGCGACAATTACGAGGTTATGCACCTGCTTCAAGGGCTTGGAATCGCTGCCGGACCGGTTCTGGACCAGCGTGACGCATACCAGGACCCGCACCTCGAGGAACGGGGGATCTTCGAGGAGGTCACCCAGGAGGACGCGGGGACTCACCGTTATCCCACAACACCCTACAGGCTGTCCGAAATCCCAATGCCAGTCCGGCGCGGGCCGGTACGGTTGGGAGAGGACAACGAGTACGTTTACAAGACGCTCCTCAATTACTCTGATCAGGAGTACGCGGAGTTTGAGCGGCAGGGACACATAGGCATGGACTACGCTGACGAAGTTCCCTGATTCGACGGACAGGCCGAATCAGAAAAGGTCGGCAATCTCGCTCTTCAACTGCTCATCGGGAGTCTCAACCCCGCTGAACCTCGCACTCAGGGGTCCCCGGCTCAACTGCTCGTAGGACTCGGCGGAACCGTACTCCCTGGTATGCACCACCACCGGCATGGGAACGGCGTGGCCGAATATCAACGCCTGTTGCTTTGCCTCGAGCCGCGACAGCACCGTCCGCAGCTGTCGGCTGCCGGAAGTTCCCGACAGCACCGCCTCGATGTCCCGGTCGTTGTCCAGCAGACAGGTCAGCCGGGTGCCCAGCTGGCTCATCACCTCGGCATCGATGGCGCTGGGACGTTGGTCAATCACCATGAGCGTCACGTTGTACTTGCGCAACTCCCGCGCGATGGTGCCGAAAATCGTGTGACTGGCAACGGATGGACTGAGGAATTTGTGGGCCTCCTCAATGGCTATGACCAGCGGCCTCGGGTCTCTGCCCTGGCCACCCTCGGCCTCCTCCTTCCGCTCCACGTACCTTTCGTGGATGCGCCGGGAAATCAGGTTGGCAACGAGCATATAGGCGGTGAGGTCGCGTCCGTACCTGCCAAACTCCAAGACGACATGCTGCCCGCGTTCCAGGTGTTCGATGATGCGTTCTGCCACGTCGCCTCCACCGCTTTCTGCCAGGAACTCGAAGCGCTTGAGACGGGTCAACCGATTGTACAATGCTCCCAACGCGGCGGACTGAACCTGCACGTCATTCGCCAACTCGACCAGTGATTCGCGCCCCTCGTGCTCAAGGAATGTGCGCATCCACTCCCGCTGGCCGAACCGCTGCTGCAGGTTGAAGGCCGCGGATGCTGCCACGTCGGACAGGTTCAGGGTCTCCCGGAGCATTTCTATGTCTTCCGGCTCGATGTCCCCGTAGCCTATCCGGACAACATCGTCGATGGATGACCTTCGTCGGCGAGAACTCACCTCGTCCAAAGTGAAGGTAGATACCCTGGACGGGAACAGCTGCTTCAGGCCCTTCACGAACCGACTGCCCTCGGCGTCGGCGGCGCCCCAGCCGTATTCGCTATGCATATCGAAGATAAGGGATGATGCTTCCCCGCCCTGGAGGATTCCCACCAGCAGCAGTCGGGTCAGGAAGGTCTTGCCTGTGCCACTTTTGCCGAAGACACCGATTGACCTGCGTACCAACTCCCGCAGGTCCAGGCACAGCTTGTGATCCATGTCCAGCGGGTTGCCGATCCAGAAATGACTCTGGTCTTCTCCACCGAAGACTAGCTCGACATCCCGTTGCGAGGCGACCCGGGTACGAGAGAAGTGGGGAGGGATGGTCTTGGCGGCGGCAGGCTGTTCTGAGGGGTCTCCCAGCACGCTGGGTATTATGAGCTGGGGCAGAATTGATAGTGTGCCGTATGCCACTGTACCGGTAACCACCTGGGCGGCAAGAGGGTTCTCCACCAACGCCGGAATGTGCTTTAGCCTCGGGTCAGAGGTGGCCAAAGCGATGTCGGTTACGACTCCGAAGAAACGGTTGCTGGTCCCGTCTATCGTTACCAGGGTCCCCGCCTTGACGCCGTCCACAGACGCTGTCGGGTCCAGCCGAACCTCGAGCCCCTGGCTGAGTGAACCATCGACGACCATTCCCAGTTCCTGGCCGGGAATATCTATACCAACGGCGGTGGGAAATTCGACGCTCCCGTTGGCGTGATGGTCATCGGGTTGAAATCCGGTGTCGGTCATGGCGAAACCGTCCGCAGGACAGCGTTCAGTCTTGGCAGGTCACCAGCAAGCTCTGAGGCCAGGGCCGTGGCAGCACGAGCCAGAAACTCCCTGGCGTCGGCACGGTGTGCGGCAGCCTCGCGCAAACAGGCACCTACCACCTCGTCAGTGGATGGCAACCCGGAATTGAGCAGGAGCCGCAGCCATTCCAGACGGGCGGTCAACCGCTCAACTTGGTCGGGAGTGCAAACGTAGACGAAGGAATGAATCCTCGGTGGCAGCGGCGGGAGGTAGGTCCGCACCTGGCCGCCCTCTGAGTGGCCTACAATGAGAGCTTCGAAGCGGCTGGTGAGCAGCCGGTTGAGCTGGGGATTCTCCTGGAAGACCTCCTCTTCCGTCTCCATCGCCTCTCCCCGGGCTAGCACTGGACGGCTAGGGTCGAGGGGTTCGGTCACGATGCGGCAGACAACCGAGTAGCACTCTGGAGAACCGGCGCGGACCAGTCCGCCGAGCGGCGGGGTATCGTATAGCTGGTAACTCTGGGCCACGAAAGAGGTGGAGTTGGCCTCCACTACCTCCCCCAGCCTCCCGCTTAACGTCGGGTTGGCTGAGGTCATGTTATCTCCGGAAGTTGAAACAGGGGGTACTGATGCGGATTCCACCCGAGTATTTCGTGGTTGATTCGCACCTACACGGGTCCTACCCGCTCACTGACGTCCAGAGCAGCCGCCAAGTACACCGGGCTGGGGTTCAGGGCATATTCCCTGAGGCAGGCCTCGGTGAACTTGATCGAATGTGCCCCACCGGCAGCAACCGCCCGGTCGATTAATTCTTGCGTTCCTTCATCGGGGACCTCGAATTGATTGAGGTCAGGCGGCGGCGCAGTGGAATACCATGAGTAGATGGCAGCGCAACCCTGCCACCCGTACCTGGCAGCGCGATGTGCATCCGATTCGGACAGGTAAGGCGACAGCAACCGCAGCGCACTGGGGGCGGTCACGGCGTGTACGAAGGCTATCAAGTCTTTCCGGTTAGCGAGATATACACTGGCGAAAGTCTCTGTCAGGCGGGAAATGAACCGGGAAACGTCTGCCCCGGTGTCAACCAGGTCAATAGTTGATTCAAACTCCGGGTGCGACTCAAGACCCTGGATTTGCTGGATTATTGAACCTGAAGAGTCGAACTCAGGTCCGTGCAGCCTACCCACATAGGACAGCCCATCTAGGGGTGAGTGACCAGCGTTATCGTTCGATGGTGTTCCCGGCAGAACATAGTAGCGTGCTGCCCAGTAACCTAACCCCTGGGCCAACTCATCGATGCGTTGTGGGGTTTCGCCCCTCGACAGGGTCCTGACCGCATGTCCGGTGCGGATGAGCCCGTGTCCGGCGGCGGCCATAAGTCCCGGTGCGAGGCGCGGAACCCACTTGCTGATGACGGACTTCCAGGAGTGCTCGGCCAACTCATCCTGGAAGAACTGTATCCAGTCGCCCAACCGGTCCCGCCTGCCCAGTTGTTCCCGCCAATCATCTCTGACGATACGCGCTGTGGGTACAGGCCGGTGAGTCAGGCGGTCGCGGTAACTCTCGACCCAAGGCAGGACCGCTTCATCCCGGCCCAAGGTAAAAAGGGATTCGGCGGCCATTGGACCATGGTTCGCATTTCCGTTCACCAACTCGGCCCCGGCGAAGCTGATGAGGTCGAGAATTTCGTCGATAGTTGCCGACACGTCACATGTCTCTGACCCAAGGTAAACCTCAGGGATAAGGGTTAACTGCCTGAGGTCGGGCGGAGATACCGAGTGGGGTCAATGCTCCCACTACCGTCGGCACTAGCGTGCCCGGGGAGGTCCCTCGATGCCGATCTCTTTGCTGATCTTGCCGCCGCGCATTTCGAAGATGTGGGTCAGACGCATCTCGCCTTTCGTCCCCAAGGGGAGCGGGATAAACCCGTCCCGGGCGACCTCGAAGGTTATGATGCTGTCGTCGACAACGCGGTCTTCGGTTGCGAACCTGTCGAGCTTGTGAAACTCGACGTTCTTCAGCACGGAGAAAATCTCCCGGTAGTTGGCGGCGACCGCCTCCTTGCCCTCTATAACGAGGTGCCGGCTCGGAGCCTCCCAGACCACGTCGTCGGTATAGAGTTCGATTGCGTCCTCTATCCGCCCGGAAGCCTCGCTGCCGAAGTGAGCTTCCACCGCAGCGAGGTTGGCGGCGATGATGTCATGGTCCATACTATTCGTCCCGTGTGGGCGGTTTGAAGAGTCCGGGGGCTAGATGACCCCGGACTCCGCCAGCATTGTTAGTTGTTCCCTGGGAACGCCCAACTCGCCGCACAGGATTTCTTCGTTGTGCTCGCCAATCAGCGGCGGCCTGCGCGAGATGCGCCAAGGTGAACCGTTGTAGATGGCAGCCGCGCCGGGATAGGTGAAGGTCCGGCCAAGCTCCGGGTGCTCGACCTGGACGAAGAAGCCCCGGTCCTCCAGGTGATCGTCGCCAATGATCTCGTCCATAGAACGGATCGCTCCCCATGGGAAGTCGCGTTCCTGGCCTCCCCGGTATACATCCTCCTGAGGCATGTTCAGGATGAAGTTGGCCAGCACGTCGGTGGTGTGTTGTGCATCGGCCTGGACTGTGGCCAGGTCGTTGTACTTCTCGTCCAGAAGGTCCTGGGCCAGCCCGTATTGATCCATCCACTCGGCAAGACGCCGCAGCCGTGCGGGGTTCAATGCGGTGCCGGAGCGGGTCGTGTTGACCCACCCGCCATCCTTCGTCGGCAACTGGATCTTTACCGAGTTGTCCGGGGAGGCGTGGCGTCCGGTGTGGCGGCGGACCACTTCTCGGGTGGAGAGGTAGATGGCGATGGCCCCTTCGGTGGTGAGAGCGCACGCCTCATGGATGGAGGCGTCCATGTATTGGCCTTGGCCGCTCATGTCCCGCCAGTATAGGGCGGCAAGGATGCCCATGTAGGCGTAGTGGCCCCCGATGTGCCAGGCGTTGCCTCCGCCGGGCGCGATGGGAGGCGCGTTCTCCGCGTCCTCCGGGTCATAGCCGGAGGACGCCATCTGTCCTCCTCCAGCCATGTGGGCGATGTCGCAAGTCAGGTAGTCACGCCACGGCCCGGTCTGACCGAAGGGAGTGAGGGAGCACATAATCAGCCGGGGATTATCGGCCGACAAGTCGTTGTAACCAAGCCCTAGTGCGGGCAGGTATCCCGGCGGACGGGTCTCCAGGACGATGTCTGCCCTGGACGCCAGTTGCCGGAACAGTCTGCGCCCGTCCGCAGTCTCCAGGTTAAGTGTAATAGCCCGCTTGGAAGTGTTGTAATGCCAGAACGAGAGGCTACGCTCCGGGTGAGGTTTGTCGTCGAGGAAAGGTCCCACATAACGTGTGTTTTGACCACCGGGCGGTTCAATCTTGATCAGGTCTGCGCCCAGATCGGCCATGAGCTTGCCGCAGAACTGGCCCTTTTCATCGGACAGCTCCAGCACCCGGAGTCCGTCCAGCGGTCCGGGATTGCTGTAGTCCGGGCCGGGATGCCCGCCGTCATTTCCTCCGGTGCTCATAGCGACGCCACCTCCTCGCGCATGTACGGAAACATGGGCATCTCAGGAGGCCACAAGATCCCTTCATCGTATGCTTCTTTGACCTCGTCCGGGGTCAAGCCAAGCAGGTCGACGAACACCTCCATGTTGTGCTGACCGAGCATCGGGGCCGGACGGCGCATCTGCGCCGGGGACTTGGAGAGCTTATAGGGCGCGTTCTGGAACCTCCACACGCCGAGCATGGGGTGTTCCATCTCGGAATACATCCCGCGCTCGCGCAATTGCGGGTCGTGTTCCAGACGGTCCTCTGAGCTTTGCACCGGCATGGCCCTGACCCCGGCGGCCTGGCAGACACTGGTCAGCTCATACTTCTCGAGGGTCACGGTCCACTGTTCGATGCCCTGGTCAAGTTCCTCCTGGTTGTCGATGCGGCCCTTCAGGGTGTTGAACTTGCTGTCGCCCGCCCAGTCAGGGCTGCCCATGACCTTGGCCAGACTCTTCCATTCCTGGTCGGAGTAGCAGGCGATGACGCACCAGTCGTTGTAGCCGCCGCCCCTGGTGCGGTAGGAGTTATGGGGCGCGACCGTGGGCCCGCGGTAATTGTTGGTCGGAGGCGAGCCGGGCCAGACGGTGCGGTTGCCGGGGGGATACCCTTCCCGCCGGGCACCCCGCCCGTTAACGCTCTTGTCGAGGAACGCCGGGCCTGTCAGGGTAATCCCAGTGATCATCTGGGAGAGGTCCACGTGCTGTCCCCTGCCGGTGGCGTTGCGGTTTCTCAGGCCGGTGAGGGCGCACATCGCGCCGTACATGCCTCCGGTATCGTCGAGGTAGGACCAACCCCAGCCAGCCGGTGGCTTTCCCGGCAGTCCAGAGAGAAAGGTTAAGCCGGACAGGGCCTGAGCCGCTGGCCCCATCGTTCCGTAGTAATGGTGCCTGCCGGTGTGGCCGAACCCGGCCATGGAGACGTAGACGATATCGGGCTTGATCTGTTTCAGACCATCGTAGCCAAGCCCCCACCGTTGCATGATGCGGGAGCTGAAATTCTCGATCACTACGTCGGAAACTGAAATGAGGCGCTTGATCAGCTCCAGCCCCCTCTCAGATCGGACATTGAGGCTGATACCGCGCTTGTTGGCGTTGGTGTCGACGAACTGCCCGGTGGAGTTGGGTCCGGGCTCGACGCCTTCAGGTATGGTGAACCGGTTCTGCCGGAGAGTGTCGAGGTTCTCAGGCCACTCCACTTTGATCACTTCCGCGCCCAAGGTGCCCAACCACCGGGCAGCCCACGGTCCGGCGCGCACCCAGGTGAAGTCGACCACCCTGATACCCTCCAACGGTCGGGGCATACTCATGTACGTCGCCTCCTGCTGGTCAATAGAAATATCGCCGCATCCCGCGATTTGTCGGAAAGTGTAGAGAGGGACAGGCGTACTGTCAACGGGGAAGCCAGGCTGGAATGGAACGCCCGCGCGAGCCGAGGGAGGACAGGGAACCCACGGGGTGGTTGGAGGTGATCATATAGTAAGTGATGTGCCTGTCATTGTTTGTAAATGCCCAAGGTATGGGCCATAATGGGCGCGGCATCCTCCAATACAGCTTCGGAGGCTCATATGCGAGTATTGATGATAGCGACCAACCGCCACCACCGGCTGATGAGCCGGATGGAAGCGCGGCCCCTTCCCATCGGCATGGCCTACGTCGCGGCATACCTTGACCCGGACCGGCACTCGGTCAGGACCCTGGACCTCATGTTCTCCGATGATTACCTGGCCGACGTGGAGAACACGGTCAACGAGTTCAGGCCTGACGTGGTGGGCATCTCCCTCCGCAATCTCAGCAATCACAGCTACATTGACCCCCAATGGGCTCTCCCGATAACCAAGGAAGTCATCGACAAAATCCGCTCCATCTCCCGCGCCACCATCGTTGTCGGCGGCCCGGCCTTCAGTCTGCTGCCCAGAGAGTGTTTCGAATACCTGGAGCCGGACCTGGGTATCGCCGGAGACGCGGGCGAGGCCTTTGCAGAACTGGCCAACCGCATCGAGATTGGCGAGCCTTCCTACTACGACCTACCCGGCCTGGTCTGGAGGGAGGCCGGAGAGACGGTCTATCATGGGATGCGCTGTTATTCCGAATTCACCCGGCCTCCCCGTTTCGAAGACCTGGACATGGCCAAGTACCGGCAGGCTGGATTCGGCATCGGAATCCTGACCAAGCTCGGAGATTTCACGTACCCGACCGGGGACGCGGCTGAGACTGCCGAGGCGAGAAGTTGGCGTGTAATACGCCCCATCGACGAAGTGGTCCACGAAGTCAAGGACATGGAGGAACGCTTTGGCCTGAAGAAGGTGTTCTTCATCGACAACGGCTTTAACGTACCGATCGACCACGCCAAGTCTCTTTGCAGTGCGCTGACCGAAGCAAACCTGAAGCTCCACTGGAACACCTGCCTGGCTCCCTTCGGTTGTGATGAAGAGCTAATCGGCCTGATGAAAAGCGCCGGGTGCGCGTTGGTCGTTATGGGGACGCCAAGGGGCGATGGTCATGGCGGGCATGTATTGAACGAAAGCCGGGAGCGGATGAAGGCGACTTGCGACATGTGCGATGCGGGGGGGCTGCACTACACCGTTTCCCAGAGCTTCGGCGAACCCGGAGAGACCCGGGAATCAGTAGAAGATAAGCTGGACTTCATCCGCAGCATCAACCCCGCAATGGCGAACCTCCGCGTGGGAGCCGAAATCCAGCCTGGTTCGACCCTGGCCGCTACGGCCCTGGAAGAAGGCCTGATTTCAGATGAAAGCGAGTTGATCCGACCGACCTTCTATCTTGAACCGGCGGTCAAGGACTGGCTCGTCGACTACCTGAAAGAGCAGAAGGAGCAGAATCCACGCTGGAACCTGCTTTAGCCGTTACACGCCGGAAACGACGCCTTTGCCATGCTTAGGCAGATGTAGCGACGGCGAGGACAAGGAATAATGGTGGCGAGCAATCTTAGGGACAAGTATTGCATAGTAGGGGTGGGGGAAACTGAGTACAGTCGCGGGTCGGGCCGCACCACCCGCGCATTGGGAGCGGAGGCCATCCGTAACGCCATGAACGATGCGGGCCTCAAACCCCAGGACATCGACGGGATGCTGAGCTACCATGGCGGCGACTCCACCCCCTCCACTGCCATCCAGTACGACCTCGGCCTCCGGCCCAACTTTTACATGGACTGTTCCGGCGGCGGCTCCAGCACCGAAGCGCTGGTCGGACTGGCGATGGGGGCAATCGAAGCCGGGATGGCGGACACGGTAGCCATCTTCCGTTCCATGAATGGCTATTCCCAGATACGTATTGGCGGTACTGGCGTCAGGGCTGCTGCGCCCATCAGCGGGCCGGACCTGATGAAGCGTCCCTACGGGTTGATCAGCGCGGTCCAAAACTTCGCATTCACCTTCACCCGGCACATGATGGAGTACGGTGTCACCTCGGAAGACCTGGCCCACATAAAGGTTGCCCACAGCAACCACGCGAGCAACAATCCCAAGGCGTTGATGAAGCAGCGGGTAAGCGTTGAGGACGTGCTGAATTCACGCTGGATAATCCGTCCCTGCGCCCATCTGCTCGACTGCTGCCTTGAGACCGACAATGCCACCTGCGTCATAGTCACCTCGGCGGAGCGGGCGCGGGACCTGAAGCAGAAGCCGGTATACATAATGGGAGTCCAAGGCCGTGGCACCAAGCCAGGCGGCGATTTCCACTACCAGCATGGGCCGATCACACGAGTGGCCGGTCACTACATCGCGCCCAGGGTGTTCGACCTTGCGGGAGTTACCCATGACGACGTTGACGTTACCGGCTGCTACGACGCCTTCACCTACACGGTGCTCCTCCAGTTCGAAGACTATGGCTGGTGCGAGAAGGGCGAGGGTAAGGATTACGTGAGGAGCGGAACCATAAACCTGGGCGGGCGTCGCCCCAACAACACCAGTGGCGGCCATCTGTGCGAGGGATACACCCACGGCATGAACATGGTCATCGAGAACGTGCGCCAGCTACGGGGAACCGTCGACGACTACTGCCCCCTGGCGGCGGAGGGTATCCACACCCACGACTACTCAGAGGGCCATTGCCGACAGGTACGAGACGCCGAGATAAGCATGAACATGGGATGGGGCACGCCGGCAGTGGGAAGCTCACTGATTATGAGGAGATAGACCGATGCCCACCTATGAGTACCGGGGACAACTCATCAGCATCTCCGACGCCGACAGTGAGTACAAGGGTTACTTCGAAGCGGCCAGCGCGCACCGCCTTGTCGTCAAGAAGTGCTCGGACTGCGGCCTGCTGCGCGGAGAACCTGGACCGGGATGCCCGTGGTGCACTTCCCTCGCATGGGAATGGCAGGAGGTCAGCGGCAAGGGGATAATCTACAGCTACCAGATCGTGGCCCACACGGTTATTCCCAGCTTCCGCGACTGGGCGCCTTTCCCGATCGTCCTGGTGGAGCTGGACGAACAGCGGGGCCAACCAGATCCCGGCGACGGCCTGCGCATCACTGCAAACCTGGTGGATGCCGACATGGAACCGGAACGCGAGGAAAATGTGGCCATCGGCAAGCGGGTCGAGGTTGTGTTCTTCGACGGGGAGGACGGTTTCAGTCTCCCCCAGTTCAGGTTGACGGGGGAGGTACCCGAGAACGAAGTCTGGACCCATCAGGCATGATCAGACCCGATTATTTTAGCGGCGTTGGGTCCAGGCACACAGATACAAGCGGAGGAGCCTAGTTGCCCAAGCTGATTAGCTTCGATATAGACGGGACCCTGGAGTTGGGTGACCCGCCCGGATTCATCACCATGGAGATGGTGCGCAAGGTCAAAGAGATGGGCTACGTTATCGGCAGCGCGTCCGACCGGACTTTGGACAGCCAGCAGCGAATCTGGAACACCAGCCAAATCGCCGCTGATTTCATGGTTTTGAAACACGACATCGGGCGTGTCAGGGAAGAGTTCAAGGCGGACGCGTACTACCACATTGGCGACACGGACATGGACCAGTTTTACTCGGAGCGCGCGGGCTTCCGGTTCCTCCACGTGGACAGCGGCGAGGAGAGCATAGTCGCCGCAGACAAGGACTTCCGGGTATTCTTCGGCGCCTAATCTATGGGGAGACATGTCCGGCGCCGCGTGGCCTCGGTCGAACCGAATTTCGAGAACCGGCTACCCCGGAGTAGTTGCGCCAGCCTCCCCTTCACCGGGCGCAACAGATCCTGCCTCCTCCGATGTTCTTACAACGTCAGGGTCGCCGCGCTGTCCAGGCTCTACGGGGGCGACTTCCCTCTCCTGGTCGGCGGCTATGGCAGTTTCCATCGCCGTGATGGCCACTTCTATCTGGCGGTCGTCGGGCTGGCGTGTTGTCAGCCGTTGCAACAGCAATCCTGGCTTTGCCAACTGCCTGCCCAGCCACGCGCTTTGGTGTGTGCCGCTGAACCGGATGATCTCGTAGCTGATTCCCGCGATGACCGGGACGAGGGCTATCCTTGAGATTATGCGCCACTCCAGCGGAGGCCTTTGCAAGAAAGCGAACACGATGATGGACACCAGCATTACGGTCAGGAGAAACGCCGTGCCGCACCGTGGATGAGGCGTCCCGAACTTACGCACGTTGGCCACTTCCAGGGGCAGACCGGCCTCGTAGGTATGGACCGCCATGTGCTCAGCGCCGTGATACGCGAAAACCCGCTGGATGTCTCTGGAGCGCCCGATTGCCCAGATGTATCCGACCAGGATGGCAAGGCGCAGAACGCCCTCCAGAATGTTGCTTACCAGGTCCGATGCGATGAATGGGTCGGCCAGCCGGACTGCCAGCACCGGGAGCAGAAAGAATATCGAGATTCCTAAGATCAGCGAGAAAGCCAGTGTCCCGGCCATAGCCCACTTGGGAATCTCGTCCTGTCCGTCTCCTTCGTTGGACGCTGCGAGATTGGCGGACCGCTGCAACGTCTTGATCCCCAAGGTCAGTGACTCTGCCAACACCAAGACGCCCCGCAGGAGCGGGACTCTGCGAAGTCTTCCGGTGGCCCAAGAGCCCAGACGCTCTTGGTGGCGGTGAATTGACCCGTCGGGACGGCGAACTGCCAGAGCGAAGTGGGTGCGGCCGCGGATCATCACGCCTTCGATGACCGCCTGACCGCCGTAGGTAAATCTGCGCTGCTCGTCCAACTGCGCTTGGCTGAAGAGGATATGCCGAGGATGAACTGCGGACTACTGGAGGTTATACCGGCGGCGCATCCGCTCGATGCGGCCCTGGGTATCGACGATTCTTTGTTCGCCGGTATAGAAGGGGTGGCACTTACTGCACACCTCTACACGCATTGCGGGCTTGGTCGCCCCCGTGTGGAATACATTCCCACATGAGCAGGTGACTACCGCGTGATAGAACTGGGGGTGGGTATCTGCTTTCATAACTTGCTCGCTGCCGTTAAATGGGATAGACGCTTACCCGGCGCTTACCCTTCGCGGCCCACTCGAACTTTACCTCTCCGTCCACCTTGGAAAACAGGGTAAAATCGCGCCCCAGTCCGACGTTCGTGCCAGGACGGATGCGGGTGCCTTTCTGACGTACCAAGATCGAGCCGCTGGAAACCAACTGGCCTCCGTAGCGCTTCACACCCAGTCGCTTGGGGTTACTGTCTCTGCCGTTGTTGCTGCTGCCGCCAGCCTTCTTGTGGGCCATCTGTCGTTGTCTCCTCAGGGGCCATCGCCAGAAGCGGTTCTGCCTCAGATGGAGGCTTATCCGCGCCGGATATCCTCTATAGTCAATCGGGTATATGCTTGGCGGTGACCTTTCTTGCGCCGGTAGCGGGTTTTGGCCTTGTATTTGAACACTATCAGCTTCTTGTCACGGTAATGGGACTGCACCTGGGCCACCACCCGGGCGCCTTCGACGTAAGGAGACCCGAAGGTCACGCTGCCTTCGTCGGAAACTGCCAGAACCTGTTCGAATTCAGCCGTGGCACCCGCCGGCACTTGCAGCTTTTCCACGTCCAGCGTGTCCCCGGGCTGTACCCGGTACTGCTTGCCTCCGGTTTTGAACACTGCGTAATCCATATAAACTCCCGGCGATTGATGCTAAAGTAAAGGCAACTTCATGTCAAGCTTGTGTAGGCTCTGCGGGGGAGTGTCGCCGCGCTAGGTTGGTACAGTCGGTCCCACGCAGATGTTCTGACGCGGCTCTGTGACTTGTAAACATGACCCGGACAGAGGACCCTGAGCATGACCGCAATAACCGGCGACGACATTAGGGAAGCATTTGCATCCGGGGCGAAGTATCTGGAACTCTACCGCGAGTCGATCAACGCCCTCAACGTCTTCCCGGTCCCCGATGGAGATACAGGCACCAATATGCTGCTGACCATGCGCTCTGCGCTGGAACGCTGTTCACAAGAGGAATACGCAACTGCCGAGGAGGCTATAGGCGACCTTGCTGACGGTGCGTTCTGGGGCGCCCGTGGCAACGGTGGAGTGATTCTGTCCCAGTTCCTCAAGGGATTCGCCGACGGGTCGGCTGGGCTCGGTTCATATCGGGGGCCGGACTTGGGAACAGCGCTTGCCGGGGCGCAGACTGCGGCCTATGGTGCGGTGGGACAACCGGTCGAAGGCACCATGCTTACTGTTATCCGTTCCCTGGCCGAGCACGTCGAGGAACGGTTACAGGAGGCACCAGACTCCGACAGTCGCGACCTCTGGCAGTCGGCATTTTCCGCCGGGCGCGATGCCCTGGCGCGGACGCCGGACATGCTGCCCGTCCTCCGGGAGGCCGGTGTGGTGGACGCCGGAGGCATGGGAATCCTGGTGCTTTGGGGCGGTGCGCTGTGTCATCTGGTCGGCCTGGATGAAGAAGAACTGAAGGCTGTCCTGGATATAGGTTACGTCCCGAGCGTTCAAACAGGTCGAGACGAGCTGGACAATGCCTTCCTTGAAGCCATCGAAGAGGTCGAATGGGGTTACTGCACCCAGTTCGTGATCACCGGTGAGGGACTGTCCCCAGACGGAATACGCCATCACCTGAGTGAAATCTACCAGTCGGCAGTGATCATCGGCAACGACCGGAACGTCCGGGTCCATCTCCATGCGCTGGACCCTGGGCCGCCACTCAGCTACGGCGCAACCGTGGGCCAACTTTCCCACATCGAGATCCAGAATATGACCGAGCAGAACGTGGACTTCGTCTCCGGGCATCGGGAATCCCGTCCTGCATCGCCTCTAGCAGTGGTCGCGGTGGCCGTGGGCGACGGCTTGGCCCAGATTTTCCGGGAAACGGGCTGCGCGGTAGTAGTCAGCGGTGGCCAGACAATGAACCCCAGCGTCGCTGAGCTCGTAGAGGCGGTGCAGGCTGCGAACGCCCGCGAGACGATATTGCTCCCCAACAACAAGAACATTGTCGTATCCGCGGAGCAGGCCCAGGGACGGATCTCCAACCTGCACGTCGTGCCGACCACTACTGTTCCCCAAGGGGTTGCTGCTCTGCTGTCTTTCAATCCCGAGGGGTCCCTGGAGTCGAATCTGGACTCCATGGGGCGGGCACTGAGCGAGGTCGTCACCATCGAGGTGACCCGTGCCGTGCGTGATTCCACAATTGGTGGCGTCGATGTAGTCGAGGGCCAGATAATAGGATTGGTAGACGGCGACTTGACTGTAGCCTCCAACTCCCCCGAGGAAACCCTCCGCTTGAGCCTGGAATCTGCAGGCCTTTGCGAGGACATGTTAGTCACTCTGTACTTGGGAGAAGATGGAAACCAGGACGAAGCCGACACATTGGTGGGTCAACTGGAGGCGCAGGTACCTGGCGTTCAGATCGAAATGGTGTACGGTGGCCAGCCCCACTATCACTACCTGGCTTCAATCGAGTAGGATTGGGCCCAACCAGGCTTGCAAGCTAATTCAGAAAGGGACAGATAGGACGTCATGGCGATAAAGATAGTGACCGATAGCGTTGCCGACTTGCCGGCCGAGTTGGTGCAGGAACTCGACATAACAGTCGTGCCATGCAACGTGGTGCTGGGAGATGTGAACTATAAAGATGGCGTCGACCTTGGTCCTGATGAATTGTACCGACGAATGGCGGCGGGTCCGGCGCTGCCGACCACTTCGCAGCCGTCAGTGGCGGACTTCCAGGCCGTGTATCAGGAATTGACTGCGAATGGAGACAGCATCGTATCAGTCCACCCATCGGCCAAAGTAAGCGGTACCGTAAATTCTGCCCAGCAAGCCCGGAATCTACTGGAAGCCGCAGATATCCACGTAGTAGACTCCGGCACGGCGTCCATAGCTCAAGGCCTGGTAGTGCTGACAGCGGCGCAACTCGCGAATCAGGGTGGGCCAGCGGAAGCGATAGCCTCCCGAGTACAATCAGACCTGTCAAAGACTCATGGGTTTTTCCTGCTGGATACACTGGAATACCTGCAGAAAGGGGGGCGCATTGGCAAGGCTCAAGCCTTCCTGGGAGGCGTGCTCAGCGTGAAGCCTATATTGGGCATGAAGGACGGCGAGGTCCATCCGGTTGAGCGTCCCAGGTCCCGGCAACGGGGTATTCGCCGCCTACGCGAGTTGGCGTCGCAGATGGCCCCAGTAAGTCAACTGGCCGTGATCTACAGCACTGAGAGGCAGGAGGCGGAGGACCTCAAGCAGGGGTTCAGCGACCTACTTCCAGGCGACCAGATAATCACTGCCCGATTCGGTTCCGCACTCGGAGTTTACGTGGGACCACACGCCGTGGGCGTCGCGTTGACCCAGGCTTGATGCAGGCTCCATGAGATGGCCACTCGCACGCCAGAACCAACCTCATGGGTTGGCCCGCTGACCAACATCCTAAAGCTGGAGGAGGAGAAGGGCTTCAACAATACCTCCGTGGTGGGTGGTGTGGACCGGTTCATCCAGCGTTGGGCTGAGACCATTACCGAAGACCTCGGTGAATCCGTAGTCTGTCGCAGTCTCCTGGAGACTCCCTATATCGATCTGACCAGGGAAGAACGTCCCCAATGGGTCGAGCAGTGGCGGACCCTCATAGCCCAGCACCGAGACGTGGGGCGAGGCCCATCCAGTGCACCTACTCACTCCGAGCCGCCCACATCGTCTGACCCAGAGGCAATGCGCTCTCCCGACACAGGTGCATACTCCGCGGAACCACCTTCCCCTGAATGGCCTACCAATGCCTATACAGAGCCTAGAACCACTCGCGCGCGGGAGACTGCTCCTGAGAACACGTCTCATCCAATATCCAGACCTCCATACCGGAAGCCGCCCGGCGGACTGACTGTCGACGTACCGGTGGACAGGCTGCGCGGGGTAGATGACAAACTTGCGGGAAGGCTCAATCGGCTGGACGTGTACACTGTCCGCGACCTTTTGTACCTTTTTCCACGGCGGCACCTCGACTACTCTAACGTCGCCAAAATATCTGAGCTAATCCCTGGGGAAATGTGTACCGTCATTGGTACGGTCTGGGAAGCGCGCAACCTGAAAGGCGGTCCTGCCGGCAAGCGCACCGACACTGAGGCGGTCATAAGCGACGACACCGGAAACATCCGAGTACGCTGGTTCGGCCAGCGTTACCTTGCCCAGACCCTCAAACCCAACCGCCGCGTGGCGCTATCCGGCAAGGTGGAGGTATTCCGGGGCCAGATTACCTTTGACTCCCCAGACTATGAGCTCCTAGACCAGGGAGGCAAGCTCCTCCACACTGGCAGACTTGTACCTGTCTACCCTCTCACTGAGGGCCTGACCGGACGCACTCTCCGGCGCATCACCTGGCAGGCCTTGCAGGAATGGCTTGGAGGAGTCGAAGAGCCGCTACCCGAAGAAATATTGTCCAGGGCCTCCCTCCCTCCTGTCGGCGATGCCATCATTAGCGCCCACTACCCGGATAGCCCGGACTCCTGGGAGAATGCCCGTCGGAGGTTGGCCTTCGATGAGCTTTTCACCCTTCAACTGGCGGTGCTCTCCCGGAAGCGCTACAGGAGTGTCGATGTGGAGGGCGTTCCGATCCCGGCCACCCTCGAAGTGTTCCGCGGCTTTTTCGGCTCTCTGCCTTTCTCCCTCACGGGCGCGCAACGGAGGTCTATTCGGGAAATCCTGGAAGACCTGAAACGTGGCACTCCGCCCATGAATCGCCTGCTCCAAGGGGAGGTCGGCAGCGGAAAGACAGTGGTGGCGCTCGCTGCAGCCCTCGCTGCCGCTGCGGCAGGATTTCAGGCGGCCATCATGGTGCCGACGGAAGTTCTGGCGGAGCAGCATTTCGAGACTATCTCGCGGCTGTTGGGTGGCCTGGCCAGGCCCGTCGAGCAGGACTTCTTGGTGACCGTCTATCTGGAGTCTCTGGGAAGGCCGGTGTCTGTGGGCCTCCTTACTGGAAGCACACGCCGTACTGCCAGGCGGGAGCTGACGCAGATGGCTGCTGCGGGCAACCTCGACATACTGGTGGGCACCCAGGCGCTAATCCAGTCCGGCGTCTCCATCCCAAATCTGGCGCTGGCCGTTTCAGACGAGCAGCACCGTTTCGGAGTCCTGCAGCGCGGCGCATTACTCAGCCAGGGCGAGCAGGTCCCTCACACTCTAATCATGTCTGCCACTCCCATTCCCCGTACCTTGTCCTTGACCCTGTACGGTGATCTGGACATTTCCACTCTGGACGAACTCCCCGCCGGACGGCAGGAGGTGGCCACCAGGTGGGTGTCTCCTGCGAGACGCCAGGCCGCCTACGGATTCGTGCGCAACCAAATCCAGGAGGGCAGGCAGGGATTCGTCATATGCCCCCTCGTCGACGAGTCCGAAGCCATTGAGTCCAAGGCTGCTACGGAGGAATTCAACCGGTTATCCGAGGAGGTCTTCCCGGACCTTCGAGTGGGTCTGCTGCACGGCAGGATGGCAACCAAGGAAAAGGACACTCAGATGCGTCGGTTCCGGGACGGCGAGTTGGACATCCTGGTGTCGACGGCGGTGGTAGAGGTGGGAATTGATGTTCCAAACGCCTCGGTGATGCTGATCGAAGGGGCCGACAGGTTCGGACTCGCCCAGTTACACCAGTTCCGCGGCCGGGTGGGGCGTGGAGAGCACAAGAGCTATTGCCTGCTCCTTTCAGACTCCCCATCGGAGACTGCACGGGAGCGGTTGTCTGCCCTGGAAAGGATACATGACGGGTTCAGGCTGGCCGAGGTTGACCTCGAACTGCGCGGCCCGGGCGACTTTTTTGGTACCCGGCAAAGCGGCCTTCCGAATCTGCGGATGGCCCACATGTCGGACCGGGGTCTGCTGCAACTCGCCCGAGAGGAGGCAGCTCTTCTGTATGAGGACGACCCGGACCTAGCAGCCCCGGCGCACGCGGCCGTGTCGGGTATGGTACAGAGATTCCTGGGCAGGGTCAGTGTGGAGACCGGGTGAGGGAAGGTCACAGGTGGGTGAGAACGATGTGCCCGATGCCTGAGGAACAGATCTCGATACGCGGCACAACCTAAACCCCTTACTGCGACGAGGTGTTAAACCGGTAGCCGACGTTCCAGATGGTCTCAATGAAGGAGCGGCTTGGGCCCTCGATCTTGGAGCGCAGGCGGCGAATATGTACGTCTACCGTTCTTGTGCCGCCCAGATAGTCGTAGCCCCAGACCTGGCTCAGAAGCGCTTCCCTTGTGTAGACCCGCCCCGGGTTAGACGCCAGCAGCACCAAGAGCTGGAATTCCTTGTAAGTCAGGGAGACCTTCCGGCCCGAGACGGCAACATCGTATCGCTCAAGATCGACCATCAGTTCCCCCACACGAAGGACCTGTGAGCCTTCGCCGCCGTTGACCCGGTATATGGCCTGCTTTATCCGGGCCACCAACTCCAGTTCGCCCACTGGGCAGAAGATAAACTCGTCCGGGTTTAGTGATGGGTCATGGTCTGCCACGTCTTCCCTGGGAACCACCGCAACTACGGGAATCTTCAAGTCGTGGCAGCGGCCTACGAGCTGATGGGCCTGTGCGCCTGCGATGGATGCCAGATCCACCAAGACGGCTTCTGGTGTGGTCATTGCACCGCCGGTGTCCTCTACCCACGAGTCAGGTTCCACATGGCAGGAAAGGCCGGCCTGGTCAATCACTTCCATGAGTGCCCTAGGACCGCCCGCCTCATTGGCCAAGAGCAGTAAGCTATACAATGCCCAGCCCCAATTTCAAAAGCTCTCCGGCGTTGTGCCCGTCCTGGCGGAGTCGGCTTAGACAGGCCTGAACATAGGGCAGTATATCACCAGTTCCAACACGCGTGGCGGCCACACATCCGCAATCTCCCTATAGATCCTGGTGGCATGATGTCTCAGCCCTTCGAGGTTATTCCCGACACCGCAAAGTCAAATTGACGCCCACCAGCGGTGCCACTATGATTGGGGGCAGGGTGGTGCGTATCAAGTATAGACGCCACGTCGGGGCCATTTAGGTACCCAATTGACGGCCTTCAAATCGACATCGCTGAGGTATGCTGATGACTACCCAGACCCTGGTTACTTCTCCCCAAGATGTACGGCGGCACATCCGGTCCGGGGTCTGGCGCGGCGTGACCTCTGGCGTCGCTCCAGGCTATGTCCAGGCCAACCTGGCGATTCTTCCCAAGGAATTGGCCTTCGACTTCCTGCTGTTCTGCCAGCGGAATCCAAAGCCATGCCCCCTGCTTGAAGTTGTGGAGTCGGGCAGTGTCGAACCGTCTTTGACCGCGCCGGGGAGCGACATCCGAACAGACACTCCCGGCTACAGAATCTACGAGAATGGCGAGTTCGTGGCGGAAGTGGATTCCCTGGTTCCCTGCTGGCGGGACGACCTAGTTTCCTTCTTGTTGGGTTGCAGCTTCTCCTTCGAAACTGCCATGACTGACGCGGGGATTCCCATGCGTCATCAAGAGATGGGCTGTAACGTCTCGATGTACATTACCAACATCGAGACCACCCCGGCCGGGCAGTTTGCTGGTCCGATGGTTGTGAGTATGCGTCCGGTGAACCGGGAACAGATCGTCCGTGCGGTTCAAGTTACCTCACGCTTTCCTGCGACCCACGGGGCCCCGGTGCATATCGGCGACCCTGGGGCCATCGGCATACAAGACATTTCCCGTCCAGACTTCGGTGACCCGGTGGAAATTCATCCGGGAGAGGAACCAGTCTTTTGGGCTTGTGGTGTAACTCCGCAGGCGGTGGCTCTGAACTGCAAGCCCAGCCTGATGATCACCCACGCCCCCGGCAAGATGTTCATTACCGACCGGAGAGACGCGGACTACGCGGTGCTGTAGGCTTTTGTGATCGTCCGTGATCCGTATTCTAGCCAATCCATGGGAGCAGACTGTGGCACAGTCAGAGCTTACGACCATCGAAGACATCATCCTTCAGCAGGACAAACGCGGAGTCAGCGCCCTGCGCCCGCACATGGAACCAGACTTTTGCGGTCGTGCGGCCCGGTACGTGATGGAGTATCCCGGCAACGTGGCCATCACCACCGGTTTCTACATATTGTCCGCGGGCAAGCCGGAGACTGACGGACCACCGGGGGCGATCGCAATAGGCAAGGCGCTGCGGTTCCTGGGACGCAAGGTCAGCTACATCGGCGACGAATACTGCAACCCGGTGATGCGGGGACTCCTGGACGGCGGCGATGATGTTCTGGATTTCCCAATCGCAGATGTGGAAACCAGTCGCTCCGTTGCCAGGGAAATGCTGGACCAACTGGAACTGGGACTGATCATATCAATTGAGCGCTGTGGCAGGACCAGCGGTGATGCGTATCTGAACATGCGTTCCCTGGACATCACGCCACAGACGGCACGGTTGGACTATCTATTCGAGGCGGGTATCCCCTCAGTTGGCGTCGGAGACGGCGGCAACGAGATTGGCATGGGGAACCTGGTGGAGTTCATCCCAGCCGTAGATACCCTCCCCGATGACCCGGCGGTGACCAAGGTGGATCGCCTGGTCATTTCCAGCGTCTCAAACTGGGGTGGCTACGGTCTGGTCGCCGCCCTATCACTCCTGACCGGGCGCAACCTGCTGCCAGAAATAGGGGAAGAGACCAGTCTAATCCGACGGGCCGTGGATATGGGAGCGGTGGACGGCACCACGGGCGAGCAAAAGTATCACGTGGACGGTTTCACCACCGAGGAGAACGGCCAGGTGTTGGGACAGCTACACCGGCTGGTCGATAGCAATATCGGGTAATTCCCTCACTCAGGACAAATCCCAAGGGGCAACTCTAAGCTTCGACCTCGAAAGCGTCAGGGGTGACGGTCTGCTCATCCAGCACCAGCAGGCGGCGTAGTTCGTAGATCTCATCGCGGAATTGGGCCGCCTTCTCGAACTGCAGGTTCTTGGCCGCCTCCTTCATTTGAACCTCAAGGTCCCTCACTACTTTGTACATGTCGGTCCGGGACATCTCCTGGCGGACGACCTCGTAACGGGCGCGGTTTTCCGAGATAGACTTGATGCCCTCGGTGATGTCGTGGACTTCCTTCTGGATGCTCTGGGGCTGGATGCCGTGCTTCTGGTTGTGGGCGTCCTGGATGGTACGCCTCCGGTTGGTCTCGTCGATGGCCGAGCGCATCGAGTCGGTAATCCGGTCGGCATACATGATCACATGTCCGTCTGCGTGCCGTGCCGCCCGGCCTATGGTCTGGATCAAGGAAGTGTTGGAGCGGAGGTAGCCTTCCTTGTCTGCGTCGAGAATCGCTACCAGGCTCACCTCTGGCAGGTCGAGACCCTCACGCAACAGGTTAATTCCCACGATCACGTCATACACGCCCAGCCGGAGGTCCCGGAGAATTTCCACCCGGTCCAACGTCTGAACATCTGAGTGTAGGTAGTGATTACGGATGCCCATCTCCGACAGGTAGTCGGCCAGTTCCTCGGCCATCCGCTTGGTCAGTGTGGTCACTAGGCAGCGCTCAGCTTTTCCCACTCTGTCCCTGATTTGCTGGAGCAGGTCATCGATCTGGCCTTTGGTCGGCTTGACCTCGATGATGGGGTCGAGAAGCCCGGTGGGGCGGATTACCTGCTCCACCATGTAGGAAGACGTTTGCGCCTCATAAGGCCCCGGAGTAGCCGAGACGTAGACTACCTGATTGATGTGGGACTGGTACTCGTCGAAGCTCAAGGGCCTGTTGTCGAGAGCCGAGGGCAGACGGAACCCGAAGTCAACCAGGGTCCGCTTGCGGGAGATGTCCCCGTGGTACATGCCGCGAACCTGTGGCAGGGTCATATGGGACTCGTCGACGAACATCAGGTAATCTTCAGGGAAATAGTCCAGCAGGGTCCAGGGGGCACTGCCCTTGGCACGGCGGGACAGGTGGCGGGCGTAGTTCTCGATACCGGAACAGAAACCGGTCTCCTGGAGCATCTCCAGGTCATAATGGGTACGGCTCTCAAGGCGCGCGGCTTCCAGGACCTTTCCATGCTCGCGCAGTTCGATGAGCCGCTCCTCCAGTTCTTCCTGGATATCCGAGATGGCCAAATCGAGCTTTTCCTTGGACGTGACGAAGTGGTTGGCCGGGTAGATGGCAACCTCGGGCAATTCGGCCAGAACCTCCCCGGTCAGGGGGTCCAACTGGACGATGCGTTCCACGTCGTCCCCGAAGAACTGGACGCGCACCGCAGCTTCCTCGTAGGCAGGGACGACTTCAAGAGTATCACCGCGGATTCGGAACTTACCCCTGGCGAGGTCCATGTCGTTGCGTTCGTACTGCATGTCAACCAACTGGCGTACCAGACGGCTGCGGTTGCGGATGTCTCCTACCTTGACCTGGGCAACAAGGTTGAAGTAGTCCTGTGGGTCGCCCAAACCGTAGATGCAGGACACCGAGGCCACGATCAGCACGTCCCGCCGCGTGAGCAAGGACGTCGTGGCGGAGAGGCGCAGCTTGTCCAGCTCTTCATTGACGCTTGAGTCCTTTTCGATGTAGGTGTCCGACTGCGGAACGTATGCCTCCGGCTGATAGTAGTCGTAGTATGAGACGAAGTACCCCACGGCATTGTTGGGGAAGAACTCCTTGAACTCGGTAGCCAGTTGCGCTGCGAGGGTCTTGTTGTGAGCCATGACCAGCGTGGGCCGCTGGACTTGCTGGACGATGTTGGCCATCGTGAAGGTCTTGCCGCTGCCGGTGACACCCATCATGGTCTGATGAGTAACGCCATCTACGATCATTTCCGACAGCTTCGTCACGGCTTGGGGCTGGTCGCCGGTCATTTTGAAATCGGCCATCAGCTCGAACTGCTTGTCCTGTGGTTTCGCCCCCTCAGACCAGGAATCATTGATGTCCCGGCCGGCTTCCGCCCATCGTCTAATGCGAGCTTTGGTGGTCATGGCTTCCCATTCCCCAGCGAGTCTGTTGCTCGATTTGCCATGTTTACAATAAAGATTACTCTCTTCGAATTATACCAAACTACCACTACCTGCCCGGTGTAAATTGCTGCAGTGCCAGCCGGATTCGCTCCTCCACCGAGAGGTCCGACGCGCCCCGGATTCCAGCAACGGCCTGACGGGCCTCCGGTGCGGAGTAGCCTAGGGCCATCAGCGCTTCAATTACTTCTGAATCGCCGGAGACCGTTATGGGAGCCACTTCGGTGATCGTGTCGGCCAGCTTCCCCTTTAGTTCCAGGATAATCCGGCCTGCGGTGCGCCTGCCCACACCGGTGGTGGAACTGAGTGCTGAGACGTCCTCGGATGCTATGGCATGTTGCAGCCCATCGGTGTCGAGGTTTGATAGCAAGGCCAAGGAGAGGCGAGGACCTACTCCAGAGACGGCAGTCAGCATCAGGAACAGCCCCAGTGCTGCCGGGGTTGAGAAGCCGTACAGGATCGGCTGTTCGTCGCGAATGCGCAGGTGGGTGTGAAGAGAAACCTGGGTGCCTACGTCACCCAGGCTGGCGATGCTGGAAGATGGGACGAACGCCTGGAGAATAACGCCACCGATCTGTACGTGTACCCAGTCGGAACCAACGGCCTCAAGGGTGCCCCGGACGCTTACAATCACCGGCTACCTCATGAGGCAACTCTCAAGGATGTGGAAATGTCACAGAAGGGTTAACTTCGGGCTGAACGCGATTCTCATCGTGTTTCCTGGCCGGGAGGTATCTCCCGCAGCAGCGCGCTTGTACTCCGGGACTGTACGAGGTGGCACAGTCCCACCGAAAGCGCATCCGCAGCGTCAGATTCGGGAGTCTCCCGAAGTCCAAGACTGGAGGTGATCACTTCTTGCATTTGCTGTTTGGTAGCGCCCCCGAAGTCGGTCACTGCCCGCTTGATCTGTGCGGGGGAGTAACGGAATACCTCAATGCCCTGACTGGCAGCCCCGATGAGTACCACGGCCTGTGCCTGCCCCACTGCGATAGCCGGGCCCGGGAAGTTCCTCTCTCCCCTGCCGACGAACGGTTCCTCTACTGCGATTGCATCGGGGCCGAAAATGCCGATCATATTCAGTATGTGGGTGTGGAGTTGGTAGAGACGCTCTTCCAACGGCATACTGCGGGGAAGGGCGATCACGCCGTAGTCATCCGCCTCCGGTTGGGGGTCGGCTTCCAGGACTCCATAACCCATCCGAACAGTGCCAGGGTCTATGCCGAGGACTATCATGTGAAACTCCGAAGATCGGACATTTCGGACTACCACCGCCAGGTGGGTCGAACACTCGTGTTGGCCGGGTCCGGTAGCTGACCCGATTCCTCGTTCAGTTGTCAGCTTGGTACTGGCTCAACACTTCCGGTGGAAAGTCTGCGCTGGTGTAGGCTTTCTGAATGTCTGCCAGTTCTTCCAGAGCGTCGAGCAGCCTGAGGGTCTGCTCTGCTTCCTTGGCCCCAAGCATGACGGTAGTTTTGGGGACCATGGAAATCTCCGCTGACGAGGGGGACACCCCTTCGGCCTCCAGCACTCCCTTCACGGCCAGCAGTGTCTCCGGGGCCGTGTGGACTTCAAGGACGCCATCCTCGATTATGATGTCCTCTGCACCGGCGTCGATGGCGAGCAGGCCCAACTCCTCAGCCCGATCCTCCTCATCGATTTCCAGGTTAATCACTCCCTTGGTATCAAAGTTCCATGCGACGCAACCGGACTCGCCCAGATTACCGCCCCCACGGTTGAAGGCAGCCCGCACGTCTGAGGCGGTCCGGTTGCGGTTGGGAGTCACAGCCTGCAACAGGATTGCCCCTCCGCCGGGACCGTAACCTTCGTAGGTGACCTCATCCAGCCTCTCCGGGCCTTCGCCACCTTCGCCCGTCCCCCTCTTGATCGCCCGAGTGATATTGTCCTGGGGCATATTGTTGCCCTTGGCCTTGTCTATGGCCAGCCGGAGCCTGAAGTTCATCTCAGGGTCGCCGCTCCCACCCTCGCGGACGGCCAGTGTTATGTCGCGGCTGAGCTTGGTGAACATGGCTCCGCGCCTCGCGTCCGCTACGCCTTTCTGGTGCTTGATGGTGGACCATTTAGAGTGGCCAGACATCTTAGACACCCCCACCGCTGAGAATTTGAGAGGATTTTAGCACCCGGATTTTGCGCGGGTCAAAGCCGTCAGCGCAGGCCGTCGGGCAGGTCGACGATCATCAGGCCCTCATCCAGGCGCACCTCCAACACCACGTCTGTGAGTGCAGGAACGAGAACCTCGCCGCCTGGACCCGAAACCACGTAGACGTCGTTGCTGCCTGTTTCCAGTATCTCCGTGATCTGGCCAAGCTCCTCATGTTCCTTGGTGAGGACGCGGAGGTCAAGCAGCTGGAAGTAGAAATATTCTCCCTCTTCCAGTGAGGGAACTGCGGTCTGTGGGACGGTTACGGCTTGGCCCACCAATGGCAGGGCGGCGTCTCGGGTGGTTACGCCGTCAAGCTGTACCAGGGCGTGGTCAGACCCGGAATACGTGGAGAAGGAAATTCGGAAAACTTCTGGACCGATATGAACGGTCTGACCAGGGTCGAAACGTTCGGGGACGTCGCTAAGAACCTTGACCCTTATCTGTCCCTGGACGCCGTGGGCCTGGAGCACTTGTCCAACGATTATGTGGTCGAAGGTTGGGAAGTCACCAACGGGCTTCACCAAGGTTGGCTCGGCCTCGTACAGACGGATGGAAAGGAATCCGGACCCAAGCTAGACTATTTCCAGGATTGCGTGCGAGCCGTCCTTGACTGCAGCAACCCGGAGGAGTACACGCATCGCCTGGGCTACTCTGCCTTGTCTTCCGATGACCTTTCCCTTGTCCTCCGGAGCGACCTCGAGGCGGAGGATTACCCTCCCTTCCTCAACATCTTCCGTTACTGTAACTGCGTCCGGATTGCTGGCCAGCGACTTGGCGATGTACTCGATAAGCTCTTTCATGTGGTGGAGGACTCGCCTTCTGACGCTGCGGATTCATCGTCAGCCGGGATGGCTGCATCGACTGTCTCTTCAGTCTCGATGCCTTCCTGATACGCATCGGACTGGTCGCCTTCTTCGCCGTCGGCCACGGCTGTAGCTGACCAGTCCAATATCCTCTGGACTGCGTCGGTAGGCTGGGCGCCCTGGCTAATCCACTCCTGGGCTCGATCGGCCTTGATGGAATACGAAGGTGGGTCGGTCAATGGATCGTAGTTGCCAATCCATTCCACGTATGCCCCGTCTCGTGGCGCGGAAGACTCCGCTACAACGATGCGGTACGACGGTTTCCCCTTTTTCCCCACTCTTCTAAGACGAATTCGTAGCATTAAACCCTCGAACGTTAGCTTCCTCACCTTGGTCGCTGGGAATTGTAAAGCTGGCCGGTTTTCGTTGTCAATCTTGGCGGTCGTCAATGCCGGAGGCAGTAGACCACCGCTGTGAAAAAGAAAACCCCAGCCTTGTTCGGGTCTGGGGGCATTCATCCAAGCACGTTGTTCTTTGAGGTTGGCCCAATAACGGCCCGGAATTCCTCGATGTTCCCCGACAAAAGGATCGGGCCCAGCCACTCTGCCGGTTAACCCCCGATGAACTCCCGGGATCCTAGGGGCGATGATAGACATTGGCCTGGGCCCGACGAACGGGTTCTCGTATGTAAAGGGGTGCGAGTTAGTGTACGATCACCTCGTCGTGTCCAGACAGATGCCTACCATCGCCCCTGGGTGTTAAACTAGGTTTCATACGCCATCACCTCCTTTACTAAGATTCCGCCAAGCGGTTGAGTAATTCTAACCACGGGCTTCCCACGATGTCAACCCGAATTTTCACATGTTCCAACAATTCGATCGCACTAGGCTAGCGCCAGTATGCTGACCAACGACGAGCCAGTACGCGCTGTCTTCATGGGCACTCCAGCTTTCGTGATCCCTGTGCTGGATGCCCTTCTCCGTTCTCGCCAGGTATCAGTCGAGGCCGTATACACCCCGCCGGACAGGCCCAGGGGCCGGAGCCGTGCTCCGGATCTGTCTCCGGTCAAGGCCCATGCACTCGAATGCGGCTTGAAGGTCCGCCAACCGCCCTCACTGAGAACCTCAGAAGCTGGAGAGGAGATCGAATCCATCGCCCCTGACGTTATCGTCGTAGCCGCCTACGGCAGATTCCTACCGGCATCCATACTGGCGATACCACGTTATGGATGTCTAAACCTCCATCCCTCACTGTTGCCCAAGTACCGTGGCCCATCCCCCGTTCCCTCGGCGCTTCTGGCTGAAGAAGCGTCCACGGGCGTGACACTAATGCTTCTAGACGAGGGTATGGACACCGGTCCCATCATAGCCCAGTCCGAATATCCCCTGTCGGGGATGGAGACATCTGAGTCGTTGACCGAAGACCTGTTTCGCCTGGGGGCTGACCTGCTTATGAAGTGGCTGGCTCCCTGGAGCGCCGGTGCAGTCCAGGCAATGCCCCAGGATGATTCGCTAGCAACAGTAACGAGTAAGCTGGGGCGTGAGGATGGCCTTGCTGATTGGAGGCTCACTGCAGCCCAATTGGCGGTCCGCCACAGGGCTTACGCTCCGTGGCCGGGGCTATTCGCCCACTGGGACAGCAAGGTGGTCAAGTTTCTGGACGTGGCACCCCTATCGGACGGAGTTGGGACCGGAGCTGAACCCGGACTGGTGCTTGGCACGGCCAGCCACGAAATGCCACTGGCCGTATCGACCGGACAGGGTCTGCTTGGTCTCAAGCGATTGCAACTAGAGGGGCGTCGTGCCGTATCCGCTGCCGAGTTCCTCAGCGGCTATCCCGGGATAATTGGCACCAGGCTCGAGTAATCCGGCCATGACTCACGTGGCAACTCTGCTCCGAGGTTTCGTCCGGTATTATCTATGCCTCTCGACTCACTTGAAATGGGGCACCACATCTTCCATGAACATGCGGAGGGAGTTGTGCTGGCGCTCCGGTGGAATCTGGCTGCCGAAGTTCACCTCGAATACTATCTGATCAAGGCTTAGTTCTTCCCTCAGCCGGTGGAGTTTGTCCGTTACCTCCCCCGGCGTTCCGTAGGCGACTTTGTCCCGTAACCAGTCATCGTAGCTCATCCCCAATATCCGGTCCGACTCTGCTTGCCAGTCGCCCGTGGTCCCGCCATACTCGGCATAGCTGGCTACCCGGTTGCCTAGCCGGTTGACGGAGAACATCGCGCTCTCCTGGGGCTCGTGGTGAGCCTGCTCCGATGTCTCGGCCACGTATATCGGTAGCCTCAGACCCACACTCCCTTCGCCGTCGTGTCCAGCTTGTTTCCAGGCCTTCCGGTACTCTGAGATGTGGCGGGCGAGTTCTGAGAGGGCGAAGACACGCGAGGGGTTGATGAATATGGGGTGTCCCAAATTCCCCATGATGGGGAAACTCTCCGCCGACGTAATGCCCAGATGGATGGGTGGGTGGGGCGACTGGTACGGCTTCGGTTCGATGTCCAGGTCTGTGCAAGAGAAGTACTTGCCCTCGTAGGAGAAAGTCTCGCTGGTCCAGGCGGTGACGATCACTTCAAGGAATTCTTCGAAGCGGTCCCGGCTCTCTTGGAACGGCACATTGTAGCCTTCATGCACGTTGGGAAACGTGCCCCTGCCGACACCGAATTCCAGCCGCCCCTTGCTGATGTGGTCCAGCGTGGCCACCTCTTCGGCAATCCGCACCGGGTTGCCCAGAGGGAGGCATAGGACAGCCAGGCCGATCCTGACCCGCTTGGTGCGCGTGGCAATCGAGCTTGCGATGGTTACGGGGGCCGACAGCACCCGGCCTGCATTGAAGTGGTACTCCGCCAACCATACCGAGTCCACACCCAGGGCCTCTCCTTTCTCTGCCAGCGCAAAGCATTCATCGAAAGCATCGGCCTGGGTAATTCCTTCCCTGCGGGGGAACTCCAGAAAAAGTCCAAAGTCCATGATTCCTCCCTCAATCGAGGCGATTGGCGGACCAGCTTTCCTAGCCAGTCCTGATTATCGAAAGCGGTGAAGCACCCTCGTGGAGAACATCTCCATCTGTTGATACACCCCCTCCACGTCGGGCGACAGGAAACTGAAGTTGAAGTCCCGGACGCCGGCGTCCACCCGTTCCCGGATCGCTTCCACGCAGTCCTCCGGGGTCCCTACGATGCACAATGACCTTGCCAGGTCCTCGGCGGACCGTTCAGGGGTAACGTAACGCTGTCCCACATTTGCCACCGCCTGTTCCAGAGCAGCGTCCGGGTCAAATGACAGAGACGTGGGTTGGTTCACGCCCCAGTGAAATTCCGTCAGGTCTCGTCCAGCCTCTGCGGCGATCTCACTGATTGCATCGTTGGTGCGCTTCAGTCGACCCACCGTGAACAGATAGGGGTACCACCCATCGCCCATCAGCGCAGCCCGCCGCATGGCTGCATCGCTCCTGCCTGAAACCCAGATTGGCGGATGCGGCTGCTGTACAGGTCTGGGAAGAAGTGTCACATCCTCGAAGTCAAAGAAGCGCCCATGGTGGCTGACGTGCTCCTCGGTCCAGAGCCGTTTCATAACCTCCAGCATCTCGTTGGTCCGGCGACCTCGGGTTCTCACCGAAACCTGTACGGCGTCGAACTCAACCTGAGTGCCACGCTGACCGCTTATGCCAATGCCGAAGTCGACCCTGCCGTTCGACACCAAATCAATGGTCCCAATCAGCTTGGCGAGCAAGACCGGGTTGTACAACGGGGCGATTACTATTCCGGTCATGACTCTCAATGTGCTTGTAGCCCCTGCCGCGGCAGCCATTGCCGGTACGCCCAGGAGCGTTGGACGGGGCGGGTTGCCGTCCATCAGGTGCTCGCCGCATGTGATCCGGTCGAATCCCAACGCTTCTGCTCGCCGGGCGAACTCCGCCACATCGAAGTAGTCCTCCCCTCCGAAGCTGCACCCGAAAGTCAATTGCATATCTGCCACGATTCCTCCAGTCAGCCGTGCCGTTGTCGAGCATCATACCCACGGCGTGACTGTCGGGCAAGCATGGAGGAGGAAGCTGTCCTGTCTGGGTGATTTAGCTTGCTGACACTTGGCCCTTTCCAGGTACTGACTCGCTGCCGTATCATAGTGCTCTGTGGGAAGGCTGGGGTGCCAGGGACTCCGGGAGAATGTGCCTTTCAAGCTCGGGACTGACCAATCTCCACACCTGGCGAAAGTGACCGGAAATGTCCGGAATTGACCGGAAAACCGAGATTTTCCCCGGCAATGCCCGCGATCAACTAGCGAGGGGTTGTGGACATGACACTCGTGGAGATGAGAGGGCATTGTTGGAAAGAGCCCGCTTTACCAGTTCCATTTCCGCCGATTTCCATCCACAACCTTGACGCAGGGATTGTCCATGACCACCGTAGATTCAAAGACCGGATCAATCAGAATCGACGGCGCCCGATTCATCCTTACCCTGGACCCGGAGCGACGCATCATCCAGGACGGGTCCATCGTCATCGAGGGCCAGCGCATAACCCACGTGGGCAAGGCCGTTGACCTCAAGGATGTGGTCACTGACAGGGTGATCGATGGCAGCGAAATGGTGGTCACACCGGGGTTCTGCAACGGACACATGCATATCAGCTATGCCCACGCCACCAGGGGGATTTTCCCCGACGATCTTGGCCCCGCCTACCTGCCCAACGTTTTCACTCTCCAGGGAGCGATGACTCCCGAGGAGGAGTACCACACCTCGCTGCTTGGGATCACCGAGCTGTTGCGGTATGGCACGACCTGTTTCCTTGACCCCGGAAGCACCAAGCACCTTGATGCCTGCGTGAGGGCCTACGAGGAAACAGGGTGCCGCATTATCGTGGGTCGTCACGTGACCGACCGGCCCAACCCTGTCAATCTGCCCCAATCCTCCACCGTCGAGGCCATTTCCGACATGGAGGATGTAATCCGTGCTTTCGATCACACGTTGGACGATCGTGTGAGGGCTTGGGCCATGCCTTTCTCTGAGGCGTTTTGCTCCCAGGAACTTCTCGATGCAGCTAAAGACCTGTCCTCGCGATTCCAGACCGGTCTGACACTGCATCACAGCAACTCGCCGCAGTCCAAAGAGGCGTCCATGCGCGACCACGGGAAATTGCCTACTGAGCATCTGGAGGACATAGGTTTCCTAGGACCGAATACCACTCTGGCCCACTGCCTTGGCCTGGAGGTAGCTGAGGTGGACTGCATGGCCAGGACTGGAACGAGGGCGGTTATGTGCCCCACCGCCGCCATAAAGGGTGGTTCCGGCATGACCCGGACAGCCCTGCTGCCGGAAATGTTGCAAAGGGGAGTAACGGTTGGTCTAGGCACGGACGCTGGTAACAACTCCAACCTGGTGGAGACTATGCGGTCAATGTACCTGGCTGCAGTCCTGTACAAGGACGGCAGGCAGGACGTAACTATGATCCCAGCCGAAACGGCTCTTGAGCTGGCCACCATTCAGGGTGCAAAGGCTCTGGGGTTGGACCAGGACATTGGCTCCATAGAGGTTGGCAAGAAGGCCGACCTCGTTCTGTTCGACACCAGGCGGCCCGAGTGGCGCACCATTTTCAACCCGGTAAACAACCTTGTCTACAATGCTGATGGCCGGAGTGTTCACACTGTCATCGTCGATGGCCGGGTCGTCGTTGAGGGAGGTAACCCGACGTTCGTCGACCAGTGGGAGCTAATCCAGAAAGTACAGGAAATAGGGGCCGACCTCATGAGGCGAACGGGCATCGCCGTCCCGCAACGCTGGCCCGTGGTCTGAAACGGATTGTCAGGACTGCCCCCCGCTGCAGTTGATGACCTGACCCGTGATGAACGACGCGTCGTCCGATGCCAGGAAGGCGATGGCGGATGCCTGTTCTTCGGGTAGCCCGGACCGCCTGATGGCCTGCTGGTTGCGAATGTCCTCACCCATCAGCCTGCGGTATTCCGACGCTTCCTCGGAGTTATCCTCATCGGCCATAATGCCGCTGCCCAGGTGAAGCCGCGAGGTCATCCGGTCCGGTATCGACGTGCCGCCCGGGGATACGGTGTTGACCCGGATCCCGTAGCTGCCGTACTCCATCGCCAGTACCTTGGTTAGGGCGAATATTCCTCCCTTGCCCACCGCGTAGGGCAATCGGTGCAGGCCCCTGGGCGATTGGGACCCAAGATTCACGATAGAACCGGAACCCTGTTCCATCATCACCGGCAGCACGGCCAAACAGCACCAAAGGGTCGGGTATAGCGTGCGCTCCAGTTCAAGGTTCACCTGCTCTTCGGTGTACTTGTGGTACGGTTGAATCCAGATCGTCCCACCGACGTTATTCACCAGTACGTCGATGCGACCGTATTCCGCCACCACATCGGTTACCATGTCCTGCGCTCCGGAGAATGTCCCAACGTCGGCAAGCACCTTCAGGGCAGTGGCCCCGTGGTCCTGCAACTCCTGGACCGTCCGCTTTGCGCTCTCGTCTACCCTGTCGGCCACGGCGATGGTCCCGCCTTCCGCCCCTAGCCGTCTGGCAGTTGCTCGCCCAATGCCCTGACCTGCGCCGGTGACGACGCATACCTTCCCTTGCAGCCTCCTGCCTCCGGCCGCCCTTGGGTCTAGCTCAGTTGTCATTACAATGCCTCCACGATCGATTCACCTACGCCTCCAAACCGGCGGCCATGCAGCTCCTGAGAAACTTTCAAGTGTCGTGATCGGATGATATTGCATAGCGTGATGCGGGGCAAACGCCTCACCTACTGGATGATGAGCATGGCTGAGACCGCTTGGGATAGCTTCAGTGGCTTTGACTTTTCCTTCGGCATAGATATACTTGCGGCCACATCCAACTTGGGTCCGACAGCTTGATATCAGGAAGTAAACGGTTGGGCATTCAAGTCTATCTCGGTGCGAGAGTCCACAATCCCGTACTAGCCGCTCAAACGGAACGAATTAACCGAGGCATATAGCCACGTTGAATGTGAGGCTTGCCAGGGCGGAAGACGAAGAAGCGGCCTTGGGCTTAGTTTGCGGATTGCTGGCCGAGCTTGGGGCCACCTCACCGTCGCCGGGTAAGATGTCTCTGGTGTTCGCCGACCTGGTCTCAGGTGGTGACCCAGGGTGCGTCGTTATTGGAGAGATGGAAGGGCAGATACGGCCGTCTGCACCGTGCTATTCCTTCAGTCCATGCGCGGCATAGGGCGATCTGCCATAATCCAAGAAATGTACGTCGAGCCGGAGCTTAGAAGCAGTGGGGCCGGGACTGATGTTTTCCGGTTTGTCCTGGGTCAGAGCGTGTCCGCCGGCTGCAATATGGTCGAACTCGGGACACCCATTCATGGTGACCGCAAATTCCAATTCCGCGAGCGGTCTGGCTTCACAGATGTGGGTGCGAGGCTCCGCTGGAGACCCTAGAGGGGACTAACACTCAGCGCACCGCATCAGAGGCGTTCGTGGAGAGCCGGTATTGCTTCTCGAGACAGAATATCCTTCCGCTGGAGGATGACATCGATGATGAGAGAGCCTAGAGGTATCACTGTCAGCTATGGTCCTGTCATCAAAAGCTACGCCAAGGGTCTCACCAACCGCCGTTGCCTGCTGATCTTCGGTGCGATTCTGACCGTAGTGGGTATCGCCGGGTTCTTGATCCCGTCCGGCCCGTCCGATTTGTACCATCTTGGGGCCGGCCAGAGCATCGCCTACCTGATCATTGGTGTCCTGTCCCTCTACGTAGGAGAGGTCTGGAACTCAGAGTACAAACGGGTGTTCCTAGGTATAGAAGGGCTGTTCTTCCTGGCCATCGGTGTGGTGGGGTTTATCCTTGCTGCCGTGACTCCGGGCGAGATATCAATCAATCTCGGAATGTTCACCGTGCAGCACCCATGGGAGAACGCTGCCCACCTGACCCTCGGCGTGATTTTCTTGGCGACGGCCCTGTACCCTCGCCGCTTCCGCGACTATTCATACAGTAGCAACGTCTCTGACTAACATCGAGGGAACCCCAGCCGAAAAATTAGGGCCACCTCTCAGAGGTGGCCCACTACTTTAGACAGTGATCTCTGGGCCTAATTCAAAGGGATCTCAACTGCCTCGCGTTCCTCCTCGATCTCGATCATCTCCTCTGCGGCCTCGGTACGGCTCCGGCCCCAGATGCGCTGAGCGTCGCGGGATTTCCAAGGCATCCGCCTGCGCCAGAAGATGATTGCGGCATCGGTGGCCCCCAGCTTCTGCGCCGAGTGAGGGTCGAGGGCTCCCACGGCTTGGACCGGCATGTCCTCCCGTTCGTTCGTGGTCTGAGGCGCGTTGAAGTAGACGTACCAGGTGTGGTAGAAGAACTTCCACCACAACTTGGGGAGTAGCCGGTTCCTCACCCGCTTCAACGCGAAGGTGAACATCCGAGTGCTGTGTTCGTCGATGGGAGTGAAGTAGCGCAGGTGTTGTGACTGTCCCCGGGCGCTGGGACACGCGATAGAGGGCAGCCGGTAAAGTCCGCCGGGACGGGAGTTGTTGAAGGCGTTCTTCTGCTGGATCAATGGGTTCAGCCGCCGGGCTCCCCGAAAGCGCCACCAGTCGTGCTGGGGCCATCTCTCTTTCAGACCTGGGAAGTACCCCTGCTCCACTCCCTGCTTCACTCTGGGAGCGATGCAAATGTAGTTGTCACCCTCTTCCGTGATGTCGGTGCCCTCCCAGAAGGCGGGCAGGCGGTTGAACAGTTGCCCGCTCCAGAGGCGCCGGATACCACCCCGATGAATCTTGCTATTGTGGGAGTCCCTGGAGTTCTCCATTGTTAGCGACCAGTTCATGGGCCAGATCTTGACGTAAGTCTGGACCTCTACGTCGTCGTAGAAGAACTCCTCGGGCAGGTCCTCCTCAAGCGGGACCGGCTCGGTAATCCCCATCCAGATATAGACCACTCCACGGTGGGTCCGGGTCGGATAGTTTCGAACCCGCAACTTGGGGGCAAGCTTGGACTCGGGGCCGTCTGAGAGGGCAGCTACGCACCGCCCGGTCCCGTCGAAGGTGTAGCCATGGTATGGACAGGTGATGAACCCCTTGAATTCGTCGTTGCCCATGCCCTTGCCGATACCCCCGGACAGAAACGCTCCGCGGTGAGGGCAGATGTCGGACACTGCGGCGACCTCGTTGTTGGTGTCCCGGAAGAACGCGACCTGCTCCCCGAGCAGCTTCAAGGCTACCGGCTTGCGCTTAATGAGCTTGTCCTCCACCGCCGGATACCAGTATTCCCGGTAGCCAAGCTCTGGAACGTAGTCGTGGACGCCTATCCCTGAGGCTCCCCTGGGGATGTATCTGCTGCTCCCGTTGCCGTTTTGAGCGCCGTTGGTCCCGTTAGTCTGATGGCCATTGCTCTGCGAAGTCGTCATCTCTTGCCGTCCTTTGAATGGGACTTCGGGAATTGCTCTACCGCCGCGCCTTGAGGCTGTGGGTCTGTCGGCGAGTTGGCCAAATAATACCATGAATGATGGTTTGCGGCATTATTCCATATGGTATCTATTGGCCTCGACGCTGGTGGCCACGAAAGCACGCCTGGGCGATGGTCGAAGATTTTGAAGCCTGTCACGGTTCAACTGCTGCCTCCTCCCCGGTGGCGATGTCCTTTTCGTCTGCCGCGTTCCACTCCCTGGCGAAGTACACCAGCATGTCCCTGACCATCGCCACCAGCGGCGGGCCTAGGATGATTCCCCAAATTCCGAAGTACCGGCCGGAGACGATAACTACGAGGATTACGGCGATTGGATGCAACTTGAGGGCATCACCCTGGATTCGTGGAACCAAGACGACGTTCTCTGCCAATTGGACTATCAGATATAGCAGAATTACCCAGGGCACCTTGGCCGGTTCGGTTGCCAGGGTAACCAGGACTCCAATTGCTCCCCCGATCCAGGGTCCGATGATGGGGACTAACTCAGTAATACCGGCGACGATGCCCAGGAAGAAGGAGAATGGTACTCCCAGAAGGAGCAGCCCTACGGCGACAATCGTCCCTACCACAATCCCCAGCGTGATCTGTCCTCTGATATATGAACCGAATGTCCGGTTCACGATATCAAGCATCGCACGCAAATGTGAGTGCATTGGTGATGGGAACGGGGCGCATACCGCTGAGTTGATCAGACCGGAGTCCTTCATGAGATAGAAGACCAGGATTGGGAGCATAGCCAGGCCGATGACCAGGCTGAATGTGCCGGAAACAAGGCCCAAGGTCTTTTGGACTGCTATCCATACCGAATTGAACAGTATGGTCCCAAGTCCGGCTAACCGCTCCTCCAAATCTTGTCTTAATTCCTCTGGAATCCTGTCCGAATAAACGGCGGCCCAGGTTTCCAGTGTGAGCCGGGCATTCGTGAAGAACAGGGGGAACTCCTCGATGAATATGGCGGCTTCCTCGATCATTGGTGGAATTACCGCGATCAACACGCCCGCGAGTATCCCCAGCAGGACCAAAAAAGTGAGCACTATCGAGATGCTGCGGCTCAGATTGGGATGCCGGACACGCCAAGGCATGGCGCGCTCGAACGTCCGGACCACCGGAAGGAGCATGTAGGCAATTACTGCGCCAAGCCCAAGGGTCAGGAGGAGGCTCCCCAATACATACAGGACTATCAGGACGAGGATTACCACTGCTGCAGTAGCCAGTAGCATAGTACGATGGTGTCGAATGGAAGCGACCATTATCTCTGCCCTACGCTTAAGTTCGCGTCGTGCTGCTATGGCGCTGTGGTGTCCTAAAGGGACGCTGGGACAGTATATATCACCCCAACGAGTGAACCAGGATACCCAGTCCCTCGGAGAGGGGGTCACCAATGCTTGACGCGAATTGACGCTTATTCTACACTTCTCCGGGGCAACAGTTGGCCGGGAAGATTGTTGTGAGCCCCGGTGCAAGAAACTCGATATCTGAATGGAACGACCGTGTTTTAGCCCAGGTCGAAGGATGTAAGACGGATGGACCTAAAGGCATTCATCCGAGACATTCCGGATTTCCCAGAACCTGGGATACTTTTCCGGGACATCACCCCCCTCCTTCGGGACCCAGGGGCCTTCAGCTACGTCATTGACAGTTTCGTCGACCGATATGATAGCCGGGACTTCGATACAATTGTGGCTATCGAATCCCGCGGGTTCCTCTTCGGTGCCCCGTTGGGTCACAAGCTCGGGAAGTCGATAGTACCGGTCAGAAAGCCTGGCAAGCTACCGGCAGCCACTCACAGCGTCGATTACTCTCTGGAGTACGGTACCAACAGCATGGAGATGCATCAGGACGGTGTACATGAGGGTGAGAGGGTGCTGGTCGTAGACGATCTGCTGGCAACCGGGGGAACCCTGGTTGCCGCGTCTAGCCTCGTGGAGATGTCGGGCGGGGTTGTGGCTGCGATGGGCGTCGTGGTGGAATTGACTGCCCTCTCAGGCCGAAACACCCTCGGTGCCTACGACCTGTTTTCTCTTGTAGAGTACTGACATCCGCTCAAGGACAATCAGATGTTACGAAGGAGTAGCAGATGGCAAGCATAACCGTCGGCAACGTTGAAATCATCCCCGTCCTCGACATGGTCCCCCCGCCGCGGCCCCCCACGGCTATGTTTCCGGACACGAGCGATGCGGATTGGGCTGGGCACGCCGACGCCCTGGACAACGGCCAGCTTCAGCTCTATTACGGCTGCTGGGTGGTCCGTTCCGAGGGGGCGACGATACTGGTGGACACTGGCATGGGGCCGGGGCCGCACCCTGACCGGGGAAACGTGGAAGGTGAACTGTTCGAGCGGCTACGGGACGTGCTGATTCCCGCCGACCGGCGCAATAACACCAACGTCGGTCCGTCCGATGAGGTCAACATCGTAGTCCACACCCATCTCCACGGGGATCACGTTGGCTGGAACCTGAGGTACTCCGGCGGAATGCCCGCACCGTATTTCCGACGCGCCCGGTACCTTGTGCCCAGAGCGGACTGGGACCATTTTACTGATCCCGAGAACCTTGCCAACGCGCCCCACGTTGAGCGCCAGGTGATGCCGCTTCGCAGGTTGCGCAAGATGGACCTGGTCGAGGGTGAGCACAATATCACCGATGAAGTCAAGACCCTCCCTACTCCCGGACACACTCCCGGGCATCAGGCTATCTTGGTAACCTCACAAGGCGAGAAGGCCATGATCGTCGGTGATGTGCTACACAATAAAGCTCAGGTAGCCGAGGCTGACTGGTGCGCGGGCGTCGACATCGACAAAGATGCCAGCCGCCGCAGCCGGAACACTCTGCTCGACATGGCCGAGCAGGAGTCCTACGTCGTAGCCGCGGGTCACTTCACACCTGGAGACCATATCGGCAGGGTCGTCCGGTTGGAAGGTCGCCGCTACTGGCAGGCCATTGAGATCTAGGTAATGGCCACGAAGCGGTGGCCAGTGGTCCGCAACTGGCCACCGGAAACCCGAGCCCGTCCACTGGAGCAAGTATAATCTCTTGACTTCCGATCAAAGCCCTGTACCCGAATTTGACGGCAACGACCTGCGCCAGGCGGCATCAGATTTCCGGCTGTTGTACTACGGCGAGGATTCTGACCCCGGACCACCTCCGGCGATGGCAGAGCTTGCTCCAGAGGTTATGGACCTAGTGGACCAGGTCGTCTACGGAGAGGTCTATAACCGCCCGGGTCTCGACATCCACACCCGTAGCCTCTGCACCATCGCCGCCATTACGGTGCTTGGACACAGCCCCCAACTCCTACGGCGTCATATCCGGGGCGCTTTGAACATCGGGGTTACCCGGGAACAGATTAGCGAGACGATCGCCCAGATGGTCTTTTATGGGGGTATGCCGGCGGCGATAAACGCCTTCCGTGTGGCCAAGGAGATGTTCGACGAACTCGGTGGGCTCCGACCGACGCCATCACCGACGCCCCAGAGGGTGGCCCCACCCGGCGGGCCACCAATCGCAGGGAGCCAGAATAGGAGCACCAGCGATGAAGTTAGGGTTCATCGGCACCGGCAACATGGGCAATCCGATGGCGGCCAACCTAATCAGGGCCGGCCATCAGTTGACGGTCCACGACCTGCGCAGGGAGGCCGCAACCAATCTACTGGAAATGGGCGCGGAGTGGGCAGACAGTCCCAAGGACGCCGTTCCGGGCAACGAAGTGGTGTTCACATCCCTTCCCGTTCCCAGGGACGTCGAAGTGGTGGTACTGGGCGAGGGCGGAATACTAGAAGGCGCGGGTGAGGGCTGCATCTACGTCGACCTTTCCACCAATTCCCCTACGGTGGTCCGGCGGCTCCATGAGATAGCTGGAGCCCGTGGAATATCGGTGTTGGATGCCCCAGTAAGCGGCGGAGTTTACGGGGCTGCTGCGGGGACCCTGGCTGTAATGGTTGGCGGAGACGAGCAGGTGTTCAGTCGCGTAAAGCCCGCCCTAGACGCAATAGGCAGCCATGTAGTCTACTGCGGGGACATCGGAAACGGGTCGGTCTGCAAGATATGCAACAACCTTCTCAGTATGGGCATCGGCGTGCTCTTGTCCGAGGCTCTGACTTTGGGGGTCAAAGCCGGAGTGGATCTTGCCGTCCTAGCAGACGTCATCGCCAACAGTTCCGGCAGCGCCCGCAGGCTGACTGAGAAGTTCCCACGGTTCCTGTTTCAGGGCAACTTCGAGCCGGGGTTCGCCACGGCACTGGCTGCCAAGGATGTCAGGCTCGCGACCGACCTTGGCCGCGAGTTAGGAATCCCGATGGAACTGGCCAACTTGGTGGACCAGCGCCACGTGGAGGCCATGCATCGTGGCTGGGGATCGGAGGACTCCGACGCTGTGGCCCGCATCCAGGAGGAAAAAGCAAGTGTCCAATTGCGGCTGGACGGAGTCTAGCCGACCGGTTTCAATGCCTCAATCTCAGTCAAGGCCTGACTGGCTCCAAAAGGCCCGGATTCCCGTGTGCATCGGCCGCTGGCACATTCTCTCTCAAGGAGCTGAGCCAGCGCAAGGAACTCTTTATATGACGACAACATGACCGAAAACGTACCTCACAGGCCAGGCATTTATTACGGTTGGTACATGGTGGGCGCCGCCATGTTCATCGCCGCGGTTACTACTGGTGCCCGCAACGGCTTCGGGATCTTCGTCATTCCGATGAGCGACGCTTTCGAATGGAACCGTACTACTATCTCGGTGGCGGCCGCCATCGGATGGCTTATGAACGGGATCAGCCAGCCGTTGTTGGGCCACCTTTTCGACAAGTTTGACTCACGAAAGGTAATCCTGATTAGCTTGGCAGTCGTTGGGTTCGGTACGGCGGCCCTCAGCTTTACCTTCCATTTCTTGTTCCTCGTGTTTCTGTTCAGCTTCGTTCTGTCTGTCGCCATGAGCGGAGCATCTATCGGCACACTGGGACCGCTGCTTGCCCGTTGGTTCGTCCGCCGTCGTACATTCGTATTGGGCCTGGTGGTAGCAGGGTCTTCGTTGGGCGGGCTAATCCTGATCCCCTTCAGTGCCTACCTGGTGGAGTTGTTCAATTGGAGGGTGTCATGGATTGCCCTGGGCGGCATCGTAACGGTCATCGCACTGCCGTTGGGGTTCTCTTTCCTGCGAAACGACCCAGCGAGTATAGGGCTGCGGCCGGACGGTGAATCGACGCCAAGTACCGGCGGAGAGGGCCTACTGTCGGAGAGGCACCGGGGACTCTTCGAGGTGGACCAATGGTGGCAGTCGTTCAGGTCTCCGCCCATCTGGAACCTTTCGGCAGCCTACACCGTGTGCGGCGTGACCGTGGGCGTAATATCCGTGCATTTCGTGCCCTACGCCCAGGAGCAGATAGGTGCATCACCTACCCTCGCCGGCGTGATTTTCGGCTATATGATGGGTTTAAATGTCATGGGCGGCATAGGAGGGGGCTGGCTGGCTGACCGATTCGGGCGCAAGAACGTGCTGGGATCTGTCTACTTCGTTCGTGGAATCGCCTACGCGACCCTGTTGGGAGGAATGATAGCCGTCGAAAACAACATGGTCTTGCCCGTCATAGGGATACCCGGGGTAGCGAGCCTCTGGGTATTTGCCACACTGGCCGGATTCTCTTGGATCGCCAGCGTTCCCATCACTACGTCCCTGACTGCCGACGTGTACGGCCTGCGTGCCCTGGCCACCATTTCGGGAGTCTCGTTCCTGTGTCATCAGGCAGGCGCGTTCGGCAGCATCCTTCTGGCGGGAGCGCTATATGACCTAACAGGGTCATACCTTCTGCCCTTCGCCATTGCGGGGTCATTGCTGATACCTGCGTCCATTTCTGCCTTCACCATCAACGAGAAGAAGTACTCTGTCCGCTACCAGCCTGCACCTGTCCCTGCACCTGCAGGCGGCAATTGATTCAGCCGAAGCGCAGCCCCCCCAATTCGTTTGTGGTTGAATCGACCCTTACCCTGTGATAGGATGACTTTGTTACCAAATTCACGAAGTCATCCCCCCACCTCCGTCTGCCGCGTTCATCTGTTCTGAGGAGCCCCGGAATGGAAGGGCTAGCACAGCGGATTTCCCAGGCCATGCTTGGCCAGGAGCAAGCCACCATCACCATCCTGTCCACATTGCTCGCTGTGCAGGATGAGCTTGGCTACCTGGCTAAGGAAGCTATCGAGTTGGTTGCCGGCTTCACCGACTCTACCATCAACGATGTTTGGGCAGTTGCCTCCTTCTATCCTAACTTCCGGTTTGAGCCGCCCTGCCTTCACCAGGTGGAGGTCTGCTGGGGGGCTTCGTGTCACTTGGTGGGGGCCATGCCGTTGATGGAAGCCGTGATGGAAGCCTGTGAACTGGAGTCCGAGGGCGACCGGGAAGATGGGCGACTTTCGCTGCGTTTCAATACCTGCTTGGGAGCCTGCGCGCATGCGCCAGTTATTGCGATAGACCACCATCTCATGGGAAGACAGACTCCCGAGACCGCGCGAGAGAGAATCGGCGGGCTGTTGAGATAGAAAAGCCGATGCCTCTCTGGCAGCGGCCAAGGTCCGACACTGGTCGCATGAGCAACAGAGGGTATGTCCAGTAGATTCGAGGAAATATCTCTAGAAGCGGAGCAGCGATGGCGTCGATTGACCGCCGGAGAAGCGGCTTGGGTTAGAATTGGTTCTGCCCTATGCGGACAGGCGGCAGGTTGCAACGACGTGATCCAGGTGGTGGAGGAGGCGTTGGCACAACATGGCGCAGCCGCCACAGTGAGTCGCGTCGGCTGTATCGGCCTCTGCTATGCAGAGCCGCTTCTGGACGTGACGTTGCCCGGTGGTCCGCGGGTCTTTTACGGCAACGTGACCCCTGCGGCCGCCGCCGAGATAATAGAGACACACGTGGTAGGCGGGGCTCCGGTTGAGCGGCTGGCCATGGGATATATTCCGGGCCCGGATGGGGTAGACAGCGCAGGCGGGATTCCCGAGACCGTGGCGTCTCTGGACTCCCACCCCCTCAGGGCAGTCGAAACCAAAATTGCCCTCCGCAACGCGGGCAATATCGATCCTGGAGACATCTACCAATACGTGGCCAATGGGGGGTACCACGCCCTAAACCGCGCCTTGACCGAAATGACCCCTGAGGAGACCGTAGAGCAGGTAAATGCATCGGGTCTGCGAGGACGAGGTGGCGCAGCCTTCCCAACGGGCACCAAGTGGCGTTTCCTGGCCGGATCCAACGCGCCGGTGAAGTACATCCTGTGCAACTGCGAGGAGGGTGATCCCGGAGCGTTTAACGACAAGGCCATCGTCGAGAGCGATCCGCATACCCTGATTGAGGGCATTCTTCTTGCAGGCTACGCGACCGGCGCGAATGCCGGTTATATCTTTATTCGTCACGGCCACGATGGCCCCATCGACCGGGCACGGGAGGCTCTGATACAGGCTAAGGAAATAGGGCTGGTGGGGCAGGATATTATGGGCAGTGGGTTCAACTTCGAGCTCGAAGTCGCGCTGACCGGGGACTCTTATGTCGCCGGAGAGGAAAGTGCACTGATGGAGGCCATTGAGGGTAGCCGTGCGATGCCGCGGTTCCGGCCTCCGTTCCCGGCCCAGTTCGGCCTGTTCGGCAAGCCCACGAATATCAACAACGTAAAGACCCTCGCCTACGTGCCCCAGATTATCGCCAATGGTGGGGATTGGTTCGCGTCCATCGGGCATGAGCAAAGCAAGGGAACAGTTATATTGTGCCTGACCGGAGACCTGAAATATACCGGTATGATAGAGGTGCCACTGGGCATTAACCTGAGGGACGTACTGTATGAGGCTGCGGGCGGCGTGCCCGACGGAAAGAGTCTCAAGCTCATCCAGAGCGGTGGTCCCCTAGGTGGGGTTCTAGGTGCTGACCACGTCGACGTAGTGCTGGACTTTGAGGTGCTGCGCAGCGCCGGTGCGATTCTCGGTTCAGGCGGAATCATTGCTGCCGATGAGGACACCTGCGTCGTTGACCTTACCCGTGCATTGATAGCCTTTTGCCAGTACGAGTCGTGCGGGAAATGCTTCCCCTGCAGGATGGGCATGAGTCATTTATTGGAAGTGCTCGAGCGCATCTGCCGACTTGAGGGCACTCTCGAGGATCTGGCACTGATGCGCAAGGTGGGGGAAAACATGCAGGCTGGATCCCTCTGTGGCCACGGGCAACTGGGTTTTAACCCTGTATCTTCGGCACTGCGTTACTTCGGTGATGAGTTCGAGGCCCACATCGTGGGCCGTACCTGCCCCACTGGTGTCTGCCTGAAACCCAAGTTTTCTCCAGCCTTGACCCGCAGATAATCGGTTGGCAGTTGCTAAATGGTAACTGTCGACCGGGAGATAGTTAATGCCTGACGACATCACCATCTCGATAGACGGAGTCGACATACAGACTCAGCCGGGCAAGATGGTCTTGGAAGCCGCGATCGAGGCAGGCATCTATATCCCCTATCTCTGTTACCACCCGGGTATGAAACCATTTGCCGCCTGCCGTATGTGCGTTGTTGGGGTCGAAGGCGGTCGCGGCTACCCGGCGGCCTGCGCGCTACCAGTGGCCCCGGATATGAAGATACGCAGCGAAGACTCCGACGTCCAGCAACTCCGCCACTCCGTCATGGAGATGTTAATTGCCGAGCATCCCGATGGATGTCTTACCTGCCATCGCATCGAGATATGCGGCCCAAGCGATGTCTGTCTTCGTCACGTCTCGGTTAGGGACCGTTGCGTCACCTGTCCCAAGAACGAGCGGTGCGAGTTGAAGGACACCGTCCGCTACCTTGGTATGAATCTCGAGTCTCCGCTCCAGTACAAGTACCGCCAGATTCCCTTGGAAGTGAGTGATCCCTTCTACGACCGTGATTACAATCTCTGTATTGTCTGCGGCCGATGCGTCCGCGCCTGCGAGGAACTGCGCGGTGACGACGCCATCTGCTTTACCGACCGTGGCGGCAGCGCGCTAGTCGGGACTTCCTTCGGCACATCTTTGCTGGAGTCGGGGTGTGAGTTCTGCGGCGCGTGTATCGATGTGTGCCCAGTTGGAGCTTTGGTTGAGCGGGAGCACAAGTGGGAAAAGGCAGCCAGCGTAGAGCGCACCATCTGCCCCCACTGCCCAGTCGGATGCCAGATGAACCTGGAGATCAACTCTCTAGGCGGTTTCGTCCGCGCTATCCCGGAGCTTAATTCCCCGGCTAACCGAGGTCAGGCCTGCTTCAAAGGCAAGTTCGGACTGGAGTTCATCAACAGCAGGGAACGCCTGAAGCATCCGATGGTCCGCCGAGATGGCCTGTTGGAGGAAGTGACCTGGGTCGAAGCTCTGGACTACATTGCCGAGCGCTTGCCCAACTATGCCGGAGACAGTTTCGCCCTTCTCACGTCTCCGAACAGCACCAATGAGGAACATTACCTGGCCCAGAAATTCGCCCGGCTGGTTATGAGCACGAACAACGTGGACCAGACCTCAAACACCCAGCCGGAACTTACTGGCGCGTTGGAGCGCTCCCTCGGGTACGCCGCCGCCACCAATCCCATATGGGACTTGGAGCAGGCGGAATGTATCCTAGTGTTCAACTCCAACGTTACTGAAGAACACAACGTCGTCGGGGTCCCAATCAAGCGCGCGGCGCGAAAGGACACGAAGCTAGTGGTCATTGACCCTCGAGAGGTTGAGCTCACCCGGTACGCGGACGTATGGCTACGCCCGGCGCCCGGCACGGAGCTGTTGCTGTTGGGTGGGGTGCTGAGGTCATTGATCGATCAGGGTTTACAGCATGACGACTGGCTGGAGGAAAACTGCGAGAGTCCTGCGACCCTCTACTATGCCCTGCACAACCTCGATATGGATGAAGTGTCGAGATTGACGCATGTGAGTCTGAAGGCAATGGAGGAAGCGGCGCGATTGTTCGGAGAGGGAGGGGCTGGGTCTATAGTTTACGCATTGGACAATGTGCCATCCTCGCTGAGGGTCGACTGCGTCCGCGCACTGATAGGCCTTTCTCTGCTTACCGGCAACGTTGGGAAGCCTGGCGCTGGCCTGTATCCTATGCGACAGGGAGCTAACGAACAGGGTGCATGGGACGTTGGTTGTTTGCCGGACCGTCTTCCCGGCTACCGTTCTGTCCAGGATGCTGATGCCCGGGCCGAGGTGGAAGAAGCATGGGCCGGTAGTGTGCCCGAAACCCCCGGTATACGCGTGACAGAGGCACTGGAGGCCGTCGCGGATGGTCGGGTAAAGGCCATGATGGTGATAGGGGACGGAGCAACTCTCACTAACGGCAAGATCAGCGATGACGTCCAGGCATTCTCGAATCTGGAATTTCTGGTGGTCCACGATACCTTCGCCGGAGCGCTGTCGGATATCGCTGACGTGGTGCTGCCCCGGGTTACGTTCGCTGAGAAGGACGGCACCTTCACCAATTTGGAACGTCGGATCCAACGGTTCCGTCCGGCGATCCAGGTGACGAACACCGACGCCAGGCCGGACAGTTGGGTCATCTGTGAGCTGGCCTCCCGGATGGGCGGCCGGGGATTCAATTTCCTGACCGCGGCACAGGTCATGGAGGAAATTGCCAACCTGTGTCCCAGTTATGGTGGTGTCTCATATCACCGCCTTGATGAAGGGGGCAAGCTTGTCCTCCGCACCAACCTGGACAGCCCCCAGCCAACGCAGGTGCTCCACGCGGGGAAGGAATACCCTGGCCTACAGTGGCCGTGTTCAGCAGAAGACGCCGAGGATACCAGAATTCTATACGCGGCGGAAGGTTTCCCGCCCGGCATAGCAGTGTTGGAGGCTCCAAGTTTCCGGGTCGAAGATGTCGCTGACGATGCGGACTTCCCTTCTTGGTTGGTGCCAGGGAGGGTCCTGTTCCAGCAGGGCAAAGAGATTGAGGTCGTTAGGGGGAGGCGCAACCACATCCAACGAGAGGAACAAGTGGAGTTGAACCCGGTGACCGCCGCCGCGCTGGCGGTACAGAATGGAGACCGGGTGCAGGTAAGAACTCGGAGTCACCGGGATAATGCTGCATTGATTGCGATTGTGCGTCTGGCCGATGGGGTACCAGAAGGGGTTATCTCAACGACAACCCTTTTTGGCCAGCTGGCTGAGGCAATGCAGACGAGCTCGGAACCCGACGCGGCGGCAGGAGTGGCCGGTCTCGACATCTGCCGGGCTGCAATTGTCAAGATTGAGTAAAGATACCGTACCCAGCAGCAATCCCCTGGCCAATGCCAGAACCTGATCCGAGGAGGACCAACTGCATGGTGTATCAGGGAATGCGGACAGATACCCGGACGGGTTCGAACAGCCGGAGAGCAAGGGCTGTTGTCAACCTTCCCACGGCCCGCTTGGTCGAGCGTAACGACATCACCGAGGACCTTATGGTCATCAAGCTTGAACCGGAGACGGATGAGTTCAGGTTCAAAGCGGGCCAATATTGCACCCTAGGCCTCCAGGGGATCGAACGTGCCTACTCTATTGTGTCGGCTCCATACGAGCAGTGTCTGGAGGTCTTCGTCGAGTTGGTCCCGGAAGGCGAGTTGACTCCGCTGATGTGGAAGATGAAGGTCGGAGATACCATGACCCTACGGCCCCGCGCCAAGGGCCTGTTCACCATGGATCCCCGAGTTCATCATCACTTCATGGTTTCGACTGTCACTGGCGTCGCTCCCTCGGTGAGCATGCTCCGGCAGTACCTCAAGGACGGCGATGATGGCCACACCTTCTACGTGCTGCTGGGGGCTAGCTACCACTATGAACTGGTCTATGACGCTGAGCTTGGAAGCATGGCCAAGGCCCACCCGGACTTCATAAAGTTTGTACCAACCGTGAGTCGTCCCGCCGAGGAACGCAACACGGCTTGGGAGGGTGCGGGTGGCCGGGTCAACGTGATCTTCGAGGAATACCTGGAGAAATTCGACCCGCCCCAGGACGATACGCTCGTCTACGCTTGCGGTCACCCCGGTATGATCGAAGACGTGAAGGAAAAGGTCATGGCCAAGGGTTGGAAGTTCAAAGAAGAACGTTTCTGGAAGGAATAGTGGCTCAACACCGGTACGACGCAGCGGGACACCTGTGTTGACATTCCATATTCCCTGGTAGCGAGCATGACGGGTCTGTTCCGTGTATGGCCCGGCAATGTACAACCCTCTCACGAGGGTTGTACATTTTTCCACAAGAACCACTGGTCGTGTCCCATCGCTGCTTCTCCGGCGAACCGCAATTGCGTTAGAATGACACAAACCTGACCACGGGTTTGGGGGCACTGTGACGCCCATACGCCGCCAGTACCTGAAGATCAAGCACTCTTATCCGGATGCTATCGTCCTGTTCCGTCTTGGGGATTTCTACGAGACATTCGACGGGGACGCTCATGTCGCTTCCAAAGCCTTGGAGATAACCCTCACCTCTCGCAGCATGGGCAAGGACCTGAAGGTGCCCATGGCCGGGGTTCCCGCTCACTCCCTGGAAAACTATCTCGCTAAACTGGTCAAGCAAGGACACAAAGTCGCCATCTGTGAGCAATTGACCGAACCCTCCTTGGGCAGAAGCTTGGTCGAGCGCGACGTGGTACGTGTGGTGACCCCGGGTACCGTCTTAGAGCCTGCCCTACTGGACCAAAAGAGCAACAACTTTCTTGCTGCGGTGGTTGATGAGGGAGAATCGGCGGGCTTGGCCTACGTCGATGTCTCCACTGGGGAGTTCACGGCGACGCAGGTGGGCTTGGACGAACTCCCTCTGGAACTGGAGCGCATCAACCCCTCTGAGATAATTGCGCCCCTCTGGGAGGAAGTGCCCGCTTGGGCCGTTCCTCCGCGCCAGTCCGGCACTCCCCGTTGGCAGATGACGCCTGTAAATCCAACGTCCTTCGCTCAGGATATCGCGAGGCAGTCCCTGTTGGATTACTACGGAATTCTGTCCCTCGAGTCCTTCGGAGTGGAGGGACATTCCATGGCGGTGCGAGCGGCGGGCGCGATTGTCGACTACTTGGGGAGCACCCATAAGGGCAGTGGTCCCCAACTTACAGCCTTAGGACTTTACTCTACTTCCTCTTACATGACCTTGGATAACCAGACGAGACGTAACCTGGAGCTTTTTCAGGCGGGCCGCGCCGAAAGCCGCGAATTCTCCCTGCTAACCAGTCTTGACCGGACCCAGACCCCTATGGGCGGGCGATTGCTGCGCCGGTGGCTTGGCCAACCTCTGGTGGAACTGGAGCCGTTGAAGCGTAGGCTGGATGCCGTGGAGTATTTCGCTGAAGATGGCTTCCGCCGCGATGGTGCGTCGACCCTCCTTTCCAGAGTCCCTGATCTTGAGCGCATTTTGTCCCGCACGACCGCAGGTGTGGTGGCTCCTAGGGAGTTGCTCGCTTTGAAAGCAGGGCTGGACGTCGTGCCAGATTTGGCCGCGATCATGGAAGGTGGGCCTGGGGGCGAGGATTCCGATACGATGGGAACAAACGGGAGCATGGTGTGGTTGCAGCGACAATTGACACCACTTCCCGACCTGGTTGCCCTTATCGATGCAGCCATAGACCCTGAACCGTCAGGCGATGTCGGTGACGGGAACATTGTGCGAGTCGGTTTCTCGCCGGAGTTGGACCACCTAAAGGCCCAGTCGCAGGAAGCCCGTCGCTATATCGCAGGGTTAGAGCAGAAGGAACGGGACCGAACAGGGATCAAGGGGTTGAAGGTCGGCTACAACCAAGTTTTCGGCTATTACATCGAGCTCAGCAAAACCAACGTGTCCCAAGTGCCGGATGACTACGAGCGTCGCCAGACGTTGACCAACTCCGAAAGGTACATTGTCCCGCAACTCAAGGAGTATGAGTCCCTGGTACTGAATGCGAGGGAGCGGATCGAGGAGATGGAACGCTCCCTCTACCGGCGGGTGTGTGGTCAGATAGCCGAATCCTCCCTTGCGGTAGCCACGCTCGCGACGGCAATAGCCCATGTCGATGTGTTTGCGAGCCTCGCAGAGGTGGCTGTCAGCAATGGCTATGTCAGACCTCGACTGGATGATGAAGGCACGATATTCCTCAAGGACGCGCGGCACCCTGTGGTCGAGCGCGTTCTGGGACCCGGGACATACGTCCCTAACGACATTTACCTGAACAACGACGATGCCCGGATTATCGTCCTGACCGGCCCCAATATGGCTGGCAAGTCCACCTACATCCGACAGACGGCGATCATTACCCTTATGGCACAGATAGGCAGCTTCGTTCCGGCTGCCGAGGCGTCAATCGGCCTTGTGGACCGCATCTTCACACGTGTTGGATTGCAGGATGATTTGACGACTGGCCAGTCGACTTTCATGGTGGAGATGGTGGAAACCGCAGCCATACTGAACCAGGCAACCCCACGGTCCCTGGTGGTGCTGGATGAGATTGGCCGGGGTACCAGCACCTACGACGGGCTGGCCATTGCCCGGTCGGTAATAGAGCATTTACACAACGATAGCCGATTGCGTTGCAAGACCCTGTTCGCTACCCACTACCACGAGCTCACCGAGTTGGCCAACGTCCTTCCAGGAGTACGCAACTTCACTGTGGCGGTTACCGAAGAAAACGGACAGGTAGTGTTCCTGCACCGGATTGTGCCAGGAGGTGCCGACAAGAGCTATGGGGTCCACGTCGCCCGGCTGGCGGGCTTGCCTGCGGGGGTAGTGACCCGAGCCTGGGAGGTGTTAGCCGATTTGGAGAAGTACGGCAGTGGGAAGCCCCGGGCTCGGAACCGCCGGTCCCAAGTTGAACCATCGACGCAGATACCCCTGTTCGCCTCTGCCCAGTCCTTGTCGGATGAGGTCAAGGAATTGGATATCCCCAACCTGACCCCGTTGGAAGCAATCAACCGACTTTACGACCTACAACGCAAGGCGTGGGAGGCAGACCAGCTTCGCTAAACCCAAGCACCAAGATTGGTGAAATTTGGCCCGTGCACTCTTTTGTTGAGGAATCGTCTCAGGGATTAGAATATATCCCACGTAACCCTTGGGGTGGCTCGTCGTGTTAGCCACTCCAAGATCCCTAACTGCTGCTGACAAGGAGACTTTAGTTGAGCGAGAACGCAACACTCTATTGGTGGCCACGTTGATCATCCTGCCGCAAGGTAAGAGAGTTACTCTTACAGAACGGTATTTTGATCGAGGAGCGGGACTACTTTAAGGAGCCGTTCACGGAAGAGGAGTTGACATGGCTGGCCGGTGAGATCGGCGCCAGCAAGATGTTCGCCACGCGTAGCCCTAGCCTCAAGAAGATGGGACTCGTGGTCAAGGACATGGCGGACGACGAAATGCTGGCCCTGATGCTACAGGAACCCCGATTGATCCGCCGCCCTATCGTCCGACTCCGAGGGCAGTTCCTCGTCGGTGCAAACCTGAAGGCCGTAGACGCCGCGCTGGCACAGTGAAGGCTGGATCCTCTTTGGTCCGGTTGCCTCTTCGTTTGGCCTGTAATCCCAGTGCGGATTAGGATATAATCTGCACTGCAGACCCAATCCGATGATGGAAAGAATGGCCAAGTATTACCGATGAAGATATTCTTCGACGTCGATTATACTATCTTGGGGCTGGATGACACCCTGCGCCCCGGGACCTTAGAAACTCTGGCAAAGTTGAAGGAAGACGGCCACGAGATATACATATGGTCGGGGATGGGCGAGCGATGGGAAGTGGTCGAGAAGCACCAACTGAAGCCTCTTGTAAGTGGCGTATACGAGAAACCCACCCACCACTTTCACGAACGGCTTGAAGAGCTAAAGGTGCCTTACGAGCCGGAGTTTGTGATCGACGACTACCCGGAGGTCGTCGCGGCTTTCGGAGGAGTGTGGGTGCCACCCTACTTCTTCAAGCGCAATTTCGACCAGGAGATGGACCGCATCTACCGGATTGTGTGCGACTTTATCACTACCGGCACATCCGAGGATCGGCAGTACCGGGTAAAGGGTTCGACCGTACCTCTCTTCTAGGGCGTTGCCATGCCCATCAAGGTCCTTCCACCCGACTTGGCCATTAAGATTGCAGCGGGTGAGGTCATCGAACGCCCAGCTTCGGTGGTCAAGGAACTGCTGGAAAACTCACTTGACGCCGGTGCATCCTCCGTTGCTGTCGAGATTAAGGGCGGAGGCTCCGGAGAAACCCGTGTCACCGACGACGGCCGCGGTATTCCCTCCTTCGAGGTTAGTACCGCGTTCCTCCGCCACGCCACTAGCAAACTGAACGCCTCCGAGGACCTGAATGCGGTGGCGACCCTCGGATTCCGCGGCGAGGCCCTCCCCAGTATTGCTGCCGTCTCACGACTTAGCTTGACCACCCGCACCCCTGATAGCGAAATGGGCTACGGTATCGACTTGGAGTGGGGCCAAATCATCCGCGAGGGCTCCCGGGGCTCCCCGCCCGGCACCACCGTCCGTGTATCCAATCTGTTCGAGAACCTTCCCGCACGGCGGAAATTCCTCAGGACTCCCGGCACCGAGACGGGCCGAATCCATGACTTGGTAACCAGATTTGCCCTGGGCTTCCCGTCTGTCCGATTCCGGTTGACCAGCGATGGGCGTGTACTATTGTCTACCACCGGTTCCGGAACGCTGCGCGAGGCTTTGCTCGCGGTCTACGGCGTTGAAGTGGCCGAAGGAATGCTAGATATCTACGGTGAAGATCCTGAGCGTACATATCAGGTTGAGGGGGTAGTTAGCCCTCCTCACATCCATCGTTCCAATCGCAGTTACATGAGCCTATTCGTCAATCGTCGGTGGATTCAGAGCCGTGCCCTCTCATTTGCTCTTGAAGAGTCCTACCACGGTCTCCTACCAGTGAAACGCTATCCCGTGGCCGCCATAAACATCTCCATCCCATATGCAGATGTTGATGTGAATTCCCACCCCGCCAAACGGGAAGTCCGTTTTCACCACGAGGGCACAATATTTTCCACCCTTCAACGTGCCGTGCGCGCCGCTCTGATTGCAGACTCCCCTGTGCCCCCTATACAGCCTCCGCCCGGGTCCAGGTTCGATGGGAGTTCTTCGGCGTATCATCCCAGTTCGTTCTTCCCCCGCAGTGCCTTCACGGGAGCGAGTCGTGACTATCCGGGAGGTCCAGTAGACGCCGCAGCTACAACCCAACCCGCCCCATCCTTGAAGGTTGTCGGACAGGTGAAGGCCACTTACATTGTGGCTGAAGGGCCGGACGGCATGTACCTTGTGGACCAGCACGCCGCCCATGAGCGGGTACTCTTTGACCGCATCAAGCAGCAGAGTGCACCGGCGAGGCCCGGGGAGCTTCTGTTGGAGCCTATAACCGTGGAGTTAACGCCAGGACAGGCGGAGGTGATGCAGGAAAAGGCTAACATGTTGTGCCAGTACGGGTTTGCGATCGAGCCATTCGGTGACAACAGCTACTTGCTCCGCGCTGTCCCTGTGGTCATGACGGGCCAAGACCCAGCACAGGCATTGCTGACCGTTCTGGACCTAGTTGCTCTGGAGAATCTGAGCAATACACAGGAGGATGTTCTGGCAGCGTCGATCGCCTGTCATAGTGCGATTAGGGCCGGCAAGACTCTCACAAACGATGAGATGATTGCTCTTCTGGACCAGTTGGAGGCTACAGCTAACCCCCATACCTGTCCCCATGGTCGTCCAACTATGCTGCACTTCAGCGCGGCCCACATGGAGCAGGAATTTGGCCGTACGTAGCGGCTGGGTACACTACAACCCTTGCCAGTAGCGGCGTCCTCCGGTGCGCACCACTTTACCGAAACCGCTGTGGTGGCATATGGCCATCGCCGCTCCTTCGGACTCTGCACGGTCCAGCATATCTATTCGGGTTCGCACTGCCAGCGCAGCATCCATGTCGAAGCTGAAAACCCAGTCCGGCTCGGTAACCTGGGCAGGGCCATGGAAAACATCGCCTAGGATGAACGCCCGCTGGCCCTGGGACACTACCACCAAGCTCATTGACCCAGGCATATGACCCGGGGTTGGTATGACGGTTACTTCTGTCGTCAGTGCCCGTTCCCCGTCTAAAAGGTGGACCACTCCTGCGGTCTCCAGCGGAGCAAGGGTCTCTTGCTAAAAAGTGAATCCGAAAATCCCTTCGTCTCTGGGAGACCGGAACGCCGCCCAGTCCCCTCTGTGGAACAGTTACAGAGCATTGGGGAATGTGGGAGTTCTGCCTGACTCACCGGGCGTCAGATTCCAGCCTACGTGGTCCGGGTGAAGGTGAGTGAGAAAGACGGTGTCCAAGTCGCCCAGGCTGACCACGGCCTCCTGTAGGCTGGACGTCAGCCGCCCTTCAACCCCGCCGATTAGATTCACGACCGTGCCGGGGTTGGTGGCCATGGTGCCGGCGCCTGTGTCCACCAATATAGTACGCCCCTCGGAGCGGACCAGATAGCAATCGAAGTGGACCCGCAACTTGTCCGTCCCAGAGAAGCCTTCTGGACACCATTGGTGGTATGGTCTCCAGGATTCCGGCGGAACGTTTGGGAAAGTCATGCTCAGGGGCAGGGCCCCTTCGTTGTCGTGGCCCGCAGTTATCTCGACATTGCCGACGGTAAGGGTGTTCGTAGCCACGGGGCACTTCCAATGCCGAGTTGAGCAAGCCTTCCCAAGAAGGCGGTGGCGACGGGGGGCTGGCCCGCGGGCATCGGTCTAGCTAGTGTTCTCGCGGCGCGGGTCTAGCCTGGGGTCGCTGGCCGGATGGAAGATTGAGCTTCTGCCGGGGAATGCTTCCCCGGACGCTTCCGCCGGGCCGCTTCTGAATGGCCCGAAGGAAAGGGACGCTGCTGCGGCTGCCACCACGCCTATTCCCATGCGGGCCAGGAACCCGCGGCGGGAATGGCGGGATGAATTGCTGTCAGCCCGATGTTTCTCCACGTTCTTCTCCTAGGTTTTGCGCAACTGGTTTAAATCGCTCCTGGTTGTAGGTCCGGTTATAGAATTATGCCTCAGCTTTGTGCTGGACCCAGCACGTTTCGAGCATTGATTTTACTATCCAGGACCGGTTTTGGAAACCTGGAGCATTCACCTGGCAGCTTACCTTTCTCGGGCGGTGTAGCGGATCCCCGTGGTCGGGTAGGCTTCTGCCCCGACTGGGGTTCCCGTTAGAGATGTGTCCCACTTCCGGCGCTCTTGATGCGGGGATCTCTTGCTCCCTTATCATTGGGTACCATCACGGGCCGGTTTGCCTATCAGTTGGTGGGTGTATGGGCCGGGTTGGTCTGACCCACAAGTATGGCAACGGGTGGTTACTGGAGTTGTGAAATGAGATGTGCCAGTGATGTGGTTTCGGTGAACGGATTGGGGATAAAACCTCCCCGATCGAACTTGGGGCAGACCCTTATTTGCCAAGTTGCCTACTCACCCGTGTTACTGCCCACTGATGCGTTGCCCGCATCTTCCATGACCATACGGGCCACTTCCCGACCCATGCGCACCGAGTAGTTAGTCCCTCGATCCTCGGGATAAATCTGGGTGGTGTTGGCCAGGTAGAGGTGCTTGAAGGGAGTTTGGTGGTCCGGTATGTGCTTCCCATAATTGACGCCGATGATAGGCTGCGCTCCGTCAACTTTGTGGTGGTGGAATTCCAGAATCCAGGACCGGTCAAAGTCCGGGTTGAGCTTGCACAGATGAGGAATGAACTCCTCCAGGAGGTCCTCCGAGGTCTTCTTGTAAAGCTCGCTGTCGCGGCTGGGATAATTGGTCAGGTATACGATGTGGTTCCCGCCGTACAAAGATTTGTCGATCATGTTGGTGTGTTCGATCACTCCCAGGAAAGGGAGCGAACGGTCACCGACGTTCATCCAGTATTTATCCGATAATGGCCGGTCCAGCACTAGGATTACCAGCACTGCCGATAGGTACCGCACTCCGGTTAGCTTGGCCTCGTATTCCTTAGGCATAGGCGGCACGAGTCGGACAAACACATAAGACGGCGTGGTAGCAATGACAGCATCATACTGTCGGTCCTCGGGATCCTCTCCAGGGAACTGGACCTCCATCCCGACGGCCCGGCCATCCTCGACGATCACACGATTGACTCCAGCTGAGATGTGGACGTCTCCCCCCATCTCTCGGATGCGTGCCCCAAGGGTGTCGAACACCTCACCGAAGCTGCCCATCGGGTATCCAAGGAGCTCCTTCTGCATCCCCTTGCCTCGGGATGCGACCCGCAGGTAGACTTTCCCCCAGAGCCAGGTCATGCTCACCTGGTCGTAATAGGCTCCGAACTTGCCCCGCAGCAGAGGTTCCCAAATGACCTCGTAAGCTCGTGTTCCCATGTGTCGTTTGAGCCAATCGGTGGCGGTTACTTGCTCAAACTTTCGCCAATTGCGGGTCTTCTGCAGCACGAACGTCCACAAGCCTACACGCAGGCGTTGGATAACTGACAAGGGTGTGAAGCGCAACAGGTCCAGAGGGGTGGCGAAGTCCCATATCTTCCCCTCATAGAACAGTCCCACCTTTGATTCCAACCAGGCAAGTTTGTTGCCCAAACCCAACTCGTGGACTAACTCAGTCATGGCGGTATCGCTGACGAAGAGGTGGTGGTAGCCCCGCTCCAGTTTCCCACCGCCCACCGGAAATGTGGAAGCCTGGCCCCCGAGGAAGGGAGCCCTCTCGAAGACCTCTGCATAGTGGCCCCGTTTCGTCAATTCGTAGGCCGCGGCCAACCCTGCCGCTCCGCCGCCAATGATCCCGACTCTCATGGATTGTCTTCCTCGGCACCGACTGGTGACCCGGCAGGGATTCCTGCCTTCTCCGGTTGCGCAGGTGTGGTGGTCAACTGGCTTAGCGAGAGGTTTTGCCTCAACAAAATGAACAACCCGACCAGATTGACTGGCAGCCAGAGGACCACGATATGCACGAAGGTGGCGTAAGCTGCTCCCACAGATGCGCTCACCCCGAGGGCCAGCAAAGTCTGTTGCGCCACAACCTCGAAGGGTCCGATCCCGCCAATGACCGACGGGACTCCCGTCGCCAGGTTGGATGTTGCGGTCAGCAACGCAATTGCTATGACCAGCACCCACAATGGCCCGAAAACCAGGTGCAGGTCGAAAGCGTGAGCAGTGATAAGGTAGACCCCCACCTCGCCGAACCAAACGGGCAATGACAACAGGAATAGGGACAGGTGCTTGCGTGGAGAACTGAGTATCTTCAGGCCTTCCAAGAAGGTTTCGATAAACCGCAGCGTTTTTTCGCGTCCGTACTTCTCCGGGACAACATATGCCAGCCGGGCCACCACGTCTGTGGCGTTCCGCCATGACGCAAGCAGGGTTAGCGACCCCAGTGCGCAAAGGAAGCCGAATGTGCCAGCCACGATCACCACCGTCCATGCGGTGCGAATCGCGGTTCCGGCGGCATCGAACCACCCGGTCGCCAGAAGAATTGGAGCTGAGACCGCGACGAGAAACATCAACGTCAGTCCATCGTAGACCCGTTCCACACCGATGGTTGCCAGGGACGGCCCGGTTCCAAAGTCCTCGCGTCGAGCCAGATAATACGCTCGGACCAGTTCTCCCAGCCGCATGGGAAGTACATTGTTCGCCATATATCCAATCACGATCACCGGGTATAGTCGCGATATACGGAATTCCCGCAACGGCGACAGGAGGTATTTCCACCGCATGCCCCGGAAATACACGGCCACGAAGTAAACGGCGACGGCCGGGATGACGTAGAAGTAGTTTGCCTCCGCAAGGGCTGTCCTGATTTCACCGAGGTCCACTTGGTAGACCATCAAGAATAGGAACCCCAGGCTCAAGCCGAGTGCTGCCCAGAACCGCCAATTGGTGGCCATGGCAGAGCTAATCATTGCAACGCGCCGAGTTGGGACTCACGTCTTCTAAAATGTGGAGCCTGCATATACCGCTATGACGAGGACTCACTTTTTCTCCGCTTCAATTCTTCCGACATATGGCACGATTGCCCACTATATTGAACACTGCGCAAGTCCACAACTGGCCTTCAATCCGTAGTTGTCGTGGTACCACCTTTTTCGCCGCTGTCTCAGCGACGTGTGCTGTGTCCCAGAGCCGGCTGTCCTATCTGAGGCTTCCCGACGGGGCCGACAGGGATAGAGATTTTGGGGACGTTCACGGAATCGTCGGTTTCATGGGTAGGTAACTGTAATACTCCGACTTATACCACTCGTCGTCCAGTTTGCGGTTGATCAGGTAGGCTAGGGCGTCAGCCCAGGACTCCCGGCTCTTCGCTAAATCCTCGAAGTAACGGAAGTCCAGGCTAAGTTGGTGGCTGTTCGGCAGTGCCCGGAGACCCCACACGAAACCCTCCTCGGCGCGGTCTTCGTTGGGGCGGCGGTAACTCTCCGGGAACCATATCAGGTCGCGAAACGGCCCTCCGGTATCGAACCGCGACAGAGAAGCGGAGTTGGGCCGGATATGAGGTGCGGTCAGCAACAGCGCGGCCGAGTCCTCGTCGTGGGACGCAGGCTCGCAACTCGAATTCCAGCCATCTTCCCCCTCACTCTTGAAGCAGGCGAAGGAGAGATGTCCCTCCTCCTGCGCGTTGCGAATATACCATTGGAACGGGTACCACATGTCATAGTCCACCCTGACCTCGCCAGCGCTGTTGGAAAACACCCGCTCCTCCAACTCCTCGAAGGTCTTTGGCAAGTCGGAGCTTCCTTGCGCGTACGCCAGTATCTCCACGTTTGAGTCGTCGTAAGTATAGGCAGCCCGGAATGCGCTTATGGTTCCGAACCCCAGTATGAGTGCGGCGACGCCCAATGCGGCCATCGCAATGCCTGCTCGGGTCCCGGCCACCCGCACCAAACTCGCCGTAGCGATTGCTAGGAGTGCGACCACAACCAAGAGGCCCCAATCCTCTGGTGACGGCCCTCCATTCGACTCCTGAGCGGTGTGAGCATAGGAATAGACTTGATAGACTAACACAACGATTCCCACGGAGGGGAGCAAAAGCAACAAGACTTGTCCTCTACGCAGAACGTCGCCCCAATAGATCTGCGAGGCCAGGTCGCCTAAGAACTTGCCCGCCAGGAAGATGAATGGCAAGGTGACATTCACCAGTAGCCAGGGCATCTTTTCCGACGCGATCGTGTAGGCCATGAATGTCAGTCCGGCCCATAATACCAAGACCATCCCCAACACATCCGCCCTTCTCAGGTAGTACACTCCAGCTGCAATCCCGAAGCTGATCGGCAGAAGTTCGTAGACTCCCATCCCTACGAAGTAGTAGTACCACGGTTGGTTGCCTCTGGCCACTTCCTGCTGTGCGACCCAGTATCCCATGCCCAGCCACGACCCACTGAATATCCCGGAGATGTTGGCGTAGAAAGTCGTGTACAGAGTAACCCAAGTCGCATAAAAGATTCCGGCACAGAGCAGCCAGACACCCCCAAGCCAGCGCAGCCCAAAATATACCGATATTAGTAGGGCACCGAACAGCAACGTTCCTGCGACCAAGTAGTTGACTGGTATCAAGTTGGCGCTTGCGTCTAGGTTGATTCCGTCCGGCAGTACCGTCCTGACTACGGATGCAACGTCCACGAGGGGCGTGAACATCGCCAGATACGGCAGGGCCAACAACGGTGGGAGCAGCAGAAGTCGCCCCCCTTTCTCCCAAGGAATCCGCAGGAGCCAAAGTACAGCCATGGCGACAATGACCAGGGCACCTGCCGAGGCGAAGTCCAGGACCGCCGATCCGATTGTATTCCCTAAGTCACTGATGGGACGGAACAGCATCAAGTAGGTCGCGGCCACGCTGGCTAACGGTACAAAAGCCCGGGACAACAAGCTGTCGAAGTGGGGACTTTCAAGAAATCTGCGTAGCCTAGACTGGCTCCGGTCGTCGATTATCGCTCCCTCGTCGCTTGCTGTTCCAACAGGTCGAGGAGTGGTTCCTATACTCACACGCCGACGCCCCTCCCACGCCCCGGCTCCGAGAGCAGGTTTCCGAGAGCGTTGTGGCACAGGGAGTGATGTCGGAGAGATCTTCCAGAGGCCAGCTCGGACCAGGAACCCCAGAAACAGGACTCCCACCAGGACATGCAGCCATAATGGGAATTCCAGGACAGGTAGCCGAACAAAAGGCTCGGCCCATTGGGGAGCGCCGACGATTCCATCCTCGACACCTTGGCGATTGGTCAGGCTAAGACCGAACATTTCCTGGAACAGGCCCGACGCCGCTGCCCACTGGGGGAGGGTCAGGGTCACGAGAACCAGAAGAAACCGTGCCGCCGAGCCCAGCTGGCGTGTGGGAAGTCGGCCCAAAGTCCAGGGCGTTAGATCGGGGAGTGCCAGGAGAAATGCGATTCCGCCGAAGAGTCCTACCACGAGGTACGAAGTTTCCTTGGTGGCGAACATGAGCGCCAGAACCATCGCTGTCAGGAACAGGTAGCGGATCTTGCCCGAAACGATGTAACGCCACATCAGGACGAGAGTCGAAGCCGTCAAGAAGGCCATGATGATGTCATTGCGCCCAAAGCGGCTGAAATACAGAAGAGTCGGGGAAAGCGTGATCATCAGTCCGGTGAAGAATGCCCCCATCCCGCCGATGTGATGCCGGAGATAGTAGGGAAGTCCAACCAACGCTGTGCCAAATACCACGTATGCCAGCCTTGCCGTGTGGTCGTTGTCCCCCAGCAGCTTGAAGACCAAGGCAGTCAGCTCAATCTGAAGCGGGCCGTGCATCCATGGGGAGTGGACGAATCCCTCTCCCTTGAACAGTTTCCAGGAGAAATGGACGTGGATTGCCTCATCGTAGTGCATGGTCCTGGCGTCCAGTTCCCATAACCGCAACGCCAGGGCCAGGAGCAGCAGAGCCAGGAAGCTGAGCTGCAGCCAGCCAATCCGGAACCTGCGTAACCAGGGACGGGAAGCAGGCAGGGGAAGCTTCGCCTCTTCGTTAGACGGGATCTGGGCCATTTCCTGATCGGTCTCCCCTACGTTCCGGAAGCGGTATATTCATAAACAACTACGTTCTCCCCTTCCCAAACGGGTTGCAGCAAGCCATCCAGCTCCCCCAAGTCCTCGGTCCCGTAGGCTTCGCGCTCGCGGGGACCGAGGTACACATAACGCACGTCATAGCGTTCCAGGATTTCCTGAACCTCCGCAGAGTTGGTGCTCTGATACACTCTTGCCACGTCTTCCTCTCTCCCGTTCATTGGCTCACTGCTGCCGCGCCACTGCAGTTCATGGCCCTTCCAGCCTAGAACCGTTGGCAATCCAGTGCTGGCGGAAATCCTTGCGAAGTCCGAGTAGTCGTCTCCCACCGCCTCGACGATCCGACCCCCGGGCGCGTTGTCGCGGAGCCACAATATCGAGTTGTATTCTCCCTGTTCCGATTCATTAATGAAGGCTAGTCCGTCCAGAGTATTATCTGAAAGCTTGTACCCGGGGCTAAACAGCCCGGTCCGGTCCAACACTGCTCCTACTGGATAGTATAGCGAGGCGAGCAGGAGAAGGCAGACCAGCGCCATCCAGCCATACCGACCGAGTCGAATCCCGGCTCCCCGCATTGGGATTCCTGTGGGTTCCCGAGTTGTGCTCGAAACCGCCGGATGTTGTCTACTTTCCCGCGAAGTCCAATAGAACAGGCCATAAGCTCCTACCACGGACAATAGCAGCCAAACCTGGTAGTAGACCTTGAAGACCGTATTCATCCGGTTCCCAAACAGGTCTACCACGTAGAAGAACTCTACTCCTGCGAGCAGGTAGAATGCCGCAGACAGAGCGATCAATACGAATGACGTGGAGACGTTCATTCTGCATTCCTCTCCCGTGTACGTGCGCTGCACCGCAGAGAAACTGGCAACGCCCGCGATCACCAGCGCGGGCAGTACCCAGAAGCCACGCCAAAACACCTTTGATAATGCATCCTGGAAGTCATCGCCTAAGTATCCGACCACGAGGATGATGTCAGCCCAGAGGAGGAATGGGATGAGGATGGCAACCAACAGCAGTTTGATTACTGGAGCGTCTCGCTTATCTGGCTGCCTTAGGTCTGCCAGTTGCCGCAGCAGGAACGATCCTCCGAGGAATGTCAGGAATCCCATCACCAGCATAAAGTGAAGCGGTCGTGTCCCCGGCCCGGTAACGGGCAAAATTCCCGACACCTGGCTATCGACTGACAAATAGAAGGGAAGGAACAGCGCAACTGCCAGTGTGATGATTGGCACGGCCACCGTTGCTGCATCGGCCAGCGTGTGCCGCATGTCGCCGGCAGCGTGCCGGTAAGCCTTGACCAAGATCAGTACACCGAGGATACCGGCCACGACCGGGAAGTCCCAGGCGTTGATGAAGGCTAGGGACCCCAATAGAATGGCAAAAGCGGCGACCTGTACAGGATGTTGACGCAGCCACCCGAGACCGTGTCTATCAGGAGAGGCGAAGAATTGGAGAGACACGGATAGAGCAAGCAGGAAGAAGGGTAGGCTAATAGCATGTGGGTGGAGGTCGCCCAGCAGAAAGCTGAACATTGGGAACTCTGTGATAGTGTAGTCCAAGCTCCGCCCATCGGATAGGGTGTCGATTACTCTGGTCGCCCGCCACCACCAGAGGAATTGGTCAGGGAAAACGCCCCCACCTGACCCGCGGCCATCCAGGCCTTTCACAGCTACCCATGCCCAGAATTCCTCTGTTCCCCAGCCCAATGAATGGAAGAATTCCAGCACCCCTTCCAGGTTCCCGATTACCAGCAGCAACATGCAAGCCATCAAGCCGAAACCCATAGCCGTGGCGGGTCCCGCGCCGGAGAGACGGACCAGGTTACTTGTCAGTCCGAAGACTCCTGCGGCTGCTAGGGCGGGGACCAGAGAGATGGACAGGTTGTAGCTAACGTTGGTGGCAATTCCGGTGATTTGGGTCAGGAACCCCATGATCAGATGGCCGAAGTAGTAGTAACTGATAGGATACCCGGCGAGCCAAGGGTCCTCCGGCGGGAAGTACCGGGCTTGAACGGAAGCATTGAGCAGGGCGAAGTCCATCGGCTTCTCGGTGCCGCTGATGGCTGGGGATTCGGACGTGACCCACGCCCACAGGAAGAAGAATGCCAGGAATACACATTCCACTGCCAGAATGCGGGGCCATTCTCGCCGCAAATACTCCGATAGATGCGACCGTTCGCGAAAGGCTAGTGCAAGCCCGGCGATGGTCACGACGGAGAGAATGGCAAGAATGGTCGACTGAGAGTTCGGGAGAAAGTGGGTGAGTCCCAGTACCCAGAGCGCATAGGTGCCGAGAACAAGGGAGAGGGGTTTCACTACGCTGTATCCGCGGTCGGGCAGGTTGCGGAACAGAAGAAAAGCGAAGGGAAAGGACGCGAGTCCGATTAGTTCAACAGTTAGCAGCCAGACGAGAAGGTCCACCACAGTCGTTCAGAGGGAGTAGCGATAGGAGGGCTGGTAAGTTGATGGGTGGCTCTATCTGGGACACCTGGTCACTAGACGGGAGTCAGGAGAGCATCTACAAACTCTCGGCTATCGAAGGGAGCGAGGTCGTCCAGGCCCTCTCCGGTCCCGATGAACAGAATGGGAACGCCCAGTTCCTGCTTGATTGCCAGCGCTATGCCTCCCCTTGCCGTGCCATCTAGCTTGGCCAAGAAGATGCCCGTGCAGTCAACAGCATCCTTGAAGGACTTGGCCTGGGAAAGCCCGTTGTGGCCCGTGGTGGCATCCAGCGTCAGTATGACTTGGTGCGGGGCCGATGGGTCTAACCGTTTCAATACCCTGTCCACCTTCTTCAACTCCGCCATCAGGTTGGACTTGGTATGGAGTCTACCAGCGGTGTCGATTATCAGGATGTCCGCGCCCCGGGCCTGGCTTGCGTGGTACGCGTCATAGGCAACCGCCCCTGGGTCAGAACCGGAACCGTGGCTTATAACGTCCACCCCGACGCGCTCACCCAGGATTTGCAGTTGTTCCGTGGCCGCAGCGCGGAAGGTATCTCCTGCACCCAGAATGACCCTCTTGCCCTCCTGCTCGAAATGGCGCGCCAGCTTGGCTATGCTGGTGGTCTTGCCCACTCCGTTGACGCCAACCACGAGTATTACGTAGGGGGTGGAGTCTGATCCTGGTCCGGCCCATACATCGATTGAATATGGGTCTTCCATCTCCTGGACGAGGATATTCTTGAGTAGCTGGAACGCCTCGTCTGGGTCCCGGATGCCGTCAGTCCGTATCCTCCCCTTAAGTTCCTCGATGATACGGAGGGAGGCATCGACACCAACATCCGACGAGACCAATATCTCCTCTAGCTCCTCCCACAAGGTGTCGTCCAATCGGGAGGCACGGATCGCGTTGAGAATGCGGCCGAACCATCGCTCTCTGCTTGGCTTGACCCCACCTTCAGTCTGCTCCTTGTCTTTGGAGGGGTTGCGTCTGAAGAACCTAAGCATGTACTGCACCGGGACGGGAAAGCAATTTGGACAGGGCGTCTTCCGCTGCACTCCGCTCAGCGTCAGACCGGCTCCGACCCTTGCCCACCCCCCAAGGCTCGTCGCCTATCAGCGCTTCCACAGTGAACACCGGGTTATGGTCAGGACCTTCGACGAAAACAACCCGGTAACGAGGAGTCGGCATCCCAAGGGACTGAGAATGTTCCTGGAGTCGGGACTTGGGATTCTCCCGAGGCCCACCCTGCTTCAAGAAACTGTCGAGCTCCTCGGCCAAGGCGTGAACCACGAACTCGCTGGCGCGTTCCAGCCCCTGGTCCAAGTATACAGCCGCGACCACTGCCTCGAAAGCATCTGCCAGTATCGATTCCCTTTGCCGGCCCCCATTGGCCTCCTCGCCCCTACCCAAGAGGAGCAGATCGCCCAATCCCAGGCGACGGGCGGCGTGGGCGAGAGACGTGCCACATACCAGTTCGGCCCGGCTTTTGGTAAGTTCCCCTTCGCTGAGATGAGGAAGACGCCGGTAGAGCTCGGTGGATACCACGAGCTCCACAACGGCGTCTCCGAGAAATTCAAGCCGCTCGTAGGAGTCTACAGGCTGTCCTCCATGCTCGTTGATGAAGGACTTATGCACCAAAGCCTGACGTAATGGCACTGGGTCTGAGAAGCCTAGACCCAAGGCCGCTTCGAGCCGGTCTTTGGTCAACCTCAGCCCCCCGGTACTAGGGCCTGACACCCTCGTAAGGCCACGGCGGCGACGGGCGCTTGAGTTCGCCCACGTGAGCGAACTCGCTCATGGTTTTCATTAGGCCGTCGTAAATCTCCTCGGACTGCTCAGCGGAGGGGATGAACATCTTCAGGAAGGCTGCGTTGCCGCCGGGGAACACGAAAGTTGGTACGCCGAAGGCACCAACTTCCTCTACCGCCCGCGTATGGCTTTCGCCGATCTCCCGCAAGAGGTCGGGGTCCACTACGTCCTCCCTGAACTGGGCCATATCGAGACCGGCCCTGACCACCGCTGCCTCTATGACTGCCGGGTCGTTCAGGTCAACCCTGTCTTCGTGGCGTGCCTTGAGCAAGGTCACAAAGAAGGACTTGAATGCGTCCTTGCCCTGCCGTTTGGCCGCCAAGCCGGCCTGATGGGCCAAGAGAGTCTTGTCCGAGCCGTCTACTATCTCAGGTTGTTCCCAGACCTTGTAGTCTGGGCCCTCGTCGCTGTTTACCTGGGCTAGGGAGAAGGGCTGCCAGTCGATTTCTACTTCCTCGCCCTTGGCTTCCTCAACTTTTGCCAACCACATGGTGGCATTGTATACGAACGGTCAACGGAAATCGTAATAACTGGTGACTCCTGCGTCAGACACGGCTATCCTCCTAACAGGTAGATGAACGGATTGTATCCGGGCTCTTCACGCTTGTCAAAGTGTCGCACCAGTGGCTATTCTCGACACGCGCTGGCAATCAGACTAAGCCCAGCTTCAGATAGACCAGGGCTATGGTAGACCAGGGCTATGGAATCCCGCAGCATCTCCACGCTCTTGCTGTACCCCTTGGTCTTCCTTTGCAGCCGCCGTAGCCGGTCCCGCAGCCGCGAGTGGGTCCCCTCGTTCCGGTTTACCTCCCCACCTTTGCCCGGCACATGCCGGTTGCGGGGCAGAAGACCGTACACCACGTAATCATCGCTCGTAATCATCGCTACGGTATCTCAAAGCCTCCGGCAGCCGCTCCAGCAGCCTGGAGAAGGTCTCCTCACTGCGGTCCCCCACCTCGAAACAGGCCCAGCGCCCTCCGTCAGCCTCCTCCACTACCGCCGTCCAAATCCACGCCTCCCTCCTTTTCTCCCTGCGGCGCTCCCACATAGCTCCACATTTCGTCGAAGGAAATCACCGGGGCCGACGGCTTTCCCGGCGGACGCTCCGCCCGAAGCATGGTCATCCGCTCCATCAGTTCCCTCCATCAGTTCCTGGGCTTGGCGGGCTTTTTTGACCCAGGAGAACACGGTGGCCTGCTGCACTCCCGGTATCCGTCCGGTGGCGGTGATGCCGGTGCCCTCGGCGTACGTGTCCAAGGCCTGGCGCTTGACGGCTTCCGGGAAGCAGTGGCGGTTGCCGTCCGGAGTGAAGCGGTGATGGCAGTCGCGGCAGCGGTAAGTCTGCTTGCCCCGGGAATGGCCGTCCCTGGGGGTCCAGTTGGAGCCGCAGTGGGGACAGCGCAGGTCGTGGCGGTAAACGCGAGCCCGGGTCATGGTTCCCCTCCCAGCAACAGGATGCCACCACAATTTTACATAATCAGCACGTGTCGGGAATACCGCATCGACGGCGCTCTATGACGCTCTATGGCACTCGGGTCTGGCCCCTGGTGGGGCTCCGGACCCCTGTTTTGGCCCCAGGAACCGCTCTGCCGTTCTCCTGCCGTCCACTGACGGAGGTGTCATCGGCCCCCAGTAGGGCCGCGGCAGGCCTGGCCGTTGGTCCCGGCGTGTCAGTGAAAGGCCATGTGGCCTTAGAGGGTGTCACTAGCAACTATAGAGCGTGCGATAGTAGCAAGTTGGAATTGACCCACCTGAGGAAAATGGCACCATCTGCGGACTCTCCGCGGAGGCGCACCAGAAACATTGCTACAGGTGGGACAAGTGAAAGAGACATACGAAATGAAAGGAGCGGGCCGTTCGGTCCGGGGGATTGCCCAGGAGTTGGACGTGTCCCGCAACACGATACGCAGGTATCTGAAATCGCCGGAGGCCATGCGGCCCAGGCTGCGGCCGAGGCGGGGGTCGAAACTGGACCCTTACGTCGAGTTCATCGACCGGCAGATGGGAAAGGGCTTGGAGAATTGCTGGGTGCTGGACCGGGAGATCCGTACCCTGGGGTACCAGGGCAGCTACTAGACGGTGGTGCAATATGCCCGCCCGCGGCGGCAGTACAAACAGCCCGAGGCCACCATGCGGTTTGAGACAGCACTTGGTGAGCAGGCCCAAGTCGACTGGGGAAGTTTGCCGTACATCGGTGAGGACGGGAAGCGACGCCGCGTCTGGGTATTCGTGATGACCATGGGATGATCCCGAGCCTGCTATGTGGAGCTGGTGCGCAAGGCGGACACCGCAGCCTTCATCCAGTGCCACGTGAATGCCTTCGAGTATCTGGGCGGCGTGCCCCGCCACTGTCTCTACGACAACGCCAAGGTAATCACCCTGGGGCGGGATGAGGAGAAGGGGCCGGTGTGGAACCGGAGGATGCTGGATTTCGCGCTGCGGGTGGGCTTCGAGGCCAGGCTGTGCCAGCCCTACCGGGCCCAGACCAAGGGCAAGGTCGAGAGCGGGGTGAAGTACGTCCGGCGCAATATGTGGCCCAGCATGCGCTTCACCGACGATGCCGACCTGAACCGGCAGGTCCTGGAGTGGTGCGACACGGTGGCCAACCGCCGTGCCGCACGGCACGACCCATCGTGTCCCTGGGGAAATGCTGGACGAGGAGCGGCCCCATCTCGGGAAGCTGCCGGAGCGCGCCACCCTGGTGCTTTACCTGCGAGAAGACCGGAAGGTGGCCCGTGACAGCTTTGTCAGCTGGGAAGGCTCCTGCTACGGCGTCCACTGGAAATGGGTGGGAAGGACGGTGCAGGTGGGCCAGCGGGTGGGTACAGTGGAGACCTGGTCCGGAAATGAGCGCATCGCGGTGCATCCACTGACCCAGCAGCCTGGGCAGCGCTTCATTCTGCCCGGTCAGTGGTCCGGTCTGCCCCGGGGGACAACAGGCTACGGCAGGAAGCCGTGGCGGTGCAGATACCCGCTGGCGAGGTGGAGCGCCGCTCCCAGGACGTGTACGACTTGGCCTCCGGAAGTGCAAGGTGATCGCTCTGGAACGGGCCCGGCAACACCTGGAGACCCTGGGGCTCAAGCAGGCCGTCGAGGCCTTGGACAACTCCTTGGACGCCGCTGTCGGCAGGCAACTGACCTACCCCAAGATGCTGGCCCTGCTGGGGGTGGAGGTGACCGCCCGGAGGGAGCGCTACCTCTCCACCAGGACCAATCTGGCCCACCTGCCCTTCCAGCGCACCCTAGACCAGTTCGACTTCACCTTCCAGCCTTCCATCGACGAGCGGCAGGTCAGGGAACTGGCTGGGCTGGCCTTCGTCGCCGAGGCCAGCAACATCCTGCTGCTAGGTCCTCCCGGCGTGGGCAAGACCCATCTGGCGGTGGCCCTGGCCCCCAAGGCAATTGAGAATGGCCAGGGTGCCTACTTCGTCCGCGCCTACGACCTGATGGAGGACCTGAGGAAGGCACGGATCGAGCACAGCCTGGATCGGCGGATGCGGGTCTATCTCTTTCCCAAGGTGCTGGTGGTGGACGAGTTCGGCATCTGGCCCTACGACCGGGAGTGGGCCACCGCCTTCTTCACTCTGGTATCGGCCAGGTACGAGCGGGGCAGCATCATCCTGACCTCCAACAAGGGGTTCGGCGAGTGGGGTGAGCTTCTGGAAGACATGGTCATCGCCTAGGCTGTCCTGGACCGGCTGCTGCACCACAGCCACGTGCTCAACATCCGGGGAGAGAGCTACCGGCTAAGGGAGAAACGCCAGGCGGGACTGTTTCCGGCGCAACAACATCTGGCCGCTTCCCCGGAGGAGGCCGGCGACAACTACCGGGGCTGACAAAGTCGAATACCAGAACCAGGTGGGTCAATTCTAAGTTGCTACAACAGTGTCAATTCCAACTTGCTGTTGACAAGGGATCCGGTGGCTCCCCCGGACTTCAAATGTTCAGGGTCTGCGGTAGCTGGGGGTAGGGGGTAGTGGAGACCCAGAAAGGGTCGTTTCGTAGCTGGAACGCCCCTTTTTGCCGTAGTGGAGGGGAGTTGAAGGTACTGGAGAACCCGATATTTACTGCCGTTCACTGCTGACTGAACGGCCAAGTGAAGGGCAGAACCTGGGGTCTGAACTCGGCGTGTAACAACTATTGAACCCCTTTGGATCCTGCACGACATCCGCCCTTGTGCGATCTGGATCTAACCTCGGATATTCTGCATCGCATGAGTTTTTGGGTGGTGGCCGCATCTGGCTTTCCTCCCCGAAGTTAACCCTGGTCCTGCCGTCATCGTGCTCCGGTACCACTGTCCAAGTAAAGGCGTGCGCCTGGATTACCATGGTGTCCATGCACGAGGGTCGTGGGACTTCGTCCAACTGGGGCCTAACGGCGTGCCGGCCAATACCATCAGTTGACCGTGGGTTTCCGGATCGCCATAGGCAACTTCCCTATCCCCATCAGGTCCGGATATTGGTCGATGCGGTATTCTCGACACGCGCTGATTATGTAAAATTGTGGTGGCATCCTGTTGCTGGGAGGGGAACCATGACCCGGGCTCGCGTTTACCGCCACGACCTGCGCTGTCCCCACTGCGGCTCCAACTGGACCCCCAGGGACGGCCATTCCCGGGGCAAGCAGACTTACCGCTGCCGCAACTGCCATCATCGCTTCACTCCGGACGGCAACCGCCACTGCTTCTCGGAAACCGCCAAGCGCCAGGCCTTGGACATGTACGCCGGGGGCACCGGCATCACCGCCGCCGGACGGATACTGGGAGTGCAGCCGGCCACCGTGTTCTCCTGGGTCAAAAAAGCCCGCCAAGCCCAGGAACTGGTGGAGGGAACTGATGGAGCGGATGACCATGCTTCGGGCGGAGCGTCCGACGGGAAAGCCGTCGGCCCCGGTGATTTCCTTCGACGAAATGTGGAGCTATGTGGGAGCGCGCCGCAGGGAGAAAAGGAGGGAGGCGTGGATTTGGACGGCGGTAGTGGAGGAGGCTGACGGAGGGCGCTGGGCCTGTTTCGAGGTGGGGGACCGCAGTGAGGAGACCTTCTCCAGGCTGCTGGAGCGGCCGCCGGAGGCTTTGAGATACCGTAGCGATGATTACGAGCGATGATTACGTGGTGTACGGTCTTCTGCCTCGCAACCGGCACGTGCCGGGCAAAGGCGGGGAGGTGAACCGGAATGAGGGGACCCACTCGCGCTGCGGGACCGGCTGCGGCGGCTGCAAAGGAAGACCAGGGGGTACAGCAAGAGCGTGGAGATGCTGCGGGATTCCATAGCCCTGGTCTATCTGAAGCTGGGCTTAGTCTGATTGCCAGCGCGTGTTGAGAATACCCCAGATGCCCCACAAGTTACTCACAAATCACTATACTTTCTTCTAGATCCTTGTGGCTCCATCTCACTGAGCCAGATGCTATGCGGCCAGGCAAAGCCCGCCATCAACCGCGCCGCCGGAGGCCGTGTCCACCGGGGACCCTCCGGAAATCACGACGATTGCAAAGTCAGGGATGGGAATTTATAAAGGCAGAGAAGTGAGATATGGGAGTGTGTGGATATGGATGCGGCGGAATCTCTGTTCGGATGTTTGGAGCAGGTGGCGGACCCGAGGAGAGCCAGGGGAGTTCGGCATCCCTTTCAGGCCATCCTGCGATTGACCCTGCTGGGCTTGGTCTGCGGTCAGACCACCATGGCCCACATCTTCCTCTTCGCCAGGATGCACTGGGCGGTGCTGAAGGAACCTCTCGGGTTTGTACGGGACCATCCGCCTCATGCCACCACCATTTCCCGCACCCTGGCCGGGGTTCAGTATGAGCAGTTGCAGGGCGCCCTGACGGGATGGGTGTCCGGGGTGGTGGCGGACCAAGAGGTGAATGCTGCGGTAGACGGCAAGTGGGCCAAGCAGTCCGAGGACGCAAGCGGCAATCCCCTGGTGATGGTGAACGTGCTGGCCCACGACCTGAAACTGTGCCTGGCCCAGTGGCCGGCATCGGAGAAACGGTACGAACCCGGGGTGTTGCGGGAACAACTGGGGCAACTGTTCGAGCGCTATCCCGGCCTGGCGCTCCTGACTATGGACGCACTGTACGCGGAGCGGGACCTGTGCCAGGCCATAGTGAGCCACGGACGGGACTATCTGGTGCGAGTCAAAGGGAACCGGCCCGGGTTGCTGGCCGCGTTGGCAGAGGGATTTCCCGGGGAGGAACCGGGGGAGCCTGAGGCGTAGAGCGTGGAAAAAAAGCGGGTGTGATTGAGAGGCGGCGTATCTGGACCTACGGGGCGCTGGCAGACTACATCCGGGATGAGTTGGGTTTTCCCGGAGCGAGGCAGGGGGCGATGCTGGAGAAGGAGAGGGTGGAGATAGCCACCGGGGAGGTGAGCCGGGAGCGCTGGTATCTGTTGAGCAGCCTGAGTTCCCGGCGGTGCGGCCCGGGAGAACTGCTTCGGGTGATCCGCAACCACTGGAGCGTGGAAAACAGCCTGCATCACGTGAAGGACCGCAGTTGGGACGAGGACGTCCACACGCTGCGGCGTCCAGGTCTGGGTGAGGTATACGCCAGCCTGGTCAACACGGCCCTGAGCGCCCTGCGCCTGGAAGGATGGTTTCCCTCCCGGATGTCCATGCCCCTGCGAGCCAAAACCTGCGCCTTCCGCCCTGCGCTGGTCATCGCACGCCTATGCGGCCAAACCTCCTGACTTTGCAATCGTCCTAACCCGCAAAGGGGCTGTCTTGACATCACTGACCTGTATCACTAGGATACGGCCACTCATCGGCGATGATTACGATGATCTGTGGAGGGAATACATGGTATGCAACGACTCTCGTAGCATCAAGGTTTTAAGGCTTATGAAAACCGGCTTCCCAACTTGGGCCGCGGTGTTGGCCATATTCGCTTCGGTGGCGTGCGGAGGGGCCGCTGCAACGCCCATGGTCGTGGAAAAGGAAGTTATCAAGGAAGTCGAAGTAGAAAAAGAAGTAATCAAGGAGGTGGTGAAGGAGAAGATTGTAGTGGCGACGCCGGTTCCCGGCATCGCCGCCCCCGCCATCCGCCGTGACCCCTTGGCCAAGAGCGGCGGGGTGATCAAGACCAGGTCGGGCACTCCGGGCACCTGGGACGTGAACCAGTCTCCAAGCTCCTCGGTGTTGAGTCCCGTAGGGCCAAGGCTGGAGGGCCTGATCAAGGTGAACCCCTTCGACCGAGGCTTGACTATTGTGCCTGGCCTCGCCCATTCCTGGGAGGTCTCCGACGACGGGCTACTCATAACCTTCCACCTCCGGGACAACGCCAAGTTCCACGACGGCTCTTCCGTCACACCGGAAGACGTAGTAGCGTCGTGGACAAGAATCCACAACCCACCGGAGGGCGTGCTCAGCTACCGGAAGGACTGGTTCAGCCGTATCAAGGAAGTCAAAGCAGTGGATGACCTGACGGTGCAATTCGCCTTCACGGAAACCTCGGCCGAGATACAGAGATTCATCGCCTCCGATTGGAACGCCATTTTCCCCAAGGCGGTGCTGGACGAGTACAACAACGACCTGAAGACCTACGTCATGCACCCCGCAGCCGGACCGTTCCAGATGGCCGAGCTCAAGGCAGGAGAGTTGATCCGGTACGAGAAGTTCCAGGACTACTGGAACGAGGGCCTGCCATATCTTGACGGAATTGAATTCCACATACTGGGATCGGGTCGCTTCGCCGCATTCTTAGTGGGACAGTTGGATACTCTTCAGGTCAACAACCCGGTGGACTATCAGCTGGCCCTGGACAAGGGCATCCAAGGCGAGAAGGCTATAGTCCCCATTGTCCACGCGATCTATTTCAACCTTCAGGTCGAGCCGTTCGACGATGTGCGAGTCCGGAAGGCTATAGACCTAGTCATCGACCGCGACGAATGGGCTGCGGTCACCGCGGACCTGACAACCCCAGCCAAGGGCAGATGGGCGCCGCCGGGGAACGCATACGCGCTGTCGGATTCGGAGTTGAGCAAATTGCCGGCGTTCAACCCTGACCGGGAAGCCCGGATTGCTCAAGCGAAGGCCTTGCTGGCTGAAGCAGGCCATCCCAATGGTTTCAAATCCGACATGACCACGGGAAGCCCTCAACACGTGGTGGTACACGCGGAGTTCGTACAAGCCGTGCTTAAGGACACGCTGAACATTGACCTGAGCCTTGAGACCCTGGACTGGTCGGTCTGGATAGCGCGAGCCAAGGAACAGCAGTTCAGCATTACCAGCGGCGCTCAGTTCACCACTTTGCACGATCCGTCTGACTTTATGAACGTGTTTTGGAGTACCGGAGGAGCACAGAACTGGAGCGGATGGTCCAACGCAGAGTTCGACGCGATTATGGACCAAGTGGACACTGAGCTCGATCCCCTCAAGCGGAAGGAGTTGGTGCATCAGGCCTTTGATGTGCTAGACCAGGAAATTCCTCAGATGACCGGCGGCTGGGAGGTCGACGGACACATGTGGTGGCCCTATGTCAAAGGATTCCCCAGCCGAGGCCCCGCTCTGGGCAGGTATGTGTACTTCGACCGGCAAACACTGTGGCTTGACCGATAACAGTCAGCCGTAGGGCCATTTCGATTCGAGGCTGCCGAAGACTTCGGCAGCCTCGGCAGCAATTTGAAACATAACGCTGAAGCTGATTGCAAAAGCAGACCTCACATCCAGCGTCCAAGGAGTTCTTGCTCCATGACAGGACTACCTAATTATGCGTTGGCCTAATGCCTTGGCAACGAGTGCGAGCACCGCGCGCAGTAACGGAGCGCCGGTCGTCGGCATTGTTGTCAGGTTCGTAAGACGCTATCCGGTCGGTGGGGCAATGGGGTTCGCCATAGTTCTGCTCATCGTTGCCGCAATCGCGGCTCCGGTGCTTTCGCCATATGACCCGATCCGAATAAAGGTGCTGGAGGCGAGACAGGGACCCTCAGCACAACACTTTATTGGAACCGATTACATGGGTAGAGACCTCCTAAGCCGCATCATTTACGGCGCAAGGGTGTCCCTCTTTGTTTCCGTGACCGTGGTCGTGATGAGCACGGTGCTCGCGATGGCATTAGGGGTGGCCAGTGGTTACATAGGCGGCCGCTTCGATATGATTACCCAAAGGGTGATGGAAGTTATCCTGGCATTTCCGGGTCTGGTGCTTGCCTTGGCGTTGCTGACGGCAATGGGCGCTGGGGTTATCCCGATCCTCATCGCATTGACCGTCGTGCGGATTCCCGCCACGACGCGTGTTACCCGGTCAGTCGCCATCTCGGTTAAAGAATACCCATATGTCGAGGCGGCTCGCGCAGTGGGATGCTCCCACATACGGATCATGTTGCGTCACGTTGCCCCACAGACTGTAGCACCCGTTCTAGTGCTTGCCACAGCTTCTTTGGGGACGGTCATTATCGCCGAAGCAAGCCTGGGTTTCCTGGGTCTTGGCATACCACCGCCTACACCTACCTGGGGCAACCTGCTCGGCGGGGTGGTCACAGCGACCTTTAAGCCCCTGTGGTGGCTCGTCGTCTTTCCGGGAGTCGCCATTGTAGTCACCGTCCTGGCGTTCAACCTGCTAGGCGACAATGTGAGAGACGCGGTCGACCCACGCCTTAGAGGGACCACTTAGGGATGCACAAATACCTGGCTCGACGACTGCTATACGCAGTGCCTACCGTGCTTGGCACGACGGCCTTGGTCTTCGTCGCCATGCGCATCATGCCCGGAGACATGCTCGCCGCCATGCTTGGCGAGGAAGGCGCAGGTCTCCTGTCTGAAGCCGACCGCCAGATAATGCTGGCCAAGCTCGGCTTGGACAAGCCGATACACATACAATTCCTGGTTTGGCTCTGGGACATTGTGAGGCTCGATCTGGGAGAGTCCTTCTTCAAGGGCTACCCCAACGCTGAACTGCTGGCCAACAGGGGGCCGATCACGGCCCAGATAGCCATCATGTCCGTGCTCTTCGCATGGGTAGTTGGAATTCCGGTGGGCGTGCTGGCCGCACTCAAGCGAAACAGCTTCCTGGATTACATCGCCAGATTCTCCACGATTCTGTTCCTGGCAACCCCGAATTTCTGGCTCGCCAGTTTGGTGGTGCTGGCCTACGTGCTGGTGTTCGACTGGATGCCGCCGATGGGCGTCGTAATGCCGTGGGAGGCTCCCTGGCAAAACCTTCAGATAACGATCATGCCAGCGATAGTATTGGGTTCATCAGCCTCGGCCACCATCGCGCGGTTGACACGCTCGATGCTGTTGGAGGTAGTCCGGGAAGACTATGTTCGTACAGCGAGAGCCAAGGGGCTCGGAGAGTCAGCGGTTGTCGTAGTTCATGCACTGCGCAACGCGCTGCTGCCGGTAATAACCTTGTCCGGCCTGTTGATGGGCAGCCTGTTGGGAGGCTCGGTTGTGGTGGAAGTCGCCTTCAACGTGCCGGGCTTGGGCGCAACGATGATTGCGGCAATCCGCGAGCGTGATTTCCTGCTCGTACAGAACCTCGTGCTGATCTACGCTTTTGTGTTCATGTTCGCCAACCTGGCGGTCGACATGGCCTATGCTTGGATAGACCCTCGCATTCACTATGAGTAGCGGCGTATACTCGGCTCAGCCAGGGCGTCGCAGGCGGGTCAAGCAACATCGATGATTCCAGTCTTGAGCCGGAGACCAAGTCTGTGCTCACTTTTCCTATAGCTCCACTATCGCCCGCCACCCCGGATCTCCGCATTCCCCTTGGTTTGGGCACGATAGGCCAGTCACAGCAGAATCTCGAAACCCACCCGCAATGGCAAGTCCAACATCCGCCAATTTCACTCTCGTCACCCCTCTTGGTTCCTCCCCAGCACCGGTGGGTCTCCCTGCACTGAATCAACACAAGAGGCCGCGCTACCCTTGGGGTGGTGGATTTGTCTGACCCGCCAGCAGGGAACCAGAAGCGGATTCGTGAGTGAGAAGCAGGCAGCTAATCGGATGCATCGTGAGCCAACGAAAAAAGCCACCGGGTCCGGCGACTTCTTGCCCTCGGAGACCCCCTGGGCAGGGGTAAATCCGAACTGGATCGTAGTTATATTGGCGTACCAAGCAGGGCAGAAAGAACTGGTAGCGGGACTTTCGGCAGCACGATAAAGGGTCAATGTGACTTGAAATGGTGGTTGGATGCTACCCGTTCCAAGTGGAAGATAATTGGAAAACGCAGGGCGGAAAAATGGCGTGAAGTTTTGCGAGAATCTAGTATTACAACGACGGTTGGGATAATAGTATGACGGGATGGTTGGGAAGGTTTGGGGAGGTGAGGCAAGGACGTGGATGCGGCGGCTTTCGGCCAGGTATACCAGGATTTTCAGGAGTTTCACGCTTACTTTGCTGGGCGGTTTGGCCGCCGGGAGACGCGGGACCACAGCCGTCACTACCTCCAGGCGCTGTTGGTGCAATCCGGGGAGCGGCGCAACGCCGAAAATCTGTCGGAGACGGTTCCTGTGTCGGCCCGAGGGATGCAGCGGTTTCTCACCGAATCGCCGTGGGATGATGACGCAGTCATAGGACGCCTACAGGAGTATCTGGGTACTCGGCTGGGTCATCCGGAGGCGGTGTGGGTGCTGGACGGCAGCGACTTTCCCAAGCAGGGCAGGAAGTCGGCGGGAGTGGCCCGTCAATACTGCGGCAGACTGGGCAAGGTAGCCAACTGCCAGGCCGGGATGTTCCTGGCCTATGTCAGCCCGCTGGGACGGGCCTTGGTGGACAAACGGCTGTACCTGCCGGAGAGCTGGACCTCGGACCCGGAGCGCTGCCAGGCAGCGGGGGTGCCGGCGGAGAGGAGAGGCTACTGCTCGAAGACGGAACTGGCGTTAGAGATGCTGGAGCGGGCCTTGACGCAGGGCCATCTCAAGGCAAGATGGGTCGCTGCGGACGACGCCTTCGGTATGTCGCCGTCCTTCCGGGAGGGACTGGCGGCTCTGGGGATGCGCTATGTGCTGGACGTTCCGCCCAGCTTTACGGCGTGGCCCTTGGAGCTGGAGTGGACCAGTCCCCCGTACCAGGGCCGGGGAGCGCCCCGCAAGCCCAGGCTGCAGGACGGGCAGCTCCGGACCATGGAGCAACGGGCTGCGGCCATCCCTACGGAGGCCTGGCGTGAGATCACGGTGGCTGAGGGAAGCCAGGGACCCCGAAGCTACCTGTTCAGCGCCCAGATGGTGCGTCCGACCAGCAGGCGCAAGCCCGGCGAAATCCACTGGGCCATCTACCGCCGGAATCTGGACGGCAGCGAACCCCGCTACTACCTGTCCAATGCTCCGGAGGACACCCCGGTGGAGACCTTGGCATACGTGGGGGGCTCCCGGTGGCGTATAGAAACGGAGTTCGAGACTGAGAAAAGCGACATGGGGCTGGACGAATACGAGACCCGCACCTGGACTGGCTGGCATCACCATGTGGCCTTGTGCCTGCTGGCAGGAGCGTTCCTGCTGAGCCTGCAACAGGCTTGGGGGAAAAAAGATGCCCCGGATCACGAGGCCGCAGGTCTACCGGGTGGTGCGGGAAATGCTGCCCAGGGAACGGTTCGGGCCGGATGAACTGCTGCGGTGGCTAGAGGATACGCAGGATGGTAATGAGCGGGCCAGGCGCTCCCATGCCAAACGCCGAGCCGCCCTTCGCGCCTCTCCGCCTTGAACCGTCGTTGTAATACTAGGAGCGAGAACCGCAATTGAGCTCCCGGGCCCCTAGAGGAGGTATTCCTGGGGTGTGTTGGTATTAGATTAGGCCCAGGCGTAAGCAGACCAGGGCGATGGAGTTCCGCAGCAGGGTGACGTTCTTGCTGTATCCCTTGGTTCTCCGATGCAGACGGTTCAGCTTGTCCCGCAACACCGGGTGCAATCCCTCATTCCTGTTGGCTTCCAGGCCTTTACCCGCCACGTGCCGGTTCTGGGGCAACCACTAATATACCCGGTAGCCATCACTGACATATCGCTGGGCCTCGGGCAGCCGGTCATACAACTTCAGGAAGGTCGCTTCGCTGCGGTCTCCCACCTGAAATCCACCCACCGCCGGCCGTCCCCTTCCTCCACTACCGCCGTCCAGACCCAGACCTCTCGCCGCTGCCCTCCCCGCCGGACCCCCACGCACGTCCACATCTCATCCAGGGATATGACCCGGGCTGGTCCCAGCGGACGGCCATCCGGCCGCTGCTCCACCAAGAGCCGCAACAACTCCCAGGCCCACTGGGCTTTTTTAAATCAGGAATAGAGGGTTCCCGACTTCAACCCCAGCACCCACCCGATGGCTTCCAGACTGCTACCCTCGGTGGACAGGTCCACTGCCAGCTTCCTGACCCCCTCCGGCTGATGGGGATGCTCCGCCCCTGGGGTGAAATGGTAGAGACATTGACCGCAACGGCAGGTCTGCTTGCCCCGGGAGCGCCCGTATTTGGGCAGCCAGTTGGACCCACAGCGGGGACACTGCTGGTCTTTTCGATATATCCATGGTCGTGCCATCACCTCCCTGCCTCCTCCTTTTCCTTTCCAACCGTATTTTATCCCATTACCAACACACGTCGGGAATACCATGGTGTTTGCGCCCCTGGAAGGGTGGCGAAGGGTGGCGAAGGGTGGCAGTGACGGACCGGCGTACCAAAGCCGATTGGGCCCGGGTGGTGCGGAAACTGGTGGATGAGGACTACCCGGACAAGGACCGTATCATCCTGGTGATGGACAACTTGAACACCCGCCACCCAGCCTCATTGTATGAGGTGGTTGAACCCGCCGAGGCCCGGCGCATCGCTGAGCGGCTGGAGATTCACTACACTCCCAAGCACGGCAACTGGCTGAACATGGCGGAAATCGAACTGGGGATATTAGCACGGCAGTGCCTGGCCCGCCGCATCCCAGACCAGGATGTCCTGCGAAGAGAGACCAGAACGTGGCAAGACCGGTGCAACCAGGACACGATAAAGGTGGACTGGCGCTTCACTACCGCCGACGCCCGAATCAAGTTGAAGTCCTTGTATCCATCAATCCAATGCTGAAACACTACTAGCGTAGAAGGCCCTGGTTCGTCGGATGGGCCTTCAAGTAGGGTAACCCGCAGACCCCGGCACATACCTGGATGCTAGATCGTCCAGATGCAGTGGGAGCTCGCTACGCCGACTCGGCTCCCGGGCCATGAATGGCTTTGCCCCAGTACCCACAGCAGAACAGTCCGTTCAGCAAGAGCATGGGTCTCCCAATCTGGAAGTGTGCTAGCCATGGTAGGGGAGCATGACCAACTCACGAAAACCCCGTACTCCTATGTCCCAAACAATAATGGCGCCTTTCCAAGGGTGAAACTACTCCACCTCAGCAGGTTGATGGCCCACCCCAGACACATGGTGAGTCGCAATCAGCGTATTGGAGTTACTGAATTGGTATGTACCAAGTCCCGCCATTTCACTCGTGACACATTTATGAAACATTTACGAAATCCCAGGGCTTTATCACTCTTTTTTCACAATCGTTTGGTAGATTGGGATAGTCGGTCTGAACCAAGTGCGGTCAGCCTAGCTCTCCCAACTGACCGGCACCAAATACACTATAGGAGCTTCAGATATGAATCCGATACGGAGCCACCGGCTGCTAATGCCTTTTGCATTGGCACCGGCCATTCTAGCCGTGACGTTCGCTATCTTCATCGCCTTGGACCGCCCAGCCATCGCTCAGACGCCTCCGCCAACCCTGCCAGCTATGCCCACCGGCCTGACCGTCTCCTCGGTAACTCACAATGCGGTTACTATTGGGTGGGCTGACCCACAAGACGAGAGCATCACAGGGTACCAGATCCTACGCCGCTCGAGGGACGGCGACACCTATGGGGATGGGATGGGCACCCGCGAATTCATGGTCATCGAGGAGGACACAGGAACGGCGGACACCAAATTCACGGACACAACAGTGGAAGCCGGGACAAAGTACATTTACCAGGTTAGGGCGCGAAACTCGGTTGGCATCGGCGAGGGTTCAAGAAATGCCGACGCGGAGACCCAGGGATCTCCGGCCCAGCCTACCAGACTCACGATGGTTTCGCCGGTCCTCAACGCGTTCGCCATCAAATGACCTGGCCCGCAGGACGACAGAATGACCGTCTACTGGATGCCGCGGCGTTACCCGAACTGGAACGGATGCATTGATGGGCTGGGGGTGCGGATCCTGCTCATAGAGGTTGATAGAAGGGTGATTTCGGAGTTGCACTTTCGCCGAGTGGACATCCCCGCCTGGTTCAAGTGGCAGAACGCCCAGCGATTCGCGGGAAGATGTCCAGGACTCTCGGGTTCACCATAAGATGGTGGGCGGTAGTGGACTCGAACCACTGACCTCTTGCGTGTCGAGCAAGTACTCTAACCAGCTGAGCTAACCGCCCTCTATGTTAGTCTATCAATGGCCTAACCCACCGTCAAGAAATGATGGCTTCAGCCCAGATTGGCCGATTCTCGCGGGCATTCGGGAGACTGCTAAATGGGGCTGCGAAGGCCACCTAGTACTGGATCAAGTCAGGAATTAATGGGATAGAGGCGATTGAGTTTAGTTCTGGCGTCCTGGATGCCGAAGTGCCAGTTGACTCGGACTTGAGCCCGGTTTCTCTCTTGTTCCAGGGCGTGAATCTCCCTGCAGAGGGACTCCTGATCGGGGATGCGCTTTTTGAGGCAGCCACGGGAGAAGACACTGAATTCGATCTCCGCCATATTGAGCCAGCTGCCATGCTTGGGGGTGTAGTGGAACTCCAGTCGCCGCGCCATGCGCCGGGCCTCCTCCGCCGGAAAGGCCTGGTACAAAGACGCCTTGCGATGGGTATTGAGATTGTCCAATACCACCCGGACCACCGGCACATCGGGGTAGGCCTCGTCCACCAGCCAGCGCATCTGGTGGGCGAAGTCCCCGGCCGTGCGCCGCTCCGTAACCGCCACATGCCGCCAGCCCGCCAGGGGCTCGATGCAAAGGAACAGGTTGCGGGTGCCCTCGCGCCGGTACTCGTAGTCCTCACGCTTGGGACGTCCCGGTTCTACCGGTATCGGCGGCCGGGTGTCGGACAGCAACTGGGTGGAGGTCTCGTCGAAACAGACCACCGGCCTCTGGGGATCGTAGGGCTCGGCGTAGAGGTCCAGGACATCCTCCATGGCCGCCACGAAGTCGGCGCTCACCTCGGGAATGCACCACTGTTTCTTCCGCCACGGCTTGATTGTGTTTTTTTCAAGTGCAGCCGCACCGTCTCGTACGACAGGGACTCAACCACCCCCAGTTCAACCATCCGGTCTGCCAGCAGGCGCAGGTTCCAGTGGTCATGGCCCTCCGGGGCCGGACTGCAGGCCAAGGCAATCAGGCGGCCCTCGGCCCGGTCATCCATCTTGCGGTACCGGTGGGCCTGGGGCCGGTCCTTGAGCACACCGTCCAGCCCGCCCTCGGCAAAGCGCCGCTTGACGTTGAACACCGTTCCCTGGGCCACGTCCAAGGCTTGGGCCACCTTGGGTGCCGACCAGCCCTCGTCGGTCTTCAGCAGGATGCGGGCCCGGTTGATAACTCTGGCGGAACCCTTTCCCGCCCGGATCATATGCTCCAGTTGGTTGCGCTCCTCCGGCGTCAACTGGACCGCAAACTTCTCCCTGACCACACCACCACCTCGCAACAGCACCTATTGCCAGCAGATTAGCACTGCCACCCGGTCCCCGGCTACAACTTCAAGACCAAGTTTGATTGAGTACTAGTTTGGCCCATCCCAAATGACCAACGTGGGGACGCAGGCATGTCCCGGACTTGTCAGGGTTTGCTGACCTGAGTCTGCATATGTGCGGAAGTAGGTGAGTTCTAATTCTTATATGGACATATATCGTATGGTTCCTGAATTACATGCGTATATCTGCCAATCAACTCCACCGAAAGTTACGTTATATAGACATAACTTTCTGCAAGCAAACTTGACCCTCTCTATGGGCGCTGCTAGACTCTCGTCGAGAGTTGAAGGGTGAGACGTGGAAGGGATCTTGCGCAGTAGTCGCGCCTGGTAAACTGGAAGTGGGCCATGCAAAGATACTGTAGTAGACCCAAACTGAGACACCGCTATACCACGGCTGTACACTACCGGAGCCGCCAGCGGTACACTCTCCCCTGCGAGCCTTAGCTCCCCCCACCCAATATATTGGGGGTCCCAACCCCCTCCCAAAGTCCTCCAGTCCTCGTCCTGCCACTGAACCCGTTTTGTTCACCTAGTTTTGGCAGCATAGTTTCTTGTAGTTTCCTGCCAAAGGCAGACCCGGGATGGAGCGACACCTTCCCGGTCACGCCCTGCTGACGCGCGGTTTCCCACCAGGTTCTACAGGTGAGCAGTTGATTGGTAGGGGCGATTCTACCGGGCCATATGCCAATAAAATCACGCTCTACTTGCGTGCGCGATGCACGCAGAGCAACAGGAAATTCAGGAGGTAGACAATGCGAGAGATTCTTAGGTCCAAAATCCACAGGGCGTGGGTCACAGACGCTAACCCGGACTATATCGGGAGCATCCTCATCGACGAGGACCTGATGGACAAAGTGGACCTGTGGGACTTTGAGAAAGTTTTGGTCTGTGACATTACCAACGGGAACCGGTTCGAGACTTACGCCATCGCTGGCGAACGTGGCTCTGGTGTCATTGCCGTACAGGGAGCCGCCGCCCGTCTCAGCGCCGCCGGCAACTGCGTGATCATCATGTCATTTGAGGTTACCGACGAACGGCCGGACCCGCAGATGATACTCGTTGACCGCGACAACCGATTCGTGGAGTATCTGGAGGGCGCCAAGCATGGTCAGCAGGTTTTCTGAACAAGAGACCGAGTCCTACTACGACGCCGAGGACGAAATATACCGGTCAGTCTGGGATGAGGACGGGAGCGTACACTGGGGCCTCTTCGACGACACCACCGGGACCGATTTCCTCTCCGCGTGTGCTAACCTGGACCGGACAATGGTCGCCAAGGGGCGCATCAATCAGGAGTCCAGGGTGCTCGACCTCGGATGCGGCAACGGCACGACAGCGACCTGGCTGGCCCGGGAGACTGGAGGCCACATTACGGGTATTGACCTGAGTGGCGTCCGCGTGGCCAACGCGGTTGAGAAGCGGGCTGCCCTGGAATCCTCTATGCAAGATCGCTTAGCCTTCGAGAAGGCGTCAGCTACCGAGTTACCCTTTCCGGACGGTTCCTTTACCCACGTTTGGAGCCAGGCTGTCGTTTACCATGTCCCGGACAAGCGCAAGGTGCTGAGTGAGGTATACCGGGTCCTGGCTCCGGGCGGAGTGATGGTGTTCGATGATCTCCTGCGCCCGAAACGGGATATCACACCGGAAGCCCAGACCTACGTATATGACCGACTGCTTTTCGACACCGAGTTTTCCTTCGAGTCCTACCAGCAAGCCCTGAAGGACCAAGGCTTCGAGATGCTGGAGGCTGTGGACATGTCCCGGCACCTGAGGCAGAGTTATCTGTGTCTGTCGGAGCGCACACCCAAGAATGACACTTCGGAACATGCTGAACACTATGAATGGCTGACCAAAGCTTATCTTGAGACCGCGGCCGCAGTCGACAAGAACGAGTTGGGCTGGGGCCTTTACGTCTGCCGGAAGTAACATGCAAGAAAGCCACGACCGGGTCCAGTGGGTATACTCCTCAACCACCAACCAGGAATTGGAAGAGCGGTACGACCAGTGGGCCTCCGAATATGATAAGGACCTCGCTGAAGACTTCGACTGGAGGGCTCCGAAGGCCGCGGTTGACCTGTTCACCCGGCACGTGTCCGCCGGAGCTAAGATCCTAGATGCGGGCGCGGGCACTGGACTGGTGGGCGAGATCCTGGCATCCCTGGGTTATCAAGACCTCCACGCAATGGACCTCTCTCTGGGAATGCTCGAGGAAGCGCGCCGGAAGGGACTCTACAAGGACTTCCGGCAGATGACCCTTGGCGAGGAACTGGATTACGAGACTGACTCCTTTGACGCGGTTATCAGCGTCGGCGTGTTCACAACCGGACATGCCCCACCACATGCTTTCGAGGAGCTCGTCCGTATCACGAGGAACGGCGGGTTCATCGTGTTCAGCCTTCGAGTGGACCTGTACGAGGAGGGCGGTTTCAAGGAATACCTATCAGGAATGGAGAACAACGGTAAGTGGAAAGAAGCCGAGGTCTCCGATCCCTTCCACCCCCTGCCCAAGGGCGAACCCGAGGTGATCCACCGCATCTGGGCCTACCAGATAACTTCGTGAACACGCGGGACCTCCCAGTTTCCTCTGGGTAGATTGTGCTTTGGGGGCGCTTCTTAAGTCCGCCCCCTTTTGTATTGGGTTCACTCCTCACATCGTGAGACTGGCGGGACCCTAGCCTGTGATGTGGTGCTCCTGTCTGTACAGCGACGTCGCATATCACATAATTGGTTGCGGCTGGACAAACCCCTCGGTGTCGGTTGGAGTCATACAAGACCCTAACGTTGCTTTGTCCTAAAGCCTTCACCGCGGGACAACGTCGCAAGGCCGGACGTAGGGTACAATTGCAGAAGGCGCCTATGCGTCTCGTGTTGGCCGAATCGGAGGAGGGATTCTTGAGAGGCCCGGCTGACTGGGAATTGGCAACCTTCCTGCAACGCTTGGCTGCATACGCGATAGATACCCTGCTGTTTTCAGTCCCTCTCGCTGTCGGAATAGCGTCTCTCGTGGCCCTGGTCGTTATCGAATTCTTCACTGACGGTGGGACCACAGCTATCAGCGGTAGACTTACACACGTCTTCATAGGAACTGCACTGGCCAGCCTTATCATGTTGGCATTTACTTTGCCCGGTGGCTATTCGCCCTCAAGGACGGCCAGACCCCGGGCAAGCAACCGTTCAACATCCGCGTAATCAAGGAAAGCGGCGATACATCCGGCTGGGGTTACACTTTCTTGCGCGAGTTCATCATCAAGGTGGTCTTGGGGTCTGCCCTCTCGAGCATAACGGGTGGTATCTATTGGGCATTAAATCACTTGTGGCCCTTGCTCAACGACAACCGGCAGGCACTCCACGACACGATGATGGGAACAATAGTCGTCCGCCGCTGACAATAGGGTGAAATCATCGGACTCTCGTTGCTAGAGAGGTCGACGCATTGCCGCAGGAAACCTTCCCTGATGTCATCTCCTTTGCCACCTGCTCCACGACCATCACCTGCCTAGACCGCAACGGATAGGGTCCCATAATACGGCTGCTTCAGGAGATTTGCTTGGAACGTTGGATCCCGATACTGGGGCTTGTGGCGATCATGGCCCTGGCATGGTTGATCGGCGACCGGAATTGGAGAGTTAACCTACGCGTCATTGCCGGGGGGTTGGCCCTTCAATTCGCTCTCGCCCTCTTCATCCTGAAAACCCCAGTAGGGGTAGCCGTCTTCCAGGCCATAGGTGCCGTATTCGAGGCCATCCTTGGTTTCACCGATGCGGGGACCGAGTTCGTCTTCGGTCAGGAGGCTTCCCACCACTTCATTGCCTTTCGAGTGTTGCCTACCATTATTTTCGTCTCGTCCATCATGTCAGTGCTGTACTACCTGGGAGTTCTCCAAAAGATTATTGCCGTGCTTGCCTGGATAATGCGGCGCACGCTGGGCACATCAGGGTCCGAAACCCTGGCGGCAGCGGCCAACGTCTTTCTAGGACAGACCGAAGCACCTTTGATGGTACGTCCCTATATCTCTGGTATGACACGCTCGGAGCTTATGGCCCTTATGGTGGGTGGGTTCGCTACCATTGCAGGCAGCGTCTTCGCCGTCTATGTCAGCATGGGCATCGATGCCGGGCATCTCGTATCCGCGTCGGTCATATCTGCCCCGGCAGCCCTGCTGATCGCCAAATTGATGGTCCCGGAAACCGACACGCCCGCGACCCTGAATGAGTCCGGGATAGTAGTGGAGCGGACCCACGGCAACCTCGTCGACGCGGCCTCCGATGGTGCCTTGGATGGGCTGCGTCTGGCTTTGAACGTCGCCGCCATGCTCATAGTGGCCCTCGCACTGGTCGCGTTGGTAGATGCCATTCTGGGATTGTCCGGAAGCTGGATAGGCGGTTGGCTCGGCCAGTCCTGGGATTGGTCCCTGTCGGCGAGCTTCGGTTACGCCTTCGCGCCCTTCGCATGGCTTATCGGCATCCCCTGGAGCGAGTCCATACACGCCGGGCAACTCCTGGGGACCAAAATGGCTCTCAACGAGTTCATCGCCTACGCGACCCTCTCTGAATGGTCCCAGCCCGGCTCTGAAGTGGTCCTCAGCGAACGCACACGCACCATCCTCACCTATGCCCTGTGCGGCTTCGCCAACTTCGGCAGCATCGGGATCCAGATAGGAGGTATCGGCGGCATCGCCTCGGAACGCCGCCTTGAGTTGGCCCGCCTCGCCCTTCCCGCCATGCTCGGAGGCACCTTCGCCATGATGATGACTGCCTGCATAGCCGCCCTATTGGTCTGAAGAGATACATTTGGAACGGCATGGACACCATCCGGCTATATCGCCGACCGGGCGGCAGCGTTGATCCTGGGTTCCCACGGTGTTTGCATCGGCCCAAATCGCGTTGTACTCCGAGGCAACAATACGAGGATCGGTCATGGACGTGGGCCATTTAATGCCTGGAATATCCTGTAACAAGGTGGCAATTTCCGCTGGGACCCCGACTACGAGGGTGGATAGCTATTTGAGGAAGATGCCTGCGTCCAGAATTGGCAGGAAATCCGGGTAGTCGAGGACACGGACTGGGACTATGACTGGGTCGGTAGTGGCCACTTTTCTAAGCAGACCAGCATTGACCCACACGTCTTACTGTTGTCAGAAACCATAGAGTCCCGCATCAAAGGAATCACAAGACCGGCTTGTCCATTCACCGTCCGGTCCCGAGGCAAGCCTGAGAGATCGCCTCCCCTGCAGACTGCCCAGTGAACGGTAGGCGTTTGACAACCTGATGCTTGAAGACCTGTTTAGCCGGGGACGGTTCATTATGGTGCGGGTGGACGCACCCGAGGCTCCGACGAACTCCGGGAGCACCTCTTAGGGTTCCTGGAGCTACCGAAGCTACTCCGCTCAGGGGACCACTTTACCGGCTTCGAAGGTAAGTCTTGCAACTACCCAGTATTCTGAGAACCGTGTCTTGCCATCCCCTAGCCCCAAGAGAAGTCATACCCGGCCATGTTGCTGCCTGTGGATAGCCAGAGGAGAGTTTGGTTCCAATGGGTATCCAGGCCTTCCGCGTCGTAGTCGGAGGGGGGAGCTACATAACTTGAGAGGCCCCCATGTGGTGAAGGGACACGCGAAAGCCCACTGTAGGGCACGGCGCGGGACACGACACCCTGAGGAGCCGACCACGGTGGGTATGCGCACCACCGTGGTCGGCTGACACGCAGTAGGAAGCCACCCGTTATACCGAGAACCTGGTGGGCCTAGCCTGGAGGTATTACACCGGGAGTACGGGTATCGGAAGCACCGACACCGGCACCGCCTTCCCGGACCAGGCCGAGGAAGTAAACCTGTTTGGGACGCCTGCGGAGGTGACCGACAAGATCAAGGTGCTCTAGGAAGACTTCAGCACGGATGGGATGATAGTTGGGTTAATTGGACGTCATCTGTCCCCGGATACGTGGTCATAACACCATAAGGTGCATATCCGATAGGGTGATGCCCCACTTCAGTTAACGCCGGTGGCGAAGCGCCGGGCGCCACAACAAGAAAAGGGGGCAGGTCTCGTCAACCGGCCCCTCTCTTATTTCGATCTGGGTGACTGTGACGTGTTGCCAGAGCAGTTCTTCTTATTGGGTCCCCCTGAGTCTGGGGTCAAGCACATCGCGGAGTGAGTCTCCCAGGATGTTCCAGGAGAAAACCACCGCGAATATGGCCATGCCTGGAACCACCGGCAGCCATGGACCTATGCCTACGTAATTCTTGGTAGCGCCCCTGAGCATCCCTCCCCAGGAAGGTACGTCGGGGCCGACGCCCAAGCCGAGGAAGCTCAGAGAGGCCTCGGCGATTATCGCAGTGCCCATAAGGAATGTGAAGGTGACTATCCAGATCGCGAACACATTGGGGATCATGTGGCGGAATATTATACGGGCACTGCTCGCACCCACCGCGTTGGCCGCAAGCACGTAGTCCATCTCCTTGACGGCCAGCGCTTGAGAACGGATCAGTCTCACCGTCGTCGGCATAAATGAGATCGATAAAGCGATAATCACGTTGTTGATCGATGACCCCAGTGCGGCCATGAGCGCCAACGCGAGGACAAGGCCGGGGAAAGCTATCACAGAGTCGATAATTCTCTGTAGGATCAGATCGTATATCCCCCCGTAGTATGCACTGGACACGCCGACGATCAGGCCGAAAGTGCAGCCAACCAAGGCGCTGATCAGGCCCACCCGGATGGAGATACGGCTTCCCGCTACTAGTCGGCTGAACATGTCCCGCCCCAGGTGGTCGCCGCCCAGGAACATTTCCCCGCTGGGGGTTGCGTATAACTTGGTGTGGTCGGTGAGGTTAACGTCCCGAGTCTGTATCGCGGGGGCAAAAATAGCCACAACCACGACAAAGAGCGCCATGACCGCCCCTACTGCACCCAGAGGCTTCTTTCTGAAGAAGAACTGGACATGGTTCCACAGACTCAGCCGGGCGCGCAACCCCGTTATGGCCTGAGAGTCTTCTGTAACAAGGATAGCTTCTCGTTGTTGGCTCATAATTCACGACCGCATGGGCGGTAAAAGCCCGCCGTTTCTAGCTGTACCTGATGCGTGGATTCAGCCATGCGTAGGCCAGGTCCACGATCAAGTTGAGGATTAGCACCAAGAAGGTAATGATGATGACTATGCCCTGCACCATAGGGAAGTCGCGGTGTTGTATCCCCTTTACCAGCAACTGCCCAATGCCAGGCACATTGAATATGGTCTCGATCAGGACCGTTCCACCCATAAGCCGACCAACCTCGAAACCCGCGACGGTCACTACCGGGAGCAAGGCGTTCTTTAGCAGGTGTCTGCCGAGTACTACCTTCTCGCTCAGCCCTTTGGAGCGTGCGGTCCTGATATAGTCTTCCCTGGACACCTCCAAGGCCGCCGACCTGGTCACGCGTGCGAGAAATGCCATGTGGGTAATCGCCAGTGCGAAGGCAGGAAAGACGAGCTGTTGCAGGTTGTCCAAGGGTTTATCCCAAACGTCCTTGTAGCCCAGGGGAGGCAACCAATCGAACAGGTTGGCCAGCATGTACACGAGCAGGATGCCTATCCAGAAGTTCGGTACTGCAATTCCCCCAATTGTAATGATCCTGCCCACGTAGTCGGGTAATGAATCCTGTTTTATCGCCGAAATAACACCCAGCGGAATCGCCACCATTCCAGCCATGAGCAAAGCCAGTATCGCCAACTCGAAGGTTATGGGGAACCGCTTCTTGATGTCGTCCCACACAGGCTGGTCGTAGAAGAAAGAAGTGCCAAAATCGAGTTGTATCACGCCCCATACCCATGTAGCGTACTGGATATATATCGGGCGGTCAGTACCCAGTTTAGCTCGGAGCCGTTGCAGGTCTTCTTCTGTGAACTCCGTCTCCGTCTGTGGCCCGCCTGACAACAGGCTTATGGCGGGGTCTCCAGGTACCAACCGGAGGATTGCGAACACCATGGTAGCCACCAGCAGCATGGTTGGTATAAACAGGAGAGTGCGCTTAAGCATGTAGACTTGCACGGCTCGATACCTACCCTAGTTATATCGCCCACTTCGGGCCAGTGATTTCAGCAGGAGAAGGAGACCTTTCCACCCTTCATGGGTGGAGATGGCAAATGGCCGACTCATATTTGGGAATTCAAGTTCATCCGGTCAGCGATCGGATCGATGGTATATATTCGCTACGCTATCGCTGACGCAATCGGTACATTATCGGAGGCGCCGAAATATGTCAATGTTTGACTCATGGAGATATCCGGTTCTATAATGCCGTCGCTCCAACGTATGGGGTCGACACTCTGTGTGGCTCCGCCACTAGTATCGTTAAAACGCCAACCAGATTTTCAGGAGGTCTTAATGCCTAGTAATCTATGGAAACTTCCTAAAGTTTCGATACCATTGGTGATGGCACTAGCGCTGGTGGCAGCCCTCGCCTGTGGTGGCGCGGCCACGGCCACACCGCCTCCACCCGCTGCCACAACCGCGCCTGCGGCCACCACGGCGCCCGCCGCTACAGTAGCCCCTCCAGCTACTATGGTACCCGGGGAAGTCCCCACCGCAACTCCGTTGCCAGTTGCCATGAACCCGATTCCGGGATTCGGTGAAGACCCGGTTCGGGGCGGCTTTGTGGACATGCAGGCTTTCGAACCGCCGGGGTCTGACACCTATTACGGTGGGAGCAACGCGGACAACACCATGACCCACGTGGGGCCCATCTTCAATCAGATCATAGAATTCGATCCGGACACCCGCGAAGGGCTGGATATTCGGGGAGGTGTCGCCGAGAGTTGGGAAATTCTTGACGGTGGCCTGACCTACAATTTCAAGCTCCGCGAAGGCATGATGTTCCACGATGGGACTCCCCTCGAGATGAAGGACGTCCTCCACACCCTCACAACCGCGTTCACCCCTGATGAACTTCCATTCCCGGAAGTGAAGGATGAACTTCAGGGCCGCACCCTGGGCAACGCACAAACGGTCCAGGTGTACATGAATGAATGGGAAGCCGTTGACGACGGGACGCTGGCGATGCGCCTGAACTTCCCCAGTAACGCTTTCCTGACCACTTTTGCTACATACCGTTTCCCCGTGCTGTCCGAGGATGCTATAGCCGAGCATGGCACATTCAAGGTGCCCAACGAAGGCACCCTCGTCGGCACCGGCCCTTACATGTTCGTAGAATATGACAAGGATATCGTCACTGAGTTGGAGAGGAACCCGAACTACCACTTGGAAGGAAGACCATACCTCGACGGTGTCCGCTTCTACCCCATCATCGACATTGGAACAATCATTGCCGCGTACAAGACCGAGCAGGTCCTGATGAGCGCCGATTACGTGACCAACCTGAACATCCCCGATGTCGTGAAGCTTCAAGAGGAGATGGGCGATAAGCTGAGACTCATTACGACCAGCGTACCCGACAACCCCAGGGGCGTGATGATGAACGCCAAGAAAGCCCCCTTCGATGATCCCCGCGTCAGGAAGGCTATGAACCTGATCGTGCACCGGCAGCCCGTGATCGAGACCATCACTGCAGGTAGGGGATTCATGGGTACGCCGATACCCTGCGGCTTCGGCTGGAGTTTCACCTGCGAGGAGGCCGAGCAGATGCCCGGTATGCGCGAGTTGAACGGGGAGAAGCACCCAGACGACATCGCGGCGGCCCAAGCGCTGATGCTGGAAGCCGGCGCTGGTCCCGGGAGCAAGATCCAACTCACCTGCCGCCTCGTGGTAGAGTACTGCGACATAATGCTCATCATCCAGTCTCAGCTGGAGAGGTGGCTTGGGTGGGAGATAACCACCAGGTCGCTGGAGAGCACGGCGGGGTACGACGAATACAGGGCAGGCAATTTCCAGATCGCGATACAAGCGGCAGGTTTCGCCTTCCCGGACCCCGACGCTTCTGCCGCTTCCTATAGGGAGGGCAGCACTTCACATACCCAGAGGACATTCTTCTTCAATGAGGCAGTTGAGCCCTACTGGGAGATCATTAACACCGAGACCGACTTCGCCAAGCGGCGAGACGCGGTGCTTAAGGCGAACGAGTTGCTCATGGAGGACCACTCGTGGGCCAACGTTTATTTCTCGGTTCGCGCATGGCCTGTGAACGTCAGGATAAAGAACTTCATAGACCCCGCTGGGCGTGGCGCGTACATACAGTGGGACCAGATCTGGTGCGATACCTGCTAGTCGGGTAGCAGGGACGTTAGTGAAACCTTCGGGCCCTTGTTCGCTATGCTGAACAAGGGCCCGATTTCGTTTCTCGGGGCTGTCTTCATATGGTGGTTGTGGTCACAGAAGTGTTCAGACCGCGCTGTACGTCCAGCCGGGCAATCTCACCTATCCAAAAGGTGGCGTATAGCCTGGGGTGCGGCAACTGCGGCCCGTTCGAGCAGTTCCTCGCGGGTAAGCGTGACGATGGGGTGGTCTATGATCGCCAGTCCGTAATCGGCGTCGCCCCGGATTCGGGCCATGGCGCGAGCCTGGCTGACGAAGGGTCTGGTGGTCAGAACAGTGGAGGCCACCCCGCGAAGCTCCATCTCCATTGCGTCATGCACACTGCACGACGTACATGACCCTCATTCAGCCGTGGCGTGAATCATCACGTCGCAGCGGTTCGCCAGGTCCTCCAACGCAGTGGGGTCTGCAGGCCACTGGTGCCCTCCCTTGTTGTACTCCACCACATCCTTCAGTGAGTAACGCTCGCCGATGATGTTGGCCAACATTAGGAGCAGGTCTTCCGAGTGAGGCTTGTTGTTGGAGAGCAACCCGAGGGTCATACCGTCCAGGCTGGCTGGACGGCTCGCCAGAACTGCCTGCGACGACTGGGAAGCGTCCCTGGGGTCTAGGGTGTAGATACTGGCCATCGGATATAAACCTCCTACGTGGGTACGGCTATCTCCCTGGTGACGGAGCGACTGCTGCCCCACGAGGTAATAATTGCCATGAACTCCCCGGCGTCACCTCCCGCCGGAACGACTGTTATCCTGTCGGCACTGGCAACTGCGCCAATCAGCCGCTCGCGGTCGGCATCCGGAGGGAGCTTGTCAATGCGCCGCCAGTCGTGCCACTCCCCGGCAGGGCGCAACGTCCTTTTCGTAGAGGAACCTGGCCACCTGTTCGCGGCTCCAGCCCGAGTCCGCAACGTAGGCCATCAGCTCCTGGCTGATTATCAACACCAGGTCTGACCTCGACGGGCCCAGTCCCAGCATTGCGTGGGCGGCAGCGGTCAGGAACCCCTCCGGCTCCTTATCGCCGTGGGTTTCCAGTTGCAGCGGCGCGTTGGCGGCGATTATCGTGACGGTGCTCGCGCCAGGATGGAATCCCTGGGATTCAGCCAGGGACGGCCAGGGGCTCGTCTCCAGATCTTCGGCGAAACAGTAGCTATACTTTCCGGGGTGCCGATGGAGCTCTTGTCCATTTCCTGGGCTACTGAGCCGTAGAAGTTGGCCTTCAACAAATTGATTGCCCTGCCGATGGAGGCATTGGCCCGGTTCCCGTTCCCCATGAGGTTCACGCCGTGGTTCATCCCGATGCGCGAAGCATAGGGGCCGCTGACCATCATGAGGTTGGCGATGCCGTTGGTGGACGTGCTGCTGGCGTGGAAAATTGTAAGCCCGGTCACACACCGCCGAGACCGCCGCCGCAACCACCGGGAAATGTTCTGGCAGGCACCCGGCCATGACGGCGCTCACCGCCGCCTTCTCGGCTGGGAAACTGCTTGCGGCGAATCGACTCGACACCCAGAATATCTCCGGGTGCAAGCCCACAGTAGTCCAGCATGGCCTGTACACGCTCCGGCGTGGGCGGGACAACGGCAGGCCGTCAGTCAGACCCTCCCGATAATAGTGTTCCAGAGCCTGTTCCCAATCACCGAATTGCCACTGGTCTGATTGCATGGCACTCCAACCTATACCTAAGTGCTCACTATGTGCAACGTCTGGTCACTCCGCCCTGACCCAACGGCACTCGGGGAGGTGACCATGAGCGCCCCGGTCTGAGCAGGTGCAGGGAATATCATCCCGTTTCACGTAGCCCTCGGCGGAGAGAAGGTTGTCGAATCCCAGGTAGAACGTGTCGCCATCGTCGATGGACTCAAACCGGCGGCGAAGGCGCGGCGCAGCAACTCTGTCGAGGGTGCAAGCAATTGCGGTTGTACAGCAGGCATGGCAATAGGGACCTATTGAGGTCTATGGCCTTTCGATGACTTCCATCACTTCTGGGCAAAGACCATTTCCTCTGTCCCTTCCAGCGAAGGGTCATCATCGGCGACGTTAGAAACCGCACACTGATCCACACCCCGTCGTTGAAGTTGCTAACTACCTCGCCGGTGGCATCGTTGGACAGTCTGACTATCGTCCCAGGCTCCAGCAATCGGATGTTGACTATCTCACTCATGACTTCAAAAGAAAAAAGTCAGGTTCTTGGCCAGCAGCACGTTCTGGTCCAGAACAATCTTTCGGCGGGCGATCTTCCATCCTTGCTTGGTCTTGCGCAGCAGCTCCTCGCGTTTGCCGACCAGGAAGTCCGTCTCGGTCTCGACCCGGTTGCGGTAGATGATGAACCGGCACTTGACCGAGACCTCAGAGGGGTCGGACATTGACGGTTGCGCGTCCAGCACCTGCACGTTAGACACAATATGGCAGATGCGTGACAAGGGTTCCTCCGGCCCAGTGGACGCCGGTGAGGATCTGGTTTACCGGCGCATGAGGGTGTCCTTTCCCTCGTCGAACCAGTTAATGTCCTGGCCCTCCCGGGTAAATTCGCGCTCCAACTCCCCGAACTTCACGTTGCGCCGCATCGGCATCCAGTAACGGATGTCATCATCCAGCAGGGCCAGCCATTCCTCGTACTGGCGATCGTCAAGCAGTTCTGCCTCGGCGAAGAGGAATCGCTCAACCTCGTCCTTGAGGAGGAGCCGAGCGATAGCTTGGTCCGAGCTAGCCAAGATGCTCGCCGCTCCACTATTCATGGCCGGAGCCATTGCGCCAGTTGGCTAGGATGCCCCAATCCTCGGCGTCCATGAATTCGGCCCAACGCCGGTAGAAACCCCGCTGGTTCTGCTCCGCGGCCTTGGCCTCGGTCGAGTCCAGTATCAACCCGGGTAGCTTCAGGCCGTCGTTCTCGTAGTTAGGAGTGCCGTAACCCAGGCCCATTTCGTAGTTGTATGCGTAGCGCCGGGCAATGACCCCTCTGCTTGCGGAATGGGCATAGTTCCAATTCTCCATGTCGTCCTGTTCAGTCAGGCCGCCAGGTCCCGAGTAGCGTATGTAGTAATGCCGAAGGTAGTCCTTGACCTCTTGGGGGGCCTTTGTATCTACCAGGAACCAGCGCCATACTTCGGTCTGATTTACGCCCCTGGGATGCCAAACAGCGATGCTCCTGGGCTGTCGCGGCAGGTAGGACATGTTGGGGAAGACCGTGCCAGGCCCGCCCAGTAGTCGCCACAATTGGGCGTCTTTCCGCTTCTTTTCTTCCTCACAGTGGCGGAAATACTCGGCCAATATCGGCAGATCCTGGTAAGCGTTGGGTATGGCGGCGTCGCCCGGGCGGAGGGCCATCACTGTACCGTGGCCTCGCTCCGGGAAACTAACGTCCAGTAACCGGCTGCCGGCCCTCTCGTTGGTGTCACGGCGGCCCGTGCCGCTGGGACCGATCCCCACCATGTCCACGGAGCGGTGGCTGATGTTGTGGTAACGGTCACCGATGAAGTTCTCTGCGGGGAATTTCCAGTTGCTGGGAACTAGCCACTTCTCGACCCCTCCGAAGACCTCGGTGCCGCTGTCCGAGCCGTCCCAACTGTCCATCAGCAAGTCCAGGTAGAGCTTGAAGCCGCCGATGTAGTCCAGGAACGGCGGGGCCGACTTGTCCCATGTGGCCCAGATTCCGCCCTTATAGTTGTACATCTGGGGAACCTCTATGAGTCCCCACTTGGACTTGTCCAGTTCCTGGTGATAGGCATCCTTGAAATATGGCACGCCCACCAGCTTGCCGTCAGTGGCGAAGCTCCAGCCGTGGTAGGGACACGTGAAGACCGGCGTGTTGCCCTCGTCGTACCGGCATACCTTCATCCCCCGGTGCATACAGGAATTGAGGAAGGCGTGCACCTCACTCTCCCTGTCCCGGCAAAGTATGACCGACTCCTCACCCATCGAGGACACGAAGTAATCGCCGGGCTTCGGGATCTGCGCCTCGTGGCCAATGAACAGCCAGGCGCGCGCGAACACTTGCTCCTGTTCCTGTTGGTAGATGTCACCGCTTACAAAGACCTCGCGGCTGATCAACCCGTGATCAACGTCCACCAGCTTCCCTGTGACTTCGTCTCTGGAGGTTACAACCATTTCCCTTTCCTCCTGACAGGCTCCATCGCCTCGACGGAGGTAGTCTCTACCCGCGTCGAGGGTCCGCTTGCTGGTAACTCAGAGTCCCGTTGGGGACATCGGCCCGCAACGCCATCCCTGCCATCGCCTCCAACACCTGCGCCGCCGCGGCGAATCCCTCGCTACCCCATCCCAGGACTTGCCCGCGTCTGAATACATCCTCCGCTATGTTGCCCATGGACGATGCAGCGCCAGCCTCTCGGGCCAACTCGCAGGCCAGGTGCAGGTCCTTGGCCACTATGTCCAGGGTCCCGCCGGATACAAATGTCCCGCTGAGGACAGAACGGGGTATGTTGTCGAACACCCGGCTGGCCCCGGCGCTGACCGGGACCACCTGCGCCAGCAGCCCCGGATCGATACCGGCCTTAGCCCCGATTATAAGGCCCTCAATTGCAGTTATGAAGTTGGAATAGCCCAGGTATTGGGTGACCAGCTTGGCAATGCATCCCGCACCGCTGTCACCAAGGTGGAAGACATTGCCTGCAATGGTTTCCAGAAGTGGCCGGCACTCGTCGAAGGTCGCTCTATCGCCACCAGCCATTATCGTCATGCCCGGAGGTCTGCCGCTCACCGGCGCGTCCAGCATTTCCACACCCCGCCTGCGGCAAATTGATGACACCTTGCGTGAGACAGACGGCGAGTTTGTGGTCGTGTCGATTATCGCAGTACCCCGCGCAAGGCCTGCCAAGACCCCAGTATGTTCGTCAAGTACGGCTTGCTCGACTTCACTCGGTCCCGGTAGCGACAGGAACACCACCTGGCTGGATTCCGCTACTGCACGAGGACAATCGGCCCAAGAAGCGCCCATCTCGCATAGGTTGGTAGTGGCTTCCTGACGTATATCGTAGGCCAATAGCTGGTGACCGGCTTCAATCAGGCAGCAGGCCATCGGGTTGCCCATTGTGCCAGTCCCTACGAAGCCGATCTGCATCACACGCCTCCCAAGCCATCCGACCCTACCGTCTCACCACTGGCAATTGCCTCTGGCGATAAGCCTTCAAATGCTACAAGAAGGGGTCGCATATCCACGCCTGAGTCATGCCTGCCAGTTCGCGGTGCGGTTATCGATACGCCTTTCTTATCAGAGGGTGGCGGTAGAGTCAAGCTGGGTACTTCGCGTCGAGCAATCTATCCCCTACGAGGAGGGTCAACCCGTACTGTAATGATGTCAGTGTCGTGGTACTGTTGGTGACGGACGGATGAAGCATAGTTCCGTAACAGCAGCAGCGAGATTTCATGCTCCAGCGGGGTCTCCGTGTCGTGCTGCTGTAGCTGCCTGACTTGGTCTTCAATGTTCTCCCCGCTTCCACCGCCTATGAATTCCAGATCGGCAACCGGGCCGTCGCTGGACGCCAGCACTACCAGTTGCCGGTCGTCCCGTGGCTCATCCACGTTCCCTTCCAGGTCCAGGGGCGCCAGCGTCAGCAGCGTTTCTTCCGCCACGGCGCTCAGCCGCTCCTTCATCGCCGAGTCCCAGCCCCTGCGGTCGGAGAACTTGGCGATGAACTGGTTCAATTCCGGCAGGGCATCCGCATGCAGTTGGGACTGGAAACGCATACGCCGCGGGTTGGTGAACTCCAGGTACAGAATCATGACGATGGCCGCAAACCCTCCGGTAGTTATGGCGCTCTTGAACATAGCACCTATGACCGGACCGAGGTCTGGCAGATTGAATAGTCCGAACTGAAAAGATGCTCCAATCCAGAAGCAAACGCCCGCAACCACGACCCTCTGGCTGTTCTGTTCGCTCTGTATCACGGTGCGCGCCCCGTCCACGAACAGAGTGCCAGTCACCAAGATCAGGTATCCCGTCATTACCGGGCCCGGGATCGTGCTGAGCAATCCAGACACCTTCGGCAAAAACGCGACCACAATGAATATGCAGCCAATGCAGTATCCGACCCCTCCGGGCCGCGACGCCAGTAGTGCGCGTAAATGCAACTATGCCTGGATGTATGATGTTGGGTACTGCCCCCATTAGTCCGGCAAGGAGATTGGTCACACCCCCGCCCGATAAGGAGCCCTGTACCTGCCGGAAGTTCACGGCCCGGTCTTCGCGCCAGGAGACTCGCTGCAGAGAGATTGCCTCTCCATTGGACTGGATCGAGATGACGATGCCGAGGAAAATAAACGCTGAACCAGCGTCCAGAATGAAACACCGAAATCCAGCGATATGCCCGGCCATTCGCCGGGAAGGCCAACCCATGGGGCGTCCAGTACCGGCTGATGTCATAGATCCCAAAGGCGGCTGCAACGGCACAGCCGACGACTATACCAATCACCGGCCCCCACAAGCGTAGCAGGACCGAGCCTCTGAGACTAAGCGCTGCAACGACCACGAGCGTCGCCAGTGCAGTCAGCGGGGCGGCCACAGGTTCGACGGTCGATGCCGGTCTAGCAGGTCGAAGACCACTGATGCCAGTGTGATCGACAGGATCATCATCACGGTGCCGCCCACCACTGGTGTGACGATTCGCCTTAAAATGAACAGCACTTGGAGATCACCAACTGCGCCGCGCCGTGACCAGAACCAGAGTCGTCAACGTCGCCGGGCCGCGGCCGCCACTGCAGAGATGCAGAAGGGTATGGAGAATGCGGCAGTGAACATGGGCGCAACAAGGCCGGCTCCGATTGGACCGAACTGTCGCACCTGTATGAGCGTTGACAGTCCCACAACCAGAAGCGATGCGAACACCATCCAGACAACGTAGGAATGGCCCAATCCAGAAGCCTGGGCGACGATTACCGGGGTAACCAGCAGGGTTGCGGAGGCTATCAGGCTGAATTGAAAACCGTAGCCCAGAGCGGCAGGATCGGGGGCCTTTCGTCCGCCTCGTATCGGGGATTCTGAGAAGTTGCAGCCGCCAATATCGTCACTCTTGCCAGAGGTCTTAACAGGCTTGGAGATTATACCAAAGCATCGACGACAGCCAACGATTTCCTCACAGTGAACTTGAACTATCGAAATGTCCCTGCGTTGGTACGATCATATCCAGTCGCAAGACCATTCTGTCACCGTAGATGCGAACAGCCTCGCTTACCTCTTGCAACCTTGCCGTAGCGTTGTAATTCAGGGGATGTCCCGACTCGATCCGGAGTGGTTGTGTCCCCGGACACTTACCAGGCCTCATGTTACTGAAATTCTCCCCTTTCCAACCCCGGATTCACTCCCCTATCATGTCGTCGGCTAGCCCGCCTCGCACCTCTGGTATGAATGAGACCAGATCAAACCCGCAGGTCGGAAGACCGGCCTTGTACGAGCGAACCGTACTCGTACCGTTCACGGAGCAGCTTTCTCGAAGCCCAGGGATATTTCTTGACGAATGGACTGTCCCGGACCCTCATCCTAAGCTTACCCGACGCGCCGGAATTCCCAAAAGTGAGAGGAAAAGCAAGAATTTCCCAGTCCCAACGCCGCAGTGAACAGAGATACGCCTGCGCCGGCCCATAGAACCTGCCCCAGCTGGACCGGTGGGTGAAAATGTCCGGGAAACACATTCCCCACGGTAGCGCGCTAGGTGAACCGCGTCGCCTGGGATGGAAAGCTGCACAGCTTGCCCTCTATTCGTTGTAGCTGTGATTGGGGCGTGTTAACATATTTAATTGATGGACCAGTCGAACATCCGCAATTTCTGCATTATTGCCCACATCGACCATGGCAAGTCCACCCTTGCCGACCGCTTCCTGGAAATCACCGGAACTGTCCGACCCCAGGACATGCGGGCCCAATTCCTGGACCAGATGGACTTGGAACGGGAGCGAGGGATAACCATCAAAGGCAAGGCGGTGAGCATGTTTCACCGCGCGCCCGATGGGACAGACTACCAGCTCAACCTAATCGATACTCCCGGCCACGTCGATTTCAGCTACGAAGTGTCACGCGCCCTGGCGGCCGCCGAAGGCGCGCTTTTGGTAGTTGACGCGAGCCAGGGCATCGAGGCCCAGACCATCGCAAACACGCTGCTGGCCATGGAATATGACCTGATGCTGATCCCTGTGGTCAATAAAGTTGACCTCCCCCAGGCCGAGCCACAACGGGTCGCCGCCGAGTTGCAGCAGGTGTTCGGGTTCCGTGAGGATGAGGTCTTGTTTGTGTCCGCCAAGGAGGGTACCGGGGCCAATGAGGTGCTGAACGCCATAGTGGAGCGGGTGCCGCCTCCCTCCGGCGAAGGAAGTTCGCCCCTCCGGGCGCTGGTGTTCGATTCATCCTACAACCCGTACAAGGGCATTATCGCCCACATCCGCGTTGAGGATGGGCAGGTCAACTCCGGACAGCGGTTACAGGTCATGTCCTCGGGCAGGGTGGCCGAAATAATGGAGGTCGGCGCCTTCAGTCCCGCCCCGGAACCGACAGCATCCCTGGTCGCCGGCCAGGTAGGCTATGTGGCAACCGGTTTCAAGGACGTGCGTGAATGCAGCGTCGGGGACACGCTGACCGACGCCAGCGGACCGGCCAATGAACCGCTTCCCGGATACGTGCCGTTGAAGTCGATGGTATTCGCTGGACTTTACGCTTCCGACGGTGAAGACTTTGCTCGTCTCAGGGCAGCGTTGGAAAAGCTGCAACTCAACGACGCCTCTTTGACCATTGAACCCGAGAGCAGCTCCGCGCTGGGATTCGGATTCCGTTGCGGCTTCCTGGGACTGATGCATATGGACATCGTCCAAGAGCGGCTGGAGCGGGAGTATGGACTCGACCTGATAGTCACCGCGCCGAGCGTCGCCTACCAGGTTGTCACTTCCAGGGGAGAGACTATAGTCGTTGACAGCCCGTCGAAGTTGCCGCCCCCAAACGAGACCAGCGAGATCCGGGAGCCAGTTCTCGGCCTGACCATCGTCGTGCCCAACCGTTTCGTGGGCGCGATCATGGAATTGATGCACTCGCGGCGTTCCGAGTTCAAGCGGATGGAGTACATTCAGGGACTGGCGGAGCAGCGGGAGGGACAGTCAGGGGATGGTTCAGATCATGCGCGAGTCGTCCTCGAATACAGGATGCCCCTGGTCGAGATGCTGGCGGACTTTTACAACCAGTTGAAGTCCCGCACCCAAGGCTATGCTTCCCTGGACTACTCCCTTGAGGGTTACGAGGCTGCGTCACTGGTTAAGGTGGATATCCTCATCAATCAGCAGCCCGTCGAAGCTCTGTCGATGATCGTCCACCGGGACCGGGCTACTGCCCACGGTCGGGCTGTGGCGCAGCGTCTCCGGGAAGCGATACCCCGACAACTGTTCGAGGTCCCGATACAGGCGGCCATCGGCGGGCGCATCATCGCCCGGGAGACGGTACGTGCCCTGCGCAAGGACGTGCTGGCCAAGTGTTACGGTGGCGACGTCACCCGGAAGCGTAAACTCCTGGAGAAACAGAGGGAAGGCAAGCGCCGTTTGAAGATGGTGGGCAAGGTGGAGATGCCGCAGGAAGCGTTCCTTACGCTGCTCAAAATCGGCAGCGAGGAGTAGCTAGACTCCCAAGGTCTCCCGCAACTCCCTGATTTGTTCCAGGTGTTCTCCCCAGTGTCGGGCAAGCAGCCCATCCAGCAACGTCTGCCCCGACCGATGGTCTTCGCGGCCATAGCTCCGCAGGTAAGCCAGAGCGGTTTTGCCCGTCAGGTCCTCGTCGCTGCTGGCCTGCAACGCCATTTCTATGCCGCGGAACATGACTGATATGTCATGTAGTATGCCGTCGATGTCGTGGCTCTGCCGTTCCGGGGTCATGTTGCTGCGGTCGGCCCAAACCTCGAACTCCGCCAACTCCCCCGACACGATTCCCTGTAGGACGGTGTGGACACCTCCTGCCGGGGTGTCCAGCAAATGATAGAGGACTTCTCTCACCGACCATGCTTCTGGGTCGGGTTTCCAGTCAAGGCAGTAGTCCATCCCTTCCAGCAGCCCCAGCAGTTCGGCCTCTATCGACTGCACCTTGGCTAACTGGGCGTCTCTCAGGGTCTTCAACTATCCTCCGAGATTCCTGCACATAAGCAGCTATTCTAATCAACTGGTGTGCTAGGGACGGATTACCATCAGGAACAGGATGATCATTGGCAGCAGGGTTGCGATCCCGCCGAAGATGGTCCACAGCCTGCTGGTTCGCCGGTAGGCGGGATCAACCACGCCCCGTGTGACACCTTCCCGCGCCAGCCGGAGCATCTGTCGTTCTAATGGCACCAGGACGGCGAGCCAGATGATCGCGGCGATCACCAGCATGACAAAGGACGCCCCGAGCCACGGCTCCTCGAACCTCCGCCAGCCGAGTGGTCCCTGAGAAACGATCAGTATGCCCGTCACGAAGAGGCCGATGATTCCAGGGGCGGTGAAGAAGCAGTCCGACAGGATAACCAGCCGAGATGTGACAGCCATTGCCTCCAGGCTACCCGACCGGTCGGCCCGCACCTTCCAGAAGGCCGCCGTGATAAGGTTGCCAAGATAGACAACGGCGAAGATGATGTGCAGCGCTATCAGGATTCTAAGCATTGTTCTACCTGGTCGTATCTCCGTGGAAAGGATGTCTACTCGATGGTGAAGCTGCCCAGCAACGCCTTGACAGAGTCTCGGGTGTCCTCACGGACCAGTCCAAAACCCAGAGATGCGCGGAGCAACCCCAGTGGAGTGCCGCCGTCGTAGCGCGTCCCCTGAAATTCACAGGCAAATACGTCAGTGTCTTCGAGCAGGATCGCCATGCCGTCGGTAAGCTGGATTTCTCCCTTCGCACCGGGCGGTGTCCGCTTCAGACAGTCGAAAATCTCCGGGGGCAGGATGTAGCGTCCGGCAATGGCCAGATTCGACGGAGCATCTTCCCGGGCCGGTTTTTCCACCAGTGACCGGATGCGGTGGACATCCTCAGCCACGGCATCCGCCTCTACCACGCCGTAGTTGTTGACCACTTCCCAAGGAACTTGCTCTACCGACACGACCCCACCCCCATGCTCCTGTTGCACAATAAGCAATTGGGAGAGGACTCCTGGGGAAGCATCAAATATGTCGTCCGGAAGTATGACGGCAAATCCCTCTCCGTCAACAGCCTCCTCGGCAGTGAGAACAGCGTGGCCCAAACCCAGGGGCTGTTCCTGGATTACAAAAGACACCTCTGCCAGATCTGAAGCGGCCCGGACCTTCCCTGCAAGATCGGTCGCGCCGGTTTCCAGAAGGTGGTGTTCCAAATGCTCGTGGGGCTGGAAGTAGGCGGCGATGGATTCTTTGCCCCTCGCGGTGACGATTATGACCCGCTCTATTCCTGCCTCGGCGGCCTCCTCTACCACGTACTGGAGCATGGGTTTGTCCAGGATGGGCATAAGCTCCTTGGGGATCGACTTGGTGGCCGGGAGGAATCGTGTGCCCAGCCCCGCTGCAGGGATAACGGCGGTACGAATCGTCATCGCGCCCTCCAAATTCGTAGCGATTCTATCATCTGCCAGATGTGGGAACAATGCGATCGCTGGTGAGCGAAGTATTCACCACTTCCTCCCGAGTGTATCGCGGAAGTGCACCTTCCAGACAGGGTTTCCCCGGTTACTAGCATGGGGAGGTTGTTTGACACCCTTGGGTTGCTGGCCTACCATGTTATTGAGGCCGCGCTAGACGGGGAGCTAGCGGTGCCCTGAACTCGCAATCCGCTATAGCGGGGTTGAATGCCTCCCCCAGGCGGCTCCATTGGCCCAATGTGCCGGGCCGTCGATATTGAAGGTTGGGTCCCACGCGGCGCAGACTTGTGAACCCCGCCAGGCCGAAAGGAGCAACGGTAAGCAGGCTCCTGCGGGTGCCGTGGGAGTGCCTGACCCGAGTCACAGCCCGGTGCACGTTCAATGGTCGTCGTCAAAGGGAGGTGCGCGGTCTCTAATCCGCTAACCGTGGAACCCAAGGCTGCCGGGGGTTCACCTCGATCCAATGGACTTGTCCCGCTTCCACGGTCTGGACCCAGACCAAGGAAGTCTCTGGGGCAGCATTTCCTGGCGGACGGCCGAATACTTGACCGCATCGTGGCCGCCGCCGACCTCACTCGAGATACTGTCGTTCTGGAAGTCGGACCGGGGCGGGGAGTGTTGACGCGCAGACTGGTGCGGAGCGCAGGCAGCGTCGTCGCAGTAGAGATGGACGGTGCCCTTGCCAAGGAGTTGCCATACCGGCTGGAATTTCCTCCCAACCTGACTGTCGTCCACGCCGATGCTCGCACAGTTGACTTTGCATCCCTGGTCGACGCGGACAGTTCCTACCGTGTTGTGGCAAACCTCCCCTATTATGCCGCCAGCCCCATCATACGCCGGTTCCTGGAGTCTGATACAAAGCCCGAATCAATGGTGGTGATGGTGCAGAGGGAGGTGGCTCAGTCCATGGTGGCTCAACCGGGCAGGATGGGTATCCTGTCGGTTGCAATCCAGTTCTACGCTGTCCCCAGGCTGGTCTGCAACGTTCCCTCCAGGGCGTTTCGCCCGGCTCCGAAAGTGGCGTCCTCGGTGGTGCGGATGGACGTGCGGACAAGCCCGGCGTTCAAAGTGGGATCACCGGACAGCTTCTTCGAAGTCGTCCGAGCCGGGTTCGCCGCCCCGCGCAAGCAATTGCGCAATTCCCTTAGCCAGGGCTTGGGAATCCTGGCGGCGGATGCAGGGAAAATCCTCGAGGACATCGGTCTGGATGGACGCCGGAGACCCGAGACCCTGACTCTGGAAGAATGGGGAACGGTGTATCGGCGTTGGGAAGAAGCAGGTAGAACTGGAGTTGAGCAGGGTGGAAATCGTTGCTCCGGCTAAGATCAACCTCACGCTGGAAGTGCTGGGGCGGCGGACCGATGGATTCCACGAGATAAAGTCGGTACTCCAGACCATAGACCTCTACGATAGGCTGGAAGTGGAGGATGGACCGGACCTAACTGTGGAGTGTGACGATCCATCTCTCCAGAACGAGTCCAACTTGGTATGGCAGGCGGCGTTAGCCCTCGCCGAGCACGCCCGCATCCGTGCACACGCCCGAATCGTTCTGCACAAGGTTATTCCGGTAGGTATGGGTTTGGGTGGTGGCAGCAGTGATGCGGCGGCTGCCCTCCTGGCGCTGGACTTGCTGTGGGGACTAGGCTTTTCCTTTGACGAACTTGCAGGTGTTGCGGCAGGAGTTGGTTCCGACGTTGCCTTTTTCTTGTGTGGCGGTACTGCGCTTGCATCGGGAAGGGGCGAGATAGTACACCCGGTCCCTCCATTGCAGTCCTTACCCATGACGCTGGTGTGCCCATGGGAGACGATCCCGGACAAAACGCGACGGGTCTATTCCAGCGTTACGCCGGGTAATTACGGCACCGGCCGGCGCACTGAGGAACTATTGCAAATCCTAAATGGCGGCAGGTTCGTACCAGAATCGATGCACAACGGGTTGGAAGAGGTCTGCCTGGGCTTGTTCCCAGGTCTGCTGGACCTGAAGAAAGAAGTGTCCCGGGCAGTGGCTTCCGTGTCGATGGTTTCGGGGGCAGGCCCTGCGTTATTTTGCCTCCCTACCACCGAAGTGGAACATGGAGGCATCGCAGATGCCTTGAAACCGTATGCCGCACGGGTATACCGTGTACGCACAATAGGCCAGAGGCAAGACATCCCGCGGTAAGTGGGGTTCTTGGCCAATAATCCGTTATCATCCTTGGGAGGTACACAAGAGTCCTGATGGTCAATCTCGGTATCATCGGCATTCCACTGGATCCGATCCTGCTGGATGTCGGACCGTTCCTGATCTCCTGGCACGGGTTGTTCACGTTCATTGCCGTGGCCACAGCGGTCGTACTGACTGTGTACTGGGGCCGCAAAGAGGGCATGTCGGCCGACGCGGTTTATTCCGTGGCGCTTTGGTGCATCATCGGAGGGATAATCGGTGCCCGCGTGGTCCACGTGATCGACTTCTGGGGTGAGATCTACCGGCACGACCCCGTGCGGCTGTTGTACGTGTGGGAGGGCGGGATCGCCATATACGGGGCAATTCTCGGAGGTTTCGTCGGGGGTGCACTCTACATAAACGTGCGCAACTCTGAGTGGTTCATCAGCGCCTGGGGCCGGTATTTCCGGTTTATGGGGGAGCCAGACCGTGCGCCTTTACCCGGCGTTGGCCACCTGGCCGACGTGGCAGCTCCTGCGCTTCTGGTTGCGATGGCCATCGGCAGAATCGGGGACATAATCAATGGCGAGCATTTCGCCAGGGCGTCCGACCTGCCTTGGGCCTTCACCTACACCCACCCTGACAGCCCCGGATACCTGCAACCTGCATCGCACCCAGCAGTCGCCTATGAGATGTTGTTCGACCTAATCCTGGTGGCCATTATCTGGCCATTCCGCCATAGGCTTCGTCCTCACGGCATGTTCTTCGTGATGTACGGTGCACTTTACTCCGTTGGAAGGTTCTTCCTCAGCTTCCTGAGGGTCGAGGTAAACGAGTACTTTGGAGTGCTGAACCAGGCACAGGTCCTGGCACTGCTGGTTATCGTTATAGCCATTCCATTGCTGGTCTACAAGGCTCAGATCGTCCGGCCGGGTCCGGGAGGCGAGCGGCGGAGCAGCGCGGCCGAACCCGGCTGAGGCTGAGGATAATCTTAGTGTCAACGGATCCCGGAGGCACGCGGTCGTCTCCGCCAACCCTATGGCTAGGCGGAGCGGAAGTCCAGTATTCGCAAGGCCTTCGCGCCGGGACCTTGGCGCCTGTCGTCTATGATGGAGTAGACCAAGTCCACCTTTTTCGCACGTTTGTCCCACGATTCGGCCAGGTTGAAGCCCAGCGCGGTCCACGTTCTGTCTCCACCCGCCACGTTAAGTGCGAAATGTTGGCTTGACGCGCCCATCCACCGGAACCCGAGAACGTCCAGCCCCCGAGTCAAGAAGACAGGAGCAGGGTTGCCCTGGCCGAAGGGTTCCAGCAGAGACAACCACTGGAGGGAATCTCCGGTCAGGACTGAGAGGTCCAGCTCCACGTCGATGTGCTGCGTCGGACGCAGGTCCCATTGGCCCAGGATTGCATCCGCATACGAGGTGAGGTTGGCCACAAGATCAGGATACCTGTCTTTCGCAATCGTGAATCCGGCAGCCTGAGCGTGACCGCCATAGCGCACCATTCTGTCCTGAAATTTGGCGAACGCCTCGGCAAGGTTAAATCCGGGAATGCTCCGGGCACTGGCCACCAGGTTCTCTCCACGAGTTGATACTACCACCGCCGGACGGAAATAGGTCTCAACCAGCCTGCTGGCGACAATCCCGGACACTCCTGCGTCGATGCGGCGGTCTTCAACCATTAGTATCGAGGGCGTTCCTGACGAGACCGCCGCTGAGACGTGCTCCAGAGCAATCCGGTACGCCTCCTCGCTCTGGTTACGGCGTTCCCGGTTCAGGTCCTCTATGTGATCAGCCAGATGCTCCGCCTCAACCTGTGAACTACAGGTCAGCAGTTGATAGCTGTCCATCGCATGGCCCATTCTGCCAGGTGAGTTGATGCGAGGGGCAATCTGGAAGGACACAGTCTCAGTATCGATGTGGCCAGGATCAACCCTCGCCCGCCGGTAAAGGGCCAGCATCCCTGGGCGGCGGGTGTTCGAGAGGGCAGTAAGACCTCGCTGTACCAGGTACCGATTCTCGTCTACCAGCGGCACCAGGTCGGCAATCGTACCCAGTGCCGCCAATTCCAGCAGCCCAACGTTCCATGGCTGGCCGTGAAATTCATACAGGCCCTGCATCAGCTTGAAGGCCAGCCCTGCGCCGCAGAGGTCGAAAAACGGGTAGGTCCCGCCAGGGAGTTTAGGGTTCAGGACTGCTGCCGCATTGGGAAGCTCGTCCTGGGGCAAATGATGGTCGGTGATGATCATGTCCGCGCCGAGGGTCCGGGCGTGAGCCACTTCCGGGGCAGATGTCACTCCGCAATCAACGGTGATGATCAGGGTCACTCCCTGTCCAATGAGCTGGTCGATGGCGCTGTTGGACAGGCCGTGTCCCTCCTCGGACCGGCGCGGAAGATAAGGGACTACGTTGATGCCGAGTGTCGCCAGGCCTTCGGAAATAATGGCCGTGCCGGTGACGCCGTCAACGTCGAAGTCGCCGAATACGCCCACATTCTCTCCACGCTGGACGGCCTGGTACAGCCTTGCGACTGCGCGGTCCATACCAGTCATGCGTTGAGGGTCGTAGGGTAGGCGGTGTGGAGGGTCAAGGAAGAACCGCAGCTTCTCGGAAGTATCGATGTTCCTGCGGGCCAGCAGCTCCCTGATGGGTATTGGGATGTCGGCGGGAAGCTCCGATGGGTTAATCGGTTTCGGGAAGGCCCACTCCTTGACTGGTGCGTTGGTCATTAGCAGGCCCGCCTATGCCTACGGCGTGGGGCAGTCCGAGTGGGTGAAAACTAGGACGGAGTTGTGTCCCCCGAAGCCGAAGGAGTTGCTCATCGCCACTCGCACTTGCTGATGCCGGGCCTGATTGGGTGTGTAGTCCAAGTCGCATTCCGGGTCCCGCTCCCGGAGGTTGATCGTGGGGGGCAGCGCTTCATTCAGCAGGGCCTGCACGCAGATGGCCGCTTCCAACGCTCCGCCTGCGCCTAGCAGGTGACCGGTCATAGACTTAGTGGAACTTATGGGAATGCGGTGTGCTTCTTCCCCGAGAGCCAGTTTGATTGCCTTGGTCTCCTGTCGGTCGTTCAATGGAGTCGATGTGCCATGGGCGTTAACATAGTCCACATGCGAAGGGTCCAATCTCGACGATTCCAGGGCTAGCAGCATGGCACGGGCCGCGCTCTGGCCTGTCGGCCCTGGCTCGGTCAGGTGATGCGCGTCGGATGTGGCCCCGTAGCCGCGAAGTTCCGCCAACGGCAAAACCCCCCTACGTTGCGCGCTGCTCTCGCTCTCAAGCACCAGGACTGCGGCCCCCTCGGACATCACGAACCCGTCCCGTTGTATATCGAAAGGGCGGCTGGCCTCTTGGGGCGATTCATTGAATCTCGACAGAGCGCGCATGGAGTTGAAGCCCGCCACGGCTATGGGGGAAACGGGTGCCTCGCTACCACCCGCCAGCACGATATCCTCCTGTCCCCGGCGAACCATCTCCCAACCCTGTCCCAAAGCGTCAGCGCCACTGGAGCACGACGACACCAAGCAGTAATTGGCCCCCATCGCCCCGGTAACCATCGATACCTGGGCCGAGGCCATGTCCGCGAGCATCATGGGGATCAGGAAGGGGCTTACCCGTTTCGGTCCCCGTTGGCTCAAGACTTCCTGCTGCTGGCTCAGGGTGATAATCCCGCCGATGCCGCTGCCAATGATCACTCCTACGCGGTAGGGATCACCGGAGCGCGGATCGAGTTGGGCCCGACGGCACGCTTCCTGGGCCGCCACCGCGGCAAGCTGGGCGAAGCGGTCCATCCGTCTCGCCTCCTTGCGGTCCAGGTAGTCCTCCGGGTCGAAGCCCTTTACCTCACCAGCGATTTGTGTATCGAACCCTGTCGAGTCGAAGGCTGTGATGTAATCGATCCCGGACTTGCCTTCAACCAGTCGCTGCCAAGTAGAGGGCACATCTAGTCCTAGGGGGCTGACAATTCCAATCCCAGTTATCAGGACACGTTGGAACTCGTTCATACTATTCCCGGTTTCAGTTAAGGGGTTCCTCCAAACATCTCACGCATATGCCAAGTAGTGGCCCCTGCTTTCCACTCCGGCACGATTTTCAGGTCGCCATTGCCGCAGTAATTGCCCGAACCCTGGGAATCGTGGACGGCCACAGTAATACGGAACGGACGAAGGGAATTGCCCACCGTCCGTTCTGATGCTTATCACGTGGCGAAACTCTGCCTCCCCACACCCCAGCTTGAATGTCCGATTCTGTAACCTGCCCGTCAACTGGTTGGACTCTTGGGTTCAGTCCCTGGCGACTCTTCCTCCTCGGGTTTCTGTGACTGCACGATTCAATGACTCGGTGATTTCGGTGATTCGGTTCGATATGTTCGCCGCCAGTTCTCGTTTGCCATCGTCGATCGGGCCAGACAGCTTGTTCAATGACTCCGTAAGCTCTGCGACGCTCTGGCCAATGTTGTCCACGACTTCCCGTCGAGCATTGGCAAGAGGCTGGGAGACCGACCGTAGCCTGTCAGCCAACTCTCCGACGCGGACAGCGATGTTGTCGGAAAACTCGGACCCCGGGAGTGAAACCGGGTCGGACCAGCCACGGAGGCTTTCAATCGCCTCCGTGATCCGGGAGCTGATGGAGTCACCCAGGTCCCTGCTCGTGGCGGCCAGTCTGAGCCGGTAGGTCCGCAGGATGCGGAAAATGCGCTGGTAGAGATCATCAATCGGTGTGAGGCGAGCCGAATACCTGTCGAACAGCTCCCTGCTCGCTTCCATCGTCCAGCGCTCGTCGTAGTGGACAAACTGGCGGCCCGTATAGAGGTGGTAAGGACGCATCTCCCCTTCCTGGAGAATCTCGCCGTCGGCATTCAGAGGCGCAAGGGAGTCCCAGTTGGAGGTAGCGGGCAGCGGGGTCAGCAGGTTGACCGTCTGGTAGTTACTGATTTCCGTAACCCAGTCTGCCAGTTCCATGATACTCTGCTCGGTGTCATAGGGCAGGCCGATTATGGTCATGGCCACGACCGAGAACCCCGAGCGGTTCATACTGGTCAGGTCGGTGTGGACTTGGCCCGGCTCTTGCCGCTTCCGGACAAGCTGGAGGTTCTCTGCGTTGTCCGACTCGACGCCGACATAGACCATCTTGATGTTGGCGTCCAACATCGCCTCCGACAGCTCTGGGTCCTGTCCGACCTCGGCACGAGCCTGGCAGATGAGGTACATGCCGTCAGTATGGTCCTTCCAAGACTTGAGCCGCTCCAGCCGTTCGTTGCGGAACTTGGTGGCCCTGAGCGGAGGCGGATGCAGGTCGTCGGAGATGAATATTTGGAAAGTGCCATTGCGGGATGAATGTATCAGCCCATCGTCCGCCAGTTCCCTTAAATGGGCAAGCCGCTTGTGCTCCGTCTCACGGCTCACCAGGCGGTACCCCAGAAATTGCTGGATCACTTGGCAATAAGTGCAGCTCTCGGTGCACCCCCGGACGGTCTCGATCACGCCTCCAGCCATCGGGTTGGCCGGGGTCAGGTCACGGATGGAACGAAAGTCAGGTAGTTCCACGAAATCGGGCGACACCAGTCCCCGCCGGGCAGTCTGGACGACATGGCCGTCCTTCCGATAGGAGATGCCTGGGACCTTGTCCAGGTAGCCGTTCCGCTCTTCGCCTTGGTATGTGAGGAGGACGTCGCATAGCTGGCCTATGATATCCTCGCCCTCACGTTGCACGATGACGTCGAAGTGGCCATACTCGAATGCCTCTTCCGACAGCGGGCTCATCTGGGGCCCGCCGCCGATGGTGATCAAGTCGGGATGGTGCTGTTTGGCCAGCCGGGCTATCTGATATCCCCGGGGGGCTTCATTGATCAGCGCCGTAACCATCAGGATGTCGACTCCGTCAAGGTCCCTGTCAGGGTCGATGACCCCTGAGCGGTCCTCGAACCATATCTCACGGTCGTACAGGTAGGTTCCTTCCCATTGAGCCAACGCTCCGGATAAGAACAGCATCCCCTGACGCGGTATGGCTATATATTCAAAGTTCCCACCGGCGGAAGCCGGCTGCACTAACATAACCCGCTTGATTCTCGACATGGTGGCTCCCTGTTCCTGCCGGAACGTGTGGATGTGTAGGTTAACGTGTGGATGTGTTAGGTTAAGGACGGCGGTGGAGATTCTCCGTCAGTTCTATCACAAACTGAGTAACATTATAACGCAACAGTGCAAGTTACGATATGCGACCCCAACCATACCTGGTCGTTGATTCCGGTGGGGATTGTCATGGATGGAGGTCGGCCGCTCTCCTCCCGGGGACCCGGTTGGTGTCCGATTGCCTGTACGCCGCTATCCTTTGAGCTGGGGGATGATCTCCTTCGCGATGGTTTCGACGTGCCTCTCACGGTCTTCGCGGTCGCAGGCGACGCTGAAAATTATGTGACGGGCTCCGGCGTCAATATATTCTTGGAGCCGGGCCACGCACATCTCAACCGGGCCTAGAATGCAGTAGCGATGCACGATGTCCGCGAAGCCACCACTGCGGAGATAACGGCCTCCCAAGGCTCTGGTGGCTACATCTGCGGCTTGCTCAACCGAATCATGGATAGAAATGTAGGGGAAGTAGGCCCAATGAAAGTCGTCGAGGCTCCGTCCGGCATCGGAGGCAAATCCCTCAATCTTCTCCACGCTGTCCCTGTACCTGGGAGGGTCGTAGAAATAGGGCATCCATCCATCGCCGTATCGGGCGGCCCGGGACATGGCGGCGTCACGCCGACCTGACACCCAAACAGGTGGATGGGGTTGTTGGGTCGGCCTGGGCAAAAGGGTCACGTCATCCAATTTGAAATGGCGTCCCTGATATGAGACGTGATCCTCGGTCCACAGCAGCCGCAGTGCCTCCAGGCACTCGTTAGTGCGCCGCCCGCGTTGTCGCACGTTGAGGCCGGCGGCCTTGAACTCGACGGGGTACTCTCCGCCAACCCCTATACCGAGGGTCAACCTACCCCCGGAAGCGATGTCGAGGGTGGTGGCCAGCTTCGCAAGGATGGTTGGATGGTAGAAGGGCGCGAGTACGATTGTTGACGCGATACGGATTCGTTGTGTGGCTCCTGCAGCAACCGCAAGCAGGGGTAGAGCTGTATGCGTGGGACCAGGCGGGTTGCCTCTCATGTAGTGTTCGCCGGAGGACAGGTAGTCATATCCCAACTCCTCTAGCCACCTGGCCTGTTGGGCAGTTTCAGCGGCTCCTCCAGTAAGGCCTATGCCGAATCTAAGGTCCGATCCGTCCATAAATCCCGTTCCTGTGCCTGGATTTCCTCGGTGGCTATCCCAGTTGCAACCCATGATAGTCTAACCAAATCTGACAAGCCGATCCAGCCTGCTTTCCTCCTCGCCAATGGGGTTACTGGTCAGGTTTGACCGTTGGCTCTTGACACTGCTTGGGGGTGTTTGCTATCTGTGGAGTCGGAACATGGAGGCCGTTGTGAGGGTACTCGTGACTGGGGCCACTGGGTTTGTAGGGCGCAGGGTCGTGGACGAGCTGCAACCACGCCACCAGGTGCGTGTCCTCGTGCATACGGTTGGGAGGGAGCGAATCTTCCCAGACCGCTCAGTCGAGGTTTGCTATGGCAGCATCTCTGACCGTCACGCGCTGACTGAGGCGTTTCTTGATGTAGATGCGGTGGTGCATCTAGTGGGAGCCATCCGCCGGAGGCCCGGACGTCCCTTTGACCTCGTGAACCGGCGAGGGACCGCTTCCGTGGTCGCTGCTGCGAAGGCGGCAGAAGTACGGCACTTTGTCCAGGTGAGTGCCATTGGCGCCGGGCCCGACCAGTCCTACCCGTATCTGTTGAGCAAATGGCAGGGCGAGCAGGAAGTAGCTAAGAGTGGCCTCACATACACTATCTTGCGCTCCTCCATCATGTTTGGCGATGGTGACGAATTTCTTAACGTCCTGGCAGCACTGGTGCGGGTATTCCCTGTCGTGCCGGTCATCGGATTGGGTAGAAACCGGTTCCAACCCATCGCAGTTGAGGACGTTGCCCGTTGCGTGGCCCTATCCCTCGAAAGGGCCAGCCTGAGAGACCGTACTGTCGAGATTGGTGGGCCCGATCATCTCACATATAACGATCTGGTAACAATAGTCGCCCAGGCATTGAAGAAGCGGAGACTCCGTTTTCACATCCCAGTTTGGACAGCGTACCCAGTGGTGAAGCTGGTCCAGGCTATGCAGCCGCGCCCCCCCGTCACCACCGACCAGTTACGGATGATGTCCATCCGAAACGTTGCAGAACCGGGTGTTGTGCAGCAGGAATTTGGCTTTACCCCGCGCAAGCTGGAAGGTAACATAGATTATATCAAGCTAGCCGATTTCTGGAGCGCGCTAGGGATCACCATGGGGTCGATGCCGAAGTCTATCCGGGACCATTAGCAAGGCTGCTTGCCTGGGCTGCGCTATGCCATCAGTGCCAGTCAGTTGGGCACGGGGACGTGGGAATTGGAATACAAGGACGCGGTAGACTACCTCCTCTCGCTGGTGGACCATGAGAGGCCCAGCGGAAGAGGGCCCCGCCAGAAGGCGATCGAGGATCTGTCTCGGATGGAAGCGTTCCTCGATGACCTTGGCAACCCCCACCACAATGTTCCCACCATCCATATCACGGGCACCAAGGGGAAGGGAAGTACGGCCGCGATGTGCGACTCGGTGTTGCACGCAGCAGGCTACAGGACAGGCCTATATTCTTCGCCCCACCTACACAGCTTTACCGAGCGTATAAGACTTGCGCGAGAACCCGTCAACCCCGTTGAATTTGCCGGCTTGGTGGAACAGCTACAGCCCCATCAGGAACATATGACCCACAAACCTGACGTGGGTCCAGTCACCTTGTTCGAGTACATGACAGGTATGGCATTCCAGTGCTATTCGCAGGAGTACGCCGAGTTCCAGACCATCGAGGTCGGGCTCGGTGGGCGACTCGATGCGACCAACGTGGTGAAGCCGGAGGTATGCGTTATCACCTCCATCAGCCTGGATCACACGGCTATACTTGGGGACACGCTCCATGCGATCGCGACCGACAAGGCGGGCATTATTAAGCCCGGTGCGACAGTGGTCATTGCTCCGCAACCGCGGGAGGCATTGACCCCGATTCTCGCCACTTGTGATAGGTTGGGGATCGCCCCGGTACAGGTAGACCGGGACTTCACCTGGAGTCTGGAATCGGCGTCGATGGACAGTCAACAGATTTGCGTCAGGCACGGAGCAGTGGAGCACCGACTCACAATCCCTTTGTTGGGCCGGCACCAATTGGAGAACGCGGCCACCGCGCTGGCAGTTATCGAGGCACTGAGGCAACGAGACCATGACATTTCAGATTATGCCCTGAGTGAGGGTTTCAACAGCGTTCAGTGGCCTGGAAGGCTGGAAGTCTTGTCTCGTGAGCCATTGATAGTCGTGGATGGGGCGCATAACCCCTACTCGGTGGAGGTGCTCCTGGACACTATCCCGGAGTATTTCGATTACGATCGACTCTTGCTAGTGACCGGTTTCTCCAGAGACAAGAACGTGGAGGAAATGGTTGACAAGCTAGCCGAGAAAACAGACTTGGTGTTCGCATCCCGGTCCCGCCACCCGCGGTCAGTCCCGCCCAACGACATCGCATCACTATTCCGAGACCTAGGCGTTGAGACTTTGGCACTCGGGGACACAGCGTCGGCATTGGACGCGGCAAAAGACCTGGCGGGTCCGGGAGACTTGGTCTTGGCCGCGGGATCGCTCTTCCTAGTCGCCGAGATTCGGGAAGCTGTTCTAGGGATCGAGCCGGAGTTGTATCCGGACCTGCTGCCTCCTGACTTGCGTAACACGGGAGTTAGTTGAAGGACCGAATGAGCTACAGCAGGGAGGAGTTGGAGGAGTGACGCAGGGACGTCCTAGGGTCGTGGTAACCGGTATCGGGGCCATAACCCCTTTGGGCCAGGGTGTCGACACATTCTGGGAGAATCTAGTTGCCGGGAAGCCCGGGATTGGCCCGATGACCCAGTGTGACCCGACCAACTACCCCTGCCGCATCTCCGGGGAGGTGAGGGACTTTGACCCAACCCAGTACCTGCCCAGCCGGGAGGCGCGGCGCATGGCCCGGTTCTCCCAGTTGGCGGTGGCCGCTGCGATGAGGGCCGTTGAGGAATCCGCGCTGAACATGTCGGCCGAAGACCCATTCCGTGTTGGCGTGGTGTTGGGAAACGGCAACGGCGGTTTCCCAACCTTGGAGGAGAATTGCCGCGTGCTGGCCAGCCGGGGTGGCATGAGGATGTCGCCGTTCTTCTTCCCAATGATTCTCCCGAACATGGCCGCGGCCAACGTGAGCCGTGTTGCCGGGGCAAAGGGGTTCAACTCCACGGCTACCACGGCCTGCGCTGCCTCCAACCAGGCGATAGGCGACGCCTTGGCAGCGATTCGGCGCGGTGCCGCCGACGTGATTCTGGCCGGTGGCGCGGAGGCAGGGATTAGTCAGCTAGGCTTGGCCGGTTTCGCCGTGATGCGGGCGTTGAGCACCCGTAACGATGACCCGGAACGGGCCAGCCGCCCGTTCGACGCAGAGCGCGACGGTTTCGTGCCAGCAGAGGGCGCAGTTGTGCTGGTGATGGAAGAGCTGCAGCACGCAATTGACCGAAACGCGACTATACTGGCCGAGGTGTCGGGATTCGGCTCCACGTCAGACGCAGGCCACCCAGTGCAGCCGGAGGAGTCAGGGACATGCGCTGCGGAAGCGATGCGATTAGCTTTGGAGGATGCGAGGGTCGAGTTGGACCAGGTTGACTACATTAACGCCCACGGTACGTCAACCCCGCTGAACGACGCCCTGGAGACTGTCGCTATCAAGAGGTTGTTCGGGGCTGTTGCCTACCGCATTCCAATCAGTTCCACGAAGTCGATGATCGGACACTCCCTTGGTGCGTCGGGCGCTCTGGAGGCTGCGGCCTGTGTCAAATCCATCACTTCCGGTATGCTCCACCCGACCATCAACTACGAGACTCCGGACCCGGACTGCGATCTCGATTACGTTCCGAACATTGCCAGGCAGGTCGACGTGCGGACGGCCCTGTCCAACGCCTTTGGCTTCGGAGGGCAGAACGCTTGCGTGGTGTTTCGAAAGTTCGAGGAGTGACCTTTTGCAGAGTGTGGAAGACGACTCCGAGGAACGATTAGTTTCCGGTCATGCCCAGCCCGACGATCAGGACCTGACGCTGCGCCCGAGGCGCTTGGACGACTTCGTTGGGCAGCCCCACGTCAAGGAAAACCTGTCAATCGGGATTCAGGCTGCCAGGATGCGTGGGGACCCGTTGGACCACGTGGTCGTCTACGGGCCTCCCGGCCTTGGCAAGACGACCTTGGGCCATATAATCGCCCAGGAAATGGAAGTTGAAATCCGGGTCACTTCCGGCCCGGCTATCGAGCGGGCCGGCGACATCGCTGCTATCCTGACCGGGCTGCAACCGGGCAGTGTGCTATTTATCGACGAAATTCATCGCCTCCCACGTATGGTGGAAGAGGTGCTATACTCGGCGATGGAGGACTTCTTCCTATCCTGGATGGTGGGTAAGGGGCTGGCTGCACGGAGCGTAAACCTGCGTATCAATCCCTTCACCCTGGTCGGCGCCACCACCAGGTTTTCCCTCCTCAGCGCCCCCCTGCGGGACAGGTTCGGGTCCGTGTTTCGGCTGGACTATTACCAGCCCGAGGACATGCGTCTGATAGTAGAGCGGTCGGCGAAGATAATGGAAATGGAAGCTGAAGAGGAGGGGCTGGATGAAATCGCGCACCGCTCCCGGGGCACCCCACGCATCGCCAACCGGCTGTTGAAGCGCACGCGCGATTATGCCCTGGTGATGGCGGACAACAGGGTGACCGGGCCGGTGGCGCGGGACGCACTGGACAGGCTACAGGTTGATGAGCGTGGACTGGACCAGTCGGACCACCGGCTGCTTTCCAGTATCATAAACAAGTTCGACGGCGGGCCGGTGGGGCTGGAAACTCTCGCGGCCTCCATGAACGAAGACACGGGCACGGTAATGGATGTATGGGAGCCGTACCTGATCCAGTTGGGATTCCTCGATCGTACCCCACGGGGAAGGGTCGCCACCCGCCTCGCTTACGAATATCTGGGGCTTCCGGTACAGCCACACCAGCGTCTCGACCAGGCGCGGCTGAGCGGCTTCTGAGTCCAGGATCCTCTCTCCGAGCCCAAAAGTTGCTAGGGTAATGGCAACGGTCTACAATATTGGCGCAACTGTTCTTTGTGTTCCAACCCCCGAGCCGCCATCCTCACACGTTTGAAATTGTGCGGCGCCAACAAGGAAAGAGACGCAACCTTTTGAACTCTCCAGATTCAACTTCCACTACAGTTCAAAAACGGCTGCCAATCCCAAGTTTGGATGATGTGCTTCTAAACATCTGGGATGGTGATGGCGCCAGCGCATCGGTGCTTTGCGATGTTCCCAATGACCGCATACCGGAAATGTGTGATGCAGCATCGAGGTTGCGCGACCGGGGCAAGGGCAACACGATCACATTTTCGCCGAAGGTGTTTATCCCACTTACCCGTCTCTGCCGCGACTTCTGCGGTTACTGCACCTTCCGGCAAAGTCCGGTCGAGGCGGAGGGAAACCTGTATCTAACCCCGGAGCAAGTGCTTGACGTCGCGAGGGCCGGAGAACGCTTGGGTTGTACCGAGGCCCTGTTCACTTTGGGAGAACGCCCGGAGCAGCGATACCCGGAGGCCCGTGAGTGGCTGCAACACCGAGGTTACCGCACCACACTGGGCTATCTGACAGACGTTTGCAAGCTGGTGCTCGAAGAAACTAACCTGCTTCCCCACGCCAACCCCGGCACAATGAGTCGGCATGAGATCGCCGCTCTCCAGCCTTTCAATCCGTCAGTTGGCGTCATGCTGGAGAGCACAAGCGACAGGTTGTATGCCGTCGGCGGACCGCACGAACACGCGCCGAGCAAGCGTCCAAGGGTCCGTTTGCGGACGATGGAGCTTGCCGGAGAATTGGGTCTGCCTTTCACCACCGGCATTCTTATTGGCATAGGGGAGGCCCGGCTGGACCGGATCGAATCACTGCTGGCCATACGTGAGGCCCACGAACAGTATGGCAACATTCAGGAAGTAATCGTCCAGAACTTTCGTGCCAAGCCGGACACGCCTATGGGAGAGGAGCCGGACGCTGAGGCCGTCGAACTGCTGTGGACCGTGGCCGCTGCGCGTCTGATCCTGGGGTCTAGTGTGAACGTCCAAGTACCCCCGAACCTGAGTGCCGACAGCTACCAGGTTTACCTGAATGCGGGTATCAACGATTGGGGTGGCATCTCCCCGCTGACGATTGACTACGTGAACCCGGAAGCTCCGTGGCCTGGGATCGCCGAATTACGGGACAGGACCCGGGCAGAAGGGTTCGAGTTGCGGCCCAGGCTGCCCGTATACCCGGAATTCTTCGTCGATACCGATTCTTTCCTGCCGCCACAGCTTAAGGCCAGAGTTGCCCGTTTAGCGGACGATGAGGGTTACGTTAGAGGAGGGGTCCAACGATATGCCGGGAACGAATAGCAATAGACCAGATGCTCCGAGCATCGATACCCAGATAGGTCGTCTGGACCCTGCGGTGGGCAGAATCCTGGATCGTGCGCTGTCCGGCGAGGACATATCCGTCGATGAGGCCGTCGTGCTTTTCGAGACCGCCGGTCTTGAGTACAGCGCCATGACGTTGGTGGCGGACGAACTTCGCCGCCGTGCCGTTGGCGACGTCGTTACCTACGTCGTGAACCGGAACATCAACTTCACCAACGTATGCATCAAGCGGTGCGGCTTCTGCGCCTTCAGCCGTGACTTCCGCGAGGAAGAGGGCTACCTGTTGCCCGTCAATGAGGTCATCCGCCGGGCTAGGGAAGCCTGGGACTACGGTGCAACTGAGGTATGCATCCAGGCTGGGTTGCCTCCCCAGATGGAGGGAAACCTGTACATCAAGCTCTGTGAGGCCATCAAGGAAGAACTGCCGGACATGCACATCCACGGGTTTTCTCCCGAAGAGGTACTGTACGGCTCTGTCCGTTCCCGGTGCAGCATACGGGAGTACCTTGAGGGGTTGAAGGCTGCGGGTGTGGGCAGCCTTCCGGGCACATCCGCAGAGATTCTCGATCAGGAGTTGAGGGACATAATCTCTCCAGGCCGGATCCGCGTTGATCAGTGGGTCGAGGTGATTACCACCGCCCACGAGTTGGGAATTCCCACCACCTCCACGGTCATGTTCGGGCATCGGGAAACCAACGAGCACATCGCTCGCCATATTGATTTGCTGCGGGACATCCAAAAACAGACGGGCGGTATCACCGAATTCGTGCCCTTGAGCTTTGTGCATACCGAAGCGCCAATGTTCATGAAAGGCCTGGTCAGCAACGTCCGCTCCGGCCCAACCGGGATGGATGTTGTCAAGGTTCACGCCATCGCACGGATCATGCTGAACAACTGGATTCCCAACGTGCAGGCATCCTGGGTTAAGGAAGGCTCTCGGATGTCTCAGATCCTGCTGACGGCAGGGGTGAACGACCTGGGCGGCACCCTCATCAACGAGAGCATTTCCACCGCTGCCGGGGCGCAGCACGGCCAGTTGATGCGTCCGGCAGAGTTCCGTGAGATGATCCGGCAGGCAGGACGTATCCCTGCCGAACGCTATACTACCTACGGAACGAAACGGGTCTTCAGCGACAATGACGAAGAACTGGACCCATTGGACGTGATCGGAGACAACGTTGAAGAGTTGTTCGGTTCCTACCACAGGCTGGTGAAGCTGGATACCTACAGGTTTGAGCATCCCAACCGGGTAGGCCAAGGAGCGGCAACATCGGCCGCATCCTCCGGCGTGGCAGCCGACTCCGACCCCTGTTAGACCGCGGCCGGTATGGACGGACATGTGCTGGCCCTTGCGGGCGGAGTGGGCGGTGCGAAGTTGGTCTTGGGCCTGTCCCGGATTTTGCCTCCGGAGCGGCTGACAGTCGTAGTCAATACCGGGGATGACGAAGAGTTCCATGGCCTGCATGTCTCTCCCGACTTGGATACGGTGATGTACACTCTCGCCGGGCTGGCTAACCCTGAGACTGGATGGGGTCTGGCTGGCGAGACATTCAACGCTCTCTCCATGCTGGGGAAGTACGGGGCGGAGACGTGGTTCAACCTGGGAGACAATGACCTGGCAACTCACATCACCCGCACCCGTCTGCTCCGGGAAGGAGCCACATTATCCGAGGCCACTGAGGAACTGTGCCGCAAACTGGGTGTCATGCACCGAGTAGTTCCGATGACCGATGATCGTGTGCGCACGACGTTGAGCACCGATTCCGGTGAATTGGCCATGCAGGACTACTTCGTCCGCTGGCAGAGCGAACCGAAGGTGAACGCCGTCAATTACGTGGGGGCAGACTCTGCTTCCCCGTCGCGGGGGCTGCTGGAAGCGCTGGAATATGCGGAGATGGTTATTTTCTGCCCGTCCAACCCGTTCCTGAGCTTGGGTCCGATACTGGCAGTCCCGGGCTTGCGCGTCCTTATGAAGGGCTTTGGGGGTATCCGTGTTGGCGTCAGCCCCATCGTTGGAGGTGCGGCGCTTCGCGGGCCGGCAGGGAAGATGATGGCGGAATTGGGGGAGGCGGTATCCTGTACAGCCGTGGCGCGGCAATACGAAGAGATGCTGGACATTTTCCTGATCGACCACGAAGATGCCGCCCACGCGCCAATGATCGAAGGAATCGGAATCCAAGCGGAGGTCGCGTCCATCATAATGAACGATGACGACGACAAGGTCGGGCTTGCCCGCCACATTCTCGCCTTGGCGAATGGGTAAATAAGACATTGCAGCAGGCGAGCGGCGCAATCGCAATCGTTCCCATGAAACCATTGCCTGACAGCAAGACCCGGCTGTCAGACCGGCTGACGCCCGGACAGCGGGGCGAGCTGACCATCGGGATGCTGCGCCGAGTATTGGAGGCTATCCTGGGTGCCGGTGTAGATCCAATCTGGGTGGTGGGCGGCGACCAGAGGGTCCGCGAGGAAGCAGAGGCTGGCGGGGGGCACTGGATGGAGGAACTGGGTGGCGACCTGAATGAGACCCTGTCCAGAGCCTTCGACCTCGCATTTAACCTGCACCGTGGCGCATTGTACCTGCCCGGCGATCTGCCGTTCCTGAGAGCAGCCGACGTTCATAGTGTCCTTGACGCGTCCCGCCGCCAGAACAACATCACCTTGGCACCCGCCCGCCGGGACGGAGGAACGAACGCTATTCTTGTCCCCCGTGGGATTCCATTCCGCCCGGAACTGGGCCCTCAGAGTTTCACCCGTCACTTGGCCAGGGCCGCGGAACTGGAAGTGTCTGTCGCCATCTGCCACAGCCCGGGACTGGGATTAGACTTGGACGTTCCCGACGACCTGGACACTGCGCAACGGACGGAACCGAACTTTTTGGAACAAATGCTGTCCGAGAGCGGGCGGTCAGGTGGTCCCATAGAGGTCCCGTCCTGACCAACCGAGGCGATTGACTCCAGGCGATAACTGCCAGATCCTGATCACTATCGAGGTAGCCGTGGCAACCAAGCCGGTGAACATAGGCATCCTTCTGCCGACGCGGGGCCTGCTGCTGCGCGATGAACCTCCCACCAGTGCTGATCTCATTCTCAGGCTGGCGCGCCAAGCGGAACATGCAGGTCTGGAGTCTGTCTGGGTTGGCGACAGCCTCACCGCTAAACCAAGATTGGAACCCATGGCCGCGCTTGCGGCTATAGCGGCGTCCACCGAGAGGGTCCGGTTGGGCACGGCGGTAATGTTACCCGCCCTGCGCCATCCCGTGCTGTTGGCCCAGACGATGGCGACTGTTGATGTTATATCCCGCGGGAGGCTGGTTGTCGCCGCTGGGGCAGGAGGCGCATTCAATTCGGAGCAGCGTGGAGAATGGGCTGCTGCGGGTGTGGACCCTTCGCTCCGGGCACGGCGCTTGGTGGAACTGGTAGAAATCGTAAAGGCGCTGGGCGCAGGGGACACGGTCACGTATTCCGGGGAGCACTTCCAATTAAACGACGTGGTCGTGGAACCCCGGCCCGTCCAGCCTGGTGGGGTTCCTGTCCTTCTGGCATGCCACTGGCGCGCCGACGCCAGGGAGACCCAGTTCCGCCGTGCCGCTCGCCTGGGCGACGGCGTTATGTCGATCTCCGACACGCCTGACGAGTACGCGCATGTGGTGGAACGGGTCCGCGCTATCGCCGCAGAGCGGGGGAGAGACCCTACGGCTTTGGAAGCAGTGTTCTACCTTACAGTCAACATGGATGAAAACCTGAGCAAGGCCCAGGCAGAGGCGGAGGACTGGCTCACCCGCTACTACGGCGCGAACATCTGGGGCACCCGCTGGGGTCCCTTCGGCGGAGCGGAGCGGGTCCGGGAGCGCATGGCCGAGTACGTTGCGGCTGGTGCGGAGACCCTGGTGGTGCGATTCGCGTCCTTTGAACCAGAGAGGCAGTTCGAGGCGTTCATGGAAAGGGTCGCCCCCGCCTTCAAGTAACTCGGTCGGCCACTGCCTATTGACCGCCAGTAACGGAGGACCCGCTTGTATCCGATCGACCTGACCGGCAAGAAGGGGATAATTTTTGGAGTGGCCAACGACCGCAGCATCGCCTGGGGCATCGCACAAATGCTGGGTGAGGCCGGGGCGCGGCTGGCCCTGACCTACCAGAACGACCGGGTGAAGGGCCGAGTCACGCGGCTAGCTGATACCCTTGACGACGCGATTTCTCTCCCCTGCGACGCCACTGACGACTCCCAGATTGCCGATGTATTCTCGCAAGTTGGGGACACTTTCGGTGGGATTTCATTCCTGGTTCACAGCATCGCCTTCGCCCAGCGAGAGGACCTGACCGGGCGGTTCGCCGACACGTCCCGTGAGGGCTTTCAGATCGCTCTGGAAGTCAGCGCGTACTCCCTGATTCCGCTGGTCCGCCACGCCGCCGACCTGATGCCAGATGGTGGTAGCGTCGTCACTCTGACCTTCCATGCGTCCCAACGGGTGTACCCCGGATACAACGTCATGGGCACTGCCAAGGCCGCGCTGGAGCACAGCGTCCGTCAACTGGCCTCGGAATTCGGACCTCAAGGGGTGCGTGTCAACGCCATCTCGGCAGGCCCGTTGGAGACCCTGGCCGCCCGGGGCATTGACGGCTTCCGCGACATGAAGCGCTTACATGCCGAAACCGCGCCCCTCAAGCGTAACATCACGGTCGACGAGGTGGCCACGACAGCCCTGTTCTTGTGCAGCGGGCTCTCCTCCGGAATCACTGGTTCGGTAATCCCGGTGGACGCAGGTTATCACATCATGGCCGTGTAACCATGCAGGCGGACGATCTGACGGAATTCCTGCTTCATTTGGTAGGTCGGTGGGTCATGTGGTGGCTCCTCCCTAGCACGATTGCAGTAAGGGTGTAGGAGAGCCAGATACACGGGCTGCTGATCCAGAATTTGTACAGCGTAGAAAAGACAGCGGGACATTTGCTCGCCTAGGGTTGCCACGCAGAGGCTTGTATTCGATCGTCAGAGTCTCCATTAATTCGTCGCCCGAGGGTTCGGTTTCCTTTTGCAGTGTGCTGGCTGTCCACGGGACAGCCAGGTGAATTCGAGCCTCCCCATCCACTGGAATATAAAATTCCTCCCAGTAGTTGATCGTCGATCGCTGGTGAATGGTCGGGTAAAGGACATCTGCAAATCCGCCTAGCCACTGGTTGTCAGGGATTTCACTATCCTTTACTTCTACGACATCTCGGGGCCCGAGATTTTTCAATTCAATAGACCGCTTGTGCAGGACACTGGTGTTGGATGTCCTTTCAACCTCGTGGATAAGGTAGGCTGCCAATTTCTGTCGTTTTGGCCAGATGGCACGTACAGCTACAAAGGCAATGATGCCATTCACGGCAACGCCCAAAGGGACCACAATGACCTGTACCCACCCCAAGATACTGTCAGGTAAGCCTATCATCGTGGGATCTCGGTTCTACTCCACGCATCAGAACACTCCTGATTCGTTGTCGGGATTGAACGAATTGGAAGGGCGGGCTGCTGTTCGCCGGTTCCATCAATAAGCAATCTGGCCAATTCGCTGGAATGCGTGAAAACCTCCGGAAATGACCAGAAGATTGAATATTTGCCCGTGCCAACTGCCACTGGCGCCCCCGCTTTCGGGGTGAGTCGGTCCTCCATATTGTTTGGAGGGGATTCACCAGCCAACAATGGCGGGCTGCACTATCTGAACTGGAACGCGGACGGTTACATTGTTGGGGTCTCGACAAGGTAGTGCTCCTTTGGCCGCGGCAGGTGTGGATTCCCGAGAAGGCTGGGATAGCGGGGTGCGGTGCGGGAGGGAGTACGGGGCTGGGGATTCTCTTATGTCGAGGTGGGATGGGAGTTTGCTCAGTGAGGGAGTTACGCGCTGGCACCGTCAAGCTGGCGGCGGTCCTGCTCAGCCTCGGCGTGGCGGCCCAGATGTTCGTAGGCCGCAGCCCGAGCCTCCAAGGCAAGGGTGTACGATGAGTCCAGGGCCAAGGCCTTGGTAAATTGGTCGATCCCTTCCTGGACACGGCCGTCTTCCACGAGTCCCTTGCCACGTTCCGTCATCGTCACGGCAGTGGGAACGCCCCGGCTCATGGGCTTGAGGACTGAGCGCGGTAAGGTAGGAGCCGGTTGCGGTTCTTGGCTCGGGGTACTAGCAGTTTGTTCGGGGTCTGACGCCTGTGAGGTAGTGGGAGCCTTGGACTGAGGTGTTGCGGCGTGGGCTTCCGGTTCTGGGTGATCTGCCGACTCACTAGACTGACGGGCGACTTCTTCTACGGGAGTCGCGGCCGGTGCCGGTTCATGGGGTACGGGACCGCCCGATGGATGTTCGGAGGCGTCGGCGGGTTGTTGGGGGGATATCGGGTTCTCTTCTGCCGAGGGGGGGCCTTCGGCAAAGTCCCTCTTTAACTCCCAACCACATGAGGTGCAGTAGTAACGTCCGTGGGGTTGTAGAGACCCACAGCGGCCACAGGTGACCCCTTGAGGAGACGGACTGGTGGTGGCCTGGGGAGACTTGAGGAACAGCAGGATGACCATCGGCACCATGCAGACCAGCATTCGAGGGTCGTTCTCGCCCATCAGGACCATCGTTACCATGATACCCGCGGTTATTCCGCCCCAGAGCCATGGGCTCCGGTGCTTGGCACGGGCTATCTGGATAGTCCAAGTGAGGACTAGGGCCAGCGATATGTACATCAGGAAATCTGCCATGTCCGCTTCTCGCAGATCGTCTTGTCCTAGCCCCGCTTGCCCTGTCAGGTTATTGGCGCCCGGTAACCAAGACTGACTATACAACTTTAAGCCTTGCCGGACAATTACTCCAGAGAAGTGGCAGCGTAGCAATTCAGGAGATTACATTACTGGCGTCAGCCGTCATTGTGACCGATGTGGCTAATTTCGTTCGCTTGTCTGGCCCATCATGGCCATAATCAATTTTCGTGAAGGAGAGACTCTACCACACAGGGATCGGCCTTGCTCTTGTCCTAGACAGTAGTACACCACCTACCCACACTGCTCTCGTCATAACCTCGGTAGTAATTTGCTACCAAGGTTATGGTCAAGTCGGTTCCGCTCCAACCTTCGGACGGAGACCGAGGTCCGCCGGCATAAAATGGCTCACTCCGGCTCAACAGACAAACGCGACAGCCTCGAAATGTCCAGAAGTGGGACATGCCCATACCATTATTCGGCCCCTCTGCCAACGCGTATGTGCCCGACTGCCTCTCATACCAAGGCTTCACGTTTCCACACCAGCCTGTTCTTCGCTCGAGAGCGTTAATCCATAATTGCTACATTGGCGACGTATGATCGATATATAAGTTCACATAACCACACCTACCCACTTATTTTCAGCAATCGTTGCGTCTAGTAGTACGATAAGCGTCGCACCGTTTTGGATTGACAGGCCAAAGTGCCCGTTGTTAGAATTAGCCACTATTTCACAGCCTCGTACGTGCTCAACCGACAGGAAGTGCCTGTTCCCCTGCCCGGAGCGTATAACGTTTCGAGCGTTCCACCACCCTAAAATGGGCGACATTGCTGAGGAGGGACCATGAAACTGACCTTGTCCATACTGAAAGCCGACGTGGGATCGATTGGTGGCCATACCAAGCCGTCTGAGCGGATGATGGATGCGGTGAAGTCGGACACTGCTGACGCGGTGCGGCGTGGGCTACTGATTGACAGTTTCGTCGGGCATACGGGCGACGACATCTGCATAATCGCCTCCCACACCAACGGCCCGGACAATACGGACGTTCACCAGTTCGCCTGGAATGCTTTCTTGCACGCCACCGACATCGCCAGCCAATACGGTCTTTATGGTGCAGGACAGGATCTCCTAGTTGACGCTCCATCCGGCAACATCCGTGGCGCAGGGCCTGCGGTCGCCGAGATCGAGATGGACCACGATCCGGTAAAGACCAACCCGATGCGCCCAGCCGAGTCCTTCATGGTGTTGGCCGCAGACAAGTGCGGACCCGGCGCGTATAACCTGCCCATGTTTCTTGGTTTCGCCGACCCTATGTACTGCGCCGGGCTGATGCTACCTCGAATCGGGGAGGGGTTCACGTTCAACGTCATCGATATGGACAACACGGATGGAGACAGCCTCATATCCCTCAATGCTCCCGAGGATTACTACAAGATTACGGTGCTGCTGCGCGACAACGAGCGGTTCGGCATCGACTCCATCGTGTCTAGGTACTCCGGGCAGGTGGCGGCGGCGGTGTCCGCGACGCGCTTGCATAACATCGCCGGCTCCTATACCGGCAAGGACGACCCGGTGGCGCTGGTGCGCAACCAGGGAATCTTCCCAGCGCCTGAGGAGCTTATCTCTCCCTACGCCAAGGCCCACTACATCGGCGGCGACGCCCGCGGCTCTCACGTCATGCCGCTGATGCCGGTGCCCATAAACACCGCCGTAACCGGGATGTACTGCCTTCCGCTGGTGTCCTGCATTGGGTTCTCCCTAAACTCCAGAGGCGAGTTCTCTGATTCCTTCGCCGACTTTTTCGACAACCCGGCGTGGGATTACGTTCGCCAGCAAGCCCAGGAGAAGGGCATTGCCATGCGGTCCCAGGGTTGGTCCGGCGCGGCGATGCTCCCCTACGGCGAACTGGAATACTCCGGGTTCCGCCAGAGCATCGGCGACCTCGTGGACCGCTTCGCGTTCCGCGACGGCAATGGGACTGGCGGGGAAATCCCGGAAAAGGCGGCCAGCGCCGACGACTAGTCGCTGGCTACAAGTGGCTACCTGTCCGCCGTTCCGGCGGCGGGGTCTCAAGAACTCCAGGAGGCCCGGGAATTCCTCCCGGGCCTCGTTATTTTGTGGTTGGCGGTCGGCCTTGGACGGCGATACACGGTGTCCTACTGGGTTACGTCGAGGGATAGCTCCCGGAGTTGTCCCGGGTCGACTTGGGATGGGGCGCCGAAGAGGAGGTCAGTACCGGTTTGGGTCTTCGGGAAGGCAATGACGTCGCGGATGGATACCGAGTCAGTGAGTATGGCCACAATGCGGTCTATCCCGGGGGCGATGCCGCCGTGGGGAGGCGCGCCGTATTCAAAGGCCTGCAGAATGTGGCCGAACAGATCATTGACCTGCTCCCTGGTGTAGCCGAGAACCTCGAACACCTTTTCCTGCAACTCCCTCCGGTGGATGCGGATGCTGCCGCTGGCCAACTCCGACCCATTGCAGACCAGGTCGTAGTGGCGGGCGTTGATGTTTCCTAGGTCATCACCGTCGAGCATGTTTTCCTCGCCTGGAGCGGGAGCGGTGAAGGGATGGTGGGAGGACTCCCATCGCTCGGCCTCTTCGTCCCATTCGAACAGAGGGAATTGGGTCACAAAGGCGAATATCAGTGTGTCGGGGTCGGCGAGTCCCAGCTTGTCTCCCATATGAAGACGCATCACGTTAAGCCACTGGTTGACCTGGCGTGCAGGTCCGGCCATCAGCAGGACCATATCCCCGGGACCTGCCCCCACCCGCTCAGCAAGGCGGCGGCTCCACCCTACGGGCATTCTGAGTCCCGCCGAACTAAGGACGCTTTCTTCAGTCATGTCTTCCAGAGAGTCTTCCCCCCTGAAGCGGATGTGGCTGAGGCCGGCAGCCCCGGCATCGCGGGCTACCTGCTCCAAATCGCGAACCTGAGAGGTAGTCATTCCGGCCTGGCCTGGCACGGCGAAGCCCTTGACGATACCGCCCTGGCCTAGTATGGAGTGGAAGACTCGGAAGTCGGTCTCAGAGGCTAGGTCGGATACGTCGGACATCTCCAGCCCGAAGCGCAGGTCGGGCTTGTCTGACCCGTACCTGTCCATCACGTCCTTGAACGCGAGCCTTGGGAAGGGCTTCACCAACTTCTTCTCCGGTACGACCGTCTCGACCATGGTGCTGAACAGCTCCTCGGTCAGGGCGAGGATATCCTCTTCTTGGACGAAGCTCATCTCGAGGTCTAGCTGGGTGTGCTCCAACTGGCGGTCGGCGCGCAGGTCCTCGTCACGGAAGCAGCGGGCGATCTGGAAGTATTTTTCAATGCCGGAAACCATGAGGAGTTGCTTCAGTTGCTGGGGCGACTGTGGTAGGGCGTAGAAGTTTCCCGGCTGCATCCGGCTGGGCACCAGGAAATCACGCGCGCCCTCTGGGGTGCTCTTAATGAGTATCGGCGTCTCGATTTCCAGGAATCCACGGGCGTCCAGGAAGTCCCGAATGTACTTGACCACTTGGTGGCGGATGATGAGGTTGCGCTGCATCACGGGGCGGCGCAGGTCAAGGTAGCGGTACCGTAGCCGCAGGCTCTCATCCACCTCGACATCGTCGGTGATGTAGAAGGGTGTAGTCTGCGAGGGATTAAGGACTTCCACAGACTCGGCGGCCACCTCAACGTCTCCTGTGTCCATCAGCGGGTTCTCGCTGCCTGCTGGGCGGCGTTGTACGGTGCCCCTAACCTGCACAACCCATTCCGGACGCAACTGCTCCGCAATCTCGTAAGCCAGAGGGGAAACGTCGGGGTTGAAGACCACTTGTACGACGCCAGAGCGGTCACGGAGGTCCACGAAGATTATTCCCCCGTGATCGCGCCGTCTGCCCACCCAACCGGCAAGGGTGTGTTGGATGTCTACGTCTCCTGCTCTAAGGTCTCCACAATTCGCGCTCTTGAGCACGCGCTACCTCCAGAAATTGGGTGGTTACTCACCGGTGGTCATTCAGTGAGGCGTTCTACCAGTGATCCATGGATCGCTTCTGACATCCAGGAAGGGATGCTGGCCTCTACGTTCCGGGCAATCGGTCGAAGATGTCTTCGAACGGGCTTGCCGAGAATGGACCTCTATGCCCGGAGATCATGTCCAACACCGCCGGGGCCAGAGAGTCCGGGTCGCTGACCGGGGGCAGGCAGAGAGTCTCCAGGCATACATGGGCGACAGCCGGGTAGTCACCGGTATTCTCGGAACTCGGCTTGATGACTAGATTGGGACAAGGGAGCCGGGCCGCAGAGGAAAGCAATGCCAGCGCGTCAGGATGTTCGATCAGCCCCTCTATGACAACCTCCACTGGATGGTTGTTCAGCATGTCCACGGCCAAGCCGTATGGAGCGGAGTGTTCGCCGTATTCATGGAAGGACTCTTCGAAGGCGCTCAGGGCGGTTCCGGCGATCTGGTGGAAGTCGCTGTCTCCGGTGGCTTGATGCAGCTTGAGCAAACCAACGGCGGCGGCCGCGTTTTCTGGCAAGGGTTTGTCCCGTACCCGCAGGTGGCCAATTGCGTCAGGGTCAGCCTCGATATCGAAGAAGCCCCCATGGTTTTCGTCGAAGAAACGGTCGATGAGCTCCACTGCCACAGACTTGGCATGTTCCAAGTATGTGGGGCGCCCGGTGTATGAGTGGGCATCCACCAGCGCGGTCAGCAAGTGCGTCCAGTCGCTCAGGAAGGCCGCGCCTGACTCCGGTGATTTGTCTCCGTAAGTGTGGGCCAGCCCATCGCCGGCGACCGCAGCAATGAGCATGTCCAGTGTTCCCAACGCGGTGTCCAGCAGCGCGGGGCGTTGCAACTTCCAAGCAGCTTCCAACAACATGCTGACCGCCGCTGCGTTGCCGTTGACATAGCAGGATGAGTCCACGGGTGGAGGCGATGCCGACTGCCGTGCGGACGGAGGCAAGGCGAAGTAGTCGGAGTGGGCACCCTGGCTGCCACGGAACCCATTGGCCAAACCGTCGTACAGATGGGCAAGTAGATAGTCGATGGTCCGGGACGCCACCTGGCGGAAGGGTTCATGGTCCAATAGAATGGCCGCATCCAAGTAGACGCGGACGAGAGCTACGTTATCCTCCAACAGCTTTTCCATCTGCGGGTCGGACCAGTCCTCGCAGCCAGCGTTGCGGAAGAACCCGCCATCTACAGTATCAAACAGCGGGCCCTGGAACATGGCGCCCAGAGTCTTCCTGAGCATCTCGCCGTAAAAGTTCTCGCCGGTGGTGCGGTAGAGATGGGCCGCGAACTGGAGCATTGGAGCGTTGGGGAACTTGGGCTCGAGACCAAAGCCACCGTTGATTGCGTCATAGGCCCCGGCGATGCGGCGGCTCACCCGGTCTACTATCCATTGCTCTACTTCCGGACCGGCGGAGATGCGCGCTATCCGGTCCCTGTACTGGCGGAAACGGTCCCTGGCCTGGTCGTAAAGCTGGGGTCTGTCCTCCCGGTACGCCTCGCGCAACTCTGCAAGCATGGACAGGAACTGGTCGGGAGGCAGGTAAGTTGCACCTCCGATTAGGCCACCGTGGCCGGTCAGAAACGCAGTGGTCGGCCAACCGCCGACGTTGTACCGGGTATTCAAATCAGGGCGGTGGTCATTGTCGGCACGGATGGCAATGAAGTCTTCGGCCAGTACCCGCTGCACGTCGGGGTCGGAGTAGGACGTTTCGTCCATGGTATGGCACCAGTAGCACCAGACGGCGGAGATGGAAAGCAGTACGGGCTTTCCTTCCGCCTGGGCCTGGGCAAATGCCTCACGTCCCCAAGGCCGCCACGCTATTTCGTGGGCTCGGTTGGTAGCCGGGGAGAATCGAAACCCAGCCAACGCGCCTCCGATAGCCAGTCCTTAGTCACACCGGAAATACATAGATTCCCGCGAAAGCGAGAACGGCAGATGTCCCTGTGATGTCCATTTGGTGCTTTGCGTGATCGGATACGCGAGGGACGAAATCCGCCATTCAGTGACTAAAGTTAGCACAGCGACTGTGGGTTTTCAACAAACAAAAGCGTTCTTGAAGCGTTCCGCATATGATTGGTGAGTTCTGTTGCCTTAGGGCGACTGCTTCTGCCACTGATATTGGTGGGGCAAGCTCATCCGGTCAAGGATGGGAATCCCGCTGAATCGCGCTGGGGCAGAGGATATTTTTGCTTTTTCGGTCCCATCCGCACATTTTGGCCATTGCAGGGTATTGCTCTGGTTGCGCGTGATGGACACATTCACCCTCAGTAGCCGTTACCCCGACTCTTTCCCGAAAAGACATGATAGTCTGACGACTCCGGGCTTGGAATGAGGCAAGTGTCAGTGTTCAGAGCACGGTGTACCGGAACCCCAGCCAGCAATGTGAGAGCCACCGGCGTGGCTATCCGACCGGGGCTGGGAACGGCTCCCCCCAACGGTCCTGGAACGCCACGTCAGACAGGTGGCCACGACGTACCGGGCCAAAATTCCCCATCGGATATCCAATGGGGAGGATAGCGTAGGAATGAACTCCGGGAGGCAGCCCCATAATCTCCTCAACTTCCCTCTCGTGCCGTAGATGGCGGGTGGTGAGGGTCGCGCCCAACCCGAGGGCGCGGGCCATGAGCAACATGTTCTGGACGGCGGGGTAAATGGACGCGCCGGAGGAACGGGAGGGTGTCGCATCGCCGTCGTCCTGGCATGCGACGATCCAGACCGGGGCTTCATGGTAATGTTCGGTGAGATATTGGACGGCGTCGTGTTGGCGGCGGTAGCGGCCGGGGCTTGAGCCGGGGGGCGGCTCGGCGTTGCGGTAGCGTGGGCCGACCACCTCGTCGAAAGCCTTCTGATACCACTTCTGGACTTTTTCCTTAATTGACCGGTCCTTGATCACTATGAACCGCCAACGCTGGCTATTCCCGCCACTGGCGGCGCAGACTCCGGCTTCCAAGATTTTCTGGACGAGCTCATCTGGCACCGGATCGGGCTTGAGCCTGCGCATGGCGCGGGTGGTGCGAATGATTTCAACTAGGGGGTCCGACTCAGACATGGGTCCCTCCTGTCCTGATGATTTGGCAGCTATGCCAATACTGAACTTGCAGTTCCGACCGGGACAAATTACAGGATACTTGCCACTGGAAAACGCCACTCAAAACCGAGGGGGACGCTTTTCCAGGAAAGCGTTCATGGCCTCGTTGGGGTCGGGAGTGGCGAAACAGAGGGCGAATGCCTTGATGCTGTATTCCGCAGCTTCTTCGTCTCCCATTTCCAGCCACTTGGCAACCACTTCTTTCTGAGTCGACAGGACGTATCGGCTCATGGACCGGAAGGCCTGTGCGGCTTCAGATGCTGTATCTTCTAACTCATTTCTAGGCACTACGCGATCAACAAGCCCGATACGGAGGGCTTCCTCCGCTCCGATGGTCTCCCCTGTCAGAATCAAGGCTCTCGCCCGGCCAAGGCCAACGGTGTGAGGGAGCAAGGACGCCTCTATCACCGATGGCAGGCCCACTCGCACCTCCGGGAGGCCAAAGATGGAATCTTCGGCTGCGATGCGAATGTCGCAGGCCAAGGCCAGTTCCAGTGCACCGCCTAAACATGCCCCGTGGATTGACGCCACAACAGGGAGGGATGCCGTGAGCAGCCCGCGCGCGGCGGAGTGGAGACTGCGGATAAAGTGCTCCGCCTCCAAGGGGGCAAGGTCCTTCATCTCGTGCAGGTCTACGCCGGCTGAGAAGGCTCGGTCACCTGCGCCTCTCAGGATCACAACGTGGGTCTGTTCGCGCTGGCAGCAACGACTAACCTGTTCGGTCAAGTCCCGGAAGACTGCTAGGCCGAGCAGATTCAGGTGAGTGCGCCCGTTGATGCTCAGAGTGGCGATGGCGTGCTGTTCTTCAAGGGTTACGCCGGTGGACATGGTGGTCTCCTAATGGACATGGATGGTGTTATTAGGTTGTTGCAGCCCTGCAATGCCCCGTGTATATTCGGGTCGGCACGGTGGCTGGGTGGTCTCGGTGCCTGACTTGGGGATGGTTCGGCGGAATGATCGAGATCAAGACGTTACAAGAGACTATCGTAGATTGTACTCGCTGCCCCCGTCTGGTGGCCCACCGTGAGGCAGTCGCCGAGAAGCGGCGTCCCATGTACGCTGACTGGGAATACTGGGGGCGTCCTTTGCCGTCATTCGGTGACCCCAACGCCCGCCTGCTGATCGTCGGGTTGGCCCCAGCGGCCCATGGTGGCAACCGCACAGGCAGGATGTTCACTGGGGACCGAAGCGGCGACTGGGTATTTGCCACCCTGCACAAGTTCGGGTTCGCCAGTTCCCCCGAGTCCCAACACCGCAACGATGGGATGGAGTTGCGGGACGCATACATCACCGCAGCCCTGCGGTGTGCCCCGCCAGCCAACAAACCCTCGCGGGAAGAACGGCTGGAATGCCAGCCTTACCTCATCCGGGAACTGGAACTGTTGACCAATGTGCGGGCTGTCGTCGCGCTGGGCAAGATCGCCTTCGATGCCTATCTCTCCGCGCGCTCCAGCATGGCACTAGAGGTGCCTTCTCCCCGTCCGCATTTCGCCCACTGCGAGACTCGTCGGCTATCTTCTGGGTTGACCCTCATCGCTTCCTATCATCCCAGCCAACAGAACACCCAAACCGGCAGGCTTACGCCCATGATGTTCGAGTCAGTGTTCCAGCGAGCCAAGATGGTTCTGTTGGGGTGGTGACTCGGTGCCAAGCCTCTCGCCATTTCCTATGGGAGTCCTAGTCGGAGAGGCGTACAGTGGCTCCCAGCCTGGGAGTGGTCCCCGGATTTCGCGTGGTATGACCCTGACCGGTCAGGTCTTCGGCCAGAAGGGCGGTGCCAGGGCCGAAGCGGTGGACCGAGCCATCGCCAAGGCCAATTTCTATCTCTCCAGACAGGGTGATAACGTATTGGCGGCGGGGCGCGTTATGCCAGTCTGAGAAGGAGCCAGCAGGGGATTCCCTAAAGGTTACGCCGGTGGAACCTTCCATCGTCGCCAGATTTGGATGGGATTGCAGACCCAGCTCTTCGATGTGGGACTGGCCGTCGTCTCCGGTGTAGAGGCGGAAAATACCCATTGGTCGACCTCCTGCGAGAGAGTTCAAATGTCGGTGCCCGGAATCCGCACAGCGGCAGGCATAACGTCGGATAGATTAACGGTTACCGGACACTCGTGCAACAGCCGTCGTTGTTAGCGCAACGTATGGCGGTCACCGGAGTATGAAGACAGGGGATTTCCGAATCCTCACTCGTAGCGATGAGTGATACACTGCACCGGTGTGAATTAGGGCAATTTCTTCCCAATCATGGAGGGGTGAAGAATGGAAATCGGAGTAGGACTTGATGGCGGGCTGCGGCTGTCCCCGGAGGAACAAGTAAAGCTTTCCCAGGAGGCGGCCCGGCTTGGGTACACCAGCATCTGGACCAACGAGGGCAGCGGGCAGGATATGTTCCAAGTCTGCGCCCAGCGTTGGGTGGCGAGCCGGGAGGTGGTGCCGGAGGGGATCGCCACAGGCATTGCGGTTTCGCCAGTGATGTACCGCTCGCCTGTCGCCTTTGCCATGAGCGGGGGTACCTTGAGCCAGTTGACCGGTGGACGGTTCTGCATGGGGATTGGCTCTGGCGGGGCGTATCGTCCTAGGTCGCGCCAGTCTATGGGGTTGCCCCGTCTGTCGGCGATGGCCATGATGCGGGACTATTTGATAACCGTCAAAGGCCTGGTTGCCGGAGAGGAAGCCAACTACCAGGGAGATGTGGTGACGCTGCGAGGTATCAAGCTTGACATCGACCCACCGCCACAGACCCCCGTTTACCTGGGGGCACTAGGGCCGGAGATGCTCCGGTTAGCCGGGGAGCTTGCAGACGGGGCGTGCCTAAACTGGTGCAACCCGGAGCAGATTGCGTGGAGCCGGGAGCGTGTTGCCGAAGGCGCGGCCCGGGTAGGGCGGGACCCGTCCGAAGTGAAGATAGTCGAGTACATCCGCATCTGTGTGGATGATGACGTGGACACTGCGCGCCTGGCATATGCCCGTGCCACGATGGGCTATGCCCTGGGCCAGCAGGTCCCAACGACAAGGGAGCGGGGACTGGGCTACCGGGCCCACTTCGAGCGCATGGGCTTCACCCAGGAACTGGCTATGTTGGACGAGATGCGGACCAAGGGGTCCTCCCGTGACGAGGTGGCGGACGCCTTTTCTCCCGAGCTGCTGAGTACGGTTGGTTACTATGGCAAAGCAGACCGGGCCGCCGAGGCTTTTGCCAAGCTGTCGCAGGGGCTAGACACGGCTATCGTGCGGGTTGTGGCGGCCCGCCCCGGCATCGAGTCCATCCTGGCCGTGATGCGCGCCTGCGCCCCGGACAAGGTGCGATAGGGATGGGAGTGCGAAACGGGAAGCAATTCCTGGACGGGCTGCAAGACGGACGGGAGATTTGGCTGGAGGGCGAGCGCGTCGCAGACGTAACGACTCACCCGAAACTCAAGCGGATGGCCCACACGCTGGCGGGGCTGTACGACCTTCAGTGCTCACCGGAGTTCCATGACAGGATGACCTTCACTTCACCGACAAGCGGGAAGCCTGTATCTCTCTCCTTCCTGGTGCCTGAGACTTACGAGGAACTCATCCGCCGCCGGAAAGCCCTGGAGGTGACGGCCGAGGCGTGTTTCGGGATGCTGGGACGGACGCCGGACTACGTGAACATCCAGCTTACGGCGATGCGTCAGATGTCCTGGGTGTACGGGCGCAACGATTCGGTGTTCCAAGAGCGGCTGCTGGCGTACCATGAGCATGTGCGGGAGCATGACTTGTGCTTGACTCATACCTTTGGTCATCCGCAGGTCAACCGGGCGGTGCCCATCGCAGAACTTCCCGATCCTTATGTGGCCCTCGGTGTGGTGGACACCAACAGCGACCGGGTAATCGTGCGCGGGGCCAAGCTCTTGGCAACCCTTGCTCCGTTCTCGGACGAGATTTTCGCGCCGGTTGTGCGGCCGCTGCGGCCAGATGTTGAGGAAGACCGGAAGTATTGCATCTCCTTTTCCATCCCCGTGAGCACTCCCGGAATGAAGTTCATCTGCCGCCAGTCCCACGACCGGGGCGAGTCATTATACGACTATCCTCTGTCGGGTCGGTACGACGAGATGGACGCCTTGGCAGTGTTCGATGATGTGCTCATACCCTGGGACCGGGTATTCGCTTTCGACGACATTGAGTTGGCCAACGACGCGCTGCGCCGCGTGGTGATGTGGCGTCAATACATGCAGCAGGTGGCGGTCAAGAACATCGCCAAGCTGGAGTTCGTGCTGGGTATCACCCACGGCATCGCCGAAGGCATTGGCATCACCGGGTTCAGCCACGTGCAGGAGAAAATCTCTGAGATAATCGACACCGTCGAGACAGTGCGTGCATACATGCGGGCGGCCGAGGCTGACGCTGCCCCCTACCAAGACGGGGAGGGCATCTGGCCCGCGGCCGAACCCTGGACAGCCCTGCGCCATTGGTACCCGGACGCCCATGACCGGGTCATCTGGATTGTGCAGCAGCTTTCCGCTTCTGGATTGATGTTGACTCCCACGGAGAAGGACATAAGCGGGCCTCTATCCGTAGAGATAGCCAAGTATTACCAAGCGGCAAATATGGGGGCGCCCGACAGGATAAGGCTATTCCGGCTGGCTTGGGACTTGGTGGGTTCGGAGTATGGCTCCCGGCAGACGCTGTACGAGCGGTTCTTCAACGGGGACGTTGTGCAGCTACGGCAGAGGCGTTTCGCCACCTACGACTACAGCCGGGCTCAGGAAGCTGTGCGGTCGTTCATGTCCCAGACCGACACAATTGACCTGGGTTAACATCCGCTGATCGTTCCGTCATCGCCCCGCCGCTGTCAGAAACCGCTGGGCTGCCTCGTAGTCCCTTGCGCCTCCGCGAGCGATGGGGGGTATCAAGTAGACGTTGTGTATACCGGATTCGCGGAACCGTTCGTAAAGTTCCAGGGCGATTTCAACCCCGCCCCGGCCCTGGCCCAATTCGTAGCGTGGCGAGTCAGGGACGGAACTGAACAGGACCCCTTCGGCTTTCAGAACTTGCAGGCCAAAGAACACCGGTATCGCCAAGTCCTCACCGGAATATGTTCTGTAGGAATCCAGAAAACGGTGGGCATCCGTGGGGTCGAAGATGGGTTGGGTGATGAAGAAGTGGGCACCCGCGTCCACTTTTGAGCGCGCCAACTTGACCTCGTTAAGAGGTTCGCGTCCGAGATCCAAAGTGGCTCCGATGCAATAGTCAGCCGGGGAGCGCAACCGGCTTCCCCTGAAGTCGGTACCAGTGTTCATCGCTGCAATCGACTTGATGAGATCTGTTGGGGTATAGTCGCCCACATGCTTGACTCTCTCGAGATCCCTTGGGCTGAAGTCGTCGCCTTGCACGACTATCGTGTTCTCTAGACCCAGTAGTTGTGCTCCCAACAGCAGAGACTCGATGGCAAGCTTGTTCATATCTCGCGTAGCCAGTGTGAAGGTTACGTCCCTACCTGTGTGACGTTTGATATGAGCGGCCAAGACCGACGAGTTTGTTCGTACTGCCCTCCCGGGGTTATACGCAACGGCGACAAAGTCGGCGGGAATGTCGGGGATGACTGTGGTTGCGGGGTCTCCAGAACGGGGAGGCGAGAAGTCGCAGAGGAAGCAGTCATTACGGGTGGCCTCGAAGCACCGGTCCGTTACCTTGGCCATCGCAGCCTCCAGACGTTCCAAGACTCCAGATTGCAGGCCCGAATTAGGGCGAGGCGGAGATGGATCAGCCTGTGGGGCTGATTCGGTCCAGATATTCTCGAAACAGGTCGATGGACTTCTGTTCGGACAGCCCCACATAGTAGCGGAGCCCCTGTATATAGGCCATGACGTCCTTAGCCAGCATCAGGACATCATCCCTAGGCTCGGACAGATGGTAAAGCCCATCTACTCCATCTTCCAGGCCAACGTACAGGGTATCCTCAAGCAATGCGAGATTCTGAGGGGCAGCATCCTTGCGGGCGACCCACCTGGAGAAAACAAACGGTAGATGCGTCCATTCTCGCCATTCCTGGCCGAGGTCGTATCTGTGGGGATAGCCTCGGACGCTACGTCTACGGCGCAGCGCGTCGTTCCCGGTCAGTAGCAGGGCTTCCGGTGAGTCCTGCGGTGACGTTAGAAGCCCTGGAGCCTGACCGTACTTCACCGACAAGAGGACCCGAAGTAATTGCACCCAAGCTGAGTCGTGCTGTGCTATTCCGATGGGAGCGCCACCAAGCTCTTCCAGGGGTATCCGGGAATATAGGACACCTGTGACGGCCCTGTTGTTGGCAGATACACAGAAACCGGCAACCGGGTCGAAGCGGTCTTCGATTCGGAACCAGTCGGGCAAAGCTACCGGGGCAGCATCAATTTCGCCTTCATCAAGTGCCGTCATAAGTTCTTCCGGTGGCAGGTCTACCACCCGCACTCCGCGGCGTTCCATATCGATGTAAAACGGCTCGTAACAAAGGCCGGGGATGCGTACAACCCGAAATGCCATATTCGTCATTTTCTTCAGGAACAGCCGGTATAGGCAGCTTGTGGAAGGGAGCCGACCCCACGAATAGTGGGGCCAATCTGGAGACATCTGGCGCCAACTGGGATTCTAGTAACCGCTAACCCGGGAGTCAAGAACCCTGTCCGTTCGGGCGGCATTCCGCTTCGGGTGGTCGGTTCAGCGGATGCAAGAGCGGTGGATTCCAACCCTTGATGAAGCCGGGTCAATCCCACCCGGGCAGATGCCCAAACCCCGATCAATCTCTGCCTTGTGAGGAGAAAATGTAATTTTCCGGTCATATCCGGACATTTCCGGTCACCCTCTCCCCGAGCTGAGGGCAAGCATTCCCCCGTTCCGCCGCCTTGGTCGAGTTGCGCTTGGGGAACACGTCGCCCCGGAACGGCCATCGCCCCCACCGTCTCCCTTAAGAGATATCATATGGCAAAGTGTCCGGGCGTGAAAAGGGGCCAGGTGTCAGTAGACCAGACCAACGAGGACGGAACGTTGCTGTCCTCCAAAATGATTCGCAATCGTCCACCCATCGGGTTCCGTGGTAAGTTGTATCTGGGATAGACTTGTGACATGAACAAAAAACTGAGTCTCATCGCGGTAATGTCGATCATAGCACTCTCATGGGCAACTGTGACTCAACCAGTACACGCACAGGGCGGTCAGCGCACGATTACAGTGCTGGAGGCCGAGGCCAAGAGCGAGTTCCCAGACGGCATTCGATTCAAGGTAAGGGCCCGGAGCGCCGAGGAGATAGACGATATCCGGGTGCGTTTCCGCATCGTGGGTGGTCAGCCCAAGAGCGCGTACCGTGTAGCGGAGTTCGAGCCGGGCACCGAAGTGGAAGCCGATGCGTTCCTGAAGAGCGGGGGTAGTGGAGGGTCGATTCCACCGGGCACCATTCTCAGCTACTTCTTTGAGATTCATGACGAGGGCAACAACGTCCTGAGGACCCAGCGGGAACAGTTTACGTACACTGACATTCGCTTCGAGTGGCACACGCTAACTGAGGGTCTGATAAGAGTCTACACCTATGGCAGTAATGCGGAGGCAGATGCACAGGTCGTTATGGGAGCTGCCCAACATGCGATAGAGCGTATGACGCCTGTACTCGGAGTGGAGATAAACGAACCCTTCACCATCGTTTCCTACGACAACTACCGGGACATGATCGCAGCTGTCCCCTTCCGGGCGGAAGCAGTCCGCGAGCGCCTAATCACGCAGGGGATTGCGTTCACAGACGAGCGCGTGTTGCTGGTGCACCACGATGCCTCGGTGGAATCCACAGTGTCTCACGAATTCACGCATCTCCTGGTAGCTGAAGCGACGGGGCATATCCAGGGTGACGTACCTTCATGGCTGAACGAGGGATTAGCCGAATATGCAAACATAGTGGAGGAACGCCAGTATGGAGCGGCACTACAGCGCGGCATACAGAGCGGGACTATCAAACCGCTCTGGTTCCTGAACACCTTCAGCGGTAGCCCGAACGACATAATTGTCGCCTATGGTCAGGGCACGTCGGTGGTGTACCATATGATCTCCTGGGAAGGTGAAGACAAGATGGCCGAGTTGATGGCCGTCCTTGGAGAGACACGTGACATCGACAAGGCCCTTGAACAGGTTTACGGCTTCGATGTGCGGGGCCTAGACGCCCGCTGGCGTGAGGATATCGGCATAGACCCCCTGCCAACGCCCGAACCCGATGTATCGGTGGTCCCAACACCCACTCCAACGTCCCTGCCACCACTAGTGCTGCCGACGCCCTCGGGCAGCATGGATGGGGCGACTGAGTCCACGCCTACGGCGACGAAGACCGAGACTCCGGGTCCAACAGCCACGGCCACACCAGAACCAGAGGGTGTGGCCGGACCAGCGAGCCAGCCTGGTCAGGAGGGTCCCGGAAGCACCGGGACGGGCTGCGCTGCTCCACTAGCGGGGCAGGGTTCGGCGGACCTGACTATGACGTTGCTGATTGCTGGGCCTTTCGCCGCCCTTTGCTCCCGCTGGATTCTGCGGAGGCGGAACAGAAACCGAATGGCCAACTGACAGTTAACCACCACGGACCTACCTGGTGCGAGGGTTGAAGGCGTCGTTCACTCCATCCCCCAACAGGCTGAAGGCGAACAGCAGCACCGTGAGGGTGCCTGCCGGGAAAAGCAACAGGTGCGGGTTCACCCGCAGTTCCGCGATGCTTCCGTACTCGAACATCATCAACCCCAGGCTTGGTGTGGGCGGTTGGATCCCGATGCCCAGGAAACTAAGGAGTACCTCCGCGCCGGCTATGGCCCCCAACCCGGCGGACACTACCACGATAACCGGCCCCATGATGTTCGGTAGCAAGTGCCTCAGTAGAATCCTGGGAGTTGGACAACCCGCTGCGTGGGCGGCGTCGATGTACTGATTTTCGCGTGCCGCAAGGACCTGGCCGCGCACCAGTCGGGCCATGCCGAACCAGGAGAAAATCGCGAGGCCTAGGGAGAGCACCAAATAGTCAACCACGCCAAGCTTGAGAATCTCTATCCCGAGCGGCCCCTCAATTCCTCGGACCCACTCCTTGAGCGGGGGCCTGACCATCGACACGAAAATCAGTATAAGGAAGATTTCCGGGAAAGCTGTGCTGACCTCACCAGCACGCATGATCACTGAGTCGATCCATCTCCCGAAGTACCCTGCCATAAGCCCCAGCGTAACGCCAAGGGCGAGACTCCCGGTCACAAGGGAGATTACTGTGATGATGACAGTGGTCCGCACACCGTAAATGATACGGGTCATCATATCCCTGCCGAGCCGGTCGGTCCCGAACGGGTGCTCGATGCTAGGGCCCTGCTTGGCTACGCTAAGGTTCTGGTCGTCGTATCCGTAGAACGTGACGAGGGGCGCCAGTGCCCCCGATCCATAGAGAATCACGATGACTGCGAGGCACGTGACCGCGAGCTTGTTGCGCATCAACCGCCGCACGGATATGGACCAGTAGCTCCCACTGGAACGAGGAGGGGCTTCCAGCGCAAGGCGCGTGTCACTCTGCACGTTGCCCCCCGGTGAGGCGGATCCTCGGGTCAATCAGCGGATATATCAGATCTACTATCAGGTTGGCCAGAACGAACAGGCTAGTACCGATAAGCACGACGGCAATGATGATGGGTAGATCTCGGGCAAATATCGACTCGATCAGCAGGTTCCCTACGCCAGGGATCCCGAAATATCGCTCTACGATGAAGGACGTGGTTGCCAGGCCGGCTATAGTGGGTCCCAGCACCGTCACCATTGGAATCATGGAGTTGCGCAGTATGTGGCGGCGGCGGATTACATTCTCCCCAAGCCCCTTGCTCCGGGCTGTACGCACGTAGTCCTGGGAAATAACCTCCAAAGTGCTGGCTCGGATCAGCCGTGTGAAGAAGGCCACGCCTGGAATACCCATGACGATTGCCGGGAGTATGATCCGGGTATCAAAGAATCCTCCCCAGCCGTTCGTGGGGAGGATACCCAGTTTCAATGCGAATACCATGAGCAAGGCTGGAGCAGTCAGGAACACGGGAAACGACTGCCCCAACAGCGTAATTGCCACCGCTACTGAGTCCTTTGCCGTCCCTTGGCTCAGAGCTGCGTAAAGACCGATGGGTATCCCCAACCCCAACGAAATAATCAGAGCCGCCAGATTGAGTTGGGCTGATACCCACATTTTTTTCTTCAGCAAGTCGGCCACGTCTCTCCCCCGGTACTTGTAACTCTCGCCGAAGTCACCTCGGATAACCTGACCCAAATACCTCCCATACTGCACCATTATGGGGTCGTTCAACCCTCGCTGTTCTCGAATGCGCTCCACGACTTCCGGTTTATTGTACTGGCCCAGGATCACTTCCACCGGGTCCCCTGGCCCGAACCGGCCGAGCACGAAGGTGACGAATGATGCTACGATCAGAATGCAAGGTAACCAGAGCAAGCGGCGGACAATGTAAGGCGTCAAACCGAACCTCCCTTGCTACCACGCACCGCAGAATATCGGTATGGGGAACCGAATCGAGGCTCGTCCAGCATCGTGAGTGTCCAAGGCCCACCTCTCGCCAGCATTTCGGGATAAGGGGATTATGAGTCTCTTGATGCCAACTCTATACGCTCAGAACACGGTCTTGGGCTTATTTTAGTTAGGCAAACCGAGGTCTTTCAACTTCGCGACTCTTCCGGTCTCACCTCAGCACTATGCTAAGTGTCCTGGCTGCGAAGCCGATGGACGCAGTTCGTATCCAACTCCGAACGCTTCTTGTAAGGCATTCGGGTTTTTGTTACGATTATTTGGTCAGGCCAAGCCCCTGACTTGCGAGGCGAGCGTAGCCAAGTGGCCTAAGGCGCCTGTCTGTGGCACAGGAGATCACGGGTTCGAACCCCGTCGCTCGCCCCAACCGGCCCCTTTGATGCGCCTGTAGCTCAATGGATAGAGCACTGGGCTTCGGACCCAGGGGTTGCGGGTTCGACCCCTGCCAGGCGCGCCAAAACCTCCTCCAAGATTCTCAGAGTCCTACCATCGCCCGGTGTTTGCTGCCCCGGCTATGGCCCCAGTACTTCGAGGCAATCGGAAGCATATCCCGACCAAAAGGGCGATAACCGACGGAAGGTAGAACACGCCTATGGAGAGAATCGACACCAGGCAGGCGGCCAGAAGTGCAACTGCCGATGTCCAACGCATACCCGTCCTTACCGCCCTCGGTGCGCTGTTCAGCCGCACCGCCAGGACTGACAAGCCAGTCAACGCCAACGGGACCAGCAAGTACCCTGTCACCCAGAGGCCATTGGACTCGATGAGAGACTTGGTATGCCTTGTCACCTCAAAGTTCTGCTGCCCGACCACCTGACCGGTTTCCGGGTTGACCTGAACCGGGGTCGCGGACACACCTGAGTACACGGGTCCGAAGGCCAACCACAGCCCGACGCACCAAGCCAGGATGTGGGCGACCCAGGAGGTGATGGCTGCGCCGCCCGGGTCGCCTACCAGTCCACGCACAAATAGGACCATCGGCCGGTCAGACTTCCACAGGGATGGGCGTTACTGGCCTTTCATCCAGTCCGCCACCCGCTCTCCGATGGTTATGGCCGTGGTGTTGGTGTTGGCACGCACCACGTCGGGCATCACCGACGTGTCGGCGACACGCAGCCCTTCGACTCCACGAACGCGGCAATGCTGGTCGACCACCGCCATCGGGTCGGAGTCAGGCCCCATCTTGCACGTACCGGCCAGATGCTGGGAGGTAGTGATGTTCTTGTTGAGCCACTCGTCCAGGGCATCGTCGGTGGCCACGTCCTCATATGTTGGCGTAAGGGGACCTTCGACGATGTCCTTGAAAGCCTCGTGCTCCATCAGGTTGAAGCAGATTCGGACAGCCTCGCGCAGCCGCTCCCGGTCGGACTGCTCCTCAAGAAACCCATAGTAGAGACTAGGCTGATCGTGGGGGTCGGAGGACGCCAGGGTCACCTCGCCTTTGCCTGCGGCCAGCTCAAGGATGCAGGAGAAACGGACACCCTCGCCGTCCAGCGGGTCTCCGCCCAAGGGGAAGGAGAAAGAGGACGGCATTATCTGCATGTCGTTGCGGAACTCCGAACCTCCGGCAGTGTAACGTAGCCCGGCTTGAAGTCTCGGAGCCTCCGCGTCTTGCAGGAAATCCTCTTTGACCCGCATCCGCACCGGGGCATTGGGGTGGTCCCTGAAGTTCTTGCCAACCCCGGGGGAGTCGTGGACAACGGGTATACCCACACCGCGCAGGTGTTCCGCGGGGCCAATGCCGGACAGCATCAGAATCTGGGGAGACGCAATGGCCCCGGCACTGAGCACAATCTGTTCAGTTTCGACCTTGAAGACCTCTCCGCCGCTTTCCACTTCGACCCCTTCTACCTTGTTGCCGTCGAAGAGGATGCGGCGCACCAGCACGTTGCCCCGGACTGTAAGGTTGAGCCGGTGGCGGTTGGGGTTGATGTAGGTCAGGCCGGTGCTCATGCGTATGCCATTGGGGTTGTTCATCGGGACGGGGCCAACGCCGCCGGAATCGGGGTGGTTCATATCCGGGTCATGGGAGTACCCGGCGTCGAGGGCGGCGCGGTAGAAGGCTTCCTGGAAGGGCAGCCACTCCTGCCTCTGGAAGCGTCGCACCGGGATGGGACCGTCAGTGCCGTGGAAGTCGTCCCGGATGTCCGTGTCTGTCTCCAGTTTCCGGAAATAGGGAAGCATCTTCACGTACTCCCACTCGTCATTGCCCAGGGCCGCCCAGGAGTCGTAGTCCTCGGGCACTCCCCGGAGGATGACCTGCCCGTTGATGGCGCTGGTGCCCCCAACGACCTTGCCCCGGGGCACGGGCATCGGCTCATCCTGCTCCGGGCGTCCCCGGGCCTGGAAGGACCAGTTGTGGGGAGCGCCGGGCTGTGAAGCCGTGGCGTTGTAGCCGAACTTCAGGTCATCCGGGTAGTGTTCGAAGTCCGGGTAGTCCGGGCCGGCTTCCAGAAGCAGCACGGAGCGGCTGGGGTCTTCCGAAAGCCGGGCAGCGACGACGCACCCCGCCGACCCGGCCCCGATTACGATAACATCGTACTTCATCGTTGACTCTCCAGGTTCACATTGCGGTTATCGTTCCTGGCGGAAGCGGCCTACCGCACCGGGGGCCACATGATCCAGCCTCTGCGGCCAGTGTTGCGCAGGCGCAGCAGGTGGCCTTGTATGGTAGTGACGTAGAGACTGCTCTGGTCGGCGTCGCCGTAGGCGCAGTTGGTGGGCCCGTCAACGCCCACAGGCATGGGGTATGTGTCCACGACCCTGCCCTCCGGCGTCCAGACATAGATCATGGGGCCGGGCCCGCTGATGTAGTTGCCAGCGGTGCCGACGATGTTCCCCTCGGAGTCCAGGCACATGCCGTCGATGCCACGCTGGGGGCCGCGATGGTCGTTGCCGAACTGGTGGAGGACAATGTACTGACCCAAGGAGCCGTCGTCATTGATGGGATATGAGCGCAGCTCACGCACTCCGCCGAGTTCAGCGTCGGTCTGGATGATGTACAGGCTCTTCTCATCGGGCGACACCAGTATGCCGTTGACCCCCGTGGTGTCGAATGTAACCTGCTGGCAAGCCCAGCTCCCGTCGGGCTGGGGGTCGGCTCGGAGGATGTCCCTCCCGTCCATCTCCGGCTGTTCGCTGGGGTCGATGTTACCCGCGTTCCAGGGGTTGCTGAACCAGATGCGGCCCTGCCGGTCAATGGCCAGGTCGTTGGGGGTGTTGAGCTTCTGCCCGTTCAGGTTGTCCACTATGGTCATGGTGCTGCCGTCCGGCTCGAAACGGACGATGGAGCGCCCTCCCGAGCAGCAGCCGTAGAGGCGGCCATTGGCGTCGAAGGCCAGCCCATTGGTGTGGTTGGTATTCTCGCGGTAGACGGTGCACTCTCCCGTCTCCGGGTCGTAGGCCATGATACGGCTGGCCGGTATGTAGGTGAACAGCAGACGGCGGCCATCCCAGGCCGGTCCTTCGGTCAGGCGGCTAAAGGGTCCTGCTACGTGTTCCCATTGCAGTGACATTTCATCCTCCTATCGGCGCGTTGTTGCGTCGAACTTTCTATCTATTTGGGCTATGGACCATCCTGGAGTCGATAGGCTCTAAGCGCTGTTTCCTGGAACATGGCAGCCCGTTCCGTCTCGGAGTAGTCCCTGGTCAAGCGCTTGAAGGCGTTCCATACAGTGGTGTAGGCGTATGATGCCTTGTCCACGGGGAAATTGCTCTCGAACATGCAGCGGTTGGGCCCGAATTGCTCAATGCAATAGGTCAGCCAAGGTTCGATGGTCTGGGCCACCTCCGCCGATGCCGGGGGTATGGCCCGCTGGTGCCAGTCGTATCCGCTAATCAGGTTGCCGAAGCCACCCAGCTTGACCACGACGTTTTCATGGGCGGCAACTGCGACAATGCCCTTCTGCCAGTCTGCGAACACCTCGTCGCGCCGCCCGGCGTAGGGACCGGCGCCGAGTGGGCGGCCGATGTGGTTGAGGATGATGGTGGCGTCGGGGAAGGCCGCGGCAAGGTCAGCTAGTTCGCCCAACTGGGTATGGTACACAAGAGCGTCAAAACTGAGGCCCATACGTTGCAGGCAGTCGAACCCGTCCCGGAACCGGGAGTCCTGCATCATTCCCGGGGAGTTGGAGCGGCCCGAGGTAATTTCCGGGCTAGCGTCCCAGGCGCAGGAGAAGCGTATCCCCCGGAAGCGGTTGCTGCTGGCGGCGATGTGGGCCTCCAGCACCGGCTGCACCGCAACGCCCAGCATCAGGTTGGCGTTGGAGACGATGCCCGCGGCGACGGAGGTGGGGCCGTACTGTCCGCTAGCGCTCTGGGCGGCGAGGCCCTGGACAAACTCGGTCTCTCCTACCGGCTGCATCTCTTCCGGGCCATGCGCCCGGTACATGGAGCGGCACTCGATGAAGACAGTCTGGGCGATGTTGTGACCGCCGCTCACATCCTCGGCAAGCTGGTCAAGCAGGTAACGGTCGCCGTCGCGGTCCCAGAAGTGGTGGTGCGGGTCGCAGATGGGCATCCCCGGCTCCACGGGGTCTTCCACCGTAAGGGCAAGCCATGGGTCGCGTTGGCTGGCCATCTCTCCACCTCGGCGTTGGAATCATGATTGGGGCAGGAGACCGTCGGGGGACGGATGCTATCCTACGCTCCCCGGCCGGCAGGCGGGTGTGGGGCGACGTCTCCAAGGCGAAGCTACGCCAAGGGACGTTTCCGAAATGCCTTCCCCATCTCGTGGGAGATCTAGTCTCCCAGTGCAAACATCTCCTTGATGGCATTGAAGGCTTCCGGCTCCGACAAAGTCGGCGCGTGGCCGACTCCGGGGACTTCCACCATCCTGCAATCCTGCATTTCTCGCACCATCTGAGCAGCAGTCTCGGGTGATAGCAGGTCGCTGATGCCTCCGCGCACCAGAAGGACCGGACAGGGGATATTCTTCACCAGGACCCAAGAACGTTCCGGGTCGGGGCGTCGTGGGTTGGTGCGTACCTCGGGGTCCATCTTCCACGTGTACCTGCCGCGGGGTTGGGATTTTACCGCATGCCCTGCGACGGTGCGCTGTTCCGCGTCGGTCATCAGGCTGAATCCCGGACGCTGTTCCCGGTGCCATGCCAGCACTTCGTCCATACTGGTGAAAGACGTAACAGCGTCCCTAGTGCTGGCGGCGATGCGCTCGCCGCCCCTGGGATCAATTTCAGGGCCGATGTCGTTGAGCACGGCCCGTTCTACCCGATGGGGATACATCCCGGCGTAGGTCATGGAGATGCGCCCGCCCATGGACGTTCCCACCAGGGAAAACTTCTCGAAACCCAGGGCCTCCCGCAGACCATCCAAATCGGCGACGTATGAATCGTTGGAATAGTCTCCGTCCTTGGCCCAATCGCTGTCCCCACGGCCTCGGACGTCCACCGACACGACGTGGTACATGGGTGCGAAATGCGGAGCAAGGTTGTCGAAGGCATGGGCGTTACCACTCAGTCCATGAATCATTACCACAGGGGGCGCGGTGGCATTTCCCCAGTCAAGGTAGTGGAGCTTTAATCCGCCGACCTGGACAAACTTGTCCACTGCGGTTCCAGTGCTTGTAGTCAAGGGTCCTCCTATAGCCGCCCGTGACCATCGTCCCGGTAGCGGCCTGGCTAGAGTTTGCCATTATTGATGATCCCGCAGAGATGCGCGGGAAATTGCTAGATAGGCAGCGGTTCTTCTGAGCGGTCCTCGGGCAACTCTACGCCAAAAGCGTTGACGTTGAATGCGAGCATGGAGTAGCAGCCCATGAGGGTCGTCAGTTCCGTGGTGCCGGGAACGCCGAACTGGGCCACAACAGCATCGAAGGCGTCTTGACTGACGCGGCGGGTGCGGAAGAATTCCTGACCATAGGCAACCACGGCGGCCTCGTCGGCTGCCGGCGAGGGGAGTTCCTTCCGGTCGCGGAGGGCATCAACGAACTCATCCCGCAGACCGGCGGCGCGCCCTGCCGGAGCGTGGGCGTTCCAAATGTACTGGCAGTTGTTCTCGCGGGCTGCGACGAGCATCGCCAGTTCTCTGATTCTTGGAGAGAGTGATGTATCAGTGCGCAGGTATTGGGCCAGCCCCAGCGCCAGTTGGGCCGTGTGCGGAGCGTTGAGCATCACCGAGCCTGGGCCGCCTGTGGGCACGCTGCCTCGTTCCTGAACGTAGGCATCGAATGCTTCGCGCTGGTTTTCCGGGACTGATTCACGGGTCACGGTGGGCGTTCTAGCCATGATTTCCTCCCTAGTGTTGGGTAGTGCTCGATTGGGCAGGAAGGGTCTGGAAGTCTGTCTGAGACTCGACGCCGACATTCTACATCTAAACCCGCCCGCCGCCCACCGGCAGCAGCCGTCTTGTACCATGCATGGGATGCAACTGCAGAAATCTGTATATCCTTCCTACGGCGCAAAGCTTGATCTGGCCTGCGCTCCCCACCACCCGTCGTCGGAGACCATTATCCAGAGGGAACGGAAAGTTCCGATGGGATTGCCGCCACTGTCGCACCTAGTGAACTGAATGAGGACATGCACCTTCTTCTCGGAAGTGTGCAGGACTTCCGTAGAGTCCAAGATTGTATGGTCCCATTCAGGCCCTGCCCGGTCGTAGAAGTCGCGCAGATACGTAGCCTCCAGTTCGGTCTTGTCGGCCCAGATTGCAACGCCATTGCCGGAGATGCGGACATGGGGCACGTGGAGCAGGTCGTACAGAGCGGAGGCATCGCGCGCGTTGAGCGCGGCCATGAACCCTTCCAGCGCCGCCAGCGCGCCGGCTTCGCTTTGGGGCCATGAGCCAGATGTCATTGAATTCTCCTGTTGATCTTAGTCTTAGCGAATCTGATGCGACGTAGGTTATTCTACCACCAGCATGTCAAATACATCGGAGGTAATGGATTCTGGTGGGCGGGGAAATGTCAGGCCGTGGTAGAATCCCCTGAATCGGGCCACGCATAGGACAATGAAACATCCAGGAGGTATAAAGTGAGCAGCGCCAGAATCAACGGGATCGATCTTCACTACCAGAGCTACGGTGAGGGAGACGCCATCGTCTTCGCCCATGGAGCCGGTGGAAACCTGCTCAGTTGGTGGCAGCAGATACCCTTCTTCTCTCAGCGGTACCGTTGCATCACGTTTGACCACCGGGGGTTTGGCCATTCCCTGGACGCTCCTGGAGGGCCGGGGGCCGGGTCATTCGTCGAGGACCTGCGGGGGTTGCTGGACCATATTGGCATCGAGTCGGCGCACCTGGTCGCACAGTCGATGGGCGGGCGGACTATGCTGGGGTTTGCTGTGGCATACCCGGGCCGCGTGACGAGCCTCGTGATGGCGGATACAGTTGGCGGTATGGATGTCCCCGAGGTGCTGGAGCAGCAACACCTGTGGCGCGAAGCGCATCCTGATCCGGGCGAGATCGGGACCCGGGCAGTTTCACCGCTGTTCGTGCAGCGCAACCCGAACCTGGCCAACCTGTACCTACAAATCTCGCGCACCAATCCGCCGCGTCAGGACCTGCCGGGTGGTCAGGCGGGAGGCCCTGGGGCTGAAGAGTTATCCAGGCTCAGCGTTCCTACGCTTTTCTTCGTAGGGGAGGACGACCAGATTTCACCGCCGCAAGTCATCGAAGCCGGGGCGCGGGCGATCCCCGGTTCGAGGCTGCTCCTGGTTCCAGAGGCAGGCCACTCCGTCTATTTCGAGAAGCCGGACATTTTCAACTTCGAGGTGCTGCGTTTCATCGAGGGCACACGAAGTACAGCGGAGGCACAATCAGCAGTTGCTGGAGCAGGTGTCTCCGACGACGGCTAGGACAAAGGACCGTCACTCCATGCTGACATGAGGGACTCTGACGTCCCTATCGAGCCCAATATGCGAGAACGCCCGCTATCTCAAGTAGCGGCGTTCTCGTACCACAGTAAGGGGAATCTAAACGGCTCGGCGAGGTCCGTGGCGACCCCGCCCATATTCTCCGACGGCCTACCCGCCCCAAGCTCTTGGGGCTATGCCGTCGATGTCGGTTGCCACGTCGACGACCGCGGGTTTACCGGATGCGAATGCCTGCTCTAAGGCACCCTGTATATCTCCAGGGTGTTCGACACGGATGCCGAAGCAGCCGATGGACTGAGCAATCTTGGAGAAATCGATGTCCAGGAAGTGCCATAGTTCGTCGGGATTGCCCGGCTCTCCGGCGTAAATGCGCTCATTGCTGTGCTTTTCCTGGTTTAGGGAGTGGTTGTTGTTCACCACAATCACGGCGTTTATACCGTAGCGGAGGGCCGTCTCAAGCTCGGACATGTGGTACCAGAAACCGCCATCTCCCGTGAACCCGATGACTGGTCGGTCGGGCACCGCGCACTTGGCGCCCAACGCCCCGGGGAAACCCCAACCCAGGGATCCGGCGCAACGGATGTAGCCCTGTCCGGGATCGTTGAGGTCCATCATTGTCCCTGTCCAGATACCAGAGTGACCGGTATCGGAGACCACTACCGCGTCCGAGGGCAGGTAGTCTGTCAGTTCTTTACACAACCGCTCAGGCCGGATGGGTACCCCGTCAGAGTTGGCCAGAGGCTCGACCTCTTCCCGCCACTCGCTGACTAGTTGCTGAGCGCGTCCTACCCATTCACTCCGAACTCCAATGGGTTCCATCACGTCCATAAGCTTTCTCATGGACGCGCGTGCGTCGCCCTGCAGGGTTGCCTCTGCTGGATAGGAGCGGCCGAGTTCCGCCGGGTCTATGTCGATCTGCACTACGGGAGTTCCAGATGCGGGGACGGTCCATTCGTTGGTCACCTGGCTGCCGGTGTGGCTGCCGATGTACACCACCAGGTCGGCCTCCGACACAACCCGGTTAGCACACCATCGGGAATAAGAACCGACTACGCCTACGGAAAGAGGATGGTCGTCGGGGATAGCGCCTTTGGCGTTAAGGGATGTGGCCACGGGTATGGACATCATCTCAGCAAGTTGCACCAACTCACGCTGAGCCTGAGAGGTGGTTACGCCTCCCCCGGCGACGATGACCGGCCGCTGAGCTGAAGTGATCACCCGCGCCGCCTGGCGAACCTTCTCGTCCTCTGGCTCAGGCCGGTACGAAGGGTATTCCCTGTAGGCTTCTTCCACAACTACATCGAAGTCAGCCTCGCCGTCGGAAATGTTGTTGCCGGACGTACCTTCAAGATCAAGATGGACTGGACCAGGTGCCCCGGTCATGGCTTCCCGGAAAGCCTGCCGGAGCAAGAACTGGAACTGCTCAGGGGAGTCTACAGGAACACTGTACTTAGTCACCGGGTCGAACGGAGGAAAGTGGTCTATCTCCTGATAGGCGTTCCGGAACAAACCTATCCGCGGACGGCGGCCCGTGATGGCCAGAACCGGGGAGCGGGCAAGAAAAGCATCCTGAAGGCCCGCAGCCAGATTGGCCGCACCCACAGACTGGGCCATGCAGATACCGAGTCCCCGGGATGCGCGGGCGTAACCGTCGGCCATGTAGGCTGCTGCCTTTTCACTGTGCGTCAGAATCCGCCGGATACCCAGTTTCTCCATCTCCACCATTGCCCGTTGCGCGATCACAGGAACGAAGAAAGCGTGGGTGATACCGTAGCCGTGCATCGTCTCCGCAAGAAAACGGCCGCCTGTCATTCTGGGCATGATTCACCTCCGGTCGACAGTTGAATATGTGCCAGTAATGTCCTCGATCGTTGAAACGCGAATGCGGGCAAGGTGTGGAAAATGTGCCTTGCCCGCTGCTCTTCCGCCAAAACTTAGGAGCCTCCGCGGCGGGCCTAGCGCTCCTCGAATACTTGGCGGGCGATCGGTGCTACGTTGGCGGCGCATGGCCAGCCCGCATAGAAGGCGACGTGGGTAATGATCTCGCCGATTTCTTCTTGGCTTAGACCGTTGTCCAGTGCGCGGTTGATGTGTCCCGGAAGTTGGCCGGTGCGATAGAGTGCGGTCAGGATCGCTACTGTAATCAGACTCCGGTCCCGTTTGGATAGGCCGGGCCGCTCCCACACGTCTCCGAACAGAACATCGGCGGTCAATTCAGCCAACTTGGGGGCCACTTCTTGCATTGCGCTTCGAGGTGTAGTCATGTCGTCTCCTTACCTTTTCGTGTTAGGGTCTCAAAATGCCTTCGTAGCTGTGACCGTTCCCGGAAGTCTACCAGCTACGTGGGTATCTCCTGGATATGGCTGTCCGCTATGGGCCCCATGTGGTACCGAATTCGGCACGGGCCACGCGCTGACCGGTGAGGGTAGCTGCAGTCTGGCCTGCAAGCCACACTGCAGAAGAGGCAATTTCGTCTGGTTGGACCATGGGTATGTGAGCGGTGCCGGGCCAGTCTCCGTTACGGTTCATCCAAGTATCGACCCTGCCAGGCTCAAGCACGTTGACGGCGATGTTGTGAGGGCGTACTTCCTCTGCCAAACTGAAGAAAGCGCGCTCCAGCGCCGCCTTGGTGGCTGAATACACCACGCGGCCGGGACGGTAGGCCCGGGCCGAACCTGAGGTGATGCAGAAGATTGAACCACCATTGCCCGACGCAATCATGGGCACAAGAGCGAACTTGCAAAGCAACAAAGGGCCGCGGACGTTCACCGCTAGACATCGGTCCAGAAGGTCAACGTCCAGGTCGGGAACCGGGGATTCGCAATCGATGCCAGCGTTGGTGACGACCACGTCTATCCGGCGGTAGTGGTCGAGAGTCTTCACCACCAATGACTGGACGTCGGCGACATTGGTGATATCGCAGGCCACCGGAAGTGCAGTGCCGCCCTGTCCCTCTATTCGCTGGGCGGTATCGTCAATAGTCCCGCTGGCGTACCTTTCGAAGGTTGACCCTGCCGACTCATCGACCACCGTCCTGGCAGCTACTACAACCTTCGCGCCCTGGGCGGCGAGGCCGATGCAGATAGCACGCCCAATACCGCGGCTTCCGCCAGTGACGATGGCTACTTTACCATCAAGGTTCACGCAGGCCCTACCAACATGGCACATTTGACGAGGGTACGACCACCGAGTTCACCAGATGTTTCACAGCGCTTCCCGGACTCTGTCTCCCGGACTTTGTCTCCAAGGTGGCAGGATTCTAGGCGGGGCGGAATTTGGGGAGAGAAATCTTGTCGTCCAGGTCATCGAATACGACCTGGACGGCCATTCCTATCTTGATGGCGGAGGGATCAGGCTCTACGTCTACCAGGTTAGTAGGCATACGAGCGCCGCCTTCCAGCTCAACCATTGCGACCACGTATGGCGAACGGTCACGGAAGGCTGGAATTGGACCGCGGTGGACGATGGCGAAAGCGTGAAGGGTCCCCTGGCCGCTACTCTGGACCCAGTCTGTATCCCTGGAAAAGCAACAAGGGCTGATGTCTCGAGGATAGAAGTAGGTGCTGTCACAGGCCTTGCAACGGCGTAGCCAAAGCTCGTGTTCCTTGCATTTTTCCCAGTAGAAATCGGACTCCGGTTGAGGCACGGGAGGTGTAATCGGAGGTAGTTCTGCTTGCTGGGTCATCTGATGCTCCTGTCAGCAATTTGTGCCGCTGGGCCCCTAGAGAATAAGGAGAATTATATGCATCGTCAAGTTGGCGGTGAGGGTGCGAAATGCGAAATGATGAAAGGATGATGTGGCAACCTGATTCCCTGGCAGTCTTCACTTCATTTTATTGAATCAGCTGGCGTTGGCCACGGCGGGCGCTATCCCTAAAGGCGGGATACGCCAGTCCGGTTGCCGCCAACCCACTCTTACGATATGTTGGTCCACGACGGGCTGGGTCAGAAATCCAGCTCTTGCGGAGTCAAGCCAGTCTGGCGGGCGAGGTAGTGTCATGCGCATCGGGATCATGGGAGCTGGGAGCATCGGCGGGTATTTCGGGGCAATGTTGGCCCGTGGCGGCAATGAGGTCACGCTGATAGCGCGAGGTGACAATCTCCGGGCGATCGCTTCCAACGGGCTACGGGTACTCCGAGACGATGAAGAATTCGTGGTGCGGCCCCCCACCACTGACGACCCTGCACAGGCGGGTGTACAGGACCTTGCGCTGCTGACGGTCAAGACATATCACAATGCGCAGGCCATACCCGCGATGGCACCGATGGTAGGTCCCGAGACTACGGTGCTCTGCCTGCAGAATGGGGTCGACAGCTACATCGCTGCATCGGATGCGCTGGGGGCCACCCGGGTAATGCCGGGTGCGGCTTATATAGAAGCCGGACACCCTGAACCAGGGGTGGTGACGCAGACCGGAAGCGTTATCCGCATCGTGTTCGGGGAGGCGGACGGTGGCGCTTCAGACCGGGGGACATACATCCAGAAGACTCTGAGTGACGCGGGCATTCCGGCTGAGCTTTCATCGGACATTCAGCAAACCCTGTGGAGCAAGTTCCTGTTCATTGCCACGATGGCCGGGGTTACTTCCCTGTCCCGGCGGACGATGGCGGAGTTGATGCCCCAACCCGAATGGCGCGGTGTCATCGAAGGCTGCATGAGGGAGATCGAGGCGGTGGGTAGGGCATCAGGCGTGAATCTGCCTTCAGACATAGTAGCAACCACTCTAGACTACATACTGGGTGAGCTAGATCAGATGCACGCATCGATGCACGCGGACGCGATGGCGGGACGCCCCCTGGAATTAGAGGCGCTGAACGGGGCAGTGGTTCGTGCCGGAATGTCCGCCAATGTACCCACGCCAATAAACGATGTGGTATACGCGATGTTGAAGCCTCTGGCCAACGGGACGCCATAGTCTCGGATACCCGGCTTAGATCACATTATTGCGGGAACCAATGAGATGCTGAGTATAAACTCGGTTGTGAGAACGACATTTTTGACAACGGGTAAACCCACCGCTAGGATTGGCGCAGCTATACATTAAGTGTGATAGAGAGTGATAGTTATGGATGCAACTGGAGTGTCCCACATCGCTATCTGTGTGCGAGACTTGGACAAGTCCCTGGAGTTCTACCAGGATATACTTGGCATGAGAGTAACCCTTGACCAGGTGCAGGATACGACCACCGGGGGGCTCCCCCACGTCTATAGGCACGCACGTAAGACTCGCCGGACAGTGCATGTCCGCTACGGGCCTGAGGGTAATACTACCCCGTCTCTAGTGTTGACCAGCCATCCCGGGGACGAGGCGGACGGGACGCCCATCAAGCTGGACCAAGTTGGGATCAGCCACATCTCTTTCTCCGTGAAAGATCTCAAGGGACTGACCGAGGAGCTTATCGCCAAGGGTGTCTCGCTGGCCGGGCCGCTGGACTCATTCACCAACGCACAGGGCGAGACCAACAGCATTTTCGTATACGACCCCGACGGCATCCTGGTTCAGTTCGACAGCGGCGGAGGCGGTTAGCCCTTGCCTCTAATGGGGTATGGAGGAAGAGTATGCCCAGCCACGCTGACAGTCACGACCGCGACAAGCTTTCTGGGTGGCGCGGTGATTTGGCATCAGGTGAAGACACAGGTTTCCCGGTTTGTGCGGTGTTCCTGGTTACCCCCGAGGACCGTCCGGCGCATGATATCTTCCGGGCCTACCGAAGCAGTTTCGGGGAACGCGGGGCTGCTTTCCAGCATCTTATGATTTTCGGGCAGCATGGTATATCCACTACGGTGAAGGGGTTGGCCGACGAATTTGGCCTGACGCTGGATTCCCTGCCCACGCTGGCCCTTTTCAGGGGCGGACCGTCACAAGCAATCCACGCCATAGCCTTGCGGCGGGGCGACTATGTGGATGGCGAGGCCGGGAACCCTGGTAGCCTGGAGGGGCCGTGGATGGACGTGCTCCACCAGTTGGAGAATGCGATCGGGACTGGGTCGGAGCAAATTGATCTGGCGCTTTCAGATCACCTGACACGGCACGACCTTTGTAGAGGCCCCGTGATTGAAGTTATAGAGCGAGTGCTGGGAGCGGTCTCCTAGCGACTTCTCAGTCAGACTTCTATCCCAACACATCTGAGGCCACCAGCCCTCCCCAAGCGAGAAGCAGTAGACCACTCACCCAACTGATCGCCCGCCCGCCGGGTGCGGCTTTCTCCAAGAGGACGAATACCGCGAGGGCTGCTATCCATAGTAAGTTCATCACACCCAGGACGAACAGCAGACCCATTAGAGCCCAGCAACAGCCCAGGCAATAGGCCCCGTGCTGTAAGCCCATGACAAATGCACCCAAATGGCCCTCTCTCCAGTCGTTCACTATGAAGGACACTGGCGACCGACAATGGTTGAGACAAGCCGACTTTATGGGACTCACCTGAAAGAGTCCAGCCATTGCCAATAGACCGCCGCCCACGTACCTGCTTGAGCTCTCCCCCATCATGGAAGTGAGCATGCTATTGGAGTGAAGGCCCCAATTTGCGAGAGTGGCCGCGGCTGCGAACGCTGTCCACACCAGCAGGTAAGAGGACAGGAAGAGCCCGGTCGGGACATACGGAGCCTCTTTTTCGCGGCGCTGACGGTTGATGGTCGCAAACATGAGAATCATCGGCGCAGCGGTGGGCGTCATCATCCCGACCATCATTATGGACCACATGAGGAACATGAGCGCGAAGTCATTAGCGGTCCATGACCCCATCTGGGCCATCGCCATCGCCGCTCCCATGTCTTGCAGGGCTAGCGCTACGTAGGCAAGGTACACCCACGCCAGGGCTGATATAGCGGCTAACCCTGCGCCTACCAACAACCGGTCCCGTTTGAGCATTGACTCCAGCACCGAAGGCTTTTTCATAACTGCCATGGGGTCCTTATGAAGGGATTATGAAAGACACCTTGCCAGCTTATGCACAGCGATTGGGTTGGTCGGGAGACAAGCTCCAACGTTGACCAAGGCCAGCCTCACCGATATCATCGATAATTAATGAACATCAATATCAAACTTCATGATATTGTCGCGGCATGTCGCCCTGCCCGTCTCTTTTATGGCTGGTGGATAGTTCTTGTCTCGTCGCTGCAGGGGATGTTTGGCAACGGCGCAATTTCGAGCGGGTTCCCCATATTCTTCGAACCGGTCCGCCGCGACCTTGGCATCAGCTATGCCTCCATGTCATTGGTGTTCAGCCTGGCCCGCGCCGAAGGTGGGATGGGAGGTCCAATAGTCGGATGGATGGTGGATAGATTCGGGTCGCGCCCAATGATTTTTTTCGGTGGCCTGATTGCCGGGGTGGGGTTGATCCTGCTTTCCCGTGCTGACAGCTACTGGCAACTGGTAGTGATTTTCGTAGGCATAGTGTCCACCGGCAAGACCGCTGGGTTGGGCCAGACGCTCATGGCAACTGTGAACCAATGGTTTATCCGACGCAAGGCGGTGGCCATGTCTACTCTGATGACCGCTTTTGCCGGAGGCGGGGCTATAGTAGTGCCGTTGCTGCACCTGGGCATTGCCAACCTGGGCTGGCGGGACACCCTCCTTTGCGTAGGTATATTCGTGTCCGCGCTCACAGTCCCTGTCAGCTTTGTCTTGCGCAGTAGGCCAGAGGACATGGGGCTCCGTCCGGATGGCGACGTTGCCCCTGCTGCGCAGAGCGGTCCACAGAGTGGTGGCCAGCGCCCCGTGCTGAGAGACAGCACGGATTTCACTGTGAAAGAAGCTCTCCGCACCACCACTTTCTGGGCGATGCTGTTGGGGGTCGTGGCCCGCGTTTCGGCAACCAACGCCATAATCATACACATATTCCCCATGCTGGAGGGAGAAGGCCTGACGGCCAGTGAGGCGTCGGTCTACGTGTCTGTCATGTTCTTCCTGGCCATCCCGCTACGGTTTGTCATGGGAGTCGCGGGGGGAATGCTCTCGCCGCGGAAAATATTGTTCGGCGGGCTGAACATCGGTGCCCTGGGCCTGCTGGCGCTGTTGCTCCTGGACGGTCACGCTGGGGTCATACTGTTTGTCTTAGCTCTGGCGGTAGTGGAGGGAGTCAGTTCCGTCAACTGGATTATGCTGGGGGATTACTATGGCCGGAGCAAGTTCGCAAGCCTCATGGGGTTGATGAGCGTGTTCCACAACGTGGGCCTCTTCGTTTCCCCCATATTTAGTGGGTGGGTTCGCGATACAACCGGTGCTTATGACATCGTGTTGATCACCTTCATTCCCCTCTACGTTGCCAGCGCGATTGTGTTTGGACTGGCTCGCAGACCGGGCCTTCCAGCACGGCGGACAGCCTCGGAACAGGCGACAGCCGCAGGGTAAGGACGATACCTGGCCAGCATGAAAATTGCAGGTGCCAACCCGCCTAATGTGATGCTATAATGCCGGACAGGAGGTGGCCAATTGGAATGGATTGATTTCGCAGCACCAACCACTGTAAGCGAAGCCGTCGGGTTGCTGGCCCAACATGGGGACCGTGCCCGTATGATCGCCGGGGGAACCGACATCCTGGTGCAACTCAGGGGCGGCCGGCGAAGCCTCGACCTGATAGTTGATGCCAAGGGCATTCCGGAGCTAAATGAGATCTCCTACGATCCTCAAAACGGCCTCACCCTGGGCGCAGCTGCGCCCTGCTACCGGATCTATGGGAACCAGACTGTAGCCGATGCCTATCCCGGACTGATGGACGCCGCTACCCTCATCGGCGGAATCCAAATTCAGGGCAGGGCAAGCATAGGTGGCAACCTTTGTAATGCCGCTCCCAGCGGCGACTCCATCCCACCGGTGATAGTCCTTGGTGGCGTCTGCAACATCGCCGGACCCAACGGCACCCGCCAAGTGGCCGCGGAGGACTTCTGCACAGGTCCTGGGAGGAACGTGCTGGAGAACAACGAGATGCTCGTCTCCATCAACTTCCCAGCGCCCCAGCCTCACGCCGGCGCCAATTACCTTCGTTTCATACCGCGCAACGAAATGGATATCGCTATCGCGGGTGTGGGCAGTTCTGTGGTGTTGGACGATTCGGGCCAGAACTTCGTCTCAGCTCGCATCTCGCTGGCATCGGTTGCACCTATCCCGGTGTTCGCAAGCGAAGCTGCCGCCAGCCTGGCAGGCAAGCCGGTTTCGGATGAGGCGATCCAGGCAGCTTCAGAGTTGGCCATTGAGGCGTCCAGCCCAATCGACGATATGCGTGGCACCATCCGACAGAGGCGGCACCTGATAGGTGTCCTGACCCGACGCACCCTGAACAACGCAGTACAACGAGCCAGAGGGGGATAAAGAATGCCCGGACTAGTCCACGTACAAACCACCATCAACGGTGATGAGGTTAACTTTCTTTGCGAGCCTCGCCAGAGCTTGCTCGAATGTCTCCGGGATGTCCTGGGGATGACTGGCAGCAAGGAAGGGTGCAACGATGGCAACTGCGGCGCCTGCACCGTACTCTTCGACGGACGCATCGTCGATTCCTGCTTGGTTTTGGGAGTAGAGGCCCAAGGCAAGGAGATCACCACCATCGAAGGCTTGGCGACGCCAGAGGGACTCCACCCGATCCAGCAGGCTTTCCTGGAAAACGCCGCCCTGCAGTGCGGCATCTGCACCCCCGGTTTCATCGTCGCTTCCAAGGGTCTTCTGGATAATGAACCGGATGCCGATGAGGCCCGGGTCCGCCACTGGCTGGCTGGAAACCTGTGCCGGTGTACCGGGTACGACAAGATAGTCCGCGCAGTGCTGGACGCCGGACAGCAGATGCGGCAATAGCAGGCGCGATCCGGTGTAAGGGCCTGTCGACGTGGCAACTGTATTCATCCCCACGATGCTCCAGCCGGTGACCGGTGGGGTCAAGCAGGTCGAGATCGAGGCATCCAATGTGCGTCAAGTGATAGACGGACTCGACCTGCAATATCCCGGAGTGAAGGACAGGCTGGTTGAAAGCGGCAAGATTCGGCCCAGTCTGGCAGTTTCCATCGATGGCGAGGTGGCCAGAATGGGTATGCTGGAAAAGGTAGGGCCACGCAGCGAGGTCCACTTCGTGCCGGCAATCGCCGGTGGATACTGCTGAACGGCGTTTATGGCGCCAACTTGTCCCGCCGGGTGGGACAACCTTCCATACATGGTGGCACGCTCAATTACTACACGCACAACGACACGCTCTTGGGCAAGTGTGGGGCCGGGCGGCACATCGCAAGAGGTAACTGATGGGTAGGAGATCCAAGCCCAGGGTTGTGTCCCTCGTGTCGGCCGGAGGCGTGGTCTATCGCCGAGGAGATGAAGGAATAGAGACCGTACTCTGTGGACGGTCTCTATCCTCTACCGCCAGTGGCGAAGAAGAATGGTTGGATCGGGAAGGGCGCCTTCCGCCTGAGTATTTCCGCTGGAGCCTGGCGAAGGGGACTCCCGACCATGGGGAGACCCTGGAGGAGACGGCCCTGCGGGAAGTACGGGAGGAAACGGGCCTTGAAGTGGAGTTGGAGGCGCCCATCTCCAGCATCACCTACTGGTTTGCAGACCAGGGGAATTCTGTAAAGTACCGAAAGACTGTACACTTTTACCTGATGGTCCCTGTTGGCGGTGATACTGGCCTCCATGATCCCGAGTTTGACGTAGTACAGTGGTTCTCCTTCGACGAAGCCCTCGACACGCTTGCTTACCCCAACGAGGCGGGCGTACTTAGGCAGGCAGGCGAGCTCATATCGAGACAAATAGGAGACCGTTAAAATGGTTACACTTCGGGGTGCACGGATAGTCCTCCGAGATAAGATGCTGGAGGACGCGGAACAGGACTACATCTGGCGCTGCGACCCCGAACTGGCTAGATTGGACGCCACCTACCCACTAACCATGACTTTCGAACGGTTTCTGAAGTCATATCAGGACCAGCTCAAATACCCCACCCCAGGTTCCCACCACTTCGCCACTGAAACGCTGGACGGAAAGTTCATCGGCAATTGCATGTACTATGACTTGGACAGCGTTAATATGGAGGCCGAACTAGGTATCGTCCTAGGCGACCGAGACTACTGGAGCAATGCTTTCGGCTACGACGCTGTCGTGACATTGCTGGAGTTCATGTTCGACCAGCGTAAGCTGAAACGGGTCTACTTGCACACTTTGGAATGGAATAAGAGGGCTCAGAGGTGCTTCGAGAAGTGCGGTTTCGTGCCTGTTCGCCAAGTAAGGCGTCTTTCCCATGACTTTGTCCGGATGGAAGTGCTCCGCGATGATTGGTACGCCCTTGCCGAGGAGCGCCTGAACCAACGGTACGTCTACCGTGACCGTGAGGCCACCCAAGCGAAGGAAGCAGAACCCGAAACGTAGCGCCGGTTTCAAGAGCGAATCTACAACGCCAGTTGGGGAATTTCCCGGCACCGTGCTAATGTGACGTGTGCTAGCAAATCACACTCTGGCCGCCTCCAGCCTCCATCGCAGTGTACAGGTCCAGCGTACCGTCATAGAGTGCCCTTCCAACGATCCCTCCTTCTACTCCGGTTGACGCTAAGCGACGGATGTGCTCGAGCGAGGCGATGCCTCCTGACGCCAGGACCGCGAGACCCGTTGTTCCGACAAGTTCGGCGTTGGCGGCGAAGTTTGGCTCGGTCATAGTTCCGTCCCGGGATATATCAGTGTACAGAACCCTGACTATCCCCAGATCAGCCATCTGCTTCGCCAGGCCCGTGGCAGTTGCTGAAGTTTGCTCCAGCCAACCCTTAATAGAAACCATGCCGTCTCTGGCGTCGAGAGCCACCACGACGCTCTCGCTTCCGTAGGAATCGCATAGGCGTTCCACCAGTGTCGGATTCTCCACGGCGGCGGTGCCAATCACGAGCCTTGCAGCCCCGGTCTCCATCACTCGTCGGGCGGAGTCCATATCCCTGATGCCACCACCGACCTGGACTGGGATAGTCAACCGGCGGACGATGGCCGAGATCGCCTCGAAATGGGTGGGACTGCCGACCAGCGCACCGTCAAGGTCTACCAGGTGCAGACGCACCGCCCCCTGGTCTTCCCACGATTGGGCAACAGTAGCCGGGTCGTCGGAAAACACAGTCTCGCGTTGGTAATCACCCTGGTACAGACGGACGCAGCGACCTGCCTTCAAGTCGATTGATGGAATTATCTCCATGCCGATGCCAAAAGGTGGTGAATGGACCCGGCGGCGATCGCTATGCGACGCTGCCGAGTGTCTTAGTCCGCGACTTTTCGATCATTGAGAGGAAGTTTCTGTAAATGACCAACCCAACCGGACCGCTCTTCTCAGGGTGGAACTGGGTGGCCACCAAGTTGCTGTGAGCGTAGACGCTACAGAATGGGACTCCGTACTCAGTAGATCCCGCAACCCAAGACGACTCCGACGGGGAGGCGTAGTAACTATGTACGAAGTAGAAGTGGCTGTTCTGAGGTATGCCGTCCAACAGCGCATGTTCTGCCTGGACTGTAACACTATTCCACCCCATGTGGGGCACTTTTAGACCTTCGGGAAGGCGTCTGACACTCCCGGGAATTATTCCAAGACAATTCGCGTCGCCCTCTTCGGTCCGGTCAAGGAGCAGTTGTAGTCCTAGGCAAATTCCCAAGAAAGGTCGTCCGGACTCCACGTACTCACGAAGCGGGGCCACTAGTCCCCGGCTCTCTAAAGCCGACATTGCCGCGGGACCAGACCCGACGCCAGGGAAAACCACTGCATCGGCGCCGGGTAGTTCCGAAGGGTCACCGGTGATCAGCGGGGATACGCCAACCGATTCCAAGGCACGGGTCACACTGCGGATGTTACCCGACTGGTAGTCAATGACCACGACCTTCGCTTGGTCTGACATGACCAGTTACCCGCGCTGTCCGGTGGCCCGCTCGTAGGGGAGGTCGCGGTCCTCATACCGCGCCAGAACAAACAGCAGGTCACCGAGTCGGTTCAGGTAATTGATGATCAGGTCGTTGGTCAGCCGGCCTTCTTCCTTGACCGCCACAACTCGCCGCTCTGCGGTACGGATGATGCAGCGGGCCATGTCTATGGCCGCTGACGCCGGGGAGCCGCCAGGAAGGATAAACACCTTGGGCATCTCGAAGTTCTGTTCGAGTGAGTCTATGGTGCCTTCCAGATTTTCCACCATCTCGGCGGTCACCGGGACGAAGTGCTCCTGGAACAGGTCGTACTTGTCTGGGTCCGTGGCCAACTCGGCTGCGATTGTGAACAGGTCGCGCTGCAACTCCCGCAATGTGTCCTGGACTCTGCGATCAGATGTGAAGGCGCGGGCCAACCCCATGGCGGACACAGCCTCATCCGTAATGCCGTAGGCCTCGGTGTGCGGGTTGTTCTTTGAGACCCGGCCGCCATAGAGCAAGCTGGTCTCGCCCTTGTCGCCAAACTTCGTGTAGACCCTCTTTCTGTAAGAATCGGAAGAAGCGGTCACTGGACAAATCCTCTCCTGGAGCGTATTGGGAAGCGGGGTCCCGCGTTCGGCCAACGGCATTGTAGCATAGGACCTATTGCCGGGATATACTGAATTCGGTTGCCCTGCCACCGCCTGATCCGCTCGGCGACTGACTTGCTGTGATACGATAGCGGTATCCAATTCAGGAAGGTAATTATGCCACCCGAAGTCCGTGTTATCGGAATCCAGGGAATGCCGGAAGTACGGGAAGGGGATGACCTAGCGGCACAACTCATAGACGCAGCAGAGGAGCAGGGGACGGCAATAGATGATGGCGACGTTATCGTCGTCACTCAGAAGATTGTGTCCAAGACAGAGGGGCGTGTTATCAGTATCGAAGGGGTCGAGGCCTCGCCCCTGGCGATTGCTATTACTGAGGGTCACCGCAGGGACCCACGACACACCGAGTTGATTCTTAGGGAAAGCAGGCGCATCGTCCGCATGGACAGAGGGGTCATCCTGAGCGAAACCTACCATGGGTTCAACTGTGCCAACGCGGGCATCGATGCATCCAACATCCCTGGTTCTAACACCGTGGCTCTGCTGCCAGTGGACCCCGACGCCTCGGCGCGTCGGATCCGGGACGCGGTGAAAGAGCGGCTTGGTGTAGATGTGGCGGTGATTATCTCGGATACCTTCGGGCGACCATGGCGGAACGCAGCGGTGAATGTTGCCATCGGAGTAGCCGGGTTCAACCCCCTGTTGAGCTACGTTGGGCAAGAAGACGCCCACGGCAACATGATGTTTACGACGGTTATCTGCGTGGCTGACGAACTAGCGGCAATGGCGGAGTTGGTTACTGGAAAGGTGGACGGTGTGCCCGTTTCCATCATCAAAGGGTACGAGTACGAACCAATGGAGAACGCCACTCATGAAGACCTGCTCAGGTCTCCTGACAAAGACCTGTTCCGATAACTTACGATCATCAGGTTTCCGGTTCGAGCCAGTTAGTATCGTTTCCTTCCCACACAAGTGGCAGTTCAAGCTGACCCGAGTCGGCGAAGCCCGAAACCCCCACGCCCAGGAGACGGAAGGACCGGCCTTGTCCCAATTCTCTGGACAGGAGCATCAAGGCAATCTCCATTATCGTGGCCTCAGAGCCTGTCGGAAATGGCAAGGTGATCTGCCGGGTGAAGGTGGTGAAGTCGGCCAGCCTTGCCTTCAAAGTGACCGTCTTACCTTGGCGGTCCTTGGAAGCCAGCTGTTGCGCCACCCTGCCGGATAGCCGAGTCACCACGTCGGCGAGCTCAACAGAGTCGTGTACATCGGCAGGGAACGTGGTTTCAGCGCTGATGGACTTGGCCACCCGCTGGGTATGAACCGCGCGGAAGTCCCGACCGTTGGCTCTGGCCCACACCTCTTCAGCTCGCTGCCCGAAGTGGCGCTGGAACCATTCGAAGGGCTGGGCCGCAAGCTCACTGATGGTGTCGATGCCGTCGGCGTTGAGCCGGGACGCGGTCTTTGGCCCAATTCCCCATAACTTGCCCACAGCCAGAGGCGCCAGGAATTCCTTCTCCCTACCCTTTGGCACAACGACGAGGCCGTCGGGCTTTTGGAGGTCTGAAGCGATCTTGGCGACCGACTTGCTGTTGCCAACACCCACGGAAAGGGTCAGACCTGTTTCGTCGTTGACCCGGCGCTTGAGGCCGATGGCTACGGAAATGGGATGATTGCCACCCTCGACGGCATCTGTCACGTCAAGGTAAGCCTCGTCCAGAGAGAGGGGTTCGACTAGGTCGGTCAAGTCTTGAAATATCGACATAACTTTCCGGGACTCTTCCCGGTACCGGTCGAAGCGCGGGCGAACGATAATTCCGTGAGGGCAGAGCCGAACTGCCGTGCGCATCGGCATCGCCGAATGCACACCGTATTCCCTCGCCTCGTAGGAAGCCGTGGCAACGACGCCCCGACTCTCTGGAGGGCCACCCACCAGCACTGCTTTCCCACGCAACTCGGGATTATCGAGCTGCTCTACAGCAGCGTAGAAAGCGTCTAGGTCAGCATGGATGATATGCTGATCAATTGAACCAGCTTGGCCACTGCTGTCGTCAGAATGGTCGCGCATCAGTGCTAGGTCACTAAGAGATACCCGAAGAAGGCTGATACATCATTTTACCCCTTTCTGCAGTATCCAGCTTCGCAGTGTCACATGCGGAAGGGAACGTGTGTGATGTCCGGCGGATGGGTTGACCAAATCCTCGCCGGATCTCGTTGCGTGTCTGACGGCGAGGGGCTATCCTTAGCGCGACCAATGACGATACCTGATTGCCAAGATACGATAAGAGACCCCCTCGTGGTCGCGCCAATCCAAGGCGCGACGGAGCAGAGCTAATCTTCCGCACCCACCGAACGCTCAGATGAACCCGGCATCCGGAACCGCTCCGACGAGACGCATATTCTACGGCTGGTGGCTGGTTCTGGCCTGCTCCACCATGACCTTTTTCGCCAGCGGAATCTTTTTCCGTGGTTTCACTGTCTTCGTCCCGGCGATACGAGACTCCCTTCACCTTACCCAGGCCCAGACCAACCTGGTTTTCTCCCTCGCCCGCGCTGAAGGGGGCTTAGAGGGTCCCATCGCCGGTTGGCTCATTGACCGGTTTGGCAACAGAGCCCTGCTGATCCCCTGCGTCCTACTGGCCGGTGCCGGGTACTTTGTTCTTGCCCTGTTTGCTGACGGGTTCTGGAGTTTCGCTCTCATCTACCTTGGGATCATATCTTTGGGCAACAGCATTGCGTTTCAACACGCCTTGTTCGCTGGCATCAACCAATGGTTCCGGCGCAGACGCTCGCTGGCGATCTCCACTCTGGCGGCGATATCCTCCCTCGGCGGGTTGGTACTGGTGCCACTGATGTCGGTGATTATCCTCAGCGCTGGATGGCGCTGGGCTATCGCCGCCTCGGGGATTGCTTACCTCGTGGGAATCCTGCCCTTCACGTTCATGTTCCGTAACCGGCCGGAGGACATGGGCCTTCTACCAGACGGCGATACGACCCCACCGGTGATCACGGTCGCAGGTTCCGGCACGTCCGGCAGAAGGCTGGAAGTTCGAGACTATACCGTTAGGGAAGCGCTGCACACCAAAGCATACTGGCTCCTCCTCCTGGGCGCGGGACTGCGTCAAATGGCCACTATCGGTATCCTCATAAGCATCGTGCCCATTCTAGAAAGCAAGGGAGTCAGCCGTCAGACGGCGGCCAACCTTACGGGCGCGATTTTCGGCATCAACTTCGTATCCCGCATGGCGTTCGGCTATCTCGCAGACCGGTGGAGCAAGTCCATGATTCTTGGTGCTACCCTGGCTCTGGAGAGCATCGCCTTCGTGTGCCTCCTGATGGGTTCGTGGAATGACTATAGGATAATCCTCCTGTTCGTGTTTATTGTGCTGGAGGGGATGGGAGACGGGGCGGGCGTCATAGTGTGGGCGGCCTTGGGCGAGTATTACGGTAGAGAGAAGTTCGCCACCCTCCGGGGGATCATAGCCTTCTCGCATAGCTGGGTCTTGGTCGCTACCCCGGTAGCAGCCGGATGGGTGTTCGACCGCTTTGGAAACTTCGATTGGGCTATTATTCCCGGCGCAGCGTGCGCCGCGGTGGCAGCGTTGTGCTTCTTCCTGATCAAGACTCCTCGCCAGTTGACTGTAGAGAGTTGAGCACGTTAATTCCGGAGTAGACGTCCGTCAATGGTCAAAGGTCAATGGGGGCGATAGAATTACCCTCAATGGAATACCCCAAACCTCAACGGGAAACAACGGAGGCCCCATGCCAACTATTCTGGAAGAATATACCGCCAAACACCCCGGGTCTGCACAGAGGTACGCTGAAGCTGCGACCATATTCCCGGGAGGCGTGACCCACGATACACGATACGCCACGCCCTTTCCGCTGTATATGACCCACGGCAGCGGTCCCAGAAAATGGGACGCGGACGGGAACGAATATATCGACTACGTCTCGGGTCACGGGGCACTGCTGCTGGGGCACTCCCATCCGGAGATTGCCGACGCAGTCTCTCGCCAGATTCTCCGGGGCACTCATCTGGGTGGCTCCACTGAGGAGGAGATTCGCTGGGCCAAGGCGATTACTGCCTTGGTGCCATCGGTGGAGAAGGTACGGTTTCATAGTTCTGGGACTGAAGCAACCCTGATGGCGATGCGGTTGGCCCGGGCCTACACCGGCAAGGCGAAGATCATCAAACTGCAGGACCACTTCCACGGCTGGCACGATTACGCCATGGCCGGTTCAGACCAGGGCGCTCCCGGAATCCCGGAGGCTAGTTGGGGCAGCATGATCGTGGTGCCTTCAGGCGACCTCTCTGCGGTTGAAGATGTGCTTTCCCGAGACCCGGACGTCGCGGGTCTCATTCTGGAACCGACGGGAGCCCATTATGGTCAACTGCCATACGACACTCCCAACTATCTGAAAGGCCTTAGAAGCCTGACGACCCACCATGGTGTGGTGTTGATCTTTGACGAGGTCGTCACGGGCTTCCGTGCATCGCCGGGCGGCGCGCAGGCCAAGTATGGAGTATCTCCGGACCTGACGACCATGGCCAAGATCGTGGCCGGTGCGCTCCCTGGAGGTGCCGTCGGTGGCAAGGCAGACATAGTGGACATGATTGCCCACCGGGGAGACCCAGAGTGGGACAACTCCCGCAGGGTGTATCACCCCGGCACCTTCAACGCCAATCCCCTGTCCGCGGTTGCCGGGGCGACATGCCTGGAGATGATCGCGACCAGGCCCGTCAACGAGACCGCGGACGCGATGGCAGCCCAGCTCAAGAGGGGCTTGAACGACCTCTTCGGCAAGATGGAAGTGGCAGGCCACGCCCACGGTATTGCCTCAATGGTCCACGTGGTCTTGGCCGACTGCGACTGTGACCGCGAACTCTGCATCATGCCTCACAGCCGTATCAAGGAAACGACGGCTTCGGCCAAGGTGACTGCCATGAAGCGTGGTCTCCAGAACAATGGCGTTGACATAATGGGCCGTGACGCCTTTCTAGTATCTGCCACCCACACGGAGTCAGACATAGACACTACGCTGGATGCGTTCGAGAAAACACTGATCACGATGCGCGCTGAAGGTCTGGCTTAACGGGCGCAGTCTGCGCTTTTCTGCTAGAATCGGCTGAAAATAGACCGTCCAGCATCCCTATGTACCATTTGTGGATAACGGAGGATTCGAGCTATGCCATCGTTTACGGAGAGCATCAATGTCGGCGGCCATGACATGCCGTTATATGCCAGTGTCCCCAGTGGTTCCGGCCCTTTCCCTGCCGTTGTGGTGATTCAGGCAGCCGGGGGAGTCAATGATTTCATTCGTGGCGTGGCGGACAATCTGGCGGCGGAAGGATATGCTGCGGTAGCCCCGGACTTGTTCCACCGGATGGGACCGGAGATATCCACCGAGGGGACTACACGCGCGCAGAACCTCAACGACCGGGAGATACGGGCAGATGTGGACGCTACGGTGAACTTCCTGTTGGGCCACCCAGCCATCAATTCCGAACGCATCGGTATCACAGGCTTCTGCATGGGTGGACGGGTCACCTGGCTTGCGGCGGCCACTAACCCGAACTTCAAGGCAGCCGTGCCCTACTACGGCGGCAATCTTTGGGCAGTGCGGGGCGACGCTGAGCAGACCCCCTTTGAACTGACCGACGGAATCAATTGCCCCATACTATTCCACTTCGGGGAAATCGACGCCAACCCCTCGCAGGAGGACATGGCGAAGCTGGACGAGGAATTGACAAGGTTGGGCAAGCCACACCAATTCTTCGTATATCCTGGCGCGGACCACGCCTTCATGGATCACACCGGGCCGAGGTACCATCGGGAGTCCGCAGAGATTTCCTGGCCCCGGACCCTACACTTCTTTGCCACACACTTGAAGGGCGCTGCGGTGCAGGCTTAATCTCGGGGTGAGGATGCTAGCAATTGGGAGTAGGAACCATGCCAAGAGTAGCGTTGGACCTGGAAGACCCGGAACAGCTTGCAGTGCTGGGCACGACGGGATGGCGCATTGCTCCCGGTCTGGTGCCAGGAGAACCAAACCAGGGCCTCGTGGCCGAACTGGAGGGAAGCCCTGCCCGGCTGCCTGACTACGACGACTCGTGGTGGCCCGAGGGCGCTGAGATCCAGGAGCGGAAGTCCTCCGGGCTGACTTTCGGGTGGTACCGTCTCCGCTTCACCGTACCTTCCCAGGTCAAAGGACAGGACATTTCCGGTGCTCGAATATGGTTCGAGACCAACGTGGACAATTACGGCGAGATTTATATCGACGGGGCTATCGACAGGGCCATAGGCGTGATCACCGGGAACAACACCCCCAAACGCGCCTTGGTGTCCGATAGCGCCACGCCCGGTACGGTGCACGTTATCGCCGTGCTGGTCGGCAACGCCCCTCTGGGCGAACCTGTAGGTGCCATCTTCATGCGTTACGCTACCCTGGCGTTCGAGTAGCCGGGGATTTGCCGCCAGGGTGGATCCAGAGGGCACCGTAGCAGAGCCCCCAGTGATTCTGTGAGGTAATCGTGGCCAGTACATCTTTTGCCGGCAAGAGCAACGCCCCTGAGTTCCCCGATGGTCTGGAATGGGTCAACACTGACCGTCCCCTGACAATGCAGGAGTTGCGGGGCAAGATCGTGATCCTCGACTTCTGGACCTACTGTTGAATCAACTGTATGCACATTTTTCCGCAGTTGCGGAAACTGGAAAAGAAGTATGCGGGCGAACTCATGGTTATCGGCGTACATTCGGCCAAGTTTCCTAATGAGAAGGAACGGGCCAACGTATACAAGGCTGTGCAGCGCTATGAACTGGAGCACGCCGTAATCAACGACGCTGAATTTCAGGTCTGGCAGCAATACGCATGCCGTGCTTGGCCCACCCTCATGTTCATTGACCCCGAGGGTAAAGTAATCGGTAAGCACGAGGGTGAACTATCATACGATGACTTTGACAACCTGCTCAGCCGCATGGTGGCCGAATTCGAGGGCAACGGCCTAATCAACCGCACTCCGGTGCGATTTGCCCCGGAGCGTGAGACCGGTGGGACCCTGGCGTTCCCCGGCAAGGTGCTGGCTGATGGGGGCAGCGGACGCCTGTTCATCGCCGACACCAACCATAACCGGGTGATCGTATCCTCCCTGGACGGCGAGGTGAGCCAAGTCATAGGCACTGGAAGCGAAGGAATGGCCAATGGTGACTTCGGTTCCGCTGCCCTGAACCACCCCCAAGGGATGACCCTTGCCGGGGACAATCTGTACATCGCTGACACGGAGAACCACGCCATCCGCAAGGCTGACCTGGCAACACAACACGTGGAGACCGTCGCGGGCACCGGGGAGCAGGGCTACATGAGGGAAGGCCGCGGCCCCGCTAGCAAAATCTCTCTCAACTCGCCGTGGGACCTGGTGGTGGTCGGAGACTCCATATACATAGCTATGGCCGGGTGTCACCAGCTGTGGTCTATGGATCTGAGTGATGGCATGGTTGGCCCACATTCCGGCAGCGGGCGGGAATCTCTGAGCGACGGGCCAATGGCATCTGCCACCCTCGCCCAACCTAGCGGCATCACCACCGACGGGGCCAAGCTCTACTTCGTTGACAGCGAGACAAGTTCTGTCCGTTCAGCCGACTTGAGTCCCGGCGGCCGGGTGCAGACTATCGTCGGTCTTGACCTGTTCATCTTCGGCGACCGTGACGGCGTGGAACACCACGTCAGGTTGCAGCATCCCATCGGAATTACACATCTGGACGGGACTCTGTTCATCACGGACACATACAACCACAAGGTCAAACGAATTCTTCCGGGAACGCGAAGTTCATTCACCATGTTGGGGACAGGAGTAGCCGGTCGCCTCGATGGAGCGGGAGCAACGCAGGCGCAGTTTTCCGAACCCAGCGGCCTCAGCATAGCCTATGGGAAGATGTACATTGCCGACACCAACAACCATCTGGTCAGGGTTGCTGACATCGAGACCAGTGAAGTGTCGACACTGGCGTTGAAGGGCATCTAACTCGTAGCCAGGGCTGGGAAGGGGAGAAAGTACTGTTGCTACTCCAGGCCTTGTGTTACCACCAATATCCGGTCACGCCGGGCCAAGTCCTGCTCAACGGTAACCGTGGCGTCGGGGAAGTTCTGAAGCGCCATCCCGGAGGCCACCGCCATCTGCTCAGGGTCCATTTCCAGAAGGATGATGCCTTGGTCCTTTAGTTTAGTGGTGGCCTGGGACATTAGTCGACGCACCAAGCCCAACCCGTCTTGTCCGCCGTCCAGGGCCATCTTGGGTTCCCACTGTACCTCAGGCTGAAGCGTGGGGATGCGTCCCGTTGGGATGTAGGGTAAGTTGGCCACGACCAAGTCCACTTGCTCTGGGACCGGCTCCAGCAAGTCTCCCTGGCACAGTGTAACCCGGTCGGCCACGTTGTGGGATCGGATGTTGTAGCTGGCCACGTTCAAGACAGGATCAGTTAGGTCCACAGCGTATATTCGTGCTGCTGGCATATGAATCGCCAGGTTAATGGCGATTGCACCGGTGCCTGTCCCCACATCGGCTATCACCAGTTGGGGGCTTTCCATGCCCATTAGAGCCATGAACAGTGCGTGTTCTACTATCGTCTCGGTTTCCGGACGAGGGATCATAACGTCTGAGTTGACAAGCAGGTTGACCCCGTAAAACTCCCGGTAGCCAAGTATGTAGGCCAGGGGTTCGCGGGTCCCGCGTCGGTCGAGAATGCCCTGGATATCCTGCTCATGTTGGGTCGTAGCCTCGTCCTCCTGGTGCGCGAACAGGTCCTGCCGGGGCATCCGCATCACGTTCATTACTATCACCTCGGCCTCGAGCCGAGCGTCGGGGATGCCAATGGCCTGCAATTCATGGTGGCAAAGTTGAATGATTTCCCTAACAGAAGCCATAGTCACGTCTCGGCGGGGGCGAGTGGAAATATGCAGGTCACGAGGCTAGAGAGGTCCAGCTAACCGAAGGGGATGAAGAGATACGTGCGGCCGAGGCAAATGTTGCCATACCGGGCGGGCGGCCGATTGGTATGGAGGCTACTACGCCGCCAGCGAATCTCCCAGGTTCTGCTCTTCTTCCCATGCTACCAGGGAATCGATAATGTCATCCAACTCCCCTTCCATGATGCGGGGAATGCCGTGGAAGTTGGAGTTGACCCGGTGGTCGGTAATCCTGTCCTGTGGGTAGTTATAGGTACGGATCTTCTCCGCACGTTCGGCTGTACCGACTTGCGCCCTACGGTTCTCAGTAATTTCGGCTGCCTTACGCACCTCTTCGGCTTCGTACAGACGGGCACGGAGCATCGCCATAGCCTTTTGCTTGTTCTTGTGTTGGGAACGCTCGTCCTGGCAGATGACAGTCAGGCCAGTGGGTTCATGCACTATGCGTACGGCCGTAGCAACCTTGTTGACATTCTGGCCACCGTGGCCCCCGGCGTGAAAGATGTCGATGCGCAGGTCGTCGTTATTGACCTTGACATCCACTTCGTCGGGCTCTGGCAGCACCGCCACCGTGGCCGTGGAAGTGTGGATGCGTCCCTGGGCCTCGGTTTCCGGTACACGCTGGACACGATGAACGCCCCGCTCATATTTTAGGCGGCTGAAAGCACCTTTACCTTGGACCTCGAACACGATCTTGTTGAACCCACCCAAGTCTGACGCGTTGGTGTCCATCACATCGACGCGCCAGTTGTGGAGCTGAGCATATCGCGCATAGGCGCGGTATAGGTCGCCCGCGAACAGACTGGCTTCGGTCCCGCCTGTACCGGAGCGGATTTCGACGATCACGTCTCGCTCATCATTAGGGTCTTTTGGCAGCAGGGCCACCCGCAACTCTAGAGCGAGGTTTCCCAGATTTTGCTCAACCTCGTCCAGCTCCTCCCGAGCCATACGGGTCAGTTCAGGGTCTGACCCCTCCTGCACAAGCGCTTCAAGGTCCCTTTGCTCCTCCGAGAGATCCTGATGCTTCTGCGATATTTCTACCAGCTTTTCCAAGGATGCCCTTTCCTTAGCCAAAGCCTGAATCTGCTCGTAGTCAGTGGCGACTTCCTGTCGCCCCATCAGATCATCGATCTCCCGGAAACGCTGGAGAATGGGGCCCAGTTTGTCGAACATTGGAGTCATGCTATTTCCTAACGAGGGTAAGCCATTGTAAGCTGGAATTCCTAGTCAATCTATTCGCTCAATGATAGATTTTATCCCAATTGTCCTCTGTCAACAAGGGTTATGTCTACAGGGTGTCGTCAAAACAATGAGAGGGTGGTAAATTGCTGGAAACGGGGAGAGTGTGGGAGGTGGGGAGTATGACGGCAGCGCACCGGCGCCACGATATGGCTGATGATGTTTGGGAGAGGCTGAGGCCGTACCTACCCGTGGGAGAGGGCAAGAGAGGCCGGCCGTCCCATGACAACCGGCGGTTTATCGACGCCGTGTGCTGGATACTGCGCACCGGCGCTCCCTGGCGAGATTTACCCCCGGACTACGGAGACTGGAAGAACACCCATCGCCGCTTCTGCCGCTGGCGGGACCGGGGCGTGTGGGCCGGACTGTTGGAGGCAGTGATGGATGACCCCGATTTCGAGTGGCTGATGATTGATTCCAGCTACATCAAGGCCCATCCCCACAGTGCCGGGGCCCGGGGCGGAAAGCAGGCCATAGCCCGCACAAAAGGGGGCTGAACAGCAAGCTGCACCTGGCAGTGGACTCCCACGGAATGCCGGTACGGCTGGCGGTGACCGAAGGCAAGTCGGCCGGCTGCTCCCAGGCGTCAACCCTGATTGAAGGGATTGAGGCAGAGTGCCTGCTGGCGGATAAAGCCTATGACACCAACGAAATCATAGCCGCTGCCACGGAGTTGGGAATGGAGCCGGTGATACCACCCAAGAGCAACCGGAAGGAGAAGCGGGACTATGACCGGGCGCTGTACAGGTTGCGGCACTTGGTGGAGAACGGTTTCCTGGATTTCAAGCAGTGGCGCGGGGTGGCGACCCGTTATGCCAGGAGAACGGCGTCATACCTGGCAGCCTGTCAACTCCGGGCAGTGATGATCTGGAGCAAACTCTTTTGACGATACCCCATAGCAGCCCATCCCCAGCCCCAGGGCAACCGCATTCTAATTGGAGAGTATGGACAGCAGGTAGTCATTGTCCCAGCCGGCCAGTTTGCGTCTAGCCTTGATGGAGGCTTTGGAGGTCCGGTCTTGGCGCAGGAGATTAAGGGCCATGTGCCGGACAATTGCCAGGTTTTCCGAAGCGTTTCCGGCCCTTATCCTGCTTTCGTCTTCCCGGAAGGAGAGGTCCAGCACCAATGGAGGCGATTCTCGATTCCCCAATGGCTTCGAGTTGCCTGCAGCAGCCTTCCGGCATCCGACTCCAGACTGGATATGTAGTACCGGGATTCCACTGACACCTGGTCTCCCCGCCGCCGCTCCGCTGTCACCATACCGATGTTTCTCAGCCCGGGCCAATTCCTTCCGGTCTCAACGTAGGACAACTGCTCCGGGTCGTCAATCGTCCAACAACGACGGGTCTTGATGCGTCCGTGGCCCTTGTCCAAAGTCTGGCAGAAATCGTGCTGCATATCCTCAAATCCGGTCCTCTGCCCGCAGGAAAACAGGTCTTCCACATCCTCCAGCAATCTCCCCTGGTTTTCCTTGACCGCCAGGACGTAATCGGCTTCCCGGCTCACAATCTGCCGGGCTATCTTCTTCTGGCAACCCATGGCGGCAATAGTGACGATGCAACCCGGCAAGTCCGGCAACTTCAGCAACTCAGGTATGGCCGTGATCTCATTGGATTTCTGGTCCACCCTGGTCTGACCCAACACCAGGGAGTTCTCCGAGGCCCAGGCACTGACCATGTGAATGGCCTCCTTCCCCGTGAATGGCCTCCTTCTCCGAGTTGCGGTCGTGGGAACGCCGCAAGGTCTTGCCGTCCAAGGCAATCATCTGGCCCTGGGTCAGCCGATTGACGCTGCTCACCCAGTCCATGAAGCAGTCCCGGAATTGTTCCGGGTCAATGCGGGCGAACACCCGTCCAAAGGTATCAGCGCAGGGAACCCCGTGGGGCAACCCCGGAAATCTCTGGAACCATTCGTACTTGCATTGGACGAACAACTCCACGTCGCTCCAACCCTAAGCGCCCCCAATAACCGCGCAGATGGTCATCGCAATGATATCCAAGAGTCGATGCCGCTTGCCCTGGTCCCTTCTGGGATCATCCAAATTGCTGAAATACTCGCTCAAGCTGCCGTCGGCATTACTGCTCATCATCACCACTCTTCCCATCTTATGTCCGCTCACTGCTTGAAGCTTACCAGCCCCCTTCCTTCTCTGGAGAATGCGGTTGCCCTGGGGTCTCACAAAGGTTGAAATCGGCCTATGGACTTGATAAAATACGCTTGGGTAATCCCGTAACTTTTAGTATACAAGCCATTCACCAGTCACAACCCTTGGATTTAACTAGGACTAATCGACAAATAGGCGAAAATTCTGAGGCAGGCAGACAGGCAGGGTGCAGGTAAAGGCGGGTAGGATTTGGTGTCATCAGCGCCAGTGTGGTGGAGGGATGAGGGGATGGAGGGACGGCAGATTAACGATGGACAATGGCAACAGATTGAAGGGTTTCTGCCGGGTCGGCCTGATTCGGTGGGGGTAACCGCCAGGGATAACCGCCTGTTTGTGGATGGCGTTCTCTGGGTACTGCGCAGCGGGGCGGAATGGAAAGACTTGCCAGAGGAGTACGGCAAGTGGAAGAGCGCCCACAAGCGCTATACCCGCTGGGCCCGGGCTGGTATTTGGAAGAAGGTCTTTCAGGTGTTGCTGGATGACCCGGACAACCGGTATGTGATGATTGATTCCACCATAGTCAGGACTCACCAGAAGGCGGTGTGCGGTAAAGGGAGGCTAGGGTGAGGCTGTGGGGCGGTCCCGGGGAGGACTGAGCACCAGGATACATATGGTCACCGATGCCCAGGGCCAACCGGTACGCTTCGGCCTCACCGGAGGACAGGAAGCTGATCCACCTCAGGCCATACCTCTGCTGGCCGGGATAGAGACTGAAGGGGTCATCGCTGACAAGGGATATGAAAGCAATGAGATCCTGGACTTTATCCACAAGCAGGGCGCAGAAGCGGTCATTCCGCCCAAGTCCAACCGCAAGGACCCCTGGGAATACGACCGGCAACCGTACCGGACCCGGAATCTGATTGAACGAGCTTTCAACAAACTGAAGCAATGGAGACGATTGGCTGCCAGGTACGACCGCAAAAGTCTCTACTTCCTGTCAGCCTGGTATCTGGCTGCCGCCATTACCTGGAGTCACTAATTGTCGATAGTCCTAGTTCCGTTGCCTTGAGGGTCCAGTTATAATCTCTGGCCTCTGCCGCAATCCCATCAGGGCCCATCTCGGATTGAACCGATCAGCCCAATATCCAAGACTATGCTAATTCTACGGGGGAGTGCAATATCGAGGTGAGCGGGACTGGAGATACTATCTGGGTTGGTTTATTCTTATGGTAGATACTAGTCGAGGCTGGTTACTGTGACCGTTACAGACGACATCAAGGGCCGTTTGGACATCACAGAGATGGTGTCCCGGTACGTAACACTCCAGCGGTCCGGCTCCAATCACAAGGCAAACTGCCCGTTTCACCAAGAACGAACTCCTTCGTTCTACGTGTTCCCTGACCGGCAGACGTGGCGGTGCTTCGGGGCTTGTGCCACCGGGGGAGACGTCTTCTCCTTCGTGATGAAGGCAGAGAACCTAGAGTTCCGAGAAACTCTCGAACGGCTCTCCCAACAGACGGGGGTGCCACTTCCCCGGCGCCGGGAACGGGTCGAGCAGCAAAACGCCACTGACGTAAACGAGGAGGCAAATAAATACTTCCAACGCCTTCTGGCCTCGGAGCGAGGTGCGGCCGCCCGGTCATATCTGGCAAGGCGCGGAGTATCTCCAGGGACGGTAACCAGCTTCGAACTGGGTCTGAGTCCAGCAGATGGCCGATCTCTTGGCGACCACCTACGACAAAGTAGCTTCCCTCCTCAGGTGCTGGAGCAGGCCGGGTTAGTCAGAACTGCGGACAACGGACATCAGCGGGACTTTTTCCGAGGCAGACTCATGTTCCCAATACGCGACAAGCAGGGAGACCTGGCGGGATTCGGTGCACGGGCCCTTGACGATTCTCAGCCTAAGTACATTAATACCCCCCGCAGTCCAGTGTTCGACAAAGGACGGATCCTATACGCTTTGCACCGGGCCAAAGATTCCGCCAGGAAGCAGGGGATCGTGATTGTTGAAGGTTATATGGACGCCATAGCCGCTCATGAAGCGGGATTCACCAATGTCGTGGCGTCGATGGGCACAGCCCTGACCGAGCATCAAGTGGCGGAAGTACAGACGATTTCCCGGGACGTGACAATGGCCCTAGATGCCGATGTCGCGGGCCAGCAGGCGACCCTCCGCAGCCTGGAGTCATCCTGGAAAGTGCTACAGTTGCAGGTAGCGGGGAGAGCACGAGGAACAATACTGTTCCGGAGGCCTGAGATGGCCAGCCTCAAGATCGCAGTTATGCCGGAAGGTGAAGATCCCGATGACCTGATACGCCAGTCTCCACAAGAGTGGCGCGAGCGGATTGAACACGGCACTCCGTTGGTCCAGTATTTGATCGATAGTCTGGCGAATCAGTATGAAGTGTCAACTCCTCATGGGAAGACGCAATTAGTGGATGCGGTGCTTCCGTCAATCTACGCCGTTACCGCGGGGTTCGAGCAGGATCGATACTTCCAGATACTCGCCGATAGGATGAGCGTGACGAGGGAAGCCCTCCTTTCGAACATAGATCGGCCTGCTACCAGGCGGCAGACCACGAGCCCGAATCAAGTGCGCCGAGACCCGGCTATGCACGAGTTCCCAAATCTGGGCGGAGACCCGTTGGACGAGTTTTGCCTGTCTCTGCTGCTACATTATCCCGAACTAGAACCAGAGGCCGTGGATCTGAAACCTGAGTACTTCCGCCACTTGGAGAACCGGATGATATATGACCAGTGGCTATTGGCCCGAGAGCGGAGGGAAGTCCTCACCTGTGAGTCGATTCGAGAATCGATCGGGGAGGAGTTCCAGGAGTCTTTGAACATACTGCTCGAGAAAGAACATCCAGGGATTGAATTCCTCTCCCGCCCTAAGGCTGTCCGAGATTGTATAACTAATATGAAAGACCGTTACTTGAGGGAGTTGAAAAAGGAAGAAGAGAGGGTTTTCAGTGACTCGGAAATCGATATGGAAGAGAACACCTTCCACAGCGTGCTGAAAGTCAATCAAAGAATTAAGGAAAACCAGAAGGCGCGAGAAACCACCCTCAAAGTTCGCACACACTAGAGGAGGAAAATGCTGAGACACAGCAATGGCAACCAGTTGAACTCAGACGAATACTTGGACGTAAACGACGCGCCCGAGCGGCCAGACCCAATCATAGAGATCATCAGGGGAGTGACCGACAGGCAGGACGACGACTCGCTTGCCGAGACCAACGGCATCGCCTCGGTCACACAGGTGTTGACCACGGAGGCCACGGAAGAACAATGGGGAGATAACGGTACTGGCGAGAAGTCCACGGGCACCGTCGCCACCGCGAACGGAGAGGGAGATTCGGAAGACCCCGAGTGGGAGCCGGAAACGGAGACTCTCGAAGTGCTGGACGACCCGGTACGCATGTATCTCCGGGAGATTGGGCGCGTCCGACTGCTCACTTCTAAGGATGAGCGGGTCCTGGCCAGGAAAATAGAAGGCGGGAAGCACCTGACCGCCTTGCAGAACAAATTAACCGAATCGGAGGGCCGACCACCACAAAAATGGGAAATTACCAGGGCCTTGTTGCAAAGGATGATCAACTCCGCCCCCTTGGTGCGCGCATTGAGCGAGCAATTGGAACTCCCCGAGGATATGAGCCTCGCGCAGATCGCTGAGGACCCGGCCCTCCGGGCGGCTATCGACGCTGAGGTATCCCAAGACTTGCTTGCCAACTTGGGGTTTGCCTTGGAGGACGACCCGCTGGAAGTGTATCGCCAAGTCGTGAATCTCTCCTTAGACAGCTGGCTGGTCCCTCCGGAAAGCATCAGGGTGTTCCGCGGGTACACCCTGAACGATCTTCCAGCTGCCTTGAGGATGCCCAACCTCCAGGGGCAGATGGAGAAGCTAGAACCAGTGTTCCGCGGCTTCTTCAACCGTGTGCATGCTGACAGTGCCCGCTCCCAATCCCATCTGACTGAGGCGAATCTGCGACTGGTGGTCAGCGTAGCCAAGAAATACATCGGGCGCGGCATGGCGCTGCTGGACATGATCCAGGAGGGCAACATTGGACTAATCCGGGCAGTGGAGAAGTTCGATTACAGGAAGGGATACAAATTCAGCACGTACGCCACGTGGTGGATCCGCCAAGCCATCACACGCGCCATCGCAGACCAGGCTCGGACAATACGCATCCCTGTTCATATGGTAGAGACTATCAACAAGTTGATGCGCCAACACCGGCGCCTGCTCCAGGAGTACGGAAGGGAACCGACCCCCGAGGAAATCGGGGATGCGATGGAAATCAGCCCGGAGAAGGTGGAAGAGATACTGAAGATCTCCCAGGAGCCTGTATCCCTCGAGACCCCCATCGGAGAAGAGGAAGATTCGCACCTCGGTGATTTCATCGAAGATAGAAACGCGCCAGCGCCAGCGGATGCAGCCTCGTTCCAGTTGTTGAAGGAGCAAGTCGGAGAGGTGCTGCGCACGCTCACGGACCGCGAAGCTAGGGTGCTACAACTCCGCTTTGGACTGCAGGACGGGCGCAGCCGGACGCTGGAGGAAGTAGGCCGGGAATTCGGGGTCACACGTGAACGCATCCGGCAAATCGAAGCGAAGGCGCTCCGGAAGTTGAGGCACCCGACCCGATCACGGAAGCTGAAGGACTTCTTGGAGTAGTCCATAGTCGGCAGCAAGCCAAGCCGCCCGCCTGGGGCCAGGTATGATTGGTGACGACAAAGCATCGAGGAGCATAAAATCATAAATCGCCGCGCACGTTCCGCTTGGTGGCGTCATAAACGCGATGCTATACTCGGCGTCAGTCTACCTGGGAGGAGGTTTAAGTGGAAGAATGGGCTATACCCAAGTGTCTCAAGTGCAACGTAGGTCAATTGGTCCCCCTATCGGACTATGGAGGGCAAGGAGCAGCAGTCCATTACAAAGCATGGGTTTGCACCAATCCGAGTTGCGGGTTCAACGTCAAGATCCGCAACGGGGATATCTACCTCAATGAACCGATAACCCCGGGCGCAAACCATGTCCCCAGAGTCAGATAGCGTCCGGCCATTCAGTTCCGAAGGGTCCCAATTCCCATCGACCCGGCCATATGCGGTCGACGCATAAGTATCGTATGGTCAGCCTCTGGGACGGTACCAATCGGACGCACCGTATTCCGGGAAGCAAGGAGGTGAAATGGAAGCAGGTTACGACTATATGCTGCTCCATCCACCAGAGAAGCGCCGACAATTTAGTAAGGCTCCAGGAGTAATTTTAATCGTACTTGGCGCGGTGCTCTTGGTGATGGCTGGAGCGTTCTATACCTACGGAGCCACGGCTCGAGCAGACCTCATGAACATGGAGGCCACTCTACCTTGGCCCACATCAGAGAAACCTGAGGCAGTTGCAGCAGAAACCCCTAATGAGCCGGACGCTATGGCTGAGGCTGAAGCCAAGTCTATCAAGGCAGAGATGGAAGCGTCGGATGCGAACAAAGGCGAACTGGTAGCAAGAGTTGAGCCATCCACGACCGAGGATACTGGACCGGCAACCTTGGAAACTTCCTCGGATGGTCTGAATCCCGAGAGGGTCACAACCCTCCCGGTGTTCCAGCCAGAGACGGAAGCGATCATCGAGACTATGCAGCCCGCATTCGAGGGGACGACAGTCGAGCCGACGTCACCGCAGTTCTGGATAGACACGTCCTCCTATGAGGCCGCATCTCCGGATCTCAGGGCACTGGTGGAGAGCTTTAATCCCATAGGTGTGAATGGGGCCTTCCCGTTGGGCTCAAGATTGAGATCTACCAGACTCTCCGTACCGTCAGCGGGTATCGACTCTGCAGTCGTCGAATTGAAGATCGAGGAGTTCAACGGTTTCCGAGCCTACGAAACCCCCAATAGGTCGGCCGGGCACATACCGGAAACCGCCAACCCTGGGGAAGCAGGCAGCGCGTGGTTCTTCGGTCATACGGAGACCCCTTTAATGGGTGAAGGGTCCGTCTTCTTCAACTTGGTGAAAATACCTGAACTGCTCAAGCAAGGGCGCGACGTTTTCGTAATCGCAGAAAGCGAGGAAGGGCAATACCTCTACCGGCTTGTTTCTTCACAAGTGGTGCACGAGGAGGACATACGTCTGTACGACTCCGGAGGCGCGACAATCCACCTCGTGTCCTGCGTACCGAGATTGGTCTACGACCATAGGTTGATTGTCTCCGGCGAGTTGGTTGGCCATAAGGGGTTGAACAGAGATACCTAGCGAACTCGCAACCTGGATCCAGGTCCGGGGTAGACAGACCAACGTCAGACTCAACGGTGCGCCTCCCCGGCTGGGAGGCGCACCGTTTTTTCGGCTTTCCTGCACAATGGCATGGCTACGTCACCTTAGCGTCGACATGCAGCCTATACCAAGGCATCACGCGACAATGCGGAGACAAGATTCGTCAGGATGACTCAACGATTTTGATCTTGGCGTTGGGCTGTCACGGAAACCGCAAGACGAAATGTGCCCGTGGCGCCGCTAGAGGGGAATCCACAAGTTCCAAGAGGGTACTTGACCAGTCCAACTGCCGCTACACCCCAGGCGTCCAATCGGCAGGAGCCAATCCGTCGCCACCGATCCGGTGAATCCGCAACTTGCGCAGCCGCCGTCCCAAGACCGATATGACCTCGATACGAAGTTGGTCCGTGGTCACCACATCCCCGGCCACGGGGATCCTCCCCAAGGACTGGTACACATAGCCACCGACCGTATCAATACCAGCGCCGTCTATCCTCGCCCCGAATAACTCCTCCACTTCATCCGTGGGGACACGAGCATCTACCAGGATTCCTCCTCGTTCCACGGCCTCCAACAGTGGCTCCCGGTCACGGGAGAACTCGTCCTCGATCTCCCCCACTATTTCTTCTAGCAAGTCCTCCACAGTGACGAGACCTTCCGTACCTCCGTATTCGTCCACGACGATGGCCATCTGTACGCCTTTTTCCTGAAATTCCTCCAATAAATTGTCCAGACGTTTACTCTCGGGGATGATGAATGGGGAGTTCATCAAAGACCGCAGGTTTTGGTCTTCACCAGGATGCGCCAGTGCGGCGATTACGTCCCGTGAATGAACGATCCCTACGACATGGTCTATGGACTCCTCGTAAACGAGGATCCTACTATGGCCGCACTGCGCCATAAGGTCTGCCACATCAGCCAATGACGAGTTCACCTCGATCGTGATCATGTCAAGCCTAGGCACCATAACCTCACGGGCCGTAGAACTGTCAAGGCTGAGGATCGAGCGGAGCATTTCTCGATCTCGCTGGTCCATATTGACCAGATCGGCCTCGGTGATAACTGGCCCATCTCCGCTCGGGTCGTCTTCCCACGGGACGGCACCTATACCATCCGCTCTCACCAGATGGTCTCCCGGAGCCAATGTGAGGTTGTCCGAGTTCTTGCCCATGAGGACCAAGACTGGGATGAGCAAAGGCCTCGACCAACCCGGGCGTCGGGACGCTGTGAGAGCGGCCAGCCTGTCTATAGCCAGTGACCCGGCCATGACGCCGAAGGAGACCAGAGCCAGAGCCCACCAGGAAACGGAGGTGTAATCACCACGGACGGTGCCGAGCCCGGAAACAACCAGAGCGATTACGCACGCGAACCTAGCCCAAAGGAGAATCTGGCCAGTTCGCAGGAAGATTGCACCGCTCCTGGTGAAGCTACCAGATGTAGCGGTCGCGTGCTGGGCCAGACTCAGATAAGCGAATAGGAGGAGGGATACCGCGAGAGCAATTAGTGCCGCTAAATCGTCTGTGTCCAATATCCTTCACCCTCCCGGGTCCCCAGAGAGCCATTCAAAGGTCAAATCCAGGAGGTCAATCGGACTAAAGTGACTTTTCGAGCATTTTAGCAGGAACACCAACCGCCAGTCTACTGGCAGGCACATCCTTGGTCACAACCGCGCCAGCCCCTGTGTAGGCCCCGTCACCCACTGACACAGGCGCAACAAGCATAGTGTCGCAGCCAATGAAGGCCCCGGCGCCAACATTTGTGCGGTGCTTGTCCTTGCCGTCATAATTGCAAGTGATCACACCCGCGCCGATGTTGACTTCCGGGCCGATATCGGCGTCGCCAATGTATCCGAAGTGACCCATCAAGGTGCCGGAGGAGAGGCGGCTAGCCTTGATCTCTGCGAAGTTCCCAACGTGGACGCCAGATTCTAGGTGTGCACCGGGTCTAAGATGGCTGAATGGTCCGATGTCAGACCCAGCTTCCATGGTGGACTGCTCCAGAACCGACGTGGTGACGCGGCATCCACGCCCAATGGTGGAGTCATTGATCACAGAGTTGGGCCCTATCTCGCAGTCCTCCCCCACGAAGGTCTTGCCGAGGAGCATGGTGTTGGGGAAAATCACGGTATCCCGGCCGATGGTGACGTCGATATCGATGTGGACTGAGTCGGGATCCTTGACCGTCACTCCGGCGAGCATCCACTGTTCCCGAATACGCTGGCGCATGACGTCTTCTGCCCGGGCGAGCTGAACTCGGTTATTGATTCCAAGGATCTCTGTCGGGACCAAGGCCAGTTCACCGATCACGGTCTCTTCGTCACCTGAGGCGAGAGAGATGAGCGAGGTCAGATACCGTTCACCGCTCGAACTACTCTGGACACGGGGCAAATTGCCCCACAACCATCGGGTGTCAAAACAGTAAACGCCACCGTTGACCTCGGCAGGGCCCAATGGATCACGGTTGTCTTCGGCCGCCTCGTGTACTTCAGTCACCAGGCCGTCTCCATCCCGGACGATTACGCCCAAGTCCTGGGCTGACGGGGCATGAGCAGTGAGCATACCGGTGACAGCCTGGGCATCCAAGTAGGCGTCCATCAAACGTTTGATGGACTCGTCGCTGATCAATGGAGAGTCGCAGTTCATTACCAGCAGGTGGTCTGCCTGAGATTCTAGCCGATCTTGAGTCCGGGCCACAGCGTCACTGGTCCCGGACACCTGAGGCTGCATGACGTACTCCACGCTGCTGCCGAATAGACGTCGGATACCGCCGCAGGTTGACGGAGAAACCACGACGACGACACGTTCTATCCCGGCCCGGCGTAACAACTCCACCGGGTAACGAACCAACTCCTTTCCGCAAACCTTGTGGAGTGGTTTGGGGAGTTTGGACTTCATCCTGGCACCCTGTCCTGCGGCAAGAACAACTCCGGCCCAACTGGCCATGTTGCATCCTCCTGTTGCACGCCCTGTCTGGCACGGTAGATTTTAGCACTGCCATAAGGTGCATAAGAGTCTCAGATCAATCCGCCTACCAGTTGTCGATTATACCAGCAGCGCAGGGCAGGGATTGGTCGGGAAGTTTGAAACCCTGCCGGGCTGGTACAATTGGATGGTCAATGTGATGATCCTAAACAGACCCAAGGACAGGAGGTGTTCCCTTGCCAGAACTCCACGAATTGACCGCGAACGCGGCAGCACAGGGAATCCGGGAGGGAGAGATCACACCAGTCGAGTTGATGGAGGCTCTTCTGGACCGGACCAACGCACTTGAACCAAGACTCAAGGCCTGGGTCTATATGGACGAGGAGGCCGCTCTCCTTGACGCTGCGCAGAAACAGCACGAGTTAGAGGGTGGTGCACCGGTAGGTCCCTTGCACGGGGTCCCGGTAGGGCTGAAGGACATCTACTACACGGCCGGAATCCCAACTACTGCGTGCTCCCGTCTGTACGCGGGTTTCATACCGGACCACGATGCTACAACGGTGGCCTTGCTGAAAGGCTCCGGGGCAATCGTCATGGGCAAGACCGTGACCACAGAGTTCGCATGTATGGATCCTTCCCCGACGCTCAACCCGTGGAACCCGTTTCACACCCCAGGAGGTTCCAGCAGCGGGTCGGCGGTCAGCGTGGCGTCGCGGATGTGCCCTGTCGCCCTAGGTTCGCAGACAGTCGGGTCGGTGCTAAGACCAGCTTCGTATAACGGGGTGGTTGGGTTCAAGCCGTCCTTCAGCCGGGTGAGCCGATACGGTGTGATACCCGTCAGTTGGTCCCTGGACCACGTTGGCTGGATGTCCCGTTCGGTAGAAGATGCGGCATTGCTACTACAAGTTCTAGCAGGCCCGGACCCGAACGATTCAGTGGCCTCCCATGAGCCTGTGCCTGACTATCTGGATGGCTTGGACTCGGCTCTACCGCCACGCATTGGGGTAGTGCGTCAGTTCTTCTGGGAACACGCAGATGAAGAGGTACAGCAGCACACTGACGCAGCTGTGGAGAAACTGAGGTTGGCCGGCGCTCCCGTTGAGGAAGTTGACCTGCCTAGTAGTATCGCCACTGCAATCGAGGACCAACAGGTGGTCATGGCGGTAGAAGGCGCGGCGTTCCATCAGCCGATGTTCGAGAGAAGGGGCACAGAGTACCAACCCAAGCTGCGAGAGATGCTAGGGCGTGGACTGAGCACGAGCAGCACCAACTATTCGCGGGCACAGGAGCACCGGCAGCAGTTTATTGTCGAGATGGCACGACTGGCGGAACAGGTGGACGTGCTGTTGACTCCGTCGACGCCCACTCCAGCACTCGCCGACCTCACCAATACGGGGAACACCATGTTCCAGGGGCCCTGGACGTCCTGCGGGCTGCCGGTGATCACCATCCCGTCGGGGCTGGCCGAGTCGGGGTTACCCTTGGGAGTACAGATCGCCGGCGCATTCTTCAAAGAGAAGGAATTGCTGGCCGCAGCCCGCTGGTGCGAAAAGGTACTGGATGTCAATCTTGCTCCACCTCTGTAGTTGGCTGTATGGGCGAGCACCATTCATCGCCATCGCAAGATATATTCAGGTCAGCGTAGCCACGAACATCACATAACCTGAAGGAGGAACAGAACGATGACAGGTACGATTCCCACCGAGGATGAAGTCCTCAGCTACTTCGAGTCTCTGTCCAACTGGGGCAGGTGGGGCGACAGAGAGACGAAGGGGGCGTTGAACCTAATCACGCCCGAGAAAGTCAAGGCGGCGGTTGCCACAGTGCAGGAGGGTACCCGAGTATCCCTAGCCCGTACCGTGCGGTTTGAGGCCAGTTTGGATGCACCCAATCCGCCAGTGCATTTCATGGTTGAGAGCGGAGAGGGTTGGGCATCCGGGCAGAAGGTCAGCGCGCGGCCCAATGCCGCAGCCACCGACTACTTCGGAATGATCTTCCACGGGACTACCATCACCCATGTGGACAGCCTGGCACACTTCTTCTGGGAGGGCAAGACGTTCAATGGCAACCCGGCGCACCTGGTGTCGACAAGCCTGGGAGCGACGGTCGGGTCCGTCGAGGACGCCAAGGACGGGATCATCACGCGCGGGGTTCTGGTGGACGTGCCAATGGTCCGGGGCATCGACTGGATTGAGCGAGGCGAGGGAGTGATGCCGGAGGATATTCTGGCGGCGGAGGAACGATGCGGGTTCAAAGTCGAGCCGGGTGACGTGCTGCTGGTACGGACTGGCCAACTGCACCGCCGGAACGTCGAGGGGCCAGTAGACCGCTCGGCGGGTTCCACGGCTTGCCAGGCTGCCTGCCTACCGCTTTTCCATGAGCGGGACATTGCAATGTTGGGTTCCGATACAGGAAACGACGTATCGCCCCAGCAGTATCCCAAGCTGTCCAACCCCATACACCAAGTAAGCATAGTGGCAATGGGCGTGTGGATTCTGGACAACGCCGACCTAGAAGAGCTTTCCGTTGCGTGCCGGGAACGGAACCGTTGGGAGTTCATGCTGTCCATCGGACCGCTGGCCCTAAACGCCACTACGGGATCGCCGGTGAACCCCATAGCGATTTTCTAGGCAGTCCAAGATGCCATCAGCCGGGCCCCGCCGGTTGCTGAGGGTGTTCATGATCCTCTTATACTCCACGCTGGCGGGTCCCGACTCTCGACTTGCCCATACACAATGTAGCAATAAGTAACTCAACAGAGGGCAATGGCGGGGCCGTTGGCTCACGCCAACGTGCGGCCATGCCAGGGACTCCGAAACCCTTGTGCCAGCTTGCGCAACAGTCTCCCCGAACGCCCGGACAACATCCTATCCACCGTGAACTGAACGGCTGCTTGCTGGTTCGCAATGGAGTAGGTAGGGTAAGCGTGGAGGGAGGCTGCCACATCTGATAGTTTCAGACCATGATCCAGGGCCAAAGACCACTCGTGGACCATCTCACCGGCGCGAGGGGCCACAACCGTCGCGCCAAGCAGTTTGCCGTTGGGCAGGTGCACCAGCTTGATTAGACCTTCCCGGCGGCCGTCGACCACAGCCCGGTCGACTGATCCCATCGGCCAGTCCGTAACCGCTACCCTAGTACCGTAACGGTCGTTGGCCTGTGCCTCAGTCATTCCCACCTGGGCCACCTCCGGACCGGTGAAGGTTACGCGAGGAGTATGCCTCGGTATCCCTCGTCCGTTCATGGGCAGGAATGCGTTGCGCACTGCCATGAAACCCTGGTAAGCCGCGTAGTGTGTGAACTGTAATCCGCTGGTACAGTCGCCGGCGGCATAGATGTGCCGCTGGCTTGTACACAGGTTCCGGTCCACGACGACTCCAGCGTGGTTGGTGCGAATGCCAGCCCGGTCCAAATCCAGACCTTCCAGGTATGCCCAGCGGCCGACTGCCAAAAGGACGGCGTCTGCGTGTTCCTCTACACCGCCGGACAATGACAAGGAGATTCCATCACCCTTCCGATTCGTGGAGACCAGGCCAGTAGCGAGACGAAGGTCCAGGCCCTCAGACACAAGTTGCCTGGCCAACAAGTCCGATGCCTCCGGCTCTTCCTGCGGCAACAGCCGGTCAGCAGCCTCGACGAGAGTGACCGCTGACCCCAACCGCAAGAAAGCCTGGGCAAGCTCGCACCCGATTGGCCCACCACCGACAACCACGAGGTGTTGGGGCGGTCGCTGAAGGTCCCACACCGTCTCGTAGGTCAGGAAGGGAACGTCCTTCAAGCCAAGGATATTGGGGATGATCGGTCTGGCCCCCGTGCAGATGATGAACCTACGGGCTGTGAGATTCCGGCCCGCAACGTCCACGGTGCGGCTGTCAAGAAACCGGGCCTCTCCCACCACTACATCAATACCCTCGGAACCCAGTGCATCAGGGGATTCAGCCTGATATATCTCTGCAATCGTCCCGCGAACCCTGGACATGACACGGTGGAAGTCCGTTTCCACCGGAGGAATGGTCGTCAATCCAAATCGCCGGGCAGTGCGCGTGTCGTACGAGACACCGGCAGCTCGAAGCAAGGCCTTGCTGGGAACGCAACCGGTCCAAGTACAATCCCCACCAACGCGGTCTTTTTCGACCAACGCGACGGTCAGGCCCAAGCGTCGGGCGAACCGTGCTGCAGACAGTCCTGCGGAGCCTGCCCCTATGACAAGCAGATCGTAGCTGTCAGCCATGGGGAGGAAGCGACATCAACACCGCCGGAACTGCGCGGTGGGACATTGCATCATCAGGGGAAGGCGGGCGGGGATAGAGACACTCCGAGGACACGTTCACACCAACGCGCCGCGCCGAGCAGCCGCCCTTCCTCCAGCGGCGGAGCGCCGAACTGCACCGCCAGCGGCAGACCGGACTCGCTCAGCCCAGAAGGGACTACCACAGTGGGCAGCCCAGCAGAGGTCCAAGGGGACTGGAAGGATGCGTCTCCGGTGGTGCTCAAGTCTTCCGGCGGCGGAGCGGGCGTGGCCGGGGTCATTACGATGTCCACACCCATCATCATTGCGATCATATCGAGGCGGAACTGACGACGCAGACGCTGCGCCTGGAGATAGTACACCCCAGGAATGAGCATACCCATCTCAATGCTGGAACGGATCCTAGCGCCGTAGTCATCGGCCCGGTCACGGAAGAACTGCTCATGGAAGGCAGCGCATTCCACGCTGCTGACCGTGCGCTGACAGCTATGGGCGGTGTCGAAGCTGTCCGGGAGAGCAAGTTCCTCGACCACGGCTCCAGCTTGGGCCAGTTGCTGCGCGACTGATTCCGTATGGGCCCATACTTCTCCAGTTGCATGTTCCTGGAAGAAGCCCCGGAGCAGCCCGATCCGGGGAGGGCGGTCCGCCTGTTGAACCTGTTCCCGGTAGTCCGGGACGGGTGAGTTCACGGAACCGGGGTCCTTCGGGTCGTAACCAGCCAGAACCTGGAGCATCAGAGCTGCGTCGTCAACGCTACGCACCAGTATGCCAACAGTGTCCAACGACCAGCTAACGGGCACGACGCCGTAGCGGCTGATGCGCCCGTAGGTCGGCTTGAGTCCGACGATGCCGTTGTAGGCAGCAGGGCGGCAGGTGGACCCGCCGGTCTGCGAACCGAGGGCGGCGGCGCACATCCGGGTGGCCACGGCGACAGATGATCCGCTGCTGGAACCTCCTGGGGTGTGGGCCGGATTCCATGGGTTGATTGTGGGAGAAGGATCACCGCTGGCGAATTCGGTGGTGACAGCCTTCCCGAGAATTGTACCGCCAGATTCCCTGATTCTAGTGACCACCGTGGCGTCATAGTCAGGAACGAAGTCGGCGTATATCCGGGACCCGGCTGCTGTCTTCATCCCTGCGGTGTAGAAGATATCCTTGAGTCCCACCGGAACCCCTGGGATATATCCGGTTGGACCGGAGCGGGAGATTTCCTGCTCCCTATGCCGGGCCTCTCCCAACGCTTCTTCCCGGTCAATGGTAGCCCAAGCCTGGAGGTCCCGGTCTATCGAGTCGATCCGCTCCAGCAGCGACAGGGTGAGGTCAACAGGGGAGATTTCCCCCTGGCGGACCGCCTCCGCGGACTCGGCAACTCCCATGTGCACGGGTTCAGGCATAGGACTTCACCTTCTGGACCGGATTGGTGATGGCTGAGGGGCAATCCCTGAGCTATTGACCGAGGGGTGACGGGGGCACTCTGCTGACAGACACCGTCGGGCTACTCTCCCGCATGGTAGAAGCCTGGTTCAATGTCCCGAACAGGTTGGGCCTGGGCGACTTCATAGAGCTGGCGGGCAGTCTGCTCCAGCGTGGAACGGATAAGAGCGGCCCGCTCGTTTCCCAAGACCGCCTGTGCCCTGACCACAAGGTCTTGAAGAATCTCCTCCTCGGTCCTTCGCATGGTCATGTCATGCAGCTCCGGTTCGAATTTCACACATGAGCCCGCGCGAACTGGCGGTTTGCGGATTGTAGATTAAGCTACTGGGCCGGTCAAATCTCCGGAGGCACAAGGCCAGCGTCCCTTTTCAAGAGGTCGAGTCACTCAAGACGGGTGATGGCCCTACACGGTTGCCTCTCCCGCCATGCCCTTACCGGGCAGGGAACCCTGGGCCAACTGCCGCCAGTAGTCCATCTCTTGCCAGTGCTCGATCAGATCCGACAGACCCAGGCCGGACGAACCTGAATCGCCACTCTTGCCAGCGTTCTCCAGCCCGCGTTTCATGGCGCAGATGGGAACCGGGTCTTCTACTGTACGGGGGATGAGCCCGCGTTCGGCGGCATTGGGCAGGAGGGCACGCAGGACCTCGCGGGCCTGGGGGAGCACCCGGCGTTCCTGGAGGCAGCGGCTAAGGTAGTTCTGGAGAGCCGTGAGGTTCCGGGAGTGGTGCCCGCGTTTGGCCATCCGTTTGAACAGTAGGGAGGCCCAATCGAAGGGGTCCTTCACGGGGCCGGACCTGGGGTTGGTCAGGGCGTCGGCAACCTCATCGCAGAATTCCGTGGTGACCTGTCCGAGGCGGTAGACCTCGACTTCGGTTGCGTACTTGCGGAGGAGGGCTTCAATCTGGGACCTGATCTGGGAGAGAGTCATGGTTGCACCTCTTCAAGGGAGTTAATGAGTGTGGAGTGACGGGGGTAAATCCCCTTCTTGCGGAAGGGAGAGAAAATCCCGTTTTTCCGGTCAAGTATGGTAGTCCGTGGCCGACTGAGCGGACAAAACCGGACAAAGGGCGCTTCTGGATGGCGAGACTTGCCGGGAGCGGAGTTTGGGGAAAGGCGAGGTTGATGCGGGCAGGGACCAAGAAGGAAAAACCCCGATTTTCCGGTCATATCCGGACAAAACCGGACATTTGTGGGGTGGCCGAAGACGCGAGGAGCGGATTCTGGGAAGGGACTGGTCTGGCGCTTGCGGGTTGCCTTGTCAGCTGTTTCAGACACTAAACATCGTGCGCCTCAGTGGCTGTCCTGGAGTGGCCCTGCCCTCCTTATGGGGGTTTGCGCTGGAGGGTCTTACGGGTCGGACATAGGCTATGGTACAAAGGTTCTATAAGTTTGGCAAGGGGTGTTCGTCAGTCAAAGGGCATGAGAATGCCCAAGAAGCTCTCTCAATCCACTTCGAACCTGTCAGCATGGAGATGAATCCCCCGCAATCTCCTCTTGCGGAAGGGGGAGTCGATGCACTGGCGGAGTGCTGAGATAGTTTTCGGGTTCGAGGGAACGTCGGCAGGGGGAGGATTGAGACCAGGCACATTGCGACGCCGCCGAAGCATTTGGGCGCGGTACACTTATGTATCCTGTACTGGTATAATTCGACCAATGTAGACAAGCGGCCGTGGAGGCTGATATGCCAGACCGTCTAGCCGAGGTCCTGGAGTCCGGAGAGCACACGTTGCTGGCATCCGGGCAGGGGCGCACGGAAGGCCCACTCTGGCACCCCGATGGCTTTCTCAGCTTCGTTGACCTGGATGGGAGTCGCCTGATCAGGTGGGACCCGGACGGCACGTTGAGCGTGGCACGGGAAGATACCGGGGAAGGCAACGGCTGCACACTGGACCGACAAGGCCGGTTACTGATGTGCGAGGCGGAGCGGAAGCGAGTCACCCGCGCCGAAGCCGACGGGACGATCACGAATATCGCTGATTCCTGGGAAGGGAAACGACTCAATCGGCCCAACGACGTCATCTGCCGCTCCGACGGCACCATATACTTCACGGACCCCGCAGGGCGCATACCGCCGGAAGAGCGGGAGTACGGCTTCGGAGGGGTCTTCCGCATAAGCCCGGATGGAGAGCTTCACCTGGCTACCGACGGCTGCGAGTACCCGAACGGCCTGGCCCTGTCGCCCGATGAATCGGTGTTGTACGTGGCCATCAGCCGCCTGGATGAACGGTGCTTCGAGGAAGAGGACCGAGGCGAGGTCTGCAATCACAGGTATGTCCGCGCCTTCGATGTGGCATCCGACGGGACGTTGAGCAACAACCGGGTATTCTGCGACATGGCCTCAGCGGAGCCGGGAGTACCAGACGGAATGAAAGTTGACTCGATGGGCCGGGTGTTCTGCACCGGTTCAGGAGGCATCTGGGTGATAGACCCGTCCGGGGAACCACTGGGGATCATCCGAGGACCAGAAGTTCCCCGGAACGTGGCGTTCGGCGGAGATGACCTCTGCACCCTGTTCACCACTCCCGGGGACTCACTCTACAGTGTTCGAGTCAAAGTACCGGGGATTCCGGTCCTTTGACCCGGTTTGCGAGCATGGCAAACTGACCAGATCGCGCAGGTAGACAAGACGGAAAAAGGGGTGCATCTATGACGACGACCCAGACGGTAGGCAGCGGACAGTATACCTACGATGTGGACTTCCACTGGGCCAAGGTCCCCGAGGGCTGGAACATGCCGGCGGCAGCTGTGTATGGCGATTCCAAGGACCGGGTCTACTGCTTCAACCGTGACCCGAATCACCCGGTGATGATCTTCGACCGGGACGGCAACTTCCTCTCCGCCTGGGGCGAGGGCCTGTTCCTGTTCCCTCACGCCATCATCCTGGACAAAGAGGACAACGTCTGGCTGGTGGAGCGGAACGACTGCCAGATCATGAAGTTCACGCCAGACGGGCAGTTGCTGATGACGATCGGGCTGAAGGGGTTCCGCTCGAATACCGGAGCGGACAACACGGACTTCAGCTCCAACGGGTGGCGGCAGGTGACCCATGGGGGGGACCCGTTCAACCTTCCCGCAGGAATTGCCATCAACGACGCGGGGGAGATATTCATCGCCGACGGCTACGCCAATGCGAGGGTCCATAAGTTCGAGGCGAATGGACGGTACGTGGAGTCCTGGGGCGGTCCCGGAGACGGCCCTGGGCAATTCAATCTGCCCCACGGCGCGTGGATTGACCGGAAGGGACGGCTGCTGATCGCAGACCGGGAGAATGACCGGGTGCAGGTCTTCAGCCAGTCAGGTGAGTACATCTCGACCTGGCCTTCCAAGTTGATCGGCCCTGCGGTCATGTACATTGACAACGACGACATCGCCTACGTCGCAGAGCACAACGGCGGCCTAGTCAGCGTCTTGAGCAGCGACGGCGAAATTCTCGCCCAGTGGGGTTCTGAGGTCCACCGTTCCTGTCATGGCATCTGGGCTGATTCCCACAAGGACCTGTACGTGGTGGAACCCTACGAGGGGAGCCAGGGGCGAACGGTTGTGAAGTTTACCAGGAAAGGGTAGTTGTTGATTGGATTAGGTTGAATTTGATATATTGTCCGCTATTGGACCAAGTATCACGTGGGGCTGTAGCTCAACCGGGAGAGCGCTTCAATGGCATTGAAGAGGTAGGGGGTTCGAGTCCCCCCAGCTCCACCAACTCGAACGCAAGGTGTTCCGGCATCAAGTCCAATGGTGGGATGAGGAGGCAGGAGAAGTGCCTATTGAGTCCGTTCGAGAAGGCGGCACCCTGATCGCAAAGGCAGAAGCCCGGATAGACGGCGCAAACGCCAAAGCTTTTCAGGACGATCTTGAATCAGTAATAGAACGGGAAGATCACGCGGTAATTCTGGACCTGGAGAACCTCTTCTACATCAGCAGCGCCGGACTAAGGGTTATCCTTCTCACCGCGAAAGCCCTACAGAGGCAAGAGACAGAGTTCGCTGTCTGCGGCCTGTCCGACTCAGTAAAAGAGATCTTCCAGATCAGCGGATTCGACAAGATCATCCCGATGCACCCCACGGTGCACGACGCCAAGAACGCCCTGTAATCAAACCCCACTTCAGCCATTCCCCGATGTGTCCCATGAGGTGCATGGTTGTATGGCTGAGGATTAACTGGAAGCCGGTGGACGAATGACGGAACGGCCTAACAGGATCCTGGTTGTTGACGACGAACCCGATGTTCAACCCCTCTTCTCCCAAAGGATGAGGAGGGACATACGAGCAGGTCGGCTTGAACTGCTGTTCGCAGGGAACGGCGTGGAAGCGCTGGAGGTGTTAAACCGGGACCCCGACATCGACATGGTTGTCACGGACATTAACATGCCCCAGATGGACGGCCTGACGCTGCTGGAGCATATTCCCAAGATCGACTCGGATATCAGAGCGATCATCATCTCAGCCTACGGGGACATGAAAAACATCCGCACGGCCATGAACCGGGGAGCTTTCGACTTCGTCACCAAGCCTCTCGACTTTGATGACCTGCGCGTAACAATTGACCGCACCCTCAACCACTTGAAGGAATGGCGCGAGGCGCTTGCATCACGGGACAAACTCGTGGCGTTGCAGAACGAGTTAGATATCGCCCATCACATGCAGCAGTCGATCCTACCCACCCAATTCGCGAAGGGTAATGACTGGGAGATCTTCGCGAGCATGGAGCCTGCCAGGAATGTGGGGGGCGACTTTTATGATGTGGTGCCGCTGGAGGATGGCCATGTGGGGATCGCCATAGCTGATGTCTCAGACAAGGGAGTCCCTTCAGCCCTTTTCATGATGTCTACCCGGACCATGCTAAAGGGCGCCGCCATCGGACTGTTGGACCCCGGAGACGTCCTGAAAGAGGTCAATGCCCTGCTGCAGGAAGGCAACGATACGGGAATGTTCGTCACCGTGTTCTACGGCGTATATAACTCAAATACAGGAGAATTGACCTATGCCAATGCTGGCCATAACCCGCCGCTGATTGTTCGTCCCGACGGGTCGTCTGTACTCCTGCCTATGACTGGCGGCATTGCGCTGGGTGTAATTCCTGAGTTTGATTTCTCAGAGAATACTGTGAAACTCGAACCCGGGGACACAGCGTTTCTTTATACTGATGGTGTGACCGAGGCGGCGAGGAGCGACGAGGACTTCTTCGGACTGGAGCGGCTCCGGGACATATTTGCCGAGACGCCACCCAAGAGTCCCAAGGAAGCCAATGATGTGACCTTCGCTGCTGTCCATGCTTTCGTCGGGAACCTCCCACAGACCGACGACATAACATGCCTCGCGCTCACCCGTAGCGAGAAGACGCCGTGAGCGAGACCCTAAAGCTGACGATCCTCAATCGCCAGGATGAGCTCAACCGCATCGCCACCGAGGTCGAGGCATTGGGGGAACGTGAGGAGTGGCCCCCAGAACTGGTCTTCCGGGCCAATCTGATCCTAGAAGAACTGGGCCTCAACATCATCAACTATGGCCACGATGAGGGTGTACACGAAATAGAAATTGTCCTCAATTCGGAACCGGAGTTCCTGAGCATCGAAATTACCGATGACGGAAAAGCCTTCGACCCGACCGAGGATGCTCCGGACCCATCATTGACAGCCCCTCTCGACGAGCGGCCAATCGGAGGCTTGGGTGTCCATCTAGTACGCTCAATGGTCGATGAGTTCCGATACAAGCGTGAGGATGGGAGAAACCACGTGGCCCTGGTAACTCGCAGGGATAAATGACCTCTCGGGCCTGCCCCGCCAAGATCTTCCGGGGAATTGCTTGTATAGTCCTGGTGGTTCTGACCATCAGCAGTATCGCGGGATGCTCGGTCTCCCAACCTGGAAACGGGACTGCCGAGCCTGTCACGCCCCAGCCTAACGCGGCCTCCACGGACACTCTCAGAACTGAGGGCGCCAAACCAGGGATCTCGGAAGACTCTGTCACCTTCGGCCAGTCAGCAGCATTCAGCGGCCCCGCCCAGGAGCTAGGACGCAACATGCGCCTGGGGATAGAAGCCGCCTTCAGCGAAGTGAACCGGCAGGCCGGCGGCGTGCATGGCCGGCAACTTCTCCTTGCATCGCTGGACGATTCCTATGAACCGGAAGCGGCTATTGCCAATACCAAGTGCCTGATCAACCCGCAGAAGGCGGTCGCTGAGAAGGCCATCGACTCCAACAAGTGCTCGATCGAGGAGGGCGTATTCGCCCTGATCGGCGCGGTGGGAACTCCTACGTCCCGTTCCGCCACTCCTGTGGCCGCCGACGCCGGTATACCCTACATCGCACCCTTCACCGGCGCAGAGTTCCTGCGGGACAAGAACTGGACCAACATCATAAACCTGCGCGCTTCGTACTACCAGGAAACCGAGAAAATGGTTGATCTGCTTACGCGTGACCTGGGAGTTGAGCGCATTGCGATTATGTACCAGGATGACTCCTTTGGCCGGGCGGGTTATCGCGGGGTCCGGGCGGCCCTGGACCGGCGGGGGATGCAACCCGTAAGCATCGGAGTTTACCCGCGCAACACAACAGCGATCAAAACCGGTCTCGTGGACGTCCGCAGGGGGTCCCCTGAAGCGGTCATAATGATCGGGGCGTACGCCCCCGTGGCTGAGATGGTCTCATGGACTCGGCATATAGGACTTGACCCCGTATTCATGACAGTGTCTTTTGTAGGATCCAAGGCCTTGGCCAACAGACTTGAGCACCTCGCTTATGAACATGGGCTCGAATCCAAGGGGGAGGGTGTCGTTGTCACCCAGGTCGTTCCCTTCCCGACTGGAGATTCAGAAGTCGCGGAGAGCTACAGGAAGGCATTAGCGGATTACGCGCCTGACGCCGAACCAGGATTCGTATCCTTCGAGGGGTATCTGGCCGGACGTCTCGCTATTTTCGGTCTGGAGAGTTGCGGTAGAGAAGTTGACCGGGAGTGTTTCCTGGACGGCCTCAGAAGTTCAGGGCGCTTCGATATCGATGGATTCCAACTGGGATACGGCGAAGGGGACAACCAAGGCTCCGACACCGTGTTTGTCACAGCAATTGATGAGAACGGCAACTATCGCCCCGTACAGACACTCAAGGACTTTCAGCGCTGAGTAGTCTCATGCAAAGACTGTTGAGGAATAGCACTCGCATTTCATTCCAACTCTATGCCGGGATCGGCGGAGCCGTGTTGCTAACGGTCGCCGCCAGCCTAGTAGGCTGGTTTTCCTTCAACAGCGTCGGCGACGCCCAGAGACGGATCAATGAAGGCACGATACCCGAGATCGCTGCCGCTTTCGGTGTTGCCCGGTACAGCGGCACGCTAGTGGACGCAGGGCCAAGACTAACGGCGGCCTCGACGCAGAGCGGCTTCGAGGAGATCTCCATCAGCATTGCGCGGACTCAGAACGATTTCAACGAGCAACTGACCGTTCTGGAGGAAACGAGCGAAGAGTACGGCGGTCTCCCAGAGATTCGCGCTTTCGCCAAGGACCTGACTGACAATATCCATGAGATCAATGTGGACAAGGCCAAACTCCTGGAACTTGACCAGCGCAGTGACGAAATGCGCGAGGAATTGGCGAGACTACGCGGCGACCTGGACAGGATCGTGGGGCCTGCGATTGACGATCAGCTCTTTTACACCATGACCGGGTACAGTGAGCTAGGGGAATGGCCGTCTTCCCGGGCGAAGCATTTTTCGGAGGACGAGTTCGGCCGATACCGCAATCTCGCTGAGATACAGGCGGACGGAAATATCGCAATTCAGCTATTGTCCAACGCTTTCAATCTCTCCGACGCTTCATCCATCGAGCCGCTGCGCGAACGGTTCGAGGCGGCTAACGGGCGAATCGAACGCAGTCTGGCAGGGATGGAAGGGACGACTCTACGTGCCGAAGTGACCCCTTTGTACAATCAACTGTACGAGTTAGGGATGGACCCGGGCACCGGGTTCGCCTTGCTGGCCCAGCAGAAACGCCTAGCCCAACACATGGGGGAACTGCTAGACCGCAACCGGCAAATTGCCGACGAACTTCGCGGCGAGGTGGACATACTGGTCGCGGAAGCCCAATCCAGCGCACGTCAGGCGACGGCGTCGTCGGAACAGGCGATTCTCACGGGACGCACTCTGCTGCTGGCGATCAGTGCGATAAGCATCGGTGGGGCGCTTCTCATCGCGTACCTGTTTGTTGGACGGGTAATCCTGCGGCGGCTCGGCCTGCTCTCCAATGGGATGCGGCGCATGGCCGGCGGGGACCTAGAAACAGAGGTCGATGTTGGCGGGAAGGACGAAATCGCGGACATGGCCGGGGCCCTCGAAGTGTTCAGGCGGCACGCGCTTGAAGTCCAGCGGTTGAACCTGGTTGAGAAGCTTGCCGAGGAACTTCAAGAAAAGAACGGGCAACTGGAATCGGCCAACGACCAGCTCGAAACCCAGGCACAGGAACTACAGAACGCCAATGGCCAGTTGGAATCGGCCAACGACCGATTGGAGTCTCAGGCAGAGGAACTACAAAACGCCAACGGTCAACTCGAATCGGCCAACGACCGACTGGAGTCCCAGGCAGGGGAACTACAGGACAAGAACGACGAGCTGGAATTGGTCCTGGGGGACCTTCGCAAGGCCCAGGACCAGATCGTGATGCGCGAAAAACTGGCTGCTCTTGGTGAGCTGACGGCCGGGGTCGCTCACGAGATCAGGAATCCTCTGAACTTCGTCAAGAACTTCTCAGAGGCCTCCGATGATCTGCTGCTGGAGCTACGCGAAACGCTGGACGAAGCGAGCGACAGACTGAACCAGGAGCAAAAGGATATAGTAGAGGATATATCCGGGGACCTGTCCGACAATATGGACCGCATCAAGTTCCACGGAGAGCGCGCCAACCGCATCGTACAGGACATGTTGATGATGGGACGCGGGACCGGGGGACCGCAGCCTACGGACCTGAACCGGCTTCTCGAACAAAACGCTAGGCTTGCCTTCCACAGCGCTCGCGCTATGGACGTGGACTTCCAGATGGCGATCAATGAGGACATGGACCCGGAGGTGGGGGAGATAGACGTCGTGCCCCAGGACATCGGCCGCGTGTTCCTGAACATGGTTGCAAACGCCTGCGATGCGACAGCCGAGAGACGCACTGCCGAGGAGACGGGGTACGAGCCGTCGCTTCTGCTCACTACGAAGCGCTTAGAAGAAGACATCGAGATTCGGATCCGAGACAACGGTAACGGTATTCCCGCCGACGTGGTGGACAAGATATTCAACCCGTTCTTCACGACCAAGGCGACCGACAAGGGTACCGGGCTAGGCCTAGCCATATGCACCGACATCATCCGCAAGCATGGCGGTGGGATTCGAGTTGACTCTCAACCTGGTGAATTCACGGAGATGATTATCCAACTCCCGACCAACCCCATAATCCTCGGGGACGATGAGACAGTTGGAGCGCCTGCTGGAGCTGCCGCAGACTCTTGATTGTGCACACCCAGCGAAGGAGGACCGTTCGGGCATTTTCGCAAAATGAGAGTCGAGGAGTTCTGGTGACCCGCGATGGGCCCAAGCAGGGCTCAGGGACCCACCGAGCTACCCAGAGCAACCGCCGCCAATGCAGTGCACCTAACTCCCAGTTGACTGGGGAAACAGGTGGGGTACGCTCCTCGCAGACCTAATGGGAGTCGACAAGGAAGCGGTCGATGAACTCCTGATCGTTGCGAACGCGATTCAATCGGGCCAGGGACACTGAGTCGGGCAAGACGATCCCCCCTGAGAATACCAGCTTCATGGCGTGCTCAACCGTCATGTCGGTCTCAAAGAGGTCGTCTTCCATAACGAATGCCAGATTTCCTGAAGTCGGGTTGGGAACCGTGGGAATGTAGACCACAACTATTGACTGAGGCTCGTCATCATCTGCCGGGGCATTACTATCCCGGAAGGCGCGACCGGTAACAAATCCCATCGCCACCACTCCCTCTCTTGGCCACTCGAGGAAGACGACCCTAGTGAATCCGAACTGACTGCTCACGCTCTTCGTCGCCTGATGCGTGACTCCATAAATGGTTTTCACGACCGGGATACTGTTCAGAACTACGTTCTTCCACTCCATGAGGAGCCGACCAACCCTCGTGGAGACCAGCAGGCCGATCAGATAAAACACGATGATGGCAGCCAGAAGGCCGATGCCTGGGAAGTCCCAAGGCTTCCCAGCGACGAAGGGCAGTGGCCTGATAAACTGGTCGATGTAGCGGACGATGAACGCAAGGACCAAGGCTGAGACGATAAGCGGCACAAGCTCCATTAGCCCGGCCATGGTCTTTCCCTGGACGTGGTTCTCGAACCGTTGAAACAGGTTCGGTTCAGGTGGACGGGAGCCAGTCAGGTGGGATCGTGAATTGCCGCTGCGACTATTCCTGGTCGTCACCCGGTGCTGCCCTCCAATATCCATAACTGAGGCATTGGTCTATTACGAAGCCGGGGTTAGAACCGCGCCTGATGACCACTCTCTTTGCTAAGGTGCCAAGTGCAACGCACTTGAGGCAGCCTTGCCCTCACCATCCCTCGGCAGGCTGTATACTTCCCGGATTTGTCGATACCCAAGCTCAATATATGACTCAAGTGGTGGTATAGACAAGGGGTTTAAGGAGTGTCAATTGCACAACTTACTGCGGCTTTGCATTTTCAGGACAAACTGACGCCCATCCTACTCCAGCGCAGAACCTGATTCCCGAGGTAGTCGTTCGAGGGTTCCTCCATGACCAAGACGACTTCGTAACCGGGTCCATACGAGCGTGATTACGAAAAGCGCTGAAGAGAAGAGAACCACACTGGGACCCGGGGAAACCTTCGCTGCCTGAGTGAGTTCAATAAGGTAGCTGATATATAGCCCCAGCACAGCGCAGGTTATCCCGATACCCGTAGACAACATAGCCATGTGGCGGAAACTATTGGTCAGCAGCCGAGCCACGATAGGTGGGATGACGATTGCTGCCGCGATCATCAGGACTCCGAGTACCTGCATGGAGACTACGATAGAGGCTGCCAGCATCAACGAGAAGACGGTATCCACCCAACCCGTGGGTACACCATAAAATTGGGCTACCTCGGCGTCAAACGTTGCAAAAAGGAACAGCTTGTACCCAAGGAAGAATACAAGCGCGACGACGAATGCTACAGCAGTGATTGCAAGAAGTTCCTCGACCTGGACACCCAGCACACTACCCCAGAGTGCAGCGTCGAGGTCACGGGTAAACCTACGTTGAGAACTGATTATTGCGACCCCCAGGGCGAAACTAGCCGTGGTGATGATGCCAATCGAAGCGTCGGACCTTATGGTGGGGTTCTTCCTGGTGATCCAGGTCACCAGGAGAGCGGAAAGGAATCCCCATGCGGTGGCACCCAAGTAGAAGTTAATCGACATAATGAAGCTAACCGCCGCGCCGCCAAAAATGGCGTGTGACAACCCATGACCCAAATAGGCCATGCCGCGCAGTACGATGTAAACACCCATCAGCCCGCAGAGCCCTCCGACGAGGGCTGCGGCGATTATCGCCCGCACGAAGAAGGGGTGTTCAAATGGTTCCAGCAGGGTTAGGAATCCTCCGAGACGACCGGCTCGGCCCTGTGGTGGTGGTGTTGACCCAAGGGGCCAGTAGTGTCATGGGTGTGAGGGATAATGGGTTCACGGTGGCTGTTGTCGCGGATTGTAGCCACCGGGTCAGGCTCATCCTCACCCTGCAACCAGAAGTGAGCGCTCTCGGCCACCAACGTCATTCCCCGATACTGGATCACCGGCATCTCAGCGCCGTAGACCTCGTGCAGGATATGAGGCGTAATGACCCTATGAGGAGGACCATCGGCTACGATAGACCCGTTCAGGCAGACGATACGGGGAAGATGGACGGCCACGGCGTTGATTTCATGCGTGGTCAGGATGATGGTCACGCCAGCGTGGTTCAAGTCGTGGAGCAGGTGCATGACGTGGTCGCGGGTCTTGATGTCGACCCCGGAAGTTGGCTCATCCAAAAGGAGCAGTTCAGGATTGCTCACGAGGGCGCGGGCAAGAAACACCCGTTGTTGCTGTCCGCCGGAGAGCTCCCGGATGTGGCGCTTAGCCAGTTGGGCGATACCAAGCCGCTCCATCATATCCAGTGCCAACTCCCGCTCTCTGCGGCGGAACCAGGGGAACCAGGCGTTGGACATGGTGCGACCCATCATCACGGCTTCTTCGACGGTGACCGGGAAGTTCCAGTCAATGGTCTCCAGCTGGGGGACGTATCCTGCCCTATGCCGGCGCCCATTGGCGGGTTGCCCATTTATAAGAACATGTCCGGCGAGCACGTCCACCGCACCGAGTACCGTGCGCAACAGGGTGGTCTTCCCCGAACCGCTGGGGCCAAGCAGCCCGACAAAGTCTCCGGTCATGATCTCCAGGTTAACGTCTTCGACTACCGGAGCGCCGCCGTAACCGGCACTGACGCCGCGAAACTCAACAACCGGCGGGGCGTTGGGATCAGGCCGGTGCAGATGTTCAAGCCCGGGCGGGTGCAGCATACTTAGTTCTCATCCCTGTTTGGAGTCGGGCTGGGACTCCCGAAATAAAGGGCTCTCAATCCGGTGATCCGAGTGTGTGCCGGTCATTGCGGGTATATGGCGTTCGAGACGCCGTCGAAGACCGGCCCTGTATCGATTCCGGAGAGTGCGGAGGCGTCGCCGCCGAGAGAAGGTATCATAACCTCCAGGTTAGCCACCATCAGACCCAGGTAGCTATGCCGAGGATCGCCGGGGCCCCCTGGCAAGTCGTCATCGCTCAAATCGTCGACGAGTGTCGCACCCGATTCCGAGGCGATAAGTTCCATCACGTCACTGGGGAATACCTCGGAACCAAACACGGCAGGTATCTTCTCCTCGCGGATCTGCTCGATCAGGGTAATCACTTCCCCGACTGAAGGTTCAGAAAAGTCCGATGGCTGAACTGCTCCAATGACGGTCATGCCGTAGCGCTTGGCAAAGTATGCCCAAGAGTCATGGTAAGTGAGCAACTTCCGGTTACCGGGCGGCACGCTGGCTACAATAGCCTTTATCGCCTCGTCGAGTTGTACGATTCGGGACCGGAAAACGTCGTAGTTGGCGGAGTAGTAGTCCGCGTTCTCCGGGTCCCGCTCGGCCAGATGGTCGCGCACGATCTCCGCGTATTGCAGCGAGAGGATGGGGTCTGGCCAGAGATGTGGGTTGGGGTGGCCACCCGATTCAGGGAAGGAGAAGTCGAACTGCCAGTCCTCTCGGCCTATCGTCTGATCACCGAGGCTGACAATGGATGCGCCGTCCTTCAGATTCGCCTGGGCCATCTCCAAGCTCGGCTGCTCCAAGAACAAGCCATTCAAGAAGACGACATCCGCCTCAGACAGGGTCTCAGCCAGTGAGAAAGAGGGCTCGAAAGTATGCGAATTCACTCCCTCGGGCACGATGCCCTCAAGCCGGATACGATCGCCGCCGATGTTCTCGACAATGCTGGTGATCGGAGACACGGTTGAAACGACGCTAAGGGAGCCGTCACCAGACGGAAGGGGCTGGGGAACAACGTCCTGAGATGCCACTGGCGCTCCCCCACATGCGAACATGAGAAGCACCGTTCCGAGCAGCAATACAATCGCTGCCAAACTTCGGAGGAACGACTTGGGGTTGGCGATATGGCCTCTCATGCCTGCTCCGATTGGAGGCACGCGAGGCACGTCCCTCCAATAGTCAGATTCTCCAGGTCAGGCACAAACCCGAACTCCTCAACCAATCGGCGGCTGAACCCTGCCAAGTAATCCGGACTGAGGGTGAAGACTGAATCACAAGAGGAGCAGACCATATGCTGATGAGGGTTGTGCTTGTCGATCATTTCGAAATGCAGCCTATTCCCGATCAAAACCTCAGTTACGACCCCGGCACGCTTCAACAACTGTAATGTCCGGTACACGGTTGCCAAATCTACGTATGGGTGCTGCTGTCTTGCCAAGCCCCAAACTTCGTCGACTCCGATGTGGCCTTGTTGGCTAGCGACGATATCCAGGACCGACAGACGCTGCGGCGTCATGCGATATCCTTGGGAGCGCAACATGTCTACCGCGGACCCGTGGCCGGACATTGCATCTCCTAGTTATTGCAATCGTTTGCGCTAATAATGATAGACCAAAAAATCGAGTTGTCAATGAGGCTGGGCGGCGCCAACGGGTTGCACCACACGGGGGGGTCACGCCGCTGTTGACACGTGGGCACCTGCCTGCATCTTGGGCGGTGCAGCGAACAAGACCAGAAGACCCCCCAGGGCCGCAGTTGCCGTGAAGACCTGGAGCGCCAGATGATAATTCCCGGTGTGGTCGTACAAGAACCCGGAGGTGACTGGCCCCAGGGCCTGGCCGCCGATCTGGGCGGACATTGTGATTCCTCTTATGGACCCAAGGTGCTGCCGGCCGTAGTAGTCGGCCCATGTCAGCCTCACCAACAGATGCAACCCTCCCACACCCAGGCCGACCGCGCCGGCGGATGCCAGCGCAGAGATCGGAGTATAGCTATGGGAAGTAGCCACCGAGGCACCGGCGAGCACAAAGGCAGCAGTCGCAAGCAGGTACCGCAAGTGAACCCTACGGGTTAGGGTCGACCAGAGCATCCCAGCGATGACCTGAGCGAGGGCAAACCCGCTGGCGGTCAACGCCGCATAGTGCGGCAATATCCCTTGCTCTATGTAGTGGGGGACCTGATGGAGGCTGACCCCGGCCTGGACCATGAAACCCGCGCCGGAAAATACCGCCAGTATCCACAGAGCACGGGTCCTCAACGCCTGACTCACGGTGAAATTGGTCTCAGCCGTTGTTCCAGGCGTCTCGAGCCCGGCTTCCGAGTCCCCTGCATGGGCTTCCTGCCTGGCACGAGGCGCAGGGTCGGGTTCGAGGCCCAGGTCCTCCGGGCGGCGGCTCATAAAGAGCAGCGGAGGTATAACGCCCACGGCCACGGACAGGATGCCCAAGGCCACCCATGCCGTCTTCCAGTCCCACCCGGTGATTATGAACTGGGCTACCAACGGCATAATGGTCAGTCCAATGCCCTTAGATGCGCCGTCTATCGCAAGGCTCAAGGGGCGTCTTCGGATGAACCAATTGCTGAGCGCCGTGGGTATACCGAGTTCCAGAGGGCCGGTGAAGATCATCCTTCCCGGCACGTAAAGAGCGTAGAAGGCTAGCGGGTTCGCCGTGACCGCGAGAAGCACCGAGAGCGCGCCAGTGAGCACGGAGGATGCCGAAAGCAGCAATCCAGCACCGTATCTGTCAATCCACCGCCCGATGAACGGAGACACCACCACAGCACAAAGGCCCCCCAGACTCACAGCACCGGAGAACAAGCCGCGGGACCAGCCGAGCTCATTGGTCATCGGAACGACAAACACTGACAAGACGGCCACGGTCATAACCGTGCGGGATGAGAGGCTGAGCGCCACCGTGTTGGCGACGATAACCCACCCATAGTAGAAGGGAAGGGACTGCGCCAGGCGTGATCGCCATTTCAGGGAACTGGGTTGAGTCGCGTTCAAATCTGGTCCGATCAGGAAAGTCGCTGGGGTGTTGAGCCACCGGAGATTATAGCCCACTCGACAACAATATGACCCAGCCCCCGCCGCTGCGGTGTGACCTGGGATGTGCTAGCTAGAGACTTGCCCGTGTGCAATAATGGGCCATCCCCTGCATATGGAGCGTAGAACCAAGGGAGGGAACATGCGGCTCGAAGGAAAAGTGGCCCTGATAAGCGGAGGCGCCAGGGGCCAGGGCGCTGTAGAAGCCCGGATGTTTACCCGAGAAGGGGCGAAGGTCGTTATCGGCGATATACTCGATGAGGAAGGCCAGAAGGTAGAGGCGGAAATCGCAGAAGCGGGCGGAGAATGTGTCTACATTCACCTAGACGTGACTTCCGAAGAAGACTGGCGGAAAGCAATCGGGGAAGCCGTTAACCGGTTCGGGAAGCTGGACGTGCTGGTGAACAACGCGGGAATCTACCCACCAGCCCGCATCGAGGACACCACCGAGGAGCTCTGGGACAGAATCATGGACGTCAACGGGAAGGGTGTATTTCTCGGAACCAAGCTGGCAATTCCGGAGATGCGGAGAGCGGGCGGCGGGTCCATAATCAACATATCCTCAGTGGCCGGACTCAGGGCTTCCGCGGGAGCTGCAGCCTACGGCGCTTCCAAGGGCGCAGTCAGGCTCCTAACCAAGTCCACCGCAGTCCAGTATGCCAAGGACAACATCCGCTGCAACTCGGTACATCCGGGGATTATCGAGACCGATATGACCCTCCCCACCATCCTAACGGACGACGAGGCACGACGCCGCAGCGCCGAACGGACGCCACTGGGACGTATCGGTCAACCGGAAGATGTTGCCTGGGGCGTGTTGTTCCTGGCATCCGACGAGTCCTCGTTCATGACCGGAAGCGAGTTGGTTATCGATGGCGGCAGAACCGCCCGGTAGCCACCTGCCCTGAAACACTGGCCACACAATCTGGTGCCCTAAGGAGTTGGAAACATGCGTCAGAGCGCAGTTAGCTTCGAGGCGGGGGGGTTCACTTTTGAGGGTGTCGTCGCCGTGCCGGACAAGGTAGACCAGCCGGTTCCCGGCGTCGTGATTTGCCACCCCCACCCATTGCGCGGCGGCAACATGGACAACAACGTAGTGGTAGCTGTTTCATTCGGCCTGGCCGCGGCGGGAATAGCGAGCATCAGGTTCAATTTCAGGGGTGTTGGAAACAGCCAGGGAGAACATACCGAAGGCGAGCTAGAACACGAGGAAGCGATGGCTGCTGTAGGATTCCTGCGGGACTGGGAGGGCGTAGACAGCAGCAGAATAGGACTAGCCGGTTATTCCTTCGGGACCGGAGTAATCATGGGAAGCACCGATCTTCAGGAGCAAGTCTCGGCTTTTGCCCTGATCTCCCCGTCGTATGAGCGGCTGGAACTCACACATATCAAGACATCCCCGCGCCCGACTTTCATCATCTCGGGGGACCAGGACCGGCTCATTGACGCGCCGCAATTGCCCGCAGTGCTCGAGGCATTCTCCGGGCCTGTGTCCTGCGAATTCGTGGCAGGGGCCGACCACTTCTGGTTTGGGCAGGAAGACATTATGGCCAAGCAGGTAGTGGACTTTTTCACCAAGCAACTGCAGGTAACCCATGCCCAGTCTGTCTAACACCCGCACCAGGGGAGATGTGGGTGTTCAATGCCATGAGTGAGGACCGGCAACAGGTATGAAGGTCTGCTTTATCGATGTGACCCACTGGCACGCCCCGTCCTACTACCGTACTTTGCATGACCTCACCGGCGTTGCGGCCCTGACGGCCCGGAACCCGGAAACAGGCCAAGCAGTGGCATCCTCACTGGGGTCCCGGTTTTATGACGACTGGCGCGATATGGTGGCACGAGAGCATCCCGACTTTGTCTTCGCCCTCGGCAGGCACTGCGAGATGGCTGAGACGGCACGGTTTCTACTTGAAGAGGGCATCCCATTCGCCATGGAGAAACCTATGGGCCTCAACCTCGCGGAGGTCGAGGGTCTGGCAGAGCTTGCCCGCTCCAAGCGCGCATTCGTGGCGGTGCCGTTCTCCATCAGGCTGAGTCCGTGGGTGCGAAAGATCCGGGAGACCGAGAGTGGCAGTGCGGATTTTTCCCATGCCTCCTTGCGGTTTATGTCCGGACCCGTGAGCCGGTACCATGAGAACGACAATCCCTGGAATCTACGATTGGCCGAGGCGGGAGGCGGCTGCCTTACCAACATCGGGATACACCTCCCCGACCTGTACCTGCACCTGACCGGGAAGAAGTCCGCGAGGGTCCATGCCGTGACCAGTTCACAGTCCTTCGGAGAGGAAGTGGAGGACTATGCCCACGTGACTCTTGAGACCGATGATGGGGCGGTCTGCGCCATCGAAAGCGCCTACGTACACGCGCAGTCTCCCTGGTCACCACGGGTGGAGTTCTCCCTCCACGGCAAGACCCGGCAGTACCATTCCGAAGGGAAAGAGAGGATGGTGTGGTTCAACAGCCAGGGCGCGGATGGCAGTATTGATGGACCACTGGACAACAGCCCCTACTACCCCGCGTTTGTCGTGGACACGATCGACGCCTTGAAGAACGGGCGACCTCCGGTGGCGGGGATCGAGGACAACTTAGCTGCCCTACGTATAGTTGACGCTGCCTACCGCTCCGCCGCTAGCGGAGACCCCGTAGGATTGGACTAGAGTGGACGGACAACAAACAACCATAAGAAACACAACCAAAGAAACACAACCAGAAGAACCGCCGCTTGCCAGCCATCGACGACCAGCAGCCGGAGGTAGTAATGAACACGCTGAAGGACAGATGCGCCATCGTCGGCGTAGGCGAGACCAAGTACACCCGCGATTCGGGCAGGACCGAATTGAGCATGGCCGTAGAAGCTGCCAAGAACGCGATTGCCGATGCGGGGCTAACCACTGCCGACATCGATGGCATGGTCCGGTTCACCGCGGACTCGACCTCACACTCGGAGCTTGCTGCGGGCCTTGGAATTCCCTGGCTCCGTTACTACAGCGAGTTGGGGCCGCTCGGAGGCGCTGCCTGCGGTCTGGTTGCCCAGGCAGCTTTAGCCGTGTCCCACGGGATGGCCAACAATGTCCTGGTGTTCCGCTCCGTTAACGGCCGTTCCGGACAACGGTACGGTTCCGGCGTGGTCACCACACGCCGGGGACAGAAGGGGTCAGCCTTCACCGAACCCTACGGGCTTCTGGTCCCCGGCCAATCCAGCGCCCTGCGGATAAGGCGTCACATGCACGAGTTCGGCACGACCGTCCGGCAGCTTGGCGCGGTGTGCGTGACCTTCCGCAAGCACGCCTGCATGAATCCCAGGGCCATTATGCACGGAAGGCCGATCACGCTGGAGGACTACGAGACATCCAAGATGTTTTTCGACCCGCTCAGAATTTTCGATTGCGCACTGGAGGCCGATGGAGCGTGCGCTTTCGTGGTCTCGTCTGCGGAAGCGGCTGCAGACATGAAGCAGCCGCCAGTGTTGATCAGCAACGCGACCCAGTGTATGCCGGCAGAGCAGGGGAGGTCCGAACGGGGGTGGGACGACAGCGGAGGCGCGAGAATGGCCCCCGAGCTGTTCGGCGGCGCAGGTATCACGCCCCAGGATATAGACGTGATCGGATTCTACGACCACTTCAGCCCGGTGATCATCACCAAGCTGGAGGACTACGGTTTCTGCCCGCGCGGCGAGGGTGGACCCTTCGTAGAGGAAGGCCGCATCGAGGCGGGAGCGGAACTGCCCGTTAACACATCGGGCGGGCATCTCTCCGAGGCTTACATGCAAGGGATGAACCAGATCATCGAGGTAGTACGACAACTGCGGCACCGGTCTTACGCCCAGGTGGAAGACGCCGAGTTCGGGCTGGTAGACAGTGGAGACGGGTCAGGCGCCCTAGTGCTAAGGAGGTGATCGCACATGACCACCGCCAATTTCCCATTGCCCATCCCGAACCTGGACAATCAGGTCTTCTGGGACAATTGCCGTGAGCACCGGCTTGTACTCAGGCGGTGCAACGACTGCCAAGAGTCCTTCCACCCACCCAAACCCACCTGCCCCCTCTGCTCCTCTGAGAACCTGGAATGGGTAGCATCAGAAGGGAAGGGCAAAGTCTATACCTATACAATCACGCGTCAGCCGGTTAATCCCGCCTTCAGGGAGCGGCTGCCCTGGGGCATAGTCGATGTGGAGCTAACTGAGGGCGTCCACATGATAAGCAACCTGGTCGACCTTGACCCGGAGCAGATCGAAATCGGCATGGACGTCGAGGTCGTCTTCGAGAGGGTCAGCGAGGAGATTACCCTGCCCAAGTTCAGGGCTGTATAGCGGCTCGGGCAGGGTCTGTTATCTTTGGACCGACTGTCGGCGTCCTTCATCGGACGCCTGTTGGATTGCGGACAGCAGTCTGTGCCGTCGCACCGCGAAGTCGAAATCAGGTTCCACCGGGCCGCCGGTGCGTATGGCATCCGCCAGCCGACGGTACATCTGGGCCACATTGAACGGAGGACCCTGCGGCACTTCCGGAGGCGCCCAAATCAGGCGGTCTGGGATATCAATCTCGTGCAGCGCACCCTCATCCCTTCGTGCACCTTCCAAGCGGGTATGGTCTATGTGCGACCCGTGGTACGAGAGTGTGCCGTCCCTTCCAAACACCTGGATTGTCGGTCCTCTGCCATGCCAGGGAATCGAGGCTACATGGGCGGAAACCACGGCCCCGCTGGCCAAAGTACCGCTGACCAACACGTTGTCCGGGGTGGTCACGTCCATCGTCTCCTCCAGGTCTGTGAAGTACCACTCGTTGACCTGGGTGCTAACTACGGCGGAGACACCCTGGATTTCACCCACACAGAGACACAGGGCATCGACATAATGACCGAACTGGATGTTCAACGTTCCGACGCCTGACTCCTTGTCCTTGGCCCATACTCGGTCTGATGTCCGGTCAAGTCCCGTGGAGTTGAAGCTGCTCAGGTGGCAGGACAGAACCTCTCCCACGTAACCGTCCTCGACCAGCTCCCTCATGTACATCAACGCCGGGGAGCAACGGCCCTGAAGGCCGACCATGGTGCGTACTCCCCTGGTCCTGGCCAAGTCAGCCAATTGTTGCGTTTCCTCCAGCGTGACGCCCAAGGGCCATTCGGTATAGACGTGCTTACCCGCGTTAAGTGCGTCGGTGGTCAACCGCAGGTGGTACGGTACCCGCACGGCCACGGTCACGAGGTCGATGTCCGGGTGGTTGACCATCTCCTCGTGGTCATGGAAGGCCATCCTTGCACCGAACTTCCTGGCCGATGCCTCAGCGGTGTCCTGGTGAGCGGTGCATATCGCGGCCAGTTCGTACTCCGGCAATGCGAGGAGTGCGGGAACATGCGCCCCTGAACCCCATCCCCGCTCTGCATTCGCACCGATGATACCCACACGAATCTTTTCGTCAGCCATTGCGGTCGTCTCCAAGGCCAATTGCAGTATGAATCCTTGCCCCCTCTACCCCTTGCGCACGTACTTGTCGACACTGTGGCTGGTGGTCAGCCCGAGGTAGATGTCCCCGTGGGAATCAACCCAAAGACCGTGTGCGTGACGGGTAGGCCAGCGGGCCAGCACGTTGCCGCTCCCGTCACGGACGCTGGTGTGGGGAGGTTCTCCGTCGGCCTCCTGCTCGCAGATGTAGAATATGCCCTCGCTGTCCCGGGAGATGTCGTTGGGGCCACCCATTCCCGTCCACATCTCGATGAACTCGCCTTCAGGGGAGAAGATCTGGACGCGACGGTTGGCCCTGTCGCAGACGTAAACCTTGCCATCCGGGTCTACCAGTACGCTATGGGGCAGGTGGAACTCGCCGGGCGCGGACTTGCCCGGCTGTCCCCAGGACTGGATGAGTTGGCCATCGCTGGAGAACCGATGCACCCTGCTATTGCGATAGCCATCGGAGACGTAAATGTCCCCGGATGGGCTGGGCACCATTTCCGTAGGATAGTTGAATGGACCAGCAGCCCTGGGAACCAGGTCTCCAGCACGCTCGCATCCCGTGTCCGAGTACACGCCCCGCTCGCCTATGACCTGCAGGGGTCTTCCGTCCAGGGTGAAACTGACGGCGACTGAATCTGAACGGTCCGTGATGTACACGATGTCGTCGGCGATGGTCATTCCATGTGGGTCGGCAATTGCGTCGATTCCCCAGCGGCTCAGGTAGTTTCCATCCCGGTCGAAGACCATCACCGGGATGTCGGTGCGCTGGAAGACGTACACCCGGTCCCGGGAATCGGTGGCCACGGTGCTGACCACTCCCAAGGACTCTCCGGCTGGCAACCTTGGGAAGTCCTGAACAAGCTCGTAGGTATATTTTCCGGAACCAACCGTAGTCATGATCTTATCCCTCAACAAATGTTGTGTATCCGGATACTCCGGCGGGTCTGTTGCACATGATACCATTGACGTAACTGGATGGGACAAACTATCATAGCTCAAACTCTGACCACACATCGGGAACGCACATAGAAAAGGAGGCGCAAATGGTTACCGAGACCGCTCGGCCCAATATGGTCATCCTCGACCCGACCTCTCCGCCCTTACCCGTGGATGCCCGGCTGGCCACCCGGCCGGACGATCTGAACGGCAAGGTGCTGGGACTGCTGAACAACAGCAAGGCCAACGCCGAGGCGCTGCTGGAAGAGGTAGGCACTCTGCTGGCAGAGCGCTACAACTTCGCGGAGATAGTTCGAAGCGCCAAGCCCAACGCATCTACGCCCTGCCCTGAGAACATCGTCCAAGAGATGGTCGAGAAATGCGATGTGCTGATCACGGCCAACGGGGATTGAGGGTCCTGCTCATCGTGCAGTCTGCACGACGGCATCACTTTCGAGAAGCAGGGAATCCCGACGGCGGTACTCTGCACCGAGCCCTTCATTCCCACTGCTCGCACGATGGCGCGCATCCAGGGAATCCCTGATTACTACTTTGCGGTACTGCCCCATCCATTGGGGAGCCTGACGCCCGGCGAGCTCAAAGACCGGGCCAGAGTAGCCTTGCCCCAGGTCATCGACATCCTGATGGGCAATTCATAGCCAACCACCGGCGTTCTACGGGGGAGCAACAGGCTCCCCCAAACTATTCCCCCGGCAAGGCAGGCCGGGGCACGACTCGCAGAAGCCTGGCGCGTACGAACCACGCGCGTGTGGCATTTAGCTGCCGTCAGAGAGGCGTACAATGCAGGAAGAAGGCCTTGCGTCGGACCGGATCGAGGTAGAAGACTCCCATAGCGCGATCGAGTATTACTACCAGCGAGGCTGGACCGATGGCCTGCCGGTAGTCCCGGCGACCGAAGAGCGGGTCAGGGAGTTCCTGGCCGTTTCCGGACACGCTCCCAGTGACGTTATCGGGGTAGTCCCGACACGAGGGCGGGTTATTACTGCCGAAAAGGTGGCCATCAACGCGGTGATGGCCGGGTGCAAGCCGGAGTATATGCCGGTTCTTGTTGCGATCATAGAAGCCATGTGCGAGCCGGACTTCAACTTCCACGGAAGCCTGGCAAGTACAGGAGGCTCGGCCCAGTTGATCGTGATCAATGGTCCGATAGCCAAGGAGCTTGAGGTCAACTCCGGGGTCAACGTCTTTGGTCCAGGGTTCCGGCCGAACTCCACCATCGGCCGAACCGTGCGCCTAATTAACATGAACGTCTGTGGCGGGACGCCGGGAATCCTAGACAAGTCCACTCTCGGCCAGGGTGGAAAGTACAGCATGACCATCGCCGAGAACGAGGAGGCGAGCCCTTGGGAAACACTTAGCGTGCAGCGGGGGTACTCACCTGACGACAACACGGTGACGGTATTCGCGGTGTTTTCCCCGACCCAGTTCTCCGACGGCGCAAGCAATTCCCCGGAGCGCCTCCTGGACAACATGGCCTACACGATGAACGGGTTCCGGCCCGGTCAGGGCGAGTTTGTAATCGTCCTTTCCCCGGAGCACGCCAGGATATTCCGCAACGGTGAATGGAGCAAACGACAGGCAATGGAGTACCTGTTCTCCGAAGCCTCAGTTTCAACGGAGCACCTGAAGCTGAACGGAATGCGCGACGGACCGGCTGAGCCGGGGGACGACGCGGAGATGAACCCCATAGTCTCCACCACTGACGGCATTGTCTTTCTGGTGGCAGGCGGAGAGGCCGGCGGGTTCTCGTCGCTCATATCCAGGTGGGGTGGCGGCACGAGCAGCAAGTCCATAACCAAACCCATCAGACTCTGACAATCGGACTCAGGACGGTCGACCGACGGGCGTATGCACACGCCCGTCCCTCTCCCATCTCAACCCGCTTTCCAACCAGCTAAAACGGGAGAACCACTCATAGGTCCTTCACCACGCAATCAAGGCACTATCCACGGCTCACTCCCTGTCTCCCCGATAACACTCTCCCCTTGAGACTCTCCGCTCCACTCTCCCGTGCCGCATACCCTCTGGTGGCCCTGCGCCAACGGAACTTCGCGCTGGTGTGGACCTCCATGGCATTCTCCGGCACCAACACTCAGATGGAGTCGGTCGTCCTGGGATGGTTCGTCCTTGAGCTGACCGACTCGCCTTTCCTGGTAGGGCTCATCGCGGCGGCGCGGATGGCATTGAACTTCCTGGCGATGTTCTCAGGGGCCATTGCCGACAGAGTGCCACGCCACCGCCTGCTCGCAGTGGTGGAGTTCGCGCAGACGACCCTGGCGTTGGCCATGTTGGGACTCATCTTGAGCGGTTACCTGGAGCTATGGCACATCTTCGCGGTAACCCTGATGAACGGCTTCATCCGCACCTTCCAGATGCCCGCATCCCAGTCCCTGATGGCCGACACACTGAGCAACGACCTGCTGGCCAACGGTGCGGCCCTGACGAACATGTGCCGGAACATTACATCCATCCTCGGACCCCTCCTCGGGGGAGTGCTGTACAAGGCATATGGGCCGCAGGGAGCATATACCGTGATTGCCGTATTTGGCTGCATTAGCGGCATATGCGCCTTGTTGGTGAACGTTGTCGCATCCACTTCACACCGTGAGGGTGAGTCCGTGTTCGGGTCGGTGATGGAAGGGTTGAAGTACGTTAAGGGACAGCAAGTGCTGTGGGCGGTCCTAGTACTGGCCGTGATCATCAACTTCACGGGGTGGCCACTCCATACCAACCTCATGCCGATCTTCGCCCGCGATGTACTGGGGACGGATTCCACCGGTCTTGGAATACTGCTGTCCGCCTTCGGCATAGGGGCACTGTTGGGATCGATGGCCTTCGCCTCGATGAGAAACTTGAGGTCGCCCGGCAAGCTGTTGATTATCGCCGTGATCGGTTGGCATGTGAGTATCGCCGTGTTCGGTTTGTCTACCGGCTTCTACCTGTCCGTGTTCCTGCTAATGGTCACCGGGTTCACGTTTTCCTCGACGCAGGTGATGATACTCACCCTGCTTCTGAGGACCACTCTAGCAGAGTTTCGAGGAAGGGTCGTTGGTCTGAGGACCCTGGCGATCTACGCCTACACCTTCGGGAGCGCCAATTCCGGGGCAATGGCGGGAGCCATGGGCGCACCAGTGGCCGCGTATATCAACGGGGCCATCGGTAGCTTGCTTTTGGGGGCGCTGGCGATTCTCACGCCAAAGCTGAGACAGGCGTGAGATAACGGGAAGCTCGCTCAGGCGTTCTGTTCCCTCAGCTCACGCTCTGCGCCGATGGCGAGCTGGGTCAGAGTTGCACTGTATCGGTTGGCGAACATTTGGGCCACATTGGAGTAGATGCGCATTCCGATCTCAGGCTCCCTCGAGGAAAGGGCCATAAGGTCGGCCCTCAGTATGGCCAGCAAATCCAGGTCAGTCAGGGCTTCCGCAGTGGTGATCATGGTGCCAGACTCAAGCAGCGAGGCCAATGGGAAAGACTCGCCTGGACCCGCAATACGCACGGTGATCTCACCGATGTCTGAGCGAGCTGACAGACTGGCCTCGCCCGACAGTATTATGAACAAGCTCTCGGCTACGTCTCCGCCCTGACCCTGTTTCTCCCCAGCAGAGACCTGAATGCGATGTCCCAACCCAACCACCCGTTGAATTTGCTCAACGGACATTCCGCGAAACAGGTCCACATGACTGAATTCATGCCCGTTGGCATCGACGGACGGGCCAGTTGATTCAGTCAGCTCACGAGGGCCGAATATCCGGACTTCCGTGGATGCTGTCCTCTGGACCTCCCTTGCTATACTCCCCTTCATCATCCTGCCCAGCAGATTCCGGTCGTGGGTGTACATGGCAATGACGTCGGCCTGGGACTGGTTGGCGGCCAACGCGATACCTTCCGGGACGGAACCGGACACGACCACATCCGAGTACCAAGAGCCAGCCTCGCCGGCCTCCCTACGGATCACGGTCTGAAGATACCGCTGTGCTTCGGCGCGCAATCCCTCTTCCACCTGGCTGCCCAGGATTACGTGGCCACCGATCGTCTGAGTCCTTCCGGGTGGGATTACCTGCACCAAGAACACTTCATCCCCGGAAGTCAGATCCCCCCTAACCAAAGGGATCACATCTTCTGCTTCGGAAGAACCGTCCAGAGGTATCATAATCTTTTGCGGCATGGTCCACCTCGTTTGCAACTTGGCGGCGGTCCGAGGACTCCATAACGTCGAGCATAGCCACGCCTAAGGGCCATCAGCGGAAAAGGACGCCACTTCTTCGAACACCCGAATGGAAACGTCTCTTCTCAGATAGGGCCGAATGCGGACTTCCATTCGTTGTCGAAATTCATCGGTGACCCAGGCGTCCCAGTATTCCCTGCAGCCCCAGGTGCTGGACACCATAAACAACTGTGGATCATCGAGAGACCGCCAGGTCTCGCCGTATAGATAGCCCTTCTGCCTGACTGCCTGTCCTCGCAGGTCACGCAACATCTGCCAGACAAGCTGCTCGTACCCCTTCCTGACTCGCCGCTCTATAAGTACCTTAACAGCCAACGAGACTTTCCTCCAGCCCCTCAATCACCCTGGACCGGCGAGTTTGTGGATGTTGACAAACAACCCGCCGGTCCAGGGATGGAGAGAAGTCGTTGAGTATCTCCGGACCCAGACCTGAGTGTTATGCGGTGATACTCTCGGCTGCCCGGTTGACAGGGAGTACCTCCCTGGACACCGGCTTAGATCTCGGTTGCACGAACTGGAAGTAGCGCACACCTGCACAAGGCATCACATAGACCCATTCCGCAGCCTGCTCCTCCTCGGCAGCCGGCTCGATGCGGAGCCTGGTAACCTCCGGGTCAAACTTGAGATTCACCATTTCGTGCCTCCTCGTGTATGGGGATTTGACGAATCAGGCTGCCTCACGGGTTACTTACCACCAGTGAACTATTGGGCGGGTGCGAATTCGGCAGCCCGAACGATACGGACTTCGGTGCTCACGTAGCGCCGTACCCGGTCGGAAACGCTCCCCTTGAGCCACTTTGTCAGGCCATTCCGGTTGTGGGTGTACATTGCTACGAGGTCGACGTTCTCCCTTGCCGCAACCTCCGCGATGCCATCCGCCACCGACCTGGCTACGACAACTTCTCCCCGCCACCGGCACCGGTCGGAATTGAGCCGCTCGGCGAAGTAGTTCAAGTACGTGGCCGCTCTGGACCGCTCATGTTTCTCCAACTCCCTGGCTGGGACATAACCCAGGTCAACAATCCTGGGGCTTGAGGGAAGTATGACGTGCAGAAGGATGCCTTCCCCGCCGGGTTTAAGAAGACCCTCAGCGATCTCGAGGACACGATTCGCTCCCTTCAACGAACGGTCCAGCGGGACCAAGATCTTTTCCGGCCTGTCGTCGAGCGGTTCACCGCTCTCATGCCAGTAGGTCCACTCGTAGGCCGCAAACTCGGCAGAACCATATTCTTCCTCAAAATTCCAACGCATCTGATACCCTCCAGTCCAAACCAAAGTGCGTCGCGGTCTCCCCTCTCGGTCTAGCAGCCGTACCGGCATCCAACGGGGCTGGAGAGAGTTGCTCCATAGATTGCCGACAGCAACCCCGGTACAAGATCAGCCTTGGAGACAAAGCCATCCGCGCCAGCGGCATGGCAGGCGTGCCGGTACGTCGGAGAGTCAACCAACGCCATCACAACGACACGGGCCTGCCGAAAATTCCTGTGAAGCCCGGAGATGGTATCCAGACCCGCAGACCCGAAACCACTCGGATCGATCACGATCACCTCCGGATTGAACTCTCCCGCCTCTAACAGCGCTGCCTCCACAGAACCTGAACTTTCTAGCGCAAACTCGCCCTCCTGCCTCTCCAGGAAACCGACTGCCGTTTGGAGAAACACGGGATTGTCATCTATGAGCAGCACCTTGATTTCCCGGTCGGAGTCCACCATCTGTAGTGTTGCCATACCTGGCCTCTCACGTGTCTAAGACTGATGCACATAATATGGACGCAACAGACCGCGATGGGTACGGGTAGATTCCCTACCTCAGGGGTGAACAACACCCTACTCTTGGACCAATACGGATGGGTACGCACAAAAACGAATCAGGCACGGGAGAAAAAGCCCGTGCCTGATTCGTTCATCGCCCCGACCCTGTTACGTTACCTGCCGACCGGTCCGGCTGCCATATCGACCCCCGAAATCTCGCGGGCCAACTACCTGACTGGCCGTACCCGCCCGACACCAGCGCCGAGGCTGTTCCTGCCGCCCCCATCGGCCTCCGGAGCTTGTACACTCCTCGACGATGGGGGCTCTAACAGGTCTCGTTTTTGGTGAATGATCTCCTCATCAATCTGCACCTCTCCTCATGTTGGCGGTGCCTGGGTATTCTCCTCGATGAGAACCTCCACCGGCGCGTCACCCCAGGGCGCTTTCCCCTCAGCTTCCGCCAGTGGAGGCCGAACAAGGGAACTTCCACTGGTGCAGCCACTCGAAGTTTCGGACCATGGTGGCCTCCTTTCTCCGAAGGGAAAAGGTAGTAATGCGTGTTACTATGATGCCGCACATGGTGAGTCGGGAGTATGGGGCGATTCCCTACCTTTCGCAGGGAATATACCCCATAGGGGTGCGATTCGGGATGGCTTGGAGAGTGTGAAGCTGGCCGGTTACGGACTGGTTAATCCAGGGAAACCATCCTGTGCTTGACAGCGAATCTGACCAGCCCGGCCAGGTCATGGATGTCCAGCTTGGACATGAGACTGGCCCGGTGTTTCTCCACCGTTTTCACACTGACGACGAGTTCCTGAGCGATGGAACTATTGGTCCCGCCTTCCGCCAGAAGTTGCAGCACTTCACTCTCCCTGCGGGTCAGTCGTTCCAGCCTGCTGGACTCTTCGTCTGAATCCGACCTGGAGAAGAACTCTTCTACTATGGACCCGGCGATTGGCGGGCTCAAGTAGGTCTCCCCGTTCATCGCGGCCCTGATAGCCAACAGGAGCTCTTCCCCGACGGCCCGCTTGAGCACGTACCCACGCGCTCCCCGGCGCAAAGCCTGCCGGACCATCGCGTCGTCGGCATGCATGGACAGCACAACAACCTGAGTCTGAGACACGCGAGAACGGATCTGCTCTGTGGCCTGAATGCCGTTCAAACGCGGCATGGAGATATCCATCACGACAATATCGGGGGTCAGAGACTCCGCCATATCGACGGCTTCCAAGCCGTTTTCGGCCTCTCCGACGACATCAATGTCCTCGGCCTTTTCCAGCAGCATCCTGATTCCCTGGCGTACCAGGTGGTGGTCATCGGCGACGATTACGCGGACCATCAGTGCCCTCCCTACCTAACCGATACCATTAGGCACGGACGCAACCAGACGTGCGCCCTCACCCGGTGCGGATTGTATGTCGACTCTTCCACCCAGAAGCTCAAACCGCTCCTGCATACCGATCAGCCCGATTCCCAATCCCTTGTCTCCGCTGTGAATGATTGGCGGGTTCACAAATCCTTTGCCATCATCCTCGACCGAAAGGGTAACAGCGTTCGAGCCTTGCCTCAGGCTCACACCGACCCTTGTTGCTTCAGCGTGCCGAGCCACGTTTGTAAGGGCCTCCTGAAGGAAACGATACAGGCAGATCGTCACTGCATCCGACAACTCCAATGACACCTCGCCAGCATAGGTTATATCCAGATGAGTGCGCTGGGCGAACTCCCTGCAGTATCCTTCCAGAGTGTCATTCAACCCTACTGCGTCCAGTTCCGGGGGCCGCAACCCGCGGGCAAGCAGCCGGATTTTCTCCATCGTGGTCTCCGTCATGGCCACCGCGCCAGCCAACGTATCCCGGAGAGTGCCCGCATCCTCTGGCATATCGGAGTGTACTAGCCCGAGACTGATCATGAGCGCAGTCAGTGCCTGCCCTGCCTCGTCATGCAGTTCGCGGGAGACTCGGTGGCGCTCCTCCTCCTCCTCTGATACGACCCGCATGGTCAACCGTCGCAACCGCTCACGCTCCAACTCAAGCTGCGAGTAAAGACGCGCGTTGGCTATCGCTCCCGATATCTGGGCTCCCACGCTCTCTGCCATGTCCAGGTCACGATCAGTATAAGCTTGTGGTTGGGTGGACTCCAGGTGAAGCACCCCGATTACTTCATCATGAGATATCAGTGGCACAGAGAGGAAGGAGCGGAATCCGGCTTCGTAGGCGGGCAGCGGTCCGGTGAAACGCTGCCGCAGGTCGTTGATGTCCCTGGGCTGAATGAGCAACCCTGCCCTGCGCCGGATCACTTCCTGGGTCATGGAACTGTCCAGGGCTGCCACATCTCCCATCCGGCGCTGGGCAACGTCTCCACCACTGACGTAGGCCGTGGTAAACACATCCTGTTCCGGACCGGCGATGGTTATCACGATCCTTTCGGACGAGATGAGTTCCCGAACCTGTTGGGCAAATGGCTCGTACACCTCCTCGACGTCAAGAGATGAACTGATTATCCGCCCTATGGTCGCCAGGCGGCGAACCTGTTCCTCGGCCTGTTTTCGTTCCGTGACATCTCTTAGCACGGCCAGTGTGGCGGGCTCTCCGTTGAATGTGATTGCTACGGCTGAGGACTCAACCGTGCGGACCTCCCCCGTAGTCCTTCGAATACGGTATTCGTACACACCTGGCGCTGGTTCGCCACGTTCACGAGCCAACGTCCGGGCCCGCACGATGGGCCGGTCCTCAGGGACAATGAAGTGGTCGAGAGCGAGATCCGAAGCCTGAGCCATGTCTTCCAGACCATGCAGGGCCAGGAAGGCGTTGTTCACGAATACACGGGTGGTGCCGACATTGATAACGATCGCGTCAGCGACGTTCTCGACGGCCGCCCGGTACTGCTCCTCCCTCTCCCGGATGGTCTCCCAGACGCGATTCCGCTCTGCCTCAACCATCTCCATGTCAGAGATTCGGCTGCGCAGGTCTTCCAACTGGGCGAGGAGCGAACCCGTGTCGGATGGCCTCTGGTCCAAGTGAAGTCACCTTCCTGCTGCATATGTGCGAAGGCGCCGGGTGGGGAGTGCCGCAGGCCTACGGCACGAGCAGAGGTTGGTCGTTTTGAGATTTTGCGCCCGACACCTTAGGGGGTACAGAAACCAAATTCCACAAGAGGAATAATTGCCATGAAATGGTCGCGCTAAATCGACGGTGCAGGCCGGAACCACGGCATGAACCAAAAAGGCCGCCCCTCTGGGGGCGGCCTTTCTTTCCCGTGTTAGCGCTTATCGGCGCAAGGCACTGAAGCAATCGCTGCAATAGACCGGGCGGTCGCCGCGAGGGCGGAAAGGCACCATAGTGTCAACGCCACACTGGGCACAGACTGCGGGGTGCATCTCCCGCTCACCACCGCCGTAACCGCGCTGCTGGCCCCGGCGGGCACTCCGGCATTCGGGGCAGCGCTTGGGCTCGTTGGTGTATCCCCTGGAAGCGAAGAATTCCTGCTCCCCCACCGTAAATATGAACGGCGCCCCACATTCCACGCAATTAAGACTCTTGTCCGAGATCGCCATCTGGATGGCCTCCATATGATGTTTCTTGGCTCAGTCGAGGTCATCCGATGCTAGGGGTAACGCCAAGAGGATACCACCAACTGGAAACCTTAACTTGCACCTGAATGCATTATAACAGATATAGAAGGTCATAAGGACGTACGTTCACGTGATCAGCAAAGTCTTTTTCCCAATCGAGAGGCGCGGGAGCGCCTCTGGCCAGGACTGAAGCATTTGACCGGAGGATACCAATTGCTAACGTTGTTCGGTTCCCTTGCAGTGGCGATCATGTTCGTAAGTTACTGGCTGGAGCGCCGGTCAAAATGGATGGTGTTGGTCTTTGCCCTAGGTTGTGCGTTGACTGCAGCTTACAGTGGGCTGGTCTCAGCCTACCCCGTAACAATTATTGAGGGGCTTTGGGCGTTAGTGGCGCTACGCAGATTCATGAAGCGGCACAGGGATGAATCTCCAGTGTTAGAATAGCCGCCAAAAAGGAGGGACAACTATGCTGGATATGGTCATCAAGGGCGGGACTGTGGTTACACCCTCGGGAACAGGGCAATGGGACATCGGTATATCGGGAGAACAGATAGCCGCCGTCGCCCTGCCGGGGCTACTGCCGGAGGAAGGCGCACAGGTGGTGGACGCCGGCGGCAGGATAGTGGTTCCCGGCGGAATAGAGACCCACGCTCATGCTGCAGCCAATGTGCAGCCGGGAGCACGGGAACTGGTGGCAGGTGTGCCCAACGCCGGACCCATCGAACATTCTTTGGGGGCCATCTGGGGTGGCACCACAACTGTAATAGACTTCGCGCCAGTCCCCAACGAAGGAGATTTGGTCAGGGGAATCCATGAGTTCATCGAGCCGTGGCGAGGGAATGCCTACACAGACTACTCGACCCACTGCATCTATAACCAGTTCAGCACTCCCGACGCTATTTCGCGTTACGGCGAGCTAGTTAACGCGGGCTTCCCCAGCGTCAAGATATTCACCACTGACATCCGGCCACCGGAGGGCAGGGCCAATTCTCTGACCCCCATCGGAAAGATCGATGCCGGCCGACTGGAACACGTAATGAACGAGATCGCTCGTCACGGTGGAGTCCTCGCAGTACACGGCGAGGACGACGAGCTGGTCATGTATAACTACCTGCTGGCCCAGCAGCGCGGTCACTGGGACTGGTACAACGTTCACCTAATCCATTCCAAAACAGTGGAAGACCTGGCCTTCCGCAGCACCGTACGCCTGGCGGAGCGCACCGGTGTTGGCTTGTACTTCGTACACGTAACCGCCAAAGATGGACTAGATGTAATTTCTGAAGCGCGCAGCAACGGGCTGCCTGTATATGGAGAAGTGCTGACCCTGGCACTGTCGTTTAACTGCGACCGCTACCGGGAACCCGACGGCATGAAGTACCACACCTATCCATCATTGAAATACGAGGAAGACCGCCTCAACCTGTGGGACGGGCTCCACCGTTCTGACCTGACGTTCACAGCGACGGACAGCAGCTTCACGACTTACCTTGACAAGATCGCTGGCCGGAACGTAGTAGACGTAAGAGGAGGCAACATCGGTATAGAGATTCGCATGGGCGTCAACTACACCGAGGCTGTGGTGAAACAGGGCATGACACTGGAGCGATTCGCCGATGTCACCTCGACCAATGCCGCCAAGTTGCTGGGACTCTACCCACGGAAGGGGGCGATAGCCGCAGGCAGTGATGCGGACCTGTGCATCATCGACCCGTCGTACAAGAAGGCATTGACAATGGCCGACTTGCACGTCCGAGACTACAGTCCCTGGGAGGGATGGGAAGTCGATGGTTGGCCAACCACCGTGCTACTGCGTGGGAAGGTAATGGTCGATGGAGGCCAACTCCTGGGTACCGCGGATGACGGCCAACTTATTCCCCGGAAGATCGATCCGGCACCGCTGAGTCGTCCCGCGTTCTAGCAGGCGTCCGGTACGATCCGGAGCGGGTCGTCGGGGGCGTTACGCAGCCCGTTCCGGTCCACGACTTTGCCCGCCTTGATCACCAAGTCAAGGTTGCGCCCGCCCTTAAGGACTGATATGTCCGCCACCGGGTCCTTGGTTAAGAGAAGCATGTCCGCCAGCTTGCCCGGCTCGATCACACCCACATCGTCTTCCAGCCCGACAACAAAGGCATTGTCGCGGGTACACGCCGAGATGGCCTCCAGAGGGGTGTACCCGCCGTACTTGACCATAATGCCCGGCTCGTTAGCGTGCAGTTCCCCGTAGGGCATCACCGGCGAGTTGCCACTGTCGGTGCCGCTCAGGACCTTGAGCCCAAGTTCCCGCGCCCTCTGCAGGACTCTTGCGCCTCCCTCCAGGTTGTACTTCATCTGATCGACTTCCCGCTCGCTGCGACCAAAGTCGCGACCGTACTCCGCCGCGTGTTCCAGGAAGGTCAGGGTCGGCATTATTCGGACTCCCGCCTCGGCCACGGCGTCCAAGTCCGACTCGGTTGCCAGGTCGGCGTGGAGTATCCAGTCGAACCCGGCCTCGGCGGCGGCCCGAGTCGAGTCCGCGCCCCGGGAGTGAATCGTGATTCGAGCGTTGCGGCGGTGGGCTTCCTCGGCTACCGCCGTCAGCTCTTCTCTGGAGATAGTCTGGATATCGCCCCAGGTGCTGTCGGCCATCTTGATGAAGTTCACACCGTGCTTGCACTGCCGACGAACTTCGGTGACCATGTCAGTTACGTTGTTGCAAAGCTTCCCATTGACGTGTTCTGGCGTGCCTACCCAGGACGGCTCGTTGTCGGCGATGCTGCCGTAGGTAACTATGAAGCGTCCGGCGCAATAGACACGGGGACCTTCGATGAGACCCGCATTGATGGCTTCCCGCACCGCCACGTCAATGAACCATGTGCCGCCGGGGACGCAGACACTGGTCACACCCGATCGAAGTACCGTTTGAGCGTTCCGGGCTGCGCGAATGGTGCTGAACTCCGAGCTCACGGTGCCCCTGGCGATGTTGAGCCCGGGCATAGCCGGTTGACCGAAAGAGAGGTGACAATGACCATCGATCAACCCCGGCATAATCCATTTTCCGGAGGCATCGATGGTGCGCACGCTCTCAGGGTCTTCGGCGTTTACGTCCGGGGGTAGGACACCGACGCTACGAATACGGTCGCCATCCAGTACGATTGCATCGTTCTGCACCGGGGACTGGCCGGAACCATCGATCAGAGTACCGCCACGAATAATCGTCGTTCTCCCGTTTGCTCCAGGCATATGACCCTCCAAGAATGCTCACGGACTCCCCGAAGTGGCTGGACGCCACCACTTGAGCACCATGGTACTACTACAGTTTTTCGGAGTTTGCCGGCGTCTAGCCTACACCAACCTGCGAAAACGCAGCCTTCAGCGCAGCGGTCGCCTCCTCGACGGCCAACTTGCCTTTGTCCATGACTGCCGACTGGCTGAAGAAACCGTGAGTCATCCCGTCGTACCGGGTGCATTGGGTAGGAGTTCCCGCCTCCCTCAGCCTGGCGGCATAGGCTTCACCCTCGTCGCAAAGCGGGTCGTACTCGGCAGTAATGACCAGTGCTGAGGGCAGACCGGAAAGGTCTCTAGCCTGCATCGGAGCAGCATATGGGTTCTGGGCATCCGCGTCGGAAGCCAGGTAATGGTCCCAATACCACCTCATAGCATCCTGGCTGAGACCGTAGCCGTCCGCATTGGCCTGGTACGAGTTGGTAGTGAAGTCGCGCTCGGTAACAGGGTAGACCAACAGCTGATGCACCAAGCCGGGACCTCCCCGGTCTCGGGCCATCAAGCTCACCACTGCAGCGAGATTGCCCCCTGCGCTATCACCACCAACAGCAATCCTCCTCGGATCCCCGCCCAATGCAGAAGCATTGCCCGCCGCCCATTGTGCCGCCGAGTAGCAGTCCTCGGCAGGTCCCGGAAACTTGGCCTCCGGGGCGAGGCGGTAGTCTACGGAAACTACCACGCATTCCGCTCCTAGACATAGCTGCCGGGCGGTGCCGTCGGCGGTATCGAGATCACCGACGACCCAGCCACCGCCGTGGTACCACACGAGCACAGGAAAGGGGCCATGGCCCTCTGGCGTGTATATGCGTACAGGAACATCTCCGTCCGGTCCGGGTATGCCCCGGTCTTCTACAGCGCTGACTTCAGGGCCTGGAGCGCGGGGCCGCAGCTTTCCGTTGGCGCGTGCCTCCTCCGGCGAGACGGTGTGCGCCGGTGGCAAGCCGAGGGCAGCGGTCTGTTCGAGCACCATCTGTGCTTGTGGGTCGAGTGGCATAACTTACCTCCCGTGAATCGTCTGGAGAGCGGCTAGGCTACAGGCGGCAACCCGCTTTCCTGCCGCACGGCGTTTATGATTTCCCTCACCCGCTGCCGGAACGGGGCGTATTCAATCTCGAACTCGTCACGCAGCCGGCTGTTGTCCACAAGGTAATTCCCTGAACTCTCCAGACCGCCCTCACTATCGAAGTCGATCTGAGCATCGGGGAGGAACTGCCTGACCATATCGGCCAAGTCTCCCAGGCTGATGGGGTGGCCGCCGGAGTTGTAGACTGGATAATGGGACGAATCGGCCAACAACACCCTGGTAAATGCTTCCGCAATATCCTCAACATGGATGGGAAGCCTCTTGATGGACTTCTGAGGGAACCTGACCGGCTCACCGGAAGCGGGGAGCGTGATGCAACGGACGTGGTCAGTGGACCCTCTCACTTTGTCAGGTCCAGTTACATTGGCAGGCCGGATCCCGGTTATCGACATACCGTAATTGTCGATAAACATCTGGGCCTGGAACTCGTTGAACCGCTTGTGCATCGCATACTGGCTGGTACCATAGGATGGGGCATCTTCGTTAATGGGCTGGTCCCCGAAGTGGCTTTGCTGCCCGCTTACGGCAATAGAACTGGCATAGACGACGCGATTCACGCCGCATAACCTGGCCGCCTCGAAACAGTTATCCATACCCATGATATTGAGTTTCATGGTGAAGTGGGGGCGATCCTCGCCGCCTCCCAGAAGGTAAGCCAGGTTGATGATGCGGTCAGGCTTGGCTTCCAGAATGGTCCTAGAGACATCCTCGTAGTCGGTGACGTCGCCATAGACCACCCGGACATCGCCGCCGAAGCCGCTGAAGTCGGCGGCTGAGGGATTGACGTCCATGCAGACGACATCCTCTCCCCTTTCGACCAAACGTCGAATAACGCGAGGGCCAATGAAGCCGGTCCCGCCTATCACCAGAATCGACATGACACGCTCCTCAACGGAAGTCTGGAGCGCCCAGGACAACAACCAACGCCACCCAACTACTCGACGCCGATGTCCCCGGGCAGATTGGGGTGAGTATATGGGCTGGGAGGGGGGAGTGCAACAACATGGCGCGGTTCACACCCAAGCTTGACAGGGGGCGCCGATTCGAAGAACTGACGACGGCTCCGTATGCCGTACAAAGTGAGTTGCAGGCACCGAGGTCTGAGAATGAGTTGCCGGCGCAGGGCTGGTCTGAACCCGATGCGCCGGTCGTAACTCGGGTGTGAGAGGTCCGGGGTTACCCCTGGTTCAGAAAAGCATCGGGGCTAGCCAAGAACTTGGTCCGGCATTCCAGGCTGCAAAAATAATACCAAACGCCGTTATAGAAACTGCGGGTCCCCTGGGTCGGGTCAACTTCAGCCGCGCCATGCCTAGTCTGGCCGGTCTCGGCCCTGGCAGCCTGCTCGTCAATGTCCACTCCACAAACGGGGTCGGTGGGCATGTTGAATTCTCCTATCTCGTATGGGGTAGATGAATGGGCGGGGTTTAACTGACTGGAGTCAGGTCCATCCCTAGCCGAACGCGTCCTGGATGATCAAGAAGGGCGTTTGCGATCTTGGCCCGGTGCTCGAAACTGGTGCCGAGCCTCATAGTCCACGCGGTCACCCTTCGAAACCACAGATGGAGGTCGAACTCCATCATGAACCCGATACCACCGTGTATGACCTGGGAAGACCTAACTGTGGCCTCGCATTTGTCGTTGCAGAACGCCTTGGCCTGGGAGACTTCCACCCCTGCCGGGATGCCTTGATCCATCTTCCAGAGCGCCTCGTAGGTCAAAAGCTGAGCACCATCGACCCACAGGGTCATGTCGGCACAGAGGTGCTGGATTGACTGGAAAGAGCCTATAGGCCGCCCGAAGGCCGTGCGGTTCTTCGAGTACTCGATGGCCATTTCGGCATCTTTCCTAGCCGCGCCAGCCATCTGGGCACACAGAAGCACGGTCGCGCGTTCCAGCATAGAGTCGGCGATGGGCCAGCCCTCGTTGAGGTTGCCAACAAGGTTCGCTGCCGGTACCCGAACATCGTCGAAAACAACCTTGCTCTGCTTGTCCTTGGCCAGGGTCGTCAAGGGTATGTTGGTGAGTCCGGGGCTGTCGGTGTCCACCAGAACCAAAGAGATTCCCAGGTTATCTGACGATGCGGGGGCAGTCCGGCAGACGACCAGGCATTGTCCTGCGGCGTTGAAATTGTCCACGAACATTTTTTCGCCGTTCAAGACGAATTCGTCTCCCTGGAGTTCCGCCTTCAAGTTGACGGCCTCAGGAATCAAACGTGGGTTCCGCTCATTGAACGCCCATGTCATGACGAGACTGCCGCTGCTTACCCTGGGCAGGATGTCCTGCTTCTGCGCTTCGCTGCCGTCCGACGCGATGGCCAGTGCCGGAACCATCGTGCTGTGGAACGGAACCGGGGCGATCGCGCGGCCAACCTCTTCCAGCACCAAGCCGAGGTAGGTCAGGCCGAGACCCTGTCCTCCATACTGCTCGGGCAGGGACATCGCAAACCACCCCAACTGTGCGATCTGTTGCCACAGTCCTGGTGGATAACCGAGATCGTCCTTTTCCATCTCCCGGGCTAGGCTCGGTGGGCATTCCCCTTCCAGGAATTCCCTGGCAAGGTTCTTGACCATCTGTTCTTCTTCGTTCAGTAAGACATCCATGTAAATTCCTCGTGATATTCGTGGGGGTGTCGTGACGACTCCCCCTGAGCCGCTAACCCCTGGGCATTCCCAGGCCCCTGCGGGCCATCTGGTCGCGCATGACCTGTACGCTGCCGTGATTGATGCCAGACTGGAAAGACCCCATGAGGTTGTGTGCGAACACCCCTTCTTCGATGGCATCTTCCGAGCCATTCAGCAGCTGGGCATATGGGCCAAGAATCTGGGAGATGGTCTCCGTGGTCCTGACGCCATGTTCAGGAGCCCAAACCTTCTCGGCAGAGCCTTCGTAGGTGAAGTTGCCGCCACTCTCTACCAGAGACATGCTGCGCATGGTCATCAAGCGGCAGACCTGAGCCTCGATCCACAGCTCGGCCAGCCGGTCGCGGACTGCGGGGTCTTCCGCTATTGAGTACCCCTCGAACTCGTTCTCCTTGACCCAGTTAACGATATCCTCGTCCCGGCGAACCGAGATGAGATACCGGCTTGCTCCAACCCGATCGAGGTTCAATCCCATCGCCCCCACATACCACCCCTGGTTTTCCTCACCAAGGAGGCAGGTAGCAGGAATGCGGACGTTTTCGAAGAAAGTCTCGTTCGTCCTGCGCTGGCCATAGGTGGTACCGGGAGGCGCAGGAGGGTCGTTCTGAATGGTCCAAAGGGGGCGGACGGTGATCCCTGGCGTGTCCATCGGGACCAGGAATATGGAGATTCCGCGGTGCCTGGGTGCGTCAGGGTCGGTCCGGGCCATCAGGTAGATGTGGGTTGCGTAGTGGGCCGAGGAAGTGAACATCTTCTGGCCGTTGATGACGAATTCATCTCCATCCCGGACCGCACGGCACTGGAGACCTGCCAGGTCCGCTCCGGCCTGCGGCTCAGTAAATCCCAGGGCTAACACAATCTCGCCGTTGATCAAGCCGGGCAGGAAGTATTCCTTCTGCTCCTCGGTACCCGCAGCCAGGATCGCAGGCGCTCCGCTGCCTGCTCCGCCAACCCCGATGCCTATCCGGGAGAACTCTTCCTCAACGATATACTGGTCGAGGCGGTTGCCGTCCTGGCCACCGTATTCTTTGGGCCAACTGATGCCGATCCATCCCTTGTCGGCGATCTTCTTGTAGAGCTCACGGACTTTAGGTCCACGTCCTCCCTCGCCACCACCGTCTTCGACCTCCGCCCGGACCTCGTCGGTAATGTGCTCTGCTATGAATGCCCGAACTTCGTCCCTAAGGGCCTCTTGCTCTGGCGTATACCCAAAGTCCATAACCTGCCCCCTCGCAGTGTCGTCTGCCTCTTGATAACGCTTAGATAGACACAGCCAAATTCCGCCGGCATGGTCCGCTCGACGGGCCACTGACATTGTGCTTACCCATAAAGGAGGTGTCAAGTACGGAGTACCGGCTGGCGGCATTCCATGCCACGCGCTCCGGTTAACCGGAGACAAGCCGACGAGGAACATTTCATTTCCCCTGCCATTTCCGGCCGTTTCCGGTCATTTTCGACCATGTAGACAGAGGTCTCCCACGTCCACAACCTCACCGTTACTCCGGGGGGCTGCGCCGGGGATGAAACCACCCTAGGCCGAGCGGGGTCACACAATGAATTGCAACGATACTGCAAACGCCAGGCGAATGCATCTCACAAAGGCGCGATGGAGTTCACCACACGCCTGTTGGAAAGGCGAGTAGGGGATGGGTCAGCGTATGCCGACCAGGGTTGGCTTGAGTGCCTCGATCAATGGGGGCAGGAAGGTCTGCCAGTCCCCAACTATCCCAAAATCTGCGGCCCGGAAGATAGTGTGCCGCCGCATCTGGTTGACCGCGACGATAATACCAGCCTTCTGTATGCCCACGGTGTGGTTGAAGGCACCCCTGATTCCCACCGCGATGTACACCTTCGGGCCAATGGTGCGACCGCTGATGCCAACCTGAATCTGGTGGGGGAGCCAACCGGCGTGAACGACGTCCCGGGTGGTGGCCAGAGTTGCCCCTATGGAAGCCGCCAACTCCCGGACTTCACCCAACGACTCCGGTCCTCCGATGCCCATCCCGACACCCAACACCACTTGCGCCTGGGCAAGTTCGATGGAACCCATATCCTCCTGGATGTGCTCCTCCAATAGCTGGGCATCCCGACCCTGGAATACGGGAACGTCAACCTGCTCGACCATTGAGGAGATTCCGATCTCAGGGTCGATCGGTTCCAGCAGCCCGGCGCGCAGAGTCACCATGTTTGGCAGAGTCCTGGACAGAATGGGTGCAACGACGTTGCCGCCCAAGGCGGGTTTCAACTGGACCAACCTACCCTGATCGTCTATCTCAAGATCGATGGCGTCGCCTGTAAGCCCCAGCCCCAGCGCGGCTGCGACCCTGGCTGCCAGGTCCCTGCCATCGGCGGTGGCAGCGAACAAGACCGCGTAGGGGGAATCATTCTGCAGAGCCGCGCACAGGGCCTGGACTACGGCACGGCCCCAGGCCGTACCCTTTCCGGTGTTGTCGAGGACGATCACCCGATCAGCACCGCTGGACGTTAGTTCCCTCACCAACCCGTCGTCTTGAGCACCAACCAGGACCGCCACCACCTCGCTGCCGGTCACGGTTGTGAGTTCCCTAGCCTTGCCCAGCATTTCCAGGGAGACCCGGCGCAGCCCGGTGTGTGTCGTTTCAGCTACGACCCAGATGCTCCGTTCGCGGTTGTCCGGAAACCGGGGAAATGGGCCTGAACTTGGTGCGTCCGCTGATCCGGAACCCAACTCCTCAAGTCTCGCTGCCAACTGATCTGCCACCTGTTTCGCGGCTGCTAGCGGATCTTCCTCTTCCACTATGATGCCCAGCCTGCTGGGTTCCACCAACCGGATATCGTCGACCCAAGTAGGAGAGCCTTCAAGCCCGAACTGGGATACGTCGGTAGTCAAATCGGCGCATGAGAGTTCATCGAGTGGCTTGGTCTGAGCTTCGGCCATACCGTCCCGGGTAGGGAATTGCTCCTCCGCCACACCCTCGGTGACACAGACCAGAGCGGGAAGCTGGCATTCCAGAACCTGATGACCTTCGTCCGTATCCCGCTGGACGACAATGGTGTTTGAGTCTGGGTGATAGTCCAGCTTGCTGACCTGGCTGATGTGTGGGAGGTCCATCAACTCGGCCACTTCCGGGCCAACCTGTCCGGTCTCGGAGTCTGAGCTATTGCGCCCGCATATGATCAAGCCCGGCGCTTCCCTAGCCAACGCGAGGGCGAGGGCGCGGGCAGTGGCGAGAGTGTCGGATCCCGCAAGCGCCCGATCCGACACGAGCACTCCCCGGTCGGCTCCCATCGCAAGACACTGGAGAAGCCCATCCCTTGCCTGGGGAGGTCCCATCGAGACCGCCACAACTTCATCCACCCCTTCGGACTTCAATTCGACCGCACGGACTATGCCGAGCATGTCGAAGGAGTTGACTTCGGAGGGAACACCTTCCCGGATTACTGTCTTCTGTTCGTAGTCGAACCTGATCCGGGAAACTACAGGGACGTACTTCGCGCAGACCACAATCTTCATTGAACAGACCCCCCGGTTGGGTTGGGGTCTCCCTGACCGGATGACCAGGCAGACTCTTCCAAGCCATGCCGCACCTGAGCGGAGAGGGTTGCCAACCGGCGGCTGAACTCCACCGGGTATTCGGCAGGACCGGTCAGCTCCCTAGTCCCGTCACCAAGGCGGTCCAAGTCCCGGCGCACCCTGCCTCTCATATCATCAAGACTCGCCGCTGCGCCAATGGCACGCCCGGACGACATGACTTGCTCCAGTAGAGGTTCCCCGTCACATACCTCATCATCCTGTAATCCGATGACATCGTGGTGAAGCGTACCGTCCGCATTTGGCACGCGGAAAACCTGCTTCGCTCCAGGTAGGGATATCTTATCGGTACTAAGTTTCATTACGGGACGACCGTCGTAGCATACCAGCTTGTAAGCCATATCGGACCACGGTGAGTCGGCAGACACCCCTACCTTAGTGCCGATGCCGAATATGTCGACCGGCGCGCCATTGTCGACGAGCTGCTTCACCGAGAATTCGTCCAAGCCACCGGATGCCAGTATGCCCACGTATTGCAGGCCGGCTTCGTCCAAGATGGCCCGGACGTTCCGACTCAGGTCGTCATAGTCACCCGAGTCCAAACGGACGGCCCTGAGCCGATGTCCACGGGACTCCAGTTCTTTGGCTACTGCTACCGCATTGCGCGCGCCTTGAATGGTGTCGTAAGTGTCCAGCAAAAGCACACAGCGATCAGGGAAGGTGTCAGCGTAGGCTCGGAATGCATCCAACTCAGTCGGGAAAGTGGTGATGAAGGAGTGAGCCATCGTGCCAGCAGGGGGGATACCATACCTTCGCGATGCGGCGACATTGCTGGTGGAGTCGAACCCTGCAATGTAGGCACAACGGGCCATCTTCATGGCTGCGTCGGTCCCGTGCGTGCGCCTTGCAGAAAAATCGCTAAGGCTACGACCTTCGGCAGCCCAGGCGCATCGGGCTGCTTTCGTGGCCAGCATCGTCTGGAGATTGACCTGGTTGATGACGAAGGTCTCCACTATCTGAGCTTCGATGATTGGCGCAGTGATTTCAAGCGCTGGCTCAAACTCGAAGAAGAGCCTTCCTTCAGGGATGGCCCTGACCTCTCCAGTGAACCTCAACCCTTCCAAATAATTCAGGAAAGCTCCGGAGAAAATGCCCGTCGAGTCCAGATAGGCCAGGCTATCCCCTTCGAATTGGAAACGCTCGAGGAAGTCGAGGACGTCTTCCAGTCCTGCCGATACCAGATATCCGCGGTCCCGTGGAAGGTTGCGAACAAATAGGCTGAAGGTGGCTGACGCGAACATATGGTGTTCATAGAACGCCTGAGCCATCGTCAACTCGTACAGGTCGGCGAACAACCCCATACCATGGTATCCGGTCGAACGCGCGGGCTGATCCATGTTTCTCGTATCTCCCGCCATTGGCTCGTGTGTAAGCGGGATGGTGGCAGGCTACACACCTGGAGCCAATCCTACCAAGCCGCGCACAAGAGTCCCGATAACATGCCGCGGACCTCACCCCGAGTGTTGCCAGTCTCAATCATTTAGCCAGAGACTCCATTATGTTGCCGGGCCAGAATAAGTGTCAACTGACTCGGCAGCCGCTTGTACTCAACTGGCTTAACATAACGATTTCCCTGCATCCAGTCTCCGTTTTCACTACACCACGAGACATTGGCAGATGTTAAGCAACGGCCCAATCGCCCGCCCGATTGGGAATGCGAAGGTTACCTTGACAGGAGACAGGTACATGGGTAACATAACTCGTACAGACTCGAAAATAATACAACCAACCCTTTATCGAGAACGGCTGAGGGAACGGCCCGACGAAGCCAAGCAACCGGCCCGCCGACCAGGTGATTGAGGCACGGTGCTAATTCCGGCGCTCAAGGCGGCGAAAAACGTCAAGAGCGAAAGATGAGGGGCTCGACTATTGCTTGAGCTTCTCGCGCGAGGAGCTTTTTTGTTGGGACTTTCCCGGGGCCCACTGAGAACATGGGACACGTCCATGCACAGAGGTATTCCCAGGTGACCGAGATCAGGCCGATACAGTGGAGCGACGGCAAGCTGTGGCTGCTTGACCAAACACGTCTGCCGATGGAGCGGATCACGCTGGAGATCGATTCGTGCCAGAAAGCCGTGGACGCAATTCGTGAGATGCGGGTCCGAGGTGCTCCCGCCATAGGGGTCACGGCGGCCTATGCCATGGTCCTGGCAGCTCAGGAGATCGAAGCAGACGACGCTTCGACGTTCCTCCACCAACTCCGCAGGACTGGCACGATCGTATCGGCTGCGCGCCCCACCGCGGTCAACCTACAATGGGCTGTCCAAAGGATGCTTTCATCCGCCGCCGACGAGTGTGGCGTCGCACAACTAAGGGGTAAGCTCCTGGAGGAGGCACGGCGCATACAGGACGAGGATGAAGCAATCAACCGTCACATGGGGGACTTGGGGAAAGACCTTATACCGGACGGCGGGTCGGTCCTCACCCACTGCAACACAGGCGCACTCGCGACCTCCGGGTTTGGAACCGCGCTGGGCGTCATCAGGGCCAGTTGGGAGGCGGGAAACCGGTTCCAGGTGTATAACACCGAGACTCGACCATTCCTGCAGGGGGCCAGGCTGACATCCTGGGAGTTCCAGCAACTAGGCATCCCCGCGACGTTGATAGTAGACTCGGCCGCAGGAATGATGATGGCGCAGGGCAAAATCACCTGCGTCATTACCGGTGCGGACCGAATTGCCGCCAACGGGGACACCGCCAACAAAATCGGCACGTACTCTCTCGCGGTCCTCGCAAGGGAGAACTCCATTCCCTTCTACGTCGCTGCTCCCATCAGCACAATCGACCTCGAATTGCCCAGTGGAGAGGAAATTCAAATAGAAGAGCGCTCGGCGGAAGAGGTGACCCACTTTAGCGGCAACGCCACCGCTCCGGACGGCGTCCCAGCGATCAATCCAGCGTTCGATGTGACTCCCAACCGGTACATCAGCGCCATCATCTCGGAAGGCGGAGTGTCCCGCCCCCCGTACCTGGAGACCCTGCTCCTAGCCACGAGGTCAGGCAGGTCGGCATAACCGAGTCGGTAAATCTATTCTGAAAGGGAACTGCAAGTAAGCAACGTGCCAAACGCTAAAGCAAGTCTGGCCATTATCGGTGGAACCGGCCTCTATGAGATGGAGGGTCTAACCGACGTTGAATTCCTCGACCTCGATACTCCTTTCGGCAAACCCAGCGGCGCCATCGCAGTAGGAGACCTCGAAGGTGCGCAGGTTGCATTCCTCCCCCGACACGGGGTGGGCCACCGCCTCAATCCCACCCAGATACCGTCAAGGGCCAACATATACGCCCTCAAGACTCTAGGTGTCGAGCGGATTATCTCCGTCAGCGCCGTCGGCAGTCTCAAAGAGGAACTCGCCCCCCTGCACTTGGTGCTACCCGACCAACTGATCGACAAGACGCGGCTTCGCGGGTCCGATACATTTTTCGAGAAGGACATCGCGGCCCACATCGCCTTTGATGAGCCGTACTGCGCCGCCACAAACCGGACACTACTCGAGTGCGCCCAGGAATTGGAGTTGGCAGTCCACGTCGGCGGACTCATGGTTGTCATGGAAGGGCCGGCATTCTCGACCCGCGCCGAGTCTCTCTTGCACCGTTCCTGGGGTGCTGACTTGATAGGTATGACAGCGTTGCCCGAGGCCAAATTGGCCCGGGAAGCCGAGATCTGCTACGCGACGATGGCCTGGGTCACCGATTACGACTGCTGGCACGAGAGCATGGAACCGGTCACGGTCGAGCTAATCATCCAGAACCTATTGACCAACGTGGCCAACTCGAAAGAACTGGTGCGTAAAGTGGCGCCACGTCTCGATGGCCCAAGGGATTGCGCCTGTTCCACCGCCTTGAAGGACGCCATCGTCACATCGAGAGAACTGATACCCGACGACCTGAAGTCGAAACTGGCCCCGATAGCAGGCAGATACCTGAGCTAATCAGGTTGTGGCCAAACCCGAATAGAAGGCTGAGGAGGCAATAAGATGCCCAGGCAGGACCCCGGCGAGCCCTTCTTCCGCGTGGACTCTCATGAAGCCAAATCCATACTCGATGCTGAGCCGGAGGACACCGTAGTCATCGACGTGCGTCGCGACGATGAGTGGGTCACCGGACACGTTGCGGGAGCGATCCACATTCCCATCGATGACCTGACGGACCATATGGACGAGGTACCCCAGGACAAGAAACTGCTGTTCATTTGTGCGGCGGGAGTGCGGAGCGGTTTGGCATGTGAGATCGCTGCGTCGATGGGCTACGATCCAGCCAATCTGTTTAACATAGAGGACGGAACCCCGGCCTGGATCGGAGGCAACTACCCCACAAACTACGGCGAAAACCCCTGATCATCTAATTCGTTAGGAGAATACTGTGCCACTCGGCGGGGGTGAGAGAGGCGGTGAGGGAGCGGCAAAAGGAGAAATCGTTTGACTTCAAGATCATCCACTGGCCACGTTAAGGACCTGAGCCTGTCCCAAGAAGGAGTTAACCGCATTGAATGGGCAGGGCGGGAGATGCCCGTGGTGGGCCTCATACGTGAGCGGTTCATGCGGGAGAAGCCCTTGGCCGGCGTTCGCATGGCGGCCTGTCTCCATGTAACTACGGAGACAGCTAACCTGGTCATTGCGCTCAAGGACGGAGGCGCTGATGTTGTAGTGTGCGCCAGCAACCCGCTCAGCACACAGGACGACGTGGCCGCAGCCCTGGTCCACGAATATGGGATACCCACATTTTCCATCAAAGGCGAAGACGACGAGACCTACTATTCTCACATATCCGCCGTCCTGGACCACCAGCCCAACATCACCATGGACGACGGGGCAGACCTCGTTAGCACCTTGCACCGGGAGCGGTCCGAGTTGTTGCGCCACGTAATTGGCGGGACCGAGGAAACCACAACCGGCGTCATCCGGCTCACCGCCATGGCCAAGGACGAGAAGCTGGCTTATCCGATCATCGCAGTCAATGAGGCGGAGACCAAGCATTTCTTCGACAATCGCTACGGAACGGGCCAGAGTACCCTTGACGGCATCACACGCGCGACGAACATTCTATGGGCAGGCCGCAGGGTGGTGGTGTCCGGTTACGGGTGGTGCGGACGCGGCATTTCCGCCCGGGCCAGAGGTATGGGATCCCATGTCATCGTCACCGAAGTAAATCCCGTGAGGGCCCTGGAAGCGGTGATGGATGGCTTTACCGTGATGTCCAGCATCGAGGCTGCCGCAGTAGGCGAGGTGTTCATCACCGCCACCGGAGGCTACCATGCCATCGGACGGGACCATCTCGAGGTGATGCCCCACGGAGCGATCCTGAGCAACAGCGGGCATTTCAACGTCGAGATCGACCTGAACGCATTGGAGGAGATGTCGACTGGAAAGCGAAAGCCCAGGGAATTCGTGGACGAGTACCAGATCAGCGATGGGAGGAAGATTTATGTTCTGGGAGAGGGAAGGCTGATTAACCTGGCCGCTGCCGAGGGGCATCCCTCGGCGGTGATGGACATGAGCTTCGCCAACCAGGCCTTGGGTGCAGAGCACATCGTCAAGAATCACGGCCAACTGGGGCCTGGGGTCTACCCAGTACCAGAGGACATCGACGCGGAGGTGGGGAGGCTGAAGCTGGCGTCGCTGGGCATCAAGATCGATACTCTGACTCCGGAACAACAGAACTACCAGGAAAGCTGGGAGTTCGGCACGTAAGCAACCCTTTTCCAGGAGAAGAACAATGGCGTTACTTTTTACATCCTCACCCAAGTACCTCCTCACTTCCGAGTCCGTTACCGAGGGCCATCCCGACAAGCTGTGCGACCAGATATCGGACGCGGTGCTGGACGCCGCCTTGGCAGATGATGAGATGAGCCGGGTGGCATGTGAAACCGTGGCCACCAAGAATCTTGTCATGGTGACAGGGGAAATAACCTCCAACTCCAGGCTGGACTTCAACGAAATTGCCCGCCAGGTGATTTTGGACATCGGGTATACCGACGTCAAATACGGACTCGACGGCGGTTCCTGCGGTGTCATTGCTCACGTAAGCCAACAGTCCGCTGACATCAGCCAGGGTGTCACCACCTCCCTGGAACACCGGGACAACGGCGCAGCAGCCGACGCCCGCCGGTCCACTGGAGCTGGCGACCAGGGCATGATGGTTGGTTTCGCCTGCAACGAGACCGATGGGCTGATGCCCTTGACCGTAGACCTGTCTCACCGCTTGGTCGAGAGGCTCTCCGCGGTGCGCAAGGACGGTACGCTTCCATACCTCGGCCCGGATGGCAAGTCGCAGGTCACGGTGGAGTACCGTTACGGGAAGCCACATCGGGTCGATGCGGTAGTCATCAGTACCCAGCACGAGGACCAAGAGGACCGGGGCGCGTTCCGAGAAATGATCCGGCAGGACATCATCGAGCACGTCATTAGGCCAGTGGTGCCCAGCGAACTCCTTGACAGTGACACCAACTACTACGTGAACCCCAGCGGTTGGTTCGTCATCGGCGGCCCCCAGGGAGACACCGGGTTGACCGGACGGAAGATCCTCGTCGACACCTACGGCGGCATCGCCCGTCATGGAGGCGGCGCATTCTCCGGGAAGGACCCCACCAAGGTTGACCGGTCCGGGGCATACGCAGCCCGCTACGTTGCGAAGAATATCGTCGCCGCCGGCCTGGCTGATCGGGTAGAGGTCATCGTCTCCTATGCAATCGGAGTCGCGAGGCCGATCTCAATTTCCGTGGAGACCTTCGATACGAACCACCTGCCCAACGAACGCATCGTGGAATTGGTGGACGAGCAGTTCGATCTGCGTCCGGGTGCGATCATCGAAGACCTGAACCTGAGGCGCCCGATATATGGCAAGACTGCGGCTTATGGCCACTTCGGCCGCAACGACCTCGACCTGCCGTGGGAGCGGACCGACAAGGCAGATGCGCTTCGGGCCGCGGCAGAACTGGCGTAGCACTCAGACATATCCTGACCGGCAACCCCCGGCTGTAGAAGAGCATTGGAAGGGGCTGACAATGCAAACACGACAACAGGGCAGGCCAATTGCCGACCTTTCCGTCGAGGACCGGGCACTGTTTCGAAAGTGCCTCGACGATCTGCGGGAGCGTAGGGAAGCCGCGTCAATCGAGAGTGTCCCTGCACGTCAAGTGCTGGAACCTCATCTCGATAACGTCCCGGATGGGGTGAGAAGTACCCTTCTTCACCTCATCCAGAGAGACGAACAAGGCCCAGCCCGTGGTGAGCCGGCCCCAGACTTCCACTTGAAGCTCCTCGGATCGGAGGAGCGGGTACGGCTTTCCGGATTCCGTGGCCAGCGCCCAGTTGCCCTGGTGTTCGGCAGCTACACTTGACCCCCGTTTCGCGCCCAGGTAGGGCGCATAGAGGCGATACAAGAGCGGTTCGCCGGGCAGGTAGAGTTCTTCGTTGTATACGTGCGTGAGGCCCACCCCACCGATGGATGGCAGGTAGACGCCAATCTCCAGGACGAAGTCTATTACCGGCAGCACCAGAGCTATGACGAGCGGGAAGAAGTCGCCCAGGCGTGCAGCCTAGATCTCAACATCACCATTCCCATACTGGTCGAGGAGATGGACAACTCTGTCGACGACGCATTCGGCGCGGCCCCGGAACGAGTCTACCTGGTCGACACTAATGGCAAAGTAGCATACCACGGCGGGGCAGGCCCCTTCTTTTTCAACCTAGATGAGTGGGAACAAGCCATTCAGGCTTGCGTTGCCATCCCGCAGGACTCAACTCCTCCCTCCGATCCGGGAACCTCTACGTGACCGCGCCGATCCGCTTCGGAACGGACGGCTGGCGGGCAATAATAGCCGATGAGTTCACCTTCGAGAATGTGGGCCGTTGCGCCCAAGGCCTAGCCGACTACCTGAAGGCGACGGGCTTGGCTGGTAAGGGCCTGGTTGTGGGTCACGATACCCGATTTCTTTCCAGGGAATTCGCCGAAACCGTCGCTTCGGTAATGGCTGCCAACGAAGTCAGAACCCACCTGTCCGAGACCGCGTCCCCCACTCCGGTACTTAGTTTCAGTATCCTGGATCGAGAGTCTGCGGGCGCAGCCATCATCACGGCGAGCCACAACCCTGGCATCTGGAACGGGTTCAAGTTCAAGCCGGACTATGCCGGCAGCGCAACGCAGGAAATCACCGACCTTCTCGAACACTTCATCGCCAGCGTTGGCAGGGTGAAGTCAGTCCCTCTCGGACGAGCGCGCCAGCAGGGGTGGGTGGTCGACTTCGACCCTGCCCCATCGTACATGGAGAAGATCTCCGGATTAGTTGACCTGGATACCATCCGCGGGGCTGGTCTGAACGTCCGCGTCGACGCCATGTTCGGAGCTGGCGCGGGTTATATTCCCCACCTGCTCTCCGGCGGCACTACGGTGGCGGATGAGTTGCACGGGACACACAATCCGGCGTTCCCTGGCATGGAACAGCCCGAACCCATTGCCCAAAATCTGCGCAAATTGATGCAGGACGTGAGGGACCAGCGTCATTCGGTGGGCATTGCCCTGGACGGTGATGCGGACCGAGTCGGAGTAGTGGATGAGCAGGGGCGATTCATCACCACACTGGAGGTCTTCTCGCTGCTGGCACTGTACCTGTTGGAGGAAAAGGGGCAGCGCGGGCCACTGGTGAAGGGTGTCACCTCATCGATGATGCTCAACAAGCTCGCTCAGCAATACGGAGTAGAGATCCACGAAATGCGGGTTGGGTTCAAGTACATCGGCCCGAAGATGTCCGAATCAGACGCACTGATGGCCGGAGAGGAAAGTGGAGGGTTCTCATTCCGGGGGCACATCCCAGAAAGGGATGGGATCCTGAGCGGGTTGTTAGTGCTTGAATACATGGCCCGCACCGGAAAGACGCCGTCTCAATTAGTGCGGGGCTTGTTCGACATGGTCGGGGAACATTACTACCATCGGCGTGACGTAGCCTTCGAAGCCGAAGACCATGACCGCATTCAGGCTCGCCTGGATAGTCCCGACCTGAGGCAACTGGCAGGAATGCCGATACTGGGAACCGACGCCATTGACGGACGACGACTGTTGTTCGAGAACGCCTGGTTGATTTCCCGCTTCTCCGGGACCGAACCTCTACTGCGCATATACGCCGAGGCCGAGAGCCAGGCGGACGTGGACCGACTGATTGACGCTGCTGCCCATTATCTGGGCGTCTAACACACTGGGTCTAACGCTTGGTGTATTGGGGAGCCCGCCGGGCGCGCTTCAGTCCGTACTTCTTGCTTTCCTTGATTCGCGCGTCCCGGGTGATGAACCCGTGTCGGCGTAACTCACCCTTCAAACCGGGATCGTAGGCGACCAGCGCTCTGGCGACGCCGTGCCGGATGGCCTGCGCCTGGGAGTGCACACCGCCCCCAATGACCCGCACCATTACGCGGAACCTGTTAGCCATCTCTATGACCCGGAGTGGTTCCTGGATAATGTCCTGCCAAGGCCGCCATCCGAAATATTCGTCCACGGGTTTGCCGTTGACAATCGTAGGGCCACCATCGTCCAAGTAGAGCCTCACCTTGGCGATTGACGTCTTGCGTTTCCCCGTACCGTAGTAATATTCCTGCTCTGCCGCAGTTCCTACCAAAACCTATACCTACCCTAAGTCATATTAATGCGGCCCGACTACACGCCGAACCCCACCACCTGCGCCTCGTGGGGGTGTGATTCTCCGGCGTACACCTTCAGACGCCGGAGCATGTGCCGACCCTGGTTGTTCCGGGGAAGCATTCCCTTAACGGCCAACTCGATAACCCGTTCGGGCCTCGTTTCCAGCATGTCTCCAAGCCGGAACGTCTTCAGGTTACCTACATAGCCACTATGGCGGTAGTAGAGCTTTTGATCCCTCTTCCGCCCTGTGACCCGGACCTTCGAGGCGTTGACCACGATAACGTAGTCTCCGGTCATCACCGATCGGGAATACTCCGGCTTGTCCTTGCCCTGGAGTGCAATGGCAATGTCGCGCGACAAGCGACCGAGCACTTGGCCAGTCGCGTCAATGACCCGCCACCTTGCAGGGACCTCATCATTCTTTGGGAAATACGTGCTAACTCTCTTCATCTTCTCTGACTACGTATGACCGGAAATCCGGGTATTTTACCTGCATCAGGCAGAGGCCACCGGCCGGTATTGACGGTAGGGAAAATCCACCCGTCGCTCCCTTTTCCAGTAACCCTCCTAGTATGCTAGTGTCCAGTTTACCTTTGCCAACCTCGATCAGTATGGCGTTCGCCCTTCGCACCAAGTGTTTCAGGAAACCGTTGGCTTCACACTCTATGAACACGTCGGACTCTTCCCGCCACACGTCCCACTTGTATATCCTGCGAACCGCACTCCTCTCTTCCGCGTGGTCCGGGACCAGAGGACGGAAGTCCCGGTCTCCCAGCAGTGCCTGCGCGGCCTCTGCCATGAGGTCCACATCCAGCGGATCCCGTACCCAGAAGCTCGTATTCCGTTCTAATGGAGACGGCCAAGATCGATTCGATACAGTATACCTATACACCCGACTGCTGGCGTTCTTCCTGGAGTGGAACTCCGGGATCATTCGATAAGCTGACTGAACCCGGATATCAACAGGCAGGTAGTAATTCATCCCGAACGAAAAGGACTCGATTGTTCTGCTCGCCGTAGTCGTGAAGTCCACCATCTGGCCTCGGGCATGTGCCCCGGAATCGGTCCTGCTGGCTCCTCTGATTCGAACCGCCTGTCCGGTGAAGCGGCTGAGGCTGAACTCCAGCTCCCCCTGAATAGTGGGTTGATCTCGCTGGATTTGGAACCCCTTGTATTTTGTGCCTTCGTATTCTACGAGTAGCGCCACTCTCCTCATGGGCGGTTCGTCCGGAAACTTAAAGCCAGAACTCGACGGTAGCCGCAGACACTCAGATGGGGTAGAACCCAACCTTGCTAAGTGCGAGAGATTAAACTAGCTCGATAACTGCTATCTCTGCCCCGTCACCCTGTCGTCGACCGAGCTTAATGATTCTTGTGTATCCCCCTGCACGGTCAGCATACCTAGGAGCCACTTCGTCGAACACTTTCTTCACCACTGCCTTGTTCGGCACCTGGGCTAACGCAAGACGACGATGGTGCAAAGTCCCCTTCTTACCGTGGGTGATCAGCTTCTCGGCCACTATACGGGTCTCTTTGGCCTTCGCCAATGTAGTGGTGATCCGCTCATGCTGGATCAATTCCGAAGTAAGCCCCCGCATGAGCGCTTTCCGCTGGTCCTTGTACCGGCTCAATTTCCTGCCGGCCACTCGGTGGGAGGCCATGATTACAAAGACTCCTCCTCGTCATCGTCATAGTCGTCTCCATCCTCATCCAACTCATCATCGTCAGGAACCAACCATGAGCCATCCTCGGATTGAGCCTCGCCGACGGCGGGGTTTCCTATGCCACCAGATGCTATCAGTTCCCCCAGTTCTTCCGGTGAAAGGGTCACACCCGTGGGCAATGCGCCCGGTTCAAGGAGGCCACCGTTGCCCGTCGAAGTCGCGGCCCTATCACCCGCTTTGGGAGCGATACCATGATCTGTGAGCTTGTCCTTCAACTCCGTCAGGGATTTGAAGCCGAAGTTCCGTATCTTGAGGAGTTCATCGTCGGACCGTTCCAACACCTCTCCAAGCTTGGTGATGTGGGCCCGCTTCAGGCAATTCAACGTCCGCGGAGAGAGTTCCAGCTTCTCTATGGGAGTCTGATATATTTCCGGAGAAACCATCAGCGAGGGGCGATCTATCCGGGAGTCGGCGGACTCGTCCAGGTTGCTGAACAGGAAATAATGATTGACCAGCGAGTTGGCCGCGCGGCGCACGGCTTCTACAGGGGAGACCGTGCCATCGGTCCATACCTCCAGAACCAGCCGCTCGTAGTCGGTTACCTGTCCCACACGCGTATGCTCGACTTCAAAGTTTACCTTCCGCACAGGACTAAAGATCGCGTCGACTGGCAGCACGCCCACGGGCAAGCCTTCAGAGCCGTCCCCTTGTTTGGCCTGTTGATATCCGACACCCTGTTCGACGTTGAACTCTATCGAAAGCCTGGAGTCATCGGAGTCCAAAGTCGCCAAGTGCAACTCCGGATTCACCACCTGGAAATCAACGGACGTGATGATGTCCCCGGCGCAGACGCGCCCGGGGCCAAACACCTCAAGCCGCATCTTGCCGGTGCGCTCAGACTGCGAGCGAATGCGAATCCTCTTTACGTTGAGGAGAAGATCCATCACCTCTTCTTTGACTCCGGGGATGGCCGCGTATTCATGGACCACGTCCTCGATTTTCACCCAAGTGACAGCGCTGCCGTTCGTTGAACTCAACAAAATTCTTCGCAACGGGTTGCCAATCGTGCGGGCGAAGCCCCGCTCGAGGGGCTCGACAGCTACTTTACCATACTTATCACTCGATTCTAGGACCTGAACACCAAGTTTCGGGGGTTCGGGTCCACCATCGGGGTAAGTGGAAGAAATGACATTGATATCTAACATAGAGGCACTTACCTCGAGTAAAACTCAACTATTAGACGGGAATTGATGGCCTGCTGTAAGTCTTCATCTGCAGGCAGATTCATCACACGCCCAGTCATGTCCGTGGCGTCCAGCAGCAACCAAGCCGGGATCGGCCGCTTGGGAATCCCGTCGGTTCGTTCTTTATAGAAGTCCGTAGTCTTGTCTGACTCCTTCCAGGAAATTACGTCCCCAACCTCAACCTGATAGGAGGGAATATCCGTCTTGCGGCCGTTGACCTGAAGATGGCCGTGCATGACCAATTGGCGGGCCTGTTTGCGAGAATCGGCGAATCCCAACAGGAACACGACGTTGTCAAAGCGCCTCTCGAGGGATCGCAGAAGGTTGAGGCCGGTCACTCCCGGAGTGTCGAACGCCTCAGACATGTAACGACGAAATTGCGACTCAAGCACACCGTAGATGTACTTGGCCTTTTGCTTCTCCAGCAGGTGAACACCGTAGTCAGAGGGACGCCTGCGCCTCCGTGATTGGTTACCCGGGGCTGAACGCCGACGTTCGATGGCGCAACGTGGCGTAAAGCACCGCTCCCCTTTGAGAAATAGCTTTTCCCCAGCGCGGCGGCATAGCCGGCAGGAGGGTCCTGTATATCTACCCATCAGGAGTTTTCCTACACTCTCCTTCTCTTCGGCGGGCGACACCCATTGTGAGGTATCGGCGTCACGTCACGAATACTGGTAACGGTCAGTCCCGTCCCCTGCAGGGACCGGATTGCTGCCTCCCGGCCCGCACCGGGACCACGGATCAGTACATCCACCTGGCGCAGCCCCATGTCCATGCCACGGCGGGCTGCCTGCTCGGCAGCACGTTGGGCAGCGAAGGCCGTTCCCTTGCGGGAACCCTTGAATCCGACGGTACCCGCACTAGCGGAGGATATAACGTTGCCCTGGGGATCTGTGATGCTGACCATAGTATTATTGAACGTGGAGTAGATGTACGCCCGCCCCTGGACAACTGTTCGCCGCTCGCGGCGGCGTGCTCTTGGCCTAGGCATAAGTCAAATCCACTTACTTCTTTCCTCCCGTGCGCCGGCCCCGGCCAGCCACTGTGCGTCTGGGCCCTTTCCGAGTACGCGCGTTGGTGCGAGTCCTCTGCCCATGGGCCGGAAGTCCCCTCCGGTGCCTGGTCCCTCGGTAGGAACCGATCTCTATCAGCCGCCGGATGTTCTGGTTGACCTCTCGGCGCAGGTCTCCTTCGGCCAGGTACTCACGGTCAACGATTTCCCGAATCCGGTCCACCTGTGTCTCCGATAATTCCAGCATCCTGGGCGGTGACTCGGTATCGATCTCGGCCTTGGCCAGAATCTCAGTGGCCAATGCCGGACCAATGCCGTAGATTCTCGTCAAGGCCACATGTGCCTTTTTCCGATCGGGTACGTCTACACCTGCAATACGGACCAATTCGGGCCTCCTATTCCGGCCGGATCTCGCTTGGCCAATCTAGCCCTGCCGCTGGGCATGTCGCGGGTTCGGGCAAATAATACGCACCACCCTCTTCCGCCGGATCACGCGGCATTTATCACATCTCGGTTTTACTGACGCAGTTACTTTCATTGCTCCAACACCAGCAGGCTACTTGAAGCGATAGGTGATGCGGCCACGTGACAGGTCATAGGGGGACAGTTCTACCAGGACACGGTCTCCAGGCAAAACCCGGATGAAGTGCATCCGGATCTTCCCTGACACATGGGCCAACACTTCGTGGTCATTGGGCAACGTCACCCGGAACATCCCATTAGGCAATGCTTCCTGGACACTAGCTTCCACTTCTATCGCTTGCTTCTTCGCCATAAACTCCCTCTAAACATTGATCGGCGTTGCCGGAGATCCAGATCTGGGACAACGGACTCCCACTCGTATGGGAGCGGCGGTATGGGGCATAAACTTCAGGCACCAACTAAGGTGGTGCGGTCATGATCACCGGACCGTCGTCAGTGATAGCTATCGTATGCTCGAAGTGGGCCGACAGCATCCCGTCTGCCGTCACCACGGTCCACTGATCGTCCAGTATTCTAGTGTGCCAATCCCCCAGATTGAACATCGGCTCGATGGCGATGCACATTCCGGGCCGGAGCAACGCCCCCCTGCCGGCCTGCCCGTAATTCGGCACCTGTGGGTCTTCGTGCAGGAACCGACCCACCCCGTGACCGACGAACTCCCTTACGATCCCGTAGCCACGCGCCTCGCCATAGGCTTGAACAGCAGCGCCTATGTCTCCAATGCGGTTTCCGGGCAGAGCTGCCTTGATGCCCTCCATCAGACCGTTCCGAGTGTGTTCCATCAGGGCATCGGCAGCAGATGTGCGGGACCCAACGGCGACCGAGATCGCCGCGTCCCCAATGAACCCTTCCAAGGTTGCGCCGACGTCCATCTTGATGATGTCGCCGTCCTTCAGGACTTTCTTGCCGGGGATCCCGTGGACGATTTCGTTGTTAACGGATGCGCAGATGCTGGCAGGGAAGCCGCGGTACCCCTTGAAAGTGGGTTTGGCCCCCTGGCGCACGATCTCTCGATAGGCAATGGCGTCGAGTTCCCGCGTGGTGATCCCTGGCTCGACTGCATCGCGCAACAGGCCCAACACCGTGCCAACAATGGCACCTGCGGCGCGCATAGAATCAAGCTCCTCACGGGTCTTGATCGTTATCCCGCCGGAGTACGGGGAGGCTGAGTTGGACGCGGTTTCCCGTTTGCGGTTCCTCTTCACCGTTTCTATTCTACCCTGTAATGGAGTTTATATCAAACCTTAAGGCCTGAGCCTCGACATCACCGACCGAGCACGGTCAATACCTTCTGGTTCACGCCCTCCACGCTGTCCGTGCCAGGAACCTCTGCCAGGATTCTCCTGTCCCTGTAGTAGCCCAGCACCGGCAGCGTCTCGGCTTGGTACACCTCGATTCGCTTCCGGATTGCTTCAGGCCGGTCGTCTTCCCGTTGGTACAACTCACCCCCACAGTGGTCACACTGAGGGAACGGACTAGCATCGGCGACCTCCGCAGATGCGTCTTGGGGGATACTGTGCGGCGCTTGACATTCCCGGCAACTGAAGCGACCAGCCAACCTCCGGAGCAGTTCCCCTTCCGGGACATCAATGCACACAACCTTGTCGAGAGCACGCGAACGGCGTTCCAGTGCGTCGTCCAGCACCTCGGCCTGGTGCCGGTTGCGAGGGAACCCATCCAGCATAAACCCCTCTTCACTGTTGATGGCCATCACTCTTTCGAGAATGATGTCGATGGTCAGGTCATCCGGCACCAGCAATCCCTGCCTCATGTAGTCGGCAGCGCGCAGACCGAGCGGTGTCTCGGCCCGCAGGTGGTGGCGAAACAGGTCGCCGGAACTGATGTGGGGGATTCCGAGCTGTTCCGCCAGGAGCTGGGCTTGGGTACCCTTGCCGGCTCCCGGAGGCCCGAAGAGCACTATGCGAAATTCTTCGGCCAATTTACCTCAAGAACCCCTCATAGTTTCGCATCATCAGCTGGGCTTCCAATTGGCGCATGGTGTCCAGGCCGACACCGACCATGATCAACAAGCTGGTGCTGCTCAACGAAATTGCTTGTACCCCCGTTACCAGCGACGCAAGGTAGGGAACGATCGCAACGAATCCGAGGAACAGCGCTCCGCCCATCGTTATCCGCACGATGACGCGGTTGAGGTAATCCTGGGTCGGGCGACCTGGTCGTATCCCTAGGACGAACCCGCCGTTGCGCTGCAGATTCTCCGCCAGATTCTGCTGGTTGAAGACCACCAGTGTGTAGAAGAACGTGAATATTACCACCAAGACAAACACCATCACCCAGTATAGAGGTGAGGTTGGGACCAGCAGGTCGGCGAAGAAGCGGGCTACATCCCCCACAACTCCGGTGCTTGTGGCGAAGTAAGTAGCGACTGTCCCCGGCAGTATCACAATAGAGAAAGCAAATATCAGGGGGATCATCCCGGCAGAATTAATCCGCAAGGGTAGGTAGGTTGCCCCACTTTGACGGTACATTCGCCCACCACGGAAGATGCTCCTGCCGTACTGCACTGGTATGCGCCGGTGAGCCTCGTTAAACATCACGATCAGCGCGATTATCAGAAGTCCGATGATTGCGAAAAACCCGATGCCAAGAACGTTGTCCCGGTCCAGGAACCCCTGGTTCAGGAGTCCAGGAAAACCGGCGACGATTCCGGCAAAGATTATCAGGGATATGCCGTTCCCAATCCCTCGCTCGGTAATCAGTTCTCCCAGCCACACCAGGAACATCGTTCCCGCCACTATGGAGAGCAAGGCCGCGACGGTGGGCAGGAGTTGCACTCCAGTAAAGCCAACGAAGGTGATCACCTGGCTCTGTTGGAGCAGCATCAATTGACCATAGCCCTGGGCCATCGCAATAGGAACAGTAATCCAGTGCGTGATCTGGTTTATCTTGGCCCGCCCCGCCTCACCTTCCCGCGACAACTCCTGGAGGTTCGGAATCACTGGTGTGAGCAACTGCATCACGATGGATGCGGTAATGTAGGGAAATACACCCAGAGCGACGATGCTCATGCGGCGTAATGCACCGCCGCTGAACAGGTCAAGAAACCCTAGCAAATCATTGTTGCGGAACAGGTTGTCCAACTGGACCTGATCGATTCCCGGCATTGGTATGTGCGCGGTAAACCGGTACAGTGCCAGGATTGCCAGGGTAAACAGAATCTTCGCCCGAAGATCAGGAAGGCTAAAGGCGTCTATAGTAGCTTGGAGCAGGCGCGGAAAGCGTGCCCCCTGGGTCTCCGCGGTTAACATGAGGTCTAGAGTTCCTCCACACTTCCTCTGGCCGCCTCAATCTTATCCCGCGCGGAGCGAGTGAACTTGTGCGCAGCCACCGTGACGGCCTTGGTAATCTCACCGTCTCCCACAATCTTAACCGGTTGCTTGAGGTCCCGGAGATATCCTCTGTCAAGAAGCAACTCTGGTGTTATTCGCTCCCCGTCTTCAAACAGGTTCAGAGACTGGAGTTTTACCAGAGAGTAATGGGTCTTGAACTTGTTGTTGAAACCCCGGCGCATGGGTAGGCCTTTGATTATGGGCAATTGCCCGCCCTCGAATCCTACCCGAGGGCCACGTCCGGAACGGGACTTTTGCCCCTTTTGCCCACGGCCGGACGTGCTCCCCTGTCCGGCAGCATCGCCGCGGCCTACCCGTTTGCGAGATTTCCTGGCCCCTTGCGGAGGGGCCAGTTGGTGTTCCATCATTGGGGATGACTCCTTGCCGAATTATGGGCAATTCTTACACCGAGTGATAATGTCTTCGACCCCGTTTGGACGATGGAGGATATCTCCCTGACAGTCGAAGGTCGACGAAATTAACTGTCCAACTCATCCACAACCACCAAGTGGGAGACTTTGTTGACCATTCCACGTATAGTCGGCGTGTCCGAGTGGATGACCGAATGGTTCAACCGACGCAACCCCAGGGACTTGATGATCCTCCGCTGGTTCTGCGGCTTGCCGATATAGCTCTTCTTCCAAGTGATCTTCAAATCAGCCATGCTCATCCGCTCCTGAGATCAGGCGGTCCGGCTCGGACGATTGACCCGCCGGGCCACTTCAACCTCCGGATCCTTAAGTTGGCGCAGGGCATCGATAGTGGCGTAGACGATATTAATCGGGTTGCGGGATCCCAGGGACTTCCCGACCACATCCCTCACCCCGCCCAACTCCAGCATCGCCCTCATCGCACCGGCAGCGATTATCCCAGTGCCCTCTCGGGCGGGTTTCAGGACTATGATGGTCGCGCCCTTCTTTACCGTTATCTGGTGGGGAATAGTACTTCCCTTGAGCGGTATATTGACCATGTTCCGCCGGCCGATGGCGTTCCCTTTTCTCACCGCATCAGGAATTACCAAGGCTTTGCCCAAGCCTGCACCCACCTGCCCCTGGCCGTCTCCAACAACCACCAGTGCGTTGAACCTCAAACGCCTGCCACCCTTGACGACCTTCGAGATGCGGCGAGTGTAGACTACCCGCTCCTGCATCCCTCCGGTGTCTTCCTCCCTCGCTCTGGGTGGCCTTCCTCGATCGCGCGCAAAAACCATAAAGCGCCTATACCTTTCTCAATAGGACAGATGTCACTAGCCTGTCGTCCAGTGCCTGGGAATACGAACCGTCAGAACCTCAGGCCACTCTCCCGGCTCGCCTCGGCCAAGGCCTTGACTCTACCGTGGTATTTGTAACCACCGCGGTCGAAGACCACTTGGTTGATACCCTTGGCCAGAGCCCTGTCGGCCACGCGCTTCCCAACCAGGACGGACGCCGACGTCTTGGGAGCATTTGCCTTCCCATCGCTCCCCACATCCTCAACACTGGACGCGGAAACAAGGGTCTCACCTCTGGTGTCGTCAATCACCTGGCAATAGATGTGGCGGGAACTGCGAAACACGCACAGACGGGGGCGCTCCGGCGTGCCGGAAACCTTCCTCCGCACCCTGGCGTGCCGCACAATTCTCAACTTTCGTGCGTTTTTGTCTTTGGGCACTACAACGCCCTCCCAAGAAACTTGCTTACAACCGGTGGGCTAGGCTTTCCGTGCCGCGGCCTTACCGGGCTTGAAGTGAAGGACCTCTTCCTGGTACTTGATGCCCTTCTCCTTATAGGCATTGGGGGGGCGCACCCTACGAATCTTGGCTGCCATTGCGCCGACTCTTTGCTTGTCTATCCCTCGGACGTGTACCCGGTTATTGCCCTCGACCTCTAGTGTGACACCCTCAGAGGGCTGTATCTCGACCGGATGGGAGTAGCCGACGTTGAGCACGATCCCTTCATTCGCCTGTTGCACACGATACCCGACACCCATCAGGTCCAGGGTCCGGGTATAACCCTCCGTAACACCCACCACGGCATTGGATATCAAGCTGCGGGTTAGCCCATGCAGGGCATGGTGGAACTTGCGGTCTGAAAGCCGTTCCACTATGACCGCACCGTCCTCCACAGTAACCTTGACTTCAGGATGGTAAATCTGCGTCATGGTCCCCATTGGACCTGTAACAGTGACCTCACCGTATTTGATGTCAACGTCCACCCCTTGCGGGATGGGAATGGGCTTACGCCCAATGCGGGACAGAGTTCGGCCCGCTCTCACTTGATTTCCATTCCCGTTACCAGACATAACAGAGCAACTCCCCTCCTATGCCTTTGCGCCAGGCCTGCTGGCTGGCCATCACGCCCTCTGGAGTCGAAAGAATCGCCACTCCCAGGCCCCCATAGACCCTGGGTATCTCTCCCTTACCCACGTACACCCGCAGTCCGGGTTTGCTGACTCGCTTAAGCCCACTAATGGCCGGCTCACGCCGCTCACGGTAGGTCAAGTGCAACCTTAGTGTAGGGTGTTTCTGCCCCCGAGGATGGTCGAAATCCCGGATAAACCCTTCCTCCTTGAGAATCCTGGCAATGGCCAGCTTCATCTTGGAATGGGGCATCATCACGGACTCGTGACGCACTTGTATGGCGTTACGAATCCTAGTAAGCATGTCCGCAACTGGGTCGGTGACCGGCACTGTATTCTCCCTTCCGTCCGCCTACAAGCTTGCCTTACGCACGCCGGGCAACTCTCCGTTCAGGGCCAGTTCCCGGAAGCAAATGCGGCAGATGCCGAAGTAGCGGATATAGGCCCGGGGCCTGTTGCACCGGTTGCACCTGCTATGCCAGCGACCCGGGAACTTGGGCTCTCTTAGCCATTTCTGGACTTTGGAGGTCTTGGCCAAAACGTCTCCCCTAATCTCGTGCGCCTGTGACTACGCCTCGCGTACGAACGGCATCCCGTAAAGCTCCAGCAATCGCACTGCCAAGCGGTCGTCCGGAGCGGTTGTTGCTATAGTGATTTGCAACCCGCGCAGACGGTCTATCTGGTTATAGTCTATCTCTGGGAATATGATCTGTTCTCTGATCCCAATAGAGAAATTCCCACGTCCGTCGAACCCCCGGCGTGGGATACCGCGGAAATCCCTGATACGGGGCAGTGACATATTTATCAACCTGTCCAGGAAATGGTACATCCTGGCGCCCCGCAATGTGACGCTCGTACCGATGGGATTGCCTTCGCGGATCTTGAACCCGGCGATGGACTTGCGGGCTCTCGTTATGATGGGTTTCTGCCCCGTGATGGTCGCCAGATCTCTGGTGGCGGCCTCCATTGCCCGGCCATTGGTGAGGGCTTCACCAAGTCCAATGTTCACCGAGATTTTCTGGACGCGCGGCACCTGCATAGGGTTACTCAGGCCGAATTCCCGCATCATAGTGGGAATAATCTCGCTCCGGTACACCTCAAGCAAGCGCGGCGGCGGCGGGGAGTTGTCAGTTGGCGTTTCCGCCTCAGCAACCGCTGCTGGACCACTGGCCGAGCCTTCGCCCCGGTTCGACCTGCGTCGGGACCTGCTCTCCTGTTGCTGTTCACCGCCCTGGGTCTGTTCTTCATCGGGCATCGTCGATCACTTCCTCGCACTTCGGGCACCCGCGCACTCTGTCGCCGGTGTCCAGGGTCACCATCCTGGGCCGAACCGGGCGGTTGCACTTGTTGCAAATCAGCACCACGTTGGACACGTGGATAGGAGCTTCCTGTTGAATACGACCGGACTGCCGAACGCCCGGCCTCGGCCTGACGTGGCGAGTGATGAGGTTCACACCTTCAACCACTATCCGGTTCTCCTTGGTCATCTGGCGATCGACCCGGCCAGTCTTGCCCTTCTCCTTGCCGGAGATCACCAACACTGTGTCACCGCTTCGGATGCGCATTATACCACCTCAGAAGCCAGGGAAATGATGCGCATGAACCCCCGGTCCCGTAGTTCCCTGGCCACCGGACCGAAGATACGGGTCCCCCGGGGGAGCTGGTTTTCCAGAATAAGCACTGCGGCATTGTCATCGAAGCTGATGAACGTGCCATCCGGCCTTCCGTACTCATGGGCCTGCCGGATTATCACGGCCCTCACTACATCGCCCTTCCTGACCGGGGAATTGGGCGCGGCTTCCCGAACGTTGCACACGACCACATCTCCCAGGCTAGCGAACTTCCTTCGACCGCTACCTGGAACATTGATCAGCCGGATAACCTTGGCCCCGCTGTTGTCAGCTACCGTTAACCGAGTATAGGTCTGGATCATTCGTGCAAGTCCTGTCCGCCCATGTCTTCTAGTTCGGGGGCCTCATCCTCTTCGACTTCATCGGCCGTCTGAGCATCCGCCTCCAGTTCGATGGGGCGGACTTCGGCAACCTGTCTCCGCTCGATAATCTCCAACAGCCGCCAGTGCTTGGTCTTGGAGATGGGACGCGTTTCCTGGATGCGCACCACATCTCCCAACTGACACTGGCTCAACGGGTCATGGACCATGAATCGGGCTACCCTGCGAACCTGCTTTCGGTAGAGTCGGTCTCGCTGCTTCCAGACCATCTCGACGACGGCGGTCTTGTCCATCCTGGCGCGCACCACGGATCCTACGCGTACTTTTCGTCGTTCCTTCGCCAAACCTAACCCTCCACCAGTTCCCGCTCTCGCGTGACCGTGAGCAGTCTAGCTATAGACCTGCGGACAAGCCTGGGCTGGTTGGAATCGGGCAACTGATTGGTCGCGGCACTAAACCGGAGGTTCATCAGTTCCCTTTGGGTCCTCTCCAACTCCTGTTTGAGCTGTTCGTCGGTCAAACTTCGTATCTCTTGAATCGTCATGGCTGTGCGCCTCTATGCGGCCTGTGTCGTGTCGACTGCCCCGTGATGCCGGTCAACGATCTTGGTAGGGATAGGCAGCTTGTGCGAGGCGAGACGAAGGGCTGACCTTGCGACCTGCGGGTCAACGCCAGCTACTTCGAACATCACACGGCCGGGCTTCACCACTGCAACCCAGTGGTCAACGGCAGCTTTACCTCCGCCCATCCGGGTCTCTGCAGGCTTCTTGCTTACGGATTTGTCCGGGAATACACGAACCCAGACCTGTCCGCCTCGGCGGAGGTGTCGGGTGACGGCAACCCGAGAAGCCTCGATCTGCCGCGCGGTGATCCATCCTGGCCCCAAAGCTTTCAGGCCGAACTCACCGAAGTCCACCTGGTTTCCGCTGGTCGCCATCCCCTTGCGCCGACCGCGGAATATCTTCCTGTACTTGGTCCGTTTGGGTTGTAGCATCATTTGCTCCCTGTAACTGTCCTGGCGCTAAATGTCCGGCTCCTCTAGAAGGGCCAACCCATCATCTTCGTCACCGGCCTGCACCGTGACTTCAATCTCGTCCAACTCTTCCACCTCTTCAGGAGGCGGCGGGAGAATCTCCCCGTGATAGACCCAAACCTTGACACCGACCCTTCCCATAATGGTGTGGGCTTCGGCCAGGGCGTAGTCTATATCCGCCCTCAGTGTATGGAGCGGAACCTGGCCCATCATCAATTTCTCGACGCGCGCGATTTCAGAGCCGGAGATACGACCCTTGACCATGATCTTGATTCCCTGGGCCCCACCCTGCATGGCGCGCTGCGCCGCCTGGCGCATCGCACGCCGGTAGGCGACTCGTCGTTCCAATTGGTCGGCAATGTTCCGCGCTACCAGATAGGCATTGATCTCGGGTTGGTCGATCTCGATGATGTTCAACTGCACACGCCGCTTGGTGATCGCTTCCAATTTGGTGCGCAGATTCTTTACCCGCTCGCCATCTCTGCCTATCAGGATCCCGGGGCGAGCCGAGTGGATATTAATGACCCCGTCCTGCGCTCCACGATCGATCTCAATCCGGGCGATTCCGGCGTCGGCAAACATTCGGTACTCGTTGCGGATACTATCCCTTAGCTTCAGGTCTTCCAGAACCAAAGCCCGGTAGCTGGCCGCGCTGGGCGCGAACCAATGGGCTTTCCAGTCTTTGATCACGCCAAGGCGGAAACCGTACGGGTGGGTCTTGTGGCCCATCAGCTAAAACTCCTCTTCCATGTCGTCGACGACCACAGTGATATGGCTCGCTCGCTTGGTGATCCGACCGATCCTTCCTCTGGCGCGCGGCCGGAACCGTTTCAACGGCTTGGCTTGGTCCGCAGTGATCTGGACAATCTTGAGGTCGTCCCGGACCATGAACATGTTGTTTTCAGCGTTGGCTGCCGCTGACTCTACCACCTTGGCCACTGTCCTGGCCCACGGAGATGTCAGGAGGGTCAAGGTGTTTAGCGCGTCGTCAACGGACTGGCCTCTCACTGAGTCAAGGATCGGCTTCAGGCGCTTCTGGGACGCCCCAATCTGTTTTGCAACTGCTCTCGCTTGCGGCAACGGGTTACCTCATACGGCTGGAGCGTTCGGATCGGCTTATGTGGCCACGGTATGTTCGTGTCGGCGCAAACTCGCCCAATCGGTGCCCCACCATGTTCTCGGTAATGAATACAGGAACGTGCCGCCGCCCGTCATGCACTCCGATGGTAAGTCCAACCATATCGGGCATGATCATGGACGCCCTCGACCAGGTGCGGACTACCGTCCGCGCTCCCGAGCGCTGGAGCGCTTCAACCTTCTTCATAAGCTTGGGATGAACATAGGGACCCTTTTTGACCGAGCGTGACATACTACCGTCTCCTGCCCCTCCTGATGATAAATCTACTGCTCGCCTTGTTCTTCTGCCGGGTCTTATGCCCCAGCGTCGGCTTTCCGGTAGGTGACTTGGGACCCGGCATCCCTATGGGTGAGCGGCCCTCGCCCCCGCCGTGGGGATGGTCAACCGGATTCATCGCCACGCCGCGAACGTGTGGGCGACGCCCCAGATGACGGCTGGCTCCAGCCTTGCCAAGGCTTTCGTTCTTGTGGTCGGGATTGGACAACTGTCCGACGCTTGCACGACAATTGAGCAGTACCCGCCGCATCTCCCCAGACGGGAGTCGGATCAGTACGTACTCTCCCTCGCGGGAAAGCACCTGGGCACCGGATCCTGCGCTGCGAACAAGTTGACCGCCCCTCTGGGGCGTTAGCTCCAGGTTGTGGACCACAGTCCCGGTGGGGATGTTCCGCAGCGGCAGGCAGTTTCCGGGATGAATCTCAGCTTGCGGGCCGGACTCTACCCAGTCACCCACCGACAGGGCTACGGGGGCCAGAATATAGCTCTTCTCCCCGTCCATATAGTGAATCAAGGCGATTCGGCAAGTCCGATTGGGATCATACTCAATCGACACAACCCTTGCCGGTACCCCATCTTTGTAACGCTTGAAGTCTATCTTGCGGTACATCCTGCGGGGCCCGCCACCGCGGTGTCGACTGGTGATCCGCCCCCTGTTGTTTCGACCCGCGTGGTTTGCCTTCGGCTCTAGGAGAGACTTTTCCGGCCTCCGAGCCGTGATCTCCTCAAATGAGGGCCTCACGGCGTTCCTGGTGCCGGGTGTTATTGGCCTCAGATTCTTCAGTGGCATAGATAATATCCTTGCAACAGACCCAGTCGGGTGCTATAGCCCCTCGATCAGGTTAATCCGGTCACCCGTTTTCAGGGTTACAACGGCTTTCTTGACGTCCGGTTGCTTCGTGAAACGTGCACCGTACCTCTTGCGTTTGCCGCGCAGCTTGGTGATGTTGACGTCGACTACGGTCACGTTGAAGTTTGTCTCGACTGCCTGCTTCACTTCCACTTTGTTGGCTCTGGGAGCGACTTGAAAAGTGTATTTGCCAGATTCTTGCAAGATGGTGCTTTTCTCGGTGATGGTCGGCCTCAGCAAAACCTTGTGTATGTCCATCTAACCCTCGGCCCCCTGTTCGTCCAGGACATCTGCACCCGTCCGCTGATTAGCTTTCCGCCCTCTCCGTCCGTGTGGTTCTGATCTCAGAGCATCTTCAGCCCAACGGACCGCATCCAGCGTCATGACGATCGTCTCGCGGTCCAGCAATTCCTGGGCGTTGAGCAGGTTAACCGGCAGGGTCCGCACCTTCTTGAGGTTGTGTGCAGCCCGGACGACGCCTTCATTTTGACCGTTGGTGACGACCAGGACCGAGCCATCGATACTCAGGTTGGATAGCAACCCGACCATAGATTTCGTCTTCCCGTCCACTGAAGAAGTGGAATCAAGACACACTAACCTGTCCTGCCTAACCTTGTCCGAAAGGACGCACTTGAGCGCCATGCGCCGCATCCGCTTGGGCAATGCCCTTCGGTAGCTTCGGGGGTGAGGCCCGAATGCAACTCCGCCGTGACGCCAGTGTGGGGCACGAATGCTGCCCTGCCTGGCACGGCCTGTGTGCTTCTGGATCCACGGCTTGCGCCCGCCACCGGACACTTGCGCCCGTGTCTTGGTGTCATGGGTGCCCTGCCGTTTGTTGCCTTGGTATATCACAAGGGCCTGGTGGACAAGGGTGTGGTTCATGGGCACGGAAAACACTGCGTCTTCCACATCCACCGTTTCGACGGCCTCTCCCTGCTGGTCTCTAACGGAAATCTCCATAACTAATGCTGCCTTCGAAAATGTTTACCTGCCCGTCGGGGAGTCGTTATTTGGCACGTCTAATCTGAAGGAGGCCATTGGGGCCGCCAGGAACGCCACCCTTAACGATGAGAAGGTTTCGCTCTGGGTCCACCCTGATGACCTCAAGACGCTTGGCAGTGATGCGCTCGTTGCCCATGTGTCCGGCCATCTTCAACCCCTTGAAAACCTTGCCGGGGGTAGTCCCGCCACCGATCGACCCCGGCGCACGGGCCCGGTCGGACTGACCGTGAGTCCTCGGACCCCCGCCAAAATCGTGACGCTTCATGGTCCCGGCAAAACCGCGGCCCTTTGAACGGCTCACGATATCGACCTTCTCACCTTCTGCGAAGATGTCAACTGAAACCGTCTGGCCGACTTCAAACTCGGTAGGATCGTCCGCCTTGACTTCTCTCAAATAGCGAACGGGTGCCCCATTCCGCAGGTGTCCCCGCATGGGCCTGTTGGACCGCTTGGCATGGCCAAATCCCAACTGCACGGCCTCATAGCCGTCGCTCTCTTTGGTCTTCACTTGAGTGACGGTGCATGGCCCGGCCTCAATGACCGTGACAGGCACCACTCTCCCGTCATCCCGAAAGACCTGGCTCATACCGATTTTTCTGCCCAGAAATCCCTGGAGCATGAGTTTCCCCTAATACGTTCAGGTTCGTGAGAATGACCCTCCAAGGCCAGTCTCTACAGCTTGATGGATATATCTACGCCGGCGGGCAGGTTCAGCCGCGTCAGCGAGTCGATGGTCTTCGACGTAGGTTCCAAGATATCGATGAGTCTCTTGTGGGTGCGTATCTCAAAATGTTCCCGCGAGTCCTTGTCCACATGGGGACTTCGGATTACGCAGAACCGACGTATGTGCGTGGGCAGCGGAACCGGCCCTGCCACCCTGGCACCCGTCCGCTCTGCGGTCTCTACGATCTGGCCAGCAGACAGGTCAAGCATCTTGTGATCGAAGGCCCTGAGTATGATTCTGACTTTCTGCCTGGTGACCATCTTCCCCCAATCTCTGCAAGCGTTGCTTTATCTCAGGCTACCGCTGGCACGCAACACGTCCTCGGCCACCTGCTCATAATGCTTGAATTCCATAGAATAGGATGCCCGCCCGCTTGTTATCGAGCGCAATGCGGTAGTGTACGCGAAGGTTTCGCCAAGAGGCAACATTGCACGTGCCACCTGCACATCTCCTTGACCTTCGATGCTCCTGATCTGTGCCCGGCGAGTTCCCAAATCAGCCAGCACCTCGCCAAGTGTCTCTCCGGGACACACCACTTCCATATCCACTATTGGCTCCAGCAACACTGGCCGTCCCCTGGGAACTCCTTCCCGGATTGCCATCATTGCCGCGCTGCTGAAGGCTATGTCCGACGAGTCTACGGGGTGGAAGCTGCCATCTACCAGAGTGACCTTAATGTCTACCAAAGGGAATCCCCCGATGGGACCATTATCAAGTGCCTGTTTAACGCCTTTTTCCACCGCAGGGATAAACTGTCGCGGAATCACTCCGCCGACGATCTTCTCCTCGTAAACGATGCCGGCCCCCCCTTCCAGGGGCTCCAACTCTAGCCAGACATGACCGAACTGACCGTGCCCGCCAGTCTGCCGTACGAATCGGCCCTCAACACGGACCGGCTGGGTAATCGTCTCGCGGTAGGAAACTCGCGGTCTACCGACGTTGGCCTCGACGTCGAACTCGCGTCGCATCCGGTCGACCAGGACCTCCAGATGCAGTTCGCCCATTCCCGACATGATAGTCTGTCCAGTTTCCTCATCGAACCGGACCAAGAATGTCGGGTCCTCGTCGGATAACTTGCGCAAGGCCTGCGAAAGACGGTCCTGGTCTGCTCGTGTCGCCGGTTCGATAGCCACAGAAACCACCGGTTCCGGGAAGTGGGGGGGTTCGAGTATCACAGGTCGAGGCCCGCTACAGATAGTGTCACCTGTGAACGTTTCCCTCAACCCCACCACGGCGCAGATATTTCCCGCACCGATCGACTCCAGTTCCTCCCGTCGGTTCGCGTGCATCAGGATGAGACGCCCAAGCCGCTCTCGTGCCTTCTTGGTCACATTATAGACCTGGGCCCCTGAATTCTCTGCACCGGAGTAGACGCGCAGGAACACCAGCCTGCCCACGTAGGGGTCGGTCGCCACCTTAAACGCAAGGGCGGCGAAATCGCCGTCCTCTTCCGGGTGCCTCAGTTGTACTTCTCCCGAACTGGGATCTACTCCCCCCACGGCGGGTATATCCTGCGGGGAAGGCAAATAGTCGACGATGGCATCTAGCAGGGGATGGATGCCTTTGCTGGTGGTCGCGCTTCCGCAGAGGACGGGAACCAGGCTTTGCTCCATCGTCGCGCGGCGCAGCGCTTGCCGGAGGTCGTCGACGTCGATGTCCTCTCCCTCCAGATAGCGAATGAGGAGCGACTCGTCCGTCTCCACGATCTTTTCGATCATGCTCTGGCGATAGCGTTCGTACTCCTCTTCGTAGTCGGTCGGCACAGGTATAACCTCAGGGACGTCGGAACTACTGCCTCTTCGTCCTCCATCAGGGTATACCATCGCCACTCCGCCCAGCAGATCGATAACCCCCTGAAACTCTGCTTCCTCTCCGATCGGCAGTTGCAACGCCACAGGATTTGCACCCAATCTACGGCGGACCGACTCGATCGTGCGCTCGTAGCTCGCCCCTACCCTGTCCATCTTGTTGACAAAGCAGATGCGGGGCACCTCATACGTGTTGGCCTGTCGCCACACCGTTTCCGACTGCGACTGCACGCCCGCAACCGCGTCCAAGACTACAATCCCGCCGTCAAGGACCCGCAGACTCCTCTCAACCTCTGCAGTGAAGTCCACGTGGCCGGGAGTATCAATGATATTGACCCGGTGGTCGCGCCAGAAAGCGGTGGTTGCCGCGGCCGTTATGGTAATGCCCCGCTCTCTTTCCTGGGGCATCCAGTCCATCGCTGTAGTGCCCTCGTCAACCTCTCCCACCCTGTGGATACGGCCCGTGATGAACAGCACACGCTCGGTGACGGTGGTCTTCCCTGCGTCAATATGAGCAATGAATCCAATGTTGCGGATCCGGTTTATTGGAATGCTGGTTTCAGTCATAAAGGAGTCTGGGTGCGCGACCCTTACCTGCGGTAGTGGACGAAGGCCCGGTTCGCCTCGGCCATACGGTGGAGTTCGTCCTTCCTTCGGACCGCTGACCCTTCGCCTCGGGCAGCTTCCATCAATTCATCTGCCAACCCACGCCGCATGGGGACACCCTTCCTCGACCTCGCCCCGCGAATCAACCAACGAATGGCCAGCGCCTCGCTGCGGCTTGGTCGGAGTTCGGTCGGGACTTGGTACGTCGCTCCGCCGACCCTCTTGGGCCTCACTTCAACGGCGGGAGTGGCGTTCCGCATCGCCTGCTGGAACACCTCCAGCGGCTCCCGGTTTGACTGATCCCGTATCAGGTCGAAGGCATTGTAAATGATGCGCTGTGCGGTCGTCTTCTTGCCTCGTTGCATAACACAGTTGATGAACCGAGACAACTCCACATTGCGGTACATCGGGTCCGGTGCGACTATCCGCCGCTCGGGCCGCCTTCTTCTCGACATAATAAGCTCCGTCTAAGTCTCAGCTATTTACAAGGAGTGGGAGATGCCCGTCATAACAGACGCCAGCGTTTGCACCTATCCCACCCTCGGGCGGTCCGCGCCGTACTTGCTCCGTCCTCGCCTGCGGTCCTGTACTCCCTCACAGTCGAGTGCGCTGCGGATTACGTGGTAGCGGACACCGGGAAGGTCTTTCACGCGCCCCCCTCTCACAAGCACGACGGAGTGCTCCTGAAGGTTGTGGCCCTCTCCGCCGATGTATGCCGTAACCTCTACCCCGTTGGTCAGGCGAACGCGGGCAATCTTGCGCAGGGCTGAGTTAGGCTTCTTGGGGGTCATGGTGCGGACCTGGATACAGACTCCCCGCCTTTGAGGACATCCTGGCCCATACTTGGTCCGGTTACGCAGCGAGTTCTGGACGTAATGCAGCGCGGGCGCCTTGGTCTTCTTTCGGACCGGCTCGCGCCGTTTCCTCACCAGTTGATTCACGGTTGGCATAGATATTCCTCGCCGTTCAAGTTGACAGCAAGGCAGTACTCTAACAATCAACCTGCCGTATGTCAACTGGAATTCAACCCAGGGTAGAGGTGCAATTCAGATGGTTTCATTTCTGGCCACCCCGTCATTTCAGTCGGGGGAATACATGGACCATTGTTAGATGGCTGCTTGGATGGCCTAGACCACCCAAGACGGAACGCTACCCCCATAGCAAGCGGCTATTGACAACTCCTCTCGTTGCAGCTAGATTACCCGTCGGTAGTAGCATAGCTAATCGGTACCTACTTAACTCACATCGTTTAACAATCGAATGGCCCACCCGGTGCGCCACCATCGGCTAAAGGGGAAGGCGGTGCGAGTCCGCCACGGTTGCGCCACTGTGAAGGGAAGCCGGAACCGACCGCTCTGCGCTGGCACTCCAACCGCAGGGCCTGCCCGGCGTCCGAAAGTCAGGAAACCTGCCCGGGTGTGGGAGCTCTACTCTGCGCGATACAGAAAAGACCCTGGGCGATGCCCGCCAAACCCGGATAATCCCTGGCAGAAGTAGAGCCAGGGGTTTTTTTGTGCCAATAGTCTATCAGCCAACGCCCAGTGGAAAAGGGACATTGCAGTAACGATGTCAACCAATCTTACCCATAGCTTAATCACCGTCGTGGCAGTCGGACCAGGCAGCGGGGACATGCTCACGCTGCAAGGTCAGGAGGCGTTGCGCAACGCCGACTTGGTGCTGGGATTTACCACCGTGCTCAACGTGGTGCAGCCTTGGTTGGGGGATGCGGAAGTCCGCCCTATGTCCTACCGGGACCAGGAAGACGTCCTGGAATACGCAGAGGGGCAGGTGAAGGCAGGCAAACGCTGCGTCGTTTGCTGCTGGGGCGACCTTAACGTCTCGGCGCGGGAGTTGCTGGCGCGGGTCCGCAGAAGGGCAGGGGCGGTTGAGTTGGTCCCGGGTATAAGCTCGGTGCAAGTGGCAATGGCCCGCACGGGCATCTCCCTGGAGGACTCAGTATTCATCACTCTGCACAAGCGGGCGGACACGGCAAGCGAGTTGGAGGAACTGGTCCATTACATCAACGAGGGAAGAAGGCACATCATATTGCTGCCACGACCCTTCGACCTGATGCCGGCAGCCATCGCACAGGGCCTGATTGATGCCGGGGTACCCAACGACCTTCCCGTAACCGTGTACCAGCGGCTCACCCTGGAGGGCGAGAAACGCTGGAGCGGCGGACTCCGGGATTGCAGTGAAATAACCGAAGAATTCAGCGACCTGTCCATCATGGTCTTCCTCACAGGAACCGCCCCACCAGAAGGAAGATAGCTACCCTTGCGGGCCTAGGTATGCAGCAGCAGAAGTCCATCCTCTTCGTCACAACTGCCGACACGGACATCCTGACGGCGGACAGGGCATTGTCGGAGATGCCAGAGGGCTTTCCTCCGGTCATAGCCGTGAATCCAGTTGCCTCAGAGCCGGAAGACGTCAATGGCGGGCTTGTTGCCTCTGCGTCCCGGTGCGGGGCCATAGTCCTGCGGCTGCTGGGCGGGAAACGGGCGATGCCGGAGACCTTCGACGCCCTAGTCCGCCTGTGCCGGGAGCAGGGGATTCCCCTCATTGCCTGCCCAGGCCACCAGGAATGGGACGAAGACCTGGTAACCGCCTGCACCGTGCCGGTGGCGGAGGTGGAAACGGTTTTCTCCTACCTGATGCAGGGCGGCGTCCAGAACTTCCGCAACCTGTTCCTGTTCCTCAGCGACACGTACTTCGGCACCGGCCACGGTCACGAAGCCCCCACACCTCTTCCCTGGGAAGGCATCTATCACCCCGACGTTGCCGAAGGGGTCGATGTCGGCCAGTTCATTGCCCAAAGGTTTCAGTCCGGACAAGTCTCCATCGGCATCCTCTTCTACCGCGCCCACTGGATGAGCGGAAACTTGATGCCCATCGACAGTCTCATCCGCTCCCTGGAAGCGAAGGGAGCCAACGTACTCCCGGTTTTCGCCTTCAGCCTGAAACACAGCCCGGAGGGAGACGGTCAGGCTAACCGGGCATTCACTGAATACCTGGTAGACCCTGCTGGAGTCCCCCGGGTCCAGTGCATCATCAACACGATGGGCATGTCGATGGGAGACATCAGCGATGAGGGGGCGGCTGTAGCCACCGGCTGGTCCGTGGACTACCTGGACAACCTGAACATCCCTATGGTCCAGGCAATTATCAGCACCGGCACCCAGGAGGAATGGCTGGAGAATTCCCTCGGGCTGGGTCCCATCGACACCGCTATGAGCGTTGCCCTCCCGGAGTTCGATGGGCGCCTGATATCCGTGCCCATCTCCTTCAAAGAAGAAGCGTCCGCTGATGGGCCGAGCAGGATGGACGGGCGGCTCCAGCGCTACGTTCCCAGAGACGACCGGATTGACCTGGTGGCCCGGATTGCCATCAAACAGTCAAACCTGGGCCTGAAGCCCAACTCGGATAAGAAAATCGCCATCGTCCTCAGCAACTACCCCACCAAGGACGCCCGCATCGGGAATGCCGTGGGCCTGGATACCCCGGCGTCGGTCATAGAAGTGCTGCACGCCTTGAAAGACGCGGGGTACAGAGTCAGCGACATACCCGAAGACGGGGACGACCTAGTACACCGCATCATAGAAAGGTGCAGCAACGACCGGGACTCCCTGACTGAGGAGCAACTCCGGTTGGCCGCGGGCCATGTGACCACCCGGCAATACGCGGACTGGTTCCAATACTTCCCATCGGACGTCACCGAGGAACTGGCCAGGGACTGGGGCGACCCTCCAGGGCAGGTGTACAGGACAAACGGCAGCCTGGCCATCGCCGGCATAGACCTGGGCAACGTATTCGTCGGGTTGCAGCCGCCCCGCGGGTTCGGCGACAACCCCATCGCCATCTACCATAGCCCGGACATGGCACCCACCCATCACTACATCGCCTATTACCGTTGGATACGCGACGTTTTCCAGGCCGACGCTATCCTCCACCTGGGCAAGCACGGCACGCTGGAATGGCTTCCGGGCAAGGGCATCGGGCTTTCTCCCTCCTGCTACCCGGAGGTGGCCTTGGACGATGTGCCCTTGTTCTACCCGTTCATCATCAATGACCCGGGAGAGGGCGCGCAGGCCAAGCGACGCGCCCACGCTACCATCGTTGACCACCTCATCCCCGCTATGACCACCGCCGACAGCTACGGGGATATCGCCAGGATCGAGCAGTTGATGGACGAGCATTACCAGTGCCAGACGTTGGACCCTGCCAAGCTGCCCTTGCTGGAGACCCAGATATGGGAGATGGTCCAGCAGGCGGAGTTGCACCGGGACCTCGGCATAGAGGCTCTGCCGGACGACTTCGGGGAGTTCATCTTGGAAATAGATGGCTACCTGTGCGAGCTAAAGGACGCCCAGATCAAGGACGGCCTCCACATCCTCGGGGATACCCCCCAGGATGAGCAGTTGGTGGGAATGCTCTGCGCCCTCACCCGCCTGGACATCAGCGGAATCCCCAGCCTCCGCCGCTCCATCTCCGAGGCTCTTGGGCAGGACTACGCAGCGTTGACCGAAGATATGGGCGAGGCCACTGCCGCTCAGATCCCGGACGTGATTACGCGGCTGGACCCAGAAACGCCCGTCCGCACCAACGGGGACGTGTTGGAACGGGTAGAACTGCTCTGCCGGGAGGCTTACCGCAAGCTCCTTGACACCGGATTCCACGCCAGTGATGTTGCCCAGGTGGTCAAGGAGGTGCTGGGAGCGCCCGACACGCAGACCCAACGGGTACTGGAGTACGTCGCTGCCACCATATACCCCGCGATCCTGCGCACTCCCGATGAGATAGGAAACCTGCTCCGAGGGTTGGAGGGGAAGTTCGTACCCCCCGGACCAAGCGGCGCGCCGACACGGGGAATGGCCAACATCCTGCCCACCGGGCGCAACTTCTATTCTGTGGACCCCAAGACCATCCCCTCTCCGGCAGCCTGGGAGACAGGCAGGCAACTGGCCGAGTCCCTCCTGGAGAAGTACCTCGAGGAAGAGGGAAGCTACCCGGAGATGGTGGGCATGGTGGTCTGGGGCACCTCGGCCATGCGCACCCACGGCGACGACGTTGCCCAGATACTGCAGCTTCTTGGCGTCAAGCCGGTGTGGCAGCCGGAAAGCCGTCGCATCCTGGGCCTGGAAGCAATCCCCATCGAGGAATTGGGCCATCCCCGCATCGACGTAACCGTGCGCATCAGCGGGTTCTTCCGCGACGCCTTCCCCAATCTGATTGACCTTCTCGACCAGGCGGTGGAATTGGTCGCCTCGCTGGACGAACCCCCGGAAAGCAACTACGTTGTGAAGCATACGCGCGAGGACACAGCTGCGGCGCCGGCAGACGGCGCAGCCACTCAGGGCGGAGAGCAGGCAAATGCCCCCGCGATGGACCGGGCATCCTCGCTGTACCGTATCTTTGGTAGCAAGCCAGGGACCTACGGGGCAGGCATTCTGACCGTCCTGGACGAGCGCAACTGGGAGACCGTTCAGGACTTGGCCGAAGTCTACACGGCCTGGGGCGGCTATGCCTACACCCGGCAGGACCACGGGGTCAACGCCCGTGACCAGTTCCGGCTCAGGTTCAGCCAGATTGTGGTGGCGGCAAAGAACCAGGACACTCGCGAGCACGACATCTTCGACAGCGACGACTATATGCAGTACCACGGCGGCATGATCGCCACAGTCCGCGCCCTGAGCGGACGCAATCCCCGTCAGTTCTTCGGAGACAGCGCCGACCCGACCCGCGCCCGGAACCGCGATCTCCAAGACGAGGCCCGGCGCGTGTTCCGCAGCCGGGTGGTCAACCCCAAGTGGATCGAGTCAATGAAGCGCCATGGGTACAAGGGCGCATTCGAGTTGGCCGCCACTGTTGACTATATGTTTGGCTACGACGCCACCGCCCAGGTTATCGAGGACTGGATGTACGAGGACGTGACCGAGGCCTACGTCCTTGACGAGGACACCCAACAATTCTTCCGTCAGAGCAACCCTTGGGCCCTGAAGGGGGTGGTGGAGAGGTTGCTGGAGGCTATCGAGCGGGGACTATGGGAGGAACCGCCGCCAGAGATGCGGGAAAAGCTGCAGCAGCTTTACCTTGAGATGGAAGCAGACCTGGAAGCCCGGCAGGAACAGTCATTCAATCCGGGTGGGGCAAGGGAGTAGGAGTGAACTCCAGGCAACTGATGCACATTGAGTATCTCAATTCACTTGCCAGGTATGATACTATGCCCCCGGACAAATCCGTGCATTTGGTACCTTCCAACACCTCCCAGGAGGCGGACAGTGGAAATCGCGCTTGACTTGATAAAGGAACTGACCAAGGAAGACGGCATGATGTGGGTCGTTGGCGGTGGACCGGTGGTCAGCGAGAACGACTCAAAGGGAATCAAGGAACCCGAGTACCACGAGGGGTCCCTGACCGTCGAAGCCGACAACTGGCACTTCCACATCATGATAAACGACGTGACTGGGATCCAGTTCGTGGAATCGGAAAGCCACGGAGACCTGTTGACCTACTACGTGCGCTTCTCCGGGGACAACGAAGAGACCCTTCTGAGGGGCTATTTCCCGAACCCATACCTCGATGACGAGTTCAATCGTACCGAACTGCAACCTAACCGGTTGAAGGCTTTCACCGATATGCGGGAGAGATATGTCGACAGAGACGGCGTCATATTCGTGCGTCGCACCCCGCCAGCCAACTGAGAACATCTCCCCAGACCGCAATGCCGGCCGGGGAGCGGCAGTAAGGTCCGTCCCTAGAACGGCTCGACCCCGGATACCAAAATCGGAACACAGGAGGAGTATATGACAGGCATATTCTCGGGGGACATCGGTCAGTCAAGCCTATCCAGGTGGATACCCTGGTTCCTGCTGGCCATGGCGGCCCTTTACTTCGTCGGCTATGTGGACGGCACCGTTCACGGCGCTGTCATTGGCGCGGCTGGTACGAAACTTGGCTATGTCCACGAGTTCTTCCACCACGCCCGCCACATTGCCCTGATGTGCCATTAGGCTATCCCTCTACCACTGCGCGACATGCGTTAGGGAGGGGTTTAGTCCCCTCCCCGGAGGGAGGGGTTTAGTCCCCTCCCCGGACCCCACTTCCGGTGCGCCCACCCGCGGTTGGATGAACAGCCCTACTGCCGGGTTAAATTGGCTGTGCCACCAACTTGCGACACAGCCACAGGAGGATTCGAATGAAGCGGCTGCTACTCACATCCGTGATCATTGGAGCGATCGCTGGCCTTTTGGTAGGTGGATTCCACAATCTGTTCACCGTCCCGGTGATGGAACGCGCCATAGTCCTGGAAGAACAAAGATCTGCCGAAGCCATGCCCTCTCCCGCCGCTGAGGAAGGACCGAGCACTGATGTTTCGCTGGGTGTCCAGCGGATCGGTATGGCGTTGGGGACGATGATTTATGGCGCGATTCTCGGGTTGGTATTCGCAGCCGGTTTCGTGATACTGCAACGCACAGCCCCCCGGTGGCCCATCATCTGGGTGGCCCTCACCGTGGGCGCATTGGGATTCTGGAGTATTTCCCTCTTTCCGTTCATCAAGTACCCGCTCAACCCGCCCGGCGTGGGCGATGAGGGAACACTCCTGGCGCGCCAGCTGGGGCAGACCCTGTTCATCATCATCTCTGCGGTTGCGGTGGCGGTCGTTCTGGACATGGTCCGGCGCGTTAACCTGCAATTTAGCGAGTTTTCCTCCCGCAGGATATGGTACGGCGTAACGTTGATAGCCTACGCAGCCCTGGCGGTGATAATGGCCTTCGTTTTCCCTGGCAACCCAGACCCTGTACCGGTGCCCATCGACCTGCTGGAGTTGTTCCGCGCCCTCACCGTTGCCGGCCAGTTCCTGGTCTGGGTGCTCCTGTCTGGCGGCGTGGCCCTGGCCCTGATGTGGCAACAGCGCGCCGTGTCTAAGCACCCAAACAGCAACCTCCGCGCCGCCGGCGAGTTCGGTACCGGGGCATGATATCGCAAGGCATGTCCCGCACTAATCGATGACCACCAACCAGCTGCAACAACGGCCAGAGCCACGTTTCCCGTTCACGGCCATCGTCGGTCAGACGGCCATGAAGCGGGCGCTATTGCTGAACGCTATCAACACACGGATCGGGGGAGTGCTGATTCGCGGCAAGAAAGGCACTGCTAAGTCCACGGCGGTGCGCTCCCTAGCCGCCCTTCTGCCTGAAGTTACCGTGCTCCGGGGCTGCCCCTACAGTTGCGCCCCCGACAACCGCCAGGGTATGTGCCAGTGGTGCCAACCCCAGAGCGAGGAAGCCCCTGCAGTGACGCGCCAGGTCCGCATCGTGGACCTGCCCGTTGGAGCGACGGAGGACCGCTTGGTGGGGTCCCTGGACATCGAGCAAGCCATCAAGACCGGAAGCCGCAGCTTCGAGCCGGGCCTTATCGCCACTACCCACCGGGGCATTCTCTACGTCGATGAAGTGAACCTGCTCAACGATCACCTGGTAGACGTTCTCCTCGACGCCGCTGCGATGGGGCGCAACTACGTCGAGCGGGAAGGCATCTCCATCAGCCACGCAGCCCAGTTCATATTGGTGGGCACCATGAACCCAGAGGAAGGGGACCTGCGGCCCCAGCTTCTCGACCGTTTCGGGTTGGCGGTGGAAGTGGACAGCGCATTCACTGCTGAGGAGCGGCGGGAGGTGGTGAAACGCCGCATCGACTTTGAGGCCGACCCCTACGGGTTCATGGACCGTTGGCAGGACGTTGAAGCCCGGGAGCGGGAACGGATTCTCCGAAGCCAGCGTCTTCTCGACCAGGTCACCGTCTCCGACGACACCCTGGGATTGATAACCGACATCTGCGCCGAGTACCAGGTTGACGGCCTGCGGGCCGACATTGTGATGTATAAGACGGCCAGCACTATCGCGGCCTACGAGGGCCGTACCGATGTCCTCGCTGAAGATGTCCGCGAGGCGGCAGAGATGGCGTTGCTTCACCGCCAGCGCCGCCAGCCCTTCCAGCAACCCCACCTGGTTACGGAACAGCTTGACTCGATGATCGAGGAGTTCCAGAACCAGCCCCGTCACCGGGAGCCTGCAGACCAGGATTCCGGGTCGGGTGAAGACCAGGACGACGACCCTGACCCGCCCGACCATGAGGAACAACCTCCCGATCCTTCCGGGGAATCGGGACCCCAGGACCAGTGGTTCGAGGTTGGTTCCCCATTCTCCGTCCGCTCTCTACAGGTCAAGCCTCCCGACCATCGTGCAAGGCCCACCGGGGGACGGCGGGCCAGGACAGTAAGCGGATCGCCATCGGGCCGGTATGTTGGCGCAACCACTCCCGAAGATAAGGCATCCGACCTTGCCCTCGACGCTACTCTCCGCGCCGCCGCACCTCACCAGCAGCAGCGCCGTCTCGATGCCGCCACCGAGACTGGACCGCCAGAACCCGAGGATTCACGAGTATTCATTGAACCCTGGGACGTGCGCGAGAAGGTCCGGGAGACCAAGACAGGCAGCCTGATCTTGTTCGTTGTCGACGCCAGCGGCTCAATGGGGGCTCAGCGGCGCATGGTGGCGGTCAAGGGCGCGATACTCTCCCTGCTCCTGGACGCCTACCAACGCCGGGACCGTGTCGGGCTGATTGCCTTCCGGGGAACGACGGCGCAGGTGCTCCTGCCTCCTACCGCCAGCGTGGACCTGGCCCAGGTGCATCTGCGAGAGATGCCCACCGGGGGACGGACACCTCTGAGCCGGGGCCTCCTTATGGCCCTGGAAGTGGTCGAGAGCGAGAAGATGAAGGACCGGAACGTCCTCCCCCTGCTGGTGCTCCTGTCAGACGGAAGGGCCAACGTGGCTATGGGAAGCCGGGATGCCATAGACTCAAGCCACAGCGCCATAGGCCTGCCCATCGCAGAGGCGAAGGCTATGGCCGCCGCCATCAAGGAGCAGCACATCCAGTCGGTGGTCATCGACACCGAAACGGACTTCCTGCGCCTGGGACTGGCCGGACCCATTGCCGAGGCTATGGGCGCGCCGTATATCAAGCTGGAAGAGTTGCAGTCCGAGGCGCTGGCCGACACGGTCCGGCTGCAATTGCCTTCGTCCGACGAACCACCGCTTACCCCTGAAGAAGTGCAGGGGCTGCTCCAGCGCATCAACTTGGGCTGACTCGTAACTTCCGGACACCCCGATCATCCCTCTGACCCTTCGGGAGCATTCCATCTAAGGTGATCCGACCTACTGACACCTGACCCCTTTCCAGGGCCTGACATGTTGCCCTATCATATCTGTGCTGCGAACGGTTGAGGTGACGGCTACTCCGGGACAATCCATATCTGATGCGTAATCCAGCCAATGCGGCAGAATGGGTCAAAGCTCGCCCCGGATCGTACCGGGAATGTCCGGATACAGCAGGGAAATTAAGATTCCTTCGACGCCCTGAGACTTAGCGGGATTCACACCCCAACTGGGTTGGCCTGCTACAGATCCATGGAGAGTTGGAATGCGCCGCCCGCGTCAGCAGGCTGCGACACCTAAGGCGGGACGCTTGCGACGCTTCCTTGCAGGTTTACACTTGAACAGTGAATTGATAACCTTTTCGGAAGACCATTCGGGGACAAGTCCGCGGATCTGTCCTCTACTTTACGACCGTTGCTGCTCAAACTGATGAGACCAGGAGTTTAACTTGGCACGCACTCTTCCCCACGCCGACATGGACAAGATTCTATCCTTGGCCAAGCGCCGGGGGTTCGTCTTCCAAAGCAGCGAGGTCTACGGCGGGCTTGCATCGACCTGGGACTACGGCCCCTTGGGAGTCGAGCTAAAGCGCCACGTCCGCGAGGCATGGTGGCGTTCCATCGTCCTTGAGCGGGATGACATGGTGGGGCTGGACGCTGCCATACTGATGCATCCACAGGCATGGGTGGCCAGCGGCCACGTGGAAAACTTCACAGACCCAATGGTAGAGTGCCGCCAGTGCAATCTCCGATTCCGGGCTGACCACGTGGAAAGTGAGGCCTGTCCCGCCTGTGGCGGCGAACTCACCGCCCCCCGCCGCTTCAACCTCATGTTCCGCACCTTCATGGGTCCGGTAGAGGACAGCGCCCATGAGGTCTATCTTCGTCCGGAGACGGCCCAGGGGATATTCGTCAACTTCGGCAATGTCCTCAATACCAGCCGGAAGAAACTGCCTTTCGGCATCGCCCAGATCGGCAAGGCATTCCGCAACGAGATTACGCCGGGCAACTTTACCTTCCGAACACGTGAATTCGAGCAGATGGAGGTCGAGTTTTTCGTGAAGCCCGGGACCAACAGCGAATGGCTCCAGAGTTGGGTTGCCACCCGCCTGGAGTGGTACGTGGCCCACGGTATCCGCCGGGACAATCTCCGCCTCCGTCAGCACGGCTCGGACGAGTTGGCCCACTACGCCAACGACTGCTACGACATCGAGTACCGATTCCCATGGGGCTGGGCAGAACTGGAGGGCATCGCCGACCGGACCGACTACGACCTGCGCCAGCACTCCCAGTCCAGTGGAGAGGACCTGACCTACTTCGACGATGAGACCCAGACCCGTTACTTTCCTCACGTCATTGAACCCTCCGGTGGGCTAGACCGGGCTGTCCTGGCTTTCTGGCTGGACTCATACGATGAGGAGCCAGACGGCAACGCCACGAGAGTAGTGCTGCACCTACACCGGAAGCTGGCCCCATATGCCGTCGCAGTACTGCCCCTGAGCCGCAACGCGCGTTTGACGCCCACTGCGCGCGAAATCTACGGGCAGCTCCGTCGGCACTTTGCTGTGCAATACGACGACGCACAGAGCATTGGGCGCCGCTACCGAAGGCAGGACGAGATTGGCACCCCTTTCTGTGTCACGGTGGACTTCGACAGCCTTGAAGACCAGCAGGTGACAATCCGCGACCGCGACACGATGCACCAGAGCCGCGTGCCGGTAACCAAGCTGGTAGCCACGCTTCAGGACAAGATAGAGCATGGGTGGTGACCCCAAGGGGCCGGAGTGCGTTGCCAACATCTCTGGTGTACCCAGGCAACCCTGGCAGTGCTCTTGTTGCGCAAACGCATTGGGTTGCAGTCACTCCACTGAAGGGCGAGATTTGGGTCAGCGGGGCTCTCCCGTTGCTTCAGTAGCTCGTTGGCCGAGTGGATTCCGGGACTTGTGAGGACATCCGTGACCTTGGACTGTCGGACGGAGGGTGTTATCCGTGCTTCGCCACGCGCATGTGCCGCGATTGCCGTCCATAAACGCTATTAGCAAGAGGTTTGCCAGTTAGGCTCTTGTTATGATCGTAACGTTGAGGTCCGTGTTGAGGTTCGTAATGAAGCCGGTGGTCAACGGGTTCCCATCTCCCGCTCGCACCTTGTGTCCTTGGAATCGGCTTGCCTTGTTGACAGCTCCCACTAGTCACATGCCACCCCTGGCAACCGGTGGGAGACTGTGAACGACACTGGTACGTTCCAGGACCGTTCATATAGCCGCCAATAGCTGATGCGGGAATCTACCCTGAGCGGACTGTATCAGTGAATGACCCGAATGACAGGTCTCTAGCCACTGCAAACTCGCCGTGCAACGTTCGTATACAGGTTGACACTCATTCCCATCGCTCAGTATCATCCCGTCGTTTTCCACAAGATTCCACCCCTCAATTTCGTGAATAAGATGACGTCAAACCCAGTATCCCAGGCGATACGCAAGGGAATCTTCACTAAGACCATCGGCAATCGCTTCCTCTACTATCAGGAGGTCGGGTCAACGATGGACGATACGCGTCGTCTGGCGGAAGAAGGTGCCGAAGAGGGCTTGGTGGTCATGGCGGAGCACCAAACTTCAGGGCGTGGAAGATTCGGCAGGAATTGGGTCTCCGGATCAGGGAACATTCACCTCTCTGTGCTGTTCCGACCGACCCTCGAAGTTCTACGGGAGCTCACCATGATCAGCGCGGTTTCCGTGGTTCGCGCCATCCGCAAGACAACCGCTCTGGACCCTCGCATAAAGTGGCCTAACGACGTATTAATCGGGGGGAAGAAGGTATCCGGGGTCCTGGTGGAAACAGCGGCCTCAGGAACCGAAATCTCATATGCGGTGGTAGGGATTGGGATCAACATTGGTCTCGACACCACCAGCCATCCCGAGATTTCCGACATAGCTGGATGTCTTGAGGATCTGGCAAGCGCTCCGGTGGCAAGGGATGAAGTCCTCCGGCAGTTGCTCATTGAACTGGACACGTTGTACGCTCAGGCTCGGGAAGGTGGTTCGGCCCGGGAAGAATGGCAGTCGTTGCTGGACACCATCGGCCAGAGAGTAATGGTTTCATGGCGTGATGAAACCTGGGAGGGCGTGGCGGTCGGGGTGGATAGCTCCGGAAATCTAATGCTCCGTGTGGACAACGGGGAACTGTTGACCATGACAGCTGGTGACGTGTCACTGTCAGGACAGACATCCTGAAGCGGGCCGGGGGCAGTTTGGACCCAACCGCACATCACTACTACACGAGGAAAAATGTTAGACCGGCTCAGTATGGAAGGCAGGGTAGTCCTGATTACCGGTGGCGGCACCGGTCTGGGACTGGCTATGGTGCGGGCTCTGGCTCGTGCCGGTGCCACCATTTCTATCGCAGGACGGCGGCAAGCACCCATAGACGCGGCTGCCGCTGAAGTTGAAGCCTTGGGGAGGAAATCCCTGGCAATCTCGACTGACGTTACGAACTCCGCTCAAGTGGACCATTTGGTTGCCGCCACCGTGGAGCAGTTCGGCCAGGTTGACGTCCTGATCAACAACGCCGGGGCGGTGCAGGAGAACGTCACCAAACCCATCTGGGACATTAGCGACTCCGAATGGTCCCAGGTGATGGACGTGAACCTCACAGGGGCGTTTTACTGCGCCAGGGCCGCCGCGAAGGTGATGTCCGAACGGAGTTCCGGGAAGATCATCAACGTGGCTTCCGGGTTCGGGCTAAGGGCGGGGCGGGACATCTACATGTACTGTTGCAGCAAGGGCGGCATGATTCAGTTGACTCGTGTCTTGTCCTTCAGCCTCGCCCGTTACGGTATTACTGCCAACAGTATTGTCCCCGGATTCATTCCCACAGCCAGCACCGAGTCGGACATCCGGGATACCCTTCCTAGGTCGGGAGATTTTCTGCCAACTGGCAAATTGGGACGACCCGAGGATCTGGGGCCTCTTGCCGTGTTCCTGTCATCTCCAGCATCGGACTATATGACCGGCGAGATGTTCATTGCCGACGGTGGGGGATTGGCCGGAGGAATCACACCTACCGGCCACGCGCCGGTAATCCCCTTGGAGGCTTGAAATGCCCCTGCTTCCCGAATATAGCCTCTCCGGCCGGTCGGCCATCCTGAACACCACTGGCGGCGACGAAGGCCCTACACTGGCACAGGCACTTGCCGAAGCGGGCGCATCCGTATTTGGCATTGCTCGCAGCCAGACCCGACTGGACGCGATTTCCGAGGCTCTTGGGGGCGCTTCGCCCGCCTTTTTGGGCGGCGCAGTTGCCGATGTCTCCACCTCATCGGGTGTAGACCAGGCGATGGAAATTTTTGGCAATTGCAATGTCCCAGCAGACATTCTCGTCAACGATGCTCGGAGCATGTTCGCCTGCCCCTTTGACGAAATAAGCCCAGAAGAATGGGACCAAGTCCAGTCACGGAACCTGCGCGCGACGTTCTTGCTGACACAGCGTGTTGGACGGGTCATGGTGGAACGGCAGTACGGTCGAATCGTGAACGTGATGTCGTCCCTGGCAGAACGAGGTATGATCAACGGCTCCGCCTTCGCCGCCAGCCAGGCCGGGCTACTATCTCTAACGCGTTGCCTCGCTTTGGAGTGGGGCCGGGACAACATCCGGGTAAACGCCCTCGGCACAGGCTGGTCCACCGCTGAAGACGTTCCACTCGAGGTCCAGCAGCAGGAGCTTCTAGTCCGGTATACTCCATTGCGTCGCAAAGCCCACCCACGGGACTTTGGCCCCTTGCTGGTGTACCTCTGTTCAGAGGCGTGCGATTACACTACGGGACAACCCGTATACATAGACGGTGGTCTCAACGCGCATCCATAGGTGCCATTTCCCAAATAGTCATAGTGTCACGCCCGAATTTCGGGACTATCTTTTCACTCTTGCCACGCAGGTCTTGCGGGGCTGGAGATACATACTGCCGAGGGGCTGACCAGCGTCTGTCGAAAGTGACCGTCAGGTGGTTGATCGGCTTCGGTAACGTTGAACCAGTATGGCCGCTAATGTACAATGTGGGCGTGTTCACTAGGGCCTGTAGCAATGCCACGGGTTTCCCCCGCCGATGAGACCGGTAGCCAGAATTCCGGGAATGTCCGACCTTTCTCAAGAGTCCTGGGAGCGAAAGCGACAGCTCCAGGACAGTCTGACAGAATTAATCGTCAACTACGGGTATCAGCACCTGGATACCCCCATCCTCGAACCCACCGAGTTGTTCCTCCGCAAGTCAGGTGGCGAGTTGGCTTCCCGCCTGTACAGCTTCACCGACCCCAAGAGTAATGCGGTGAGCCTGCGCCCCGAGTTCACCTCACCCATCATGCGCCACTACCTGGAACACCGGACCAGCGTCGAGTTGCCTGCACGCTGGCAGTACTCTGGCCCCGTCTTCCGCTACGAGGAACACCAGGAATTCGGGGGCCAATTCACGCAGGTTGGGGCGGAATTGCTCGGTGCATCCACTGTCCTGGCCGACGTGGAGATCCTCGACCTGGCGGCCCGAGTACCAGCTCGCATCGGATTGAGTGCATATAGCCTGGAAGTGTCCGACCTGGACGTGGTGCATAGTGTGTTGGACGCGGTGGGAGTGTCGGAAAGAGCCAAATCATTCATAGTCAACTCGGCATCCTCCCTCCGAGAGGGCCGGAGTTCCGTAGCTGGTGTCCTGGAGCGCGCCACCGCTTTGCACATGACGGGACGGGAGGGTGATGACGAATACCTGGGACAGGCCATCGCCGGTCTGGACGACTCCCAGGCTAGAAATGTCATTCTTGGCATCATGCAATGGTCCGCCGCCGACCAGTTGGGCCAACGTGACCCCGGCGAAGTGGTAGACCGCCTGCTCAGTAAGTTGAGAGGGGGCGACGACCCCAACTCTCTCAGGCGTGCCCTGGAACTGGTTAGCGACCTAGCAGGAGTCCGGGACAGTCCGGAACAGGCGATTTCCGATGTGCGTAGGGTGGTGCGAGAAGCCGGGGCGAGACACGACGCTCTGGATCGATTCGAGGAACTCTTGGTCCTCGCCGCGAGCCAGCCTGAGGTCAGGGAGACCATTGTCATCGATTTCAGCTTGGCCAGGGGACTTGCCTACTACAACGGTCTTCTCTTTGACGTGACTCACCCGGAGATGCCGCATCCGCTGGGCGGGGGCGGACGCTACGACGCGCTGGCACGAGCGCTAGGGTCGGACACGCCATTGCCTGCCTTGGGTTTCGCGTTCAACCTGGACTCCCTGCAATCACTGGTCTACGGCTCGAAAAAGCCATCAGGGTATATGCCAAGTAGCACAGCGACTCTGGTATGGGCGAACAGTCCAGCTGGGCATCGGCAGGCTCTTCGCACACTCCAAGACTTGCGACGAGATGGGGCGATAGCCGAACTGGACGTATCGGGCCAGGATGTGCATCGTGCCATTGCGCGTGCACGTAAAAGAGGAATCACGGAAGTAATTGAGATAGACGAACACGCCCACCAGACCCGGCACAACACCAATCCGGTGAAGGTGTAACATCGCCGAGGCAAAGGAAATATCGGGCGTTCGCATCGTCCTGCCCAGCGACGGGGAACTCCACGAGACAACCTTGAGCTTTCTAAGTTCTTGCGGGTTGAGGGTGCGACGTCCCAGTGCCCGACGTTATGTGGGACTCATTCCGGCCATCCAGGGTGTGGAAGTGCTTTTCCAGAGGGCCGCGGACGTGACCCAGAAGGTGGAGGAAGGTAGCGCGGAGTTAGGCATCACCGGACTCGACCGTTATCTGGAGAACCGCGCCGACCCCACGCATGTGTCGCCCGTTATCGAGGACCTGCGCTATGGCCGCTGCGAAGTAGTTCTGGCGGTTCCGAATTCCTGGCTGGACGTAACCTCCCTGTCCGACCTGGCAGACCTAGCCTTGGAGTTTCACCGGCAGGGGAGGCAACTACGGATCGCCACCAAATACCCTCGCCTGCTCCGCCAGTACCTGTTCCGCCGTGGGATCAACTACTTTACCCTGGTTGCTGCGAGCGGAACACTCGAGGCTGCACCGGCAGCAGGGTACGCCGACGTGATTGCCGACATAACCGAGACCGGCGCCACGCTGCGGGAAAACAGACTCAAGACTCTGGAGGAGGGGACGATTCTTGCTTCCCAGGCTTGCCTCATAGCCAACGCAGAAACATTGACCGCTTCACCTGAAGCAAGGGAGTTGGCGCGTTCCATCGTCGAGCCTATGGAGGCCCACCTGCGCGCGGAACCGTTTTGCCGTCTCACCGCCAACGTTCGAGGGGCGTCTGCCGATACAATCAGTGGAACCATTCTGGCCCGCCCCGCTCTTGCTGGGTTGCGAGGCCCAACCATTGCCCGCGTCTACAATGTCGAAGAGGAAGACTGGTTCAGCGTCAGCCTGCTGGTCAAAAAAGAGCTGCTCATGGAAGCAGTGGACCATTTGAGGAGTTGCGGGGCAGTGGACATAGCGGTCTCGGGAGTGGACTATCTTTTTGACGGGTATTCCACAGCGTACAGGCAGCTATTCGACAAGTCCGCCTGCGCAGAGTAGAGTATAGGCGCCATGCCTAATCTGCCAATGCACATCTATTTGGCTGACGAAGCGTCCAGAGAGTTGGACTGGGGGGAAGTCTTCGACCATGTAGGTAGCTTCTTCCTCGGCTCCACGGCACCCGACATCCGCGCGATGCGCCGATGGCCGCGAGAACGTACGCACTTCGCTCCATTGTCGGTAGAAGTGGTCGGGACCGGCGCACGAACGATGTTCGAAACCCACCCTGAACTGGTGGAGCATATGGGCCGCTCACCGGCCACGCGGGCCTTCGTCCTCGGCTATATCAGCCACCTGGTTGCGGACGAGACATGGATTACCACCATGTTCCGCCCCCACTTCAGCACAGACAACCATATTACTGCTACGGAGGTAGAGGCCCACATTTGGGACCGAGCCCTCCAGTTGGATATGGACCGGCAGTGCCGGCAGGAGATGGGAAACTTTCAAAACGCCGACGCACACTTGGTCTGCGCCGATGAAGATGTAGAAGTTGGATTCCTGACCGCTGAAGACTTGGAGGAGTGGCGGGAGTGGGTTCGCCGCTTCATCAGTTGGGAATTCTCTTGGGACCGTTTGAAGCGCGCTTTGAACCGCATGTACCGCGACAATGACGAGGTGCAGCAAGAGGTGGACCGATTCCTGGAAAACATGCCATACAGCCTGGAGCACATCTACAGCAAAATCCCTGAAGAGTTGATAGTCTCTTACCAGCAACGTGTCTTGGAAAACACGATCCTCAGGGCCCGGGAGTTCGTTGATGGAACTTAAGACGCTTCGCGGGCCAGCCGAAGCTGCCGACGTCCTCTCCCGCGTTGATCCACTGGACTTCAGTGGACTGCCGGAAGCAGTCCTGAACCGCACGCGGCAGGTATTCGGAGATGGAGTATCACCGGAAGAGTCAGTGATCCGGATCCTCCACGATGTGCGGAACAACGGGGATGTCGCTGTAAAGCATTACGCTCGGTTGCTGGATGACATTGATCTGGACGACTTGCGAGTCAGCGACGAGCAGATGGCCGAGGCTCGCACCAACACTTCCAAGGAATTATGGGACTCACTGGAACTCGCGGCCCAGCGGGTAAGAGAATTCCACGAAGAGGTGCTTCCTGCAAGCTGGGTAGACCAGGACCGAGGTCTGGGAGAGTTGGTACGTCCCTTGGAACGGGTGGGCCTATATGCTCCCGGTGGAACAGCAGCTTACCCGTCAACAGTCCTGATGACAGCGATTCCTGCTCGCGTTGCTGGCGTGCCAGAGGTAGTTCTTGCCACTCCCCGGCGGGGCCAAGAACCGTTGAACCCCTCAGTACTGGCTGCTGCCGAAATTGCCGGGGTGGATGCCATCTACCAGGTCGGAGGCGTCGCCGCAATCGGCGCGTTGGCCTACGGTACCGAGTCCATCCCTTCAGTGGACAAGATCTGTGGCCCTGGCAACCTTTTCGTGGCATTGGCGAAGAAAATCGTCCAGGGACAGGTTGACATCGATGGACTGTTCGGGCCGACCGAGACCATTGTGGTCGCCGATGAATCTGCCAGCCCAAGGTTCTGCGCGGCCGACCTCATCGCCCAGGCCGAACACGACCCAATGGCCACAGCCATCCTCGTCACGGACTCCGAGGCCCTGCTCAGCCAGGTTGGTGACGAATTGGACTTGCTTATGCAAGCGCAGGGGCGAGGGGAAGTGGCCCGTAGTGCGTTGCAACGCCGGGGCCGGGCTGTGCTGGTCGATTCCCTGGAAGACGGGGTGGAATTGGTCAATCGCATCGCCCCGGAGCATCTGTGCCTGATGGTGGCTGACCCTTGGTCCTGGGTTGACCGTGTGCGCAATGCCGGTGGACTGTTCCTGGGCGAGTTCTCCCCCGAGGTTATGGGTGACTACATCGCTGGTCCCAGCCACGTCATGCCCACCGGCGGCACGGCTCGGTTCAGTTCAGCCCTGAGTGTCCACCAGTTCCTGAAACACATGCCGGTGGTCGGGCTGAAGCCCGGGGAGTTCCAACGGCTGGGCCCATCGGCGGTCCGAATTGCCCATGCGGAGGGGTTGCCGGGACACTCCGGCGCCATCAGTGTGAGGCTGGAACACCTGGAAAACGGCGCAACGGACTAACACCGACGCGACCGTGTACTGACGCGACCGTGTGCGGAACGAATCTCCTTGTACTCCGCACTGCATCGACGGCATCCACCCAAAGCGCAAGTTATTCACTGCATCGGACACAGAAACATGACCGACATCAAAGACTCGATGCTGCCCCACATACGCAAGCTCAACACATACCAGGGCGTAGACCCGATGGAAGTGATGGCGGAACGATCCGGTATACCCCCGGAGAAGATAATCCGCCTGAATGGCAACGAGAATCCCTACGGGCCCTCGCCCAAGGTACTGGACGCCCTGGGCAATTTCCAGCTCTATAACCACTACACCGACCCCGAGCAACGTAATCTCCGGGAAGTCTTGTCCGAGTATGTCGGCGTACCTCCGGAGATGATCGTCGCAGGCAACGGAAGCGACGAGATAATTGACCTGATTTACCGTATGTATGTTGGTCCGGGGGACAACATCCTCATACCGTCTCCAACCTTCGGCATGTACGCGTTCTCCGCAGAGATTTGCGGGGGCGAAGCCATTTCAGTGCCAAGGGACGGAAGGTTCGAGATAGATGTCGAGGGTATCAAACTGGCACGGACGCCTAAATCTAAGGCGGTATTCGTGGCGTCCCCCAACAACCCCACTGGCAACACAGCTACTGAGAGTCAACTGCTGGGGCTGCTGGAACAGGGTCTGATTGTGGTGGTTGACGAAGCTTACTACGAGTTCTGCGGGCAGTCGGCTATGCACTTGGTCGACGACCACCCCAACTTGATCGTGCTGCGGACTTTCAGCAAGTGGGCCGGTCTTGCCGGGCTGCGCATTGGCCTGGGCGTAATGAATTCCGACGTGGCCGCCACCATGATGAGCATGAAGCCTCCTTACAACGTGAACATCGCGGCGGAGGTGGCTCTGATAGCTTCTCTGGAAGACAGGCCTCTACTGCTGGGAAGGGTACAGAGCATCGTCCAGGAAAGGGACCGTATGCTGTCCTTGCTGAGGCAAATTCCGGGAGTTGAACCGTGGCCTTCCTCGGCGAACTTCATCCTGTTTCGCCTCCCCGAGGGAAGGGGCAAAGAGATTTTCGACGGGATGTGCGACAGAGGCATATTTCTGAGATACTTCAGCACGCCCCAACTGAAGGACTACATCCGGACCAGCGTGGGTATGCCCCACGAGACCGACGCCGTGGTTCAGGCCTTGACCGAACTGGTGGGGAGTTAGCCGACTTGACTATAGAGAAATCCCAGGAAGAACTGGCAATTCCGGGCCCGCGGACAGCCTCACTGGAGCGTCGCACCGGCGAGACCCACGTCTCAGTGACTGTAAACCTGGACGGCCAAGGCTTCTACGATGTGGATACCGGCAACGGCTTCCTGGACCACATGCTCAGCCAGTTGGCCCGCCACGGGCTCTTTGACATTACCCTACGTGCCAAAGGAGATACCTACGTAGGTTGGCATCATCTTGTTGAGGACTCCGCCATTATGTTGGGCCGGGCTTTTCGACAGGCCTTGGGCGACGCACGAGGTATTCGCCGGATGGGACACGCCATCGTGCCTCTGGACGACGTCCTGGCCTTGGTTGCCGTGGATTGCAGTGGCAGGGGATACCCGGTAATAGAAACCGACCTTGATGGCGCAATAGTAGAGACCCTGTCCGGCGATCTGGTGAGGCATCTGCTGGAATCATTCGCCATCGAAGGGCAAATGAACCTGCATACCAGGATCCTGGCCGGGTATAGCCCCCACCACAAGGCCGAGGCACTGTTTAAAGCCCTTGCCCGCGCCTTGAGGGATGCAGTAGAACCAGACCCGAGGGGCGGCCAGCAGGTTCCCAGCACCAAGGGAACTATAACTGGCTGACGCCTTTGAAGGATCAGGTGCGTGTCCCCTTACTCCTGTACGGGCCGCCCCCTCCGGGCGATGAACTCCGGAAACGCCTGCTCCACGCCGTAGCCCTGTACTACCTCGCGATTGAAGTAGCGCTCGTTTTCGTATTGCTCCCGCAGGTCTTTGTTCCTGCCCTCGAGCAACAGGCGCTTGAACCCTTGGACTGATTCGTGGCGGTTGCCTGCGATGGTGGTGGCAATCTCCATCGTCTTCTCTCGAAGCTGCTCCTTGGGAACCAGGTGGTTGAGCAGGCCAATGCGGTAGGCTTCCTCCGCCTCAACAACCCTACCTGTGAACAGCAACTCCTTCGCCATCGGCCAGCCTACCTGGTTGGGCAGAGTCCAAGAGCAGTTTATCCTCCCGTAAGCCGCGGCCAGGAACCGAAACTTGGTGTTTTCGCACCCGATGCGGAAGTCCAGGGACGACGACAGCACCGCTGCGCCGCCGTAGGCCAGCCCGTTCATCATGCCGATAACCGGCTTGGGCGACGCGGAGATGTCATACGACCAGCCTTCCCGGCCCCTGCTGAGTGTAGCCTGCTCCTCCTCCGACATCAGCGCAGTCTCCCGTTGCTCGTGGATGTCTCCGCCGGCGGAGAAGGCCCTCTCCCCCGTACCGGTGATGACGATGCAGCCGACTTCGTCATCACCATTCATCGCCATCACGGCTTCATGCAGTTCCGTGCTCAGCTTCCGGTTCATAGCGTTCAGAACCTCTGGGCGATTCAATGTAATAATCGCCACTCCGGACTCTTTCTCCAGAAGAATATGCTCGTAAGCCATTGGACCTCCTCAGTATGTCGCGCAATGATACGCAGTGGGCATTCATCTCATGGGCGAATCGAAAAACGGGCCGCCTGCCTTCAGAATGCGTCTGAATTGTATGGTGTGGGCTGGGGGTAGTCAATTGGAGCAATCCTCAGGGGACTTCCGTGCCCATCTTGAGCCAGCCGTTGTGGTAAACTGCGCAGGGGTTGCCGGAAGGCGGATTAGAGATCGGACTGGTGAGTCCCGGCATCGGCGCTGGAGGTGTATTCGTGGCAGAGAAACTCAAGGCTGGTGATGCGGTCATAGAACTGCTCAGGCAGGAGGGAGTCTCCCACATCTTCGGGATCGTCGGTTCGTCCTTTCTGGACATCCTCGACCCGCTATATGACCGAGACGACATCAGCTTTGTCGGCGTCCGCCACGAGCAAGGGGCAGCGCTTATGGCCGACGGATTCAGCCGCATCTCCGGCGCGCCCAGCGTGTGCCTGGCCACCAACGGCCCTGGGGTCCTCAACCTGACCTACGGTATAGGATCTGCCTACGTTGCCCACTCACCCGTGGTCGTCCTGGCTCCCTCAGCATCACGGGAGCACCAATACCGCGGCTCCACTCAGGAGTTCGACCAGGTTGCCCTGTTCCGCCCAATCACCAAGGCCGCTTTCCCCATCAACAAGATAGAGCGCCTGCCCGATGCCATGCGCCACGCCTTCCGCGTCGCCACCTCAGGAAAGATGGGGCCAGTCCTGCTGGACATTCCCCGCGACCTGTTGCCCGGAGCGGAAATAGAGCTAGACCTCCTGCCACCCGACAATTATCGCTCCGGCCAGACTCGCAACCCGGGGGACCGCAACCTCATCCAGAAAGGCGCAAACCTGCTCCTCGGTGCGGAACGGCCCGTGATTCTTGCCGGCGGCGGAGTACAATGGAGCAATGCCGGTGATGAAGTAGGACGAATGGCTGATGTACTGGGTGCGGCCATTGTCACCTCCTATGGCAGGGCAGATTCCGTGCCCAACGACCACCCTAGGTTCCTTGGTCATCTTGGGAGGCTAGGCTCCGAGGAGGGAGCCGAAGCCATTCGTCAGGCAGACGTTATCCTGGCAGTAGGCACGAGGCTGGGCCAGTCAACCACCTTCTATGACCACCGGTTCATCCCCGCCGACGCCCGCATCGTGCAGATCGAAATCGACCCCGAGGAGCTTGGCCGCAACTACCCGGTGGCCGTCGGCATCGAAGGGGACGCCAAGTCGGTCATGCAGGAGTTGTTGCAGCAGGTTCAGGAGGCGGAACCACGTCCCAACGCTCAGTGGACCGGCGAAATCTCGGACTGGTACGCCCGACGCAAGGAACGCCTTGACGACGAGGGACGGCTTGACTCCCTTCCCATCAAGCCGCAGCGGGTCTACGCCGAACTTCGCCGCGTCATGCCCAGGGATGCGATAATTGCCTTGGACGCGGGCTTGGCTCCCAACTTCGGGCAAGACCGGCTTTACTACTATGAACCCCGTAGCCTGATGACATCCCTGGACCTGGGCGGACTGGGGTTCAGCTTCCCGGCGTCCCTTGGCGCGAAGTTCGCCGCGCCCAACCGCCCGGTGGTCAACTTCAACGGTGACGGAGGTTTCCTGTTCAACGCCCAGGAGTTCGAGACCGCGGTGCGCTATGGGCTGAGGGTAGTTTCAGTGATTATGAACAATAACTGCTGGGGTTCAGAGAAAGCGTACCAGCGTTACGCCTTCAACGAACGCTATGTGGGGGCAGACACCAACAACCCGCGCTACGACGAATACGCAAGGCTCTTCGGCGGTTACGGTTTCTACGTGGAGCGTCCCGAGGACATAGGCGACGCCTTCCAAGCAGCCCTACAGGCCGACGGCCCCAGTATCATTGAGATTCCCACCGACCCGGATGAAATGCCGAGACCGGCCAGGCTCGCCGACGTACAGGCCCCCCGGGCCCGTTCCTGAACCCCTGTCCGCCAGGCATAGGCTGGCGGGCTGGCCAAAGTAAAGCAAGATACGACGAAAGGCGCGATGGAACAGCCAGTCCTGCCCAACGAGGTGTCCCTTGGAGAACAAGCCATAGTAGTGACGTGGAACGACGGACACCGTAGTCCCTACCCGCACCGTTATCTGCGGCTCCGTTGCCCCTGCGCCAGTTGTGTCGATGAGATGAGCGGCAGGCCACGCCTGGATCCGGACTCGGTGCCCGCAGACGTGAGAGCTCTGGACCAGATGCAGGTGGGTAACTACGCCCTCCAATTCCTCTGGAGCGACACCCACCACACCGGAATCTACACTTACCGCTGGCTGCGCTCGCTGTGTACCTGCATCCCCTGCAACGAGGCTAGGGGAGGCGAAGAACCTCCACCGGGAAGACCCACAACTCGCTAGGCCCCCGAAGCCACGGCATCTACCAGGCTTCAGCTTGGATTAGTTCTTGGGATTTTCCTCCGGAGCCACGGTCAGATCGGGCTGGTTGTGCCCCCGGAGCGGGCGTCGGGTAGAATGCTTGAGTCGTGGCGCGGTGAAGGTGTCCGACTTGAAAGAGAACGTGGTCAGTTGGCGGCGGGCTTCACTCCCGCACTTCTCGCAGGTCGCCGGTTCGTCAGCCTGAGCGACGGGCAGTATCATCTCGAACTCAGCCTCGCACTCTGCACAATAGTATTCGTATATTGGCATGGCTACCCCCTCGAAACTGGCCAAATTCTAAACGCTGTGTGGGGACGCTGTCACGTCGGGTCACAGGCGCCTGCCAACTTCCATGCCATCCCGGCGACCCCGTAGCAGCATGAAGGAAATCCCTTTAGGAGGGTCAGCCAATGGTAGAGAGCAGCGATGTGGTTATAGTCGGAGGCGGCGCGGCAGGCTGCGCCACAGCTTATTATCTGGCCCTGGCTGGAGTGAAATCCACTATTGTCGAGCGGGAGGGCATCGCCAGCCAGGCTTCCGGTTTCTCCGCCGGTGGGCTGAATCCCCTGCAGGGTACGGAGATCCCCGGCAAGCTGGGGCCGTTGGCCTGGGAGTCCTACCGCCTGCACCTAAAGCTTTGGGACGAGTTACGCGAGGACACCGGCATCGACTATGGCGGCAGGATCGTGTCTTCCATCAGGCTGGCGTTCCAAGAGTCGGACCTGCACGAATTGGAAGAGACCTTGGACATTTTCTCCGCTGTTGACGGCTTCGAGGCCCGCTGGCTGGATCCTGAGGAGGTCTTTTCCCTGGAACCGCTCGCCACGACGAGCACGATTCGCGGACTCTACACGAGTGGAAACGCTGCCCTGGACAGCTACCGGTACACGCGGGCTTTGGTCGAGGCGGCGAAAAAACGGGGCGTAACAGTCCGCTCCGCCGAAATTATCGGCCTGAACGCATCCGGTGGTCGGGTGACCGGCGTAAGGCTGGACAACAGCACAATACACTGCGGACAGGTCTTGTTAGCAATGGGGCCGTGGTCACGTCTGGCCGAGCCCTGGCTGGGAGCGTACATCCCGGTGGACCCGCTGAAGGGCGAGATGCTGCGCATGGAACTTCCGGCAGAGACCGTCCGACATGACATTTCAGGAGGAGGCGGTTCCATCTACGCTAAGCCGAACGGGCTGGTCTGGTGTGGCGCAACCGAGGAATGGAAGGGATTCGATAGGACCCTCAGCCAATCGGCGAAATACTCTCTTCTGGAAGGCGCGGTCAGGCTGGTCCCGGATCTGGCGAAGGGTCGCATCTCCCTCCACACCGCTTGCCTGCGACCTGTGACACCGGACTGGCTGCCGATCATCGGTAAGCAACCAGGCTGGGAGAACGTTTACCTGGCCACTGGAGCAGGTAAGAAGGGAGTCCTGCTCAGTCCCGGAATGGGAAAGGCTGTGGCTGACCTGATGTGCCGGGGTGAGTCTTGTCTCCCCATCGGCGGTTTCGGCCCGGAACGGTTCAGAGCAACGGGTGCGGCATAATGCAAAATAGCCTCGTAACGTGCTAAACTGCCGTCAAACCTGAGGCGCAAAGGGGGCCTGGTTTGCTCAGCATCTACAACACATTAACGAAGAGGATCGAAGAGATCAGGCCCATCAAGCCGGATACCGTCACGATGTACACTTGCGGTCCGACCGTGTACCGCGACGCTCACATAGGGAACTTGCGCACCTACATGATGGCCGACTGGATACGCCGGGTCATTCAGGTCTACGGCTATGAGGTCTACCATATCAAGAACATCACCGACGTGGGCCACATGCGCCAGGAGTTGGTGGAAGCCGGCGGCGATAAGGTAATAATGGCGGCACTGGCCGAGGGCCGGACGGTAGAAGACATCACCCAGTATTACGCTAGCCTGTTTCACCGCGACGAGGCTCGCCTGAACATCCTTCCTGCCCACGTCTACCCCTGGGCCACTGAGCACATCCCGGAGATGGTCTCAATGGTCGAGACACTTATGGGCAATGAGTTCGCCTATGAGCAAGGCGGCAACATATACTTCGATGTTGCCCGCTTTACCGACTACGGCAAACTCTCCCGCAACACCGGGGCAGACCTGCTCGAAGGCGTCCGCGCCGAGGCCGACCCCCTCAAGCGTGACCCACGAGACTTCACACTGTGGAAGGCCGCTGAGGCGGGCCGCGACTACAAGTGGGACAGTCCTTGGGGGGACGGCTTCCCCGGCTGGCACATCGAATGCTCAGCGATGGCCCGCAAGTACCTTGGAGAGGAGTTCGATATCCATACCGGCGGCGTGGACAATATTTTCCCTCACCACGAGGACGAGATAGCGCAGAGCGAGGCTACCTTCGGCAAGCGCCACGTCAACTACTGGGTCCACGCCCAGCACCTGCTTGCCGACGGCGCAAAGATGGCCAAGTCGTCGGGCAATGTGTTCCTCATTGAGGAACTGATCTCCCGAGGATTCGACCCTCTGTCCTTCCGGTATCTGTGCATGACTGTCAGATACCGGCACCGGATGAACTTCACCTTCAACTCCCTTCGCGCCGCCGAAAGAGCCCTGACCAACCTGCGCAACCGTGTATGGGTATGGAAAAACCAGGCAGGCGAATCCGGGCCTCTGGACGAAGTGGCGAAATGGCGTCAACAGTTCTGGGACAGGGTCGAAAACGACCTCGACATCCCAGGCGCGTTGGCCTTGACCTGGGACATGGCCCGCTCAGAGCTTCCATCAGGGGACAAGTTGGCACTGCTTCTTGAGTTTGACAAGATTTTCGGTCTTGACCTGGACCAGGTCCCCGCGACCTACGATTTGCCGGATATTGTTGGTACGGTAGTCGGGGAGCGAACCTCGCTGCGGCAACAGGCAGACTATCAGAACGCCGATGTGCTGAGGGCAAACGTCCTCTCCGAAGGCTTTATGCTCGAGGATACAGCCTCGGCGTCCCGAATCCGTCCCAAGACAAACCTTGAGAGACAGGGGGAACTGTGGGCGGCCGTCTCATCCTCCCGGGAAGTGGAGTCCTTCTTGGACCGCCCTTCCGAGTACGACTTCACCTACATCCTCAACGCCTACAGCCACCCGCTGGACGTGCAGCGTTGCGTTACCAGTATGCTGCGCTACCCAGGCGGGCACAACAACGAGATCATAGTTATTGACAATGGCTCCACCGACGGGACCGCCGAGTGGCTTGAAGAATTCAAGGCCGCCCACGACTCCGTCCGGGTCATCCACTGTGATCATAACGTCGGCGACGCGGCTGGCAAGAACATCGGCATCAAGCAGAGCTTGGGCAAGAACATCATCATCCTCGACGGCTCCGCCGAGGTGGTAGGGGAAATCCTGGACACCATCCACGAGCGTCTCGCCGACGACACGGTGGGGATATTCGGCCCATTCGGCCTCACCACCGACGATCTCCAGCATTTCCACGAAGAAGTGGACGAGGGTGACGCGGATGCGATGCAGGCCTATTGCATGGCTTTCCGCAGGGAGAGGGTGAGCGAAGTCGGGTTGATGCGTGAGTGCTTCCGCTTCTATAGGAACCTCGATATCGACTACTGCTTCCAGTTCAAGGACAAGGGCTATCGTGTCGTTGCCGACGCCAGTCTCCCTCTGGTGCGCCACGAGCATCGCCTTTGGACCGAACTGGATGAGAACCAGCGGGACGAACTCAGCCGCAAGAACTTCGGCCGTTTCCTCCGGAGATGGGGCAACCGCCCCGACTTGCTTATCACCGCGGGTGGCCGGGGCGTAGGTAGCTCTTTCTTCCACCACTGATTCCCTCATCGCCGTTACGTTGCGCATCACGGAGACCTCCCGTAGGAAGGTCTCCGTTTGTCTTTCATTGCAGTGGGTGTAGAAGCCCCTCGGGGCGAGTTGCGATTTTCGTCGAATTTTGACCTGAACACCGAGTCGAGAACCGGCATCCTCCCTAGCCTGTCCCTGACGAAGAGTAACCATCGTGGGGCTTATGCGGATTTCGGAATCATGTCCCACTTCCGAGTTATAAACGTCTTTTGCCACTTATCAACTATCAATTTTCGCCTTGACCGGCCTCATTTTGGGTGCTAGATTCGTTTTCGACCATCGGGGAAGCAGGCGCCTTCTACAGTGACACCAGATAATCTCTCAGGCATACGCGAAGCATCCCAAAGGGTCCTGGCGGGAGACCGTCGGGCACTGGCCCGTGTCCTGACTCAGCTGGAGAGTGGGGACCCCATCGCCGCCGAGGTGCTGAGGGCCGTGGATGGTCATACCGGGACCGGCTACACTCTCGGGATAACTGGCCCCCCTGGCACTGGCAAAAGCACCATCGCCGACCGGCTTACAGAAGTCATCCGGCAGAAGGACAAGACGGTGTGTGTGCTGGGAGTCGACCCTACGAGTCCTTACTCAGGAGGCGCCCTTCTCGGCGACCGGATCAGGATGCAGCGCCACTACCTGGACCCGGGGGTGTTCATTCGCAGTCTGGCCACCAGGGGCCAGATGGGCGGCTTGCCTCGGATCATCAAGGGCATGGCCCGGCTGTTGGATGCCTCCGGCGCCGACGTCGTATTGATAGAAACGGTGGGCGTAGGACAGACGGAATTGGGGATTATGGGTGTTGCAGATACGGTGCTGGTAGCTCTCAACCCCGAGTCCGGCGACGGCATCCAGGCACTGAAAGCGGGGATCATGGAAATCGCCGACATCTACGTCGTCAACAAGTCGGACCGCGACGGCGCCAACCAGATGGCCGCATACATCACAGCGATGCTCCACACCGGCCCCACGCCTACGGACTGGGTTCCCCCGGTGCTCCTGACCCAGGCTCGAACGGGGGGCGGTATAGATGACCTTTGGGCCAAAGTGCAGGAACATCGTGACTACCTCATAAGTTCCGGCGAGTTGGACAGACGGCGGACCGAACGGCGGCGCAGCGAGTTCATCGAGACGATCAGCGAAGAGTTGGTCCGGCGACTGAACGCATCTTTGGAAGCGGACCCGGGCCTTATCGCCATCTTGGAACAGGTTGCCGGCAAAAAGGCGGAACCGTATTCATGTGCCCTTGATTTCCTGGCCTCGTCTGAATTGCCGTTCTCGCGGGCCGGGTCTACGCCATTTACCGGCACCTAGACCAAGCCTGCAAATCCTGGCCACAGCGTCCGGTTCTCCTGTTCATTCCACTCAATACGCGGAGAGATGGCATGATTTTCGGCGTAGACCTTAGATCCACTCCCAAACGCTCTAGTTCAATAGCCGCGCTTGATTCCGAAGGACGGCTGTCCTCCCTTACACCCCTAAGCTACGATCAGGAGATCATTGGTATCGCAGCGAAGGCCCGGCCTGACATCATCGCTATCGGTTCCCCGTTAAGCCTTCCAAGCGGCCTTTGCTGCCTGGAGACCTCCTGCCGCTGTGATGGCGCCGAGCCTCGAATCAAGGGACGCCACGCCGAATTGGAACTGGCGCGCATGAAGATCAGTTGCTTCTTCACGAACAAGCGGTCAATAATCCGAACTTTGATATACAGGGGGATCAAAGTAGCTGGGGAACTCCGCAGCGACGGGCACGAAGTGATAGAGGTATACCCCCACGCCAGCAAAGTCGTCCTTTTCGGTGGGGATGCCCCACCCAAGAGCAGCCCCTGCAGCTTGCCGTTTATGAGGGAGCGGCTCAACCGCCTGGTCCACGGATTGGACTCCCACCTGAAGGACTTGGACCGCGACCGGTGCGACGCTGTACTAAACGCCTATACCGGACTGCTGCAACAACAAGATGAGACGGACCGCCTCGGCAACGAGGAAGAGGGTTGGCTGGTCATACCTCGCGCCTCTCGCCGGGAGGCCTAAACCATTCCCCTATCCGCTGTTCTGCCCCCCATCGGAGTGGTCTTGCGCACCGTTCCCCATGCGCAGCAGCGGCGATAACATAGACGTGAACTCCATCGGGAAAATCCACTTGGTGGACGGACTGGCCCCTAGTGACTTCAGCGTGTCGAAATACTGGAGACTCATCGTCTTGGAGTCTACCGTATTCGCCACTTGGAAGATGCGTTCCAGCGCATCGCTGAAACCCTGCGCCCGTAGGATCTGGGCCTGCTGGTCGCCCTCGGCCTGAAGAATCTCCCCCTGGCGGTTACCTTCAGCCTTGAGAATCTCGGCTGCCTTCTCGCCCTCGGCGCGGTTGATCTGTGCCTGCCGCTGACCCTCGGACTCGGTAATGTCGGCGGTCTTGATGGCGGCGGCGGACTTCTCCCGCTCCATTGCCTGTTTCACTCCCGGTGGCGGGTCTATTTCGTTGACCGCAACTCCCTGTACCTTGACGCCCCAGCGACCCGTGTTCTCGTCAAGCGCAGCCTGCAGCTGGTTCTGGATCCGTTCCCGCTCGGCCAATGCCTCCGCCAACGAAATGTTGCCGATTATCGATCTCAGCTCCGCCACCGCCAGGTTCCGCACGGCGGAACTGTGGTCAGCCACCTGTAGCACCGCCTTTTCCGCCTGGTCCTCTAGCACCCGGTAATACAGGACAAAGTCCATGTCCACAACCACATTGTCCCTGGTGATGTACTTTTGTGTAGGGACACGGTCCACTTGTTCCCGCGTGTCGACCTTTTGTCCCTGATAGACAATCGGCACCAGGAACCTGAATCCGGGCTGGGCCACCGTGTTAAACCTACCGAACTTCAATACCACCATACGCTCGTATTGTTTTACGATAACTATACCCGATGCCATTGTGGCCTCCCTATGCCCGATTTGCTTTAGTTTCCAGTATCGTCGAGGCGGATTACGGTCACTACCACGCCCTTAACGTCGATGACAATAATCTGTTCCCCAGCCTCGACAAAGCTACCATCTTCGCTTACGGCTGTCCAGTTTTCCTCCCCCAGGCGGACCAGGCCCCGTGGCTCCAACCTGCTGTACACCAACCCGACCTGTCCCACCAGCGACGGGGTGGTCAGGTCAGGCTCGTTGCGCCTCGACTCCACGATGATGCGTCCCAGGTACAGCACGGCGAAGGCGAACACCGCCGCTGTCCCGCCAAGCAGCCAGTAGTTCACGGAAATGTCGGGCAAGGTGGGAGAGACGTCCCCGAATTGTGAGAAGAGAAGCAGCCCGCCGAGGAGGAAGGATATGACCGCGCCAATACCCAGGATTCCAAACCCGGTGACCTGTATTTCCAGGAATACCAGCACCACCGCCAGCAGTATGAAGGCGACGCCCACCCAGTTGACCGGCAGGTTGCCCAGGGCCAGAAAGGCCAGCAACAGGCATATCGCTCCGACCACCCCCGGCCCGATCAGCCCTGGGCTGAACATCTCGATTATTATCCCTATTCCACCAACCGTGAGCAGGATGAACGAGATGTTGGGGTCCGAGATTATCTCCAGAAATACTTCGAGCACGGTCCGTTCCAACGTCCGGACGTCAACATCTCCAAGTTCCAGCGTGTCCACTCCCGAGGGTGTCTCGAATTCCTTGCCCTCAAGTTGGGCCAGAAGGTCGTCAAGGTCCTCGGCGACGAAGTCCACTACGTTCGACTCCAGCGCCTCCTGCGATGTATAAGACGCTGCCTTCCTCACCGTCTGTTCCAGCTTGTCCTCGTTCCGACCTCTCTCTTGAGCGATGCTGCGTATCAGTGCTGCCGCGTCATTCTCGACCTTGCTGGCCAGGGTTTCAGGAATCTCATCTCCGGTCGAGGAAACGGGAGTAGCGGCGCCGATGTTGGTCCCAGGGGCCATCGCCGCAAAGTTGGCCGCGGCGGTGATAAATGTCCCGGCAGACCCAGCCTGCGACCCTCCAGGTGAAACGTAGACGGCCACCGGCGTAGTTGATTCGAGCAGCATTTCAACGATGCTCCGCGTCGAGTCCAGCAGCCCACCTGGGGTGTCCAGGCGTATGACCAGCAGGACGGCCCCATCTCCCTCAGCCTGTTCTAGGGCGCGTGAAATAAACCGCTCCTTGACCGGGTTGATCACCCCGTCAACGTCCATCACCAGCACGTGCCGAGACTGGGCCTGGGCAAAAATGGTGCCTGCCAGGCCCAGTGAGACTAAGACAACGAAAATCGCTGTCAAAACGGCACGAACTGGGACGATGGGGTGCATTAAGAATTCCCAAAACGCAGGTTGGCGCTGTGTCCAATTCCTCGCGAGACCTGCCCAATATGATGGTTAGCGAGCGACGCCTTGTCAATCGACAACTCTCTACTGCATGAGTTGTCCGGATGACATCGCCCTGCGGCCGGGAACAAATAAAGTCGCTACTCTTGTTGTTGACAAGCTATTGCACCGGTGTATAATGTGGCAATCCGAAATTGGTCTGACCACTTGACAAACAGGACATCCACAACCAACCATAATCAAACTCGAGGACAGGGCAAGCGTGTGCGCGATGTCCTGGTGGAGAGGTTTCGTTCCATGATCCGGGAAGGCGTGTTGAAGCCTGGGGAGCGCCTGCCTTCGGAAAGGCTGTTGGCAGAGCAACTCCAGGTTGGCCGCAGTTCAGTACGCGAGGCAATCAGGTCCCTTGAGCTGCGAGGGTTGGTGGTCAGCAAGCGCGGATCAGGCACCTTTATCGCCACCGACGACCTTGGCTCCATGGTTTCCCTGATCGCTTCGACCCTCGACGGTGGGTCTGAGTCCTTGAAGGACATTTTCGAGATGCGCCACCTCCTTGAACCTCAGATCGCCGCCGTAGCCGCACAACGCGCTACCCAAGCTGAGATTGAGGACTTGTCAGAGATACTCTCGGACCAAGACCGCCAGATCAGTGACGGAGGCAGCGGCGTCGATGCCGACACGGCGTTCCACTTTGCACTCGCATCGGCAACTCACAACTCCGCTTTGGTCAAGGTAGTAAGCGCAGTGGAAGACATCCTCCACCAGTCCAGGGACCAGTCGATGCAGGCTCCAGGGAGGGCCAGCCGTTCTCTGGCCTCGCATCGGCGGATCCTTCAAATGGTCCGTGCCGGGGATGGCGACGGCGCGCGGCGGGCAATGGAGCATCACCTTACCGTCGTCGAACCAGCTAACATCGCAGCACATCATGACGGTGCCGGCACGGTCTCGGAATCACAGGAAACACACGGCCTGCACGGCCTTCGCCCATTGGAGGAGACGGACGGGGGCTGATCGGCACGACCGCTCCGCCACGGAGCGTCTGCGTAGACAACCAAAACAAAATTGGGGAGGTACAAGTATGGCCACAGTAGCTGTGGAGGTGGTGTACCGGGGGATTTTCCAGAAGACTCTCGCCCGGAACATCGTCCGCTCCATAGTCTTCGCCGCCAGGAAAGAAGGCAAGATAGGCACCGCCTTCGGACGCTACGGCGACTCTCCGGAGCGCAACGGCATCCCGGCCAAACAGTTCGCCATCGTGGCCGATGACGCTGAGGAGCTTGAGGAAAACCTGGCGAGGTATGAAGCATCGGAGGTGGACGTCACCATCAACGTGGACGATACCATGTGCAAAGGCATCGAGTCCTGGGCATGGTACGGCCTCCAGCCCATCAACGAGCTTACCAAGCCCGGTGGCACCCTGATCGTCACTTCCCGGCAGGAAGCCGATGATCTTGTCCAGGACATGCACCAGAAGGACTCACCCTACGATCTCTCCATCATTAGGAGTACCGTCAGCTTCTCCGGACTGTGGGTCTACAAGGACGACCACACTGACGTGAGAATCCTCGGGAACCTATGTCGCGTCTGCCCCCAGTTAGTCAGCCTTGATTCCATGCTGGAGGCCATCCGCGAACAGTTCGACAACGAGACCAAGGTAGCCTCTGCCCGGCGGGCTTACGATCTGGCCAACGTCCGTCCCGTGGAACCGGGCGAGGGCAACCCGGAAACCCCCTTCAAGTTCGAACTCCCCGGCTGGAAGGAGATGGAAGAAGGCTTGGTGATCAAGGCTATCGATGAGGGCACTGGGTTCCGGGGTGGAGAGGAAGGTTACCAGCCGGTCCGTAACTCCGTCTTCAAGAAGTTCAGCACCAGGTCGATGCGCCCGATAGTCAACTTCGAGACCTGCATCAAGTGTACCCTATGCTGGCTCCAGTGCCCGGATACCTGCTTCGACGTGACTCCCGATGGCCTGTACGACGCCAACATGGAGTCCTGCTGCGGCTGCGGCGTGTGCGAGGCGGTCTGCCCCGTGCCCGACTGCGTGACGATGATCAATGAGCAGCATTTCGACGACAATAGCAGCCAGTACGAGGCATGGCAGGCCGACGCCGACGGTTACAAGCAGTGGATGACTAACCTGATTGATGTACAGAAACAGGAATCAAGGACCCACGGCTTCCACCACGTCGGGGGGTACGCCGAGGAGATCGCCGAGTCCGCTCAGCCTGGGGGAGATAACTAATGACTACCACCGCGCAACCTGCGCTTTTCCAATCGGGAACGGAGGAATTGATTAGCGGCAGCGAAGCTATCGCTATCGCCTGCGCATTGGCCGACGTTGACGTGATCACCGCCTACCCTATCCGGCCTTACGACACCGTCATGCAGTATGTGGCCAAGCTCAAGGCGGACGGAGCTTTCGACTGCGACTTTATCGTCGCCGAGAGCGAGCATTCCCAGTTCGAGATCGTCAAGCACGCCTCTGCCGTCGGAGCCAGGACCTTCTGCGGTTCCAGCGGCGTCGGCTGGTTCTACGCCTTCGAGGCCATCACCGTCACCGCCGGTCTGCGGATGCCCGTCGTGGCAATGGTGGGCAACCGCGCTCTGGACGACCCCGGTGCTTTCGGTGTCGAGCACAACGACGCTATGGCCGTCCGCGACCTCGGCTGGATGCTTTACTGGGTTGCCACGGCCCAGGAAGCGTTGGACGCTGCTCTCCTGGCCTACCGCGTCGCCGAAGACCCGAGCGTCTTCCTGCCGATGGCCCTCAGCTGCGACGGTTCGTTCCTTACCCATTCGCAGGCTATCGTGAACGTTCCCGCCGCCCAGCAGGTGCAGCAGTACCTCCCTCCATATGACCGGGGACGGCTCCAACTTCACCCGGACAATCCTATCACCGTCGCCCCCCAGGTCAATGAAGACTGGTTGATGGAGATCCGCCGTCAGGCCGACGAGGCGATGCGCCGGTCCGTGGGCGTTATCAAAGAAGCCTACGCTGAGCTCAACGAGGTCTTTCCGAGCTCGTCCTTCCAAGACCAGCCCAGCCCGTTCATAGAGGAGTACGAGACCGAGGACGCCGACATCGTAATAGTTGGTATGGGCACCCTTGCCCTGCCGGTGCGGGTGGCAATCCGCCGCCTCCGGGAGCAAGGCAGGAAGATCGGGTTCCTGCGGGTGAAGTTCTTCCGCCCCTTCGCCACCGAGGAAATCAGGGAAGCTCTCTCCCGGTGCAAGGCCGTCTGTGTCGTCGACCGCGACTACTCATTCGGCTCTCCCTCCTACGGCGGCGTCCTGTTCAATGACCTGCGCTCGGCTCTCTATCCCCTGGAAAGCCGCCCCCACATACTCAACTTCATCGCCGGTCTGGGTGGCAGAGAGGTACACGTCAACGATGTCAATGAGATGGTTGACATCACGCAAAAGGCCGTCGATACTGGAAAAATAGACCAGGAAACCACCTGGATAGGTGTGAGGGAGTAAGAACATGACAACCGTTCAAGAACTTCCCCAGATTCGAGGGGTCAAGAATATCCCGTTGGTCGAGGGCTTCACTTCCGGCCATCGCACCTGCCAGGGTTGCGAGTCCGCTTTGGTGATGCGGCTTATGATCAAGGCCGCTGGCCCCAGGACCATAGTGCTTGGCAGCACCGGCTGCATGTACGTGGCCAACACCACCTACTACAGCACCCCTTGGGTAGTGCCGTGGATGCACACTCAGTTGGGTTCCTCCGGCTCGGCTGCCACCGGCACCGCCGCCGGACTCGCTTCAATGATGCGCAAGGGCAAGATGAAGGAAGAGCCGATCAACGTCATCGCCTTCTGCGGCGACGGCGGCGGGGTGGACATGGGGCTCTCCGCCATCTCTGCGGCTCTCCAGCACGACGAGTACAACCTGCTTATCCTCTGCTACGACAACGAGTCCTACGCCAACACCGACATCCAGGTCTCTGGCGCGTCTCCCTGGGGAGCAAACTCGACCTTCAGCCCTCCGGGCAAAGAGCACCGCATAATGAACAAGCGGTGGAAGAAGAACATGGCCCCGATGCTGGCCACCGGCCACCCGGACTGCCGGTACGTGGCCACGGCCTGCGGTTCATACGGCCTTGACTTCAACAACAAGATTCGCCGGGCCCTGACCATCGGCGGCCCCACATTTATTCATAGCATCGACCCTTGCCCCAAGGGTTGGGATTATGATCCCAAGTTCTCCCACGAGTTGGGAATGCTGGCCATCGAGACCGGCCTGTGGGTACAGTACGAAATCATCGACGGCGAACTGATCCTCAACGGCCCCTCCCGCGCCATCGCCAGGGGCATCCGCAAGCGGAAGCCCATCGAGGACTACCTGCTGCGCCAGGGTCGCTTCGCCCACCTGACCCCCGAGGACATCAAGTACTTCCAGGAAAGGGTGGACGAAAGCTGGGAGGAGTGGTGGCTCCCCGGTGTAATCCCCCTCAAGAAGAACGAAGAGGAAGACTAGCCGAGATTGTTCTACCTCGGACATAGGGTGACTTAGGAGGGGCGGCTGATCAGCCGCCCCTCTCGTTTGTGGGACGTTGGCCCGACTCAACCTGGGGGTGGTAGTCCCTCCGTCACCGGATACTTGCCGGGAAAGCAGGGAAGGGGTAGAGTAAGTCGAGTTTTGCTCCGGCCGATGACATAGGTTCTGGGAGCCGGACACCGATAGCGAATAAAGGAGGTTGCCATGCGCCTGGACCCCATAAATCTCTATGATTACGAGGCGAGAGCCAAACAGGTACTCCCACACAATAACTGGACGTTCATCGACGCCGGCGCGATGGACGAGTTCACCACCCGACGCAACCGAAGCGCTTTTGAAGACCTCACTCTGCGGCCCCGTTTCCTCCGGGCCGTCGAGAACCGTGACTTGACCACCACGGTGCTGGGCGAGGAAATCAGTATGCCAATCATGATTGCCCCCGCCGGCAGTCACATGCTGGCCCACCCGGAAGGGGAGCTTGCCACCGCCAGGGGCGCGGGCATGTCCGACACTCTGATGATGCTGAGCACCTCCTCCAACTACAGCCTGGAGGAAGTGTCCGGTGCTGCCAGCGGCCCCCTGTGGTTCCAGCTCTACCACCGGGGATACGACCTGACCGAGATGCTGGTCCACCGCGCCGAGGAAGCTGGGTTCAAGGCCATCGCCCTGACCGTGGACACTCCGGCCCCAAGCCCCAAGGAGCGTGACCTCCGTAACCGCTTTCAGAGAGTGGCGGAACTCGGCAACTTCCGCGCCGAGAACCGCCCGGAAAGTGAGATCAGTGGCACCGACGAAACGCCCAGTTTTGAAGTATCGAGGACTGCCCCCCTGACCTGGCAGGAGCTTGAGTGGCTACGTGGGCTGACCTCGCTGCCTCTTGTTCTCAAGGGCATCAGGACCGCCGAGGACACCCACATCGCTGTTGAGAGCGGAGTGGATGGAATACTGGTTTCCACTCACGGCGGACGCCAGATGGACATGACTATGGGCGCCATCGAAATGCTTCCGGAGATCGTGGAAGCCTCCAAGGGCCAAGCCGAGGTCTACGTTGACTCCGGTGTCCGCCGGGGGAGCGACGTTGTCAAAGCCCTTGCCCTGGGCGCGAGAGCCGTCGCAATCGGCCGCCCCCTGTTCTGGGGTTTGGCTGTGGACGGCGCGGAGGGTGTCCACGGCGTCCTCGAACTACTCCGGGAAGAGTTGGACCGGTGCATGGCCTACTGCGGCCAGACCTCCGTCCGAGACTTGGAGCCGAACCTGGTTAACATCCCCTACGGCTGGGGCCCCGGAACTATGGCCCCTTAATCCCAAGACCTGTCTGCCGGCCAACAATAAGGGCGTCCCGGTCTGTACGGGACGCCCTTATTGTTACTCGACTCCGCTCGACATTGCGGTCTTCACAGGCGAGACTCACACTTCCCTACACAGGCCATTGCTCCATCCGGTAGGCCATGTCCCAGAACATGTACTCGTATCTGGTGCTTATGGTGAACGCCTCCCGCATGGCATCTAACTCTCGCTGGTCTGCCTTCTCAGCCTCACGGTCAACGAAACTGCGCCAGGCGTCCACGCTGTCCTGGAGCAACCCAGCCACGTAGAAGGAAGTCCACTGCCCGTATAGCGGGTGCTCCGATTGTCCCACTCCGTCCCTAAGCTCATGGTAGGTCCACGGGCAGGGCAGCAGTGCCGCCGCCGCGGGGCCCAACCCGTGCAGCGACGCGGTGGTCAGCATGTGGTTGACGTAAGCCGTGTTGGTCGGTGACCGCTTCACCTGCCGCACATCCTCCATTGTCAGTCCTGCCTCGGCCACCAGCTTGTGGTGCAGCGGACGCTCCACCGGCGTCATTACCCGCCGGGCCAGTTCTTCCAGCAGCGCAGAGGTGGGGGCTTTGGCCAGCGTCAGAGCGACGGTCCTGGCAAACCCTTCCAGATACAGGTAGTCTTGCCCCAAATAGTATTGAAACTTTTCCAGCGGCAGTGTCCCGTCCTTGATCTCTCTAAGGAAGGGCTGCTCGAATATCTGCTGCCACATGGGGGCGACTTCGGCCTGCAACTGGGCGCTAAAGCTCTCCGGCATCGACTTCTTCTCCTGGATTGTCGTCCTTGGTCTCTCCAAGCATCCCGCGCACCATTGCCAGCGCCTGCTCGGCTTCGGGATAGTTGGGCCTCAGTTCGATTGCCCTCGACAGGTCGTCTCTCGCATCGGCGAGGCGTCCCAGGATGGCCAGGCAGTTCCCTCTCCTGAAATGAGCTGCCGCCAGCGCCGGGTCCAACTCCAATGCCGTTTCAAAATCGCCCAGGGCCGCCTCATGATCCGACTTGTCCGCCAGAGCTACTCCCCGGTTGAGATAAAGAGTGGCAAAGGGGGGTCCAAACCTCAAAGCCTGGTCGAAGTCGGCGATCGCCTCATCCGGCCTCTCGAGGTTACGCTGGGAAATGCCTCGGTTGTAGTAAGCGTTGGCAAAGGTCGGGACTACTTCTATGGCACGGGAATAGTCGTCAACGGCGCGGTGAAACTCGTGTATGTCGTGAAACAGGTTCCCCCTGGCGTAGTAGTAGTCCGCATCGTTGGGCCGCAATTCAATTGCCCGCGAAAAGTGCTCTCGCGCTTCTTCCCGCCGCCCCGTGTCCCGGAAGGCGATCCCAAGATTGTAGTGGGCGTTGGGCATATCAGACTGCATCTGGATAGCCTGCTGAAAGTCATCGATAGCCTGATCGTAATGTTGAAGCGAGGCATGGGCCACGCCGCGTGCGTAATAGAAATCGGCATCACTCGGATCGATGTCTAAAGCCTGATTGTAGTCCAATAGGGCCTGCTCGAAGTTGCCGGTATACCGCCGGATAACCCCCCTGGCGTAATAGGCGACTGCATACTCCGGGTCCGCCTCCACCGCAGCCGTAAAGTCGCCGATGGCCTCGTCCAGATTGCCGCCGTTGCGGCGCGCCAAGCCCCGGCAGTAGTAGGCGACGGCGCACTGGTTGTCGATCCGCAGCGCCGCGTCAAAGTCGGAGATAGCCTGGTCAAGCAAGCCCTGTTGCAGGAACATGCGTCCCCGGACCACGTAGTCGAGCTCATTGGGCTGCTCAGTCATCACTCACCCGTATGACGTCTCCGCAGGCTACTGATTTCCCTTGGCCTTCTCAAGCTCTGACTCTCTGAGTTCAACCCGCCGTATCTTCCCGCTGATGGTCTTGGGAAGCTCGGAAACGAACTCTACCGCTCGTGGGTACTTGTACGGTGCAGTCGTCGTGCGCACGTGTTCCTGCAGGCTGACCACCAGTTCATCCGATCCAACGTGGCCTGGTGCGAGGATCACAAACGCCTTTACGATGTCCCCCCGTACGGGGTCCGGGCTGGCCACCACCGCCGACTCCGCAACTGCGGGATGCTCGATCAGGGCGCTCTCAACCTCGAATGGCCCGATCCGGTAGCCGGCAGAGATGATGACGTCGTCGGCCCTTCCGACGAACCAGAAATACCCGTCTTCATCCCGGTACGCCTTGTCGCCGGTGAAATACCAGTCACCGTAGAACGCCGACTCCATAGCCTCGGGGCCACGCCAATACTCCCGGAACAGACCAACTGGCCGGTCCGGCTTGACCCGGACTGCGATCTGTCCCTCTTCATTGGGGGGCAGTTCGTTTCCCTCGTCATCGACAATGGCGATATGGAATCCCGGCACCGGCTTGCCCATCGAGCCGGGACGCACAGGTAGGCAACGGTAGTTGCCCACCAGCAACACCGTCTCGGTCTGCCCATAGCCATCGTAGATGGTAAGCCCGGTGCCTTCCTCCCACTTGCTCATAACCTCGGGGTTCAGAGGCTCCCCCGCTCCCGTGCAGTGGCGCAGGTTGCGCAGGTCATATTTGGTCAGGTCTTCCAGCACCAGCATACGGTATGCCGTCGGCGGGGCACAGAAGGAAGTCACCCCGTACCGCTCCAGGATTCGCATGGTAAGTGCGGGGTCAAACCGGCCCCTGGCATCGTGCTGGAGTACCGCCGCCCCCTGGGTCCACTGGCCGAACAGCTTGCCGTATGCGGCCTTGGCCCATCCGGTATCCGAGATAGTCCATTGCAGGTCGGTATGTTTCAGGTCGTGCCAGAACTTGGCAGTGAGCACGTGGGCCAGCCCGTAGGACGCGTGGGTATGAAGCACCATCTTGGGGTATCCCACAGTGCCGGAGGTGAAGTAGATAAGCAGCGGGTCCTCGCTCCGTGTCGGGATGACCTCGTCCAGGAGATGGGAAGTCTCGGCCATCCTTTCCTCGTAGGAGACCCAGCCGGTGCGAGAGCCGCCCACCAGCAGCAGGTGGCGGAGAGAAGGGCAGGCGCCCGCCGCGGCGGCCACTTTCTCCCAGTTCTCCTCATCCGTGACGGCCAGGGCAGCCTCGGCCTCGTTTACCCTGTATTCGATATCGTTGGGTGTGCATAGCGTCGTTGCTGGCATCGGCACCGCGCCCAGCTTCATCAACCCTAGCATCAGGACGTACCACTCGGGGATGCGGGGCAGCATCAGGAACACCCTGTCCCCCTTGCCGACACCCAGGTCCTTGAGCACATTGGCGCACCGGTCTGACAGGACCTTCAGGTCCCAGAATGTATGGTGCTGGGCATTCTCCCCTTGCGGGTCCAGGGAAATAAGCGCCAGTTTTGTGCGGTCCTTGGCCCACTCATCTACGACGTCGAAGGCGAAGTTGAAGCGCTCGGGCACATCCAGATTGAAGTCCCGAAAAGTCTCCTCGTAGTCCTGCATGTTGGGGACGGAAGTATCCATCGCGCCTCTCTTGACGGGTCGAATATGGGCACGGAAGTAGGTGCGCACCGGCAATTATAGTGCCAATCCCCGCCAGCAGACCAGCCCGCTAATACGCTGCACACACACTGTCGTCCACCCAATGGGGTTGGGCCAGCCAGGAGGAGTCTACTGCGCCGACGGGAACTCCGGTGACCTTCGTTCCCGCAAGGCCCGAAGACCCTCGCGAATGTCATCCCCGAAGAACCCTAGGCTCTCCAGGGCCAGGGAGTAATCGAAAGAGGTGTGCCCGGCCATGCGCAACCACTGGTTCAGGGCCCGCTTGGTGTACCGGATAGCCGACTGCGGCCCGGATGCCAGCTTTCCGGCAACATCAATCGCGGTAGGCATCAGCTCTTCCCGCGAAACTGACATGCTGACCAGGCCAATTCGTTCCGCTTCCTTCCCGTTCAGGAAATCGCAGGTTAGAAGATAATACTTGGCCTTGGCCATGCCGCACAGCAGGGGCCAGATGATTGCGGCATGGTCACCCGCGGCGACGCCAAGCCGGACATGCCCGTCGGTAATCCTTGCGTCCTCGGCGGCAATGGAGATGTCCGCAAGTAGGGCCACCGCCAACCCGGCTCCTACCGCCACGCCATTGATTGCCGAAATGACCGGCTTGTCCAGATTGATCATGTTATGGACTATGGCCCCGGCCTCCTCCATCATGCGCCCCACTGCCTCGGGGTTGCCGATGGCTTCCTCGATCATGTCGAAGTCGCCGCCAGCGGAAAAGGCGCTTCCAGCACCGGTGATCACCGCGACCCGCACCGCCGGGTCCTGGCCCAGGTCCGGCCAAATCCGGCTCAGCTCGTAATGAAGTCTGGCATTCGTAGAATTGAGGGAGTCGGGCCGGTCCATCGTCAAGAGTGCGACCCCATCCGCCACCTCTACCCGCAAATGTTCATAGCTACCGTAATCAGCCATGCCGACCCCTCCGGTACTGAGGAAAACCACTTTCCAGCATCAATAAATTACTCCGGCTTCCGCCAGCCTCTGTATCTCCGTGTCCGGCAGACCAAGCACTTCCCCGAAGACGTACCGGTTATCCTCGCCGATATTGCTGTAGGCGCCGAACTCCATCGGAGATTCCGACAGCCGCGCCGGTGAGTTCCACGCAATCCCGTCACCCCTTTCCCATTGCGTCGCCGGGATCCCCCTCTCAGCAAGGTAATATGGGGTCTCCCGGTAAAAGCCCCTTGCCTTCAGGTGTTCGCTGCTGAACAGGTCATTACCCTGGGAGACGATGCTGGCGGCCACTCCTGCGGCCTGGAGCCTTTCCATGACCTGTTCGGCCGTGAACTGCGCCGTCCACTTCCCAACTTGCCCGTCTAGCAAGTCCTGGTTGTCGAGCCGACCCATAGCAGTAGTGAACTTCGTGTCTTGAGTCCATTCCGGGTTGCCCAAAGCATCGCAGAAGGCATCCCATTCAGCATCCGTGAATACGGCTATGGCGCAGTAGCGGTCTTCGCCCAGGCATCGGTACACACCGTGGGGCGCGGCGGATGCGTCCTGGTTTCCCCGGCGCGTCGGCAGCCTTCCGTCGGTCTGATAATCGAGTATCGCCGGTCCGGCCGTTACGGCCCCGGAACGGAAAATTGAAGACTCCATGATTGCCCCGCGCCCGGTACGTTGGCGCCGCAACAGCGCCCCGATGACGGCCACCGGCTGGAATATGCCGGTGTGGTAATCGGAATATGAAGTATTGATGGCTACCGGAGGTTCACCCTCATCCCCGCTCATCAGGGACACGCCGGACATGTGCTGCACCAGAATCCCGTAGGACTTGTAGGTGTAGTACGGCCCGTTGCCGCCCAGCCCCGTCTGCCACATGATGACCACATCCGGCCTGACGTCATTGATTGTGGGAAAGTCCACGCCCCAGCGGTCCAGGATGTTGCGCCGGAAGTTCGTCATAAAGACATCGCTGACCCTGATCAAGTCCAGGAGCAGGTCCCGGCCCTCCGGTGTGCGCACATCCAGAGTTATGCGCTTCTTACCCCGCTGGTAGTCAGGCTGCCCGGCCCCCCTTGACCAGGCCGGTATGAAGGCCATCTCATCCAGCACCTTGTTGGTCTCGACCTTGATGACCTCTGCGCCAAGGGAGGCCAGCAGCCGCCCGGTCAAGGGCAATGCAACGTAGGGACCAAGCTCGACGACCCGGACGCCCGCCAGCGCCTTCCTGCCGTCTGCTACCATGCGGAGAACTCCTTCCAGGAGAACTCCTTCCGGGAGAACTCCCTCCATCGGAAGGCACGGCGAGTCAAGTAAGACTGCCCGTTAGTCAGCAAACCATTATGCTCCACCATCAAATGACACCGCTGGCCCGAAGCTCTACCAGTTCTTGGTCTGTAAGGCCCAACTCGCCGCAGTAAATGTCGCGGTTGTGTTGCCCCAGCAGCGGGGCCGGAATGCCGGACGGAGTTACGCCCTCAATGTCGAATACGCCCAGAGGGTACTTGAGCCTCCCCGCGCGAGGATGTTCCATCTCGGTCCAGGTATGGCTGGCTTCAAGTTGCGGGTCTTCTAGGAGGTCCGAAACGTCGGTCACGGGCAGGAAGACCAGGTTGCGCCTCTGACCTTCGTGGAACAACTCCTCGGCGGTAAAGCGACTGGAAAAGTCGATGAACATGGCGGTCAGAATGTCGATGTGGGGAGCGCGGTCCTGGTTGCCGCCCCGGTACTGCTCGTTCAACACTTCCTCGTTGCCGGTAACCTCATAAATCCACTCGGCCAAGGCATCCCACTCCCGGGGAGTGATGATGCCTGCCGAAATCCACCCGTCCTGGCACGGAAACGCTCCCAGCGGCACCACCAGGGTCGAGTTGGTCCCCACGCGGGTCACGTTCTCCCCTAGCTGCATCCATGCTAGGGCAGGGTGGGCGTCCGTATAGTAGGTAATCAATGCCTCCTGGAGGGACACGTCGATGTACTGGCCTTCGCCCGACAACATATCCCGATAATACAGCGCGCCCATGATTGCCACCGCCGCGTGCTGTGAGCCGGGAAAGTGGGACTGCTCGTTGCCTTGCCGCACCGGAGGGCCATCGGGCTCACCGGTAATCTGCATATACCCGCTGGCTGCCAGTGCAATGAGGTCGGAAGACTTATATCCTCTCCAGGGCCCCGACTGCCCAAAGGGGCTGATGGACGCCATCACTAGCCGGGGATTGGTCTCCCGCAGCGACTCATAGCCCAGGCCAAGACCCTCCAGGTATCCGACCGGCTGGCTCTCAACCAGTACATCCGCCGTCGCCGCCAACCGCCGTAGCAACAACCTCCCGGACTCAGTCTCGATGTCCAGCGTGATGGAACGTTTGTTTGTGTTGTAGTAGAGGAAATATGCGCTAGACTCTGCGTCTGGGATATCTCCGGTGAAGGGCCCACGCGACCGGCTTGGGTCTCCCGAGGGCAGCTCGACCCGGATTACATCAGCCCCATAATCGGCCAACAACTTGGCGCAGAACACTCCCTTCTCATCGGTCAAGTCGAGGACTCGGTAAGGAGGGAGGAGGTTATCGTCTTGGAGCATCAGTGCCGCCGTCAAAGTTTGGATACCACAAATGAATCCCGTCAGCCGGTGAGTGCGATTCTAGTCGTGGGGCTATGTGCAGTCAAGAAAAACCCCGTTTGGCCAAGCCTCGACGGACCGACTACCGTCAGCATAACGGCACTGCTATAATGCGCCCATTCCTTCCTCACTCGCCGTCAGGAGGCGCGGTTTGCTAGGAGTGCTCAACAGGTACGTCGACGGCCTGCGTTTTCAGGACTACCGCACCCTTTGGACAGCCAATGCCTGCGCCGGGGCCGCGGCTTGGGCGCTCATTGTGGCCCGTGGATGGCTCGCCTACGAAATCACCGGGGCGCTTACCTGGAGCGGAATCGTCACCCTGGCGGCCATGATCCCTAGGCTCTTCTCCACCCCTCTGCTCGGGTTCCTGGCTGACAAATTCGACCGCGCCGGCCTCCTCAGATGGACCTACACCTTGAACCTGATTCACAACGTAGTGCTGGCTGGGCTGGTGATGACCGGGATCTTCGGTGGGGCATCGGGGCTCTGGGTGCTGCTGGTCCTCTCACTGATTAACGGAACCCTTCGCTCAGCCCAGATGACCATCACTCAGTCCCTGATTCCCAACCTACTGCCGGAAGATCGTCTCCTGAACGGTATCGCCCTGAACCAGGCCACACAGCAGGGTTCGCGCCTGGTGGGGCCAATAGCGATCATTCCCTTGCTCGAACTGTTCGGCATGGGGGCCGCCTTCTGGATGTGCAGCGCCTTCTATCTGGTAGGCCTGATTCAGGTACAACGGATCGCCACCCGGTCCACAGGAGAAATAGACCGAAGACGAGGCTTCTTCCAGAACTTGGTAGCTGGGTTCGAGTATGTGTATGGACAACCACAGCTCCTGGCCATGGTGCTGCTCGTCCTTGCCCACTGCTCCCTCGTCATGTCCTACGAGGCCATATTGCCGGGCATTTCGGTCGAGAAGCTGGGTTCCGGCGCAATCGGGGTCAGCTACCTGATGGGTGCTGTGGGTGGGGGAGCGCTGGTCGCGTCCATATTTATTGCTGGTGTGCACAGCGTCAAAATTAGGGGATATCTGTTCCTGTTATTCGGCATGACCAGTGCATTGGGTCCCATAATCATGGCGTTGACCACCGTCCCGTGGTTGTCCGTGCTCGCGGCCGTTTCCATGGGTGTGAACCAGTCCGGGTTCATGACCATCAGCCACGCCATAATTCAGAGCATGACAGACGACAGGGTGCGTGGCAGGGTATCCGGGGTCTACTCCATGCACGTTGGCGGAAGCATGGCGGTGAGCAATTGGTTGAGCGCCGTGGTAGCCGACGTATTCAATGCGTCACTTGTTATGGCGGTAGGCGGCCTGCTCCTCATCGTTGTTATCGTGGTGAGTGTCGGTGTGGGGCCGTTGCGGAGACTGTATTTCCCCAGGGTCGTACCTGCGACTCCTGAGCCTGCAACCCTGTCCTAGCGCTCCAGAGAAACACCAAATTCCTTGCTTCTGCATATCACTAGGAGGTAGTCACTGTGCCGTCTGCGACCGATGAGCTCGCCCGCTACCTGGAACTGACCCCCGCCTCAAAGGCGAAGTGGCAGACCGCCACTGAGTACTTGCCCGGGGGAGACAGCCGCAACTCCATCTTCTGGGACCCATACCCCATCTTCCTCACCGAGGCATCTGGCAACAGGACGGTCGACGCCGACGGCAACGAACGTACCGACTTTATCAACACCATGACCACCATGATCCTCGGCCACGCCTTCCCTCCGGTTATGGAAGCGGTTACCGAGCAGCTTTCCCGCGGAGTGGCCTACAACGCGCCCAACGAGCACCAGGTGCGATTGGCACGATTATTGTGCGAGCGGATTCCCAGCTTCGACCTGGTCAGGTTCACCAACTCCGGCACCGAGGCTACCCTGAACACAATCCGTGCCGCACGCGCCTTCACCGGTAGAAGCAAGTTCGCCAAGGTGGAGGGCGGCTACCACGGCACACACGACGCAGTTTCGGTAAGCGTCCGCGTGGACCTGTCCAAAGCGGGAGACCCTGACCGGCCCCAGGCGGTCGCTGCCAGTGATGGTCTGGCCGAAGGCGTCCTCGACCAGGTGGTTATCATCCCCTTCAACGAAGTCTCCGCGTCACAGCGGATCCTGGATGAGAACAAGGACGAGCTTGCCGCCGTCATAGTCGAACCGGTCATGGGTTCCGTTGGAATGCTGCCCGCCACCACGGAATACCTGTCCATGCTGCGGGAATTCACCGAGGCCAACGGCATAGTCCTGATTTTCGATGAGGTAATCAGCTTCCGGGTAGCTCCCGGAGGCTCCCAGCAATACTACGGCGTAACGCCAGACATGACCTCTCTGGGTAAGATCATCGGCGGCGGTTTCGCCGTGGGAGCCTTCGGCGGACGTAAGGACATCATGGACCTGTACGACCCCACCAAGGGTCCAAGGGTTTCCCACGCTGGCACCTTCAACGCCAACCCCGTAACCATGCTCGCCGGCGCGGTAACGATGGAACACCTGGACGACGGCGTATACCGCAGCCTCGCCGAGAACACCGAGAAGCTGCGCCAGGGAATCCGGCAGGTATGCGACGAACTGGAGGTCCCGGTGCAGGTCACCGGCCTGGGTTCCCTGTTCGGCATTCACTTCAATGGCAGCGAGATTCACAACTACCGCGACCTGGCCGCCACCGACCGCGACCTGCGGGCCCACGTGTTCCTGGGACTGCTCAACGAGGGAATAATGATTGCTCCCAACCTGGTGGGAGCGCTTTCAACGTGCCTCGAAGACAAAGATATAGCCGCCTTCCTCGACGCATTCAGGTGCGTCTTGGAACGGCGGCCGTAGTTCTGATCGGCCTGTCAGATATGGATGTGCTTGCCTAGTCTTCGACTTGCCTAGTCTTCGATCGGAGGCCGCTTCCGCCATTTTCCTTCCGGAGGGTAGACCGGGGTTGCCAGGCGCCTGACAGTCTCCGCCGCAAACCAGTCCGCCACTTCCTCCCGCCACTTCAGATAGTGGGGCGCGGCACGGTGGGCCTCGACAGCAGCCTCATCGTGGTAAATCTCGTAGAGGTGGATCGTGTTCGGGTCGTCATTGTCCTGGAGGACGTCGAAGCGGTAGCAACCCGGCTCATCGTTGTTGGAACCGACGGCGTCGCCGTGCAGCGACGCCATGAATGCGTCCTTCTTGTCCGGCTGTATCTGGATCGTAACTATCAGCGCTATCATGCTGCCTCCACTAAAGAACGTAGCCACATACCCGGTACGGGGCCGGTGCGGCCGCTGAGGATGCGCATCACGGATTGAGTTTGCTCAGTTGCAACTGGCTCGTCGCCGTTACTGACCACTAGCCAGGAATCCGCGGCAGCGCAATTATATCCGGGGCTGGCCAGGCAAACAAGCGGACCATGCCAGTCTGGATGACATGCCCAAACGAGAGTTGTAGAATGGCCTAAATCGTCATGCGGAGGCAGTTCATGGCAGCTATTCCAGCGGCTATTCCAATTGTCTATACCCTGACCGTGTGTCCTGCCTGCGACCACCTGCGCAGTTCCTGGGCCAGACAGGGCATAGAGTACGAGGAGCGGAGGGTCGACCAGAGCCAAGATACTCTGGACGAAGCCCTGGACTACGGCGACACGGTGCCCATAATCCTGTACCCCGACGGGCGTGTTGAAATAGGGTTTGAAGGGCGCACTGGTTGAGAAATCGGCTGACGGGCCGTTGGCCCGTTCACGCATACCATCGCCGGAACACCTCGATTTCAGACACAATGCGGTAGCTAAACGAGACAGGAGGAACAATCATGACTCAACAGGCAAGCGTGGTCACTCCCGAGCGGTTCGAGCAGGGAGTTAGCTACCAGACGTACATGGACCAGATTAAGGTCAACAAAGCGCGATTCGAGGAATTCTACAACAACTTCAGCGTCACCGCCGAGGACGCCGCCGCCCTCAAGGAGTTGGTAGGCAGGAGCAATGGCCCAGCCAAGATGCTGGTGCTGGGGGAAGACTGGTGCGGGGACGTTATCCGGGGTCTGCCCGTGCTCGCCCGTATGTCCGAGGCGTCCGGGTTGCGCATGGTCGTATTCCCCAGGGACGAGAACCACGACATTATGAACGAGTTCCTCAAGAATGGGCAGTGGATGTCCATCCCCACAGCCGTCTTCTACACCAAGGACCACGAGTACATCTGCCATTGGATCGAACGGCCGGAGATCGCGGAGCAGGAGATGGAGCAGATCGAGAAGGACATCCGCTCCGAGAACCCGGACATCACCGACCAGGAGTTTGGCCGGGAACGCAGGGCCAGGACTGCGGCTCGTGCCAGGTTCTGGCAGGACATGACTGTAACCGAGATCAAGGACCTGCTCGCCCGCAGCATCTCCTAGCGAAATCCCCGCAGGTCAATCCTGCATGGCAATGGCGGAGGTCAATTCAGTCGATTCACTAGCCCGACCTCCGCCATATAGGTTCAATGGTGGTTGTTGGCAGACGAGGGCGGTTCCTTCAGCAGCAGAAACATGGCCGCCCCAAAGAAGCTGACGATCGCCACCGCCAGAAACGGCACCGTGTAGCTTCCCTTCTGGTCGAACATTATCCCGGCGAACAGCGGCGCAACCAGCAGCAGGATGTTCATCGGGATCATCGACACTCCCGTAATGCTGGCGAAGGCACGCCGTCCGAAGTAGGCCCCGCGTATCGCCGTTGTCAATGGCGTCCTCCCCCCGAACCCGATCCCCAGGAGTATTGCGAAAATGTACGCCAGCAACTGCGTGTGCGCCACCAGTAGCACCACCACCGCGGCAGACTGCACTACCGAAAAAGCGAACAAGGCCAGCCTGATGGATACCCGGTCACCCACGTAGCCCCCGACCAACGTGAATATCGCACCCACGCCCGTGTAGGCGGCCACCACCCACCCGACCGTCTGAAGCGAGAAACCCCGGTCGTCCAGCATTGGCCCAAGATGCACCATCAACGTGACAATGACTATCGATGAGCAGGCGTGGCCAATGGTTATGAGCCAGAACGTCCCTGTGCGCAGCGCCATCTGCCAGGTATAGTCGGGAAGGCCCTCGGTAGCCGAAGCGCGACCCGTTACAGCCACCGGGCTTGGCCGCTCCCCATCCGGATGCAACCCGTACTGCTCCGGGCGGTCCCGCACCAGCCGTGAGATTGGGACCGCCAGAACGATGATTGCGATACCGATACCAGCGGCGGTCAGCCTCCACCCCAACCTGCCCGGCACGTCGGGGTCCACAGCCCAGGCCAACGCCGGGACCAAGACAATTCCTCCCAGCGCGAACCCTTCCATGGCCAGCGCCATCGCCAGGGACCGCCTCCGCAGGAACCAGTGGTTCAGTACCGTCATCATCGGCAGCCACGTCCCGAGTCCCGCCCCCATGCTCATCACCACGAAGGCCCCGTAGAACTGCCATAGTTGATGCACCTGGCTGAACAGCACGAATCCCGTGCCCAGCACCGGCATCCCCAGCAGCACCATCTTCCTCGGCCCCAGCCTGTCCACCAGGTAACCGGCCACTGGCCCCATGATCGTCCCTTCCACCCTCGTGAACGAGAAGGCAAGGGAAAGCTGAGTGCGGTTCCACACGAACTCCCGCTCCAGGACGACGAACCACGCTGGCATCCCCTGGAACATCGGTACGCTGCCGAGGACCATGATGAACGCCGCAACCCCCGTGAGCCACCAGCCATAGAATCCTCCGGTGGCCCGCCTCAACAGCCCGGCTGACCAACGCTGGCCGGTTAACATAGACCTTCCATAAATCTCAATGCTACCTGCTCGTGGGGCAGGGGATGATTCCCCAGCTCCACGGAGTCGGCCTGATTTGCCTTTGCCTTGACAAGTGTACTGCGAAATCAGCCTATCAGGAAGCTATTTTTCGTAACAGCACTGGACGATTACCGGAGCGGGGAGTAGTATCCGTGGCAAACACCCGAGACCCAACGCATCAACTGAGGAGCGGGCAATGAAGTACGGTCTTTTTATGATGCCCTCCCATCCCCCGGAACGGGACGTTTACGTGGCCCACGAGTGGGACTTGGACTGCCTCGCGCTGGCCGACGAACTGGGCTTCGATGAGGCATGGATCGGCGAACACTTCACCAGCCCCTGGGAACCAATACCCGCGCCGGACCTGATGATTGCGCAGGCGTTGACCCGGACCAAAAACATCAAGCTGGCCACCGGCGTGCATCTGCTCCCCTACCACCACCCGGCGGAGCTTGCCCACCGCGTTGCCTACCTGGACCACATGGCCCAGGGCCGCTTCATGTTTGGCATAGGCTCCGGCGGCCTCCCCAGCGACTACGCCCTCTTCGACGTGGACGGCACAGGCGGACAGCACCGGGACATGACCCGGGAGTCCCTCGACATCATACTCAAGATATGGCAGAACACCGGGCCTTTCGAGTACAAGGGCAAGTATTGGAACGTGAACATCCCGGAAGAGATGTACGGTTTCCTCCGCTACTTCCTCAACCCATACCAGAAACCTTATCCTCCCATCGGCGTAGCGGCGGCCAGCATCGCTTCGGAAACTCTGAAAATAGCCGGAGAGCGGGGCTTCATCCCCATGAGCCTCGGCCTGAACGCCGAGTACATTGCAAGCCACTGGGAGTCAGTATCTGAAGGAGCGGCGCGGTCCGGTCTAACCCCGTCGCGCAACGAGTGGCGCATTGTCCGGGACGTGTTCGTCGCCGACTCAGACGACGAGGCATGGGAGAAGAGCGTCAACGGGATGCTGGGCCGCGTGTGGCGTGACTACCTCATCCCTCTGTTCGAGAACTTTGACCTGCTCAAGACCTTCAAGCACGACCCTGGCGTCCCCGACGAAAAGGTAACTCCCGAATACCTCGCCGAGCACCAGTGGATGGTCGGCTCCCCCGCCACGGTGGAGTCCAAGCTAAGGCGGCTGTACGAAATGTCCGGTGGCTTCGGTACCTTGCTGGTCCTGATCTACGACTACATGGAAGACCAGGCTGGCTGGGAAAAGTCAATGAAGCTCCTGGCCCAGGAAGTAATGCCTAGCGTTAGAGACCTGGTCCCCGAATAGCCGGGATGCACATGGGGCATAAGGGAGGACTTCCGTCCGACTCCTTAATGCCCCACTATAACGGGCAACGGCCCGGCCCCGGCCTCTAGGAGCCGGACGGAGGGTCCGCCACAATCGTCGGGACCTCAAGCTCGTGAACCAGGTTAACGAACTTTGGCACGTCCTCGTCAATCACTCCCTGCAGCAATGCAGTCCGGACGTCTATGCGCCCCGATACCTGCTCGAAGACCTGGAGCGACTGCTGCGTCGGGGCAAAGTCCGCGCTGGCCAACACCGCGATTAACTCCGCCAGCTGCCGGTTCAGCTTCACCGGCATGTTGAGCCGGTCCCGTGCCCCCGTGTACCTCGTCTGTATCAGGTCATCCTCGATGTCCGCCAGCTTCCGCTTCAGCGCCCCTGCGGCCTCTACCAGAGTCTCATGTCCCCGGCCGCGCGTCTCCCATTCCTCCACCTGCTGCCGGACGCGACGGAGACGGTTAATGTGGTCGTGAGTCTCCGAGAGCTTGTCCCGGACCTTGACCAGCCACTCAAACTGCGACTCATAATCCGCCTGGGTGGCTTCCAACCTCGGGTCGGCCACCAACTCGAAACTCTCCGACTGGGACTCCCCGGACACTGTCAGCGTGACCGTATATGTACCCGGGGGCGCGACCGGCCCCGTGACCATATCCTCAGTGGTCTTGTCCCCGACTACCTTCCTCCCATTGGGGTAACGCAGGTCCCAGACCACACGGTTCAGCCCAGGCTCGGTCCTGAGAGGCGGCCCCTGCTGGGCCTCACCGGAGTCTGCCTCCGAGGGCTTGCTGGAAAAGCTGCGCACCCAAGCCCCGGACGCATCATGTACGGAAATTGTGACCTCGTCTGACGGGCTGTCCTTCAGGTAATAGCTGATAATCGCACCGTTGGGCGGATTCTCCCCCGCGTCCAGGAACACTCGCATGGGAACGTCGTCCGGACCCTTGGCCTGCGTGTAGGCCACGTCTGCCCCCAGGCCCAGCCGGTAGCTCTTCCCCGGCGAAGCGCTTCTGGGAGCCATCGGGGACCGCAGCCGCACGGTGGTCCGCGGCTTCAACAATCGTGCGTTCTCTCCTTCCAACTCCCGTGATAGCTGACGCAGTTGGGTGACGTCATCCAGTACCCAGAACGCCCTGCCGTGAGTCGCCGCTACCAGGTCACCATCCTTCACCAGCAGGTCATATACCGGAACGGTGGGCAAGTTGGTCTGCAACGGCTGCCATGAACCTCCGTCGTCAAAGGAAACGTGCGCCCCGCTCTCCGTGCCGCAGTACAGCAGACCGCGCAGGCCGGTATCTTCCCGGATCACCCGGGAAATGTCCCCTTCGGGAATCCCGTCGTTGATTTCCGTCCATGTGCGACCGTAATCATTGGTCTTGAAGAACATGGGACGGGCCTCGTCCAGCTTATAGCGAGTGGCAGCCAGGTACGCCGAAGCCGGATCATGGGGCGACACTTCAATCATGGACACCAGGCTCCACGCCGGAAGCGTCGGCGGGGTAGCATTCTCCCACGTCCCGCCCCCGTCCCGGGAGATATGCACCAGCCCGTCATCGGACCCGGCCCAGTAGACCCCCTTCTCATGGGGAGACTCCACGAAGGCAAACACGGTGCAATAGGTCTCCGCGCCGGAAGTATCCTTGGTCACAGGTCCGCCCGACACCTGCAACTTGCTCGGGTCGTTGCGGGTCAGGTCCGGGCTGATGGCCTCCCAGCTACTACCCTGGTCGGTTGATCGGAAAATGATGTTGCCTGCCACGTAGAGAACATCCGGGTCGTGGGGAGAGAACTGTATCGGGTAGGTCCACTGGAACCGGTACTTCATCTCCACCGCGCCACGCCCGGTCAGTATCTCCGGCCACACCGTGATGATGCGCACCTGACCAGTATCGTGGTCGTAGCGGAGCATATTGCCGCCGCCGCCCGCCGAACTGCCGATGGCTCCCGAATACACCACGTTGGGATTGTCAGGCTGGAGGGCGATGTAGCCGCTCTCAGAGTTGCCCACCGGGTAGCAGTCGCTCCACGGCACGGCACCCTTGTGTGTACCGGAAGGGACGCAGATGGCCGAGTTGTCTTGCTGGGTCCCGTAGACCCGGTACGGGTAACGGTTGTCCGCCGTCAGGTGGTAGAACTGCCCGGTCATCTGGTTGTAGATGGTGGACCAGGTGTCCCCGCCGTTGAAGCTGACGCAGGCCCCGCCATCGTTGCCCTCGATCATGCGCTGGGGATTGCGTGGGTCGATCCAGAGATCGTGGTTGTCGCCGTGGGGAGTCGAGACTTCGTCGAAGTTCTTTCCCCCGTCAACCGACTTCCACGCGCTGTAGTTCAACACCCAGACCGAGTTGGCGTCATGGGGATCGGCGAAGATGTGCTCGTAATACCAGGGCCGGCCCTGAAGGTCCTGGTTATCGCTCATCTTCTCCCATGTGGCTCCCGAATCGTCCGAGCAGAACACCGCCGAGTCCTCGGCCTCTACGGTGGCCCACACCCGGCCTGGTTTCGCTGGAGATGCGGCAATTCCGATGCGCCCAAGAGTGCCGGAAGGCAACCCTGGATTCCCGGCAATCTCCTCCCAGGAGTCCCCGCCGTCCGATGACTTGAATATACCGCTGCCCGGCCCGCCGCTGATGAGGCTCCAGGGCGTCCGCTGCACTTGCCACAATGCCGCGTAGATGATTCTCGGGTTGTTCGGGTCAATGGAAAGGTCAATCGCACCGGTCTTATCATCCCGGTAAAGCACCTTCTCCCAGGTCTTCCCCCCGTCCCTGGAGCGGAACACCCCGCGTTGCTCGTTGGGCCCGTAGGCGTGACCCAACGCTGCCACGTACACCAGGTCCGGGTCGGTAGGATGCACCCGCACGCGGGATATGTAGCGCGTGTCCTCTAGTCCCAGGTGTGTCCATGTCTGTCCGCAATCGGTAGAGCGGTACACGCCGTCACCGTGGGACACGTCCCCCCGGATGCAGGCTTCCCCCATCCCGGCATAGACGACGTTATGGTCGCTGTCCGACACCGCCAACGCGCCCACGGCTGCGGTGTTGAAGAATCCATCGGAAACGTTCCGCCAGTAGACGCCCCCATCATCCGTCTTCCAGACCCCGCCGGCGCAGGCCCCGAAGTAAAAGACCATCTGGTCCTGCGGGTCCCCGGCCACGGCCACCACACGCCCCCCGCGCGGCGGCCCGATGCACCGCCACCGTATCGTCTGGAGCATGTTGGCCGGAACAGGAACGGATGCCTGGTTCTGACGGGCTTGAACGGTAGTCATGGCGGGACCTCCCAGTACGATAGGCTGGTCGTCGCAGTCCTTTGCCAGTCTGCAACGCTATTCTAGCCGGATAGTTGCGGCTCCATTTTCATTCAGAACCCACCCCTTGGCAACCATCATCGAGGGCTGGCTCACCGCAACGTTGCATTCACGCAGCCCGCCAACCTCCAGACCACAGCCCTTCCCGCGACCAAGCAAGCCAATCGCCGTCCGATTTCCCAAGGGACCTGGAAGGGAATTTGTTTCCCTTACTGACACTCCCTCTTTCCCAACACCGGTAAGCAACCGCTAACATAATATCGTCGTGATTGCCAGACTTGTCCCAGCCCAAATCTCAACCGGCCCCGCCGTGAGGAACAGAGGCTCACAATGGCCTGGGAAATGGATTTCTAGCCTCAAATCCGCCGCATCCGCGCCATGCGCACTGGCACCGCACATAACCAAGTGGGCTGCGGTGGCATTTGGTTTTGGACGGTCTGGATTGCTGACACTTGCACCTTTCTTGGCCTGGACACTCTGCCTTATCATAGCCCGCGCAAACTCCGGCGGATGGTCTCTACTTCATCAAAGCGAGTCGATAGGGATTCCTCTCGCCCACTGACACTTGCCCCTTTCCATCCCCGGTCACCACTTGCTACCATGTCCATGTGTCAAATCAACTGCGGTGCAAATCTCAACCGGACACAGTGGCAAATGGCTCAGAATGGCTCACTTTGGCTCAAGAAATAAAAACTCCAGCCTCGAAACTGCCGGAAGTGGGACATACCTTAGACCGGTCAGACAGACCTGAACAGTTGCCCTCCCTACCTTACCGGGTCTCTCTCCTTGCGATGCTCCAGCCCCGCGAATATGATTGCGTCAATTGGCCCCGGATATGTTGGCCCCGGATATGAAGGAGTATCCCAATGGTTGTAGACACATCAAAGCCCCAGGGCGCGATGGCCGGCCCGCGTTACATCGAGAGCCTGAAGGACGGCCGCGAGGTCTGGCTGGATGGCGAAAGGGTTTCCGACGTTACAACCCACCCCGCCTTGACCGGCATGGTCCACGAGTTGGCCCGCATCTACGACCTGCAACACTCTGCCGAGTTCGGGGAGCAGATGACCTTCGTCTCCCCGGAGACGGGCAACCGTTGCAGCCTGTCGTGGCAGTTGCCCACCTGTGCTGACGACCTGAAGCACAAGCGCCGCAACAGTGAGATCTGGAACGAGCAGTCCTGGGGTCAGCTTGGCCGCAGCCCCGACATCCTCGCGCCCCACATCATCACACTCTACAACTCCCGGGAGGCCCTGGCCGCGGTCAAAAACCCCCACTGCGACTTCGGCGAGAACATCGCCAACTACCACCGCCTTTGCCTGGAGAACGACCTGTTCCTCACTCACGCCCTCGGCGACCCCCAGGTGGACCGCAGCGAGCAGCCCCAGAACGAGCAGAGGGCCGTCCTGGAAGAGGACATCGCACTCCACGTGGTCGAGGAAACTACGGAGGGTGTGATCGTCCACGGGGCCAAACAGTTAGCCACCGCCGCCCCGATCAGCAATGAGACCTACGTCTCGCTGTCGGCCACATTCGTCCGCCGGGCCGACCCCCGCTTCGTTCTGGCCTTCTCCATCCCCACCAACAGTCCCGGCCTCAAGGTCCTGTGCCGCGAGCCGGTCTCTCAGTTCCCTGGTAGCTACGGCCACCCCTTGGGCGCGCTGTACGACGAACAGGACTCAATGCTCTTCTTCGAGAACGTCCTCGTCCCCTGGGATCGTCTCTTCATGCTCTACGAGGCCACCCCTCTGCTGCAAAGGCTGGGTAGCAACGTCAACTTCATGGGTTGGGCCAACCTGTGCCGCATCCACTTCCGTATGCGCCTGATGGCTGCCGTGGCTACCATGATTGCAGAAGCCATAGGAGTAATCGAGTACCGGGAGGTCGCCGCCAAGCTCGGCGAGATGGCCACCTATTGCGAGATGTGGCGTCACGCGATGGACGGTGTGGAGCACGGCGCGTACATGACCGATGGCGGCCTGATGTCCCTCGGTTCCATGTCGGGCATGAACATCTTCTTCGCCCAGACATCGGCCCGGATGGTACAGCTGCTCCGCGAGATTTCCGGCTCAGGCATGATCATGCAGCCCAGCGAGAATGACCTGGCCAACCCGGACCTCCGTCCCTACCTCGATCGTTACATGCGAGGCAAAGGCGTTGGCGTAGAGTACAAGTCGCGCCTCTACCGTCTGGCAAACGACTTGGCAGTTTCCTCCTTCGGAATGCGCCAGGAGGTGTACGAGTACTGGCACGGAGGCGACCCCAACCGCAACCGCATCAACCTCCTCCGCACCTTCGACCAGTCAGCCGTAACGGACCAGATCAAAGACCTGATCTCCCGGCCTCTGCCCCACTGACGCAGTGCAATCACATCATTGACGAGTGGGGTGGCCCACCGGCGGAGATTGGTTGACCTGACCGGGTCTATGCTACCTCACGTGCCCATCGTCGTGTGGAAGTAGATGTCCTCCAGGGCCAGCGGCTTCGTCAGCAGCCCTTGTTCGAGCGATGCCTGCACCGCCCGTTCAACGTTCTTGCCCATCACCCTGATGCCGATGGGATACGGGTCAGGCCCAATGACCGACGCTTGATCGGAGAAGTCAGAGCCGGGGAAATAGAGATAGGCGGACTGCGATTCCCTGGCCCTCTGGATAGCCACCTCCTTGGAACGCTGCAATGCCTTGAATAGCTCCAGCCCAACCCAGGGGTGTTCCCTCAGTATCCGGTTCTGCACGATTACATGGTGGTTGCAGTGGAAGAACCCGGTCTTCTGGAAGTATTCATACACCACGCCCTTGCCATCGTCCGACAGCAGCTTCTTGATTCTCGGATTCCCCGCGATGGGCGTGCCGCCGTAGCGGTCGATTACCGTAGGGTCGCCTGCCGTCACCCGGCCCCCGGAACGCATGGCGGTGAAGGCGTCGATCTCTCCCCTGTCCAGCATCACGTCCAGGGTCTGGTCCACCGTCAGCCAGTGATGAGTCACTCCCACCGGTCCGGCGTCGTCCAGGCCCAATGCCCCCCCGTGGCTGTGCTCCCTGGTACGGCCGTTGAACCAGACGTTATCCCCGGCCTGAATCCCGTACATGTCCAACAGGGTGGCGCGAAACCAGAGACCTGCCGTCATGTCGTAGTCCGGTATGCCAATACGCTTGCCCTTGAGATCGGCCAGGGATTCTATGCCGGACTCGGCGTTAACATAGAGGCTGGGCCAGACATGGCCCCGGCTCAAGAACACCGGCAAGGCCGACCAGTCCCACTTCGACCCGTCGCTTCTCTCCAACGCCAGCAGGGTCTCGGATATGGACATCTCCGAGGCGTCGAACTCGTCGTAGGCAAGGTTGCGGTAGAACAGGTCGCTGGGAGGGATGGTCAGCATTTCCAGGTCGATGCCCTCCGGCTTGACAGTCCCATCGCGCAGCGGCTGGACCCTTGGATTGTCAGAAAAGGCCATCGTGATATGTACTGCCATAGTTACACTCCTTTGACAAACTTCGGTCCAGCGTGAATAGTGTCCACCGGGCGGCACGAAGCTGGATGTAAACCGGCCAATTCTCGTGGCGCTGTTGACACTATAAATGCCCTTGGTCAGGAGGCGCCACTGCTTTGGTTGGAAACCTCTGGCGGGACACCCTGAAGAAGCGCCACTACGGCTGGGTCATCTTCTCCCTGGCCTTCCTCAACCTGACGGCAGAAGGTGGGATCAAGAACACCGCTCCGGTGCTGTTCCTGGCCTTCCGGGAGAGCTTCTCCCGAAGCGCTGCGGCAACCGCCGGGATATTCTCGACCTCCGGTCTGACAGGGGCGCTGATGTCCCCGCTGCTGGGCGGGATGCTGGACCGGCTCGGCCCCCGCAGCCTGTTCGCCCTGGGCGGCGCTGTGCTGCTGATTGGATACCTGGGCAGCAGCTTCGTATCGGAATTCTGGCAACTGTTCATCTTCTACGGCGTGGTGGTCACCATCGGGGAGAACGCCGTCTCGTCCTTCACCGCCACCGCCAACCTGGCCCCCTGGTTCCCAAGGAGCCGTGGCCGTGCCCTGGGTTTGGCTGACTCCGGCAACCCCGTTGGACAGGGCATTTTCGCCCCCCTGGCCCAACTGCTGATCTCGCAGGTGGGCTGGCGGGTTACCTGCCGCATACTCGGGCCAGTCTTCTTCCTGATGGTAGTACCCGCCAACCTGCTTCTCCAACGCCGACCTCCAGACCCGGCGCATGAGTCAGCCTCAGTAGCTCTTGCACAGCAACCAGAGACCGGGCCCCGGGGACAAGCGGGGAAACTGCTGCGTTCCGACACCCTCTGGTACCTGGTGATGGCACGGACTATATCGTCGGTGGGGATACAGTTGACCAACGTCCACATGGTGGCCTTCTTCGTTGCCGGAGGGTATTCCGCGCTCCAGGCCGCATCCACAATCGGGGCGGTTGGGTTGGTCGGGTTAGTAGGACGCCCCGTGACCGGTGCCCTTTCGGACGTGTTGGGCAGGGAGCCGGTCTTCACGATAGGGTTCGGGATGCAGATCACCGCCATCGTGGTAGTGCTGCTTCTCGGAGACGGAGAGGTGCTGTGGCCGCTCGTGGTGTTCGTAGCCTTCTCGGGCCTGAGCGATGGGATCGGTGGGCTGGCATTGAGCGCCAAAGCGGCTGACATCATTCCAGCCAACAGCCTGGGGACCGCGATGGGAATCATTCAGGCGGGGCGGAGCGTCGGGCTTCTGGCAGGGCCGGTGATTGGGGGGCTGCTCTTCGACTTGCAGGGGGACTACGCAGGGGCGTTTCTGCTGGCGGTGGGATTATACGTCGCCGCCATTGGGTTCCTGTGGGCGACGCGGCTGGCGCGCCGCCCTATTCTGGCATAGTGGTCCAGTGACTATCTGCCGACCCAACCGCCGTAGATGGGGTACTGGCTGCAAACGAACTCGATGTAGGAAGGCTGGTTGGAATCGTTGGCGGCCAGGGCGCGGTTCAGGGCCGGACCCACATCCGCCGGTTCCGTCACCCGCTCGGTGTGGTAGCCCAGCTCGCCGATAACCCTGGACATGTCCACATCCTCATACCCAAGCACCCGGTGGGTGAATGGATCATGGCCGTCTCCCCAGAAGCCCGGCCCGTAACCGGCAAATCCACCGTTGCTAACGTGGGCGATAGTAATCCCCAAATTCTGGCGCAACGGCACTTCCAAGTTGCCCATCATGTAGCCAAGGCCAGCCTCCCCGGTAACGGCCACGCAGTGCCTGTCCGGGAATGAAATCCGGGCGGCGATGGTCGCCGCAAGGCTGAACCCCAGGGAAGATACATTCCCCCATCCCAGGAACCCGCGAGGTATCAGTGTGTCGTACACCGTGCTCAACTGGTCTCTGGTGTTCCCCGACTCGTGGGTGACAAAGGACTTGAGCGGGTCGAGCACTTCCATAAGCCCGGCGTAGACGCGATAGGGGTTGATCGGCGTGTCGGTGGACGCCATCGCCTCCTTGTACTGGGCCAACGCCTCATCTCGCGCCGCCCTGACTTCCGCCATCACGCTTCCCGGATCCCTGCCGTTGCCCCCGGTCTTATCTGATAGCGTCTTCTCCAGGGCTTCGAGGGAGAACCGGGCGTCGCCTATCAATGCAACGGACGTGGGATACGCCTTGTTGACGTGCAGTTCGTCCACATTGCAGTGGATAATCTTCTTCGCCACAGCGTTTGGTATGGCGTGGCTGAACCGGCCCGGCGAGAGGCTGGAGCCGACCGCCAGCAGCAGGTCGCACTTGCTCAGGTAGTGGTCCACCTGACCGCCCCTGACCCCGACGAACAGGGGATGGTCTTCCGGGAGTGCGCCCTTGGCCTTCAGCGTCGTAATTACCGGAGAGTTGGCCAACTCGGCAAATGACTTCAGTTGGTCCGACGCCCCTGCGTATATGACGCCTTCACCAGCGTAAATCAGGGGGTCCCTGGCCTCCAGCAACAAGTCCACCGCAGCAGAAACGTCGGCGGGGTCGGGGAGCGACTTCCATGCCTTGACCGGCATGTAGGGGTCAGCAGTCTCGTCGATCAGGGCGTCGGGGTCTGGAATGGCCAGCACCACGGGGCCGGGCCTGCCAGACCGCAGCATTGTGAAGGCGCGGCGCATGAACTCGTGCAGCCGCTCCGGCCGGTCCAGATAGCCGTACCACTTGGACACCGTCTTCAGGCTGGTCGTGACGTCGAACTGACTGTTCTCGGTCCCGCCAATGGGCACACCGTCGGTGATGCACAACACGGGGGAGCCGTCCTCATATGCCTGGGCCATACCCGCATAGGCGACCTGCAAACCCGCGGCGTTGACGCCTCCCTGGAAGGTAGCCACTCCGATGGGCGATCCCGCGTTGATACGCGAGTAGGCATCTGCCAAGGCAACCGCATAGCGGTCGTCCCGCATCATCACCATCGGTATCCCCTCCCGGCCAAGGGAATTGTTGACCCGGCAGACCGGGAAAGTGGAGACCCACTCCACCCCTTCCTGCTTCAATACCCGAGCGATTCCGGTGCCCACGCTTATAGTCATTTATCAGTCCTCCACGTCCAGAGCGTCGCCCCATACCGGTGCTGGGCAGCCCAGCGCCGCCGTGGTCCCGTCCCTTGTTGTTGGTCCCCGCACAGGAGCAGAGTTGCCCCCGTAGGTTGTGTTGGCCAATTATACACTCAAGCAACGCCCGCCACGGTTTCTCACTCGCCCGCTACTACAAGGGCAGAGTCCAAGGGCAGAGTCCCGATTCGGGCGGTCTGATCAACCACCGGCCCGCCGCCGGGGCATATTTCATTTCCCCGGACGTTCCCGGACATCTCCGGGCATTTCCCCCTCTGGCCCGGACTGGGCAGGCTCTAAGCTTCGGCTGTGGCTCATTCCCGCCAGGGACGCTCCTCAACCTCCTGGTTATCAAGGGAGCGGGATCCACTTCCCACGTTCCCAGCCCGGCTGCCGGCGTCCCCCTTCCCCTCTCCTATTTCCTCATCCTATTGCTCGGCAAGAAGGTCCGACTTCCTGGGCATGTGCCGGTTAATCCGCTCCCAGTCATAAGGAAGTAGGGCAAGCAGGATGTCCCTGGGCTCGGGGATGGCGTTCTTGTCCTGGAACCGGTCCACGCATTTGTGGAGGGCGATGAATGTGCGAAGGCGGAAGCCGGCCTTGACTATCTTTTTGATGAATGAATGGGTCTCGGGCTGGGGTTTGTTCTCGTGGCGAGCTTTCTCGCATTCGAGGATGTAGTCCTCAGCCAGTTTGCGCAGCTTGATGAAGGCGAGCTGGGGTGCGTACTTGCGCTGGAGGGCACGGACGCGGGCCTGGAGGGACCTGATTTCGCTTCTCATTTTCCGGTGTCAGCTCCTTTGAGATTTATGGCCGGAGCGCGGAGGGACTGGAGGGGAAAACTTTCAGTTTCCCCTCCATTTCCGCTCACTTCCGCTCACTTTTACGAATTCCGTTGCGTTGGCCGGGCCTCGGGTAAGGGTGCTGGACAGTCCATGGGATATCCCCGGGCATCGAGAACGCTGCTCCATGACTGCTACAGGACCGGCCTGCGCGCATTGGGCTGGTTCCCCGAGCGACGGGTTGGATTTCGTTCCCGGTCAGGGCGGTGGCCGGTCCTGGCGCCTACAGGACATGATATGGGAGCGCATCCGGGGTTTGAAAGGAGCAAGTGTCAGTAATTGGTCCGATGAACGGTACGGCGCGAAACCGCCTCGTTGAGTGGGAAATTGCGGTCTTACCCCAGCCCAACCCGCTGATTGTGCATAGTCACACGCAGGGTTAAACTACCTCATTGCCGATTGAGGAGGGCTTGAATGCGTGTTTCCACCGGGTTCATCCATGGCTATGCCGTAGCCGACTGGGAGGAACTTTCCACCTTTGCAATCGAGGCGGAACGGCTGGGTGTGGACAGCATCTGGTCTCCTGAGGCGTGGGGGTTCGACGGCGCGACGCCGCTGGCATACCTGGCGGCCAAGACATCACGCATCAAGCTGGGGACGGGAGTGCTCCAACTGGGCACCCGCACCCCGACCAACACGGCGATGACCGCGATGTCACTGTACTCCATGTCCAATGGCAGGTTCCTGCTGGGCATCGGAACGAGCGGCCCACAGGTGATTGAGGGGTTTCACGGCGTTATCTTCGACGACCCGATAGGGCGCACCCGTGAGACCATCAAGATTATGAAGCAGGTATTTTCCGGGCAGCGTGTCGCCTACCAGGGCCGCAACTTCCAACTACCGGTACGGGAAGGCCAGGGCAAGTCCATCCGGACCGAGTCGCCCGCCATGCCGGACATCCCGATTTACATTGCATCCCTCGGCCCGCGCAACCTCCGGCTCACCGGAGAACTGGCCGGCGGGTGGAAGGGCACGTCCTTCATGCCTGAACACGCCGACGCCTTCTTCGACTACATCAAGGAAGGCGCTGACAAAGCTGGACGGTCCATGTCGGATATTGACCTCCAGGTCGGCGGCTCGGTGCTATTTACGGATGATGTGGATGAAGCAGTGGAAGCCCTCAAGCCCGGTCTCGCCTTCAGCCTCGGCGCGATGGGGTCAAGGGAGTTCAACTTCTATAACGCCGCCTACTGCCGCGCCGGGTACGCCGATGAAGCCAAGGCCATACAAAACCTGTGGATTGACGGGCGCAGGGACGAAGCCCGGAAGCTGGTGCCTGCGGAGATGGTGTTGAAGTCCAACCTCATCGGCACCGACGAGATGGTGAAGGAGCGCATCCGGGCCTACCGCGACGCGGGGGTCGACACGCTGGCTGCGTCGCTGAGGTACCGGGCGGTAGGCCGCACCGGTCTGGCAGTTCCCGGCCTGAAGGAACGCATAGAAGTCCTCGGCCACCTGATGGACCTGGTAAACGAGGTCAATGAAGAGCCTTTCGAGCCGCCCTGGTAAGTCCCCAAGAGGCGGCTAATGCCCCGAAAGCCACGATTATTGCATAAGGTCCAAGACCCGGAGGAACGAATGGCAATCCAGATAGATCTCAGGGTCCCTCCCTGCAAACCTGTCACCGAACTCGCAGACTTTGCCAGTCAGGCCGAAGAAGCAGGATTTGACGGCGTGGGGGTGCTGGACTCCCAACTCCTGGAGCGCGACGTATTCGTCAGCATGGCCTTCGCTGTGCAGGCAACTGAGCGCATCAGGATAGCCTCGGCGGTCATCAACCCCGTAACGCGTCATGTTTCGGTGCTGGCCTCCGCAATGAAGACAGTGGCTGAGCTTGCGCCGGGGCGGGTGGAGTTCTGGATGGGCCGGGGCTTCAGCTCGGTGCAGACCGTGGGAGTTCGACCTGCTTCCGTCCGGCAGATGCGCCGGGCGGTGCTGACCATGAGGGAACTGCTGCGGGGAGAGGATGTAGCCTTCAACGACGTGCGGAGCCGGATGCGCCACGCGGGGGGCGAGCCGGGCGGGTTCGGACGTGGTCCCGATACGCCACCAATCTTCATCGCCGCCCATGGGCCTCGGGCCATTGAACTGGCGGGAGAGGTGGCAGACGGGGTGCTCTTGCAGGTGGGGATCGCCCCCGGGTCCATCGAGGTTGCCCGCCAGCACCTGGAAGCCGGAGCAAAACGCGCCGGGCGTGACCCTGACGAAATCGAGATGGCCTTGACCGCAACAACCATCATCCACGAGGACCAGCAGGAGGCGCGGGAGATCGCGCGGCCCCTGTGCGCTCAACGGCTGATCGAGACTACCCATGAACCCTACCTCCGGGCAGCAGGAATCGACCCGCAGGAACTGGAGATTCCCCAGGGTCTGCGGGAGCTTTACCCTGACATACCCCACGCCGAGGACTGGGAGGAGGCGATGCGGCTGTGCCAGTTCATGCCCCCGGACCTGCTGGCCCAGATGTGCGACGCCATCGGCCTGATAGGAACGCCCGAGTATTGCGCTGAACGCCTGAGGGCGGCCGAGTCCCAGGGGATCAAGCGTCTCTACCTGATGACCTCAGAGACCTACGAGTTCCCTCACCGTGAATTGGCAGCGTTCCGCGACCGGGTCTTCCCGGCGCTGGCATCCGCCGCATCCTGATATGCACTTGAGACCAAGTCCTAGCCCGGCAAATCATGGTATTATGGGGCCGCTAAATCCTGCCTGTGGAGGGTCATCATGCCTTTCGGCGGTAATGACTGGCTGGACCTGACTATCGAACCGAGTCTGGAGCCGGACTTGCCCATCTGCGACCCGCATCACCATTTCTGGGACATGCGCACCCAGCGAATCCCCTACCAGCGATACCTTCTTCACGAACTGGCAGCCGACACCAACAGCGGCCACAACGTTCGCTCAACTGTGTTCGTCGAAGCGAGGTCGATGTACCGAGCCGACGGACCGGAAGAGATGATGCCAGTTGGCGAGGTGGAGTTCGTACAGGGACTTGCGGCGGCGGCAGATACGGGGCTGTACGGCCCATGCAAGGCGGCATCGGCAATCGTGGGCCACGCCAACCTGCACCTGGCCGACCGGGTCGAGCCGGTGCTGGAGGCCCTGCAAGCGGCCAGCCCGAACCGCTTCCGGGGCATACGACACTCCGTCACATGGGACCCGAACCCGGCGGTGGAAAACACTGCAGCCATCGCCCAGCCGAACCAACTGGGGAGCGAGACCTTCCGCGCCGGGGCAAGGGTGCTGGCCCGCATGGGGTTGTCCCTGGAGGGCTGGATGTACCATCCGCAGTTGCCCGAACTGGCAGACTTCGCCAGGGCCGTCCCGGACCTGACCATCATCCTGAACCACATCGGCGGCCTGCAAAGGGTCGGCCCCTACGCGAACCGGGACGATGAGGTGCTGGCCAACTGGCGTGCAGGAATCGCTGCTGTGGCCGAGTGTCCCAACGTCAACATGAAGCTGGGCGGCATCGGGATGCCACGTACGGGTTTCGACTGGCACCTGCGGGAGACGCCCATCGGGTCGGAAGAACTGGCTGAGTCGATGGCCCCGTTTATGGACTACTGCATCGAGCAGTTCGGGCCGAGCCGCTGCATGTTTGAGAGCAACTTCCCGGTGGACAAGGTCTCCTACTCATACAACGTGATGTACAACGCCTTCAAGCGCCTGTCCAGCGGCTATTCTGCCAGCGAGCGTGCCGACATGTTCCACGACACGGCAACCCGGGTATACCGCATCAACTAGGCGGCATGGTAAACCGCCGTCTGATGGTAAACCACCGTCTGAATGAATGGCGGATCGGGACTGCGCGACGAACACTCTGAGAAGCGAAGAGGTGGACTAGGATGGCATTACCTGAAAGGATGAAATTCGGCATATTCCTGGGTCCCTTCCACCGGGTTGGCGAGAACCCTACCCTGGCCATCGACCGAGACCTGGAGCTTGTCCAATGGCTTGACTACCTGGGTTACGACGAAGCCTGGATCGGGGAGCATCACAGCGCGGGTTGGGAAACCATTTCTTCCCCTGAAATTTTCATGGCCGTGGCAGCGGACCGGACCCGGCACATCAAGCTTGGTTCCGGCGTGATCAGCCTGCCGTACCATCACCCGCTGATGGTCGCCAACCGCATGGTGCAGCTTGACCACATGACCCACGGGCGCGTGATGCTGGGAGTCGGACCCGGCGCGTTGCCGGGCGATGCCTACATGATGGGCATACCCCACGAGGTGCAGCGGGAACGCATGGATGAGGCCCTTGGCATCGTGCTGAGGCTGTTCACCGAGACCGAGCCGATCACCTACAAGAGCGACTGGTTCGAGTTGAATGAGGCGATGCTGCAGTTGCGGCCATACCAGAAGCCCTACATGCCCGTCGCGGTGGCCTCGGTACAGACTCCTGCCGGGGTAGCGTTGGCCGGGAAGTACAGCGCCGCAGTGCTGACCATCACCGTGCCCCGGGACCCCAGTTCCGGCCCTTCGAACCTCAAGGCCCTCTGGGACATCGCGGAAGAGTCAGCCGCCGAACACGAGCAGACCGTCAACCGGGACGATTGGCGGCTGGTGTTGCCGGTGCATCTGGCGGAAACCCGCAAGGAAGCGATCGAACAAGCCCGGCTCGGGTCCGGGCGCTACCTCCGCGAGTATTCCGAGGGCACCAACGGACGGAAGCCGGTCTTTGACGGCCCTCTGGAAAAGGTCATCGACTACATGGTCGACTCCGGCTCGTGGATCATAGGCACCCCCGACGACTGTGTGGAGGCCATCAAACGGCTGGACGAGCAGAGCGGCGGCTTCGGCGGCTTTCTGGTGCAGACCATCGACTGGGCGCCCAGGGAACAGATGCTCCGCAGCTACGAGCTGCTGGCCCGTTACGTCATGCCCCAGTTCCAGGGTTCGTTGATCGGCACCAAGGCATCCAACCAATGGGCAGCCGAGCGGCAGGAAGTGCTGGTAGCCGGCAGGACCCGTGCCCTGGACCGCGCCCGCGAGGCATACGCAACCCGCACAGGCTAGTGCAGCCCACCGAGACAAGGGAACCTTCATCACCTCGCATTACGGTGACGAGGAGACACTTACCGATGGAAAAGCAGGTATCGCGTGTGCGGATGGTGGAGATGCGAATACCCTAGCCTTCGGCGTCCTGGCGCAAAGTGAGATGGGGGTGCGGCATATTTGCCACACCCCCATCTTGTTGTCCAATCGACCCGTGTCGCCCTAGTCCATCGGCCAGATGCGGTGGGCTGTGAGGGACGCCACCACGTCGATTCCATCGTACAGGCGGCCCCGCGCTCTCCAGTCATCACGCAATTCGCCCATCTTCTCCCTGGCAGCGGAGGGGTCCCGGTTCTCGGTCTCGTAGATGGCGAGGTACTTGGCCTTAGTTGCCTCCGGGTCGGTGCTCTCGTACCGGTAGGCAGTGTGGAAGGCTCCGCTGTCGAGGATGTCCGGTACGTGGACATCCTCGTACCAGCGGTTGAACTCCTTCTCATCGTGGGTGTCCTTGCAGTTGCTCAACACCACCAGGATTCCCAGGCTCGGCTTGGCTGCAGCATTGAACTCGCCGCCCCTGCGCTTGAACACACCTACCGTAACGGGTTGAATCAGGGGTGTTCCCCGGTCTGCGCCAGCCCTGATGCGGTCGCTGGCCTCCCGGTGGGCTGGCATAGCCTTCTCAACTTCTTCCCAATCGGTCTCATACGTGGCCACATACTGCCCTGCCGGTGATGCAGGATCTGAGTTGGCAAAGCGTATGGCGTGTCGGAATACCCCGGGTCCGGTGACATCCGGCACGTGCATATGGTTGTACCAGTAGTTGAACTCATCCAGCCTGGAGTCATCCGTGCAGTTGGTGATCGCCAGCAGCAACCCGTTAGGGTATCTTCCTTCCATACTCCCTCCTGACTTTCGGCGGTTCTTCGGCTTTGTGATGTGAGAATGGCCGGGTTGGAGGAATAGTACGGCATGAGGCGTTGGTCTACAACCACCCGGCTGGCCCATAGCTATGGGGAGGGATTCTCAGCGAATGGCCAGAATGGTCCAACGGACGCCGGGCAGGCCACACTCGCGATTCCTCCGCCAAACCCGGGAAATGGGAACAGGGTCTGGCAAGACTGATTAATCGGCAGCAGCAGGACTGGCAGCCAGCCTGGCCGACTGCTTGTTCGGGTCACCCAGGAACAGGAACAGTGATGCCCCGCTGGAACTTACGATGGCCACCGCCGCGAAGGGGATGACGTAGCTTTGCGTCATGTCGAACATGTAACCGGCGAACAGGGGTGCAATCAGCAACAGAACATTCATGGGCACCATCGACATGCCCATGATGCTGGCGAATGATCTCCGCCCAAAGTAGACGCCCCGTATTGCCGTGGTGAGCGAGCCACGGCCTTCCCCCAAGCCCATCAGTAGTGCGAAGAGCAGGACCATGGGCATTGTGTGTGTCGCCAGAAGGACGACCACCCCGAGGGACTGGAGAATCGAAAATCCGAATATGGCCTGCCGGATCGGAATGCGGTCGCCGATGTGCCCCCCCACCAGCGTCGACCCGATACCTATGGCAGTGTAGATCGAGATGACCATACCGACGGTCTGGAGGGAAAACCCCCGGTCCACCAGCATCGGTCCCAGGTGGACCATGATGGTTACAACAATGGTGGTGCAGCAGGCGTGACCAACGCTCATCAGCCAGAAGTTCTTCGTCCTGATGGCCTCTTGCCACGTCCAGCTTCGTTCTTCAGTGCTTGAGGCAGACGAAGAGGTACGCCCGGCAGCGGGAGCCGGCGTCCTCTCTTCACCGTCTGGGAGCTGGCCGTAGTCCTCCGGCCGGTTTCGCACCATCCGGGAGATTGGGAAAGCCGCGAAGACTACCACAACACCGATACCCATGGCGACAGGGCGCCATCCAAACTGGGTGTCGTCCATCGCCCACGTGATTAACGGGACCAGCGCCACGACTCCCGTGCGGTACCCTACCAGCACCCATGACATTGCAGTGGCCCTGCGGCGCACCCACCAACTGTTGAGTACAGTCATCATGGGCAGCCAAGTCCCCAGGCCGCCTCCAAGGCTCATGATCAGGAAAGCCGCGTAGAAGTGCCAAAGCTCTCTGATCTGCCCGAATATCAGGAAGCCAACACCAAGGATGGTCGTGCCTATGACAACCATTCGCCTCGCGCCCAGCTTGTCAATCATGATGCCTTCCAGGGGGCCCATGATGCCGCCTTCAACCCGTGAGAGGGAGAACGCCAGTGCCAGCTCGGTGCGGCTCCAGCCGAAGTGCCGTTCCAGAACCACGAACCATGCCGTCATGCTATGGAAGAAGGGCACGATGCTCAGGATCATGACCGTCGAGGCGAGGAGGATCAGCGACCAACCGTAAAAGATTCCCCCCTTCACTTTCTGGGTGGCTGGAGGAATGCTGGTCAGCAGCAACAGCAGCAGGCCCGAGGCCATGATTGCCAGACCGGCGATGGTCATGAAGCGCCGCCTACATGATCGTGGGGGAATGAATGGGGCAAGATCGCCGCAGCAGATAATAATACATGCGCATCATTATTACAATTCAGATAAGTTGGGATACTCGACCGTCTGGGGTCTGGACGTGATGGAGGCTGTGCTTCCCTCTAACCTGCACTGGAGCCACTGCAATGATGTTCCAATATTGTCTGGCCAAGGGGAAAACCCCGGGCTGACAGGTTCGTCACGGGTGGGAGTTAGCAAGACGTAAGGGGTCCTGAGGGGTCGAACGGGGCGAAGGCCCAAGGACTCAGCTTTAGGTTTCCAAGACCATCGCTGGGAGTTCAGTAGTTGGTGCCGAAGGTCGGAGTCGAACCGACACGGGGTTGCCCCCACCGGTTTTTGAGACCGGCGCGTCTACCATTCCGCCACTTCGGCATCAGGCACGAATCCAGGCTCCAGTGTTTCCTGAGGTGTTATTTGCAAACGTTGAGGCTATGCCTATTCACGACCATGGCTGTCACCGCTTGGTTGTTTCTGTCCCTGAATGGCCGCAGCCTCACCGAGCCTAAATCCGCCACAACGGCAACTCCATGGTAGCCCAATCAAGTACCCGATACAAGGAGGGCAATGGCATAGGCGGCTTGCTAGGGCAGTCCGGTTGAGTCCAGCTTTCGGACATGTACTCAGGTGGAGTTGACACTGGTGGTGCAGCGGAGGGTCTTCGACCATACCGGCAGGATGACCCCTGGAGATGGCAGGTGAACCGTCACATGGAACCGTCCTGCAATCAAGGACCGAAGGCTACCCGGTCCTTTCGCAGCCTCCCAGGAAATGCACATCCCATTCTGGCCTTGGTTGATTCCACATGACCAATGGGAAAAACAGGACCGACCAGAAAGGCGCGTCGCCAAGGAAACAGACCGTAGGAGTACAGAGGTCACCGGACGGATGACTCGGGACACGCAATGGCAGACAGCCGGAGTCCTGGTTGGGGCGGCAAAACGAGAGCTTCGGGCCGGGTATCCGAGAGGTCTTGGTCCTGATCATCGCGTGAGCTCAATCATCCGGATTCCACCGACTACTGCTCCACCCGGTGTACCACCACCGTGTCTGCGTGTCTGCGGGCCGAGGTAACCGTGTCATCGTTGTCGATGCCGTCGCCCATGACGCATACCACGACCCACAGTCCCTCCCGGGTCTCCCTGGCAGCACGGCTGACCAGTTCTTCGAGGTTACCGGAGCGCATGGCAAGCTGCACCCCGCGGACCATGTGGCCCACTGCAGCCAGTGCCTCGGGCTCCCCAACCACGTGATCTGCCATATTCAGCAGGTCCTTGACCTGCGGCGACAGGCGGGATGTGTCGCCGTTGCCCAAGGCCACGATGTTCAGCGCCCGATCACGGGAACGGAAGGCGGTGACGAACTGGCGGGTGAGTTCGATCTGGCGCGCGTGGCTGGCCTCGTGGCCGGCCGAGCGTTCCAGCAGCTCCAGCAGTGTCAGACCGGGATAGGAGTTCTCAGGGTTGGGAGGCGTCGCCGGGCGCGCCAGTTGTTCCGGTGTCAGTTCAGTCAGTAACGCACGGAACCGCTGGTGGGTGGCTTCCTGTTGCTCCAGCTCAAGCCGGAAATGCTCTTCCCGGCTTGAGAACGGTGGCAGCATCGCCATCTCGCCGCGGGCGATCTTCTCCAGCGCATCCACGTACCGCTCCGAGTCCAGGTGCAACAGAACGTCGCGCACCGACCACCGCTGGCCGAGGAAGGCCTCTTCAGTGTCCATCCCCTCCAGAGACTGCAGCAGCACTCGATGTCCTTCGTCGAGTCGTTGCAAGGCGGCGTCGCGCCGCTGGAGGATCGATTCTCTTTCTCCGGGGCTCAAGCCTGTTTCTCCTTTCCGGTTTTGCGTGAAGGGTACTGGGACCATGCCACCCAAGCCTGTGCTCGGGTTGACTGTTCTATGAGCGAGCGCGAAGTCAGCGCCAGTAAACCATACAACTGCTCGTCAGCACATTGAAGGACGAGCCCGTGCTGATGGGAGAGGCTGCGGCCCTCTCACTGGCCGGTCCGGGTGACCGGCCGGCGGTGGAGCGTTTGACCCCGGCTCTCGGAGACGGTACCCCGCGGGTCCCTATGGGCCAGTATAGCCGCAGGATAGCCGTGCGCACGGTAGCTCGGGTGCCGGTATTACTGGCGCGTGTTCACGTTAGGTTAAATCCAGGCTCTTAGAGACCAAGGCTGTCGAGCAACTAAGTTAGCGGTGCTTTTGCTGAACCCCTTGGTCCTGCGGTGGACCCGATTCGGTGTGTCCCTGAGGTGGGAGTACAATTCCCGGTTCTGGTTCACCTCTCCACCCTTCCCACTACATGCCGGTCTTGGAGCATCCATCCGCGTGCTGCTAAGGGGGTCCGCGATTCTTCCATGCCGGTGACGGTTCGGTTCCGCGCCGAAAAAATCCTTCAGGTCAATTCATTGCCGGAGATTCAGAGCCTCGGCGTTGATTGAGGCATTCGCCTCGGCGGCCCCTGTATTCCCTGAAGGCTGGTCAGGTCCATGGTCGGCATGTCTACCTGGACAAACCCCCGTACACCGTTCGCCAGCTCGTTGTACCTCTCAAACCACGATGCCAACCGGCGGCGCCATGCCTCAAGCCCACCGCTGGCATGGAGCTCGAAAACCGCCTCCCGTCCGTCCAGACCCGACGACACCTGGTCCCACGCGAGTTGCAGGAGCGCTGCTCGTTGCATCGCGGTGTAGCCGCCTCCTCCAAAAGCGTCCTCCAGCTCTGCGGCCATCCTGGGGTCGGCGAAGTCTGTGTCTGCGGGAGCGTTGACCAACGACGAACCGGGGAGGCCACGCAGGATTTCAGCCATTCTCTGCCGGACCCTGAGAGTGTTGATTCCTGCAGCAGCCACATGAAGCTGGTTGGGCAAGGCGTACCCGCTCTCCGTCGTTTCCGGGTCCAGTTCCGCCGCCGTCATGCAGGTGCGAGTGGTCTGAACGTTGACGGTCAGCTCCATCAACTGCTCGATTGTCGGGGGATTTTCCTTCAGGCCCATGACCTCAGCCAGGGCGAGGCCAAGGCCCAGTGTCAGTTCCGCCTTGGCGAGCCAGCCGTAGCTGTGATGCCAGAGCAGCCAGGAGATCAGCGAATGGCGCCGGTTTCGGTTCGATGGCTCCCCGGTGAACACGCGGGAGCGGGGGACGAAAACGTCCTCCATCCAGACCATGGAGTCCAGCTCATCAAACCGGCTGCTCAGGGGTGACAGGAACGGATTATCGTGCTTGGCGACAGGTCGGCGCGATACCACCCGGATGCCTCGGGAGTTCACTGGCACAATGATCCACAGGTGCCTGCCACTGCCGGGTGGCAGCTCATCCCTGCTGGTTATCAGCAGGTCCTCCGCGAAGGGTGTACTGGTGTGCATCTGGATTTTCCCGGTAACCACGACACCTTCAGCAGTCTCGCTCACCAGTCGGAGCGCCACACGGTCGCTCTCAGCTTCACGGAGCCGCGCCCCGATCAGCGGCCCGCCTCCGGCGAAGGTGAGAAACCTGCCGCTCTCGGTTAGGTCCTCAAAATACGCCTCGGCCGCCTCAATTTCCTCAGAGGAGTTGTTCAGCCCCTTCAGAACATTCAGCATTCCCAGGGCAATCAACGCGCCGTAGCCTGGGGTGTGCGTCATGTTGCCGCCGGTTTCGAAGTGCACGGCGCTGATGGCCTTCCCCAGGCGCATCAGGTCCTCAGACGTTTTGGGCGGTGTCAGCGCCAGAGGATGCCTATGGCCGTTCCCATCGGACGGGGTCAGGAGGACTTCCTGCCAGTCGGCGTCGAAGTGGCGGTCGTACCACGCAACGTACTCATCCACCATGGCCGACGTCGAAGCGTGGGTCGTGACGTCGGCCACCGCGCCTTCGCCCATCAACCATACGTCGCGCCCATCGCGTAGACTCTCTTTGTAATCAGCCCCTGTCCTCATACTTCACTGTCCGACTGTCCGAAAGATAGCCTGATTCATCTGCCAATTGTACCTTGCCGCAGACCGGTCGAGATACCGTGTACGCCATGATTGGCGGACCTGGATGCGACGGGCTCCGAACTCTTCGCCGGGATGTCTCCAAATTGGGGGTATGCCGTCCCGTTTCCAGAGGCCGGACTGCCGTCCCGGTGATTGACGTCCCCCGTCCCAGTGCATACCATCCCTTCAGCGGTCAAAGGCGTCTGATCAGCGTGACAGCCAGGAGGTAAGGAGTGAGGTACGACTACATCGTCATCGGCGCAGGATCAGCGGGCGCAATCCTCGCCACCAGGCTCTCGGAAGATCCCGGCGCATCGGTACTCCTGTTGGAGGCCGGCCCGGACTATCCGGACATCGACAGCCTCCCGGAGGAGGTCAAGTACGGCTACATGTCCGCCAAGAGCGTCTGGGATAGCGACCACAACTGGCAGTACCGGGCCAGTGGCGCGGGTGGCAACGAGATCGAGATTCCCAGGGGCAGGGTGACCGGCGGGTCCAGCGCCATCAACGGGCAGATATTCCTCCGCGGCATCCCCGAGGACTACGATGACTGGGCTAGAAGGGGGAACGATGAGTGGAACTTCCAGAAGCTTGTCCCCTACTTCAACAGGGTGGAGACGGACACCACCTACCAGGACGACCCCGGGGACTTCCACGGCTCCGACGGTCCCATCATCTGCCACCGGTTCTCCCCGGACCAGTGGCGTCAGGGCAACAAAATCTGGTTCGAGGCCTGGCGGGACAACGGCCAGCCCCACTGTGAAGACCACAACGCCCCCGGCACCACCGGGGTGGGTCCCACGCCACTGAACAATCCCAACGGCATCCGCTGGTCCACATCCATAGGATACCTGGGCCTCTCGCGCCATCGCCTCAACCTGACCATCCGGCCCAACGTGACGGTCAAACGGCTGCTCTTCGACACCACCGGGGCGCGCCCTAGGGCAACGGGCGTTGAGGCAGTCTCCGACGGGGAGACTTTCATCGTCGAGGCCCAGGAAATTATCCTCAGCGCTGGCGCAATCGCGTCGCCTCAGATACTGATGCTCTCCGGGGTCGGCCCCGCCGACCATCTTAGGGAACACGGAATAGACACCGTCATCGACTCTCCGGGCGTTGGGCAGAATCTGGCCGACCATCCCCTCCTCAACATGCTATGGGCCACCAAGCCGGAGGTGGAGTTGCAACGGTTCGTGGCCAACGCCCAGCTTCTGGTGCGGTACACTGCCGAGGGCTCTCCCCTGCACAATGACATGATCGTGTACCTGAACTCCGGTGCGGGCATGGCTCGCAACAGGGGAGGCGCGCACGCCGACCTGGTGGGCCTGGGCGCAAGCCTCGGCCTCAACCTTGCCATGTCCAAGGGCGAGATCAGGCTCCGCTCCAGCGACTACAGGGACTATCCCCTTCTCAACTACAACCTCCTGGACCACGAAGAAGACCTCCGCAGGTACCGCGACGGCGTCCGCATGATAGTCGGCCTGGAGGACCACCCGGCCATGTCCGCCATCATCAAGGACCGGGTCTACCCCGAGGACTCCGATCTGGAAACCGACGAGGCCCTGAACACCTGGATGAGGCGGTGGGTGGGCACCGGCCATCACGTCTCCTGCACCGCCAAAATGGGACCCGGCTCAGACCCCATGGCCGTGGTAGACCAGTACGGCAAACTTTACGGAGCAGACGGTCTGCGCGTCGTGGACGCCTCCATAATGCCCGAATGCGTCCGCGCCAACATCAACGTGACCGTCCTGATGATCGGCGAGCGGATCTCGGACTTCATCAAGCAGGGGAAGTGAAGACCGCCGTTCCCGCACACTCCCGTGAAATAACCTTCCCTGCGTCACTTAAGGAGAGACCATGGCCAGCGTTGCATACAGCCCCGCAGCCCGGTTCGACGTCGAAATGACCGATCTGGTCTACCTGGAACACGATAGCGGCAGCCTTGAGGCAACCATCTACCGGCCCCGGGGAGAAGGCCCCTTTCCCGGGCTGCTGGACGTTCACGGCGGCAGATGGTTCCTCAACGACCGTTCCGCCGACCATCTCATGAACTCGGCCCTCGCCGCCAGCGGCATCGTGGTCGTCGCCATAGACTTCAGGCTGGCCCCGCAGCATCCTTACCCAGCCCAGATCGTGGACTCCAACTATGCCACCCGCTGGATGAAAGCCCGGTCCCGGCAGCTCAACATAGACCCGGACTCGGTGGGGGCAATGGGATGCTCCAGCGGCGCACACACCGTCGCCCTGAACGGGATGCGCCCCAGGGACTCCCGCTATTCCGCCCTGACCCTGCCGGGAGGGGAAGACGCGGACGCCTCCTTGCGTTACATGCTGTGCTGCTGGCCCGTCCTAGACCCCCACGCCCGCTACGTCTGGGCACGCGAAAATGGCTACGATAGTTTCATAGGCCCCACCGAATCCTACTTCCCGGACCACGCCAGCCTCCACGAAGGCAACCCCCAGGAGGCTCTGGACCGGGGAGAGACGCTGGAGCTTCCGCCCGCCATAATCATCCAGGGCACCAACGACAACAACGTCCCCCTCTACATTCCCCAGAAGTTCGAGACAACCTACCGGACAGCCGGAGGCCACATAGAGCGGGAGTTATTTCCGGAGATGCCCCACGGCTTCGCAAACACCCCTGGACCCGAGTCCGACCGGGCTATAGAGCTGATGAAGGGCTTCATAGCCCGGCAGCTATCCCGGCCCGCAGTGGCGCAGGTGTAGCAATGCTATCCAACAGCACACCTTTGGACGCAGGACCACAGAACAGGAACCGTGCTTTACATAACCCGACAGCGCTGATATATACGAGTGAGATATGATCCCAATTCAACCCTGCAGCGCGTCCAACTAGTACTGGATCAAGTCAGGAATTAATGGGATAGAGGCGATTGAGTTTAGTTCTGGCGTCCTGGATGCCGAAGTGCCAGTTGACTCGGACTTGAGCCCGGTTTCTCTCTTGTTCCAGGGCGTGAATCTCCCTGCAGAGGGACTCCTGATCGGGGATGCGCTTTTTGAGGCAGCCACGGGAGAAGACACTGAATTCGATCTCCGCCATATTGAGCCAGCTGCCATGCTTGGGGGTGTAGTGGAACTCCAGTCGCCGCGCCATGCGCCGGGCCTCCTCCGCCGGAAAGGCCTGGTACAAAGACGCCTTGCGATGGGTATTGAGATTGTCCAATACCACCCGGACCACCGGCACATCGGGGTAGGCCTCGTCCACCAGCCAGCGCATCTGGTGAGCGAAGTCCCCGGCCGTGCGCCGCTCCGTAACCGCCACATGCCGCCAGCCCGCCAGGGGCTCGATGCAAAGGAACAGGTTGCGGGTGCCCTCGCGCCGGTACTCGTAGTCCTCACGCTTGGGACGTCCCGGTTCTACCGGTATCGGCGGCCGGGTGTCGGACAGCAACTGGGTGGAGGTCTCGTCGAAACAGACCACCGGCCTCTGGGGATCGTAGGGCTCGGCGTAGAGGTCCAGGACATCCTCCATGGCCGCCACGAAGTCGGCGCTCACCTCGGGAATGCACCACTGTTTCTTCCGCCACGGCTTGATTGTGTTTTTTTCAAGTGCAGCCGCACCGTCTCGTACGACAGGGACTCAACCACCCCCAGTTCAACCATCCGGTCTGCCAGCAGGCGCAGGTTCCAGTGGTCATGGCCCTCCGGGGCCGGACTGCAGGCCAAGGCAATCAGGCGGCCCTCGGCCCGGTCATCCATCTTGCGGTACCGGTGGGCCTGGGGCCGGTCCTTGAGCACACCGTCCAGCCCGCCCTCGGCAAAGCGCCGCTTGACGTTGAACACCGTTCCCTGGGCCACGTCCAAGGCTTGGGCCACCTTGGGTGCCGACCAGCCCTCGTCGGTCTTCAGCAGGATGCGGGCCCGGTTGATAACTCTGGCGGAACCCTTTCCCGCCCGGATCATATGCTCCAGTTGGTTGCGCTCCTCCGGCGTCAACTGGACCGCAAACTTCTCCCTGACCACACCACCACCTCGCAACAGCACCTATTGCCAGCAGATTAGCACTGCCACCCGGTCCCCGGCTACAACTTCAAGACCAAGTTTGATTGAGTACTAGTGCTCCACGGGAGGTTGACGATATGTACAACAAAGCGATGATCAGCCTGGAACAGGCACAGAACGCCATCGCGGCCATGATCGCTGATTACAACAGGGATCCCGACCGGCGCAAGGTCGACATGGCTGTGGTCGACGATGCCGGAAATCTGCTGGCCTACGCCCGCATGGACCGTTGCCTGAGGCCCACCTTCGCCATTCGCAAGGCCTACACCTCCGCAGTCCGCGGGATGGATACCGCCGCCTTCGCCGAGCAGCTCAACAGCTCCGGCAGGTCGCTTGAGTCCTTCGGTGATCCCCAGTTGATAGCGTTGGCAGGGGGAGTCGCCGTTCTCCACGATGGGGTCGTGGTCGGCGCAATAGGCGTGGGCGGTCTGCCAAGCGGCCTCGACGACGAAGCCATCGCCAAGGCCGGGCTGGCCGCGCTGGGCATCTGACGCTGACAGGACCCACGAGTGCGGCAGGAGAACCCTGACCTTAGCCAGACCGAAGAACCAGAATTCCCTAATTCGGAGGCCTGAAAATGCCGGTCAAAGGGACCACGCTAACCAGTTTTCGTCCATTGATGCAGGGCGTCAACGGAATGGTTGTAGCCAGCCACCCCAGTGCCGCCATGGCTGGTTTGGAAGTCCTTAAGAACGGTGGCAACGCGATTGACGCCGGAGTGGCCGTTGGCCTGGCACTCAACGTGGTGCATGTCGATGATTGCAGCTTCCTGGGCGTGGCTCCCACGGTCATATACCTGGCTGACCGGAAAGAAGTTACCACTATCGACGGGCTCGGGGTCTGGCCCCAGGCCGCATCGGTCGAGTACTTTCAGAAGAATCACGGCGGGAAGATTCCGGCCGGGGTGCTGTCGTCCCTGACACCGGCCGCCGCCGATTCCTGGCTGACGTCCTTGTCCAGGTTTGGCACAATGACCTTCGGACAGGTGGCGACAGCGGCCATCGACCTGGCCGGAAACGGCTTCCCCATGTACCGCTATCTGGCCGGCCGGTTCAAGACCGCATTCGACCAGTACAATGCCCACCCGTCAACCGCCGAAATTTACCTGCCTGGTGGCCGCGCTCCCCAACAGGGGGAAATGTTCTATCAGAAGGACCTGTCTGCCACCTTATCCAAAATCGCTGATGTGGAGGCCTCAAACGCTGGGAAAGGCCGGGAGGCTGCCCTCAAGGCGGCCAGGGACTACATCTACGTTGGCGAACTGGGCCACAAGATCGTCGCATACAACCGGGAGATGGGGGGTCTGCTGGCCGAGGAGGACCTGGCCCGGTATCACGTCCAGGTGGCTCCGCCCGTGACGGTAAATTACAAGGGGTACGACGTGTACAGCACGGGACCGTGGGGCCAGGGACCAACGTTCCCCCAGGCCCTCAAGATTCTAGAGGGGTACGATCTGGCGTCCATGGGCCACAATTCCTCCGAGTACATTCATACGGTGAGCCAGGCCTTGAATTTGGCCTTCGCCGACCGCGAACAGTACTTGGGAGACCCGGACTTCGTGGACGTGCCAATCGATGAAATGCTGGCCGAAGAATACCTGGTCAAGCGCCGCTCTCTGATCGACCCGGACCTGGCCTGGCCTGGCACGCCTCCTGCGGGAGACCCTCGAAGCGGGAAGGCAACTGTAGACGGCGCGCCCCAGTCTCCCAGAGATGCTACGACACCGGTGGGGACCGCCGGAGTCAGCGGCGGCGGGACCTCCTATTTCGCTGTAATCGACCGGGATGGAAGCATCTTCTCCTCGACCCCCAGCGAGGGTACCAAGAACGGCGGGCCAATAATTCCGGGCACCGGCCTGGCGTTCTCATTGCGCGGCACCCAGTCCAAGCTTACCGAGGGCCATCCGGCATCGGTCGCAGGGGGCAAGCGGCCCAGGCTCACTCCCGCGCCTGCCCTGGTGCTCCGCGACGGCGAGCCTGTAATGGCCCTTGGCGCTCACGGTGGGGACCATATACCCCAGGGCACTCTGCAATTGCTGTTGAACGTGCTGGAATTTGGCCACGACCCTCAAGAGGCGGTGGAGGAACCCCGATTCTATAGCTATAACTTCCCCAGCTCGAACTGGGCGTCCAGATATGAGCCCGGGATGCTGCGGTTGGAAGGCCGTATTTCCGATGAAGTGGCCGAGACGTTGCGGCGAAAGGGCCACACGATAGAGAAGTACCCGGACTGGTGGGAGGGTTCAGCCCTGTACTGTGTCATTACTCGCAACCCGGAGACCAGGGTGCTGCAGGGCGGCGCAGACCCTCGCTGCGAGGCCTATGCAGTCGGTTACTAATCAAGGCAGACACACCCACAGTTTCCGGTGGACAACAAGCGCCTGACTTAGGCGACCCCTCGGGCCTGAGACAGGCTCAATTGGGAATCCCTAGGCCGGAGCTCCGGACATGGGGAAGATGCTGGGTTGCGCCAGGCAAGCTTCCATACGCCTTCGGCTTCTCAGGGTCGGAGGCTCGCTCCACAGTCCACCTGCCGCTTCTACCTCCAGTCATGGCGTGGTGTCCAACCCAGCAGCCGCTGGGCCTTTTCTGTACTGATCACGCTGGCGGTGCCCTTCAATCCCTCTCTTATCTCCACCCGGTCGCCAAAGTTGCTCTTGACGAGATCAATCGTCGGCTCCTTGAAACGACTGGAAGGCTGGGCAATCATGAAGGCCTCATACTCTTCAATGTCTGCGTCCAGTGCCAATACGTGGGCTTCGGCGACGTCCCTGGCATCGGCGTAGGCCCACATCACCAGTGTCAGGGGATTCTCCGGTGTAGGGGCTGGCCACGGAAACTCCGCCTGGACCTCCGGGAGCGCAACATTGGTGAACCGCAGGCTGACGACCGAGGTGCGTGAATTGCGCGCGATCATCCTGCCGATGTCCTCTCCGACCTGCTTGGACAGGCCGTAGGGTTCAAATGGCATCATGGGATGTTCCTCGTCCAATGGCAGGTACAGCGGCACGAAAGCGTTGCCGTCGTGGGCCCACCCCATTCCGAAAGCGCTGGACGAGAACACCACACGCCGCAATCCCGACTCCGCCGCAGACATCATGACATTGAAGGTGCTCGCCACGTTATTCTGGAAAATGACCCTCGGGTCTTCTCGCAGAGGTCCGGGGATAGCCCCCATATGGACGACGGCCTCAGCATTCCTGAGAATTTCGTCAACCGCCCCGGTGTCCGAGAGGTCGCAACGCACGAAGTCCGCGGGCAGGTCATCCGCAGCCAGTTGGTCTGTCGCCAGGACTTCTCTGCCTTGGTCAAGCAGCAACTGCACCACCCTGCGCCCCAGCCTTCCCGCCGCTCCGGTTACTACTATCATCTATTCCTCCGGCCAACTCCACTTTGTTCGATGACCTGGTCAGCTCACCGCGTACCGGCTACCGGAATCTCATGGACGATCCAGCCCGTGGATTCCACGGTAATCGATGATCGGAGGAGACTGCCAGCCTTCCAGCAGGTCTGCAGGCGGTTGATAAATCTCGACCCCCAGCGGATGGCAAGTGTCTATCGGGTCTCCAACGTCCTCCCCCCAGACCTGGACCGACAGGTCTCCGTGAGGACAGGTGGAGATTGCGCATAGCAAGTCTATCTCGGCGAAGAACTCGAAGTAGTCCCCCTGCTTCGCCGGTGAAGCCTTCACGAAGTAGCGATCGTCCCGGGTCAGTCCGGTCACCTGAAATATGTTGAGCACGTCGTGGACGTCACTCTCATTGAGATGGTACGGAGTGATTGCCCGCACCAGGTTGGAGTGGCAGGAGTAGTCGAAGTCCTCACCGTTCAGCAGCTTGTGAACGTACGGATCGCATCGGGTGCCCAGCAGATCGTGACATCCGGCGCCGTCCTCGTCCAGGGGATAGTCCACCGTGTCGCCAGTGATGGTAATCATGGGGCGCAAGTACGGGAGGCATGACCACAGCCGGTCGAATGTGGTGACGTGGGCCCGGTGCAACTGCTTGGTACGGGCTGCCCAGAACCGTTCCCGTGGATTATTCAGGTTCCATGCGTTGAAGTCGGCCACCTGCGCCCCTTCCACCACGACGATGCGGCATATCTGGCCTGCCAGGACCGGCCACGCCCTGCCTGAGCGTATCGGCACAACGAACTGTTCCACCAGGCTACGTGATTCCGTATCCTGGCTCAGGCGTCCGTAGAAGCCCCGGTCTACGTCAATGGGGCTGCCTGGTTTGGGCTGGTAAATTACTCTGGGAGCTGGCATAGGACCCCCTGGGGAATGGACTGGATCAACTTCACTGGTCATGGGCGCCAAGGTTGGGCAGGTGTTCCGACTGTCGGGGTAGGCGGAATCAGGCTGCCGCGAAATGGTCGAGTCCACCCGCTATTGGCGTGGGGCGATCAACCCTCGTGCTTGTCCGGTCCAGCAGCAGCAGGACAGCCTGCCGGTGATTGGGTACACAGCCGCTTGGGACCCTCCGCAACCTAACAAGGTCCAACCCCCCTCCCCTGGGTCCACTCCATGCCTTCTACGCCCCCGAGGCAGTTCTTGTGACCAGCGCGCCCAGCACTCGGCCACTTCGGCATTCCATTTGTTCTATACCTACGCGGCCACGTATGCTACCATATCCCGGCGGAGACAGTCGGCTTCTTGCCTTGATACTTGGCAGTCCCTTCCTGCAACGGAGTGCAGGGACTTCGTCAGTCCCCCTTGCGCATATTGGGGCCGCCTTGACTCTCGAATTGACGTAGCCCTATAATCCCATTGTCAGGATTCGTAACCGACTATGCCTAAACGCACATACCAACCGAAGAAACGCCGCCGCGCCCGAGTCCACGGGTTCCGCGCCCGCTCCCGCACATCCGACGGCAGAGCTGTATTGAAGCGTCGGCGGTTCAAGGGACGCCACCGCTTGGCCCTCTAAACCAGGGCCCTCTGGCGGTGCAGCGCAAGTATCGCCTCACGGGAACGAAACGGTTCTCTCAGATCCACCGTGAGGGCACAAGCACGGCGAACCGTTTGCTGGTAGTCCGGTGCCTGCCCAACGGATTGGAGCACTCGCGTTTCGCGTTCATGGTCAGCAAGAGAGTGGGGAACGCTGTAGTCAGAAACAGCGTGAAACGCAGGTTGCGAGAGGCGCTCAGACTCTCTCAGGTACGGCCAGGGTGGGACCTGATTTTCATAGCGCGCCGGGGCATCGAGAGAGCCGACTACCAGGATTTGAAGCGGGCCACGGGCAATCTATTGCAGCGCACTCGTTTGGAACTCCAAGACGACAAGGGAGAGGACGTGGGGCCCTCAGACGGGCCGAACCGATGAAGCGCGCCATTCTCTTGTCGATTTCTTTGTACCAGGCTGGACTATCCCCCTTTATTCCTTCATCCTGCCGCTACACCCCCAGTTGTTCTCGATACTCCCAGCAGGCCGTGGAGCAATATGGCGCCATGAAGGGAGTCTGGATGGGTGTTAAACGCCTGGCCCGCTGCCACCCTTGGGGTGGACAAGGATACGATCCCGTAACATGACCTTATCATCATTGTATTCCTCCTGATTATCTTGTTCCGTATTCCCACCAATGGACCGGTCTCGATTAACTCGACAAGCCAGCCGGTAGGCAGGCCCGCCTCTCAGGTGCAGAGGCGGCTGTTGCCGGGCTGGATTAGCCTCGTTTGGCTGGCGGTTGGTCTGCTGTTGCTGGGTTGCACTCCAGGCGACCTTTCCCAAGCCAGCACCGGATGGTCTCCCGTGGCCGCGGCCCCTATCCCCCAGGCAACTGGCAGCCTGATCAGCGAAGGGACCACGTTTAGCCCCGAGGACAACCTCCTCTCCGTCACTGACCCCAACCCCTTCGTGGTTGGCCACGTCCTGGAGATAGGTGGAGAACTTATGGAGGTAACCTCTATCTCCTTCCGCGAACTCGGCGTGGCGCGGGGCATTAACGGGACCACGCCCAGGGCCCACGCGGACGGGTCTGAGATCATGTTGCTGGCGGGGGATGTCGCCATATACATCGGCACCAAGCAGGGTACTGTGAAATCACTGCGGGACGACGGGTCAGGTCTCCCTTCGGTGGAATGGACTTCTTCCCCCCTGGACCCGGAGCAATGATCGTGTCAACTAGCCAGGTGCGGCCAGCTCTGGTTGCCGCGTTTATATTGCTGGCCGTATTCGTTGCCGGGTGTGGTGGGTTTACCTCCAAAGGGCCCCAAGGACTTGAGGGTTCTTTCGGGTCTCCTGTCATAGGTGAAGACCGTGTCTACGTCAGCGGCGTGGACGGCTACCTGTACGCTTTGGACCGGTTGACCGGCGAATTCGAAGACGACGCCGGATGGAGGGTCCGCATCGGCTCTGGCGTCCCCCAGCCTTCTCTGGTGTCCGGACCTGCTCTGGACAGCGACGGTAGCGTAGTGGTAGTGGGATCGGAAGACGGAAACGTCTACGCCTTCGACGCTGTCACGGGCGACGAAAAGTGGAAGCTCGCGAACCCCACAGGCGGTGAGGTTTGGTCCACACCTCTAGTCCGTGACCAGACTGTCTACTTCGGCTCCCACGACAAGCATGTATACGCAGTCTCTCTGGATAACGGAAACCAGAAATGGGCCACACCCACGGGAGGAGTGGTCGTGGGGCGTCCCCTGTTCTTCCGCAACCAGATCATTGTTGGATCATTCGACAAAAAACTGTATGCCCTCGAGTCGAATTCAGGACGCCAGTTGTGGACGGTGACCGGGGATAATTGGTTCTGGGCCGGGCCTGTTACCGACGGATCATCTATCTTCGCGCCCTCGATGGACGGCAACGTATACGCAATCGACCGGGACGGGAATGTGCTGTGGAAGCATGATTTGGGTTCTCCCATCGTCTCCCGCCCGGTTTTGGTCTCACAGGGATTGATGGTCGCAAGCAAGGACGGGAAGGTCAGCCTGCTCGACACGGACGTTTCTGTGGCTGAGGGCCAGAGGGAGATCGCCTTCACCAACATCCACGGCGATGCAGAGGTAACGGCCCCTCTGTTTGCGGTGGGCAATTCCGTATTCGTCGGCTCACAGGACAGCACTGTGACCCGAATAGAGGTCCGGACCAACCAGGCTGGGCAGGCGTCCGTCCGCACTCATTGGTGCTTGGACACGCGGCACGGCGACGTCCAGTGCGAAACGGCCGGGGAGTAAGACCTTTTGGAAGCCCTCACGGTAATCTGGAACGAAGCAATCATCCGGCCGATGCTCAACACGTTGATGGTGTTGTACGTCATCAGTTTCAGCCAGATGGGCATCGCCATCATCCTGCTCACCGCCCTGGTCCGGGTAGTTACTCTCCCTCTGACACTGAAGCAGGTCCGCCAGATGCGGACCATGAGTACTCTCCAGCCGAGGATGCAGGAACTCCAGCAGCGCTACCGCAACGACCGGGCGCGAGTGTCGCAGGAAACCATGCGCATGTACCGGGAAGCTGGTGTCAACCCCATCGGCTGCCTGGGCCCGCTGGTTGTGCAGATGCCCATCCTGATCGGGCTGTTCCGGGTGTTGATCCAGACAGTGTTCTCCAAGCCCGACGACCTTGTGGGGCTTTCCGACAAGCTGTATAGCTGGATACCAGTGGTCAACATCCACTCGGCCGCGCCGCTGAATGCGGAGTTCCTCTGGCTGGACCTCGGCCAGCCAGACCCATTGACCGTCGTCATTCCGGCGCTGGTGTTCGTATCGACGTGGGTCCAGCAGAAGATGACCATGACCCCGACGACCGACCCGCGGCAACAGTCCAACCAGACGATGATGCTCTGGATGATGCCGTTGATGATCGCGTTCTTTTCCCTGCAGTTCCCAAGTGGCCTGGCGCTCTACTGGATAGTCTCTAACGTCATCGGCATAGCGATACAGTATTTCGTAACCGGATGGGGCCCGCTGTTCCCGCTGCTACCCAGGGCTGCTCAAGCCCCGGCGCCTCCTCCAGAACCTGCGGGTTCCGCAGCGGATGAGGGTCCCGGAGAGGAGATGGGAGACAATGGAAGTTCGCGTGATGACCGCCCGTACCGTCGAAGAAGCAATAGAACTCGCCCTCAAGGAGCTAGACGTCGACCGAGACGAGGCCGAGGTAGAAATACTAAGTAGGGGCAAGGCCGGGTTCCTGGGCATTGGGGCCGAACTCGCAAGGGTGAGGGTAACCAAGATTGCCCAGGGTGACACCGCCGCATCCATCGCTGTCGAGACCCTTAGCAACATCCTCCAGGCGGCCAACGTCAACGTGAGCCGGACCCTTAGGTCCGCCGACGACCCCGACGTGGGTGGTCCTATAATTGACCTTGCCGGCGAGGACTCGGGGCTGCTAATCGGACGGCGTGGCCAGACCTTGCAGGCACTCCAGTTCCTCGTAAACCTCATAGTGCGGCAGAGAATGGGTGAGAACGTCCGGGTGATGCTGGACGTCGAGCACTACCGGCAGAGGAGGGAGTCTTCTCTGCGAGATATGGCCTCTAAAGTTGCCGCCAGGGTAGTGGAGACCAACCGCAGCGTTACCCTGGAGCCCATGCCGCCCGCAGACCGGCGAGTCGTCCACACGGCATTGGCCGACAATCCCCGGGTCACAACGGAAAGCTCGGGCGAGAGGGACAACCGCAAGGTCACCATCATGCCCAAGGCCTCATGACCGGGAACGATGGTTGAGGGGAGTGGCGCCGGGCCCCTCCGGTAGGTGCTACCCCGTTTACTATTGGGACCTCGGTGCATAGCGGCGTCTCCGGTCATCCAGCCGCTGGCGGAGGCTACTGGCTGGTTGAAGGTGTCGGAACAGACCGGTTTCGTAGCTTGTTGAGCCGCGCCAGCCTGAGTTCCTGGTATGAGCAGGAACCGCCAAGTTCGTCGAAGACTGGTCGGAGCAGTTGGTGGCCCATCACCTCGAAGGCGTCGTTGATCGCATCCAGCCGTTGTCCGGTGGGCAGCAGGTGATCGAACTCAACCTCCTCGCCCTCGCGCACTAGGTGCTCCAGGTGCCCCACGATAGTGGTCTCCATCAGGCCGCGCAGGTGTGCGACCTCTGCCACGGATGCCCCAGCCGAAATCAACCTGCCCGTCTCACGGAATGATTCGCCTGCGGTTCTGGAGCGTTTCTCTCCTATCGGACGGTCTGCCTTGGCAATGCGCTCACGCGGAGCTCCAGCCCGTGATGTGCCCCTCCGGTCAACGTAAGCCCGAATGACCCCGATGAAGGGGCCGCTGAGTTCCCGAATCTTTGCCTCTCCCACCCCGTATATCTGGGCAAATTCGTCCCGGGTCACGGGACTTTTGGCCGCCATATCGCGCAGCGACCTGTCCCCGAATATTACGAAGGCCGGCACACCCTGTTGGTCTGCGGTCCGTTTGCGCAAGTCCGATAGCTCCCGGAACAGCTCCTCATCATAAGACTCGTGATCGTGAGCCCCGGTTCGCACCCTGTCCTGCCGCCCGGAGCGGCTGGGACGGGAATCGGTTCTTGTGCCATCGGTTTCGGGGCGCCGAACGGCACGGGTCAGGGTCAGGGAGCCGCGCGATTGCAGGAACCTTCGGCCTTCAGGTGTCACCTGCAGCGTTGGATACTGGCCGCCGGGGTTCGCCAGCAGCCCCTTGGATGTCAGCGCGCTAACTAGATGATGCAATTCTTCGCGGGAGTGGTCACGGACAATGCCAAACACCGAGAGTTGATCGTGTCCGTATTCCCGTATCCTCTTGTCTCCCGATCCCAGGAGTACACGGATGACGTAAGCTGGACCGAAGGTTTCCCCGGTGCGGACTACCGCTGATAGAAACTTCTGCGCGACCTCCGTTGCGTCGTACTCTTCCTGGGGTGCCAGGCAGACATCGCAGCCGCCGCAGTCCTGCTCAGGCCAGTCCTCTCCCAGGTACTCAAGGACATACTTCCGGCGGCAGGTCCCAATGTTGCAGAACTCCACCATCTGCGCCAGACGTTTCCGGGAGCGTTCCCGCTCCTCAACATCCTCCATCCTACCCAGGAAATACTCCTGCTTGGCCATGTCCGCGTAGGAGTAGAACAGAACGCACTCGCTGGGCATTCCGTCGCGGCCCGCCCTCCCGGTCTCCTGGTAGTAGCCCTCCAGGTTCTTGGGCATATCGTAGTGGACCACCAGGCGGATGTCCGGCTTGTCAATGCCCATGCCAAAGGCGATGGTGGCTGCCACAATGGGAGTTTCGTCCCGGATGAACCGGTCCTGCACGGCACGCCGCGCCTCCGGCTCCAATCCCGCGTGATAGGCTTCCGCCTTGAATCCATGCCGCGAAAGGGCCTGGGCCATCTCCTCTGTGGACTTGCGCGCGGTGCAGTAGATGATCGCCGACTCGCCCTGGTGCTTCCCAAGCAAGTCCAGGAGCGGTTCCAGGGATTTCTCCTTGGGTTCGACTGAGTAGGTCAGGTTGGGGCGGTTGAAACTTGAGATGAAGACCTGGGATTGTCGAAGTCCCAACTCGGTAAGGATGTCCTCTCGGACCGGCTTCGTAGCGGTGGCGGTTAGGGCAATGGCCGGTGCGCCGTACGTCACTTCCCGCAGGGTCTTCAAATCGCGGTATGCGGGGCGGAAGTCGTGCCCCCAATGGGAAACGCAATGGGCCTCGTCTATGGCCAGAAGGCGGACGTCCAGTGATTCGAGAAATTCCCGAAACTCGGGCAAAATGGCCCGCTCCGGTGCCACATACAGAATCTTGATGCGGCCTTCCCGGACCATCTGCTCCGCCCGGAAGATTTGGCCTTGGGTCAGCGAACTGTTGATGAAACCAGCCGCAATGCCGTTGGTCTTGAGCGCATCTACCTGGTCTTTCATCAGCGCGATCAGGGGCGAGACCACCAGGGTGAGTCCGCCCATCGCAAGGGCCGGCAGTTGGTAGCACAGCGACTTGCCCCCGCCTGTCGGCATGAGGGCAAAGGTGTCGTTCCCACCCATGACGGAGGAAATTATCTCCTCCTGTAAAGGCAGGAACTGGTCGAACCCGAAGTGGTTCTTCAGCAGGTCGAGCATCGAGGCGGATGAGACCACCGGGCGCAAGATCCTACCGGCAGGCGTCCCGGACGGCCTGCGACACCGCTGCAAGGCGGGCCACATTGGTCTCTCCACCTCGGAAACCGTTGGTGATGTACCCCACCGCCAGTCCTGAATCGAAGTCGGCCCACCCAATGGAAGTACCCGCGCCACCGTGTCCGAAAGTATGGAGGGGGTCTCCCGAGGACTCCCCCATCCGGTTGTCTCCCAGCGCAAGTCCGAGTGACCTGCGTGCGAATGCTCCTAGCGACTGGTCCACGGCCTCCACCTGTAGCGTGACCGCCTCGTCCACTGTCTCCGGTTTCACTACTTGCGCCCCGTCAAGCGAGCCGTGGCGTTCCAGCATGGCGTAAAAGCGGGCCAGGTTCCCTGCGGACGCTATCCCGTTGGCCCCGGGTGTGATGGTGTGGTGGACTTCCGGCTTGTCGAAGACCACGGCGTACCCATTGGTATCCGCGCCCTCTTCCATCACGTGAATGCGTGACACCCGGCGGTCGTGAACAGGCGGCAGGTTCACGAAAGCACTGTCCATTTTCAACGGGGCGGCGAGTTCCTCTGCCAGGAACCTGTCGAAGGTGCGCCCGTCAATGCGCCTGACCAACTCCGCGATCACCCACCCATAGTTGATCGGGTGATAGGCCAACACCTCTCCGGCGGCGTACTTGGGAACTGTCCGCTCCATGGCTCGGGTGACCTTGGACCAGTCCGCCCAGTCAGTCCAGGGAAGGTCGGCGGGCGTGTCCGGGAAGCCTCCCCGGTGGCTGAGAATATGGCGCACGGTGACCGCATCCTTGCCGTTTTCGGCGAATTCCGGCCAGTGTTTGGCCACCGGGTCGTCCCACTCCAGTCGGCCCCGTTCTTTAAGAATGTATAGGCAGGCCGCCGCAAGTGGCTTGGTTGACGAGAAGAGCACGAACATGGTCTCAGTGTCCACCGGGCGGCCGGTCTTGGCGTCGGCAACTCCCCCGTGGATATCCAGCACCGGCTTCCCGTAGCGGTACACTGCCAGGCCCGCGCCCGGGTGTACGCCATCGGATATCTGTTGGTGGAACAACCGGGTAACTTCCTCCAGCCCGGCAGCGCTCATGGAAACGGTCTCAGGCGAGGTCAACGTAACCATCTTCTCCTCCTGCAGCGACGGATAGCAATCCTGTTCATGGACTCGGGGAAGTGTCCGATGCCGTGGTTCTAGTGGGCTGGCTATTCCGGTTACCGCCCCTTCCAGACCGGGGCACGCTTCTCAGCGAAGGCCGCCACACCCTCTTGCGCATCCTCGGTGGCCAGGACTTCGTCCCGCTTCTTCTGGGCGAAGTCCACCCGCTCCACCAGGCTCATCTCGGCACCCTTGAGCGAAGCCTCTTTGATGGCGGCCAGGGCCAGCGGGGCGTTCGCGGTTATCTTGCGGGCCATCTCCTGGGCGCGAGGCATCACCTCCTCTGGCGGCACCACGTAGTTGACCAGCATCAACTCAAGGGCCTTCTGTGCATCGACAAAGTCGCCGGTGAAGAGGAACTCAAACGCAATGTTGCGCGGCACCACCTGGGACAGGAGCGCCGGGCCGCTGACCGACGAGATGCCCCGCTTGGCCTGGGGCCAGCCGAACTGGGCTTCAGAGGAGGCGATGCGGATATCGCTGCCCAACGCGATACCGCAGCCCTGCGCCAGGCAAATTCCGTTGATTGCCGAGATGATCGGCTTCCAGATGTTCGACTGCACCACGTACAGATCGCCGGTGCTGGGACCTTCGTTGGCTCTCGCAGCCGCCATGGCAACGAGGTCGTGTCCAGTGGAGAAGGCCCTGCCCTTACCGGTAACGATGGCGCAGCGTACCTCCGGGTTGTCGTTCACATCCTGGAAGGCGTCCCACAGCATCTGGCGCATCTCAGGGTTGATGGCGTTCAGCTTTTCGGGACGGTTCATCGTGATGTAAGCGATGCCGTCTTCGATTTCGTAGATGACTTCTTTCTCGGTCAAATCAGGTCCTCCATGTGTAGGTGTGCAAGGTGTCAGGGTGCAAGAATCGCAACATTACGCTCAGATTATGCGGGAGCCGGTGGGTTTGGTCCCTATAACTCCCCGTTCCTCCAGCCCGTCAATCTCTTCGTCGTCCAAACCCAGCAGGTCTCCGTACACCAGTCGGTTGTGTTGCCCAAGGGCCGGGGCCGCCCACCGTACTTCTCCCTGCGTCGCGCTCATCCTGAACGGGGTGCCGGGATACATCTTCGGCCCCACTTGTTCGTGGTTGACGCTGACGAACGTGCCCCTGTCCCTGTAGTGCGGGTCTTCGAGAAGGTCTGGGCCGTGCATTACCGGGCTGGACGGCACTCCGGCTTGTTGCAGTTGGTGACTCACCGCGTAGGCATCCTTGCCGGCCGTCCAACGGGAAATGAGCTGGTCCAACTCCTCCTGGTTTTCCAGGCGACCCGCCGCGGTTGCAAACCTGGCGTCTTCTGACAGCGATGTTCCACCTGCAATCCCCGCCAGCGCGCGCCACTGCGCGTCCGTGGCAACGGAGATGGTCACCCACCTGTCGTCACCGGCGCACTGGTAGGCGTTGTGCGGTGCAAAGTGCGGCGAGTGGTTGCCCTGTCGCTTCGGTTCCTCGCCCGTTATCTGGTATGCCAGCACCTCGCCCCCGATCAGGGCCACCGCCGACTCCTGCTGGGACACGTCGATGAACATCCCTTTGCCCGTGCGTCTCCGCCATCGCAACGCCGCGAGCACTACACCGGCTGCATGGGCCCCGGTGATCGGGTCGCCGTGGTTGATGCCCGACTTCATGGGCCCTTCGTCGGGATACCCGGTCATGTGCGCCATTCCCGAGAGTTGTTCCTGCCCTATCCCGTAGGCCACGTACTTTTGCCAGGGACCATTGTTGCCGAAAGCGGGCATGGAAACGTAAATCAGGTCGGGGCGGAGGCGGCGCAGGGTTTCATAGTCGTATCCCAACCGGGCCAGGCTGCCCTGCCGGAAGTTCTCCACCAGAACGTCGCTGACCGAGACCAACTGGTCGAAGACACGCTTGCCCTCTTCGCCGGTTATTTCCAGGCTGATGCCATACTTGCTCATGTGGAGGCAGTTGAACCAGCCGTTGCGGTTCCAGGGTCGCTCTCCGGGGTCGGAATCAGGGTAGGCCGCTATCCCCGGAGCAGGGTTGACCGGGCCGCGATGGGAGTCGTACACGCTCAAAGATTCGAGCTTGACAACTTCCGCTCCCATGTCCGCCAGCAGCTTGGTGCAGTATGGTCCGGCCCAGATACGGGAAAGGTCCAGTATCCGGTAGTTTCGGAGAGGCATCCGAGCCTGTGTGTTGGAGGGGACGCCCTTTGGGGTCATCCCAGCACCCCCAGGGAGCGAAGACCGGAAATTTCTGACTCGTTGATGCCCAGCCTCCCGGAAAGCGTTTCCTCGGTGTGTTGTCCCAGAGATGGCGCACTCCGGTAAACCCAACCCACCTGTCCCTTACCCGGTCTGGGGCTCAGGCTGCGGTCTCCGTCGCCATTTATGAACAGCTTCATCGGAGCGCCCGGATACATGAGCCCGCCCTGGTCTGGGTCTCCGAGTTCGACAAAATAATCTCGGGCGTTCAGTTGCTCCATATCCAGTATGTCTTGCATCGTAGCAACGTAGGCGAATCCCAGGCCCCGGTCCTGCCCTGCCTTGAAAATGTCCACCTTGTCGTGGTCCAGCAGCCACGGCAGCATCAGTGCGTCCACTTCATCAGCATTGATCATTCGCCCGTTGCGGGACTCGAATCTTGGATCGGCCAGCTCCTCCCGCTCCATGATTTCCGCCACTGCAGGCCAGCGCGTATCCGGGCCCGCAATTATGCCCACATACCCGTCTTGGCAGGGATAGATTCCCCAGGCGGCGCGGCCATACCCTCGGTTGCCGACCCGGGTGAACTCAATCCCCGAGTAGCTGTACTGCATCAATGCGTTTTCCAGTATGTTGGTGGCGTACTCGGCGATGGACACGTCGATATGCTGCCCCTCGCCGGTCTCTTCCGCGTACATCAGCGCGCCCATGGTTGCTGCGAATGCGACCTGCCCCGCGCCAAGTTGGGCCAGCGGAGCTCCCTCCTTTAACGGTGGCATGTCCGGCTCGCCGGTGATGTTCATCAACCCGCCCGCGGCGTAGAGATTGATTTCGGTCGCTTTCCAGTCCCGGTATGGCCCGGTCTGCCCGTAGTTGGAGATCGACGTCATCACCAGGGCCGGGTTGGTCTTCCGCAATTCCTCGTAACCCAGCCCCAGCTTGTTCATGGCGCCGGGAGCGAAATTTTCCACCACAATGTCAGAGGATGCGGCCAACTGGCGCGCTATATCTCTCCCCTTGTCGGACTTCAGGTCCAGCGTAAGGCTCTTCTTGGAGGTATTGAGGTACAGGAACCAGGCCCCGGCATCATTGCCATCATCGGGATCGGATGAATCTCGGGTCTGCACTTCGGCTTGGCGGAGTGTCATGGTAGATACCAGTGGCCCAAACCGCCGCATCGGGTCGCCGCCGGGCCGCTCTACCTTGACGACCTCTGCTCCCAAGCTCGAAAGAAGTTTGGTGCAGTAAGGTCCTGCAAGGTAATGGGTCAGATCAAGTACTTTGACGCCTTCAAGCAGCCCCGCTGCCTCTCCAATATTCGACGGCTGATTGACCAATTCCGCTGCTGGACCTCCGGTTCTTCTGCTCCAATGGCGCGACAGCCATTGTGCCATCGGCCCCTGCCAATTGCAATTGCGCATCGTCATACTCCCCTGCCCAGGCCCGCCATTTGTGATATTCTTCCTCCGTCGGTCAGGCTGGTTCGTACCCGGCTGAGAAAGGGTCATCCGACACGCTACGGCACACTATCACCGGCCCTAGGAGGCAGCTATGGAGCGTCCCGTTTTCCAACCGCCGGGGACCCCGGTCGAGGAGCTGGACACCCCCGCCCTGGTCGTGGACCTGGACGTAATGGAGCAAAACATACGCACGCTGCAGGCCGCCTTTGACGGATCGAAGGCAGGCGTCCGCCCCTTCGTCACTCCGCACCAGTGCCCACAGATCGCCCATGTTCAAGCCAACGCTCTTGGAGGAGGCGATGCGCGGACCACGGGTATCGCCGTAACCAGCGTCGGGGAAGCCGAGGTATTCGCCCAGGCCGGTTTCTCTTCCATTCTGGTCGCCAGCCAGTTGGTCACCCGCTCGAAGATTGCGCGCCTGTGCGCGCTCGCTGCCTCCAACCGCATCTCGGTGGCAGTGGACTCCTCGAGCAACGTGGCATCTCTGTCAGAGGCAGCGACCGCTGCTGGCGCGACCCTCGGTGTCCTTGTAGAGTTGGAAGCCGGTCTGGGACGCTGCGGAGTCATGCCAGGCGGTGCTGCTGTGGAGTTGGCCAGGGAAATCATGGGCTCCTCGGGGCTGGAATTCCAGGGTGTGATGGCCATACCTCCGGTCGAGGCAGCCACGGAGGCCGACCTGCGCCAGCAGCTGCAGCCCGCGTTGGACACCCGCGAGTTGCTGGAACGGGAGGGGTTGTCCGGAACCGTCAGCGTCGCCGGCACTCACAACTACAACGTTGCGGCTGCTGTGGAAGGCATCACAGAAGTGCAGGCAGGCTCCTATCCTCTAATGGACTTCAAATACTGCCAGCTAAGGCCCGAGTTCCGGCCAGCCGCTAAGGTGCTGGCTTCCGTAATCAGCCATCCCATCGACACGTCAGCCGTGCTGGACGCCGGTCACAAGGCCACCGGCCCGGACCGGGGAATGGCGGTCCTGGAAGGTGTACCCGGCGCGGCAGCCAACCGTTTCAGCGCCGAGCATGGCGTGGTGGACCTTGAGGAGTCCGCCATCACACAGTTGCGCCCTGGGGACAAAGCCTGGCTGGTCCCAAACGACCTTGCCCTCTGCATCAACCAGTACGATTACATCCGGGCTGTGCGCAATGGCAGGCTTGAAGGATACTGGCCCATCGCCGCCCGGGGAAGGTTCACCTGATCCCCTGCCAAAGGGCCTGTCGCATCCGAATCCCACCCGTCCGCGAAGGGAGAACCAAGATGACCCAGCTTTACCGCCCGACTCCTGGAACTCTGGTGGAAGACCTTGACACACCCTGTCTGGTCCTGGACATGGACGCCCTCGACCACAACATGGACGTAATGGCCACCTACTACGAAGGCCGGACAAGCAAGCTCCGTCCCCACGGCAAGAACCATAAGACCCCGGCGCTGGCCCACCGCCAGATGCGGCTGGGCGGCACAATAGGAGGCGTCTGCTCCGCCAAGGTCTCCGAGGCGGAGGTTATGGTCCATGGGGGAATCCCCAGCGTCTTCATTACCAGCGAGATCAGGGAGCCTCTGAAGATAGAGCGACTGTGCACCCTAGCGCAGCAGGCGGAGATGCTGGTGGCCTGTGATAATTCCGACAACGCCCGCGATTTGTCTCGGGCAGCCAGCGCCCAGGGAGTAACCGTAGGAGTGGTCATTGAGTTGGAGACCGGTCTGCGGCGTTGCGGCGTTCAGGATGCAGCCCAGGGCGTTGAACTGGCCAAGGCGGTCCAGTCCATGCCGGGCCTGGCCTTCCGCGGAATCATGAGCCATCAGGTCATTCCTGCCATGCCGGAGCGGGAGGACCGGGTGACAGAGGGGAGGCGGGTCATTCAGGGGGTCATAGACCTCAAGGACGCCATTGAGGCTGCGGGCATCCCGGTTGAGATAGTATCAACGGGAGAGACCTGGAGCTACGACGTTGCCGGAGAGATTCCCGGTGTCACCGAGATACAGGGCGGCAGCTACCTCGTGATGGAAACAGGATATGGCTACATGACCGATTTCCATTACGCCGGGAAAGTGCTGACCACGGTGATAAGCGCTCCCCGACCCGGCGTTGCCGTCGGGGACGCCGGACAGAAGACCGTCGCCACCCTGCGAGGTATGCCGGAGGTGGAAGGCCGCCCCGGAGTAACGGTCGAGTCAATGGACCCCGACCATGTGGTCTTCCGGGTCGGCGAAGGTGTCTCACTGAACGTGGGAGACCAGGTAACTCTCATCCCCTCGCAGCAGGACGCGACAGTCAGCCGCTGGGACCGCTTCGTAGGGGTCCGCAACGGCAGGGTTGAGGCCGTCTGGGACATCCAGGCCAGGGGTTGCCACAACTAGCCTGGTTCTGAGACGCGGCAAGACCCCCGGCCCGTATGCTTATGGATTTCTGGCCAATGCCTATGCAGGTTGCGGGGCAAAGTCCGGAGACAGCATCAGGTATGTCTTCTGCGCCTCGATGAGTCCGCGCACTGCAGGCAGGTACTTGCCCGTCCAGTCCGGGTCCCGGGCCACCTGCGCCTTCGCCTCGTCCAGGTGCGCGTAGTCCCGGTAGGCCCAGATGTGGACGACCTGGTTCAACTCTCCCACGTCGCTGTAGTACCAGCCCGCCAGCTTGACTCCGTACTTGGCCCGGATGGGAATCGACAGTTCCTCAACCGCCTTCATGTAATCGGGGATCGCGCCTGGTTTGAATGTGTACTGGCGGAAATCGTAAATCATCCCTCTATTCCTCCATTTCGTCTCGTTGCTGCTTGACGGGTCGTTATAGACCTACCACTTCTCCATCAGGAGAAACGTCCATGTCCAACGCCCGGGGCCGGGTCGGCAGACCAGGCAGGGTCTCGATCCTGCCCGCAAGAGCGTACAGGAATCCCGCTCCTACAGATGCCCGGATGTCCGATACGGGGAACGCATATCCGGATGGGCTCCCCCGCCGCGTTGGATCATGGGAAATCGACAGATGGGTTTTTGCCATGCAGATGGGCAGATTGTCCCACCCCTGCGCGGTGAAGAAACGCGCCCTGCGCCGAGCCTCGGCAGTCCAGGTGACGGACTCCGCTCCGTAGACTCGCCGGGCCAACGCTAGCACCTTGTCCTCCACGGTTGCATCCAGTGGATAGGCGTAGTCCATATCAATGGGAGTCACCGTTGTGTCGGCAGCGCACCGGGCTACTGCCTCGGCCAGGGCAACGCTGCCGTCGCCTCCGTCGGTGAACCCTGCATATTCGGCGGTGGCATACGCTCCCGCGTTCTTGGCTATCTCGGCCACCGCGTTAAGCTCTTCGGCGCTGTCTCCGTCGAAGCGGTTCAACGCCACCACGACGGGCAGGCCGAAGCTTCGAACAATCCCTATATGGTGGACCAGGTTCGCCGCACCGGCCTCGACCGCTTCCCGGTCCGGTGTCGCCAAGTCCCGTCGGCGAGCGCCCCCGTGCCACCGGATAGCCCGGAGCGAAGAGACCAATACCGCGGCCGCAACTGGCAGACCGCTCTGCCTGGTCTTGATGTGCATGAATTTCTCGAACCCGAGGTCGGAGCCAAACCCGGCCTCGGTAATCACATGGTCGGCGTAGCCCATGCCCAGCTTGTCCGCAATGATCGAACTGCAGCCATGGGCGATGTTCCCGAAGGGCCCGGCGTGCACAATTGCGGGTTGGCCCTCAAGCGTCTGCACCAGATTGGGCATTACCGTATGGCGCATCAGCGTCATCAGCGGCCCGGCGAAGCCTAGGTCGCCCGCCGAGACGGGGATGCCATCGCGGTTGGTGCCAACAACGATCCGGGACAGCCGGTCACGCAGGTCCTCCAGGTCTTCAGCCAGCGCCAGGATCGCCATGATCTCCGATGCGGTGACGAAATCGAACCTTGTCTCCCGCAATGGGCTGTTGGCGCTGCCGCCAAGTCCCGTAGTGATCTGGCGCAGGGAGCGGTCCGATGCGTCGGTTACCCGCGACCACTGTATGCCTTCGGGCGCCATGTTGCAGGCGACGTTTCGGTAGACGGCGTTCTCCACAAGGGCTGCCAGCAGGTTATGGGTAGACCCAACAGCGTGGGCGTCGCCTGTGAAATGGATGTTTATCTCGTCCTCTGGAACGATGCGGGCTTTCCCGCCGCCAGCGCCACCGCCCTTGATCCCATAGATAGGGCCGAGGGCCGGCTCGCGCAGATTCACAACTGGGCGGTATCCCAGCTTGCCCAGTCCCTGGGTCAGTCCGATGGCAGTGGTGGTCTTGCCCTCGCCCGCAGGAGTAGGCGTTATGCCGGTCACCACTATCAGCTTTGCCGGCCTGTCGTCCCTGATAGCCTCCAGGCTGATCTTCGCCTTGTACCGGCCAAAGGGAATCAGATGCTCTTGGTCGACGCCAAGACGTTCTGCCACCAGGTTAATCGGGTCCATGGTTCCCCCACATTAGCAACTGATTGCGCTCCGTCGTTCCCGCCTGTACCGGTCATGCCAGAGAAAGCCGGAATACAACCAACTCAGTCGATGGCCTAAGGTCCGGCCTGCACAGACTCGACCTCTCGTTCAAGCCGCTCAATATCCTGCTCGCTCAGGTTGAAATACTTGGCCTCGGGATGGTGAACAACGAGCGCCGACACCGACGATTCCGGGTCCATCATCGACTCTTCAGTCAACTCGACCCCGATATTCGAGGTCACATCCAGCAGCCGGAACAGCTGCTCCTGGTCCTCCAGGCGAGGGCAGGCCGGGTAGCCGAAGGAGAACCGGCGTCCCCGGTACTGGGTGCGGAACAGGTCCTGATAACTCAGCCCCGCCGGGTCTCCGAACCCCCACATTTGCCGGATCTGTTGGTGCAGCAACTCCGCGAACCCCTCCGCCGACTCCAGGGCCAACGCCTGCAGGATGTGCGCGTTGAGGTACTGTCCCTCTGCCATCCACTTTTCAGTCAATTCCCGGATGCCGGGGCCGATAGACGTGACGAACATGGCTATGTAGTCCACGCCATCTCCCAACCCGTCCGAGCCGGAGCTCAACGCCGTCTTGGGCAGAACGTAGTCCGAGAGGCACAGACCGTCCCTCTGGGACTGGCGTCCAAAGTAGAACCTCTCGATTACTGTCCTGCCATCCGGCCCCAGCACCAGCATCCACTGCCCGTCCGACTGGCAGGGAAAGAACTTGAACACCGCATTGGCGTTGATGTCCGGGTGCGCCAGCACCATATCCTCCACCCGGCGCACTGACTCCCTCAATTCGATGGCTGCCGGATCACCCGCCTCCAACGCGTCCGCAAAACGTCCATTGAAACCAAGGTGGCGGACGTAGAGCATCTGCGGGTTGATGTACGGGAATATCTGCGCCATGTCGTAGTCGCGCAGGATGTGAAGCCGCAGGTCTGGAGGACGCTGCGCAGGAATGTCCCGCCGCACCTGCGCGGGAGGGACCGGCGTCATCGCGCCATTGCCGGATGCCGCGCTCCTCTGGCTTTCCGCGTCAAGCATCTCCTCGGTCTCAGCCTGGAGCGAAGCGGACAGCTTTTGCCGCTCGTCTGCCTCCTGTATGGTGTTGGCCAGGGCCAACCCGCTCATGGCGTCCTGGGAATATGCCACCAACCCGCCGTATTCAGGAGCAATGTTCAGCCGGGTGAACCGGTTGGAGAGGGCCGCTCCGCCTACGAGTATCGGACAATCAACCTGCGCTTGCCGCAGGTCATGGACTGTCTCCACCATCATCCGGGCTGACTTCACCAGCAACCCGGAGAGTCCGATGATGTCCGGCTGGTGCTGCTTGCACGCCTCTATGAGGTCCTGGGGCGGGACCTTGATGCCCAGGTTGATGACCTCATAGCCGTTGTTCGACAGGATGATATCCACCAGGTTCTTGCCAATATCGTGGACATCACCCTTCACTGTAGCCAGTACAACTTTGCCCTTGTTGGCGCTGTCGCTCCGCTCCATGTGTGGTTCCAGGTGTGCCACCGCCGCCTTCATAGACTCCGCCGACTGTAGCACCTCGGCGACTATGAGCTGGTTGGCGTTGAACTGGCGCCCTACCTCCTCCATGCCAGCCATTAGCGGACCGTTGATGATCTCCAGCGGTTTCCTGCCCGTAAGGGCTTCATCCAGGTCCTCGGTCAACCCCTCTTTGGTCCCTTCGATGATCGCCAGCCCCAACCGCTCGTCCAGGGGTAGCTTTAGACGGTCTTCGGCGGAAGACTTGGGCGCTTTCTCCCTGAAGTGGGCCGCGAAAGCTGCAACCGGGTCCTCGCCGCGATACCAGATCAGGTCTTCTGCAAGTTTGCGTTCCTCTTCGGGAATCGAGTTGTACCGCTCCATCAACTCCGCATTGACGATCGCCATGTCCAGCCCGGCCTGAACGCAGTGGTACAGGAACACCGAGTTCAGGACTTCACGCCCTGCCGCAGGCAGACCGAAGGACACGTTGGAAATTCCCAGCACCGTCTTGGTCTGTGGCAATGCCTCCTTTATCAGGCGCACGCCCTCGATGGTCTCTGCCGCGGAGCCGATGTAGTTCTCATCCCCGGTTCCGCACGGGAACACCAGGGGGTCGAAGATGATGTCCTCGATTGGGACTCCATACTTCTCCGTGAGGATGTCGGCGGAACGGCGGGCGATCTCCAGCTTCCGATCCCGCGTAATCGCCTGTGCCTGCTCCTTATCCTCGTCGATGCAGCCGACTACCAGGGCAGCCCCGAACCGGCGTGCCAATGGCACCACGGCCTGGAACCGCTCCTCCCCATCCTCCAGGTTCACCGAGTTAATGACCGCCTTGCCCTGCAGGTGTTTCAGGGCCAGTTCGATGACCTCCGCATCAGTCGAGTCCACCATGATGGTCGACTTCACTTTCCTGGTCAGGAGATCGAGGAACTCCTCCATATCCGCCGCTTCGTCTCTGTCCGGGTCCTGGAGACACACATCAAGGATATGGGCCCCGTTCCGTACCTGCCGGCGTCCTATCTCGGCCGATTCCTCAAACGCCCCTTGCGAGATCAGGCGGCGGAACCGGCGGCTTCCCAGCACATTGGTCCGCTCCCCCACTATGACGGGACGTACATCCTCATCCACCAGCAGCGCCTCAATCCCGGACACCCTGGTCTCGCGGGACTCTATGGGGTGGCGTCCCGATTTACCCTCAACCACCTCCGCAAGTCTGTGGATGTGGTCAGGCACCGTACCGCAGCACCCGCCGATCAGGTTCACCCATCCGGAATCGATGAACCGGCTCACCGTGGCCGCCATCATTTCCGGCGTCTCGTTGTAGTTGCCGTTCTCGTCGGGAAGACCGGCGTTGGGCAGGCACGCCACCGGGAACCGGGACAGCCCTGCCAACGTCCGCACGTGGTCGGTCATGAACTCCGGGCCGGTGGCGCAGTTGAACCCGATCCAGAGCAGGTCCCGGTGCGCCAGCGAGGTGTAGAACGCCTCTGCGTCCTGGCCCGCCAGCAGCGTCCCCATCGGTTCCACAGTGCCCTGAACCGCGACAGGGATCTCCATCCCCAACTCGGCACATGCCCGGTCGATGCCCTCAAGTCCCGCTTTGACGTTGATGGTGTCCTGGGAAGTCTCCAGCAGCAGGACATCGACTCCCCCTTCCATCAACCCGGTGGCCTGTTCCTGGTACGCGGCGGCCAATTCGTCGAATGTGACGCCGCCGGTCACCGAAATGGACTTGGTGGTCGGGCCCATAGACCCTGCAACAAACCGGGGCTTGTCGGGAGTCGAAGCAGCGTCGCACAGCTCGCGGGCGATCGCGGCCGCCGCCTGGTTTATGCGTCTGGCCTCGTGGGCAAGCTCATACTCGGCCAGCACAATGGACGTTGCTCCGAATGTGTTGGTCTCCAGTATGTCCGCCCCGGCGTCCAGGAAGCGCTTGTGTATATCTGATATCGCTTCCGGCCTGGTGAGCACGAGGTACTCGTTGCAGCCCTCGTACTCGGGACCGCCGAAGTCCTCCGGCCCAAGGTCAAGTTCCTGTATCGACGTGCCCATCGCCCCGTCCAGGACGACGACCCGTTCCTTGATGATCGACCGCAGTTGGTCAGCGCGTGAAACCTGTTGCATATTACCGTTGCCATTGATAGGATTTGCCGCCCCACCCCCAATCCATGCAAGATGTAGCCACCACCGGCACCGTGGTCCACATAGATCAGTTTCCGAACCAGTCCGCCACCGCCGCCCGGTTCCGGTCCAGCCAGCGGCTGTTGAGCCGTACCCGTTCAATCGACTGCCGGATCGTCCGTTCCCCGGCGGGGGCCGGATGCTCCCTGAAGAATTCCTCGATCTCCTCTATCCTTGCCTCATCGTTGAAGTGTCCGCAGACCGACACCAGCCGCATCAGCCCGAACCCGCCGCCGCCGTACCGCCGGTCAAACTCGGCCCAGTTATCCTTCACGAACTGCCAGGCCAGGTCTCTGCCTTTCACGTTCGCCGCGACCGCAGTCACCACGCTGATGGTGTCCTGTGAACGCACGTCCGATGTAATCGACCGTTCCAGCGTCTCCGTCAGCAGTTCAGGCTGGGAAAACCTGGAGAGGCCAAGCAACAACCGCATCTTCTCTTCCTGGAGCGCAGCCCGGTTCTCCAGTTCCCAGAGCTGCCTGTAGGTGGTCTCATCCCCGGCGTGTCCAGCCAGTGAGAACACTACGCCCCGCAGGTCCGGGTGTACCTTCTCCCGGTCTTCCAGGAACACGTGAAACAGGTCCATTGCCTGGGACAGCACTTCGCCGTCGCCGTAACTACCCGCCTGGCTCAACACCGTGGTCCGGAGCAGGGCGTCCATGTGGCCCTCTCCCTCCCTGGGTTCCCACCCGGAACGCCGCGCCGCCGGTCCTATCAGTTCCCGGGCAAACCGCTGGAAGGACTCATGGCTGGGCTCATCAGCCAGCATGGAGTTGACGTCGTGGAGGTTGCTCGCCAGGTCGCTCCACACCGAAGCGTCGTCCTCATTGATGTAAGCGCTTGCCAGCGACAGGAACTGGCTGACCGGCAGCAAGCCCGCCCTGGACAGGGCATAGGCGTCGTTCTGGATACCCAGCCGGTCGGTGGCCGGAATACTCCGCTGCCGGATGGCCGGGACAAGCCGCTCCCAGTCCTCTTGGGAGTAGTTGACACGGAAGAAACCCGTCTGGTCGGGGTTGACCTTGAACCAGTCCGACTCCGGTGCTTGGGGAGCGGCTACCCTGAGGTTGCCCTGGCGGCCATCCATAACCATCGCGGTTGACCCCGGTCCGCCGCCTGACGAAACGCCCACCGGCACCTGCCAGACCTCTGGTTCAAGGGCCGTCTCTTCCTCAAGCCTGTCGTATACGAACCTCTCCTGGTGCAGCGTCAGTTCCACGTTGTCGCCGCTCCGGGAAGATTCCACCCGCACCACCGGGTACCCCATCTGCTTGGTCCACGAGTCCATGATCGACGTAACCGGCTGGCCCGACGCTGTTTCCAGGGCTGACCACAGGTCTTCGGTCCGGGCATTGCTGTACAGGTGCGCCGATATGTAACCTTGCAGCCCTCGCTGGAAGGTCTCAGGCCCAAGGAACTGCTCCAGCATCCGCAATACCGACGCCCCCTTGGAGTAGCTGATGGCGTCGAAAAGCTGGCTCACCTCGGCTGGGTCCTTGACTTCCTGCTCGATGGGGTGAGAGTTCTTCAGCCCGTCCAGGCTCAGTGCCCGGTTGGTGTCCATGTTCACGAACTGGGTCCACATATCCCATTCCGGGAACAGCCAGTCAACCGCCTTGCTGCCCATCCAGGATGCGAAGCTCTCGTTCAGCCAGAGATCGTCCCACCAGGCCATCGTCACCAGGTCGCCGAACCACATGTGGGCCATCTCATGAGCCACCACCTCGGCTACCCGCTGCCGGGTGCCCGCCGAAGAGTTCGCCTCGTCTACCAGCAGGGCTGTCTCCCTGTAGGTGATCGCGCCCCAGTTCTCCATCGCCCCTGCGGCGAAGTCCGGGATCGCAATATGGTCCAGCTTCTCCAGAGGGTACGGAATCCCGAAGTAATCATTGAAGAAGGAAAGCAGCTTGACCGATGTGTCCAGCGCGAACTGGCCCTGGTCTTCCTTGCCCCTCGTGGTCCAGACGCCGACCGTCGTTTGTTCGTTGGCCTGCTCTTCTATCCCGACCAGGTCCCCCACCACGAACGCGAGAAGGTAGGTTGACATAACAGGCGTCTCGCCGAACCTTAGCGACTTCACTCCCGGCTCCGGTCGTGACTCCTCGACCACTGGAGTATTGGAGACGGCTACCAGCTCCTCCGGGATGACCAGCGTAACCTCGAAACTGGCTTTGTGCGCCGGTTCGTCCCAGCAGGGGAAGGCCCGTCTCGCATCCGTGGCCTCGAACTGTGTCGTGGCCAGGAAACTCTGCTCCCCCTCCGGGTTCGTGTACTCGCTGCGGTAGAACCCGTGCAGCCTGTCATTCAGTATCCCGGTGAAATTGATGTCCAGCGTGGCGTCCCCCGCCGGAATGGTGTTGGGGAAGCCCAGCGTCACGGTCTGTCGGTCTTCGTCGAAGATGACGGAGCCCGCCGTCGTAGACGCCCCGTTCTGTCGGAGAGTCGCCGACGCAATCTCAAGCTCAACTGAGTTCAGCATGATCTCCGACGTCGGCTCAACCACGGCGACATCGACGCTTTCGCTGCCGTCGAAGGTAAAGTTGGTTAGGTCGGGTTTCAGTGTGATCCGGTACTTCTTGGGGAGTACCGAGGTTGGCAGCACAACCGCCTCGGACGTGGTCATGGCCTGTTCCCTCCGCAAGTCATCTCGTAACTGGATGGTCCCGCCACTCGCCCTCAGACGCATTGCGGACGGGCGTTCACATGGCCTATGGGACTCCGTAAGTTTACCATCATTTATGAAAGTGCGCCGTCCGCCCATCGTTTTTCGTCACTCCGCGGGTATACTCGACCTGCCTGTCAACACCCTGAAGATGCAGGTCAACATCAGCTCTCGTCCTTGCGTTCTCCGTCTCCTCGGGTGCGCGCAGACACCCGCAGCCACAGGCGTAGGGTCGTGGCGGCGATGTTATAATGTGTCCCGACCGCACGGCCTTCGCAGTTGGGCATGGCCGCCGCCCGGCGGTGCCCTTCTGAAATTGGAAGCCGTGGCCGAAACTAACGGAAGGGAATGCAGATGCCCGCGAAAACACTGTTCGAAAAAATCTGGGACGCCCACGTAGTCCACGAGGAGCCGGGGGAACCGGCCCTCATATACATCGACCTTCACCTGGTCCACGAGGTAACCTCGGCCCAGGCGTTTGACGGCCTCCGCATGGCCGGCCGGGGCGTGCGCCGCACCGACCTCACGGTCGCCACCGCCGACCACAACACACCTACCTGGGACTTGTCCATACCAATCACCGACGAGATTTCCCAGGCCCAGTTGGACGCCCTCTCCCGTAACTGTGAGGAGTTCGGCGTCACCCTCTACGACCGCTTCAGCCCGCTCCAGGGCATCGTCCACATCATCGGGCCCGACCTGGGATACACCCAGCCTGGAAAGACCGTGGTCTGCGGCGACAGCCATACCTCCACCCATGGCGCACTGGGTGCATTCGCAATCGGCATCGGCACCTCCGAGGTCGAGCATGTGCTGGCCACCCAGACCTTGCGCCAGTTCAGGCCTAACACGATGGAAGTCAGGGTCGACGGCTCCCTGCCGCCGGGCGTCACGGCCAAGGACATCATCCTTGGCATCATCGGGCGCATCGGCATTAACGGCGGCACCGGCCACGTTATCGAGTACACTGGCGAAGCCATCCGTTCCCTGTCGATGGACGGACGCATGACGGTGTGCAACATGAGCATCGAAGCGGGGGCTCGGGCCGGCATGATTGCCCCTGACGACACCACCTTCGAATACCTCCGGGGCCGCCAGTTCGCCCCCCATGGCGCGGATTTTGAAGCCGCCGTCGAGCGGTGGCGGGGACTCGCAACTGACCCCGGTGCCGTCTACGACAAGACCGTGATCATCAACGCCCCGGACCTCGAACCCTTCGTGACCTGGGGTACCAACCCCGGAATGGTCGCCCCAATCTCCGGGCGTGTGCCCGACCCGGCCTCCTTTGACGATCCCGCCGAACAGGAGTCCGCGTCCCGGGCTCTGGAGTACATGGACCTGCAACCTGGCACTCCCCTGCAGGACATCAAGATCGACCGAATATTCCTCGGCGCATGTACCAACGCCAGGCTTGAGGACCTGCGGGCTGCCGCCGAGGTGGTCAAGGGCCGCAAGGTTCACCCCGACGTATACGCGATGGTCGTCCCAGGCTCCGCCAAGATCAAGAAAGAAGCCGAAGAAGAGGGCCTCGACGAGGTCTTCAAAGAGGCTGGACTGGACTGGCGTGTCGCCGGATGCTCCATGTGCCTGGGAATGAATCCCGACATCCTCGACCCCGGCCAGCGCTGCGCCTCCACCTCCAACCGCAATTTCGAAGGCCGCCAGGGCCCTGGGGGTCGCACCCACCTGGTCAGCCCTGCAATGGCGGCGGCGGCAGCCATAGCAGGTCATTTCGTGGACGTGCGAGACCTGTAGCCATGACCATCAAACCAGTCCCTGGAACCGCATCAACTCTGCCGTACAGGCTAACGCTGGACATCCGCGCCCTTGACATGACGGAAGAGCAGTTCCTCAAGCTGTGCTCCGACAATGGGGACTTTCGCTTGGAGCTCACGGCGAAGAGGGAGTTGATCATTATGCCGCCTACGGGTTCGAGAACGGGTGGACGCAATAGCGATTTGAACGGATTCCTGTTCGTATGGTCGCGGCAGGACGGGACTGGACAGACCTTCGACTCATCCACCGGATTCACATTGCCAAATGGGTCAGTGTTCTCTCCGGATGCCTCTTGGGTATTGCTATCACGCTGGCAAACTTTGACCTCAGAAGAACAAGAGAGGTTCGCACCTGTCTGCCCTGACTTCGTGATAGAGCTTCGCTCGCCCTCGGATAACCCAACCGACTTGCAGTGCAAAATGGAAGAGTACGTCGAGAACGGAGTCCGGCTTGGATGGCTGATCGACCCAAGGCAACGGCACGTCTACATTTACCGTCCCGGCAAAGCCGTCGAGGTGCTGGAAGACCCGGCAACCGTCTCAGGCGACCCGGAGTTGCCCGGATTTACTCTCGACCTGCGGGAGATATGGGGATGACCACCAAGCCGGTTCCCGGGACGGCATCAACCCTGCCCTGCATGTTGGTGCTCGACTTCAGCGCCATCAGCATGACCGATGACGAGTTCGTCACCTTCTGCTGCAACAACGGCGACCTCAGATTCGAGATGACCGCCAGCAGGGAACTGATCATCATGCCTCCAGCGCATTCAGACACGGCTTGGAAGGAAGGCAGGCTTTTCCTCCAAGTGGCAAACTGGGCCGACATAGATGGCACGGGCCTCGCCTTCAGCGCCTCCGCTGGATTCACCTTGCCTAACGGCTCCATGAAGGCCCCCGACGCATGTTGGATTCTTCGGGAACGATGGAACGCCCTCGAGCCAGCGGAGCAGGCAAGGTTTGCCCCCATCTGTCCCGACTTCGTCATCGAACTCCGTTCACGGACGGACTCCCTGGTCTACGTGCAGGAGAAGATGGACGAGTACATTGAAAACGGCGTCCGGCTGGGACTCCTCGTAGACCCGGCGCAACAGTGCGTCCATGTGTACCGCCCCGGCCAACCTGTAGCTATCCTTGATCAACCGGACACCGTCTCTTGTGAGCCGGAGTTGCCCGGCCTCACCCTGGATCTTCGTGACATTTGGCGGCCCGTGGGCGGGTAATCCGTCCGGGGAACCCTGATAATCAACAAGAGAGGAAGAATATGGACCCCTTCACCGAGCTCAAAGGCGTCGTAGCTCCCCTTGATCGGGTTAATGTCGATACCGACCAGATCATCCCGGCATTCCACTTGAAAAGCATCGCCAGCAGCGGGTTCGAGGACGCCTTGTTCTCCCGCTGGCGCTACAATGAGGACGGCAGCCCCAGGCCTGATTTCGTCCTGAACCAGCCGGATTATAGCCCAGCGAAGGTGCTCGTCGCGGGCCATAACTTCGGTTGCGGCTCCTCCCGCGAACACGCCCCCTGGGCATTGCGCGACTACGGGATAAAATGCATCATCGCGCCAAGCTTCGCGGACATCTTCTTCAACAACTGCTTCAAGAACGGCCTGCTCCCCCTGCGCCTCAGCGAGGATCAGGTCCGGCAGGTGATGGACAAAGCCCTTTCCAAGCCGGGCGTCAACCTGACCGTCGACTTGGTCGGTCAGCGCCTGTGGGACGAGGACGAGGAGATTTCCATAACCTTCGAGGTTGACCCGGCCCGCAGGCACAACCTCATCAACGGGCTGGACGACATCGGCCTGACTCTACAGCACGAGGACAAGATCGCGGCATACGAGGCTGGTCGGGGCCTGTAGCAACAGCAAGGGCAGGGGCCAAACGGGTGAGCCGTCTACCCCGCCTGCGGTGGTGGATACGCCTTGGCCACCTGCTCCTCGAAGTCCGTCTCATAGCGTTGCATTCTGCCTTGGCGCACCTGCTCGTCCAGCGAGGGGCGTTGCACCGCTCGCGGGTTGGTCGGGGCGTACCCGATGATCCCCTCTTCTTCCCAGCCCGCCAGTTCGTCCACAGTGTGACCCAGCAGGTCCGACAGCACTAGCCTGTTGTGCTCCCCCATGAGAGGCCCGGCTGTCCGGTCCACGGAGGGCGTCAGCGACAGTTTCCAGGGGCGGCTGGCATAGGGCAGCGGCGGCATCCCGGTGCTGGGGTGGTGTGAGATCACCTCGTAGAAACCCCGCTCTTTCAGGTGAGGGTTGAAGAGCATGTCCTTCGCATCCAGGACCGCACCCGCCGCTACGCCTGCTGCCTGGAGTTCATGCGTCAGCCGGATTGCGTCCCATTCGGCGGTAACCTTCCCAAGAAGCTCGTCCAGTTCCCTGCGGTTTCGCCACCGGCTCAGGGCATCGGCAAACCGGGAGTCGCCAGCCCATTCGTCCTGTCCCATCACCCGGCACAGCGACTGCCACTGCGAATCGTTCTCTACCGCGATGGTGATCCACCGGTCATCACCTTGGCATGGATAGCATCCGTGGGGGGCCATGCTGGAGTGGCCGTTTCCCATTCTTGGCTCGATTCGCTTGTTGGCGGCATAGTCCATCAGGGCTTCCGGCACCGTGACGGCCGCGGTTTGCGTTTGGGACACGTCTACGAACTGTCCATTGCCAGTACGGAATCGGTGTACCAGCGCGGCCATCACCGCGAAGACTGTGTGCTCCCCGGCCGTGTAGTCGGTGTACGGAATCTCTGGCAGCACTGGCGGACCGTCCACGTAGCCCGTCATGTAGGCCAGCCCAGATGCTCCCTCGGTAGCGGGACCCGTGGCCCCGTAGTTGGCCCACGGCCCGGTATAACCGTAGCCGGTGGACGAGACCATGATGATGTCCGGCTTGATGCTCCGCAGGTCCTCGTACTCCAGCTTGAAATTCTTGATGACCCTCGGAGTAAAGTTCTCCGCGAAAACGTCGGCAACCGCGATTAGCTCCCGGAGTATGTCCAGCCCCTGCGCCTTGCTCAGGTCCAGGGTGATTCCAAGCTTGTTCCGGTTGTGCTCGTAGAAGTTTGCGCCCCGGTTCCAGGTCTCCCCCTCGACGTCGTTCTTATAAAGGGAGTCTCCCCGGTAACCTTCCATGCGCTGGCAGGACTCGAATCGGATTACCTGTGCGCCCATGTCCGCCAGCATTTTCATGGCCCAGGGTATGGCTATGAGCTGCCCCATCTCTATGATTCGGACGCCAGCCAGAGGTCCTGCCATAGTGGGACGGGTCCTGTCCGCCGCTCCCCGGCCGGCAAGGCGGTTTGGGGCGACGTTATCAGTCATCAGATTACTCCCAGAGCCCTCATGAGGGAAAGTTCGCCATCGCTGTTGCCCAGTTGTTGGCCGAGCACCTCTTGATTGTCCTGGCCCAGGGTCGGGGCAGGTCGACGGACCTGCCAGGGGGTGCCGTTCATCAGAAAAGGAGGCCCCGGATGTTTGACCACGCCCGTGGCCGGGTGGTCCACGTCTACGAAGAACCCGCGCGCCTCAAACTGGGGATCGGACAGGGCGTCCTCCGGCGACTGGATCATGCCGTAGATAAAGCGCTGGCGGTGGGCGTCGTGGAACACCTCAGCCTTCTGCTGCGTACGGAAGTGTGTGTCCAGTATCTCACCCAGTTCCTCGGCGTTCACCAGGCGGGCGGAGGCGCTGGAAAACTTCTCGTCGTCCAGTTGCGGCACACCCATATGGTCAACCACGAGCTGCCAGTTGATGCCTGCCGAGACTCCCGGGTTCGGCAGGATATAGCCGTCTGACGTTGCGCGCACCCGGGTCAGGTCCCCGCTGTGGTTGGGCTGCCGCCGCCGCACCGCCCCGGTATAGGTGAAGTTGTTCACCACATCCCGCAGACCCGAGGCCACGCACTCGTGTATTGACACGTCTACCTGCTGGCCCTGTCCGCTGAGTTGTTGATGATAGAAGGCTATCAATGAAGCAGATGCGGCATCCGTGCCTGCCTTGAATTGGGCCTGGTGCAGGGCATGTTTGAGCGGTTCGCGGTCGTATGCCCCGAAAATGTACATCAACCCGCCCAGCGCGTATTCAACGATGTCGGTAGCTCGGTAGTCCCGGTAGGGGCCGGTCTGTCCGAAATTGGAGATCGAAACCATCACCAGCGCCGGGTTGGTCTCGTGCATTGCGGAGAAGTCCAGCCCCAATGACGGCATAACCCTCGGGGAAAAGTTCTCGACCAGGATATCGGCGTCCGCCGCCAACTCCTTCAGCATCCGGACGCCCCGCCGGTCCTTCAGGTTCAGTGTCACGCCCCGCTTGTTGGTGTTCAGATAATGGAAAAGGAGGCTCTTCTCGGCGTCCACCTCATCGTGAAAGAAGGGTGGCATCCGGCGGGCGGGGTCTCCTCCGGGCCTCTCCACCTTGAGGACTTCGGCCCCATAGTCGGCCATCAGCTTGGTGCACCACGGTCCGGCGATATGGTGGGTGAGGTCAAGCACCTTCACCCCTTCCAGGGCTCCAGCGGACATAGCCGCAAATCTCCCAGCAATCAGATGTTCGAGGCCGCTATACTTCTAGGGATACTCTGAACAAGTCCGTGGAATGGCTCGGAACATGGGTTGGGTAAGCATAAAACAGCCGATATATTCCGGCCCATGCCGACTTGTTCAGAGGTTCCCTAGCGCTATACCTCTAGTAATGAAGGCCATCAGGACGAGGCAAGGCCTTGTCCCAACGTCTTGCCTCGCCGCTATCCCTCCGGATAGGTCAGCCGCAGCAGCACGTGCCGCCGGTTCTTGGTATACGGCCTGACCTGGTCCGGCCAACGGCCGCTGTCCACCGCGTCGGCCCATTCCCTGCTCGTCAGGACCGCCGGGTCTTCAAGTTCGTACAGGGCATGATATTTGGGTTCGTTCTCAACCACGATCGTCCTGGTCTCCCCGCCCATGATCATCTTCAGGGGCTGGGTCTCAAACCGGGACACCGATACCACTCCGGGCACCTCCGACAGCAACGGGCAATGCTCGGTATCGTAGACCTCATCAAATAGGTCACCCTTCTCGGCGTCCACGTCCATGCTTGCTATGAACAGGTACTTGGAGCTTAACGCCATCCTACAGACTCCTCATATCTGCCTTCTTCAATTCCACCTGTTGCCGGAGCCTAGAATGCCCGTCGGTGGGAAGTCTCTGTCTCGGCGCTGGTGATGAACTCCAGCAGCACTGCCTTGCCTTCCTCTTCAGTTACCCGGCGCGCGCGCTGGAAGGCCCCTGCCACGTCCGACGGGTCTTCGACCCGCTCCGCGTAGCCGCCCATTGCCCGGCCCATGTCCGCGTAATTGCCGCCCAAGTCGCGGCTGTTGTACAAACGGTGGGAGTCTTCCATCGCCCTGGTCTCCACGGCCATCGTGGAATTATTCAGGACCACCGTGATAATCGGGAGGTTGGAACGGACCGCTGTCTCGAAGTCCAGGCCGGTCATTCCGAAGGCGGCGTCCCCCATGAAGTTGACGCAGACCTTCTCCGGCGCGGCCAGCTTCGCTCCGATGACCAACCCCAGTCCTGTTCCCAGGCCGTGGGACTTTCCCCAACCCAGGTAGGTGCGTGGCCCGTTGGAACGGTAGAACGGCATGATCTGGTCGCGCGGGCTCCCGGAATCGTGGGTTACGATGGCGTCCTCCGGCGGGACCGTCTGCATGAAGTCCCGGATCACCCGGTAGGGGTTGATCGGAGCTCCGTTGTTGCCAAGCTTGTGCTCCCAGTCGGCCAACCATGCGTCCCGCTGGGAGTTGATTTCATTGGCGACGCCCTCACCGCCTTGCCGGCTGCTGCCCACAATCTCTTTGCAGGCTTCAATCATCTGGCGCAGCACCAGCTTCGCGTCCCCGACGATGGGATACTCAACGTTGTAGTCCTTGTTGATGTCCCGGGAGTCATTGGTAGCCTGGATAAGCGTCTTTCCGGGAGGCAAGTTCATCGACATGCCGTGCTTGGTAAAGCTGGAGCCGATGCCGAAGATCAGGTCGGCATTGCTCATGAAATGGAACACGGGACGCGACATGCTCCCCGACCCGCTTCCCAGGGCCAGGGGGTGTACCTCGGGAAATGCGCTCTTCCCCAGCAGCGTGGTCATCACCGGGACATTGAGCAACTCTGCCAGCTCCACCAGTTCATCGGTGGCCTGGGCGTAGAGAACGCCCTGTCCGGCGTGGATTACCGGGCGGCTGGCCTGGCACAGGGCGCGGGCCGCGGCCTCGATGTCCCTCGGGTCCCCCTGGGCCGCCACCTGCCTGCTGGGCTGGTAGAAGAAGTCCTCTTCTGAGACGTCCTCCAGCGCAATGTCGGCGGGGATTTCAACCATCACCGGGCCGGAGCGGCCCTGGCGCAGCGCGGCAAAGGCCCGGCGCATCACCTGGGAGGTACGGTCGGCGGTGTTCACCTGCTCGATGTACTTTGTCACCCCAGCGTAGTTGGTCATCGAGTTGAAGTGGGGGAGGATACCCTGTCGCTCCCGCGGATGCCCCAGGGGAAGCAGCAGCATCGGAGTGGAGTCCGAGTAAGCCGTCGCCACGCCGGAATAGGCGTTCTCGGCCCCGGGGCCGTACTGCATGGCGAACACGCCCATTTTCTCTCCGTTGGTCACGCGGCTATAGCCGTCGGCTATTCCAACGCCCACCCGCTCCTGTCGGCAGATAATGGGTCGGATACCGGCCACCGCAGCAGCCTCGATAACCGGGGTGGTGGGGAAGCAACTGAGGTACTCCACCCCTTCCCTCTTCAAAATCTCCGAGATGGCGTCAATCGTCTTCATTTAGAAGACCTCCTTATGAAGACCTGCTTGGGCACTCCGGCTCCGGCCAGGACGCAAGGAAGTATACCACCTTGATGTCTGCCATGGCTGTTGCCAATCGTGAGTGGCGGGGAGGGCGTGACCATCGAATCCCGGGGGAATGGAGGCCCAGCCTATATCTCGCGGAACCGTACCAGCCGGTACGTATAGAGGCACCATGAAAGCATGTTGGCGCCTGCGCTTGCGCCGACCACGGATATTATAAAAGGTGGGGTCCTGATGGGAGCGGCGGGGTTGTACACCCCTTCTGGGTAAATGACGTAGCCGAGGCTCCAGCCTGCCCAGGCCCCGACCAGCCCCCCGGTTAGTGCTGCAGCGAAATTGGTCCAGTGCACCGTCCGGTGGACATCGGGCTTGAAGTAGCTGACGAACCCCCCGATGCTCGCGCCCACGCCCGCGAAAGTCACCAGAAGCGCGCTTGGCAGAGTCGGCCCCGGAGGGGAGATGAACCACCCAAAATACAGCCCGAAAACCCCCAGGAAAAAGCCCAACAGGAGGCCAAAGGACACCCGGACAGCCATGGCTACTGCGGAGAGCACTTTAGGATAGCTCCATGTTCGGGTATATCGGAGAATCGTCCCCGGTGACGCATCTCACTCACCACGTAGAGGTCAATGTCCAACGCCACTCGTGGTGACTCCCAAGTCAGTGGACACAACGAAGCCCAGTCGTACGACCAGGCTACGGATTCCGCTCTGCCGATGAAGTGAGTCCGTTTTATCACAGGCGGTTCCCCAAGGCAAGGCGCGCATCCGACATGGCGTCTTCTCAGTTTCGCTGGTCTCATCCCCTCTCCCGAACCGCCGTCCCCGCAACAAAAGTTGCCCCGTGAAAGCGGAGGCCTGCTCCACACTGATCAGCCATATGACTACCACATCGTCGCTGAATCGCCGCGCCCCGAAACTGAATGCTCCCCACTGACAATCGCCCCTTGCCAAAGTCGTAGAACGTATGTACCATAGCCTACGTCCGACCCGTAAGACCCTCCACAGGAGGGCAGGGCCAGTCCAGGACAGCCACTGAGGCGCACGATGTTTAGTGTCTGAAACAGTTCACAAGGCAACCCGCAAGCACCAGCCTGGCCCCTCTCCAGAATCGACCTCTTGCATCTCTGGCTACCCCGAATGTCCGGTTTTGTCCGCATTTGACCGGAAAATCGGTGTTTTTCGCTTCACTCTCCGGTCCGCTTACCGTCCCATCATTACATGTCGACCCGCTCCCGGATCGAACACCCGGCAGACCCAGCCGTCTCAGATGTCCGGTCAGTCGGCCACGGACTACCGTACTTGACCGGAAAATCAAGAAATCTCCCCCTTTCGCAAAAGGGGGATTAAGGGGGATTTACCCCCTCGCTCCACACTCAATCGCTCACTCTCCTAAAGAGGTAAAGCAATGACTTTCTCCCAACTCAGGTCCCAGGTCGACGCCCTCCTCCGCAAGTACGCAACCGAAGTCGAGACCTACCGCCTCGGCAAGGTCACCGCTAAATTCTGCGATGAAGTTGCCGACGCTTTGACCAACCCCAAGTCCGGCCCCGTGAAGGACCCCTTCGATTGGGCCTCCGTATTGTTCAAGCGCATGGCGGAACGCGGCTACCGCCCCCGGAACCTCACGGCTCTCCAGAACTACCTGAGTCGTTGCCTCCAGGAGCGCCGCGTCCTTCCCCAGGCCCGCGAGGTCCTGCGTGCCCTGCTGCCCAGGGCAGCCGAACGCGGACTCATCCCCCGCACCGTCGAAGACCCGGTTCCCATCTGCGCCATGAAACGCGGGTTGGAGAATGCTGGCAAGAGTGGCGATTCAGGTTCGTCCGGCCTGGGTCTGTCTGATCTGATCGAACACTGGCAGAAGATGGACTACTGGCGGCAGTTGGCCAAAGGTTCCTTGCCGGGTAAGGGCCTGCCAGAAGGGGCGACCGCGTAGGACCCGTACTCGGCTCGACCGCACGTCGTTGGACGACCACACTGCCCAGAAACGAAACGCTAACAGGTATCGTCAGACCATTGACAAAATTCGATGACGCATGTTAAATGTGCGGACATTCGAATCTGGGCTTGAAACGGCCCGCAATACTACGCTAGAGCACCTAGCAGGAGGAAGGAGATGCCACGAGTCCCTATCGGATTACTATTCTTAGTGGGGTTGGTCGCGGCCCTTGGCGCGATCATAGCCTGCGGCGGTTCAGCCACGGTTGAACCCGCTCCGAGGTTCACTCCTGGAGTGGCCGCGACTGAAGCCCCGGCGGCTCAGACAATGGCAGAGGCCACCACGGCTCCAATGGCAGAGGCCACTATGGCGCCCGACACGAGCATGATGGCCGACCAGGCGGGGACCGTTACACTTGCGACCCGCAACATTCGCTCCGGCGCAGGTACTCCTCGCTTCTGCACCGCCGGCTGCTCCGAGCACATTTATCAGTTGGCAATCACCGAAACCCTGACCGGCGTGGAGGCTGGGCCGGGTGGCGTTCTCGACCCTCAGAACACGCCGCTGCTGGCCGAGTCCTGGGAGCTTTCCCCTGACCAGAAGTACATGGACTTTAAGCTCCGCGAGGGCATAATGTTCCACGGCGACTGGGGAGAGATGACCGCTGAGGATGTGGCCTTCAGCTACAATGACGCCAACGCTTTCACTACTCCCGAGAGCATCCACGGCCAGGCGGGAGACTTCGCCCCCCTGATCGGTAACGTGGAAGCCTTGGACACCTACACTGCGCGGTTCAACTTTACCCTGTTCCATCAGGCGATGCCCCTCCGCTATATGGGTCCCTTCTACCAGAGCGCGGGCATCACCTCAAAGAAGGTCTTCGACCAGCACGGCGAAGAGGGAATGCGCGAGATATACATCGGCACCGGTCCCTTCATCTTCGACGAGTGGAAGAAGAGTGAGATCATCCGCGCACACTCGGTGACCGACCACTGGCGCAAGGTACCCGCAGTCAAAGAGGTCGTGATCCTCGACATACCTGAGGCCGCCGCACGCACGGCAATGCTGGAGACAGGCGAAGCTCAGATGGCGGGCGAACTTCCCTTTAAGGACATCGTCAGGCTGCAGGAGGCCGGGGGCTTCGACCTTCAGCGGGACAACGGCTTGGCCCACGAGCGCGGAGTGTTCTTCTCCGGCAACTACTGGGAGACCGAGCATCCCATTAGCAAAGCAGCCCTGACCCGCCCCCGTGTGGAGAAGCCCTGGATAGGTTTCGTCGGCGATCCTGAGTCGATGGAGCGGGCACGCAAGGTCAGGTGGGCCATGTCCATGGCTGTCGACCGTGAGGCGCTCAACGATAGCTTGGTCGAGGGCCTCGGCGAGGTCTGCTACCTGATCCAGATCTCCATCAACCAGCCCGGTTGGCAGGACAAGTGGGAGATCCCCTTCGACCCCGAGGGCGCCAAGGCGCTCCTCGAAGAGGCTGGCTATCCCGACGGCTTCCAGGCTGAGTTGTGGGTCGGCCCTGGCGGGTTCACCGCTGAATACGGCGACGCCGTGGCGGGCCTTTGGCTCAAGCACCTGAACATCGAGACCACTGTCGACCGGATTACCTACACCAAGTTCCGGCCTACGCTGGTGCAGCGCACCAACACCCAGATCTATGCCAGCGCTGGTGACGAGGGCAAGACCGGGTTCCCCGTCCACTGGCCGAAGGGCTTCCAGGGCAGCGCTCTGACCGACGGTGGCTGGGGCCCTGGCTTCGAGGACCCCTTCTACACCACCCACCTGTTCAAGATGAACTCCGAGACCGACCCGGAGAAGCGGCTGGCAATGGCCGAAGAGTACTTCGACCACGTTCACCATCAGATGGTCCAGCCCTGCTTCGTCGAGGTCCCATTCCACGTCATGTACGACACCAACCAGGTCGCGGAATGGCAGATGAACCCCAACATGAACGGGAACTTCAGCGGGGCCAGCAACTTCGAGACCATCGTCCTCAAGTAACCCAACCGCTGCCCGTTCAGAGGCCCGCCGGTTCGAGACCGGCGGGCCTCTTCTTTTTGGCCCGGAACTTTCGGCACACGGGGTCACCACCTGCCGGAGTATTTCTGGACCGCCCCGCTGGCTGTGTATGCCATCCAACGGCCAGTGGCTATCCTGGGCAGACGTACCTCCTGAGTTCTCGTTCTACCTTCCTTTGACCAGCTCCGTCAGGGTACATCTCGTACTCGTCCCACGTTCCATTCCGGTTAGACTGGAACAGTATCTTCGTACCGTCTTGAGACCATACCGGCGACTTGTCCTCCCCCTCGTTGTTAGTCAACCGGGCTTGGTAGCTTCCGTCCCCGTCCATACTGTATATCTCCCAGTTCCCGTCCCGGTCACTGACGAAGACGATTGATCCGCCGTCAGGGGACCAGGATGGACAACGGTCATCGTTGCCGTTGTCGGTCAGTGGAGTCCACGTAGATTCACCGGCGTACATGACATAAACCTCGTAGTCCCCGCCGTTCTCGTCGGCTCCTACGCGGTCTCCACTGCCATTGACCAAGATTGGCTGAGGGTCCGGGATGGGTGTAGGTGTCGGCACAGCCGTGGGTGTCGGAGTCGGTATCGGCGTCGGCGTCGGCGTCGGCTTGGGCGTAGACGTCGGTGTGGGAACATAGGTAGCTGTCGGTATCGGTGTTGGTGTCGGCGGCTTTAGTGTAACGGTCGCTGCTCCTACGGGTTCAGGAACACCCGTTGGTGTTGGCATCGCAACCAGCGTGCTTGTCGGAGGAAGTGATGGCGGTGGCGCCGACTTGGGCGCAACCGTTGGGGTCGGCGTGAGAGCTGTCGTAGGTGTTGGCGTTGGATGCGGTGTCGAAGTCCGGCCAGCGGCCTGTTCAGGGTCGGGAGTAGGCTGAGGGGGTCGTATGTCCAGGGTTACATGCCGGTCGGCCACCATCCGGACCGTTCCGTACGTCCCGGTCTGACTATCCAACCCGCCCCAGGAAGCCAAGCGGCCGGGCTTGGGGTTGGCCACGACGATGACTTCGATACCCAACGGGTACTTCCCATCGTAACCTGGAGCACGGCTCAAACTCACCGAACCGCCGTCAACTGCCACGATCGTCCTGCGCGCCGGCACAGGGTCTCCATTGATGAGCACCTGATACCGAGGAACGGGAGTGACTGTCGGTGTGGGTATGGGAGTTGGAGTAGGCATTGGTATTTCTATAGCGCGAGTCTCCTCTTGGGCCGGGATTCCGGGCGTCCAGACCCGCAATCGGTGTGGACCGGGAGAGACCATTCGGAACACGTGCTCCTCCCGCGTTTCAGTCCTGTAAACCTCCTCAGTCTGCTCCCCATCCAATGAAAGGGAGAACTCCGCCGGACCGACGACCTTGATGAATATCCGCACCGTGCTGCCTTGTACTTGCACCTCGTCAACGTGCCATGACTTGACCGGTATTGGAGCCGCGGTTGGCGCAAGTGTCTGAACAGGGAGCAGTGATCGGGTAGGTGCCTTCGCTAACGGAGTGGGTGTAGGATTTGCCTCCAAGGATCGGCTGCTTTCGGTTGCCACAGGGAAAGTGATACTTTCAGCTGGTGTCTGCATGTGGGAGTCAGCCGGTAGCGCCAGCGATGGATCTACCGTCTGGAAGTCTCTGAGGACTTCGGTGCCGGGCATCTGGATCGAAGGATCGGACATGTCTGTCAAACGGGGGCCAGCGGTATCGACGACCCTTGACCCGGATGGGACCTCGACAGCCAACACGAACATACCCGCCTCATCACTGTGGACCCAAGCGGTGCGAGAATCCGGGTCAACGCCCGTTGGCAGCTTTTCCCACGCCTCTCGATCTACTCCCATACGGTGAATCGATATGCGAGACCCGTCGGTTCTGGACACGTCCGCTTCTTGGTGCCCCATGGCGACGGTGATAATGAGCGGCTTCCCCAAAACCGGCGGTGGAAGGAGTGTCGTACCGTCCCTTGCGAATGAAAGCGCGAACACTTTGCTGGTCGGTACAAAACCAGGAGGCAACCGGGGGACTTCCATAGCAGACAACCGTCGGCAGACTAATTCCACCTCGCTTCCGACCGATCCAGGTTCAACGTCTATCCTGACTGCCCCATTTGAGGACAATAGTCGGCTTCCCTCGTGCGGCGTCAATACCACCGTATCGGCATCTGGGGCCGATACAGCGGATGGACGAGCCCTTGGACTCGACCCTGCAACTGACGCCCACACGAGTACTCCGCAGACGATCACGAGTCCCACCAGCAACAATGCTGTCAGTGCGGCTTGTCGGCTCGGTCGAAGCCTGGTTATCACGGCACGATGTAGGAGGTTCCCGCACCGACTAACATGGACCAGGAGTCCGATCCTGGGGCATTGGGGTCTGTAAATCTCAGATGGGGTTTATGGACGGCGGAAATTGTCTGGCTCCTCTGGAATTCGAGCCCTTAATTGATAACTAAGAATATACTAACTGTCAATGATTAACTGTTATCGGACAATTGTGTGGCACAGCCATAGGGACTGAAGGAGCATTGTTCGCGCGGGCAACGTAAAGTAGCCGGCGACTACGGGCGAAGCGGCGAGGTCGGCGGTGGAGCGATCTGCACCGATACAAAGCGGTCTGCGACCATGCGCACCCTCGCAAATGGACCGTCGAAACTGTCCACACCTCCCCAGGTCAAAAGCGCACCGGAACCGGGACTGACCAGGATAGTTACTTCTTCACCCGACTTATACCTGCCGTCTCCCTTGGGAGGCGGGCTGACAATGGCGGACCCGTCGGCAATAAACATTCCCACCTGACGCGGCTGCACTTGTACCTCATTTATGAACAGACTGTACCGTGGTTCCGGCGTTCGCGTAGGTCGCGCTGTGGCAGTAGGTGGGCCTGAAGGTATCGGTGTAGGAGCATAGACTGTGACTTCTACGATTTCCTCGTAGGGCGCACGTCCTGGAGTCCACACCTTAACCCAGTGTTTCCCTTCCGTGACTCTTCTGAACGTGTGTGCCTGGTGCGGAAGGGAAGTTCTGATCTCCCCAGTCTCCCTACCGTCCAGCGACACCGCGTAAAACCCCTCCTGCAAAATCCTAACGAACACCGTCACGGTATCCCCGGACACATGGACCTCTTCCAGCTCCCAACTTTGTGGCGGAATTGGAGTCAGAGTTGGGGTAAGGAATGGTACAGCCGAGGCAATGGCCAGCGAAGCGGCGACGGGCGTAGGCCCTTCATGCATCGTATGTGGGGATTGGGCCTCCGAAAACACGGTCTGCGCCGTGACTGTTGATGTAGGTTGAGGTGGCTCATGGTGGGCCAGACCAGTGCCAGATACAGAAGTGTCCGCTTCCGGGTGTTGGCTTGGTTTGGTTGGGTTAGGGGTCGAAATAGTTGCCACCCTTGGCATCGGGACTGGCGTTGGAATAGCGGCAGGCAATTGCAGGTGCTCTGCTGGTGGTCCAGCCTTGACGTCCGCGGGATCCTGGCTCCCCATCCAGCGTATGCCCAAGGCAAAAAGGCCTGGCTTCTCTAGTCGAGACGACGCTTGGGATGTCTCGAAGTCGACCCCTGTCGACAACTGTCCCCATTCCCCGGAATCAGGGTCCATGTGGTGAATTACGATCCTGGATGGGTCGAAGGTGGCAGCCGAAGCTTCTTCACCCCCCAGAGCCATGGTCAACAGGCCAGGCTTCAGCAGATGTCCCGAGGTGCCCGGAGGCGGGGTCCCAACTGCTGTTTCGACCCTGGTCATCGAGAGTTCGAACACCCTGGAAGTAGCTACGAATCCAAGCGGAAGGTCAGGTATGTCCCATGCTGATACTGACCGGTAGGTCACAATGCTGGGAGCATCGACTGAACCGGGTTCGAACCCTACCGTCACATCATTGGCCGGAGATACCAGCCTCAATGCAGCGCCAGGCGCAATTCGGGCTGTTATGACCGTTTCAGGCGTTGCCGAAGACCTCGCCCCTGGCAGACTGTGCAAGGCCAGCAGCCCAAGTAATGCGAGCACTGCCAATCCAACAACAGCCAATAGACCGTAGGAAAGTGCGAGGAGACCACGGCGAGGATGAAAGGATAAGCGGGTGTGCATGGCTGCGTTTGACCCTACGTCAGCGTGGACCCGAGACTTCTGGTCTTCATGGCGCCAAATGGCTCATTAGGAAGGCAGGCAGCTTCGGCCCCCGTCCCAGTAGTTCACCCCTGGTAACTCCGCCCGTGATGCCCCATCCGGAGTGGTACCGCACAGAATGCGAAATCCGACCAGGAAGTCGACATAAAGTAGCAAGGATACAGAACCCAGGTCAACTGAACGTGCATATTGGCATCGAGTCCCACCTCCCCCTTCGACTTGTTAGCATATTTCAGGAAAACCGTGTTGCGAAATGGTTATCCGTTCATGTAGAATCCGCAAACAGAATTCGGAGGCTGGTTACCCGCGCGCGGCAATTGGTCCGGTGACCCGCCGGTAATCGGAAGAGAAGCACGAATGCAGCGCTTTATCATTCGAAGAATCATTTATATGGTCGTGACAATGGTCGTGGCCACCCTGCTTGTGTTTACCCTCTCCCGGATAGTAGGCGACCCCCGGCTGCTCTATGTGCAGGAAGGCGGCTACGGGCTGAGCCAGGAAGCATGGGACGATCTGGGCAGGAAGCTGCACCTCCAGTACCCGGTGATCGTCCAGTATGGGTTCTGGCTCGCGGATGCTCTGCGGGCCGATCTGGGCGAGTCCATGCTTGACCGAAAGCCGGTTACGGAAATCATCTGGGAGGCATTCCCCAACACACTGCAAATGGCATTGGGCGGATGGATCGTAGCCACGGTTCTCGGCGTCCCACTTGGCGTTCTGTCCGCGGTCAAGCGGGGAAGTGTCTGGGACTACATCGGACGGACTGTCGCCCTTACGGGCCAGACTTTGCCGGTCTTCTGGATCGGGATCATGGGAATTCTCATCTTCTCCGTCCAGCTCGGTTGGTTGCCAGTCGGTACCAAGCCAGACCACTTCAGTCTGAAACATTTCATCCTTCCCTGTATCACGCTGGGGTGGTTCCCGGCAGCTGGGTATCTGCGCCTCACCCGCTCGGCCATGTTGGACGTGATGGACTCGGAGTACATCAAACTGGCCAGGGCTAAGGGCGTGAATTCCACCATGGTGCTGTGGAAACACGCTTTCCGCAACGCCATCCTTGCGCCATTGACTTTCTCGTCCCTCATTCTGGCTGGGTTCATAACCGGGGCCATCGTCACGGAGACAGTGTTCTCCTGGCCCGGCCTGGGGCGCCTGGCATTCACGGCTGTGGACGATAATGACTTCCCGCTGATGGTCGGGTTGGTGCTGGTCTTCACCGGCATGTTCCTCGTAGTGAACATGATCACTGACCTGCTCTATGCTTACGTAGACCCTCGAATTCGCTACGGTTAGGTAGACGATGGCAGACGCAACTCTATCCGCCGGACGGTCCAGGTCCCTTCTACCATCGTGGCAGACGGTTAGCTATGTGCTGCGGCGCTGGCCGATCCTGCCACTCTTCACGATCTTTGTATTGGTCGTGGTCGGACTGTTGGCCCCCTGGATTTCTCCCCATGATCCCCTGAGCGTCGACCTGGACTCCAGGAATACCCCGCCCTTCTGGTATCAGGGCGAGACCGCTACCAAAACAGTGGTGCAACAGGTGGACAAGTGGGACGTTGAAGCTAGAACGACCCAGATTTCCCTGAGGGACGTGCGGAAAGATTTCCCTGACAGGGAGTGGGCGCTGGGTGATACCGCGGAAGTCGTCACCAAGCCCGGAGGCGATTCGGACCACTGGCTGGGCACTGACCAGACAGGCAGGGACATCCTCAGCAGGATCATCCACGGTGCAAGGGTCTCTCTTCTGGTCACCGCCGTGTCTTTGTCCAGCGGGTTGGTGGTTGGTACCGTGCTTGGGTTGGTCGCAGGTTACGCTGACCAGATATTCCTCCGGTTCGGCAACCATATCGACGAGACCATCATGCGGATCGTCGAGATTACCTATGCTGTGCCCACCATCCTGATCGCGCTGGTCATCGTAATCGTGTTCGGCCAGAGCTTCGTAGTGCTACTGGGGCTCTTGGCGTTCGTTGCGTGGAATGCCTTCCCTCGCAATGTGCGCGCCGAGGTGCTGTCCCTCAAGACATCCGACTACGTGGCGCTGGCCAAGGTGGCGGGTGCGGGCCCGCTGCGGGTCATGTTCGTGCACATCTTCCCAGGGGTGATCAACACCATCCTGGTAATATCGACACTGCGAGTTGGGCAACTGATACTTACCGAAGCCATCCTGAGCTTCCTCGGTGCAGGCATTCCACCCCCCAAGCCTGCTTGGGGTGCGATGGTTGCCGACGGACGGGAATATCTGGCTGACGCGTGGTGGATCGCCCTGTTCCCAGGAGTCTGCATCTTCCTGGTTGTTATGGCCCTCAATTTCCTGGGTGACTGGATGCGCGACCGGTTCGACCCCAGGCTGCGGCAACTGGAATAACCGGATGCACGAGTAAACCCCTCCTGGTGTGCGGGAAGGGTTGACTGGAGAGGTTTAAACACATGGCAGCTACCGAAACTAGAAAAGACGTAGTCCTTGACGTCAAGGACCTACGGACTTATTTCCGGACCCGCTGGGGTGAAGTCAAGGCGGTTGACGGCGTTACCTTCGACCTCCGTAAAGGGGAAACCCTGGGAATAGTCGGGGAGTCCGGCTGCGGCAAATCGGTGACAATGCTCTCCCTGATGCGCCTGATACCCATGCCGCCGGGTCGGATAGTGGACGGCTCTATATCCCTGGATGGGGAAGACCTGCTGCAACTGTCGGAAGACGAGATGAGCAAGGTCAGGGGCAGCAAGATCGGTCTGATCATTCAGGACCCGATGACCTCGCTGAACCCCGTATTCTCAATCGGCAACCAGGTAACAGAGGCAATCCGCATCCATCAAGACATACCGAGGCACAGCGTGATGGAACGCGCTCTGGATGTGCTGCGGAAGGTGAACATTCCCGCGGCCGAGACCAGGGTGCGTGATTACCCGCACCAGATGAGCGGCGGTATGCGCCAGCGTGTGGTAGGGGCCATCGGTATCTCATGCCAACCCATGGTGTTGATTGCTGACGAGCCGACTACCTCCCTCGACGTGACCATTCAGGCGCAGTACCTGAAGCTACTGAAAGACCTGCAACAGGACTCAGACCTGTCCCTCATATTCATCACCCACGACTTCGGCATAGTTGCCAAGATGTGTGATCGGGTAGCTGTGATGTATGCAGGCAAGATCGTGGAGATGGGGAGCGTCAGGGACATTTTCAACAATCCATCGCACCCATACACGGAGGCCCTGCTGGCTTCAGTGCCCAAGATGGAAGAAGACGTAGATAGGTTGTATGCCATTGAAGGCCAGCCTCCCACTCTGCATAATCTCCCTCCTGGCTGCTCCTTCGCTGCCCGTTGTCCATACGTGATGGACAAATGTCGGGAACAATATCCGCCAGAATTCAACGTGGCTGAAGCCCATCACTCCGCGTGTTGGAGACTAGAATGACGACTACAGCTCAGGCCGCTTCCGGCAACGGGTCGGTGTTGCTGGAAGCACAGGATCTCAAGAAATACTTCCCGGTGACCCGAGGTATTTTGCTCTCCAAAGTCACCGGCCACATCAAGGCAGTCGACGGTGTGTCCTTCCAACTACGTGAGGGCGAGACCTTGGGGATCGTGGGCGAGTCCGGTTGCGGCAAGACCACAACTGCCAAGATGGTCCTTATGTTGGAACGTCCTACGGAAGGCACAATTTTCTTCCAGGGCGACGACGTCTACGGCGGAAACGAAGCCCAACGCAAGGAGTACCGCAGCTCAGTGCAGGCCGTGTTCCAGGATCCGTGGAGCTCTCTCAACCCGCGGATGAGGGTAAAGGACATCATTGCAGAGCCGATGGTGATCAACTGGCAACTCTCCCGCAACGAGATCCAGCAACGAGTTATGGAGTTGCTGAACAACGTGGGTCTGAATGACTACCACTCCAATCTCTACCCCCACGAATTCAGCGGCGGGCAGCGGCAGAGACTGGCGGTAGCCCGGGCACTCTCGCTGAATCCCAAGGTGATCGTGCTGGATGAGCCGGTCTCGGCGCTCGACGTATCCATCCGGGCCCAGATCATGAACCTGCTCAAGGACCTGCAGGCTGAATTTGGGGTCAGCTATATTCTTATTGCCCATCACCTGGCCACAGTGCGCTACATGTGCCACTGGGTGGCCGTTATGTACCTTGGGCAAATTGTAGAGTTGGCTCCGGTCAAGGAGTTGTTCGACAACCCGCTGCACCCTTATACAAAAGCGCTGATGTCCGCGGCCCTTCCGTCCCACCCGGACACCCCGCAGGAGGAAATGATCCTCACAGGAGAGGTCCCGTCGCCGCTTAACCCTCCGGAAGGCTGCCATTTCCACACCCGTTGCCCCATGGTTATGGACCACTGTGCGTTTGACATCCCGGAGGTAAAGGAAGTTACGCCTGGACACTTCGTGTCCTGCCACCTGTACTAGACGTCAACATCCCACACTCGAGGAAGCGATGAACGGCCCCTGGTGCAGAGGCCGTTCATTAATTGTGGGATGGACTACGCGAAAACGGATTGCGATTCGCGTACGGCCCGTGGCGTCTGCGGGGTTGTTGTGTTTGCCAGGTGCGGATGGTAATCTGGCGCAAACCGGCAATACCAGTACCCCGGGCGCCGGGAGAACCCAGATGAGCGCCGCCCCATCAAGCAGTCAAATGATTGTTCCCTCGGTTGGCCCCACCTGTCCGCTAACAGCACTACCGCGCTTTCACCGTCCGAGAGCGGTGTAACACCGAGGAGGTAAGGTCCATGACCCAACCGCAGATCGACGTCGGCCCACGTCCCTTGGATGGGATAAGAGTTCTCGATTTGACCTGGGTCAGGGCGGGACCTTGGGCAACCCGCTGGCTTGGCGCATTGGGTGCTGACGTCATCAAGGTCGAATGGCCCCTCAACGAGCGTGGACGCTCCAGTGGGACCGCACCTCCAGGGGTAGAGGTCAACCTCAACTCCTCTGCCAACTTCAACGACACCAACGCCAACAAGCGGAGCATGACCGTCAACGTGCGCAGCCCCCGCGGTCTGGACACCGTAAAGCAGTTAGTGACCGTCTGCGACGTGGTGGTGGAAAATTTCAGTGCCACAGTGCTGCGCAGATGGGGCTTGGGCTATGACGAGCTTCGCAAGCTCAAGCCGGACATCGTTTACCTCTCCCAGTCGGGGTTCGGGCATACCGGCCGCCAGAGCCACTATCTAACCGCTGGCCCTATTGCCCAGGCATTCTCTGGTATGACCTATCTCTCAGGATTGCCCGGCGCTCCGCCAGCGGGCTGGGGTTGGTCCTATCTCGACGATACCGGTGGCATGTATATCGCCTTCTCAATCCTCACGTCCCTTTACCGGCGCAACATGACTGGCCTCGGCCAGCACGTTGACCTTTCCCAGATGATCATCGGCGCGACGCTGAATGGCTCAGCCCTCCTGGACGTCACCGTCAACAACCGCCCCTCACGCCGGGAGGGTTATCCGCCTGGGAACCGCGCCCACTGGCCTGGTACTCCTCTGACGCACAACTACCGTGGTCCCACCGTCGCCCCGCACAATGCCTACCGGACCCTGGGAGGTGGATATAACGACTGGTGCGCCATCGTCTGCCTCAACGACCAGGAATGGCAAAGGCTGGTCGAGGTCATGGGTTCTCCTGCTTGGGCGGCGGACTCCAGGTTCGCCACCGTCCCCGGCAGGCTGGAGCATCAGGAAGAGCTGGACCAAAACATCGAGCGGTGGACCCAGACTATAGAGAAGTACGAGCTCATGGAGAAGTGCCAGGCGGCCCGCGTGCGCGCCATGCCTGTCCAGAGTTCTGAGAACAGGGTGGAACACGACCCGCAGCTGCGGCACCGGGAGATGTACTTGGAGCTTGACCATCCCATCTTGGGCAGGCGTAAGTTCCAGAATGCACCCTTCAAGCTGTCGGAGACGCCTGCGGTCAACTCCCGCTGTGCGCCCCTGATGGGGGAGCATAATCAGGAGATTGTGGAGGGCCTTCTGGGTATCAGCCATGAAGAGTTTGTGGCTGGCTACGACGACTTTACCTTCTGGCCTGAATCCCTGACCCGTTACTCCTACATGGATGAGATGATAGCATCGGGCTACCACTCCAACGGCGGAGCCAAGGCTCCGGATAGCCAACCCGCCGGTGAGACCCGGCAGCGCGCTACGGGTGGGGATGGCACCGACGCTCCGCCACCGTTGTCTGGACTACGTGTGCTGGAAATCTCCGGGCAGGAAGCCCAGTTCTGCGGCAAGCTGCTGGCCGACTTGGGAGCTGACGTTGTCAAGATTGAGCCGCCCGGGGGCGAGCCTTCCCGCGCCATCGGTCCATTCATGGACGACATGCCCCACCGGGAGCGAAGTCTGTCCTTCTGGCATTACAACACCTCCAAGCGGGGAATCACCCTGAACTTTGATTCAGAAGACGCCCGCGGGGTGTTCAGGCGGCTGGCTTCCACAGCCGACGTAGTCCTGGAATCGTTGCGACCGGGTTACTTGCAATCCTTGGGAATTGGGTACAACGACCTCAAGCGGGGGAACCCCGGACTCATCATGTGCTCGCTGACCCCCTTCGGCCAGACAGGGCCGTGGAGAGACTACCTGGCTACGGACATGGTCCACATGGCGGCGGGAGGTCAGATGGGGTGTTGCGGCTACGACGAAGTGGACGTGTCCGGCGAGATTCCCATCGCACCGGGCGGGGGGAACGCATGGCACATGGGCAGTCACTACGCCTATATGGCTATCATGGCCGCCCTCTTCTACCGCACCAACTCTGGCAAGGGGCAGTACATCGACGCCTCTATCCACGACGCTTGTGCCCTCACCACGGAAATGCACATCAACACCTATATCTACACTGGCAATGTGGTACGCCGGCAGACCGGCCGCCACGCCTCGGCCTCCTACACCGACCCGGCACAACTGCTGTGCGGGGACGGCAACTACGTGAACGCCGCAGCCACTCGGCTCACCGCCCGCCAGTTGCGCACCATGGCAGAGTGGATGGACAGTTACGGTCTGGCCGCTGACCTGCTGGACGAGCGCTACAGCGATCCGGCAGTGATCAACGAGAACCGCACCTACATCAACGACCTGGTCATGAAGTTCGTGTCCACTCTCAGCCGGGACGAAGTGGCCCACGGGGGTCAGGAACGGGGATTCAACTGGGGAGCTGTCCGGGCTCCCGACGAGTTGGTCGACGACGGACATATGAACGACCGCGGGTTCTGGGTAGATGTAACACATCCGGAGTTGGGACGTACTTTCAAGTACCCGGGTCCCGCGGGAATCTACAACGGCTCCCCTTGGCGCATATCACGGCGCGCGCCCCTCATAGGGGAACACAACCAGGAGGTCTACTGCGGGGAATTGGGGATGTCCACTGAGGAGATGGCTTGCCTGGTAGAGAGCGGCGTTCTCTGATTCGTGAAGCCAGGGCGCTCAGGAGTCAAATTACATAAATTGACCCGCGATATATCGATAACTATAATGAAGCCACCACAGGCTCAGGCACAGAGGGCGCAGACGCGGATCGGTCCGCGCTACGCGCCTGCTAACTAAACCGTAGGAGAGACGTTTTATGGTCCATCAACAGGCTGCGCTGCTGAAACCCGAAACAATGGTGGAAGAGTTCCAGAAAAACGGCGTTACCCACGTGGTGACGATCCCCGACAGTGAGACCAACTACCTGTACGAACTTATGAAGGACCAGCCTTGGCTGGATTTAGTACCCGCCTCTCGGGAGGGCGAGACCTTCGCCATTGCCCTGGGTCTGCTGGTGGGCGGGAAAACCCCGGTCGTACTGGTTCAGAACACTGGCATGATGGAGTCTGGCGATTCCATCCGCGGCATGGCCTTGGACTCCGGTTTCCCCTTGGTGATGGTCATAGGATACCGCGGTTGGACCCGGCGCGGCGTAATATCGGACTCAGCCGCGCGCTACACCGAGCCGTTCCTCAACGCCATGGGAATCAACTACTACCTGGTAGAGCATGATGAAGATGGCGAACGTATCTCCATCGCTTTCGAGGAAGCCAAGAAAAACAAGTGCCCGGTAGCGGTGCTCGTCGGCGACGAATATCACGGTTTCAACCGATAATCGGTCGTCCCCACCCCGGACCGGGCATCTGTGTGAATGCCCAAGCCGGGGCAGTTCAAGTTAATCGGAATCAAAACCATAGTTACTGGAGGTAACCGGTGTTTCAAGCGGAGGATATGTTCAAGGCATTTGAGCCACACCGCGACAATTCCATAGTCATAGCCACAGGTACGTCCGGTCGCCATTGGCGCGACGTTAGCCAGGACGAGGCCCGCGACCTGTCCTTGGGCGGAGCGATGGGTCAGACTACTTCAGCGGCCCTCGGTTTGGCGTTGGCGCAGCCCGAAGAGAAGGTTGTACTCTTCGATTCGGAAGGTGCTCTCCTGATGAACATGGGGATCATCGCCACCATCGCCGGCAAGGGTCCCAAGAACTTCTACCACTTCCTGATGGACAACGAGTGCTACGCCACCACCGGCGGTCAGCCTGTACCTAATGCCCAGGACATCAACTACGCGGGCATGGCGAAGGAAGCAGGCTACGTTGCGGCTTACTCCTTCGACAACTTGGAGGAATTCTCCAACAACGTCGAACAGATCATGAAACAGGAAGGGCCGGTCTTCATCGCCATGAAAATGGTCCCGGAGATCGAGAACGCTCCCATCGGGCTGCGTGAGCGCAGGCCGACTCGGGGCCGGGGCGAGACCATTGACACGCTGCGCAAGGAACTCGGTCTAACCGGTTAAGGACCACATCCCGGTCTCTTGCCAGGCCGTCATCGCTTTCTGGTGGCCTTGGATTCGGGACGAATTACGGTCTCCGAAAACGTTTTCGGAGACCGTTTCATTCTTAGCGTCGCCATCTTTCCGGGTGGCTCATTCACGGTCTCGAATCTTGTAGTACATCTTGGGTTCAGTGCCATTAAGGACATTCTTGATTCTGGGGGCATGGCGTATTAGCACGAGTGCGGTGATGAAGTAGCTTGGGACCAACGCATCTGGGAACCAGAAGTACGCCGCGATGGGCAATACTGCTGTCCCTGCCATCTGGCCCACTATAAGTATCCGCGTAAGGGCAACGCCCACCAGATAACCCAGGCACCACACCGCGACTATCCACGGGGCCAGATAGAACCCCAGCACCGCGGCGCACGCAAGTCCCTTTCCACCCCTGAACTTCAGATATATCGAATAATTGTGCCCGGCTACTGCGGCAATCCCGGCCACCGACCCACCCGCCTGTTCGCTCAACCCGGCCACCTGTGCCAGAAAGACCCCGAGGCCTATGGCCAGGGCTGATTTGAACATATCCCCCAGGAGGGCAAGTAACGTGAGTTTCTTCGAATTGGTGGCCCGGTGAACGTTGAGAGTGCCAACGTTCCCGGAACCCAGGTCCATCACATTCCTGCCGGCGAATACTTTGACCAGCACATAGGCAGTTGGAAACGCGCCGAGCAGGTAGCCTGCTAGCGCGATTCCCGACCAGATCATGTACTCAGTCCCCACCTGGCTCCTTTGCTTCAAGAGCTTGAATTCGGACGTCCATATACAATGTTGAGCCTTGTCCCATAGCCTGTCAATCAGGCCGCATCCAGTTCCACAATGCTAAAATTACATCATGGCCATTTCCATGGTTTTGCAGGTAGGGCCCGGTACACCATCCTTAAGTCCCTACCCTGATGAGACTTGGGCCACAAGTAAGTCTCACAACCCGGCGGATGAAAGAACTTTTCGAACAGCTCCAGGCGGCGGACGGGCCGTGAGTCAGCCTGTGTGGGTAGCGCCAATAGCGGCCATGAGAGCCTTGTCTGTTGCATCTCTCATGGCCCTTCTGCTACTGATGGTCACTGGTTGTTTCGAGGTTGCGCCTCGTCCCGGGAGCATCCTTCCGACCACCGCTCCAGAAACCCCTTCGCCCACGGCAACATCACTGCCCACCAGTACCCCGATGCCAACAGACACTCCGGTTCCCACGGAAACACCGGAGCCGACCAGCACACCAGCGCCAACCCCTACTTCCACGCCGCAACCAACACCCACGGCGACGCCCTTGCCCGAACCTACTCCGACCCCGGAACCTACTGCTACTCCTACGCCTACCCCGACTGCCACTCCGACGTCGACACCAAAACCGACTCCTACCCCTGTTGCCGGACCTACAGTCAGCCCCACCCCAGGGCCGGGAGTGTTGCTGAGGGTCTGGCATCCGGTAACCGGAAGCGAGGTCCCCAATGACGCCGTAGTGGTGGTAGGGTTGACCGACGCCGACGCAACCGTAACGATTAATGGCCGTTTGGTCCCGGTCGACCGGGATGGGAGGTTCCAGGCAGAGACGTTCCTGTCGCCCGGGCGCAACATTATCCGGGTAGTCGCAATCGGCGCAAATGGCAATCAGGCGTCTTCAGAACTGACCGTCACGTCGCTTGCCCTGCCTCCTCAGCCTGCAGTGCTGCTGGTCACTGAACCCGTGAACCAGAGTGTCACTCAGGAAGCCAGTGTCCGTCTGGCGGGCAGGACAACCCCCGGTGCAGTGGTGATGGTCAACGGGGTACAGATCTCCGTGGACCCCCTGCTGGGAATATTCGAGACCAGGGTGAACCTGGAACCGGGACCCAACGTAATCAGCATCGTCTCGGCGATACGCGACGACCGCAGGCTGAGAAAGGAAATTGCAGTCATACACCGCCCCGCTGCCCAATGATTCGCAGGGTCGTGTATACTCCTGGCAAGATTGGAGGTGACAGAAGTGCCCAAGCCCAAAGTTTACTTCCGCCCTGGTTGATTCACCTGCGGCAGAACGAAGGATTTTCTTTCGTCAAGGAACATCGAGTTTGAAGAAGGGGACGTCGAGCACGACCCTGAATCCATGAACGAGCTGGTGGAGCGCGGACTGAAGGTGGTCCCGGTCACCATCTGGGGCGACGAGGTCGTTATCGGTTTCAACGCCAAGGAACTGGCAAGGCTCTTCGACCTCAGCGGAGAGGTACCGGTGGCCACACCGGCCATCATGGTCGATAAGTACGACACCGTCCTGACCGCCGCCTGCCGGGCCGTTCGGCAGATACCGCCGGAGTATCTGGACTGGGAGTCCCCGGAGCGAAGCCGACCCTTGCGCACATTCACGTTCCACATCATGGACCGGCCTGACCGGGCGCTCAACGCCTACCAGGTGGGCATGTACTCCAGCGAAGATAGGGGTCGGGATGTCCGGGTAGTGCTGGGAGACGCTGGTTTTGAAGAAATCGCCAGGTACGGCGAGGACGTGCTGCGAAGGGTAAAGGCGGCATTGACAGGCGAGACTGATTTCGACCTGGAAAAGGTCCTGGACTCCTATATGGGGCCCAAGACAGCCCAGGAGCTGATGGACCTGGCCCTGGGGCATTCAGTGCATCATCTGAAGCAGCTCTACGAGTACATGACCATTGCAGGCATCACGCCGGAGGAGCCGTTGCAGCAGGCCGACTTCGATGGTGTGGCTGTCCCAACAGAGCTTTTCTAAGCGCTTGATCACAAAGGCCCCTCCCTTCACCGTGGAGGGGCCCTGACCGGGGTCTCACCCGGACTGGGTTACGAGTCTTGGCCTGTCGGCGACCCTGCCAACCGCAAAGCCCAGGGCTTGAGAATTGCGTACAGAAAGTCGTTGACCGGGGTTGCGACCCCGTGTTTGCGGGCCATGCGCACCAGTGTGCCAGTCAGGCCCTCCAGTTCAACCGGACGCCCGTCGGTGAAGTCCTTTGCCAGGGAGGCCCTGCCTTGGGCGGGAAACCCGTCCAGGGAGGTCATGGCCCATTCCAGGGAGTCCTCCATTATGGGAGCTCCACTGGCTCTGCCGACCTCCAGTGCCTCTGCGATAGCGGCGTGTATCAGTGCTCGGGTCTCCGGTACGGACCGCATCTCTTCGTACACGGTGTTGCTGGCTGCGTTGACCGCCGCCGACCCTGCGATGTAAGCGAATTTCTTCCAGAGCATTCCCGGCATGTTCTCGTGCAGGTCCACACGCCATCCGGCCTCTTGGAAGACTGCTAGGAGTCTCTCTCCGCGGTCTGAGATACCGGGATGAATCTCCCCGAAACCAGCGAGGCCTGGGCCTCCTTGAGTAACTACCCCTGGCTCGGAGATGCGGCCCTCCATGTAAGCAGAGCCGATCATCACCCTTTCGGGTCCAAATGCGGACGCCAGTTGGTCGCCGTTGTCGATCCCGTTCTGCAGGGTGAGGATAATCGTCTCGGGACCGACGAGCGGACGGATGGCTTCGATGGCTCCGGCGTTCTGGTGCATCTTAACTGTAAACAACACTAGGTCATGGAGCTCCACCCCGGACAAGTCCTCAAGGGCTGTGCCAGTGACGGTGAACGTGCCATCTAGTGTGCTCTCGACCCGTAAGCCGCGGTCCTGGATCGCAGCAAGATGGGAGCCGCGAGCGATGAAGGTGACCTCATGCCCTGCACGGGCCAGCAGTCCCCCGAAGTAGCCTCCAACCCCACCCGTGCCCATAACTGCGACTTTCATTGAACGGCTCCTTCATGGCTCGAGTGACACCCGCTGCTCATGATCTCCCGTTTGCTCCTGACTGACGGCGCTCGCGGTGAGAACGGCTATCCGTACTGGTCTCTCAAGTCGCGCTTCATGACCTTGCCCATCACGTTTCTGGGCAGTTCGTCGATGAATATCACGGAGCGGGGACGCTTGTACCCAGCCAACCTCTCGTGGCAGTATTGAATCAACTCATCCTCGGTGATTTCCTCACCGCCACGTACCACCACCGCACGTACCTCCTCCCCCCATTCCAGGTCAGCCACGCCGATGACCGCGGCATCGTCAACACGGGGATGGGACAACAACACTTGCTCCACCTCTTCAGGAGACACCATCTCGCCACCGCGCTTGATGAAGTCCTTGGCCCGACCGGCCAGGTATATATAGTCGTCTTCATCCCAGTACCCCAGGTCGCCGGTATACACCCAACCGGACCTGAGAGAGTCCTGCGTAGCTTCCTCCTGCTGCCAGTAACCCCGCATCATTCGGGAGCCCCGGGCGACAATTTCTCCCACCTCTCCGACGGGGACCGACTCGCCGTCCTCGTCCACAATCCGCACTTCCACGTCATCCAGGGGCTTGCCTATGGATGCAAGTCGCTTGAGCTTCTTCTCTACCTCCTCATCGCCTCCCTCCAGCACGTGGTCTTCCGGGGGGAGCATGGTTATGGTGGAGGCCGTCTCGGTCTGGCCGAAAGCGTTGATGAACCTCGATGTGGGGAATTTCTGGATCGCCTGCCGTATCACGTCCACCGGCATAGGGGCAGCGCCATATGTGATCACGTCAAGAGACGACAGATCGAACTCGTCGAACCTGGGATGGTCCATTAACTGCTTGAGCATGGTAGGCACTAGCATGGCCCGGTTGGCCCGGTGGCTCTGTACTGCGGTCATCCAGTCCACGGAGTCGAACTGCCGCATCACTACCAGGGTACGCCCACCGTACACGGCGGCAAGTGCGGCCTGCAGACCGGCGATGTGATACATCGGGACCGTCAGCAGATTGGTCTCCTCTTCGTCCGGGTCTGCCGGGGTAACTGTGGCCAGAAGGTAGCTGGCGAAGCTGTCGTGAGTCAGCATTACTCCCTTGGGAACACTGGTGGTGCCGGAAGTGAACATAATGACCGTTGTGTCCTCATCTCCGGCCTCCGGGAAATTCAATTGGTCGGTGATGGCATCGGCCACCAGGTCCCGGTAGGCGGTTCGGCCGCCCGTTGCCTCCCCATCTAGCACTACGACTTGCTCCGGTGCCAGACCGGCGGAGTCTGCGACCAGGGGGAGGTATCGTTCCCCGATGAACAACATACCCGGCTGGACTATCTCCAGCATCTGCAACAACTCTTCAGATTTGGCTCTGAAGTTAATCGGCACGTATATGGCATCAAGCTGGGCCGCCGCAAAATAGAGTTCGATATTCTGTGGGGTGTTGACCTGCATGATTGCCACGCGGTCACCGCTGCCAACCCCTTGGGCTGCCATCCCATTGGCCAGGGCGTTTACTCGCTCCTGTAATTCAGCGTAGGTGATCTCGCTATTGTCGAAGTGGATGGCTACTCTGTCCGGGACGATCGCTCCGGCGATCATCAGAAACTCGGTGGTGTTCATTGGTTCCCTCCCGCTGCGGCAAGTCTCGCCTCCAACTTCAAGGCGTCCGCCAAGGGTAGGTCTGCCCCTGCGGCCAACGCAGTCTTTGCGGACGCCATGGTCAAGGAGTCCAGGGAGGCTATCTCGCAGGCCGCCCGTAGCGCGATGTCTTCAAGGGCATCGTTCGGTGCTGTTCTGGTTATGATTCGGTACTTCAAGGCTTCATCCGAATCGAACCGCCGCCCCGTCAGCAACAGATCTGGCGCCCAACCCATTCGGGCGTGTCTCGGCAGGGTCTGGGTCCCTCCAGCCGCCGGCACCATTCCCAAATGGGTTTCCGGCAGGGCGAAGACAGTCCCTTTGGCCGCAATTCTCAGGTCGCCGAGCAAGCATATTTCGACCCCTGAGCCAATGCAGAACCCGTGCACCGCAATGACAATCGGCTTGGTCAGTCGAAGGAATTGGCCCCACACGTCCCGCTCCCAGCGCACCTGTCGCGCGACCACCAGGGAAGGCGCCGAACCGAACTCAGTCAGGTCTGCCCCGGCGCAGAACGCGCGGCCTTCTCCGGTTATCAGCAGGCACCTGATCTCTGGGTCTTCCTCGACAGCCGACAAGACTTCAGAAAAGTCATCCCGCATCTGCATGTTGTACGCGTTCAGGACATGGGGACGGTTCAAGGAGACTCTGGCCACCCCATCTTCCTTGCTGAACAGTAGTGTTTCGAACGCGGACATGGGGCTCAGACTCGGCCTCCAGCCCGGCGGTACAACTCTTCTATCTCAACTTCGGTGTAGCGCAAGCCGATGTTTTCCAGATTGTGCGCGTCACTTACCTCGACCAGCATCAGTCCGTGTTCATCGGCGATCTTGGCCACCTGAGGTTTGCGAATATGCCAGTTGTGTATGTAGTTATCGATCTCTATAGCGTGAATGCTGTCATCGATTAGGATTCTGGGAGAGTAGTAGCCGGGATGGCAGTAGATGCGGAACACTCCGCCATCATCAAGGAAAAGTTCGCTGACCTGGTATTCGTCAAAGGGGTTCTCGGGCGGCCTCACCTCGATCTCCCAACCAGGGATGATAATCGCCTCTCCGGGGAAATGCCGGTATACGAGGTCGCGGAACTCAAAGGCCCAGTCCTTGTTGTGGTGGTCTGTGATGGCTATCCCGTCGATGTGCTTGGCCTTGATCTGACCTAACACCTTTTCAGCAATGTCCAGTGAGGGTGGCTGAAAATTGAACGCCTCCCAGATATGCGTGTGCAAGTCCAGCTTGACTTTCAACCTAATTGCACCACCCTCATTGGGTCCGGCCGTTGTCTCACTCAGGCCGACCCCGACTAGCCATCAACTGCCGGTGAAGTTCGGAGTCTTGCGTTCAAGAAAGGACTGCAAGCCCTCAACTCGGTCCGATGTGCTCTGCAACACAACGTTCAGGTCGGCCTCCAACCGGAGCCCCTGTTCCAGGGTGAGCTCCGGACCGCACATGAGTGCTTCCTTTGCATACCTCGCTGCAATCGGCCCCCCACCAAGAATGGAATCGGACAACGTTCGAGTCTCATCCTGCAACCGTGCGGCTTCAACCACACGGTTGACCAACCCGATGTCCCCAGCCTCGCTGGAGTTCACGTGCCGGGAGGTCAGCAGCATGTCCCTTGCCCAGGCAGGACCGACCAACCGCGGTAGCCTCTGCGTAGCGCCATCCCAGGGCAGGCAGCCACGGGAAATATCAGTAATGGCGAACTTGGCGTGATCCGCCGCAATCCGCAGGTCTGCGGCCATAGCTAGCTCAAGTCCGTGGTCGATGGCATCGCCGTTGACCACCGCGACTACGGGCACGGGAAGGGACGCTACTGCCGAGGCAACCTGCATCCGGCTTATCCACTCCAACCGCGCAGCTCCCGACGCCGACTCAGCCGGGGGTGTTTCCCGTCCCACCGAAAAGGCGTCTCCCGACCCGGTGATGACGACCAACTGGACCCCTTCGGCGCTGGCAAGTTCCGCGCACGCCTCGCGCAATTCCATGGCCATAACGGCATCAATGCGGTTCCGGCGGTCGGGGAGCCCGAGGGTGATCGTAGCCACCGGCAGAGCAACATCCAAAACTAAGGAGCGGAATCGAATCTCAACCACCTTCGCTACGGAATCTGGCTAAATAGTAGGGCCATAGCTGAGTCTTGACAAGGGTTTGAGCCTCAATTACCATTATTTGGGCCCGCAAAAATCGGGGGCTGAAACGTGCGCAAAGCATAGAATTACGAAATCCATTGCTATGGAGGAAGGAGGCAACAGTGGCAAACTTCGTTCCGCTGGGCGAGCGGGTAGTGATCAAACCAATAGAACAAGAGCAAACTACCAAAGGCGGTATTTTCCTGCCCGACACTGCCAAAGAGAAGCCTCAGGAGGGGGAAGTAGTCGCAGTAGGACCCGGGCGCGTCAGCGACGATGGTTCACGGATACCCATGGAACTGTCGAGCGGGGACCGCGTCATATACTCGAAGTTCGCCGGCACCGAATACAAGGACGGCGACGATGAGTACCTGATCCTCCGGGAAAGCGATATCCTCGCCAAGATAGGCTAATCCACGAAGCGGGTCAAACCCGCTCTATCCATTTGAGGAGGTCTCGATAGGATGCCCGCTAAACAGATGGCTTACTCGGAAGAGGCGCGAAAGGCGCTCCGGTCTGGCATCGATATTCTGGCAGATTCAGTCAAGGTCACCCTCGGCCCCAAGGGTCGAAACGTGGTCCTCGACAAGTCCTTTGGTCCACCCCAGGTATGCAGTGACGGAGTGACCATCGCCAAGGAAATCGAACTCCCCGACAAGTTTGAAAACATGGGCGCCCAACTCCTCAAGGAGGCGGCGACCAAGACCAACGATGCCGCCGGAGACGGCACGACCACGTCAGTGGTGTTGGCCCAGGCCATCATCAACGACGGGTTCAAGAACGTCACCGCTGGCAGCAACCCGATGGCTATCAAGCGCGGCATCGAGCGTGCCGTGTCAGCAATCGTCGAAGAGATCGGCAACATGTCCGAGCTCGTGGAGACTCGCGAGCGCATCGGTCAGGTGGCCAGCCTCTCGGCCCATGAAGAGGCCATAGGCGAGACCATCGCCGAGTCTATGGAAAAGGTAGGAAAGGACGGCGTGATCACCGTCGAGGAGTCCAAGGGGCTCTCTGATGAGATCGAGTACGTCGAGGGAATGCAGATCGACCGCGGCTACATCTCTCCCTACTTCATCACAAATGCAGATCGCATGGAGTCGGCGATTGAAGACGCTACCGTCCTCATCACCGACAAGAAGGTATCCGCCGTGGCGGAGATGCTGCCGGCACTGGAGAAGCTGCTCCAGATCGGCCGCAAGAACGTTGTCATAATCGGCGAGGATGTCGACGGCGAAGCTTTGGCTACCCTGGTGGTCAACAAGCTGCGGGGCACCCTCAACATCCTGGCTGTGAAGGCTCCCGGTTTCGGCGACCGTCGCAAGGCCATGCTGGAAGACATCGCCATCTTGACCGGCGGCACCGTCATCAGCGAGGAGACCGGCCGGAAGCTGGACAGCGCGACTCTTGAGGACTTCGGTCAGGCCCGCCGCGTTTCGGCCACCAAGGACGAGACAACTATCGTCGAGGGCCGAGGCTCCGAGGACGCCATCCAGGCCCGCATCAACCAGATTAAGGCCCAGATCGAGGAGACCACCTCCGAGTTCGACCGCGAGAAGCTGCAGGAGCGCATGGCCAAGCTCTCCGGTGGCGTCGCTGTCATCAAGGTCGGAGCGGCCACGGAGATCGAGCTCAAGGAGCGCAAGGCCCGGGTCGAGGACGCACTGTCCGCTACCCGGTCGGCGGTTGAAGAGGGCATCGTGGCCGGCGGCGGAGTGGCCTTGGTCCGTGCTCAGCGTGCCCTTGAGGGCATCGGTGACCTCCCCGCTGACGAACGGGTCGGTGTGGACATAATCCGGCGCGCTCTGGAACAGCCCCTGAAGCTGATCGTGGAGAATGCCGGATTCGAAGGGGCAGTGGTGCTGAACGAGGTCAAGCAACAGGCCGACGACTACGGTTACGATGCCGAGGTGGGCGAGTTCGGCCCCATGCTGGAGCGCGGAATCGTTGACCCGGCCAAGGTGACTCGCTCGGCCCTGCAGAATGCGGCCAGCGTGGCCAGCATGGTGCTGACCACCGAGTCGATGATCACCGAGATCCCCGAGAAGAACCCGGCCGCCCCGGCCATGCCCCCAATGGACTACTAGCCGAGGCGATTCAACCAGCAGACCCTGACGGCGACCGCCCCGATGCACTGGGGCGGTCGCTCTCTTTAGTCCTCGCAAACGCATATGACCGAGTCGACCGCCTACACCAAAGTCTTCGACAGCCCCGCCGCTGCCCTGGACGATCTCTTTGACGGCGCAACACTCCTGATCTCGGGCCACCGGGGTATGGGTGTCCCTGAGAGCCTCCTGCGGGCAGTCATCGAGTCCTCCGTCCATGACCTGACTTGTATCTGCCACGGTGCGTGGCCTCACGGCGATGATTCGGTCGACCTCGACGATTTGGTTAAGGCTGGCAGGGTTGGCAAGCTTATAACCCCGCACGGTTTTGACCCCGACCGGCCCGGTGCCGTAAGAAGCCTGTGGGAATCGGGCAAACTCCAGATAGAGATAGTCCCCCAGGGAGTGCTGGCGGAGCAACTCCGCGCTGGAGGGGCAGGCTTGGGCGGTGTGTTCATCCCTGATGGCATTGGGACGAGGTTCCAGGACGGCCAGGAAGTACGGCGATTCAACGGACGGGATTACATCTTTCGGGGCGCAATCCACGCCGACTTCGCCCTGTTGCGCGCGGACTCGGCGGACCTGTTTGGAAACCTCACATATCGGGGTTCCCAGCGCAATTGGAATCCGCCTATGGCCATGGCCGCCCGCATCTCTGTCGCTGAAGTGGATGAAATCTTCGAGCCGGGCGGGATCGACCCGGAACTGGTGATCACCCCGGGGATCTTCGTCAAACGCGTCGTGCAGACGCTCTAACCATCAACCCGACAGGCCTCCGGTAATACCGGTGACTCCCCGGAACAGGAAGGACAATGCCCAGCCCCGAGAGAATTGACAACCAGCGCCTCGCCCGGAGAGCAGCCAGGGAACTGGCGTCCGGAGAAGTTGCCTTGCTGGGGCCGGGGATGCCGATGCTGGTGCCGGGCGTAGTCCCATCAGGACCAGGGGTGACTTTCCTGTCCGATTCCGGCATTGTGGGTGTTGGCCATCAGGCCCCGCAGACCACGGAGGCCCAGGGCACATCCCCCGGCCCGGGAGGCTCACTCCTCAGCACGGTCGAACTGGCGGCGCTGGCCAGGGCAGGGTACTCGACCGCAGCAGTCTTGCAACCGGCCCAGGTCAGTGCGGACGGTGGGTTCTGCCATTGGACCAGCGAGGCAACACCTGGATTGCTTCCTCCCGGCCCTGCGGTTGAGATGGCTGCCAATGCAGGCCGCATAGTCTTCATGCTGCCACACACCACAACCGACGGCCAACCCAACATCGTGCCCCAATGCACTCTCCCAATCGATGGAACGGTCACACGTGGAGTAATCGTCACCGACATTGGGGTCCTGATCATTGAGCAGGCTGGCCTGACACTGACCGAGGTAGCTCCGGGATGGCGGTCAGACGACGTGATCAGCCTTACCGGGGCTTCCGTTAGCGTAGCGACCGGACTGAAGGAGATGGAATTCTCCCTCGATGACATGAGACCCGTCAACAAGGTCTTCTCTTCCGGCCTCGAAGCCGTGCGCGACATGCCAGACGGCTCCACTGTGATGATTGACGGTTTCGCCGGGCCTGGCGGTATGCCTCACTACCTGATGGTAGCTCTGCGCGACCACGGCGCCAGGGGTCTGACGATGATCAGCAACACTGCAGGGATAGCCCGGATCATAGGGTTCGGTACGCCTCCGGGTTACCAGGCCATCGACCACAGCATCCTGATCGAGAACGGCCAGATCAGGAAGGCTGTCGCTTCGTATCCCGTTTCTCCATCCCCGGCGCGCCCCAGTGCCTTCGAGCTTGCCTGGCAACGGGGTGAGGTGGAGATTGAGGTGGTGCCCCAGGGTACGTTGGCGGAGCGGCTTCGAGCCGGAGGCGCTGGTGTGGCTGCGTTCTACACCCCAACCGGTGCGGGCACGTTGCTAACCGAAGGCAAAGAGACTCGGATGATCGACGGCAGGGAGTACGTCCTCGAGACCGCGCTTCATGCTGATTATTGTCTCATTCGCGGATACAAGGCCGACACAATGGGCAACGTGGTCTACAAGGGCACCTCCCGGAACTTCAACGCGGTGATGGCTCCGGCTGCGCAGATTACTGTCATTGAGGTCGATGAGATTGTCGGGCCAGGTGAACTTGACCCGGAAGCGATCGTAACCCCCGGAGTATATGTCGACCGAGTTGTGCAGCGTCCATCGGACTTCTCACCTTACGAATAGGGGCACAGACGACCAATGCCGGACTTGGAAGATAAACCCCGACTCGACCGCGAGATCATCGCCATGCGCGTAGCAAAGGAGCTCCCCAATGGCGGCTACGTGAACCTCGGCATCGGTATCCCCACGTTGGTATCCGCTTACCTCGCCCCCGGCCAGGTGGTCTTCTACCACAGCGAAAGCGGGGTGCTCAATTGCGGACCGCTGGCCGAAGAGGGAGAGGAGGACATCAACCTGATCAACGCCGGCGGACAATTCCTCCAGCCGGTTCCCGGAATGTCATATTTCGGCTCCGCCGACGCCTTCGCCATGATCAGGGGCGGTCACGTGGACGTTACGGTCCTCGGCGCACACCAGGTCTCAGCCAGAGGAGATCTGGCCAACTGGATGCTTCCCCAGAGAGGTGTGGGAAACGTCGGTGGCGCGATGGACCTCGCGGCAGGGGCGGATGACGTCATAGTAGCCATGGAGCATACCGACCGGCAGGACCATCCCAAGATTGTCGAGGAGTGCACCCTCCCGCTCACCGGGAAGGGTTGTGTCTCCCTGATCGTCACGGATCTGGCCGTGGTGCGCTGCACGCCAGACGGGCTCGTCCTGGAAGAGGTGGCCCCAGGCTGGACCGCTGAGGAAGTCCAGGAACTGACCGCCGCGAGGCTGATGATTTCACCGGACTTGCAGGAGTACCAACTCTAACTTCACTGGACTAAACGCCTTGCCACCCAATCAATGCGCGTTGACTTCCCCATGTGCGGGTGTTAAGCTATCTGAAACCCACATACCAGTCTTACTTTCGGGAGCTTGGGCAAGCCAGGCTGAGAGGGTGGCCGAAGATCGTCGCCGACCGTCCGTACCTGATCCGGGTAATGCCGGTGTAGGGAAGGCGTAAGCGGCAATCCGAGACCGCCAGAGCTTGAGCTTGGCGGTCTATTTGTACTCACCTCGAACTGGAGACGTAGGGACCATGTCAGACGACCTAGTAATCGCGGGAAGAACATTCAAGTCTCGTCTCATCCTGGGCACGGGCAGATACCGGACTATGGAGGAGATGGTCGAAGCCGTCGAAGCCTCCGGTGTTGAGATGATCACGGTCGCCATTCGCAGGCTCGACCTGGACGACCCAACGAAGAAGACGCTGCTGGACTACATTGACTGGAACAAATACCAGATACTTCCCAACACCGCTGGTTGCGCCACGGTAGAAGAGGCCCTCTTCGTAGCGCGCCTGGGCCGGGAAGTGGGTCAGACCGACCTGGTGAAACTTGAGGTGATTCCCGACCCCAAGTACCTGTTCCCGGACGGCGCTGCTACCCTGGAGGCTGCCCGGCTGCTGGTTGAAGACGGATTCGCAGTGCTCCCATACATCCATGCCGACCCGGTTCTGGCCAGGAAACTGGAAGAGGTGGGTTGCGCCACCGTGATGCCCTTGGGGTCTGCCATAGGCTCCGGGCAAGGCATACACACCATTGAAGAAGTCAAGATGATCATTGAGCAGGCCAACATTCCTGTGGTTGTCGACGCTGGACTGGCCGTCCCATCGGACGCATCGCAGGCTCTGGAGTTGGGCGCAGACGCCGTGCTGGTCAACACCGCTATCGCCCAGGCTGACGATCCCGGCCTGATGGCGGAGGCCTTCAAGCATGGAGTGGAAGCGGGCAGGAAAGCGTACTTGGCCGGCCGTATCGGCGTACGGCCCTATGCTGCCGCCAGCAGCCCGACCGCAGATGTCCCCCAGCCTGTCCCCACTGGCAATTAGTCCTGCATGTCCATTGCCATACCCCAGCCCCTGCTCTGCCTGGTGACCGACCGCACCCTGGGCGATGAGGCTGCCATGGTCGACCGCATCGCAGCTGCGGTGGCTGGTGGCGTCGATATGGTCCAGATCCGGGAAAAAGACATGCCAGGCGGGCTACTGCTCGAGCTGGCCGACGAGATCAACAGTGCAACCGGCGGACGATCACTGCTGATGATAAACGAGCGTGCCGACGTCGCCCTTGCAACTGGTGCCGCTGGCGTTCAGTTGGGGGAAGAGGGACTGCCCGTATCCACTGCCAAGCAAATTCTGGGCCCGGACCGTCTGGTTGGCCGCTCGGTACACTCCATCGAAGGTGCCGTCGAAGCCGTCGACCACGGGGCCGACCTGCTGGTCGTTGGCACCATGTATGAGACCCGTTCCCATCCGGGCGCGGCCGCTATCGGACCGAGCCTTGTTCGGGAGATTGCCAAGAGGTGCAATGTACCCATGATCGGCATCGGAGGGATCAACCCTGGCAATCTGGGGGAGGTCTTGCACGCGGGTGCCAGCGGGGTTGCGGTCATCAGCAATATCCTGGGCGCGGAGGACCCGGAGGAAGCGGCCAGAGGCCTGAAGCAGGCGATGTTGGCGGAGTGGGCCTCGATGCCTGCCAGGCCAGAGCCGGTGCAAGGGTAATCTGAAGGAGGCTCCCGAGCAGGATGATTAACTTGACGGTGAATGGCAAGTCGCGGGAATTGGAACAGGCCGTTGACTTGGCGAGCTTCTTGGAAGACTTGGGGGTTAACCTCCAGCACGTGGCGGTGGGCTACAATGGGGAAGTCATCAAACGGGAACAGTACCCGGAAGTGAGACTGGACGAGGGCGACGTTCTGGAAATCGTGCGTCCGGTGGGTGGCGGCTAGGAATCCCCCTTAGCCCAGGAGAGAGACTACGGACCGGAACCCGCAAGAGCAGCCTGGTCTGGACCTGCCAACGTTGGACCGCCTCATCGTGGAGGTGGTGCGGAACAATCCGGAGCAGGTCCAAGGGTGGATGTCCGGGAAACCGGGGGCTTGGGGGTTCCTCGCGGGGCAGGGTGTGTTGGCCTGCCGCCAAAGCCTCGATCGTTCCCTGACTGATCTCGAGCGACGGCAGGTATGGAGTAGGCTATGGTGGCTGCTTGAGCGGCTTAGGGATCATATGGCCCAGCGAGAGTGAAGCCGGAGGGCGGACCACCCGGCGACAGCCGCTTTAACGGTTAAGCGGACCGCGCAGTTGCGGAGATTCCAGCACCTCAGAGTTGATCACCCTTATCGGCTCCCCGGCAGCAAAAGCCCGGATGTCCTCCACCACTCCGGAGTAGAAAGCCTCGTAGGACTCCTCGGTGACGTAGCCCAGATGGGGAGTGATTAGCGTATTTGGCAACCCCAGGAATGGGTGGCCGGTCGGAAGAGGCTCCACGTCCATCACATCCAGCCCCGCTCCCGCGATCGCGCCGCGCTCCAGTACATCGATCAACGCCTCCTCGTCCACGATGGGTCCGCGAGAGATGTTGATGAAGTAGGCCGTCGGTTTCATCAGGGCCAGCTCGCGCGCACCCACCAGCCCCCGGGTGCGGTCGCTCAACCGTAGGTGCACTGAAACGAAGTCCGAGTCGCGGAACAGGGCATCCTTGCCCACCAGAGTAGCGCTGCACTCTGCCGCCCGCTCTGGAGTCAGGTTCTGGCTCCAGGCTGTGACGTTCATCTCAAATGCGTTTGCGACCCGCGCCACCAGTGATCCGATGTGCCCCAGCCCCAACAGTCCGATGGTCTTTCCCTTCAGCCCTACCCCTACAGTGGTGCCCCAACTGCCTTCACGGGTACGCTGGTCTTCCAGGTGAATCTGGCGCGCGACCCCGATGATCAGCCCCCAGGTCAACTCCGTGGGACCCTCTCCAAAGCCGGGTGCGCCGCTCACGACGATGCCCATTTCCGTCGCCGCGGGAATGTCGAAGGAGGCGTTGCCGCCTCCCGTCGTAATCAGGTGCTTCAGATTGGGAAGCCGTACCAGCAACGAACCGGGGAATGGCGTACGCTCCCGCATCCCCATAACCACGTCGAAGTCTCTCAACCGTTCTGCCAGCGCGTCCTCGTCGGCTAGGTGGTCCCGGAAGAACTCCACTTCCGTCCCATCTGGAAGCGAGTCCCAGTCCGCCATGCCGGAGGCAATACCCTGATAGTCATCAAGTATGGCAACCTTCAACTTGGTTCGACCCCCCCATACGTGTGTGTCCTGAGTCTGGCGGCGCAGCCTATTTGAAGGCTGGCATCACCTCTTCGGTCAGCAGTCGGAGGCTCCTCATCACCGCCTCCTTCGGAAGCAGCCCTCCCGGATTCAGTTCTGCGGTGAACCCGGTTAGCCCGAGCGTCTCTATGTACCGCCCCAATTTGTCGGTCACCGACTCCGGAGTGCCGAAAATCACCTTGGTCTCCAGAATCTCGTCGTAACTCATGGTGGCCAACCGTTGGATGCTCGCCCGTCTTCTTGGCGTGCTCGCCGTGTTCGCCCCGGCTTCTTCGCCTCCGAATTGCCGCCTGAACCGGGCGAAATATGCTTCTATGGTCTCTCGTGGCTCGACCCTCGCGTCCTCTTCGTTGGGCGAAATGTACATCGGCACCCGTACTGATATATCTCCACCCACACCTGGATGCCCCGCATCCTGCCATGCCTTCCGGTAGTCTTTCAGGTTGCCCTCCAGGTCATCCCTGTCCATCCCCCGCATGGAAAGGAAGATTGGAAATCCCAACCGGCCTACCCGTTCGAAGCTCTCCTCAGAGGTGGAAGCCAGGCGTATCGGCGGGTGCGGCTTCTGGTAAGGGGACGGGGATAGCAAGGCGTCCTCTATTTGGTTGAACTGCCCGTGGTACGAGAAAGGCTCTCCCTTCCACGCCTCCAGGATGATGTCTAGGGCTTCCTGGAACCGCGCCGGGCTTTCCTCGTAGGGTATCCCCATAACCTCATAGGCCCGCTGGTTGCCACTGCGGCCAACGCCGAACTCGAACCGGCCTTGGCTGATCTGGTCCACAGTCGCCGACTCCTCCGCAATACGCAGCGGGCTGATCAGTGGCAAAACCTGGACAGCCATGCCAACTCGTAGCCTCTTGGTGCGTGCCGCGATCGACCCTGCCACCACGATCGGCGCAGAGAGTACCGAACGGTTTGGGTTGAAGTGAGACTCGCCCAGCCAGACCGTGTCCAGACCTGCCGCGTCGGCCATGTCCGCCAACTCGAAGGCTTCCTGGAACACCTCGTTCTGGGATAGCCCCCTGGTACAGTAGAAGTCCATGAAAATCCCGAAATCCATTCTTCCTCCCCGGAAAGCAGGGTTGGTGGAGGAGACGGGCGGACCGTCACTGGTAGTCGCTCCCGTGCTCCGAGACCCCGCTGCTTCCAGTATGCCTTACTGAATGCTATACGACCTGGTATGGCACCTCGCTGGAAGTAAACCATAGGGCCGCAACACGGTCAAGAAACGCGCAAACTCTGGGCAGCGTTGCAATTTGCCCGGACTCATCCACGTCCCCAGCAGTCACGCCCGCGAAAAACCTCCCAACTGAGCCTGTCTCAGAAGGCCATTCTTGTCAGCTTGATCCGACCCGAGGGTCATTTCAAACGATAGGAGTGAATAGACAGGCAGCCTTAGTTCCTGAAACGTGTGACGGAACGAGATCGGGGTCCCTCAGGTGAGAGGTTGAAGACGGGCGGAGGAACTCCAGATCTTCCAAAGTGTGCGCAAGTTGAAGGCGGTGACCAGGAGGATCCACTCGGCCGTCACATTGGAGAGGCCTCGCAGCAGGAATCTCCGTGCGCCCTGTTGCTCCTTGATTATTCCGAAGACTGGCTCGACCAACTGCTTTCTCAGCTTGTGACCTTCTTTGGCTGCCGCGGTGGACATCCAGGCGCGATGGCGACGTAGCACTTGATCGTGGGGCCCTATGGACAGGCTTCGCCCAATCTCCTTGGCTTTGGTACAGGCTCTGAGGGCTGGACAAGCCTGGCATGCAGCGCCTGCAGCCCGGTACAGTCGCAATGGGACTCCGTTCACATGTTGTATGCGGAGGAATTCGAGCGTCTGCCCCTGGGGACACCTGAAGGTGTCGCTGTCTCCGTCATAGATGAATCTGTCCTTGTGGTAAGGGTCTTTGAGGAACCGTTGCCGTGACTCCGGTACCACCACCTGCTGACCGCGACGGTCGAACTCCGCGAGGTGGCTGGCGGCGAAATATCCTGCGTCGGCCAATGTCATCTGCGATTTCGTCCCCGTCGTACCCTCGGCCTGTTCCATCATCGGCGTCAACAAGGCATTGTCATTGACTTCATCTACCACGTCCACTGCAGTGACCAACATGCCGGAGGTTCCCTCTTCCGTCTTCGTAGCCGAAACCATGGCCTGGGCGTTGTATCCAGCCACGATACCACCATGCCTGCCCTTCATCACCCGGGCCTCTGGATCGGTCAGGTTGATACGACTATGGCGTTTCTGGCTGGCGAGCTCAGCCATCGCCAGCCTCACCCGCTCTCTCAGAACTTTCTTGTTGGCCAATTCCTGGGGCAGGCGGGTAGCGGCAGAGTCTTCTCCCGCCTCGTTCTGAGCCTCAAGGTCGGCTATTGCCAGCTCCAGACGCTCCAGTAGCCCCCTCAGTCCGGCACCATCGTAGCTCCTGTTCACCGAGGCGTTGGAGGATACCTTCGTCCCATCCACCGCCTGGACCGCCAGGTCCACCAACTCCATGGCCACCGCAGTCCGCACCGTCCGCTCGAACAGCTTCCTCATGGACTGCCGGTGATCTTTGTAGAACCTCCACAAGGTGTTGTGGTCGGGGTGCTGCCACCCAGTCAGCCACAAATACGGTATTTGGTCCCGGCAGGCTGTCTCCAGTTTCCGGCACGAGCGCACACCGCCCATGAACCCGTATACCCATACGCTCAACAATGCACGGGGGTGGTACGCTGGCGCTCCCATGGAATCGCCATCTATGTCCACACCAAGCTCTGACCAGTCATCCTTAGTCAAGGCGTCGACGATCTCCGCCACAAACCTGGCTGGATGATCCTGGGGCAACAACTCGTCCAGGGACGGCGGCAACAACCACATTTGCTCTCGGTCCATATCTCGAAGCGGCATCCGATTCGCTCCTGTCCCAGTGTTGCTTCACAGTCTACACCCAAGCTTCTTCACAGACTTCTGAGACAGGCTCAACTGGCAAATGCCCCTTGCCAAGTGTATAGAACACATGTACCATAGCACCTGTCCGGCCCGTAAGACCCTCCACCGCAAAACCCCATAAGGAGGGCAGGGCCAGTCCAGGACAGCCACTGAGGCACACAATGTTCATTGTCCAGAAAAGCTGACAAGGCAACCCGCAAGCACCAGTCTAGCCCCTCCTCAGACTCCGCCTCCTGCACCCTCGGCCACCCCAAATGTCCGGTTTTGTCCGGATATGACCGGAAAATCGGTGTTTTCCTCCCTTCCACTCTCCTGTCCGGCTACTGCTCCAGGAATCAAAACGCAGCCCACTCCCGGCAGCCCTTCTGCTCCCCAAATTCCGTCACCCGCGAGCCCGAATGTCCGATTTTGTCCGGATATGACCGGAAAATCTGGATTTTCCCCTTCCACCATCCAGTCCGCCCACTGCTCCAGGAATTACAGCGCAGTCCACTTGCACCAACCCCATCCCTCTCCACAGGCTCCGCTCCAGCAGATCCGGCTACCCAAAATGTCCGGTTCGTCCGCTCAGTCGGCCGCGGACGACCATACTTGACCGGAAAATCGGGTTTTCTCCCCCTTTCGCAAAAGGGGGATTTACCCCCGTCACTCCACACTCATTAACTCCCTATAAAGAGGTACAACATGACTCTCTCCCAGATCAGGTCCCAGATTGAAGCCCTCCTCCGCAAGTACGCAACCGAAGTCGAGGTCTACCGCCTCGGACAGGTCACCACGGAATTCTGCGATGAGGTTGCCGACGCCCTGACCAACCCCAAGTCCGGCCCCGTGAAAGACCCCTTCGATTGGGCCTCCGTGCTGTTCAAACGGATGGCCAAACGCGGGCACCACTCCAGGAACCTCACGGCTCTCCAGAACTACCTTAGCCGCTGCCTCCAGGAACGCCGGGTGCTCCCCCAGGCCCGCGAGGTGCTGCGTGCCCTCCTGCCCAATGCCGCCGAACGCGGCCTCATCCCCCGCACCCTCGAAGACCCGGTCCCCATCTGCGCCATGAAACGCGGGCTGGAGAATGCTGGCAAGAGTGGCGATTCAGGTTCGTCAGGCCTGGGTCTGTCGGACCTGATCGAACACTGGCAGAAGATGGACTACTGGCGGCAGTTGGCCAAAGGTTCCTTGCCGGGGCCGGGCCTGCCAGAAGGGGCAACAGCGTAGAGACTGCACCCTGCCTGATCGGGGACCGAGACCCGCCGGCTGTCTTCAGACGACCATCCGCCCTGGGACACCGCGTTGCCCGAATTCGGCTCCATGCTTGACCGCTAGTTGACCGGGGGCTACCCTAGTCGAAACCCGATTCTTGGCGCAGGAGACCGGAATTCCCAGCGCAGCGCACGGGGGCGTCAACATGGATTCCACAGAATATGATGTGGTGATCATCGGCGGCGGGATCATAGGTCTGTCGACCGCCATGCAGCTCTTGCGGGACAAGTTTCCCGGCTGGAAAATCGCCGTAGTTGAAAAAGACGAGGAGTTGGCGACCCACCAGACGGGCCATAACAGCGGCGTCATCCACTCCGGCATCTACTACCGCCCGGACTCCCACAAGGCCCAGTTTTGTGTGGCCGGAAAGCAGCGGTTGCTCCAGTTCTGCGACGAAAACGAGATCGAGTACGAGAAGTGCGGCAAGGTGATCGTCGCCAGCGACGAGTCGGAGTTGGGAAGGCTGGACGACTTGTACGAGCGAGGTGTGGCGAATGGCGTCCAGGGTCTGGAGAAGATAGGTCCGGAGCGGCTCAAGGAGATCGAACCTCACGTCTCCGGGGTCGCCGCCTTATGGGCGCCCACCACTGGCATCATAGACTATCGGAAGGTCGCAATGGCCTACGCCATGCACTTCCAGCAGGCCGGCGGCGACATATTCACCGGATCACCCGTCAACGCCATCACCAAGTCACACGGGGAGTTGCTGCTGGAAACGGACCGTGGTGCCATTCGGACCAAGCACGTGATCAACTGCGCCGGTCTCTACGCTGACCGAGTCGCCACCATGATGAGCGAACAGATCGACGTGCGCATCATCCCCTTCAGAGGCGAGTACTACACCCTCAGGGATGAGAGCCATCATCTCGTGTCAGGCCTGATATACCCTGTGCCGGACCCCAGGTTCCCTTTCCTTGGAGTCCACTACACCCGCAACATCAAGGGCTACGTGGAGGCAGGTCCCAACGCTGTCCTGGCGTTCAGCCGGGAGGGTTACCGGAAGTCCAACGTAGACCTGTCGGAATCCTGGGCCACTATGAGTTACGGCGGGTTCTGGAAGATGACCAGGAAACACTGGAAGACTGGAATATCCGAGATGAACCGGTCCTACCGGAAGTCCGTCTTCGTGAATGACCTGCAAAAGCTGATACCCGAAATTTCCGCCGCTGACCTCGCATCGGGAGGCTCCGGCGTCCGCGCCCAGGCAGTGGACACCAGGGGATTCATTCTGGATGACTTTAGGATCATCCGTGGACGGGAGGCCGTCCATGTACTCAACGCTCCCTCCCCCGGGGCCACGTCATCTCTGGCCATCGGCGAACACATAGCCGGGCTGGCCGCCGAGTCCTTTGGAGAACACGGCTAGCCGCCATCCCTCCCGCCCTTCCCACCGTCCAAGATTCAGCTCAGCGCACATTCCTCGGCTGTCAGAGTCCACGGGAGTCGTTCCGATATTTGTTGCCCGAATGTTACAGGCTGAGTATAATTCGGGCTCGACGGTGTGCTAGGGGAGGCTGGTTTGGCGGCTACACCCGGAACAGCAACGGACCTCGGTAGCTGGACCATTAGTCGACACTGGGTCCGAAGCTACCTGGATGCCGTAGGCAACCCCGGGTCCGTCTGCTTGGAGTTGGGTCTTGCGCCGCCGGTTGCGCTCTCGGCCTGGACCCTCGGATCGATGCTGAATTCCCTGTCTCTGCCCGCTGGTACGATTCACAGCCGGCAGGAGTTGCAGACCCACCGTCCCGCCAGATTCGGAGAAACTCTACGGGTTGCCGCCCACATGGGCAAGCCCGTCCAGCGGGCAGGCCTGACCATGCTGGCGGTGGCATACACCCTGGAAGCCGGGGATGGCGCTGCAGTACAGAGCGGGCGGAGCACGGTGCTCACCGGTACTGATTCCGATACAACTTCACAGGCCCACGACGCCACGGACCGCCCGGAGAGAAACCGCAGGACGCCGGATAATGGCAACGGGGGCGACGACCCGGACTCCCTCCCCGCGGCTACTATGACCATAACCCAACCCCAGCTCAACGCCTACTCCGAGGTGTCCGGGGATAGCAACCCGCTTCACTTGGACGCGGAATTTGCCTCTACTACCCAGTTCCAGGGGATCATTGCCCATGGAATGCTGACCCTGGCTGCGATCGGGGAGATGATGGAAGCGAGGTTCGGAAGGGCCTGGTTGGAGTCGGGGTCATTGAACGTCCGCTTCAAGGGGGCAGCTTATGTTGGAGACAGCCTCGAGTCCCTCGGCCGCATCACCCGTGAATCCGAAGACAACGATGGTCGCCTGGTCTCATGCGCCGTAGGTATGAGGGCCTGCCACAGTGACCAGGAATTGATCACAGGGACTGCCTCTGTCAGACAAGCCGGAGAACCGGGCAAAACCCGGTAACTGCTGCCACCAAGCGCATTTAGGAAGAAGAACGATGCCCGAGCAAGGTACACCATCGTCCCCACCCGTAACCGTCGTGGTCGATGCCATGGGGGGAGACTTCGGCCCGCCTGAAACAGTATCCGGTGCGGTCCAGGCCCTGGGGTCTCACAATATCAATCTCGTGCTGGTTGGGGACCCTGACCTCATCCAGGCTGAACTCTCCCACCTTGGGGGACCAACCAGGCGTGTGCAGATCGTGCCCTCCGACGGGGTAATAGGGGACGACGAGCATCCCATCGAGGCCCTGCGCCGCAAGCCCGACTCCTCTATAGTCACCGCCACCAAGCTGGTCAAGGCCGGAAAGGCGGACGTGCTGGTGTCGATGGGTTCCACTGGAGCATCGATGGCCAGTGCCGTCTTCATTCTGGGCATGATGGAAGGGTTGGAAAGGCCATGCATCGGCGGTCCGTTCCTCGGCGTAGCCCCCAACACCGTGCTGGTGGACATGGGCAGCAACGTAGATTGCCGCCCTCCCCTGCTTCTCAGCTTCGCCGCTCTGGGATCGGTGTTCGCCAGACGGTTTCTGGAGATCGAAAACCCCAGGGTGGGGCTCCTCAGCGTAGGGGCTGAAGAGGCCAAGGGCAACCGGCAAGTGCAGGAGAGTTTCCAGGTATTGGCCTCCAGCCACCTCAACTTCATCGGCAATGTGGAAGGCATGGATTTCTTCACCGACCGGGCAGACGTCATCGTCTGTGACGGTTTCGTCGGGAACATCCTGATGAAGTTCACCGAGGGACTGGGCACCGCCCTCTCTCGCTTCGTCGAGAAGCGATTGGAGTCATCATTACCTCCTGAAGACCTTGCCCGCATATCCTTCGACCTCTGGCAGACCACCAACCTTCCCCGCACCATGGGTGGCCCCTTGCTCGGAGTCAACGGTTCCGTGGTGCTCGGCCACGGGTCCTGCCGCGCTGGCGGTATCGCCGGGGCCATAGACACGGGTGTGCGCTACTTCGAGATGGGTCTGGTGGAAAGCCTGAGGGAAGAGTTGGCTTCCCTGGACCAGAATCGGCCCGAACCCTCCCTCCGGGCACACGGCTGACTCCCACAAACTGGTTTACAGGATGATGCCGGACAGCAGCCTGGATGGTTCCGTCGCCCTGGTTACCGGGGCATCCCGCGGCATCGGTGCGGTGGTGGCGGCGCGTCTCGCCAAGGCTGGGGCCAAGGTGGGCGTCAACTACCTGTCAAGCCGCGATGCAGCCGCCGAAGTCGTGGATTCCATCAAGCGCCGGGGCGGGGAAGCAATGCTGCTGGAGGGCAACGTTTCCGAGGAGACGGCAGCGGCGGCCGTCGTGAAACAGGTCGTCGACGAATGGGGCCACGTCAACATCCTTGTCAATAACGCCGGCATCAACCGTGACCGCCTCCTGATGCGCATGACCTCCGACGACTGGGACCAGGTCTTGGACGTCGACCTCAAGGGAGCGTTTCTCTGCACCCGGCATGTGATCCCTCACCTGATACGACAGCACAGCGGGCGGATCATCAACATATCGTCTGTGGTGGGTATCAGCGGCAACCCTGGTCAGGCCAACTACGCCGCGGCCAAAGCTGGCCTCATTGGGTTCACCAAGGCCGTGGCGCGCGAGGTGGCCAGCCGCAACGTCACCGTCAACGCTCTGGCTCCAGGTTACATTGCGACTGGGATGGTAGAACAACTCTCGGAAGATACTCGTCAGCGAATCCTGGACCGCATTCCGATGGGAAAGTTCGGCACTCCTGAGGACGTCGCCGAGGCTGTGCTATTCCTCTGCAGCCAGGGCGCAGGCTACATCACCGGACAGGTCTTGACCATCGACGGCGGCATGATAGCCTGAAGACAGACCAGCCCATGCGTATGGCTCTCCAGTCAACCCGCCCACTCACCGCCACCAACTATCTAACCAACTCGTCTGGGAGACAAACATGGCAGACTCGCAAGACCCCGTCAGGCGATTACGTGACCTTCTGGAAGCGCCAGGAATCATAGTCGCCCCTGGAGCTTACGATTGCCTCACCGCGAAAATAATCGAGCAGGCAGGATTCTCCGCCGTTTACATGACCGGGGCTGGGACATCGGTCGCGCGACTGGGGCGTCCCGATTTGGGTCTGGCCACGATGACCGAAATGGTGGCCAACGCCGCCTCCATTGTCGATACGGTCAAGGTTCCTGTGATCGCCGACGCGGACACTGGTTACGGCGGAGTCCTCAATGTACAGCGCACTATCCGCCAGTACGAGCGCTCCGGCGTGGCCGCGGTCCACATTGAGGACCAGGAAAGCCCCAAGCGATGCGGCCACCTCGACGACAAGCGCGTCATCCCTGTTGAGGACATGGCCCGGAAGGTCCGGGCCGCCGTCGACGCACGCACCAACGACGACTTCGTCATCATAGTCCGCACCGACGCACTGGCCGTCACCGGATGGGACGACACCATGCGCCGTTGCGAAGCCTACGTCGAGGCCGGGGCCGATGCCCTTTTCATTGAGGCCCTGCGTTCTCCAGAAGAAGCGGAAAGGGTCTGCGCAGCCTTCGACGTTCCCATGCTCTACAACTTCGTAGAGAGCGGCAAGTCGCCGCTCATACCATCCTACGAACTGGAGAGACTGGGGTTCAAGCTGGTCATCTTCCCGGGCAGCGCCTTTATGGCCGTCTGCCGCACCGTTACCGAGGTTATGCGCAACCTCAAGGAATACGGTACCACTGCCCACCTGATGGACGGCATGACCACTCTCCAGGAGTCCTTCGAGATGGTCGGCCTTTCCGAAATGCTGGCCCAGGACGCCACATATGCCGGATAGGCGACTGCCGGAGTCCGCGTGTAGCCTGCAATGAACGCCGAATTAACTGCCTTTATCAAGGATTCATTAGAAAGAGGTCAGGAGCGCGACGCAATAAGGGACGTCCTGTTGCGGGCGGGATGGCAGGAAAGCGAGGTGCGTAACGCACTATCCGCCTTCGCCGACATCAGATTTCCTGTAGCAGTGCCCCGTCCAAGACATTCATTTCACGCCCGCGAGGCATTCCTGTACCTGGTGTCCTTCATAGCCCTATACGTGACTGCCATCAATTTCGGTATCATGGTGTTCGGACTCATAGACTGGACCTTCACCGATCCACTGGACCGCGGCAACCGCTACCCTTCCTTCGGAAAAGCCACCGTTATCGCCTCGGTTATAGTGGCCCTGCCCCTCTACCTGTTCATGATGCGGCGGCTGTCGTCCGAGATCGCTGCTGACCCGGAGCGGCAGCAATCGCCGGTGCGCCGGTGGCTGACCTACCTGACCCTGGTGGTCGCCGCAGGCTTCATCCTCGGTGATGTGATCGCCCTTCTCGCCAACCTGCTCTTGGGCAACCTTGCCATTCGCTTCCTGCTCAAGGTCGCCGCAATTCTGGTTATCACGTCGTGCATATTCGGTTTCTATTTCTGGGATATCCGAAGGGCCGAGACTCCGTCGGACGGGTCTAAGGCGCCCCCGGCCGTGTGGGCGCTTCTGGTGGGGGTGGTTGTTGTCGTTATAGCCTGCCTCGGTTACTCCATTTATCTGTTCGGCACACCCGGGGAGCAACGGAGCATTCAGTTCGACCGGCAGCGAGTATCCGACCTGACGAACATCTCCCGCAATGTGGAGGAGTTCTGGCAACTCAACGGGGAATTGCCCGCTGGATTTGAGGACATGTCCGGCACAAGGTATTCCATACACTCCATCCATGACCCGGAGACCGGCGTTCCCTACGAATACCGCGTGGTTGATACGACTGAAGGGGCATACGAGCTTTGCGCCATCTTCGCCACCGACACAGCCGAGCGCGGGGAAAGAGGTCCCCGGTTCTCCGATGACCCCAGGGACCACGGCATAGGCAGGACCTGCTTCCTCCATGAAGTCAGGCGCGAGCGTCCTATGCCCGTCGAAGTCGTCCCGGAGTCTCGCCCACCGGAGTCTCGCCCACCGGGGTCTCGCCCAATAGATACACCACCGCCCTGAGTCGGTTAGAATGGCATGAGGGCCAGCCTGCGGGAGGTGAATCATGGCCAACGTAGTTCTGGTGGTAGATATGGTCAAGGGGTTCCTGGAGCCGGGCCACAACCTCTACTGCGGCGACGAAGCACGGCAGATAATTCCCAACGTCCGCCTCCTCCTGGAGCGTGAGAGCGCCGACGGCTCCCAGGTCCTATTCATATCCGACCACCACGACCCCGACGACCTGGAGTTCCAGATGTTCCCCGTCCACTGCGTTAAGGGCACCGAAGAACCCCACGTCATCCCGGAACTGGAAAGGTTCGTCACCGGGGCAAACGTCATCCCTAAGAACCGCTACAGCGGCTTCTTCGGCACCGGCTTGGCCCAAACTCTGGAGCATTTACAGCCGGACAAGCTGATAGTTTGCGGGGTCTGCACCGACATCTGTGTTCTCCACACCACCGCCGACGCCCGCAACCGCGACTACCCCGTGGAGGTCCCCGCCAACTGCGTGGCCACCTTCGACCCTGACGCCCACACCTGGGCTCTGGGCCACCTGCAGAAAATTCTGGGCGCAGCCGTCACCTGACCCTAGGGGTCAGAGACATCGCAGCCGCATCACCATGATTCTGGTCTGCATCTATGGCCCGGCCGCCTCCGGAAAACTGACCATCGCCATGGAAGTGGGCACAAGGACCGGGTTCCCGGTCTTCCATAACCACCTCGTCTTGGACATGTTGGTGCCCATTTTCGGGTTCGGAACCCCGGCCTTCGTCGAACTGCGGGAACGGGCATGGCTGGACGTAATGGGACGGGCGGCAGAGGAAGGGATGCCCGGACTGCTGTTCACATTTACGCCCGAGCGTACCGTCCGCCACCGCTTTATAGGAGACCTTGAAGAATCGGTAGCCGCCGCCGGTGGCAAAGTCGTCTACGCGGGACTGACCTGCCCTGAAGAGGAGTTAGAGCGCAGGATCGAGAACGAGTCCCGCGCGGAATTCGGCAAGATACGGTCCCTGGTCCAATACCGTCGCGTTAGGGATGCGGGAGGCTTCGAGTATCCTCCAATACCCAACACTAGCCTAACCATCGACACCTCGGCGATGGAACCGTCTGAGTCTGCTGCCAGAATTATCGAACACTTCGGCCTGCCCACCCTTCACTGAGCCAACGGAGGGAACCGGCCTGAAATTGCCTTACCCTTGTTGTAACGTGATTACGAGGCTATTATGGGGGCAGCAAGCCCGGTCTCACCTGATACCACGCCAGACGTCCGATGCACCGAGGTTAGTATGCTGTACCGCACCTACCACTACTCCCAATGGGACGGCACCCAGCGAATATTCGACATCGACGCCGAGGACCTGATGGACCGGCTTGCCAACGAGGTCCTTAACCAGGGCGATGTTATGCGCGCCCTCCGGGAGATGATGCGCCAGGGTCTCCAGAACCGGGACGGTCAGCAGTTGCCCGGCCTGCGCGACCTGTTGGAGCGGTTGAAGGACCAGCGTCGCCAGCAGATGCAGCAGTACAACATGGATTCGGTGGTTGACGACATCCGGGAACGGCTTGAGGAGATCATCCACACGGAGCGCGAGGGTATCCAGCAGCGGGTGGACCAGGCCAGGTACGACGTGTCCCAGGAGCACGGGGAGGACCGCGCCCAGCAGGAAAACCTGCTCGACCTTCTGGAGAAGCGAGCCCAGCGCAACCTGGATAAGTTGGACGACCTGCCAGAGGGAGTTGGCGGGCAGATCCGGGAGTTGATGGAGTACGACTTCATGGACCCGGACGCACAGCAGAAATTCCAGGAACTCCTCGACATGCTCAAGGGCCAGATGGCCCAGAACATGGGCCAGCAGATGCGCGACCAGATGGAGGGCATGACCCCTGAACAGATGGCCGCCATGGCTGAGATGATGCGCCAGCTAAACGAGATGATGCGCGACAAGATGGAGGGACGGGAACCCAAATTCGACCAGTTCATGCAGCAGTTCGGCCCCATGTTCGGAGACAACCCTCCCCAGTCCCTTGAGGAACTGTTGGAGCAGTTGCAGCAGCAGTTGGCCCAGATGCAGTCATTGATGGACAGCATGTCCCCGGAGATGAGACGCGAGTTGGAAGACTCCCTCATGTCCGCCTTGTCACCGGAGATGCGCGAACAGATGGCACAATTCGCATCCCTGATGGAACAGCTCATGCCGATGGACCAGTTGCGCCAGCAGTACCCATTCCTGGGCGACGACAGCCTGACTATGGACCAGGCGATGGAAATGATGCGCAACATGCAGGACTTGGACCAATTGGAGCAGGCACTCCAGGATGCAATGCGCACCGGCCAACTCGGTGATGTGGACCCGGAGAAGCTGGCCGAGTTGCTGGGCGAGGAGGCCCGCCGCGCCTGGGACGAAATCGATAGGCTCCGCAAGATGCTTGAGGAGGCAGGATACATCACCGGCAACGACAAGGTAGAGTTGACCGCTCGGGGCATCCGACGCATCGGACAGAAGGCCCTCACTGAGGTCTTCGCCCACATCAAGAAGGATCGCATCGGCGACCACGATATGGAGATACGGGGCAACAACGGCGACTGGCTGGGCGAGACCAAGGTCTATGAGTTCGGCGACCCGTTCCAGATTGATCTCCAGACCACGGTCAAAAACGCCGTCATTCGTTCCGGTCCTGAACTGCCGGTCCGGATGCGCCCCGAGGACTTCGAGATTTACCGAACCGAGCACATGACTAAGGCTGCCACCGCCGTCCTGTTGGACCAGAGCCGGTCGATGGGCCTGTTCAACAACTTCCAGGCTGCAAAGAAGGTAACCCTGGCCCTTATGGCCCTCATTCGCGGACAGTACCCCCGCGACAGGCTCTACATCATCGGCTTCTCCGACTATGCCCGGGAGATCAAGGAGGAGGAACTGGCCGACTCGAGCTGGAATGCCTGGGTATCCGGCACGAACCTGCACCACGCCCTGATGCTGGCTCGCAAGCTGCTCAGCAAGGAAAAAGGGTCCACTAGGCAGGTACTGTTGATCACCGACGGGGAGCCTACGGCCCATCTGGAGGGCGAGAGGGCCTACTTCGCATATCCCCCCAGTTATCGCACAGAGCAGGAGACCCTCAAGGAAGTGAAGCGTTGCACCCAGGAGGACATCCTGATTAACACGTTCATGCTGGAGAACTCATACCAGTTGGTGAACTTCGTGGACCGCATGACCCGCATCAATCGGGGCCGCGCCTTCTTCTCCAGCGCCAACAATCTGGGAGAATACGTACTGGTAGACTACGTCCACCATCGCAGGAAGCGGGTGGCAGCGTAGCAGCGTCCAACCGATCAGGAAGCCTTTGCGCCCTTCCTTCGGTTCTGATAAAATATTGCGAAACATACTTGGCTAGGGGCTGACTGCCCTTGGCAGATACTGGTCGCGCTTTTAAGGCAGTCCCGTGAGGCTGGCAAAGTGTGGCGTCCTTCTCCCGAAATCCGGGAGTGTAAGCTTACGCCTATACCCCTTGCCGCTGTCTGGGCAGGGGGTTTTATCTTGTATGGCGACCGAGGCCACGCGAGGGCCGGTTGGGTTTTGCTCGAATCTGGCAACCACGCCACATAGGACTCGAATGGTCGAACGTCAGATAATGGGTGGCCAGGATATCCGCCGGGCACTGGCCAGGGTAGCCCACGAGGTCCTGGAGAAAAACCGCGGGGCCAGTGACCTGGTCATGGTTGGCATATACACTCGGGGCGTTTATCTGGCCCATCGTCTGGCCAGCAATCTGCTCCGGTTCGAGGGAAGCGAGGTCCCCACGGCGACGTTGGACATAAACCTTTACCGGGACGACCTGCACGCTAGGAGGCGACCTATCGTACGACCTACCGACATTCCTGTGCCAATACAGGGTAAGACCGTCGTACTGGTCGATGACGTTCTCTTCACTGGGCGCACCATCCGCGCCGCGATGGAAGCCCTGAACGACTTTGGCCGTCCGGAGCAAGTGCAGCTCGCCATTCTGCTGGACAGAGGGCATCGGCAGCTCCCCATTAGGCCTGACTACGTAGGGCAGAACGCTCCGACATCAATGGATGAGCAGGTCCGAGTGCGGTTGGTGGAGACCGACGGCGTGGATGAAGTAGCCATCATTAGGCAGGGCAGCTCAAATTGAAAAGTCGAAGTCCTGCCGCTGGAGAACTGCTTGGACTGCAACCCAACGGCTCGCCGATTGCAGGTCCACGCCGCCACGTGTTGGATCTGGACGACTTCACCACTTCAGAGATCCGAAACGTCCTGGAGTCGGCCAAAGGCATGTCGGAGGTTTTGGGACGCGACATCAAGAAGGTGCCAGCGCTGCGGGGACGTGTCATTGTCACTCTGTTCTATGAGGCTAGTACCCGCACGCGTATTTCCTTCGAGGAAGCTGGCAAGGTCCTGAGCGCAGACGTCATTAACATGTCTTCCAGCGGCAGCAGCACCGAGAAGGGGGAATCCCTCCTCAACACCGGGCTGACGATCCAGGCGATGGGGGTTGATGTAATCGTCATTCGCCACCCTCATTCCGGCGCACCCTACCTGCTGGCCCGCTGCTTGGACCGGGTAGGAATCATCAATGCAGGGGATGGAATTCACGCACACCCTACCCAGGCGCTGCTGGATCTGTACACCGTGAACGAAAAATTTGGCACTCTGGAGGGGCTGAAACTCGTTATAGTCGGCGACGTGATGCACAGTCGGGTAGCACGTTCGAACATATGGGGTTTCGCCAGGATGGGCGCCCGTGTTGTGCTCTGTGGCCCATCGACTCTGCTGCCCCTGGATATGCTGCAGGGTCGGGAGAAGCTGGGGCATGACCATCCTTTAGCTTCCGTAGAAGTAGACACAGACTTGGACCGGGCCATCGAAGGAGCGGACATAGTGATGGCGCTCAGGTTGCAGTCCGAGCGGCAAAACGCTGGCTTCCTCCCCAGCCTGCGGGAGTACATCCGGCGCTGGCAAGTCAACGACGCCAGGCTCGGTCGGGCCAGGGACGGCGCACTGGTGATGCACCCAGGCCCTATGAACGAGGGAATCGAGATAAGCTCCAGCATCGCCCACGGCGACCGTGCAGTAATCGAACAGCAGGTGACCAACGGGGTAGCCGTCAGGATGGCCCTGCTCTACCATCTCTCCGGCGTCCAGCCCTCGGCACCGGAGCTTGGAGACACCGTCAAGGACCATTCGGATGGCAGGTAGCGCTAAAGCCTCGCCCCTGTTAATCAGGGGGGCGCGAGTAATCGATCCAGCCCGCGGCATGGACAGAGTCGCGGATGTTCTTGTCCGTGACGGTCAGATTGCCTCAGTCACGCCGCACACCACAGAAGCAACCCCGGACGGGGTTCAGGTTATCGAGGCCGCCGGCATGGTTGTTTGCCCCGGATTCATCGACATTCACTGCCACCTCAGAGAGCCGGGACTGGAGTACAAGGAGACCATATACACAGGCTCCAGGGCTGCAACCAAGGGCGGTTTCACGACCGTATGCGCCATGCCCAACACGGAACCGCCCATAGACAACGCTGCGATGGTCGGGTTGGTTCGCCAACGTGCCACTACCGACGCCTTATCCCGGGTCTTCCCCATAGGCTGCGTTACCAAGGGACGCCGGGGGAAGGAATTGGCCGAGATGGGAGAACTGGCGGATGCTGGCGTGGTAGCCTTCAGCGACGACGGAGATCCGGTGGAGGACCCCAACCTCATGCGTCTCGCACTTACTTACAGTGCCGACCTCGGCTTGGCCATATCCAACCACTGCCAGGATATGTCCCTGTCCTACGGCGGGGTTATGGCAGAGGGACGCGTCGCGTCTATGCTCGGGTTGCCAGGCATTCCCGCCGCCGCCGAGGAATCTATGATGGCCAGGGACATCGCTCTTGCCGGTCTCACTGGGGGAAGGGTGCACCTGGCCCACTTGAGCACCGCTGGCAGCGTGTCCCTGGTGAGACAGGCGAGGGAACGGGGAATCGCCGTAACCGCCGAGGTGTGCCCCCACCACCTGACCATCACCGACGACTGGGTCTTGGGACGGCAAACCTTGGCCGACGGGGTAGCCACACCCTTCTCATACGACACATGCACTAAGGTATACCCTCCGCTGCGGTCCGAGGAAGATGTAGAGGCTCTGGCACAGGGATTGAACGATGGGGTTATCGATTGCATCGCCACGGACCACGCTCCTCACGAAAGAGTAAGCAAGGAAGTCACCTACCAGGATGCGGCCTTCGGAATCAGCGTTCTGGAGACCGCCTTGGCGTCATCGCTAACGTTGGTTCACGAGTCCCGCATCTCCTTGCCCGCATTGGTAGAGCGGCTTACCTCCGGACCGGCACGAGTCTTGGGGCCAAGATTTCAGCCCCTGGCGACTCTGTCTCCCGGTACTCCTGCCGATATTGTGATCTTTGACCCTGTCCGGGAGTGGGTAGTTGACTCTGGCGGGTTCGAGTCTATGGGCAAGAACACCCCGCTGCAGGGAGTCACTCTGAAGGGGCGCGTGGTTGCCACGTTAGTCGACGGGCACATCGTTTACGAGGATGGGGAGAATGGCTAATCCTGCTCACCTGGTCTTGGAGGACGGCTCGGTATTCCGAGGAGAATCCTTTGGAGCGGAAAAGGGCGGGTACGGAGAGGTTGTCTTCAACACCAGCATGACCGGCTATCAGGAAGTCCTGACTGACCCCTCCTACGCTGGGCAGATGGTCAATCTCACCTATCCTCTCGTTGGCAACTACGGCATCAATCCCGAAGACCACGAGTCGAAACGGATCCAGGTTTCCGGGATGATCGTTCGGGAGCACTGCGACCGTCCGAGTCATTCACTCGACGGCATCACCCTGCACGAGTTCTTGGCATCCCAGGACATCCCCGGACTGAGTGGAGTGGATACCCGGGCCATCACCCGCCGACTGCGTAGCAGTGGTGTCATGATGGGCCTGATCACCCACGAGTCCCCGGAACTGGCTCTGGAACTTCTGTCCCAGCAGCCACCGTATGATGGCGTCGACTTCGTGAAGACAGTGACCACCGACGTGCAATACCGCTGGGACGACCCGCCTCTGCTGCCGGGCGCGCCCGGTTACCGGATCCTGGTCAACGACTGTGGTCTGAAATACAACATCCTCCGCCTTCTGCGGAGTCGTGGCTGCGAGGTCATAGCCATCTCAGCGGCCACCAGTGCCGAAGAAATGCTTGCCCTGAACCCTTCGGGCATCCTGTTGTCACCCGGGCCTGGAGACCCGCAACTGCTTGATTACGTGGTCTCGAATATCCGCAGGGTTCTGGGCAGGGTTCCGATCATGGGCATCTGCCTGGGGCATCAGATGGTGGCCCGCGCCCTTGGCGCGGATACCTTCAAGCTGAAATTCGGCCACCGCGGTGCGAACCACCCAGTCCAGGACCTGAGCGACGGCCGTGTGTACATCACAGCCCAGAACCACGGCTACGCTGTAAGCTCTGATTCATTGCCCTCTGGTCTGGAGGTCACCCACATCAACCTGAACGACCAGACCATCGAGGGCCTTAAGCACCGCGAATACCCCGTGTTCACCATCCAATATCACTCCGAGGCGTCACCGGGCCCGCGCGAGAACGAATATTTATTTGATCAATTTCTCGATCTAGTGGCCCAGCACCAATAATTCAGGAGCGAGGAGGGACCGCCTATTCGACAAACCATCAAGAAAAAGGCAAAACCGCCGGAACCTCTCAACCTTTATCTATCTTTTTTGGACTTATTGCGAGGTTTTTTGATGTCTTCTTTTTCTATGGTCATAATGGAGGAGGGTGTGGAAGTGGAGATTCCTGGCGAGTTGTCAGAAATCATAAGCCTTCTGGATCAGGAAGTGCCCTATTTCTCTTGTGATTCCCACATGTACCAACTCACCCCAACCAGAATCGAGATGGGCAAGCGGTGGGAACTGATTATCAAGGCGGTCGACCAGACCCGGCGTGATCAACCTCCCTTTCAGGTGGCATGGATCGAGGTCGAGTCGGCCAAGGATGACATGCTGGTTTTCCGCATCCCCCCCAGGGACCTGGACCCGGAGTCGGAGGCGATGCAATTCGACCCGACCGGCAAGCTGTATGGGGCGTTCGCGTTCAACTGCCTCAACGTATTCCAGGAACGAAATTACATCGAATTGCCCGGTGTGCTTCCAACAATCTAGGTCGGGGCGGGAACGCCATATGGCGCCCGTCCCGGGGCAAATTCAACCGAGGCGCGAAAGGAGGCCGACATCAGCACCAAGCCGGACAAAGTGTTGGTCATTGGCTCCGGTCCTATCGTCATAGGTCAGGCGGCGGAATTCGATTACGCTGGGACCCAAGCTTGCACCGCCCTCCGCGAGGAGGGGGTTACCACTGTCCTGGTCAACTCGAACCCCGCCACCATAATGACCGATGACGACATAGCGGACCGCGTTTACATCGAACCGCTGACTGTCGAGGTGCTTGAACGGGTCATACGCATTGAGCGCCCTGACGGAATGCTCCCGACGCTGGGAGGGCAAACAGGCCTCAACTTGGCCGTTGCCTTGGCCGACGCCGGGGTCCTTGACCGGTACAACGTCCGGCTTCTGGGGACTCCGCTGGAAACCATCCGCCGGGCGGAGGACCGGGAGTTTTTCCGAAGTTTCCTACACGAAATTGGAGAGCCGGAGCCGCGGAATTTCACCGCCTCATCCGCGGATGAAGCCCACGCCCTGGGGTACCAGATGGGTCTGCCTCTGGTTATCCGGCCTGCCTACACCTTGGGCGGCAGCGGCGGCGGTATCGCCAACACGTGGGAGGAGTTCGAGGCTATTGTGCAAAGCGGCCTGGCTGCCAGTCCCATCTCCCAGATACTGCTGGAACGCTCCCTGGCCGGGTGGAAGGAAGTCGAGTACGAGGTGATGCGTGACGGGGCTGACAACTGCATCACCATCTGCAACATGGAAAACCTGGACCCGATGGGCGTCCACACTGGCGACAGCATCGTCGTCGCTCCCAGCCAGACCCTGACGGACAAGGAATACCAGATGCTCCGCACCGCCAGCCTCAAGATCATTCGAGGTCTGGGCATCGAGGGCGGCTGCAATATCCAGTTCGCCCTGCGTCCTCACCCGGTAGTTATCGACGAATTGGCCCTTCCTGACACCCTGAACTCGGACTACTACGTAATCGAAGTCAACCCCAGGGTAAGCCGCAGTTCCGCCCTGGCCAGCAAAGCCACCGGGTATCCCATAGCCAGAGTTGCCGCCAAGATAGCCGTGGGCAAGCGGCTCGACGAGATCCCCAACGCCGTTACAGACAAGACCAGGGCTGCGTTCGAACCTGCCCTGGACTACTGCGTCGTCAAGTTCCCCAGGTGGCCGTTTGACAAGTTCCCAAATGGTGACCGGCGCACGACAACCCAGATGAAGGCCACGGGCGAAGTGATGGTCATCGACCGCTCATTCGAGTCGGCTCTACAGAAGGCTGCCCGCGGCCTCGAGTTGGGAGGACGGTCCCTCCTCTGGGAGCATCCAGACTGGAGAGGCAGCCAGGGCATAAACCTCGATGACCCGCGCTTCGGACCCAACGACGAGCGCCTTTGGGCCCTAATGGCGGGTATACGGAGAAACATAGGCGGGGATGCCCTGACCCGCCGCACCTATATTGACCCCTGGTTCATAAGCGCACTGGAGCGCATTGTGGCTATGGAACGCCGCATGCTCTCCGAACCATTGACCCCCCAGTTGCTGCTCCAGGCCAAGCGCTTGGGATTCTCCGACGACCAGATCGGAACGCTGGCCGATGTCCTCCCGGAGCAGGTGCGGAACCTGCGCAACTCATGGGACATCCGACCAGTCTACAAGACCGTGGACACCTGCGCAGCCGAGTTCGAGGCAGTCACCCCCTACTACTACAGCTCATACGACCAGGAAAACGAGGCCCTGCCCTTGCCCGGACCGAAGGCCATCGTTATAGGCAGCGGACCCATCCGCATCGGTCAGGGCATAGAGTTCGACTACTGCAGCGTCCACGCGGCTTGGGCACTGTCCCGCAACCACGTGCGCAGCATCATGATCAACTCCAACCCCGAGACGGTATCCACTGACTTCGATTCCAGCGACCGGCTCTACTTCGAGCCTCTGGACGAGGAATCGGTGAGGAACATCATCGAGAACGAAGCAGGGGACGACGAGCCGCCCCCCTGCGTGGTCCAGTTCGGTGGCCAGACTGCCATCGACCTCTCCCAGTCTCTGGCGTCAGCGGGTCTCCCGATCATAGGTTCCAGCGCCGAGGCCATAGACATCGCCTCCGACCGGCACAAGTTCGAGGAATTCCTGGCACGTCTGGGCATCCCACAGCCTCCTGGCGCGGCTATTAGCTCGGTTGAGGAGGCGCTGCGGGTAGCCCAAGACATTGGCTATCCTGCCGTTGTTCGCCCAAGCTATGTTCTGGGCGGGCGGGCCATGGAAATCGTCCAGAACGCCTCGGAATTGATACGGTACCTGACCGTCGCAACAGAAGTCGCGCCAGACAAACGAGTCCTGATCGACCGATACATCGAAGGCAAGGAGTGCGAGGTCGACGCCGTGTGCGACGGCAGCCGGGTGCTAATCCCCGGAATCATGGAACACATTGAGAGGGCCGGTGTACACAGCGGCGACTCCATGGCAATATATCCCGGCCTGAACCTGACCGAGGAAGAGGTCGACACGATTGTCGACTACACAACCAGAATCGGTCTCGCGCTGGAAGTCCGCGGCCTGATGAACATCCAGTTTGTCATACAGGGTGGTCCGCCTTATCGGAGCCCGCAGGTCGATGCCTCCGAAAACTCTACTGCGGTCTATGTTCTGGAGGTAAACCCTAGGGGCAGTCGCACGATTCCTTTCATCTCCAAGGTAACCGGTGTGCCGGTGGCGTCTATGGCGACTCGAGTCATGCTCGGCCAATCCCTGGAAGAACAGGGTTACGAGGGAGGCCTGTGGCCGCGGCAGAAACTGGTGGGGATCAAAGCCCCTGTGTTTTCGATGGGCAAGCTCGTGGGCGTGGATTGGCATCTTGGTCCTGAGATGAAATCCACCGGCGAAGTTATGGGAATTGACCAGGATTTTGGCAGCGCATTATCAAAAGCCCTCATGGCTGCCAATCTGAACCTCAACAGCAAGTCTTCGGTACTCCTCAGCATCGCCGACCACGACAAGGCTGAAGCCGTATCCCTGATCCGGGCTTTGCATCAAGCTGGCTGCCGCCTCTATGCTACGGAGGGTACGGCAGCAATGATCTCAGCAATGGGTATGCCGGTGACCACGGTTAGCAAGATGCTGGATGAGGGTAGCCCGAACGTGGTGGACGTGGTGAACGACGGCACGGTCACGGCGGTGATAAACACTTTGTCGGGCGACACTTCAGTGATGCAGGACGGGTTCCACATACGGAGAGCTGCGGTGGAGCGCCAGACTCCTTGCTTCACGTCCTTGGACACTGCACGCGCCGCAGTAGAAAGCCTGTTGATGGGAGAGGGGGCATACAGCGTCAAGTGCACCAAGGAGTACCGCAACGCGGGGTAACTTGTTTCGCTGAGAACTGGCCGCTCCGGGAATCATCAACCGTGGGAGCAGGTAAGAGGGGTCTACTCCCTTACCATTCCATATCTACACCCAGACCCTTGGCCTTGGCCTGCTCGTAAACCAGTTTGGCCGCAGCCACATCAGCAACCCCGGTGCCCATCAGTTTGGCGAAGATCACCTGCTCCGGGTTGTCCCTCCCCGTTACCACACCTGCCACCGCATGGCGCAACTCGATCATCTGGCTCCACTGGAAAAGGCCACGGTCTACCGCGCTGGCCATATCTCCCGCCTCTATGGGGGCCTGGTCTGCCGAGTCCACGAATACTTTATCGGCCTTGGCCAGCATTGAGTCCGCCACCTCCTGGACCCGCCAAGTGGTAGGGCCAGCGCCGATGACTGTGGTCCCCGACGCGACCCAGTCCCCATCAACCACGGGTTCCGTAGCCGCAGCTATGCAGACTACGATGTCGCTGCCTGTCACTGCTTCTTCTCCACTGTCCACTGCGGTGACATCGATGCCCAGTGACTCGCTCATGGACGCCGCGAAGGCTTCCCTCCGTTCAGTCGTGCGACTGAAAGCCTTGACTCTCTCGATATTCCTGACCTTGGCAACCGCCTCCAACTGGGTCGGCGCCTGGTAACCAGTCCCGATAATCCCCACTGTTACTGGTCCCGAGTTGGACAGGTACTTAACCGCCACGCCGGTGGTAGCGCCAGTGCGAAGTTGCCCCAGCCGGTTGGCTTGGGTGTAGCATAGAAGAACCCCGGTGTTGGCGTCATAAAGGCTCACCTGGAACGAGTATGCCCCTCGGACGACAGTGTAGGTCTTGACACCCAGCACGTCGTCGTAAAACAGCCCTCCACCCATCACCGAGAGCATACCCCCGCTGGCAATTATCTTCCTCCGGGGCAGGTTATAAGCCTCGCCATGTCCGAAGTGACGCTGCATAGACTCAATGGTCTCCAGCATCTCTCCCATGCCGATGGCTTTCGAAACTTCATCGTCCCGCAAGAAAAGTGCCATTTGTCCCTTCCTGTCACTGGTCATGTAACGATATGATATGCTGCCCGACCTGGAAATCCTCCGGTCCGCCGCTCTAGTTGCCGCGTCGCCGTCCGCTACTCGAATGCCCTCCCGGTATGGTCGCGGGGTTACTCTACACAAGCCATTGGCTTCGGTTCAGAGTACATTAAAATCAACGGGCCAGAGATGGGGACACGGGAACATTGTCGAGCGTGGACGGCGCCCAGCCACCGCGCGAGCATGGACAAACTTCAAAAAACGATCGCCCGATAGGCAGGACGAATCCGCGCTCAGGGACCCGTCGGGGGACTACTTGCCGTCGAAAAAGTTCCGGTTCTTAATGATAAATGGGCGCCACTTCGAGGGAACAGCAAACTCGTCGAATATGGCGTTGACCGGACACACCGATTCGCAGTAGGAGCAGTCGATGCAAATCTCTGGATCGATGTAGTACATCTCCGCTTCGTCGGTGGTCTGAATACAGTCCACCGGGCAGACCTCTACGCAGCTTGCGTCTTTTACCCCGATACAGGGCTCTGTGATCACGTATGGCATATACCCGCAACCACTCCGGCGCTAGGCCGCCCACGGTGGCCAGGAAACGGCCAGATGGGCGCAAGCCTGATATAGGTTCAGGGCCATTTTCGATTCGTGAAATATATTTTGTCAAGCGATAACATATGATATATTATATCGAATCCGACGGTATAAGTTGGGGGGCAAGCCTTATGGAACTGCGCGAATTGATCAGTTTTTACCATGTCGCACGCCTTCGCAGCGTATCCAAGGCAGCCCGCAACTTGGAGCTTGGCCAACCAACCGTCACGACACATCTCCGTAAACTGGAAAGCGAGTTTGGCATCACGCTCTTCGATCGCATCAAACGACCCATTCAACTCACATCCGAAGGCGTGACACTCTTGGAGTTGGTAACCCCTGTCGTCCAGGCGGTGGACACCCTCAAGACTCAAATGGATTATTCAGAACGACTGGGCTCCTTTGTAGTCGGAGCCTACCACGACCTCTTGATGCACCATCTGCCTAGAGGCATTCAGGAGTTTCGGTCTCGGATGCCGGACGTCCGCATCCGGTTGCTGGCCCGCCCGTACACAGCGCTGATCTCCCTGGTTAAGTCTGGCGAGCTTGACTTGGCCTTTTGCTCTCCTCCTCCTTCCGACGACCCGTCCTTGGAGTTCCAGGAACTGTTTGAGTACAACGTGGTACTGATGACGCCACCGGGGCATCCTCTGCTCGAACGCCATCCCATTCGGTTGCAGGATGTCGCCGAATGGCCCTTGATCCTGTCCGGTCCGGAGAGCTTGACCCGTCAGAAAGTCGAGACGTCGCTGAAGAACCAGGGGATGAACTACGAAGTAGTCTTGGCTATGGACGACACAGAATCGATCAAGCGGTATGTAGAGATCGGCTTGGGAGTGGCCATAGCCGCCGACTTCACGCTCCACCCTGAAGATCACGACAAACTGGGTGTAGTGCGCCTTGACCACATTTTCCCCGGTTCGGTGATCGGCGTCTGCACCCTTCGGGGAAAGTTCCTGGGGAGAGCCGTGCGAAGCTTCATCGACGCCATGTCCGACCAACTGCGGGGCTACCACGCTGAGTTGTGGGAGTGGGTCCGTCCAGACGGCGACCATGTGGTCTCGGCCGTCCCTTCAGAGTCCTGAGTCTCACTGCCACGTGCACACTGGCCTACCTGCGGGCACCTTATTAACCCTGGCCTCCAGGGATGACCTTCTGTACCCTGCGCCGCAGGTACGAGCGCGCCAGCAACAATCGGCGTTGGCACTTCTGGCAGGTGAGCCCGATGTCCGCACCCAACCGAGTGACTTTCCAAAGATGGTTGCCACATGGGTGCGCCTTCTTCATGCGCACCACATCGCCTATCTTCAGGTCTAGGACCATCCCTTCCCTTCAGCTTCTAGCACTTGGTTGATACTGTCGCGCAACTTCCTTGCCGCTACACGGGCCGCCGCACCGAAGTCGGAGCCCGAGGAGGCATATATGATCCCCCTGGATGAATTGAAGATGGCCAACCTGCCTCGCGGGTCTGTACCACTGCGCACCGCCGCATCTAACCCACCACCCTGGGCACCGACGCCGGGAATCAACAAAGGCATCCCCGGACACAACTGCCGCACCTCTGAGAGCTGCTCCGGGTATGTAGCTCCCATGACTAGCGCGAGGTTGCCATGTTCGTTCCATTCTGCCGCGGACCGGGCTAGGTGGCGGTACAACGGGACTATTCCGTGCGGAGTGTTCACGAGCAGGTCCTGAAGATCGCCAGACCCAGGATTCGAACCCCGGCACCATACGAATACGCCGTGCCCGGGGTATTCCAGGAATGGTTGCAAACCATCCTTCCCGCCCCAGGCGTTGACTGTTACCGCATCGAACTCCCAGACGCGGAACATGGCTCGTGCATAGGCGGCGGCAGAAATTTCAATGTCCCCGCGTTTCGCGTCCCCCAGGATGACCACTCCCGGCGCGTGGGCACGAACATACTCGATAGTACCCTCCAGAGCCCTAAGGCCAGGCAGACCCAAGGCCTCGTAGAACGCTAGGTTGGGCTTGTAAGCGCACACCAGGTCTTGGGTAGCGTCAATAATTCCCTTGTTGAATTCTAGCGCATCTGGCACAGGCATCCGTTCCGGGTCAACGTCTAGTCCGACACAGACCAGGCTCCGGTTGGCCTCGCAGGCTTGCTCCAATCGTTCTACAAATGAAGTCATGGACACATTATATGGCCGGAACTGGACCCAGCAAATCCATTCCAGCCCAATACCTTGATCGCATTGCCCGGCGCTTTGCATGTTGCTAGGATTGGCTACGGCCACTCCGACGACAGAGAACCCGCAGGAAACCCCTATGCAATTCGACCCCGCACTCGTGGACGGCAGATTCATAAGGCGGCTAAACCGCTTCGCCGCCTTGGTGGACGTGCGTGGCCAGGAGGTCATCGTCCACGTTGCCAACTCCGGCCGAATGGAAGAGATGCTGGTTCCTGGATACCGTGTTAAGCTCAAACCAGTACGGGGTGAGCATCGCAAGACCAGGTTCGACCTGGCCTTAGTCCAAATGGAGGACGCACTGGCTTCCGCTGATGCCCGCCTCCCCAACGCTCTGGTAGCGGAGGCCTTGGATTCGGGTGCGCTCCCCCAGTTCAGGGCTTATGAAAAAGTGCAACGCGAGGTAACCTTCGGCGACAGTCGGCTTGACTTGATGCTGGATGGCAATTCAGGACGTTGCTACATCGAGACCAAATCCGTCACCTTGGTCGTAGACGGGGTTGGCCTATTCCCCGACGCTCCAACCAGCCGTGGAGCCAAACACATGCGTAGCCTTGAGCACGCTGTACGATCGGGTCACTCCGCCGCGGTGGTGTTCGTAGTGCAACGCAGCGACGTCGTATCATTCGCCACCAACGATGACGCCGACCCCGAATTCGGCCGAGTCTTCCGGGAAGCGCGATCAAATGGTGTACAGGCATTCGCCTACAAGTGCGATGTCAGCGAGTCCGCCATCACCCTGTCAAATCCACTCCCAATCCGGGTCTGATTCAGGACAAAATGAACACATGCTCCGCCGTGGAGGAACCCAACCAGCCGAATGCCTCTAACCCGGATTCGCCGTGGCGTGGGTTCTTGTTGGACATGTATGACCGCCTTTATCATTGCTACGGCCCGCAGGGATGGTGGCCTGGCGAAGGCCCACTGGAGGTAGTAATAGGAGCAATCTTGACCCAGGCTGCGGCGTGGACCAACGTGGAGCGGGCGTTGAGCAACCTCAGAAATGCGGACTGCATGTCTCTACAGTCTATTCACGACTGCCCTCAGGACGAGTTAGCCGCCATCATCCGCCCTTCCGTCTACTTCAACGCCAAAGCTCGCAAACTCAAGACCTTCGCCGCTCACATCATCGAACATCACGGCGGCGACCTAGATTCCTTCCTCAGTCGCGGCTGCCTGGAACTCCGCCAAGAACTCCTAGGCATCCATGGCATAGGCCCCGAGACCGCCGACGACATTGTCCTTTATGCCGCGAATCAACCGTCATTCGTGATAGACGCGTACACTTGCAGAATCGTCGGTCGCCTTGGCGTCATCGACGAGGCGCTGCATGGTAGGTACGACGAATACCAATCTCTGTTTCACGACAATCTCCCAACCGACGTTACCCTGTTCCAAGAGTACCATGCCCTGCTGGACCGCCACGCCAAGGACACCTGTGCCAAGAGGCCTCGGTGTCCCGAATGCTGCCTACTCCCCATCTGCAACACTGGACAGACCGGCACCATCGGCCGGTAGCGATCAACATACAGCCACCATCTATCCTTAATCGATGGCGTTCCATTTCGGGCATTCTGGTTTACTGACAGCCACCCCTTTCCAGGCCCAGCCACACCGGTCTATCATATGTCCGGGGACGGTTGGAGCGAAAGCAACTTCGGGGGGAAATGCCCTGCACCGCCAGCCTGGCCAATGAGATGCGATGGGCTAAGTCTTCTCTGCCCCCGCCGGGAGTGACCGGAAATGTCCTGAAATGTCCGGGAAATCAAGAGTTTTCCTTGGCCGCGGAGACATTCAGGAGGATTCCCAACGCTGCCCCCTCCTGACCGGAGATATGAGCATGTCGGCATTTGCAAGTAGGCTGTACCCTTGATACCGAACACTTCCACCTTAAGTGAGCAGATTGACCCGTCTGGCGGCCCGTTGCTATCATTGCCTGCACTTATCACCACGGCGGCTCGTGGCTTCTTCCTGACACCTTGGGTACCCTGCCTGAGTCCCATCGTGTGGTATGCACCTAAGAAATTGCCGGAGGCTTGAGCTATGCAGATTGCGCGGCTTTACACAGGCGACGACGGAGAGTCTCATTTCGAGGAGTTGGAACTTCCCTACGAGAAAATCGCGGACGCCGAGAGGACGGCCATTCAGAGCGCCACGGGCATCCAGTTCCGCCGCAATCCTCCCGGCCACTTCAGCGACTTCCACATCGCGCCGCGCCGCCAGTACATAGTCACCCTCCAAGGCCAGGTTGAGATCGGGCTTGGCGACGGTACCAGGCGCATCTTCGGCCCAGGCGACGTGATGCTGGCCGACGACCTTACCGGCAGGGGCCACACCACTGGCGTCTACGGCGACGTGACCCGCGTCTCCATAGCCATTCCTCTGGTCGATTAGCTGTCCCCAGGAGGCGCGCCATGCCTACGGTCCAACTCGACCCAGACCTTGAAATGTACTACGAGGACGACGACTACACTGACCCTTGGCGCACACCGGAAACCGTCGTCTTGCACCACGGCAACGCCAAGAGTTCCCGCCTGTGGTACGCCTGGGTACCTCTTCTGGCCCGCCAATACCGGGTCATCCGGTTGGACGCCAGAGGTTTCGGGCGCTCCAGTATCCCGCCTGAAAGCTACGACTGGTCGCTGAGCAACTTCGGCTCAGACCTGCTCGCGCTCTTGGACTACTTGGAGTTGGACAAGGTACACCTGATTGGAGAGACCGTTGGAGGCACTATATCCCTTCAATTCGCTTACGAGCACCCTGATCGGTTGAATTCCCTGACCGTCTGCACCTCGCCCTATAGGTTCGCCGGCGTCTCCACCTACCAGGAATATTATCGCCTGGTGATGGAGCAAGGGGTGGCTGGGTGGGCCAAAGCCACTGGAGACAGGAGGGTCGATCCCAACACTGATTCCGCCCACCACCAATGGTACATCGACCAGATGTCCAACACCTCGCAACGCGTGGTTCTGGAGACCTTGGCATACTTGGCTACCCAGGACCTTTCGGACGTTTTACCCCATGTCCAGACACCCACGTTGATTCTGGTAGCCGAGGACAGCGTAGCCAACAATCCTGACCGCACAGTGGGAATGGCCCAATTGCTGCCCGACGCTCGGATGTTGGAAATACCAGGGACCACAGGATACGTTCAGCACTCCGCTCCGGAAAAATGCGTGAGCGCTTGGCAGGAATTCATAGGCAACCTTGGCGACCGGTAGCCAGGTGTTGATGCCACCATCACAGGGAGTCTCTCCACAACTATCCAAGTCCAGGTTCCTTGCTGGCTTACAATGCCTGAAAAGGCTCTACCTGGAATGCTACCAACGTGACCTTGCCGACCCGATAAACGCCAGCCAGCAAGCGATTTTCGACTCCGGGACCGCGGTCGGAGGACTGGCGAGGCAACGATTCCCAGGCGGTATTCTCGTTGAGGAACCGTATTTTGCCCACGCTCAAGCCGTAGTATCGACCCAAAACCTGCTGTCGGATACCTCCGTTCCCGCATTGTATGAGGCGGCCTTCGCATTTGAGGGAGTCAGGACCAGGGTAGATATTCTCCTCCGGAGTGGCGATGGGAAGTTCGACCTCATCGAGGTCAAGTCCACCACCAGCGCCAAGCAAGAGCACATCCCTGACGTTGCGATTCAGATGTTCGTCGTAGAGGGATCGGGAGTCCACATTCGGCGAGCATACGTGATGCACATAGATAACACCTACGTGTACCAGGGTGGGGACCACAATGTGGACGAACTGTTCTCCCTAAGAGACGTTACGGAGGAGGCCAGGGCATACGGTCGTGGCGAGATGTTCTACTCTTTGGCTCAGATGTGGGAGTCGTTGGAGCGGGCCGAGACAATGAACATCGGTACTGGACGACACTGCACTGCTCCTTACCTGTGTCCGTTCTTCGGGCACTGCCATCAGGGCGAACCGAAACACCCAATTCGGGATTTGCCCGGATTGAGGCAAAAGAACTATGGACTTCTGAAGGACTCGGGAATCGAGGACATTGGGAGTATCCCGCCGGATTTCACCGGCCTCTCCGAGCTACAGCGTCGAGTGCGAGAGAGCGTGATTTCAGGGAAGCCTTACGTCGGTGCGGGTCTGTCAGCCAGGCTGGAACAGATCGATTTTCCTGCGAGCTTCCTGGACTTCGAAACTCTCGGCCCCGCGGTCCCGATTTTCGCGGGGACCAGGCCTTACGAAACGATTCCGTTTCAGTGGTCCCTGCACGTAATGGATTCCGCCGGAGGATTGAGTCATAGCTGGTTTCTCCATGACAGCCCGGAAGACCCGAGGGAGCATCTCATAACCAGTCTGCTGGACGCCGTCCCCTATACAGGCACACTGCTTGCCTACTCCAACTACGAAGCAACCGTTATGAAGGCGTTGGCAGAGGCGTTTCCTCAGCATGAAGCCCGCCTTCTGGCCCTATGCGATCGTGTTGTGGACCTGCTCCAGATAATCAGGAGGCACTACTACCACCCCGAATTTCATGGCAGCTTCTCCATCAAGGCGGTTCTCCCGGCGCTGGTCCCCGACTTGGCCTACGACGATCTGGAAATCCCGGATGGTTTGGCCGCCTCTGCGTCCTACGCTCAGTTGATTGCCGAAGACATACCGCAGTCCGACAGAGACAGGATGTGGGATGCCTTGCTGGCATATTGCAAAAGGGACACCGAGGCGATGGTCCGCGTCTTTGAGGCACTGGTAGCAGAATCAGGGGCCAGGTGACCAACTACGGCCGATCGTACGAATTAGCCGGGATCATTTGCCCCTTGGGTGCCCTCGGTGATGGCCGGGCGTAGCGCTTCCCCACCGGTTAGAAGAGCGATTTGGACTGCCCTCCGTCGACGTTGATGCAGGTCCCGGTAACCAAGTCGGCTCTGTCCGAAGCCAGGAAAGCGACCATCTCCCCGATGGGTTCTGGCCAGCCGAACTTCCCTGCTGGCAGGTTCCGGTCAATGAACTCCGCGACGACCTCCGGAGCATTGTTCTGCTGGAAACGGTCCCACGTGCTGCCTGGGAAGTCGATAGACCCCGGGGCGACACAGTTGACCCGCACGTTCAACGGCGCAAGCTGCAGGGCCAGATGCTTGGAGAAGGCAATAAGGCCCGCCTTGGCTGTCATGTAGTCGATCGACCCTCCGTGCTCCCTCCCGTAGATGGACGATATGTTGATAATGCGCCCCCAATTCTGCCCCTTCATGTGGGGCAGGACCATTGCCGCCAGACGTACCGCGCACACTAGGTTAACCTCCAGCCCTTCCCGGAACTGCTCCAGGCTGGTCTCCTCAAAGATTGCCGAGCCGCGGCGTCCGCCCACGTTGTTCACGAGGATATCCGGGGGTCCCAGATGGTCTATGGTCTGCTTGTGGAAGCGAATGGCATCGTCCTCGTTGGTAACGTCTGCTTGGGTGCCGTGGGCCTCGTATCCAAGGCCGCGAAGCTCGGCCACAGTCTCCTCCAGCGTCTCCGAGCCTCTGGCGCAAATCGATACCTTACAGCCCTCCCGGGCCAGTGCCAGGGCTGCATGACGGCCCAGGCCTCGGCTACCGCCCGTGATCATTGCAATCTTGCCTTCCAGTCCCAGGTCCATAGCCGCCTCCATTGACCAACAGCGTTAATCTAGGCGATCGCCTAGCAGTACATTAGCAGTTTATCCGTGCCCTGGGTATGGCAGTGAGATTATAGCGGTTGGCCTGACCCTGCGCACCTCACGGCGACCGCACATGCACGCGCCTCGAGTACATCTCCAGGCTCCCAACTAGGTGGTTCTGCCTGCCAATGAGATAATCTATATGGGCTAGGCTGTAAACGTCTGACAAAGAGAAGCAGGTCAAGCATACCTGCCTGCTCGACAAGCAACAGTAGCCCCGAGTCAGTTCAATCTAGGACGAAATGGCAATCATCTGTGACAGTCGTCCGGCAGCGATGCCGCACAGCGACCATTGACCCCATCCAGGGGCAACAACCTCTCGGTAGCCACCGCCGAGTTCCTGACCCGGCGGTCTGGTTGGACGATTTGCGTCATATTGGCGCTGTCAGTCATCCTGTTGGTTCCCACGTTCCTTTTGCACCCCACAGAACAGGCATCCCAAGAGCCCGGCGGTCCTGTGTTCGACTTGCAAAAAATAGTCAACGAGCGTTTCACGACCCGTATTCACATCTACAGCTTCATCGTTGAAGACCGCCAGGGAGACATCCTACGCCAGGCTCCACTTTGGGAGCTTTACCAGAACGAACAAGCCCTGCGGGAATCAGACCTGAAGGAATACCTGTTCAGCGGGTACGACGTAGACAGTGGGCAACGTCTCCAGGGCATCTTCACCATCGCGGACGCCGTTCAGGGCCTGCTCATCCTCGACCCACGCACCAACATCACGCTGGAGACCGCCACCGACGCGCAGGTTAAGCAGGCTGTGGCCCGCATCCTCAACAGCCCCGCCGGGGAGTTGTTGCGCGCATCCCTGTCCAAGGACGCCGCATCGCGGACCGTTGTGGTTGATGGACGAGAAATGGTGGAGTGGCGTGCCAAAGCTCTTTCTGTATTTCTCGCCGCCGACAACGAGAAATTGGGCGGCGGCCCGCTGAACATTGGATTGACCAACGATGAAACTGCCCTGGAGAAGGAGAGGTTCGGGCGCCGGGCCCAGGAAATTCTTCGAGGGCAGGAGAATTCCTACCGCACGTGGGGTCTCGCCATAGACGTTAACCTGACTTCGTTGGAACAGGGCAGGACCGCCGTGCCATTCATCGCCGCCACCGTCGCCTTGGTGCTGGTGGTCGTTGGCGTGACTCTCCGCTCCGTTCGGGCGGTTGGTCTGGGATTCTGCGGACTCTTGATTCTCCTGGTTTGGCTCAGGGGAATTACCAACTTGGTTGGGTTGAAGTCATCGTTGACCCTGGACCTGATTGTGCCCATAGCCATGATTTCCCTGGGTGCAGACTTCATGATACACGCCGTCCATCGGTACAACGAGGAGCGGGAACGCTCGATTCGCCCCGCTCCTGCGTTGAGGGCGGGGCTGGCAGGCGTGTTGGGTGCATTGGTCCTCGCCACCCTGTCTGACGGTATCGCATTCCTGGCCAACGTGACCTCCGGGATCGAAACCATAATAGGTTTCGGTGTAGCAGCGGGTGTGGCTGTACTATCCAGTTTCGTCATCATGGGAATTCTCATCCCCCTTGTATTGATGCAGTTGGACCAGCGGAAGGTTCACCGGTCCACTCAGGCCTTACCGGTAAAGGATGAGTACGACGCAGACAAATTGAAGGAAGCACATCCATCTTATGGCCGGATTGCCTGGGTAGTGGTCGAGCTGGCAAGAGTCCCGTGGGCAGTGGTTCCACTTGCCGCCGTAGTAACGGCCGGTGCAGTCTACCTGTCCCTTCAACTGGAACCGAAATTGGACATCAAGGACTTCTTCGATGCCGATTCAGACTTCGCAGTGGGTGTAGACAAGCTGGAGGAACATACCTCCGAGACCGTGGCTGGCGAACCGGCGGTCATCTACGTGGAAGGAGACATCACCGATCCACGTTCTCTCGAGGCTCTTCGAGACCTGCTGGACCGGCTTGCAGACAACGAGACCCTGGGGAACGCTCGGGACGGGAGTGTGTCTCTCTACAACCGGACGGTATTCGACCTGTTGCGCCGAGTGACCGAGTCTTCTGTTGCCCGCCAGCGGGCGCTGGAGGCAACTGGGGTATCCATATTAGACAAGGACAGAGACGGTATACCCGATACACCGGAACAGATACGTGCCGCCTATGACTACATGATAGACAATGGAGTCCCTCTGGACGGTCAGATATTGGCGTATGACTCCATCCAGGTACGAGAAGTGCTGTACCACGACCAGGACAAGCAGGCGATCATCCTCATCATCGGAGTACTAGGCTCACGCGAACAGGCCAATCTGAGGAGGTCCCGAGAGTCGCTGGAACTGGACCTAGCGCCCCTGCGAGGTGTCCCGTCCATCACGGAAGTAGGAATCACCGGCTCCCCATTCGCTCGCGAGGCGACCTTGACTGCTACCACAAAGGCACTGACCATCTCTTTGCCGGTCGCGGTAGTAGCTTGTCTCTTGCTACTGACACTCTGGATGCGGTCACTCAGCTTCGCCGTGGCGACCATCATCCCGATCGGATTGGTAGTGTCCTGGCTGTACGCCTTCATGTACCTGGCCGGGTATAGCCTCAACTTCGTCACTGCGACGATAGCTGCAGTGTCGATCGGAGTTGGCATAGACTACTCTATACACATGACCCAGAGATTCAGACAGGAACTGGAAAACCAACGCTCACCCGTTCCAGCCTTACAAACTGCTGCTGCCGGGACCGGGGTTGCCCTGGCAGGATCGGCGGCGTCCAGCATCATCGGATTCGCGGTCCTGGGATTCGCTCCCATGCCCCTATTTTCGACCTACGGAGTAATCTCGGCGGTAATGATATTGATGGCAGCCATTGCCTCGCTGTTGGTGCTCCCTTCCCTGCTTCTCATATTTGCGCGCGGTGGGACAAACTCCGTAACGCCTCCCCGTTAGCCGACAGCGGATAAAGGTGCCTACCTCCTCCATGCTATAATACCCCGAGAAACGCGAAGCCTGGCACGATTTCCAGACCAGGGGGACCCAGAGGGATGATCAAACGGTTTTCGGTGCTCTACGTAGGCCAAATAGACTTGGACAATCCCGGCGCAGATGGCACGCCCGCTAACGACCGCCGATACCCCAATGAGCAGTTGGTCCAGGCTTACGGACACGCAGTGAACCTGGCGAAACACATGGATGAACTGGGCTACTACTGTATGTGGACCGCGGAGCACCACTTCCAGAGGGAAGGCTATGAGTGCTTCCCCAATCTGATTCTGCTCGGGGTCCACCTGGCGGGGCAGACGAAACGCCTCAAGTTCGGGTCTGCCTTCAACATCGTCCCTATGTGGCACCCACTCCGACTGGCCGAAGACTTCGCAATGGCAGATGTGCTCACCGGTGGTCGCCTGATCTTCGGAGTGGGTCGTGGCTACCACTCCAGGGAAGTGGAGACATTCGGCGCGCCGGTCATCGACAACGACGCCAACCGCGAACTCTTCATGGAGCAGATGGAGGTCATACTCAAGGCGTTCAACGAAGAGTCGTTCAGCCATAAGGGGAAACACTACACTATCCCGGCCGATGTACCCTATCGTGGCTACCAACTGGAAGAAATAACGATGGTGCCCCGCCCAGTAAACCGCCCTGTGGAGATCTGGCAGCCAATCGCCAGCGGGCGCACACTCGAATTCATCGCTAGACAGGGAATCAAGGCTATGGTCGCCCTGACCGGTGAGGTGCTGGTCGAGCAGATGTTCCGCTCTTACCACGAGCACGCTCGCAACGCAGGCCGGGACTTGGTCTTGGGCCAGGATATGGGCCTGGGATTGGGATTCTACATCGCCAACACTCAACAGGAAGCAATAGATCGCGTACGCCCCTATCACGATGAGCGCTACAAGTGGTTCGCCCCCTTTGGGTTTGTCCGGTATACCGATTCCCAAGGTAGGATGTGGGGCACCCCGGGCGCACCTTCTCGAGTGCCAACCATAGAGGACGGCGTGGAGCAAAAGGTGTGGATCTGCGGCCCGCCGGGCCAGTTCATAGACTTTCTTCGTGAACAGGAGCAGAAGTTTCCTGGTCTTGAAGACATAATCCTCCAGTGGCCAGAAGGTATGCCATGGACCGAGTTCCGCGACCAGTTGACCCTGTTTGCCAGGGAAGTTATGCCTGCCTTCTCACCCGCGGTGGAAGTGCCATTAGCCACAACTCCCTCTGACGGCAGCTAGCAGGTAGTCCTCTGTCTCAAACCGGAGACAGCCATTTTACCGTCAAATTCATCCGGTGGGTGAATAGGGTACCGCTACGGTTGACCCGCACCCCTCGGGAGTCAGGGTTTGGCTAATCAAGCGCACGCTGCCTTGGCGAAGCGGGGTACCGAGGCTGTGGGACGGTACAGGGTTGGCAGCCAGTGGATACGGCGTCAACTCGACCTCTCTGGCGCGATGTTGAGCCGGGCCAAACTCACCGGGGCTGACTTCGCTCACGACAACCTGAGCCGCATAGACTTCACCGGCGCGAACCTCTATCTCTCAGACCTCGCAGGCGCAAACCTTCGCGGCGCTCACCTGTTCCGCGCCGACGTAAGCCGCAGCGATCTCCGGGAGGCCAATCTCACCGGAGCTTCCCTTGTCCGCGCCGACCTGAGCGGCAGTTGCCTGCGTGGCGTCAGCTTGCGAGGTTCTGACCTTTCCTTCGCCGACCTGAGCCGGTCTGACTTGGAGGGAGCCAACCTGTCAGGAGCGAACCTGACCTCGACCAAGCTGTCTTGGGCTAATTTGACCGGCACAGTCCTGAGAAACGCGAGGATGAACGGCACAGCCCTCGACCTGTCGGACCTCAGCGGCGCGGAAATGCGGGGTGCCACCCTGCATCGAGCAACCCTGGACGACGCGATATTCGATGGTGTATCGCTGGAGATGACCCTGATTGCCGACTGCGACCTGAGCCGTGTCCTGGCCCTCGAGCACGTGCGGCACCTGGGCCCAAGCATTATCGGCGCAGATTCCCTCGGTAGGTCTCGAGGCCTGATCCCCGAATGCTTCCTGCGCAGCGCGGGGGTCGCTGAGGCCCTGATCGCGTCACAGCCCCATCTGCAGGGCTTCCAACGGTCCGATCCACGCGTATTGCTGCTGGGCTCTGTGAAGGACGCTGCGTTTGTCGAGCGAGTTCTGGAAGACCTCCGGGAATCCGGGACCCTATGCTGGAGCCTGTACGTAGACGATGAGCCAGCGTTCAAAGATCAGGGAGGTGTTTTGGAGAAGGCCGCATACTACGACCGTCTTGCTCTGGTCTGCTCTGCCAACTCTCTGCAGAACCCATTCGGCAGCCGGTCGTTCACCGAGTTGTCCCGGAATGGGTTGCCAGGGCGTTCGCTTCTCCCGTTGGTCATTGATGAGCAACTTTTTGGAAGCGAGGAACCGCTGTGCGTCGAACTGCGCGCACTCGATACCGTGGACTGGAGGGGCTGGGAAAGCCAGGATACTTACGACCTCGGCCTGGCGTCCTTGAGAGCTTCCTTGGGTTCACCCGTCTCAAGTTCCCCCGTGGTATGAGCCTCGGCCAAGCCCTCGAATCGAGGACAAAGACAAAGACCTACCCGTCCACCGGTGTGTCCTTATCCAGCATCAGGCACGGCTCCCCCCACTGATTGGAATCGGATGCATTCCAATCGGCATCGGAACCTACAGGCCGTATGCGGATGCCATCGTCTCCCCCGTACACGAGGAGTATCACCCCGTCCCCGGAATCCTCAGAGAGCGCTGCCATGGCCGGGCATGGACCATCTTCGCTCCAGCCAGTCACATCACACCAGACGTCCTCCCCTATCTGGTTGGCAGTGAATACTCGGTTGATCACCCGGGGTTCCGACAGCAGGTCAAAGACCCTGTTCAGGTCCATCGGGCTGTTTTCCGCCGCTACGACTTCGACTTCCAGAAGCATACCAGTCCCCCGATAGGATTGTTGGCAGGCCGTGTTGCATCGGCAATTCTAGCACATCAGAAGCGAATTCCCTGCCATACCGCGAACTCTGTGGGATGCTCACCGGCAATCGATATCTATCGGATAAGGATTTGATCTGGGAGAAGCTTGGCCACGGCCCGAGAAATCCCGGCGGTTGACTCCCAATATGGGCAAGGCTAGTATACCGGCAAGTTTCCCGTCCATCTGAACAATCTGAGCTTGAAGAGACACCATCGGTCAGCCGAAGCCTACGACACAGGAGCAGCATCATGGCGACAGGCATCGCTACTTACCGTCCGTTGATTACAGGTGCCACCCACATGGTATCGACTGGCCACTACCTGGCCACGTCAGCGGGATTCCGCATCCTGGAGCAGGGAGGCAATGCCACCGACGCCGGGGTCGCCTCAGGAATCGCCCTGAATGTGGTGCTTCCCCAGTACACCAGCTTCGGCGGGGTTGCTCCAATAGTCCTCCACGATGCCCACCGCGGCGAGACAATGCAGATCAGCGGCCTGGGAAGGTGGCCTAGGGAGGCCAGCATCGACTACTTCATGAACCACGCCGGTGCAGATATGCCACCAGGCGTGCTCAGGACAGTGACTCCCGCAGCGGCAGACGCCTGGCTGACGGCATTGAAACTCTACGGGACGATGAGCTTCGAGCAGGTTGTAACCCCGGCTCTGGAGTTGGCTGAGGGAGGGTTTCCAATCCCCCTCACCCTTCACCGCGCACTGGTCCGCGCCGGAGACCCGCTGGCCCATGATGAAGGGGATTCCCGCCACTGGCGGACCACGTCCAGCGTATTTTACCCCGACGGAAATGCGCTCCAACCGGGTGATGTCCTCGTACAGCCCGACTTGGCCCGAACCTTCCGACGGCTGGTCGAGATCGAGGGGGCTCATGCCCGCGAGGGCCGCGAGGAGGCAATTCAGGCAGCCAGGGATTTCTTCTACCTTGGAGACGTCGCACGGGAGATCGTGGATTTCTGCCGGGAACAGGGCGGCCTGCTATCGATGGAAGACCTGGCGGGATTCAGCGTTGAAGTACAACCTCCAGCCGCAGGCAGCTACAAGGGGATCGACGTTTTCACATGCGGGCCCTGGTGCCAGGGGCCGGTATCCATTCAGACCTTGCAGATTCTGGAGAACGTCGACTTGCGAACGATGGGGCACAACAGCCCCGACTACTTGCACACGGTCATTGAAGCCCTGAAGCTCGCCTTCTCGGATCGCCACCACTACTATGGCGACCCGGACTTCGTCGACGTACCCCTGGAAGGGCTGTTGTCCAAGAGTTTTGCTAGGGACCGGGCAGGCTACATCGATCAGAGTATAGCCCACTCCGGGATGCCCAACCCCGGCGACCCTTGGGTGCATCAAGGAAACGGCGCCAACATCTCCAATCTGGCCCATCCGGAACCTGTAGGCGGACCAATCCCCGCAGACACCAGCTACGCCTGCGTGGTTGACCGCTGGGGCAACGCCTTCTCGGCAACCCCCAGCGACGGCATCGGTGGTGGGCCAATAGCCGAAGGACTGGGATTCGTGATTTCGCCGCGCGGCTCCCAGTCCTGGCTGGACCCGGACCACCCCTGCGCTGTAGCCCCGGGCAAGCGTCCCCGTCTCACGCCCAATCCCGGCTTGGCCATGAAGGGCGGGAGAGTCTGGATGCCCTTCGGAACTCCTGGCGGAGACGTACAATGTCAGTCAATGGTGCAATTATTCCTGAACGTCGCCGAGTTCGGCATGGATGTTCAGACGGCAATTGAAGCCCCCAGGGTCTCCACGTGGAGCTTCCCCAACTCCTTCCATCCCCACGCCTATCACCCCGGCTTGGTTGGGGTCGAAGGACGCATCCCGGCGGAGACCACCGCCGAACTTGGGCGAAGAGGCCACAGAACCGAGATCTGGGACGAGTGGACGGGCCGTATGGGTTGCCTGTGCGCCATTGAGGTCGATCTTGAAAGGGGTGGCCTGTCCGCAGGGTCTGACCCGCGCCGCGACGGTTACGCCATGGGCCGGTAACTACTGGGCCGTGCGGCCACCGTCGATTACCAACTCGCTGCCGGTGACGAAGGACGACTCGTCCGAGGCCAGATAAAGCACGCCGCAAGCCACGTCCTCCGGCGTGCCGAGCCTGCCCAGCGGCGTCCTCTCCGTACGGTTCTGCCGGTAGGATTCCTGCGACAGCAGGTGGGCCGTCATCGGCGTCTCGATGGTACCTGGGTGGACTGAGTTGGCCCGGATACCGTCCTTGGCATATTGGATGGCCGTCGCCTTGGTAAAGAGCCTGACCGCACCCTTGGACGCGATGTAAGCGGCAGACATGGTGTTGCCCACCAGTCCCGCCACTGACGAAATGTTGATGATCGAACCGCCGCCGACACGCCTCATCTCAGGTATGGCGTTCTTGGTCCCCAGGAAGACCCCTTTGGTGTTAATCTCCATAACCTGGTCCCAAAGCTCTTCGGATGTCTCCTCCACCCGCTCCGTCCGGTAGATGCCTGCGTTGTTGACCAGAATGTCCAGTTTGCCGAACCGGGCGACCGCTGCGGCCACGGCCTGCTGCCAGTCAGCTTCGCTGGTCACATCCAGCTTGACGAACAGGCAGTCACCTCCTGCCTCGTTAACCTCCGCCTCGGTTCGCCGACCCCCTTCTTCCAGCAGGTCGCCTATGACCACCCTTGCACCCTCGCTGGCGAACAGCTTCGCCTCGGCTGCGCCCATTCCTCTCGCGCCGCCACTGATCAAGGCAACTTTATTCTCGAGTCGCATCATTGCCCCTTCCGATGTCAGGATGGTCTGATTGTAAACATCTCCCACCGTCAGTCAACGGTGAGCGAGTTGCCGGTCGGTCATGCTTGAACCCTGGACCTCCGGTTTGACCATCCACCCTTCCGGCTATAGAATTAGCTGGCCCAACTGTGAGTATTGCTCCCGTAGCTCCGATGGCCCAGACGTCTATTCTCAGATTCCTCGTCCGCCTCCTGCAACTGGGTTTCGCATCCGTATCGTTGTTCGTGTTGTCTGGTTGCGGGAACCTGCCAGGCGGTCCAGAGAAAGCCGTAGACTTCCAGGTGACGCTTTTCAGCGGCGGGGAGTTCCAGATGTCGGAACAGATAGGCCGCACGGCGGTCGTGCTTAACTTCTGGTTCCCATCCTGCCCGCCCTGCCGCGCCGAAATGCCAGACTTCGAGGAGGCATGGCGCGGCTTGCAGGGGAAGGACGTGCGGTTCCTGGGACTGTTCGTTCCTCGCGGGTTGGATTCGGAGCAGGACGCACGTGACTTCGTCCAGGAGCTTGGCTTGACCTACGACGTGGCCACCGATACCCGTGCCGAGATCGCCGACGCCTACGGACTGAAGTATTACCCTACGACCATATTCATCGACAAGTCGGGGCATGTGCACTCGACAGAGATTAGCGTCCTGGACCGGGAGAAAATCACTCAGATCGTCGGCGAAATGGCCCAGGGGTAACCTAGTCGGACACCACCGACACGACAGTCCCACTGTAGTTGCACCCAGCCCATGAACCTGCCCACTCACCCTACGCTCGATTAATGACCGTACTGGACTGGATATTGGTGGGCATCAGATTGGCCCATGCCCTGGCCGCTGTGGCATGGGTTGGCGGGAGCATCTTTTTCTTGTTGGTCTTGCGCCCGGCCTTGAAGAAGGCAGACGGCGGCGGGACGGTAGGTAGATTGGCTGGGGCTGAATTCCGCAGCGTGGTGAACACCGCCATAGCCGTGTTGGTGTTGAGTGGGGTTATATTGTCCGTGTCCCGCTTGACCTCGACCGCTGTCTCCCTCCCCTATGTAATCGTGTTGTCGGTCAAAATAGCCGTGGCGTTGTACATATTCGGCGCAACATGGCTCCTGCAAAGGAGGAGCGGAGTGAACAACTCCTCCACGGAGGGCAGCCTGGTAGCACGGGTGCGGTGCGCATTGGTCAGCCCAGTGGCCATCATCATAGGCGGTACCATAGCAATCGGGCTCGCGGATGTTCTCGACGCCCTGTTCGAACGAGGGCTGGTCGGGTAGCCCGGATTGTTGAGACACCCCTACACCTTGCTCTGCTTACGATCAGAACCTGGGGGAATTTTGAAGAGAGAATTAATGGACATCTTGGTCTGCCCTGTGTGCAAAGGAGACCTAAAGCTTCGCGTCGATACTGAGGAGGCGGATGAGGTGGTCACCGGGGCGCTTACTTGCGAATCATGCAACGAAGTGTATCCCATCGAGGACGCGATCCCAAACCTGCTGCCTCCCGACATGCGGGGATAGCCTGACAGAAAAACGTCGGGGGGAATCCCCCCGACGCGACAACTCTAATTTGGTGCTAGGCCCGTGACTTCCAGTTTTTACTGAGAGTCGCCCACCAAGACCTGCACAACCAGAGGGGCCAGTTCCTCTGCCCGGCTGCGCAGAGCGTCTCGGTCCAGGTTCTCTATCGGATGTTCCGTGAATATTGTGGGGTAATCGGCTGCACCCCACATCTTGGCCATGCCCTCAGCCGTGGGGATGAACCGGTCGGTGCAAATCGTAGCTGAAGGAATACCGGCGTTTTCCACGTGGATCCCGTCGTGCACACTGCACGCACTGCAGGACCCTCAATCCCCGATCGCGATGATCACCGAATCACAGTGTTCAGCCAGGTTCTTGATCGCATCCGGGTCTGCGGGCCGGGACGCACTGGGCTTGCGGTGCCACCGCACGTCGGAGATTTCGTACCGGGTGCGGAGCAGGTCCACCAATTCCTCCAGGAGCACGTCCGCGTTCCGCTTGCTGTCGTCGATAATGCCCAGCCGCGTACCGGCAAGGCTGGGTAGACGAGGCGCCCCGTCGAAAGGCGCCACTACTGCCTGTGTGGTAGGGTTGACCAGCGTGATGTCTTGCTTCTGGGTCATTGCCGCCTCCTTTGATTTGGATCACGCATCGGTATTCCCAGTCGGCACGCTAGCGCACCGGCTTCGTAACCGCCGTCGAAGCCACCTTGGGACCCCAACTGGGGATAACGGATGCCATATTGGACTCTTCACCACCGGCGAACAGGAGCAAGATGTCCTCAGGCTCGGGGAGAAGGGGCACGAACTCCGCTTCATCCCCCGGTTCCGGGTCACCGGGAAGGACACCTGCTTCTTTCAGATCCCCCACCGAGCGACTGATGTTCGCGTACAGGTATTCTCGCACCTGCGCCTTGGTCCAGTCCTTCCAGAGGCTGGATGCCCCCGCTATCGTTACGCCAATCTGCCCCTGCCGCAGTCCGGCTGAGCGGTCCCCCACAGACCCGGATGTGGACATGCTCGTCCCCAGCGACGATGCAGCGTCCGCGATAGCATAGAGAATCGACTCCGGGTGCCCGGTGGCCCGAACTTGCCGGGGACTCTCCGCCGCAAACACAGTGGCCGTGCTCTGGTCGGGGCCGAAGCCACGTTCAACGTGGAAAGGCTCCCAGTGGGTTTCCGTCTCCGCCTCGGCGATGCAGTAGCTGTACTTGCCAGGGTGCCCGATAACGCTCCGGTCGAAAAGTCCCGGAATGGCCGCACAGGCATTCATCAGAATCAGGCGAATGGACCGCCCTATGGTGGCGTTGGCACGGTTGCCAGGGCCGAATAGGTTGTTCCGAGAGTTGATGTTCAGCTCCCGCACCACGGGGCCATTGACGACCACGAGGATCGCCGAGCCGCCCATACTGGAGGACGGTCCGACAAGGTTGAACACCGGGTCGAGCATAGCCTCGGTGGCGGCGAGGACCACGGGGAGGTATTGGGGCAGGCACCCGGCCATTACTGCGTTGGCCGCCACCTTGCCTACGGTGATTACCCGTCGGCGTTCTGGTATCTCCCCTACCACCTCATCAGCGGACCGGCCGACGCATTCGAGGAACTCGCCCACCCTCCTGGCTGTGGGCGGCACTACGGGCAACCCGTCCGTCCAGCCCAGGTCATAGCATACCTCTACAGCCTCCAGGGGGTCGGCCCATTGTACTGTGGTAGTATCCGTGGTGGTGTCGCCCTGTTCGCTCAAGTCGCCCTCGCCTCCGCGCCGGGATTGGCCTTGGGCCAGTCTACCGGACCCGTTCGTACTTGGATATGCTCCGCAGTTCCTTCGGCGGGTCCATGTGGGAGCCGCGTATGGTGTAGGACACCTCTCCCACGTAAACGTCTCCTCTGGAGTCCACCGCAATCCCGTGGGGAGCGATGAACTGCCCAGGCCCCTCGCCTTCCTCTGGTGCACCGAACATGCACACTCGGTTGCCCTTCAGATCGTAGATAGTGACCCTATGGCCCAATCCGGGGGCGCCGGCAGGGGGAGGCGGTCCGGGAGCGTTGAGCTCGCCGACGTAGATGTGGTCCTGCCATAGCACCATCGCATCCGGGCGGTGGATGTTATTCCACATCTCGATGAAGTTGCCACGTGCGTCGAATAGTTGGATACGGTGAGCCTCCCGGTCTACTACGTAAACGCGGTCGTCGGCGTCGATGGCGATATTGTGGGGCCTCATGAACTGGCCCGCGTCGATTCCCGAGTCACCCCAGGAGAACTTGTAGTCCCCCGTCTCGGAGAAGACATGGACTCTGGAGTTCCCATAGCCGTCGGAAATGTACACGTCTCCGTTGCTGGGCATGATCGCAGCGGATGTCGGCCGGTTGAACGGATCTCCGCCCCAGATTGGCTTCGGCTGGTTGCGCTCCCCGATCTCCATCAGTTTCTTGCCGTCAGGCGAGAATTTCTGGATGGTGTGGATTCCGTCATCGGCACAGAGAAGGGAGTCGTCGTGTGCGATATAGAGCCCGTGAGTCCGGTTACTGAACTCGCCCTCCCCGAAGCTGCGAAGGTAATTCCCCTCCCGGTCGAACACCATGATCGGATGTTCTCCGCGGGTCAAAACGTAGACGTTGTCTTGTGAATCCACCGCGACACCAGGACACTCCAGGAACCGTACTCCCTCGGGCAGCTTAGCCCAGTTGTCCACGTGCCGGTAGAGAAAATCTCCCTGTCCGTAGGTATCCGCCATATCTCCCCCCAATTCAGGTAGTTGTATGTTCGGACCTCGGGTTCCCCCGGCAGGCACCCGGGAAACCCGTTGCTATCCTAAAGTCTCGTATATGGAGTGTCAATTAGTGACTAGCCTGCCGCAACCCAGTCCACTACCCGCTCCCCGATCATGAGTGCTGTGGGATGGAGGCCGCCTGACCGGGGAATTCGCGGAGCTACCGAGGCATCGGCCACCCACAAACCCTGAACTCCCCTTACACGGCAGTATTGGTCGACCACTGCCATCGAGTCCGAATCAGGACCCATCCTGCATGTCCCTGACACATGCCTGGCAGTGCCGACAGTTTGGCGTATCCAGGTGTCAAGCGCGTTGTCATCGGCAAGGATGTCGTCCGTCGGTTGAATCCGGTAGTCATAAACGTCCTTGAACTCTTCGGACTCCAGCAGCCTGATCCCGAACCTCAGGCCCTCCCTTACCCGCCGCATGTCGTCCGGATGCTGGAGGTAACGATAATTGAAGGTTGGTTGAACGTTCGGATCAGCGGACGCCAACCTGACATAACCTGATCCCTTAGGCAACCCGAGAGTACACGATATACGTGCCGCCCGATCAGGAGGAACGTCGCCGGTCAGGTACTTGGTTCGCACTCCGGGGACGCGCTCAGCACGCTCATCGACCACTGTGCCTGTCCTCAGCACCATGTCGTTCGTTTCATCTGATCCTTCGGAAGTGTAATGCAGACCATAGTGTGGGGCATCGACATCATGGCCGGTCAGAGTGACCCCATCCTTGACCTTGAAGGTAGCCTGCGCGCTGAGGTGGTTCCACAGCCCTTGGCCTACTCCGGGGAGTTCTTGGATCACGGAAATCCCAAATTGCTCAAGCAGGTCCTTGGGGCCGATGCCTGACAGCATGAGCAACTGGGGAGACCTGATTGCGCCGGAGCTCAGGACTACTCGGTCTGATCCTAGGGTGAACACCTCTCCCCCGCTCTCAGCCTGCACACCGACGGCCCTCGAGTCCTCGAACAATACCTTGTGGACGAATACGCCGCCCCTTACAGTCAGGTTCAACCGGTGGCGCATCGGATTCAGGTGGGTGATTGCCGCGCTCATCCGTACGCCCTCAAGGTTATTGGTGGGGGATATCCCTAGGCCGGAAGGGTTCGGACCGTTCGTGTCCCCTGTAACGCCGTATCCAAGCCGCGAGCAGGCGGCGGTGAAGGCTTTCTGGAGGTCGGTCATACCCCCGGACTGCCTGCGCCTTACCGGCATTGGACCATCCGACCCATGAAAGTCGTCCTGGATGTCAAGGTCACGCTCCATCTTCCTGTAGAACGGCAGCACCTTGTCATACGACCATTCGTCGTTCCCCAGTGACGCCCAGGAGTCGAAGTCTTCGGGAAATCCTCTCTGCATCGCCTGCCCATTGATAGATGAACCACCGCCAATAACCTTGCCTTGGGCTACGTGGATCTCGCCCTGCTCCTCAGTAATGGTGCCGCGCAATGCCCAGTTGTGTTCCGATTCCGGGGATTCCGCGAACCTGGTCCCACCATACTTCACTTCGTCCGGAAGGGTGGAGTAATCGGGATAGTCGTTCCCGGCCTCCAACAACAGAACAGAGGTATTTGGGTCTTCCGCCAATCTGCTGGCCAAGACCGATCCCGCCGCCCCTCCGCCAACGACAATGACATCGTACTTCATGGACCCTCCCTAAACTTTCATGTCCCGTTTGGACTAATCGCCGCGAAGGGCATTATACCCGACAAACACTGGACAGGTACGAAACATGCCGTCGAAGTAGTCTCGAAGATTGCTATCCCCACAACAGAAACGGGCCCCATGGAGAGAGGCCCGTTGTTTCGGCACTGACACGGGCCCCATGAGCCCGCACTTTGGGGATACGCCCTGGACTCAGCCTATGCTATCCTGCCCCTCGCCCTTGAGGTAATCAGCTGTGCGTAGCGCCAGCGCTTGGATCGTAGTGGTGGGATTGATGCTCGCGCCGGTGACGAAGATGCTGCCGTCTATTACGAACAGGTTGGGAACGTCGTGGGCACGGCCCCAGCGGTCCACCACCGACGTCGCCGGGTCGTCGCCCATGCGGGCGGTCCCCAGGAGGTGCCATCCTGCGTTGCGCCGCTGGTGCGCAGTGAATATCTCCCTGGCTCCAGCGGTCTCCATCACCTGGCTTGCCATCTCCACGCCGTGGGCCAGCATCTTGTCCGTGTTCTCGCTGATGGTGTAATTGACTTTCGGTGCCGGGATGCCGTGACTGTCGGTAAGGCCAGGGTCCAGGGTCACCTGGTTGTGTTCTTCCGGAAGGTCCTCGGTCATAATCGTGATCCCCACGGTATGACCAAACCGCTCCTTGAAGGTCTTGTGATGCCCCTCTCCCCAGGGGACCCGGTTGCCCAGTAGTCCCCCAAGTGCAGAGGACAAGGGCGTGGTCGCCGCGCCACCAATCTGGAGATCGTAGCCCCGGACAAACCCACGGCTCAGGTCAGTCTCATAGAACTCCTGGCTCAGCATAGTGCTGCCCCGTGCCCCCTGCTCGGCGCCCAGCCACTCATCGAACACACCCATGACCATGCCGCAGGGGTGGTGCATCAGGTTCTTCCCCACCAGCCCGGAACTGTTGGCCAGCCCGTCGGGGAACAGGCTTGATCTGGAGTTGAGCAGCAGCCGTGCCGTCCCAATGCCGTTGGCCGCCAGCACTACCACCTTCGCGCGCTGCTCCTGCAGGTTCCCCTTGCTGTCGTAGTACAGCGCACCCCTCGCACGCCCCGTCTCGTCCACCATAATCTCCCGGACCCGCGCGTGGGTCTTCAGCTTCGCCCCCTGCTGCAACGCCTTCGGCCAGTACACTATGTCCACGCTGGCCAGAGACCTCAGCACCTCCCCGGTGTCCGGCGGACGCCCTTCGTGGGCCACCGAGTTCAGCGCCGTGTCCGACGACCACCAGTGCCACCCCAGCTTGTCTAACGCCTCGGCCAGCACCCTCCCGCCGGGACGGATGGACAAGGGCGGGCAGGGCCTCTCCGGCTTGGGCGGGTATGCCGGGTCTCCAGCATATCCCGACACTCCCATCATCCGGTCGTTCAGGTCATAGTAGGGCTCCAGTTCGTCGTAGGTCATCGGCCAGTCGTCGGATACCCCGTCCAGGGACTTGAGCCGGAAGTCCGATGGATGGAACCGGGGGAAGTGGGAACCCCAGTGGATGGTGCTTCCGCCAACGGCGTTGTACATCAGGGGAGCTATGGGGGTCTCCCTGTCGTTTACCGGGTAGTCCTCGGGTAGGCCGCGGACGTTGGGGTCGGAGTGGAAGTCGGTCTGGCCGTGCAGGGGCGCGGCGGGATCACCCACGGGCAGGTATCCCCGGGGCACCCATCCCCCCTGCTCCAGGCAGACGACCTTGATCCCCACCTGGGTCAGGCTCCAGGTGAACGCCGCTCCCGAGGCCCCCGCCCCAATTACCAGTACGTCGGCTACTTCGTTGGATGACATCATCCCTCCTGTAGGAGAAACCCCCATGTGCAAAAGCGGAGAATCGAAACGTGCCCCTCTTGAGTCAGGTTCTAACCGGACCGCTCGAAGACTGCGGCTACTCCCTGGCCACCGCCGACACACATGGTCTCCAGACCCCACTGGGCATCACGTCGTTCCATCTCGTGAAGGAGAGTGGTAAGTATGCGAGCGCCAGTAGCTGCGATGGGATGACCCAGGGAAATGCCGGAGCCATTGACATTCAGCTTGTCGTGGTTGGGCAGCTTCCACTCCCGCAGCACCGCCAGCACCTGGGCGGCAAAGGCTTCGTTCAACTCGATCAGGTCCATGTCTTCCAGGCTCATGCCCAGCTTACCCATGACCTTTCCAACGGCTCCCACTGGCCCGATTCCCATGTAGGCCGGGTGGCATCCGGTCACGGCCCAGCCTCGGAGGTAACCCATCGGGGTAAGGCCAAACTCCTCCAGCTTGTCCTCGGCAACAACCAGGCACACGGACGCCGCGTCGTTCTGGCTGCTAGCGTTACCGGCGGTGACAGTGCCGTCAGACATTATCGGGCGCAGTCGGGCCAGAGCTTCCATAGAGGTGTCCGCTCTGGGATTCTCGTCCGTAGCGAAGTTGACGGGATCTCCCCGCCTCTGCGGGATAGGAACACCTACAATTTCCTTCTCGAACTTCCCCGCTTCAATAGCTGAGACAGCCCGTTGGTGGCTGCGCAGAGCGTATTCGTCCTGCTCTTCGCGGGAAATCTCGTACTGCTTGGCCAGGTTTTCCGCCGTCTCGATCATGCCAGAGATGTAGCCGAATCGTTCCTCGGGGGAAATGGTTTCCCTGGCCCGTGCCAACCGGTCATGGAAAGTCACAGACCCGAACCGCGCGCCCCAGCGTGACTCGTTGGAGTAGAACTCAGCGGTGCTCATGCTCTCAACACCGCCGGCTATCACAGCGTCGGCGTTCTCAGTCTGCACCAGCATCGAGGCGTTGAGGATGGCCTGCAATCCGGAAGAACAGCGGCGGTCCAGTTGGTAACCCGGTACTTCGATGGGAAGCCCTGCCTTAAGTGACACCAACCGGCCTATGGCAGGATTCTCCCCGCTGGGATACCCGTGGCCCAAAATCACGTCGTCAACGTTCTCGGCATCCAGCCCGCTGCGCTCCAGCACGGCTTGGACTGCTATGCTCCCCAGTTCCGCGGCCGAGGTGCCGCGAAGAGTACCGCCGAAATTACCGACGGCGGTACGTACCGGTGACACGATTGCAACTCCTCGCATGACTTACTCCTTGAAAATTGTTCACGGATAAGACAATGCTGCGGCGATCAAACTTGCTCAGGCCGTCGCAGTCAGCGGTTATCATACCCCGCAGGGAGTACAGTGTCTAATGATACATATGCGGAGACAGACTCGCAGCTCTTGATTGACGCGGCGTTACGCCAACATTCACCTCGTTGACACCCTTCGAACCCCGCTCCTATACTTTAACCCCCGAGGGGGTGTAGCTCAGAGGGAGAGCACCTGCTTTGCACGCAGGGGGTCAGGGGTTCGAATCCCCTCACCTCCACCATTTTATAGTCTAGTAGAGTCCAATAGAGTCTCAAAAGGCATTCATTCAAGCCTGATCATTGAGACCGTGGCCTTGAATTAGTCCAGTAACGTCCTCTGCAATACCACCACATCCCACTCTTTGTGTGGGAATAAATGTGGGAATAGAGAGGACGCACATGGGCAACCTCACCGCACTCTCGGCAAAAACCCTCAGCAAGCCCGGCCGGCACGGCGATGGCGACGGTTTCTACCTGTACATCTCACGTTCAGGCGCCAAGTCATAGGTGCAACGGATAGTGGTTGACGGACGGCACCGGGACATAGGCCTTGGGGCATACCCCGGAATAAGCCCCGCCAGCGCCCGTTCCATCGCCCATCACAACCAAACCGCCGTAGCCGAGGGACGGACCCGGTATCGGAAAAACGTGTGGCCCGGGAATCCTCCCGCAAGCCGCCTCCATCCATTCCCACATTCGCCGAGGCCTGTCTCCACGTGATCGAGTTGCGCCGCCCCACCTGGAGCAATGCCAAGCACGCGTACCAGTGGAGGAACACCCTGGCCACCTACGCCAACCCTGTGACCGGCTCCAAGCCGGTGGATGAGATTGACGGCGGGGACGTGCTGGCCGTCCTGACCCCCATATGGACCGTCAAGTCCGAGACCGCCCGCCGGGTCCGGCAGCGCCTGGAGACCGTGCTCGACTGGGCCGTCGCCCAGGGGTGGAGGCTGGATAACCCGGCAGGCAGATCCAGCCTCAAGGTGCTCCCCAAGCTACCCAAGGTGAAGAACCACCATCCAGCCCTGCCCTACGGGGACGTGCCTGCGGCACTGGAACGGGTCAGGCAGTCCACCGCCGACTTGGTGACCAAGCTCTCCCTCGAGTTCCTGGTGCTGACGGCAGCCCGTTCCGGCGGGGTGCGACTGGCGAAGTGGTCCGAGGTAGACTGGGAGTCCAGGACCTGGTTCGTCCCGGCGTCGCGTATGAAAGCGCGACGGGAGCACCGGGTGCCGTTAGCTGTCCGTGCCCTGGAAGTTCTATCCAAGGTACGGAACCTGGATGAGGATGGCAGAAAGCTCGTATTCCAGGGGCATTCCGGCAAGCCGCTGTCCAACATGGTCTACGTCACGCTGCTCCGGCGTCTCGGCATACCCGCAGTGCCTCATGGGTTCCGCAGCAGCTTCAAGGGCTGGTGCATCGAATGCACCGACACGCCTTGGGTGGTGAGGGAGGCCGCTCTGGCCCATAATTTGGGCAACTCGACAGAAACTGCGTACGCTAGGAGCGACCTCTTCGAGAGGAGGCGGTGGTTGATGGAATCATGGGCAGATTTGTTGGCTTCTCGTGAAGACCTTGGAAACAGCGCCGCAGTGACAGTCCATTCTCCTTGGAACCTCTCGTCACAGCGCTCGCAATTGGTGACTCCATAGAGCATCAGGCAGTAGACCGACGAACCGCCTAGTACTACAGTTGCACATAGGCTGACTCGGTAATTTCGACCTTGGTAAACAGGCAATTTCGTTACAGGAAGAGACGTTGCCCGTAGCTGGAACCTGCGGTGATCAAGGTTGACCAATGCCTCGAAAAACTATCTGCAACTGTAGTACTAGGCACATTATTTGGCATGGTAGCCCCCAAGACCTCTTGGTAGGGCATCCTCCCGTTTCTGTCCTGATAAGACCGAGGTCGATGGTTCGAGTCCATCCAGGCCCACCAAATCCGGCCATACTTGACGATAGATAGTACTCTATCAGTGAGATTAAGCCTGGCCCTAGACTTCTGGCGGTTTGCCAACTTTATCGTCGATCGGGGAATCCTACGATCAGCGGCGGCTGTGCACGATCAGCCCTCGGGTTCCAGATCTTGATCATTGTACCAGAGCTCTTTGGCCCCTCCGATAGTCCTCCGCTGCGTCCTCTGCCGCTCCGATCAACTCTCGAACCAGCCCGCCGCTAAGAAATCGACCCCGAATGGTGGTCGGCAGATCTCTCCTTTGACCCACTACCAACTGGGCACGTGGATTCAGAAGGCTCGTGCACTAGTCAACTCCAGTTGCATCTAAGTCAACCGCTCAGGAGTAACGGAGTTTTGGCGATGATTGGATAACAGATAAACTGTCATACGAGGGCATATCACAAATCCCCGATTCTTACAATGCCTGGAGAAACGGGAACAAATATTCGGATGTTCCGGGGTTTTGCAAGAGCGCATCCTTGGAGGAAAACCGTCGGCACGGACACGTGCTTACCATGGTCGTTATGTGGGCGCCGAAGTCCAGGCAAACGACGGGGAACCCTGGGGGAAAAGATGACCCGCCTAATCGCCCACTGGCGAGAACGGCAGGCTGAAACGGTGAGATTGGACGCCGCCATTGAGGAGAACCTGTCAAGACTGGGTTTCCCGCCAATCCAGTAACCCACCGGCTCAACCTTCTCCAAGTCCCCAGGTAAGGATTAATTCCGCAAGGCTTCTCGTGACACTTGCTAAAGTTTTGGGAGCATTGTAATATAAACAGTGATGGGAGGAAGGGAGTTTTTCAACTTTGCGGATCATTTCCAGAAAGACATTACGTGAATACTGGGAGCGACATCCAGAATCGGAACAACCGCTGTTGGCTTGGTACCAAGAGGTACAGCGAGCGGACTGGTCTACCCCGGCCAGCGTAATAGATCGATTCCCCAATGCCAGCATTTTAGCCGATGACAGGGTCGTATTCAGAATTCGAGGCGGCAACTACAGGATTGTGGTGAGAATATTTTATCCTGCGAGGTATGTTTATATACGATTTGTTGGGAATCATCGGGAATACGACAGAATAAATGCAGAGGAGGTGTAACGATGGTACAAGTCCGGGCAATACGCTCTGAAGAAGGCTACGAAAACGCGCTGGCCCGGATCTCTGAATTAATGGATGAACTATCGGGGTCTGAAGATCAAGTAGAGGACTTGGAAGCCCCCAGCCGCATTGAGCTTGACGTGTTGGTGGACCTCGTAGAACTCTACGAGGAACGCCACCATCCCATTGCCTTGCCAGACCCCATTTCTGCCATCAAGTTCCGGATGGACCAAGCCAACCTTACCGCCAGAGATCTGGTGCCTTTCATCGGCAGCCGGGCCAAGGTCTCGGAGGTCCTATCGGGAAAACGATCCATCACCATGTCTATGGCCCGGGCCCTGCACCAACACCTGGGGATTTCGGCCGAGGTCCTGTTGCAGGAACCGGGAGCCACCCTTTCGGATACAGCGCCGGGCTTGGAGTACGCTAGGTTCCCCCTCACCGCTATGGCAAGGCTCGGCTGGATCCCCCAAGCCAAAAATCTGAAGGATCAGGCTGAAGAATTAATCACCGATTTGATTAACCGCGCCGGTGTTGGTGCTTTGGCGCCGGCTCCGTTGTACCGCAAAAACGATAGCCGGAGAGTCAACGCCAAGACGGATGACTATGCTCTCCGGGCTTGGTGTTGGCAGGTGCTGGCACAGTCCAAGGATAGGCAGCCAGGGGTTGATTACCAGACAGAAGTGATCACTACCGAATTACTGCGTGAAGTCGCTCAGATGAGTGTGCTGGAAGACGGACCGATGCAAGCCAAGGACTTTCTGTTCCAGCAGGGGATCGGCCTGGAGTATGTTAAGCATTTGCCCAGGACGCACCTGGACGGCGCCGCATTGCGACTGCCCGACAGCAACCCGGTGATCGGCCTGACCCTGCGCTACGACCGGATAGACAACTTCTGGTACACGCTGCTGCACGAGCTGGCACATGTGTGCCTGCACCTTAAGGAGTGCAGCGATGAGAACGGCTTTGTGGACGACCACAGCCTGCGCGGCGTGGAGTCCGGCGGCAGTGACACCACAGAACAAGAGGCGGACGAGATGGCGCAGGAAGCCCTGATACCTCCAGAAATCTGGGACGACGGTGTAATCAAGGCAGATCCCAATCCCATGGCAGTGCTCAGAATGGCGTGGGAAGCGCGGGTACATCCGGCTATCGTGGCCGGACGGGTGCGGTTTGAGAGGGGCGAATACCGGCTCCTTTCCCAGTTTGTGGGCACGGGAGAAGTGCGGCGGCAGTTTGAGAGGGACTCGGGCTAATTGTATGGGAGGCCAAAATGGCAAATGAACCCATAAAGTGCAGCAGTTGCAACGTCGCAGCGCACGTGATTCTCGAAGGGGATATACCCCAGAGGGTGGTCTGTCCCCGGTGTGGCACATCTGAGGACTACGCGCGGGTCAAGCAGTCAATTGGCCACCAAGCGGCAGCATATGCAGCGGATGAAATAGGAAAAGCCCTTAAAGGACTAGCCAGAGGAACCAAGGGAGTCAGTTATAAACCGGGGAGAATTAGAAGTCAGCGTTCCAAATTTCGAGTGGACTTTCCTCGTTAAATCCCAAGAGGCTCGGGGGTAATTATGCCAGGAAGTGGAGGAAGCAGGCCGTCAGGAGGAAGACGTGGCGGAGTCCGGGGATACATCCCCTGGTACGGGAAATGCGCCCAGTACGTTACCAGAGGTGGCCAAAGAGTGCCCTGTGACCGTCCTTGCACGGGATTCTACTGCGAAAACCATGGGGGCAGATCAGCATTAGCTCAATGGCACGCAGTGGGACGAGGCCAATGATCAGGGACTGGTCCGAAGTCACTCTCGGTAAAGTGTGCACCAAGATTGGTAGCGGAGCAACGCCTCGTGGTGGTAAGGACGTATACCTGGACGAGGGTCCTTGCACGCTGATCCGCAGTCAGAACGTTTACAACGATGACTTCCATCATGAGGGCTTGGTGTTCATTGGGGAGCGCCATGCCGACGAGTTGCAAAACGTGGAAGTCTTTGAGGAAGATGTCCTTCTTAACATCACCGGCGACTCCGTGGCCAGGGTATGCCAGGTCGCCCCCGATGTGTTGCCGGCCCGCGTTAATCAGCACGTTGCCATCATCAGGCCGGACTCGGTTAACTTAGATGCAAGCTATCTGCCATATTATCTAGCATCTCCCGAAATGCAGACTTTGTTGCTGTCTTGGGCAGGGTCAGGAGGAACTCGAAACGCCCTTACCAAGAGAATGATCGAGTCGCTTGAAATTCCCACGCCTCCCCTTCCCGAACAGTACACCATCGCCCACATCCTCGGCACCCTGGACGACAAGATTGAGCTGAACCAGCGGACGAACCAGACCCTGGAGGAGATGGCCCGCGCCATCTTCCAGGACTGGTTAGTAGACTTCGGCCCGGTCCGGGCCAAGCAGGAAGGCCGCGAACCTTACCTGCTGCCGGAACTGTGGGCCCTGTTCCCCGACCGACTCGTAGACTCGGAGTTGGGGGAGATCCCCGAGTGACGGGGAGTGAAAACTCTTAACCAACTGATCGACCTGAACCCCAGAGAACCCATACAGAAAGGTACAGCAGCTCCCTACCTTGAGATGGCGGCGTTACCCACCACAGGGTCCTCTCCAGACGATACAGTTTTGCGGGGGTTCAAATCAGGGGCTCGTTTCCGGAACGGCGATACTCTCCTCGCGCGGATAACAACACCCTGTTTGGAAAACGGCAAGACCGCCTTTGTCCAGTTACTACCAAAGGACGCTGTTGGCTGGGGCTCAACCGAGTTCATCGTCATGCGTGCAATTCCCCCCATTCCAGCGGAATATCCGTACCTCCCTAGCCGTGAAGAAGGCTTTCGAGAACACGCCATCCAGAGCATGACGGGAAGATCAGGGCGACAGCGGGTCCAGGTTGACGCACTGGCTTCATACCTGCTTCCGTTCCCCTCAGCGGACGTCTGGTCAGTATTCTGCTCTCTATTGGCCCCCATCCTCGCTCAGGTCGAGATAACCCGCAAAGAATCCCATTCCCTGGCTATCCAGCGGGATGCGTTTCTGCCGAAGCTGGTGTTGGGGGAGATTCGGGTTGAACCAATGGAGATTGGCGTATGAGCGCAAAGCCATCAATAGCTCGTAATACCGAGAGGATGTTCTGGGCCGAGGCCATCGGACATTGCATGAACCCGGAATGCCAGGTCGAGCTGATCAAGAAGGGTGTTAGCATCGGTGAAATGGCCCATATCAAGGCTCACGCAAAGGGAGGAGATGTTTCCTTCGACAATTTACTCCTCCTATGTGGCAATTGTCATACACAAACCGACAGCCATCGAACGGAAGCCTCCGTTGCTCGGCTGAAGAAGTGGAAGAGGAACAGAAATGCCGCAATAGTGGAACAATTCGCAAAGCGGTACGCATCATTCAGGAAGCTAAAGGAAGCAGTGACGCAGATACTGGACAGAAACGGACAGATTTTCGATAGCTATGGTCCCTTGAATGATGACCCATACAACTCGGAACGACACGACCTTTGGCTGAAATTCGAAGGAGAGCTCATATCGAATAACCGACGCCCAGAGATCATTCTGACAAAGAACAAGAACCTACTCCCCAAGGAAAATCGGGTAATCGTAGACAGCTTTGTGGCACACGCTCAGGAGTTTACAGTGACTAGGGACGATGATCAGATTCAGCGAGTGAAACTCTTCCCTCGACAACTGCTGTCTATTTTTGGGGTCGAAGAGGCACTTGTTGGGTGCCCTCCTAACTTGTCTGCGCTTCAGAACTTCGTTTCTTACTTGGTTCGAGAAGATCGCTTCATCTCATTAGATCTTAATGAAGCACCTCGCCTCACCTATGTGGATGAAGGTGTTGAAGTAACACTAAAACTGGAAGACAGACCTCGTGTTCAACAGATTTTCTGGGAGGGAGGTTTTTTAGGCCCAATTCCACTGATGTCCGTATCGAAAGCCTGGTGTTCTTTGCTCAATGGTTATGCAAGAACCAAATAAAGTATGAATTTGCCAGCATGAACGATTTGACTGCAATGACTCTCAACGGGAAATACAAGGTCAAGCTCTGCTACAAGTACGTTCTGTCTCTTTCAGATGTGCAAAAGATGACACTTGTAAGAGGGGACATGGTGGTCAATTTGCACAACTGGAACAGTGCTCCAGTAAGTCAGGGCGCTCACGAATACGCAAACCAGATTGGGGTCCGTCTCTTTAGTCAGAACGACTTCTTCCAATTTGCTCATAGAAATATCAAATGAGCGAAGCACGTGACATATTGCTCAATGATCAGGGTCAGGTTTTTGAATTCTTCGACCAAGTGTTCCTATTTGGGTCTAGTCTGTGGACGGACACCCCCAACGATATAGATATCCTCTTGATCTACGAAGCTGCTACTGCAGAAAGAGTGAACATCGAGAAAGACAAAGTTGAAGAGGTACTTGCTGAGATGTTTCAAGATTGCACCATAGACTTTACGACGCTAAGCAAATCGGAGTTGCAAGAAACCAATTTCTTGACGTATGTAGTTCACCAGCGAATAAAGGGCTAATATCCATGACCACCCTTGCCGAAGCCTACCTTGAGTCCGCCGCTTTGTCCTGGCTGGCAGACGGCCCACGGATTCGACATCGCGCTGACCACCTAACAGGACTACTACAGGACGCGGTGCTGTAGATTTTGGCGCTAGTGAAAGTGAAGATAGGGAAGCCGAGTACGATATGGAGGTAAAGTATTGACCAATTCAAGCCCAACGGTGGAAACCTTGCTTGAACTTGGCTTCGAGGACCGGCCACCAGTGCTCCAAGTTCCGCCTTCCATGCGCTGGATGGTGCCCCAGGGGCATCAGTCCCCGTTGGTGAGCGTCTGCTACAAGTTCGCTGATTTCGACTTGGTCGCTAGCCCAACGTTGAACAGCTTCAATGTGCCCGTGGTTGGACTGACCGGCTATCGTGGGGACGACCGCAGTCTTTCGATAATAGAAGGTCAAATCCCCTTTAACCTGAGAACCACTTCAGAAGCTGCCGCCTGGATTAGCTTCACCCTTCGGTCTCACAGGTCCGAACTGCAACCCTTACCGGATTGGTTTATCGAAGGCGAAGGTCACTGGGACCTCGTCTGGTCTGTAATTGAGGGACGCGAGGCCTACGAAAGGCGTCGGGCCTACGAGGCTTGCCCCAAGTGCCATATCGAACGAGACTATGCTCGAGTTTTGCGGCGCAATCTGTTGGGAGAACTGTCATGGCTCGGTGAAGAAGCCGGGATCACGTTCAGTTTCGACGGGCGAGTCCTCAGCATCGGCACTGACCAACGTGTCCATGAGTTGGTGGCTTATGGAAACAGTTGGCCATCCTCCTACCGAGTTATTGTATCCCCTGAATCGAAACTGCCAGCCAGGTTTACCTCATGGCGGGTTGAAATTAGCGTGTTCGAAGGTTTCGTGAGCTTCGATAGGCTTCGCTTGGGGCCGTGTGAGCCAGTGGAGTGAACTGTTCTGAGCATCCATGGGCAGGCCGTCTTTTGGTTGATTTGCTGGCCGGAGGTAGCAGAAGGTTCATGGTCCTGACATAGTGCTTGATGCGCTGAGAAGGAGACCGATTTAACGATGACCACAAGAGGCGTTTTCATCAGTTTTGACTTTGACCACGATAAAGACCTTCGAGGCAACTTGGTCGCTCAAGCCAGAAATGCCGATTCACCATTCAGCATCACGGATTGGTCGGTGCAGCATCGGATAGATGAAGCCTGGAGGAGGGAAGTACGCGACCGGATTCTCAGGGCGGACCTCACCGTCGTCATTTGCGGTGAGCACACGCACGATGCACCCGGTGTAGCGGCCGAGATTACCATGACCCGAGAAGAAGGCAAACCCTACTTTCTGCTCAAGGGGCGAAGGAGGAGGACTTGCACCAAGCCCCGCATGTCTCGTAGGACTGACGAAATGCACAGTTGGACTTGGGAGAACTTGGGGCGACTGATAGAGGGAGCACGATAGTTGGTGGGCGGCGAATCAGATAACAGCCTGTCCCAATTCACGGGAGAGACTTACAAAGGCTCGTTCAATGCCGACCTACTGGAGCAATACAAGCTCTACGTACAGTCGGCGGAGAACGTCAGCGCCCGTCGGGTCGCGTCGAGCCGTTATCGGCTGACTCTTAACGTCGCTCTCGTGGCTCTGTACGGCCTGCAATCAGCCAACTTCGGGCAGACTTACTGGACACTGCTGGTGCCTGTCTTGGGAATTCCGGTCTCCCTGCTATGGCATCAAATCATCAAGTCGCACCGGGACCTGAACGCGGTGAAGTTCAGGATAATTCACGAAATGGAGAGGCATCTGCCTACAGCGCTGTTTCAGTATGAATGGCAACTAGCGGGTGAAGGAAAGGGCAGGTCCTATAACCCTGTGACCTACATTGAGAGATGGATCCCCATCGCGTTTGTCACTCTCCACCTATCCGCGACGGTGCTTACCGTGCTGACCATAGTCGGCTTAATGAATTGGGCGGTGTGAAAGAGTTGTCGAATCAACTTCCAATGCGGTGGTCTATCCGGGTTTGAATTCATCAATCTCTAGGCCAATCGAGACACACAGGAAGCCTGGACACTTTTCAAGTGGTCCCGAAGTGTGGTGGAGGAGTAGAACTGCATGAGCAGCCTCAGTGTCACGGAACAGCGTTACATCGAGAAAGTCCTCAACATGGGAACCGGATACGTCCTGGACTTCTCTGATGCCTCGTTTGGAGCGTTCTTCAAACGGCACGGGGTCGAAATTCATGGGAACAAGTATCTAACCTACGGCACATCCAAAGCCAAGAAGATGCGCGCGTTTTGGGAACAGGAGGCGGACGGACTTGTAGCTCGGGTTCTGTCCGAAATGCTCGATAACTATGAAGCTCAATGCCAACTGGGCGAACGCGAAACGGACCTCATATCTCTCGGCAAGGGTCGGGAAATTATTGCCAGGCTTAGCGGGAGACCCATCGAATCCAATACCACGACCGGCGACGGATTTCTGAAGAGAGAATTCGACATACCGAACATCCAGAAACTGCCAGTGGACCTTGCTGTGTCTGGAATCATCCAGGATCGATTGAAAGAAGCCCAGTCATGTTTGTCGGCAGGTGCTCATCTGTCGGTCATATTCCAGTGTGGCAGCGTGTTGGAGGCGGTTCTCCTCGGGGCAGCTCAAAGGGAGCCTCAAAAGTTCAATCAGGCTCCCGCGAGTCCAAAACAAAACGGCAAGGTGAAGCAATTCCATGAATGGACCTTGTCGGAGTTCATCAACGTGGCGCACGACACCGGATTACTGAAGCCAGATGTGCTGAAATTCAGCCACGGGTTGCGGGATTTCAGGAACTATATCCACCCCTATCAACAAATGGCGTCGGGATTCAAGCCCGATGAGCATACGGCCAAGGTCTGTTTCCAGGTCCTCAAAGCCGCCCTGGCCGATGTGGCAGGGGATCGGTAAGGATTGGCAGTGGCATTTGGTGCATCCTGCCGCCGATATGAATTGGTGACGGGTAACTCCATTTTTGGAGCCCTAATCGGGATACGGTGCGGCCGGGCGTAGGAGAACCTACCATGACGGAGAGAATCGAGACGTGTCCAATTTGGGGGAACAGGTACAAGGCTAAAGGAACTTTCGATCCAATAGCAAAGACGTATGAGGTCGAGGATTCCGACCGTGCCTTTAGCGGATACAAAGTCTCGCAATTGTTACTTGATTTGCGCATCAAGCGACTTTCGGATCGCGAAAAGGCCTGGCTCACCACTTGGATTGTTGATCAATTCACCCTTGGCAACTACCAGCCCGAAATTACGCCTCACGTGCTTCAATCGGTGTTGCGGAAGCGTTCACTTCGTGTTTATCAGAGGGCGGACAGGTTGCTGAAATATATCGCAATTGCCTCCAGTATCGAGAAAGTGGGTGTACCACTGCGATTTCTCCGTAACCAGTATGAATTTTTTGCATGGTCTGAGTCAGTAGAATGGGCTGAGATCGAATACCTCCTTGATTACCTGTCAAAGAAGGGTTGGATGGAAGCTCCTGAACTGGGCATTCCCGGATCCGGTTGGAAAGTTACCGTTGAAGGCCATAGCAGAGTGGAAGAACTCGACATTAAAGAAAGAACCTCGGACCGTTCGCAAGCCTTCGTAGCGATGTGGTTCGACGCCAGCATGGAGGAAGCCTATGAGAAGGGCATCGGTCCGGCGATAGAGACCACCGGATACACACCGTTGATTATCAACAGGAAGGAACACATAAACCGGATTGACGATGAAATCGAAGCCGAGATTCGCCGTTCAGGGTTTGTCGTCGCTGACTTCACTCATGGGGATGCGGGAGCTAGAGGTGGCGTCTATTATGAGGCGGGACTTGCAAAAGGCCGTGATCTGCCCGTCATCTTCACTTGCCATGAAGACTCCTTGGAAACTCTCCATTTCGACACCAGCCATTACAATCACATAGTCTGGTCTACACCCGAGGAACTCTTGGAGAAGCTAAAGAATCGGATACTCAGCGTTATCGGAGAAGGACCAGGGGTGTAAAGGACTCCATGATTACGTTTATTGAATCCGACGTTGAAGAGGCCGCCTTCGGCTGGCAAACGGCGTACGGCCCAGATATTGGTCCTGATTCGCCCAGAGCGGAGAGCGACAACTACGGTCAAGCAGTCTTGGAACGTCAGCTGCGGGACGCTCTGGCCCGATTGAACCCTAGCCTGCCGGTCTCGGCTTTACACGACGCGCTCCGCAAGTTGATCCAGCCTGGGGGCGACGCTGAAGGCTCGCAATCGCTCCTTTCACAGAATGCTGGTCAACGGCGTTATGATTGAGTATCAGGGCGATGATGGCTCCATTCGGGGAAAGCGGTCCCAGGTGGTTGGGTTTCCACGCCCCGGAAACCAACGATTGACTGACAGTCGACCAGTTCACCGGCACCGAAAACCGCAATACCCACCGCCCCTACATTGTGCTGTTCCTCAGTTGACGTCGGGTGGGGTGTTGTTCAGACATCCAGACGTTCGCAGTCCGGTTACACTATGGCATCGCATAGTAGACGATGGGAAAGAGGCCCCTCTAATCAGAAAGTCACAGGTCCATACACATTTCGAAAACGGTACTGTCTTCCGTCAAGTTAGGCCCACCACCCCCCGGCTATGACCTACTGAATTCATCACTCCCCCAGTCCTTTAGGGCAAGGCATTTAACCAATATGAATGGTGCAGCCGAAGGGTCGTTGTTGCAGGTGTAAGCCCACCGCCGAGTTGCTGTTAGATCGGGGATTCATCCTGATTCCAGTGCAGGACGCGGGTCGATGACACGATGTCATCTGGGTTGAGGTAACCAAGGTTACGGCCCCATCGGCTTAACGCACGTCGAAAGCGACCTGCCTTAGGGTATAACCAGCCATCTTCGTGGGACGATAAGAACTGAGTTGGCAAGGAGGAAAGTATTGCAAAGCTCGAATCGCAGATGGATCGGTTTTCGGGGAGCAGATCATGGCGCCATCTCCCCACGTCCTAATGTTCTTGCCTCAAGTCCTGACAAGACCATCGCCGTAATGTGGTTTATTCGACCCAGCCCCACTTTAGGGGGAGACTCGGGTCAACATCCATTTCTAAGAGAACGTTACAATTCTCCACTCTATGGCCATGCTCGATTGGCGGCAAGGAATGCCATCCCGCGAAGTCATGTGCTTCTGATAGGACTCGACCAATCTTTACCCATGCAAGATCGCAGAGAGTGATGACGTTGCTCTCCCCAAGTTCAGGGGCATACCACTCCCTTCGAACACCATACTGCTCGTCTATTGCAAAGTGTTCTGGCTCAATCAATCCACTTATAGGAGCCACGTTTTCAACTATATGTTTCGATGACGCGTGCGTCGGCACATCCATGGGAAACCCTAATTTGAGTGTTCGCCCTCTGAAGATACCTATCGCCGCCTCACTATTGATTTCGAGGCTCCTCTGTTTAACCACGATGTTACGGCCATCGGCGAATTGGTGAAGTAACGGGTCCTCTCTCATTGTATCCTGTCGTACCCGATACCATTCTCGGAATCCGTCACGATGCGAGAGGTTTTTTTTGAAGCACGAAAGTAACATTTCTCAGAGCTTGGAGAAATGCGTTTAGGTTATATCTAAAGGCCATCGGTTCGTGGTATTCAATCATCATTCTCTCAATGAAATTGTGAGCCTCGCTGAACTTGTCGTCTGTTTCGGCAAGCGGACATTCCGCTGCTTCATCCATTCTTACGACCCCCGATGCTATTACGGCTTATCCAAGTTGGGATATCTACATTTCGGTCAGACCCCTTACTCCCCATTTTACCTCAAGATGGGGAATGACATGCGGGTTTGCCTATCCTTAAATGGGATCGGGCACCTGGGGGTGAGCATCAGGTCGGTATTGCTGTTATATGCCAGCGTTCGTCTCCCGGCCAGCAGGTCGGAGACGTGAAGTTCGTGATCCGTGGAGACTCCGTAGCGGTTTCGCAACTCCTGCCGCCAGTCTTGGATTTGGTAGGTCGCCTCCCCGCCTGCGACCTCCTACATCGAGACCTCCCACCGAAAAGTTCGCAATTCGAGTCCATCCAGGCCCACATAACTGGTCAAAATCAAGAGCCTTCGTCTTGAAGTTGTGGCTTGGCGGTCTGGGCGGCTGAGGCAGACGATAGGCTGCACTGTTTTGAATCCGCCTTGGGCGGTAGACGGCGCTACTACAGTGGGAATACCCCCAGTCCCTCGGTCTCGGCTCTTGCGCCAACCCGTTCGGGTGAGCATCTCGACGTAGAGGTCCCAAGTTGCACCCCTGTCAGCCTCCAAGAACGAGATTTCGAACTCGACCGCCTTGAGGTTCAGTTTGACCTTCTCCGGATTGGATTCCTTGAAGAGATTGCTCAGGTTCATTCCTACCACATCTGGCCTCAATGTTCGAAACGCCGTTTGATGTTAGATGCTCGTACCCGGGTTCCGGTCGCGCAAAATCTAGCTCCCCGGGTCGCCCGCATCCGGGCTCGACTCCCCGTCCAGCAGGCGGTTTCGGACGGCCCACACCACGATCTCCTGCTTGGAGTCGAGTGCCAACTTGTCCTGCACCCGATAGATGGCGTTCCTGACCGTCACGGTGCCGACCCCCAGGGCCTTGGCTATCTGGGCGTACGACTTGCCCTTGGCGAAGTGGGTGAGCACCTCCCGTTCCCTCACCGTCAGCACCTTCGGACCGGGCATCAGAGCGGTCCCGCACCGTATCAGCTTGAAGACCCGCCGCATCGCCTCGTCCGGGATCACCAAGCGCCCCCCGGCAACCTGCCGGATGGCGTCCACCAGCTCATCGCCTCCCGAGTACTTCTGAACGAAGCCCGTGGCCCCGGCGGCAATCGCCTCGATCACCGCGTCGTCCTCGGTTGAGGCCGTGAGCATCAGCACCTTCGTCTCCGGCAGCAGGTCCAGGATGTCCCGGCAGGCCTCCACTCCGTCCTTCCTGGGCATCAGCACGTCCATGACGATGACATCAGGCTTCGTCTCCTCCGCCCAAGTGACCGCCTCAACGCCGTCAGCCGCCTGGGCCACGACGTCGAACCCTCCCGAGTCCTCCAGGACCTCCCGCAGGCCCCTCCTGGTGATGGGATGGTCGTCCACCAACATCACCCTGATCCCATTGGTCGATGACATATCAGCCTCCCCCTACGGCGGACTCGCGGGGGACCACGCAGGTGATGATCGTCCCCCCTCCGGGTCCGCCCGATTCAACGATCAGCCTGCCTCCCATCCGCTCGGCGTCCGCCTCCATGCCGCTGAAGCCCCGGCCCCGCCCGGCGTAGTCCTCCGGGAGGCCGACCCCGTCGTCGGAGATGGACAGCCGGGTGGAGTCGGCCTGGAAGTCGAGCCTGACCTCCACCCTCCCGGCCCGCGCGTGCAGGAAAGCGTTGGCCAGGGCGTTGTGGGCGATGGAGAAGAGGCCGCTCCTGACCTCAGCGGACAGCGGCGGCTCCTGTCCCGACTGCACCATTTCCGCGGGGACCGAGGTGATCCTGGCGAAGGTCGCGGTGTGCCCGCCCAGCACGCGAGCCAGTTCCCGACCCTCGAAGATGCGGCCCATGTCGATGGGCTTTCTAAGCTCCCACATGGCCGATCTGGACAGAGCCGCCGTCGCCGCCAGCCTTTCCGTCAGCACCGGGTTCGAGTCTCCGGCCAGCTTCATGGCCCCCTCTATGCCCAGCCCGATCATGTAGGCGGTCTGGGCGGTGGTGTCGTGGATGGACTGGGAGAGCTCGATGCGCTCCTCGTGCATCCGGCGCTCCCGCTCCATTGCGGCCCGTCTCCTGTCGCGTTCGAACCGGACGATCAGGCTGACGCCCACGGCAACGAGATACATCACGGACAGCCTAGCCGCCAACGCATGGTCTTGCACCATTTCAAGGTCGAGGCCGGGACCCGCCGCGACGCTCACAAGGTAGTAGACTACGGCCGTGGCGGTGACCCAGGCCAGGATGAGCCAGAGCGAAGAGAAGACCACGGCAAACATGGCGAGGGCTGGGTAGTAGGCGACGAAGAAGTAGCCTTCGAATCTCCCGTTGACGGCGATGTTGCCCGTTATCAGCGCGATGTCAACGGCGCAGAGAACGAGCATCCAGAACCAGGTTACTGACCGGTTTGTGTGGAGCCAGTAGTGGACGAAACCGTTGATGGCCGCCACCAATACGTTCACAAACGCCAGCTCGATGTTTTCGGGATACCAAAGACCCGGACGGCGCGCCAGCATGACGGCGCCGACCAGCCAGATGTACCAGCGTCCCCAGATCGACACCCTCACCGCGTGGCGCACAACGTCGGGGTCGGCCCGGAAGAGCCGCTCCAGCCGGTTCCCTGTGGTGTGTTCGTCGGTCATCAAGACAGTCAACGGCCAGCCCGTCGCCATGAAATCCACCCTGGACAGCAGCGCCCGCCGCACGGGTTGGCTCCATTGCTGCACCCTGGGATGGGTGACTATTGGTCTGCGCAAGTCTCCGGGTCAAATATATCGCCTGCTCAGCGGCGGATGCTAGGTCGGAATGTGTACATCCCGGCGTACAAAGCGATATACATTTGTATACCCCAAAAGTCTGTATGAAGTGACAGCCAGGAAACGCGCTAAATGGAGCACCGGAACTCAAGGTCAAATTGTGTACAAAGGAACCTTGGCACGGCCTCCGTTGGCGCATGCCATCTCCTGGCAGGTGTTTTGCGTGGGCCATAGCGCATTGAAACCCGCCACAACGGAGATGGTTGTGCTGGAATCCGGTGTGGGTGAAACGGCCGCAGGGGCCACATTGTGGCCGGTCCGTGACCGGAGACATTCGATGGCCGCCCAGCGGTGTTCCCCCTTCCGGCAAGCATATTGACTGAGGCAGGAATTTGATCAACGACGAACCGGACCTTCACGGGCCCGGCAGTTTCTGCTGGGCCCCAACGCGCTCCCTAAAACGGAATTACGCACCCCCACCCCTCCCTGACAGGGGTATGTAACGGCTGAAATGGTCTGAAAACTTGGAAAGCGCACGGGGTTCCGGCATCTTGGCAGCAGTCACGAAACCAGGCGCCGGAGGTGTCCCATGCGCCTTCCCGGAGAATGCTATAAGATGCGGCAGGTCATTAAAACGCATCTGCCTCGCCTCTCCCGGCCATAGTTGGCCGGCCTGGTCCTGTGGGTCTGTGGGGCCGTTCTGGCCGGCGCTGCCGGCCAGAACGCTGTGGTCTCGGCCTTCTCGCCCTGGGGTGGATGGAACAAGTTTCGACAGTATCTCCGGGAATGGCTCTACGACGGCAGCGACCGGGCCCGTCCCTGCCAGACCGAACTGGACGTAAGCCTCTGCTTCGCGCCGTTGCTGCGGTGGGTTCTCTGCTGGTGGCATTCCGAACGTCTCGCCCTGGCCGTTGATCCAACCCTCAAGGGCGACCAGACCACCGCCATCGTCATCAGCGTGCACTAGCGCAGTTGCGCCATTCCGGTGGCTTGGCGCATCCGCAAAGCCACCCAACGCGGCTCCTGGATGGACCCCACGGTGGAACTGCTCAAGGAGCTCGCCCCGGCGGTTCCCAGGGAAATGACCGTCATCGTGCTCTGCGACCGGGGCATATCCAGCCCCAAGCTGTGGCGGCAGATACGCGCCCAAGGCTGGCATCCCTGTATGCGCTGCCGGAAGAACATCACCTTCTGCGCCGACGGCGGCAAACGATTACCCGCCCGGGCCTTCGTATCCGTTCCCGACACTGCCTGGATTGGCCGCGGCACTGCCTTCGGCACCCCCAGCGCCCAGCGCCGCTGCACTCTCCTGGTGGTCTGGTACGCCGGGCAGGAAGAACCTTGGATCATCCTCACCGATCTGGTGCCCGATAAGGCGGGACCCAGCTGGTACGCCCTGCGCTTCTGGATCGAACTGGGCTTCAAGGCCATCAAGAGCCTGGGCTGGAAGTGGGACAAGACCCGCCGCACTGACCCGGCTCGCATCTCCCGCCACTGGCTGGTGCTGCCGGTGGCCACCCTGATGGCCCTGGCCTACGGCACCAGGGTGGAGGACGCCCAGGACCGCAGCATCGCCCCAGGCAACTTGCGCACGCCGCCCAAAGCCGTGGCTGACACCCACCGGGACTCCCGGAGCCGCCCGGCGCGCACAGTCAGCGTAATACGCCACGGCATCGACTGGCTGCGCCGGTTGTTGCTCAAGGGTCGCCTCTAGAGCCGGGTCTGGCTCCTGCCCGAACCCTGGCCACAGCCCAAGCCCAACCTGGAGATTACGCACCATGCGCCGTCCTGAAAACCCCATACATGCCCCTGTCAGCCCTCCCCTCCCACGACACCTTTGGTGATGGGTTTTCCCGGCTGGACCCGGAGCAGTTTCAACGGTGCTTCATGGAGTGGACCCAGGCAATAGCGGACCTCATACCCGGAGAGGTGGTGGCCATTGACGGCAAGACGGCGCGCCGTTCCCATGACAAGAGGCCATGCAAAGAGGCCATCCATCTGGTCAGCGCCTGGGCCCCGGCCAACACCCTTGCTCTGGGACAAGTAAAGACTGAAGACAAGTCCGACGAAATCACCGCTGTACCCCGGTTGTTGGAACTGCTGGAATTGAAAGGATGCATCGTTACCATTGATGCCATGGGATCCCAGAAGGAGATAGCCAGGGGGATTTTGGACGGTGACGCCGACTACGTGCTGGCGGTGAAGGAGAACCAGGGACATTTGTACGAGGATGTGCGGGACCTGTTTGAGGGGGCAGAGGAATTTGGCTTCGAGGTGGTGCCCTACGACTACGCCCTCACCGTGGGCAAGGACCACGGACGAATAGAACGGCGGGAGTGCTGGGCCATCGGTGACCCCTTGAGCTGGACTATCAGAGCACTGGACAAAAGCGGCCCGCCCTCCGCCCGGTGGTCAAAATGGTGTGCCATCGGTACCCTGGAGAGGGGACCACGGTGCAACCCCGGTACTACATCAGCAGTCTGAAGGCATTGGCCGGGGAGTTGCTGGCGGCGGTGCGTGCCCATCGGAGCGTCGGGAACTCACTGCATTGGAGCCTGGACGTGACCTTTCGGGAGGGCCAGTGCCGGGTGCGTAAGAACCATGGGCCGCAGAACATGGCGACTCTGCGTCAGATTTCCCACAACTTGCTGAAACGGGAAACCAGCCTCAAGGTGGGTATTCAAGGCAAACGTCTGCAAGCCGGTTGGCGAGAACATTACTTCCTCAAAGTCCTCCTCGGTCAAGACGCGATTGCCCTGACGTGAGACCACCCAAGATAGTGTAGCAATTGGAGCTTGCAAGCAGCCCGACCGGGAGTGGTTCCCTCCCACGATGGCTTACGCACCCTACGCCACTGGCAAGTCCCCGTTTCGAACCCTGGTTACATTCCCCTATCATGTCTGGTACGCCTCAAGCTCGGCCTGGGGCCGAGCGGGGCTCTGAGTACCGCTCATGGAGAATGTGGAACATCGCCCTGAGGATTTCATGTGCCAAGACGCCCGCCGGACTCTCCATGACCAAACCATAGGCCGAAATGTATGGAAATGGCAAGGAATCCAAAATATCCCTTCGGCAGTCCTCCAGACGCCAAGAGTAGATGTCAAAGGGACGAAAACCGGAACTTAAACAACGAAGTTGCCTAAACTGACCGGGAAATACACCATCGAATGGAGGCTGCCAGCGGAGAGCACAAGCCCTAGCCCGAACCCCTTCATCCTACAGTTTACCCGCTCTGGCTTCCGTCTCCGCCCATTCTCAATCGGTCACGGACTACCATCGAGACTGCCACGAATGCCTCGACGAGTGTCGTAACCGCAAATCCCTGCCCAATATCACGGACATCCTTCTTGCACGTATCTCGTGGGTCTAGGAATAGATCAACCGTCACAATCCTGACAATATACTAATACCACAGTCGCAGATAGCCATTGGGAGTCTTAGACGCTCCTAAAATCGCAACGTCTGGCTACGGCCGAAGTCTCCAATCCTAACGAAATCAAGTCGAATTCGAGACCGGGATTTCCAAATCAGAATTAGTGCGACTGTAGTACTAAGGCTAATCGACAATTAGTGACTCCAGGTAATGGCGGCAACCAGATGCAGGGCTGACAGGAAGTAGAGACTTTTCCGATCATACCTGGTGGCCAGACGCCGCCACTGCTTCAGCTTGTTAAAGGCTCGTTCAATCAGATTACGTTCCCGGTACAATGCTCGGTCGTAGTCCCAAGGTTCCTTCCGGTTGGACTTGGGCGGGATGACTGCTGCTGCCGCCTGCTCCTGGATGAAGGCCAGTATCCCGTTGCTTTCATACCCCTTGTCGGCAATCACCGCCTCAGTCTCGATACCGGTCAGCAGGGGTATGGCCTGGGGTCCATCGGCCTCCTGACCTCCGGTAAGGACAAAGCGCATCGGTTGTCCTTGGGCATCGGTCACCATGTGTATCTTGGTGCTCAGCCCTCCCCGGGACCGCCCCACAGCCTCACCTTGGCCCCCCCTTTACCACACACCGCCTGCTGGTGAGTCCGCACTATCGTGGAGTCAATCATCACATACCGGTTGTCCGGGTCATCCAGCAACACCTGAAATACCTTTTTCCAAATACCAGCCCTGGCCCAGCGGGTGTAGCGCTTGTGGGCCGTCTTCCACTTGCCGTACCCTTCCGGCAGGTCCTTCCATTCCGCGCCGCTGCGCAACACCCGGAGAACCCCATCTACAAACAGTCGGTTGTCTCTGGCAGTCACGCCCACCGAATCAGGCCGGCCAGGCAGGAATCCTTCAATCCGTTGCCACTGATCACCGCTGATCTGACGTCCTTCCATACCCTTACCCCTCCACCACACTGGCCCTACTGGATTTACATTCTACTGTCTCTTAACTGACGAGTGAATGAGTTAGTAAACATAATCTACTTCCCTGATACAGGAGCGCAGCACCTCGGGCTTGCTCAGCAACCTCCCCGCTGCCGCCCGGAACTCTCGCCCCAACTGTTCCAGGCCGGCACAGACCAGGTTCTTCAATTCCACCCGTTTCAGGTAACGTCAGACCCCCTCGTCAGGGTTCAACTCCGGGGCGTAGCCGGGCAACTGTTCCAGTTGGATGCGCCGGGCTGCGCCCCGAGCCAGCCATTCCTTCACCGCCCGGCTGCGATGGACGGGCGCCCCGTCCCAGATCACCAGCAAACTGCCCTCTATCTCCTCCAGCAACTGCTCCAGAAAGCTGATTATGTCCGCCCCCTTGTAGGAGTGGCCCTGCGCCGCCAGGTAGAGTTCTCCGGTCATGCTGACGGCGCTGATGGCGCTCAGGCGCTCGCGGCTCAACTTGCGGCGGATTACCGGGGTCCGGCCCACCGGCGCCCAGGTGCGCAGCAGGGAAGGGAGCAGGTAAAAGCCCGATTCGTCAGCCCACAGGATGGTTCTGCCTTCAGCCAGGGCCTTTTTTCAGTTCCGGGAAGCGCCGGTCCCGCCAGTCCCTGATGGCGTCCTCGTTCCGTTGGGAGGCGCGCAGGGTTGGCTTTTGCAGGCTGAAGCCGCATTGCTTGAGCAGCCTCCCCACCTGGGTAGGGTGATAGGAGACACCGAATTCCTGCCGGATCGCTTGAGCAATCCGTGCCCTGGTCCAGATCTCCCCGGAAAACCCGAAGCTACCGGGCCCCCGCTGTAGCAACTCCGGGAGTTGGGCCAGTTGGTCGTCCTGCAGTTTGCGTGGTCCTCCCGGAGGCTTGCGCCGCCGCAGGGCTTGGGAGCCTTCCTGCCGGGCCAGGGCCGCCCACCGGCTCACTGCCCCGCGGGAACCCCCCAGGGCCTCGGCCACCTCGATTTGTTTCCAACCCTTCTGCAGCAGTTCCCAAGCCCGGAGCCGGCGGGCTTCCATCCATCCCCTTGAGTGCTCAGCCCTCTCCTTATTCATGTGGACGATTATCCCACAAGCCCGCTCCAATGTTTACTTATTCATTCACTCGTCAGTAAAAGACCCTGCTGTCCATGACAGGGCAATCGCATATTGGTAAGAGTATCGGCCACAGCGTCGAGCAGTCGTTGAAGGCTAATGATAAAGGGAGGCTAGTACTACAGTCGCAGATTTGATAGGCGACGTCTGTAGTGGCACCGTTGGGCTCTGGCTTGGTGGCGACGGCGCCACCACGACCAGTGGAGGATGAAATCAGGCGGCTGGCTTTCCGTCCATACCAGGCGTGTGAGCAACCCCCGCACCTCCGGGACGGTCACGGGAATCAGCTCTTCACCGGGGCCGTAGCGGCCCCCCTTTTCCCCTGTCCCAACGCATGATGCCTGATTACCGTCAGACAGGCCTGGGCCAGCATGGCCAGGGTGATGTGCCGGTACCAGCCGTCCCACCGCCGCACCTCGTACTGGTCCAGTCCCACCTCTCCCTTGGCGTCCTCGAAGCATTCCTCTATCGCCCACCGGGTCCCGGCCACTCTTGCCAGATCCTCCAGGCTGGCGCCCGCCGGGCCGAAGCACACATAGCAGGACAACTCCTCAGGCTTGGCCACGCTGCGCCGGCCAGCAGCCAGTGGCCCTTGCCAGGTCTCTCAGGAGGCGAATATCCACGGCGGCCCAGTCGTAGACCCGGGGGCCCTTGGCGCCATTCCCGGCGCTGCATCTGACCCAGTTGGTTTCGTCAACCTGAGACGCCAACCGGTCCGCCCTCACCTGCAGCGGTCCCCTGTCTGTCAAAGCCCACAGCTTCTCGTTGCTCTTTATGGCCATGACATGCGGAATCTCCTTGCGTTCCAGCCACAGCCTCAGGTTCCGGTCGCTGCCGTAGACCTCGTCCCCGGTAAACCAGGCGAAGGGAACACCCGATTCCAGCGCACGCCCCAGCATCAGCCGGGCCAGTTGCGGCTTGGTCCAAAAGCCTGCACAATCCGGCACCCCTGCATCCCGCCGCCGCTGCCAGTCCTCCGCCCATACCTGGGGCAGGTACAATTCCCGGTCCAGCAGCGTTCTGCCTTTGGCTGAGGCATAGGCCAGGAATACGCCGAGCTGACAGTTTTCGATCCGCCCTGCCGTGCCGCTGTACTGCCTCTGCACCCCGACGGACTTGTCCCCTTTCTTGAGAAACCCCGTCTCGTCCACCACCACTACCCCGTCGGCCACAGCCCGGATGCTCCACCACATAGCCTCCGAGGTCATCCCGGACCAGGTCGGCATCGCACCGGTAGTTGTACAGCAGGCGTTGCACTCCATCGGGGGTGGCGTCGCCGGCCTGCTCCGCCAGTTGCCAGCCGTTCTTCCGTTCCACCGGACTGAGTAGTCCTCGCAGATATGCCAGAGCCCGGCGGCGCGGCTCCGGCCGCCGGAACCGGCCGGCGATGCACTCATGCACCCGTTCTATGCCATCGGCCCGCCGGGCTACCTCCGCCACCTCATCTCTCCCAACAACCACCGCCTCACCTCATTGCCAAACAACTGACCCAATTCTACCTCTTCTTAATCTGCGACTGTAGTACTATGGGGTGTCGTCAAAAGAGTTTGCTCCAGATCATCACTGCCCGGAGTTGACAGGCTGCCAGGTATGACGCCGTTCTCCTGGCATAACGGGTCGCCACCCCGCGCCACTGCTTGAAATCCAGGAAACCGTTCTCCACCAAGTGCCGCAACCTGTACAGCGCCCGGTCATAGCCCCGCTTCTCCTTCCGGTTGCTCTTGGGTGGTATCACCGGCTCCATTCCCAACTCCGTGGCAGCGGCTATGATTTCGTTGGTGTCATAGGCTTTATCCGCCAGCCGTACCGGCATTCCGTGGGAGTCCACTGCCAGGTGCAGCTTGCTGTTCAGCCCCCTTTTGTGCGGGCTATGGCCTGCTTTCCGCCCCGGGCCCCGGCACTGCGGGGATGGGCTTTGATGTAGCTGGAATCAATCATCAGCCACTCGAAATCGGGGTCATCCATCACTGCCTCCAACAGTCCGGCCCACACGCCCCGGTCCCGCCAGCGGCAGAAGCGGCGATGGGTGTTCTTTCAATCTCCGTAGTTCGGGGACAGATCACGCCAGGGAGCGCCGGTGCGCAGTATCCAGCACACGGCGTCGATAAACCGCCGGTTGTCATGGGACGGCCGGCCTCTCTTGCCCTCTCCCACGGGTAGGTACGGCCTCAGCCTCTCCCAAACATCATCAGCCATATCGTGGCGCCGGTGCGCTGCCGTCATACTCCCCACCTCCCACACTCTCCCCGTTTCCAGCAATTTACCACCCTCTCATTGTTTTGACGACACCCCATAACGAAATCAAGTCGAATTCGAGACCGGGATTTCCAAATCAGAATTAGTGCGACTGTAGTAATAGGGACATGGGCGTTGAAGAGCGTTTGTGGAGCCGATGGGCCAGCGTCGCAGCCTAGGGTCAGTACTGGTGGAAACGGGGACCTGTACGATTTGAGTCGGCAGGGTTCGAATGTGTGTGGACTAGACATATAATTGCCAAATAAGGAAACTAAGGAAAGAAGAGTCGTGTGATGAGCATCCTTTCCTAGAGAATCATCACCTTCGCCCATCGAGGAGAGTAAACCTTGACACAGCAAGCTGTCATTGGCAGGGACAGGACCACCGTTCTGATCATGAACTTTCAGCAGCGGATAGTGACCAACGAAGCAAGCGAGCCAGTGGCGGTGATCCGTAACAGTGCACGGGTACTGGAGGGAGCCAGAGGAGCATGAATCCCTGTCAAATACGATGTGCATCGCGGTGGGGCCCTCGTGGAAGATGTACCCACCGTGGAAATTCACCAAGGGAAACTCCAGCCGTTGGCGAGATCGTGATTACCAATACAGGGGCAGGACCATTTCCCGCTACCACGCTGGACGTTGGGCTACGGAAAATGCGTGGAAACACTCTGGTCGTCATGGGTGTGGCCACATCGGGCTGTGTGCTTTCGGCGTGTGGTGGGCCACATACATCTGATACCGTTTCACCGTGGCGGCCAACCACCCGTTCCAACGCAAACGCGGGAGTCTACTAGGTCCCAACGTAGAAGGTATATCCTTGCCAGAAGACCGTGATGAGAGCTGATGAGTTTCTGAGTGTTATCCGTTAATGTCCTCTGGTTGGTATTCCAGAATATGCCAGCATTGGTCAAATTGAGGAGGGAGCCTTGAAGTACGACGTGATTGTCATAGGCGCAGGGTCCGCTGGAGGGACACTAGCGACCCGGTTGTCGGAAGACCCGGGACGGTCCGTATTGCTCCTCGAAGCGGGGCCAGACTATCCTGATCTTGAGAACACACCTGACGACCTAAAATATGGCTATACTCCCACTGCATCAGAGATGGGAGCGCCCCACAACTGGTCCTTCGTGGGCAGTGGCTCTCGCAGCCAACAGGAGCCTGTAGCCGTGCCCAGAGGGAGGGTAGTCGGCGGCACCAGCGCCATCAACGGGCAGGTGTTCCTGCGCGGCGTGCCAGAGGACTATGACCGTTGGGCATCTTGGGGCAACGACGAGTGGAGTTACGTCAACGTCCTCCCCTTCTTCCGGGCAGCAGAGTCTGACATGGACATCCGGGACGACTTCCACGGATTCGACGGGCCGGTCCCGGTTCGGAGGCACAAGCGGGAGGCGTGGTCCACGATACAGGAAGCGTTCTATGCAGCCTGCGTCGCTGTAGGATATCCTGAAACTTACGACCATAACCATCCCGATTCGTGGGGCGTCGGGCCATTCCCGATGAACAACCCCAACGGGGTCAGGATGAGCACGGCCATCAGCTACATCAACCCCAACCGCCACCGCATCAACCTGACCATTCGCGCCAACATCCACGTTAACCGCATTATCTTCGAGGGCAAGCGGGCAACCGGGGTTGAGGTCGAAAGCGGCGGAGAAATCTTCAAGGTGGAGGGGGAGGAGATCGTCCTGAGCGCGGGAGCTATAGCGTCGCCCCAGATATTGATGTTGTCAGGCGTCGGGCCGGACGAGCATTTGCAGAACTTGGGAATCCCGGTAGTCAAGGACCTGCCAGGCGTCGGACAAAACCTGCGCGACCACCCGCTTGTGCCCATCCGTCTGGCGGCCAAGCCCGACTTCCCGCAGGACCCGAACGGTCCGAGGATCCAGACTGTGCTGCGATACACGTCGGGAGGATCCGATGCCAGGAACGACATGCAGATATTCCCGTCGTCCTTCGCTACTCCCTTGGGGGGTGATCCCTTCGCCAACGAGGGCGTGCGGATGACGTGCATGTTGGAGTTGGCGGTGGGGTCAGGCGAAGTACGCCTTACATCCACCGACCCAACAGTGCAGCCCTTCATCGACTGCCGATACCTCGAGGAGGAATGGGACCGGGAAAGGCTGAGGGAGGGTGTGCGCATCGCACTGAAGCTGGTGGAGCACGAGGCGTTCAACAACATCGTTGACGGTTTGGTTTCACCCACCGAGGAAGACCTGGTGTCCGACGAGACCCTCGATTCGTGGATGTTGGAAAATGTCTGGATCGGTCAACACCTCTCCGGTACGTGCAAAATGGGTCCGGACAACGACCCAATGGCTGTGGTTGACCAACACTGCCGTGTCCATGGCGTCGACGGACTTCGGGTTGCCGACGCATCGGTCATGCCCGATGTTATCCGCGCCAACACCAACTGCACCACCATAATGATCGGAGAGAGGGTAGCCCACTGGATCGCCTCGGAGGGGCAATAGGCTGACTTGGGACCGGCTTTGGAATCTATTCGTAGAGCTGAAGACCGCCCTCGGGGGAAGGGAAATCAGGAAATTCATGGAACGCCCAGAGGAAGGCGTTGCTAAGGATCCGGCTGTTGGTGGCACCGCTGAAACGGTGATTGCAGTCAGGCACCTCTCGGATGTGCAGGGACCGGGCTGACAATGGCCCTGCCTGCAGCACGTAGGCCAGGAGCCCGGCCATCGGGTCTTGGCTACCGAAAGCGATAAATATATCGCCAGCAAACTCTTCGATTCCGATGTAGAAAGGGTCGCCCACGCTGTCGTAGGTGGATAGGAGCAGAATGCGCTTGACTTGGGAGTAACGCCAGGCCACTGCCCCTACGGCAGAACCGCCGGAGGAGAACCCGGCCATATATATGGCTGGAGCGGCAGTCCCGCACAGTTCCTGAGCATGTTCCATGCAAAAGTCGGTCACGTGAGAGATAGTATCAACCAGCAGTTGGTTCCAACTTGCCCCCTGGTGGGAGTAGGGTTCCCACGGCAATTGGACCTCGAAGTCTGGCCGGGGCGCGTTGTAGGTAACGAGGGTGGCGATGCCACGACTCTGGAGGTACAGGCCCAGCTTCTTCCAACGGTCATGCCGTCCATCTTTAAGCTCCCCGGAACCGGGAGAGTTGATGATCATTATGCCGGATGACGTAGGGTAGGCGGTGATGGGCACTTCGTAAGTGACCGTCTCTCCGCGATAGTCCGGGATTTCTCTGACCAGCGTTTCGTCCACAGTGTTCATTGGCCTATACTGCCAAGGGCGCGGGTATTGCGCAAGGACATGACGGCCCCATTAGGACACTGATACCGTTTCAGGCGACAGTAGTTTCCCGAGCGCCCGCAAGGCTGTTATTGCGAGCATCAAGCTCAACCGGGAAAAGCCGGTGACTCGGACCTGTAAGGAATGACATGGGAACCTATGGAGTAGCCGTCGATGTGGGCGGCACTTTTACTGACATTGTTCTGTGCGACCTAGAATCCAACGCGCAGCGGGTGTTCAAGACGCCATCGACCCCAGAGGACCCGGCCGTGGGGTTTATGACCGGTCTGGCGCGGATTCTCGCGGACAACGGCGTCCAGCCTTCGGAGGTAGTCCACATCTTCCACGGCACGACCATCGCCACCAACTCGGTGCTGGAAAATAGGGGTGCACCCGTCGGCCTGCTGGTCACCGAGGGTTTCAAGTACGTGCTGGAGATAGCGCGTCACGGTATGCCGAGGCTGGCCAACCCCCACTCATGGGTGAAACCAGACCGCCCGGTACAGCCCCGGGACTGCCTGGAGGTGCGGGAACGGACCGGGTACGACGGTGGCTTGCTGCTGCCAATGGACGAAGAGGGTGTACGCGATGCGGCAGACCATTTCAGGCAGGCCGGAATCTCATCCGTCGCGGTGTCTTTCCTGAACTCCTATGCAAACCCCGAGAATGAGCGCCGGGCCAGAGAGATACTGTATGAGGCTCTCCCCGGCGTAGCGGTGTCTTTGTCGTCAGAAGTGCTGCCCGTGTACCGGGAGTATGAGCGGACGATCACGACGGTCCTGAACGCCTACGTAACCCCGCGAGTAAGCGTGTATATCGAGAACCTGAAGAACAGCTTGGATGACTTCGGCATCAGCGCAGCATTCTCTATAATGAAGTCCAATGGCGGGACGATCGGGTCGGCCATGGCGGCCAGGCAGCCGGTCTACACCGCCCTCTCCGGTCCCGCGGCCGGAGTCATGGCCACAGGGCAGGTAGCAGAGACTACAAGAATCGAAGACTGCATCTCTTTTGACATGGGGGGTACCAGCACCGACGTTTCGCTGTTGCGCAACCGGGAGCCGGGGATGACCCTGAACGGCAAACTAGGAGAGTGGCCCATCCAACTGCCGATGCTGGACATCGCGACCATCGGATGCGGGGGAGGGAGCATCGCCGAGGTCTCTCCCTACGGCAGCCTAACCGTCGGGCCTTCCAGCGCAGGGGCGGACCCTGGCCCCGTGTGCTACGGCAACGGGGCGACCAGGCCAACGGTCACCGACGCGAACCTGGCCTTGGGCCGGGTGAATACGCGAATAGCCGGTGGGCAGCTTGTTCTTGACCGGGACGCGGCAGAAAGAGCCATAGACGATAATATAGCCTCGCAGCTCGGGTTGGACGTTCCTTCCGCGGCCAGCGGTATTTTGAAGATCGCCAATAACGCGATGGTCGGGGCCATACGCAACATCAGCGTCGAGCGCGGCCACGACCCCAGGGACTTTGCGCTGGTGGCCTACGGTGGCGCCGGGCCAATGCACGCCATAGATGTCGCGAACCTGTTGGGAATCGGTACGGTGGTGGTGCCGCTTCATCCTGGGATAGCCTCGGCATACGGACTGCTGGTCGCTGAATTCAAGAACGACTATGCACGGACCTTTCTGCAAAGGCCACCAGACTACGATCTGGACGGAATTGCTGCAGTCTATTCCGAACTGGAACGGGAGGGCCGTGACTGGCTCAGAGAGGAGGGCGTTCCGGTTGCCAGCCACAGTCTGGCACGGTCGGCAGACCTGCGTTACGCCCACCAGGGTTCGGAATTGACTGTCCAGTACACTGGAACCGGAACCGAATCCGAGACCAATGGTTCCCAGCTGGACCGGGACGGCCTGGAGAATATGGTCGCTGAGTTCCACCGGCGTCACGAGCAACTGTACGGGTTCTCTCTGGAGCAAGCGGTAGAAATCGTGACTCTGAGAGTTACCGCATCGGGACAGGTGGGTCATGTCGAGATGTCCAGGATTTCGGTCGGTGGCGACGGGGTAAGGAGAGCAGCAGTAGAGCGGAGACAGGTCTTCTTTGAGGAAACTGATGGGTACGTCTCGTGCCCGGTATACCACCGAGGCGGACTGAGGCTAGGGGAAACACTGAAAGGGCCTGCCATACTGGAAGGGATGGACTCCACTGTAATCATCAATCCTGGGTGGGACGCGCTGATTGATGACTACGGGAACTGCATCATGCGAGCGTCATGACGCGGAGTAACGATGAAAATGCACTTTACCAGATCAACGGCACATCTCGGTAAGAGGAACATGCAATGACCGTATCTCGGGCCGATACTAAACTGGCTCCCACGGACAAGACTCAGCCCTCAAGCCTGGTGGATCCGGTGACGCGGCAGCTAATCCGGGGATCGTTGCGGGCCGCGAGGCTGGAGTGTGAATTGATCATCGAGCGGACGGCAATGTCGGCGTTCATCCGTGAGAAGAAAGACTATACTGTCAGCTTTCTGGACGGCAAGGGACAGGAAATATACGGCGAGACGATGGGCAGCGACATAATGGGCTGCGTCTGGGAGTATTACCCCGCCGGGTCGATGTGTCCTGGAGACCTGTACTGGTACAACGACCCTTACATCTCACAAGGCAGCATCACCCACACTCCGGACATGGTCTTCATCGCGCCGGTGTTCTACGAAGGCGAGACTGTGGCCTATTGCCATTCCTTTGCGCATTTCTGGGACCTAGGGGGAGCACGTCCCGGGAGCATCGGCCCGGCTAACACAGAGATTTTCCATGATGGGACACTGGTGCCGCCCATCAAGATTATTGACCGGGGCAAGCTGAACGACGAGGCCTACCGGATCATTCTTCGCAACTCCAGGTATCCTGACCTGCTGGAAGGGGACTCCAGGGCGCTGATGGCGGCAGCCCAGCGGGCGCAGGAACGGCTGCTCGAGATGTTCGACCGTTTCGGCAAGGCGACAATGCTGGCGGCAATCGACCAGGACCAGGCAGACACAGCGATGATGGTAAGAGAGAAGACGCTGGAAGCAATACCCGAAGGAGAGTACTCGGTACGGGATTTCATGGATCACGGGGGAGTTGGTGACGAATGGCATTCGTTCCATCTGAAGCTGAGCCGCCAGGGTGACAACATCCGGCTGGACGCAACGGGGAGCGACGACCAGTCTGACGGATCGATCAACTTTATTGCCAGCGGCGGCGCTCTCAAGGCTTACTTCGGGCAGTATTTTCACCAGTTCGACCCATCACTGCTGGCCAACCATGGCCTGCTGGCTGGCGTGGACGATGTTCAGCTACGTTCCGGCAGCATCCTGCAGCCGGAATGGCCGGCGGCACTGGGGTGCCGGGCGCACACCTTCACCAAGTTGAAGGGCGCTGTCAGGGCAGTGTTGGCAGGTGCTACCGGCGGCAATGTGATGGCGGGGACTGCAGTGTACGTCATCGCCTACTGGAGAATGAAAGCCCCGCTTGCGGACCGGGATACGAGCGCGTGGCTGCTATGCACGGACGGGATTGCCGTGGGCCACGGCGCTCGGCCCCATGCCGACGGGCTGGATGCCATTTACCAGCGTCACAACGAGAATTACCCCGGCGAGTTCATGGAGATGGAATATCCCCTCAGGCTGGAGCGGTACGCCATTTCAACCGATTCCGGCGGGCCCGGGAAGTTCCGGGGGGGCTGCGGCATCATGCGCGACGTGCGGCTGCTGGCCGATGAGGGCACCTTCGGGCTGCGCGTCGAGAACAACCTGTTCCCGGCCTGGGGCGTCGCCGGGGGAATGGGTGGTGGAGTCTCCCGTGTAGTGCTGAATCCCGGAACGCCAGAGGAGCAGGAGGTCAGGGCGTTTTCCGACGATAACCACTGGAAGAAGGGCGACCTCGTGCGCATCTACACGGCAGGCGGCGGGGGTTGGGGTGACCCGCTGGAACGGGACATGGATCAGGTGCTGGATGACGTTAAAGACGGTTTCGTGTCAATGAGGTCGGCGCTGGAGCGCTACGGGGTTGTTATAGACCCAGCTACAATGACGGTGGACGAGGATTGTACCGGAGGCAAGAGGGATAGTATCCGCGAATCAAGGGGGCCGACTAAACTCTTCCACAGGTTCGAATACTTCGACTCCGAGGAAGAAGAGTTCGAGTGGGTCTGCAAGCATATGCCGCGCTGAAGGAGGCTCAATCCGATGAGTGATCTGGTTCCTACCATACCAGGCCATGTGATTCCAGGAATGAGCTACCGCGACGCGTCCGCAGCGATAGACTGGCTATGCAGGGTATTTGGGTTCTCGCCGCAGTTGGTCGTACCGGGAGGGAACTGCACCATAGCCCACGCGCAGTTGACCATTGGCAAAGGTATGATCATGCTCGGGTCTGCCTCCAACCGTGAAGAAGACCATCCAGTCAATACACCTTCGGAAATTGGCGTCAACACACGGAGCGTTTATGCCGTGGTTGAAGACATCGATGCTCACTACAGTCATGCCAGGGCCGAAGGGGCTGAGATAGCCCGCGAGATCGAGGATCAGGACTACGGGAGACGCCTTTACGGGGCCACGGATCTGTAGGGCCACCTGTAGTACTTCGGTTCATACAACCCCTGGGAAGCTGACACCGACAGCGGTTGACACTATAGGGGAGCAATCCTGGACTACTTGACGGTTCAGCAGGTTATTTCGGGAGGGTCGGCAATGGCGACTAGCAGTATGGGTCAGCGGGATATTGCCATCGTGGGAGTTGCCGAGTCCGACGTAATGGGCACGGTGCCCGACAAGTCATCATTGCAACATCACGGGGAAGCGGCTCACAATGCCCTTGCGGACGCTGGGTTGTCGAAGAACGACGTCAATGGCCTCTTCACCGCCGGGTTCTCCACCCTGGCAACGGCGGAGTACCTGGGCATCCAGCCCGGGTTCACTGACAATACCTCTGTGGGAGGATCGTCGTTCGTCATCCACGTGGCCCACGCAGTTGCAGCCATCCGGGCCGGGTTCTGCGATGTGGCCCTCATCACCCACGGCCAGGCGGGCCGCTCCACGCGGGGGCGTGTACCAGGAGACCCCAACCTGCCCGCAGCCCAGTACGAGTCCCCTTACGGGATTATCGGGGCTCCCATCAACTACTCGATTGCCTGCTCCCGGTACATGCACGAGTACGGAGAGGACAAGACCCGTCAGGGGATGGCGGAGATAGCGGTCTCAACCCGTAAGTGGGCAAACTTGAACCCCAAGGCCGTTATGTACGAGACGCCCATGAGTTTTGACGACTACCACAACTCCCGCTGGGTATCCTGGCCCTTCCACCTGCTCGACTGCTGCCTGGTTACTGATTCGGGAGCGGCAATCATCGTTGCCTCTGCCGAAAAGGCGCGCGACTGCGCCAAGGAGCCGATCTGGGTTCTGGGTGCGGCCGAGAGCCATGACCACAACATGATCAGCATGATGCCGTCTCTTACTTCTCTGATTGCTCGGGAGTCCGGCCCTAACGCGATGGCCCGCGCCGGCATCAACCACGACGACATAGACCTGACGATGATCTACGACTCGTTCACCTACACGGTGATGCTCACTCTGGAGGCACTTGGCTTCTGTGGCCCCGGAGAGGCGGCGGACTTCGTGGCCGGGCAGCGCACCGCTCCCGGCGGAGACTTCCCCCTGAACACCAGCGGCGGAGGGCTTTCCTACACCCATCCGGGTATGTACGGCAGCTTCCTGCTCGTAGAAGCGGTGAGACAGATGCGGGGAGAGGGTGGCGAGCGCCAGGTGAAGGTCAACGGCGGCACCCCCAAAGTTTCCATCGTCAACGGCACCGGAGGGTCTCTGTCCTCGACAGGTACGGTTGTGCTGGCCACCGGTTAGGACAGCCCTGCCGGAGCGGCAGCAGGAGGATACTATGGTGGAAGCCCTTGACCCCAGGGCTGCTGGAGCGCGCCGCTTCGAAGGACAGGTCGCTGTGATTACGGGCGGGGGGCAGGGGATCGGCGCGGCTACGGCACGACGGCTGGCCCAGGAGGGTGCGTCCATTGTTATCGGAGACCTCGTGGCCGAGACGTCGGAGCGGGTCCGCACGGCAGTACAGGGTTTCGGTGGCTCGTGCGTCGTATCAGTCGGTGACCTCTCCAGGTGGGAGAACGCCGAGGCGTTGATGTCCAAGGCCATGGACGCCTACGGACGGATCGACGTGTTGGCCAATATCGCCGGGGGCACAATCTGGTTCCAGTCGTTCCAGTATTACACTCCCGAGCAGATACAGGCTGAGATCGACCGGAGTTTCTGGACCGCAGTATGGTGCTGCCGGGCCGCGCTTCCCCACATGATCAAGCAGGGATCGGGTTCCATCGTCAACATCGCCACCCATGCCGTTACGGGCCGGTTCCGCGTGCCCTACGCCGCGGCCAAGGCTGGACAGATCGGTCTCACGACTTCCCTGGCGCGGGAGGTCGCTCACCTGGGCATCCGGGTCAACTGCGTCGCCCCCAGCGGAACTGGAGCCGATGATCGGGTGACGCCGCGAGACTTCGGCGTAGATGTGGCGCCACCGGCGCTTTCCGAAGAGGAACAGGCGGACCAGGCGGAGTACCGGTCTACGACCCGGAGTTCGGAGATTCCGATGGGACGACGGGGAGAGGCCTACGAGCAGGCATCGGCCATTGCCTTCCTCGCGTCCCATGACGCTTCGTACATCACTGGGCAGGTGCTGGCGGTTGGAGGAGGACAGCCTTACCCGTTCTAGTTCGCTGGCGGAGATGGTTGTCCAGTCTGTACTCCTCGGAAAATGTACCCCATGCACCCCTTCTTGACACTTCTGCTACTATGACGGCAATTCGACAGACTACCAGGAAGGACGCGGGACTATGGGGCTGAAACGGCTTCTTTTGAAACCATTTTCAGGCTATCCCGGCGGCTACAAGAAGATGCGGCGGGGGTTCCAGGGTTTCGATTCCACGCCGCCGTTCAAGGTGCCAGACGACCCGAAGGACCGGCGTAGCAGGATTCCTCCCACCGGGTTCCGGGAGTACTGGTATCCGGCCCTCCCGGCGAAGGATGTAAAGAAGAACAAGCCCCAGGTGCTACGGATGCTCGGCACCGACGTTGTGTTTTTTAAGGATAAGCAAGGGGAGATCCAGGCGTTGCTGGACTGGTGCCCACACCGTGCCGTGTACCTGTCCATGGGACGGTGCTACTTCGAGGGGTTCCTCACTTGTCCTTACCACGGGGCGACGTTTGACGGCGACGGGAACTGCGTGGCGTTTCTAACCGAAGGTCCGGACTCGAAGATGGTCGGCGCTCCGGGAATGAAGGCCCGCAAGTTTCCCACCGTCACACTGAAGGGGATGGTGTTCGTCTGGATGGGTGATGGCGAACCGGTCGCGCCGGAGGAGGACATCCCGCCGGAGATGTTCGAGGGCCACAACATATGCCGGCCCTCATTCTGCATGTTCGACTGCAATTGGGTGCTGGTGCTGGAAAACACGATGGACGCCCACAATGCCTTCATGGTCCATCGCAACGCGCTCAGGATCCTGGGCAGCAGGGTCGGGGGCAGACCCCGGACCCCGTTAGGCTACCGGGTCAACCTGGTAAACAACAAGAACGTCCACTACCGTCCCGGCAGCGGCAAGTCATCGACCGAGAGGTACTACTACGACGAGAACGGCAAGATTCCGTATCAGATGTACTATCCCGGCGTGGACGGGGTGTGGCCGTTGCACAGATGGCGGCTCGCTTGGACGTGGTTCTTCGAGTGGAAAGCGCGCCGGAAGGGCCAGGACCCATCCATGCGCCGGGCCGCTGCGGCAGACACGCCGGACGTAAACGAGTGGAACGGCACGAAACTGCCGGGGATGTCGCGGACTGGGGGGAACAACCGTTACTTCCGCAGCACCCGCTGGCCGGTGCCCGTCGAAGAGAACCTGACCCGCATGGTCTACCTGAACGTGGAGCGGTACGAGAGTCAGCCGGGGTTCCTGCGCAGGCTGGTCAGCGGAGCCACGTGGCCTTACCGGAACTGGGAGCTGAACTTCAATTTCCGCAATCAGGACTATGACGCGGAGAAGTACACCCAGTACGCTATGCCGGAGTACCTGTCCTCCACCGATTCGGTGGTGGTGGCGATGCGCCGATTGTTCGTGGAACACGCGCGGGACGTGCAACGACGCAGGGCACGGGAGGAGGAACTCCCCGAAGCATTGGATGAGACCGAAGCCGAGCGTATGGTCCGGGAGGGGGATGCCCGCGTCGCCGAGGCCAGCGAAAGCTTCGACGTGGACCGGCTGGAGGATGAGTTGCTGCGGCGGGTTTAGTGGCAGTGCCCAGAACTCGCCTACGCCGCTTATGTCCAGTAGCTGGTCTAATGTGATATATCCCGCATTCGCGAGGGCGATAGCTCAGGGAAACAAGAAGAGCACCCTAGCCGGTTCTCGCGTTTGGTACAAGACAGGGTCCTGGTCCGCTGCAACTGCGAGCCGGTGCCCTCTTTTACGCGAAGGCTGGCATCACTTCTTCGGCGAAGAGGCGGATAGAGTTCTTGGCGGCTTCGGGGGAGATGTAGCCAAAGAGGTGGCGGGCACAGAAGATGTCGTGTCCTATGAGGTCGTGCTGTTCCTGCATCTGCCTCGCCACGGTCTCAGGGCTGCCCACGAGGGCGATACCATTATCAACCCAGAAGTCGTAGGAGCGGGCACGCTCGGCAAATGTCCGGCGTAGTTCGGCCCTCTCGGGCGTTCCGGGGTCTCCGCCACGCATCCCTGATGGTCCATAGCCAAGCCTCGTTGCACCAATGATGTCTCGACCCTTGCCCGCGGGTACCGCTTCGGGATGGACTGCGGTTGCCAGGTGTGATTCAGCCTGGGCGCGGGCTTTCTCGTCGGTTTCTGCGACGTGTACATGCCGGGTGAGGAAGGTCTTGGGCATGGGTGTGGAGTGGCCTTCCTTCCTCCAGATGTTGCGCCAAGTGTTGAACTTGTCGGCGATGACAGGATCGGTGTCGATGTTCTGGGAAACGTGGAAATTCATGCGGGCGGCGTACTCGAAGCTGGCCGCGCTATGGCACCCGAACCAGACCGGCGGATGGGGCCGCTGAAATGGCTTAGGACTGGTCAGCACTTCGTCGAACTTGAAGAACTTGCCATGGTAGGTGACGCTGTCTTCGGTCCATGCCTGAAGGATGATGTCCAGGGCCTCCTCACTAATCTCCCGCCTGCGGTCGAATTCCACATTCCAACGCATGAACTCGTGGCTGGTGACTCCCGTGCCTGCACCGAACTCGATTCGTCCCCTGGAGAGATGGTCCAGCATTGCCACTTCTTCAGCCAGACGGATAGGGTGGTGGAAGGGCAACTGGTAAATCATGACGCCGAAACGCATGGCACTGGTGCCGCGGGCAAGGGCGGTCAAGTACACATTGGGAGCACTCAGAAAACTGACATCTGAGGTCTGGTGTTCAATGGAGAAGTAATACTTGTACCCCAGTTGCTCGGCTTCCTGCGCACCACGTATGTGCTCATCGTAAACATCGGCGGCGATCGCGTGAGACTCCATCTGGGCCTGGTCCAAAACGTCGTACAGTCCGATCTCCATTTTCGCCATTCCAGTACACCTCTGCCGTCGTCGGTGGGTTATCGTCGTGGGAACACCTTACCACGGCGCGTAGTATAATGCCGGAGATTGGTTCTGGGGAGGGATGGACATGACCAACCTAGATTATTCCGTTCTGGATAGTCCAGAGGCGTCGGCGCGATCCTTTTACCCACAGCCTCACTGGACGAAGACCCCGGAAGGAGCCGTTGACTACGCGATCGACGTGGACGACGATATCGTGCTTTCGTCCAGGTTCTTCCCGGTAGGCCTGGCGAATCCGACCATTCTGTTCTTCTACGGGAATGGCGAAACGGCGGCCGGATACGACTCGATTGCCCCACTTTACAACGAGATCGGCGTCAACTTCTTCATCGCCGATTACAGGGGATACGGTGCTTCTGGCGGCTCACCTGGATTCTCCAAGATGATTCTGGACTGCCACAAAGTGCTGGAGTCGCTGCTGGAAACGATGCAAGTTCGCCAGTTCACGGGGCCGCTGTACGTCATGGGGCGTTCGATGGGCAGGCATTCAGCATTCGAGTTGGCAGTGAACGCATCCGAGCACCTGAGCGGCGTGATAATCGAGAGCGGGCGTCCTACCATCGGAAACTTCACGCGCAGCCTGGAAGCGGACGTTGCCCGGGCGCTGGAAGAAGCCTATGTGGCCAAGGTACATTCCATCGACATCCCCGCGTTGGTGATACACGGGCAGTGGGACGAGGGCGCTCCGCTGCGGGATGCGGTGGAGATGCACAACAACCTGCGCACCGCGAACAAACACTTGGAGATCATCCCCGGCGCCGGGCACAATGACCTGATGTACGTTGGGACTACCCAATACTTCAGGGGCATCCGCGACTTCCTCGTGAGGTATGCCAGATACAGAGCGGAGCCGGGCCCACAGACCGGGGGAGGATGATAACCAATGGAAGCATCTTGCGTTACCCACATCGGAATATGCGTCCGCGATATGGACAGGTCGCTGGCGTTCTACCGGGACGCGCTGGGGATGAAGGTATTGGGTGACAGGCCCACTGACCCGACGGAAGGTGGACGTCAGCACAACTACAAGCACTCGCGCAAGACCAGGCGCTGGGTCAGCCTGGCATACGGGGACGGCGCAACCCCAACGCTGACATTGACGAGCCATCCCGGCGAGGACCCGGACGGGGATGCCATCCTGTTGGACCAAGTGGGTATCAGCCACATTTCGTTCGGCGTCGAGGACGTGGCAGGTCTGGCACGTGAGCTCATGGCCAAGAGTTTTGATCTGGCCGGGCCGATCGAGTCGTTCACCAACGACGACGGAGAGATACGCAGCATCTACGTGCGCGACCCGGACGGCATACTGGTGCAGTTCAATCAGCCTTCGTAGACAGCACCGGCGGTCAACCTCTTCGCGGTACGGATTCCCAAATCCGCTGTCTACTCCTCGGGGGATGGTGTTTCCCCTGTGATGCCCCGATCAATGAGAGCGGCGACGTCTTCATTTGATAGTCCCAGGAGGTTGCGGAAGACCCTGGCACTGTGCTGCCCGAGGGTTGGAGCGGGTGATCGGGGTTTGCGAAGGGAGTTGACCAGCCGCCAAGGAGTCCCGGCGTGTTGGTAGGTACCAGTGTCCGGATGGGCCACATCATCGAAGAAGCTACGGGCCTTTAACTGCGGGTTCTCCAGAACCTCAGCAGCCTTAAGCACGGGGGCCGAAGGGATACCAACGGCTTGCAGCCGGGACGACACCGCGTAGGCATCCTGGGCGGAAGTCCACCTCGACACTGCATCTTCCAGGTCTGCGACGTGCCTCTGCCGCCCAGCCAAGTCGCGGTAGCGCGGGTCCACGGCGAGGTCGGCTCGCTGCATTACTTCACACAGCCGCATCCATTCAGCATCGGACCGGACGGAGATAGCGACCCAAGTGTCGTTGCCCTGACAAGGGAAGTTGCCGTGGGGAGCCATGAGATCGTCGCGGTTGCCCTGCCGGGCAGGAATACTGCCGGTCAGGGTCTGATCCATCACCTGACGTGCGATCAGGTGTACCGAGGTCTCCTGCTGGGACAGGTCGATCAATTGGCCTCTCCCGGTGCGGTTACGGTGGTGGAGGGCGATCATCAACGAGGCGTAGCCGAACATGCCAGCCACCGGGTCGGTGTGCATAACGCCGGAGTTCATGGGCGGCCCATCCTGGTAACCCAAGAGGGAGGATATACCCGACATAGGTTCGGTAGTGCCACCGTTGCCCATGTACATGGCATAGGGGCCGAACGTTCCGTAGGAAGGCATACGCAACATGATGATGCTGGGGTTGATCTGCCGCAATACCGGGTATTCCAGCCGGAAGTTGGGGATCACCCGGGCGGAGAAGTTCTCGGCGACTATGTCGGAGATTCGCACCAGGTCAAGGAAGAGGTCCTTGCCCTCCTGGTGGTTGAGGTCGATAGTGATGCCCTGCTTATTGGTGTTGACGGAGTTGAAGTTGGCGTTGCGGTCGAAGGGACGTTCCCCGGGGTCATTGTTGGCGTAGGTGCCGGAGAGCCGTGGAGCGTAACCGCCGCGCCAGGGATCGGGGCGTTCGAGGGCTTCGATCTGGACCACGTCCGCGCCCATGTCGCCAAGAAGCATAGATGTGACCGCCCCGGCCCAAGCCTGAGTGAGGACAACGGCCCTCAGGTTGGCCAATGGCAAGGAATGTGCTCCGGAGTTGTCGACAGCCATCCTAAATGATCTCCTGAGCGCGCCAGCGGTCCAATTCCCGAGGGTTGTAGCCCAGCATTCCCGTGAGGATGTCCCGGTTGTGCTGTCCCAGGGTCGGGGCGGGATGACGCAGTTCCCACGGTGTTTCGCCCATGAGGAAGGGCGCCCCGGGATGGCGCACGGCCCCAGCGACCGGATGCTGGGACTCGACGAACAGGCCACGCTCCTTGAGGTGAGGATCGTTGGCTATCTGGCCCACATCAAGGGACATCCCCACCATGATGCGGATGGGAGCAAGGCCGTGGAACAACTCCTCCATCGTGTACTGGGCCAAGCGGGGCATCAGCAGATCCTCAAGCTCCTGGTTGCGCTCCCGACGGGCGTTCTGGGTGGCGAATCGCGGGTCGTCCGCCATCTCCGGTTCGTCGAAGAAGAGCCACATGAAACGCCAAGTTGGTTCGTGGCGGACGTTCAGGGAAATGAAGCCGTCCTTGCAGGGAAACAAGCCGGTGGGCCTGGGCGCGTTGCGACGACCCGGAGAGCGGCCGGAATGCTGTGCGGCGAGAATTTGCGGGCCGAAGATGGTGGTGGCGGCCTCAAGAATCGACACGTCCACATGGTCGCCCGGACCACCGGCGTCCCGGTGGCAGACGGCAGTCATCGCGCCGGAGAAGGCACTAATCCCAGCCTGGTAGCAGGTCTCGAAGCCGGGGACTTTCAACGGTTCGCGGGATGCCAAGCCGTTGACGGAACTCAGACCGGACGCTGCGAATTCGACCAAGTCGGTAGCCTGGTACTGGCTCCACGGGCCGTCCTGGCCGAATGGGGTAATGGATACCAAGACGATCCCCGGCTTGAGTTCCTGGAGCCCGTCGAACCCCAGGCCGTACCGTTCCATTGTGCCCGGTTGGAAGCTCTCCACCACAACGTCGGCGACGCTGAGAAGCTGTCGCAGGACGAACATCCCCTGCTGGGTGTCGAAGTTCAGGGTGATGCCCCGCTTGTTGGTGTTGAGGTAGAGGAAGAGGGCACTGCTCTCTTCGGGGTTGGACTGGTCTGCGAAGGGGCCGATCAGCCGAGCCTCGTCACCACCCTGGGGGTGCTCGACCTTGATTACGTCAGCCCCGAAGTCGGCGAAGAGCTTGGCACAAAATGGCCCGGCAACGTTGGTGGAGAGGTCTATGACCCGAAGGTCGGAGAGAGCGCTCATGGCAGGTGTTTCATGGTCCCAACGACGGCGCGACCGGACTAACGGTGGTCGCCGAAGGCTTCGTCCCTGCGCCGGGCCCGATCGGTGCCCATGCTGCGCTCGAAGTCATCGCCGTGTTGCTCCCGGCGGTAGGCCAGTGATATAGCGTGGGCCTGGAATGCGCCGGTTATGGCGGTGCGGAATCCCATCTCGTCCTGGATCTGGTTGATGGAGAACTTGGCCAACCTGAGGGCGAAGGGGTCCTGCAGCGCGATGCGCTGGGCCAGGGCCATCGTCTCTTCTTCGAGCTTGTCGGCGGGGACGACGCGGTTGATCAGCCCGATTCGTTCCGCCTCTGCGGCGTCTATCCAGTCGCCGGTGAAGAGGTATTCCTTTGCCTTGCGCACGCCGATCTCCCAGGGGAGGCTGGAGTACTGGACGTGGGGGCCGCCCCAGCGGACGGTGCGGTCGGAGAACCGGGCGTTGTCGGCAGCGACAATCAGGTCGCAAGACGTGGCGAGGATCAGGCCGCCCATGATGCAGTATCCCTGGACCTGGGCGATGGTGGGCTTGGGAAAGTCGCGCCAGCGAAGAGTATTGGCGAGGTTCTGGTCCCAACTGCGCTTGAACTGGCCGGACATTCCGGGCGCATAGGGACGGCGCTGGCGGTCGTCCAATTCCTGGGGGCTGCCAAGGTCGTGCCCGGCGGAGAAGTGCTTGCCTGCCCCGGCGATGATGACCACGCGGACCGAATCATCCTCCGCCGCCTCGGCCAAGGTGATGTCAAGCTCCTCCCGCATTATGCGGCTCTGGGCATTCAGCACTTCGGGCCGGTTCACGGTGATCTTGAGGACCGCCTGATCCCGGTCCAGCAACAGGTTCTGGTAGGGCATATTCCCTCGCGTGTGCCTGGCTGCGGTATTTCGCCGGTGGCTGGACGATACCAGCCCGTTCAGTCGGGGGAATGTTAGCCCCGGAGGGTTTCGCAGTCAAGGCGAACACAGTGAAGGCAGGTGTGCGTATCAGGCAGTCCAGTTGTACAAAGACGGCCTGCGGGGCCCTGTCTCTGTCGACCGGGGCAGGTCTACGCGGTCGCCCCTTCTGCCATTCCCTTACCCGGCAAGGAACTCTGGGCCAACTGCCGCCAGTAGTCCATCTTCTGCCAGTGTTCGATCAGGTCCGACAGACCCAGGCCGGACGAACCTGAACCGCCACTCCTGGCAGCATTCTCCAGCCCGCGTTTCATGGCGCAGATGGGAACCGGGTCTTCGACGGTGCGGGGGATGAGTCCGCGTTCGGCGGCATTGGGCAGGAGGGCACGCAGGACCTCGCGGGCCTGGGGAAGGACGCGGCGCTCCTGGAGGCAGCGGGTCAGGTAGTTCTGGATAGGCGTGAGGTTCCGGGGACGGTAGCCGCGTTTCGCCATCCGCTTGAACAATACGGAGGCCCAATCGAAGGGGTCTTTCACGGGGCCGGACTTGGGGTTAGTCAGGGCGTCGGCAACCTCATCGCAGAATTCAGCGGTGACCTTGCCGAGGCGGTAGGTCTCGACTTCGGTTGCGTACTTGCGGAGGAGGGCGTCGACCTGGGACCTGAGTTGGGAGAAAGTCATGGTTGCACCTCATTACAGGGAGTTCTTTACAGGGAGTTCTTTACAGGGAGTTGATGAGTGTGGAGCGAGGGGGTAAATCCCCCTTTTGCGAAAGGGGGAGAAAATCCCGATTTTCCGGTCATATCCGGACAGAACCGGACATTTTGGGTGACTGGACGAGCCGAAGGTGGGTTCCGGGGAGGGACTGGCCTGGTGCTTGCGGGTTGCCTTGTCAGGTTTTCTGGACAATGAACATCGTGTGCCTCAGTGGCTGTCCTGGACTGGCACTGCCCTCCGGTCGGGTCTTAAGTGCTGGACAGACACGATGGTACATGCGTTCTATAACCTTTGCAAGCAGTGTTTGTCAGGGGCGACTGTTTCAGGTGACTCTGCCATTTGGTGACTGTCCCACGGATTCGCGCCCCAGATTGACCGTGCGGCAGCACGCGTTTGAGTGTTGGCTCTCGTCCTTGACAACGGTTTTTGCAGCGGCATACGCTAGGCTGCACAAGCGGGAAGGATGCGAGCTCAATCACGGCATCCGGTGTTCCCAATTCGAAGAGATGTCGCGGGAGACACGATATGAAACTACTCACGTATGATACCGGGTCGGGCCCGAGGTGCGGCGTACTGGACGGCGAGCAAGTAGTGGATGTGACCGCCCTACTGGGTGAGGGACAGACACTGCGGGACGTACGCGACCTGCTGGAGTTGGACGGGGAAGCCGTTGACCGGGTGCGGGAAGCCCTGTCCGGTAGTGGAGGCGCACCGGGCGTTCCATTGGCGCAGGCGAGGCTCCGGGCACCGGTACTGCGTCCGCCGACGGTGCGGGACTTCATGATTTACGAGGAGCACGCTACAGCCCAGGGCACCAGGGAGAGGGAAGAAGCATGGTACAGGATGCCCATCTTCTATTTCTCCAACCCATTGTGCATCTATGGGCCGGGTGAAAACGTGCCGTATCCCTCGGCGGCTGAGATGCTGGACTATGAACTGGAGCTTGGGTGCGTAATCGGGAAAGAGGGGACCAACGTCACCGAAGCCGATGCAATGGACTACATCGCTGGATTTCTGCTATTCAACGACTGGAGTTGCCGGGACCTCCAACGAGACGAGAGCGCGGTAGGACTGGGCCCCGCGAAGGGAAAGGACTCCGGTTCGTCACTGGGGCCGTGGCTGGTGACACCCGATGAGATGGCTCCCTACCTGCGGGATGGGCGACTGCATATCAAGTGCAGCGTCCGGGTCAACGGAGACGACTGGCTCACGGACTCAGAAGGCGGAGAGTCATGGCACACCTGGGGGTCGCTGGTCGAGCGGGCGTCCCGCGACAGCCGTATCGCTGTGGGAGATGTCCTAGGGAGTGGAACCGTAGGCGGAGGCTCCATCGCCGAAGCCATCCGCAAGGGCTATGAGAAGGCGAGGTTCCTGCAGCCGGGTGACGTGGTGGAACATGAGGCTGAGGGGATCGGAGTCCTGCGAAATACGATCGGCCCGAGGGTGGAGGCAGACCCGGACTACCGTTACCGAGCCAAAGCCCAGCCGCCAATCCCCGAGATGGGGATTGCCAGAGACTACCGTTATCCGGGGCGCAACAGGTAATGTTGCAGGCCGTCCAGATTCCGAGGGTCGCCGGGTCCAGCCAACAGCGGCAAGTCCGCGGACCCACGAGCGGTGACGGCTCCGGCCTAGATGGCGCAGTAGACTGATTATCGTGGTGGCAGTAAAATGCGGTGTGATCCGAGAAGGTTGCCCATACCCCATCCGGGGCCGGTGCGGCCACCGAGAATCCGCGTTTCAGAAGGATCCAGACCTAAGGAGATAGCAGATGCCAGCCTATACCAAAGGTGAGGCCCAGGAATGGGCCTGGGAGAACCTGAAAGGGCAATGGACGACACTGATCACGCCGTTCACCCCTGACGACCGCGTCGACGAGGACGGGCTTAGGCACAACATCCGCCACATCCGTAAGCTGGGCACGGCCGGCGCCGGGTGCACCTGGGGCATGGGGGAATTCTGGAGCCTGACCCACGAAGAGCGGATGCAGGTGATGGACACCCTGTCCGATGAGGCCAGGGGTCAGTGGACCATCGGGGCGCACATCACCCACACATCCGCTGGGGCGATGCTGGACCTGGCACACCATGCCGAGGACACGGGCTATGACCTGCTGATCGTGGCCCCCCCGTACATGGTCACGAAGACCGAGGAACAGGTCGTGGAGTGGGTGCGCTATCTGGCCACGAATACCCGGTTGGCAATCATGTTTTACAACTCGCCACAGTTCGGGATTGTTCTCAACACAACAAACCTGAGACGGCTCTGCGAGATACCCAACGTGGTCGGCGTCAAGGAAGCCAGCTTCAACCAGCAACTCTCAATCGAGGCACACCTGACCATCGGGAAGGACGCGATTATCAGCACTCCCGACGAATGGATTTACTGGAGAGGGAAAGAGCTGGGGTTCAACCAACAGGTGATGTTCTCCAACACGTCTGACTGGCGCTTCGACATTCCCGAGTGCAATAACTACGTGCAGTTCATCAACAAGGCATCGGAAGGCCACCTCGATGAACCGTTCTATGAGACACACCTGCGGAGGATCAAGGAACTTTCGGACACCTGGTGGACCCGGATAGTGGACAAGTATGACGGCGCGCTCCCGATACCCATGGTGAAATACTGGGCCGAGCTGATGGGTATGGCCGCCGGGCATCCCAGGTACCCCCTGATGGAGCTTACCCCCGAGGAGAAGTACGAGCTTCGCCGCGACCTGGAACCGCTAAAGCCGCGACTGCCGGAGGCGGCTGCGCCAGTGAACAACCGCACCGCCTGGCTGACGGCCAACAACAACTTCGCGTCCGGGATGCTGCTGATGGTCAGCGTCCAAGACGTTGAGGAGGCGCTGGAGGCTGAACGCGGCGGGGCAGACGTTGTGGATGTCAAGAATCTGCAAGAGGCCGTGGTGGGTTCCGGACACCCGAACGTGGTACACCAGGTGCGGTCAAGGATTGCGCCAGAGAACCACGTGAGCGTTACGCTGGGAGTGGTGCCGAGCCAGCCAGGTACCGTTGCCATGGCGGCATACGCGGCGGCGGCGCTGAATGCGACATCAGTAAAGGTGGGCTTCTGCAACACCGATTATGAGACTGCCCGTGAGACGTTGATCCAGTCGCGGGAGGCCATGGCGGGAACAAACACGAAGCTTGTCGGGTCACTGTTCGCCGACAACCATCTGTACGGCGGTCTGGACCCGAAGTGCATGGTACAGTTGGCCAAGGAAGGGCAGTGCGACGGCTTCCTGATAGACACGTTGACCAAGGATGGCCGAAACCTGTTCGACTTCATCCCTGAGAACGAACTGAAAGAGATGGTCTTCCAGGGCAAGCAGTTGGGTCTCAGCACCGCGCTGTCAGGACACCTGCGCATCGAGGACCTGGACGAGCTGGCACGGGTGAACCCGGACATCGTCGGCGTCCGGGGGGCTGTCTGCGGAGAAGGCGACCGGGGCAAAGCGGTGACGTGGGAGAAGGTCTCGGAGTTCAAGCGGCAGGTGGACCTGCGCAAGAGTGGTGAACTTGACGTCCATCACGAACCACTGTCGATTCCCGGCAACGGTTCCGGGAATGGCTGGATCGTCATTGACGGCCGTGGCAAGAGTTGCGCCGGGGTTATAGCCGCGCTGACCCGCCAAATAGAGCTGGACCACGACTCACTGGTCGAGGCAATCCTGGCCGACGCCCTGAACATCTACGACGTGATACTCTGGGCAGAGCAGGGGGAGCATAGAGTAATCACCCATCGGAAGGACACGGATGGGTCGGTACGAGTGCTGATTCAGCCCTAAGTGGAACGGCATTGACATCAGCCCGCATGTTATAATATGTTCCATTCAAAGTCCGAATCATAACCTACACGGGTGGGGGATAAATGGTAACTTCGATCACCGACGATATGTTCACCGGAGAGGCTATCGCCGACCCTTACTCTTACTACGGAAAGATCAGGGACGAGGACCCGGTCTACTGGAACGAACTCTACGAGCTTTGGGTCATCACCAAGCACGACGACCTGGTATGGATGACCCGTAATCATGAATTGTTCTCGTCGGAGTTCTGGGCCCGGGACAAGCGCCCGCCGTACCCAGCGATCGACGAGTCGGACATGGGACTGTACGCTTACATGCGCGAGTTCTTCATGGACTGGTTCATCCAGCACGACCGGCCGGTACACACCGACCAGCGCAAGGTAGTGCACAAGTGGTTCAACCCCAAGTCGATGGAGATGTGGCGTCCGATGGTCCAGCAGGTCATCAGGGACATGCTGGATGAGGCAGACCAGAACGGCAAGATGGACGTGATGAAAGACTTCGCCACGCCGTTGCCGCTGTTCATCATCGCCCAGATGATGGGGATGCCCTACCAGGACCGGCAGTTCATTCGCTCAATGGCTGAGAAACTTCTGTTCATCGGGCGGGGTGAAGCGGACCGTATGCAGCCCCTGGTTGACGGGATCAAGGAACTGCAGGACTACCTCGCGCCCATGGTGGACATGCACATGGACCTGCCGACGGACGAGGACAACCTGCTTTCCGTGCTGACGAGCGGAGGGAAGAATGGCGTCCTGACCCGCGACGAGGTGATCGCGGACGCGATCCTGCTGTTGCTGGCCGGTCACGAGACGACGATCAATCTTATATGCAACGGCACCCTGGCGTTCATGCAGCACCCGGAACAGTGGCAGTTGCTGAAGGAAGACACCCTGGATTCCCCGAATGCGGTGGTGCGGGCCACAGAGGAATGCCTGCGCTATGATCCGCCGGTGAAGTCCATCCAGAGGATTGCATCAGAAGACGTGGAACTGGGCGGCAAGCTGCTCAAGGAGGGGGACCGCATCCGGTGGTTCATCTCCAGCGCTAACCGGGACCCGGACAAGCACCCCGAGCCAGATACCTTCGACATCACCCGCTGGCCCAATACTCACGTGGCTTTCGGGTCCGGCATTCATCACTGCCTGGGCGCGACCCTGGCCCGGCTCGAGGCCCAGGAGGCTTTCAAGTCCCTGGCAGAGCGGTACGACAAGATTACCCTGGAGACGGACGAGTTCGAGTACCAGCCCAGCGTCACTTTCCGGTCCTTGAAGAATCTGCCGGTGTCACTCGAGAACGCTGCCCCATAACAGGCGCGGGGCCGGTTCGCACAGGTGGGATACATCCCTCGATGGAATAGGGAGGTAAGCCGTGGCCAAGCTTCGTATTAGCGTTGATCACGATATCTGCGTAGGGAACCGCATGTGTGAAACCTTCGCTTCGAAGGTGTTCGTCATCAACGAAAACGGCCAATCCGAGGTAGCTGACCCCGAGGGTGATACAGAAGAGAACATCCTCGAGGCGGCGGAGAACTGCCCGGTCAGCGCGATTACGGTGGTGGACGAAGAGACTGGGGAAACGCTCTTCCCGTAGCACCCGGGTCAGCCAGTCCGAATTTCCAGCATGGTCAGGCCAGCGAGGGATGCCATATAGGCAGCGCCCTTGCTGGCCCAAAATTTGCAGTCGATATACATAGGAGCCACGCCCAAGCACCGAAGTTTCAGAGCTAGCCGGAGAGTCGAAATGCCCGGTCCCATACGTGCGCTGTCATGGAACGTCAATGGCCTGAGGGCGGCCCACCGCAAGGGCTTCCTGGAGTGGTTCGGCGCCGCCAACCCGGACATTCTGTGTCTACAGGAGACCAAGGCAACACCGGAGCAGTTGCCGGCGGCGGTCAGGAACGTTGAGGGCTACCACTCCTACTTCTCTACCTGTGAGCGGAAGGGGTACAGTGGAGTTGGTCTTTACTCCAAGACCGAACCGGAGCAGGTTAGATTCGGGTTTGGAATCGAGGAGTTTGACCGGGAAGGACGGGTTGTCATCGCCGACTATCCTGATTTTACGCTGTTCAACATCTACTACCCCAACGGGCAGTCGTCCACGGAGAGGCTCGATTACAAGATGAGCTTCTACGACTCGTTTCTCGAGTTCGTGGAGCAGACGCGGAGCAATGGCAGGAGTATCGTCGTCTGCGGAGACCTGAACACGGCCCACAGGGCGATTGACCTGGCGAGGCCGGGTCCCAACGAGAAAGTCTCGGGGTTCCTGCCAATAGAGCGAGAGTGGATGGACAAATTCATCTCTCACGGATACGTAGATACGTTTCGGGAATACAACCAGGAGCCAGGGAACTACACGTACTGGGACCAGATGACCCGGGCACGGGACCGGAATGTTGGGTGGCGCATTGATTACTTTTTCGTCAGCGAAGATCTGACGTCAAGGCTCAAGGGCGCTTACATCTTTCCGGATGTTTTGGGGTCGGACCACTGTCCTGTGGGAATAGACATCGCCTGAATCGGAATCGCGCCCGTTAGTCCGCTAGATGCGCGACAAATCACATAGTAGTGGAGTTTTTGATATGGCAGGAGCCAAGCAAGCGTTTGAGATCGAGTTGACCAACGACCAGATGGCGTTTCTACGGTCGGCCAAGGACCGGTACAACATTCCCGACGAGAGCAAAGTTGTCCGCATTGTCGTGGACTACCTGTTGAGCAGCCCCGACGTTCATGAATCGGTGTTCACGGAGACGCGCTGCCTGCGCTGCGACTAGGCGGCGAGGAATTCACACGTAGCGTCCGGGCGAGGGAGAATTCCCTCGCCCATGTTTCCATCGCCAGAATTTACCGGGATGAGTTTAGCCTACCGGCTGGTCGGTCTCAGCCTTCGACCATGTGCTTGACGGCTTCCAAGGCGAGGTAGTACCCGTAGACGCCGAAGCCATATACCGAGCCTTTGCAGGTGGGCAGGACCTTTGAGATTGTGCCCCGCGAGGTGGGGTTGGATGCGTGGACCTCGATCACGGGGTAGCGCACTTGCCCGATTGCTCCGAGCAGGGGGCCGGTGCCGGTGGTGTAGCCTGCCGGGTTGATGAGCACGGCATCCACATCTCCTTCGTGCGCATCGTACAGGGCGTTGACGACCTCTCCTTCAATGTTGGAGTGGAACACCTCGACATCGACGCCGAGGGCTTCGCCGTAACCCAGAATCTGCTCATTCATCTGGTCAAGAGTGGTGGGGCCGAAGATCTCGACCTGCGCCTTGCCACGCATGTTCATCCCGGCTCCCTGGATCACCAATACTTTTGTCATCAGATACTCTCCTTCTGAGAACGTCGCCCCGTTGCACCGTGCCGACTGGTGGGAGGCGGAAAGGGCTTGTCCGCAACCGGGGTGGGCGCTAATCGGCCATGAGATGCCGGAGGTGCTCAGGAACCTCGGTTGGTTCGGTGGGCGTCTCCACCATGTACCCGGCCAGCATGACATCCAACTGGAGCATCAGCAGCTTGTTCCAGGCGATAGACGCGCGCATCGCCTCCACCGGATCATCCATCTCGTCCTTGAGCAGGTTGGACATCGCGGTCTGGATGAATGACATGGTGCCAATCATAAACCGGGCAGGGATGGAACCCAGGTGGGCGCGGTGGCTCGGAGGGTGGCTGTGGACGATGCCGGTGGCCAGAGCGCGGATGGGGTAGTCCTGGTCCAACTGGAAGCCGATGGAACCCCTGAGCCAGCGTGCGAGGGTGTGCTTGCGGCGATCCAGGCGGGTCTCATCGACCTCGCCCTTCTGGTTGACGAAGAACTTCCGGGTCTCCGGGTTTTCGAGGAAGTTGTCGTATACGGTGGCGGTCAGCCAGTCGGCGTTTTCCAACACTACGTCGGCGGTTGACTGGACCAGGTCCAAATCGGCCTGGTCGAAGCCCACGAAGTCGGCCATGTCCCTGAGTCGGCCCGGCCAATTGAAGACTTGCGGCATATCATCCCCGTGGCTAACTTGTTTCCGCCGCAGTCGGAGCGCCAGCCGGTGGCACGCAACCGGAGGGGCGGCTACCGAGAATATAACCCTTCCGGTGTACCGGAGCAAGCTCGGTCCATACCCCAGTGGGTGAGCCCTGGGACTGCAGAACTGCAACGGCCTGCTTGAAGGGGGCCGATTTACGCGGTTCGCCCAGCGTCTGTTGAGACCTGCCGGAGGGGTTGCCATACGAGCTGGCCCCGGACCACCACGGGCAGCATCAGAAGCAACCCGGCCAGCAGATTAGCGCTTATGGCGCCCTGAAGCATAAACGCCGAGGCGAGGTAACCCATCTCCAGGACTCCGACGGGTGTGCCGACGCCGATGCAGAAACTGAGAAGGCCCATCATGCGACCGCGCATGTCCTGAGGGGCGGCGAGCATGGTGATGGCGCTCTGCATGGTGGCGAAGCCGGACTGACCCAGTCCGCCCACTGCCAGCAGGCAGAATGCAAGGGCGTACCAAGGAGACCAGACGAACATGATGGCGGTGATGGTTATGCCAATGGACCCGCCGACGAAGATCCGGCCGTGATAGGTGACCTGCCTTCGCATAGCCATCAGTCCCGCTCCGGCGAGTTGACCGAACCCGTCGGCTGCCACCAATAGGCCGACCAACGTCGCGCTTACGTGCAGGTGGTCACGCCCGATGGCGGGTATGAACTGCTGTATCGGGAACACCAGGGCATTCATTATGATGGTGACGTAGAGCATTCCAGCCAGCGCAGGGCTGGCCACAGCATACCTGATCGCCACACCAAGGCTCTGAAGCACGGGTTCACGTTGCAGGTTCTGGACGACGGGCGGCACCCTGAGCCGGGTAAGTATGCCCAGGTTCACCAGATGCACCACGATGACGAATACATAAGCACCCGAATAGCCCACAGTGTCCAGAAGGACGCCACCCAATATCGGCCCTACCATTTTCCCCGTGGTATGGCTGATTACGTCAAGGGATAGAGCGTTGACCAGCCGAGTTTCGCCAACGACGTCGAGTATTGCCGTGCGCCGGGAAGGGTCTTCCAGCGCGCGGCTCGCGCCCTGCTGGAGGATAGCGCAATAGACCATCCAAGGCTTGACGAGGCTTATGTCGTAGACGAGCAATCCAAGGACGATCAGTGAGGTCAGAGTTGTAGCAATTTGGGAAACGAAGAGGACCAACTGCCGGTTTACCCGGTCTGCGATAATCCCGGAGAAGAAGGCGAGAAGCGGCCTGGGCACGTTGTTGAAGAATAGGACGAGCCCTAACTGGAAATAGGAGTCGGTGACTTGGAGGATGAGCCAACTAAAGACCAGCAACTCCATCCTCCTGGCGAATTCATGGAGGGTTCCGACGCACCAGAGGGCGCGGAACTGGCTATGCGCCAGGACGGACGACAGGGGGGAACGGTCCCTGGGGGAGCGCTGCAAACAGGGTCTCCTAGATAGCACCGGTTACATTTGTCAATGACTGTGCGAAGGGCTGCACTATTTTACTCTCTCCGGGGCGTAAAGGAATGGGTTGTTGGCGACGGCTTGGAGGCTCTTGGTCCGCAGCCGCAACTGTAAACGCATGGCCTGTGGGCACGACCAGCTATAGTATGATTGTGTACCGAGTCGTTCCAATCTCCGGGACGGCACGGCACATGGAGGAATCCAGACCACCACCACCTCACGGGGACGAGAGCCTCGTGGGTGGCGTGGGTAATCCACTGGCGGAGGTGGCGTTATGCCAGCACGGACGGGAGAACAATACCTTGAAGGGCTGCGGGCCAGGCCGATTGAAGTCTACCTCCGGGGCGAGAAGGTCGAGGATGTAACATCATTCAAGGGCCTGGCCAACGGAGCGCGCTCGGTTGCCGGGCTCTACGACATGCAACATGACCCGGAGTACCGGGATGAGATGGTCTACACATCCCCGACCACCGGCGACCCGGTAGGCCTTTCGTTCCTTATGCCGCGGACAATCGAAGACCTCCGCCGCCGCCGGATCATGATGGCCCACTGGGCTGAGACGAGTTACGGCATGATGGGCCGAACTCCGGACTTTCTCAACGTGAGCATCATGTCAATGGCCGGGGCCGGAGACTACTTCGCGCGCAATCGGCCTGAATTCAAGCAGAACATCATCAACTACTATGAATACGTCCGGGAAAACGACCTAACGTTGACTCATACACTGGTGAACTTGCAGCGGAACCGGCGTCCCGCCGCAACAAGCAGGCATTACAGCACCAGCGTAGCGATGGCCGTCCAGAAGGAGACTGATGCGGGGCTCATCGTGCGAGGTCCGAGGGTGCTTGCAACGCTGGGGCCGCTATCGGACGAGATCGCGGTATACCCGGTGCGCAATGCGCAACTAGCGGGAAGCGAGGACGCGTGGCGTTATGCTTTTGCCTTTTCCATCCCGTGCGACACACCGGGGCTGCGGTTCCTGTGCAGGGAAAGTTTCGACCTGGACCGATCCACCTTCGACCATCCGCTGGGATCCAGGTTTGAAGAGATGGACGCCATCGTCTTCATGGACGATGTGCTGGTGCCCTGGGAACGGGTGTTCCTGTTCGGAGATGTTGAGCTTGCGAACGGGCTGAGTCCCGAGACGAACCAGTACAACCACTCGGGGCACCAGGTGGTCACGAAGAACGTGGCCAAGTGCGAGTTCGTGCTGGGAGTGGCGAGCCTCATGGTGCGAACCCTGGGATCCGAGGCAATTCCGCAGCTACAAGCCCTGCTGGCGGAACTCATCGAGAACCTGGAGATCATGAAGGCGCTTCTGCTGGCGGCGGAGACCCAAGCGGAACTGGACGAGTGGGGAGTGATGTGTCCGGCGCTGATTCCGATTACGGTGGCGCGAAACCTGTTCATCCGGATGTACCCGAGAATGGCGGAGATCATCCAGCTTCTCGGGTCCAGCAGCCTGATGGCCCTGCCGTCCGAGGTAGACTTCGACGGGCCGTTGGGGGAAGAAATCGAGAGGTACCTGGACACCGACACGGCTTCGGCCAGGGAGCGGGTGCAGCTCTTCCACCTGGCATGGGACCTAGCGTGCAGCGCCTTCGGCTCACGTCAGGTCCTGTATGAGCGTTACTTCCAAGGGGACTGGATGCGCAACGCGAGCATCCTGTGGGACAGGTACGATCCGGAGGAGCTGGTCGGGAAGGTACAGGACTTCCTGTCCAGGCAGCGATAGGGTGAGGCGTTGGTATCCGTTGCACAGGCGTCCGTCCTCTTTCCATAATTCAGCGGGCCAGACCGAAACTGCCTGCCTCTATTTCTGCCTGCCAACCCACGTTGGCTCGGCATTTCGCCGGACAGGGCGGTTCTTGACCCGATAGGATCCAGGTGGACCGGCATGAGGCCGGAGGGGCCGGGATTGACGGAGAAACGGCGTGTCCCGAATAATGGCCGTGTCCGGGAACTCTGTCCACAGATTCCATTTGAGAGGTTGCTATGAAGTTCGGGCTGTTCTACCAGATTCAGGTCCCGAAACCCTGGGATGAGGAGACGGAGGCCCGGCGGTTCTGGGAGGCGCTGGACCAAATCGCTTTCGCCGAAGAGATGGGTTACGACAGTGTCTGGTTCTCGGAACACCATTTCCGCCCCGTGTGGTCCCACAACAGCGCGCCGGACCTGACGCTGGCTGCAGTGAGCCAGCGCACCACGCGGATGAGGCTTGGGATCGGCGTCGTGCTGGCGCCCATCCACCACCCCCTCCACACTGCGGCGAGGATGGCCACCCTCGACATCCTGAGCAAAGGGCGCGTGGACGTGGGGCTGGGGAGAACGGGATACCCCTACCAGCTCACGCCGTATGGCTCAGGCCTCAAGGACACCCGGGGCATGTGGCAAGAATACGCTCAAGTGTTGCCTCGAATCTGGCAGGAAGAGGAGATTGCCCACGAGGGTGAGTATTTCCAGATACCCCCCAGGGAGGTCTTGCCCAAACCGTTGCAAAAGCCGCATCCGCCCCTATGGTCTGCCTGTTCCAGCGACGATACGACGCGGTTGGCCGGAGAGTTGGGCCTGGGTGCGCTGCTGGGCAGTGAAGGAGGGCCGGAGAAGACTGCCAATCTTCTAGACCTTTACAACCGCTCGGTCAATGGTGCGATGCAGGCAGGCGTCCACGTAAATCACCAGAATGCCCTGATGACCGCCGCCTACTGCCACGAAAGCCGGAAAGAGGTCGAAGAAAGAGGTGTGGAATTGGTGGGCTGGTACGGCGAGCAGCAGAGGGAGCGGGCCAGGTTGGTGTGGCGGGGCGTGGACCCGGCCACGGTGCCGCCGGACTACCAGGGTTACTACGACCGGGACCAGCGTTTGGCGGCGGGGCCGCACGAGGGCGACCCCACTCCCCAAGACGTGGTCAACCGGGGGACATCCTTCTGCGTCGGGACTCCCGACGATTGCATCAGGTTCATGGAGACCTACGAGGAACTGGGGATCGAGCAGGTGTTCGCTCTAAGCGCCATCGGGCCTGCGACTCACGAAGAGGTGATGAACACCATCAGAATGTTCGGGAAATACGTGATTCCCCATTTCCGGGAGAAGGAGAAGGCTCGGGAGGCCAAGGCATGAACGCAGATTGGGAACATAGAACTGCCGTAGTCAACGGGATCAACGTCCACTATGTAATCGAAGGGCAAGGGGAACCTGTGATCCTGCTGCACGGCTGGCCTGAGTTCTGGTATAGCTGGCGTCACCAAATACCCGTGCTGTCTGAGCATTTCCAGGTTATCGTCCCTGACATGCGAGGCTTCGGCTACTCGGACAAGCCACTATCCGGGTACGACACCCGCACGGCCGCATCCGACATCTTCGAGCTTGCCCGTGCTCTGGGACATGGAGAGGTGTCATTAGTGGCACACGATATCGGCGCGAGGGTTGCTTTCCGGTACACTCTAGACCACGAGGACTCCGTACGCAGACTGGCCCTCATCGACTCGACACCACCCATCGAGCAACTTGGCCCACAGGCTCCGGCCGTAATCCGGGAGCGGTGGCATTCGTACTTCCATCAGCAGTTCGACCTCCCTGAGAAGCTGATCGAAGGACGGGAAGAGGTATACCTGCGTCACATCTTCCGGGACTGGTGCATTAACAAGTACCCGCTGAGCGATGCTGAAATCGCGGAGTACGTCAAGGCATACTCACAGCCGGGGGCGCTCCGGGGTGGGTTCAGCTATTACCGGGCGGCAGCCTACGAAGACCCGCCGGACTGGCAGGCTGACGCCGACCGCCAGTTGGCGACTCCGATGCTCTTTATGTTCGGGGTGCGACGCGCACGTACCGCGGAGCGGATGGGAGCCGGGCCGCTGGAACAGGCGTGGCGCAGGTTTTTCCCCAGTGCCGAGGCGCGCCACATGGGGAATTACGGCCACTTTCTCCAGTGGGAAACGCCCGAGGCGGTCAACCGGGAATTGCTGGACTTCCTGAGCCGGTAGAAGGCGCGGTCTGGGAGACCGAAGGGGAAATGTCCATACAGCCTAGATATGAATGTGACAGGTGGTGGGCCGTGTGGGTATCGAAGCCACGACACCGGCCCACCCTAACACTCTTCCCCCGCGCTTCAACAATCTCGCCGCCTATGTCCTATTCTTGATCCTTGCAAGCGACCGACTCCCAGCAGATGCATCAGAATTACGATATGACTGGCGGAAGTCAAAAGTTAGCCGATCTCCACCTTCACCTCTACGGGTCGCTCCATTGGCAGGACTACCTGGAATTTGTCAAGGACCGTCCTGTGGACTGGTCGCCCTACGAAGAGTCCTACCAGGAAGTATACGGCGAGCGTCCGGCAGTTCGTGACATTCTGCAACAATGCCGAGACGCAAATCTAGGAGCGGAAGAAGCGTTCCGGCGTCTCGGTGTAGGGGTGGATGTCCGTCTTTATGATGGGCCAGCAATTTGGGTTGGAATTGCACTGTAATCTGCCTTTAATTTCAGCCACTTGATGGATTGAAGTCTGTCGAACTTCTCTCTAGCCGCTTCCATTGACATATCTACCGTGGGCCATTTGCCGTCGGGGATTTCCTGGAAAACCACTTTCCCATCTCTCGTAATAGCAAATAACGCATCTGGTCGATCGTGATACCAGTCCAAGGCATCGTATATGTCCTTCCTTTGCGTGTGGGACAAATTTGTCGTCCATCGTTCGAAGGCTACGTTAAGTTCCTTTATCATTCTGTTGTATTGCGAAGCACGAATACTGTCTGCTGATGCCGTCGCACCCATACCTTCGAAAACCATGTCCCCAGCTTCCATGACGTGGGTTCTTCCTTCGGCCAACAATTCACGGATGTATTTCACGTCCTGCCGATTAGCCAACCATTGGCGGACATATCTCGCCAAACCCAGAATGGTCGTTGCCGCTAGTGCCGCAATCAAACCGGCGACTGCGCCCTGAACAATTGATTCCATCTGACTTCCTCCAGTATCGATTACCCGTAAAATCGACGATGCTATGTCTCGAATTGAAACCCTCGATTTTGACCAGGTAGGCGCTGAGCAACCTGGGTACTCCCGGCTACAATAGGACGGAACTGTTTCCCGCTGCACCCGTTCAGTGACCTTTTCAAGCGATGATCCACCACAAGGAAACAGCCCTCGCCAAGTAGACGAGGGCTGTTCCAAAACTCGATCCGCAGCGGGAACGAGTTTGAGTCAGATTACAGTTCCAGAGTCAATGCAATCGCAAAGGTTCTTGATTTTGACAAGTTTGGTGGGGAAGGGGAGACTCGAACTCCCACGCCTTTCGGCACATGATCCTAAGTCATGCTCGTCTACCAGTTCCGACACTTCCCCAAGGCGGAGCTATATTTTAGCACAACCCCTGTGGAGCCCCCGACCGGGAGAGACTGCCCCTACCGCGATGATTGAGCTTCTTGAACGGCATCCTCGAATGCAGTGCGGATGATCTCGTCGGGTTGGCGGAGGACGGTGGTGTTTATGGTGAGGGTGAAGCCGGCTTCAGGGTTTTCAGGCGGGTAGACATGAATGTCTCGGCGGCGGAGAGCATCGATCATGGGTTCGGAGTCTATTGTTTCGTCGAGTATCAATGGGAAGATGTTGGAGCCGTGCCTGAACTCATCGATCTGGACACCGTCCAGGTCGTTGAGACTCTTGAACAGGCCCCGTCCCTTTTGCATAGCAGCCTGGAAGCGTTCTTCGAATCCCTTGGCGCCGTCCAAGGCCAAGGCGGCTGCAAGGTAGGAGTGGGAGAGTCCACCGCCGAACATGCGCCGGGTGTGGTACATGCCGTCGATCCAGCGGGAGTCACCCGCAAGGATTGCGCCGAAGGGCGCACCAAAATACTTGTACATAGACACGTAAACCGTGTCGAACAGCGCGGTATATTCCCCGGGCGAAATCCCGGAGGCTGCGGACATCATGTAGAGACGAGCGCCGTCGAGGTGGGTGTGGATGCCTTCGGACCGGCAGTAGTCCGTCATGGCCCGCATGTCCTCGTAGGAAACGGTTTGACCCTGCTGACGGCGAACGGGACTTTCGATCATCATGGCCCCGACGGGACTGACTACGCGGCCCGAGACCGACTCTGATACCGCTTCCTGCAATTCCTCCAGAGTGAAACCGGGCCGACCGTTGCCCAGGGGAATGAGATTGATGTTGCTCAGCCGTTGCACACAGTCGCCCGAGTCATGGTACAGGTGGCACTGCTCCTGAACGATGGCCCTGGGCTTACCCTCGCAAAGGGCGCGAATGGCGAGGTGGTTTGCCAGGGTACCGGTGGGCATGAAGATTGCCGCCTCCTTGCCCAGAGCGTCAGCAAAATGGCGCTCCAAGGCGGCGACGCTTCCTCCGAGAGAATAGGAGTCGCTCTCTAAACTTGTCCCCGAGTCGACCGCGGCCAAGCGTTCCAATAACCGGCGTGGCGATCCGGGTTCACCGTCACCGCGAAACACCACGGCGGTCTCTGAATCGACCGGGTCCAATCCGGTGGGGCTGTTGGTCGCTTCCGAGTCAATCTTCAGCGTCGACATTGATACCACCCTCTGATTATGCGCTGTGTGAAACCAGAATCCGAAGGCCGACGCACCTGGGCCAACCGGTCTGAGATTCAAGGAACTTGGGGAGTCAATGTCTCGAAGACATTCCCCAAAAATAATGGAAGCTCCGGGGAAACCTCCGGAGCTTCACTGCAGTCGTATATCGACCGGGTCTAGTTGTCGGCGACGGCGGCTTCTTCCCTGTCAAAAGCGGGGATGACTTCCTTGCCGAATAGTTCGATGGACTCCATGACCCTCTCGTGGGAGATCGTCTCAGTCTGCATGATGAGCATGACCTGATCCACGCCGATGTCCTCGTACATCTGGACTGTCTTGATGCAGCTCTCAGGATTGCCGGCGATTATCACGCCGCGGTCGGACAGGGTGTTGGAGTCCAACTGAGCAATGGCGGCGCGGGCTGCGCCGGGACCGGAATCGAGGGAGATGCCTGCATCGGCAGCCTGACTCTGGTGATCCTCGTCGGACTGTCGGAGCCAGCGTCCGAAGTCGGCCTTCAGGTGGTCGGGCACGCCGCCCCAGGCCTCGAGGAGCTCTTCATATGCCCCGATACGCCCAGCGATGTAGGGTTTGTCCGGGCCGAAGAAGTTTTTCATGGATTGGGCGCAGAGTTCCTTGGCTTCCTGGTCGTCCTTTCCGCAGAAGGAGTGTACGTTGTTCCCCCAGAATTCGTTGACGAATGCTCCGACAGGATTGGCATTCCTGACGGCCTCACGGTAGACCTTCATGTGCTCGGCCAGAATGTCCACGGCGTAGGACGCAGAGGATAGGACTCCGATGCCTTTTTCGGCAGCCAGCCGGAAGCTTTCAGTCTGGGTACAGGCCAAGTACATCCGCGGATGGGGCTTCTGGTAGATCCTGGGCAGGATACGGCGGGCGGGAACGTTCCAGAACTTCCCTTCCCAGGAGAATTCGCCTTCCTCCTGCCAGATCTGCGGCAGCATGGTGATGGCCTCGTCCCAGCGGTCGCGGGTCTCACGCGGGTCGATGCCCTGGCCTATCTGCTCGTAGGCGTTGGACCGACCGGTTCCGAACTCAACCCTTCCATCAGTAAGTTGATCCACCATAGCCACCCGCTCGGCTATGCGAACAGGGTGGTGGTTAGGCAGGATGGAGACGCCAAAGCCGATGCGAATGTTCTTGGTCCGCTGGCTCAAGGCACCGAACAGGACTTCCGGACAGGGGGAGCCCGAGAATCCCATAAGGAAGTGGTGTTCGACAAACCATAGGTTGTCGAAGCCAACCTGATCGGCCAACTCGCACTGTTCGAGGGTTTCCTTGTAGAGACTATTCCAGTCTACGTCGTTGCCGTCGAAAGGCCGTTGGGCCTCATAGAGCAGTCCGAATTTCATCTGAAATCTCCTTTCGGAAAGAACGGGCCGCGGCGTGATTCGTACTGCCAGTACGGCCCGCGTTGCGAACTCCAGCCTCCGGGGGCGGGGCAGGCACAGTATACCCGATGCGGGGAGCGATAGGAATAGCGTAATGTCCAGGTGGCAGGCGGCGTCCGGTCGAGGGGGATGGGGAAGCGGATTGCGCGGAGAGAATGGCGACCCGCCCCGGGGTCGAACCGAGAACTTACGGAAGTCGTTTGGCGACTATGCCAGCACTCCGGACGTTGGACTGACGTTCAGCATGAGTCCCAAAATCTCCAGGAATCTCAGGGCGGTCCCATATAGCGTCCGACCGCTCAGAGCAGCACTTGTTGACGTTCATCCCTGTGTTTGCCATCGCCCCAAGGACTGGTCCATGCCAGTCATGGGCGGGCAGGTAGACCGCGAGCCACGCATCCCCCAGGTCCAGACCGTCCCGGCGGAGCCCCGGAAACCCGGAGCTTCTGAGCCCCATGTGCAGTACAGGAACACCAGTCCAAGGCACAGTTGCCAAGACGCTGCGTCCTATCCTGGGTGAAGCCCAGGGCCCAGTATCCCCGGCCAAGGAGGTCCGTCGGTGGAGGATCCGGCAGTCTACTATGGACATAGCCAACGAGAATGTCACCAGCGCGTGGTGCGTGGTCAGGGCTTAGGCATGTGCGTCAGGGGAACTGTGGAGGAGGACGATGAGGCCTAGACGGCCTTTCGGGATCTCAGGCTGTTTGGCGAGTGACGCAGCCGAGGAGAAGTGGAACAATGCCCGGACGGTCGGCTGGGTTGTCTCAAAAGGCCACTGTAGTCCCGTACTTCTTCATCAGGTCCATAAACCGCTGGCGGAGCGAGTCATTCGCGTCGGACCTCCCGTAACGCCAGATGTATATCCGGAGTACCGTCTCCAACTGATCGTCCCGGAGCCAGATGGAGTAACCTGATAGGCTATCGCCCGGTGTCCGGTACATGAACTCCAGCTGGCGGACCCGGCTCAGCTGTAAGGCGACACGGCCGTTCCCATCTGTAGCCAGCACGGCAATGTCCCCGCCTTCGTCGGGTTGGCCGTTGCCGTCCACGAACTCCAGACCGGCGAGAGTTGCCGGGATGGAGACAGTGGCGGCCTGATTATGCACCATCACAGTCACCTGGTCCTGGCCAGTGCATGTCTCTCCGACGCCGCGGCTGCACTCGAGGAGAATCCGGCGGAGCAGATCCAGGTTCGCCGGAGAGGTACGGGCCGTCAGGTCCGGAAGCGCGGCTGCGCTCTCGGGCAAGTGGTCAGACACCACTTGGCCCAGGTCAGCGGGGATGGCGGAGAACTGGACTCTACCCCGCCTCGTGATGGTGGCCTGACCGGATATGGAGCCGTACAGTACCTTCTCCCCGGACCAGCGCCGGGCCACGTCGAACCGGGGGCCGTAGGTGCAGCCCAGGATGCAACCGGCGGTAGTGACCTGTACTCTGTCATGGTCAAGACTGGCCACTACATGATGAAGTTCGTCGAGCACGGCAGCAGCATTGCGACCCCGGTGAAACCAGCGGGCGCAACCGTATTCGTCGGTGCAGACGACGATGTTGACTTCAGGACGGGTTGGACCGGGCGGGACTCGGGCTTCCATCGAATTGCCTCCTCTCGGCTGCTCAGGCCCCTTAGGACGTCTCCCCCGCTCGGCCGGGCGTCGAGCGGAGTTTGTCACGAAATAATGTGATCAGGTCCGGTTTGGACCGAACAGCCCACGGACCCACTGGCTTAGCGGGAACCTGGAATCGGGAGCCTCGACCACCTTGCTAACAGGGACCAATGCGGTCTGCCTCGCTTCCAGCTTCTTCAGCCGCTCGGCCAAGTCGCTGAGCTGTCTCTTAAGCTGCTCGACCGCATTCGCGAGCTCGTCCAAGCGGTCAGCCTGGACGCCCTCAGGCAGTTCCCCCATCTCCGGGACCACTCGCTCGATGGCCTCCCGCATCCTGGGCGTGGGAGTGTCCCGCCGTAGCCAGTCTTCCAGGGTAGGACGCGCCACCTCCAGATACCGTGCGGCGCCCCGCTTTCCGTGCCGCGCCACCAGGAAGGCCAAAGCCTGGTGCAGCCAGGCCATCTCCGAATCGGACTCGACCATCTTACCTCCCTGCCAGGTGCATATACCAGACCGGCAACCTCCCTCGTCCGGCCTGACTTCGTGGCATACTCCTGGACTATACCACGCGGCAGGGTGCGTGCAACGTGGTGGCACATGGGAGAGTTTGTCGGCTTAGCCGTGTCAGCCCCGGACCGTGGGGGAAGGATGCGCCAAGGGGCAGACGGCCTGGATCTGAAAGGAGTCGCGAACAGGGCGACGTCGGATATTACCAGGCGGTTGACCCCAACTCATCTGACATGCGCGCCAAGTCAGGGAGTTCCTCGACTGTTACCACCGGGCTGAGTTCCACCTCTATGTTGATTTGCGGCTTCTCCCGTATGCTGGTGTCCGAACGGCCCGGGACCCATCCACTAGACACGGAGAGTTCGCCCATGCCTGATTTTCGAGTTCAATCCAGTGTGCTACTCCGGCATCCGCGCCAGGACATCTTCGATTTTTTCTCAAGAGCGGAGACCCTGAACATCCTGACACCGCCCTGGCTCCATTTCTACATCCTGACACCGCTTCCCATTGAGATGGGGGTTGGAACGGTGATTACTTACAGGATACGGTTGCGGGGGATACCGGTCAGATGGGTGAGTCAGATCACGGAGTGGGAACCTCCCATCAGGTTTGAAGACACGCAGGTGCATGGGCCATACAGCCGGTGGGTCCACAGGCACATCTTCGAGGAGACGGCGGAGGGAACGTTAGCGATTGACGACGTGGCCTACCGGGTGCCCGGCGGCAGGTTGGTGAACAGGATGTTCGTGGCCGGCGAGGTGAGGCGAATCTTCGAGTACCGCAGAGCCAGGCTACTAGAGCTTTTCCCTTTGGGAACATAGGTACTGACAGGTCGTTTGTTGTCGTCCCCTGGTGCTTGATCGGGGAGTTGCCGGACTTCGGCCACTGCATGTATCCCGGCTTTGCTGACCGGCGGTAGGTGAGATAGCTTCTCTCGTGCATGGGCTTGTTCTTCCGGCAGCCTATACTCGTTAGTCGTCGTGCAGAAGGGACGCCACCGCATAGTAGAGCGGGTGAAGCACTCACTACTGTCATTCGTCCGAGAACGAACGTTGGCGTCCCTTTCAATTGTTCTGGTCAGGGTTATGGAGGCCATCACCAGCCCAATGGTGGCATTCAGGCTTGCTTGCTTGGAGACGCTCTTCCTTATGATCTGGGATGGCGGCTTTGCAAGAAAATTTGTTCTTGTTCCGATCTTTCATGCAAATTCTGTTTTGATTCCCGCTCCCGGCGCCGGAGCGTTTCTGTGTCTCCCCTCCGCTGGCCGGGTGCCGGGAAGTTTAGCAGGTTGGCGGAGGTGCTCCGCTAGGGCGGAAGCCACTAACGAGGATCGTTATAATGGCTGGAATGTCACCTTCCACTTGGCACCCCGACTTCAGGCTTGGGCTTCTGTTGGTGGTGGCTGCCCTGTTCCTGGATGCTGGGTCCTCAAGCATCTGGGGCGAGTCTTCTTCCGGACGGCTTGACCTTACCGCTGTGCAGTATGGTCTGCGCACGGCGGCGGGCGGCTTGGGAGCGCTGTTTGCAGTGGCAGCAGCGTTCTGGGTGGACCGGGGCCCACCCCACGGGATGATGGCGGCCGGAACCGTGTTCCTGGCTCTGGGTCCCTTGCTGGCCCTCTCGGACAGCTTCGTATTGGCCGTCACCCACGTTTTCCTTGCCGGGGTCGGCGGCGCTTTCGTCGGGTCTTTGATCTTCTATGCGGTGGCCGTGAAAGGGTACGCCCGGTTCAAGGGGACGTTGATCGGCTCCCTGGGCCTGTTGTTCAACATGAGATGGGGGGTTGGAGCGGTCGCCGTATGGGGGATCAGTATTCCTCCTCAGTGGTTGGCCGCTGCCACGGTCCTCGCAGGAGGGGCATTGCTCTTTCTGCTCCTCCCCCGATGGTTCACTGGACGCTATGGAGATGGGTTGACCCTCAAGGAGACGCTGGCTGTTCCCGGGGCCAAACTCACCATGGCCTGGGTGGCGGCCGTTTACCTGGTGGCGTCCATCATGGTCACCTCGGGGGCGACCCGCCTTGGGTGGGTGACTTTCAAGCTGGAGCAGGTTGGCGCTGGTCTGGACTCCGACTTTCGGTTCATTGCCTTGGCCGGCGGCATTGGCGGCCTGCTCTGGGGCATGGCCGCCGACTACTTTCCCGCACGCTGGTTGCTGATCGCGCTGGCGGCCCTGTCTCTACTAGCGGGAGTATCCCTGTGGCTGCCGGGTGGTGATGCCACGGATGTGCTGATCCTGTTGGTGGTCCGGGGCGGCCTGGTCAGCCTTCCATGGGTGCTGATGGCAGATTACCTTCCGATGAGGCACTTTGCCAAGCTGGCTCTCGTGGTCACCTGGGTGGGGTCGATGGGCATTTCCCTGGTGTTGCTGGGCAGATCCCTAGGGCTCTACTGGGGTTGGGCCATTGACGCCTGGGTCACGGACTCGTTCATGTGGATCATCCTAGCCGAGGCGGCGGTGCTGGTTGTGGTGGTGGCTGTCCGCCCCAGAATCCAGGAGTCCGGAGGTTAGCGACCGTTTTGCAAGGCACCGATGGCGTCGAGGCCTTCTTTCCTGTGTATTCCGGAACGATGTGGTCCGGGATGATTGAAGCCCCAATCTTCGGGCGGCCTAGTCAGGTCTGTCCCTTGATATGTTCGTGCAGGGTTCGATTTTTCGTGCAAAGCCCCAGGGCAAGTTGATTTCCATTGAGCCGACCCTGCCTCTATAGATAGCAGAAAACAGATGTTTGTTCGCCAGACAGGGCCTTGTGTCAACCGCCCTGGCCAGGTAGTCGCTCACGTGCGCGTCATGATCTCTGAGTCGTGCTAACCGCCGCCAATGTGCTTGCCGCCCAGTCCCGCTTCGACGACGTCCGCTCGGCCGAGGTAATTGGCAGGGGAAGGGTTGATGCGGGACTGACGGTCCATTGCCGGAGCGGGCGTGGCCAGAAGCAGTGCCGTGGACAGGATCATCAGGACTACCCCAGCCCACCAGACGGAGCCGCAGGAGCCTGTTCTGTTATGGACGTAGCCGACCAAGGGCGGGCCAATCCCGCCGATTGTCAGTTGTCCGGCCTGACCGCACCTGGATGCTCCCTATGTGCCGGCGTCCGAAATAGACCGCCCGGATGAAGTCTTGGAGGAAAATCGTTCCCAGGATGTCGAGACCAAAGACCGCCATGGACGCGAACCTCAGGAGCGGGTCTGCGGCGAAAGTGGTCACCACGCTGGCAATTCCCAACCGGGCGAAGCGAACTGCACCCAAGGCTCTCGCTGACACACGCTTGACCAGGGTCCCGAAGACGAAAGTTGCCAACCCAGCGCCGATTGCGTCCGAGGCCGTGGCGAATGGGACCAGGGTTGGGTCCAACTCCCGGTCCATAAACACGCGGGTCCGGTGTACCCCAACCGTACCGGTGGCCAACGCCGCCATGCCGAAAGCGGCCACCAGGCCCCACAAGGAAAGGGTCCGCATCGCCTCACGGGTGATCCACAAGACCCTCCGGCCCTCTGGGCAGGCCACGGCGGGGAACGGACTCGGCGTCAGGCTCCGGCCCAGCCAAAATAAGCGAGTCAAATACGAAGTCCGTCGCCCATCGGCTTGGTAAACAACCCGAAGTTCAGCGACTCCATGCCCATGCTCACGGCCCCGACTGAGGCCATGACGAATGCGATCACCCAGCCGTAGAAGAAAGGTAGCTGATCACACCCGGACTTGGGACGATAGGCACCCAAGAACGAGATCAGACCACGCCGGGGACGGCGTTGCCGCTCAGGAAGGACGCGATGAGAGCCGCCACGGCATCCGGACGCTCCATGTACATGTTGTGGCCGGTATTGTTGACGGTTGTGAAGTGGAAGTTGGGGGTCGCGGCGGCGATGGGTTGGACGTCGGCGAACCTGGACGCTCGCTGCTGGCTGGCGACAAACAGGGTCGGCAGCCCTGTGGCACTGAGGATGGGCCTCAAGTCGAAGCGTTCTCCCTGGCGGTCATCTATGTTGAGGGTGTCTGGCGACCATTTCATGTCGATTCTGCCGTTGGCGAGCTCCACCGTTTCCAGGTCAACGACATCCAGGATCACGTCCTCCCTCCATCCCCTGGTGGCTGGGTGCTGCTTGAGGTATTCGCGCAACTCATCGCGGTCTGACCAGGTCCTGCGGCGGCGGCCGGTACGCCGGGGCGGGGGGAGTTCTCCGGGCGTCTCCCCAACCACAAGCATCGGTTCCAGGAGGACGAGTCCCCGGAAGAATTCGGGATGCTTGTCTGCAAGCATGGCGAAGACAACAGCGCCGTTAGAGTGCCCCACGGCGGTCGCATCCCTGATGTCCAGCTCGCGGCAGAAGGCACGAATGTCCTCGACCCTGTTGGTGAACCTGTAGCCTCGCTGGGTCCAATCGCTGTCCCCGTGCCCCCTCGCGTCCAGGGAGATGACGTGATACTCTTCTCGCAGGGCGCGGGCCACCGCGTCCCAACTGCGCGATGTCCGCATCGCCCCGTGCAACATCAGCAGCAAGGGGCCTTCCCCGCCCCAGTCGGCGTACCGCATGTTGATATCGCACACTTTGACAGACTTGCTCCAGGGCTGCGATTTGCACACGCTTCTCAGGGTCCTCCCAAACAGCTTGCCAGCCCTCCGGCCGGACGCTCCGAGTGTACAACCAACTGCCGCATGACATCCAGTCAGTCAGCGAGTCAGGCAAGGGCTTTCGATTTTCTGCGTATCCACCCTTGCCCGTCTTTCCGGCACCAGCCGAATCCAGGAATGCGTTGGACCCGGAGAGTTTCTGGACAGCCTTGATGTTCGAGCAGCCTCCGCCATAGCGAGAAGCCCGGCTACTCCCCAGCGGTGTGCCTGGAGACGGGTGAGGGAGGACACAGAGTAGAGGAGGTGCTCGTTCCTTGGCACGGGAACCTCCGACCTCTACAAATCCTGGGGTTCACTCCAGTTTTGGCGGCATCTCAGGAGGCGGGCTTCGGATGGTCAATTCGAAGCGCAGGACTCACCCACTCCCGTACACCCGGTTGAGATTGCCCAGCCAATCCGGGTCCAGCTCCTTCCCCTGCAGGGCTGGGTGGTCAGGGCCGTAGCGGTGGGCCCGGAAGATGCCGTTGGCCATGCCGAACTGGGTGGGAGCAACAAAGGGACTGACGAACTCCCACACTATTTCGTTGGCCGGGGTGACTTCGAACAGCCTGCCGGTCATGCCCTCGGTGATCAGGGTATTGCTATTGGGAAGGCGCTGGGCCCCGCCGGTGAAGTGGGTGAAGAAGGAGACCCGCGGCAGGCCCTCGTACTGCCAAACGATCTGGCTGGTGGACGGGTCCACCTCCAGGACCCGGGAGTAACTGAGCCCCCGTCGGTGGGAGCCGTTGTCCAGCAGCAGCACGTTTCCGTTCTGAAGGTAGGTGGGATGGTGCTGGTGAGAGATGATACCCTGCCCCCATTTCCAGGTGATTTCTCCGGACGCCCGATCCACCAGCGCCACAGCGTCGAGGATGCGGAAGCTGATCAGGAAGGTAGTGCCGTCGGGTGACGACGTGAGGTCGTTGGCGCCACCCCACGCATCACGGGATTCCAAGGGGCAGATGACCTCCGTCTTCGGGTCCAAGTGTTCCGCGGACCGCCACACGTTCAACTCGGTGCTATCAGGCGCGACCTCCACGACCTGGTCGCTTAACATCTCATCCGGATCGTTGGGCCCAGCGAAGCCGCCCCGGACATGCCGCGTCAACTCGGCGGAAATCCTGTCACGCTGCATCAGGAACAGGTTGTTGCCGTTGGGAAGGCGGCTGTGCCGGCGGAGCGTTGGGTCGTAATGCTCCCAGACCAGCCCGCTCTCCCAGTCGATTTCCCGGATGTGGTCGGCCCCCGGCGGCCTGGAGCCCAGGTCGCGGAAGAGAAGGTTCCCGTTGTCCAGCAGGTAACCGTAGGCAATGCCTCCCGGATAGTGCCAGCGATGGACAAAGTTGCCCTCCATGTCAATCAGGTAGGCGTCGTCCCCGCCGTTGGCCGAGAAGAGCGTGTACCCCCTGTACGCGGCTGGCGGATGGTAGCGCAGCAATCCGGTAGGACGGGAGGAAGTGGTCATGTCGTGTACCCCCTCTTAATGGATGTGGGAAACTTTGACCTGGAAACAATCTCATAAGTCTCGTTGCCTCCTAGTGGCAGGGTTAGGGTGGGAGTGAGAGCGCCGCCCCCCACTTTCGAGGCAGTAGGGTCTGCCCCTCCCCTTCGGTGACTGGCCTGCCCTTTTTCGTATAGAAGCCTTGGATTCCTGCGAAAGCGGGAATGACGGGTCGCGTGCCCTATGATTGTCACACACCATCCAAAAAGAGAAGGACTTTGCAGCACGCCACTACAGCGGCGGCTGGAGCCGGTGCTGCGTGGCTTCTTCGTAGGCGTGGCCTATCTGGACGAGGAGCGGCTCGGTCAGGCGCTTGCCAACGAACTGGATGCTGAGGGGCAGGCCCTCGCCGTTCAGGCCGCAGGGCAGCGATATGGTGGGCGCACCGCTGAAGTCGTAGGGGATGGTGAACCGGCCCCAGGTCCAATCATCCTCTTCCATAGGGCCGTAGAGCGCTTCCTGCGTGACCCGTCCCGGGGGCGTGGTCGTGGAAGGGCAGACCAGCACATCGACACCGTCGAGAATCTCGTGCAGGGACCCGTTGCAGGCCAGCCTGGCGTAGTTGGCGATGGCGTAGTCTACTGCGCTGTAGCTCGACCCCTTCTCCAGCCAGCCACGGAACCAGGGGCCGTATTCGTCGGCACGCGAGGGGAAGGTCTCGCTATGGGCTGCTGCCGCCTCCGCTGAGCACAGCACCCCCCAAGCGCGGGAGAACGGCTCGGTGTCTGGCATCCGCACCGGCATCAGTCTCGCGCCCAGGCCTTCCAGCAGGCGAGCGCCCTCCATCACCGCCGTTGCCAGTTCGGAGTCCACTCCGTCGCCGATGTACCGCTCGTCAACGCCGATACGTACTCCCTGCACTCGCTCGTCCAGCCCGTGCAGCATGTTGGGCACCAGAGCGGCCAGCGACGTGGGGTCGTTGGGATCGTGACCCGAGATGACCTGCAACATGACGCCGGCATCGGCGGCACTTCGGGTCATGGGGCCCACGTGGTCCAGAGACTCGGCCAACGCCAGCACGCCGTAGCGGCTCACCCTGCCCCATGTGGGCTTGATGCCGACGGTCCCGCAGGCAGCTGAGGGGAACCTGATGGAGCCGCCCGTGTCGCTGCCAAGAGAGCCGTAGCAAAGCCCGGCGGCCGTGGCTACTCCGGAGCCGCTGGAAGATGCGCCGGACCACCGGTCTGCGCCCCAGGGGTTGAGTGGAATGTCGAACTCCGGGTTGTAGCCGGCCATGGCCCCTTCGGTGAGGTTCAGCTTCCCGAGAATCACTGCGCCGGCGGCGTTGAGTTTCCGCACGACCGTGCCGTCGAACCCGGGCACAAAGTCCCGGAGCACCTTCGTGCCGCCCATGGTGGCCACGCCGGTGGTGAAGCATAGGTCCTTGACGGCGATGGGCACCCCGTGGAGACGGCCGCGGTAATTGCCAGCGGCGATCTCCGCCTCGGCGGCGCGGGCCGACGCCATGGCTGAGTCGGTCATCACCGTGGCGTAGCTCTTCAGATCGCCGTCCAGGGTCTCGATGCGATCAAGGATCGTCTGTGTCAGTTCGACGGGCGAAATCTCTCTCGACCGGAGGCGGGCGCCTACCTCCATAATGGTCTGGTAATGCAATGGCGTATCGGGCATCATTCCACTCCTGTTCCAACCAGGCGGACGTCCCGCACAGGATACTGGACGCGACGCCGGTGGTAAACTTGGCACTGTCCTTGATTTATTCAATCCGACTCCGTTGCGACCAGCCTTTGGCGGGAAATGAAGTTGAGTTGCCACTCCTTGACAGGTCGCGCTCCGTCAACGTTATGGAGGGCGTGGGCGACGTAAACATCCTGGACTCCCTGCAAGCGATAGGAGGGTATCTCCCTAACATGCCTATTTGCGATAGCCTATTTCGGGTGCTCCGGTGGTTCAAGTAGTAGTTACGACGCCCGTGCCCAACGACAGGCTAGATCGCTGGAGAACCGGGGCGTCGAAGTTCTCCAAGCCCCGGTGCGGAATGAGGTTGAGGTGGGTACACTTTACTCGTCCACACAGGAATACAACCCCTGATTGCAGCATAAATTCGATAAAGATGAATCGGTTTTCAGAGAAACTCGCCAAAAGTTAGGGGCCAATTGGCAGAGGTTACGGCAACAACGTATCCATTCGGGACAAGAAGAGGCAGACCAAGCCATTAGACAACCATTGGGAGATATGGTCTCCATATAGCCCTGAAGTGCAGAGAGCGTTCGTTGCAAGGATGAGGGAGGTGGAGAGCTTAGAGTTCTTATTCCCAGCTCGCGGCGAACACCCCAAACTGGGAGCATTGGGTTTGTAAGGAACAGCCATGGAAACTCCCAGAATCTTCGCGCTGTTACCATTCTTCCGAGGACCAGGAGAACAGTCAGATGCGCATCGCGGTACCCGACCTGGTATCCAACTCCTACTTCCCGGCGGTGGCCGCCGTGGAGCTGGGGTTCTTCCGGGACCAGGGAATAGACATGGAGCTGGACATGGTCTTCCCTATAGGGAGGGCCATGGAAGCCCTGCGAGATGGCAGCACCGACCTCGTCGCCGGTCCCGCCCATGCCACGCTGTCGGCCTTTCCCGGCTGGCAGGGCGCAAAGCTGCTGGCCGCGCTGTCCCAGCACACTTTCTGGGTGCTGGTGCTGCGTTCCAGCCTGCGGGTCATGCCAGGGGACGTTTCGGCGGTCAAGGGCCTGCGCATCGGAGTAGCCCCAGGCCCCGACGCCGCATTGCGAAGGATGCTGGCGGAGGCGGACATCGACCTGGCAAGGGACAGCGTGGACCTGACTCCGGTGCCCGGCAGCGGCGAGCCCGGCGTGTCCTTCGGCGTTCATGCCGCCAAAGCGCTTGAGGACGGAGTGATCGATGGGTTCTGGGCCAATGCCATGGGGGCCGAGGTCTCAGTGCGCAGCGGAATCGGCGAGGTGGTGTTGGACCCTCGCCAGGGCCTGGGCCCAGCGGCGGCGAGGGACTACACCTTTGCGGCACTGGTCGCCACCGACCGGCTGATCGATGACTCTCCCGCCACAGCGGAAGGCGCAGTGCGAGCGGTGCTAGAGGCTCAACGGGCACTGCGGGCCGACCCGTCGCGGGCCGCTGAGGTGGGACGCCGGTTGTTCCCGCCCGGCGAGGCGGCACTGATCGAGGACGTGGTTCGGCGGGACGCTCCCTACTACACAGCAGGAATTACTTCGGACTCGGTTGATGGCCTGAACCAGTTCTGCCGGAGCCTCGGTTCGCTCTCGGGCGAGGTCGCCTACGAGCAGGTGGTGGCGACCCGGTTCGCCCCTCTGTGGTCTGAATAGGAGACGCCGCCCGTACCTATACCGGGAATCAACACCATCACGGAGAGTTGAATGAAGGTGGATATCAGGGTACCCGTCGGCCTGCCCGTCAGGGAGACCGCCGACTTCATCGCCGGATGTGAGGCCGCGGGCTTTTCCGGGGTTGGCGTGCATGACCACCAACACAGCGGGAGGGACGTCTTCCTCACGCTGGCACTGGCAGCGGAGCGGTCATCGCGGCTCACCCTCTACCCGGCGACGACCAACCCGGTAACGCGGCATCCCATGGTGCTGGCGTCGCTGGCCCACTCGCTGGAGGAGATCGCACCGGAGCGGGTGCGCCTGACAGTCGGCCCCGGATACCTGTCCGTGGGCAACATCGGTAAGCCCCGGGCCACGGTGGAGGCCATGCGGCAGGCCATCCTGACCATTCGACGGCTGCTGCGGGGCGAGCGCCTGGAGTTCAACGGGGTGGAGACCCGTCTGCGCAACTTGAGCGACCGGCCGACGCCGATATTCATGACCGCCTCCGGCCCGCGGATGGTGGAGTTGGCAGGGGAGGTTGCGGACGGCGCGTTGCTGTTGGTCAGCTTGCACCCCAAGGCAGTGGAAGCGGCACGCCTACGCCTGGAAGCCGGAGCAGCGCGAGCCGGGCGCAGCCTCGACGGATTTCAGACGATCTTCATCACCCCGACCACCGTGTCGGATGACGGCCCGGCCGCCCGACGCTTTCCGCAGCAGTGGTTCCGGCCCGACCAGCCGTACCTGAAGTACCCCAGCAACTCCAACCTCGTCTGGCTGCGGGAGGCAGGCATCGACCTATCCGACGATTTCGTGCCGGAAAACATCAGCGACTCCCAGGCTGAGGCGATCTGCGATGCTTTCGGCCTCTTCGGCACGCCCGACGAGTGCCTGGCGCGGCTGCGGAGGGCGAAGGCAGAATCGGGGATCGACCACGTCTTCATCTTTCCCACCCACACCCAGGAGGGCGGCTACGACATGCCGAGGGAGGATGTCGACGCCTTCCGAGACGTTATAATCCCGGGCCTCGCCGCTCTCTAGCCACGTCTCTGCGGCTTCAGGTGCTACACCGGGGCCACGGCGGAGGGCATCAGATGCTTGGCGACGAAGTCATTCATCAGCTCGACGGACCGGTCTGATTCCGGTCCTGGCGTGTTGCCGAAGAGATGGGTCATCACCTCGAACGGTTCCAACTCCACGTGGCCCCGGCTTCCTGGTATGAGGCCTCGAACCTGTGCGGAATCAACGGCGGGGTGGTTGAGTCGGTGGTGCCCTGAATGATTATCGGTGGAGGCAGCTCCACCGCCTCTCCCCTGTCCATCGCATCCTTGGGGTTCGCCTTGTGGAGGTTGGCATGGTCGCCGCAGTAGTCCACTGTGGCCCTGTGAACCTCTCTTCTCGAATCTCGATGGCCCACTTGTACCTGGCGTGGCGATCCGGCACCGGGCAGCAGCACAGCAGGAATCGGATTGATGCTTCGAAATCCCAGCCGTCGGGAAGCGGTAGTGACGCGTAGCGAGGATCCCCTGGGTGAGTCTCGTTCATCGCCACGGTGCGAACCCCCGCTGGAGCAGCCCATGGAGCCCACCGATGAGGAGTCGATGTTAAGCTGTCCAGCCTGCGCCTTCATCCAGCGAAAGTCGTAGTTGGTGTCGATAGCCTGGGCCGGGCAGGCGTGTTGCGGGATCAGCCTGAAGTCCACTGCGACGACCGCAATGCCGCTGGCCGCAGGGCTAAGTTCATGAGCCGGCCGTTAGAACGATCTCTGAGGAACCACCTGCCCCGTGAACTTCCGGCAGGCTTGGGAAATGCCAGCCCCTGGACTCACTACGTACGCAGGGACTGACGCAGCCTGGCGGTGAACTTCTGCCGCACCTTGGCCACTTTGGGGCTGATCACTATCTGGCAGTACATCATCCCGGGGTTGTTCTGGTAGAAAAGCTGGTGTTCGGGTTCCGCGGGGTAGAAAGCCTCGAATGGCACCACCTGGGTGACCACCGGCCCGTTCTCCGTCCCGGACGCATCCAGATCCTCGATAAATTTCACCGCCAGTTCCCTCTGGGACTCGCTGGTGTGAAGGATCACCGACCGGTAACGCGCGCCACGGTCCGCGCCCTGGCGATTCAGGGTCGTCGGGTCATGGGTAGCGAAGAAAATCTCTAGTATGTCCGTGAAGGTGATCTGGCCGGGGTCGAATTCGAGCCTCACGACCTCGGCGTGCCCCGTACGCTCGCTGCACACTTCGTAGTAGGATGGGTTGACCGTGTGCCCGCCGGAATACCCGGATGTGATCGCAATGATCCCCGCGACCTCTGCGAACACAGCTTCCACGCACCAGAAGCATCCGCCGCCCAGCATGGCGACCTCGGAATTATTGTCTGACACTTCTAATCACTCCAGTGGAAGAAGGCTTCTGCCCCCTGCCACACTTTTCGTCTGTTCACATTATCGCACGGTTCTGCCTGCATTCGCTCGGCAGGCCTTCAATGCGGCAACGGGGACTCAACCGCCACGCGCGGGCGGGCACCGCGTCTCAGCCAAGTTCAGAACCTCCGGGTGCGCTTACTAAAACTCGGGCCAGATAGGTTTGGACTGGCGGCTGGCCGCCGCCTTGATGGGCGGTCTCATCATGGTTGTCGCCGTTCTCGCCTTCGTCCTGCTGCGCAACCGGCTGGAGAATATGGGCCTGCTCCCGGGCGGGATTCCGGGCCTAATGCGGGTCTATCAACCGACCTTGGCGGTGAGATTTCCTTACTTCGCTTGGGCTGTGGTGACTGCGGCGCGTCTGAGCGGTCTAGCGATGCACTCATGCAACCATCCGATACCCTCAGCCCTCGGCCGTAGGGGCACTCTCGTCATTCCATTATACCAACAGCCGTCACTACCTCCAGCGTTGTGGGATGGCCCTGCGGGCACTGGTAGGTAGGCGTTCCGGGATGAGCAACTTCAACGATCTGCCGATGGAGCAGATGGCCCACGACGAGGTTGGAACCTCCAGCACGAGCACCGTTCAGATGTTTCGGAACGCGTATTCAAGCGGCCCGCTGGTGTGGGTCGGGTCACCAGCAGCATGTACCGGGGACATGGCGATGACCGCTGCTGCGCTTGCCGGGGAGGTACAGGAAAGCGGCAAGACCTGGCGTTCACACGCCGGACCTGCACACTCTTGCAGGATGCCCCAGACGTCTGTAGAGCATCCGTCCGGCGCCTTTTGAAGCTGGGAAAGGGGGAAAAGATTGGTGACCCGCCTCGGGGTCGAACCGAGAACCTACGGATTAAGAGTCCGTTGCTCTGCCAGTTGAGCTAGCGGGCCACTAAGGGTATTTTAGCTACAAAATCGCGCTTTGTCTCTCCTTTTGCCTGTCCTAATTTTCGGTTTTGCCGTTCTTTTGGCCGTTCAGTTGACCTGAAACCGGCCCAAAACCGGGTTTTGGCCCTCCACTCCCCTCCACGCGTTTAAGGGCGGAAACAACCCGGCCCCAAAAGGCCGTTCATGCCCCTCCACTCCCCTCAGCGACCGCAGACCCTACGGATTCTTCCCCTTCCACCGGGGCGGAAACCGGGCGCTCGCGCACCTCCCAGCCCCGGGTGAAACTGTCGGCCGCGACCGTCTGCATGCCGGGAATCACGTGGCTGTAGAGATTTACGGTTATGCCTATGCTGCTGTGGCCAAGACGCTCCGACACAATCCCGGGATGGACGTTCTCCCCCATGAGCAACGTCGCGTGGGTGTGGCGCAGGTCATGAAAACGGAAGCCCTTCAGGCCCGCGCGCTGCGCCGCCCACCGGAAGGAATCCGAGAGACGGTCCGGGTCCACCGGTCCCCCGCCAGGCCCGCAGAACACCAGGGACCCGGCGCCCACCGGGCGGCCCACGGCCAGGGCGTCATCCCGGCATTCCCCTAGGACCTCCACAGCCTGGCCGGTCAGCTCCACCGACCGGCCCCGCTTAGACTTCGGCGGCATGACCTGCATATCACCCTTGCCCAGCCGGACCAAGGCCCGGCGGACCGAGAGGCGTCCGCCCTCCAAGTCCAGGTCTCCCCACCTAAGCCCCAAGATCTCCGAGCGCCTAAGTGCTACAGTTGCAGATCTAGAAGGGATAGGATTTCAGGCAACCAAGGAGTGTTGAGGTGGGGCGGTGATTGTGGGTAGAGAAGAGTTGGCGGAGGTCGCCCGGTGGTCCGAGGGTATCGAGGGGGTGCACCAGTGCATCGCAGGCAGGTTCCAGCGGCCGGAGCCGCGCAGGCGGGCCCTGGAGTATCTGAAGGGGTTGCTCAGCCCGGTGGAACGCAAGAACGGCTGGCAATTGGCGGAGCAAGCGGGCGGCGCCACTCCCTACGGTGTGCAGCGCCTGCTGTCGGGTTACGTCTGGGACGCGGAGATGGTCCGGGATGATCTGAAGCAGTACGTGGTGGAGCATCTGGGCGACAGCGATGCGGTTTTGGTGGTGGACGAGACCGGATTCATCAAGAAAGGGGAGAAACCGGTTGGGGTGCAGCGCCAGTACAGCGGCACGGCGGGCTGGACCGGGAACTGCCAGACCAGCGTGTTCCTGGCCTATGCCTCAGCCAAGGGCAGGGCGCTGCTGGACCGGGAGTTGTACCTGCCCCAGGTGTGGGCTGATGACTGGGAGCGGCGGCGGGAGGCCGGGGTGCCTGAGAGTGTCGGCTTTCAGACCAAGGGGAAACTGGCCCGGCTGATGCTGGAGCGGGCACTGGAATCGGAAGTCCCCTTCGGCTGGTTCACCGGGGACGAGGTTTACGGCAACGACCGCAAGTTGCGGCTGTGGCTGGAGCAAGTGGGCGTTCCCCACGTGATGGCCATCAAGCGCAGCGAGAAGCTGTGGGCTTTGACGGAGAAGGGTCCACGTCAAGTGCGGGAGGACCGGCTGGCGTCGCAGGTTGACCCAGCCGACTGGACCAGGTGCAGCGCCGGCGATGGCGCCAAGGATCCCCGGGTCTACGACTGGGCCGCGGTGGACATACGGCCCCTGAGAGAACCCGGTAAGGGCTACTGGCTGATGGTCAGGCGCAGCATCGCCAACCCTGGGGAACTGGCCTATTACGTCTGTTATGGCCCGGCGGGAACGGGGTTGGAGGAACTGGTCAGGGTCGCGGGGACTCGCTGGGCCATAGAGGAGTGTTTTGAGGAGGCCAAGGGACAAGTGGGGCTGGACCAGCACGAGGTGCGGCGATGGAATGGCTGGTACCGCCACATCACCCTGGCCATGCTGGCCCACGCCTATCTGGCAGTGATCAGGAATCAGGCGGTGGCAGCGGAAGAAAAAGGGGCCACTACGGCCCCGGTGAGGAACTGATTCCCGTGACTGTGCCGGAGGTGCGACAACTGCTGACACGCTTGGTCTGGACGGAGAACAAACTGCCTGATTTCATCCTGTCTTGGTCCTGGTGGAGACGGCGCCACCAAGCCCAAGCCAAGCAATGCCACTACAAAACGCGCCTATCACATCTGCAACTGTAGTACTATATAGGCAACGGAGATCCCGGTGCCCTGGTCCTGGTGGCCGGCGCCGGGATTTTGAAAGCCTCGGAGAATAGGGATACCGCAGAGGAATTCATCAACTTCCTCCTCTCCGAGCCTACCTAACAATACTTCACCTCGGTGGTGAAGGAATACCCGGTGGCTGCCGGGGTGGAACCGCAGGGCAACCTGCCGCCCATAGAATCCCTGAACCCGCCCGACATGGACCTGGGCAGCCTGAGCGACCTGCAAGGCACCCTTGACCTTCTCAGGGAGGCAGACGTTCTGGGGTGATGTTAACCGGTTCTGCCCGGGTCTATCCTGGCTTGGGTCAGGGAGAAAGAGTTGCTGCTTTGTGCGGTGGCTCTTTTTCTTCTGCTGTCGGCGGCCTACGCACTTTCCGTGGACATACGGGCAACCCAAGGCGCATCCATCTCGGGTGACGAGCCGTTCTACCTACTGACCACCCAGAGCCTGTTGGCCGACGGCGACTTCGATCTTCGCAACCAGTAAGAGTCCAGTTCCTACGAGTCTTTTTTCGACCATCCTGACGGCCTGTGGCTACAGTCTGCGCCACGGCCTGACGGCCGACTGCTAAGTCCACACAATCCGGGCCTGTCGGTGCTGGTGGTCCCGGGGTTTGCCTTTGGCGGCCTTGCCGGAGCACAGATACAGTTGATGCTCATGGCGGCGGTAACCATGGCCCTCACCTTCGTTCTGGCAGACCGTCTCACGGGGCGGAGGTTGATCAGCTGGGTCCTGACTCTTTGCTTGGGGCTTACGGCCACAGCGTTCATCTACTCCAGCGAGATCTATCCCGAGTTCCCGGCGGCATTGGCTCTGGTCCTGTCCCTGTTGCTGGTGACCCGTCGGTACACACCTGGGATTGCAGACGCGTTGCTGATGGCTGTTTTGCTGACGGCCATGTGCTGGCTGCGGATAAAGTACGCGCCCCTGGCGGCGCTCATATCTGGGTACTTCCTTATCAGGGGCCGCAGGAGCGGCACGGTTGCCCTTCTGACGGCAGGTACGGCCCTGCGGGGTCTTACGCCTGGTTTCACCTGCACCTGTTCGGAGGGTTGACCCCCTACGGCGTAAACGTCGTTTACGCACAATGGAACACAGCTGACCTTCTGGCAGGACATTTCGAGTTCAGCGAGCGGTACTACCGACTCTGGGGCCTGTTCATAGACCAGCGTTTCGGCATAGGACGCTGGGCGCCACTTCTGCTGGCAGCAGTCCCGGGCCTGGCATTGCTCATACCGGCAGGCTCCGGGGGACGCCTGGTCCTGTTGCTGATATTCACGCAGATGCTCATGGCGACTTTCGTCTCCATCACCATGATGGGATGGTGGTTCCCCGGGCGGACAATGCTGACCGTACTGCCCCTGCTCGTCGTGCCCGTAGTCCTGGCAGCTTCCAGGTTGCACCTATGGGGTCGAATCAGTATTGCGGCGCTCGGACTCTTGACCTTGGCGAACACGTACGGTCTTGCGACCGCCGGTCGAGCAGAAGAAATCACCATCGCCGTCGACCCGTTCGACATGTCATTCCCCGCGTTTCAGGGCCTGAGCGGCCTGTTTCCGCTGTATACCTGGTGGACGACCGAGACCTGGTGGCTGACCTTCTTCTGGTTGGCGCTGGCCGTTTTGGCAACCGGAGCCGTAGTTTGGCCGGATGTCATTCGGGCCTTCCGTCGAGTGTGGCCACCGATTCCCAAAGGGAACGGTCAGGGGTCCGTTGGTCCTGGGAATGTGACGTGGATAGTGCACCGGACCAGGTCGAGATTGCTTCCGTGGACCATGAATGAATGGCGCGAGAACCAAGGTAAGGGCTGGGCCAGACTAACCTTCTTGACCAGCGTGATCCTGTTGGAGAGGGTGACCGACAGTCTGGCGTCAACCGGGGGCCCTATGCGTAGGCGTAGGCGGGATTCGAGAAAGTCGTTAGCCTACCTCAGCGCTTTCGCCCAGTGCCGGTTCTCCAGGTACCATGCGACGGTGCGGCGAACCCCTTCCTCGACGTCCACCTCCGGAGTCCAACTCAGTAGCTCTCGGGCACGGCTGATGTCCGCCCAGGTCAACATCGGATCGGCGGGATGGCGTTCCTGATACTCAATCCTCGCCGTCTTCCCGACTGCGTTCTCTATCACCCCGATGACGTCATTCAGCGCAACTGGACTTCCGTACCCCAGGTTAATGGTCTCGTATCCTGCTACGCCCAGGGCTTCGACCGTGCCGCAGGCAATGTCGTCCACGTAGGTGAAGTCTCGTTGCTGGGTCCCGTCGCCAAACACTGTTATGGGTTCGCCCTCGGCGATGCGGCGTATGAACCTGAAAATGCTCATGTCAGGACGCCCCGCAGGGCCGTAGACGGTGAAGTAGCGCAACACGGCGGCATTTATGTCATCGAGGTGGTGATAGGAATGCAGCAATACCTCGGCGGCCTTCTTGGACGCAGCGTAAGGAGACAGTGGTCGGCTGGAATCTGCGCCCTCGCTGACAGGGCCATCTGTCTCCCCCCCCGTATACACTGGACGTCGACGCGAGAACAAATCTGCCTACGCCGCATTCGCGGCATAACTCCAGGAGGTTGAGGGTGCCAAAGACGTTGACGTTGAAGTAGGCTCCCGGGTTGTCCACACTCCCCCGAACCCCTGCGAGTGCAGCAAGGTTGATAACCGCGGTTACAGGGCCCAGTTGGTCAGAATCGGCAAAGAGTGGCCTCATCTCCCCTGGATTAGACACATCCGCTTGGCCGAAAGTGAATCCGGAACGGCCAAGAAGCGAATTCACTCTCCATTCCTGCAACGCCGGAAAAGCAGATTGACCAAGCCAGTCCACCCCATGCATTGCATGTCCCGAGTCCAGAAGCAGCGACACCACCCTGTGTCCGATGAAACCGGCGCATCCTGTAACCAGTATTCTCAATTAACCTGAACGTTCCCTGCGAATGCCCCTGCCCGGGACGGCGGTTGCCATCCCGGTGGATGAGCGCAGCGCCGCCCGAGGACCCGACGCCCGAGACTCGCGGTCGAATGAGTTGACAGGCTTCGTGCCGTGCTTTTCGGGTTAGGACTCCTGTGGTGGGCAATCGTCGTCCGGGCCGAACCAGCGGCTCAGGTTCGATACCGCCGTCCGGCGGGAACGGGGGCGCGTCGCCGGGGAACCCGATCAATAGCATCGTCACCAACGCCCAGTCTTCTTCAGCCCCCAGGGCCGAGTTCAGACCCTCGTGGCGGGTAATGCCTCCCGTTTCCCAGGTCACAGCTAAACCCTCAGCCGTCCCAGCCAGGGAGATATTCTGGGCCGCACAGCAGACGGCGGCATAGTTCTCCTTGGTAGTCTCATCATCGGGCCCAGGGACGCAATAAACATACATGACGTAAGGCGGATCAAGCACCTTGCTGCGCCCTGCCTCCGCCCGTTCCTCATTTCCCGTGCGCTGAATGACTGCCTCATGGGCGAGGTCAGCTGCTCTGGTCCGGGCCGGGCTGTCCTTCTCCAGAATCACAAACCGCCAAGGTTCTGTCAGACGATGATTCGGCGCCCATACAGAGGTGTCCAGCATCCTTTCAATGACTGACTTGCTGACCGGCTTGTCGGTGAAATTCCACGACATCCTCCGGCCATAGATCGTGCGGTACAAGCTGGGATATTGAGCGGATTCGGTGGTCATCATTTTGCTCCTGTTTGCTGATGATAGGGTGGGCACTTCCAAAAACGTCAATCTCCGGTTTCGTCACCCGTGTCCGGCAGGTCCAGTTGCTCGATCAAATCCCGGAAAGCGGAGCTGACAGGGGTAAGTAAAAGCGGGACTATAGCTACGAACCAGCCCTGCCATCTCTTGATTCCGGCCTACGCCGGAATGATGGAATAGGCCCGATAGTAAGCTCTTGGGGAGATTCTGTATCTGAGCAAGCCTGACCTACCAAATGAACTCACGTTTACCAGAGGGAGTCGCAAGTGAAATACCTACCCCTCTCAGCCTGTCAGGGGGGGAACCCCCAGTCTGCTCGAAAATCAATGCCCTGGGGCCTCCTTCGCCAAAAGCCGACGCCCACCGTCCTATGTTATGCGGGTCTCGCTCCAACATCTCCGCCGTGGCCGCCGCCGTCCATCCCTGGGCCAGCAAAAGGATCGCGTACCATCGCTCCCTCTCCCGGGACGTGGGCGCCAGGATCACCCGACGCTGTATGTCCTTCACCCCCATCTCCCACTGTTCCAGCGACCGGTCAATCGCTCTGACTCCCATCATCCCCTCCAGCCAGCATTCTGTTTGACCTCGTACCCCCTCAAATTTACCCCAAACTTCTGCGCATTTCACCGTGGCTTTGGTTTAGGCAGGGGATCAGCGCAAGCTCCATGTGCTGGCGCCCTTCTCCTGGTTCCTTTCCTTTCTGTTCCATGTGCGTCCTACGACCTGCTGGTGACGTAGGGGAGGTGCTCGCCCATGTAGGCGATGATGAACGGCTCCCCCTCGCCGTCGGAGTCGAAGAAGATCTGGAGCCCGCTCGAGGAGCCCCGGTGGGTGAGGTGCCTCTGGACGGTGATGTGGCGTCTTTTCCTCTGGTCCCGGAACCGGCGCGACTGCGGGTGCTTGCCCATGGTGGCCTCGCTCTCGGCGTTGGCGTAGGTCCAGCCGCTCATCTGGAGGTGTTCCTTCCAGGGGCCCACGTTTCCGTTCCCGGAGCCCAGGTAGAGGCCGGCGAGCGCGTCGATGGTCCCCAGGGCTTCCAGGAGTTCCTCCCCGGTGGGCCGGGGCTTGCCGTAGGCGGCCAGGCTCTTGCCGGCGTTGCCCAGGAACCTGAGGTTCGGGAAGCGGCGGGGGTCTTGGGCGCCGTCCATGACGAGCGAGACCGCCGGGACCCGGCGGTCTCGCTCCCGCCCTCCGGGGCGGGCTCCTGTTCCGTTACCTCGACGAAGTTGCGGTATGCCTGGATCTGGTTCTGGAGCTGGGCCTTCTCCTCCTCGAGGCGGGCGGTCCGCGCCTGTTCCCGTGCGAGCTGGTCCTCGAGCACGGGCAGGACGATTGCAAAGTCAGGAGGATAGGCCGCAGAGGCGGGCGATGGTCTGGGTTGGGCGGAAGGCGCAGGTCTTGGCTCGCAGGGGCATGGACATGCGGAGAGGAAACCAGCCCTCCAGGCGCAGGGCGTTCAGCGCGGTGTTGACCAAGCTGGCGTACACCTCGCCCAGACCCGGACGCCGCAGCGTGTGGACGTCCTCATCCCTACTGCGGTCCTTCACGTGATGCAGGCTGTTCGGGGCGCTCCAGTGGTTGCGGAACACTTGAAGCAGTTCCTTTGGCCTGCACTGACGGGAACTCAGGCTGGTCAGCAGATACCAGCGCTCCCGGCCCACCTCCTCGGTGGCTATGTACACCGTCTCCTTCGCCACCATCGCCCCCTGTCGCGCTCCGGGAAATCCCAACTCATCCCGGATGTAGCCGCCCAGCAGGACATCGGTCCAAATCCGCCATCTCTCAATCGCCCCCGCTTTTTCCAGGGTCGCCGCCTGCGTCTCCCCTAATCCCCGGCGGCAAACCCGTCGGCCAATGCGGCCATCGCCTCAGACTGGTTCCCCCTGATTCGGACCAGGTAGTCCCGTCCGTGGCCGGCTATGGCCTGGAACAGGTTCCGCTCCGCATAGAGGGCGTCCATGGTCAGCTACCGTAGGCCGGGATAGTGCTCGAACAATGGCCACAGTTGCTCCCGCAACACCCGGGGTTCATGCCGTTTCTCCGAGGCCAGCCACTGGGCCAGGCACAACTTCAGGTCATGGGCAACGCGTTCGCCATGACCAGGGGATTCCCTTTGGCCTCCTTGGACTGCCTGGCCCACTTGCCGTCCACCGAGGCGTCCAATTCCTGGTCCGACACCACGCGGGCCACTCAGCGGGGCAGGGCGCCCTGCAACTGCTCGTGGGAGACTCCTGCCAAGGTGCACGAGATGGTGGTGGTGTGGGGCGGGTGGTCGCGGAGGAACCCCAAGGGCTCCTTCAGAGCCGGCCAGTTCATCCTGGCGAAGAGGACGATATGGGCCATGGTGGTCTGACTGCAGACCAAGCCCGGCAGGGTCAGACGCAGAATAGCTTGACAGGGACGTCTGACCCCTCTGGCCCTCTTGGGGTCCGGCACCTGCTCCAAGCACATGAACAGAGATTCCGCCGCCTCCATATCCTCACACTCCCAACACTCACTTCCCTATCTTTATGAACGCCCCTACCTGACTTTGCAATCATCCTAGCCCACCCCACCCCTTGTAGACAGGACACGAACCAGAGTACGCTGGTGGTACAGGCCAGTCGGCCTGTTCCCAACAGGCCGAGGGCCCTGAATCGAACATGACACCTCGCTCAGATAGGCAAAGACCGAGGCCATCTTCTGGGATCATATTCACTGTCCCGGAGTTTCCGGGAACGGTTCCCCTCTTCCCAATTTCAAGTGGATTCGTTCATATTCCGAAGAAACCTCGGCCCCTATTATGATGATCAAACCGCACACGTATATCCAAACCATCAGCAGAATCAACGAGGCGAGGGCACCGTAGACCCTCTGATAAGCGGCGAAGTTTTCCATGTAGAACGAGAAAACGACTTTTGCCACTTCGAATATCAGTGCCCCCAGTACGGCTCCGGGCCAGATGTAACGCCAAGAGGTGGGCACGATGGGGGCGAACTTGTAAATCAGCAGGAACATGCCTAGGGAAAGCGTCAGGGGTAAGACGTGGGCCAACGTATTGATGGAGTCACGGGCCACAAATGTCAGGTAACCATGGACGGGCAGGCCCGTGCTACCCGCCACCTGCAACGCCGTCGTTGCAGCTACTGAGGCCAGGAACAGGGGACCGATGCAGAAAACCATGGCGAAGTGGAGCGGTTTATCTTTATAGAAGGGACGGTCGTGGGGAATATCCCAGGCTCGATTGACCGCACGAGTCAGGGCCCCAAACAACATGCTCGAAGACAGAATCAGAGCCAGGACACTGAGTATGCCCAAGGTGCCACGGAGGTCGCGCAGCGGTTCGACGTTGGACGAGAGAACGACGTGGGAACCCGGAAGGTAGGAGTGGAGGAAGCCGAAGATCGCCTGTTCCCCAGCATGGGAATCCAGAGCGAAGGTGGACAATGTGGCCAACCCGATGACAATTGGAAACAAAGAAATGACGGCGTAGTAGGATATAGAGGCCGCCAAATCCACCGCATAGTCATCCCCAAGCTCCCTCCAGGTGCGATTTGCCAGTCCAGCCTTGGATTATCAGCAATCCGTTGTATAGGTGTCCTGACCTTTTCGTAGATGCTCCCAGCTATCCTGAGGAGACGCCGGATCAACCGCTGGGTGTGAGAACTGCTGTCTGGATTCAGGTGGCGAGTGGCGGCGGTAATATAGGGCCGGCTGATACGAGTAAGATAAGATGGTATGCCTTCCCGCCGAATGGTGGTCAGGGCATCCACGTAGAAGGAGAACAGGTGAGTATTGCCGAGTTGGAGTCCCGATTGAATCGCCCCAGCGGCAAGCAACGACGATACTGTCAGCAAGGAACGATTCTGTTCCCGGGCTGTGTTGTTCATCTCGGCGAAGATTGTGGCAAGGTTGCGTGGGGCCGGAATCAGCGCAACGTTCTGACGCAACGTGTTCATGCTGGCGCGCATATGGTTTACCGACACAGGTGGAATATCAATTGTGTCGGCCGCCAGGCCGGAGGAATTCTCCAACACCGCGAGCAGGTCATCAACCGAGGAAATCTCGGCGCTCTCCGCCAGCACCTTGGTACGCTTGAGTTCTTTAACAAAGGTGTCCAGATATGCACGTGTGCCGAAGGTAATATCTGACGCCGCAGCTAGAATCCAGAGGGGCGAAAACCCCACAGCTAGAACGCTGGCCAGCTCAACGGCATTGCCAGCCAGCTTCCGGGTGGCCAGATCCCGGGCCGCCATGGTCTCGGCGGCGTACCTCCCCGTGACGCCGCCGACGAATTCGACGGTAATCCGCACCATACGTCCAATGGTTGCCTGATAGATCTTGGAGCGTCGCACCGGAGGTGGGAGTACAAGTTCCGAGGTCTCCAGCACCAGTCCTCCCCCAGCGACTGCGGCGGTGCGGACTAGGCGCTCTGGCAGCGACACCACATAGTCCACCGGGCCCGGATAGTCTTCCAAGCCCGCAGAGTCTTTCTGCTGGGAGGCGTTCACCTCTCCGCCAATTGCAGAGGGTTCACCACACAAATCAACTATTTGACTGTCCCTATTCCGGTCGTCTAGCATTCCACCAATCCCGGTTTCAGATTTAGATGCCCTCGGTTTGTCCCAGAATGGAGCAGCAGCCATTACCCTACACTGGTCAGATTACAGTCATAGTTCGTAGTTTCCAGTCCATGAAATCACTATGGGCACGTAGCCAGAGTTCAATGCACTAATCCATGGACTATCGAGTGGTTGCTTCATATCTAACCCGATTGTCCACGGACACCCACTGCGAATCCTCATCTCCCGGCCGCGATAATTGGCGGGACGGCCACCCAGCTTTACCGGCGGGACTAAAGGCTCAAGAATCTGCCATTAGGCATCCGCCAAAACTATGGGATAAACCGCTCGGCTCATGCCCCAAGTTTGTAATCCTTGACTGCAAGGTGACTTCTTGTCTCACCCACCCTTTCTGAAGTTCTCGTCTCTGTCACACATCGCCGTTTCTCCGGGCTATATCGTTCTACGACGGGGCAGTTAACCTCGCAAACGGTCTCGGATTGTCACGCCTCGCTGACCGTGGCGAAAGGATGGTCGAATATAACGGGCCGAGGAGACCACGTTTCTCTCCTACGATGTCATGGTTGACAATTTCACTATTTCCAGGCTTTGCTCATGCTACTGGCCGCGAAAAGGAATGTCACTTGGGACAGCTGCGTTCCAATTGCAGAGGATGCTGAGCAGGTGGTCATTGTTCCAGCCGGCCGATTTGCGGCCTGCCTTTGATTGAGGCTTTGGAGGTGCGGTGTTTCCGCAGGACGACGAACAGGTCCACGTCGTTCCAATCCTTGGTCCAGCGCACAACCGCATAGGGGGTCATCGCAACGATGTCCAGGAGTTGATGCCACCATTCCCGGGCCCTCCTGGGATCCGCCAAATCGCTGAAATGCCCTGCCAGGCTGCCGCCCTCACTACCGCCCATCATAACCACCTACGCCATCAAATGCTTCTTGTCCCTTTGATTCTACCAGCCACCTGTATCTGGCCAGTCAGGTTCATATGTATCTGTCCCAAGAGGTTCGAGCGAACCTTACTGGCTCGCCACCAGAGGAACAGCATGAGATGAGCGATGTCTCTGGCCGAGTCTGGGGAACCAGAAGGGGTAAGTTCAATCGCCTTCAGATTTAATCTGTCCGAGTTGACCCGCGCATAGACTCGGAGTGTATTATCATGTCTGGGCAATCTCGAAAGGAGAATGGGATGGCTTAGGAGTCAGGACAGCCATTAGGCTGAAGCATCAGTTCACATCGCAGGTTGGCTTTACCTGGAATCGTAAGGTGGCGATCTTACCCTCGAGAGGCCAGTGGTGAGTGGATGCCTCGTTCGAGAAATTAGCTGAGGATCCTTAAACCCCCGTTCACATGAACCGGGGCTTAACGCCAGGAGTTGGTTCCCGGATGCTGGCCAGGAAGAGAATGTGCCCAGTGCAAGGCTGTCAGGCCTCCCATTCAGTGGTCTAGAAAGCTAGCCTGAAACCCGGGTGATGGGCGGCGGGTTATACTCCGGGCCATCCGAATAAGCAGTTTGGAGTGAAGGCGACGCTGGGCCAGCGATCTGACCAGAGAGGACTTTCGGAGGCGGACCAGTTGTGCCTGGATCTGGTTGGTCGGGACCACTTCTACGGCCTGCTGGTCTCGCTTCGGGGGAGTTGTTCCGCGATGCTGACTTCGCCGAGTTGTACTGTCCAGACAATGGCCGCGCCAGCGTGGCGCCTAACCTTTTGGCCATGGCACTGCTGTTGCAGACCCACGACAAGGTCAGCAACGCCGAGGCCAAGGCCTGGCCGACTTCGACATACAGTGGAGATGGCGTTGGGGATTGAGATTGAGGAGCGTCCCTTTACAAAGAGCACCTTTCAGGTATTCGAGTAGAGTCTGCGGTTGGCACGGGAGCAAGGCTGCCTGAACCGTGGGCGAGGGATGAGGGTGGCGCTGGACACTATGTACATCCTGGGCGGGGGCGCGGTGAAGGATACCTACAATCTATTGGCCGACGGGATGATGAGACTGATACGAGCCCTGGCGGCGGTGGAGGATGTCCCGGTGCGGCGCTGGGCTGAGAGGCATGGTTACAAGCGTTACGTGCGATCCAGCGTGAAGGGCGGAGCGGCCATCGACTGGTCAAACCAACGGGCGCGGCGGAGGCTTTTGGCGCGGACCGCGGCCGATGCTGACCGGCTGCTGGAATTGTTCCGCCAGGCTCAGGAAAGACTGCCCGTCGACGGCGGGGAGTGGACGGTGGTAGTTGACGCGGCGGAGTTGCTGGGATAGTTGCGGCCCCAGGACGTGAAGCGAGTCGGGACCAATGACGCTGGCGATGATGCCAATCCTGACGCTGACGGCGGGGTGAGCCTCGAGGATCGGCTGACCAGGGGCCGGATGGCGTCGGTGCATGATTCAGAGATGAGCCGCAGCCACAAGAGCCAGAGCCGGCGCTTTGACGGACACAAGGCGGTGGTCGTGGACACCAACATCCAGTTGATCACGGCGGTGGACGTGCTGTCGGGCAACGCCCCGGACGATCTGGGCGCGCCGGAGTTGGTGGAGCAGAACGAGCCCAGCGCCGATGTGCTGGTGTCGGAAGCCATGGGGGATCCCGCTTACGACGACGGCGGTGCCCATCAGGCCTTTGTCGACGCCGGGCGGAAGCTGGTGGCCCGAGTGCCGGGATGTCCCAACCGCAAGCACTTCCCCAAGGACGACTTCGTCATCGACCTGATGGCTCTGGTACCTGCACCTGTCCGGCAGGGCAGATTACCCGTACCATCGTACCAATGGGAAAGCGAAACGACGGCATGGGCGCGACCCATCGCCGCCGCAGGCCTTCCGGTTTGAGGCTGCGGTGTGCTGGACGTGCCTGCTGCGGTCCCAAAGCATTGCGGCCAGGGTTAGAAAGGGCCGTCAGGTGTTGATCCACCCCCAGGAATGGCTTTTGCAAGAGGCCGGGTGTTGCAACAGAGCGCCGAGTACGACCAATACCCACGACGCCGGGTGTTGGCCGAGCATCGACTGGCTCGCCTGGAGCGGTTGAGTATTCAGCATGCGCGCTACTTCGGACGGGTCGAGACGAGACTCCAGTTGTACATGGCAGCCACGGGGGCTAATCTGACCCTGCTGGCCAACCAGATCGGCGTGGTCGGCGATCCTGATTTATGATCCATCGGAGGGTTCGTATTCCGAGGTGCCGGGCTGCCCGGACTATCTTGCTACTGCTGCCCGAATCCCTGTTACCAGGCCCGCAGCGGCGGTAAGTGAAGCATCAGGGCCAGCTGCAAGCGACAAAGACCCTCTTGTGGCACTTTGCCAAGGTACCGATGGAGAGAACTGGAGAAGCAATAAGCGCTGGCCGAGTGACGAACCGCCCCGCCGGTGGAGGAGTGCAACCACTGATGACGAGCGATGACGAGGGCCGAGTCATCGCGATAGAGCTTGAACATAACGCATTAACCGGGGAGATTCCCCAGGAATTGGGTAAACTCACAAAGCTGGAGACGCTTTGCCTCCCTGGTAACCCGTTGAGCGGGCCGATCCCACCTGAATTGGGTGGGTTATCCGAGTTGAGAAATCTGGAACTTTGGAATAACCGTCTGAGTGGAGAAATACCGTTCGAATTGGGCAACCTTTCCAAATTAGGGAATCGTGGCCTCGGCAATAACATCTGCGCTCCCATACCATCTGGCCTCCGGAACCTCAACAACCTCCACAGGCCATCTCTCGGGGGCAATCAATTGGCAGGTCAAATGCCGGCGAGTCTAGGCGACCTCTCAAATCTGAGAATCCTGCTTCTCGACCGGAAGCAGCTGACCCGAGAAACACCGCCAGCATTGGGCAACCTCTCAATGCTGGTCGGCCTATACCTGGACAGTAACGATCTGGGCGGACGGATACCACCTGAATTCGGAAGGCTGGGCAGTCTTAGGAGATTGCACATACAAGAAAACCACCTGAGCGAGGCGGTTCCGACCGAGCTAGGACAGTTGACTGGCCTTGAGGAACTACATCTGAACAGCAACCAGCTAAGCGGCCTGATACCCGCGCAACTGGGCAATCTCTCTGATCTCGAGGAACCATATCTCTTCGACAACCAGTTAACCGGGCTAGTACTCAGTCACGCTGGGAATAGGGGGATAGAGGCGATGGAGTTTGGTCCTGGCGTCCTGGGTGGTGAAGCGCCAGTTGATGATCGCCTGGGCCTCATTGCGTTCCAGCTCCAGAGCATGTACCTCCCGGCAGAGACTGTCCTCTTCCGGGCGCCTCTGCCCGAGGCAGCGGCGGGATATGACGCTGAACTCGATCTCCGCCATATTCAGCCAACTGCCATGCTTGGGCGTGTGGTGAAATTCCAGCTTCCGGGCGATGCCCCAGGCCTCCTCCGCCGGAAACGCCTCGTACAACGACGCCTTGCGATGGGTGTTCAGATTGTCCAAGACCACTCGAATCACCTCGGCCTCGGGGTAGGCCTCCTCCGCCAGCCAGAGCATCTGATGGGCGAAGTCCACCTTGGTGCGCCGCTCCGTTATCTCCACATGGCGCCAGCCGGCCAGGGGCTCGCAGGTCAGAAACAGGTTGCGGGTGCCTCCCCTTACGTACTCGTAGTCCTCCCGCCCCGGACGCCCCGGCTTTGCCGGGATGGGCGGACGGGCATCGGCCAGCAACTGGGTGGAGGTCTCGTCGAAGCAGACCACCGGCCTATGGGGATCATAGGGTTCGGCGTAGAGGTCCAGCACATCCTCCATGTGGGCCACGAAGTCGGCGCTCACCTCGGGAATGCACCACTGCTTCCTCTGCCACGGCTTGAGGGTGCTTTTTTGAGATGCCGGCGCACGCTCTCGTGGGAGAGCGACGTAACCAGTCCCAACTCCACCGCCCTGCCAGCCAGGGCCCGCAGCGTCCAATGGTCATACCCCTCGGGAGCCGGGGTGCAGGCCAGGGCGGTGAGATGGGCCCCGGCCCGGTCATCCAGCTTACGGTGCCGGTTGGCTTGGGGCCGGTCCTTAAGCACCCCGTCCAGCCCGTCCTCGGCGAAACGCCGCTTGATGCGGTATACGCTGGACTCGGCCACATCCAGGGCCTGGGCCACCTTGGGAGCAGACCAGCCCTCGCTGGTCTTGAGCAGGATGCGTGCCCGTGTCGCAACCCGAGCAGGGCTCCTCCCTGCCCGCACCAAGTGCTCCAACCGTTCCCGCTCCTCCGGGTTGAGTCTGACCGCAAACCTCTCTCGGACCATACCGCCACCTCACAACTACACAATCCGGCACCAGCATACCATCTGAAGGGGTAACCCTGATTCACCGCCTAAATCAACTTTGACTGGGTACTAGGAGTCAGCCCTTGAATTATGGTCCGCCCGGCCTTGAGGACACCGCGAAGCCTTTACGGGTTCGGCACCGGGAGACGAGTTGCCCAACCCGCCAAGTACAATCATCTTCAACAACCAGTATAAGGAGAAGGATAACTGCCATGTCGACCTTAGCAGGATTTCGACAGATAAATGATCTAGTGGAAAGGGAGGCGCGATTCGTGCAGGTCCTGGACGCCGAGATCCGCAAGGCCATTGTCGGCCAGGACCAGCTGGTGGAACGAGCCCTGGTCGCGCTGCTGGCCAACGGGCACATCCTGCTCGAGGGAGTGCCGGGGCTGGCGAAGACGCTGCTGGTCAAAACCATCGGCCAGGTGGTCCAAGCCGGATTTTCCCGTATCCAGTTCACCCCTGATCTGTTGCCCTCCGACCTGATAGGCACCAGGATTTACAATCCCGGGACCGGCAATTTCAGCGTCCAGAAAGGCCCCGTATTCTCCAATCTTATCCTCGCCGATGAGGTGAACCGGGCGCCCGCCAAGGTGCAGAGCGCACTTCTGGAGGCGATGCAGGAGGGGCAGGTCACCATCGGGGACGAGACATTTCCGATAGAGGCCCCTTTCCTGGTCCTGGCCACGCAGAACCCCATCGAGCAGGAAGGGACCTACCCACTGCCGGAGGCACAGGTGGACCGCTTCATGCTCAAGGTCATCGTGGGTTACCCCGAGCGTTCCGAGGAGAGGGAGATCATCGACCGGATGACTTCGGGCGCTCCGCCGAACGTTTCGCCGGTGGTGGACTCCGATTACATCCTGGGCGCGAGAGAGATCGTGCGCCAGGTATACGTGGACGAAAAGATCAAGGACTACGTGCTGGACCTGGTGCTTGCGACTCGTGACCCCGGCGCCGCGGGACTGGACGATCTGGTTAACCTGGTCTCTTTTGGGGCTTCACCTCGTGCCGGAATCTTCCTCATCTCGGCGGCCCGGGCTTACGCGTTCATCAAGGGGCGCGGCTACGTCGTTCCGGACGACGTCAAGCAAATTGCCCCGGACGTCCTTAGGCACAGAATAATCACGACCTTCGAGGCTGAGGCCCAGAACGTGACCACTGAACGGATTGTCCAGCGAATCCTGGAGAACGTCGAAGTGCCGTAGAATGCTGACCAACGACCTCATAGCCAGGATCCGCCGGATCGAGATAACGACCCGGAAGCTGGTCAACGACAGTTTCGCCGGCGAGTATCAGTCTGTGTTCAAGGGCCGGGGTATGGAGTTCGACGAGGTGCGCCAATACCACCCCGGCGACGATGTGCGCTCCATCGACTGGAACGTGACGGCTCGAACCGGGGAGCCATACGTCAAGAGTTATATTGAAGAGCGGGAACTGACGGTTATGCTGGTGGTCGACCTGAGCGGTTCCGAGGACTTTGGCACAAGGAACCGGTTCAAGAGAGAGTTGGCCGTGGAACTGGCAGCTGTAATGTCCTTCGCGGCCACGACCAACAACGATAAGGTTGGTCTGCTGCTGTTCACCGACCGGGTGGAGTCACTGGTACCGCCCCGGAAGGGACGAAGCCACGTACTGCGAATGGTCCGGGACCTGCTAATGTTCCAGCCAGTGGGATCGGGCACAGACATCAGTCTGGCGTTGGACACGGTGCATAAGATGCTCAAGCGTCGCAGTATCGTGTTCCTGGTGTCGGACTTCCTAGCCGACCCGGAGTCCTACCGCCAGGCGATGCTGGTTACCAACCGGCGACATGACGTCGTCGCCTTCGACCTGAGCGACCCTCTGGAGCACGAAATCGCCGACGTGGGCATCATGGCACTTGAAGACGCCGAGAGCGGGGAACTTCGGTGGGTGGATACCGGCAGCATGGAGTGGAGACAGGAGTTCACCGACCGGGTGGCCCGCCTGGAACAAGGCAAGCGGGATGTCTTCACAGCTGCGGGCGTCGACCGTGTCGGTGTTACCACCGATCAGGACTACGTTGCGGAGGTCGGGGCATTCTTCAAGAACCGGCTGCGAAGGCTCTCGAGATGAGGAACGGTGAGGCCTTTGGGCGATTGTCCGTGCCGCGGCCCGATGAGGGGCTGGGACTCGGAACCAGATCATTCCTCCCACTAGCAATTATCGTCATATTGACTGCCGCGGCAATCAATGCGGGACTCGCACAGAACCCACCACCCTCCGGCGTGCTCATTTCCCTTACATCTGACCGCTCTGAATTGACCGTAGGGGACCCGGTCACCTTGACCATTGGGGTGCTGCACACTGAGAACCAGGCCGTGGTCTTGCCGAGAATCGGGCCGGAATGGGGACCATTTGAAGTGCAGTCTCAGACCGCTGCCCAAACAATCTCAAACGGAGATGGGACCAGGACGACCTTCCAGGAACTCCAGGTGACTCTGTTCGCTCCAGGGGAGTTCGAGACGCCCAATGTGCCGATCACGGTTCGCAACCCGGACGGGAGCATGGAGGAAGTATTTTCCAACTATGTGCGATTGACCGTGACCCCGGTTCTGGCTGGACCAGATGAGCAGTTGAAAGATATACGTTCCCCAGCCCACCTGTCGATGCCGGTTTGGGAACAACCTGCCGTTCTCATTTCGGCCGCGCTGGCCGGGCTTGCGCTTCTGGTGGTGGTGAGTTACGTCCTCTATCGCCGCTCTAGGCACCCGGAGGCGCTGCCCGAACTGGCGCCGGATCCGCGAACTCCCTGGGAGGTGGCGGCCCAGGAACTCGACCGAATCGCTGAGCTCGACCTGCCGGGTAGGGGAAATCTGAAAGGGCATTACACTCTTGTCTCTGGGGTGCTGCGCGGCTACGTGGGAGCTACATATCTTGGGGATGGGGTCCTGGTGAATGCGAGCGATATGTCAACGGAAGAAATCGTCGCCGCGATATGGCAGTCGCCGCTTGATCACCGAAACGCCAGGCTGGTAGTCGAACTGCTCCGGGAGGCCGACCTTGTGAAGTTTGCCAATCAAGCACCGTCAGTGTCCCGGGCGCATGAAGCTGTGGCTCAAGTGCGGGATGTCCTGGAGGCCACCCGGCCTGACCGAGCCGAAACGGCGAGAGCTGGCAGGTCCGCCGGGTGGAGGACAACAACGTGAGCGATTTGAGCTTCGAGTCCCCCTGGCTGCTTTCCCTTCTGCTGGCTGTGGTTGTCCTGGCCGCGCTGCCGTATTGGTGGAGGAAACGAATGGGCCCCGCCGGTATGAGATACGCCGACACCGGACTCGTCTCGGGGAGCAGCAGGTCGCTGCGGCTCAAGGTGATGCCTTTCGTCTCCGTGTTGCGGTTTCTGGCGCTTGCCCTGGTAATCCTCGCCGCCGCTAGGCCGCAGGTGGGTGATGCTCGAGAGGTAATCCGGGGCGAGGGTGTCGATATAACCATCGCCCTGGACATTTCGGGAAGCATGGGACAGACGGACTTCACCCCCAACAGGCTTGGGGCAGCGAAGCAGATCATTGCCGAATTCATCGAGGAGCGAAAGTACGACCGGATAGGGCTGGTAGTTTTCTCGCAGGATGCATTCGTTCAGAGTCCGCCCACTCTGGACCACGATGTCCTCCTCCGGCTTCTAAACGACGTGCACCTGGCCGACCAGTTGGGTATTGAAGACGGAACGGCAATAGGCAGTGGCATGGCGACAGCCGCCAACATGCTGAAAGACTCGGACTCAGAAAGCAGGCTGGTGACCCTGTTGACCGATGGCGTCAACAACTCGGGACAGCTGGACCCTCTGACCGTGGCGACCGCGGCCGAAACCCTTGACATCAAGCTGTATACCATCGGAGTGGGAACGAGCCAGCCGGGAGGTGCCGGAACCAGTGAAGCGGCAGAGAGCCCTCTGGACGAAGAGACGCTCCAGGAGATCGCGGATATCACCGGCGCGAAGTACTACCGTGCGACGGACACAGAGGGTCTACGGGACATCTACTCCGAGATCAACACCCTGGAGAAATCGGCGGTCGAGGTTCTGGTCTTCACGCGCTACGAGGAGGTCCTGTCTTGGTTTCTGGCACCAGCACTGGCGTTGCTAGTGCTGGAAGTCCTCCTTTCCCGGACTGTGTTCAGGAGGATACCGTAGCGGCCATGACCTTTGGCGCCCCGCTATTCCTATACGCTCTGGCTGGTCTCCCAGCATTGATGCTCTTCCTGCGGTGGGCCTGGGGTCGGCGAGCGGCATCAGTGAGACGGATCGGAGACCCGGTCGTCGTCGAACGGCTGGGTCTGGCAGCCGGCAGCATAGTCCGGGGACTCAGACTGTTCCTCTGGTTTGTGGGTATCGCCTTGCTCATTGTCGGTCTGGCTCGGCCCCAGTGGGGCAGCGACATCGAGATCGTCGAGCAGGGTGGGGTTCAGATAATGGTTGCCCTGGACGTATCCCGCAGCATGCTTGCCCAGGACCTCAAACCAACCCGTCTGGACCGCGCCAAGCTGGAGATCTCCGACTTGATTTCGAGGCTGGAAGGAGACGAGGTCGGTATCGTTCTGTTTTCCGGGGCCAGTTTCATTCAGTTCCCTTTGACGTCCGATTACTCCACTGCCCGCACATACTTGAATCATGCCAGTCCCAATGCAATCACCCGTCAGGGTACGGTGATCGCCGAGGCCATCGAGACCGCGATGGCAGGATTCGGCAGTGAACGGGAGAGCCAGAAAATCCTCGTCATAATGACAGACGGAGAGAACCATGAGGGTGACCCCATCGCGGCGGTCAGGAATGCCGCAGGCCAGGGTGTGGTCGTGTATACGGTCGGCTTCGGCTCGCCCGAGGGAGGACCGGTCCCCGAATATGACGAGCACGGCGACATCACGGGCTACCGGCAGGATGCCCAAGGCCAGGTAATTCTCTCCAGGATCGACGAGGTCGCGTTGCAGCAGATTGCGGACCACGGCGGCGGCCAGTATTTCAGGGCAGCCGACAGTAGAGCAATGGCCGGTCTGGCCGAGGAAATTGACTCTTTCCAGGACCAGAGCCTCCAGAGCGAATTCAACCAGAGGAAGGTGGAGCGGTTCCAGTTGTTCCTGCTTGCGGGTGCCCTCTGCCTGGCATTGGCTGAGTTGACCACAGACCGGCTTTCGCTTCCTGCGCAGATGCGCCGGGCGGCGCCTTTCCGGGAGTCGAGAGATGTTTGAGCGTGTGGTTCTCATTGCCATGCCTGTTCTCGCCCTCTGCCTGCTGGCTTGCGGTCCGACAGCAGCCCAAGTAAACGAATCTGGCCATGAGCCGTACCTGGCCGGAGACTATGACACTGCTCTTGGCGCCTACCAGGATGCCCAGGGGCGGGCTCCGGACTCCGCTCAGCCATACTACAACTCCGGGAACGTGCTGTACCGGACGGAAGAGTATGCGGAAGCGCTACAGCGGTACGATGAGTCCCTGATCTACGCCGGAGGCGAGTTGCGGGCAGACGGGTTTTTCAACCGTGGCAATGCTGCCTTTCAACAGCGCCAATATGCCCAGGCAGTCGAGGCGTATAAGGAAGTGCTCCGGATGAACCCCGATGACCGTGACGCCAAGCACAACTTGGAATTGGCATTGCTGCAAATTCTGCCACAGGACCAGCAAGAGGACAAGCAGCAAGAGGAAGAGAACAAGCAGGACGAACAGGACGAGCAAGATCAGGATAAGCAGCAACAAGAACAAGAACAGCCTATAACCGAGGCTCAGGCCCGGCAAATCCTTGAATCTGTGGGTGAGTCCGCGCAGACCCTTCAAGAGCGCCGCGGGCAGGTGCTGGTTTCTCCCAAACCTACCAGCGAGTTCGACTGGTAGGTCCGCACGTGTCGGGTTCAGGAATCAAATGGCGGTTGGCGGCCGCATTGTTCATCGCAGTATCGGCGGTGATGGTTGCGGCCATCCCCGAGGTTCAAGCTCAGTCGCCTTCCGGCGAGCCGCTGTACGCTCAGGCGTCCGTTGACAATGCTACTCCGTATCTGGGCCAGCAGATTACCTACAGCTTCAGGCTCTACCAGAGAGCGGGAGTTACCCTTGATTCCCGAAGTGTGCGGTATGAACCGCCGAACTTCGCCGGATTCTGGAACACCGGGGAGACCGCGCAGGATTCCTACACGGAGAACATCGGGACCAGCGAGTACCACGTCGTAGAACTGCGAACAGTGCTGTTCCCCAGCGTGGTGGGGACTATTGCTATTGATGCTGCAGTCCTTGAGGTCTCAACCGGGGCAGCTGGAACCTCCAGCAGGTTGGAAAGTCCCTCCGTAGCGGTGGACGTGCGTCCGCTGCCCGCCGGGGCCCCGGCATCATTCACGGGCGGGGTCGGCAGATTCGAAATCTCCGCTTCCGCGGGTGCCGCTACGGCAAGGGTCAACGACCCAGTGCATCTGACAGTAAGTGTATCGGGAGAGGGGAATATCGAGGCGCTCCCCGACCCCGACTGGCCCGAGTTCGCTGGTTGGCGCGTTATCGAATCCCCGGTCCAGTTCGACAGCCGTGTCGTTGCCGGTCAGGTAACCGGTAGCCGAATCTATGAAATAGCGCTTGTGCCGGAAGCGGCCGGCGAGTTTACTATCCCGGAAATCCCGTATCCTCACTTCAACCCGGACTTGGAGCAATACGTTCAGGCTGCTGCGGCGCCAATGGCCGTCTCCGTTGCGGGTGTGGACGACACCCCGCCGGTCCCTCCTGTCCTCGTCGATGCGGCGACGGACGAGGAAGGTGAGGAAATGAGGCCTATCAAACCTGTTCCAACGTCACTGCGTCTGGCAGGCACTGGACTGACTGGCAATCTTGCGTATTGGGGTGCATGGGCCCTGCCGCTGTTCGCCATCCTGGGCGCGGTGGCTTGGCGGCGCAGACAAGCAGCCAGGGAGGCAACCCTGGCTGAGGACCTGCGGCGGAATGCCCGCGCCCGCGCCCAGTCAGCCTTTGCCCGGGACATGTCATCCGGACGTGACCTCAGAATCGCAGCCGCTGGGGCGGTCCGGTTGTTCCTCGCCGACCGGCTTGGCACTTCATCGGGCGGACTGACCCGGGATGAACTGAGCCGCAGGCTCCGGGACGCCGGGGGCCAGCCCGACCTGGTACGTCGCGTGAGTGACGTGCTGTCTGCGGGCGAGGTGGCGAATTTCACCCCGGCCGACCCTACGTCAGGCGGGCACGGAGAGTACATCGGGCGCGTGACGCAGCTGTTGATAGACCTGGAAGCGGCGATGGACCCATGAGAAAGCTTTGGTGGCGACTCATTACCGCCTCCTTGGCGGTGCTGGGCGCATTTGCGGCGTTGGCAGGCGGGGCCATGGCCCAAGAACCAGGCCATGGCCCGATGATGGCCGAGGCCAACCTGCGGTACGAGCAAGGACAGTACGCCGAGGCCGCCCAGCAGTACGAAGCTCTCATAGACCTTGGATACCGGGACGCGGCGCTTCACTACAACCTGGGCAACGCCTACCTGGAGAGCGGCGATCCGGGGCGGGCCATCCTGAACTACCTGCGGGCCGAGGAGCTGTCGCCACGCGAACCGGACATTCAAGCCAACCTGGAGCTTGCCCGGAGCAGGACAGTGGACCGACTTCAGTCTGAAGGAGACTCACTGGTCGCCAGCATTTCGGATTTCGGACGTCGCTGGGCCACCACCAGGGAGTCCGGTGCTGCGGCCCTGCTGCTGTGGGCAGTCACCGGGCTATTGGTCGGAGCGCTCATACTCCGGCCGTATATACGCCTAAGACTCCTCGTACAAGGCGCAGCAGCCCTGGCCTTCGTCGCTATGCTGGTCTCGCTGACGCTGCTATTGAGCATGTCGTACTCAAACCCATACGACAACACCGGCGTCGTGACCGCTGGGACCGTGGAGGCGCTGAGGGGCCCAGGCACGCAGTACGGCGAGGAGTTCACCCTACACAGCGGAGCCCAGGTTCGCCTGGTCGACTCTCGCCACGGCTGGCTGCTGGTCGCCCTGCCCGGAGGCGAGCTGCAGGGCTGGCTCCCGGCCCACGCCATCGAGGCCGTGGGTCGGGACGGCGGATAGAACTTCCGTATTGTCCGCGACCGACAACATGGCTCGAACCTGTAGTTAACTTTATCTGGCTGCATCGACCAGGTACTGGGTGCACTTTTCACGTTGACGACCATCCCCCTCAACTCTATCCAGACGCTATAGGCGGCATGCCTGGCACCTCCTTTCCAGCAAATCGCCTTTCTACCCGGTAGAGTCGGCTGGATCCATAAACTAATGTACGGCGCCTGCTTCGGCCAAAATCCGCACAATTTCCGTATAGCCTCGCTGAATCGCTTCGTTGAGAAGTGTGGTAGCATCGTCGGTTATTGCATTAACGTCCGCGCCAGCATCTACCAAAATCTGCACCATTTCAGGCTCTTTACGCCAAACCGCCTCATGTAAGAGGGGATCGTTATCAGAATCCCTCGCGTTAACGTCTGCACCTGCGGCTATGAGAATCCGCACAAGCTCAGGACGGTTGCGCGAGATAGCCTCTAGTAAGAGGGGATCGTTATCAGAATCCCTCGCGTTAACGTCCGCACCTCCGGCTATGAGAATCCGCACAATTTCAGGACTGTTACGCCATATAGCCTCGTGTAGGAATGGATCGCCATCGTCGTCGCTTACGTTGACCGCAAATCCTTGGTCAACGAGAGTTTGAACTATATCAGTGTGGCCTCGCTCAATCGCACTGAAGAGAGCATCACTGCCGCGGGGCAATGGTGGACTAGGCGATTCGGCCGACATAGGAGTCGGTCCGGGCGTAGGCGCCCTAGTGGGTGCCGCTGTCGGGTATGGTGTGTATGTGGGCAAGGGCGTGTAGGTTGGTTGAGGCATCGGGGTAGGCACAGGAGTGGCCGTCGGGTTGGGTTTGAGCGTGGCTGTCGGGTACGGGGTGTATGTCGGCAAAGGAGTATATGTTGGTTGAGGTGTGGCCGTGGGATCTGGAGTCGGCGTATCCGTCGGGTTAGGAGTAGGTGTCGGAAGAGGGGTGTGCGTGGGCTCAGGTGTATAGGTAGGATTGGGTGTGGGAGTGGGTTGCGGAGTGGAAGTCGGTTCCGGCGTGTTCAGCTCTATGGTGGGCGGTTGGTCGCCCATGACCGGGGGCTCTGTGGTAGGCAGGGTGGAGAACATGCCGGGCGGCGGCGTGGGGGAAGACGCTGGCTCCTTAGCAGATCCGCCGCAGGCTACCATTGTTAGCAGCGCCAGCAGGGCCAAGGCGGCCGCTCCTATTTTCAAGAGGACGACGGATACTCCGTATACCGTTTTCGAATTAGTCACATCCAAGTTCCTCGAGTCCCGCTTTCCCAGAGTTCACTCTATATGACGGTTCCCAAGTGCGTCTCGTAGACTTTTGGCACGGCTGTCGGCTCACGCCTTCAAGACCGTGGGGCGAGGCGTCCAATAGCGACGCCAGCATATATCATTGGGCCGTGGCTCGATGTTCAAGGCTAACTCGAAGTACCCGTGAGAATCCCTATGATTTCCGTATAATCTTTATCAATAGCAATGGTGAGCGGCGTTTCGTCGTCAAATTGGACGAGCTTTTGGTTTGGATCGGCTCCTGCTGCAACGAGAGTTCGCACCATTTCCGCGTCGTGCGCTTTGACCGCGATGCTTAGCGGGGATTCATCGTAAAACTGCTCCGTGTCAATTTTATTTGGGTCTGCACCTGCGTCAAGGAGAATCTGAACGACAGTTGTGTTACCGAGTCCAACCGCATAGGTCAGGTGAGTTCCCACCCTAAAGTCAGGACTGACTTTCCTGTTGGGGTCTGCGCCTGCTGCAACCAGCTTTCGCATCATTTCCACGTTACCAACTCCGATCGCGAGGCTGAGGGGTGTTTGCTCGTTAAATTGCTCGGTGTCTATCACATTGGGATCGGCTCCACCGTCCAAGAGAATCTGCACTATATCAGTGTTGCCCTTTCCAACTGCATATGTCAGGTGCGTTCCTACCCGAAAAGCCGGCTGAACCCTGACGTTCGGGGTCGCGCCCGCGTTTATGAGTATCCGTACGACCTCAGTGCTATTGGCTCCAATAGCGAGGCTCAATGGTGTTTGATCGTAAAAGTACTCGTGGCTAATGATGTCTAAATCCCCTGAGCAGAGGCTGGCGAGGTTCCTGACAACCTCGATATTGTTCCTATCAACCGCGCGATGCAGAGGTGTTGGGTCTGCCCCCTGCGAGCAAGTGAAAGCAGGACCAGCCGCAGGCTTGGGTACCGATGTCGGGTAAAGTGTGTAGGTTGGCTCTGGAGTGTACGTTGGTTGAGGTGCGGCGGTCGGATTTGGAGTCGACGTGGCTGTAGGATTGGGAGCGGCGGTAGGGTAAGGTGTGTATGTGGGCAAGGGAGTATACGTTGGTTGAGGTGTGGCCGAGGGGTCTGGAGTCGGGGTGCTGGTCGGGTCGGGTGTTGGCGTGGGTACAGGCGTGTAGGTAGGATTGGGTGTGGGAGTTGGTAGTGGCGTGAAGGTCGGTTCCGGTGTGTCCAGCTCAATGGTGGGAGGCTGGTCGCCCATGACCGGGGGCTCTGTGGTTGGCAATGTGGAAAACATGCCGGGCGGTGGTGTGGAAGATGCTGGCACTTCAGCTGACTCACCGCAAGCTGCCAGCACAAGCAGAGCCAGCGCGACGGCTGAGATTCTCAAGAGCACCTGATGTGTCGCGTGTGGTGTTCTTCCAAACATGGCGTCACTCGCTCCAGGTCGTTTTCCAGATACCGCTGCCCTTCGCTCATTGCACTCGCGGCTTGGGTGAATCAGCCGGCCCCAGCGGCGGTCAGGATCCGAACAATCTCGCTGTTGCCTTGGCTAACAGCCCGGCCGAGGGCCGAATCGCCGAATGCGTTCGTAATGTTGACGTTGGCACCGGCGTCGACGAGTATGCGCACTATCTCGCTGTCGCCTTGCAGAATCGCGCGGTGAAGGGCCGGGTCTCCGAATGTGTTCTTTGCATCAACGTTGGCTCCCCCCTCAACGAGAATTCTTACCAGCTCCGAGTTCCCTCCTGCAATAGCTTTGTGAAGGGGCGGGTCTCCAAAAGCGTTCTTGGCGTCAACGTTGGCACCACCTTCGACCAGTATCTTTACCATCTCTGGGTCCCCTCCGGTGATGGCCTTGTGAAGGGCCGGACCACCCAAGGATAGTGCTGACGCAGCGGGTGGGGGAGCACCGGGCGTCGCAAAGCGGCTACTGGAGACGGGCGTTGCGCCGGGGGAGAAGAACCTTACGGACAGCAGCGCCAGCAGCGCTAGGGCCAGCAGAGATACGCCGACCGCCGTCAGTTTTAGGGAACGGCTGGAGATCATGCGCCTGGCTTTGGGCCTGCCCATATCTCAATCCATCCAGGGCCGGTCAGGAGAGGTATTCAACGATTCCAAACAACGGCCAGCAATTACTCGGTGGTTCCCGCCTTTAGAAGAAGTTGCTCGATTTCGCTGTGACCCCGCCAGCGGGCTACATACAACAGCGACTCTCCGTTGGCCCTTCTCGAGTTTACGTCCGCCCCTGCATCGATGAGGATTCTAACCGCCTCCGATTTGTCCCGCCATACCGCAGTATAGAGCAATGAGTCGTTGTCAGAGTCTCTCGCATCAACGTCGGCGCCTGCGTCTACGAGAATCCAGAGAGCCTCGAGTTTGTCCCGCCAGATGGCGGTATACAGGAGCGGATTGCTACCCGAGTCCCTGGCGTCAACGTCCGCGCCGGCATCGACAAGAATCCTCAGGGCCTCCAGCTTGTCTCGCCAAATCGCAGTATAGAGAAGCGGGTCACCGCCGGAGTCTCTGGCGTTCACGTCCGCGCCAGCATCCACAAGGGCTTGCACCTTCTCAGGTCCTGCCCGCCAAATAGCGGTGTATAGGAAAGGGTCGCCGTCTTCGTTCTTGGCGTTTGCATTGCCGCTCTGGGCAACGAGGTCCCGCAATTCGTCGGCGCTGATGGAGCTCCTCCAGATAGCCTCGTAAAGGGCCTGATCCGCCGAGGCCAATGGAGTGGGGACCGCGCCATCGTTGCGAACCTTGAGACCGGACGCTCCGGATGGCCTCTCCGAAGTTGCCCCGTTGGAGGCCATGGGAGGAATGGGTGAGAGTCTGTCGGCCTGAACGGGCGTCTCTGCAGCCTCGGGCATGGAGTTCGAACCGGTACAGGCCACCATCACAGACAGTGCAATCACACCGGCAGCCACTTTGAAGAATGTCCTCGATGTTCTTTTCATCATGCTCCCCTTCTCGATAACGTCACCATCACACGATCTATCCACAAACAGCGTCGAAGTATCTACTTCAATCCCTCTTTATCGCCCTGACCCGCAAACACTCAGCCAACCTCTTCGACTTTCCAGTTTCCATCGCTTTGTTTCGATGCGACAAAGGTGTACGTTACCCCGTTGATATTGGTGTTGCGTATCTCGATACTTTCGCCGGATGTGAGTATCAGGAAGTGGCCCTTGCTGTCGGAGTCAACCCAAAACTCGTCGGATGTTCCAGGATAGGTGCACTCTTCCCCAGGCTTTACGACCAAGTTGACGCGGCAAGTGCTATCCGATGTAGGCGCCGAGTCCGTGGTGGCGCTGGCCACATTGGACGCCGCGCCGGTTCCGGCGGGGTTGATGGCCGACACCCGGTAGTGCCGCGTGCTGCCGGCGTCAAGGCCCGTGTGAGAGTAGTTGGTTGTAGTGGACCCAGTGTTGGCAACCAAGTCGCTCCAAGTGGAGTTGTCAGTAGAGACTTCGATCTTGTAGCCGGTAATATCAGCCCCGCCGTCATCCGAAGGTGCGTTCCATGCCAAGTCAATCTCCGTCTGTCCGTCCGCAGTGGCTGTCAGGCCTGTGGGCGCACCGGGGGTTGTCACCGACTCCGTGGTGGCGTTGTCAACGTTCGATGCTGGTCCGGTACCTTCAGGATTGATGGCGGATACCCGGTAGTGCCGGGTACTTCCTGCATCAAGACCCGTGTGGGAGTAACTCGTGCCGGTGGAATTGGTGTTGGCAACCAAGTCGCTCCAAGTGGAGTTGTCCGTCGAAACCTCTATGCGGTAGCCGGAGATGCTCGCCCCGCCATTATCCGACGGTGCGTTCCACGACAGGTCGATCTCCGTATGTCCGTCCGCCGTCGCTGTCAATCCAGTTGGCGCGCCCGGTGCAGTCGCCGCGTCCGTCGTGGCGTTGGCCACATCGGAGGCCGCGCCGGTTCCGGCGGAGTTGATGGCCGAGACCCGGTAGTAACGGGTGCTGCCCGCCGTTAATCCGGTGTGGGAGTAGCTGGTGCTGGTGGAGCCAGTGTTTACCTCCAGATTGGTCCACTTGGAGTTGTCCTCGGAAACCTCGATCCCATAGCCGGTGATGGCCGCACCACCGTCATCCGAAGGGGCGGTCCATGCCAGGTCAATCTCCGTTTGTCCGTCCGCTGTCGCCGTCAGGTCTGTGGGGGCACCGGGCTTGACCGCAGAGGCTGCTTCCGTGGTAGCGGAGTCGGTGTTTGATGCCGGACCTGTGCCAACGGAGTTAATTACCGACACCCGGTAGTACCGGGTGCTCCCGGCGTCAAGGCCCGTGTGGCTGTAGCTGGTGGTGGTGGAATTGGTGTTGGCCACCAGGTCGCTCCAAGCCGAGTTGTCTGTCGAGACCTCTATGCGGTAACCGGTAATGTCCGCCCCGCCGTTGTCCGATGGGGCGGTCCACGACAGGTCGATCTCGGTCTGGCCGTCAGCCGTTGCTGTCAGGTTCGTCGGCGCGCCCGGCGCAGGGGAGGCGTTGCAGTTAGGCAGGCCGAGCCTTCTAAGGTCATTGTCTCGAACATCCTGTAGCCCCTCGGGTATGCAGCCAGTCAACTGATTGTTGGCGAGAAGCAATTGACGCAACTTGGCAAGGCTGCTCAACTCCGCTGGTATGCCTCCGGTCAGGTGGTTGTTACGGAGGAGCAGTTCAGTCACGTTGGTCAGGTTGCCCAGTTCGGTAGGTATTGTCCCAGTCAACTGGTTATCTTGGAGCCAAAACTGTGTTAACTTAGCCAAGTTGCCCAACTCCGCTGGTATCGTACCAGTAAGCTGATTTCCAGCGAGGTTTAGCGTCCTTAGATCAGTCCGGTTGCCTAACCAAGTCGGTATCGTTCCGGATATTCGGTTATTCCAAAGGCCCAGCGATTGCAGCCTGGTCAGATTCTTCAACTCTGCTGGAATCGTTCCGGTCAACTGGTTTTCACCTGAGTTACTCCCGCCGAGAGATAGGACTCTCAGATTGGTCAGGTTGCCCAACTCCGGCGGAACCGCCCCGGTCAGCCGGTTGCCGCCGAGATGCAGTGAATCGAGCTTGGTCAGGTTGCCCAACTTAGCAGGCACCGTCCCGGTCAGGTCGTTCCACTCCAGCCGCAGCAGGGTGAGGTTGGTCAGGTTGCCCAGCTCTGACGGAATCGTACCGGACAGTTGGTTGTTCCAGAGGGACAACCATTTCAGGTTGGTCAGGTTACCCAATTCCTCCGGTACTGCCCCGGTCAACTGGTTATTGCTGAGCCGCAGGTGAGTCAAGTTGGCCAGACTACCCAGCTCCGGGGGTATCGTCCCGGTCAATTCGGCCAATCCCGCTCCCGAGGTGTCCAGCGTCGTGACGCGCCGGGGCGAGCCGGTGACGGTGATGGCGTCCCAGCGGCTAATGGAAGTGCTGGCCGACCAGTTCAATGCGGCAGTCCCCCTCAGCGTGTCTTTCGTATCCAACAGCGTTTCGCAATCGGATACCAAGCCCGGGTTGTTGGCCGCATCGGAGACTGCGCCACCGGTGGCGCAGGTGTTGGCCTCGGCCTGTTCCGGAGCGTCTGTGGTGGCGTTGGCGGAGTTGGACGCCGGACCCGTCGTACCTTCAGCATTGATGGCCGACACCCGGTAGTGGCGTGTGCTGCCAGCCGTCAACCCGGTGTGAGAGTAGCTGGTGCTGGTGGAGTCGGTGTCGGCCACCAAGTCGCTCCAGCTGGAGCCGTCCGTCGAGACTTCGATCTTGTAGCCGGTGATGCCCGCACCGCCGTCATCCGACGGCGCGGTCCACGACAGGTCTATCTGCGTCTGACCGTCCGCCGTTGCCGTCAGGCCTGTGGGAGACTCCGGAACACTGGCAGTGGCGGAAACGGTGACGGTTCCTGCGCTGGAGCAGTTGTTTTGGGTATCCGACTCACCAGACACCGCGTCCACGCAAGCCCCGTAGTAGTAGGTGCCTGGTGTGGACGGTGCGGTGGGTCTCGTAATTGCCACATAGACTCTCCCTGGGCCCAAAAGGGGCACTGAGGCTGTGTCTATCTGTGAGTCGCTTGACGTGATGGTGGAGTCTGCCGACCGATAGAATCGGAGCGTAGTAGGTTGCGAATTAGTACTCCCTTTGTTCAACACTGTGATATTCACATTGAATGATGCGCCCGCAGTCGGGTTGCTGTCGCTCAGGCGAGGTGCACTGAGCACCACGTCAGGCGCCGCTGCCTCACCCGTGGTGGCGGAGTCGGTGTTCGATGCCGGACCCGTCCCGGTAGAGTTGATGGCCGAAACCCTGTAGTGACGGGTGCTGCCGGCTTCAAGGCTGGTGTGAGAGTAGCTGGTGGCAGTAGAGTTGCTGTTGGCCACCAAGTCGCTCCAGTTGGAGTTGTCCTCAGAGACTTCAATCCGGTAGCCGGTGATGGCCGAACCGCCGTCATCCAAAGGCGCGCGCCATGACAGGTCAATGCGTGTCTGTCCGTTGGCCGTCGCCGTCATCCCAGTGGGAGAGTTCGGTACACTGGAAGTAGAAGAAACAGTCACGGTCACGGCGCTGGAGCAGTTGTTCTGAGTATCCGACTCATCGGACACCGAGTCCACGCACGCCCCGTAGTAGTACGTGTCGGGCGTGTCGGGCGCGGTCAGTCTGATGGACTCATCCCCGCTTTCCGATGCGTCAAGGCGGGATACAAAGTCCGTACCGACTTCCGTGTCGCCGGTGGTGATAGTGGAGTCGCTGGACCGGTAGTAGCGCAGCGTCGTGAAGCTGGACGAACCGCTGCCCTGGTTGCGCACCGCGGCGTTCAGGGTGAAGGACGCCCCAGCGTCTGGGGCGCTGTCGCTGACCGTGGGCCTGTCCACAACGAGGTCCGGCACCGGAGCGGCCCCCACGGTGACGGTCACGGCGGTGGAGCAGTTGTTCTGGGTATCCGACTCACCGGATACCGAGTCCACGCAGGCGCCGTAGTAGTACGTGCCGGGCGTGTCGGGCGCGGTCAAGCTGATGGACTCGTCCCCGCTCTCCGATGCGTCAAGGCGGGATACAAAGTCCGTCCCAACCTCCGTGTTGCCGGTGGTGATTGTCGAGTCGCTGGACCGGTAGTAGCGCAGCGTCGTGAAGCTGGACGAACCGTTGCCCTGGTTGCGCACCGCGGCGTTCAGGGTGAAGGACGCCCCAGCGTCTGGGGCGCTGTCGCTGACCGTGGGCCTGTCCACAACGAGGTCCGGCACCGGAGCGGCCCCCACGGTGACGGTCACGGCACTGGAGCAGTTGTTCTGAGTATCTGACTCACCGGATACCGAGTCCACACAGGCGCCGTAGTAGTACGTGCCGGGCGTGTCGGGCGCGGTCAAGCTGATAGACTCGTCCCCGCTCTCCCCTGCGTCCAGGCTGGACACTGAGTCTGTCCCAACCTCCGTGTCTCCGTCCGTGTCTCCGGTGGTGATTGTAGAGTCGCTGGACCGGTAGTAGTGTAGCGTGGTGAAGCCTGACGAACCGGTGCCCTGGTTGCGCACCGGAGCGCTCAGGGTGAAGCGTGATTCTGCCTCCGGAGCGCTGTTGCTGACCGTGGGCCTGTTCACCACAAGGTCGGGCGCGGGAGCGGCGCCGACGGTTACGGTCACAGCGCTGGAGCAGTTGTTCTGGGTATTGGACTCATCGGATACCGAGCCAACGCACGCCCCGTAGTAGTACGTGCCGGGCGTGCCGGGGGCGGTCAGCCTGATGGACTCGTCCCCGCTCTCCGATGCGTCAAGGCGGGATACAAAGTCCGTACCGACTTCCGTGTCGCCGGTGGTGATAGTAGAGTCGCCGGACCGGTAGTAGCGCAGCGTGGTGGAGGCCGACGGTCCGTTGCCCTGGTTGCGCACCGCAGCGTTCAGGGTGAAGAATGCCCCGGCGTCCGGGACGCTCTCGCTGACCGTGGGCCTGTTCACCACAAGGTCTGGAACCGGCGCGGCGCCAGTGGTGGCTGAGTCTATGTTCGAGGCCGGGCCCGTGCCGGCCGAGTTGATGGCTGAGACCCGGTAGTGGCGAGTAGTTCCCGCCGTGAGGCCGGTATGGGAGTAGCTTGTGCTGGTGGAGCGGGTGTCGGCCACCAGGTCGTTCCACGAGGAGCCGTCTACCGAGACTTCAATCAGGTAACCGGTGACGGTGGAACCACCGTCACCGGATGGCGCGCTCCATGACAGGCTGATCTCCGCCTGGCCGCCGGCGGTTGCCGTCAGACCTGTGGGGGCGGCGGCTACGGTCCCCGCAGTGGTGCCAGTAACAGTCGCCGACCAAGGGCCGTCTCCGTCGTCGTTGACCGCCCGCACCTGCACGTCGTACCGTGTGCCGTTCGCCAGTCCGGTGAGGACGTATTGCAATGTACCAGAGCCAGTCCAGACATTCTGCACCACGGTCCAATTGCCCTCGGCCTTGCTGGCGGCGTCGCTGCGAATGTGGCGAAGATCGTAGGCGGTGGTGGCCGAGCCGCCATCGCTGGTCGGCGCCTGCCAAGATACGGTTAGCGACTCCCGGCCAGCGGTTATTGGAGTGTTGACAACTGGAGCACCAAGCGCTCCGGGTCCAGTTACCTGAATGCTGTAAACGTGGCTCGCCGAACCATCTTGGGAAATCACCCTGACCTTGATGGTGGTGGCCGTGTCGGCCGGCAAGTCTATCTGGTGACCAGCCTCGGCACCGTCAGCGTCAGTGAGTACATTGTCGTTTCCGTTAAGGTACTCGAAAGTGGCGTTGTGCTGACTGGTGGGGGAAACCGTGATTTTAGACTCGCTTGCTGTAGCCGTATAGGCGGAAGTGTATGAATCGAACTGAGGGCTAAGGGTTGCGGATGTGAGGCTCAGCTCGCTCAGCAACACGTCGCAGTATGGGAGACCGAGGGCACTGAGGTCGTGTTCGGCCACATTTCGTAATGCGGCGGGGATGCAACCCATCAACTGATTGCCGTCGAGTTTTAGAGTTGCCAGGTTGGCGAGGTCGCTCAGTTCTGCCGGTATCCCGCCGGTCAACCGGTTTCGTTCGAGCGCCAGGAGCCGAAGGCTGGTCATGCGGCCCAACTCAGACGGTATCGCACCGGTCAACCGGTTGTCGGAAAAGGACAGTTCTTCAAGGCCGGTCAGTTGGCCCAACTCTGCTGGTATCGTCCCCGTCAATTGATTGGACCAGAGCAGCAGCGACTCAAGAGATGAGAGATTGCCCAATTCGGTCGGCATGGTGCCGGCCAACTGGTTCCCCTTGAGGTCCAGGTATCTCAGATCGGGCAGGTTGCCCAGTGCAGCGGGTATTGTGCCATCAAGCTGGTTGTAGCTGAGGTCCAGCAGCCTCAGGCTGCTCAGTTTGCCCAACTCCGGTGATATCTGCCCCTGAAGCAGGCCCTGTATACGCAATTCCACGACGCGATTCGGAGGTGCACTGAGCCGGACGCCCTGCCAGTTGGTCATGGGAGTGTCCCCAGACCAGTTCAGGCTGCCGTCTCCCCTCAAGGCGTCCCTTGCAGCCAGAAGAGCCTCGCAGTCCGAAACCAGTTCTCGGTTGGAGGATGCGTTCGGCACGATGTTGTTGTCTTCGCAGGCTGCCTGAACCAGCGGAGTACCGGATGCCGTCGCTGACCACGGACCTTCCCCGGCGGAGTTCACCGCCCTTACCTGCACGTCGTAACGGGTCCCTCCCGACAGCCCGGTTAGTGAATACCTCAGCACACCCGAAAATGCAACCTGGACGCGGGTTGGCGCGCTCCAGTCAACGTCGGCCTTGCTGGGGGAGTCGTTGCGGATGTGGCGCAGGTCGTAAAAGGTTATGGCCGATCCTCCATCTCGGACCGGTGGATTCCATGCCACTGACAGAGAACCCTTGCCTGGGGTCGCCGACACAAATGTGGGCGCTCCCGGCAGACCCACCGAGCCCGTGGTTGTGCCTGTGACGGCAGCCGACCAAGGCCCCTTTCGGGCAGAATTGACCGCCCGCACCTGCACGTCGTACTGTGTACCGCTGGCCAGCCCGGTCAGCGTGTGATTCAGGGCGCCCGAACCGGTCCATATCCGCGTCTCCACCACCCAGTTGCCGTCCGCCTTGCTGGGAGAGTCGCTGCGGATGTGGCGCAGGTCGTAATCGATGATCGCGGTGCCTCCGGTGGCAGACGGGGCGCCCCACATCACGGTCAGGGAGTTCGTGCCGGGCGTCATAGATTCGATGGCCGGAGGACCCACTGGCTGCGATGAGATCGGTGGGAGCACCATGAGGCCGTGGCCCCATGTGTTGTTGGGGTCGGGGGTGTTTATCCGCTGCTGTGCATTGTCCTTCAGATAAGAGACGACCTGCACTGGAGTGTAGTTGGGAAAGCGCTGGCGGACGAGGGCAGCCATGCCGGCTACATGCGGGGAAGCCTGGCTGGTGCCGCAGAAACGACTGCCCGTCGCCGTCTGGCCACAATCCGCCCCGACGACACCGGGTTTGACCCGGCCGTCGGGCGTGGGACCCCGGCTGCTGAAATTCTCAATTGAATTCACGTTGCTCCAAGGGGCGGCACCCACCGCCAGCATGCCCGGGTTGGCGCTTTCCGCCGGGTTGAGGATGCTGCCCGTTTCCGGCGTATTAAACGTCATATTGCCGCGTCCAACCACCAACTGGATCCATCCCGGCTCGCTGCCGCTTCGGTGGGATATGAGTATCTTCCTACTGGCACCCGTATTGACCGATTCGTATGGGTTGTGCCCTTCGCCCCCCGACTGAGGATCGATGCTGTGCAGATCGACCTGACCACTGTCCTGGTTGAGCAGAAGCAGGTCCAAATCGCGAGTCGAGCCACCCCAACTATCATCCCATCGTAGCTGGACCAAACCGAAGGGGTGAGAAGGATTCTCGAATTCAGTCCCGTCGAAATTGATAAACCGTACATCTTCGCCATCCACATTCTCAGTGCTGTAGGAAAAGGGTCCCCGCTGGAACCAGGTCCTTTGGGCATGGTTCCCCGCTGCATTGATCCAGACGATGCCGCCGTCCACCGCCATGTCTATTGTGTTCAGCGGACTGATGGATAAGGGGGAAGTTCCGTCCCCGGATCCGTCGAATGGCCAGTACATGGAATGGTTGATTACCGATACTCCCTCCGAAATCATCCACTCAACCGTGTCTTTCAGGTCTCCCTTGGTTCGTGGGTCCGATATGTACAGCGTTGCTCCTGGTGCGATGTCCAGGACTGATTCTGCAACTTTTGTGCCATGGGTACTCCCTTCACAGTGGGTCAGGTCTGGCCAATGTTGGCCCGGCCATTGGTAACATCTAGCATGGACCGTTGCTGGAACTTCGGTGCCCATCAGCACCTGAAGACCGGTGAACCCACCGTCGATAACCCCTACCTTGATGCCCTGCCCGGTGTACCCTGCCTGGTTCCAGGATGTGGAACCGTGTACCGCAGGGCCATTGCCGGTAACTTGCGAGGTTCCCTGGGGCTCAACCGGGGGCTGAATCTGACTGACCCGAATCACCCCCGGCTGCTCGGAGGCCTGACCCAGCAGGAGGACAGGAACGAATGCCTCGATATAGTCCTCACCCGCGGATAGGTTGGTAGCCCCGTTCCCTTCCAGGAAAGCGACCACCCCATCTACGTTCCCTGACAGGTAAATGGTCACACCTACCGACTCTCCCCGGTGCAGCGGGGCTTCCTTCGCAGCCTCCTCTGCGGAGATTTCTCCTGCCTCAACCTTGGCGATCAAGACGTTCAGCGCCGTTCCCGCCTTGGGATGTTTCAACTCGCTCTTTTTCGGAATGGTAAACCGGCTGGTCGAACCGGTAGCTTGAGCGGGTGTTGACTCCGATGCTGTCGATGTCTCAGGTCCAGGCGCTGACCCGGCTGCGCTCACGCTTACAGAGTAAGGCGTCGCCGTGGGGTACGGCGTGGCGGTCGGATAGGGGGTTGATGTGGGGTAGGAAGTTGGGGTCTGGTTGAGCCGGATTACGATGTTGGAACCAGGCCGGTCGTCAGTACCTGTAGATGTGGCGGCAGGCGGCGTGGCGAAAAGGACCGACGGCGGTGTGGGGGACGGCACCGGACTATCCGCGGAATTACTGCATGAAACTATGGCCAGAAGGACCAGGACACTCACGGCCGGTATCAATAGCCTGTTCGATGCACGAGGCCGGCCATTGACACAGGTCATGGATCTCCTCCTCGGAGCGGGAATGCAGGGACCAACGTTTACGAGACAAGGTGCTGTTGGGCAGGCTGCCTGCCAGCTGAAGGTTCAGTCCCTTAGTTCCTTGAGTTCCTCGGTGTGGTGCCAAACATCAACTCACTATTTGCCAATCATCCAACAGGCCGTTGCGCACCGCCCAGACCACCAGTCCCTGCTTCCGCTGGATCCCCAGTTTGTTCTGGATACCGTACACCGCGTTCCTGATAGTCACCCATTGGTTGCCCCTGACATCGGCGATTTCTGCGTATGTCAGACCCTGGCTGAACAGCGTCAGTATCTGCAATTCCCGGCTGGTCAATGTGCTGGTCCTTGAAGCGCTGACCTGCTCCGACGCGTTCCGTATGCCAGCAAACGCGCGCCTTACCACATCACTCGGTATGCGATATTGCCCCTTCGCTACTTCTCGGACAGTCTGCAGCAATTGCTCTTTCCCGGAGTACTTCTGGAGGTATCCAGTCGCTCCCGCAGCGAACGATTCCACGACCGCATCCTCTTCTGATGAGGCGGTCAGGATGACCACCTTGGTCTCTGGCAACATATCCGCAATCTCGCGGCACGCCTCGATACCGTCCTTGAACGGCATCATCACATCCATGATGATCACTTCCGGCTTGATGCTCTGGGCGACTCTGACCGCAGTGGCGCCGTCCCCGGCCTCACCCACGACCTCGAAATCTCCCGAACGTTCCAGCACTTCCCGGAGGCCGTCCCGCATGATCTCATGGTCGTCCACTAGCATGATCTTCGTTAGTGCGGTGGATGACAACTTACGCGCCTCCTCGGCCTGCGGCGTATGGAATCACGCAGGTTATTGTCGTGCCTCGCCCGGACTCCCCCGGACCCGCCTCCAGCCTGCCGCCCATGCGTTCCGCGTCCATATTCATGTTGCTGAAACCATGGCCATGGTCTGCATAGTCCTCGGGAAGCCCGATCCCGTCGTCCGAAACGGACATCCGAATAGAGTCCTGCTCGAAGAGCAGCGCTATGGTGATTTGGCCTGCACCCGAGTGCCGAAATGCGTTGGTCATTGCGTTGTGAGCTATGGAGAAGAGGAGGCGCCGGGTCCCTGTGGGAAGGCGGGGTTCAGTGCCTGACTGGATCAATTCCGTTCGGATAGATGTGATGGTGGTGAACGTCGAGGCATGGGAACTCAACACCCGCCCCAGTTCCCGTCCCTCGAATATGCTCCCGACGTCGATGGGGTGCCTCAATTCCCACATGGTCGACTTGGACAGGCCAAGTGTGGCCTGCAGTTTGGCGATGAGCTCGCCGCGGCTCTCGTCCTTCCGGGTGTCGGCCAGTTCGATCGCAGTCTCCAAGCCCAGTCCAATCAGGTACGCCGACTGGGCTATGGTGTCGTGGATGGTCTGAGAGAGGTCGATCCGCTCCTGCTGAAGCTCCGATTCCCGCTCTACCGCCGCTCTTCTTCGGGTCCGGTCGAGTCTCGACCTAACCCGCTCAAATCCAGAAACTAGGCTGATCGCCACGACGACTCCGTACATAGCGAAAATCTCCGTGGCGAGGAGGGAGGTCTCCTCCAGGAGCTCGAAGCCGTCCCCCGGATGGGCTGACAGGCTCAACGCCAAATGTACGGCCGCTACAACCGTTGCCCCGGCGAAGGCAACTGTGAAGGACGTACATACTGCGGCGAACATCGCAACGGCGGCGTAGTACAAGACGAAAAAGTTATAGCCGGACCCGGCTGCAATTGTCAGGCTACCAGTGAGCATCACTACGTCCATCGCGCTGAGGGCAAACACCCAACGCCACGTGATCATCCGCCTCGTCTCGATGCGGTACAGGGCATATGTGTTCACCGCCAACAACAGAACGGGGAACAGTATGTGGGCCACAGCTGCAGGTTCTGTGAAAGGGTCGGTAAATCTGTTCTGTTGGTGAAGCTGTGCCGACCAGGCAATTACAACGAACCACCGGATCCACAACGAAATTCTCAGACCGGTGTGCAGGTAATCCGCACCAGCCCACCTGAGTCTCGTGGGAATATATGCAGCGGCAGAGTTGCGTGAAGTTGTCTCCAAATCAGCACCTCAACGACAGTATCCTACACTACTCGTTAGAGTTGGTAAGGTTCGTTCAAATCCTGCGGAATCAGTACGAATAAATCTAACCCAATGGGTGCAAACGAACCTTATCAGCGTTGCCGGCAGAAAGGCAACATGCCGATGTTCGTAGCACAGCCATCTACCACACTCTAGTTGGTGGAAAGGCTCGGTACATGGGCGTGAACCGAGGTTGGTCCGGGCGGTATCATGACCCGGGCCACGTTCGCGGGAAACCACAAACACCCGGCCGTAAAGGAGGGCAGGTAGAAGGCGGCGGAAAAGGGAGGATCGTATGAAGAGATCCTCGATAACGTACTGGTGTTGCGCAGAACCCACACCGTGGTGTGCAACGGGGGCGGGAGTGGAGTGCCCCGAGAACGCCGCGGAAGCCAGCACCCCATCGCAATCGAATAGACACTCTTGCCGGAATACGTCAACTACCGGGCCAGGGTCCGCAAGTGGAGCACCATCCAGGCAGCCGGCCGGACCTACACCGTCCCCTCCCGCCTCATCGGCAAGGAGGTGCAGCTCCGGTTGTACGCCGACCGGGTGGAAGTCTACTACAAGGATGTGCTTGTGGAACGCATGGAGCGAGTCCACGGCGAGCGGGAAGCCAGCGTCAACTACCGGCACGTCATCGGCTCCCTGGTGCGCAAGCCCGGGGCCTTTGCCCTCTACCGCTTCCGGGAACAGCTGTTCCCCACCCTGCACTTCCGGCAGGCCTACGACGCCCTCCGGCAGTGGCGCGGGGAGCGGGCCGACGTGGAGTACGTGCGCATACTGCACCTGGCGGCGACCACCATGGAAGCCACCGTCGACAGCGCCCTGTCCCTACTGCTGGAGGCCGGCGAGCCCTTCGACTACGCAGCGGTGCGGGACCTGGCGGAGCCCAGGCCGCCCGAGGCTCCGGCCCTCACCCTGACAGCAAAGCCCGACCTGAAAGTCTACGACAGCCTGCTCACGCTCAGCCTCGCGGCGGGGGTGTGCCGATGACTGACACCAGCGTCATGCAGGAACGCATCGGCGAGCTTTGCTACCAGTTCAAGCTGCCCACCATGGGCGCCCAGTCGGTGGCCCGCTTCACCGCCGCCGGCCACGGCGATGCCCTGTCCACATTCCTGGAGGTCCTGGAACAGGAGGCCGAAGACCGTAAGCACAGGCGCATCAACCGGCTGCGCAAGGAGTCCAAGCTCCCCTCGGGCAAGACCTGGGAGACCTTCGAGCACCACCAGATGCCCCTGGCGCTCAGGCAACAGCTGGACCAACTGGCTCAGGGCAGCTTCGTGGACCAGGGCATGAACGTGCTTGCCTTTGGACTTCCCGGCACCGGCAAGACCCATGCCCTGTGCGCCCTGGGCCACAGGCTCGTGGAATCGGGCAGGTCGGTACTCTTTGTGCCGGCCTACCGGCTGGTGCAGGAGCCGCTGGCTGCCAGGCGGAACCTGGACCTGCCCCGGCGGCTGCGGAAGCTGGACAACTTCGACTTCCTGCTCCTGGATGACCTCGGCTACCTGCCCCAGGGAGATGAAGAGTCGGAAGTCCTCTTCACCCTCATCGCTGAACGCTACGAGCGGAGGTCCCTGGGCATCACTTCCAACCTCGTCTTCTCAGAGTGGGAGCGCATCTTCGCCAACCCCATGGCCACTGCTGCGGCCATCGACCGGGTGGTGCATGATTCCACAATTATGGAGTTCGATGTCCCAAGCTACCGGACCGGCGCGGCCCGGCAACGCGGTCAGACTGAGGAGGTGAACCGGCAAAACTAATTGACGCCAGATCGGCAAAAATGCTTGACGCGGGACACCTGGGGCTGGAGGTGGAATGGCGGGTGACGATTCCTGAAGTTGAAGCGGCTGTTCAATTACGGCAAAGTTCGCTACCGGGGACTGGCGAAGAACACGGAGCGGCTGGCGCTGCTGTTCGGGCTGGGCAACCTGCTGACGGCGGAGGGTCAACTGGCTGGGTGGTGCGCAATTGCTGCGGTACAATGCCGGTCTCAGGGCCCAACAAAGCCTCCAATAGCCCAGTCAAGGGCGAAACCCAAGGGGTCGAGCGCCGACCGACAAGCGCCGGACAGCAGTTCTCGCATCTTACGCGGCTCCACAATGCACAACCCGGACCAATCCCACCCTTTCAGAGAATTCCTATACAATCGGCTTGAAGAACCACATCGTAAAAAGGAGGCAGCAAATGAGCTTTTCGGCTTCAAAACTGCATTGGCTCATTATCCTGATGGGAACGTTGCTAATTGTCAATGCCCTAGCCGCTTGCTCGGGCGGAGACGATACCGACAGGGCCACGGACCCCGGCGACCCTCCCCCTGGATCGGTCAGTCCCGACGAAGACAAGACCGGCAACGCTATAGGCCCTGGCGACCCTCCCCCACAGCCTGGTCTATTTGACGCGATCTGGCACCGGGATATCGAAGAGGCACGACGTTCCATTGAGTCCGGCGCAGATGTGAACTTAGAGCACCCGGAATGGGGTAGTCCCTTATCACTCGCCACGGGGATGCGTTCCAGCCGTGCCGATGAAAGCGATTGGGAGGAGCAGATCAGAATTGTGGAATTGCTCGTCGCCTCGGGATCGAATGTACATTATGAGGACATTGAAGGCAACACGCCGCTGGTCCAGGCCATATATTCGGGCCAACCTGAGATGGTGGAAGTGCTCGTAATCGCGGGTGCGGATGTGAATGCGGAAACCGCTTATCACGGAAGTTTGCTTAACGCGGCGGTCACTGTACTGGATGATATTGAACCGGACGATCAGACGGCGATCGTGGCAATGCTGGTCGATGCCGGAGCCGATGCGAACTGGAAGCGATCTTACCTTGGTCCACCTCTGGGGGCCAAGGCGTACCGATTTGCGAACTTTTCGCTGGGAGGTTTCTGTATAGGGATCGGGGAGGTGATCGGCAATCTCGGTAGTCCCAGCCTCAAGCCCATCTGAGTAGCCTGGCTAATTCAAGGCCATCTACGTACTTGGAACTCAGCTATTTGTCCCACAGTATTAGGGAATCCCTGTTAATTACCATGGAAAGATAAATTCGGCGGTGCTCGGTACGCAACTTGGCGATCAGCGCTCTTTTGTCATTCCAGACTTCAGTCTTTGAAAACACTTCGTTCCAAGGCTCGTTTGTAATCAGCGAGCGCCCTTCGGCCAGAATCTTCCTAAAGACCCCAACATTGCGCTCGGCGACATCTTCGTTTTCATAGACAAAGACCAATACCGTGTAAGAGCCATCCTCATCGTGCCCGACGCCCGTCCCAAGTAGGATGTATTCGTCCCGCCCTCTGGATTCCTCTGGTGAGGCCATTCCAAGCTCCGCCACATCTCCAAAGAGCGATCCCGAATAGACCCCGAGGCCCTCTAGCGCCCCCGCCGCCAGCGCCAGGTCGGGGTCGTCCGCCAGGGAATCCCGATTGTCGAGGTGTGTGTCGATCAGATGCCTCATTCCCTCCGGCTCTACGGTCCTGAGGACAAGGGAGTCCAAGACCGCGATCCCGCCTCCCCTGCCCTGTGCGTCAAATGCCGGCGGCTGCAGCCTCCTTTCAAGGTACAACTCTAATCCTTCTCCCCAACTGTAGAATTTAATTCCGCCGTGTTCCAGTATCTCAGGCTCCGGGCACACGGCACAGGCGGAGAGCAACCTGCCGGCGGCGTCCGGGTCGAATCGGCCAGTCAAAACCTCATATGTCCGAGGCAGGTCCTCGGCCCAGATGCTGCCATCTACGTTGCCAATGTCAAAACGCAGGAATTCCTTGTCATCCCGTACCGTCGCCTGGGGGTAATATCCGCTGAGCCACGGCCCGCTGGCCCCAGTTTCTTCGAATACTCTGCTGCGGTACTCCTCCAGGTCCGCGCCGGTAGCATCCTTCTCCGGGGCCTGAATGCCATGTGCCTCTCGCATGCGCTTGTAATCGTTCAAATACACGGAATGCCAGTATCCCCCGTCGGATGGCATCGAAATGAGCCGCAACAAGCCCGCCAGTCCCTTTGCTAATGTGGCTGGGGGAGGGATGGACACACTTGCTGTGGGTGCCGCAACGGTCGATGTGCCGGGAACAACGCCCCGCTGGGCGGGCCCGGGGGTGCCCCCGTTTCCCGCGCTCGCCGCGGTGGGCACGGATTCCGGCGAGGGCTCAACTGTGGCCCCTCCAGCTTGCTCACGGATGGGAAGTTCCGAATCTCGCAGTTCTTCCAGCTGGTTGGACCCGCAGGCCGTCAGCAGCACTGACAGTGCCAGCGCCAAAGCCGTAAGGGACAATAGTTGCAGCGTTGTGGCTAAAGACATCGCTACACTCCTAACTGGACATTTCGACGGCATGCGAGCTTCAAGTAAGGCTTAGCGACAGCGGCATCCTAGACCTTCTTCCTATACCCCGTCAATTGATTGTGCTGGTCTAACTTAGCCTGAAGGCAAGTGTCGACTTAGTTGTCAGTGAAGTAGAAAGGTGTGCCCAGGCCGTCAAATATAGGGGCCTGCTTCGCTCGGTAGTACGTACTTCCTGAAGCACGTATAACCCCACCCTGGCAACGGAACTCAGTACAAGGAACAGTGACCGCACGTGTGGAGTTCGAGTTCCCGTAGGTCTTAGCTATGAACTGGTGGGCCTGACTTGACGGTAGACAGTACCGTCTTGGAATTGGTGGTTGCGTTATAAATCTCGCCAGAACACTTGCCCATGGGTAGCGGAGAGCACCACCCATTGACGGATTCCGTGTTGGGCTGACAGCGAGGACAGAAGCGCGTGTCAAATTAAGCTTCTCAACCTCTCTAGAATTGCCTGGCGGTCATGCACCAGCGAACCACTGAGATGATGCTCCTGGATGTAAGAAACCTGTTTTCGCCCTTTCCCACGACCCAGCGGCCTTGGGGCAGTGCCGACCCAACTACTGAGGTCGCTTAACATGAGACTGGAGGTCTCATCGACCGTGGATGGCACCCTAGTTTCCCGCTAATGGTTCGCCCGTAGGTAGCGAGCAATTTCCATCATAACCTTGCAGTCAACTTCGTTGTAACGGGCAATCTCAACCATTAGTGGTAGCTCGATCATCGGCACACCTTTTTGCCGCGCCTGTTCGTCGCAGCGCCATGCTCCCACCATCGCCCCCAAGCCGTCAACAGGACTGTCGGCCCAGTTCGTTTCAATGATGTTGTGGGAGTGCATGGCATTGGCCACCGCTTTCAAGCCGAAACCCAGCGCCCCTTGGACCACCACAGGCTCCTCCCGCATCACTTTGGCCAAGAAATCGTACCAGCCTAGTTCCGGCCAGTTGGCGCGCTCCTGGTGCCTTGCCCTAGCCGAATTGTAAGCGTTGGCCAGCACGGTTGGTTCTGCGTGCGACCAATGGATGATACGTGGCTTCCCGTTGGCAGGGTCGAGCCGGTCGCGGACGGCAGACATATGAACCACCCACTCTCGAATGATGCGGAGTTCTTCCTCTTCAGTCAGGCGATTCGCAACCAATGATTTGAACTGCCATTCCGCTTTTTCCAGGTGGCCGCAGCCGATCATAAAAATAAGGGGCCGCCCTCCCTTCTCCGGAAGTGTGGAAAAATCATCGTTCAGGTCGCTGCAAAACTCGAAGTCCACGTAAAACTCGACAACGGGTGTAGCGTGCCATTCGTTTCTAGTATTGTCGATTCGCGATGGCCGAACCGGTTGGCCGCTGTCAGTATTGACTAACAATAATTGCCCAAGGGTAGGCCCGGTTTTTGGGCCGTTAACCCCCACCGCGGCTGGCGTAATATGTGGGTCGTCCCAACGGTATATGCCGGCAGCGTGCGCCTCTTCGCGCTTAGCGACTCCCACTTGCCACAATTGGGTCAGCTCTTTTAATTCACCAGCCAGCCACTTTTTGACACCTATCCACTGGCCGACGGATTCTTCCTCGCCAAAGCCGGGTTCCAACTCGGCGGGCCTGATTTCCAGCATCATGTCAGCGTCGTCAGCATTGCTCACGTTTGGATAAAGTTCGGGCACTGACGGTTCGGGCAGAAGTTGCCAGTCTTTGCCCTCAGTGCGAACCCTACGTAACCAGCGAAGGGCTTCTTCCACAGCGTCTGCGATGAGAACCCCGTTCGCAACCGTTCCATTCTGGGGAATTGGGCCCAATTGTTCCATCGCATTGGACCCACGATGAGTGACCCCACCTTGCCTACGCTGCCAGCCTCGACCCAGCAGGTATGATTCGGGCGGCTCGAAACCCTGCAGGCGGCCCAGCATCCGGTTATAGATGTACAGTTGCGCTTTATAAGCTGGGGCACTGCCCTCATTGGCAAGCTCAGTGCCACTGGCGTTCAGGTGCAGGGTTGTAAATTTAGTGTCCACTACAAGGTAGTGCCAGCCATTAGCTCCCAGGTCGGGCGCGGATGCTACCGATTCTTGTTCTGAAATGGACTTAGGGAACAGATGATGCAGGACATCGCTTCGCACTAGGAAATCGGGTGAGCCGTAGTTCATACTGTGGGCGTCCCACAATACGGATTGGTAAATGATGGACACGCCCCGCCTCATCGCTTCAAAGGTCTCTTCAGCCTTATCAAGTCTGCTGATTTCCCGATAGTCTTGGGCGATCGTGGTAACCTCATACTGCTCGCTAAACAGCCGAAGTATGCCAGCCTCGAATTCCCTACCCTGTTCGAAGATAAACTCAAGGAAATCAAGGTCCTTGTCGTAGCCTGCCAATTCTTGCTTAGGAATGTAGTCGCGGTTTTTTCCGTACAGTTGCAACCAGTCGATTAGCGGATCGCCCAGCATCCAGTTCCGGGTTCGCCCTGCACTTACCCATTGCCGCCACTCGTCTTGCGAAACGGGGATCGCCACTTGGGAACCGTCGTTCCGCTGTGTCAGTGAGTCAATACCCATGTTTAGACCTCCTACTGCATTAATCAGAAGTCATCCCTTTGTCTTTGGCCCCTCAAACTACGTCTTCCCGTCCTTCTTACAGCCTGACTTCCTATGCTATTGACTCCGATTTCAACCTGAAGTTGGCGGCTCTTGTTTCAAGGTGGTGGTGTACCTATGAGAACCATAATTGACAACTCGGTTACCCTGAAAACTCTTTTGGGTAAGGCAACAACAGGCCGATTCAGCCTACTGTACAAGCAGGACAGAGAAAGTAGGGCAAGCGGTACTATGCCAGAAATTCTCGAATCGGTGGTATTCCGGTAGAGCATAAAACACCGCAACTCGGCTACAGGTCAAGGTAATCAATTGTCTAGGGAACCTCTGAACAAGTCGGCATGGGCCGGAATATATCGGCTGTTTTATGCTTACCCAACCCATGTTCCGAGCCATTCCACGGACTTGTTCAGAGTATCCCTAGAGTAAACACAGGGGTGTCTGCTGAGCGTTGAGTTGGATCAATCACCACCGCGTTCACGACTAGATTGTAGCCCGCTCACGTTGGCTCGCAAAACACTCACATCAGACTGGAGGTTACTTAGATTGGGCCGCAGATAGTTCATGTCGGTCTGCAAGCTGCTTACGTTGGCCTGCAAAGTACTCGCATCGGACTGGAGGTTACTCAGATTGGGCCGCAGATAGTTCATGTCGGTCTGCAAGCTGCTTACGTTGGCCTGCAAAGTACTCACATCGGACTGGAGGGTGCGTGCGTTGGCCTCCAAGGTTGTAACTCGATTGCTGAGCTTGCCGAACCAAAAAAGGCCACCTCCGGCCACCACTAGAACAGTGATAACAGAGGTGATTATTGATGCAATAATGGGCGCGTCAAACGTCAGCATCGCAGAATCTCCATCCAGGACTCGCAAAACAAATCGTGGGTTGCATTCGCCATCCAATAACGTCGGGTTAGTCGGTGCTACCGCTCACTTCTTCCCCAAGCAAGACGACCGGCACAGTCAACACAGACTCGCTACAAGGCCGACGATTCAATCCGTTCTTCTCACCCGGTCGGTCCGTCTATGACTAAAGAGGCGTATTCGGACTCGAAAAGTTTCTGGTTGTCTCCTACTTCAAGGCGTTGGAGGCAGTACAACTTCCAATAGTCCTGCCACCTTTCGGACTCTGAGTGGAGGTAATCAACAACGATCCCTAAATGCGGGTCCTGTGCATCGTCCCAAGATATCATTTGCGAGTGCGATAACCATCGTCGAGTGTCTATGAGCTCACTCGCTGTTTGTGACCAGTTACCGTCATTGTCACGGAACATCCCGATTTTCAGTAAATTCTCGGCGGACTGGCGCGCCCGATCTCTGACTGCTCTCCACAATTTGACTGTGACGGGGTCAAGCCTGTCCAGCATCATCCGGGCCGGAACGTTATCGGGTTGCTCAGTGAGTGCCTTCGTGTATTCGTCGTAAGCATCGAGGTAATTCTGTACCGGTTGCCATCTGACCTGTCCGTTGCTATCCATGAAGCGCATCTGAGGGTCGATGGGCCCTAGTTCGGACATATCGCTCATCACAACCCTGTCGGCACCGAGAACCATGAGCGTACCAGCGCTCTTGGCGAAATCTGGAACAATAATGTGGATCTGTGCCGCGCCTACTCGGCCCCTTGCAGTACGTATGAGCTTTTCTGCGGCGTCGACGCTACCCCCGGGGGTGTGAAGTAGTAACTCCGCGCTTTCACCAGGCGGCAAGTTATGGAGGATATCGAAGAACGGCATAATGTCATCTTGATCGATCCCGGCTCTGATGCCGGACACGTAGCAAATCAATGGGCGCCCGGTGCGTCCCTGGATTCGCCTGATGATTTCCTGCCGCTCGTAGCGTGCGGAGTGAGTTGCTAGGTACAGCGGCGTCCTTATTTCGGACGGCAGGGCACGTTCTAATCCAGGATCAGCCTGGTCTGGTGAATGGTCATCTGGATCCACTGGTGTAGGTGTCTGTGTCATAAGGTTACTCTCCGGTCGTAGTGAGACCAGTCGACCTTGCCACCACGCACGACGAAGTGGCACTGTCTCTCAGCGGTGATGTTGTTAATACTGGGACGGATAGTCAGTGGTTTAAGGGAATCGATACTCCATACCGGCTGCCGGGCCCTATCCAGATTCACCATCAGACGGTGCCCCCTCTGGCACGGGCAGTCGAAAGCCGCCCAAGTCTCAATGCCCGGCGCGCCAACTAGAACCACTCCTTTGTTGGGGAGCCGGTCGGGCACCTCGTCGCCCGCGCCAACGTGCCCCACGACTCGCCAACCACGCCATGGCAGTGGCAACTGATGCCACCAAACTATCAAATTCTTTAGCCCTGCCATGTTTGCTCAAGGAATGGCTCAGTTAAACCAAGTCCCAGCTTGCCGCTATCGGGGTGACAATAGTGCCCGCTGCGCGAGTGTTGGTCGTTAGTCGACACCTCTCGGTCATGCGTACGCAGTAGTATCTCTGTTGGTGCCGGCTCGGGACCATAATGAATTAGTCGTTCCAGCAATTCGCTTACTGCCGTCGCCGCTACTTGGGTAGTGAAAGCGACAACCGCAGGCTCAATTCCGGGCAATGAAGGTGCGTAGCCCTCGGCGGCTAGCCGCTGGTGCTCATCACGAGGAAGCATCTCGACAGCTGCTTGCCGTAGGTCAATTCTGTTACGACAGACTAAACACGCAGCACCGGGAGCCAAGACGGTCACACGTCCGTAGATTCCAGCAATCTCCCCTCCGCACCTACTGCTTAGTAACACCCCGCAGTCGATAACAGGAGTTAAGAGGTACGATGCAATACGGGATAATACAAGGCGCCCCGCATTGTCATCGGTGCACCCAAAAACTATATCTGCCTCAAGCAGTAATTTAGCAGTGCTATTCAACGTAATCGTGGATTGTATCGGGATGACTTCGGTATCAGGAGCTATCCGGCTTACATGAGCCGCGCTCACGTCCACTTTTGGCTTACCGATGTCTTCGGGACAGGAACCATATACTCTCGTGACATTACTAGCGGTCAATGTGTCCGGGTCGAACAAACGGATGTGGCGTACACCAAGGCGCACAAGCTGTTCTACAACAGCTGAACCGGTACCACCGCAGCCGACAACGGCGATGCGCAAGGTACTGAGAACTCGCTGAATTTCGCCGCCGAAGGCACGGATGTTTCGGTCGAACTGTTCAGAGATAGGTGTTGCATCTTGGGACCAGTTTTGAGCAAATGCAAATCGGCGACCGGCAACCCAGAGTCGGTCAATGTCGTTTCGACATGAGACGGACTCGATGTGACCAGTGAAACAAACGCTCTGCCCTTCCCTGGATACGATGACCGATCCGTAAACCGGACTACCCGAACGGAGCCTGAAGAGGTCAGCCAAGTCCTCATCGACTATCCGGTCATACTCGCTAGGTCGTGGGGACGAGCCAGCCCCAGGATGGGTATGCAACCAGATTGGAACAGAGTTGTCTGCCTCGGCGGCCGCCAGAGCAGGGACATAGCCGTGGGAGGCAATGCTAAGCGCGGTTGCGTTACGCACAAGGTAGGAATCATCAGGAACCCAGTGCATTCCACGTGCGAGTAAGCGGACATCTCCGTTGGGGGTTTCCATATATCTGGCCAGCAGCACACCGGCACTCTCGACATGCGCGTTAGCTGCCTGGGTCAGTTCGGCCGAGATTTCTTCCGGCAATACAAGCGTCACAATCATCTGGCATTCTCCGGAACGCCACGCTCTAGGTCTTGCCGAATCAGGGCAAGATAGCTTTCTAGACCGTCGACGCCCGACTGCCATTGTCCGCTACTAAAGTGCCGCGACCAGCGTTGCCACGTCCGACCTAGATACGATTCAACCACATTAGTGTTAGGCAATTCCCGACCATTGGCCCTGCGAACAGCTGGAGAAAACCACCACATGTCGGGTTGCACATCAGGGTAGCCTGGGCTCAGCCTTACCAAGAGGTCTGAAATGTCACAATCGAAACCCTTGGGGAGCGGCCACTGGCGGAACACAACACATGTCATGCCAGACTCTGGAATTATTTCATGAGCGATACCTCGCTCATTGAGAAAGGCTACATCAAGCTCAGGGAGGCTCATCGTGTCTGTCCCCTTGTTCAGTCGCCGATAAAGTAGACGCCAGGGTTAATGGTGTTGGGTGCCGTAAAGAAGCGAAGTCCATCACGAATTATTATTCTGTCGTCATCCTCAACCTTTCGGTCCGGGTGGCCAGGGATGATTTCGAAGAGGTCGCGTTCATGCGGGATGGGAGGGTCCGGGACACGACGGAGGTCAGCCCCAGTGAGCCGATTTTCCGTCAGCGTGTATACCGCCCGGTCTATCTGAATTTCGAAAGTCTTGTCGGGATCGGGTTTTTCGGAGCCACCAGTTTCTAACCCAGGATGACCCAAGTCACCTTTATCTAGTGGATTCTGCGAAACCATAACTTACCTCCATTAACTGGTGCTACCACGAATTCACGATGTCAATATACCACCACTGTTTGACACTTGACAACCATAAGCTCTAATCGCAAAATGAGGCCATGAAACCGATCAAATCCATGACGATTCGCCTTTCTGCCCAGCAAGCGGAGGAGCTTAACACGATCGCAGCCGTCGACGGTCAGCCAATTTCCCAAGTAATACGTATGGCTATCGCGGAGCATATCGAAGAACGTAAACGTGACGGCGCGTTCCAGGACAGCCTCCGTCAGCGCATTGAGCGCGCTCAGCATATGCTGCTGGACAACCAGAATTAGGGGCAGTTCCAGGAATCGCGTTCACACCCGGTTGCGCGATAACTCGGGTTATCGGATGCTGGGTGCCGTGAGACGTCCTAGGGATACTCTGAACAAGGGGCGGCTCTGCCGATCTCTTGTTTGTTGGGCCGGTCTTCTGGCATGTGAGGCATCTATTGCCCGGACTGCTGATCGTTTTGCCCTTTGATTTCGCCCCCGGCAGGGCTGTAGCGATTCCGGAGGCGCCCTACCGAATGGTTTGGGCCTGCTGGCCTCCGCCTCAGCACGCCAGTTGGTGATCCACCCTCGCCCGAATCTGATCCAGTAGGTGTCGTAGAGGACTCCCGCTCCCCGCATTCACCGGCGTAGGCCCTCATGGTCGGAGAAGTCCGGGAGCCGGTGGCACCAACCCGCCGGAGGGGTCTTCCCGGTCGGGGTTCCGTGTGAGGATCCGGACGACTACCCCTTCCTCCAGTAGACGCTTGGCCACGTAACTGCCGGTGTAGCTGAAGGCTCCGGTGACCACGGCTTGACCAGCGTGGGGCAAGGTGTTGGACCCCTTTCGGATAAAGTAATGTCTCCGGCTCACGAAATAGCGGGCCCATCCGGCTCCGTAGTTCCCCCCTCCGCATCCGGTAGCCCACCCTGGGCTCGGCGAAGATGTAGGTGGGGTTCTCGGCGTCCTCCCCCAGGAGGCGGCGCAGCCGCATCAGGTGGGTGCGGATGGTCCGCACCCCGCCGGCGGGGTTGGCCGGCCCCCACACCCGGTGCAGCAACTCCTCATGGGTCACCACCCTCCCGGCGTTCACCGCCAGCTCGGCCAGCAGGTTGTACTGGATGGCCGTGAGGCGCACCTCCTTCCCCGCCACCGTCACCCGCCGGTGCTCGTAGTCGATGGCCAGGTTGCCCCGCACGTAGGCTTCCGGCGGGTCAACCCGCTCCAGCACCACCCGCCTCCGCAGGACCGCCTGGATTCGGGCCACCAGCTCCGTGGGCCAGAAGGGCCTGACGATGTAGTCCTCGGCCCCATTTCGAAGGCCCGGGCGATCACCTAGTCCCGACCGTACCCCATTGGCCGGTAAACGGCAGATTACACCGCCACAGCGAATCTGATGTGAAAAGTTCTTGATTTTATCCAGTTTGATGGGCCAAGCGGCACTGTACTACAAACTTTCGAGTGGGTGGTTTGCATCTAGACGGTGGTCCCAAAATTACAGACTGTTCGAGTGACCTTACCCCAAAGTTAGTATCACTGGCTAGTAGAGACCTGCCGTAGATTCAGCAAACTCTCTGGGCGTTCTGCCACTCAAGGAGCTGTGAGGCCGGACCTCGTTGTAGTCCTGCCGCCAACCCTCAATGATCTCCCTGGCGTGCCTAACGCTCATGAACCAGTTGGTGTTGAGGCACTCATCCCGCAGCCGGCCGTTGAAGCTTTCCGCAAAGGCGTTCTCTACTGGCTTGCCAGGTCGGATGAAGCTCAACTTGACGCCCATCCTATGCGCCCACTCATCCATGACCTTGCCTGCGAACTCCGGGCCGTTATCTAAGGTGATCACCTCAGGCAACCCCTTTGTCTCTGCCAACCTCTCCAGAACTCCCACGACCCTGGCTCCTCCCAGGAATGTGTCAACCTCTATGGCCGGGCACTCCCGTGAGTAATCATCCACTATGGCCAGTGCCCGGAAGCGCCGACCGGTCACCGTACTATCGGAGACAAAGTCCATGGACCACCTCTGGTTGGGACGCACAGGAGATGGGACGGTCTCCCGAGCTCTTGCAACCCCCTTACGTCTTCTCTTCCTCCTGAGAGCAAGTCCCTCTTCACTGATAGGTGCGCTCCGTACGCTTGTGGTTGACCACCAGGCCCTCTCTCTTCAGCATGATGTGCAACCCTGGGACTCCCGAAGCGCTCCCTCTCACCCGCCAGCTCACGCATCCTGCTACGCAGGACACTGTCATCACACCGCCTCGACCTGTACCTGTAGACCGAGGGTGAGATGCCGATCAGCCTGCAGGCCTTCCTCTCGCTCAGCCCAAGACTCTCCGTCGCATATGCCACCGCCATCCTCCTCATCTTGGGCCTCAGAAGTTTTTTGACAGCAACTCCTTCAGGGCCCAGCTGTCCATCGCCTGCTGGGCCACGATCTGCTTCAAACGCCGGTTCTCTTCCTCAAGGGACCTCAGCCTCTTAAGTTCGTTCACCGACAACCCAGCGTACTTGGCCTTCCACTTGTAGAAAGTGCCCTCGCTCATGCCGTGCTTCCGGCACAGCTCCCCCGTCTTGGCCCCCGCCTCCGACTCCTTAAGGACCCCGATGATCTGCTCCTCTGTGTACCTCTTCCGAACCATGAGCCCTCCTTCCTTCTCTCATTCTACCGGAGGACCCTACTTCTAACTGATACTGTTCTAGGGGGAAGGTCATTGAAGCCCCGGTAAATCCGCACTCGGTGGCAGGCAACCACTACGTGGCTGAATTGGTGCGTTGATTGGGGCCTCATCGACTCCTCGCCGGCAACACGAATCAAAGCTCCGAAGGTACCCAAGACACGAAAGCCTTTCTTGACTGAGGAGCAGTTCGCTTCTCTGCTCGAGCTTTGCCCACTTGACCTGCCCCCATGGTTGTACCACCCCCTAGCTAGGCCTCCCATCCCCCGGTTTGCCCAGAGTCCTAATATCGATTCTGGATCGCTTTCAGGGGGTCAGGGCCTGCCGTAAGCGCACGCATTGGTAAGCCGGGATGTTCTCGCCCTAATAATTCTCCATGTATACGAATATCGTAGCCATATAACAGAACTGTAAATAATTCGTAATCAAACTGTAATGAAGCCGTAACCCATCGGCAACTTTCGCGCAATGGACTTGTAACACTGCCACGGTACCTTCACTTCGAGATCCGGTGCGGGGTAAGCCAGATGAAAGAAGTGATTGCAGTTATACGGCCTGAAAAGTGGCAGGAGACGTTGGACGCGGCCGGGGCCCTGTCTCTGTCGGAGTATACCCAGGTCCGCGTTATGGGCCGGGGCAGGCAGCGTGGCCTGCGTTATATGCGGCCAGTCAACGGCAGCGATGACGGCGTCATGCAGTTCCTCCCCAAGCGGATGCTGACCTGGATGGTCCCCGACGAGATGGTTGGCGGCCTGGTTCGCGCCCTGGTAAACGCCAACAAGACGGACAATCACGGAGACGGCAAGGTATTCGTCTGCCAGGTCGACGAAATCGACGCAGTCCTCGATCCAGAGGACCCGGAAGCCGAAGCGGTGGAGGTATAACTCATGGTGCATCGTCCCGACGTCAGGTACCCAAAGTTCAAGGACCAGTTTGCGGCTATGGACTTCGAGACCGAGCTACTCCCGGTGCTTTCTCTCTACCCGATGCCCGAGCCGAAGGCACTGGAGGACTGGAGCCTGCCCATCACCGAAATAACGGGCAATACACGGGTGGCGGACTGGGTACACCTGGAGACCCTGCCAAAAGTGCAGGAACCCACTCCACTGGTCTGCCAGATTTTTAACTGGTCAGAAACGCCGACGGTAACCGGCGTTCGGCTCCCCGTGCTGCTTGACTCCCTTGGCATTGAAATGAAGGGCGCCCGGTTTCTCTCGTTCTATTCCGCCGATGGAATGTACTTCGAGACCCTGCCCAGGGCTCTTGCTAATGATCCCCGCGTTCTCCTGGTCTATGAGATCGAAGGCCAGCGTTTGCCCCACGAATTGGGAGGCCCCGTACGCCTGTGGGTTCCGTTCCTCCAGGGGTACAAGAGCGTGAAATGGCTGAGCCAGGTCCGAGGCTTCGTCCGGGACCCGCACGGCATCAAGCGACTGCTCGGACAGAGCAAGACCTCCGTCCTGGGAGCTCCCGGCCAGGAAAGGGCCGGCGTGGTGGTGGCGAGGATGAGCACCGGAGGCGCATCGGTGGAAGTCTAGTCCTCCAGGGAACTGCACCGGAGTTTCGCATAGCAGAAGCGCCTGCCATCTCAGGGCCGGGGATGTCATGAACATCGGAGTGGACCCTCAATCCCACAAGGCTACCAACATCCCGCTTTTCAGCTTCGGACACCCGCACATGCGAGTGTTCCACATGAGTTGGATGGCATTTTTCCTGGCCTTTTTTGGCTGGTTCGGCATCGCGCCCATGATGGCAATTGTCCGCGATGACCTCCAGCTCTCCAAGGCCGAGATCGGCAATACCGTCATCGCCTCCGTGGCGGTCACCATCGTAGCCCGGCTGGTCGTCGGCTGGCTCTGCGATCGGACCGGCCCCCGCATAACCTACTCGGGACTGCTGATCATCGGTTCCATCCCCGTGATGACCATCGGCCTGGCCAACAGCTACGAGTCCTTCCTGCTGTTCCGGCTGGCCATAGGCATCATAGGCGCATCCTTTGTCATCACGCAGTACCACACCTCGGTGATGTTCGCCCCCAACGTGGTGGGAACGGCAAACGCCACCACCGCCGGCTGGGGCAATATGGGCGGCGGCGTAACGCAGATGGCCATGCCGCTGGTGCTGGGTGTCATCGTTGCCCTGGGTGCCACCGACGTCATCGGCTGGCGCATCGCGATGGTGGTGCCGGGCGTCGCCCTGTTCCTGATGGGCATCGCCTACTTCAAGTTCACCCAGGACTCCCCCGACGACGAACTGGCGCGACAGGAGCGGGCAAAGGAACCGCCCGGCGCCAGGACCCGAGCCTTCATCGAGGCTGCCAGGGACCACCGGGTCTGGGCGCTGTTCCTGATCTACGGCGCCTGCTTCGGTGTTGAGCTCACGATGAACAACATCGCGGCCCTCTACTACCACGACCGCTTCGGCCTTGGCGTGGGTATGGCCGGGCTGATAGCTGGGCTGTTCGGCCTGATGAACCTGTTCGCCCGCTCCCTGGGAGGGTTTCTCGGAGACAAGGTGGGCATTCGCTTCGGGCTGCGGGGCCGGACCCTGTTCCTGGGCGCGGTGCTGCTGATCGAAGGCATAGCGCTGGCGGTCTTCTCACGCATGGACATCCTGCCGCTGGCGGTTGGCGCCATGCTGGTCTTCAGCCTGTTCGTTCAGATGTCAGAGGGTGCGACGTTCTCAGTGGTGCCCTTCATCAACCAGAGGGCGCTGGGCGCGGTGGCCGGCATTGTGGGCGCGGGCGGCAACGCCGGCGCGGTGGCCGCCGGATTCCTGTTCCGCATGGAGTCCCTGAGCACCGAGATGGCCCTGCTATACCTGGGCGCCGTCGTTACGGTGGCCTCCTCGCTGGTTCTGGTGGTGCGCTTCTCCACTCAACGGGAGACCGAGGAGCGGCGAGTCATGGAGCGCGCGCTGGGGCGCGGTCAGCTGGCTGTCGCCCCGGCTTACGCCAAGCGCGTTCCGATGGCGCTGTACAGCGAGTCTTAGGGCCGAATACTCCTCTCCCTTGCGCGAGATCAAGTGCGAGAGATTCAAGGCGGGCTAGAGTGACTACAGCAACGAAAACAGGCACCCCCATCGAGCGAATCAAGGACGAGAAGCCAGGGCTGGACATCCTCGACGACATCGATGAGCTGGCGGCGCAACACGGCGGTTGGGAGACCATCGAGCCGGGAGACCGGGAGCGGCTCAAGTGGATCGGGACCTTTTTCCGCAAGCCCACTCCCGGGCGGTTCATGATGCGCATGCGCATCACCAACGGTCGACTGACGTCGGCGCAGTTGACAGCCCTCGCTGCGCTCTCCAGCAGTCTGGGCAACGGTGTGATGGACCTGACTACCCGGCAGCAGATCGAGTTACGAGACATCCAGATCCTCGATGTGCCGGAGATCCTGCGGGCGCTGTGCGATATCGACCTGTCGTCGCTTCAGACTGGCATGGACAACATACGCGGGACCAACACTTGTGCGCTGTCGGGTCTGACGCCCAAAGAGCTGTTCGATGCCTCTCCGGTTGGAGAGGAGTTCACCCGCATGTTCCTGGGCAACCGGGAGTACACCAATCTGCCTCGCAAGTTGAACGTCGTGTTCACCGGATGCCTGGAGAACTGCGTCCATGCGGAGACCCAGGACATCGCGATGACGCCCGGCAGGGGCCCAGGCGGACTGAACGGATTTAATGTTGCCGTGGGCGGCAAGATGGGTTCCGGTGGCATGACGGTCGCTCAGCCCCTGGACGTGTTCGTAGAGCTGCAGGATGCGGCGCGCCTGGCTTCGGCCATAACGCTGCTATTTCGCGATGCAGGGTCGAGGGAAAAGAGGACCCGCGCACGCCTCGCCTTCCTGGTGGACGACTGGGGCGTCGACCGGTTCAGGAAAGAGATGGAAGAGCGCTGGGGCGCGCCGCTGGCCCCGGCGGGCAAGGATGCCAGATACGACCATGAGGCCGACCACCTGGGCGTGAACCCGCAGCGCCAGGAGGGGTTGTACTCCGTTGGGCTGTGCGTTCCCACCGGACGCACCTGCGCCGACGACATGGCGGAACTGGCCCGGCTGGCCGCTGCCTATGGGTCGGGGTCCATCCGGTTGACCGTGGGCCAGAACGTGATCATCGCTGATGTTCCGGAGGGCAAGTTACCTGCATTGCTGGACGAACCGCTTCTTTCGCGACTGTCCCCCGACCCGTCTTCATACGCGCGGGGGCTGGTCAGCTGCACCGGCAACGACTATTGCAACCTGGCGCTGATAGAGACCAAGAGCGTCAGCCGTCGGGTTGTCGAGGCGCTGCATTCGCTCTATCCGGACGCCGGACCGTTGCGCATGTACTGGTCTGGATGCCCGGCGGGCTGTGGAAACCACCATGCGGCCGACATCGGGTTTCAGGGTGGCAAGACCAGGTACGAGGGTGAGGTGGTGGATGCGGTAACGATTTTCGCCGGTGGGAAGACTGGTCCCGATGCTCGTGCAGCGCGGAAGATTGTTGACCAGGTGCCGGTATCGACACTCGGGAAGTTCCTCCCTGGGCTTATTGCGAAGCTGAAAGGGAACAAGTTCGACCCCAACCTTGACTTGACTGAGACTGATATGCCGGGCATCGACTTCGAATCATAGTCGGTGCAAAAGGAGACGCGACGATGAAAATGGTGCGAGCGATTATCCGTCCCGAGAAGGAGGTCGCCGTGGCGGCCGCCCTCGCCAACGAGGGCTTTCCGGCGATGACCAAGTGGGACGTGCTGGGACGGGGCAAGCAACAGGGTGTGCAGGTAGGAGATCACTTCTACGACGAACTCGCAAAATGCATGTTTATGGTGGTGGTCGAGGACGACCAGGTTGAAACGGTCTCCAGCGCCATCCAGAAAGCCGCCTATTCCGGCTTCCCCGGAGACGGGCGGACCTTTGTGACCGGCGTGGACGCCTCCTACACCCTCCGCACGGGCGAGTCGGGGCTCTAGTACTACAACGACGTGTTTTTGTTAGGATAGATGGTCATATGATGGCGGGTGGTTTGGGTGATGGATGGGGCGAGCTTCGAGCGGGTCTACGACAACTTTCAGGACTTTCACGCCTTCTTTGCGGCCTCCTTCGGCCGTAAGCAGTGGCGGGAGCACAGCCGGAACTATCTTCAGGGGCTGCTGGTGCAGGCTGGTGAGCGGCGCAACGCCGAGAACCTGTCGGAATTGGTAGGCATCTCGGCACGGGCGATGCAGCGCTTTCTCACCGAGGCCCGGTGGTCCGATGAGGCGGTCATCGGTCGATTGCAGGAATACCTGGCCCCCAGGCTGGGACACCCCGAGGCGGTGTGGGTGTTGGACGGCAGCGACTTTCCCAAGCAGGGGAGGAAGTCGGTGGGAGTGGCCCGGCAGCATTGCGGGAGGCTGGGGAAGGTGGCCAACTGCCAGGCGGGGATGTTCCTGGCCTACGTCAGCCCGCGGGGACGGGCGTTGGTGGACAAAGGGCTGTATCTGCCCGAGAGTTGGACATCGGACCCGGGCCGCTGTGCGGTGGCGGGTGTGCCGAAGGAGAGACGGGGCTACCGGTCGAAGACGGAGTTGGCCCTGGAACTGGTGGAGCGAGCCTTGGAGTTGGGTCACCTCAGGGCCCAGTGGGTTGCCGGGGACGACGCCTTCGGGATGTCGCCGTCCTTCCGGGAGGCCTTGGCGGCCTTGGGGATGCGCTACGTGCTGGATGTTCCGGGCAGCACGCCGGTCTGGCCCCTGGAGCCTTCGTGGACCAGTCCGGACTATCCGGGGTTCGGACTTCCCCGCAAACCCAGGCTGCTGGACGGGCAGCGGCGGAACATGGAGCAGCGCAGTGATGAGTTGCCGGAGGAGGCTTGGCGGGAGATAACGGTGGCCCAGGGAAGCCAGGGGCCGCGGAGCTATATGTTCTGCGCCCAGCGGGTACGGGTAACCCGGAAGGGCAAGCCGGGCCAGGAGGCATGGGCTGTCTACCGCCGGAACCTGGACGGCAGCGAACCCCGCTACTACCTGTCCAACGCTGCCGAAGACACTTCCTTGGAGACTCTGGCATACGTGGGAGGCTCCCGGTGGCCCATTGAAACGGAGTTCGAGACGGAAAAGGGCGATGTGGGCTTGGACGAATACGAGACCCGGAGTTGGGCAGGCTGGCATCATCACATAGCCATGTGCCTGCTGGGCGAGGCGTTCCTGCTGGGCTTGCAGCAGGCTTGGGGGAAAAAGATGTCCCGGATCACCCGTCCCCAAGTGTACCGGGTGGTGCGGGAGATGCTGCCCCGGCAACGGTTTGGCCCGGCTGAGTTGCTGCTGTGGCTGGAGGATACGCAGCTACGCAACGAACGGGCCCGGTGTTCCCACGAAAGACGCCGCTTCGCCCACCAACGTGTACGGTAGACAGAACCATCTTCGAGATATGGCTCGGGGGGGCTGTGAGCATCACTCCCGCAATCCCTCTGGAGGGTTCGTGTATCCTCAGGTCCACCAAACTGGATAAAATCAAGAACTTTCCAGATACGGTTCAGGTTGGCGGCATAGTCGCCGTTTGAGTCTGCGCTCCCGAATGGTAAAGTGCCAAGCCCCTGCCGATAAGGCGGGGGTTTTCCTTTGGGTGGCTCAGCCTTTTGCAAAGGGGAAGTACAGGCTTGAACTTCAAGGAGCGACTATTCGGCCCCGGCCTGCTGGCTGTCCGCATCTTCCGCAGCCATCCGGTATCCCACGCGTGATTCGGTGATAATGTACCTGGGGTCGGCGGCATCGTCCCCCAGCTTGCGGCGCAGCCGCTTCACCACGTCCCGCAGCAGCCAGCCCTCGCCCACCCGCTCCGGTCCCCACACCCGCTGGAGCAGCAGATCGCGGGCCAGCACTCGCAGCCGGCCCCGGGCCTGACGCCGCGAGCGCGCAGGGGTTGCAGCAGCGGGAGCGGCAATGGCCTGTTCCACCGCCGGCAGGGTGAACGTGAACCTGGCTCGCAGGCCGGGGCCGTCGCTCTCGGCCCGGATGCGCCCCCCGTGGGCCTCCACGATCCCCTTGCAGATGGCCAGCCCCAGCCCCGACCCGTCCACGCCGGCTGGCGTATCTGCGAGGTTGGCGCGGGAAAACTTGCGGAACAGTTCCGCCGGTATACCCCTGCCATGATCGGATACCGACACCGCCATGTGAACGCCGTCCCGCACCGCGCTCACCACGATGGGCGACCCCTCGGGGGAGTAGGTTGCCCAGCACCTGCAGAATGCGCAGCCTGTCGGCCAGCGCCAGGGACAGGTCCTCCGCCAGTTCCACCTCCAGGGAGATGATTGCCGCCCCCAGCCAGGAACCGGCTCACCGCCTCCTCCAGGGACGTCAGGTCCTGCAACGTCACCACGAAGGACGTCAGAACACCCTCCTCCGACTGGATGGGGGTGGCATTGAGCAGGACTCGGACGCTGCGACCATCGGGGACCCGCAAAGCGATCTCCTCGGCCCGCACCGTCTCCCCCGAGCTGAGCAGTTCCGCCATGGTGAAGTCCTTTAGTGAAACCTCCCGCCGTCGCCCCGCACGCAGGTCACCGGGCCCAGCAGGTCCTCGGCGGGCTGGCCCTCCTCCCGCAGGCCGTCCACGTTGCGCAGTATCTCGCGGTTGAAGGACGCCATCTCCCCGGTCTTTGCATCGAAGACTGCCACGCCCACCGGTGAGGTGTTGACCAGGGTCTCCAGGTCGGCCCGGGCCCGCCGCTCCTCCCGGTGGGTGCGGTCGTTGGCGATGACCAGCGCAGCCTGGGCGGCGAACATCACCAAGGTCTCCTCGTCGGCCTGCGCGAACTCCTCCCCGTCCTCCCTGTCGCCCACAAGGTGGGGGACTGGACGGGTCCGAACGACCTGCCTGCCTGACGATTACGCCACCACCCTGTACAAGGGCCACAGGCGCATTGAGTGCCGGGAGAGTTGAAGCATAAGCAATCCGGCCTGCCTGGAGTGCCTGAGTACTGCCGGGGACTGACCCGGCCTTCGAAGGGTGGGGATGGTGAGGACGGAACGGCGGGAGGGAGAGTGCCGCCTCGCAAGCTCCGGACGACCACGGCAATGAATAAGCCCCACCGTCAACGCCGTCTCTTCCTCCTCTCCGCCTGATTTACTATCGTCTGTCATCAGGCAGGAGGTACACAATTACTCTGCCCCAGTGGTATATGATCTCGCCGCCCTTGACAGAATACCAACGTTCACCCACGCACATGGTTGACAAGCCAATATCGGAGTGATACTTTATCTCACTGTCCCTATGATGACTGTCCTCAACGCACACTAGTGGACATTATTGAGACTTACTAGCAATAAGTAGTTTTGTGATTCCAGACAAAGAGCTTCTGGCGGCGTTAGAGGAGCTGGGCTGTAGAGCCACTGCTCCCAGGAGAGCGATTGCCGAGCTCCTGGAGCAGAAGCTGGACAGCTTTACGGTCGAGGCACTCAGCGAAGAACTGCCTTCGGTGGGCAGGGCTACGGTATACCGCACCATCAAGCTGCTTCTTGAGGCAGGGGCGGTGTGCAAGCTCGCCACGATCGACGTATCTCAAATGTACAGCCTCTGCCGAGTCGGTCATCACGATCACCACTCAGTGTGCATTCAATGCGGCGCAGTGGAGGAATTCAGGGCCGCCGCAGTCGAACGGTTGATCAGCGCAATCAGCGCCGAAATTCCGGGAGAGGTCATCGACCACCGTATCGAGTTGTACGTGGTCTGCGGCTTCTGTCCCTCCGACGGGGAGTAGGTAGGGGTTTGTTCCAACCGACCAGGACCACGGCGCCGCTTGCTGAAGACTGATACATCGTATCAGGGAAAACCCAAAACACAGTAGGGTTCACGTCAAGTTCAAATAACGATCAGGAATGGAGGATACGGGATGTCATTGATACTAGGTCACACTATCGGACTTGGCCGCTTGGCCCAGGCGTTAGCCTTGGGCCTCGTCGTATTCTGCGGGGCCTTACTGACTGCCTGCGCAGATGGCCAGGACACCCAGGCAACGGAAGGGACAGCGCCAACCGCTGCTGTCGCCGTTGCACCCATCGATTCTCAGCCAACCCAGCGGACGGCGCGTCCTGAACCCACGCCTACTGGCTCGAGTACTGCCGGACCCTCGCTATCCAACTCGACCGTCAAGGTGGTCACTTCTACCAATTTCGTGGGCGACTGGGCCAAAATCGTGGGTGGAGACCGGGCAGAGGTCTTTGCCATGTTGCCACTAGGTCAAGACCCACACTCCTTCTCGCCGGGAGGTCAAGATGTGGCCAAGGTCGCGGACGCGGATGTTGTGTTTACCGTCGGCCTGAACCTGGAGGCCGAATGGCTGTATGACCTGTTGCGCAATGCCAGCACAGATGAGTCCAAGTCAATCGCCCTTGGGGAATTTGTTGACCCTATTGAGTCTACCGGTCCGGACCCGCATGGCCACGGCGGGGATGACCATGGCGAGACGATGTCAGCCGACGACCATGGCGAATCGGCGGTTATGGGGCGTTTGCTGATCGGCGACGGGGAGGAGGGCAAGGTCTCCGTAATAGACCTGGAAACGGGAGAGGTGGACCAGGACCACTTCGATCTCGGATCCCGGGCTGGCCGGATTTATTCAACCCAGAACGGCCGCTATGCAATCGCCGTTTCCCCTGACGCCAATGCCGCCCACCTGTTTGACGGCGGCATATTCATGGAGGCTCACGGAGATCATTTCGACCTGGTGGAAGCACCGACGCAGCGGCTTGACATCGATTTGGCCGGGGACCGTCCGGTGCACCTGTATGTAGGAGAGGAGTGGGCGACCATTTTCTACGATGGCTCGGGGGAGTCAGTGCTCATCAATGAGCATGACCTGGATGAGCAGGGCAGTGATTATGTGCCGCTGAGTTTCAACGCAGGTCCGCAACACGGAGCAGCCGTGCCGCTGGAGGATGACCTCTTTGCAGTCAGCCTGAAGCATCCCGATTACCCGGCAAACCCGGACGCGAGGAACCCGATCGGGGCGGAAATCCGGGACGTGAACGGCGACATCCTCTATACCGCCCACGGATGCCCCGATTTGCACGGGGACGCGGGCAACGGCCATCAGGCAGTGTTCGGCTGTACGGGCGGCGCACTGGCGGTCGAGGCGCACGACGGCGAGTACTCCCACGTCTTCATCGAGGCCCCGGATGCTTCCGGGGATGACTTCCGCCTGACCTCGGTTTGGGGATATCCCGGACTGGACCACTTCTTTGCCCTGGGCGGGGAGGTAGGGTTGTACGTGGTGGACCCCGAAGAGGAATCAATGGAGCAGATGATTCCCGCTGCGGGAGGGCTGCGGCCCATACAGGTCAACCTCACCTTCGACGGCGAAGCCTTGCTGGTAGTGATGAGCGACGGCGAGTTGCGGATGTACGACGCTCATGACCTGGACATGCTGGCTTCCTCGTCCGGGCTTTTGACCACGCCGGTGGAAACCGGTTTCTGGGCTCGGCCCCACCTGGCCACGGCGCCCGGCGCGGTATTCATCACCGACTCAGTGGGAGGACAGGTGCTGCAACTGGATGCCCATGATCTGGCGGAAGTCGGGCATTGGGACATCTCTGGCTCCCCAACCAAGATCGCTTTCGTGGGAATCGTGGGTGGCGAGGGCGGCGGCCACGACGAACACGCCGAAGATGAGCACGACCACGGCCCTCTGGACCCCCATTTCTGGTTCGATCCAGTAAGGGTGAAGATTGCCGTCAACGAAATAGCCGCTCAGCTTTCGGCACTGGACCCCGAGGGCGCTACTGTCTACCAGCGTAACGCCACCGATTATGGGAAGCAGCTTGACGAGTTGCACGCCTGGATCCTGGAGCAGGTTGAAGTAGTGCAGCCGGAACGCAGGCTGCTGGTTACATCCCATGACACCTTCGCCTACTTCGCAAAGGCTTATGGGTTTGAGGTTGTCGGCCTGGTCATACCGTCTCTGGGCCCGGACCTGGAACCCTCGGCGGAGCACATCGCGGAGGTGATTGAGGTGGTCCGGGAGCACGGTGTGCCCGCTGTGTTTGGCGAGACCACCGTCAGCGAAAGGCTGGCGCGGGCCGTGGCCAGGGAAACCGGAGCGGAACTGGTCCAGCTCTATTCCGGCTCCATGGGAGTCGAGGGCAGCAGCGGGGACACATACCTCGGCATGGTGCGGACCAACGTGGAACGGATAGTGGAGGCCTTGAAATGATCCCGGCTCCTCCATCGCGCGATGCCAGCATGTCGCTGCAGGACGGAACTGAAGAACTGGAAGGGTAAACGGCCCTGGGCAACGTTACCTTCCATTTGGGTGCGGGTACTCTGATGGGCGTTGTAGGTCCCAACGGAGTGGGTAAGAGCACCCTATTCGATGCGAATTCCAGAGTGCTCCCCGTTCACTTGGGGAGAGTAACCCCGAGTAACGTGGAACGGCGCAGGGAGCGTAGGCCAGCGTTCCCCGGCGGGACAACATCGGCAATGTGAATAGCACCGTTGATACGGTATCGCAATAAAGCACAAGAGAGGATTCTATATGGACACGCCGCGCAAAGTACCTGTCACCATCCTCACCGCCTCCCTCGGTTCTGGCAAGACGACCCTGCTCAACCGGATCTTGACTGAGCGGCGTGGAACTGGACGGGTGCATGGCCCTGATCAAGGTTACCTTCGATGTAAGCGCGAGTACCCTGCTGGTCGTCTCGGATCCAACAAAGCCGGTAAGAGCACCCTGTTCACCAGGAGAGAGTGACCCTGGGCAAGGTGGACCGGCGAAGAGGGACGTTGGTCTACCCCCTGCGACACCCTCGGCCCGTTGCTATCTGCAATCGATACATTATCTCAAGAAAATCTAATCCAAAGGAGGAATCTATATGAACACGCAGCGCAAAGTACCTGTTACCATCCTCACTGGCTTTCTCGGCTCTGGCAAGACGACCCTGCTCAACCGGATCTTGACTGAGGAGCACGGCAAGCGCATTGCCGTGATCGAGAACGAGTATGGGGAGGTCGGCATCGATCAGGCGCTCGTCATCAACGCTGACGAGGAAGTCTTCGAGATGTCGAACGGTTGCATCTGCTGCACGGTGCGCGGAGACCTGATTCGGGTACTCAACAATCTCAATAAGCGCCGGGACAAGTTCGACTATGTTTTGGTGGAAACCACCGGGCTCGCTGATCCCGGTCCGGTCGCTCAGACCTTCTTCATGGACGAAGAGCTTCGTGCTGAATACGCCCTTGACGGAATCGTCACCCTCGTCGACGCAGCCCACATCGATCAGCAACTCGGCCGAAGCGACGAAAGCACGGAGCAAATCGCGTTCGCAGACGTTCTCGTCCTCAACAAGACGGACCTCGTCAACGGCGAGGCCCTTGACAGTCTGGAAGCTCGGCTCCGGGGCATGAACCGAATGGCGCGAGTCGTGCGCAGCGAGCGGGCGAACGTACCCGTCGACACTGTACTAGACCTCAGCGCATTCGACCTGGACCAGGTGCTCGAGCGTCGTCCCACCTTCCTCGAACCTGAGTATCCCTTCGAATGGACGGGAGTCTATTCGCTCGATACCGGCCGCTACGAACTCAACCTCGCCGATGGACCTGATCCGGCGATGTCGCTCGTCGTCGTGCCCAATCAGGGCACGGATGACGCTGCCCTCCGGGAAAGCGCGGAGTGGTGTGTACGGCAGTACGCCGAACCTGCGGAGGTCATCCAGCCGGAGGAAGAGATTCCGGTTGGAAAGCATGTGAGCCTCCGGCTCGATTCCCCAGGACGCAAGTCGTTCTTCTTTGAGGTCGCTACGCCGGGGAGGGTTGGCCTCTACGCCCAGCACCTCGCGGAGGAATTCGATCTCCAACTGAGGAACGCGGATGGAGGGGCTTTCAAACTGGGGGGCAACTTTTGCTCCGAGCCTGCCTGCACAGAGACAGAGACAGACACACAACGCATCAAGGGAGCGGCGGTTCCCGCCGAAGCCGAGCGAACCTGGGTCGCCCAGCACGAGCACGACGACGAGGTGGGATCGATCTCTATCGAGGTAGACGGTGACGCCGACCCTGAAAAGCTCAACGCCTGGCTCGGGCAACTGCTCCGGGAGCGCGGGGTGGACATCTTCCGGATGAAGGGCTTCATCAGTGTCGCGGGGGAGTCGCGTCGCTTCGTCTTCCAGGGGGTTCACATGCTCTTTGACGGCCAGCCGGACCGTGAATGGGGGGACGCACCCCGCCGCAATCAGCTCGTCTTCATCGGACGCAACCTCGATGGACAGAGTATGAGGGAGGGGTTCGAAGCATGTCTGATTTAGATGCCGGCAGCGCGATGGGCGTTCTTCAGCGGGGCTGGTTTGCGATGGTCGGCGACTACGCTATGGCCGGGGGCTGGAGCGGGGGCGGAGAGACGCTGGTGGTCGGCGATGCCGAGGGCGGCGTTTACGCCTTTGACGGCGAGTCGGGCGAGAGGGCCTGGGAACAGCACGGGGTTCATGACGGCGGCGTGCTCTCGGTGGCAATCCACCCGAAGGGAAGCGTGTTCGCTACGGCCGGCCAAGACGGACGAGTCTTGCTCTGGGATGCCGCCGAAGGACGGGTAACCCGGGCTATCGACGTCGGGAGCGGTTGGGCGGAAAACGTGGCGTGGTCGAAGGACGGCCAAAGACTGGCGGCCTCCTGCTCCCGGCAGGTTCGCGTGTATGACGTGGACGGCGCGGAGGTCTGGCGGTCTGATGATCACCCCAGCACCGTCAGCGCCATCGCCTGGTCTGGCCCGAGGGAACTGGCAACTGCCTGTTACGGTCGAGTGGCCTTTTTCAGCCCGGACACCGGCGAGCCTCAGCAAAAGCTGGAGTGGCAGGGGTCTTTAGTGTCGATGGTACTAAGCCCCGACGGGGGCATCGTGGTCTGCGGCAGCCAGGACAACTCGGTACACTTCTGGCGCCGCGCCACGGGTCAGGACTCCGAGATGTGGGGATATGCCGCCAAGCCGTCGGCCTTGGCTTTTGACCATAACGGCACCCTTCTGGCCACCGGAGGCGGCGAGGCGGTTACGGTCTGGGTATTCCGGGGAAAAGGCCCCGAAGGCACGCGGCCCGGCGTTTTGAGGTTTCATGAACAACCCATTACGACGCTTGCCTTTTCGCCCGGCGAGAGGCGCCTGGCATCGGGGGGGCGCGATGGGGCAGTGGTTGTGTGGTCGCTGCAAAGAAATGGAAAAGGCGGACCGATAGGGGCGGAAGATCTTGGGGTCTCCGTGGCCGAATTGTACTGGCGGCCCGACGGGGGCGGCCTTGCTGCCCTCGACGCCCGCGGCGGCGTAACGGTTTGGCGGATAGGACCAACAAAGGGCCGAGTTAAACGGGCCCGCGAAGCGCAGCGCTCCGGTTCGGGCGGAGGCTGACCCTCCGCCCACCCATCGATCTGTCACACCTGTTGCCCCTGAACCCACACATCGGTATTTTCCAATAAATACCCATTCAGAGGATTGCTTTGCCAAAATTAATGATACAAAGTATCAGATCTGTTATTCCGGCGACGTTTGCGCTGTTGCTGGCCCTGGCGGTGGCTTGTGGAACGCCGGACGCCACCACGGAAAACACACCTACCTCCACGGCAGCAACCATGGTTCCGCAACAATCCCCTCAGGCGACTGAAACATCGGAACAGCCAGCGGACCCGGCCAATGTTGGGGAACGTCCCATCCTGAACGCGGGCGTCATCTGGCTCGACAGCCCCCTGGACCCGGTGGAAAGCGGCTGGGTCGCCAACCAGTCGGGAATGTCGGAAAACTTGTTCCGGCTGTCCGCAACCAATCTCAGTCCTGAACCGTGGCTGGCGATGGCCGCCGTTCAGACAGACCCGTCAACCTGGGAAATCACTCTCCGGCCGGATGTCAGGTTCCACAACGGGAACGCCATGGATGCTCAGGCAGTCAAGGCCTCCCTGGAGAGGACCATCCGGTTGTCTCCAGCATCGGCGGAAAATCTGGGCATCGACACCGTGTCCGTCAAGGATGGCCAGACCATCACGGTCACCACGACGGACCCACGACCGACCCTGCCAGGCCTGTTGACCTCTCCCGCTACGGCGATTACCGACGCGGCCGCAGCGGATGCCGCCGGCGAAGGCAATTTCATAGACGCGGGCGCCCTGACGGGCCCCTACATTCCCACCGAGTATGTCCAGAAGGAGCGCCTCAGCAGCGTGGCCAACGACGACTACTGGGGTGGAACTCCACCACTGGCCGGCATCGAGCATCTCGCCATTCCCGACACCAACAGCCGGGAGCTGGCCCTGCAGGCAGGGGACATTGACGTTGCCATCAACATTTCACCCAATGGAGCCCAGGCAATCAACTCCCAGCCAGGTATGCACAGCCTGACCGCCGGCATCGGCACCTCCGTGGTCATGTGGTGGGTCAATTTCGAGCGCGGCACGCTGTCCGACCCTCTGGTGCTCCGGGCAGTGGCCCACGCCATCGACCGCAAGAGCATTGCGGACCTGGTCGCCCCAGAGGGAACCGGGTCTTTCGCTGAACTGCTGCTCCCGGAAGCCGTGGTGTCCTGTCCTGGAGTGACCGCGCCGGGCTACGATCCTGACCAAGCCCGCAATTTGCTGGCGCAGGCCGGCTACGCCGACAGCAACGGCGACGGAGTCCTGGACAAGGACGGTCAGCCGCTGGAAATTGTTATCGGCGGTTATCCCGAGAGGTTCCGGTTGCCCATTATGGCCGAGGCTGCCCAGGCAATGCTGGTTGACGTGGGCATTCAGGCTGAGGTCCGCATCACTGAATGGTCCGTGGTCAACGAGCCGGAATGGGATCTCTTTGGTTGGTTCAACAGCGTTGTCGAAACCGGAGACCCGGTGGTAAACGTCAGCAAGTACGCCGGTATCCGGGCCGATGCCAGTGGTAGCGGCGCTAACAACTACGGCCACTACGACAATGCCAGACTGGCTGACATAGTCGCCAGAGCCGGCACTGTATCCGATATCGAGCAGCGAAAGGGCATCGCCTGCGACGCTTTAGCCGTCGTCGCCGAGGAAAGCGCTTTTCTGCCGGTGGCCCATGTGTACATGGTGTACGGCGTCAGTGAACGGGTAACCGGTTTCGAGCCGCACCCGGCCAGTCTCTATTTCTTTGACCACCGCATTGGACTCGCCCAGTGATTCGGCGCGGCAATAGTCTGGAATAGGAAGGCAGCGCCGACATGGGAGCATACCTGGTCCGACGGTTCGCCACACTACCGCTGATGCTCCTGGGAATTTCTGCGGTCAGCTTCGCGCTGCTGAATCTGGCGCCCGGCGATCCTGCCGAGATTGTCCTGCGCCAGCGCAACCCCGGCCAGATGCCCAGCCCGGCCGCAGTATCTGCCATGCGAACCGAGCTGGGCCTGGACGCCTCCCTTCCGGCGCAATACGTTCGCTGGATGTCAGGGGCGTTATCGGGGGACATGGGCCGCTCCTACGTGACGGAACGGCCCGTGGCCGCCCAGCTGGCGCGTCGCACCGTCCCAACGGTCCTGCTCACTGCGGCTGCTTTGTCCCTGGCGCTGCTGGTCGCCGTGCCTGTAGGCATTCTGTCCGCGCAGCGACGGGGAGGCGCCGTGGATGCCATCGCACGCCTGGCGGCGCTGGTGGGCGCGGCAGTTCCATCCTACGCACTGGCCTTCGGACTGATCATCCTGTTCGCGGTGGAACTGTCCTGGCTGCCGGCCCTGGGCTACGGTTCGGTTTCCCAAATCGTGCTGCCGGCCATCGCGCTGTCCCTTGCGCCGATGGCTCAGCTGATGCGGCTGCTACGCGCCAGTATGCTGGAGATACTCGGGCAGGACTACATCCGCACGGCGCAGGCCAAGGGGCTGTCCCAACAGGCCGTCGTCGTCCGGCACGCACTGCGCAACGCGCTGCTGCCGGCCATCGGAGCCACTGGAGTGAACCTTGGCTACCTGCTCAGCGGCGCCGTCATAGTCGAGACCATCTTCACCTGGCCGGGTTTGGGTCAGTTGATCGTGGGCGCGGCGCTGACCCGTGACTACCCCGTGGTACAGGGGTTCGTAGCTTATATTGCCGTGGTTGTGCTGCTGGCCAACCTGGCGGCTGACATTGCCCTGCGCATGGCCGACCCGCGCCTGCGCTACGAACGGGAAGAGGTGTAGTGGTTAATGACGAGCGATACCGAACACGCCAGACAAACCGCCCCCACAGAGGCCCGGAGGAACGGAGGGCCGAGCAACGTGGGGGCCAGAAATCCCGCCTGGGCCACCACCGGCGGTCCGCGCCGTCGCCGCCAGTGGAATGCGCTGCTGCGGGAGCCGGGAACCGCCTTGGGGTTGCTTCTGGTGATGTCCCTGCTGCTGGCGGGATTGTTGGCGCCCTGGCTCCCACTGGATGATCCCACCGAGATCAACCTGCCCGAAAGGTTGCTCTCTCCGTCGCCGGAGCACCTGTTGGGCACAGACCATCTGGGGCGGGACACCTTCAGCCGGATTATCCATGGAGCGCGCATGACGCTCCTGGCCGCCGCTGCAACCCTGATTCTCAGTATGACCATCGCCCTGACGGTGGGCATACTGTCCGGATACCACGGCGGCTGGCCGGACACGGCGATGACGGGGGTGGTCGACCTGCTACTGGCGTTCCCCCCGTTGATCCTGGCGCTGGCCTTGGCGGGAGCTCTGGGCCCCGGTCTGTTCAACGTGATGTTGGCAGCCAGCGCCGTGTGGTGGGTGGGCCACGCCCGCATCATTCGCGGGATCACCCTGGGGGCGCGAAGGATGGAGTACGTGACGGCGGCGCGCGCCTCCGGAGCCGGAAACCTGCGCATCATCCTCCGGCACATTGCCCCCAACATCCTCGGCCCAATCATCGTGATTGCATCCCTGGACGTGGGCTGGATCATCCTGGGGATCGCTGGCCTGAACTTCTTGGGGTTGGGCGCCCAGCCACCCACGCCGGAATGGGGCGCCATGCTCAACAGCGCCCGACCGCACCTGCAGACTGCGCCCCGCCTGCCGCTATTGCCTGGGGCGGCCATCTTTGTTGCGGTGCTGGGGTTCAATTTGCTGGGCGATGGCCTGCGGGACCTGCTAGACCCCCGTATCCGGCGACCAGGGAGCTGAGTGACGAGGAGGCAACTCCGTAAATGCCTTTCTATTCAGGCGGTTCCAGCCCCGCAGTGCTGGTCGAGTTCCTCTCGGCAAATGGTCCTTTCGGCAGCGCGGACTGGCTTGAGTTCACGTCTGTGCCCTTCGGCAGGCCACAAGGCCGAGCGCAGCCCGATTTCCCCCCAGTCTAGTAGTGCGAACTGGTAGTGCGAATTCTTTGTCGAATTCTTTGTATTGATGGGTGGCCTTTGGCTGTAGTGATCAGGGCGCTCACAAGGGGCGTCCCTACGGGACTGCCTGTGACTGGTAGGGGCAACCCTTGTGGTTGCCCGCATTACCCATCATTTCAAGGCGGTTGGTCTACTAGTACTCAATCAAACTTGGTCTTGAAGTTGTAGCCGGGGACCGGGTGGCAGTGCTAATCTGCTGGCAATAGGTGCTGTTGCGAGGTGGTGGTGTGGTCAGGGAGAAGTTTGCGGTCCAGTTGACGCCGGAGGAGCGCAACCAACTGGAGCATATGATCCGGGCGGGAAAGGGTTCCGCCAGAGTTATCAACCGGGCCCGCATCCTGCTGAAGACCGACGAGGGCTGGTCGGCACCCAAGGTGGCCCAAGCCTTGGACGTGGCCCAGGGAACGGTGTTCAACGTCAAGCGGCGCTTTGCCGAGGGCGGGCTGGACGGTGTGCTCAAGGACCGGCCCCAGGCCCACTGGTACCGCAAGATGGATGACCGGGCCGAGGGCCGCCTGATTGCCTTGGCCTGCAGTCCGGCCCCGGAGGGCCATGACCACTGGAACCTGCGCCTGCTGGCAGACCGGATGGTTGAACTGGGGGTGGTTGAGTCCCTGTCGTACGAGACGGTGCGGCTGCACTTGAAAAAAACACAATCAAGCCGTGGCGGAAGAAACAGTGGTGCATTCCCGAGGTGAGCGCCGACTTCGTGGCGGCCATGGAGGATGTCCTGGACCTCTACGCCGAGCCCTACGATCCCCAGAGGCCGGTGGTCTGTTTCGACGAGACCTCCACCCAGTTGCTGTCCGACACCCGGCCGCCGATACCGGTAGAACCGGGACGTCCCAAGCGTGAGGACTACGAGTACCGGCGCGAGGGCACCCGCAACCTGTTCCTTTGCATCGAGCCCCTGGCGGGCTGGCGGCATGTGGCGGTTACGGAGCGGCGCACGGCCGGGGACTTCGCCCACCAGATGCGCTGGCTGGTGGACGAGGCCTACCCCGATGTGCCGGTGGTCCGGGTGGTATTGGACAATCTCAATACCCATCGCAAGGCGTCTTTGTACCAGGCCTTTCCGGCGGAGGAGGCCCGGCGCATGGCGCGGCGACTGGAGTTCCACTACACCCCCAAGCATGGCAGCTGGCTCAATATGGCGGAGATCGAATTCAGTGTCTTCTCCCGTGGCTGCCTCAAAAAGCGCATCCCCGATCAGGAGTCCCTCTGCAGGGAGATTCACGCCCTGGAACAAGAGAGAAACCGGGCTCAAGTCCGAGTCAACTGGCACTTCGGCATCCAGGACGCCCGAACTAAACTCAATCGCCTCTATCCCATTAATTCCTGACTTGATCCAGTACTAGTACTACAACGACGCGTTTAGGATGGTGGCTCCATCCTGCTTTCACGGTGGGCCTGGATGGACTCGAACCATCGACCTCGGTCTTATCAGGACAGACGTCAGTGAGTATACCTCCAGAAGGTCTGCGATCGATTGCCTGGAGTTTTATGATATTGCCACAGGCAGTCCGGTTCTGAAAAGCACCACAAAGTCCCCGCACTACGGCTTTCGTGTCATTAGTGTCGTTGTCCAGTGAAAATGTCCGCTCATGTGCTCAGTGAGAATGTTCGTTGGCATGATCCTGAGTTAGTGATTGGTGGAGCGTCTGGGAGTCCGGTTGATGGGCGGAGCCGGCAGGTCGACGGACTTCCTGACCGTGTTTCTGGAAATGCCCATCTGCCTGGCGATTCCCCTCAGGGGGACTCCCTGCAGGCTTAGCGTGTTGCACCGCCTTCCACAAAGCCTGCTTGCGCGGCGTTGCTTCTCTGGGCGTCGGGGTGTAAGAGGCGGGCCTGTTGTCATCATCCACCGGTTGGCCGACAGGTGTACCCAAGGCCGCCAGGCGCCGTAGTTGCTTTCTGGTCAGGCCGTGCTGCCTCAGGTTCCTGACCACCTGGGCTATCTCGGGAGTAGGAGCCATAGCCCCCAGGGCGGCCCGTAGCGCCCCGCCCTGGGCGGAGCTTCCTGGCGGGCAATCACCTTATGAGGGATGTAACGTTGAACCAGCGGAGCCTGATGCGCCTATAGATGTCAAGGAGTGTTTTGGGATGCATGTGCAGAGTACCGCCTACTCGAATAGTATCCACGGCCAACTGTTGGAAGCCCGATAGCGAGGGTGCGACCTGGAGACACGGGCCACGTATTCGTCCGCGAATCCGGCCAACCCGGCTGTGTTGTTGTGAGAATCGGACGGTACCGGTTGGTGCGTCCTTCACTTGGCACTGTCCTATGCTCTCTCGGCCAGGATGGTCAGGGATTCGTAGGATAGCTTGTACAGCGCCGCGAGGTGATACAGGGTAGAGCGCGATGGCACGTATACTGCGTTCTCCCACCGCCAGACAGAATTGAACGATACCTCCAACTCGTCCGCAACCGCCGCCAGGCTCAACCCGTTGGCCAGCCGCGCCGCCTTCAGCACCTGGGACAGGGAGCCGCAGTCCTGGCCGGCAGTCGACTCTCTCGGCCGTGTGAGTTCGCCCATGCGGTCTCTGGGCATCGTAATTTGTAGAGTGCCGATCCTGAGAATCACGTCGGACCCATCAACCTGCATGCTCACATGGTCACTCGCGGTGACCCAAAACAGCTGCCTGGACTTCATGAAGGACCTCCTTAATGTGCCGGGTCAGGGTTCGCAGATGTTCCCTGCCCGGTCCGTTGCGATTGGCCCCCCTTGCTGCAGCGAGGGCCGGTGGAAGGTTCGAGCCTTCAGGCCCGCCGCGCCCGCGGGCAAGGAGGGCGCGGCGGTTTGGTAGACACTGGGTGGATTCAAGAGCAATCGGACAAGATCGTTGAGTCATAAGTTTCTCTCAATTGTGCCAAGCCGGCTGCTCACCCTGGGGGTGTGGTGGAATTAGGCGAGGCTGCCTTGAGACGGTGCCGGAGCCGGCATCGTTGCATTGTGGCTATCTCGCCGCTGCGAACCTCCAGCGACCGCAGGGCAAGCGATTGACCGCAGGGCGGGCCAGGCGCTTGCAAAATCTGTTCCCTGCCATGGGAGGGCGGGCGATAATCAATGCAATTTACGGTTTTTCCAGTCTTACCCGCCAGAAAGCTGGAGGGTCGGTATTCTCGACACGCGCTGGCAATCAGATTAAGCCCAGCTTCAGATAGACCAGGGCTATGGAATCCCGCAGCATCTCCACGCTCTTGCTGTACCCCTTGGTCTTCCTTTGCAGCCGCCGCCGGTCCCGCAGCCGCGAGTGGGTCCCCTCGTTCCGGTTCACCTCCCCGCCTTTGCCCGGCACATGCCGGTTGCGGGGCAGAAGACCGTACACCACGTAATCATCGCTACGGTATCTCAAAGCCTCCGGCAGCCGCTCCAGCAGCCTGGAGAAGGTCTCCTCACTCCGGTCCCCCACCTCGAAACAGGCCCAGCGCCCTCCGTCAGCCTCCTCCACTACCGCCGTCCAAATCCACGCCTCCCTCCTTTTCTCCCTGCGGCGCGCTCCCACATAGCTCCACATTTCGTCGAAGGAAATCACCGGGGCCGACGGCTTTCCCGGCGGACGCTCCGCCCGAAGCATGGTCATCCGCTCCATCAGTTCCCTCCATCAGTTCCTGGGCTTGGCGGGCTTTTTTGACCCAGGAGAACACGGTGGCCTGCTGCACTCCCAGTATCCGTCCGGCGGCGGTGATGCCGGTGCCCCCGGCGTACATGTCCAAGCCCTGGCGCTTGACGGCTTCCGGGAAGTAGTAGCGGTTGCCGTCCGGAGTGAAGCGGTGATGGCAGTCGCGGCAGCGGTAAGTCTGCTTGCCCCGGGGATGGCCGTCCCTGGGGGTCTAGTTGGAGCCGCAGTGGGGACAGCGCAGGTCGTGGCGGTAAACGCGAGCCCGGGCCATGGTTCCCCTCCCAGCAACAGGATGCCACCACAACCTTACATAATCAGCGCGTGTCGAGAATACCGAGGTGGTTTGGCCAAGGCATTGCCTTCGGTCCCCCAACCGCCCGGCGCCGTTGCACCCTGCTGGTGGTCTGGTACGCCGGGCAGGAAGAACCCTGGGTCATCCTCGCTGACCTGTCTCCCCAGGAAGTTGGGGTGAGTTGGTACGCCCAGCGCTGCTGGACCGAACTGGGCTTCAAAGCCATAAAGAGCCTGGGGTGGAAGTGGGACAAGACCAGGCGCAGCGACCCAGCCCGCGTATCCCGCCACTGGCTGGTGCTGTCGGTGGCGACGCTGTTGACCCTGGCTTATGGCACCAGGGTGGAAGACGCCGCCCGATTTCCGGCTCAACTCAAATGGCTCTCCCGCGCTTTTGGTGAAATTTGGGAAAGGGGATAAACTTGGGGTGAAGGGTTGATTGTCCTTCTTGGGGATGTGTGCTGGGAGGGGTGTCATGGGACAAGAGTCGGTATGTCCCGAAACTTCTTACTGGAAAGTCATGAAGACGGCGGTGGACGGGGACAGACTTGTCCTCCACCTGATACCCATCCGAGCCTGGGTTTCCTGTCCTTTGTGCGGAGGTCCCAGCCGGCGTCTCCACAGCCGTTACCGGCGCCGGGTTATGGACCTGCCCTGGTTCAGTTGGCCGGTGCAGTTGATCATCCGGGCCCGCCGCTTTTTCTGCGACAGCCCTGGGTGTGAACGCCGAATATTTGTCGAACCCTTCCCCAAAGCATTGAGCCGCTACGCCCGTCAGACCCAACGGACCCGCGACTCCCTGTTGGAGTTGGCCCACTGCAGCAGCGCCGAATTGGCAGCCCGGGTAACCCGGCTCCTGGGATTCGTCACCAGTTCCGACTCGCTGCTCCGGTTGCAGTGCCGGGAGCATTTCTCTCTCGTTCCACCCCGGGTCCTGGGAGTGGATGAGTTTGCCCTCAGAAAAGGGAGGACCAACGGCACCCTGCTGGCAGACCTGGAACGGCGCGTTCCCGTGGACCTATTCGAGGGCATCGCCGCCGGTGACCTCACCGCCTGGCTGCAGGGCCATCCCCAAGTGGAAGTGCTGGCCAGGGACCGGGCCTGGGCCTACCGGTTGGCTGGTCAGACGGCTCTGCCGGAAGCCCAGCAGGTGGCGGACCGGTTCCACCTGGTCCACAACATCAGCAGCGCCCTGAAGGACTTCCTCCACTCCAGGCGCTGGAATGTGCCGGAGTCCGCCGGGGAACCTCGGTCCTCTTCTCTGCAGTCACGGGGGACCCGGGCCATGAGGGGACGTTGGGAAGGGGTCAGAAGACGTAAAGACAGCGGGCTTTCGTTAAGCGCCATCGCCGGAGAGCTGGGTCTGAACCGCAAGACGGTCAGCAAGTACATGGCCTCAGACCTCCCTCCGGAATACGCCGGGCACCCTCCTCAGCCTTCCAAGGTAAGGCCCTGGTTGCCCTATCTGGGGCGCAGATGGGCCGAGGGTTGTCACAATGCCCGCACCCTCTACCGGGAAGTTGTTGAGCAGGGATACTCAGGCTCCGGGCGGCACATCCGAAAGGCGGTGCAGCCATGGCGAAATGGTTCCAGTCGACCCGTCAGGTCAGGTCCGCTGCCGAAAATGCTGGTACTCCGGCCCTACCGGGGATTGAAGACCTCAGAAAAGAGGATGCTTGCCCCCTTTCTCCAAGCCAATCCCCTGCTCACCCAGGGACACCGACTCAAGGAGTGGTTTCATGAGATCGTCGGTCAAGGTGAAGTGGAAGGCCTGGATGCCTGGAGCCATGAAGCTGCCCGGCGGGGTTGAAACAATTTCAGTCGATAGCCCGCAGCTTCCGCCAAGATTACGAAGCCATCAAGCTGGCGCTGACTACTCCCTGGAGCACCGGACAATGTGAAGGACAGATATGCCGGGTCAAATTGATCAAGCGGATCGGGTATGGACGGGCCAAAGCGGACCTGTTGCGCCAGCGGGTATCGCACCGGTTCGCCGCTTAATCATCAGTCCCTGGGATCTTCACTGTCCGCGGCTGTTTTCGTGCCCCTTCACCAAATGTGCGGGAGAGCCCGGAATTCGGACAGGTTGGCAAGTGAGAGTCCCGCTCCTAAAACTAAGGGCAGCTGTTGCTGTCGGAAGGAGCAGGAAATGTCGCAAGGACGCAGGAAGCACAGCCCGGCTTTCAAGGCTAAGGTGGCGCTGGAGACGGTCAAGGGCCAGGAGACGGTCGCCCAGCTTGCCGCCAGGTATGAAGTCCATCCCGGGCAGATTCAGGCTTGGAAGAAGGCTCTGGTGGAGGGCGCCTCCGGCGGCTTCGTCAACGGTAAAGACCAGAAAGCCAGGAGCCCCGCCGCCCTGATCACCCGCCTGTACAAGGAGATCAGCCAGTTGAAGGTGGAGTGGGATTTCCTGGCGGAGACGTCCAGTCCATGAGTCGGGCCAGGCGCGGCAGATGATGGACCGGGAGCATCCGTCCCTGTCCCTGGTACGGCAGTGCGCGCTGCTGGGGGTGAGCCGCTCCAGCCTCTACTACCGGCCCCGGGCTGCCTTGGCAGAGGACCTGTCCCTGATGGAGGAGAGCGACCGGCAGTACCTGGAGACGCCCTTCTACGGATCCAGACGTATGAGGGCCTGGTTGGAGCGGCGGCAGGGCTTGCCGGTGAGCCGGAAGCGGATGCAATGGCTGATCACGGCGACCTCGAACCAAGAACAAACCCTTTCACAGCAACAGCGGGCATAATGGGGTTCGATCATGACAAATTTTTTGATATACGGGAGGAAAGGTTCAGCTCTTCGTATCTTCTATGACCTGGAGATATGCGTATGCTCCGGTGAAGCATGTAGCGTCTTCACAGTGGCCGCCGACAATTTCGCCTGAAGGCCGGGCGGCGGCGATGTGTATATGAACGTATATTCCACCGTCCTCCACAGGTTGAATGTAACCCTCAGCACTTACCAACTCAAGAATTTCGTCGATTGTTTCCCTCTCATGGTCCCTTTCGAGGTTGCAAAGATTGCGGCGTTTTAACTGGCGCAGGCTTCCTATGCAGGAGATTACGGCGGCTTCGCGAATGCCTTCTGAGAGAGCCAAGGATTCGAGGCCTTCAATAAGGGATTCTCCCGCTTCCAAGCGGCGGTATACGACGCGGGATGTCGTGGTGTCCCAGTTTTTTATAGCCATGCGTCCTCCTGGGCTGATGTGTGAGGCCACCATTATACACACTTGGAATTTGGGGCGGTTTTAGCGGGGTCTGGTCGCCTGGGCTAGGTCTGGTCAGAATTCGGAGGCCCGTTCCGGAGCCTCGCAGGCTTCCGCGTCAACTCGTTAGCTATGAAACTCGTGCCCGAGCAGAACAGGCAGGTCTCGGCCACGCGGGGGCAAGGCAACTGAGGTGTACCCGGAATTTCAGCCCTCCCGCACTTTTGCTCGACTTTGTACATTCAGGCGGCGTAAGCGAGGGTGTCGAGCATCCTACGGTATGTCCCGCGCGGGAGTTTGACCAGTTCAAGCCCGGACCTGGAGGGCGAAAAAGTTTCCTGCTGTGCCAAGATGTGTCGTCTGACCAGAGCAATTGCGTCGGCGAAGGTAGGGTGGGTTTTGGCGGCTTGTTCAAAAACCCCATTTGGACATGAACTGAGGTTGTCTCTGGATTACTGACGAGTGAATGAATAAGTAAACATTGGAGCGGGCCTGTGGGATAATCGTCCACATGAATAAGGAGAGGGCTGAGCACTCAAGGGGATGGATGGAAGCCCGCCGGCTCCGGGCTTGGGAACTGCTGCAGAAGGGTTGGAAACAAATCGAGGTGGCCGAGGCCCTGGGGGGTTCCCGCGGGGCAGTGAGCCGGTGGGCGGCCCTGGCCCGGCAGGAAGGCTCCCAAGCCCTGCGGCGGCGCAAGCCTCCGGGAGGACCACGCAAACTGCAGGACGACCAACTGGCCCAACTCCCGGAGTTGCTGCAGCGGGGGCCCGGTAGCTTCGGGTTTTCCGGGGAGATCTGGACCAGGGCACGGATTGCTCAAGCGATCCGGCAGGAATTCGGTGTCTCCCATCACCCTACCCAGGTGGGTAGATTGCTCAAGCAATGCGGCTTCAGCCTGCAAAAGCCAGCCCTGAGGGCCTCCCAACGGAACGAGGACGCCATCAGGGACTGGCGGGACCGGCGCTTCCCGGAACTGAAAAAAGGCCCTGGCTGAAGGCAGAACCATCCTGTGGGCTGACGAATCGGGCTTTTACCTGCTCCCTTCCCTGCTGCGCACCTGGGCGCCGGTGGGCCGGACCCCGGTAATCCGCCGCAAGTTGAGCCGCGAGCGCCTGAGCGCCATCGGCGCCGTCAGCATGACCGGAGAACTCTACCTGGCGGCGCAGGGCCACTCCTACAAGGGGGCGGACATAATCAGCTTTCTGGAGCAGTTGCTGGAGGAGATAGAGGGCAGTTTGCTGGTGATCTGGGACGGGGCGCCCGTCCATCGCAGCCGGGCGGTGAAGGAATGGCTGGCTCGGGGCGCAGCCCGGCGCATCCAACTGGAACAGTTGCCCGGCTACGCCCCGGAGTTGAACCCTGACGAGGGGGTCTGGCGTTACCTGAAACGGGTGGAATTGAAGAACCTGGTCTGTGCCGGCCTGGAACAGTTGGGGCGGGAGTTCCGGGCGGCAGCGGGGAGGTTGCTGAGCAAGCCCGAGGTGCTGCGCTCCTGTATCAGGGAAGCAGGTCATGTTTACTAACTCATTCACTCGTCAGTAATTCCTGCAATTGCTTCTCATTGTCGGCAAGGGTTTCTTCAAGGACCAACCCCTGTTTGCTATTAGTGTTCAGCATAATTCGGCGTGACATAGTAGTCTCCTTTTTCTTCGAGGTTGTCCTTATCGGACGGCCCAGAAGTTCACTGGCTTAGTCAGGAAACGGACAGGGGCCAACCCGCCCCATTCTCCTCCAGAAGTGGCGAGCAAGTTCTACGGACGCTGCACTGTGGGTGGGGCGAATTTTGAGTAGTTAAATGGTCTGTTCCCTCACCTGGAAACGGTCCAGTAACTGCCTCGCGGGAGCGCTCCTGAATGAGTATCCTTGCCGGGGGTCTGCGGCGTTTCGCCTCACACTGCGTAGGTGTAAGCTCAAACTCGCTACTATTCCGACACCACGTTAAATGCTTGGCGCACCATTGCGACTGCTTTGGGAATCGACTGCTGGCTCCCGATATCAATAAACACGCCACAGTCTCGGTGAGTCACGTTTGGCAGAAACTTCCAGGCAGTGACGTCTTTCGCCACTCCTTCAGGATCGTCTATTTCCTCAAAGTCAATGGGCAAGAGAATTCTTACATAGCCTGACATCGGTAGCGTCTCTGCGAAAAAGCCAGCGGATTGGGCATCGTAGAAGCACAGCGAATTCCCTTCGACAATCTCGATAGCTTCGCCCAGTTCGCGTATGGCATCGCGAATCCCATAAAGGATGAGTGAAGATGAACCATCCATATTTATGCTGTCTGCTTTTCTCGCGGCAGACCGTGTACGTAACTCTCGAATCTCCTCCGCGACTACGAGTCTTTCGTCGGCGTTGTGGTGGGGCCAAATGTCGAGTGCTCGTTGTGCCAAGGCTTTGCCCCTTTCTTCCATTTCGAGAGAGGTCCACTCGTCCTTTTGCCGCACAAACTCGTTAAGGCGCACTGCGCTCTGATTGAACCCTCCCGTCACTGCTTTCTTTTCCTCGAATGGCCTGTTGGAATAGGTGCTGTTGTAGCCGGTGAGGGTAAGATTGCCCAATCTGTGCAGCCAAGTCTGATGAACTTCCTCCCAATCTTCGCCCAACATATCCTGCCACTCTGCAACGTCATCAATGCTCTGCGGCATGATGTGCTCGATCGTGTACTCGCTCACCGGACTCGGTTCGTTTTGCCCCGCATTCTCAAGCTGGGAGAGAACATGCCAACAAATACGAAGCTTGAACAGGTCGCCCACTTGCAGTGCCGATACAAAATCGGCGTCGGGCGGAAACCTGTAATTCTGCCTTGCCAGGGCAACTTGAAAACTTCCCAACGGGTCTTCGTTGGTTATCGAGTGAGCTATCCGGGCAAAGACCGCCCAGTAGTTTCGAGTCTGCCAGCCCAGTACCGAACGACGGACTAGGAAACTGGAGATTAGGTCCAACGCCCGAACGAACTCGTCGTGTGTGAGCGCTTGCTCGTCGTAAAGGTCGTAGAAGCGCATGACAAGCATCGCATGAGCCGACCCCAGGCTTCGGACCTGCCTCATCGCAGTCGCAAGTTTCTTAAATTGAATACGGTCCGGCTGTAGGAAAGATACGAAGTAGCGCGAGAATCGGACAAGGTCTTCCAATAAATCGGCCAGGACTTGCGCTTCTGAAGGTTGCCAAAATTCCCTGAATTCCGCGTAGATGCGGTCTGCTCGGGCTTGTGTAGTTGTCCCCTGTCTGAGAGTAATGTAGTCCCGCAGGAAAGTATCCTGGGAGCTCCCTACCTCCCGGAAAACTGTCTCGACTTTGCTCCAGTAGTCATCATACATTCGGGTCTGTTCGGGTTCCGGGAGCCCCATAAGCAGGTAGTTGCGAATAAGGTCGCTCTGGGTGAGGTCAACCCCCGTTGAGTTCAGACTTTCGAAAACTCGTTGAGGGTCATCTATGCGGCGATGCAAGGTAACGTCAACTATGTTCAGGCGCCCTACGCCCCGATAAATCAGCCCAGGGTCAGCTTCGGGGCGACTCAGCTGCCTTCTGAAAAACCGGTAGGCATCGACAACCAGTTCCGATCTGTTCTCTACTTCTGATGGGTCTTTGCCATCGACTAGAGCCTTCAGCGTTGCGTCATCGTGCCGTCTCAGAGCGACTTTGTATCTCCTGTCACCCGACTCGTGCTCATTGGTAAGAAAATAGGCGTCAATCTGAGCCGAAGTCGGTTCCTGTCCGGCCCATCCAGTTTCCCGGATATAGTCGCGAAGCGCAATCAAAAGGAGAGTCAAGGTGGTCAGACGCTGCTGTCCGTCCACCACCAACCAACTGCTGAATACGGCTGCTGTATTCCCCGCCACGTATACGAATGATCCTATGAAGTGGTCGCCATCGGTGCTGCCGGCGCGGACAATGTCGTCCCACATCTGCTGGCACTGTTCGGTCGTCCAGCTGTAGTCTCGTTGAAAGGCTGGGATTATGAACTGCTTGGTCCCATTGACCAAAGCTACGAACGGATTGTTTATGGCTTGCATAATTGCTATCTCTCATGTGCAGGCTGGTAGGCGGGGTTCTCTGGGTAATCTTCGGGTTTGCCGGTATCTCCGGGCTGAATTACAAAGTCCCGCCTGTCCCGGTAAAGGCGGGCCCGGTTGATGACGTAGTTGCCGTAGGGCTCGATGTCGTCCCAGTGGGTCATCAGCCAGTACTTGTACTCGCCCAGGAACAGGTAGCTGGTGTTCATGGCGAAGAACCGGCACGCCACGCCCTCCCCGGTCCGAAACCGCTGGCAGACGGCGGCGAGGAGGTCCCACTGGTTGTCCGTCTCGACCAGGACATATTCGTGGGGCCAGGTCTCCCGATACGTCACCGCCTCCCGCCACGGGGCACTGGCGATTAGCTCCATCAACTCTTGGGCCATTGACCTCCCTCCATGATCCGAGGACTTTGAGAGCTTCTGTCCGTTAACCCACTCTCGGGGAATACCTGGTTTCCAGGTAATCCGAGTAGTCGGAATTAGCCTGCCCAAAATCCTTGAGGCTTGTAAAGACCTGCTGGCAGGTGTGCTTCTCGAACTTGATTTCGCCCTTCACGAGTTCAGCAAAGCGGCCGGCCCAACTTGTTCCCCACCTCCGACACATAACCGCGCGAGTCGAAGGGAATTCCTTCCGACATTACCCAATACCGCTGGGCCTTCCTGATTTCCAGTTAAGTGTCCATTCGGACTCTTAAAGGTGGCCGCTTGTCTTTGATGGAGGTTGCTACCAACGATGTCTGGCACCGTCGGTGGTCTTGAACAAGATACTGTCACCCACTACTACGTGCGTCAACCGTCGGCGTCTAGTATTCAGTCAAATCAAGAATGGCAGGGGTAGAGGCGACGGAGCTTCGTTCGGGCGTCCTTGGCGGTGAAACGCCAGTTAATGGCGGATGCCGTAGTGTTGCGCTCTGACACGCAGGCGTCCACGGCAGTTTCCAGGCTCTCCCCGTCGGCGTTGCGTCCGCGCAGGCAGACCCGGGCCAGCACGCTGAACTCGATCTCTGCCATGTTCAGCCAACTCCCGTGCCTGGGCGTGTGATGGAACTCCAGCCGCTTGGCGATGCGCCGCGCCTCCGGGGCCGGGAAGGTCTCGTACAGCGACGCCATCCGGTGAGTGTTCAGATTGTCCAATACCAGGCGGATCACCGGAACGTCCGGGTAGGCCTCGTCCACCAGCCAGCGCATCTGATGAGCGAATTCCTGCATGGTGCGCCGCTGGGTTATCTCCACATGGCGCCAGCCCCGCCGGGGCTCGCAGGTCAGGAACAGATTGCGGGTGCCGGCCCGCACGTATTCGTAGTCCTCGCGCCTGGGACGTCCGGGCCCGGCCGGCAGGGGAGCCCTGGTTTCCGCGAGCAGTTGGGTGGAGGTCTCGTCGAAGCAGACCACCGGCCTCCGGGGATCGTAAGGCTCAGCGTAGAGGTCCAGCACGTTCTCCATGGCCGCCACGAACTCCCCGCCTGCCCTGGGGATACACCACTGCTGCTTCCGCCACGGCTTGAGGGTGTTTTTTTCAGGTGCAGCCGCACCGTCTCGTGGGACAAGGATTCCACCAGCCCCAACTCCACCGCCCTGCCAGCCAGGGCGCGGAGCGTCCAGTGATCATGGCCCTCGGGGGCCGGACTGCAGGCCAGAGCTATCAGGTGGGCTTCGACCCGCTCGTCCACCTTCCGGTACGGGTTGGGCGAGTTGTGGCGCCGCAGCACCTCCTCCAGTCCCTCCTCCACGTACCGCCGCCTGGCGCGGAACACGGTCCGCTCCGACACGTCCAGGGCCGATGCCACCTGAGAAGCGCTCCAACCCTCGTCGGTCTTGAGAAGTATGCGCGCCCGGGTGATGGCCTGAGCCGAGTTCCTCCCCGCTCTGATCATCTTCCTGAGCCGTCCCTTTTCCGCAGCGCTCAGCCGGACCCCGAACTTCTCCTGAACCATGGATGACACACCCTCACAACCCAACTCCCCCGACAGTAGCATCCCGGCTCACTCCGCGTAACATCTGCCAAAACAAGTTGGACTGAATACTAGTGACAACGGGTCCCCTTTAATGATTGACGCGTCCAACTACCGGTACAAGGGGTGGGCACATTGAGACTCGGCAAGAAGTGGGTGCCGGTTTTATCAACCCCTGCTACCCAGGGCAAGTTCAGACCACGGGTGCCGAATATCAGCTATTCGGGAGAAACTGTATGACTCAACGATCTTGACCGATTGCTCTTGAATCCACCCAGCGTCTACCAAACTGCCGCGCCCTCCTTGCCCGCGGGCGCGGCGGGCCTGAAGGCTCGAACCTTCCACCGGCCTCCGGCCCTCGCCGCAGCAAGGGGGGCCAATCGCAACGGACCGGGCAGGGAACATCTGCGAACCCTGACCCGGCATATTAAGGAGGTCCTTCATGAAGTCCAGGCAGCTTTTTTGGGTCACCGCGAGCGACCATGTGAGCATGCAGGTTGATGGGTCCGACGTGATTCTCAGGATCGGCACTCTACAAATTACGATGCCCAGAGACCGCATGGACGAACTCACACGGCCGAGAGAGTCGACTGCCGGCCAGGACTGCGGCTCCCTGTCCGAGGTACTGAAGGCGGCGCGGCTGGCCAACGGGTTGAGCCTGGCGGCGGTTGCGGACGAGTTGGAGGTATCGTTCAATTCTGTCTGGCGGTGGGAGAACGCAGTATACGTACCATCGCGCTCTACCCTGTATCACCTCGCGGCGCTGTACAAGCTATCCTACGAATCCCTGACCATCCTGGCCGAGAGGGCATAGGACAGGGCCAAGTGAAGGACGCACCAACCGGCACCGTCCGATTCTCACAACAACACAGCCGGGCTGGCCGGATTCGCGGACGAATCCGGGGCCCGTGTTTCCAGGTTGTCAATGTGTTGTTGTCCAGCGATTACGTCCCCTATTTTGAAAAGCGAATATCTCATCCTGGGTTATTTGGAGCCGACTAGTACTCAGTCAAGCTGGGAATAGGGGGATAGAGGCGATGGAGTTTGGTCCTGGCGTCCTGGGTGGTGAAGCGCCAGTTGATGATCGCCTGGGCCTCATTGCGTTCCAGCTCCAGAGCATGTACCTCCCGGCAGAGACTGTCCTCGTCCGGGTGCCTCTGCCCGAGGCAGCAGCGGGATATGACGCTGAACTCGATCTCTGCCATATTCAGCCAACTGCCATGCTTGGGCGTGTGGTGAAATTCCAGCTTCCGGGCGATGCGCCGGGCCTCCTCCGCCGGAAACGCCTCGTACAACGACGCCTTGCGATGGGTGTTCAGATTGTCCAAGACCACCCGAATCACCTCGGCCTCGGGGTAGGCCTCCTCCGCCAGCCAGCGCATCTGCCGGGCGAAGTCCACCTTGGTGCGCCGCTCCGTTATCTCCACATGGCGCCAGCCGGCCAGGGGCTCACAGGTCAGAAACAGGTTGCGGGTGCCTCCCCTTACGTACTCGTAGTCCTCCCGCCTCGGACGCCCCGGCTTTGCCGGAATGGGCGGACGGGCATCGGCCAGCAACTGGGTGGAGGTCTCGTCGAAGCAGACCACCGGCCTATGGGGATCATAGGGTTCGGCGTAGAGGTCCAGCACATCCTCCATGTGGGCCACGAAGTCAGCGCTCACCTCGGGAATGCACCACTGCTTCCTCTGCCACGGCTTGAGGGTGCTTTTTTGAGATGCCGGCGCACGCTCTCATGGGACAAAGACGTAACCAGTTCCAACTCCACCGCCCTGCCAGCCAGGGCCCGCAGCGTCCAGTGATCGTGACCCTCTGGCGCCGGGCTGCAGGCCAAGGCTATCAGGTGAGCTTCGACCTTCTCGTCCACCTTCCGGTACGGGTTGGGCGGGTTGTGGCGCCGCAGCACCTCCTCCAGTCCCTCCTCCACTGGACATCCGCTTGGCCGTTCAAAAAGCCGTTCACTCTACGCTGAACGGCCCCGGGGACCCGGACCCCGGATACCGTCCACTCCCTTCAGCGCACACAAAAAGAGGCCGTCCCAGACGTGGGACGGCCTTCCTGACCCTCCACTACCCTCAGCGCATTTACTTCCTAAACATTAAGAGTCCGTTGCTCTGCCAGTTGAGCTAGCGGGCCACTAAGTGTATTTTAGCTACAGAATCGCGGTCTGTCTCCCCCTTTACCTCTCCTGATTTTAGATTTAGCGGTTCATTTGGCCGTTCAGTCGACCTGAAAACGGCCCAAAACCGGGTTTTGGCCCTCCACTCCCCTCCACGCGTTTAAGGGCGGAAACAACCGGGCCCCAAAAGGCCGTTCATGCCCCTCCACTACCCTCAGCGACCGCAGACCCTACGGATTCTTCCACCTCCACCGGGCCAGAAACCGGACGCTCGCGCACCTCCCAGCCCCGGGTAAAACTGTCGGCCGCCGCCGTCTGCATGCCGGGGATCACGTGGCTGTAGAGATTTACGGTTATGCCTATGCTGCTGTGGCCAAGACGCTCCGACACAATCCCGGGATGGACGTTCTCCCGCATGAGCAGCGTCGCGTGGGTGTGGCGCAGGTCATGGAAAGGGAAATCCTTCAGGCCCGCGCGCTGCGCCGCCCACCGGAAGGAGTTCGAGAGCCGGTCCGGATTCACCGGCCCCCCGCCGGGTCCGCAGAACACCAGGGACCCGGCGCCCACCGGGCGGCCCACAGCCAGGGCGTCATCCCAGCATTCCCCCAGCACCTCCACAACCTGGCCGGTAAACTCTACCGACCGGCCCCGCTTAGACTTCGGCGGGGTGCCCCCGCACTCGCGGGGATAGACCCTCTCACCTTGGCCCCTCCTTTACCACACACCGCCTGCTGGTGAGTCCGCACTATCGTGGAGTCAATCATCACATACCGGTTGTCCGGGTCATCCAGCAACACCTGAAATACCTTTTTCCAAATACCAGCCCTGGCCCAGCGGGTGTAGCACTTGTGGGCCGTCTTCCACTTGCCGTACCCTTCCGGCAGGTCCTTCCATTCCGCGCCGCTGCGCAACACCCGGAGAACCCCATCTACAAACAGTCGGTTGTCTCTGGCAGTCACGCCCACCGAATCAGGCCGGCCAGGCAGGAATCCTTCAATCCGTTGCCACTGATCATCGCTGATCTGACGTCCTTCCATACCCTTACCCCTCCACCACACTGGCCCTACTGGATTTACATTCTACTGTCTCTTAACTGACACCCCTGCTTCTACAGCACGCCGGATTTTACCCCTATTTGTCGATTAGCCCTAGTAGTACGAAATCTTTGTAATGATGGCTGGTAAGATGTAAAGGGCAAGCAGCCAAGGGAAGAAGGTCAGGAAGTGGAGGTGGATGTGATGGCGAAGAAATATCGTGTGGGACTGACGGAGGAGGAACAGGAAGAGCTGAAGGCGATGGTGTCCAAGGGGCGGGCGGCGGCCTATAAGCAGACTCACGCCCGCATTCTGCTGCTTTGCGATGAGAACCAGGCTGACGGCCCAATGATGGACCAGGAGATAGCCCGGGCCCTGAAGGTAGGAACGGCCACGGTGGAACGGGTGCGCCGCCGTTGCGTGGAGGAGAGTGTGGAGGCCGCCTTGGGCCGCAAACAGCAACTCAACCGCCGCCGGAAAAAGCTGGACGGTCAGGGTGAAGCGCATCTGGTGGCCATGGCCTGCTCCCAGCCCCCGGAGGGACGGGTCAGTTGGACCCTGCGAATGCTGGCGGACGGATTGATGGAGCGGGAGATAGTGGACACCATCAGCACGGAGACAGTGCGCCGGACGCTGAAAAAAACGAACTGAAGCCTTGGCTGAAAGAGTGCTGGTGCCTGCCGCCCCAAGGCAGCGCCGACTTCGTGTGCGCCATGGAGGACGTGCTGGAAGTTTATCACCGCTCTTACGGAGAGAATGAGGTGCTGGTGTGTCTGGACGAGACCAGCAAGCAACTGGTGCAGGAGACCCGCCAGCCCCGCCCGGCGCGACCGGGAGCGGTCATGGCTTACGATTACGAATACCAGCGCAACGGGGTGCGCAACCTGTTCATGCTGTTTGCGCCCTTGGAGGGATGGCGCCGGGTGGAAGTCACGGACCGGCGCACCAAGGTTGACTGGGCGCGGGTGGTACGGAAACTGGTGGACGAGGACTACGCCGACCGTGAGCGGATAGTGCTGGTGATGGACAACTTGAACACCCATCATCCCGCATCTTTGTACGAGGCACTCGAGCCTGCGGAGGCCCGGCGCATTGCCGGGCGGCTGGAGATACACTACACGCCGAAGCACGGGAGTTGGCTCAATATAGCCGAGATAGAGTTGGGGGTGCTGGCGCGGCAGTGTCTGGACCGCCGGATTCCCAGTCAGGAAATCCTCGAGCAGGAAACAAGCGCATGGCAGGAGAAACGGAACGGGGAGGGGGTCCGGGTGGACTGGCGTTTCACTACCGAGGACGCACGGGTCAAGCTCAAGTGCCTCTACCCATCAATACAACAGTGATCGACTACTAGGTGGCCGGAGGGCCGGGAACTCATGCTCCCAAAGACGCCGGTCTACCTGGCGTTGCCCGATTCCTTCGAGCCGGATCTCGGTAGGATGCTCACCCAAGAACAGGCGGACGCCATAGAAAAGCTCGCCGGGCGGTACGCGGAACTCACCAGGCCCGGCGGACTGAAACCGGCCAACGGAAAGCTCGGTATTCTCAACACGCGCTGGCAATCAGATTAAGCCCAGCTTCAGATAGACCAAGGCTATGGAATCCCGCAGCATCTCCACGCTCTTGCTGTACCCCCTGGTCTTCCTTTGCAGCCGCCGCCGGTCCCGCAGCCGCGAGTGGGTCCCCTCGTTCCGGTTCACCTCCCCGCCTTTGCCCGGCACATGCCGGTTGCGGGGCAGAAGACCGTACACCACGTAATCATCGCTACGGTATCTCAAAGCCTCCGGCAGCCGCTCCAGCAGCCTGGAGAAGGTCTCCTCACTCCGGTCCCCCACCTCGAAACAGGCCCAGCGCCCTCCGTCAGCCTCCTCCACTACCGCCGTCCAAATCCACGCCTCCCTCCTTTTCTCCCTGCGGCGCGCTCCCACATAGCTCCACATTTCGTCGAAGGAAATCACCGGGGCCGACGGCTTTCCCGGCGGACGCTCCGCCCGAAGCATGGTCATCCGCTCCATCAGTTCCCTCCATCAGTTCCTGGGCTTGGCGGGCTTTCTTGACCCAGGAGGACACGGTGGCCGGCTGCATTCCCAGTATCTGTCCGGTGGCGGTGATGCCGGTGCCCCCGGCGTACATGTCCAAGCCCTGGCGCTTGACGGCTTCCGGGAAGTAGTGGCGGTTGCCGTCCGGAGTGAAGCGGTGATGGCAGTCGCGGCAGCGGCAAGTCTGCTTGCCCCGGGAATGGCCGTCCCTGGGGATCCAGTTGGAGCCGCAGCGGGGACAGCGCAGGTCGTGGCGGTAAACGCGAGCCCAGGTCATGGTTCCCCTCCCAGCAACAGGATGCCACCACAATTTTACATAATCAGCACGTGTCGGGAATACCCGCCAGTGGCTACCGCTCCACTTCAGGTTGGATAGCTGACCGGCGGCGAAAATTTCATTTTCCCGGTCATATCCGGACAATGTCACCGATTTTGGGGATCGTCTGGGGTGCGTGTGAGGGATACTTCCCCCGGAGCTGCCGCAACCTCAAACCTGTCATCAAGGACATGATAGAGCAGTATGCCCGGGCCTGGAAAGGGGGCTTCCGTCAGTAAATTTAGACCACCCAAGACGGAACGCTACCCACCGGCGGCAAAACTGCCTCCTTGGCTGGCGGGTCGACACCTCCGGGCTGCCCCAGGTTGGCCATTACCTGCATAATGGCCCGGCAGGGCTGGTGGTATACTAGATGATGCATACCAAGGAGATCCTCACCCGACTGAAACCATGCGTATTCCCCCCCTCATCGACGACATGGAGCGCCAGGATAGCGGTGGTCTGACCGCGATGCTCCACACTCTGCGTATGTGCGCCGCCAACCACCGAATACCGCTCTACCTGGTTGGAGGCCCGGTGAGAGATGTCCTGATGGGTCTGCCGGTCCGCGACCTGGATTTTGTGGTCGAGGGGGATGCGCCATTCCTAGCGCGTCACGTGGGTTCTAAGCTGGGCGGACACGTGGTGGTACATCACGCCTTCGGGACGGCATCCGTCACCTTGGATGGCGACCGGATAGACCTTGTGACTGCGCGCGGGGAAACCTACCCGCATCCAGGCTCTCTGCCCAAGGTGAATCCCGGGCGCATCACCGATGACCTGGCAAGGCGCGACTTTTCCATCAATGCAATGGCTGTCCAGGTCAGCGATGACCGCGAGAGACTTCTTGACCCCCATGGAGGTCTGTCGGACGTGACGGCAGGGGTTGTACGGGCGCTTCATGCAGGCAGCTTCGTCGATGACCCAACGCGAATCTTCCGCGCGGCGAGGTACGAACAGCGTTTGGGATTCAGTATGGAGCCGGAGACCTCGGTTTGGGTGGGACAAGCCGTCGCCTCTTGTTGCGTCCAGAGCCTGACCGGGGACCGCGTACGCCATGAAATTGAGCGCATTCTGCACGAGAAGTATCCCGGCCCACCACTCATGCGGCTGGCCGGACTTGGCATACTGTCCCAACTCACACCGGGACTTGACAGGCTCCCGGCGGTGGAAAGACTGATGGGATGGCCAAGCCAAGCTGACCCTATGATCTACTTGGCAGCACTGGTCTACCCCTTGGCCGGATCTCGGGCCGAGGACTTGGTACAGCGATTGAACATGCCCAACTCCTGGGCCAGGGTCGTTCGTGATACGGTCCGGCTGAGGGAGTTAGAAGATGAGCTGTCACACCCGGCGCTTGCCAACTCTGGGATCATCCGAATGTTGCGGGGGATATCGGAGGACGCAATCCGAACCCTGGTACTGGTCAGTCACTCCTCCGTTGCAGCGCTGGTCCTGCAAGAGTATCTGGACAAGCTGCGGCACATCGGTCCCGAGTTGAACGGGTTGGATCTGTTGGCTATGGGAGTGTCACCAGGCCCGTGCGTGGGCAGGATGCTCCGGGAGCTTTCCGACGCTAAACTCGATGGATCAGTCGAAACCATAGACGATGAGAAGCGCTTCGTGCGCGAAGCTCTCGTCCAGGGAGGAGATAGGCAGGTTGGATGACGAGTTGGAACTGGAGTCGTGTGTGATCTGTGGCGATGCTCTGGACGGCATCCACCAGACTTCCTGCCAGATGTGCGGAGGCAAATTTCACCAGCCCTGGAGCCAGGACAGCGACATCCCGCAATGCGGCCGCATCGGTAGCCATGAGGAGGCTCTTGCCATCGTGTACTTGTGCGACGATTGCTACTATGGCCGCAGGCCCTAGAAATTGGAGTGATTGACGAATGCAAGCGGTATATATCGAGTCCCACGGCGGTCCAGAGGTCCTGACCCACGGTGAGCGCCCGGACCCACAGGTGCAACCCGGCGCGGTCAAGGTTCGGGTCCGAGCCACTGCTCTCAACCGCCTCGACCTCTACACTCGCGAGGGCGGACGTGGTCTCCAACGGGAGTTTCCCCCGCCGCTGATCCTCGGCGGCGATTGTGCCGGCGATGTCTCCGAGGTTGGAGCCGGGGTGAGAGGGCTGCAGGAGGGCGACCGGGTGATCGTCAACCCCCGCCTCAGTTGCCAGCAGTGTCAGGCATGCTTGTCGGGCCAGGACGACCTGTGCCGCCGCTCCCAATTCCTGGGCAGCGCTATCGACGGTAGCTATGCCGAGTACCTGTCCGTTCCAGCAGCCAATGTTCACGCCATCGGCAACGCAGTAACCTATGAGCAGGCTGCTGCAATCCCGACGACGTACTTGCCGGTGTGGAACATGCTCGTGCGTCGGCTGGAGCTCAAGCCCTGGGAGACGGTTCTGGTGCTCTCCGCCTCTGCCGGTGTGGGCACTGCCGCAATCCAGATGGCGAAGGATGTGATAGGAGCGCGGGTCATCGCGACCACCAGCACGGCGGAGAAGGCAGCCAAGGCAAGGGAGTTGGGCGCCGACGAGGTCATCAACTACACTGAGGAAGACATCCGTGAGCGCGTGCGGGAGCTTACCGGTGGTGCAGGCGTGGACGCTGTGGTGGACCATGTGGGGGCAGACTTCTTTGGCCCGGCTTTCGCGTCCCTGCGCTCGGGCGGGCGTTACGGCATCTGCGGAGCGACCACAGGGCTGCGGGCCGAGCTTCATCTGGGCCTGCTGTTCACGCAGCAGAAGGAAATCTACGGTGTGTACATGGGCACCAAGGAGGACATGCGGGAAATCGTGGAGATGTTGAACCGGGGAGCAGTGCGCCCGGTGGTTGACCGTACGTTCCCCCTTGCCCGAGCGGCGGACGCCCACCGCGCCATGGAGGCCACCGGATTCTTTGGGAAGCTGCTCCTAACCCAGGGGTAGTGGCTAAGGAGTCCGGCGGTTGGCTTGAGGCGTCTATGGCGCGTTAGTTTCGTCTAGGGCCCTACCTCGCAGCCTCCGTCCGTGGAACAGGTATTGCTGGGAGTAGCCGCAGTAGCGGCCGAAGTGATTCTGTGCCCATTCCAGCAGCACGGAGTCCTTAGGAATCTTCTGGTTGGGAAAGTACCACTCGCCCAGGGCGCGCCGCACCCAGACGTCTATGGGGAAGGCCTCCAGCTTTTCCAAGGAAAAGACGGCGATGCAGTCTGCGATCTTCGGTCCAATTCCCGGGCACTCCATCAGCCTGCCCTTGGCGTCCGGATACGGTAATCGGACAAGCTCGTCTAGGTCCAGCCTACCCTCCAGCACTGCCAGGGCAGCCTTGTGAACGTAGGGGGCGCGAAACCCCAGGCCCAGACGCCGCAGTTCCATCTCCCCCGCCTCGGCCAAGTCTGCGGGTGTGGGGAAGGTGTAACGCGTGTACCTATCGAGGCTGACTGCCGAGCCAAACGCCTCCGAAATGGTCTCCATGTTATTGTGGATGCGCTGGATGTTGTTGTTGGCTGAGCAGATGAATGACACCAGGCATTCCCACGGCTCGACCCGGAGCACCCTCAAGCCAGGGTAATGCTCCACCATCTCCGCGACCCGCTTATCGCGCCTGATGTCGTCGTAGATGGCCTCGATGTTGTCGTCGAGACGGAAGTAATTCGCCAGCCGAGGCGCGAAGTCCGATTCAACCGTGGGGGATGTCCGAAACTCAACGCCCAACGGGGTTCGCCGGATGCGGACCAAGTCCCCGCGAATAACTCCGGTGTACCAGCTGTCGCCCTCTTCCCCCGGATAGTCCCAGCGGTGGGACTGCCCACTCTCCAGGCTGGCTGTCAGATCAAAGGGTTGGTCAACGGTTAGTTCCACGCCTCCCCTCTATCCAGTCGGCGGCAAGTGTGCCCACCGTTGATATGCTGCTGGGGCTTAGGGTGCATGGGGGTATAGAGTCCATGAAGGACTTGCCGTAGTTGCGGCTCGTGATGCGGCGGTCCAGGACTACTATCACGCCCTTGTCTTCCTTGTTGCGGATGAGCCGTCCGATTCCCTGACGGAATCGCAGTACCGCTTGAGGCACGGAGTAGTCACGGAAGGCGTTGCCGTACTGGTCGGAGCGGGCTTTGACGATGGGGTCGGTCGGGACCTGGAAGGGGAGGCGAGTCAGCACCAACGCCTTCAACGTACCACTGGGCCAATCGACTCCCTCCCAGAAGCTGCTGGTCCCCAGAAGGAGGCTGTTGGGAGAACTGCCGAAGCGTCCCATGAGTTGCTGGGCCGATCCATCGACTCCCTGGGCCATAACCTGTATGCCGTTCTCCGCCAGCGGAGCGCGCACCCGGTTGCTGACCGCCCGCAGGGACGAATACGACGTGAACAGAGCCATCGTCCGCCCTTCCGCCGAGCGGGCCAGGTTGATCAGCACCTGAGACAGGGCAGCGATGTAGCCCTGGTCGTTGGGCGGCGGCATATCTTCGGGGATCATTAGCAGGGCAGCCCGCTGGTAATCGAAGGGCGACCCCACCAGCAGCTCGTCGCTCTCTTCCGGCACTCCCGTCCGACCACGGAAGTACTCGAAGTTCTGACCTGTGCTCAGGGTGGCACTGGTCAGGACCACGCTGTCCTTCCTGGCGAATAGCTGCTCGCGGAGAGCTGCCCCGACATCCAGCGGTGCCGAGTGGAAGCTTAGCTCACCCCTTGCTGGGTTTCGGGATACCCACAGGATTCCGTCGTCGTCGCCTGTTCCCAGAATCACACCAAGGTCGTCCTTCAAGCCTTGGAACCTGTCGGCACCGCTTGATGCTTCCGACTCGAGGGTTGTCTGGTCGGCGTCCGGTGGCAGGGCAGTTGTGTCCAGGAATTGGGCCAGCCGAGCGGCGAAATTCACGGCCTGTTGCAGCCCAACTTGAAGGTTCTCGCCGGCCAGACCCATCTCTTCCCATACCGATTGGCCCCGTAACTCCCGGGTCAACAGCAGTTGTGACGGTTCGTTGGCCTGGCCTTTGCTCTGGGAGTGTAGCAGCCTCTCGGCTGCGGCAAGGGCCCGGCCCCATAAGTCTCTGACTCTTGGTAAAGCAGTCTCAACGTCGGCCACCGCGCGCTCGCCAAGCTGGCGTACCGGAGATGCCAGCTCCTCGGCTCGCAATGCCATCCTTACGCGGGTGGTCAACCTTCCCTGAGTATCCAGCACCTCTTCCACCCTGTCGTTGGAGACCTGAAATCCCAGGTGGGATGTGGCCTCGTCTTCTAGGTTGTGGGCCTCATCAATGATGAGGTGGCTATAGTCCGGGATTACGTTGCCTCCCGATACCATGTCGGCCATGAGCAGGGCGTGGTTTACCACCAGGATTTGGGCTTGCTCAGCGCGCTCCCTGGCTGCCCGGATGAAGCAGGGGCTGCCGTCACGCTGTCCGGGACAGAACCCTGTTTCTCCCGCAGAGACCCTATGCCAGGTAGAAGCGTCCCTGCCCGAGAGGTTGATCTCACCCCGGTCCCCTGAGACAGTGTCTTGTAACCAGACCGCCGTCTTCCCTATCAGCCGAGCATCGTCCACGGTAGGACTCTCGCTGCTGGCCAAGTAGTTCCACCGCCGCAGGCACAGGTAGTTGCTCTTGCCTTTGAGCAACGCAGCCTGGATCGCCCCCGGCTCGATGACTTCGGCGCCTTCCAGCACTTCCAACATGTTGGGGATGTCCTTCTTGAGAAGCTGCTCCTGAAGGTTGATGGTGTTGGTTGAGATCACGACCCGCGGCCCTTTGTGCGCCGCGAACATCACCGCGGGAAGAAGATAAGCCATAGACTTGCCGACCCCGGTGCCGCCCTCCACCACCAGGTGCCGCCCCTCATATATGGCCCTCGTAACCGCTTGCAGCATCTCCTCTTGTTCTGGCCTGCTCTCAAAACCAGGGAATGCGGTCGCGAAAGGGCCCTCGGGTCCCAAAAGGTCGATTATCTGTTCCGGGTCATGGGTTGCTGTGTCTCTCCCTGCCCGGTGTTTTTCGGGGCTGTTCAGCCTCGATGCAAGGCTCTCCAGGTCCAACCCGGTCAGACCAAGTTTGGAAGTCGCGTCTCGGGAGTCGGCCTCCAGTCCTTCGAACACGGACGCTAATGCCCAATTGCTCCGCCCCGCTAGGCGTGCCATGTACTCCCTCAGACCGGGATCCAGTTCTGCCGCCCGTCGCAACAGCGCTAGAAAGATCCCCTGAGTAGCCTTGGCATCGCTCAACGCACGATGGGGGTCAGAGTGATCAATGGCGAAATATTCGCTGAGGTAAGCCAGCGAATACCGCATCGTCCGTGGTAGAAGCATGGACGCCAGATCCCACGTGTCGTATGCCGCGTTTCCCAAGGACACGCCATGGGACTCCAGGAACTTGAGGTCGAACTGGACGTTGTGTCCTATAACGGGATGGCTGGCGACGAACTCCGCGACGCGGTCGGCAATAGTGCTGAATATGGGCGCCCGCTGCACCTGTCTGGGCGAAATGTTGGTCAGACGCTGTATGTGGTCTGGTATGGGCCGTCCAGGATTGACGAAGGTCTGTAGAGTATCAAGCACATCGTCGCCCCGGAACTTGACAGCGCCGATTTCAATGATGGTATCCCTGTTCGAGTCCAGTCCGGTGGTCTCCAAATCCAGGGCTACACATACCAGGTCGAATGGGGATACCGCTAGCGCTTTTGAAGCGGAGTTGGCGAACATGCCGGAATGGGACCTCCCCACTCGTGGATGCAAATGCCGTGTCTACCGGCGCGGTCTTAGCCGGTGAAAGGTTGCAGCCGCCCCGTGCGTAGGCCCACCGCTGGGTAGAATGCGCCCGAGTGGAGGGCCTTCAGAAACTCGGCCTCGTTGTTGATGTCGTCACGGAACGCGGTCACGAACTTCCCAATACCATGGACAGAATGGGCGTCGCTCCCTCCGGTTACGGGCATCTTCAGCGACTCGGCCACCCTCAGGGCAAACCCGTTTTCGTTGTCCGCGGTGCCCCCGTTGGCCACTTCCACTGCGTCCGCCAGCTGGAAGACCGGATGCTCTAGCGCCTGATCAGGACTTTCCGGCAGTGGCTCCGCCTCTGATGGGTACAGCAGGGGCCTGGCCGGTCTCGGAGTGTTCAACACCGCCCTAAACGGATGGGCAGTCACCACGAACCCGCCCGAGGCCCTAGCGGCCCGGCTCAGGTTGCTCGCGATGTGGAATCCGGCCTGGTACTCGTCCATTCCGAAGGCCAGCATGTGTCCCATGTCAGTCTCGACTTCCATTGCGCGCACCAGCACTACGCTGTGGAGGCTGGCGAACCTACGGAACTCGTGCTTGTCCCAGGGGCCGCTGTGCTCGGTGATGCAGAGACCGCGCAGGCCCAGGCGGTCGGCCTCCAGGATAAGGTCTTCGGGAGACAGGTTGCTGTCGCTGCTGCCCTTGGTGGTGTGTATGTGCAGGTCGAAAAGTCTGGCCATGAACTATGGGTGCCCCTCCCGGTTGCGTTGGGTCTCAGTCCCGCCAAAGCATCCGGTCTCGTGGCGATTAGAGTCTAATCGGCCCAGACCGGGCCAGTCAATGGTCCCGTGTCCTTGGGTGGGGCCATTATAGAGCCGGTCCAACAATCATTCGTACGTCGACGCAGGCCTCATGGCGCATGGCCGATTTCACGTCGCGGCCTCCGCCAATTCCGGAAATTGATCCAGTGGTAGGACCATCCCGGTGGTCTCGAAGTGGTTGACCAACTGACGTATGTCGTCGGGGACAGGCTGCGTCACCCCGGACTCTGCCATATAACCCACGTACACGCCCTCCATGGTAGTCAACAGTGTGTCAGAGTCCTCGGGATATATCTCCATAGTAAGGGTGATGCTGGTGTTGCCGATGCGTGACACCCTGACATGCACCTCCAGAAGATCATCCACCCGGGCCGGCGCCCTGTACTCGATCAGGGCTTTGACCGTGGCGACATCGAAGTAGCCGCGCTCCGCAACGCGGTAGATGCTGAATCCCAGGTTCCGAAAATACTCCGACTGGCCGATCTCCATGTAGTCCATGTACTTGCCGTTGTATACGATGCCCTGTGCATCGCATTCCATCCAGCGCACCCGGAGGGAGGTGTGGAACTTGAAATCGGCCTTGGCCATTAGAGCGGTGCCTACCCCTCGTGCCCTGGTAAGTCGGACTGGGGTTGCTCGGTGGTACACCTCAACCTCATGTAACCTATGCTTTCCAGGTAATCCAAATCACCGGGGGAAAGGTCCGCGGCCTGGAGGAGGTCCGGCCTCTTCTCCAGTGTGCGCCGCAGCGATTCTCGCCGCCGCCAGCGCTCAATCTCACCGTGGTGCCCGGACAGTATGACCTCAGGTACTGCCATCCCTCGGTACTCCGCTGGGCGAGTGTACAAAGGATGCTGGAGCAAGCCGGAGGTGATTGAGTCCTGCACCACGTTTTCCATCGAGCCTACTACGCCCGGCACCAGTCTGGAAATAGCGTCGATCAGGACCAGGGCGGGGAGTTCTCCTCCCGTGAGAACGTAGTCTCCTATGCTCACCTCGCGGGCGCCGAAGTACTCCTTTACCCGTTCGTCCACTCCGGCGTAGTGGCCGCATACCAGAACTATCTCAGGCGTCTGTGCCAATTCCTCCACCAACCGCTGATCCAGGGCATCGCCTTGGGGAGACATGATCAGTATCGGAGGAGGCGCATTTGCATGGCTTGTTCCGGAACAGCAAGATTTGGAAGCGATGGCGGATTCTACCGCCTCGATAACTGGCTCGGGCTTCATCACCATGCCGGGGCCGCCCCCAAACTGGTAATCGTCGGCGGTTCCGTGGGCGTCGTGTGTGTAGTCGCGTATGTCGGTCACCGTGACTGAGATGAGGCCCCGGCGCTGCGCTTGCCCTAACATGCTGGCCTGGAGAGGCCCCTCGATGGCTTCGGGAAAGAGAGTGAGGACGTGGAATCGCATGAGTCAATCATACAATACTCCACGTCCCCACCCAATGTTTCCGTCAGGAAACGGCTAAAGTGTTTAGAGGGCCGCTGCGGCGGTGGGAGTGGGTGCCTCCAGCTTGTCCACGAACGCTTCGCCGCCCTTCATCACCATCTTTATCCTGTCGCGATCTCGCAACACCGAAATGTTCCTCAGCGGGTCCCCGTCAATGACCAGCAGGTCCGCCAGTTTCGCTGCTGCTACGGTCCCTAATTCTTTCTCAAGTCCGCAGCACTCTGCGGCCCAGCCCGTGGCGGCCTGGATGCTTTGCATGGGAGTCATCCCTCGCTCCACCAAAAGCTCAACCTCTCTGGCGTTATCCCCATGCACGTAGCCGCCGGCGTCGGTTCCCGCAGCCACCTTCACCCCGGCTGCCAGAGCTTGGTGTAGGCTCTCACGATGGACGTCAAGCAACGCCTTGGCCCGCTCCACCATATGAGGAGCGCTCACTGTGGAGTGAAACTCATAAATCTCGAAGGTCGGCACGAAGAATGTGCCTTTGTCGGCCATGATTCTTACCAGGTCCGGGTCGTCGGCTAGATAGCAGCCGTGCTCCACCGAGCCGACACCAGCCTCAACGCACATCCGCAGGCCCGGCCCTCCGACGGCGTGACACATCGTCCTGCGCCCCAATGCCGCAGACTCTTCCACCAGCGCCTTCACTTCGTCAGGTCCGAACTCGATGTCCATCGGTCCATGTCCAGGGCGTGAGCTTGCTCCGCCGGTGGTGGCGAACTTGATGACATCAGCACCGACACGGACCATTTCCCTAACTTTCGCCCGTATCGAGTCTGGCCCGTCTGCTACTCCTGCTGGGGTGTTCGGGTCGAAGTGGTAGGCGTTGTGATGACCGGACGGACTCACCCGGTCGGCCAGCCCGCCAGTGGGGGAGATGATCCCCACGGATAGGACCAGCCGAGGGCCGGAAATTAGGCCCTGCTCAACCGCCGTTCTGAAACCGGAGTCCAATCCCCCGGCGTCCCGCAGGCATGTATAGCCCGCAGCCAGGGTGTCCTCAATGGCCTTGGCGGTGCGGATGTTCCCCAGCGACGTGGGTTCATCAAGCCCCCATCGGCTCAACAGTGTGTAGTCCTTTGAAGCCAGATGATCGTGGCAGTCGATCAGGCCGGGAAGCACCGTCATCCCGGAGACGTCGATTACCTCTGTGTCGACCGGCCAGCTAATCGCTTCACGTGGCCCAACAGCCTCGATGCGGTCTCCGTTTATGAGCACAGCTGCATTTTCGAGAACGGGGCCGCCGGTGCCGTCGATCAGGGTACATCCTACCAACGCTTTCATAAGGGACACCTCCATGTCGGTAGAGTGGTGCAGTATGACGATCGGTTCGGGCTGTATGCTGGTTCAGCCATTCCGTGGAGTAACACGCTGCCGCCTCAAGTTGCGGTGATGCTAAGTTACCCCCATTCCATTGTCAAGGTGACCGTGATCTCCCACTGTTTCCCGATTTGTCCCGGTCAGTTCGTACTTCTCTCGAAATCCGTGTAAGGGTGATGGGAAGAGATTCTTGGATGACCGATATAATCCCGGAAGATAGCCAAAACAGTTGCCATGATCGGAAGTCGTGGTCCAGATAAGGTCCGCATACAGGTGGCCGCCGAATGAGTGCTTGGCGAAACATCAGCAAGATAAGTATCTTCCCGCTGGTAACTGCGTCGATCTTCCTGCTGTCCGCGTGCTCCCTGGGTGGGGAGCCTCCTCTGGCGTACGTCTCAGGTCTGAATGGTGAACCGGAAGTTGCCCTGCTTGATACAGGGGCTCGAAACTCTGTGCCTTTGGCCAACATTGACGGGCCGGAGTCCGACCCCAGGTGGTCCCCGGACCGCGAGCAAGTTGCATTCGTAGCTGGCGAGGCTGGCAACCGGGAAATAATGGCCGCCGATTCTAGGGGCGAGGGCGTCACCAGGCTGACCATCAGTGCGGGAGACGACCTTGCCCCTAGATGGTCGCCAGACGGCGCACGCCTGGCCTTTATATCAAACCGCGACTCCCAGCCGGAAATCTATATGATGGATGCTGACGGCTCCAACCCTACTCGTGTCACCACCAACCATTCCCGCGAGCGAATGGGCGGCTGGTCTCCTGATGGGAGTTGGCTGGTGTTTTACAGCCTTGGAGGCGAGTCTGAGCAAGGGCTCTGGCTGAGGAATCCTGACGGCGTCAACCTGGTTCGGTTGACCGACGGGGACGATACTGACCCCTCTTGGTCTCCCGACGGCAACAGCATCGCCTTTGTGCGCGGAGACGGCGACAACGCGGACGTGTTCGTCGCTTCCAGGCCCAGGGACGCGAGCTGGTACGGCGTGCCGGAACTCACCCAGTTGACCGACAACCATACGGCTGATCTCTCCCCGTCGTGGTCTCCCAACGGCAAGTCCATCGTCTTCGTGGCCCACCGTGATGGCTCGGCGGAGATATACACAATGAGACCAGATGGATCAGATCCGCGGCGGTTGACCAGCAATGAGTCGGATGACTTCTCACCGGTATGGTCCCGGGACGGCAAGAAGATAGCGTTCGTCTCACGAGTATACGGGACGGGAGAGATTTTCGTGATGGACACCGACGGCGCTAACCAATTCCGCTTGACTAACAACCAGGTCGAGGATCACTCCCCCCGCTGGTAACCGTCGAATGATGCTCAGCGCCACGAGTGATGACCCTCGACCTGATCGCGAGGTGTACGTCAACTCAGGCTAGAGGTATGCCGCGAATCCCGTTTCTCGGGAATCCACCCACTGATATATCCCCCATTTCCATCCCCGGTTGCACTTCCTTATGATGAGGCGTACAGGTCCAGCTTACACTGCTGGCGTGACCGGGATCACGCTCCAAGTTGTCACCGAAACCCGAGGACATCCCGTGGCATGAATGCAGCGCATACCTCTCTCCTAGCACCGACTTCAGTTCCAAATGGGCGAAAGGGATGTGGAAAGTACAATTTCCCCCCTCCGCTCTCCAGGGCCAAATCTCGAGGGGAGCCAACACTGGAAGATGAACAGCGAACTAAAACCAATCAAGCACGCATCTGCGCTATCGAGCGCAAGTGCGTCCCAACTCGTCCTCATTCGCCCCCGCATTCGGGCCGAGCCATACCTACTAAAACGCGAGTGCGCTTGGGCTTTCCCCAAGCGCAAGACAGATTCTCATGCTATTCGTCATGGACAGCCAAGGACTGGTTCGGCCTCAGCACATTCTCAGTCGGCCAAGAATTGCCATGCGGCCTTCCAGAAGGACTTGGGCCGGTGTCGCGAACAGGACATCCTTTCTCAGCGCGGAGGGTCCTCCACTCCCTCATTCTCGAGCCGCAGAGCGGACCGACACCACATTCCCAGTGGTGCGGAGCTTAGTGGAGAACTTCCAGAAGGTCCCTGGCTGGATCTCTGGGGGAATGAGCCGCCGCAGACGCTTAGGATCTGCCCTGTGAAGACGGGACGATGCTACTCGAAACCGAACAATAACTAGACCTACCCCTGGCTAGACCGTCCAGTCGTTGCGGTGCTACACTCCGGTTGTAGTCGGGTCAGCGGACCATATCCCATCTTCTTGGGTTCACCTGTCGGCGGCACATGGAATACGCGCGTATCGCTCCGTTAATGGGACGGCTCTGGTCGCCACTAGCTGCCGTAACCAGCCGATGGCAGGGCAAGGCCAACGTCCAGATCGCTGTGGCCATCGCGGCCGCTTCCATAGTTCCCGACATGCCCCGCGTGGTTGTGCAGATCTACAAAACCAACTTCAGCCACCACCTCATCTACTCCAGCGGGGCATTGGCCCTTAACTTCCTCCGTGCTGATCAACTGCACCTGATCAAGGACTTCGGAATGGTGTCTGGAAGGGACAGGGACAAGCTGGAGGGTGTCGGTGTACATGCGGAAGCCACGGGCTGCCCGGTCCTGGACGATTCTTGGGGATACCTGGACTGCCAGGTGGTCAATGCGATGGACGGAGGGGACATGACGTGCTTTCTGGCCGATGTGGTGACCGGCGACGTGGTTAGCAACGACGCTCCTCTCTGGTGGCGCGACGCGAGGCGCATGATTCCCGACGAGTGGAATCGGGAATGGGATCGTAAGATTGCTAGAGAGATCGAAGTTTCCCGCGAACGTATGAAGGAGATAGATCCTTCGCCGTGGAAGTCTGCTGAATAACCCACTGATGACGGATGTGGCAGTCTGGATTGTGCGATGAACGACATACAGGCATTGGTACAGCGGATTCATGACTCCCCTCAACAGAGCGTGGTGGCTGTTTCTGGGGCAGGGAGTCAGGCCGTGGCTTGGTTGCTGGGCGTTGCTGGGGCGTCACGCACCCTCATAGAGGTGGTCGTCCCTTATGGATCTAGATCGATGATAGACTTGGTCGGACACGAGCCCGCCCAGTTCGTCTCCGCCGAGACTGCCCGCGACATTGCCTCCGCGACTTACCATCGTGCCACGCGCTTGAGGGAAGGAGCGCCGCCGGTGCTGGGGCTGGGATGCACAGCTACGATAGCGACAGACCGGACCAAGCGTGGCGACCACCGTGCCCACGTAGCAACTTGGGACGATGAGAGAGTCTCCACATACTCTCTCCTCCTCGACAAGGGACTCCGTGACCGGGCCGGGGAAGAGGAGTTGGTCAGCCTGCTCGTGCTCCAGGCTCTGGCCGAAGCATGTGGAATCGAACCGGACCTGGAGCTTGGCTTAACCGATGGAGATAAGCTTGAGGTGGAACGCCAGGCCCACCCAGATCCGTTGTCCCGGCTCCTCTCCGGCTCCGTGCGCAGCCTCACGGTTCATTCGGATGGCAGCATGGCCGTCGACGAGCCTGTTCATGCGGCGTTGATACCCGGTTCCTTCCGCCCATTGCATGAGGGGCACATGGAGATGGCGAGGGTCGCCGCAGGAATGTTGGGAGTGGAAGTATTTTACGAGCTTTCGGTGGTGAACGTCGACAAGCCGCCGCTCGAGCGCGCAGAAGTAGAGCGGCGCATGGAGCAGTTCAGCGGAACAGCCACCGTAGTGCTGACTCGAGCCGAGACCTTCCACAAGAAAGCGGCCCTGTTCCCAGGATGCCCCTTCGTGGTCGGTTGGGATACCGCAGTTAGGCTGGTAGCGCCACGCTACTATGGCGATGATGAGACGGCCATGCTGACCGCCCTCGCCGAGATCTGGGCCCATAGTAACCGATTCATAGTGGCAGGGCGCAAGGACGGAGATATCTTCCGCACCCTCGCTGATGTCCCAGTGCCCGGAGGGTTCACTCCACTATTCCGGGAAATCCCCGAGGCTGCCTTCCGCAACGACATTTCCTCCACCGAACTGCGCAGCGGAGCGTGATACCTGGAGGCAGGCGGCGGGTATACGAACTCCTGGAACTCGCTGCACCCGGAGACCACGCCAGCCGGGCCTGCGACATCTTCATCATAACCCTGATTTGTGCCAATGTGGTGGCCCTGATCCTGGACTCGGTCGAAGCTATCCACCAGGCCGCGCCCCTGGCATTCACCATCTTCGAAGGTGCATCCGTTGGTATCTTCACCATCGAATACATACTACGCGTCTGGTCATACGTCGAGGACCCCAGGTACTCACATCCTGTAAGGGGTAGGATGAGACTTGTTCTCTCGCCCATCCAGTTGCTGGACTTGCTCGCCATTCTGCCATACCTATTACTGCTCGTTGGTCTGGATCTGCGGGTCCTGCGTGTGGTTCGCCTCTTGGCGAGGGCGGCTAGGCTGAGCCGTTACTTCTCCGGTTTGCGCACCCTAGGCAATGTTATCCACGCCAAGCGGTACGAGCTGTTCATGGTCACGATCGTGCTGGGTGTGCTTCTCGTGTTGGCGTCTAGCCTGATGTACTTCGCGGAAAGGGAGGTCCAACCTGAGGAGTACTCCAGCATACCCGCCACCATGTGGTGGACGATAGTTACCCTGACAACTGTTGGTTACGGCGACGTTTTTCCGGTAACGTCCGCGGGCAGACTGCTGGCTGGCGTCATAGCGGTCCTGGGGATAGGAATATTTGCCCTCCCTGCTGGCATACTCGGTTCCGGTTTCCTCGAGGAAGTTCAGCAGCGCCAGAGCGAGCCCAAAACTTGCCCCCATTGCGGTCTGGAAATCGCCGATTGATACAGCCCATGCGACCTGATGAACGGGAGAGGGTCTGCTCCCGGGTATTGCCTGACCGTTGCGAATTGACACTTACATGCCCCGATGCTATATTGGCTGTGTCCCCCAAAGCGTGCTCGATACCGCTCACAACCCTACGTAACACAGCCGTAGAGCATGACGCCCATAGCTGATTTCCACCTCCAGGCCTTTGATCCAACCGTATTCGCCACGAACTGGACGGCGGTGGCCATCTCCGCTGTGGTTGCGGTCGTGGCCATAGGTGGAATGTTCGCTGCATCCCAGATTCTTTCCTCACGCAGGAAGTCGGACATCAAACTCACCCCTTATGAGTGCGGTATACCTCCCACGCCGTATGCCTGGTCGAACATCAGCGTCCGCTTCTACATCTTCGCCATCCTGTTCCTGATTTTCGACGTGGAAGCGGTGTTCCTATTCCCATGGGCCGTAATCTTCATCAAGCAACAGGCTATGGGGAATCCCATCCCCTTCTATGCCATGCTAATGTTCCTGGGGGTGCTGTTCTTCGCCATTGTCTACGCTTGGAAGAAAGGAGCCTTGGAGTGGCAGAAATAGTTCTGGGTAGCGGGAATCAGCCCGGCCCCAGCTTGCTCAATCAGACCTCGAAGATGATGCCGGGAGTTATTACCACGACGACCGAGCAACTATTTGGTATGGCCCGGAAGTCATCCCTATGGACGATGTCCTTCGGACTGGCCTGCTGTGCTATTGAGATGATCTCCACGTACATGGCACACCACGACTTCGACCGCTTCGGCGTAGTCACTTGGCCCTCCCCGCGCCAATCGGATGTGATGATCGTGGCCGGCACGGTGGTCAAGAAGATGGCCGAACCCCTGCGACTCCTGTACGACCAGATGCCGGAACCTAGGTGGGTCATTGCCATGGGTAGTTGTGCCACCAACGGAGGTCCGTATTACCGTTCCTACTCTGTAGTGATGGGTGTGGATCACATAGTGCCGGTAGACGTTTATGTGCCCGGATGCCCGCCGCGCCCGGAGGCTCTGCTATACGGTATCCTGAAGTTGCAGGAAAAAATAATGCAGGACGCTAGGGCTAGTGGCCGAAGCCGATAGCACACTGCCAGATGAGGTCTCCGAGGACATCCTCTCCGGTCTCACCGATTCAAAAAGGCAGTTCTTATCCCAAGTGGCTGGGGTACTTGAGGACTATGAGCCCAAACTTGGTCTCCTCGGGGATGTGCCGCAGTTGTCCATTCTGCCCGCAGATGCCTTGAGTGTTTGTAGACAGATGAAGGAAACTCCCGGTATCCGTATGGCTCAACTCCTGTGCCTTGCCTGCGTTGACTATAGCGACCACTTTCAGATCGTTTACATCCTCCACTCTTTGGAGTCGGACAGGACGTTGGCAATCAAGACCGACGTCCCATACGACCATCCAGCCGTTCCTTCCGTCACGTCGGTTTGGCGGGCCGCTGATTGGTACGAGAGGGAGGCACACGACCTGTTTGGGGTCTCTTTCGATGGCCATCCTGCTCTCTCTCCCCTGTTGTTATATGATGGATTTGAGGGATTTCCCGGGCGAAAAGAGTTTCCGTTCAACGACTACCAGGAATTCTAGCTGCTTTGGAGCAGATCGTGTTGACGGCTCGGGTGTCATGGGACGATGGCAAATTCGTTGCCAAAGTGGATTCCCTGTCCCTAGAAGGTTCAGGAGAGTCGGTCAGGGAAGCACAAGATGAGCTTATCCAGGTAATGCGCACCTGGATCGAAGCTAACGATGTACCCGAAAACCTGGCCCCTGCGTTGGCAAACGCCGGTTTCCCGGGAGTTGATGAGGATACTGAGTTGCAATTGGAGTTCGTTGAGTCGCTGGGGACCTATACCAGTGAGTATTGACGGGAATATCCAGGAAGAACGTACACCCTTCGAGCGGATCGTCTATCGCATCGAGGAGTTTTGGTCGGACAACACATACGAGGCTTCCTGCGTCGAGTTGGACATGGTCGGCTTTGGCGACACGTCAGAGGAAGCAAGATCGGCCTTGAGAGCGCAAGTAGTCGGTTACCTGGAAGACTGCGACGAACTCGGTGCGTTGGAGGATGTACTGATTGACGCCGGGTTCTACGACAACGGCGCAGTGTGGATGAGCAGCCGTTTGACCCCCGTTCCGGACCCAATAATTCGTTACTTCGGTCGGCCTGCGGATCCCTGGACCGCACAGGGGACGGACCCGGTCGAAGGAATCGAGCACGAGACATGATCCGGTTGCACCCAGCGTCCAACGCAACGGAGAGGTCCGGCTGATGGGTGAGCTTGTCAGCCAGGAAACAGCTGGGTCTGTTGGCGACGTGCCTGAGCGCGGCGAACCCGTCGAGATGCTGCTCAACATGGGGCCGCAGCACCCCTCGACCCACGGCGTGTTTCGCTTGGTCCTCTGGGTCGATGGAGAGAAGGTTATCCGCGCTGAACCACACATCGGCTACCTGCACCGCGGTTCAGAGAAGCTATGCGAGGGAGAGCAATACCACCAGATAATCACCCTGTTCGACCGACTGGATTACGTTGCCAACTTCAACAATGAGCTGGTCTACTGCCAGGCAGTGGAGAAACTCATGGGACTTGTTGTGCCGGAGCGGGCCGAGTACGTCCGGGTGATCCTTTGCGAGCTTAATCGCATCGCCAGCCACCTCCTCTTCGTCGCCACCATGGGTTTGGACGCCGGAGCGATGACCCCGTCTATGTTCTGCTTCCGTGGCCGGGAGCGTGTGCAGACCCTCTTCGAGGCGGTCTCCGGTGCACGCATGATGCACAACTACTTCCGCATCGGCGGCATCAAGGAGGACCTGCCTGACAACTTCGAGCAACTCGTTGCCGATTTGCTCCCGTTGCTCCGGGAGGACGTGGGAGAATCGGACAGGCTTCTGACATTCAACGAGATTTTCCTAGCACGGCTCAAGGATGTTGGCGTAATCTCCACCGAGGACGCGCTGGACTTTGGCCTCACCGGCCCCTGCTTGCGGGCCTGCGGCATCGAGTACGACGTACGCAAGGCCGAACCCTATTCCATCTATGATCGCTTCGACTTCGACATACCCGTCGGCCTGGACGGGGATTGCTGGGACCGCCACTATGTCAGAGTCCAGGAGATGTACGAATCGCTGAGGATCATAGAGCAAGCCCTCGATCAGATGCCCTCTGGAGATGTGGCGTCATCCCTGGGGCGGCGATTGATCCGACCTCCCGAGGGAGAGGTATACGCCAGAGCCGAGAACCCTCGGGGAGAAATAGGCGTATACTTGGTCAGCGACGGCACCGACAAGCCGCACCGCGTGAAAGTCCGCCCCCCGTCCTTCTGCAACCTGTCCGCCATTGAACACATGCTCAAAGACTCCTGGATTGCCGACGTGGTGGTGATCCTCGGCTCCCTGGACATTGTGCTGGGCGAGGTGGACCGGTGAACTTCCAACCGGACCTTGCACCGCCCCAACTCTTGGCCATCAGCGCCCTTGACTTTGTTTGGATTGTCGTCGGGCTACTGGTGATGTTTACGTTTCTGTCGGTAATGGTTCTGGTGCAGGTATGGCTGGAGCGCAAAGTCCTCGGTCGGTTGCAGCGGCGGCTGGGGCCCACCCGCACTGGCCCGATGGGGTTGATGCAGCCGGTTGCAGACGCAGTCAAACTCATCCTTAAAGAGGACATCATCCCGGCAGAGTCCGAGAAGGCCATATTCTGGATCGCACCCGTCATAGTGGTCGTCTCCGCGTTCATGATCTGGGTAACCATCCCCGGTTCCCCGGACGCGGTGATCCAGAATCTCGAATCCCTAGGACTGTTCTACATCATCGCTTTTGCCGTGGTGGGAATCCTGGGATTGGTGCTGGCTGGGTGGGGTTCAGCCAACAAGTACGGCACCCTAGGTGGTCTGAGAGCAGCAGCCCAGTTAATCAGCTATGAAATCCCGGTGATCATGGTGGTGATCGCGGTGGCCATGTTGGCACAGTCCATGAACATGAAGGAGATCGTGGCCCAGCAGTCCCCTTACCCATACGTGCTGCTTCAACCCTTGGGGCTCGTCGTCTTCTTCATCGCAGGGCTTGCCGAGGTGGGCCGCACACCCTTCGACATCTACTTAGCGGAGTCGGAAATTGTCGGCGGACCTTTTGTAGAATATAGCGGAGCCCACTGGTCAGTCTTCTTCTTGGCCGAATACCTAAACACCTTCGCCATTGCGGCGCTGACGGTGTTGCTGTTCTTTGGCGGCTGGTCCGGTCCTTTTCTCAGTGGCAACTGGGACATCATCTGGTTCTTCGCGAAGGTGTACGCAGTGATCCTGGTGATATTCTGGATACGTGGCACATTCCCCAGGCTGAGGATTGATCAGCTAATGGCTTTCGCGTGGAAGGTCATGGTTCCATTGTCCTTCTACACTATAGTCATCACGGGGATCTATATGTTCTACAATTGGCCTCCCTGGACCCTGACCCTCATGTCTGTGGCCGGTCTGGTGGTGGTAGCATATATCATCTACCGACGTTTGACAGGGCCCGCCAACCGAGTCGCCGAGATTCGGGCCAGGCAAGAAGAGCAACGCACCGCCAGGCAACGTGGACGAGAAGCCGTCGCACCCTAGTGTTCCGCGACGACACGATAATGGAACGGAGGCTTGCAACATGCTCTATAGCCTCAAGGGGCTGTGGTTGACCTTGGTATCGACGGTCAACGGGTTTCGTGAACCCGTCACCCGCCAATACCCTGCCACTGGCAATATATTCAAGCGGAGGGAAGAGCCAACCCCGGTGCAACCCAGGTTCATGGGATTCCCCGCGCTTACTTGGGACAGCGAGGTAGGAGAACCCTATTGCACGAGTTGCATGGTTTGTATTCGAAACTGCCCTACCCAGTGTATGTCCTCCAATATGATGGACAACCCCCTGCAGCAGGAAGGAATGAGCCATAGACGCAAGATTGTGGATACCTTCGAAATCAATCTCAATCGGTGTATACTGTGCGGGATTTGCGTGGAGGTGTGCAATTTTGATGCTATTGTTATGTCCCACGAACACGAGATGAGCACCTACCAGCGCAATGGCGACCGCGTGAACCTCCCGGTACTGTTGGATATCGGGCGGAAATTCCAGCGCGAGAATAATTGGGTCCCCCCAACAGTTCTAGCCAAGCAAAAGCGGGAGGCAGAAGCTGCAGCAGCCCGTATCGATGCGCCTGAAGATAGCGTCTGATGCGTCACGCATCCCAGCTTCCCGGAGAGTCCGTCTACCTTGGTAGCCGGAGGAGAGACCACGGAGCCGCCGCCCAGGTGGCTCATGTTTTGGTGGCGACGATTGTCATTCCTTGGTAGTCACATGGGAACGACCGGACGCGCGGCTGGTTAGCGGTGTCCTGGGTCCTGTTCATCCTTCTCGCAGTGGTGACCCTCGTCGGCGGGGTAGGGGTCGTCGCTACCCGCAACGTAGTCCACGCAGCTCTGTCATTGCTTGTGTCATTGCTGGCCGTGGCCGGGATATACCTGATCCTTTTTGCCGAGTTCTTAGCCCTGGTGCAGGTTCTCATCTACGGCGGGGCCATCATTATTGTCCTTCTCTTCGCCATAATGTTGACTCGTTCCTCAGAGTACCCGCGAATCTCCGACAATAGGCAGTGGCCCATAGGGTTGGTGGCAGCAGTCGGACTGCTGGCAGTGCTCGCGGCCTCATTCTGGATCTCGCAACACCAGTCAGCCGGCCCGGAAAGCCCTGCGTTGGGTAACCTGGCCAACTCCTTATTCACTCGATGGGCCATTCCCTTCGAAGTGGCGTCCCTTGTGCTGTTGGTGGCCCTGATAGGCGCGATCATCATCGCCCGCACCGGCGAGGATGAAGGCTAGGGAATGGTCCCTCTAGTCTACTTCCAGCTTCTCAGCGCTGCCCTGTTTGTCATTGGACTCTATGGAGTCTTGGCCCGTCGCAGCGCGGTCCTGGTTGTAATGTCAATCGAGTTGATGCTCAACGCGGTGAACATAAACCTGATCGCCGCCGCCGCTCACCTTGGATACAGGTCTGTTGGGGAAGTTTTCGTTCATTTCGACGGGCAGATTATCGCCATATTCATCATCACCGTCGCCGCAGCGGAAGTCGGGTTGGCTCTTGCTATCATTCTCCGGATGTACCGAAATCGCGGCACGGTGAACGTGGATGAAATAGATCTGATGCGATGGTGACGCGCTTCCAGATGACTACGCTGACTTCAGCGCCCTACCACCGTGGGTCCGGGGGCCGAGCACTCCCATGACTTGGGCATGGCTCATTCCCGTACTCAGCTTCGCCGCGGCGCCGCTCATCGTTGTGGCCGGTCGTTTCCTGCCCGGCAAAGGGTCATTCCTGGCGATACTAGCCATTGCTGCGGGATTTGGTCTCTTCTGGCTCACGCTGTCGGGATTCCTGGAGGCCAACACATCCACCGAAGGATGCGCCCGGATTGTCTCGGCCGAGACCGGCAAGGAGTCCGGTCCACTCACCTGCCAGTACGAGAAGACCTGGTTCTACGCGGGCTTGCCCGGATTGGAAGACAGCGTTGAACTGACCTGGGGCATCCTCATAGACCCGGTAACTGTAGTAATGTTGGGGCTGGTCACATTTGTCGCCCTGATGGTGCAGGTCTATTCTCTGGGTTACATGCGTGGCGACCCCAAGTTCGGCTGGTACTACGCAGTCCATGCTCTGTTCGCCGCGTCTATGCTCACCCTGGTTCTTGCAGACAACTTCCTCCTCCTCTACGTGTCCTGGGAACTGGTCGGAGCCTGCTCCTACCTGCTGATCGGGTTCTGGCATGAACGCCCGGCGGCCAGGGAAGCGGCAAAGAAAGCCTTTGTCGTCACCCGAATCGGCGATGTGGGGATGTTGGTCGGCATACTCCTGCTGTGGCGGGAAGTGGGCAGCTTCGAAATGTCTGCCGCCTTCGAGGCGGTGCGTAACGGGGCAATCGGCGAAGGCACAGCCACTGCTGCCGCGCTACTCCTTTTCCTGGGAGCCATGGGGAAGTCGGCCCAGTTCCCCTTCCACGTCTGGCTGCCCGATGCTATGGAGGGCCCCACGCCCGTCAGTGCCCTGATTCACGCGGCAACTATGGTGGTGGCCGGTGTGTATCTCGTGGCCCGTGCTTATCCTATCTTCGAGGCATCGGGCTCGGCATTGCTGGTGGTTGCCATCATCGGTTTGCTGACGGCGCTGATGTCCTCAACCATTGCATTGGTGTCCACAGACCTGAAGCGGATACTCGCCTACTCCACCATCAGCCATCTGGGGCTGATGATGCTGTCTCTGGGAGCCTTCGGCTATACCGCCGCCGTGTTCCACTTGCTGGCCCACGGGTTCGCCAAGGCGCTGCTGTTCTTGGGAGCGGGCAGCGTGCTGCACAGCACCGAGGAACAGGACGTCCGGAACATGGGTGGCCTGCGCAGGGTGATGCCACTCACCACCATTGTCTTTTCCATCGGCGCTCTATCCCTCGGTGGAATACCAATTTTGTCCGGTTTCTGGAGCAAGGACGAGATCCTTTTGGCCGTCAGCCAACACCGGAACGTAGTGTTCCTCATATTGACGCTGGTCACGGCATTCTTGAGCGCCCTTTACATGGCGCGCGCCATGTTCGTGCCCTTCTTCGGGCAGTTGCCCGCGAAACTTGAACACGTACACGACGCCCCTCCATCCATGGCCGTTCCCATGGCGCTGTTGGCCGTGTTGGCCGTGGGGTTTGGGTTCCTTGCCTTCAACTGGCCCGGCGAATACGTCGGGTTTGGCGGCTTCGTATTTGATGCCAAACCCCATGGGTTTGAGTTCCTGGTTTGGCTGGGAGCGATCTCTATAGTGCTCGCGGTTGTGGCCTTCGCAATTGGCTATGTGTTGTACATCCGAGGAGCGTATCGGTCGGAACGCGAGCGCGCGGGGAAATCCGGTCTCGTGAAGATGGTGGAGAGCAAATACTACATTGACGAGGTTTACCAGTGGACAATAGACCGCTTGGTGTTGATATTCGCCAACTTCATCGGCCTGTTCGACCGGGCGGTGGTCAACGACCTGGCGGTCAACGGACCCGCGAATACCGTCCGCCATGTGGGCATTGCGCTTCGGGTCCATATCACGGGACATGTCTACAGCTATGCCCTCGGAATGGTGGCAGGGACGCTGGTAGTTGCCGTAATCTGGTGGATCGTCGCAGGCTAGAGATTCAGGACTGAATGCGGAATCATTCACGTGAAGAGATGGTCCGGTTGCAACTTGCCGCACGCCGGGACTTGGGCGGGCCGAACAGGACTACAGGGGCGCTGACCTGACAGTCATGCAAGTATTTGATCAGGTCGTACTGCTGCTGTTGATCGTCGTGCCGCTAGCCGGCGCGCTGCTCACTATGATGATGCCCGGCAACCGGCCCCGGGACGTCTGGTACTTTGCGGTGGTGGTCTCGGCTCTCTCCTTCCTGTTGTCCGTGGCCCTGTTCCTTCGGTATGACTATGGAGCGGGCGGGTTCCAGTTCCAGAAGACCTACGACTGGCTGGATGTCCCGGTCCACATCAGCCTGTCCCTCGGTGTGGACGGTATTGCCGCGCCGCTGATTCTGCTGAACGGGATCATACTTCTGGGCGGAGTGCTGATCTCGCAGAACATCCAGTACCGCACCCGTGATTTCTTCGTGCTGCTGCTGGCCCTGGGAGCAGGGGTATACGGCACATTCGTCGTCCGAGACCTGTTCTTCCTGTTCTTTTTCTACGAGCTGGCAGTCTTGCCCATGTATCTGCTCATAGGGGTCTGGGGCAGCTCCACCGACTTTGGCACCTTCCTGCGCACCAAGGAATACGGGGCGATGAAGCTGTTCCTGTACCTGGTCGCGGGGAGTGTGCTGGTGTGGGTGGCGATCCTGGCGATGTACGTCGAAGGCGCGGAGCGCGGCTTCCCCACATTCTCCCTTGAGCAAATGGGGGTCCTAGCCGAGACAGGGCAATACGGTGAGGGTTTCCAGGCATGGGTGTTCCCGATGTTCATGGTCGGGTTTGGTGTCCTGGCCGGCCTGTGGCCATTTCACACCTGGTCCCCTGACGGCCACGTGGCGGCCCCCACCGCCGTCAGTATGCTCCACGCCGGAGTGCTGATGAAGCTCGGAGCCTACGGCATCATCCGTGTCGGGATGGTGCTGCTGCCAGATGGCGCTGCGGACTGGATGCCAATTTTGATCACCCTTGGTACTATCAACGTACTCTACGGTGCCGTTTCGGCCATGTCCCAAACCGACCTGAAGTACGTTATCGGCTATTCCAGCGTCAGCCATATGGGGTATGTTCTCATGGGTATCGCCACGCTGGACCGAATTGGCGTAGCTGGGGCGGTCCTCCAGATGTTCTCCCACGGAATAATGACCGCCCTGATGTTCCTTCTCGTCGGCGCGGTTTATGACCGTGCCCATACAAGGGACACTCATGTCCTCAGCGGGCTATTTAATCGTATGGGGGTCACCAGCTACTTCTTCGCCATAGCCGGTCTGGCATCCCTGGGCCTGCCGGGACTGAGCGGATTCATAGCCGAGTTCATGGTCTTCACCGGGGCATTCCGTACCTACTTGCCGCTGGCGGTGCTGGCCGTGATCGGAGCTGCCCTCACGGCAGTCTATATTCTGCGCCTGCTGGCACGCACGTTTTTCGGTGAACTAGACCCGAAGTGGGAACACCTAACCGACGCGAGCCCGATGGAAAAGACCGTAGGTGGAGCCTTCGTCCTTATCCTGATATTTGTGGGCGTGTGGCCTGCCCCGCTGATGCGGGTGATCAACGTGGGGATAGCCTCCCTGCCGGGACTGTAGCCTGGATTCTGACAGCTTGAAGCCCCGACAACGATGGGACTAACTGCAAATCTATATCTGCTGACACCCGAGTTCGCTCTGGCGGGGTTGGCTGTTCTTGTGCTCGCCGTTGACCTGGTGACGCCGGACAACCGAAAGGCCCTGCTGGGCTGGTTCTCCGTCGTTGGTCTGGTGGCCCTGATCGTCATTTCTCTGTTCATGCTGTGGCAGCACCAGGATACCCTCTACGGTGGCCTACTGGCGGTCGATGCCTTCTCCCTTTTCTTCAAGGTATTCTTCATGGGTCTTGGAATAGTCATCATCCTCAGCTCGATCGAATATGTCGACAAGTACCTGACCCATCCCGGCGAGTTCTACGGCCTCGTGTTGTTTTCGGTCCTCGGCATGAACGTGATGGCCATGTCCCGGGAACTGCTGACGGCCTACATCTCCCTGGAATTGTTGAGTTTCAGCCTGTACGTGATGGCGGCCTACGCCCGGACCAATGCCCGGTCAAACGAGGCGGGGCTCAAGTACATTATCATTGGCGCATTTTCCTCGGCGATACTCTTGTACGGCGTCAGCATGGTCTACAGCAGCCTGGGAGTTACTCACTTTGCGGCCATCGCGGAGCAGATGGCGGCCGGCAGCGGGGCAGGGCCTGCCCTCTGGGTTGGATTGGCTTTGCTGCTGGTGGGTCTGGGCTTCAAGCTGGCGGCTGTCCCGTTCCATATGTGGGCCCCCGACGTGTACGAAGGGGCGCCCCTGCCCGTAACTGCATATCTGGCTATAGGCTCCAAGGCTGCGGCCTTTGCGCTGGTGTTGCGCCTCTTTACCGAGGGTCTCATGCCCGCCGTGGACCAGTGGCGCATCGTGCTGGCTGTCCTCGCCGCGGCCACCATGCTGGTCGGGAATCTGGTTGCTCTCGCACAGCGCAACATCAAGCGTCTCATGGCGTACTCCAGCGTCGGCCACGTCGGATTCATCCTCGCCGGGGTTGCGGCCCTGTCCACTGGGTCAGTGCTGGCAACCAACGGAGTCATCTTCTATGTCGTGGCATATTCCGTAACCAGTATGCTGGTCTTTGCTTGTCTGATTTCCTTCTTCAACATGACTGGGCAGGAGGAGATAGCCGATTTTGCCGGGCTGGCCGATCGTCAGCCGTTCCTTGCTGGAGCGATTGCGATAGGGATGTTCTCGCTGGGGGGATTGCCGATATTTGCAGGGTTCACCGCCAAGTTCTACTTGTTCACTGCAGTTGCCAGTGGCGGCCTCCTGTGGCTGGCCGGGTTGGCAATCTTCAGTAGCCTCATCTCACTCTACTACTATTTGCAGGTCATCCGTCAGATGTACATCAGTCCCGCCGCACCTGCCCCCACCCCGTTGCCTGTGGCCGGCGGTCAGGACATTGATGAGGAAGAGGACGCCCAATCCTCCATCGACGAGGCTTCCAACGGTGTACCGGAAAAGGAAGATCATCACGAGGATGGGCACCACAGTCCTCCTCCGCCGATGCCGCCGGAACTGGCCTTGAAACCGTCGGCCCTGATGATAGGTGTGGCCTTGGTCATGCTGGTCGGTGTCTTCTGGCTGGGGGTGTACCCGGCGCCGCTGCTGGACGCCATCGAGGCGGCAAGCAGGGCCATACTTCCGGGATTCTAGCTTTCGGGCAAGAGAATGATTATTTCTGTTATCGGCAGCAGCCAGCCCAAATCCGAGGAGCACATCCGCTTGGCCGAGGAAGTTGGTAGGGAACTCGCAAGCCGCGGGATTACTTTGGTCTGCGGCGGTATGACCGGCTTGATGGAGGCGGCCTGCCGTGGGGCGAAGTCTGCTGGCGGTATTACAATTGGCGTCCTTCCCGGACGCTCCCCAAGGGAGGCGAACGCCTATGTGGACATTCCCATCATCACCGGCATGGGTTACACCCGAAATGTTATCGTGGTCTCGACTGGTAGGGCTGTCATTGCGATCGGCGGGGCCTACGGCACACTGTCAGAAATCGGCTTTGCACTGGGCTATGACATCCCTGTAGTAGGCCTGAAGACCTGGCCCTTGACCGAGACTGGAGAAGGGCTTCCTCTTGACAGGTTGGTTCTGGCCTTAGACCCTGTGGATGCAGTCAACAAGGCTATCGAGGCAGCGGAGAGGCGGGGCGATGATTAGCTCTGGGCGGAATGTGATAATCGCATCCATAGTTGGGAGGGAAGTCCTGGACTCCAGGGGCAATCCCACTGTTGAGGCCGAGGTGCAGCTTTCCGACGGCGCAGTCGCCCACGCCACGGTCCCATCCGGGGCCAGCACTGGAGCATACGAAGCAGTGGAACTGCGAGACGGCGATCCAAGGCGCTACCTTGGCCGGGGAGTCCGCCAAGCGGTCGACAACGTCAACAACGTTCTTGCCCTGCATCTGGCAGGAGAATCCGGACCGTCCCCATTTGACCAGTCCGCTGTGGACCGGATCCTTGTCGGCCTTGACCCGACCCCCAACAAGGGAGGACTGGGGGCTAACGCCATCCTCGCCGTATCTCTGGCAGTGGCACACGCTGCCGCCCGTAGTGGCAGAATCTCCTTGTGGAGTCACCTGTGCGGAGGAGGTGATGTCAGTTTGCCTGTCCCGATGTTCAACATACTCAACGGTGGCAGGCACGCCTCGAACTCCACTGATGTTCAGGAGTTCATGGTGGTGCCAGCCGGACTGGCCACCTTTTCCGACGCCCTGCAAGCTGGCGTGGAGATCTACCACTCCCTGCGAGACCTGCTTAGGCAGGGTGGGCACAACCTCAACGTCGGTGATGAGGGTGGGTTCGCCCCAACCCTTCCATCCAACCGCGATGCTCTGGAGGTCACCAGCCGCGCCGTTGAGGCGGCTGGCTATTCCCTTGGTGTGCAGGTGTTCCTGGCACTTGATGTGGCCGGCTCCGAGCTTTACGACTCGGAGAGCGGGAACTATGTTCTTGAGCGGGAGGGCCTGACCCTCACCTCGGGTGAACTCGTGGCCCTCTACGACGGATGGCGTCGTGAATACCCAATCATCAGTATCGAAGATGGTCTGAACGAAGACGATTGGGAGGGTTGGTCCGCGATGCGCCGCAGTATCGGCGGGACCGTGCAGCTTGTGGGCGACGATCTACTGGTGACCAACCCGGCCCGTATCCGCCGAGGGATCGACGATGCTGCCGCCAACGCGGTGCTTCTGAAACCCAACCAGATTGGCACTCTGTCCGAGACCCGGAATGCGCTGGATATGGCCAGGCAGGCCGGATGGGGAGCAATCATGAGCCACCGTTCCGGCGAGACAGAGGATACTACCATAGCCGACCTCGCCGTGGCATGGAATGTTGGGCAGATTAAGACGGGAGCACCGGCCCGCTCAGATCGCGTAGCCAAGTACAATCGACTCTTGCGCATCGAACATGAGCTTGGTGAGCGGGCCAGGTACGCTGGACGGGATGTCTATGAACACCTTCACGGCGGCTGACGACTGGACCGTGCTTTTCAACCCTTGCAACGCAAGGTATGATGTAGGCGACCCACCGGGCTCAGTTCCTCGCTGAACATGGGCCCCTTCACCCCTCCTGACCAAAACAGCCGGTGATGAGAGCGGAGGACGCCAGATGACTACGACCAATGCCTTGGACGACAGGTTCGACGATGCCGAAAGGGGTCTCGAATGGTTGGAAAAGCTGGAGGCCCTCCAGGCCCGCTCCGCCTCTGACCAAGCCGCCTACGACGTCGCGGAATACGTGATGAAGCTTCGGGCGGCGGTAACCGAATTGGCTGGGGACCGCACGGTCGCTGAGTTGACCGAGACCTTGGGGTCAGAGACGGCGCACCTGGTGGATGAACTTCGCGTAGCGGGCGAAAACGATTACTGGAACACTCGAATACGACCTGCGCTCCTGAAGAACGAGCCCTGATTGCAAAGTGGTTATACACGTTCCCCGGCAAACGTAGTCGACATCCAGCATTATCAACTCGCCCAACTTATGGAGGTATAGGATGGCAACGAAAATCGGGATCAACGGCTTTGGGAGAATCGGCCGGTTGGTACTGCGCGCCACGAACAAGCTGCACGCAAATGAGCTGGAGGTCGCGGCGGTCAACGACCTAACCGATGCCAAGACAAATGCCCACCTGCTCAAATACGACACCACCTATGGCGGGTATCCCGGGCATGTGGAGTCCAGCAACGGCGACCTTATTGTCGACGGTCACAGTATCCGGGTATTCTCGGAACGCGACCCGGCACAGATCCCCTGGTCCGAGATGGGAGTCGATCTGGTCGTCGAGTCCACGGGAATCTTCACCAACGCTACGCAGGCTGCTGGTCACTTCGAGGGTGGCGCCAAGAAGGTCGTCATTTCCGCCCCGGCCACGGGAGAAGACCTGACCGTAGTGCTGGGTGTCAATGGGCACTTGTATGACGCCGAGAGGCACAAGATAGTCTCCAACGCTTCCTGTACCACGAACTGCTTCGCCCCAATGGTTAAGGTCGTAAACGACGCCTTTGGCGTCGAGCACGGTGTGATGTCAACAATCCACTCCTACACCAACGACCAGTCGATCCTCGACCAGCGTCATTCCGACTTGCGCCGGGCCCGTGCCGCCGCCGTGAACATCATCCCCACCACAACCGGTGCGGCCAGGGCCGTGGGCCTGGTGCTCCCCGAACTGAACGGTAGGCTCGATGGCATGGCCTTCCGGGTCCCCACCGTTACCGGGTCTATCACGGACTTCACGGCCACCGTATCCCAAGACGTGACCATCGATGAGGTCAACCAGGCCTTCCGGGAAGCCGCGGAGGGAGCTTTGAATGGCATCTTGGAGTACTGCGATGAGCCATTGGTAAGCTCCGACTTCCAAGGCAACAGCCATAGCTGCATTTATGATGCTCTGTCGACCATCGTGATGCAGGACCGCATGGTCAAGGTTATGGGATGGTACGACAACGAGTGGGGTTATTCCTGCCGCACCGCTGACCTCTGCGCCTTGATGAGCGACAAAGGCATCTAACGCCCGGCCACCGGCGTACCCCTTAAGGGTCTCACGGACATCGAGTGTTCAACTCTCCCCCTCCCTGGCCCTGCCGGAAATGGAGGGGGAGAATCTTTTTGTTTTGTCCCGATGAATAGCCCAACCTTCCGTCAAGTCGACCTTGGATATTCCGGTATGGCATGGGCAACTAATCGGTATCGATTGGCGGACCGGATGGAGCATTAGCCGGTGCTGGCGTCCTACTCGCAGCTTCCGTCCATTGGCAGAGCCATACCCTGGGTTCACCTTGCACTGGGCTCGATCTTGCTTCTTGCACTTGTACTCCGGCTGCATGGTGTCAACTGGGACGACGGGTACGGTTTCCACCCGGACGAGCGGGACTTCTACATGCGTGCCGGGTGCATGTATGAAGCCCTGACCGAGAGACCCGGCTACCAGGCATGCGGTTACCTGATCGATCATCCGGGCACCACCGCCGGAATCCCCAACGTTCCTGAGTTCCTCGACGCCGCACGCAGTCCGCTTAATCCTCACTGGTTCCCCCTAGGTAGCATCCTGCTATACCTTCTGCTGCCCCTGCGCGCCATCGTCGAGATGTTCACCGACGTTTCAGCTCTTGACATGCGTTACGTCGGACGCCCTATTTCCGCGCTGGCCGACGTGGGTTCGGTGTTCTTGGTCTTTGTGCTGGGTCGGCGAATGCACGGCGTCGGCGTGGGACTTCTAGCCGCACTGTTGACCTCGCTGGCTGTAATCAACGTCCAGAACAGCCATTTCTACCGCCCGGAGACCTTCAGTGTCCTGTTCATCCTGGCGAGCTTCTGGGCCATGCTCCGGATGATGGAGACACGGCGTTTGCGCGACTCGGTGCTGCTAGGCATCCTTGTTGGCTTGGCTATGGCCCCCAAGGTGAGCGTTCTCCCCTTGATCGCTCCACTGGCCCTCGTCTATGGGTCCAGATTGTGGGACACACACGACGGCCGCCTATCATCAGTTTCAAGGCGTACCGTCTGGACCGCATTCAGTCACGCCGCCTCGGCCGGAGTGTTGGCCCTCGCCGCCTATTTGCTGACTTCGCCCTATTCCTTGCTGGACTACCGTGGCTTGGTCGAGGGTATAGGCAGTCAGGTGGCGATGGCCAGTACTGCTGGATCGTTGCCTTTTACTATCCAGTACATTGGTACACCGCCTTTCTTTTATCAGCTCCAGCAGACAACAGTCTGGGGGCTTGGCATCCCTCTTGGGGTCCTCGTATGGCTGTCAGTCCCGTTTACCGTCGTCGTGGCGGTAATTGGCGGGAGCAAGCGGCGCGCCGACTTACTGGTGCTTGCCTGGATCATTCCTTCCGTCTTGCTGTTGGAAAGTTTCGAGGTGCGCTTTCTGCGATACATGGCCCCACTGGTCCCCTTTCTGATCCTGATGGGGTCTCGTATGGCCCTCTCGTCAATATCAGCAAGCGTCACTCTGGCCAAGCGCACGCGGGACCTTGCACAAGTTGAGGACTGCAGCTGTTACCGTCCGGCACTCCGCCGTCTCGTCAGGTTCTCCCCGGCGCTGGTATGGGTTTCCCTCGTATTGGTCATACTAGTAGTAGCGACAACAGCTTTCTACTCCCTCGCCTTCCAACGTGTTTACGCTGACGAACATCCGGCAGTCACAGCCTCTCGATGGTTCCACGAGAACGTGCCCGCAGGCACGCCCATCATCAGCGACAACCACTGGGACGAGCATATCCCGGACATGTACCGCTACCGCATGTGGCAATATCCAACCTACGAGTACGACAACCCCGACAAGATGCGGCGTCTCGCGGGTCGCTTGGCCGAGTCAGACTATTTGGTCTTCTACAGCAACCGTCCCTACAGCAGCGTGGCCAGAGCGCTGGACCGTTATCCGTATAGCTACGCTTACTATAAGCAGCTATTTGGCGGTGATTTGGGATACCGGCTGCACAGGCGATTTACATCATACCCTCGGCTGTTGGGTGTGACGTTCCAACACAACCCCCTGCCCGAGGCCGGTCTCTCTCAACCCAAGGGGGAATCCCAAGATGATATGGCGTGGCTCACCCTGGATCTCGGGTATGCCGACGATAACGTTGCCGGTTACGATCATCCCCAAGTTCTCGTGTTCAAGAACGAAGACCGGCTTTCCCAGCGGCTTCTGATCACAAGACTTACAGCCCAACCCCAACAGGAAGTGGGGCTTCTTATGACCGCTGAAGAAAAGGCTCGCCAACGCGCAGGCGGAACGTGGTCCGAGATCATTGACCGGGACGGATGGACCAATCGTGTCCCAATACTGGCATGGCTCGGGTTGGTAGAGTTCGTCTACCTGCTCGCCCTGCCCTTGTCCATGTTCTTGTTCCGCTCCCTGCCCGACCGCGGGATGATCCTGGCGCGGATACTCGGCCTACTGCTTGCCAGCTATTTCACATGGTTGATCGTCAGCCTCGGATGGGTCGAGTTCTCCCGGACGGCATTTTACTTTGGCCTTCTGGTGCTTTCAACCGTTTCGGGGTCGGTCTTGGCCTTGCGCGGAAGGGAAATATGGGCGTGGGTGCGTCAGCACTGGGAAGGTCTGCTGTATGCCGAAATCCTCTTCATCGTGGCTTTCCTCGCCTTCGTCATGATCCGGGCTGCCAACCCCGATCTGTGGCACCCTTGGCGGGGAGGTGAGAAGCCGATGGAGTTTGCATATCTGAACGCGGTAATCCGCTCGACGTCCATGCCACCTTATGATCCCTGGTATTCCGGGGGTTATTTGAACTACTACTACTGGGGCTATTTTATTGTCGCCGGGCTGGTTCGGGTTACCGGAATCCTTCCCGCCGTGGCATTCAACCTTGCTGTTCCCCTCTTCTTTGCCCTCACCTTCACCGGTGCATACTCCGTTGCCTACAACCTCACCGAGGGGCTCCGCCGGTCACGTGGTTCGGACAAAGCCACACCGGAAGATCTTGAAGTGACTTCCCCGACCGAGTCTTGGCTGGCCCGCAACCTCGCCATGCTATCCGGATTGACGGCGGGCCTGTTTGCCTCGGTTATCGGAAACCTTGACGGCATAGTTCAGGTTGCCCAGGGAAGTTGGCTCAGGCTTACCGAAGGTGCCGCGCTTCCGCAGTTTGATTTCTGGCGCAATAGCCGAATGATTCCTCCACTGGAAGACCTTGAGCCACATGTCCTGGCTTTTTGGCTCCCGGATCGTATCCCGGGTCATTCCGACATGTCATGGCACATAACCGAGTTTCCCTTCTTCACATTCCTCTTCGCCGACCTTCATCCCCACATGATGGTCATTCCTTTCACGTTGCTCCTAATCGGACTGGGGCTGAGTTTGGTCGTGGAGGCGAGACGCGGCGGAATCGCATGGGCCATCGTGTCCGCGCTTGCTATGGGAGTTACGTTAGGATCCCTGTGGGCCATCAATAGCTGGGATTACCCATCATACTTGCTGCTCGTTCTTGCAATAATCGGATTGGCAGCTTTCTTCTCTCCAAGTTCCATGAGCCGAAAATGGGTCAAGACCGCTATCCTGACCGGGGCAGTCCTAGGGATAAGCGTACTCGCTTTCCTGCCGTTCCATCAGTCATACGAGACGTTCCAGACAGGAATCGAAGCGTCGAAGTGGCGCACCCCGATTCACAGCTTCATCGGTGTCCATGGCCTCTTCCTCTTCATATGCGCCACATTTCTGTTGATACAGACTAGGCGCACTTTGCTAAACCTTGCCATGTGGGCGGTACGGAGAAAGGGTGCTTCCGAGGATGTGGGCGCTGGCAACTCCAGTACCGGGATCTCTGTCGCGGTAGTACTATCAGGTACGGGCCTGGCAATGTACTTCGCGGTGACAGGCTACTGGACTGTGGCTATTGTGGTATTGCTAGCGGCTCTGTTGGCGCTAACCATCCTTCAGGAAATGAGGTCGGCTGGGGACGACCGTCGTTGGTCCGTAACCGCTCTGGTGCTTCTGGCAATGGCATTGGCTATCGGGGCCGGCGTGGACATCATTCGCATAGAGGGAGACATCGGGCGCATGAACACCCAATTCAAGTATTACCTTGAAATGTGGGTATTGCTCAGCGTAGCCTCTGCGTTTCTCCTGTGGCAGTTGGTGGGCCACCAATGTGGCAACCTCGGGTGGGCCAAAAGCATCTGGACAGTAGCGTTGTTGCTCTTGATAGGGTCAAGCCTCATCTACACAGTGATGGGCTCCAAGTCGCGCATCGCTGATCGCTTCTCCGACGGCCGAATTACACTGGATGGCGAGGACTACATGACGCGATCACTCCACTGGGAAAGTGACCAGCCATTGGAACTCAAATGGGACCTGGAAGCCATTCGGTGGTTGCAGGATAATGTCAGAGGCTCCCCGGTAGTCCTGGAGGCACACGGAGACCAATACCACTGGAACAGCCGAATCGCCAATTACACGGGATTGCCCACGGTCTTGGGATGGCCCTGGCACCAAATGCAACAGAGGATGGCCTACGACTTCTCCGTGCGTGAGCGGGCGTCCCGGGTAGCAGAGCTCTACGAGACCTGGAACGTGTCTCGAGCCGAGGAACTCCTCGATGAGTATGAGATCACATACATCGTTGTTGGTGAGTTGGAGCGAGTATATTACAGCCCTATGGGACTGCATAAGTTTCAGAGTATGGCTCGATCAGGCATTCTCCAAATCGTGTTCCAGAACGAAGGAGTGGTAATATATCGGAAGGTCGGTTGAAGCTCGCCAGGGATTGCTTGGCATAACGAAATTGATGCCAAATACGAGGGTCTAAGCCATTGACAGTCCATTAACATAATTGCTAATGTATAGCCATAATTTGAAAGTTGTATAAAACCGGAGCGGGCTAGATCGAGACCATAGCCATCATCAGAGACCTGTCCATAATTGTGGTCACTGCGTCTCTAACGCTCTTCCTAGTCGTGTGGAGCGTCTGGCTATTCCGTCTATACCGATCGGTTCGGAGGATCGTCCGCAATGTCGAGGACATGTCCTCCATCGTTCTGACTCGGGTGGTTGAACCCTTGTCAGCCCTTCCTACGCTGGCAGATATAAGCAAGGCTGTCTCGGGACTCTTCCAGCGATTCACATCTCGAGACGGGAAAAGCGAGGAAGCTGATGAGGGGTAGGTTGGCCCCGGGTTCGCCAGCGGCACAGACGCCACGTTGTTGGTTGCCCTAAAGACACGTGAGAATGGGCGCGAGTGCAGGGTCCCATCATTCGTGCGGTGCGACCGAAGTGGACTCTAACGCGTCCTACCACAAAATTGTTGGCTAGTCTTAGGACCAGGGGTGCTGTGTGTGCCTCGGCGGTCCCAAGTATAGTGGTGGGCGGCTGGCTCTTGTCATACGGCGAAAGCCTGAAACGTGAGCCGATGCCTTAATCGACTGGCCCTTCTCTGACCAGGCGAGCGGCCAAGTGGTGTGGTGATAGTGTCGTGTGGACTTGGCAGCGGTTAGGGAAGGGCCGGACTCATTCTACGACATCCCCTCCCACTTCGGATACGATCCTAGGACCTTTATTGAGCCGTTATTCCCTCTGATCGCCTCGATCGCCTCCTTGATCCTGGAGTCCGTCTGATGACCGTCACAGTCGATCAGAAATATGTACTCGCCCAGTGACTGTTTCGTAGGACGGGACTCGATTTTTGCGAGGTTGATGCCGCGTCGCGCGAACTCTCCCAAGGCCTCATAGAGTATCCCGGGAGCATCTTCTTGGAATGAAAGGCACATTGAGGTCTTATCCCCGCCGGTAGGAGGATGGTCCTCCTTGTCCAAGACCACGAAGCGGGTAGCATTATTGGGGTTGTCCTGAATGTTGCTCCCAATGATTTCCACGCCGTAGAGAGTAGCTGCCCTTCTAGGCGCAATGGCGGCGGCAGTTAGCGCGCTCTCCTTCATGTCAACCACCGCTGCCGAATTGCTCAGGGACGCCATCTGGTCGACGGCCGGGAAGCAACGGTCCAGGAACTCCCGGCATTGGCCAAGAGACTGAGGATGGGAATAGATCACTTCGAGGTCCGCAGGGCGTGTTCCAGTCTTGGCCATCAGGAAATGCTGTATCGGTAGGACGATCTCCTGTTGGATGTATAGCCCGGACTGGCTGATCAACAGGTCTAGGGTAAAATTCACTGCCCCTTCCAGGCTGTTCTCAATTGGAACGACTCCCTGGTCAGTGATTCCAGAAGACACAGCAAGGCCCACGGCGGCAATGGTCGGGAATGACTGAAGGTCGGCTCCAGGATCGTAAAGGGTGGCCGCCTCTTCGGTGTAGGTCCCGGCAGGCCCTAGGTAGGCAACGCTTTTTGGCATTGCTAGACCCCCGTCAGAATGTCGTACACTTCTTGGTGGTCGTCGGCAGTCACCACCAGGAACAGTTCGTCCCCCGACTCGACCACCATCGTGTCTGATGGCAAGTGAGTCTCATCGCGCTTTGTGATCAGGCAGATGTAGTTGTGTGGAGGAAGGTCTACTTCCGATGGGGACATGCCCACTATCGATGAATCCGCCGGGATGGAAACGCTGACTAGCTCCGTGCCTTCAGGCGCCAGGTCACTGATGTGGACCATTGGCTGTCCTGGGATACCTTCTTCGAGGGCTACGACGGCTGGATGCACTGAGTCCACCACAACGTCGACGCCGAGTCGCTCGAATATGGAGCGGTTGTTCGAATCTCGAATCAAGGCCAGCACTCTGGGAGTCTTGAAGACGTTCTTCGCCACTTGACAAGCGACCAGGTTGGTTGCATCGCTGCCGGTTGTTGCAATGAGGATGTCGGCCCGAGAGGTACCTGCCTCATCAAGGACTGACTGGTCTGCACCGTCACCGCAGCTGGCCACCGGCCCAATTTCATCCACGATCAATCGGAAGCGGGCTTGGTTCTCTTCGATGATAAGAACTTCGTGGCCGGCTGAAATGAGTGCCTTAGTAAGGCTGAAGCCCACCTCGCTGCCGCCAACGACTATCGTGAACATTGCATTTGGGTCAGGATTCGATCGTTTGGTGGATGTCTTGGCTCATCTTGGTCATATCCCCGACAACGGTCATCCCCAAGCTCGAGTAGAGTTGCTGAAGATAGGGGTTCTCTAGACGGCAGACAACTTTCGGGACTTCGTGCGTGTGGATCGCAATCTGCGCGGTCATGGCGTTCAAGTGGTCGTCTCCGGATAGGGCGAGGAAAGCGTCTGCGTGGTCTACATTTCCCTGGCGAAGGAAGTCTTGCAAAGTCGGTGCGGTGACGAAGACTACTTCCAGTGTTGGGAACTTAGAGATGGTTTCCAAGCACTTCCGGTCCTCCGAGATTACGGTGACCCGATGCCCAGTCTGGATTAAGGTTGGGATCAGCGACTCTGTTAGTCTCCCACAGCCTAGGATCAGTACCTGCAATGCGTGGCCTCAGACGGTTGCATGTTCTGGAGCGCCCTGGCGGGAGAATATTACCTGACAAGGCGCGTTATCGAGCACATAATTGGCCGTATTTCCCATTCTGCAGGACCCGAACCTGCGGCGGAATGGAATCCCAATGACGACGGCGTCTATTCCCCGGTCCTCGACCTCGATCACAATAGCTGGTCCGGCTTGGCGTGCTCGCACCGACCTTGCGTGAACGTCCTTGCATTTCTCTTCGTGGCTGATGGCCTCCATACGGGCCAAGATCCTTTCTCCGTTGTCGACCGATTCTGAGGACGCCTCCTCCAACGGTAGGTTCATTGGGACTTCGATCACGTGGAGTGCGTGAAGCTGGGACTTCGACTTTCTCGCCAATTGGCAAGCCCAACGGAAAGTCTGCTCGCCGACCTCGCCCCCGCATACAGGCACCAGTATTCGGTTGGCTTCCAGCTTCGACAGTGCTTTCAGGCGCATCTTGTTCCTTCTCCCATCCCACCTATCTCGCACCAAAAATTATACTTGGGCGGGAGTCTCCAAATCAACATAATGTACGAACTTGAGCCGCGACATATTGGAGAGCGGCTTTGGGGTAGGTTTTCGCGGGAGAATACGCCGTCAGGTACCTGATGGAACATCATAAATATGCGGCGAACTCTGGCGGGTAGACACTCCCTTATTCAACAGCTAGTTCGTATAATTCCCCCAAGTGCTCGTTGGTACCCGCGACAATCAGGACATCTCCCGGCTGTACCTCTTCGTCATCGGCGGGGTTCATGATGTAGGTCCGGCCCCGGCGTATGGCCATCACAGACAGGTTGTATCGATCTGAGGAGTTGCACAGTCCCGCTTCCTCAAGTGTCTTGTGGTACATGGCTGCTGGTGGACGCATCTTACATATTCCAAAATTGGGCACGATTGGCATGTAGTCTAGGGCACCCCAGTCGAACCCGACGTGGGCAGCCCGGACCCCGCTCTCCATTTCCGGGTGAATAATCTTGTCGGCCCCAATACGCTCCAGCGTTGAGCCATGAATGTCGCTGGCGGCCCGGGCGATTACGTACGGTACTCCCATCCCCTTCATGAGTGCCGTAACGAGGATGCTCGTCTGAATGTTGTTTCCTCCCATCGCCACGACAGCTACATCGTAGTCGGACACCTCGAATTCCTTGAGGACAGACTCGTTGGTGGCATCTGCCCAGACCGCGTAAGTCACTTGGCCCAGCATCTCTTGGATTTTTTCTTCGTCAATGTCTATAGCGAGTACGTCATGCCCTGTCTGATAGAGTTCCCTTGCAATGGTGGATCCGAACCTCCCCAGGCCGACGACGCAGACTTGTTTCTTCACTTCTTGCCCTCCCTTAACCGATCCTTACCCTCTCCTTGGCGAATCTGTAGATAGTCGTCTCTTCCCTTGCCACCAACGCTAGAGCCAGCGTCATCGGGCCCATCCTGCCAATGAACATCGCGGCCATGAATATGCACTTGCCAGCTAGGCTGAGGTCGGGAACTATCCCTGTCGAGGAGCCGTTGGTTCCCAAGGCGGATACTACGTCGAACAGAAGATCTATGAACGGGATATCCTGGTCCGTTATAGTCAACGTTGGCACCATTACGGCCAACAGTCCGAATCCCAGAGCGGCAACGGTCATGGCGCGGAGCACCTGAAAGTGGTGGATTTGGCGCCCGAACGCCTCGGCCTCCGGCCTCCCCCGAAGTGATGACAGAACGGCAGCGATAATCACAGCGACCGTGACGACCTTTATGCCGCCGGCCACCGACCCCGCTGAGCCGCCGATGAACATCAGTATGGGGAAGGTCAATTTGACGAAGTCGTCCACATGCCCGAAGTCTACCGCAGCGAACCCTGCCGTTCGTCCGCTCACCGAGTGAAAGATGGCTGAGACTATTTTGTCCCTGAGACTTAGATGTTCGATCGTCCCCGCAAACTCGGCTAAGAAGAAAATCCCCGCGCCGGAAGCCCACAGAAACAGGCTCGTAACGATGACCATCTTGCTGTCGAGGCTGAGAGTAACAAACCTTCGCCGTCTCCCTACGTCAACCAACACAGTCCACCCAATACCCCCCAGAATTATCATGATCGTCAGCAGGCCCATCATGAACCACGCGGAGGATAACCGGGCCAGGCCACTTCCGAAGGGGTCTTCGGGCATTATGGAAAAACCCGCGTTGTTGAAGGCCGACACTGAGAGAAACATAGACTGCCATGCGCTCTCGATGGTGCCCATCCCATCCATTCCACGAATGCGGGTAAACATCAGGCCCGCGCCTACCAGATAGAAGCCGAACACTACCAGGATGATGTTGCGCGTCATCTGCCTGAGACCCGCTATCCTCTCTGCACCGATACTTTCCCGCACCGCAAGCCGTTCCGAAAAGGAAGCGTTATGGCCCATGAGCGCAAGCAGGAACGCGGACAACACCATGAATCCCAGTCCACCCACCAGCATTAGGGCGAAGATCACCGCTTGCCCGAACGGACTCCAGTAGGTGGGAGTGTTCACCACTATATGGCCGGTCACGGTGACTGCAGAAACTGCGGTGAAGAAAGCAGTATCGAATGAAGTAAAGTCCACTCCGTTGCGCGAAACTGGAAGCGCGAGAAGCACCCCACCTACGGCTATGAGAATGAGGAATCCGAGAATGGGGATGTAAATGGATGACAGGAATCTATGAGGTCGGCGTTCAGGGGCAATGCGGGGTGCAGATGGCCGAGATTCCCTCAAACGGGGTTGCTGGATTACAGTCGTCCTAGCCCTGCTCATAGGGCTTGTCGCCACCTGATTCCCCCCAATACCGATGATGGGACAACCGGCCGGGTGAGCTGGAACCCGGACAAACTGGATGACGGGTTGGATTCTAGTTGCTTGCCTCTGGCTAGTCAACGAGTCTGTGTCATGTACCCATGCCCGGTTCTCCGGTCGGAGACGATTTCAGATTCCTGTTGTGTGCTAAGATAGTGTGGATTCGTGATTGATCCGAGGTGAGCACATATGGCGACGACCTCCCGGCACGTGGAGCTAAGGTTCGACGCGGTTGCCATAGACCGAAAATGGCAGGCCCGTTGGGAACGGGATGGCCTGCACCGGGTGAGCACAGAGGACAGCCGCCCCAAGTGGTACGAGATGGTGATGTACCCCTATCCGTCAGGCGACCTGCACATAGGCCATTGGTACAACTATGCCCCCGCCGACTGCCATGCCCGCTTCCGCCGTATGCAGGGGTACAACGTGCTGCATCCTATAGGCTTCGACGCTTTCGGGCTCCCCGCCGAGAACGCCGCCATCAGCAGGGGTATCCACCCCCACGAATGGACCATGAGCAACATCGAGAACATGCGCCGTCAACTGCGCTCCATCGGCGCAATTTACGACTGGGACCGCGAGGTTATCTGCTGCCTGCCTGAATACTATCACTGGAACCAGTGGTTTTTTCTCAAGTTCTACGAGCACGGGCTGGCATACCGCGCCAAGGCCCCGGTAGTCTGGTGCACGTCCTGCCAGACCGTCCTTGCAAACGAGCAGGTGGTAAACGGCAACTGCGAGCGCTGTGGGACGGCAATCACCCGCCGCGATCTGGAGCAGTGGTTCTTCCGCATCACCGACTACGCGGACCGTCTGCTGGACTTCGACGGACTTGTGGACTGGCCCGACAAGATTCTCACCATGCAACACAACTGGATCGGACGCAGCGAAGGCGTGCAGATCTCTTTCGACATATCCGACTGCGGCCTTGAGCAGAAGGAGTTTTCCACCTTTACCACCAGGATCGACACCATATTTGGCGTGACATTCGTGGTGCTGGCCCCGGAGCATCCGCTTGTCCCCCAGTTGACCACAGAAGCCCAACGGGGAGCTGTAGAAGCCTATGTGGATGAAGCCCGCCGCACATCTGAAATAGACCGCCTCTCTACCGAACGGGAGAAGACAGGCGTCTTCCTCGGCTCCTATGCCGTCAACCGGCTCAATGGAGAGAGGGTCCCCATTTTCACCAGCGACTACGTCCTGATGACCTACGGCACCGGCGCGGTCATGGGCGTCCCGGCCCACGACTCCCGGGACTTCGAGTTCGCAAGAAAATACAGCCTCCCCATCCGCATCGTCATTGCGCCTATCGAGTGGGACGGCAATGAACTGACCGAGGCGTACCTGGGCAACGGCTTTATGACCAACTCAGGCCGATACGAAGGTATGACCAACGAGGAAGGCACCGAGGCCATCGCCGATGATGTCGAGAAACGCGGCTGGGGCCACAGGGCCGTGTCGTACCGCGTGCGTGACTGGCTCATCTCCCGCCAACGCTACTGGGGTACACCAATCCCGGTCATTTACTGTGATCACTGTGGTATCGTTCCCGTTCCCGAGGCGGAACTTCCCGTGCTGTTGCCCACCGACGCCGACTTTATCCCCACCGGCGGCGAATCTCCGCTGGCCTCCAACTCCGATTTCCTCAACACCACCTGCTACCAATGTGGCGGTCCGGCGCGGCGGGAGTCAGACACTATGGACACCTTCTTCGATTCTTCCTGGTACATGCTCCGCTATCTCTCACCCAATCACGGCCATGGCCCCTTCGACCCTGAAGTAGTCAAGAATTGGATGCCTGTGGACCAGTATACCGGGGGCGCGGAGCACGCCGTGATGCACCTGCTCTATTCGCGGTTTTTCATCAAGGGTCTTCACGATATGGGAATCCTCAACTTTGAGGAACCATTCCTGCGGCTATTCAACCAGGGTGTGATCCTTGGCGAAGACCATGAAAAGATGAGCAAGAGCCGCGGCAATGTGGTCAACCCCGACGAAGTGGTGGATGTGATGGGCGCCGACGCCGTGCGGTGCTTCCTGATGTTCATCGGCCCCTGGGACCAGGGCGGCCCCTGGAGCGACGTCGGCATCAACGGTGTCGCCCGATGGCTCAACCGCGTTTGGGACATTCTGGGCCGAGACCCGGCGGAACTGGACACGCCCGAGAAAGTCGGTGCCCGCGCTTCCGGTGATGCTTCCCGCGACACCATGCGGATGCTCCACCAGACCATCCGCCGCTGCCACAATGATCTGGACAGGTTCAAGTTCAATACCGCCATAGCGGGCCTGATGGAGTTGTCAAACCACATGAACCGTGTCTGGTCCGAAGCCAGTGTTGACGGCGATACATGGGCTGAGTGCGTCGAGAGGTTCCTCCTGATGCTGGCTCCAATCGCACCCCACGTCTCTGAAGAAATGTGGGAGCGCGCAGGCCACCCCTTCAGCATCCACCAGCAGCCATTTCCCGCCTGGGACGACGACCTTGCCGCCGAGGAACTGATTACCCTGGTTGTCCAGGTTAACGGCAGGGTCCGAGACCGGATTGAGGCCCCGGCGGATATTGAGGAAGAGGACGCCCGACAACTGGCCCTGGCCAGCCCCCGAGTCCAGACCTATACGGAGGGGAAGTCCATAGACAACACCTTCTACGTTCCCGGCCGCCTGGTCAACGTCGTGGTCAAGTAAGAGTCGAGATGGCCTTCTACTTCGTGGGTCGCCAGCGCCGGAGAGACGGAATGCTCCACAACCGAAACTTCTACGGAGGTCTGCCATGACAACCCAGGTGCAACCTAAAGACAAGACCGTCACCGCCAACGGCCTGAAGCTAAATTACCTCGATTGGGGCAACGAACAGGCTACCCCAATGGTCCTGCTCCACGGACTGCGGGGTCACCGACATTCCTGGGATGACTTCTCCGCCACCGTCTGTAAGGACTTCCATGTCCTATCCCTGGACCAGCGGGGCCGCGGCGACAGCGACTGGGCTCCCGACGGCGATTACAGCACCGATGCATATGTGGCTGACCTAGACGCTTTCAGCGACGCCCTCGGTCTGGACAAATTCGTGCTGGTTGGTCACTCCATGGGCGGGCGCAACAGCATGACCTTCGGTGGCAAGTATCCGGAGAAACTGGAAAAGCTGGTGGTAGTGGATGTGGGACCGGAGTCGGACCCGAGGGGCGGCGCGCGCATTGCCAGGGAGATAATCAATGTTCCCGAGGAGTTCAATTCCTTTGAGGATGTGGTCGAGTACATGGGCAAGCAGAACCGCTTTGCCTCTGACGCCGTAATGCGCCGCCGCCTCACCTACGCCACCAAGGAATTGCCCAACGGCAAGATCGGATGGCGCTACGATCTGGCCATCCGAGAGGCCCGGTGGCAGGGCATTACCACCCCGCAGGAAGACCTTTGGCCCGCTCTGTCCAAAATTACCTGTCCGACCCTGATAGTCCGGGGAACGGAGACCGACCTGCTGACCCACGAAGTGGCCCAGCGCATGGTGGACACCTTTCCCAACGCCCAGCTTGTTGAGATTCCAAGCGCTGGGCACATGGTCTTTGAGGACAACCCGGAGGACTTCATAGCCGCAGTCAAGAAGTTCCTCTAGCCTGGAGGCAAGAGATGACCCAAGACCGAAACTCCAGGCTGGGAAATGCGGGAGACGTGGCAATCGGCATCCACGGTGTGGAGGAATGGATCCCCCCGGAGGACCAGATAGGGGACGGTATCCTGTTCCGCACGACCAGGGGAGACCTGCGCGGCATCAGGCACGGCGCGCCGAACTCTGACCTGGCAGTGGTCTGGGTGTGCGGCGCGCGCGGTGGGTTCGGCGGCCCCGGACCGGGGACTTACCACCGCCTTGCCGAGAGTTTCCGGGATGCTGGTATCTCCTCGCTGCGCCTTGACTACCGTTATCCCAACGATCTCTTCGAGTGCTTCCTGGATCTGATGGTGGCCGTGGAGTTCCTCAAGGACACCGGCTACGGTCCGGTGGTGGTCGTCGGACACTCCTTCGGAGGCGCGGTGGTGATTACTGCGGGGGCAGTCAACGCACACATCAAGGGCGTGGTCTGCCTCTCCTCCCAGACTTTCGGGGCTGACCGGGTCTGGCAAGTTTCCCCCCGTCCCATCCTGCTGGTCCACGGCAAGGCTGACACCCGCCTGCCATTTTACTGCTCTCAGCAAATATACGACCGGGCCCAGGAGCCCAAGCAACTCGTGCTCTACGATGGGGCGGAGCACCGCCTGGAAGAATGCCGCGAGGAGCTGGAGCAACTCCTTTCCCACTGGATACCCGAAACCCTGCGTGCCCCGATGCCGGAGATCCCGGCCTGAGCCTTCAGGCTATCCCCGGGCCTCTGTGGGGCTGGCCCAGCCCTGTCCCCGAGGCTGTCCTTCTTGCGAAAGTGGGATTCCACCAGACGGCCGGCGGTGAGACGGGCCACCCAGAGTTGGACTCTACCGCGCCTGCAATGGAGGTTGACCATGCTGGACTTGATCATTCGTGGCGGTATGGTAGTCGCGCCCGAGGGTGCGGCGGAGTTGGATGTCGGGGTACAGGACGGCCGGATCGCCGTCGTCGCACAACCAGGCACATTGGACATTGAGGCGGGGAGGACTATTGAAGCCTCCGGCAAGCATGTGCTGCCTGGGGGAATTGAGCCTCATACTCACATCGGCATCCCTGTACCGCGAAACTGGGCCGGCCGCGCCGAGGTTGTTACCCAGCCCCCCGAGGCGGCCAGCCGTGCCGCAGCCTTCGGCGGCGTGACTACGATGGTAGACTTTTCCGGTAGCCTCTCCATTCAACCCGGGGAAGCTCCGGCAGCCGGACCCATCATGCAGCAGGTGGAAGACCGGCGCGACGCATTCGCCGGTCACTCCTATATCGATTACACTTTCCATCACATCCTGTCCGGGGCTGTGTCCCCGGCCACCATCGGGCAGATCGGCGAGGCCATCCAGTCCGGCGTGGCCAGCTTCAAGATATTCACCACCTTCAACGCCTCCAGGGTCCCATATGGTTCATTGTGGGAAATCTTCCAGGAAGTGTCCCGCCACGGGGGCATAATGGCCGTCCACGCTGAGGACGACGACATCGTGACCCACATGGAGGAAAAGCTAGTCCGCGAGGGCCGCGACCAGGGATACAACCTCCATCTGGTCCACAACAACATTTCCGAAGACCTCGCATTCCGACAGGTATTGCGCTTGGCAAACCACACAGAGACGGGCATCTACTTCGTCCACACCACCGCGAAAGAGGGCGTCGCAGCCATTGCCGAGGCCCGGTTGCGGCAACAGCCGGTCTACGGGGAAGCCTTGCACAACTACCTGGAATTCACCTGTGATGACTACCGCAAGCCCGGAGGCACCGCCATCCATACGTACCCGGCCATCAAATTCGCCGATGACCGGGACGCGCTGCAAGAGGGGTTGGCCGACGGGTCGCTCTGCACCACTGCCACAGACGAGTATACGACCTACAAGGACGTGAAGCTCTCCGGCGACACTATCCTGACCGTCTGCGGCGGCCACAACGGGATTGAGACCCGCATGGCGGTAACCTACGCCAAGCTGGCGGCCTCCGGCAGGATTTCCTTGGAGCGGTTCGCCGACATCACGTCGACCAACGCCGCGAAAATCCTTGGTATGTACCCACAGAAGGGCGCCATTGCCGTCGGAAGCGACGCGGACATCGTTATATTCGACCCCAGCCTGCATAAGACCATCACCCTGGACGATCTGCACGCAGATTCCGACTACTCCATCTGGGAGGGGTTCGAGTGTCTAGGTTATCCGGTGATGACCATACTTCGCGGCAAGGTCATAGTGGAGGATGGGCAGCTAACCGGCAGTTCCGCCGGCGGCCGGTGGATCAGCCGCCGGGTGGCTCCCGGCGTTCTGGCGAGACCAATTTGCTGAAGTCACGTGGCCCGCCTGGCCGGCATTTCACATGCCGGCCAGGCGGGTCATTCGCGGGATGGACGAGACGGTTATCTTGACACCGTCCTACGCTGATCCGGGTCCCGTTGAGCGACGCTGTGGGGCCATTTCCATGACCCCCGTCCATTTTTCGTAGCCGATCCGGGAAGTTGAAGCAGGAAGTAGGCTTGGGCCATAGTCGACTGGTCCACCCCGGAGCGGTTGACGACCTTGCGGCCTTCCAGGGAGGCCACCGGGATTCCATCCCGGAATACGATGCGGTTGCCCATGACCGCCGGGGTCTTGGCCCCCGGCGTCAAAATCCCGGCCAGGTTGAGTGGGTCGCAAGCCGAGACCACTATCATGCTTCCTGTGGGTGTGCTGTTGTTGGTTTCCCGCAGCATTCCCACCGCCTCGGGTAACGCATACTGTTCCCCCACCAGTCCTGTCACGAAGCGGCCGCCCCGTATCTCTCCCCGCGCTTCCAGGCGGCGCAATACCTGCACCGTGTCCCGCCACCGTGGCGCCAGCGACTCCCGCGCCAGAAGCTCCGGGAATACTATCCCGTACCTGCGGAGTAGCTGAAGAGCGCGCAAATCCCCGGGGTCAGGCACCGGCTCCATCGCCCCCAGAAGCGACCAGCGGCTGTAACTCCGACTCTCTCGCGTAGAGCGGCTGCGCCTGCGAATGTCGGCACGGCTCATCGTCCGGCGGCCATTCCCGTTTCGGTTGCCATTCATCCTGCGCCTCAACGGTTCCATGCTGTCCGATGTCACCTGGCCCATCGCCGCCAGCAGCCATAGCGCTTCCTCCACGTCCGAGGCCAGCCTCCGTGTGGCCAAGATGATGTCAGGCAGGAAACATGCACCCCTGTGGGTCAGCACCTCCAGGACTTCTCCAGCAGCGCCGTGGAAGCTACTCTCCGTTTCCGCGGGGCCCATCAACCAGTCGAGGGACTCCCGCAGGGCAAGTGTCACAGGAGTTGACCGGGTCAGCGTATGCCTGCCGGCTCCGTTGTTGCTCGCTCCGTTTGCTGATTCCAACTGGCGGCCCAGACATCCCCAGACCACCTCACCACCAATGCAAAGGCGATCCAAGAGAGCCGAGTGGTAGTCTGCAATCCGTGCCGGGAGTATCTCAGTCTCCAGCGCGCCAGCGGCGGTCTCGAACCCCTGGAGCTGTTCAATCACATCCAGCAGACCACCCTCTCCAGTGGCCTTGAAGGTTTCGTCCAGGTGCTGCCAACGAAACAGGAACCGCAGCAGGCTGGCCTGGGACACCGGTTCGACCTCCCGCCGCAGCCGACCCAGGGTGCCTCGGTGAATGCGGGCCAAGATGCGCCGGTCGCAGAATTCCTCCGCGATAGCCCCAGGGGTGAAACTCCCCCTCAACACCAACCCTTCGACCTCAAGCTGGCCCAGCGCGTAAGATACATCCGACTCGCCGAGTCTGAGAATACGCGCCATTTCCTGAACCAATACCGGCCCCGATGCCTCGACCCAACCCCGGACGACAAACAGTATCGCCTCTTCCTGGGCCATCAACTGTATGGTGTCGGGGAGGTTGTTCGGTGTCGGCAGAAGGTTCGCCGAGGGGTATGCCGCCAGCACATGCGGCACTCGTTCCGCCGCGAGCCACGCAGTCCATCCGTCGGCCAATTCGAGCCGAAATGCCCGCCCTGCCTCCATCAACTCGCCGAACCACCGGGGCATTTCCCCTGGGTCCGTGTCTCCACGCCCATCAAAGGCCCGTTGTTCGGGGATGATGACGAGGCTGAGGAGAGCGTCGTGCAACTCCTCCGGGTCTCGGATTCTCGGCCAGGCATTGGCCTGCTCTTCCGCAATTGCGGTCTCGTCGAGTTGGCCAAGGTCCCGCGCGTCCTCCGGGAGTGCCCGGCGCAGCGTGACGGCGCGGGCGCGGCGTTCCTCCAGGGGGGCGTCGTCCAGGAATGCGTAGGGCATGGCGTTCAGTATCTGGTGCGAGAAGACCGATGGCTGTACTGTGTCCCTGGCGTGGACTTCGATTTCACCCTGCTCGATTGCTGCCAGCACTTCCCTGTGCCCTTCCAGGTCCATCGCCTCGGTCAGGCAATCGCGGATGGTCTCAAACACCAGCGGATGGTCCGGCGGTTCTATGTCTTCGCCGGGGGCGTTGTCCTGGCACTGGACCTGGGCTGGGAACACTGCCGCCAGCAGGTCGTCGGAGCGCATCCGTTGCAGCGGTGCAGGGACCTTACGGCCTCCGCTGTGCCGCAGCATTGCCAGCGATCTGGTGGCGTTCCACCGCCACCGTGTCCCGAACAGAGGCGCTTGCAGCACTGCCTGGAGCAACACCTCATCCACCGTCTGCGAGGACAAGTAGTTGAACACATCGCCCAGTGGGAAGGAGAGGTTTGGACCCAACGAGAAGTTGAGACCATCGTCCGTGGCGGTTGCCTGAAGCTCGAAGTCGAAGGTGCGGCAGATGCGCTTGCGCAGGGACATGCCCCAAGCACGGTTGATGCCTGCCCCAAACGGGGCATGGATAACAAGCTGCATCCCTCCGCTTTCGTCGAAGAACCTTTCCGCCACCACCCGCCGACCGGTGGGGACGATGCCGAGAACGCGCTTGCCCTCGGCCAGGTAGGCAACTATCTGCCGCGCTCCCTCATCGTCAATCCCCGATTCCCGGACCACCCATTCTTCTGCCTCCGGCGGGTACTCCAGCCGCTCGTCAACAGCCTCCCGGAGTTCAGTGATCTCCTCGGACAACTCCCGGGTGCGCCCGGGCGCTTCGCCAAGCCAGAACGGGATGGTGGGCGACTGGCCCTGAGCATCCTCCACACGCACCTTCCCGCTCTCCACCCGGCGGATCTTCCAGGGGGTGTTACCCAGAAGGAACACGTCACCGGCCATGCTTTCGATGGCAAAGTCTTCGTTGACCGTCCCGACAAAAGTATCTTCCGGCTCGGCAATGACGTCGTAGTCCGCGTTGTCCGGGATGGCCCCCCCGCTGGTCAATGCTGCGATTCGCGCCCCGCGCCTTCCCTTGAGCTTGTGGTTCACCCCATCCCGGTGCAGGTGGGCCCCGTTGCGGCCCAGCCGGGCGGCGAATCCCTCGGACAGCGATTCCGCCACCTGGTCGAACTTGTGACGCGGCAAATCCCGGTACGGGTATGCCCGGCGGCACATATCGAACAGGTCATCCTCGCCCCATTCCTCGGCGGAGCATGCGGCGACCATCTGCTGTGCCATCACGTCCAGCGGCCAGGGCGGGATGCTCAGTGTGTCCAGGTTTCTCCGGTGCACGGCACGGCATAATGCGGCGCACTCCACAAGTTCATCCCGGGTCAGGGGGAAGAGAACGCCCTTCGCCGTGCCTCCGACGTGGTGGCCCGACCGCCCAACTCGCTGAAGCAGCAGTCCAATGGACCGGGGAGACCCGATCTGACACACCAGGTCCACGTCGCCGATGTCGATTCCCAGTTCTAGGGATGCGGTGGCTACGCAGACCTTGACTTCCCCGTGTTTCAGCTTCCCCTCAGCAGACAGCCGGGTGGCGCGGGAAAGGCTGCCGTGATGGGCCGCTACCGCGTCCTCACCCATGCGCTCCGAAAGCTGGTGGGACACCCTCTCGACCAGCCGCCGGGTGTTTACGAAAACCAGTGTCGTGCCATGCTCCTCGGCCAGCCTGGCAACGGCATCAAGGGTATCGGACCAAAGTTCGTGGGTTGCGATGGGCCCCAGTTCCGACGGTGGCATTCGTACCGAGAGCTGAATTTCCCTCGCATGGCCGGTGTCCACAATCAGGCAGTCCGGGACCCCTTCTGACGAGATATTCTGGTTCCCCACCAGGAAACGGGCCATTTCCTCGATGGGACGCTGGGTTGCCGACAGACCGACGCGGGTTATGGGACTGTCAGCCAGGGCGCAGAGCCGCTCCACCGAGAGGGCGAGGTGAGACCCCCGCTTGTCGTCGGCTACGGCATGAATTTCGTCCAAGATGAGTGTCTTGACCTGCCGGAGCCCGCGGCGACCACTCTCCGATGTCAGCAGGATGTAGAGGGACTCCGGCGTGGTTATGAGAATGTGGGGCGGCTGCTTGGCCATCTTCTGGCGCTGCGACGGGGGGGTATCTCCAGTGCGGACGGCGGTCCTGATCTCGGGGATGGGAGTGCCGCGGCTTTCGGCCAGAGCCTTGATTTCCTCCAGGGGCGACTCCAAGTTCTTATGGATGTCGTTGGACAGCGCCTTCAGCGGCGACACGTACACAACCTGAGTTGCGTCGGGCAACCCCTCATCCAACCCTTGACGCACCAGTTGGTCCAGGCAAGTGAGGAAGGCTGCCAGGGTCTTTCCTGAGCCTGTGGATGCAGCGATTAGGGTGTGACGCCCCTGGCCAATAGCCGGCCAGCCCTCCGCCTGGGCTTCCGTTGGCCCGGCGAAGCGTTCCCGGAACCAGTCCTGGATGATGGGATGAAACTGAGAGAGCAGCATGGGGGAAGTTTAGCACAAGGCTACTGGCCATCACGACGGGCAAGTGTCAGGGAAATTCGCAGTCCGTCCGTATGCTATACTCCCCGACAGACACGCTGGGACTCCTTGGGCAATATCTGGGCCGAGAATGCTGTACGGGAGGATGTAATGTCCGACTTGGTTGAAGCCAGGAAAAACCAGTTCGGAGGAATGGTTGCCGACCCGGATGCGCTTCCGGAGGATCCCGCGGAGTTCCGGCGGAGGCTGGACTTTTCACTCCTGGAGTGGAAGGCTGATGGCATCGTTGCCGTATGGCTGGAGGTCCCCATCAACCGGACGCCGTTGGTTCCGGTTGCGGTGGACGCGGGGTTCCAATTCCACCACACAGGCGACGAGTACCTGATGATGACCCTACGGCTTACTGACGGCGCCCGCATCCCTCCTTATGCATCCCACTATATCGGCGCAGGTGGAATGGTCCTGGACAGCAGTAACAACCTTCTGGTGGTCCGTGAAAAGTACTCCTTCGCACCTGGTCGTCCGCCACAACTCAAGCTGCCCGGGGGTGCGCTGAGTTCGGGGGAGCACCTGGCTGATGGCGTTGTGCGCGAGGTCCGAGAGGAGACGGGTGTTGAGGCGGTGTTCGATGCCCTGGTATGCTTCCGCCACTGGCACGGCTATCGCTACGGCAAGTCGGACATCTACTTTGTCTGCCGCCTGCGGCCCCTGAGCAGCGAAATCACCATGCAGGAGGACGAAATCCAGGAGTGCCTGTGGATGCCCGTTGAGGAATTCCTTGCAGACGAGGGCATCGGCGATTTCACCAAGTCAATCGTTCTCGCTGGCATCAAAAGCCCCGGCATGGTCAAGGTTGACACTCCTGGTTTTCCCTCGGACGATACCCGCGAGTTCATGGTGACCCGTGACCTCGCGGACTCGGGGCTGCTGACGCTGGATCAGGCGACCATCCACCAGGGGTCTTCCAGGTAACGGCGGACCGATCGTAAGAATTCCGCCGCAGGAGCGCCGTCCACGATCCGATGGTCAAAGGTCAGACTCAGGTACACGGTCCGGCCCTTGACTATCTCTCCATCGTGGATGACGGGTTTCTCCACCACCCGACCCACTCCCAGTATGGCCACGTGAGGAGGGTTTATGATCGGGGTGAAGCCATCCACGTCGTTGGCGCCGAGGTTGGTGATTGTGAAGGTGCCTCCAGTCACGTCCTCGGGTCTCGCCCGGTTCTCCCGCACCATTGTCGCCAAGTCCCGCGACTCGGCGCTTATCTGCGCCAGCCCCTTGCCGTCCGCACCGCGCAGGACTGGGGTAATCAGGCCTTCTTCTAACGACACCGCAACACCTATGTCGATGTTGGGCATGACATGGTAGCTGTCCTCGCCCTGCACTGCGTTGAGCCGGGGATGGTCCTTCAGGGCTTGAGCCGTCGCCTTTATCACCATGGCCAAGGGGCTGAGGCCACCTGTATGCCCGGCTATGCCGTCGCGCAAGGTCATGGCATCCGTGATGTCCGCCTCCGTGGTCAGGGTCACTTGCGCCATTGTCTGAAGGCTCTGCATCATCCGGGAGGCAATGGTGCGCCGCATTCCGGTCAGCGGCACGGCGTCGGGTTCGTGCTGGGCTTCCGGCCCAGACGGCACGGCGATGGCCCGTTCCACGTCGGCGATCAGGATGCGGCCACCAGGGCCAGAGCCCTGGACCGACTCCAGGTCGATACCGTAGTCCCTGGCCAGGCGCCGGGCGGCAGGGACTACCTGCACCCTCGCACCGTCAGTCGCACGTGTCGCGGACTGGCGCGCCGCGTCGATGATCTGCTCCACGTCGGCGATGAGAATTCGTCCACCGGGGCCGGAACCCCGCACCGCTGCGAGGTCGATGTCATTGTCCCGTGCCAGCCGACGTGCGGCGGGCACCACCTGCACCCGCGCCCCATCGGTAGAGTGGGTTCCATATGGGATCTGACGCTGTGTAACTGTAGACGACGCGGCTGCCGATGGCGCTGGGGCTGGCGATGGGCTGTCAACCACCTCCCCCGGTTCGGCGATAACTGCCAGCACGGTGCGGATGGGCACTGTCGCGCCCTCCGGCACCATGATTCGGGTGATGACGCCAGTGGCCACTGATTCCAGGTCGGTCTCAAGCTTGGCGGTCTCGATGGCTACCAGGGGCTCGCCTTCCTGGATGTGGTCGCCCTCATTCTTCAGCCACTTGACGATGGTGCCTTCAGCCATCTCCATGCCCCACTGGGGCAGCAAAACCTCGGTGGCCACGTCGGCCCTCCCAGTTAGTCTTCAGAGGTAAATGGCGTCCCGCTGATTACTCCAGCGTTGCCCGTGCCGCATCCGCGATGGTCTCAGCGGTAGGGTAACAGAGCGGTTCAAGCGCGGTGCTGAATGGGATGTGAACGTTGGCCGTGCCCAGCCGCTGCACCGGGGCTTGCAGGGACCAGAACCCTTCCATCGCCACTATGGCCGCGATCTCGCTGGCTGCGCTACATGTCTTATGTGCCATGTCCACCGTTACCAGTCGGCCCGTCTTGGCCACCGAATCCAGGATGGCCTGCCTGTCCAACGGGACAAGCGTGCGAGGGTCCAGCACCTCGGCGGAAATGCCTTCCTGGGCCAATGTGTCGGCGGCTTCCAAAGCACGGGGCACCATGCCTCCGATGGCCACGATGGTAACGTCGGTGCCTTCCCGCTTGACGTCGGCCACTCCCAATGGGATGGCGTAGTCGTCCTCGGGGACCTCCCCGCGCGCGCCCAATATGGTGCGGTCCTCGCAGAATAAGACCGGGTCATTGTCACGGATTGCCGTTTTCATCAGCCCCTTCCCGTCGTAGGAGTTGCTGGCGAAGACGACCTTGAATCCCGGTATGTGCATGAAGAGGGGATATGAGCGGTCGGAGTGGTGCGCCGCCATGCTGCCGCCGTAGTAGAGGGACGCCCGGTACACTATGGGCAAGTCCACTTGGCCCCCGAACATATAGCGCATCTTGGATGCCTGGCTGACCAACGAGTCCATCGCCACCCACATGAAGCAGAATGCGCTCTCCACTATGGGACGCATCCCGACGGCCGCGGCCCCCACAGCCGCGCCCATGAATGCGTTCTCCGACAGTGGGCAATCACGCACCCGCTCGTAGCCGAATTCTTGGGCCAGCCCGGCGGACGCGCCGTAGACCCCGGACTGGATGTCCTCGCCCATGATGAACACCCGTTCATCCCGGCGCATCTCCTCGCGCATCGCCTCGTTCAACGCCTGGGTCAACGTAATGTTCCTGGTCTGCTCAGCAGTTTGGGTCATGGTCCACCTCCTTGGAGTTTGATGCCCAGTCGGCCAAAGAACTGGCCGGATTCGGTGGGGAAGCGTTACTCCAACGGTATCGGGTCGGCGAACATGTCCTCAAACAGGGCCTCCGGCTCCGGGTATGGACTCTGCCGGGCGAATTCTGTGGCATCGTCAATCTGCCTTTGAGTCTCAGCGTCTATGGCGTCGATCTCTTTCTGGGTGGCCATGCCCTGAGAGAGCAGACGCTCCTTGTGGATGTTGATGGGGTCTCGCTGCTTCCACAGCTCAACTTCTTCATCCTCGCGGTAGGCAGTGCGAACGATGCGGCCCAGGCCCAGGGAGTGGTCGTAGTAACGGTATGTCCGTCCCTCGATGAGAGACGGCCCCTCCCCAGCCCTGGCCCGCGCCACTGCAGCAGAGACCGCCTCGTACATCGCTATGCAGTCCTGGCCGTCGACCAGGACGCCGGGGATGTTATAGGCGGCAGAGCGGTCGGAGATGTTCTCCGAGGCCACCATCTTCTTGAAGCTGCTGGATACCGCGTACTGATTGTTTTCGCAGAGGAACACCACCGGCAGCTTCCAGATGGCCGCCAGGTTGATGGACTCGTGGAAGGCGCCCTCGTTGCTCGCCCCATCCCCGAAGAAGGGTACGGCCACCCGGTCGTTGCCCTGGAGGACACTGCCTAGGGCTGCTCCGACGGCTGTGGGAATGGATGAGCCGAGGATGCCCGACTCGCCGAGAATGCCCACGCTGAAGTCGGCCAAGTGCATGGAGCCGCCCTTGCCCTTGCAGAGACCGGTGGCCTTGCCCAGCAATTCCGCCATTGCCTTGTTCACGTCCCCGCCCTTGGCTATGGGGTGGCCGTGGGAGCGATGGTTGCCGGTCATCCAGTCGTCGTCGCGCAGAGCCATGCAGGCGCCCACGGCGACGGCTTCCTCTCCGATGTAGGAATGGGCCGCGCCAACTATCTCGCCGCGCTCAACAAGCTGGATGACCCGCTCCTCGAACAGGCGGATACGCACCATCCGGCGCAGCATCTCCATGAGTAGAGTCTTGTCCTCTAGCATGGCTCTCTCCTTTCCCTAAACGAATATGTCCAAGGGTAGAAACGCTGAGACGACGAAGTTGGGAACGTCCACCACCTGGCTCAACTTCAGGTCCACGGCAACGCTGCAAATCGAGTATGCCTGCTCGCGTGTCCAGCCCCTTTCCATGAGCAGGTCGATCATGTTGAGCAGGGCATTTCTGGCTGCCAGGGAAGCATCCTCGGACTGGTTTACCCGGTCTGCGATGCACATTCCGGTCGAGGCCAGGAACCGGCGAGGCGCGGCCATCTCCGGGCTGGTGAAGTAGTCGTCCCGCTCGAACACCGGGAACCTGATATTGCGCCGTTCTGCCTCGCCCTTCAAGACCCGGAAGCTGACGTGCAGAGTGCAGTCCATCTCGATGGCGGTGCCGCAGCACTCGGCGTCGCCCTGGGCGTAGTGGGCATCTCCGGCGGAGAACAGCGCGCCCTCATCAAATACCGGTAGCAGCAGTCGTGTTCCAGCGGTCAATTGCTTGATGTCCAGGTTGCCTCCGTTCTCCCGTGGCGGGATGGTGCGCAGACCTTCCGAGGCGACAGGCTCACTCGACGGGACTGCCCCGTTGGGTTCCGGGCCTAGTACGGCCCCGCCGCGTCGGAGCAGTTCGTCTTCCCGCAGCAGCATCTCTTGTCGCAGCGCCCGCGACGGCGCCACGCCGATGGTGCCCATGAAGGACGCGCCGGGGATACGCACGCCGGGCAAGTCGGGGGACTCGGCGTACCCGTCAGCAATGTTCCAGTGGACTACATGTGGTTCCAGGAAAACATCTCGCAGGAACCCGAAGCCGGGGATGATGGTCGTAAACCCCCAGCTTGCCGGTTCAATTTCCAGAATGTTGACTTCCAGCAGGTCGCCGGGCGATGCGCCCTGTACATAGACCGGGCCAGTCAAGGGGTGGACCAGGTTGAGGTCCACGTTGGCTAGGTCGGCCGCGGTTGAGGTGGGTGTAACGCCGCCGTCCAGTGCGTTCCGCGTTTGGAGGACCACCTCTTCCCCCTCTTCGGCTTCAACGGCAGGCGGTATGTCCGGGTGCCAACGGTTGTGGCCCTTCTCCGGCTCGTCGCCGCACCGCTTGCTATAGTCCAGTTCGATGCTCTTCAAGACTCTCTCCCTCGTATACAGGTACGGCAGGCACACGCATTATAGCCCACTCAAGCCGGAGAACGTAGCCCCAGGCGGTAATGGCGGTCCTTTTCGTTTTCACCGTGTTGCTGTCGTCTGGCCGAATCTGGACACGCCCAGTTTCCAAAGCTATCATACGGGCCAGATTCCCTTAGTTAACATCCACGCAACGAAGGAGAAAGCCGATGATGGCCGCCGATTGGGGAGACATCTACAAGGAGTTGGGCGCGGTCCCCGTCATCAATGCCACGGGAAGCGTGACCATGTTGGGCGGCTCGACCCCTATTCCCGAGGTTAAGGAAGCTATAGACAAGGCCGACGGCGCGTACATCCCTCTGATGGAGCTACAGGAAAGGGCTGGTGCTGCCATTGCCCGCATGGTGGATGTGCCTGCTGCTTACATAACCTCCGGGGCTGGCTCTGCCTTGATGCTGGCTACAGCCGCGGCTATGGCCGGGGATGACGACGACAGGATTCAACAGCTTCCCAATACCGACGGGATGCGCAACGAAATCCTGATCCAGACGAGGCAGCGCTACTGGTATGACCGCTGCCTCGAGCTGGCGGGGGCCAAGTTGGTGATGTTCGGATCGGAGGAGCGGACCACGGTGGAGGATCTGGAACAAGCCATCGGTCCCAACACCGCCGCGGTCCATTACTACGCCGTGGAGCAGTCCCCAGACCTGGATGCGCTCTCACTGGAGGACACCATCGCTGTTGCCCACGCCCGCGGAGTGCTCGTGACCGTGGACGCGGCGGGGCAGATTTACCCGCTGGAAAACTTCGGCAAGTACGTTAGGATGGGCGCGGACTTCCAGTGCATCGCCGCCAAATACTTGGGCGCTACCCAGTCCGTGGGCCTTGCCTTTGGCTCAGAGGAGATGATTCGCAAGATCGGCCTCCAGGCTTTTGCCAGCTACGAGGGCCGCAGGGTCCGTGGAGTGGGGCGTCCCCAGAAGGTTGACCGCCAGGAGATGATCGGCGCCGTTGCAGCCGTGAGGCACTGGATGACCATGAACCACGAGGACCGTCTGGCCGACACCGAGCAGCGCAGCCGCCTGGTCCTGGGCCTGATATCCGGCATTCCAGGGTTGAGGGCCGAGTTGATCGACAATGTGGTCGGCCACCAACCCTACGGCCTGAACATGTGGGTAGATGCGTCAGTGGCCGGGTTCGACATATACGATCTGCGGGACAAGCTCAGGGAAGGAGATCCGCCCATCTGGACTAGAGTCAGGGACGAGGACGACTTCATTACGATCCACATGTTCGGCCTGAACCCCGGAGAAGACCGCATCGTTGGCGAACGCATCGCGGCGCTGTTCAACAAGGGGAGCTAATCTGGCTATTGGACGGTCGGACTTGCTAGTCCGCGGCAAACCGTCACCTGTCGGTCTGCCACCCACAAGTCGGAAAACGTAGCGGGGCATCCACCGGATGCCCCGTCCCTGCGCCTCGTCGTCGGCGATATGACTGTCACGGCTGGTCTCATCGGGAGTTATGGCTTGTTGCTCTCTCGTTCTCGTATGGCCCGCAGCACTTTCTCGGGCGTGATCGGAAGGCTGGTTACCCGCGCGCCAACGGCGTCATAGACTGCGTTGGCTATCGCTCCGGCCACGGGGACGTTGCTGCTTTCCCCAATCCCCTTGCTCTGGAAGGGAGCGGGCCCGGTGGACGGTTCCAGCAAGACTGTCTCCAGCTTGGGAATGTCCGGCATGGTCGGAATCTTGTAATCGCCGAGGGTCAGATTCGAGATGCGCCCTTCCTCGGCGACCAATTCTTCCATCAGGGCGTAGCCCATCCCTTGGATCACCCCACCCTCTATTTGGCCCTGGTGGGTCATGGGGTTGATTATCGCGCCCACGTCGTGGACGGTCACTATCTTTTCGACCCGCACCTGTCCTGTCTCCGGGTCAACCTCCACCTCCGCTACCTGGGTGCAGTAGGAAGTGACCGGAGAATTGGTCGCCGAGTAGGTCATTTCACCGATGATCGCATTTCCAGGCTCCGAAATGACACGAGCAGTGACCTCCGTAATCGGGACGGTCTGTGCCGGAGTCCCTTCGATCACGAATGTTCCGCCTTGCAGGGTGACGTATTCCTTTTCCGTTTCGTATAGCCCCGCCGCCTGTTGCACTAGCTTCGCCTTCAGGTCCCTGGCCGCTCCCAAGGCCGTCTGACCTGCGGTGTAAGTAACCCGGCTGCCGCCTGAGCCAGAATCGAAGGCCACAGCGTCGGTGTTCTGGACCGTGAAGCGCACGTCATCCACCGGCACTGTCAGCTCCTCGGCCACCACCTGCCGCAGCATGGTGTGGGCCCCGGTGCCCGTGTCCCACAGAGCCATGCGAATCTCCACCTTGCCCTCGGCGTCGATGGCAACAGACGCCTCAGACTGTCCCGCCCCCGGTGGTTGGTCCGAAATGGCCATCCCCCTCCCGGCGTTGGGACGGTCCTTGGGCTGGCCCCATCCCGATGCCTGGGCGGCGCGGCGTATGGTCTCCTCGGCTCGGACTTCCTCCCAACTGCCTCCCGTGGGAGTCTCGTCACCCTGTCGAATAACGTTACGCAGCCGGAATTCGTAGGGGTCCAGCCCAAGTTCCGCAGCGATCATGTCCATGTGCGATTCGACCGCGAAATGGACCTGCGGCTTGGCCGGGGCGCGCATGTGGCCGCACGGAACGTTGTTGGTGTAGACCATGTAGCTGTCGATGCTCACATGCGGCACCTGGTACGCCCCGCCAAGGTGGTCAGCCCCGCCAAGGTACACCCTGGGCTTGAACGCACCGTATGCGCCGCTGTTGAAGACCACGCTTGCCTCCCTGGCCAACAGCGTCCCATCATTCTTGACGCCGGTTTTCAGTGCGATGTCGGCAGGGTGCCGGGGGTTGGCTGCCATCAGCTCTTGCAGATAGTCCATCACCATCTTGACCGGGCGGCCGGAGTGGATGGCAAGGTAATAGCACAGGGGAGTGTCCATGAACGACCCCTTGCCGCCGAAGTCGCCTCCGATGCTGATGGGGTGCAGGGTTATCCGGTTTTCGGGTATGTCCCAGACTGCGGAAAGCTGGGAGCGCAGGTTGAAGGGGGCCTTATTGTTGACCCACATCTCCACCCGACCGGAGTCGTCCACGCGGACAACACAAGCGTGGGGTTCGATGTACCCTTGATGCATGAGCTGTGCGGAGAAGGTGTGCTCGAATACTCGATCCGACTCGCGGAACCCCTGTTCCACTTCACCCTTGCCCCAGCGGTTGTGCGCGAACACATTGTTCATGGGCGATGGTGGTTGGGGCAGGCCAACGTAGGACTCTATATCCGGGTGTAGGGAGGGCGCGGAAGCTTGCATGGCCTCCGATGCATCGAAGACCGCGGGCAGTTCCTCGTACTCCACGTCGATCAGTAGCAGAGCCTCCTGTGCCGCTTCCGGGTTATCTGCGGCAACCGCCGCTACCTTCTCGCCTACGAACCTCACCCGGTCCCTTGCCAGCACCGGGCAGTCCCGTAGCAGCCTGCCCACCAGTGCTGGTGGGATGTCCCGCCCTGTGAGCGCGGCGCGTACTCCCGGTGCCTCCTGTGCCCTGGAAACGTCAATGTTGACGATGCGGGCATGGGGGAACGGGCTTCGCAGCACCTTCCCCCACAGCATCCCCGGCAGGTCGACGTCCGCCGTGTACAGAGTCTGGCCCGAAACCTTGTCTGGCCCTTCGGCGCGCGCAACCGGGGTCCCGACGGTCGTGAAGGCAGTGGTCATTGCAACTCCCACCCTACCCTGGGGTCAGTCTGAATGTCTGGGTTTCCAAGCACACGTTCCTGTGCCGGGTTGGTTGACTACCCCTTCAGGTGCTGGTCGAACCAGGCCATGGTCTTGGCCCATGCGTCCCGGGCCGCCTCTGGGCGGTAGCTGGAGCGCGCATTGCAGTGGAAGCCGTGGCCGCACCCGGGGTACATGTGGAACTCGTGGGTCTTTCCTGCCGCCGTCAGCGCCTCGTCAATTGTGGCAACGTCCGCTGGTGTCGGATTGCCGTCATCCTCACCGAAGAGTCCCAGGACCGGTGCCGTGATGTTCCCGGTCTGGTCGAAAGGAGATGGACCATCCCCGCCGAGCGTGTTCATGATCCCGCCGCCGTAGTAGACCACCGCTGCGCTCAGTCCGGAGACCGTGCAGGCCGCCAGGTAGGAGACCCGGCCGCCGAAGCAGAACCCCACGATGCCGATCTTATCCGACTGGACGAAGGGCTGGGCCTTTAGGTAGTCCACCGCCGCCTGTACGTCGGCCACAATTCCGGCGTCGGTGCATTGCTGCATACTGGCGATGGCGTTGTCGAACTCTTCGTGCAGCCCCATCGTCATGCGTCCTTGCCGGTGGAACATTGCCGGGGCCAGTCCGACATACCCTTGTGACGGGAGGCGGTCGGCAACGTACTGGATGTGTGAGTTCACACCCCAGATCTCCTGGATTACGATGACCGCCGGGCTTGGTTCATCGCTCCCGGACGTGGTCAGGTAGGCTTCCATCGGCTCCCCACCAACGTCGATATCGACCCAGTTTACCGGCATAACGATTCCTCCTCAGATGCATGTGTGCCTTGCACGGATTTCAGACTGGAGACCCGCCGTGCCCATTGTAACATGGGTTCAACAGACCATCCGCCAGGAGCAATAGTCCACTGCTCGTACTCCTGACAACAGCCATGAGGAGATGATCAGCGCAAAGGCGATGGATCAGTCAGCAGCGCCCTGGCCGTAGGCAGACGACCGTGCTTCGGGCGGCAGGGCCGATTCCCAGTCAGGTATCAGGTGGTGTGCCGTATTGGGCAGTGCGACGATGGAAACCACACCTATGAGGCTAAGGCCGAAAGCTGCCCAGACCGCTCCGGTGTAGTTGCCTGTGTACTGCCAGAGGAAGCCACCCAGGACCAGGCCCAGCGCCATGCCCATGCCGCCGCCAAGAAGCTGCCACCCGTATGTAGTGCCCATCGGGGCATTCCCGTAGTATTGCCGGTTGATGATGGGGAAAGCGGTCATCTCGCCGCCGATGCCTATCCCGAAGATCACGGCGAACAGGTAGAAGAACCACAGGTCATGGGCGAAGAGTAGCATCAGCACCGGGAAGGTCTGGAGTGAGAAGCAGATCGCCATAACTCCCTTGCTCCCTAGCTTGTCTGCCGCAATCGGGACCAGGAATCGAGTTGCCGTGCTAACGATGGTCAGAGTGCCGTACACAGCCGACGCCGCACCCAGGGATATCCCCCGCTCGATGGCCATGGCAACTAGGCCCATCAGGATGATGTTGTGTCCGGCGCAACCCCAGAAGTGAATGCCAATCAGGTTCCAGAACGCATGGGTGCGTTGAGCCTGCCGGATGAACAAACCGGTCCTCACCTTGGCAATGGGACCCTTCAGCAATACCTCGGTTGGTGCGTCTTGGGACGCTCCCATGGGCCTCATGCCCACCGCGCCGGGTTCGTTGTGGAACAGGCGCATGAGCAACAGCAGCACGGCGCCCCCGGCCAGACCTGGAATCCAGAAGGTCGCCTTCAGCCCCAATCCTACTAGGCCGAACACCAGGAATATGGCCAACGCCGTCCCCAATCCCTGTATGCCCTGCATCGTGCCCATAGCAACGCCAAGATGGGTACGGAACCACAAAGTCACGGCCGCTACCATCGGCACCTGGAAGATCGCCATCGCAGCAGCGAGAACCAGCCCGTAATAGACATAAAACTGCCATAGTTGGTCCATTGCTCCCGTTAGCACCATGCCGCTGACGAACAGCACGATCCCTGCCAGCATCACCTTGCGAACCCCGTACCGGTCGCCAATCCACCCTGCGACGGGACTGAACAGGGCTGCACAGACCCACTGTAGGGCGAATGCGACGAATATGGCGAAGATGCTCCAGCCCAGTTCAGTCTGTAGGTGAGGGACGATGACGCTGGTGGCGAATCGTATGGATGAGGTTACCATCCACATGATGGAGCCAACCCCCACAATCACCCATGCGTAGTGGATAGAGCGGTTTCCTACCGACAGTTCAGCCGGGCGCAGGTTGACCTGTAGCATCAGTCACCGTCCTCATCGGGAACCCGGCGCTATCACCGCGGTCCGGCCGTCATGTACGTGGAGGGTCCAGCCCGAGTGTGGGGCCATTGTACCTGAGCCTTTGCCCTCTCTCAATGACAGGGCGTGTGTGGGTGACGTCGTAGTTCTGGGTCTTTCCCCGTCTCGACCAGTCCGGTCTCATCCTTGGGCTGCTCACCAGTGCCCGATTACTGACGCTTGCTGCTTTCCAACCATGGTCGTCTTTCCCTATCATGGCTTGTAGGTGTGAGGGTCGGACCGCCGTCCTGACCGGGAACGAGGTCCAGCCCGCCGGGCGGAGACGGTTTCATATCCTCACCCAATCTCGAGCCAATGTGTCGGAATTCGTAAAAGTGAGCGGAAATGAAGGGAAAATCAAAATTTTCCCGCTCGTACGACCCGGTTCAACCATCCCATCTGGAATCGAACACTGCCGCCTGTGTTACAATTCCGCTGCCCGGTTCTTTGCCCTGTAGCCGGATCTCCATTCCGTCGCCTCTGGGCCGGAACAGGGCCAGCCCACTGGAGGACACTACAGGGACTGGAGAAGCTATGAGCACCCAGGGCAAGTACCTCTACATGGTGATGATGGATGTAGACTCGGCCAATGAGGACGAGTTCAACAAGCTATACAGCGAAGAGCACGTCCCGTTCCTGCTTGACGTTCCCGGCGTGATCAGTGCTGCCCGGTTCAAGACTTCCTCCAACGGCTTCCCCAAATACATGGCGGTATATGAGCTGGAAAGCCCGGGGGTAACCGGGAGTGAGGCATGGCGCAAGGCCGCCGGCAGCGGGGAGTTCTCCGGAATTGCCGGGGCCCATGCCAGTAACCGCCAACAGGTCACGTACGAGCGGATTTACCCTGAGGGTTAGCCACCAGTTTCCAACAGGGGGAGCTGAGATGCCCGAAAGTGTTTCGCTGAAAGTGGAGACCAACCTGCCCGTGAAGATGCGGGACGGTGTCGTCCTGTACGCCGATGTCTACAGGCCCGATGGTCCGGGACCCTTCCCGGTGGTGCTCCAACGGACACCCTACGACAAGTCTGCGCCCGGTTCCTTCGCCAACCTTGACCCTCTCAAGGCGGCCCGCAACGGCTATGCAGTGGTTATACAGGACACCCGGGGCCGCTACGCATCCGAGGGAGAGTTCTACTGCTTCCGCGATGAGATAAACGACGGCTACGACACGGTGGAATGGGCTGCGGCCCAGTCTTGGTCCACCGGTAAGGTGGGCATGTACGGGGCCTCCTATGTAGGTGCGACCCAATGGTTGGCCGCGCTCTCACGGCCTCCCCATCTGACGGCCATCCTCCCCAACGTTACCGCGTCCAACTACCACGAGGGCTGGACTTACCAGGGCGGCGCCTTCGAGTTGGGCTTCAACGTCTCTTGGACTCTGGCCCAGTTGACGCTGGCCAACTTCAGCGCAATCGCCTCGGTCAAGGACTTGTCCTCCGAGCGTCGGCAGCAACTGATCGAAGCTGTTAACAGTATGGAGTCCTCCTTCCTTCACCTGCCGACCAAGGAACTTCCACCGCTGCTTGACGGCCTTGCCGAATATTACTACGACTGGCTGGCCCACCCCGAGTATGATGACTACTGGAAGTCCCTCTGCATCGAAGACAACCACCCCCGATTAAGCGTCCCGGCCTACAACATCGGAGGATGGTACGATATCTTCCTGGGCGGGACCATCCGTAACTTCCTCGGGATGCGGGTCAACGGAGGTACCGGCGATGCACGTCGCGGGCAGAAACTGCTAATAGGCCCTTGGCAGCATAGTTCCCGTGGTACCAGCGTGGTTGGGGACCATTACTTTGGCCTCTTAGCCGATGCCATGGCTGCTGACTTGGACGGTGTCCACTTGCGCTGGTTCGACTACTGGCTCAAAGGTATAGACAACGGCATCCTGGACGAGCCGCCCGTCCGCATCTTCGTCATGGGCGACAACGCCTGGCGCAATGAGCAGGAATGGCCACTTGCCAGGGCACAAAACACCGATTACTACTTCCACAGCGGCGGCAAGGCCAATTCCCTTCGCGGCGACGGAGAATTGAGCACCCAGCCGCCAGGGGTGGAACCCCCGGACGTCTATCTGTACAACCCGGCGGATCCAACCCCTACCCGTGGAGGCGCTCTCTGCTGCAATCCCTACTTCGCCGCCAACGGCGCGTTCGACCAGCAGGACATCGAGGCGCGTCCAGACGTGCTGGTCTACACTACGCCACCATTGGAGCGTCATCTGGAGGTGACCGGCCCGATAACTGTGGCCCTGTGGGCCGCTACCTCGGTGACCGACACGGACTTCACCGCCAAGCTGGTGGATGTTTGCGAGGACGGCTGCGCCCGCAACCTGACCGACGGCATCATCCGTGCCAGGTACCGGGACTCCACGTCCCATGCGAATCTGGTTGAACCGGATCGCCCTTATCTCTACACCATTGACCTGTGGGCCACCAGCAATGTGTTCCAGCAGGGACACCGCATTCGGGTTGAAATTTCCAGCAGCAACTTCCCTCGCTTCGACCGCAACACCAACACAGGGAACGTGATCGCTGAAGACCGGACCTTCACACCCGCGCTCCAAACGGTACTACACGATAGCCATCACCCATCACATATCACTCTGCCGATCGTTCCCAGGTAGCCAGTCACCGAACAAAGAAAATGGGAGACTCTCGCTTGGGGTGAAATGCGCCGGTAGGTGGCCCTCCCGGTTCAGCTCATTCAGGCATAAGTCAGCTAACTTCCACATCGAGGAGGACGAGGATGCCAGACGCAAGGGTCGACACTATAATCCGCGGCGGGCAGGTGGTTACCTCCTCCCAGGTGTACGAGAGTGCCGTTGCCATCTCCGGGGAGAAAATTGCCGCCATCGGCCCTGAACACCTGCTGCCACCGGCGGACAACTACATCGATGCAGAGGGCAAGTTCGTCCTTCCCGGCCTGATTGACGCACACGTCCACCTTGACGGGCACGACAACTATGAGCTTGGAGCGTTGGCAGCGGCCCGTGCCGGACTGACCACCCTGATACCCTTCGGCACTTATACATTGGAAGGCGATGAAACCCTTCCTCAAGCCATCAACCGGACCAGAGAACAGATTGACAGCGTGGCGCTGGTGGACTTTGCCTTTCACTTCATCCTGCAGAACCGCCCTAGCATCCTGAACAGCCTGCCCGAAGCCATGACTATGGGCGTCAAGTCATACAAGATGTTTATGACTTACAAGAAGCGCCCCGGCCGGATGTGCGACGACGACTACATCTGCAACGCGATGGACATGGTGTCCCAGGGCGGCGGTGTGCTCCAGCTCCACTGCGAAAGCGGCAACATCATTGAGTACTTGGAAAACAAGCTTATTGGAGAGGGTCACACCCACCCCACCGATTTCCCAACCGCCTGCCCCGACTGGGCCGAGGAGGAGGCCATCAACCGTGCTGTCAAGATGGGCGCAGCCACCCGTTGCCCCACCTACGTCGTCCACCTGAGCACTCAACTGGGCCTGGAGCGCATCAAGCAGGCGCAGGGACAGGGGCAACTGGTGTGGACCGAAACATGTCCCCAGTACCTGCTGCTGTCCGACGCCGAAATGGCCAGGGTAGGCCCGCTGGCCAAAATTGGCCCACCCCTTCGCCCTGAGGACGGCCCGGACCGAGATGCCCTGTGGCGTGGCTTGGAACAGGGTCACACCTCTATTGTAGCGAGCGACCACTCCCCACACCCCCAGGAACTTAAACAGGTGGGCTGGGACAACATATTCGTCACGCCCGAGGGGACATCGGTGCCCTTCGGATCTCCTGGGCTGGAGACCATAGTGTCCCTGATGTACAGCGAGGGAGTGGTAAAGCGCGGCCTTCCAATCTGGTGGCTGGCTCGCGTCATGTCGGAGAACCCGGCCCGCATATTCGGGCTATTCCCACGGAAGGGGATCATCCAGGTCGGCTCAGATGCTGACTTGCTTATCCTCGACCCCCAGGGAGATCGGGTCATCACGGCGAGGGATCACCACAGCAACGCGGGATATACACTCTTCGAGGGCTGGGAGGTCAAGGGCCGCCCCTGGATGACCTTGCTAAGGGGTAAGGTTCTGCTCGACCAGGGCGAGTTGCGACAGTTGCCCGGGGTCGGCCAGTTCATCGAGTCCGGTTCACCCAGGTCTCCCATGGGAGGGCCGGTGAGGTAGCAGTCACTTGAAAGCGGGGAGGACCTTTTCGGTCATCAGACGCACCGATTCCATCACCCGGTCGTTGGGAATCTGCCCACCGTAGTTCATTTCCAAGACGACGCCGGAGATCCCCAGTTCGTCCCGGTACTCCTCCAGCCGCTCGGTGACTTCATCCGGGTTCCCGAACATGACCCGGCGTGTCAGGATTTCCTCGTATGGTATGTCGGCCATGCGCCGGAGCCTTTCCGCCCCTTCCTCGCTGGCTGCCGTCTTGATTAGTTCTGTCGCAGCGTATTGGATCGCATGGATGGCGCTGGCCTTCGGCTCCTCCTGGGCTCTGGCAGTGGTCTCCGCCACATAGGCCGGAATACGAAGCGTGACCTCGCTCGCTCTATCGAACCCCGCTTCCTCCCTTGCATTGCGGTAGAGGGCCAGCCGTTCCTTGAGTGCAGGGATGCCGGTGGCAGCGCTGATGAATATAGGGTGCCCCAGCTTGCCAACAATCGGGAATGTGTCTTCTGAGGCGACTGCGATCCGTGTGGGAGGGTGGGGTTGCTGGTAAGGCTGTGGTACGACCTGTACGTCCTCGTAGGAGTAAAAGTCGCCCTGGTGGGAAAAGCTCTCCCCTTGCCATGCTCTCATGATCACCTGTAGAGCCTCGAAGAACCGGCCGCGGCTCTCAGAATAGGGCACATTATAGCCTTGGTAATACTTGGTGAGCCCGCTGCGCCCGATCCCGAAATCGAAGCGCCCCCTGCTGATGTGGTCCACTGTGGCCGCTTCCTCGGCAACCCTCAAAGGGTTGGTCAAGGGAAGAACCTGTACCGCCAGTCCTACCCGCAGCTTCGACGTTCGGGCTGCGATGGCGCTGGCGATGATCAGGGGCGATGCCAAGACGGACCTGTCCGGCGTGAAATGATGCTCGGCAAGCCACACCGAGTCCATCCCCATCTGCTCTGCTTCCGCAATCTGGCTGAAGGACTCTTCGAACGCTTGGGCCTGGGTCATGTCTCCACGCACGTGGAAATCGGTGAACATCCCGAAATTCATGACCTACTCCTCCGATGGTAGACAAGGTACGTACAAATGCTTGGCCGGCATACTTGTCCTCCCAGGTCCCGGCTCCATTCGGCAAATCGACCCTCACTCAGCCCCGTGTCTCTCAGGGGCAGTGCAAGGGCCGTGGTCTTGAGCCGTAGGGAGAGGGCCAAACCGGATGCGTGTCCCTTGCCTCTGGCTACGACACTGTCACTTCCTTGAAGTGGGGCATAACCTCGGTTGCGAACATCTCGATGGAGCGCATCACCTTCCAATGGGGAAGGCCTACAAAACCGAAGTTTCCGAAGACATGCTCGATGCCTGCCTCCTGGACCTCCTTCAGCCGCTCAATGACTACATCTGGGGTGCCCCGGAGGGGTGGCAGGCCGGCGTGGCCCAGATCGTCTCGCCTCTCACGATCCCGCTGGCGGTTGGCCCAGTGCTCGTAACCCTTGGCGATATTGCCGTTGGCGTCCATAGGCATACCGACGGGCGAGCCGTTGCTACCTACCGACCGCAGCACTCTAGATGAGAAGTCCTCCAAGCCTATGGGGTCCTGTTCTGCCTCTTCCATCGTCGGTGCAACGTATATTGACTTGGACATGGGCGGGTCGAGGTGGGCATGTTCGTAGCCGTACTCGTCCATCTTCTCCCGCCACATCTTTATCACCTGCGGGGCCTGACCCATTATGTCCGTGGGTCCGCCGGCGATGACCTGAATCTGTCGGCTTGCTGCGAAGTCCACGCTGGCGGGGCTGGTGCTGACGGCTTGGAACAGCGGCGGGTACGGCTTCTGGATAGGCTTGGGCAGCACCCAGAGGTCGTCCACATTGGTATACTTTCCGTGGAAGGTGAGCCTCTCTTCGGTCCAAGCCTTGATCATCACATCGACGGCCTCCGAGAACCGCTCCCGGCTCGTGTTGATGTCAACCCCGATTCCGTCGAATTCCTGCTGCTGGTAACCCGCGCCGATGCCCAGATTGAGCCTGCCGCCGCTGATAACGTCGAGCATGGCCACCTCTTCGGCGACCAGGATTGGGTTGTGAAGCGGCAACACGATGACGGCCGTACCGATGCGGATGTTCTTCGTCCGCCCTGCAACTGCGCCGCAGAAAGACCAGATGCCCGACAGCAGGCCGTGGCGGGAGAAGCGGTGCTCCCCCAGCCAGACCTCATCGATGCCAAGCTGGTCCGCCAACTCTATCTGCTCCAGCGCTTCCGTGAGCGCCTGTTGCTGGGTAAATGTCTCATGCCAGGGAACGATGGTGAAGATTCCGAATTTCATACAGTTGCTCCTATCGGTGCCCTATGCCCGTAGTTTATACAGTGGACCGAAACTGCAATCTCACAGTGCACTGCGGGGCGAGTGGGTGCAGGATACACCGGCCCACAAGTCGATTCAAGGGCTGGAACCGGTGTCCGCACCCACCCAGGCATGAGCGAGTAACCGCCGCCGACTAACGCGGGTAATGCCTGTCCAACTCAGATGCGTACCGTATCCCAAGGTCACGTGTGTTGTCTTCATCTCTCAGCCACTCTCTCATAGACGTCGTGGCGGTGACTGGGCCTTCGGAGATAAGCAGGTTGTCAGACAACCCTCCGATCTCGTCCCTGGTGAGCACCACGTCATTCAGCATACGGCCGATTAGACCTGACAGGAACAACGCGGCTCTCGGACTCAGGTGCAAGATCCTGGACTTGGTGTCGATGCCATCCGCCAACATGCTTACCAACTCATTGAAGGTGTAAGTCTCAGGCCCGACTGCATCCATGATCTGGTTCTCGCCCTTAGCCGCGACCTCCACCGCAAGCTGCGCCACGTCTTCCACATGGACGGGCTGCATCCGGTAGTTCCCGTGTCCCGGCACGACGAAGAATGGGAACCGGCGCAGAAGCCAAGCCATGTTGTTCAGCAGGACATCGCCCTCGCCGAACATGAAGGCAGGGCGGATGATAGCGTACGACAGGCCCGATTCAACAAGGGCCCGTTCAACCTCGGCCTTACCTCTGAAGTACGGGTATTGGGAGTCCAGCGAGGGGTTCGTGATGCTGACATGGACAATCCGTTGTACCCCAGCATCCCGCGCCGCCCCGAACAGGGTCTTTGAGTTCTCTACAGCCCGGTCGAAGGTCACATTGCCGTGGGAAAAGCGCACCCAGTAGGTGTTGTACACGGTAGACGCCCCGGAGAGTTCCGCGGCAAGCCGGTCAGGTTCCTCGAAATGGAAAGGGGCAACCATAACGTGGTCCCCAAAGGGGTTGGGGCGTTCGGGGTGCCCGGTGATGGTCTTGACCGTCTCACCGTTTCCTAGCAGCCTCGAAGCGATGTATTTTCCCGTGAACCCGAACGCCCCAGTCACCACGCTGAATTGGCGCATTACGCCGGCATCCATCCCCAACGCAGCCAAATTTTACTTCTGCCGGGCCTAAACCCGGCACTGTGATTAAGACGAGGTGACCCAGCCGGTGTGGGATATGTCGATGACCACCCCATCCGGTCCGGACCATTTCATCTCGAAGTTGCGCGGCGCACCCGGCGCGGCCATCATAGAATCCAGACCTTCCCGGGAGGTAATCGACTGGCCGTTAGCACTGTCCAGTTTTTCGCAAGCGTCGTCGAGGTCATCGACCTTAAAGCCAATGTGATGGATGCCATTGTAGTTGTCGCCGTTGGGACCTACGTCCGCATCCTTTGCGGCGGTCTTGTGGTTCAGGATGGCGAGATTGATATATCCATCGGACAGGAAGACGGCCCCATTGTCACTCCGCCGCACTTCTTCCATGTCAAAGGCCGCCTTGTAGAACTCCGCGACCTCGCTGGGGTTTGCCGTGGTCAACGCTATGTGCCTGATCTTGGCCATCTGGCTCCTCCTTTTATGGAACGTTCAAGAAGGCTGGATCCTAGTGAATCTATTCCTCGACCATGCGGCTGCTGGCGTAGAAATCTTGGGCGAGGCTGGAAAACCGGCCAGGCAGGAACGGCTTCATGATCTGTGGCGTCTCCTTACACCCACTCGACAGGTACTCAGCGATGATTCGCCCGGTCAGCGGTCCGAGGTGGATACCCTTGGTGGTATGGCCGGTGGCCAGCACTATCCCTTCCCATCCCGGGGGTGGTCCGATGATTGGCATCCGGTCCGGGCTGAGAGGGCGTGATCCCGCAAGTTGCTGTACCAACTCGGCGTTCTCCAACTCGGGAAGTACGTCGACGGCCCGCTGCAAGAGCTCCATTTTCGCCGACTCGGTGGGTTGGCGGTCAAAATCATCGCCCCAGAACAGGGACTCTGTGTCGTAGTCCCGGCCTCCGGTGCTGCCCACGCTGAGCAGTCCGTCCAACCGGCTGATCATGTGACCCCGCTTCGGGGAGCTTATGAGCGCGGGCAAAGGTGGGCCGTTGAACCGCAGCAGCAGTCTCTCTCCCTTCAATGGCTTCACAGGGATGGGGTAGCCGATGGTCCTCTCAAAAGGTGCGCTCCAGGTTCCCGCAGCAAGTACCACCGTATCGCACCGGATGTCGCCGCCCGCGGTCTGTACCCCAGAGACCCTGCCGTCTGCGGCGATCAAGTCCGTCACTGTGCGAAGGAGCAACCGGGCATTCTGTTTCTCCGCCGCCTGGGCCAGCGCTAGAGTCAGCCGGTAGCTGTCCAGCTGAGTAGACTCCTCTTCATAGACCGCGCCTCTGGCGCGCTGTGTCAGACGAGGCTCGATCTGCCGCACTTCATCAGCGTCAATCCAGCGAATAGGCACGTACTTCTGCTGCCACGCCATTGACTCCTGGACTGTCACTACCTCGTCGTCATCCAGCGCCAGGCGCAGCGACGGCTTGCGCTGGCACATCAGGTCGATGTTGGTGGCGGCTTCCAGGACTGGGACGAGAGTGGAGAATTCGTTGTAAGCGGCCAGGCCAAACTCGAAAGAATCTCCATCGGAGAATTCACTGCCGAGCAGGCTGAGGAATCCGGTGGCGTGGGCCGAGGCCCCGCTGCCGATAGCCTCGCGCTCTACCAGCACGACGCTGGCACCTTGTTTCGACAGGTAATATGCCACCGAGCAGCCAACCGCCCCAGCACCAATCACCACCACGTCCGCCGTATCGGCCATCGACAAAGTCCTCCTGGCCGAAAGTTCTCCAGATTATCCGTGCGGCATAAACAACTGTCAACCGGACTTTATCGGTACTACCGCCCTGGCTCAACGGTCAATAGACTCGGGAGATGCCGGAGCAGAGGTATGCCGGTGAGTGTGCCAGATTGCTGAGAAGAGGAAACCCCACCCTCTAGGCGTCTGGCCAGGGTGGGGTCTCCTGAGGTTGTATCCGGACTCGGTGGGCGGCCTAATCTCCAGATTGGCCACCTACTATTTTAGGCTGGTCTTCAGGTGCGCGTTAATCGTCGGCGGGTACCGAAACGGTGGTATCCTCGTAGGTCTTCCCTGTCGCGGGGTCGATCTCGAACGGGCTGAACAACTCCAGTTCCTTGCCCATCTCCCTGACTGCTGGAATTACTTCCTCTCCCATAAGCTTGAGGCTGCGCATCTGGTCTTCGTGGGTCATTGCGCCGTCGCCATCCCAGAAGAACACGCTGCCAGGGCGCAGGTACTCCAGCACGTACCGGATCTTCGGGAGGACTGTCTTCGGAGTCCCAGTAATAATGGTATAGTCCTCAACCTGCTCCTCAAAGGGACGCCGGTTGATGCCGCCGCGCCCCTGGGGGCCGAATGACGCCGCGGCCAGCCTGCGGGAGTTGCGGGACGTATGGCCGGGCAGGTTCATGACCGCCGGGTTGACCTGACCCTCATTTCCTGCGAGGAAGGGGTTACTCACACCAGACAGGTACTTGCGCCCCACCTCCTCGGCCTTCTCCTCGGTCTCGTCGACATGGACCTTCCAAAGGTAGGAGACGTTCTGCGTGCCCGACTGGTAGCCGAACTCCGCTGCGGTGTCGTGGTAAAGCTGGAATGCGTCCTTTGTGGGCTGCAGCTTGGTGGCCAGCAGGACCAGCGGGTACCGGTGCTCGGCGCACCACTTCACCGTCTCAACGCTTACCGTGGAGGGAATCCAGATCTGCGGGTGAGGCTGCTGGAGCGGCCGGCACCAGGGATTCACGTACCGATACTGGTAGTGCTTGCCCTCCCAGCGGAAGGGACCGGGGGTCGTCCACGCCTTGATGATGAAGTCGTGGGCCTCCTCGAAGCGCTCCCGGTTGTATGTAGGCGGGGCATTGTGGGCCACGCTCTCGCGCCCGCCGCCGCGCACGAACCCGGACACCAACCGCCCATGGGAGATCATGTCGATCATCGCCAACTGCTCGGCCAGCCAGAGCGGATCGTCCCAGATGGGCAGGACGTTTCCAAGGATAATGATCTTAGCCTTGTTGGTGATCCTGGCGAGGATGGATGCGCCCACGTTGGTCACACCCTGCATACAGAAGGGAGTGCTGTGGTGCTCGTTGAGCATCAGCCCATCGAAACCCATTTCCTCCGCATACATCTTTTCGTCCAAGTACCGGTTGTAGAGCCGCGCACCGACCGAAGGGTTGTAGTTGGCGTTACTGATGGAGAGATCGGTGCTCTGAGTCCCCATGAGTCCCGAGGTCTCGTCTTGCCAAGGTTGCTCGGTAAAGTGGCCGATTAACATCCGGCTGCCTCCAAATGTAGTGTCGACTGCTGGTCGTTACTCTGAGAACCCGCCTTAGGGAAGGGCTTGACATAAGCCCGCGGGTCCCACGTGGTTAGGCCAAGTCTAGCACTGGCCCCTTCGGGTGTCCAGCAAAGCGGTCCAGGGCATGGCCACCCGGTCTCGGGCAGACAAAGTTGTAGTAGCGCCTCTTGGTGAATCAAATCCTGCGGCGCGATTTGTGACGGCATCCTCACATTTCAAGTAATCCTGCCAGTCCTGCCTCCGGTTTTCACGGAGCTTATACTAAGCTCCGGCGGTGGCCCATTCCTTCCAGGGACGCTCTTCAACCTCTTGATTATCAACGGACCGGGATCCACTTCCAATGTTCCCAGCCCGGCTGCCGGCGTCCCCCTTCCCCTCTCCTACTGCCCCATCCTATTGCTCGGCAAGAAGGTCCGACTTCCTGGGCATATGCCGGTTGATCCGCTCCCAGTCATAGGGAAGTAGGGCAAGCAGGATGTCCCTGGGCTCGGGGATGGCGTCCTTGTCCTGGAACCGGTTCACGCATTTGTGGAGGGCGATGAATGTGCGAAGGCGGAAGCCGGCCTTGACTATCTTTTTGATGAATGAATGGGTCTCGGGCTGGGGTTTGTTCTCGTCGCGGGCTTTCTCGCATTCGAGTGTGTAGTCCTCAGCCAGTTGGCGCAGCTTGATGAAGGCGAGCTGGGGTGCGTACTTGCGCTGGAGGGCGCGGACGCGGGCCTGAAGGGACCTGATTTCGCTTCTCATTTTCCGGTGTCAGCTCCTTTGAGATTTAATCCCGGAGCGCGGAGGGACTGGAGGGGAAAGGAGGGGAAAAATTTCAGTTTCCCCTCCATTTCCGCTCATTTCCGCTCACTTTTACGAATTCCGTCGCATCGGGCGGGCCTTGGGTAAGGGTGCGGGACGGTCTATGGGATATCCCCGGGCATCGAGAACGCTGCTCCATGACCGCTACAGGACCGGCCTGCGCGCATTGGGCCGGTTCCCCGAGTGGCGGGTTGGATTTCGTTCCCGGTCAGGGCGGTAGTCCGGTCCTGACGCCTGCAAGACATGATAGGGGAGCGCATCCGGCGTTTGAAAGGGGCAAGTGTCAGTAATATGGATTCCCGCAAGCGGTCGCGGATTGGGACTCGTTCCGGTAAAGCCCGAGCATTGCCGGGGCAGTCTCCAAGCTGCAACGCTGAACATCGGGCCCGAACGCGGGCAAGAAGTGACAAGGCTTGGCTGGTATGGAGGGGAGTCAAAGGCGAAAATTTCCACCCTTGGCTACCTTACCGCCAGGGAGACGGAACATTTCGAGGATATATCGGAATGCCCCGGAATCGGGACTGGTCGGGGTGAAATTCCCGACTGCGCCGAGAATACTTCCACCAAAGTGGCGTGCGCCAATCTTCCAGACGATCTTGCTCGATCCAGGCAGCCCAAGCCACGGCGGTTATCACTGAACGTCCGATTCATTGCGGCACCTTCTGGTCGGGTTGTCAGACGCCTACCAGAGTGGTTACCATGGGATTCGTGCGTAAGCGACTTCATGTTGCGGTCCTTGCGATTCTGGTAGCCCTTGTGGCCTCCGCCGGAATCCTTACGACCCACGCCTTCGTCTCCAAGCCTGAGGTTCCACCTGCAAGAACCGCACAGGTCGTCCCAATGTCGGTTGAGGAACTGGGAAAACTCCTGTTCTTCGACAACCGGCTTTCCGGAGACAGTTCCATATCTTGCGCCACCTGCCATGACCCCGAGCAGGCATGGACCGACGGGATGGCCCTGTCAGCGGGATATCGCAGCACGCTGTACTTCCGTAATACACCTACAATTATGAACGCCGGGCGGATGCCCCTGCTGGATTGGGACGGGCGCTTCGCCGCGGGAGACATGGACAGCCTGATCCGGGACCATCTGGCGGAAGCCCACTTTATGAACGTGGACGGCCGCCTGCTGGTCGAGCGCATGAGACAGGTACCGGACTACGAGGCGGCGTTCCAGGAACATTATGGCAGCGACGTGTCGTATGGAAAAATCCTGAACGCGCTGTCCACCTACGTTTCCTCCCGGAACTCGGTGAACCACCCCTACCAGGGTTTTCTGTACGGAGATGCCGATGCCCTCAGCCCAGAGGCCAAGGCCGGGCTAGAGTTGTTTGAGGGCAAGGCCGGCTGTGTGCAGTGTCACGGCGGAGACCTCCTGTCGGATGGAGAGATGCACGCCCTTGGCGTACCAGATAACCCAGAGATATTCAGGGAGCCGTTGCGCCACATAACTTTCCGCCGTTTCTTCCGGCTGTTTGGCGTGCCCTCCTATGTCTCCATGCGGTCCGACCCCGGCCTGTATGCCCTGACTTTCAACGAGTCCGACAGGGGCAAGTTCAGGACACCATCATTGCTTGAAGCGGCCCGCACCGCTCCGTATATGCACAACGGCGCGTTCGAAACACTGGAAGATGTTGTACGCTTCTACAACGCTGGCGGAGGTCAGGTCGGGAACACCGACCCATTGTTAATTCCGCTTGAGCTGACGGATGATGAAGTAGATTCTCTGGTGGCATTCCTCTCATCGCTGGGCAGCGACGAGGGGTTCACAAGCATACCGGAGCGGTCACCATACGAGACCCGGACGCTGGGGCAGAACTGATGAGGGACTCCGGCATTCCCGGGATAGTCTACTTCTTCGCTGGCGTGGTGTTCTTCGCCGCTGTCATGGCGGCCTTGTTCATATCCGAGAAGACCAGGCAGGATGATACAGCCCAAGAAGAAGTCCAGGTCCCCGCAACCCTGCCGCCATCGCAGCAGGAGGCCGGTGCCGAGGCTCCCGTGACTATCCCCTCCCGGGAGGACCTGCGCGCTATGGGACTCGGGCCGCTTCCTCCCATCGGGATGCCGGCGGACAACCCGCAATCGGAAGCCAAAGCGGAACTTGGCAAACTTCTCTTCTTCGACAATCGTATGTCTGGCGACGGTTTGGTGAGCTGTGCCACATGCCATGCGCCAGGCCTGGGCTGGGGTGACGGCAACGCCCTGTCGCTGGGCTACCCAGGCACCATGCACTGGCGCAACTCCCAGACCATCATAAACAGCGCCTACTACACGCAGTTGTTCTGGGCGGGCGAGTCCAAGAGCCTGGAAGTCCAGGCCAAGTCGGCCATGACCGGCAACCTGGCGGGAAACCTGGACCCGGCGATGGCCGAGGAACGGCTTCGCCAGATACCTGGCTATGTCCAGATTTTCAAGGAGGTGTTCGGGACCGACGCTCCCGGATTCGGCGACGCCTTACGGGCGATAGCCTCGTTCGAGGCGACCATCATCTCCAGCAATGTGCCATTCGACCGCTACATGGATGGGGACGATGCGGCATTGTCGGAGGAGGCGGTCCAAGGCCTCGGGTTATTCACAGGTAAGGCTGGATGCATTGAATGCCACAGCGGACCTCTGCTCAGCGACCAGGGTTTTCACAACACGGGGGTTCCTCCGCAGCCCGAGTTTGAGTCCAACCCGTTGCGCCAAATTTCTCTCCGCTACCAACACCGAGCCCGGGGCGTGCCGGAGTCCGTTTACCGGGAAGCCGACCGGGACCTGGGACTCTACTACACCACCAAACTGGACTCAGACAAGGGGAAGTTCCGGACTCCCTCCCTGCGTGAAGTGGGACAGACCGGGCCGTATATGCACAACGGCGTGTTCAAGACCCTTGCCGAGGTGGTCGAGTTCTATGATCGTGGGGGCGGCGATGACCCATCCAAGGACGCGCTTCTCCGTCCCCTCGGACTTACCCAGCAGGAGATAGGCAACCTGGTGGAGTTCCTGCGGGCCCTGACGGGAGACCAGATTATCATTGAGGCCCCAACCCTGCCCGAGTACGAGGTCCTGCCATGAGCCAAGAAAATCCGACGTCCGCAGGTGGTCCAATCGAGTGGACCGAGAATCCGGCCGAATGCGACGCCCTCTCCGAACTGCTTGAGCATCGCATGTCTCGCAGGCGTTTCCTGTTCATCGGCGCGGCCACTGTTGCAACCGTCACACTGGCCAATCTGATCCCCGACACCCTGTTCCAGGCCGAGGTCGCGGCCTATGAGGGAGTCAAGATCGGTTCCATACAGGATTTGGCCCTAGCCCAGCCCCAGGAGTTTCGATACCCCTGGGACGACGCCAACTGCATCAGCTATCTGATCAAGCTGGGCGTTCCGGCGGGCGGCGGCGTCGGCCCGGACAAGGATATCGTTGCCTTCAACGCCATCTGCCCCCATATGGGGTTCCCCCTTCTCGGACAGTTCAAGAGCGAGCATCAAGTCATGGGTCCCTGCCCGTCACATCTCAGCACGTACGACCTCACCAGGCATGGCATGGTGGTCGCGGGCCACGCCACTGAGGGCCTGCCCCAGGTGATGCTGGAGACCCGCGGGGACGACATCTACGCCGTCGGCGTCATGGGCCTGATCTACGGGTTCTCCAACAATGAGGCAGCTCCAGTTTAGGGTCGCCCCAAACAGGGCCGACCCGATGGGAAGATAGCATGACCAACGATTACGTACCGCAGGACAAGATTCCCCTTCCGCCGCCAGATGCTGAAGTCCGCACCACTGCGTGCGACTATTGCATTGTCGGCTGCGGATACAGGGTCTTCACCTGGCCGGTCGGCAAGGAGGGCGGCCCGCGCGCGGACCAGAATGCCCTGGGGATGGACATGCCGACCCGCACATTCCAGGGCTGGATCAGCCCGAACCAACATAATGTGACCCTGATTGACGGCAAGCGCCACCACGTCGTCGTTCAGCCGGACCCCAACGCCACCGTGGTCAACCGCCAGGGAAACCACAGCATCCGGGGAGGCACCCTGGCCCTGAAGGTCTACAACCCCGATGGACCGACCCGGGACCGCCTCCAGAGTCCCCTACTCCGGGTGAACGGAGAGCTTACCCCCGTGTCCTGGGACACCGCGCTTGACATAATGGCGCGGGTCTCCCGCCACGTCATCGACACCTACGGCGAGGCGGCATGGGCAATGAAGACCTTCTCCTACCAGTATTTCGAGAACACCTACGCTATTTCCAAGCTGGCCTTCCGCTCCATCGTGACACCGGCCTACTCGCCGCACGACAAGCCCGGTCCGGGAGCAGACACAGCAGGACTGGACGATTCGGGAATCAACCCCTTCAGCGCTTCTTATGAAGATTGGTCCGAGGCTGACGTCATCTTTCTGTCGGGCACCGACCCATTCGAGAGCAAGACGATCGTCTTTACCGAATGGATGATGAAGGGGAATACCGACAAGAAGCTGATTTTCGCGTTGCCGAGAAGGACTACAGGTGTGGCATGGGCCGAGCAGCACGGAGGCATCCTGCTACAGCTCATACCGGGCAGCGATACTGTTCTCCAGCTTGCGATTGCCAGGATCATCCTGGAGAACGGGTGGGAAGACAGTGAGTTCATCGGGAAATGGGTGGCCAACGCCTGGGAGATCGACGCCGGGATGGGGCGGGGCACCCGTAACACCCCCTGGCAATGGCGCACAACGTGGGGCAAGCTGGGCTCCGGAATCGAGGAATACCGGGAGTGGTTGTTCGAGCAGCCCCACGCCGAACTAGACCGGGCCGCGGAGATAACGGGCGTCCCCGCAGATCTCATAGTGCGAGCCGCCGAGATGCTGGCCAAACCCGTCGATGGCGTGCGGCCAAAGGCTTCCTTCGGCCTGGAGAAAGGCAACTACTGGTCCAATAACTACGGCAACACCGCTTCCTTCGCAGCCCTCGCCCTGATATGCGGAGCGGGCAACCGCCCCGGGCAGGTGGTATCGCGGCTGGGGGGACACCAGCGCGGCTGGATTGGGGCGGCCTCCTACCCCATCGACAAGTCACCCAACCGGCTCCCAGGACGGCGGAGGCAGGAGATTGACCTGGACCGGTGGGTCGAGTCGGGCAATGTGCGATTCGCCTGGGTCATCGGCACTACGTGGATCAACGCCATGGCGGCTTCCCATGAGCTCCATGACACTTTCCATCGCATGACGCGGAGGAACGAGCACCAGTTGACCACTACTGATGTGGACCAGGCGGCCGCAACCCTGATTGCGCGGGCTGACAGCGGCGGCATGGTGGTGGCGGTCCAAGACATTTATCTGCAGTCTCCTATCGGAGACGAACTGGCCGACATCGTGCTGCCGGCCTCCACATGGGGCGAGAATGACTTTGCCCGTTGCAACGGGGAGAGGCGGCTTCGCCTGTACTCCAAGTTCAATGATCCCCCCGGCGATTCCCGGCCCGACTGGTGGATCATCGCCCAGTTCGCCCGGAAGATGGGTTTCGAGGGATACGATTGGCAGGACTCTAACCAGGTTTTCGAAGAGGCGGCGCGCTCGAGCCGAGGAGGTGTCCTGGACTATTTCCCGCTAGTGCGCTATGCCCAGTCACAGGGCCGCAGGGCCCACGACGTGCTACGGGACATGGGCACCACTGGAATTCAGACCCCGGTGCGCATGGTGAACGGTGAACTAGTCGGGACGAAGCGCCTGCATGACTCAACCCTGGAACTGGGCACCCCAGAAGGGCCAACGGTCCACAGAAAGTGGCTCACTCACTTCCACACCCACTCGGGCAAGGCGGTTCTGAACAAGTCTCCGTGGGAGTGGTTCAGCGACTTCTACGAGCGCATCACCCCTACGGGGGACGAGCTATGGATGACCAACGGACGCATCAACGAGCTGTGGCAGTCGGCCTACGACGACTCCCGGAAGCCCTACATCACCCAGCGCTGGCCCGACAACTATGTGGAGATTCACCCCAATGATGCGGAGCCTCGCGGTATCGAGAGCGGCGATGAAGTGATCATGGAGAGCGACGACATCCTGGTCCAGACCGGGGGGTTCACAATAGTGAAGGGGGATGAGTTCCTGTTCAGCAAGATGGAGGAGAATGGACTGATCCGGAGCGGCAAGGGCCACAGTAAAGCCGTAGCGATTGTCACGGATGCCGTGCGGCCCGGTCTACTGTTCACCAACTTCATCTATTCGCCCGGCTGGCCGGAAACCGAATCCAACAGCCTGATTCACCGTGTGCCCGACCCCATCACGAACCGCTACCGCTTCAAGCTGGGCAAGGCGAAGATCAGAAAGACAGGCGAATCGCCATACAAGGACTCCTTCGAGTCCATGACTTTCAAGTCCCGCAATATTATCTAGGGTGCGGCAGGCCACCAGGTTTGGTCGGCCTGCCCATCATCGAATCACGAGCACCGGCGAGTTGGAGTGGCGTACCACCCGGTCCGTTACGCTGCCCAAAACCATCCGGCCCAATCCGCTGCGCCCGTGAGTGGTCATCACAACAAGAGAAGACTGTGCCGTCGCCGTGTCAATTATGACCTGGGCGGCGTTCCGTCTCTGCTGGTGTTCCGCAGTCACTTCAGCACCAAAATCACCTGACAGCCGGCCCTTCAGATCGGACAGGTACGTGCCTACTTCCCCTGCATCGGCGGCTATGAGGTCATCCGCAGACATCCACCCGGATTCGCCAGACGCGATCAACCGGGGTTCAACCGAGGCCAAGTTTTGGTGGTAGTAGTCGGCGGGCGGGGTCACCCTCAGAAGCGAGATACGTGCCTCTAAGGCGGAGGCTATGCCGACGGCGTGGGGCAGGGACATTTCAGCCCGCTTTGACCCGTCCAGCGGCACCAGAACCGTCTTGAGAGAGGTTTCTCCTGAGGTCACGCTGCCTTGTGTCGCCCGCACGACGAGCACGGGGTTGGAGATGGAGTGGAGTACCTTGTCAGCGACACTGCCCAACACCCATCGGGAGATGCCGCCCCGCCCATGTGTTGACATCACTACCAGTGCCTCCGAGTCGGCTCCGGCCAGGGCCACTATGGCGTCCGCGGGCATACCACGCAGCGTGGAAGTGGATACCGTGTACCCGGCTGCGTCCAGCCGGCCCCGGATCGGTGCGAGGTAGCTTTCCGAACGCTCCTGCGCATCATCCAGCATCATCCTGACGATGTACGGAGTGTACTTGTCCCGCACCGCCGGGGGCAGAATATCGAATGCCTCAATTAGTTCGATGGGAATGGCCATCGAACCCGCGATGAGCTGGGCATAGGTTAAGGCCTGTTCGGCAAGCCCCGAGCCGTCCAGCGGAACGATTACCTTGGAATACATATCGTCAGCTTCCTTGCCGATTCAATTGGAAGATATGCTTCGAGCGGCACCATGTTAACATCACCGCCAGTGTGCAGCCACGGGTCTTGGAAACGCGGGGGGCTGGAACAGTGATGTACAACACCACATCCCGCCAGGGGCCGGTGATATGCTATCCGAACCTGGTCCGTTGAACGCCGGAGCCAAATTTGGAAGTCCAGGTTAACAGCTCCCGTTACTGAGCCACCCTCATATTAGTCCTGCTGTTGGGATTACCCGGCGCTGCCCTCTCGTTTTCCGGGGCGCAAATCGCTCCACTCGCGAGGCCGGCCTATACGGAGTGGGCATGTTGGCTGGGGCGTTCCCGCTCTCCTGGGCTGTCGAAGTGGCTGAGTTGGACATCTCAGCGGCTTTGGCTATTGCGATTCTCGCCCTGCTTACCATTCCCCCGGAATATGAAATCGAGGCAGTACTGGCGTGGGACGCGGGACCGTCGTTCGATCCCGAGACGCGGGAGATGACTGCGGAAACTCAGCGCGTGGCTGCCGACGTCACCGGCGCCAACCGGCTCCTCATCGGCTTCGGCTGGTACGTGGTCATCCTGATCTATTGCCTGAAGCACAGGGGCGTCCTGGACATGCGTGGTCGGATGGGTCCGGAGGAGACCTTCCTGACTCTGGCCGCGCTCCTTACGTTCGTCATCTTCTTCATGCACGGGATGAATCCCCTGCTGGCTGCAGCCTTGATTGGCGTCTACGTTGCCTATCTTTGGGGATGCACCACAAAAGAAGCGGAAGGCCTGAACTCGCCGGTATTGCCGCCCAGCTAAGAGCGTTGCCCGCGAAAAAGACGCCGAACGGTGGTGGTGACGCTGTTTCTATACACAGCCGGGGTCATCCTGGTAGCCGCAGAACCCTTCGTCGAGGGACTTATAGACAACGGGCACAGCATGGTCGTAGTGTTCAATGCATCGGCTGGTCAAGTCCTCACATTCCCGCTGGACGGGAGGCAGGCGATCGAATTCCTTCTTACAACAGCGGTCTCGGTGTTCGGGCTTCTGCTGATCGCCAGACGAGTCGTAGACTGGCGAGCCGGAGCGGTCTTTCCAAGCCTGTTCATCGTCCACCTATTCTTCCCGAGTGCGGAAGCCCGCCTGTGGATCGCTTTCGTGTACTTCGGGCTGGCGGCATTACTCATCATCCTAGACTGGCGCAGGGTCAGGTTTCTATTTCGGGAGGAGTCGGCCAGCTCCGATTAGGTCGGACTCTTCTATCAGCGCGAAACGCTGTGACCGTCGTACATAATCGTCCAGACTTGGCCTACGAGAGTCAGGCCGTCCAGGGTCGATTCTCCCCGTCTGCCTGGTCCTCAACCGATGGGCTCAGCCACTTTCTCAACGTCGAACCCGTAGAGGTCCGCGGCGGCCCCACCGACAATGCTGGCCTGCTCTGGCTCGGGCACGCCGTCCAAGATCTCGCTCAACACCTCGCGTGAACGCGGGAAGGTGGACTCGGAGTGGGGATAGTCGCTACCCCACATCAGCCGGTCAACCCCGATGATGTCCCGCACCCGGATGCCGACGGCGTCCTCCTGGAAGCTGAGGTATAAGTTGCTTCTGAAGAAGTCGCTCGGCCGCACATCGCCCTTGAAGCGGTAGGAGGCTTCTTCCTGCCTCTCGACGTAGGTGTAGTCCATGGAGTCCAGCAGGTATGGAACCCACGACAGTTCGAACTCAACGATGGCCAGCTTGAATTTCGGATAGCGCTCGAACACGCCGGAGAAGATCATGTCGCACATCGAGGTTGCCGGGTAGAAGACCTTGGTGGCCCGCCCACTGGCGTCCCGGACGGACGTTGCGCCTGCACCCCGGCTGCGCCCCTCGCGCCGGGTGGCGGTGTGCAGGCTTACTGGCATGTCCAGGTCCTGCGCGGCAGCCCAGAAGGGTTCGTAATCCGGATTGTCGTAGCGCCTGTGTTCCTGCGGGTACTCGGAAATCATCGCCGCTGCCATACCCAGTCCGGCGCAGCGTTCCAACTCGGCGACCCCCTCGGACACGTCGTCCAGATTGATCATGGCGACGCCCTTGAGCCGGTCGTGATTGGAGGAGCAGAACTCCGCGAGCCAGTCGTTGTACGTGCGGAAGATGGCGGACATCAGGCGTGAGTCGGCAACCCTGAAATAGAACAGTCCCTGCGAGGGATACAACAATTCGCCGGAAACACCGTCAATTTTCATATCCCGGATGTGCTGATCGGGGTCGTATCCGCCGGCATGGACGTCCTCGAAGCGGCCATGAGCGGAGATTTGCTCCGGGTTCTCGAAGCGGGCTCCGGCGTTGGAAATAAGGCCGATGCCGGCGACCATCTGGCCCTGCTCTACCACCAGGTGGTCCACGTCTCCCACCCGCTGCATTCGCGGCGCGCGGTCCCGGAACTCCGAGTCTATGCGCTCAGTCCACAGGTCTGGCGGCTCGAATACGTGGGAGTCCGACGATATTACGAGGAGATTGTCCATAGCAGCCTCCTGCTTCCCGCCGTGCGCGCGGTTGACACGGCGGCGATACATTCCATTGACACGTTATTTTAGCACCAACCCTCGCTCATCCTGCAGTCTCCCCTATGGTCCCTTCTCCCGACCGGGACTGTTGGCTTGGTTAACTCCTACAGGACTCTCAGGGAGTGGGTCACGAAGTATCGAGTTGCGGAGGATTCGTCGGCTTCTCTTCTGGGTCTGCCCCTTCGTTCAATCGCGTAGGTATCCTGAGTCCGCAGTCCCAATTGGCAGAATATCCGACTTGGAAAAGTCAGCTTAGCTCAGACCGGGTTGAGGATTCGAGCTTCACCTTCTTGGCGCCCGATTCCCCTACCCGAGGAGGATGAGGTCGCTTCCGCAAGATTCCCCAACTGTCCACAAATGGACGTTCATGAAACATTTACGAAACATAGCGGATTTTTCACGCTATTTTCACAACCACTTGATAGATTTGACTGGCTGGTCTTCACGGCCGGGTAGCGCGTCGGGGCCATCAAGACATGGCAGGCGTTCGTATTGGGCGTCGTACATGGGATGGTCTGGAAGAAGTGACACCTTCCGAAGAACTCGAGATGCAACCCCCCAGGTTCAACTGACCTCGGCAAATCACGTCCACGCCGCATGATCGGTGCGGTCTGAACCCATGCACCCAAACTCCCGTGGCTCAGGAGGAATTCGATAATGGCAACGTTTCAGATCGACCATGCTGCGCGCGAGGAACACATGGGGCATGATCATTCCCACGACTATCGGGCCGCCAGTCGCCGCAGTCTAATGTTGGTCCTCGTTCTGATTTCCTGCCACATGACGATAGAAGTAACCGGGGGAATCCTGTCCGGAAGCTTGGGGCTGCTGGCGCACGCCACCCACATGGTGACTGACGCTGTGGCCATTGGTCTGGCCTTGTTCGCCATGTGGCTCGCAGAACGTCCGGCAACTACGAAGCGTACTTTTGGCTTCCATCGCATCGAGGTACTGGTCGTTTTGTTAAACGCTATTGCGCTCTGGTTGCTTGCTAGCTGGATCTTATATGAAGCATGGGAACGATTTATAGGACTGACCCAAGGGCATCACCACGAGTTGGACGGCGGGATAATGCTGACTGTCGGCATCGTTGGACTACTCATTAATATATTCGCTGCCTGTATCCTTTACCGTTCCTCCCGGCATAGCATCAACGTTGAAGGCGCCTTCTGGCACATTCTCGGCGATCTTGCGGGATCTGTAGCGGTGGTCACTTCCAGCGTGGTCGTGCTCTTCTTCGACTGGGACTATGCTGATCCTGTCCTCGGTGTCCTGATTGGATCCCTAATCCTGGTCGGGTCATTCCGTTTGGCGAAAAAAGTATTTCGTATCCTGTTGGAAGGCACTCCCGCTGGACTGGATATGTACCGGCTTTGCAGCACGATCGAAGACTCAGATGGCGTAACCCTGGTCCACGACGTTCACGCCTGGACCATCACCACTGGATACAATGCCCTTGCAGCGCACGTGCTTGTGGACCCTGGTTATCAGGGGGACATCGAGTCGCTTATGCGACGCATCCATCGGACCATCCACGATGAATTTAGTGTTCAACATGTCACCCTGCAGATGGAAACGTCGGCTAAGGACTGCTTCGAGCATCACCACGTTGACCACTTACAGGCGAAAACGCTGTACGAGTCCTAGCGGAGAGTAAGTTGATGTAGCTGGCCGGTTCTCGGAAGTGAGGCAGCGACGGTCCCGAAAATCAGCGCTTCGCGGGCAGGTTTTTCCCGGACGCGGGCATCTACGTCTTCCGTTATACCGGCTTGTAGGCACGCCCCCCGAGTCGTGGGGCAATCGCTTAGTCACCGTAGGCTCGGTACGGTCACCGGGGAGTGTTGGGCCTTGGGGTGATTTACGGAATCCCAACGCTTCACATTAGCTGACTCGTAAGCAGCCCACTGTTCCTACCTGACCCGAAGACCTGGTAACCCAAGAATGAATCCAAGTTTCCTGCCGTCCTCCGACACGACGAGACCGTGCCAGGGCATTAGTACTACAGTCGCATTAATTCTGGTTTGGAAATCCCGGTCTCGAATTCGACTTGATTTCGTTAGGAATGGAGACTTCGGCCGTAGCCAGACGTTGCGATTTTAGGACCGTCCAAGACTCCCAATTGCTATCTGCGACTGTAGTACTAGGACGACGGTCGTATCCGGACTGCCGAAATGGTGGGACAGGGCTGCTTGGTGGGCCGGGGCGTCGAGGTAGATGGAGTTCTGCATATCGTCCCTGGTCGGGAATTCCGGGAACCTGTCGGCCGACCCGGTGGCCGGCGTTTTCTTGACCGGCATGCTGGTCATGGCGTTCCTCAAGCGGGGTGAGAAGGCTGAAGTGTCGGGCCATTATAGGGCATGTGGGCGAGCAGGGTCCCTCCAGCCGCGTCAGATCGAGTCGAATTGTCCCGCGTACGTCCCATTCTCGACCCCCTCACAGTGGCCTGGCTCATCTGGACGGCCTCCATCCTCCCGGCGGCAGAGCCAGCTGACTGGGTCGGCCAGGTCCTCAACCTGAACGAGCGGACCCGCTGGGTAGGGTTCGGTTGGGTGTCGCGTCGGTGGTTCCGGCGGGTTGGTGAACAGGACATTGAAATCAAGTGGATCTCCGGCCTTGCCGCCCGCATTCAGGAGAAGCCCCTTGACTTGTGATCAGGACCGCCCGCTTGGGAGGGCCAAGGTGGTGATTGCCACTGGTCCTGTGTCATCAGCTTGTGGGGACATTGTGGTATACTATGAACATTAAAACATGAATTATATATCATGAGTATATATTCATATCAAAGGGATTGTAGGGAGATCAATTGAAAGGGCCTGCGGAAGCGCCGAGTTGGGTCTTCATTACCAACCACGGCGGTGTGCTGATAGCAGTGTTCCGACAACCGAGGATCACCGCGAGGGAAATTTCCCAGCAGCTTGGCATTACTGAAAGAGCCGTGCTCAAGATCGTCGCCGACCTGGACGAAGCCGGGTATATAACCAAGTCCCGGCAAGGGCGGACCAACACCTATACAGTAAACCAGGACCTACCTCTCCATGGGCCGATATTGAAGGATATAGCCGTAGGGGATTTGCTGAGTATTCTCAAATCCGGTCCCCGGGAGATTGGAGTAGACGGCTAATTTCACGACACCCCAAGGGTTCAGGAATTTCATGAAGGATGGTATTCCATGAGTTTAATGTTCTGGAAAGGTTCAAAGCCACAGGTGGTGACGCAGGCAATCAGCCAGTTCTTGACATCCGAGTTTCGTCTGGGGCCTGAACTGCTGGCTACGCTCTGGATGTCGGAAAAGAACGGGAAGTATTCCAATCGAAAGGTGAGGATGGTCAGGATCTTCGATCCCAAGCTTGTCTTCGCCGGAGAGGCGTCCAGACTGCAATTCGACGACCTGAAGACACCCGGAAACGAAAAGTCTCTGCAATTTGAAGGGCGAATCGAAATGGACGGGGCACTCTACCTGGTCGACCGACGGCCAAAGGCGGGCAGCCCAGGCTCCGACTCCCGTTAGCTGACTCCCGTTAATGGGATGTACGCATAACCCGCATCAGGTTCACGTCGGCGGTTGATTACCAGCAGAAAGGGGTTCTGCCGCACACGCGCAGCCGGGAATTGGTGCATTCCGGCTCCTGAAACGGAGCGGCTGGCACTCTGGACTGGCCACCGGTAGTGAAGCGGCCCACCTTGAAGAGCCGGCTTGGACAGTTCATCGTGAGAGTCCAGGCGTAGTGAGATGGACCCAGGAAACTGGACAAGCAGATAAGCGAGAGTCTTGCTCCCAAATTGAGGGCAGTGGTTGCCGCCAAGAAAGAGTCGGCAAGGCCCCAAGAACGGAGGAGGCACAGGCCGGACTTCAAGGCCAAAGTGGCCATGGAAGCGGTGAAAGGCCAGGAGACGGTGGCCCAACTGGCTGCCAAGCACCATCCGCTCCGGGCGTTTTCGGCAATGGTCAGAACCAGAAGGCCAGGAGCGACACCACGCTGATCGCCCGTTCGTACCAGGAGATTGGGCAACCTCAAGGTGGAACTATCGGTCCCGGGAGAATCGATCGCTGAACCCATCCTGGAGGATGCCGGCTAACATTCTCTTCCGGCCCTTAGCGCTTACCTTCTCACTCAACAGCGCAAACCCAGTTCCGGTCGGTGAATCCGCCAATGTGTCCAAGTTACTCTTCCACCGGTCGCACCCAGGATTCTGGCTCCCTGGAGAGATGGCCCTTTTTTCAGCCGTTCTGGAGGGTCTGCCGTTCTCTCTTGCCGTTCTGGGGGCGCGCGTCAGTGGACCTCAGTGAAAGAAAAAAGGGCTTTTTACGCCCTTTTCGTGCCTGCGGCCCTGAAATTTTTCCTCAGTGGACTTGTTCTAGTCTGCTCCTGTCAGTTTCGAAACCGGATTATGAGTCCGTCGCTCTGCCAGGTTGAGCTAGCGGGCCAAGAGGTGACGGTTCTTGCCGACCTCACTTCGAATTTAGCAATACTGTCGCGCCATTGTCAATATGTGGTCAGAATCGCAAGTTTCCAGGTCGCTTGTCTGGCTCATTCCCAACGCTGTAGCCCGGAGGGTCAGACGCCGTGATCAAGGCGGTCTATGAGGTACTGCGGGAGGCCAGCCGCCTCCATTTTCTTTTGGGTTTCAAGGATGCCGTAGGTTACCCGGTGGCGCTCGATAGTGAGGGAGTCCTCGTCAAAAATCGCATAGCTGGGGCGAGGGTCTCGGTCTCGGGGTTGGCCGACGCTGCCGGGGTTGAGGATCAGGCGTTCATGCTCCAGAGGGAAGACCGCTCCTTCTGTGAACAGCTTGAACTTGGGAGAGCCATCATTTTCGGCACAGATGAATGGTATGTGGGAATGGCCGACCAGGCAATGACGGGTGGTAAGCAACGCAAACGTGGCGCGGGCAGAATCGGAATCCAGCAGGTATTCGTCGATTGGCTGTCGCAAGCTGCCGTGGACCAGGGTAAATGGGTCTCGCGTCTCGACCAGGGGTAGTCCGGATAAGAAATCGGCGTCACCCGCCGAAAGATTTGCGGCGGTCCATTGGGCCGCCGCCCGGGCTGATCCGTTGAAGTCGTGGACGGAGCGTTTGCCCACAGCCGCGTAGTCATGGTTTCCAGCGACTGCCACAAGGTCATGCTCACGGAGGAGGGATATACAGTCCCCCGGGTCAGGGCCATAGCCCACAGTGTCGCCGAGACACCATACCTGGTTAAACCCACCCCGGCCCCAGGCGTCCGCAACTACCGCACTTAGAGCCTCGATATTTGAGTGGACATCGGAGACTATGAGAGCCCGCAATTACACTCCTTCGTTGCCGGTCGGCTGCATTCAACGGTGGGCGAGTTATTGAAGTCTTACTAGTATACTTCGATTTTGCTGGCGTGTTGCGGCTGGAATACGTGACTTGCCGCCCAGGAGTCCCACGAGTATACTGCCACAGGTGGGCTGCCTGGCTTCGGGAATCGGCCAATTGCTGCCCAAAAATGGCGAGAAAGCAGGTCTGGTGAATTGGTCCAAGCCGTTGAGACTCAAGGGCAGGGCACTGCGGGACCGGAAGTTCACATCAAAGACAAGACCATGGCCACCACCCTCATCGGTGCCCATGGTCTTGAACATTTCTACGGGCACAGCTTTCCGGTGCTAGTCACCGCTATGTACGCATCTCTGGGGATGGACCCCGTGATGGCGGGAGTCCTTTCCACCGTCCGGCAAATCACCAGCGGGGTTACGAGCGTCAGCAGCGGGTTCTTCGTGGACATCTTCCGGTACCGGAGCGGCCAGGTGCTGGCCGCCAGCATGGGGTTGATCGGCATTGGCTACTTACTCGTGTCGGTCTCGCCAAACTATATCGCTGTCCTAGGCGCGCTTGTCGTGGCGTCCGCCGGTAGTGCCCTCTGGCACCCCCCAGCCTTAGGATTGCTCGCGCGAAAGTTCCCCCAGCAACGCGGATGGTATATCTCCCTGCATCGATCTTCGGGGAACGCCGGAGACATGACCGGGCCGATCATTGCCGCACTGCTCCTGCCGATCGTCGGGTGGCGATGGATCATGGGTGGAGGTACGCCCCTTCTGCTGATCTTGTGCGGCGCGGTGCTCTTGCTGCTCTGGAACGTGGGCGGCCCCAAACCTGGTCCCGTCCAGTTGGGCCAGAACCTGAAAGCCCAGATCAGCGGCATGGCTCAGGCATTCCGGGGCACGGGGATGTGGTCCATATTCACCGTGTCCGCAGTACGGGGTATGGGAGACCGCTCTTACGTGTTCTTCCTGCCACTGTATCTCAGTAACGGTCTGGGCATGGACCCGTTCACGGCCATAGGCAGTATCCAGATCGGGATCGCCGTGGCCCTGGTATCCGCCCCTGGTGTCATTTCAGGACCAATATTCGGAGCACTGTCGGATAGAGTGGGCAGGCGGTCGGTAATTGCCTTCCTGATGATCGTGTCCGTCGTGCTGTCGGTGACCACCGTTCTCGGAGGGGGCGGCATCTGGATGTGGGTATCCGTGCTGCTCTTCGGCCTGTTCCATTCCTCGGTGAACTCCCTGACCCAAGCTGCCGCGATAGACGAAGTGGAAGGCAAGGGCCTGGATGCTACGTTTATGGGCCTGATGTGGGGCAGCAACGCTGCTTTCGGCGCGTTGGCCGGCATTCTGGTCGGGTTGATCATCGAGTTCTCATCGTGGGAGGCGGCCTTCTACGTTGCGGCAGTATTGTTCTTCGTCGGGTTCCTGGTGTCCCTGATCATGCCAAGGGGTGGGTCCAAGCAGGTCCAGCCAGCGCACTAACCAGGGCAGGGAGCGGTCAACGGCGTTTCTCCAAGACACGCACTTTCTGTGGTACGGTCCCGGCAGCACGCTTTGAATCAAACAGGGGCCCGGCGCAGGTCAGGCCTCACGGGTGCCAGGACCAGGCCTCCGATAAGGAAGAAAGCTCCGCATCCGATCAACAGTGCCGAGTAGCCCGAAGCCTCGGAGGCTCTGTTGAGCAAGTCAACCCCCGGACCGATCATCTTCGCCGTTGCCGCACCAGCGATAGTGGCGAGATTCACCACGCCGATGTGCATTGCTTCCCGGCCTGAAGTTCCCATGTCGTTCGCCATCGCCCAATCCGAGGCGAGAAGCGCGCCGACCGACAAGCCTACCACGGTGGCGATGACGAGGACCTCCATAGAACTGCCGGCCAAGAGCATCGCCCATGTACTGCCAGCAGCCACGACGGAACCAGCCAAAATAACAGGCTTGCGTCCGAAGCGGTCTGACGCCCATCCTGCAAAGTAGGCACTGACGGCGATGCCCGCACCAATGAATAAGACCATATTCCCCAGTTCAACCACCGGGTCATGCAGTCCTACTTTGTCTCGCAGGAAGAACAGGCCGTAGGTCTGGAAAACGAAGACAGGCGCGACGATCATGAACCGGGAAATCAGGAACCGGCGTAACTGCGGGTGGAGGGCGGGAATCATTCCGCCATGCGCCTCGACCGTGGGCTGCACCGGAGTATTGGCGACCTGCCTCCTGAGCACCACCAACGAACTGACCACTGTGGCAGCGATTAGCGTGCCACCCGGAATCAACAGGGCGGCCCAGAGCCAGTGAGCACCACGACCGGAATCGTAGGACGCCATCAACCTAGTGCTTATCCAGATAAATATCACGACGCTGACAGCCTCGGCCAATATTTTTATGGCCGAGGCTACCCCGGTGCGGTTGGGTGGCACAAGGTCCTGTATCAGCGCAAGGTGGGGGCCGTACCCTATGTTGAGCCCGGCCTGCACGATGATCCAGACGCCGAACAGTACCCAGTAATGCGGGGCGAGAGCGATTCCCACTATGCCGAGGCATACGATGGCGCAGCCTCCAAGCATGTATGGCACACGCCTTCCCAGGCGGGAACGGGTCCGGTCGCTGAACCGTCCTACCAGTATCTGGACTAGCGCTGCAATCGCAAGACCACCGACACCGAGGACTCCAAGAGACGTGTTCTTGAGGCCCTCCGGGGCGAGCACCAGTACCAAGACCGGCAATACGACCGTGTCGATGCTGAGGAAAAACCCGTTGATTCCCAGCCCGTAGGCGTTCAGCCTGAGCAGGGCTAGGTTGCTCCAGTTGTCCTGACTGGATAGTGACATAGTTGGGCCACTATGATACAACAACGGCCAAGACACTGTGCCACGAACCACTTGCCGCGTTTCCGTTGAAGATTTCCTGACCTGGAGTTGTCTCCAATGAAGATATGCTCCCTGCTGCCCAGCGGAACCGAGATTCTCTTTGCCCTAGGGCTGGGTGACGCGCTCATCGGAGTAAGCGACCTTTGCGTATACCCGCCGGAGGCAGCGACCAAGCCGATCGTGTCTCGCAGCAGGATCGACGTTGACTCCATGTCAAGCGAGGAAGTTGAACAACGAATGCGAGAGATCCTGGCCGCTGGCGAGAGTCCCTATGAACTCGACGTTGAGTGGCTTTGGGAAAACCCTCCCGATGTCGTTTTGACCCAGGACCTTTGTTACTTCTGCGAGGTTGATGCTTCTACGGTCGGGCGTGCAGTGGAGGGGATGCCCTCCTGCCCCGAGGTGGTAGTTCTGCAACCCAAGACCATGAGCGAGATTATGCAGAGTATCCTTGAGGTCGGCACCGCTTGCGGCGCTGAAGCCGAGGCGCGGAGGCTGGTTGAAGACCTGTCACAACGTGTCACCGCCGTGGCTGAACGGCTGGCTATGACAGAGGACAGGCCCAGGACCTACTCTCTGGAGGGGATCAACCCGCTGGTCATTGGTGGGCATTGGATACCGGAGATGCTGACGATGGCGGGCGGCGATTCCCCGTATGCTCCCGGGTGTCCTGCCCGGCGGGTACCATGGGATGAGGTGCGTGCCTATGCCCCGGACAAGCTTTTCATAGATCTCTGCTCATCGGACGTTTCCCGAAGCCTGAGGGAAATCCCATGGTTGGCTGAGCAGGAGGGATGGAGCGATGTGCCCTCCGTAAAAGCTGGAGAAGTCTACCTAATTGACCATGAATATTTCAGTTGCCCAGGTCCAAGGGTAGTGCAGGGACTGGAGATCCTCGCGGAATTGACTCATCCAGACCTGTTTAGAGGTATGGTGCCACACGGAGCTGTAGTCAAGATGGAGCAAAGCGTGGATGCCCATCCCGCACCCACACAAATCGCAGGTCGCTTCGCTCCCTATCCGGAGGTTGCCGGAGTAGACGCACGTCCGGGCTAGTGGCGGGAGTCAAATACAATATCCAAGATCGGCGATCGCTCGGCCATACTATCAGCTTGGTATCTTGTTGCCAGCCAATAGTGGACTATGAGCAGGTTTTTCAGGCTAACGGGCATCATTTCCTTGTGGACGAGGCTTTGGTTTGGGGCTATGTTTGACCATAAACCTCCAAACGTCGTCTCCCAATTCGATTGATACGCGACGTTGACTCGATTTTCCGGGCCCAACTACATTGGCATTGGCGATAGCGTTGCTGTGTGTTTATAATGGGGGCAAATAAGCGGGAAGGGTAACGTAGTGGTAACCAAAGAATCATTCCGGGCGGCAGTCGCCCACTTCGCCACTGGTGTAACCATCATCACGACGATCGACGACGAAGGGGTTCCCCATGCCATGACCGCTAACTCTTTCACGTCGGTATGCCTTGAACCGCCCGTTGTGCTAGTCTGTGTCGCTCATGGGACTCACACACATGGATACCTAGAACGCGCGGGGCGCTATGGAGTGAACATCCTCAGGCAAGAACAGGAGGAACTGGGGGTGTATTTCGCCAAGCGTCCTGAAGACCGCGTGGGAGATGTGGATTACAGCTACGGCACCTCTGATGGAGGCGCGCCTTCACTGGACAATGCGATGGTGTTCTTCGACTGTAAGGTGGTAGGGTCCCATGTTTACGGGGACCACACTATCTTTCTGGGAGAGGTGGAGGAAATCCGCCAGAACGATGCCAGCACTCCCCTCATGTTCTACCGCAGCCGCTGGTACAATCCAGCCACGGAATAAAGCGCCCGGCCGCTATTTGAGAGTGGCCAGGAACTTCTCTATCTGCTCATTCACCGCGTGGTATTTCTCCAATTGGACGTAATGGGTGCCGCCGGAGATGACTTCCTCGCGTGACTCCCTGATATTCTTCGCCAGGTAATCTGAATATTTCACCGGGGTCATGATATCTTCGCTTCCGCAAATGACCTGAGTCGGTAGCGAGATGTTCTTCACTTCATCCATGATGTCGAACCGGTCGCAGGCTCTCAAGTCATTCAACTCGACTGCGGGACCAACCTCCGAAGCCCTCCGCATCAGAACTTCATAGATGTCCGAGTCAACACCCTTGTAAGTGTCCTTCTGGCCATCCATCCAATCCGCATTGTCTTCACCCGGGTTCTCACAACGGTTGAGATAATCAGGATGTACGCGGAGCCTTGCCCCGGTCCCGATCAAGATAATCCCCCGCAGCTCCTCGGGATAGCGCAACGCATAAAGCTGGGTGATCGCCCCTCCCATCGAGTGACCGCACAAGACGACATCCTTGTACCGTCGGGCGGTATTGAATCCCCGCACCCACTCGAGATACCCTTCGATGCTCTGACAGGCTGTACCGAAGGGATGCCCGGGGAGATCTATCGCCTTCGAGTTCCGGAAGTGCCGCATCTGATAGTAGAACGACAGGCTTGAACCTCCAGCACCATGCAGGAATACCAGCTTCATCGATAGCTCCTTTGGTTGAGAAAATATACGGCCACCCTATTGCCGGACTCACTCCACTCTTGGCTCATACCCTTCCTGGAGAATACGATGCTCGGACGTGTGAGACATGGATGCCGCTCGTGCAGCCCGGGCTGACAAGCAATCGCGCTGGCACATGGTCACCCACCACCTGAGCCATGGAAGACGTAATCGCCACGGACCCACATTGGATACCGTATGCTGGTACGTACCTATTTCGGTTGTTCAGCGCCGTTCGTCCCATTGGACCCGTGCGTCCCATTCGCGTTGCGTGCCACGCCGTTGGTATGCTCTGCAGTCTGGGTCTGATCCGTCTCCTGGAAACAGGCGATGGACACGACGAAGTCGTCTTCCTCGCGGTCGCGCCACACTATGACGCCCTGCGCGTCTCGTCCGGTAACCCTAACATCCTCCAAGGTGATCCGGACCACCTGGGCTTTGGCCGAAATGATGAACATCTCCTGGCCGGGTGCATCGCGTACGACCCTAGCCGCGGCAACAGGTCCGTTCTTGTCAGTTACCCGCAGAGTGCGCACCCCTTGACCGGACCTTCCGGAGCGACGATAGCTGCTGACCGGGGTCGATTTGCCGTACCCTCCCTGGCTGACTATCAAGAGGTGGTCGCTAGGGGCCGCCGTTCCCATGGCTACAATCCTGTCTCCGTCCTGGAGCTTCATTCCACGGACTCCACCAGCATTACGGGACCGGGGAGTAAGTTCGTCAATGCTGAAGCGGATTGCCTGTCCTCGTTCGGACACCATGATTACGTCCCTGGCATCTCCGACCTGGGAAACGCCGACCAACTCGTCGTCCCGTTTCAGGTCCATTACTATCAGGCCGGACGGGCGAATGTTCGACAGTTCACCGGTCTTGAGAGCCTTGACCTGTCCTTGCTTCGTGGCCAGTATCAGCAGGTAATCTTCTTTCGGGTCCTTGATAGACAGCATGGCCTGGATCTGTTCGCCGGGGGACAGGTTCAGCAGGTTAACCAGAGCGGTGCCCCTCGTCGTCCGGGAAGTGTCGGCGGCAATGCGGAAGACGCGGAGGGGATATACCCTTCCCCGGTTGGTGAAGAAGAACAGGGTATCGTGGGTGTCCACGACTTGCAGGTCAAGGATTGCGTCGTCTTCCCGGGTCGACATTGCTCTGACGCCCTTGCCCCCACGGTGCTGGGTGCGATAGGTCTGGCTGGGGACCCGCTTAATGTAGCCACGCTGGCTCAGGGTCACCACCACGTCCTGGTGCGCTATGAAGTCCTCCGCAGTCTGGTCCTCGATCTCATCATCGAAGATGACTGTACGGCGGGAGTCGGCGAAATCGTCCTTGAGTTTTACAGTCTCTTCCCTGACCACCGCCTTGATCTTGGACGGGCTGGCCAGGAGTGCTTCCAGGTCAGCAATCGTCTTAAGAAGGTCTTCGTGTTCCTTCTCCAATCTTTCTCTTTCCAGGGCTGCCAGTCGGCGCAATTGCATGTCCAGAATCGCCTGCGCCTGCACCTGGGTAAGCTGCAATTGCTCCATCAGATTGTTGCGGGCAGTTTCAACATCGGCGGACCCACGGATTATGGCAACGACCTCGTCCATCCGATCCAACGCCAACAGCAGCCCTTGGACCACATGGTCCCGGTCTTGGGCGCGTTTCAGGAGGAATTCTGAGCGGCGGCGGACGACCTCCTCGCGGTGCTGGACGAAGAGCTCCAGAGAGCGTTTCAACCCCAAGACCTGGGGCTGGCCGTCCACGATCGCCAGCATGATGGCATTGAAAGAGGAGCGGAGAGCTGTATGCCGGTACAGGTTGTTCAGCACGATCTCCGCCTGGGCGTCCCGGCGAAGCTCGATGACAATGCGCATTCCGTGACGGTCCGACTCATCCCGGACGTCAGAGATACCTTCTATCCGCTTGTCCCGCGTGAGTTGAGCAATCTTCTCAACCAGGTTCGCCTTATTGACCTGGTATGGCAGCTCCGTGACGATGATCTGGTCACGACCGCCTCGCAGTTCCTCTATGTCGGTCGCAGCTTCCATCATTATGCGGCCGCGGCCGGTTGTATAGACGTCCACAATCCCAGACTTGCCCCTGATGATGCCGGCAGTCGGGAAGTCCGGGCCGTTTACGTGCCGCATCAGAGTCTCGGTAGTGCAATCCGGGTCGTCGATCACCGCGCAGATGGCATCCGCCACTTCGCCCAAGTTGTGGGGTGGAATGTTGGTAGCCATACCAACCGCGATGCCGGATGCCCCGTTGACCAGCATATTCGGAAGACGCGCCGGCAGGACCGTGGGCTCCTGGATTGAATCATCGAAGTTGGGGGAGAAGTCCACCGTGTTGTAATCGATATCTACCAGCAATTCCTCGGAGATGGGGGCCAGTCGCGCTTCGGTATAGCGCATGGCGGCCGGCGGGTCTCCGTCGACACTCCCAAAATTCCCCTGGCCGGTTATCAGCGGGTAACGCATGGAGAACTGCTGTGCCAGGCGGACCAGAGAATCATAGACCGGGCCGTCGCCGTGAGGGTGGAACTTTCCCAGCACCTCACCGGCGATGCGCGCGCTCTTCCGGTATGCCGAGTTGGGCCTGATACCCATGTCGTGCATCGCATAGAGGATGCGCCGTTGGACCGGCTTTAGCCCGTCTCGCACGTCCGGCAGAGCGCGGGCGACTATGACGCTCATGGCATAGTTGAGGTAGGAGGTGCGCATCTCATCTTCGATGTGCACCGGACGGATATGTTCCCTTGGAGGCGTTGGGGCGTCGGTGACCATTGTTTAACCCTCCTCTTCCCTGCTGCCGCTTCCCAATAAATTGTCCCCGGTATGCGAGTTAGCGCTGTCTTCCTGAGACCGTGCTTGTGTGGAAGTCATGAACCGTGAGCCTGGATAGGCTTCTGCCCGGTCCCTAAATCCACGAAACAAGTTTGCGAAAGATGCGGGAACTTCGTCCTGTCGTTCAGGATGACACTGGACGCCGATTACCCAGGAATGTTCCGGGCTTTCCAGCCCCTCGATATAGCCGTCTTCTACCGAGTATGCCGTAGCCATGAGTCTCGGCGACTTCTGGGGTTCGCGCAGACCCTGATGGTGGCGGCTGTTGACGCGGAAGAATCCAGCGGAGCCGATGATCGGAGCCGCTTTCGAGCCAGGGGCAAGGTAGATCTGGTGAGACTCTGAGACCCAGCGGCCGTCTTCCTGATAAGCCTTGTGCCCCGGGAGGTCCTGGATTAGCTGCCCGCCGAAGGCCACATTGAGCACTTGCATTCCGCGGCAGATGGCGAGAACGGGCATATCCCGCTGGAGGGCGTAGTCCAAGACCCTAAATTCCAAGGCGTCAAGGGTCTGGTCCAGATACAGGCCTGCATTGGGATCTGGCGCCGCCAGGTATCGGGTTGGATCGATGTCGGGCCCGCCACTCAGGAGAAGGCCGCCAACGCCCGCCATTAAGTCTTCTGTAGAAACGCTGTCGGAATCGCTGGGGACGAGGAGTCTGACTTCCAGTCCAAGGGATTCCGTAGCTTCCAGGTACGGAAGGGCGTTGCGCCGATTGACGGACGTGAGGGCGATGACTGTCATTTGGTGTGTCGTATCACCTATGTCGACAGCGTTATATTCCGATGGTTCCCGTCCAGTTTCGTGATGATTCGCCTACCATGTTATTTCAATAGTGTAGTATACACTATTCTGTATCACCACGGTAGTGATGTGCTGACAGCAATGAACGAGAATCGAAATGATATGCTGACGGACGCGCAGGTAAGGTTTCGGGGCCCCAAGGAACGAGGCCATCTCTTCAGCACCATGGCGATAACAATGGAGATGTGCCCATCCTCAATTGCCTGCAGTCAGGGATTTTGATAAGCTTGGGTTGTACTCGCCACCGCAGGTGATAGAGACGATGAAAGAGGTTATTCAGGAAGCAGTCAAGCTTCTGGAGAGCGGCCAGCCGGGTGTGCTGGCAACAGTAGTCCGCACCAAGGGGTCCACCCCTCAGAAGCCTGGCGCGATGCTCTTGGTACGGCAAGACGGGAGCGGAGTCGGTACGCTGGGCGGGGGATGTGTTGAGGGTGATATCTGGTTCGCGGCCAAGGAAATCCTGCGCCGTCACGGCGGCCCAGAGTTCAAGGACTACTTTCTCAACGAGGACGTGGCGGCCCGCGACGGCTTGGTCTGCGGCGGGACCATGTACTTCTTCCTAGAACCGCTTTGGGGACCAGAGGACTACACCGAGGTCGGCGAGGAGTTGATTGCCGCGTATGAAGGGGCCGACGCAGTCAGCCTGGCAACGGTAGTCAACGTCCCTGAAGGTGACGCGAACCTGGGTGCAAAGCTGCTCCTGCGACTGAACGGCTCTACCATCGGTACTCTCGGGAGCGCCCAGCTTGATGCACGGGCTACCGAGGTGGCGCTGAGAGTTGCCGATGTGGGAAATATAGAGTCATTCTCCACTGACGACGGTACCGAGGTATTCGTGGAGGGCTTTACGACACCCCCAACGCTAGTCATGGTTGGGGGCGGGCACGTCGGGAAAGCTACAGCAGACCTCGCCCACAACCTAGGCTACCGCGTCTTCGTCGTGGACGACCGGGAGGAGTTCGCTAATTCTGAGCGGTTTCCCTACGCGGAGCAGACGGTTGTCGCAACTTATGATGAATGGCCGAAACACCTGGAGGTCAACGTCAATAGTTTCGTCGTTGCTGCCACTCGCGGACATCGCTTCGACGACATGGCCCTTGAGTCGGCCCTCACTACCCGTGCCCGGTATATTGGCTTGTTGGGCAGCCGCCGCAAGAACATGATGATCTACCAGCGGCTTCTCATGGAAGGAGTTCCGGTGGAACGGCTCAAGGAGATACACGCACCTATTGGGCTGGACATCGGCGCACTGACTCCGGAGGAACTTGCCGTGAGCATTATGTCCGAGATCATTATGGTGCGTCGCGGGGGCAAAGGGTCCCCTCTCCAGATGTCCGACTGGTACGTGGAACGCGCCGCGAGTATCGTCCAGCGCAAAGTCGGAGTGTAACCATCGTGTCTACAGCCGCCATCCTGCTAGCGGCTGGCGAGTCCCGACGGATGGGGCAACTCAAAGCCCTGCTGCCCTGGCAGGGCACTTCTTTGCTGCGGCACCAGGTCAACACCCTGCTTTCCGCCGGAGTTGATCAGGTTGTGGTGGTCCTGGGTTACCGGGCGGACGAGCTAAGTCCGTTCCTAGAAGGAATGCAGCAGGTTACCTGGCGCGTCAATCCCGATTTCCTTCAAGGGAAGACCACTTCAATTAAGGCCGGCTTGGGGGTCCTGGACGCTCGAGGCATCGCTACCATCCTGATGCTGAATGTCGACCAACCCCGCAACGCTCAGACCATCCGCGGTCTGTTGGACCAGCACCGCGCATCCGGCGGTCTGATCACCATTCCGGAATACCAGGGAAAAGGGGGCCACCCCATTTTCGTGGACGCCTCACTACTCGAAGAGTTGACCAACATAGATGAGCCGACCTTCGGAGTGAAAGCGGTGGTCCGCAAACACCGAGAAGACACCACGCGGGTCCCGATGGACCACCCGGAAGTCCTGTGGGATCTCAACACCCCTGATCAGTATCATGAAGCCCTTAACTCCCGGACCTGACCGTCAGGCGCCGGGGATTTTGCTTAAGAATCCTGCCGCCCCGCGTGCGACCCAGGCATTCCACGATGTCATCGTGAATTTAACGCCTTTCTCTATGTAACTGACTATATTGTCGTCGTTAACCAGAGTCCCGGCCGTCCTGCCGGAGTCGACAATTCGGGCCAAGCCATCATCAATTGCCTTCTGGACATCCGGGTGCCCCGGGTTGCCAAGGTGGCCCATCGTCTGGGCCAGGTCTGAAGGGGCAACGAAGAAAACATCAATGTTGTCCACCTTCAGAATGTCGTCCAAGTTTCGAAGAGCCTCGGCTTCCTCGATCAGGACGATCATCATGGTCTGATCGTTGGCCCTCTCCAAGTAGTCGGGCACTCCAAAGGCCTGGCGACCGCCGAACATTCCCCGGTAACCCAGGGGTGCGTACTTAGCAGACTTGGCGGCCTGTTCCGCCTCTTCACGGGTATTGACGTGTGGGACCACGATTCCCATCGCGCCACGGTCCAGCGTCCGGGTAATCACCGACGGTGAGTTGGCATCCACGCGGACAATGGAGGCCATACCCCAAAGGTCGCAGGCCCGGGTCTGGTCTCCCAACTGGTCCCAGGTCACAGGGCCGTGCTCACCCTCTATCCACGCGGCGTCGAAACCGAGAGGCCCGAGGAAGTCGATAGTCTCGCTGCTCTGCAAGCCTGATATGGTGGTTACAACCTGTCCCTGTTGCAGCTTTTGCTTGGCCCTGTTGGGCCGAATCTGTGGCATTCTCATCCTCCGGAGAAGGATTTCCGGCCACCGCCGGAGCGGGTAACAGTGTAGCAGATGCAGTGTGTTGGGGTGTTGGACTGGGTCTCGTGCAGAATGTACCGGACCCGGCAACCAAGGCCGGGTCCGGCAATGCTGAGCGTCGATGACTGGTGCGGCAGCGCCGCTCAACGGCTACCTCTGCCGCACGTACTTGTCCACGCTGGTCTGCGTGCCCACGTAGATGTCCCCGTGGGCATCGACCCAACTGCCGTGGCCTCCCCTGGCAGGGAAGCGGCACAGGACGTTCCCCTGTTTATCCAGCACGCTGAACCGTGATGGTGAATCGTCCCGGTTCCCCTCGCTGACGTACAGGTTCCCGTCCGGGCCCTCGGCAATGTCCATCGGGCGCTGGATGTCGGTCCATACGGCCTGGAACTCGCCGTCCGCGTCGAACACCTGGATGCGGTGGTTCTCGCGGTCGCACACGAACACCGTGCTGTCACCGTCCACGAGCAGGCTGTGGGGCAGATGGAACTCGCCGGGAGCAGACTTGCCCGGCTGGCCCCAGGACTGCTTCAACTGGCCATCGGCCGTGAACCGATGCACGCGGGCGTTGCGGTAGCCGTCTGACACATACAAGTCCCCTGACGGCGAAGGCACAAGCTCGCTGGGGTAGTTGAATGGCCCTGCCGCCTGGGGCACCAAGTCCCCAGGATTCTCGCAGCCCGTGTCGGAGTGCACGCCGTGTCGACCCAGCATTTGGATAGGCTTGCCGTCGAGCGTGTACATGATGCAGACCGAGCTGTCCCGGTCGGTCACGTACACAACGTCGTCGGCAATGTGTATGCCGTGAGCGAACTCAAACGCCCCGTTGCCCCAGGAATCCACGAAATTCCCGGCGCGGTCAAAAATCATGATGGGCGGGTCTTTGCGCTGGAAGGCATAGACCCGGTCCTGGGAGTCGGTGGCCACCGCGCTGACCATGTTGAAAGTGTCGCCGCCAGGCAGCTTGGCCCAGTCCAGGATGGCCTCATAGGTGAATGCGCCGGATCCTAGCGTAGTCATCTGACGTTCTCCCTCTCATTAGCGTTGGGATTCGAGTACCGGAGTCACGGGGAAATAGTACGCCGGCCCACAGCAGTTGTCCACCGACTACTGAGACGTGGCCATGAGGTTCCGGGATATGTGCGATGATGCCGCCCAGCGTGTAAAATCTCCTCCAACGACCAAAGGCGCAACCAGACACGGTCCGTTCCCCGATAGGAGGTTTAGATGGTTGACCAACTCACCCGACCGACTGACCGGGTGGAGGTCTACTGGTTCTCGGAGCAGCCCAACGGCTACGTCACCGACGAGGATCTAGAACAGTACGATGCCACCCGGTTCCTGTTCCCCAACACCTTCTTCGACCCTGAGAAGGCCCATGTCCTCTACAACCAGTACCATGAGCAATATGCCTTGGTCGACGAGGTGGGCTTCGACGGCATCATGACCAACGAGCACCACACCGCCTACTGGTGCATGAAGCCGGCGGCCAACCTCGACGCCGCCGTACTATCCAAGGTAACCAAGCATGTCAAGATAGCCATCCTGGGCAACGTCATAGCCATCAATGACCCGGTGCGCATGGCCGAGGAGATAGCCATGCTGGACTGCTACTCCGGCGGGCGTATCATTTCGGGCTTCGTCCGCGGCAGCTCCATCGAGACCCTGCAGGCGGGCATCGACCCTACCGAAAACCGCAGCCGATTTGAGGAAGCCCACGACCTGATCCTTAGGTGCTGGACAACACCCGGCCCATTCCGCTACGAAGGTGAACATTTCCACCACAGGGTCGTCAATCCGTGGGTTCTGCCCATGCAGAAGCCCCACCCCGATATCTGGTTCCCCGGCACCGGCAGCCCGGAGAGCGTCATCTGGGCCGCGGAGCACGGTTACCCGTACCTGAACCTCCAGGTCATCCGGGGCCAGACTGAATGGCTCAAGGAAGTCTACATCCATACGGCCCGGGAGGCCGGATACCAGCCCGGCCCAGGCAACTTCGGCGGCAACGTTTTGGTATTCTGCGCCGACACCGACGAGAAAGCGCAGGAGATCGGCCGCACCTACATGTGGCACGGCAAACACCGCTTCAAGGGTCCTGCCGAGCACAACGACCCTCCCGGCTATCGTTCCCGTACCGCCGTGGATGTCATTCGCCAGATACCGGCAGGAGTGGGGACCAGGCTAGGGCAGCGAGTCCAGACCTACGAGGAACTTCAGGAGGCGGGCAGCATCGTCGTTGGCAGCCCGGATACTGTCATCCGCAGGCTCACCGAGATTCTCGACTCGGTGGCGCCGGGCTACCTAATATGCTATGGCAACGAAGGGGACATGCCCCACGAGGACGTCATGCGATCCATCGAGCTTATCGGAAAGGAAGTAATCCCTGCCCTGCATGAGGTCAAGCTTCGCCCCTACGAGTAACCCCGGAGCCTATGTAATGGACTACGATGTAATCATAGTTGGAGCTGGGTCGGCGGGATGCGTCCTCGCCAGCCGCCTTTCTCAAGACCCGGCCAGGTCTGTCTTGCTGTTGGAGGCTGGACCGGATTATCTATCAGCGGAGTACCTGCCCGTCGAAATATCCAATGGCTACAGTATGGCCGCGACCTCCGGGGACTCCCACTATAATTGGGGCTACCGTGCCGCCGGTACCCCCCAACAGCCCTCACTCATGTACGCGGACCGCGGCAGGATTGTAGGCGGCTCAGGTGCAGTGAACGCCCAGGTGTTTCTCCGTGGACTCCCGGAAGACTACGACGGTTGGGCCAACCAGGGCAACGACGAATGGGCCTATCTCAAGCTCTTGCCCTACTTTCGCCGCCTAGAGACCGACGCTGATATCAGGGACGATTTCCACGGCTCGGACGGGCCCGTTCCGGTGCGCCGGTTCCCCAGAGAGGAGTGGCAGCCCATCCAAAGCGCCTTCTATCAGGCGTGTATTGATGCCGGGTTTCCCCACGACCCTGACATGAACAACCCTGACTCATCTGGTGTTGGGCCCGTCCCTTTCAACACTCGAGACGGCGTCCGCATGAGCACTGCATTGACATACCTGGACCCTGCGCGGCACAGGCTGAACCTGACCGTCAGGGGTAGTGCGTTGGTCCGGCGGGTGTTGTTCGAAGGAAACAGGGCGGTCGGAGTCGAGGTTGAAAGCGGCGAGGAACGCTTCTCGGTACGGGGCAGCCTGATTGTCCTGGCCGCGGGCGGGATCGCTACACCCCAGCTTCTGATGCTCTCCGGAGTCGGACCGGCAGGCCACATCTCAAGTCACGGTATTCCTGTAGTGCACGACATACCCGGAGTTGGTCAGAACCTTCGTGACCACCCCATGTTCAACCTGGAGCTGGAGGCACACGAAGGGTTCAACTTGGACTCATCCGGACCCAGGATGCAGGTGGGTCTGCGCTACACGGTGGAAGGGTCGGAACTCAGGAACGACATGCAGCTCTTCCCCTACAATTACGCCGGTCCCGGTACCGGGGACCGTCCCAGTGGTGCCTGGTCTGCGAATGAAGCCGGGGTTCGGCTTGCCTGCATGTTGGAACTGGCCGAGAGTTGGGGGGAGTTGATGCTCAAGTCAGCAGACCCCCACGATCCGCCGTTGTTAGACTACCGGTATCTCCGCAGCCGGGAAGATATCAGGCGCGTCAGGGAGTGTATCCGGCTTGCCCAGCGGCTGTTGCAACACCCGACCCTGGCCTCGATCGTGCAAGGATGGCGGTCCCCATCCGAAGTCGACCTCGCATCGGATGAAGCCCTGGAGTCCTGGATGATGCGCAACGTAAGCACCACCCAGCATACTTCAGGCACCTGCAAGATGGGGCCTGAATCTGAACCTATGGCAGTGGTGGATCAATACTGCCGTGTCCGTGGCCTGGATGGGCTTCGTATCGCCGACCTTTCGGTCGCGCCCCAGGTTGTGCGCGCCAATACCAACGCCACGGCCATCATGATCGCCGAGAGGGTGGCCGACTGGTTGAGGTGATCAACAGGCGTCGCCCACGGAGTAACGTTCCGGTCTGCCTGGCGCATACATTGGCGCACCGGACGGCTCGCCTCGGCCTGGTCGGGGAGCGAATCCATGCTCTTCCGCGCGAGCACCCTGCTCTACTGACACTTACCTCTTTCCCACATCGTCGGCAGTTTTCCCACATCGTCGGCAGTTCTCTATCATGTCTTTTGCTAGTCAATGGCGAGCCGACGCCGAGGTCGGAGTTCAGCCAGCCACTTACGCCCGAGGATAGCCTATGCAACGGAATGAGCAGAAGTGAGAGGAAACGGTCGGAAATGGCGGGGATATTGAGAATCCTCCAGGCCCAGTGCCCGAGTAGCAAACGTGACCGTCGTGGACCCTAAGGCTACAGTCCGGGTAGAGTCACAGCTAGTGGAAATGTCCGGGAAATGAAGTTCCTTCCGCTCGCTAAACTGGGGTCATCCATACCATCTGACACCAGATGCAAACCGCTGTCGAATCGGATACCCTTGGCGTCGTCAGCAGGTGTTATAATCGCCCCACGTCCGTTTCGATTGTCGATAGCGGCACAGTCTACAATGATGCTGGGAGGGAGACACAAATGACTCAACAGGCAGCGAGGCCCAGGATTCAGGCTGGGCGAGTGACATTTATCGTGCAGCACGAGCTTTGGGACGGAAACGTGCAAGATCATTCAGACCAGGGCGTGGTCATTCTTGTGACCGCAGAAGTTGACGGCAAGGAGACGACCCTGCTGCGGTTCAACTGCTTCGATATGGAGCGCAGCTACGTCTACGGGCCTGAAGGCAAGAGCAAGATGTTCCGCATGGACCCCACCGTGGACGGCAACCCGGTTGGATGGAGTGTGAAACAAATACGTAGTGTGCTTCCGGCAATGGTGAGGGAGGCAGGTTATCCCCAGGTCGCAGACGAGATCGACATGGATACGGTAAAGGCAACCCTGGCCGAAGTCGACGCCACGGCGCGTGAGAAGTTCGCCACAGGGCGCAACACGGTGAAGCACAACCGGGGCACCGACGTATTCGAGGCTGGAAACATCCGCTTCGGTCTGGAGATGCGTCTGCAGAACAGCGGCGACGGGGGCATGGCTATCCACGTGCTGTCTGACCTCGCTGGAACGCCGGGGCGCCACTACACCGAAGAGACCGAACTGCTGGCCTTCGACTGCTTCTGGGACGCGCCGCACTATCACTATGGCCCCAGGAACAAGAACCATCGCATATTCTGGGACAAGACCCTGGTGACAGACACCCTGGGCTGGACTCTTGACCTGTTCAAGACCGGCAAGCTGCCGGCGATGCTCGAGCGGGCCGGCTATCCCGGCGTCGCCGCCGACCTAGACCAGGACTTGATCAACTCGATCATCCCCGGCATGGAAACAAGGGCACGGGAAATGGTAGCCGGCGGGCTACCCAAGGAGCCGACACCTAATCTGAACGGCTAACTCAGTCAGCCCTGGGCTGGGAGATCATATTCGGAGAAGAGACACCCCGGGCATCAGAGGGTAGACCGGGGTGTCTGTCCGGTCTACAAGCAGATATTCACGGGATCGTGCCACGGGGATTCCTAGACAGGCTGAGGTATTCGGTCACAGGGCAGTCAGGCCCGCCTGGGCACACTCCTCGTCCTGCTCCGCAGTCGCTCCGCTGCCGCCAATTGCCCCAACAACTGCGCCATCCTGGACCACCGGGACAGCGCCCCGGGCGGCAAGCATGTTGCCGCCCATCGCGGCAATGACCGCCTGAATCACCGGAGAGTCTGCTTGCAGGGTGCCGCTGGCCCGGCCAAATGCAGCCGAGGCCGCCGCCTTGCCCTGGGATACCACCGCGCTGACCGGGCTCGCCCCATCCATACGGCCAAAAGCTATCAGGCTGCCACCGGAGTCACAGACAGCAATGCTGACCTTAACGTCAATTTCGGCAGCCTTGGCCAACGCCGACTCTACCATGCGATTCGCGTCTGCTAGTGCGATTCCCATTGTTGACCTCCTCAACTCTCGTTGCGCCGGATTCTACAGGCCTGGATGGTGACCGGCAATCCACACGCGACTCGGCACCAGTCCAGACTGTAGGTTGACACACGCATCCTCATTCTCCAAATCGGTTCGCTAGAACTATGACGCCCAGTATCGCCATCGAGGCCAACAGACTTACCAAGGACTACTCCGGCCTCGTCGCCGTGGATTCCGTAGATTTCTCCGTGAGCAAAGGGGAGTGCTTCGGCGTGCTCGGTCCGAACGGTGCGGGTAAGACCAGCATCATGAAGATGGTCTGCTGCATATCGCCCGTGACCTCCGGACAACTGGTGGTCCAATGCATGGACGTAATGCGTCAACGGAGAGCCATAAAGTCCGTTCTCGGAGTGGTTTCCCAGGCGGACAGCTTGGACCCAGGTCTAAACGTCATGCAGAACCTGCTGTCCCATGCCCGCTTCTTCAATATTCCAGGGACGTTGGCGAAGGAGCGGGCTTGGGCCGCGCTCGACTTGTTTCAACTACGTGAAAAGGCGAGCGCGTCACCCGATCATCTGTCTGGTGGCATGAGACGCCGGCTGCTCATCGGAAGAGCGCTACTCCACGAACCCAGCATCCTGATACTTGACGAGCCGACCACCGGCCTGGACCCCCAGTCCCGTCACCTAGTCTGGGATAGGCTTCTACAACTCAAGCACCAGGGAATAACCATGCTGCTGACCACGCACTACATGGACGAGGCGGCATACCTGTGCGACAGGCTGATGGTCATCGACCTAGGCAAGATTCTCGCCGAAGGGACACCGGAAAAGTTGGTTCGAACACATGCAGGGGAGCAGGTGGTGCAGATACAGACCCTCGCACCACATAGCAACGGCTTGCTGGAGCAGTTGGAAGCACAGGGTCTCGACTACGAGGACGCAGGCGATTCAGTATTGGTTTTTGGTGATACGAGCAGTTTGTCCAAGTCTGAATCAAGTTGGAGCGGTTACCACGTGGTGCGCCGCCCCGCGAACTTGGAGGATGTGTTCCTGCGCCTGACAGGCAGGTGGTTGAGGGACTAAATGGCGAGTGTGTCTGTTGCGCTCCGCTCGAGCTTTATCTGGCGCGGCTTCCACGTCTGGCAACGGAACCGCGACGCCGTCATCCGTGGCTGGAAGGTGGAGCTCGGCGGGATGGTTATTGAGCCATTCGTGGTGCTCGCAGCCCTCGGATTCGGGCTTGGAGCCTACGTTGGGAACATCGGGGACACCAGATATGCAGAGTACTTGGCTCCCGGCCTGATTGCCAGCTACGCAATGTTCCATGCTACCCTGGACGCGACCTACGGGGCGTACTTGCGTATGGACAGCCACCACGTTTACGAGGCAATGTTGTTCACGCCTGTAGAACCGTCGGACATCGTGGTGGGAGAGGCAATGTGGGGAGCGACCAGAGCGGCGGTGTCCAGCGTTGTAGTCCTGATCGCAGCAAGCAGCTTCGGACTCGTCAGCTCGCCATTCGCTCTACTTGCAATTCCATGTGCCTACCTTGTTGGACTGGCGTTCGCTTCCATAGCAATGGTACTGACAGCCACGGCGAGCACCATCGGCGCGATGAACAACTTCTTCACCGTGTTTATCATCCCCATGTTCTACGTCAGCGGCGTCTTCTTCCCCCTGGACCATTTGCCCGAGAGTGTGCGTGTGCTCTCATGGGCTTTGCCACTGACGCCGGCCGCAGCGCTGACCAGAGGGCTCGTGGGCGGCAACCTGTCATGGCAGATGTTGCTGTGGGTCGCGGAGTTGCTGGCCATGGCCGCCGTAGCCCTCTATGTAGCGGCATTCTTCATGCGCCGCCGCCTGATTAAGTGACTGCCATACTTCGCGCCACCGCAGCGTAGTCCTCCAGCCTTGGCAACAGCAGCGGCAGGTCTACGCCCGCATCACGGTACTCCTCAACCCGTTCCACACATCGCTCCGGTGGACCGACCAGGTAGAATGAGTCCACCATCTCATCGCTTATGAGGCGAACCGCGTCCCGCCCACCGTCAGCTCTTACCGAAGCCCGCAACGCGGTGAGGATGGATGGGTCAAAGCCACCTTTCTCCAAGAGGATCTCCCCGACGTGCGGCTCGTCCAGCAACCGTACCACCCGCGGTTTCAGGCTGGCCAACATACTCTTGGAATCGTCGGTGGGCCGCACCACCAACATGCAGGCTATGTCGACTTCGTCCGGGTCTCGGCCCGTTTCCCTAGCCGACTCGCGGATTTCGTTGACCGCGTAACTCACGTAGGACGCGGGCGCGTAGGCGTTCAGCAACACTCCGTCGGCAACTGCGCCTGCGAGCTTCAAAGCCTGTGGCCCGATGGCCGCCAGGTATATGGGCAGGGTTTCCTGTACCGGCAGGGTTGCCAGACCAACGCGGTTGAGGCGGAACTGTCCCTCTTCTGACGTGATGCTTCCACCGGAAAGAAGGCTTCTAACCGTCTTGACGGTCTCCAGAAGGCTGGCTCGCGGGTTTCGATATGGGATGCCCATCCGGTCTTGCACGACCCAACGATCGCTCCTGCCCAGACCCAACAGGAACCTTCCACCGGATATGCGGTCCAGTGTCGCCGCGGACATCGCTGTCAATGCTGGGCTCCGGGTGAAGGGATTAACAACGCCCACACCCAGCTTGATGCGCTGAGTCGCAGCAGCAAGAAACCCCAAAAGCGAAAAGGTCTCCTCATGGAAGTATCTTTCGGTCACCCACAGTGACTCATAACCGCAATCTTCCGCAATCGCGGCATATTCTCTGAGTTCACTTCCCCCTTCGATGCCGTGGTAAAGAACTATGCCCTGTCTGGCCAACTTCTATCCCCCTTGAAATCTTCTGGGAATCACCCGCCGCCTTTATCGAACTGGAGCAGTATTCCGTCCGGATCATAGACATAGAAGCTAGTCACTTCGCCCTGGGCGTTGAGCCTGGATTCCAGTGGCCCGGCGAACTCCACGCCCTTGGATGCGAGCCGATCTGCAAGTCCCTGGAGGTCGGGGACCGAGATTGAGAAATGGCTGATTCCAACCTGGTCCAGCTTGATGGGACCACCGTCTGCGTCTTCGTCCGGGTGGGTGGTCATGGTGATGGTGGGGGAGTTCTCCTCTTCGCTGATGATCAACCTGACCTGCCGCCGCGTCTTCCTCGCGTGCGCGTAGACGTGAGGCAGACCACCGGTGGTCGTGTCCTGTATGCGGTCGTAGCCCACGGTCATACCCAGGATGTCGTGGTAAAACTTCAAGGACTTGTCTATGTCTCGCACGCAGATGGCAATATGGGAGACTCCGGTAGCATCCATATTCCCTGGACCTCCTTATCTGATGTCAGTCGAAGACCGGGATTCCCGCGATGTTCGTCTGGATGCGGAGCAGTGAACCGAACGTGGTGATGAACAGGGTTTTCCAGTCATCGCCGCCCCAACCCACGTTGGTGGTCTGCGCCCCGGTATGGATGGTACCAAGGTGATTCCCACCCGGGTCGATTATCCAGACTCCGCCCGGCCCGCTGCTGTACACGTTGCCTTCGCTATCCACTTTCATACCGTCCGGTCCGTAGGGAGTTACCGGAACCGGGTCGATGAGTTGGCAGAACACGTGGTCACTGGCCAAATTCAACGTCCCGTTGGGCTGTACATCGAATGCCCGGATGCATCCGCCACGATAGTCAGCGATGTACAGGATGCTCTCATCCGGAGAAAAAACCAAACCGTTGGGAAAAGCGAAGTCGGACACCAATAGAGTGATAGAACCCAGGTCGGCGGAAACTCGGTACACGCCAGAAAATGGCAGTGGAAACTCCGGGTCGGGAGCACCAGGGTCGGTGAAATAGATGCTCCCGTCGGAAGACCTGACCACGACGTCGTTGGGCCGGTTCAGCCGTTTGCCCTGGTAACTGTTGGCCACCACCGTGATGCTGCCGTCGGGTTCCACCCTTGCGACCCGGCCTGCGCCGCCCTCGCAGAGCAGCATCCGGCCCTGGAGGTCTCTGGTGAGACCGTTTGCGTTATTGGTCGACTCCTGAAGCAATTCGATCCCGACACCGGGGGTCCACCGGCTGCGGCGGTTGCCACGGACCTCGCTGAATATCAGATGCCCATCTTCCTTCCACCACAGTGGACCCTCGGCGACCTCGTAGCCGTTTCCCAATTCCTCCAATTCCTGATCCACCGAAACGATCCGGTCCAACGCTGGCGATAGTCGTTCAATAGCCACAGACAACCTCCTGGACTGAATTGCATTACTGGGCGGTTAAGCCGCCATCGATTACCAGTTCGCTACCGGTCATAAACGAGGACTCATCGCTCGCCAGGAACAGGACACCGTAGGCCACATCTTCCGGGACCCCCAACCTGCCGATGGGGTGGCGGGCCAGGTTGAACTCCCTACCGGCTTCATCGGCCAGCATCCCGGCGGTCATGTCGGTGATAATGACCCCGGGGTGCACCGAGTTGGCCCGGATTCCCTCGCCTGCGTACTGAATAGCCGTCGCCTTGGTGAGCAAGCGGACGGCCCCTTTGGATGCGCCATATGCCGTCGTGGTGCCGCCGACCAGTCCGGCCACCGAGGAGATATTGATGATGGAGCCTCCTCCTGCCTTGCGCATCTCCGGGATGGCGGCCTTGGTGCCAAGGAATACGCCCTTGGCGTTCACATCCATTACCTGGTTCCACTGGCCTTCGGTAAGGGACTCGATGGTCATACGCTCACCGCTTCCGTCTCGTGGACTGCCGATCCCGGCGTTGTTGACCAGTACATCGAGCTTGCCGAAGCTTGACACTACAATCTCTACGGCGTTCTGCCAGTCCGATTCTATGGTAACGTCCAGGTGGACGTATAGACATTCGCCGCCAGTCTCGTTGATTTCCGCCTGGACTTGCATGCCCAGGTCGTCCAAGATGTCGCCGATGACCACCCGGGCGCCTTCCTGGGCAAACATCCTGGCCTCCACCGCACCCTGCCCCTTTGCTCCGCCGCTAATCAACGCGACCTTTCCTTCCAGTCTCGGCATCACTTCCTCCTGCTCACGTCGGATGAGTCCTAATCTCCCTGAGGCTCGGCCTATTCCCCGAGCGTAAACTAACCGACAGAGTAGTCCCATGACCTGAATCGCGTTGGTGTTACCTTGATGTAAGCGGCATCTTTCCTCGGTTCCGTGGGGAGATCCTTCTCCGGGACGCCTCGCAGTCGCGCCGCCTCCCGTGCGTAGTGCAACGTGTCTTCGGCCTCAGCATGAACCGTCGCTGTGCCCTGGACCATCAGGCCTTTGATGTCCTGCCGCGATTTGCCGCTCTCCAACAGCAGAGATACCTTGGGGTTGTCCCGGATGTTCTTCAGCTTACGGGTATTGCCCCTGACTCCCATAACTATGTCGTTGGCCAGTCGGAAGTACCCCAATGGCACTGTATGAGGAAATCCATCCGGGCCGATGGTGGTCAGGGCAATCCAGCCGGGCTTGCTGTCCAGAAACTCATGGGCTTCCTTGATGCTCATTTTACGGGGCATAGCGTTACTCCCCATCCGGTGCTTGGGATTCCGGTCCCTGAATCTCTCAGAACGCTCGTGGCGGATACACTCGCCGGTATACTCCGGGCGAACCGGGGGCATGCCCATAGGACCCGCCAATATACTGGTGCATGGTATCCTGCTGGCGCTGGGCCTCCCAGGCCAGGGTTTCCGGTACCTTCTCGTGCTCGAACTCGTACATGGTGAAGTACTTGGGCGACCCTTCGACCGCGTGGTAACGGCGCACGTGCAAGCAGCCAGGGAGCTTCAGGTTAGCCGGGGTTCGAACGGTATCATAGTATTCGTTGTACCTGGCTTCCAACTCCGGCGGTACGTCCATCCGGCCAATCTGGAGCGCGGGCGCCATGCCCCTGCCCAGAGTATCCGCGTCGTTCCCGGACGGGTACACTTGGGTGTAGACGTTACGGATCATCCCGCCCGCAGCCATTAGAGGAGACACGCGCCTAGACCACTCGGTGGGGTTATCCCGTTGCCGCAGATACTCGTCGGTCTGGAGCGCTTCCACCGAATCAAGCTCGTAGACCGCCAGATAGCGCGGACCGCCACGGAGAGCTTCGTACCGGGCCGCATCAAGGAAGCCGGGAGCACTTAACCGCTCGGGCAGGTGCTCCTGGTTGTACCATGCGTTGAAATCGGCGTCATGTTCCACTGCAACGTCGGTATACACTACCAGCAGCGCGGTACCCTTCTTCTTGACCATAACGACACCTCTCTTCTCTAGCGTATTAAAGCACAATTCGACCGGCACGGGGATAGGATGGCCCTAGCGTTGTTCTGTCACCATACTCCTGATTCGCATGAGGTGCCCATTGAAGTACAATTCGCGATACCCAGCAGGGCCATCATCGCCATTTTGGGAATTGCAGAAGAGGTGAGTGCGCACTATGCCACGAGTAACGATAGACATAGGACAATCGCCAGGTCGGGAAGTTGCCGGAGCGGAGTGGAAGTACCGCATTGGTTATGTGCCGGGCGAGGCCAACCAAGGGCTGGTTGCGGGAGGAGAGGGCAGCCCGGCGCGGCTGCCGGACTACGACGACTCGGGCTGGGACGTTTCCGAAGACATCTCCGTTGGCATATCCGGGGGGTTCACATTCGCGTGGTACCGGACGACGATCACCATTCCGCAGACGGTGAACGGATTGCCTACCGATGGGATGCGTGTCCAGTTCGAGACGTGCGTCGACGACTACGGCGAGATATGGATTGACGGTGAGTGCAATCGGGACAGGGGTGCCGTGCAGGGGTTCAACGTGCCACAGAGGGTTCCGGTAACTGCTGAAGCGGTACCCGGTGCGAAGCATACGATAGCGATACTTGCCGCTAATGGCCCCCTGGCCGCGCCCTTCGGGACGGTCTTCGTCCGCTATGCCCACCTGGGTTTTGAGTGGGTGAACCGGTAACGGAACCGGACCGGGACTGTCTCGCGGTCCACTCCCGCCCCATGGCCCGACACATCTTAGAAGAAGGCGATAGGCCCGTGGAGCCGGACGGCTGGCAGCATTGGGCTTAGGGGATGCACTTTAGCGGTCACTCTCTGGAGTCAGATGGACTAGCAGGGAAATTGAAAATTTCCCTGCCATTTCCTCCCAAATCCCCTCACTTTCACAAATTCCGGCCAATGCTCCGGAATTGGGTGACGTTGCGGGAAAGTCCATTCGACATGGGCTATGCTTGGGCATCAGTGTCAGGAGCCTGACGGCACAACACGTGATAGGGGATCGCATCCAGGGTTGGGAATGGGTGAGTGTCAGTAGTGTGAGGATTGGCAAGTGGCTGAGGATGAGACCAGCCCTGGTGAAGTCGGTACGCGGCTCTGTTTGCGGAGCTCCGTGCAACCAACACTGCAGAGCCGGGTGTGTGTTAGGATTAGAGCCGCTCATACTTGACTGAAGGTGAATTGTACCGGGTAGCCCCGGACCCGATCAGATAACGGAGGCGCAGCTATGGCTTACGGAGGCAACGACTGGCTGGCGTTGACAGAGGAACCAACACTGGAACCGGACATGCCCATCTGCGACGCGCACCACCACTTCTGGGACTTCCGGCGCGAAAGGGTCCCTTATCACCGTTACCTGCTACATGAGTTGATGGCAGACGTGAACAGCGGCCACAACGTCCGTTCCACCGTATTTATCGAGGCGAGGGCCATGTACCGCCCCGATGGTCCGGATGAGATGCGACCGGTGGGAGAGGTCGAGTTCGTACAGGGCCTAGCGGCCGCCAGCGCCAGCGGGCTGTACGGCCCCTGCCGGGCCGCGGCGGCCATTATTGGCCATGCCAACCTGAGTCTCGGCGACGGAGTGGAACGGGTGCTGGACGCGCTGCAGGCGGCTAGCCCCAACCGCTTCCGGGGCATACGCCACTCTGCGGGCTGGGACCCGCACACGGAAGTGGAGAACCGCGCGCCGGAAGGTATGCTTTCAAGCGAGCAATTCCGCGCCGGGGCCATGGTGCTGGCGCGCAAGGGCCTGGTCTACGAAAACACAGTATTCTTCCCTCAACTCCACGAGCTGGCGGAGTTCGCCAAGGCTATCCCGGACCTCACAATCGTGTCTAACCACATTTGTGGTCTCATGCGAGTCGGGCCTTACGGGAACCGGGACGACGAGGTGATCCCGGCATGGCGCGATGGCGTGGCAGCTGTGGCACAGTGTCCCAACGTCGTGGTCAAACTGGGGGGTGTTGGCCAGCCGCGCTACGGGTTCGACTGGCACACCCGTGAGACGCCAATAGGCTCCGAGGAACTGGCAGAGGCGATGGCTCCCCTGATGACCTATTGCATCGAGCAGTTCGGGCCGGAGAGGTCAATGTTCGAGAGCAACTTCCCTCCCGACAAAGTTTCATACTCATACAACGTCATGTACAACGCATTCAAGCGCATGACCAGCAGCTATTCCCCATCCGAGAGGGCAGCCATGTTGCATGACAACGCGGAACGGGTCTACAGCATCGATGCCTAAGTCCTGGAAACCAGCTGACCTCACCCGATGACAAAAGGACACAACGGAGACGCGGAGCATGAGTTCCCAGCCAAGAGTCGCAATAGTAACAGGGGCGGGCACGGGCGTCGGCAAGAGCGCCGCCCTGGCGCTGCTGAGGGAAGGGTATTCGGTGACGCTGGCCGGGCGGCGAACACAACCACTGGAGGACACGGTCTCGGATGCCGGGCCGGACGATTCCCGGACCCTGGTGGTCTCCACCGACGTTGGCGATCCGGAGCAGGTACGCGACCTGTTTACAGCGACCAAGGAGAGATTCGGAAGGCTGGACCTTTTGTTCAACAACGCCGGGGCGAGCGCCCCTCCAGTGCTCCTGGAAGACCTGACCTACGAGCAGTGGCAAACGGTCGTTAATGTCAACATCACGGGAGCCTTCCTCTGCACCCAGGAAGCCTTCCGAATGATGAAGGAGCAGGACCCGATGGGAGGCCGAATCATCAACAACGGTTCCATTTCGGCCCAGGTGCCACGGCCCAACTCTGCGCCCTATACTGCCACCAAGCACGCTATGACCGGGCTCACGCGTTCCTCTTCGTTGGACGGGCGCAAGTACAACATCGCCTGCGGTCAAATCGATATAGGCAACGCAGCCACTGAGATGACGGGCGTAATCTCCACGGGAATCCTCCAACCCACCGGGGAACTTCTGGCCGAACCAACGATGGACGTGGAAAACGTGGCCAAAGCAGTAATCTATATGGCAAGCTTGCCCCTGGACGCAAACGTGCAGTTTATGACGGTGATGGCCACCACGATGCCCTACATTGGGAGAGGTTAGGTCGGGAGCAACACCTTGGAGCTGATGAGCCTGTGGCCTGAACGGTCCGAAGGAGTGAAACTATGGGTTACGCAATCAATCACGTACACATCCGGGCAGCAGACCCTCATGCATCTGCTGGCTGGTACGAAAAGCACTTCGGGGCCAAGGTCTTGTCGGCGCGAGAGGTCATGCCCGGAACCATCACCATCGGTATGGAGTTGGACGGTCCGGTGCGGCTCAACATCTCATCCCAGAGGGAAGGCTCACCTCAGGATAGGCCGGTGGCCGAGTTGAACCGGCTTGGGCTGGAGCATTTCGGTTTCGTGGTGGACGACATCGATTCCGACATGGCGCGGCTCGAAGCGGCCGGTGTAAGAGTAGTCTTGCCAATCACCGAAGTGGCCGGGGGAGGCCGTCTGTCTTACATCGAGGGCCCCGACGATGTCTTGATCGAATTGGTGCAGCGGAGGGACTAGCCGAGACACGACAGGGAGGGAACATGTTCCCTCCCTGTCGGGGTGCGTATCCGTAGCCCGCATCTGGAGGCGCCAGGGAAGTTAACGTCCTTCCTTGATGAAGTCGGCGACCCTCTCTGCGATCATTATCGTGGTGGCGTTCGTATTGGCCCGGATGCAATCGGGCATGATGGAGGCGTCCGCCACCCTCAGTCCCTCGACACCGCGCACCTTCGCATACTGGTCCACCACGGCCATTCCGTCCGAATCCGGCCCCATCTTGCACGTGCCAGATATGTGGTGGGAAGTGCCAGTGTACTGCATTAGCCAGTCGTTCAAGGTGTGGTCCGAAGCCAGTTCCCCATCCGTGGGTGAAACTCGCTCGACAATCAGGTCCCGAAAGGATGGATGATCGGCGAGGCGGATGGCCAGCCGGACCGCCTTACGCATTCGTTCCAGGTCAAACTCCTCGGTGTAGTAGTTGTAGTTCAGGTATGGCTGAACGGCAGGATCGGTTGTTTGCAGCCGCAACTCCCCAGCCCCGAGCGCCAACTGCAGGCTGCAACTGACCCCCAGGTAGTTTCCGTCATCGTTGATTTCCACCTGCACGGGCCGGTGCTCACTGGTGAGCATGGTCGGGCTTACCTGCATGTCGTTGCGCAAGTATGAACCCTCGACCGTGTACCGCAGGCCGACCTGGATCACCGGAGCCTGAACGTCGGGTTTATCACTCCTGGCCCGGTACAGCACCGTAGCCGACGGGTGGTCGCGCAGGTTCTGGCCCACGCCTGGCGAGTCTTGGACCAGCGGCACACCGAAGCTTCCCAGGTGCTGCGCGGGTCCCACACCGGAGAGCAGCAGCAGGTGGGGAGAACCAATGGCACCACTGCTGAGGATGATGTTGTCTCCTTGGACGGAGAAAATCTCTCCGCCGCTCTCGGCCTCAACCCCCACCGCTCGCTTTCCACTGAACAGTACCCGGCGTGTATGGACGTCCGCCTTGACGGTGAGGTTCAGACGGTGCCGCGCCGGGCCGAGGTAAGCAATAGCGGTGCTGATACGGACGCCCTCGAGCGTGTTCCGCGCCCTGGGCGACACACCTGTTGAATCGGGGTGATTCTGGTCCGGGTCGTCCGGAAATCCCTCTGCCAGGCAGGCTTCCTGGAACGCTGTTGCATGGGGCAGCCATTCGTTCCTTGGATACCGACGCACCGGAATCGGACCTTCGTCACCGTGGAAATCTCCACCAGGATAGTCCAGGTCGGTCTCCATCTTGCGGAAGTAGGGGAGGATCCTCGTGTATGCCCACTCGTCGTTGCCCCACTCGGCCCATCGGTCGTAGTCATCGGGAATTCCCCGGTACAAGACCTGACCGTTGATGGCGCTGGACCCGCCGGTGGCTTTGCCCCGGGGTATGACGAGATTAGTCTGCTGGGGGGTCACCTGGGCTTCGAAACCCCAGGAGTGGGGGCCGTAGGCAGAGAGCCACACGTTGTTGCCCAGCTTAATATCGTCGGGCAGATGCTCGAAGTTCGGGAAGTCCGGCCCTGCTTCCAACAAGAGCACCGATTTATCTGGGTCCTCCGACAGCCTGCTAGCCAGCGTGCTACCAGCAGAACCGGCTCCGACAATGATGTAGTCGTATCTCATGTCTCCCCCTACGTGCGTTTGCGTGGGAATTCGTGCCGAGCTTTGTCGGATTGTATTTATCAAGGGCGCTCAAGGTCAAGCCACCACCGGATACCGAAGTATCCCTAGTGCCTGCCGCCCAGCGAGTGCATCATCAGATTACCTTTGCCTACCTCGGTCATCACCTCAACTACCTCGGCCAGGAAAGAGTCTCCCATTCCCAGATGCTTCACGGCATCCAGATGGAAACTCACTCAAGCCTGACAGTTATTCATTGCCGACACCACAAACGCAATCAACTTCTTGGTCTTTATGTCAACCAGGCCTGGCTCCATCACCGATTTGTAGTGTGTCCAATAGGTTTCCAAGTGTTCCAGATTGTGCGCCATTAACTGAAAGGTCTCAGGGACGAACTTCCATCCCATCGTATCCTTGATCTCATCGTAGATCTCCTTGACCTTCCCGGTGGCCTCGGCCTCCCGGACCAATCCGATCCTTGCCATGATTAATCGTCTCCGCACAAGGTTCGCTATACGTCGCGTTACTCTATATTAGTCCATCTGTTGTCCCGACGTGCGAAGTTTTGACACGCCGGATACCCAAGGATAGACTTGCGGACGTACGTAGCCTGTGATCGACTTCCAACCGACCCGTTCCCCAGCTCACCACTCAGCCAGCTCAGGAGTGAGACATGCGCATCCTGCTGATTGCCACCAACCGCCACCAGCGCCTGATGAGCCGCATGAACGCCAGGCCTGTTCCCATCGGGTTGGCCTACATTGCCGGGCACCTTGACCCGGAACTGCACGACCTTAGGGTTCTGGACTTGATGTTCTCCGAGGACTACCTCGGAGAGACTGAGCGCACAGTCAAAGAATTCCATCCCGACCTCGTCGGCATATCCCTGCGCAATTTGGATAACTCCAGTTATATGGACCCGCAATGGGCGTTGCCGTCCACCAGGGCGGTCATAGACCGCGTTCGCTCCCTGTCCAAGGCGACCATAGTGTGCGGCGGCCCCGGGTTCAGCCTGCTGCCCACGGAGTGCTTCAATTACCTGGAGCCTGACCTGGGCGTGGCCGGGGACGGTGGGGAGACCTTCGCTCAGATTGCAGCTTCGATCGAGAGCGGCGAGAACTTCCACAATCTCCCTGGCCTAGTCTACCGTAGCAACGACGGAGAGACAGTTTATCGAGGGCTGGCCTACTCCAACTTTGCCAAGCCTCCACGGTTGGAAGAACTGGACATGTCCCGCTATGAGCAGGCCGGGTTCGGCATAGGCATAGTGACCAAGCTCGACGACAGCTTCTCCCACTCGATTGAAGTTGGGAAGGACACCAACTGGCGTGTGCTGAAGCCCATCGAAGACGTCGTGCACGAAGTCCACGACATGAAAGAGAGGTTCGGACTGCGCAAGGTATTCTTCATCGACTCCGGGTTCAATGTCCCTCTTCAACACGCCAAGGCATTGTGCCATTCCCTGATCGATGCCGACCTGAAGGTGCGCTGGAACAGCTACCTCGCCCCTGTGCCCGAAGCCTGTGACGAGGAAGTCCTGGGCTTGATGAAACAGGCTGGGTCAGGCCTGGTGATTATGAAGGGAGTGGCCGGTGAGAGCCTGGAGGATGAACCGCTGGACGCGCGGCTGGAGCCCCTTAAGGAAATCTGCCAGCGCTGCGACGACACCGGAATCAACTACGTGATTTCCCAGTACTTCGGAGAACCGGGCGAGACCGCGGAGACGGTGGAGGCCAAGCTGCACTTTCTGCAGGACATCAGCCCCGCCCTAGCGAATTTGCGGGTCGGGGTGCGAGTGCGACCGGGCACCTCAGCCGCCCAGAAGTCCCTAGAGGAAGGGCTAATAGAGGACGAGAGCGAACTGCTCCGCCCTACTTTCTACCTGGACGAGTCGGTCAGGGACTGGATCGTCGACCGCCTTAAGGCCGAGGCTGATGCCAATCCCCGGTGGAACCTGCTGTAGGCGAATTACGGGTCAATCCTAGCTCTATCCAACTATTCAGTCAAATCAAGAATGGCAGGGGTAGAGACGGTGGAGTTTGCGTCGCGCGTCCTTGGCGGTGAAACGCCAGTTAATGGCAGATGCCGTAGTGTTGCGCTCTGACACGCAGGCGTCCACGGCAGTTTCCAGGCTCTCCCCGTCGGCGTTGCGTCCGCGCAGGCAGGCCCGGGCCAGCACGCTGAACTCGATCTCCCCCATGTTCAGCCAGCTCCCGTGCCTGGGCGTGTGATGGAACTCCAGCCGCCTGGCGATGCGCCGCGCCTCCGGGGCCGGGAAGGTCTCGTACAGCGACGCCATCCGGTGAGTGTTCAGATTGTCCAATATCAGGCGGATCACCGGAACGTCCGGGTAGGCCTCGTCCACCAGCCAGCGCATCTGATGAGTGAATTCCTGCATGGTACGCCACTGGGTTATCTCCACATGGCGCCAGCCAGCCTTGGGCTCGCAGGTCAGGAACAGGTTGCGGGTGCCGGACCGCACGTATTCGCAGTCCTCGCGCCTGGGACGTCCGGGCCCGGCCGGCAGGGGTGACCTGCTTTCCGCGAGCAGTTGGGTGGAGGTCTCGCCGAAGCAGACCACCGGCCTCCGGGGATCGTAAGGCTCAGCGTAGAGGTCCAGCACGTTCTCCATGGCCGCCACGAACTCCCCGCCTGCCCTGGGGATGCACCACTGCTGCTTCCGCCACGGCTTGAGGGTGTTTTTTCAGGTGCAGCCGCACCGTCTCGTGGGACAAGGATGCCACCAGCCCCAACTCAACCACCTTGCCTGCTAACGTCCGCAGCGTCCAGTGATCGTGACCCTCTGGCGCCGGACTGCAGGCCAGAGCTATCAGGTGAGCTTCGACGCGCTCGTCCACCTTCCGGTACGGGTTGGGCGAGTTGTGGCGCCGCAGCACCTCCTCCAGTCCCTCCTCCACGTACCGGCGCTTGACACGGCGCACGGTCCGCTCCGACACGTCAAGCGCCGCGGCTACCTGGGGAGCGGTCCAACCCTCGTCGGTCTTGAGAAGTATGCGCGCCCGCGTGATGGCCTGGGACGAGTTCCTGCCGGCCCGGATCATCCTCTTGAGCCGTCCCTTCTCCTGCACAGTCAGATGGACTGTGTAAACCTCCTGCACCATGGATGTCCCTCCCACAACACAACTTCAGTCCAAAAGATAGCATCCAGGGCCAGAATGTGTACTACGTGACAATGCCGCTTTGACACAATACTAGCCTGCCGCCTGACGAAATACTGATTTGCATAGAAAATGTGGAATATGTGACTGAAGGTGATGGGAGGCCTCTCGACGGCGGCTTGATAGCGACCGCTGACCAGCACCTCTACTTTCTCAGCGATACCAGTGACCAGCATGATTTCGTGGTCCGCTACGACGAGGTCGCGTCATTCAATTTTTATGGAATCAGTGGATGAAGTCCTGCGGGGAATCTCCATCTCCCGCGCCGGAGTAGCGACCATCGATGTATTTGGGGGAATCTCTGAACAATTCCGTGATGGTGGCATATTGAAGGGTAGAGCAACGCACGCCCGGGGAAGATGATCATGATCGATCAACCCAGCTTCGCCGAGTTGGACTACCAGCAGAAAAGGCGGCGGACACGTCGAGAAGTCTTCCTGGAGCGAATGGACTCTCTGATTCCCTGGCAACATCTGGAGGAGCGCATCCGGCCCCACTATCCACAATCCGGGAGGGGCCGTCGGCCTTGCACTCTGTCAGTGATGCTGCGGGTGCACATCGTCCAACTCTGCTACAACCTCAGCGGCCCGGCGATGGAAGGGCTCTTGTACGAGGCGGAGCCGGTGCGGCGCTTTGCAGGCCTGCGGCTGTCGGAGCCAATACCCAATGAGAGCACCATCCTCCACTTTCGCCACCTGCTGGAGCAACACCAACTGGGACAGGGACTGTTTGCGGAGATCAAGGACCATCTGGAGGAGCAGGGAGTGCGACTGCGGGAGGGAACCATCGTGGACGCCACCATCATTGAGGCACCGTCCTCCGCCAAGAACTCGACCGGGCAGCGGAACCCGGAGATGCGCCAGGTGAAGAAGGGGAACCAATACCACTTCGGGATGAAGCTACACATCGGGTCGGACGTCCAGACGGGGCTGGTGCACAGCTTCAGCGCCACGTCGGCCAACGTGTATGACGCAACCGAGGCCCATCGATTGTTCCACGGCGGGGAGAAGCAGGTGTGGGGGGATGCCGGGTACATTGGTGGGCAGAAGCGGGCAGAGAATCAGGGGTTGACGGTGGAGTGGCAGGTGGCAATGAAGCCGGGCCAGCGGCAGAAGCTGGATCCGGACAACCCGGCAGCCCTGGCGGAAAAGTCAAGGCGCCGATACGGGCCAAGGTGGAACACCCCTTCCTGGACGTGAAGAGATTGTTCGGCTATGCCAAGGTACGCTACCGGGGCTTGGCCAAGAACACGGACCGACTGGCACTGCTGCCGGGACTGTCCAACCTGAGACGGGCTCAGACCCTTATGGCTGGCTGACCCAGGGGGTTATGCCCGGTTGGCTCGGACTACCTTGAACGCAGGGGCCTGACAGAGTCACAATAACCCGAAACGGGACAAATTCGCGGGCCCAGAGTCTCACTGCAAGCCCGCATAACTCGAAAATATCTCTGGCCTTCGATTGTTCAGAGGTTCCTTAGTACTACAGTTGCAGATCAAAAAGGGATAGAATTTCAGGGAACCAAAGGAGTGTTGAGGTGTCGTAGTGGTGGTTGGGAGAGATGAGGTGGCGGAGGTCGCCCGGTGGGCCGATGGCATTGAGCGGGTACACCAGTGTATCGCAGGCAGGTTCCGGCGGCCGGAGCCGCGCAGGTGGGCCCTGGAATATCTGAAGGGGTTGCTCAGCCCGGTGGAACGCAAGAACGGCTGGCAATTGGCGGAGCAAGCGGGCGACTCCACTCCCTACGGGGTGCAGCGCCTGCTGTCTGGTTACGTCTGTGACGCGGACCTGGTCCGGGATGATCTGAGGCAGTACGTGATCGAGCATCTGGGCCACGGAGATGCGGTTCTGGTGGTGGACGAGACCGGATTCATCAAGAAAGGGGAGAAATCGGTTGGGGTGCAGCGCCAGTACAGCGGCACGGCGGGGCGGACCGGGAACTCTCAGATCGGGGTATTCCTGGCCTATGCGCCGGCCAAGGGGAGAACGCTGCTGGACCGGGAGTTGTACCTGCCCCGGGTGTGGGCTGATGACCGGGAAAGACGGCGTGAGGCCGGGGTGCCGGAGAGCATCCGCTTTCGGACCAAACCGCAGCAGGCACGGCTGATGCTGGAACGGGTGCTGGAATCGGGTGTTCCCTTCGCCTGGTTTACCGGGGACGAGGTCTACGGGAGCGACCGCAACCTGCGGTTGTGGCTGGAGCGTGAGGAGATTCCGCATGTGATGGCCATAAAGAGCAACGAGAAGCTGTGGGCTTTGACGGACAGGGGACCGCTGCAGGTGAGGGCGGACCGGCTGGCATCGCAGGTTGAGGAATCGGAATGGGTCAGGTGCAGCCAACGCCGATGGAGCCAAGGGTCCCCGGGTCTATGATTGGGCCGCGGTGGAAATACGGCCCCTGAGAGAACCTGGCAAGGGCTACTGGCTGCTGGCTCGCCGTAGCGTGTCCAACCCGGAGGAACTGGCCTATTACGTCTGTTATGGCCCGTCGGGAACGGCCTTGGAGGAACTGGTCAGGGTCGCCGGGAGGCGCTGGACCATAGAGGAATGTTTTGAGGAGGCCAAGGGTCAGGTGGGCCTGGACCAGTACGAGGTGCGGCGGTGGGATGGCTGGTACCGGCACATCACGCTGGCGATGCTGGCCCACGCCTATCTGGCGGTAATCAGAAATCAGGCGGCGGAACAGGGAGAAAAGGGGGCCGCTACGGCCCCGGTGAGGAGCTGATCCCCGTGACTGTCCCCGAGGTGCGACGGCTGCTGACACGCCTGGTATGGACAGAAAACCAACCGCCCGATTTCATCCTGTACTGGTCGTGGTGGAGACGTCGCCACCAAGCCCAAGCCCGCCAATGCCACTACAAACGCCGCCTTTTTGATCTGCAACTGTAGTGTTAGGAGACGCAGCATTTGCATCCGTCCGACGTGTGGGGCAGTCAGACAGGCTCGAGGGCATGATGAGGTCCGGGCGGCAACTCGACCACCACAGGGTCGCCGGGGGCCACCTCACCACCGGAGGTCACGACGCCCATGATGCCAGCCTTGCGTAACAGGTTCCCGTCCTCATCCTGATCCAACACCGCATCCAGTAAGCCAGGCTGGACCTTGTTGAGTTGCCCGCAGGGATTCCGCAGCCCTGTCACTTCCACGACGGCGTCCTTCATGTGGAGACGCGCTCCGGTGGGGAGTCCCAGCAGGTCAATGCCGCGGGTGGTTATGTTCTCACCCATCTGCCCGTGGACAACGTCGAACCCTGTGTCCTTCAGCGCGTCGTAAAGCTCGGCGTGGATCAAGTGTACCTGCCGCAGATTTGGTTGGTTCGGGTCCTGTGACACCCGTGAGCGGTGCCTGACCGTCCTGCCGGCGTGGGCATCTCCCTCGACCCCAAGCCCCTCCAGCAACCGCACCCTGTCCTGGCTAGGCTTAATCAGGGTGTGAGTTGCGCTTCGGTTGACCGACGCGACTGTTCCGTTCATGGATCAGCTCCTTGCAGGTGTTTGTCCAGAAAATCGGCGATGGCGGGATAGGCGCGAAGCCGGTTGGCCAGCCGCACCAAGCCATGCCCCTCATCCTCAAAGCGGAGATATTCGACAGGAACATTATACTCCCGAAGCTGCGCCACAAGGGCCTCAGCGACGCTGATGGACACCCTCGGGTCATTTGCGCCGTGTACCACTACCATCGGAACCCGAATCTTCTCCAGATGGTTAATCGGGGAAATGGACCGGAGGAAATCGCCGTCTTCCTCGATGGTCCCGTACTCAATCTCCCTCAACCGGCGGCCCTGTGGTTCCGTACGCTCCAGGTGCATGATGAAGTCGGCGACTCCCCTCTCGTTGACGCCGGCCGCCCATGAGTCCGGGTGGATCGTCAATGCCGACAGAACCATGAACCCACCGTATGAAGGTCCCATGACGGCGATGCGGCCCGGGTGTGCCCATCCGGATGTGCGGAGCCACGAGTTGGCAGCCTCGAGGTCGGCAACGCTGTCCATTCGCTTCCGCACGTCGTCCAAATGATTGTAGGTGCGGCCGTATCCTGTGCTGCCACGGACATTGGTGGCCAGTACCACGTAACCCCGGCTTGCGAAATACTGGAGCACCGGCTCGAATCCCTGACGGGTCTGCGCTGATGGTCCGCCGTGGACCTGGACGATAGCAGCATTGTTGCCATCGGGCCTCGCAAGTTTGGGGGCATAGAGGAGGCACGGGACTTCCACCCCATCCTGCGCCTTTACCCGGACAACCTGGGGTTCAACCAACGCATCGTCAGTCATCCCGACCCAGGGTGAGTTGGTGACCTGCTGTAACTGCCTTTGCCGCAAGTCGTAGGTCCATACGTCGGACGTGGCTTGTGAACTGTTGAGGGCAAATGCGAACTTGCGTCCGTGGGGTGCCCAGGTGAGGCCAGATATGACACCCAAGGGAAGCTCGTTTATGTGTCGCTCGTCAGAGGACTGGAGATCGCGCAATGTGATCCGGGATGCTCCGTCTACGTTCCGGGAGTAGGCCAGCCACTTCCGGTTGGGTGACAGCGCGGCACTCTCGACGTCCCAGTCGGTGACCAGCATGAACTTCAGGCTGGGTTGGTCAGGCATCCCGTACAGTTCCAATTTCGCCAGTCCCAGGAATTCTTGACCTTCATCGGTGCGCAGGAACAAGGTACGGCCATCTGAGGAGAAGCCTACCGGATAATATGCAGCGTCGCCGTCGTGGGGAGTCAGATGTCTCGACTCCCCGGACTCGACGTCAACCAGGTGCAGGTCGACGCTCTCAGTGTGCGCACCCTCGCGCACTACCAGCCGCTTCCCGTCGGGTGTCCATGCCACCGGCTCACTGGACTCATCACCCGAGTAAACCAACTCCGGCGCGGGAGCGTCGAGACGCCTGATGTAGACGTCGAAACGATGACGCTCTATCGAGTTTGCAGAATAGGAGAGCCGATCCCCGTCAGGCGACCACTGCCCGAACCTGTGGGACACAGCAGGTTCGGAGGTGCAGGGTTGGAGGTTTCCACCATCCCAATCGGACACCAGGATCTGCCAGTGCTCGTCGCCGCCGCGGTCCCGGTCGAATGCAATGCGACGTCCCGCAGGGCAGAATACCACCTGCCCAGTTCTCTCGGTGGCCAGACTGACAGGATTGGGCCAGCCACCGGACTCAGGGACCAACCAGGGCAAGGGGACCCCGGTGATATTGCTCAGGAACGCGATCTGCTTTCCGTCGGGGCTGAACGACGGTGCGGATGCGGAGCGGACGTTCAGGTATTGCTCGATGTCGTAAGCCATTTCACGTTCCTCGGCTTGCGATTAGGACGAATGGTGGACATAGAACTGAAGGTGCCGGAAGCGTATCCTTCAGCATTCCGGGTGTCAAATATCCAACATGACCAAGTTTGAGTATGATCAACCGGACCAGTTGACCTCGATAGAGGCGATGGTTTTGGTCCGGGGTTGCCCGATTGAGTTCTGATGAATAGGATATAAGCGAGAAACTCCTGACCCGCGTGTATGTTGAAGGAAGTTCATTTGACGCCACCTGCAGAAATGGGCCCTGTAGAGAATTGGACCACCATCGGAGACCTCCAGGTACGTTATCTGGACTGGGGCGGCGACGGCCCTCCGGTGATGCTGATGCACGGGCTGGCGTCTTCGGCCCACTGGTACGAATTGGTGGCCGTGCATCTACGAAGCAAGTACCGAATCTTTGCCGCCGACGCCAGGGGGCACGGCCAGACCACACAGGCATATAACGGTTACGACTGGCAGACGCTGGCGGAGGACGCGGTGGGGTTGATGGACCATCTCGGTGTCACGCGGGCCGCGGTGTTCGGCCACTCGTGGGGGGCGACGGTGGCCCTCAACGTAGCGGCTCGCTTCCCGGAACGGGTGTCTGGATTGGGTCTAATCGACGGTGGAACATCAGCCCCGAGAATATCTCAAGAAGCCTGGGAGATCGTCAGGGCCAGGGTCAGACCGCGGGACGTATCGGGGACACGCGAGCAATTCCTGGACCGCCTGCGCAAGCAACTCCATTTCTGTTGGAACGACCAGATTGAACGCATTGTGCAAACGATGGTCTATGAGGATGGGGGCGGCCAAATCCAGGACATCCTGCACCCGGAGAACCACATACAGGTTATGCGGGCCATGTGGGAGGGACCGGCGTTCGGATTCTACGCCAAAGTTGCTTGCCCAACCATCATCATTCCCGCCGGGCCTCGTTCCGGGCAGGAGCAGAGCCAACGGGCAGCCCAGAAACGCGAGCGAGTTGCGGCCGCTGAGGCGGCAATTGAGGGTAGCCAGGTCCGTTGGATTGAGGACACGGTCCACGATATCGGCTACCACCGACCGGAGGAACTAGCCCGCTTGATGGATGAGTTCATGTCAGAATTGCCTTTCGGTCCACGCTAAAGCCTGGAGATTGCGCCCTGGCATACGGACGTAAAACCATAGGCCCAAAGAGGAGTATTGACTGCCATGTCCGGAGAGAAGCAGACACCCACCCAGCGGCTAACCAACCTTTGCCTGCGAATTGAGGAGGCGGGGGTAGACGCCTACCTCGTGCTGTCCTCTGATGCTCACCTCAATGAGTACGTGCCCGAGTACACCCGGCGCCGGACGGCCATTACCGGGTTCAAGGGGTCCGCGGGGGACGTGCTGGTCTTCCCGGACAAGAGCCATCTGTTCGTGGACCCGCGCTACCACTTGCAGGCCGACGACGAGGTGGACCATGACCGCATCCGCGTCCACAAGCTGGGGATTACGGGAGAAAAGACCCTGAGCCAGTGGCTCACCGAGATGGAGAAGGAGCGGGGGGGCATCAGGGTGGGTTTTGACCCATTCGTGGTCTCCACCCAGGCACATGCCGCTTACAAGGCCGCGCTCAACTCCCCTGACTCTGAACTGGTCCCTATTGAACAGAACCTAGTCGACTCGGTGTGGGAAGACCAACCGTTGCCCCCGGCCAATCCCATTTACACCCTGGGAGACGATCTCACCGGGTGTAGCGTCGCAGAGAAGCTGGCAAGCATCCGCAAGGAGATGGAGGAGGCAGGCGCGACCGTCCTAGTACTCACCAAGCTAGACGAAATTGCCTGGGTCACCAACCTGCGGGGTACGGACATTGCCTACAATCCTGTGTTCGAGGGTTATCTACTGATTGACGGCCAACAAGCGACTTGCTTCACCCGCACCACCCCACCATCGGAAGTGCTCGATGGCTTGTCGGGACTGATCAAATTTGAAGCGTACGAAGCCTACTTCGAAACGATGAAGCGCATTGGAGCTGAGGCTTCAGGCAAGGTTTGGCTGGACCCCAGAGGCACGACTATGGGGACACGGCTGATGTTGCACGACGACCAGGAACTCCTTGAGAGAGCCAACCCTACTGTGGCGCTGAAGGCCATCAAGAATGACACGGAGGTTGCCGCCTCCCGCAACTCCCATCGCCATGCAGCCGCGGCCAAGATCCGCAGCTTCAGGAGGTTGCAAGACTCCATCAAGTCTGGTCAGACGGTCAGCGAAGAAGCCTACAGTGATATGCTCTACGAGGAGTATTCCAGCGAGGAGGGCTTCTACGACCTGAGCTTCACGACCATTGCCGCAGCGGGTAGCAACGGTGCTATTATCCACTACGCCGACGCCAGCCCAAACGTCCCCCTTCAAGAGGGGGAGTTGTTCCTCGTGGATTCCGGTGTTCAGTTGCTCGGCGGGACCACTGACGACACCCGGACCGTCATAGTTGGAACGCCGTCAGAGCGCCAGAAGGAAGTCTATACCTTGGTGCTGAAGGGGCACATCAACCTGGCGATGCAAAAGTTCCCGGAAGGCACGGGCGGAGTCGCCCTGGATGCCCTTGCCAGGAGTCACCTGTGGAACGCGGGGCTTGACTACGGTCACGGCACTGGCCACGGTGTGGGGGCCTTCCTGAACGTTCATGAGGGACCCCAGAGCATCACCGCCCGCAGCGGGGATGAGACGTTCAAGGTGGGCATGATCGTGTCGAACGAGCCGGGCTACTACGAAGCAGGATGGGGTGGCGTGCGCCTCGAGAATCTGTACGTAGTTGCGCCCGACGACGAAATGCCGGGGCATCCAGACGGACGTAAGTGGATGCGCTTCGATCCACTGACCTTGATTCCATTCGACAAAGACCTGATTGACTGGGACAGGCTAACGCCTGAGGAACGGGGCTGGCTGGAGGGTTATCACCAGGAAGTGTGGGAAGCCATAAGCCCGATGCTGGAGGACGGAGACCGCGATTGGCTCCGGGAGGCTTGCGAACCTCCATCAGTCCTATAGAGCAACTGGACATTGGTCTGCTGGAGGACTGACAGTAAACCGGACCCGATTCCGGGAATCACCAGCTTAAATTCCAAGGCCCGCCACCCGAACCGGATCTGAAGTCGTCCGGACCGGTAGCGTAGACCCTAACTCAGCCCGCAGCCAAGTGCAAGTCCGGACCCTAGGTCTTCTCCACCGGAACGAAGCGCATCGACAGGGAATTGACGCAGTGTCGTGTGTTGGTAGGGGTCATGAACTCTCCCACGAACACATGACCCAGGTGGCCGCTACAACTCGCACACTCGATTTCGGTGCGGTAGCCGTCAGGGTCAGGTAGACGGTTCACCGCGCCGGGTATTTCCTGGTCGAAGGCCGGCCAGCCGCAATGGGCATCGAACTTGTCCGTTGAACGGTACAATTCCGCGTTACACCTGCGGCAGGTGTATGTGCCCTCTTCATAGAAGTTGTCATATTCACCAGTGAACGGGTACTCCGTGCCCTTGAACTCTATTATCTGCCGCTCCTGGGGTGTGAGCGCGTTGAACCTCGACGTATCCATATGTCTCCCTCCAGGGTGTTCCTGCTGTTGGTCCGGCGTTGGCTTGCCGCTCTGCAATGCGGCCAGCCAACGCTGAATTGCTAGTATTACCATTGCAAATTACCCAGCTTCGCCGAGTTTACATTTCGGTCATCGGACCCGGGACAAGGATAACCTGCTCCCATGCAAGTGGACAAGAGTGGCGTCTCCGCTTCATCTACCCGTATACAAGGATTGCAGGGGACACGTCTGGTGGAAAGTAGCGTAGAATGCGCGTAACATCCGATCACCGACCTACAACATCTCCCCGGAAGGAGCGTCCTTATGCCCATAGTCGATCACGATCGGGCCCTCGAGACTCCCTGGCGACCCAGGTACAGGAAGTGGGACATCGCTGGGCATGACCAGGGGGTTACCAGCACCCTGAGCGTCAATCTCGTCGAAGCCGGGGCGGGTGCGCCACTCCACACGCATACAATGGATGAGCTAATCGTAATCCTGGAGGGAAGCCTGGAAGTGACTCTCGACGGATCTTCTCACACTGTAGGGAGTAACCATACCCTGGTGGTGCCTCCCGGTGTGGAGCACGGGTTCCGGGCGTCTGCGGACGGGGCGAAGCTGCTGGTGTTCTTCCCAGTGCTCGACCCTTATGCCGAGGAGCATACACACTACCTGGAAGGGAGCAGACCGGCCACGTCTTGAGTCTGGTCCCTTACGTCACTACGAACATCTACAACCGGCTACTGCTGAACAGGAGGCATGACGTGACCTACTCCGGCCAGTCTCTGAAGCGGTTCGAGGACCTGCCCCTGCTTACGGGCCGGGGTTCATTCGTGGACGATATGAAGATGCCCGGCATGGTCCACACGGTTGTCCTGCGCAGTCCCCACGCGCACGCACGAATTGTTTCCATAGACCCTTCACCTGCACTTGCCCTGTCCGGTGTCGTCGCGGTGGTTACCGCCTCCGATCTGGAGGAGGCGATTCACTTCGCGCCCACGCGCCGGGGTTCTGATGAACCAGACCAACGGTTGCCCGATCACCCAATCCTAGCCGCGGACAAGGTATGTTACGTGGGGCAGGCGGTGGCGGTTGTTGCTGCCGATACCTCCGAGACCGCCCGAGAAGCCCTGGAGATGGTCCGGGTGGAGTACGAGCCCCTTCTGGCAGTAGTGGACGCAATCGAGGCTATGGAAGCCGACTCTCCGGTAGTCCACACCGAAATGGGTGGAAACGTCGCCATGACTGTCTCCCACACCGGCGGGGATGTTAAGGGGGCATTCTCCGAGGCTGACCGGGTTGTGGGGCACCGTTATCACGTGCAGAGGCTCGCTCCGGCGCCTATGGAGGGCCGGGGCCTAGTGGCCCAGTACGACAAAGACCAGAACGTCCTCACCGTTTGGGACTCTACCCAGCATCCACACAGCATCAAGGCGCATCTGGCACGGCTGTTTCGCCGGGCAGAGGAGAAGGTGCGGGTGATTGCTCCCGATGTTGGCGGCGGGTTTGGCGAAAAGGGCGGCTTGTTTCCGGAGGAGGTGGTCGTTCCATATTTGGCAATGCGGCTGGGGCGGCCGGTCAAGTGGGTGGAAGACCGGCAGGAGAACATGGTTGCCTTCCATGGCCGGGGTCACACAGTAGACATGGAAGCCGCCCTGAAGTCGGACGGCACTATTCTGGGAATCCGTGTGAACATAGTATCCGACCTGGGAGCATACTTTCTTCCGGGCACTCCCACAGTGCCCCGGCTGACGAGCTACCGGCTCGTGGGTCCCTACAGGACCCCCGCCGCCCACGTGGAACTGAAGGGCGTGGTAACGAACATGCCTCGCACCGGGGCCTACCGGGGAGCCGGCGGACCTGAAGCAGCTTTCTGCATGGAACGCACCGTAGACCTGGCAGCAAGGGAGCTGGGACTGGACCCGGCGGAGATACGCCGCAGGAACCTTATCCCACCCGATGCCTTTCCATACGAGACGCCAACCGGTCTGAGTTATGATTCGGGCAATTACGCTGAAACTCTCGACCGTGCGCTTGAGCTTTCCGAATACGCAGACTGGCGTGAGCGGGCCGAAAAGGAGACCGGACCAGGCGAGCCACTGATCGGCGTTGGAATTGCCTCGGTGGTGAAGGGCTCCGGGGGGCGCGGAGCGCAGCTAGTTGACTACGCGAGAGTAATTGTAGAGCCATCGGGCCAGGTGGTAGTTTACACGGGGGTATCGCCCCACGGTCAGGGCACCGAGACGACCTTCGCGCAGATAGCTGCCGATGAACTGGGCGTAACTCCGTCAGACATCCAGGTCTTGCACGGGGACAGCGACGCCCTGCCCGGCGGTGGCGGCACCTCCGCCAGTCGGGGCCTGGTGGCGGGCGGGTCAGCAATGTACTATCCACTGCGTGAGGCCGTGGAGAAGATGTCCCTCATTGCGGCCAACATGCTGGGGTGTGCCGCCGAGGATGTAGAGTTCAGGGATGGTCGGATTTTCAACGGGCAGGACCCTTCCGAAAGCCTGTCATTCCCGGAAGTTGCAGCTGCGGCTCACGAGGAGGAAAGCCTGCCGCCAGACGCGACCCCTGGGCTAGACTTCACCGGCAGCCACACCGTTCCCCTCAGTCCATACGCATTTGGTGTCCACGTAGCGGTAGTGGAAGTCTCCCCCGATACTGGGCGCACAACCATCCTGAGGTACGTGGCTGTGCATGATGCGGGCAGAGTCATCAACCCCATGCTCACCGATGGCCAGGTGCAGGGGGCGATCGCCCAGGGGATAGGGCAGGCAATGACCGAGGGCATGGCATACGACGAGCAGGGTCAGCCGCTGACCGGTAGCCTGATGGACTACGCCCTGCCAAAGGCTGATTACCTATCCGACTTGACCCTGGACACTACCGAGACGCCCTCGCCCCTTAATCCATTGGGTACCAAGGGCATTGGTGAGCTTCCGACGGTCGCCGCTCCCGTAGCGGTGACCAATGCGGTGATGGATGCTCTCTCCGGACTTGGAATCCACCACATCGATACTCCGCTGACTCCTGAGAAGGTCTGGCGGGCGATACAGCGAAGCAACGGTTGACGGCCTCCGGTTTTGACAACCAAGAAGCCGGGGATATAATTGCACCCAAACCCCTGAGAGTGGGAATCCGAGAGACTTCAAGGAGGGGACCCAGATGCCCACATGGAAAGTTTCGTACTTCAGCGGAGTCGGAGGGAGGTCGGAATTCATGGTCGGGCAGGCCCCCGCCGAACTGGGCGTCACAGTGGTCGACCCAGGCATGTCCGACGCGGAGAAGATTGAACTCTGCAAGGACGCCGACGCCATCATCTCCAGCGATGTATCCTTAGACGTGCTCCGTCAGTGCCCAAACGTCAAGCTCATCCAGACTCTAAGCGCTGGCTACGACAGACTGGACCTCTCGGCCATCCTGGAGATGGGCATCCCCGTGGCCAACAACGGAGGGGCTAATGCCATTGCCGTGGCCGAGCACACTGTTGCGCTGATCATCAATGTGGGCAAACGTCTGATGCTCCAGTGGGACAGTACGACAAAACGGCGTGAATGGCGCGGAGGCCTCTACCTTGAGGACTTGCAGGAGCTAACTGACAAAACCGTGGGCATAGTCGGCTTAGGCCGTATCGGAAAGCACGTGGCCAAGCGACTCACCGGCTTCGACACCCACACCATCTTCTACGACATCGTGGACGTGCCGGAGGATGTGCAGGAGGAATTGAAGGTTGAACCGGCTGAGTTTGACGACCTGCTCCGGGAGTCAGACATAGTCAGCATGCACGTACCGCTCAGCCGGAGGACCCGTGGGATGGTGTCAGACCGAGAGTTCGACCTGATGAAGGAATCGGCCATTCTCATTAACGCCTGCCGCGGGCCCGTGGTGGACGAGGCGGCCCTCTACCGGGCATTGCAGGACGGGAAGATTGCGGCGGCAGGACTGGATGTGCTGGAAGCAGAACCGACACCTGCGGACAACCCGTTACTCGAACTGGACAACGTGGTTGTCACGCCTCACATGGCTGGGCAGAGCCAAGAGACCAACTTGCGCGCGGCTACCTTTGCCTACAGCAACATCATGCGAGTGCTGCAAGGTGAGGAGGCTGAGTCTCTGGTTACTCCGGAGTAGGCGGCCGGTTACCGGAAGACGCTATCCAATAAGTTCAAGACCCCGGTTTGCCGCCGGGGTCTTGAACTGGTCTGGTCAAAGTCACTGGTGTCCGAGTAGCCGCCGAAGCAACTTACCCAGGCCGGATGATTGCTTCGGACGTGGTTCGGAGGCATCTCGTGCATCAATTGCTTCCGTGGACGGGAAATCGTCTGCGTGGCAAGGTGACAGGGTAGCCAATTCCCGCCGCAGGATGTCCATGTCCAACTCTACCGGCCAACTCTTGCGGCAGGTGTGGCAGTACAAGTCCTCGGTCTTGGCGCGGTACTCCAGCCCCCGAGACTCGCCGGACCGCTTCCCGCATCCCGGGCACATACCTTGCCTGAACCGTTGGGCGGCCAACTCGAGGGAGGGGCCCTTGTCCACCGGCTGAGACATCCTCGACCAACCTTCAGTACAAGACCAGGCTTACCGGACCTTCGGCATTGCCTCAAGCACGGTTATCCCTTGTATCAGACCACCACTACACATTCTTTAATCTACACCCGAAGAATATCACTTGTCCGAATAAACGCAACCGTATTCGCACACTTGAAGCCCCGGTTTGACCCGGATTACGCGTGACAGTAGAATCCTCCCAATCGAGAGTCGAAATCAAGGTTTGGAGCAGTGCGTTGAGCTGCGATGCTTTTGAGGTAGGCACCAAGGTAGAGGCGATACATGCCTTCCAAATCCGGGAAGCACTGGCGTCCCCGGTTGGTCAGAATGTCCGGGAGGTGCAAGTCGGAGATACAGGAGAGGTGGTCCAGAAGCGTATCGCCGGAAACTTTCACTGGTTGGGTGTGCGATGGGACCGGCTGCGAAGAACGTTGAATCTGGAGCCAGACCACTTCGAGCACGTCAAGGTCGTTGAGTAGGCCCTCAGGTTACCCGGAAGTCACATTCTCGACAGGAGGAGCAGTCCTCAAGGACACTTGCCAGGATTCGAAGGGCAGAAACACAGCCTAACCCCTGTGGTTGGTATGCCTCCCCTTGGTCCAGAAGCCCACCGCACGGGATTTACGCAAACTAAAGGAGACGATAGATGATCTCCGGTACAGCCCAAATAGATGGAGAATGCGATGCCGGATTCTCGGCTGTTCGGGAAGCCTTTGAGCAGAACTTCGCCAGCTACGGCGATGTTGGAGCGGCGGTTGCGGTCACCATTGACGGCAAACCTGTCATAGACCTTTGGGGTGGAGTGTCGGACAAAGATACCCAGAAGCCTTGGGAAAGAGACACTTTGGTCACCGTCTACTCAACGACCAAAGGTATGACCGCTATCTGCGCTCACCTTCTTGTTGAGCGGGGGCTGCTCGACCTGGACGCCCCTGCGGCCGCCTATTGGCCGGAATTTTCTCAGGCAGGGAAGTCTGAAGTACCTGTACACATGCTCCTGAGCCACCGTGTCGGGCTTCCTGCCGTCAACCAAAAGCTGCCCGAAGGTGCGGCGTTCAATTGGGAGACCATGACCCGCGCCCTGGAGTGTCAGCAACCATTCTGGGAACCGGGCACGCGCCATGGTTATCATGCGCTGACCTACGGCTGGCTGGTGGGCGAGTTGGTGCGGCGCATTAGCGGCAGGAGCCTCGGAACATTCTTCCGCGACGAAGTGGCATTGCCGCTGGGCCTGGACTTCCACATCGGGCTAGACCCCAGCCATGACTACAGGGTTGCAACCATGTATTCGGCCGTGGTGTCGCCAGAGGTCGCGCAGCAGATGGACAAACGTCAGGCTGATGTTGCGAAGGCCATGCCTCCCGGACTGGCGGAGGCCAGGACCAATATATCAATTCAGGGAGCGCATAACTCCGAGGAGTGGCGGCGGGCCGAGATTCCCGCAGCCAACGGCCACAGCGACGCCCGGTCGCTGGCACGAGTCTACGGCGCACTCTCAGTTGGTGGCGACCTCGATGGAGTCCACGTCCTCAGTTCCGATACCATCGGCAGGGCTACCGTCGAACAGGCTATGGGCCAGGACACCATGCTGCCCAACAAGACCAGGTTCGGTCTCGGCTTCTGGCTGTGTCTTGACGGAAACATGGGCCCCAACGATTCCAGTTTCGGTCATCCCGGAGCCGGAGGCTCCATCGGGTTTGCTGATCCGGTGGCCCGGATAGGCTTCGGCTACGTCATGAACCAAATGAAGGCCGGGGTAGTCGAGTCGGACTCCACCGCGCGGAGGCTAATAGACGCGCTTTACCGTTCCCTGTAAGAGGCGAACATCCAGACCATTTGACGTTCCAAGGACAGGACTATGACTACTGATAGAGGGACACGATTAAGCGGAAAGGTGGCCATCGTGACTGGCGCGGGAGCGACCGGCAACGGTGACTTCGTTGGGATTGGCCAGGCCATCTCGATGCTGCTTGCCAGGCACGGGGCCCAAGTCCTCCTGGTGGACCGCGAAGAGCAGAACGCGGAAACGACCCTAGCCATGATTCGGGAGGACGGCGGTGATGCCTCAGTATTCGTCGGCGACGTGACCAGCAACACTGACTGCCAAGATATGGCCGACGCGGCGATTTCCCGGTATGGCAAGTTGAACGTGCTGATCAACAACGTGGGCATCAGCGGCCCAGGCTCCGTGACCGACGTCGACGAAGAACTGTGGGACACGGTGATTGATGTGAACCTCAAGAGCGTGATGCTCACCAGCAAGCACGCCATCCCGCGGATGATTGAAGCCGGCGGGGGTTCCATCGTCAACCTGTCCTCGATCGTCGGGCTACGGGCCGGGAGCGGCAGCCCAAGCCATCCCTACGCCGCTTCAAAGGGAGGCATCATCGGCCTGAGCAACTCAATGGCTGTCCATTACGGGAGGGACCAGATTCGGGTCAACTGCATAGCGCCCGGCCACGTACATAGCCCTATGGTCGCCCGTCACTCATCCCAGGAGATGCTCGAGTTACGCCGGAGGGCAGGTCCCCTGGGTATTGAGGGCACTCCGTGGGACGTTGCATGGGCGGCATTGTTCCTGGCTTCGGACGAGGCCCGATGGGTTTCTGGCGCAACCCTGCCGGTAGACGCCGGATTGTTGGCGGCAACACCCCTGGCCATGTTCCCTCACCTACAGGGCCCGGAGTAGACCCTGAAAGCAGACCTGTAGGGCAGCAGGAATCCGATCCAGGAGCTTTCCATGGTCCAGGCCGGAGATCAGGCCCCGGACTTCACGTTGCCCAGCACCGCCGGGTCGCTGACCCTGAGTGATGTGTGGCAAGCTAGCAAGGTGTTGCTCACCTTCTACATCGAGGACGGGACTCCCGGTTGAACTCAGGTGCTCTCTTCGTTGAAGGGGGAGTATGACACGATCCGGGAGTGTGGGGGGCAGGTTGTTGCGGTAAGCGCAAGCAGTATCGAGTCCCACAAGAGGTTTTGCGAGGACATGGACGGGTGTCCATTCCCTGTCGTGAGCGACGAAGGCCTAGATGCAACGCGGCTCTACGGAGTCTGTTCAGAGGATGGAAGGCGCAGCAACCGGGCGTTGTTCGTCATCGATGTTGGCGGACAGTTGCTGCACTGCGTCCCCTGGCATCAACCAGGGAACATCAGCCAGATTATGGAGGTGTTTGAGGCGCTGGGCGCCCTGTAATCTGGTCCTGAGTTCCAGTCACCATTGCACGAACATTGGCATCACGACATGGATGTAGTCCTCCGAGTCGGTGGGCCGGAATACCCCTGGGCTGGAGGACGAGGCAGTCTCGATAGTGACCCTCCCCCTTTCCAGTACAGATAGCACGTCCAACAGGTATCGGCTGTTGAAGGCTATTTTCCCTTCCACGCCGTCCAGGGACTCGGCCTCAACCTCATCCTGGTTGTCTCCGACCTCTTCGGACCGGGCAGAAATAATCACCTTTCCAGGAGCTTCTCCGTTCTCTGCGGGCTGTGTCTCCATCCGGATGATGTTGCTGCCGTCGCGGGCGAAGATGGCGGCGGTCCTGGTAGCGCGGAGCAAGGATGGCAAATCGAATACTGCCCGTGTCTGGTACGACTGGGGGATAAGCTGCTCGTAGTTGGGGAAAGTCCCCTGGAGAAGCTGCGAGACAGTTTCCACGGTCTGGGAACCTTGTGTTCGAAACAGGACCTGCCCCTTGGCTGGGGTCATCATTATCTCTACCGGGTCAGTCTGGTCGCCAAGAAGCCGGTTAAGTTCGTTGAGAACGCGGGCTGGGACAATCACCTTTGTCTCAGAATCCACCGGTTCCCTCAGGCTGCCGTGATGCACGGCCAGACGAAACCCGTCGGCGGCAGCCATGCTGAACCTGTCCCCTTCGAGCTTGATCTCTACCCCAGTGAGGACGGGCCTAGATTCTTCGGTTGCCGCGGCGAAGGCCACACGGGCGATGGCTTCTTTCAGAGTAGCTGTCTCGACACTCGCCGCCACACCTTCATCGACTGTGGGAATGGGCGGAAACTCGCCGGCGTCCGCGCCGTTGATGTTGGCCTCGGTTCGACCGCACCTGAGTTGGAGGACGCCGGACCCAGGTTGCAGTTCGATATCGATGCGTTCGCTGGGTAGGGAATTCACAAATTCGGATAGAAGCCTGGCTGGAACGGTTATCGCCCCTTCATCCTCCACCATCGCCCCCACCCATGTGGTCATGGCGATTTCCAGGTTGGTGGCAGAGAGCTTCAGCATCGACTGGTCAGTGGCCAAGTACACATTCTGGGTAATCGGCAGAGTGGTGCGGCTGGCAACCGCCCTGCCGACGACGCCAAGACCGCGGCTGAGGTTCTCTTGCAGACAGGACAGTTTCATGTTCCGGCCACCTGTTTTGAGAGTGTGACGCAGCCCTGAAAGCAGCACAAACCGAAGTGTCGAGTAACCGGGGCGACGCCGAATGTGTATGGTATTATGGCACCTTCACCGACTCGTTTACAATGTGCCGCAACTTTCCGTTACAGGAAAATGCGCCGACATCGACCCAACGGCCATGCCAAGGCGGCGTTCTATTTCACGTCGGCTAGTTGGCGAAGGCGGAGTGTGTTCCTGCTCAGTCGGGCATAGGAGTTTTTTGCTTTCCCGGACATTTCCGGTCAACCCCAACCGAAGCCCGCGAGAAAGTTTCACCTGCTGGGGAGATTGGTACGGCTGAGCGTGAGAACGGGCAGGTGTCGGTTATCGAGGCCACCCAGAACAGATCTCCACCGCCTTGGTAGTGACTAACCACCGGTCACCGTCGGTTTGCTATAATGGCCTAGGGTATCTCCGGTCTGCCGTGACGCCTCGGGCACACTGCGCAACACTGTAGGGGACCAGAATGACAGACCTCCTCTTCCACCACAACAGCTACATTAGGGAATTCGACGCTGTGGTGGTGAATGCTGTAGAGAACAGCGTGGAACTTGACCGCACCGCTTTCTATCCTGGGGGCGGAGGCCAACCCCACGACGCCGGGGTCATCCTCGCGGGAGGGCTCGAATACCCGGTTACCCGTGTTGGGAGCAGTGGAGGCAAGGTGATGCACCAGATCGATGGCCCTGTGCCACGTGCGGGTATAGCCGTCACTGGTCGGGTCGACTGGGAACGCCGCTACCAATTGATGCGTACCCACACAGCGCTGCACATCCTGTGCGGTGTGGTCTGGAGGGACTACGGAGCGTTGGTCACCGGGGGCGACATGCGGCCCGGCGAGGCCAGGATGGACTTCGAGCTTGACCAGATGAGCGCCGAGTTCGCCCAGGAGATTGAGGAGCGAATCAACTCCGAAGTCGCGGCGGCACGTGATGTACTGGTCAATCACGTTTCCCGGGAGGAAGCGGAGCAAATTCCTGACCTGATACGCACCAAGATAAACCTACTCCCGGCCAACATACGAGAGGTTCGAACCATCGACATCAGCGGCCTGGATTTGCAGGCGGACGGCGGCACGCACGTCGCGAACACTAATGAGGTTGGCGCAATCAAGGTCGTAGGTCACGAGAGCAAGGGCAGGATAAACAAGAGACTACGCATCGCGTTGGCGTAAGCACTTTCTCGATGCATGATCCCCAGTAATGTTAACTCCGCCCATGCAGCAACGGGTTATATCTTATGAACAGAATTGATGTCGTCAAGGGCGACATCACACAACGGCACGTACGCGCCGTCGCGAACGCCGCCAATATTAGTCTTCTCAGGGGAGACGGTGTTGACGGCGCGATTCACTGTTCAGCTGGCCCGGGATTGATGTGTGAATGTGGAATCCTGGGCGGCTGCGCTATAGGTGACGCCAGGGTAACTGGCGGTTACGGTCTTCCCGCCCGTTGGGTCACCCACACTGTGGGGCCGGTCTGGTCCGGGGGGGCCAATGGAGAACGCGAACTGGTGGCGAGTTGCTATCGCAGGTGCCTGGATTTGGCGGTGCTGCATTCTGTCCGTAGCTCGGGATTCCCCGCCATCAGTACTGGGGCATACGAGTTTCCCGTTTATGAAACCACCTACATAACGGTTACCGAGGTGGCCAGTTTCCTGGAGTCGAATTCGAACATGGCTAGGGTGGTGTTCGTTTGCTTCAGTGACGAGGCAACCGATGACTACGAGGCCGGTATAACCCAACCGGAACTTGACGGAGAGCTGGTCCGACATGGCTAGGGCGGTGGTCGGCATAGACGTAGGCGGCACTTTCACCGACATCGCGGTGCTGGAGGACGGCCAGCTTCGCGTCCACAAGCTGCCGTCCACCCCCCAAGACCCGTCGGTGGGTATACTCAATGGGGTATTGGAGTCGCTCCCTGAACACACCAGCGGCGACGGTTTCTCAGGTGTGGACTTTGTCCACGGGTCAACAGTGGCCACCAATGCGCTACTGGAGGGCAAGGGTGGCCGAACCGCACTGGTGACTACGATGGGGTTCGAAGACGTTCTTGAGATCGGGCGTCAGAGCCGGGCTGATCTGTACGATTTCAATTTGGAGCGGCCTCCGGCACTCGCACCGTGGGAGTTGCGGTTCGGCCTGCCGGAGCGGGTTGACCATAACGGGGTGATCATCGAAGACCTGACTTCTGGCGCAATCGAGGCCTTGGTCAAGCTGGTGGAAGAGTCGGGGGTGGACGCAGTAGCTGTGTCGTTCCTCTTCTCCTTCCTTAACCCTGCTCATGAAGAGACGGTGCTGGAGGCTCTCAAGGGGCTTCCGAACCCGCCCTTTGTGTCCGTTTCCAGCCATATCCTCCCGGAGTTCCGGGAATATGAGCGCACCAGCACCGTCGTAGTCAATTCCTACGTCGGCAGGCTGATGGCTAGCTACCTGGGCGGCCTTGAAGAGTCCCTGGGCAAGGGACTGCGGATAATGCAGTCGTCCGGGGGCAGCATCACCGCAGGAATGGCAGCGGAACAACCAGTGCGCACCATTCTTAGTGGGCCAGCCGGGGGAGTTGTCGGGGCATTCTATACAGGGGTGCAAGCAGGCTACCCCGACATCATCACACTGGACATGGGCGGCACTTCTACGGATGTATCCCTGTGCCCGGAACGCATCAAGGAGACAACCAGCTCCAACGTAGGGGGATACCCTATCGGCGTGCCGATGATAGAGATTCACACAGTCGGGGCAGGAGGCGGTTCCATAGCCCGCGTGGACAGCGGCGGAGCGCTGGTGGTCGGGCCCCAGTCGGCGGGGGCCGACCCCGGACCTGCTTGCTACGGCAAGGGGGACCAGATTACCGTGACCGACGCCAATCTGGTCCTGGGACGCTTGCTCCCCGAACAGTTCCTTGGAGGACGGCTGACCCTGGACCGGGATCGGGCGGAAGGGCTAATTGCCAACCTTGCTTCTCAGGTCGGGCTGGGTACAAGGGAAGCTGCCCTGGGCATTATCCGCGTGGTCAACGCCAACATGGAGCGGGCCATACGCGCTATCTCCCTTGAGCGGGGATACGACCCGCGGGCGTTCACCCTGGTGCCATTCGGTGGCGCAGGTCCGATGCATTGCTGTGAATTGGCTCAAGAGTTGGGCATACCAAGGGTGCTGGTGCCGACCCGGCCGGGGATCTTGTCCGCCCTCGGCGTGGCCATTGCCGACGTCGTGAAAGACTACTCCCGGACTGTCATGATGAGGGGAGACGACCTGACCCGGGACCGCGTGGAGGAAGAGTTCCACGGCATGGAGTTGTTGGCCCGGGAGGAGCTTCGCCAGGAAGGCTTGCCTGTCGAGAGAATGACCGCGCGGCGCTTCCTCGACGTGCGTTACCTTGGCCAGTCGTTCGAGTTGACCATCGATCATCCCGCTCCATCTCGTAGGCAGGACACTGACCGGATGCGCCGAACCATTGCCAACAGGTTCCACCAGGCGCACCTGCAACGGTTCGGATATTCCGACAGAGGTGAGCCCGTTGAAGTGGTCAACCTGCGGCTCAAGCTGGAGTTGCTGCTGGACAAGCCCAGTGTAGTTCGTGCCTCCGAATCCGGTCCAGACTCGTCTGCGGCTAGGTCAGGAGAGGCCGAGGTCGTGTTCCCTGCCGGACCGAGTTTGACACCCCTTTACCAGCGGGATTTGCTGGAGCCGGGCAACCGCATCATCGGACCGGCCATCGTACTCCAGATGGACACTACCACAGTGGTGCCGCCAGGGTGGAAGGGAGCAATTGATCCCCTGGGAAACTTCTTACTGGAACCGGGAGCGTCGTAGCGGTGTTGGCCTCTCAACAATGGCACCGTATGGTGGAGGCCGAGCACGCACAGTCGGAACGAATGCGCGCTGGCGTTCCGCCTCCCGCTGACTTTTGGCAGGGCCGCGCCGAGGCGTTTCGGGCCGACCCCTTCCGTACGGGTGACCCCCTTCTCGAACGGCTTTACAGCTTCGTAGAGGCGAGAGACACCCTTATAGACGTGGGTGCAGGAGGCGGAAGGCTGGCATTGCCTCTGGCCATGCGCTGCGCCAAGGTTTTTGCCGTGGAACCGTCCGAAAGTATGGCTGCAGTGCTGACTGACCAAGCGACTGAATCCGGCATAAGCAACGTCACGCTGGTCCATTCCTCATGGGAGGAGGCGGTGATAGCCCCCGGAGACGTCATTATCTGCGCACATGTGGTCTACACAATCCGGGATATTGCCGGTTTCCTGAAGAAGCTGAACGGACATGCCCGACGTCAAGTTGTGGTGGTCGTGTACAACCAATCCCCACAGAGTACGATATACCCACTTTGGAAACTGGTCCACGGCGAGGAACGGCTGCCTCTGCCAAGCCTGCCACAGTTATGCGATGCGCTGACAGACCTTGGGATTCACCCAACTCTCGAACACATGGAACCAGGAGACCGGATGGGGTTCGACAACGTTGAACGGGCGCTGGAGCAACTCGGTGGACGACTGTACGTGGAACCGGGTAGCCCCGCCGCGTCACGCCTGGAGGACACCTTGAGTGATGTGCTGGAGGAAGAAGACGGGCGGTGGATGCTCAAGGACGCCGAACCGCTACATCAGGTGTTGGTCTCATGGCGCCCTAACCAAGACAGAGCGTAACAACATTCACAGAGGCTCCGATTACCCTACCCCCACGGCTTTTGGACCTGGAGTGACACTCGATGACTGAGACTCCCGCCGACCTCTCCGACCTCTCCGACCTCCGCGTATTGGCCGTGTTTGCCCATCCCGACGATGAGGGTTTCGGATGCGGGGGTACTCTGGCGATGTTGGTAGCGCGCGGAGCGCACGTTACCTTAGTCTGTGCCACCAACGGGGACGTTGGCGAGATAAGTGACCCGTCCTTGGCGACTCCCGAAACCTTGGCCCACGTGAGGCAGGAGGAATTGAGGAGCGCAATGCGGATTACCGGAGTGCCTGACGTGCGCTTCCTAGGGTATCGGGACTCAGGCATGGCGGGTACCGAGGACAATAACCACCCTGATGCTCTCTGCCAGGCCCGTCCGGACTCAGTAGTCGGAAGGCTGACTGACGTTATCAATGAGGTTCAGCCTAGTGTCCTGCTTACCCACGACCCTACCGGGGGCTACGGGCATCCTGATCACGTGGCCGTCTACGACCTGACAACTAGGGCTTTTCAGCAGGCCATCGAGTCCGGCGATGCTGGTCAGACGCTGCTCTATTACGTCTGTTTTCCTCGCAGCGCCTTTAATCGCATGTGGCAGCAGATGCTGGAGGCCGGAATCACGCCGCCCTTCGCCAGCGAATTGGTGGATACTGTCGGCTCACCGGATGATGCGGTTACGACCACGCTGAACGTCGCGGCATACGTGGACACCAAGATAGCGTCCCTGGAGTGCCATCGGACGCAGATAGACCCGACTGGACCGTTCTCACAGCTACCACAGGATTTGATGCGGGAGAACATGAGCACGGAGTACTTCACCCTGGCTTACCCAGAAGGCGCCGCTAGCGACGAGGATATTCTGACCGGCTTGGTATGACTTCCGGGAAGTCATTCGCAGTGCGTCCGGGCCTCCTTATCCAGAGTTTTATCCGAAGTTTTACTGAGGTGTCCGATGGCGGTTGACCCAATCAGCCTGGAAGTTTTCAAGAATTTGTTCATCTCGGTGGCAGAAGAGATGGGTGTCGCCCTTCAACGGACATCGTACTCTCCCAACATCAAGGAGCGGCGCGACTTTTCCTGCGCGGTGTTCGACCCACAAGGCCAGATGGTGGCGCAAGCCGCCCATCAGCCGGTCCACCTGGGGGCCATGCCCGCATCGGTGTTGGCCGCGTTGGAGTCTTTTCCTTCAGGGCTGCGTCCCGGAGATATAGTTATCCTCAACGACCCCTACCTCGGTGGGACTCACCTGCCGGACATCACACTGGTAGCACCGGTCTACTCCAACGAGACTGACGGCAAGCAACTCGTGGGGTTTGTATCCAACAGAGGCCATCACGCCGATGTAGGGGGTATGACACCAGGTTCACTGCCTCTGTCCACCGAGTTGTACCAAGAAGGCACGATCATCCCACCGATCAAGCTGGCCCGGGGAGGCAGGCTGAACCAAGAGGTGATCCAACTCATCTGCAGGAACTCGCGTACCGCTGACGAGCGCAAGGGGGACCTGACCGCCCAGATCGCGTCTATCCGTGTTGGCGAGCGGCGGCTTGGCGAAATCGTGGAACGCTACGGGCTGTCCGAGACCTGGGAGCACATGGAGGCCTTGCTGGTCTACTCGGAACGTGTGACCCGCAGCGCCATTGAGGGCATTCCAGACGGAGTGTACACCCTGACCGACTACATGGACGATGATGGACAAAGCGATCAGCCAGTCCCTATTTCGGTAACGATCACGGTAGACGGAGACGGGCTGACGGTCGATTTCACCGGAACGTCTCCCCAACGGCCCGGGTGCATCAACGCCCCTCAGGCCGTTACGGTATCGGCCTGCCTGTACGTGGTACGGTGCATCGTTGGGGATGACGCTCCAGCCAACCAGGGCTGCCTGCGTCCGGTTACCATTATCACACCGAGGGGGACCTTGGTGAACCCGGAACCGCATCGAGGGGTGGCGGGCGGCAACGTTGAGACCTCACAGCGAATCACCGACGTTCTGCTGTCGGCAATGGCCCAGGCCTTGCCGGAGTTGGTACCAGCGGCAAGCCAGGGCACCATGAACAACCTGTTGATTGGCGGACATGACCTGGAGCGCAACAAACCCTTCGTCTACTACGAGACCATAGGCGGTGGCATGGGAGCCAGACCGACCAAAGACGGCGTCTCCGGCATCCAGGTACACATGACCAACACGATGAACACTCCCATTGAAGCTTTGGAGTTTGCATTCCCACTGCGCATGAAACGCTACGCACTTCGCCGGGGGTCCGGGGGCAGGGGGCGCCACACCGGTGGGGACGGTCTGGTAAGGGATGTGGAGTTTCTCACCCCGGCCCGCGTAACCATCCTGTCGGAGCGAAGGAAGATTCCACCTCCAGGTTACCATGGCGGCCACCATGGAGAACCGGGAGAGAACATTCTGCTTCGGGGAGGCTACGAGGAAGTCCACCTGTCTGGCAAAGAAACGATGGACGTGGGAACGGGGGACGTGCTGAGTATCCGGACCCCCGGCGGAGGAGGCTGGGGTAAGCCAGAGGACGAGCTGTAGGTAAGATTCACCGGCTCCAGGGTCTGCGCCGGATTTTCGGCGCGTGGTAAAGAGCGCAGGGCCAGTATTGCGGTAATCCGGTAATAGAGTATAATTGTGTCGGACTTTAGGCAGGTGCGGCCCAACAGTGGGCGACCCTGTCGAAAAAGGAGGAGAAAATGCCAGACGTCTATTACGCCAGGCCCAGCAACTTCCTCTCCGACTCCCGAGACAAGACCGTCATCACGGGAGGCTCGGAAGACGAGGTCTTGGAAAAAATGTACGAGTACTTGCGGAGTCCGGAGGCGCAGGCGCGCTATCCTAATGTTGACGATCCCACAGAGTTGGAGTTCAACATCCGCAAGTGCATATTCAGGAAGGGTGACAAGGTATTGGGCACCCGAGCGCCGGACGCGCACGAATAGACTGCCTCGCTTCTTACGGATCTCAGTCGGTTCCGTGTATCTGGGTTCAGCCGCAGTTTCACCAACCTATAATTTGGAAAGCCCCGGCATACAACCGGGGCTTTCTCATTGGTCGGCCGCTGGTGGCAGTACTCTCGGTATCCGGAAGATGTTTCGGCTCCGCGTTATCGCCGTCTCTCCTTCGAGAGTGACGCGTCAGGTCACGCCTACTTTCCGTCGTCGAAGAGCACTACCACGGCGGCGTTGGCGATAACCATGGCGTCGGAGCCGTCCTCGTTGGGGATCTCCAGACCGCCCAACACAGCCTTGCAGTTGGCGGTGCCGTGAGGCAAGACCTTTACCACTTCGCCCCCGTCAACCTGGTCGGGCTGTGGAACGCCGATTGTAACTTCGACCTGCATATCGTCAGCAGACTTGCCGAGCAGGCGCTGAAATCCCAGACTGCTGTGGTGGATGGCATCGAACACGGCCCTCTTTGCGGCGTTCGTGTAGTCGCGGCCGTGGACGTCCACTCCCATTCCCATCTCCATAACGCATCGAACTAAAGCCATAGTAATCTACCCCTCTTTGCTGCGGACAACCGCAGTCTATTTCGTGCATGAAAAGAACCGCGACACAATTTCGCCGGGCAACTCTGTCCCGCAACCCGAACCCCGCAGCCTTTCAGCGAGGCTCATTACACATCAGCCCCGCCATTCAGTCAAGCAGGCATCCGACCGGCCTATGTCCCGCCGAACGGTCAAGAACGTCTCAATCCGTGCCTTAACGAATCTTCACTCTTCCTTTTTCTTGATGTTATAATGCCCGATGCTGTTCGGAGAACCTGAAAACAGCCCCAGGCCTGACTCATCGTTCCGTCCATGACTTGGGCAATTGCGTCCTGGCCTCCTTGACCATCCGCCAAGAATTTGCCTCTCTGTGTCGTCGTCTTGCCGTTTGGCTGATCCTCGCGCCGTTCGCAGTGCTGACGTTGATCGGTTGTGGCGGCGGTCCCGCAGGCCAGATCAACCAGCAAACCCGGGAATTGGAGGTGTTCGCTGCGAGTTCCCTGTCAGGTGTATTTACGGAGATCGGAGCCCGATTTGAATCAGCGTATCCTGGTGTGCGGGTCAAGTTCAATTTCTCTGGTTCCCAGAGACTTCGCACCCAGTTGGAGTTTGGGGCTCAGGCTGACGTGTTTGCCTCAGCCGACGATGTGCAGATGCAACTGGCACGGGATGCGGGTCTCCTCGCGGGGGACTCAGTGCCATTCGCAACCAATTCCTTGATGGTCATCATTCCGACCGGACAAGCGGGTCGGGGCCCTTCCATCATAAGTCTCCAGCACCTGGCACAGGACGGGGTCAAGGTGGTGATAGCTCAGCCCGAAGTGCCTGCGGGAAAGTACACCCGACTCGTCCTCGATAACCTGTCAGTTGACTCCCAGACTTTTGGGCCGGAGTATGCGGAGCGGGTCCTGCGGAATGTGGTATCAATGGAATCCAATGTCCGCTCCGTCGTTCATAAAGTAGCCTTGGACGAGGCCGATGCAGGCTTTGTCTACGCCACGGATGTATCCGGAACCCATGTATCGGACCATGTGAGGACCCTGCCTATTCCAAGAGATGCCAACGTAGTCGCGGTCTACCCGGTCGCGGCCATGATGGCCTCGCAGCACTTGGGATTGGCATCGGAATTTGTATCCTTTCTTCGCTCCGAAGAAGCACAGATTATTTTGAGCGAACACGGATTTGGGCGTGCGCCGCGGTGACCATTGGGCGGAAGGGGAAGCACCACAGGCTGACGGGGGTTGTGTTTCCCGGTAGAATCGCGGGCATGACGAAAGTACCTGTGCTTGGCGTCCTGGGGGCGGCCTCAACAACAATGTGCGTCCTGTTCGTTGGGCTGCCAGTGGCTGCCCTCTGTATCCGCGCCGTTCGGGAGGAACGGCTGCTGACGAGCTTGACCAGTGAGTCCGCCATGACTGCGCTGCGCCTGTCGCTGGTCACCAGCATTGCCGCTATGGTTGTAATTCTGGTAGTAGGGACGCCCTTTGCATACGTGTTGGCGAGAGGAAAGTCTTCACTACTCAGGGTGCTGGACGGGTTGGTGGAGTTGCCGCTGGTGTTGCCGCCGGTAGTCGCAGGCATCGCAATGCTGATGGCGTTCGGAAGGGGAGGGATCCTCGGCCCTGCCTTGGAGGCCACGGGAATTTCCATCGTGTCCACGTCCATCGCCGTGGTCTTTGCCCAGCTATTCGTCGCCGCCCCGTTTTACATCCGGTCGGCCAAACTGGGGTTCCAATCGGTGCTACTGGACTACGTGGAGATTTCCCAGACTCTGGGCGTATCGCCCTGGCGTACGTTCTTCCGCCTAACCCTCCCCCTGGCAGGGCCTTCGATAATAACAGGAATAGCGTTGGCGTGGGCCCGCGCCCTCTCCGAGTTCGGCGCAACCATGATGTTCGCGGGGAACATGGCGGGCCGGACCCAGACCATGCCGCTGGCGATAATGACGGCCATGGAGACAGACCTGGCCATCGCCCTGGCGCTTTCGGCGCTGCTGTTGGTCGTGTCTGTTGCAATCCTGTCGGGGTTGAGCATCGCGTCGAGACGAAATTGGCAAAGCCGGTCGTGACTCCAACAACGGGGACGAAACGGTGTAGAGCAGGGAAGGTCGCATGAGCCTTGGGTGGATACGCTTTCGCCGAGGCGAGTTCGTTCTGGCCACCGACTGGCACATTGAGCCCGGTCAGGTGTCGGTGCTGTTCGGGCCATCGGGCGCGGGCAAGACAACTACGCTGAGAGCCATAGCCGGGCTGGAAAAACCTCACGATGGACACGTAGAGATCGGGGGCCGGGTTGTCTTCGACTCGGGGAGGCGAATTTTCATTCCTCCCCACCTGCGACGCGTAGGATACCTCACTCAACAAACGTATCTGTTCCCTCACCTGGACGTCGTGAGCAACATCGCCTACAGTCTCCCTCGCAACCGTCGCTGGGCCGGGGACGAACACATAGCCAAGCTGGTATCCGACCTGCGTTTGGAGGGCCTGGAAAACCGCCGGATATGGGAACTTTCCGGCGGTGAACGGCAGCGAGTCGGCCTCGCTCGCGCCTTGGCAGCTAGACCGGAACTACTTCTTCTGGATGAACCCTTTGCTTCTTTGGATTCGGAACTGCGACGGGCTCTGCGCAGGGAACTGAGGTCTATGCTAGACGAGACACCGATTCCCGTAATGCTAGTAACCCATGACAGGGAAGAGGCCCTGGCTCTAGGTGACGAAGTGCAGGTCCTCGACTCAGGCAGAGCCACGGCCAAGGGGGTTCCCTTGAACGTGCTGGGACAACCTGGACAGGGAGAGGTAGCCCGACTGGTAGGGGTGGAGAACCTGCTGAGACTCACTGTAACTGCCCGTTATCCGCCGGATGGGACGATGGTCTGCGAGGGCCACGGCCTGCGGTTGGAGGTTCCGCTGCGGGACAACTCAGGAGAGCGACAAATGCCGGGTGCGCGGGAGGTGGTCACCGTCGGAGTGCGCTCATCCGATATTATCCTCGCCACCCGCGAACCGGAGGCGTCTTCAGCCCGGAACCGGTTCCAAGGCCAGGTTGTGAGCGTGGAACTTCGCCCTCCTGGGTACGAGGTTACCCTAGATTGTGGTGTGGAACTGCGCTGTCATATCACAGCCAGGGCATTGGCGGAAATGAACATTGTCTCGGGCCAGGCTCTTTGGGCCGTATTTAAAGCCTCATCTTGTTTTCTTGTATCCGATTACAAATCCAATTGCGACAAATAAACGTAATGCCAGCCCCAGATAATCGTCAATGCTGTAATTCCGGTAAACCATCATATTATGGACTGTATGCAATGGATTATTGCATATATATGGCAGAATCCGCCGCTAAGTCGTGAATCGACGCATACTGAGATTCGAATTACTAGCTTGAATTTCCGTAAACACCCGCTATAATACCGGGTGAGGTTTCAAGCAGGTTACCCAAAGCTGCAAGTCTCGCTGTTAACTGGAAGACTTCCGCAGCGCGGGTTGATCTACCGGCTGAGAATAGGGACAAGGATTACTTAGGAGGCAAGCAGTGGCACTGTCGGATCGGACCCTTGTATGCGTCGAGTGCGGCGGGGAGTTTATATTTACCGCCGGGGAGCAGGAGTTTTTCGCTGCCCGCGGGTTTTCCAACGAACCGAAGCGCTGTCGAAGCTGCAGGGCTGTACGCCGCTCAGAGCAACGAGGTGGCATGTACCAAGACGCCCCACGTGAGATGTATCCGATAGTTTGCGCCGAATGTGGCGTGGACGCTATGGTTCCGTTCCGCCCCCGTGGCGACCGCCCAGTCTACTGTAGCGACTGTTTCAGCAAGATGCGGAACGAGTCTTCTGGCTTCTAAGTTCTAGCGAGTACCCGCAAGGCATTAGACCACCAAGCTAAGGCAGAGGGCGGGGCTTACCCGCCCCTCTTACTACGGTTGCCGTGGTTGTCAGTCGACCGACGCAAGCCCCAACGTGTCATCGGATCCCTCCGCCTGTTCCAACAAATGACTCCCAATGACACAGTGCCCTCCTTTATCCTCACTAGATGGCCCGATAGTCTTTGCCGCAGGTTTCCACCACGGTCAATCCCTCGGTCAAGCTCACCGCCCGATCACTTTGTTTCTTCGGTCCAAAGTATTATGCTAGCATACCGGCTTGGCTATTCGACCAAAGCTCCGAGGCGATAGGATGAGCTTCAAAGACCTACGGGAGTTCATTGCGTTCCTAGAAGGGGAAGGGGACCTCGTCCGTATCGGCGCTCAGGTCAGCACCGAGCTCGAGATTACAGAGATAGCCGACCGAGTGGTCAAGACCGGAGGCCCGGCCCTTCTGTTTGAAAACGTCGTCGGCTACGACATGCCTGTCCTGATCAATATCTTTGGCTCTGCTCGTCGCATGGGTTGGGCGTTGGGAGTGGATGATCTTGACGAGATCGGGGACCGGTTTCGGGAACTTTTGGGACTGGTGCAAGGTCCTCCCGAAGGGATTATCAACAAGCTGCGCACTCTGGGTCAGATTGTCCAGCTAGGTTCCTTCAGCCCGAGGACAGTCCGAAGTGCGCCATGCCAGGAGATTATCCTGGAAGGCGAAGACGTTGACCTGTATAGCCTCCCCATCCTGAAGTGCTGGCCTCTGGACGGGGGGCGTTACATCACGCTACCACTTGTAATCAGCCGGGACCCGGATACGGGAGTCCAGAATTACGGTACGTACCGGCTCCAGGTATACGACTCCCGGACTACTGGTATGCACTGGCAGACCCATAAGGTAGGGACGCATCACTACCGCAGAGGACAGGAACAAGGTCTACAGCGGCTTGACGTCGCCGTTGCCCTGGGAGGGGACCCGGCGAGCATATGGACTGGCTCTGCACCCCTTCCTCCCGATATGGACGAGATGACCGTATCTGGCTTCTTGCGCAAGGAAGCCGTGGAATTAGTTAAGGCCAGAACCTCAGACCTCCTGGTTCCTGCCCACGCGGAGATCGTGCTTGAAGGTTACGTGGTGCCGGGCGAGGAACGCGTGGAAGGCCCCTTCGGAGACCACACTGGGTACTACTCGATGGAGGACGAATACCCGGTCTTCCACGTGGCCTGCATCACGCGGCGCCGGAATCCGATCTACCCGACCATTGTCGTAGGCCGACCTCCGATGGAAGACTACTGGATGGGCAAAGCAACCGAGCGTCTGTTCCTGCCCGCCATCCGAAGCATAATTCCGGAAGTGGTCGACATAAACATGCCCGCCGAAGGGATATTTCACAACCTTGTCATCGTATCCATAAAGAAAGAGTACCCAGGCCAGGCCAGGAAGGTCATGCATGGATTGTGGGGCCTTGGCTTGATGAGCCTGGCTAAGATCATTATTGTCGTTGACCATTTCGTCAACGTTCAGGATCCTGCCGAGCTCACCTGGAGGGTAGCGAACAATCTAGATGTCGCCAGGGATATAGTGATGACGACTGGTCCCCTGGATGACTTGGACCATGCCTCGGCCACACCCAAATTCGGCGGGAAGGTCGGTATCGACGCCACACACAAGTTGCCTTCCGAGGGGCGCGTGCGTGAATGGCCTCCAGAGATCGTGATGACCAGCGAGGTCAGGGAAATGGTAGACAGGAGGTGGGGAGAATATGGGATTCACGGCCTACTGGGTGACTCCACTTAGCTCATGCATGCAGGTGTGAATCGCCGATGAGCACGCTGGCCACCGCCAGGAACCCTTTCACCAAGGTTCCCATGTATCTGAACGCAATTCGGGTATGGGAATCACTGTACGCTTTGCCGTTCGCCTACATGGGTATGGTGCTAGCTGCCGACGGCTGGCCCGCCTGGAGTACCTTCATCTGGATAACCGTGGCCATGGCAGGCGCCCGTACTCTCGCAATGTCGGCCAACAGGCTAATACACCGACGGGAGGATGCAGCCAACCCCCGGACAGCCAACCGTCACCTCCCCCGTGGAATGCTATCACCACGGGAAGTGATCGTGATGATGGTCATATCGGCCACTGTCTTCTTCCTTGCCGCATCCCAACTAAACACCCTAACCCTGGTCCTTGCCCCGATAGCTGCAGCCTACGTAGTCCTCTATTCTTATGCCAAGTATTACACCTGGGCATGCAACCTGATCCTGGGATGGGGATTGGCCATCGCTCCGGCCGGGGCTTGGATCGCCGTCACAGGCACGTTGGAACCCGAGGCGGTGCTGCTGGCCTTCGCCGTGGCAACCTGGGCTGGGGGGTTCGATGTCCTTTACTCCTGCGCGGACTATGATTTCGACCGTGACTACGGAGTCAATTCCATCCCAAAGAGGTTTGGAATCAGGGCCGCCTTCAACATCACACGCGGTCTGCACTTGGTGTCCGCTCTGTCTCTGCTGGTCTTGGGATATTGGCTGGAGCTGAATTTCTATTATTACATAGGCTGGGGATTCGCTGCTGCTCTGCTGGTGGTAGAGAACTTCTACTTGAATGAGAATGACCTTACCAAGCTGCACGCGCCCTTCTTCAAGTTCAACAGTTCGGTGTCTATGGCTCACCTGATATTCACTATTCTGGCCCTGGTGCTGTAAACCGTGACCGTGATACCGGCAAGCTACCTGGCAGCCTACTGGTCCACGATCCCATGAAACCGGTTATTGTTGGGATTTCAGGCGCCAGCGGAGCACTGATGGCCAAACGCACCGTGGACCGGTTGTTGGCGCAGCGAGTGCCCACGCAGGTGGTATGTTCGAATGCTGCCAGGATGGTCTGGCAGGAAGAGCTGGAGGTCTCATTCAACGAGACCCTTCTCGATTGGCAGGAAGACCCAAGCTTCGATTTCCACCCGGTGGGTGACCTGCGTGCGCCAATCGCCAGCGGGACCTACCCGACTGCCGGTATGGTCGTAGTCCCGTGCAGTATGAACAGCATTGCCTCCATCGCCCATGGGATTTCTAGCAACCTACTGACCAGGGCTGCCGACGTATGCCTGAAGGAGCGGCGTCCACTGGTATTGGTGCCCAGAGAAACTCCCCTGCATGGCATCCACCTGGAAAACATGCTGACCCTTTCCCGATTGGGCGCGGTCGTGCTTCCTCCGGAACCAGCATTTTACCTCAGGCCCAAATCCATAGAAGATGTGGTCGATTTCGTGGTCGGTCGGATAATGGTCGCCTTGGGAATCGACGATGCCCTCCCGGACGATCTGCAGTATAAGGACAGACCAGACTAGGCCATGGCTGGGCTGACGGGCCATTCGAAGCAGCGATACGTTGCAAACATGTTCGCCCGTATCGCGGGCCGGTATGACCTGATGAATACATTGATGACCGGCGGTTTGCACTTGCGTTGGAAGCGAAAGACGGCGCGCTTCACCTCGAGAGGCCTGACAGGTAGTGCGCTAGACATCGCAACAGGTACCGGTGATTTGGCGTTCTCCCTGGCCCGATGTCCCGGCATCATCCATACGGTGGGCGTAGACTTCCTCCCCGAGATGATCTCGTTGGCTCGTTCCAAAGCGAAGACCAAAGGTCTGAGTGGTAAGACTTCCTTGCTGGTAGGGGATGCCCATTCTTTACCCTTTTCAGACGGCGAGTTCTGCTGCACCACCGCAGGGTTTAGCCTTCGCAACATGTCCAACCTGGACCAAGCCCTGTCCGAGATGGTGCGCGTGGTGCGTCCCGGTGGGCGTGTCGGAACGCTTGAGCTTACCCCTTTGCCACCGGGCAGGCTGGCCGGTCCGATTCGCTTCTATTCCCAGCGCCTGGTGCCGGCGATGGGAGGACTCGTGACCGGTGACCGGGCTGCCTACACTTACCTGCCGGAATCAGTCGGCTACTTTCGAGAAGCCGCGGAACTGTCCGCAAGCCTGACACGGCTCGGTCTGGTCAATGTTGGATACCTAAAGCTCGGGTTCGGATCTGTGACGTTGCACTGGGGGGAAAAACCGGAGTAGGAAGGATCGCAGGGGATGGGGCAACCGCATTCTCCAGAGAAGGAAGAGGACTGGTAAGGTTTAAGCAGTGAGCGGACATAAGATGGGAAGAGTGGTGATGATGAGCAGTAATGCCGACGGCAGCTTGAGCGAGCATTTCAGCAATTTGGATGATCCCAGAAGGGACCAGGGCAAGCGGCATCGACTCTTGGACATCATTGCGATGACCATCTGCGCGGTTATTGGGGGCGCTTGGGGTTGGAGCGACGTGGAGTTGTTCGTCCAATGCAAGCACGAATGGTTCCAGAGATTTCCGGGGTTGCCCCACGGGGTTCCCTGCGCTGATACCTTTGGACGGGTGTTCGCCCGCATTGACCCGGAACAATTCCGGGACTGCTTCATGGACTGGGTGAGCAGCGTCAATCGGCTGACCCAGGGCCAGATGATTGCCTTGGACGGCAAGACCTTGCGGCGTTCCCACTGACCGCAACTCGGGGAAGGAGGCCATTCACGGGGAAGGAGGCCATTCACGGGGAAGGAGGCCATTCACGGGGAAGGAGGCCATTCACGGGGAAGGAGGCCATTCACGGGGAAGGAGGCCATTCACATGGTCAGTGCCTGGGCCTCGGAGAACTCCCTGGTGTTGGGTCAGACCAGGGTGGACCAGAAATCCAATGAGATCACGGCCATACCTGAGTTGCTGAAGTTGCTGGACTTGCCGGGTTGCATCGTCACTATTGCCGCCATGGGTTGCCAGAAGAGGATAGCCCGGCAGATTGTGAGCCGGGAAGCCGATTACGTCCTGGCGGTCAAGGAAAACCAGGGGAGATTGCTGGAGGATGTGGAAGACCTGTTTTCCTGCGGGCAGAGGACCGGATTTGAGGATATGCAGCACGATTTCTGCCAGACCTTGGACAAGGGCCACGGACGCATCGAGACCCGTCGTTGTTGGACGATTGACGGCCCGGAGCAGTTGTCCTGCGTTGAGACCGGAAGGAGTTGAGACCGGAAGGAATTGGCCCGGGCTGAGAAGCATCGGTATGGTGACAGCGGAGCGGCGGCGGGGAGACCAGGTGTCAGTGGAATCCCGGTACTACATATCCAGTCTGGAGTCCGATGCCGGAAGGCTGCTGCAGGCAACTCGAAGCCATTGGGGAATCTAGAATCGCCTCCATTGGGTGCTGGACCTCTCCTTCCGGGAAGACGAAAGCAGGATAAGGGCCGGAAACGCTTCGGAAAACCTGGCAATTGTCCGGCACATGGCCCTTAATCTCCTGCGCCAAGACCGGACCTCCAAAGCCTCCATCAAGGCTAGACGCAAACCGGCCGGCTGGGACAATGACTACCTGCTGTCCATACTCTCCAATTAGAATGCGGTTGCCCTGGGGCTGGGCGGCTGTCCCGCGTCTCCCTTCACAGCGCAGGTGTATGATGGGGCCAGCATTGGCAACGGAACGCCGCGAGGAGATTTGAGATGGCCGATAAACAGATTCTGTGCGCTTTTGGAGTTGACCTCGACGCCGTTGGCGGTTGGCTGGGTTCCTACGGCGGGGAGGATTCCCCTGACGATATTTCCCGCGGCCTGTTCGCAGGGGAAGTGGGAACGCCCCGCCTGCTGAAACTGTTCGAACGACTGGACATCAAGACCAGTTGGTTCATCCCTGGCCACTCCATCGAGACCTTTCCCGACGAATGCCGGATGATTGTGGAGCAAGGGCACGAGGTCGGAATGCACGGCTACTCCCACGAGAATCCCATCGCCATGTCGCCGGAGCAGGAAGAGGCGGTGTTGCTGCGTTGCATCGATCTGATTACCGGGATTTCGGGGCAACGGCCACGGGGCTATGTCGCGCCATGGTGGGAGTTCAGCCACGTTACCAACGAACTGCTGCTGAAGCACGGTATCAAGTATGACCACAGCCTGATGCACCGCGATTTCGAGTGCTACTATGTCCGCGTGGGCGACCGCTGGACGAAGATCGACTTTGCTATGCCGGCAGACTACTGGATGCACGCCCTGGAGCGTGGCGAGGAGACCGACCTGGTAGAGATACCGGCCAACTGGTATCTGGATGATCTGCCGCCGATGATGTTCATCAAGAAGTCGCCCAACAGCCACGGGTTCGTAAATCCCAGGGACATTGAATCGATGTGGCGGGACCAGTTCGATTGGGTATACCGGGAATACGATGAGGCGGTGTTCCCCATAACCATCCACCCGGACGTGAGCGGTCGGCCGCAAGTGCTGCTGATGCTGGAGCGCATCACGGAATACATCCGCTCCCACGACGGTGTGCGCTTTGCAACGTTTGAGGAGATTGCGGACGATTTTCTGGCCAAGCACCCCAGGCAGCGGCAGTAAGGCAATTCCTGACCTTACTGCCGCAGGACACTAATATGCGCAGTATCGACATTAACGCTCACCTGACGCAGCGACGCTCCTGGCTGGCCACTGAAAGGGCTGGCGACTGCCACTCTACGAGGCGGGAACAGGACGCCCGGGGCGGGCCGCTGCTGCCCAGGGCGAGTTGGACGCCGACGTCGCTGCGGACACGCCCCGTGAGTGCAACGACGAAATCAGCCTGATGCCGCGGTCCCGGCCCGACCGTTTTACCGGCCTGCCACCGTGCCGATGCAGGACCCCATCGCCGAACTGGAACCGGTGATGGTGAACCTGGGACTCAAAGGCGCGATAATCGATGACCAGATAATCGGGAAGCTGCTGGACGAGCTGGAGCTCATGCCCTTCTGGAAATCCGCCGAGCGGCTGGGGGCGGTAATCCTGTTCCACCAGGCTAGCGATACCATAGTGGAGCGACGCATCCGACGTTATCACCGGCCCAATTCGGTGGGCAACCTGGCGGACCGCGCGCTGAATTTCGAGGAGCAGAATACCTGATGATGATCTACACAATCGCAACCGCCAGGAGGGCAAAAGCTATGGCGGTGTCCACTATTGCAGCCATGATTATGGTTTTTGCGGCGGCGTGCCAGGAGTCGCCCCCTTCTCCGATTCAAAGCGAATCAGAAACAGTTCCCCAGGCGATGACGGCCATGGCGAACGAGGGGAATCCGGGCATATTTGACGACCGGATTTTGTTCGGGCAGTCCGCCGCGTTCAGCGGCCCGGCTCAGGCGCTGGGCCAGGGGATGCGGTTGGGAATACAGGCAGCGTTCCACGAACAGAACCAGACGGGCGGGGTGCATGGCCGGATGCTGGAGCTGACAACCCTGGACGACCAATATGAGCCGCATCTGGCTTATGGCAACACGCTGAATCTGATTAACAGAGAACGCGTGTTCGCGCTGATTGGAGAGGTGGGAACACCCACCTCCCGCTCGGCGTCTCCATTGGCCAACGCGGAAGACGTGCCATTCATTGCGCCCTTTACCGGCGCCGGTTTCCTCCGGGAGGCCGAACTGGAGAACGTGGTGAACTTGCGGGCTTCGTACCATCAGGAGGCAGAGGAGATGGTGGCGCGCCTGACTGAAGACCTGGGGATAACCCGCGTCGCCGTGATGTATCAGAATGACTCCTACGGTCAGTCCGGGCTGGACGGGGTGGTTGACGCGCTGAGGCAGCGTGGCCTGGAGCCGATAGCGTCCTGGTACTATCAGCGCAACAGCGACGCGGTAAAGGCTGCCGTCTTCAACATCGTGGAAGCCAACCCCGAAGCGGTCATCATGATTGGGGCGTATGCTCCGGTTGCCAAGGCGATTACCGTGGCCCGTGAGGACATTGACCCCATATTTATGTCGGTGTCCTTTGTGGGCAGCAACGCATTGGCGCAAGAGTTGGGACCGGAAGGCGCCGGAGTCTACGTCACCCAGGTAGTGCCGCTGCCCGATGACACCAGCGTTCCCGTAGTTGCCGACTATCGCGCCGCGCTGAAGGCGTTTGACGCCAATGCTGTGCCGGGGTTCGTCTCTTTGGAGGGCTATTTGGCAGGGCGACTGGCAATCGTGGGTCTCGAAAAGTGTGGCAGGGACCTCAGCCGCGACTGCTTCCTCGACGCCTTGCGAAACTCCGGGACGATCGACCTTCACGGGCTGACCCTCCAGTACGGGCCGGGCGACAACCAGGGATCGGACTCGGTCTTTGTGACCGTTATTGGAGATGACGGGAATTACCATCTAGTCAACAATCTGGGAGGTGCGCGGTGATGGCGCAACCCCGCATAACTGCGCCCCTGCTCATCGGCGCTCTGGGTGCGCTGGCAATAATCATCGCCTCGGCAGTGGCCGGCTGGCTGGTCATTGACAACCTTGAGGCTCAGAATCAGAGCAGCGGAGACGCTGGGATTCTGGCTGACATCGCCGCTGTAAACAAACTATCGGGCATGTTGGCGTCGGGGGCATCCGTGGCAACCAACGCCCGTATGACTCCCGAAAGCATAGCCGAGGCGAGGACCGCCATCGCCAGCAATGAGGCCCAGTTGGCCGAACGTCTATTGGGCTTGGAAGGGCGGGGTTATGACGGCAGGGTAGAGCGAATAGGTCAACAAGTCGATTTGCTCACTGCCAACGTGTCGCGGATTGAGGATGAGCGGCCCGCTTTGTTGGAAGCTGTCCTTGCCGGAGAACGCAGCTGGCAGCAGCTTCTTTTTTCCACCAACCGGAAACTGCTCCCGGCCATCAGTTCCAGTCTGGACAACCAGTTCTACTACGTTATGACCGGCCGGAGCGATTTCAGGGGTGCTGAGCCGGCGGCCTCCAGTACTCTGTCCGAAGAAGAATATCTTCGTTACTGGCACCTGGCCACATTGATGGAGTGGACATTCAGCGCGCACCGGAGCCTGCTGGCGGCAAATCTCAGCAGCCAGGATGACCCAACACGATTAGCCAACAATGAAGAGAGTTTTGATACGGCGGCCCAACGTATGGAGCACAGCATCGCGTATCTTGAGAAGAAGGGTGGTCCAGACCTCCACCCTGAGGTGATTCCCCTTGCCAATCGGCTGTTGGCCGCCGGCGCCGGAGAGAACAGCGCGCTGGATGACATGAGGCTGAGAGCGTCAATGGTGGCTCGGGAGCGCCAGCTGATTCAGGCCAACAGGCAGATTCTGGCCGGGCTGCAAGGGGAAGTGGACGGCCTGGTTGAAGAGGTCAAGCAGAGTTCGGCGGCTGCGGCGGGTCGGTACGGGCAGGCGGTGTCGAATGGGCGCATTATTATCCTGGTGATAGCCATTGTTGGAATCGTTGGGACACTGCTGGTCGCCGGATACTCCGGCTTCAAGGCACGGAGGCGCATGTCTGCGTCTCTGGCCATCGGCTCCTTGGGAGCACTGGCGATATTCATTGCCTCGGCGGTGGCCGGTTGGCTGGTCATTGACAGTCTGGAGGCTGAGAGCCGGGGCCGCGGCGATGTAGAGGTTCTGGCCGCGGCGGCGGAGGTGACTCGACGTTCGAGCGCGCTGGCGTCAACGGCATCCGTGGCCAGCAACACACGGATGACTCCCGAAAGCATGGCAGAGGCCAGGGCAGCCATCGCCAGCAATGAGGCGGAGTTGGCCGACAGGCTGACGGACCTGGAAGGCCACGGCTATGACGGCAGTGTGGAGCGCATAGGCCAGCAGGTCAACCTGCTGACGGCCAACGTGTCGAGGATTGAGGATGGGCGGCCGGCCTTGTTGGAGGCCATTCTGGTCGGGGAGCGGAACTGGCAGGATCTCAGCCTCTCCACGAATTATGAGCTTTTCCCTGCCATCGGTTCCAGCCTGGACAACCAGTTCTACTACGTGATGACGGGCAGAAGCGATTTCAGGGATGGAAATCCTTCGGGCTCTGACCGTCTGTCCAAAGATGAGTACCTTCGTTACTGGCACCTGGCCACACTGATGGAGTCGGTGTCAAGAGGCTACTGGACGCTCGATTTTGCCAACAGGTTGACTATTCCGGCCCTTACGGCACGTGTGGAAGAGACCTTCGATACGGCGGCCCAGCGGATGGAGCGTAGCATCTCGTATCTTGCGGAGGACGGTGGGCCGGACCTGAATCCTGAGGTGATTCCCCTTGCCAATCGGTTGTTAGACGCTGGCGCCGGAGAGAACAGCGCCCTGGACGCCATGAAGTTGCGAACGTCAATGGTAGCCCGGGAACGCAAACTGATTGGGGCCAACAGGCAAATTCTGGCCGGACTGCAAGGGGAAGTGGACGGCCTGGTTGCAGAAGTCAGGCAGAGTTTGGCGGCGGCATCGGCCCGCTATGGGCAGGCAGCGTCCAATGGACGCATCGTCATCCTGGTGATAGCCGTCGTTGGAATCGTTGGGACGTTGCTGGTAGGCGGCTACAATAGCGTCAGGCGTTCGTCAAGCTGAGACGCGTGGTCTTCAAGACCCGCACTCCCGCTATGGAGTCTGATTCGTGAGACACGTTGACGTTCATGCCTGATTGGCGGCGCAGGTCCTTTGCCCGTCACGGGGGTCGGCACGGGATGACGCATGAGGCACAATGCGACCGTGAGTTCATCGTGAGGCACTGCATACGGGTTCTGTAATCGGTGGAGTTGAGGGTCTATTGAGAAATTGGCAGGGAGGACAGAGCGACTGTCGCAGGGCGGGTCTGGGGTCGATGACGAGTCATAAGCGCTAGCCTCCTTGTTCGATAGAATCTGGCAGGCAAACCGAATGCGAACCGGCTCACCGAACAAGGCAGATTATCGCATAGGGTCTGTCGACACTACCCGGGAACTAGAGTAACTATTATGGCCAACGCCTTCGGTAAAATAATCGCAAACGTGGAACGGCTGCACCGGCTGATGGACGAAGAGAGTATCTCGGCCGTAGTCGCCCGCTCTGGCAAGAACTTCACCTACCTGTCCGGCTTCGCCTACCCCGGTACGCTGGCTCGGCACTTGGAGTTCCCGGACTCCCCTCGGGAGGTGCTGCTGGTCTGGCCAAGGACCGGCAAGCCGGTGATGGTGCTGAACTCCTACGCCGCACCGCTGGCCCACCGCGACTCGTGGCTGGAACGCATCGAGGTCGTCGACGACTATGCCGAGTCTCCTTACCAGAGGGCTGCAAATGTCCTGCGGCAACTGGGTTTGGCTGGAGAGACCATCGGGTTCGAGAAGAGCTACGTCAGCGCGAACCGGTGGGAGGAAATCGGCAGGTTGCTGCCCAGGGCTCGTATCGTCGACAGCACAGATCTGATGGACCGGGTACGCTGGGTCAAGACTCCCGAAGAGGTCGCGGCTCTTGAAGCCGGGGCCCGGCTGTTGGACCAGGCTTACCTGGAGGTGCTGCCCACGGTCCGGCCTGGAGACACGGAACGACTGGTGCACAGCCGCATAATCGAGAGTTGTCTGCGCCGGGGCGCAAACTGGGCCCACGGCATCCTGAATTCCAGCCGCAACACCGTGGCCTATGGCGGCGAGAGCGACATGGCTTTCAAGGAAGGCGACATCATCCGCAACGATTACGTTGCATACCTCAACGGCTACCCCGGCCACCAGTCGCGGAGCGTCTGCGTGGGCGCCCCCTCAGACGAACAGAAGCGGGTTTACGGGGTTACGAGGGACATCTACCGCGCGACCATCGAGCAATGCCGCCCCGGGGCGCGGGCGGCGGACATCTACCAATTTGCCAACGATAGCTTCCACGAAGCCGGATTTCAAGGCAACGTGTCCCTGGCCGGACATGGCGTTGGTCCCTGGTGGCACCAGCAGGAGCCGTACATGGTACCCTCCAGCGCCCGTGTCCTGGAGGAAGGCATGGTCGTGGCCCTTGAGCCGCACATCGGCTACTGGCACCTGCAAGACATGGTTCTCGTCACGGACGACTCGCCCCGGCTGCTGTCGCCTCTATTCAGCACCGACGAGATGCTGGTAGCTGGGTAGGACTGAGGAACAGGTCGAAGTAATGCGCGTAATGGTTTTCGTAAAGGCTACCGCAGACAGCTAGGCGGGCATCATGCCCTCCACTGAGATCCTCGAAGCGATGGGCCAGTACAATGAGGAACTGGCAAACGCCGGTATCCTCCTGTCTGGAGAGGGACTGAAGCCATCTTCCCAGGGTAAGCGGGTGGCCTTCGATGGTGCCAGCCGAGCTGTTATCGATGGTCCCTTCCCGGTGCCTACGGAGTTGGTGGCAGGCTTCTGGCTATGGGAGGTTGAAGACATGGATGAGGCGGTTGAGTGGGTCAAGCGGTGCCCAAACCCCATGCCGGGCCCCAGTGAAATCGAGATTCGGCCAATATTCGAGGCCACTGACTTTGGCGATGCCCTGACGTCGGAACTACGTGAGCAGGAAGACAGGCTCAGGGAACGACTGGATAGCCGATGATCCAACGACCTGCCATTGCGCCTCGCGCACAGTAGCTATGTAGGCTGCGAATTCTCCCCTCGAACCTCGCAGTTCAAGCATCTGTATCAGCAGCGCTGTGGGGTTCGCCTGGGGAGGCTCCCGCATCGCCCGTCTCACCCCGGTACCGGAACCATAGGGCTACGCAATAGGCGAACAGGATCGCTGCACCCCCTCCGATGGGAAGCACCGCAGAGGACAACAGGTCTGGCACAGACTCTATCCCTCCCAGCATGGACCCAACTTGTGCCGTGGTCAACGCCAGCATAAGCCCGGCCCCTATCAGGGCCGCCAGCGTAAGTCCTTCATTGATGATTACGGCCCTGCGGTCCGAGTCGTAGACACCCCGAGACGAAAGTTCACGGGCCAGGCTTCGGAGTCCAACGACCCGGTACAGGGCTACCAGCCCGGACAGGCACAACAGGAACATGGCCGTGCTCCACAGCTGCGATCGGCTTGCGACGAACGACGTTTCGATCCCCAGGAACCTGTACCACTCTAGGCTGTTGTGTGCCCACATGACAGTAACGTGAGGCAGCAGGGACAGGATCGCGGCCACTCTGAACGCCATGCGACTGCGGCCTCGAAAATGCAGCAGCCAGTAGATTCCGACGCAAATGACGGACGCCAGACCTAGGAGGGCCCTTCTGGACACAGAGTCCCAAAGCACGTACATGGCTAGTAGCGCCAGGACCGTAATGAGCAGGAATTCAATCGCAAACAGTTTCATGGTCGCATGATCTCTCTAGACGCACTTGGGGCAGATTGTCTCGGTGCCCCAACGGTGGTTGGATCCCGCCTGTGATCGGGCAATTTCGTGACTTGTCTGCGGATCATGATATATCGGGGATTCGCTGCACCCGTCAGCGGTATGCGTTCATATGCCTGACAAGCGCAGCTATGAAGTCTTCTCGGTCGGGTTCCCACTCTATGACGTCTGCTCCGGACCTCCGCAAGGCTGCCGCCATGGGCCTCGCTTCCCACTGGGACAATTCAGGACCACCGGGGGCTTGGGCTTCCCCCACATCCCTCTGGCCTGATCCTACATGCACCACCCTGACTCTGCCGCCCCTCCCGGATCTTGTCCGGAGGGCCATTAGTCGCCTTATGGCAGTGGTGAATCGGTCCGAGGACTGTGAGCCTTCCCCGGCCTAGTATAGTGAATGTCCAGCCGGGTTATGGTGAACACCTCCGGCTGCAACCGGAAGAGGAATCCCTTGCACCATTCCACGGCCTGAAGCAGGTCCTCTCTGGGAGGACCAGAGCGCAACTCGGTCAGCATTTGCGTGAGTTGGTGGAATTGTTTCCGGCCCGAGTCCGGGGCCAGCAGTTCCCCAGGGCCTCCGAAGTGGTTGTAGGCGTATGCGCCCAGCGTAGAGCCTTTGGAAAGAAAATACTGGGCCAGGCTCCCCGCCGCCTCTATGGTGTTCTCCATAGGGTTGGACAGAGGACTTCCCACATTCATGTAATCCGCAGTGTCGAGAAATATCCATGCCGCCTTGCGCCCTTCAGGTTCCAGTTCGTTGACTAGGGGGACGTCGTCGACACCGGCTTTGCGTGCTGTCGCCTTCCAGTTGATGCTCTTGATTGGGTCTCCCGGCATGTACGGCCGGAGCTCCCTGAAGTCGGCAGCCGAAGTCCCGATCACGGTTAGGTCATCCTGGTAACGCTGGTTCTTGGTCATCGCCCTCACCTCGTTCAGGCGGGTGATGCCCCGAATCCTTGGGGCGACCGACACTTCGAAAGTGGACCCTCCAGTCCCGGACCTGCCCCGGTTGGTGCCAAGGGGCGCTTGCGCGTCCCGTTTCCCTCAGTACATATCGGCCCCGCTTAGGGAACCGGACCTGGTAAGACAGGTCTAGGGTCGTCGCGCCGGGCCATTTCCAGACGACGCGCAGGTTGTTGCCCTCGACCACCTCGACTTCCGCAGGCAGAGGGTCGTGGACGAAAACTGGCCCCATGCCGCCGGATGCGGTCAACTGACGCCGGATGTTCAGCGTATCCCCGGCCAGCAGGTGAGTTTCGACACTTCTCTTTCGACGACTATACCTGTTGGAGCGGACAGTGCTGTGGCCATCAGCGCAGTGATTATGATGAACACCGCCCGGTCAACAGGACAACGTTCCCCAATGCTAGCCCCGCCGCCATCACGAACAGGGAGAAGCCGATCCAACCTAGGAATCCGGTCGTAAACACTGGCGTCACGGCCTCCAGCGCAGCACGGTTGGTACTGGGACCTGGCCCAGAACGTCATCAACGACCGACTCTGGCCGGATGCCTTCCAGAGTGTCTTCGATGTTCAGGATGATGCGGTGGGACAGGGCATCTGATACCACCATCTTCACGTCGTCCGGGACCACGAAGTCCCTGCCGTGAATCAAGGCGATGCTGCGAGAAACCCGCAGCAATGCTAGTCCTCCCCTTGGGCTGACGCCGACAGCCACACTGGGATGCTCGCGGGTGAGCCGCACCAACCGGGTGATGTAGTCGACAATTGCCTGGTCCACGTAGACGCCGGTCTCCGTGAACTGCTGCAGCTCAACGAACCCATCCACGTCCACGCGGGCTCCAGGTCGTCGGTGGGGTCGTCCCTTCTGCCACTGGATGCGCCTCAGCAGGATATCGTTTTCGAGGTCGCCGTTTGCCGGGTAGCCGGTGGCCAATTTGAACAGGAATCGGTCCAGTTGGGCTTCGGGAAGAGGGTAAGTGCCCTCCTGCTCAATTGGGTTCTGAGTCGCCAGGACCAGGAAGGGTGTGCCTAGAGACATGGTTTGACCGTCGATGGTGACCTGGCGTTCCTCCATCGCTTCGAGTAGTGCGGCCTGGGTTTTCGGCGGGGCACGGTTGATTTCGTCGGCCAGCAATACGTTGGTAAAGACCGGGCCCCTGACCATCTCGAACCTCCCCTCGTTCTGCCGCCACACGCTGACGCCCAAAATGTCGGAGGGAAGAAGTCGGGAGTAAACTGCACTCGCTTCGTTTCGCCGCCGATGGCCTTCGAGAATACCTTTGCCAGCAGCGTCTTCCCCAGCCCGGGGTAGTCCTCGAACAGCACGTGACCGTTGGCCAGGGCCGCAGCCAGCAGCTTCCTCAGGAGCAGTCAGGTCTCCGACGAAAACCTCATTGACACGGTCGATGATACTTTCGCAGACCAGGCGGCTGTCTTCCATATCTACTCCGTTGATCGAGTTCCTATCCCTACTCCGTGCGCGGGACGGGCTTTCTTGGCGTCATCTGGCAACCCCTTGCAGAGACGGGAAACCGTCGTTGTCCAGCGTTCCATGCTGCGCGGGCACCGCCGAGTTCCCGAACAGATGGGATATCACGTCATCCACGAACTGCTGGCGTGCTTCCCGAATGCGACGCCGGTTCCGGTCTCGTGCCCACGGTGGATGGAACCATCGCGGTGGTTGCCCCACCAGGTTAAACACCGGGTAACAGCGGTTCTATGGCCAGGTCCAGATTGGCCCCGCCCTGCCAGTACAGAGCGATCAGCAGGGCAATCAGGCTTTCGGCACCGGAACCGTTTTCCACGAAGGGACCGGCAGTCTCCCGGAGGGTCGTCCTCGCTGATTGGCCCCCACGGCTGGGGGGAGGCGAGCAGGGCGGCTTCCGACCTGTGCCATGGACTCCTGGAGTGCTGCTTGGCGCCTGAGTCTGCTCTTGCCGTCTCCTCCAGACAAGCGACTGCCGCCGGCGGGCAGAGAGGCCGCATTGCGCAACGGCTCGAATACCGAATGTACCGACTCTAACGGCGCGTTATTCCGGTAGAGCAGACCCACCAGGTACACCCAGAGCCTTCTCCATTCCCCGAATTCAAGGTACCGTCGCTCCAGTTCTGGCAGCAGCTCCCGGCGCCGGTCGGGTCTGTCACCCAGGTCCGGTTTGTGCCGGGACCAGTCTGCCCCACACCGGGGAGGAGTGCGTCGGAGATGCCGCGTCTCCGCTGAGCCATCTCCTCACTTTGAAGAAGGCCAACAAACACCACGGCCATTACCACCAGCCATTCATACAGGACTGCAAACCACAGCGCCTCGTAGAACACCGGCCTCAACAGGAGTACATAGGAGGCCAGTGCGGCTCCTAGCAGGAACCCTCGTGCCTTGACCTTGACAGCCACCCAGCCGTATCGGGACACAACGCTGTCCGAGGAAGAAGTTGCGTATGCGGCCAATTGGGTCAGGGCCACGGAGAACAGTCCCAGTCCGACGGTTGCTCCAAAAAGGGGAAAAGCATGACCCCAGGTACGCCAATCCGGTACCGGCCATCCAGGCTAGACATCCCGATGCCCAGGCCCCGGCGGATATTATCATCGGTCTGAGATGGATTTGGGCTGGAGTCCACAGCGGGTTGGGAAGTCCCGCAGTCAACCGAAGCGCAAAGCACGCTCCGGCGGCCACATATCGGGCGTCGTAGAAGCCGCCCAAATAGGGCATCGCCGCCTTCCCCAGGGAGTGGGTCAGTCGGTGGGTCCCAGGAGGACCGCGCCGGCGTCTGGAAGGTAATTCAGACCGGCCCACGCAACCAGAGCGGGGACAACAGCCGCAGCCAGCGAGCCGGTCAATGGGAGCACGTTGGTTGCCAGCGAGCCGGTCCTACCCGCCAGTGGGAGGCCGCCGACATTGCGGAGCACAGACGCCAAGTACGAGAGACCGATGGCCATAGCCAACAGCAGCAAGACCTCCGAACCGGGGAATCCGAATGCCGTCGACAGGATTCCCTGCCCGGAAAACAGATGAACGCCCCTCCCAGTAAGAGAATACGTATCAGCGGGAACCCGAAGACCGTCCCTACCACAGGCCAGAAGACGGCCTGCCGCCCGCGCCAGTATGAACGGCGAAAGCAGGGCCAGCGCCCAGGGGGCCATCCTGTCAAGCACGAACAGGTAAGGCCTGACGAAAACCGCCCCTCCTGACACCCTGTCAACCAGTCCTCCGGCCAGCCAGGGCAAAGCCCCCAGGGCAGCCAGCAGCAGCGCAATCCAGCCGCTGTCAGCAACCAGCAGTCCTGCGCGCACTGGGACCATGTAACGGCGTGGAAGGGGCATTTCCCGACACCCTCCGCAGGACTGACGCCAGGTAGGGCAGTAAGACGATCACCGCCAGCGCCAGCATTGCCCGCGACCCGGAGAACCCGAATTCAACGGACAGCAGACCTCCGTCGCCGAGGATTACATAACCAGTCCCGAGCGCCACGAGCCGCCGGGCGGGAAACCTGAACATTTCACCGACCACGGGCACGACTTCCCGGACCGCGCGAACCACAACAAAGGGAGCACAGACCGCCGCGGCCCAGATAGCCAACGAATTGAATATCGCCACGTAAGGGGTGAGAAGAGTCAGGTCAGTTGCACCGGGCGGTTCCGAAAAAGTACCCGGAAGGTTCGGGACTGCCGCCAAGAACCCATACAGCAGAACTGTCCAGCCAGACCCAAGCAGTAGCCCTTGGATTATGGGCACCCTCGCCGCAGGCCACCAGCGGCCGGGGCTCTGTTCTCCATCTCCGTCCTCTTCCTCGTCGGGACTGGGAGGCCATGCCAGGTGAGGTGGGAGAAACCTCCTGGACCAGGAGACCAGGTTGCCCAACAAGAGCAGCGCGCCTCCCAGCATCAGGGGCCAGGACAGGTAGTGGAGGTCAAGTCCTCTCGACTGGAACACCAACCCATCGGAGCGGAGCAGCAGCGAGGAAACCATAATCCCCGCAGATGCCACGATGCCGACGACGACACGAATGTTGCTGGAGAAAACTGCCACCTGGTCAGTCCCCCACCACTGCCCGCCAGGCATGGTACATGGACTCGTACTGTTGCCGGGTGATCGGGTGTTCGCTGTAGTCGGCTTCCTCGAAGCGGGATATGACCTCGTCCAGGTGCCTCTGGTCAATGGGAAGGCCACTGGTAATGAGAGTTGATTCCACCTCGCGGGGAGTAGCCTGGTCAGATATGCCAGTCACACGCACCTGGGACCATTCCAGGAAATCGTTATACAGGCGGACGATTTCTGCCCTGAATTCCACCACGCGGAAGCTCCGGGATGCTGAGGACGACAGGTACTCTGGAGTATCGGCGAAGCTTGCCGACACCAGGAACTGACCCTGATCGTTTCCATCCCAAACGAAGGCGCAGATCCCCTGACCCTCCGTTAACAGTGTCCCCGGAGGTAAAATGCCCGGCACGTGGGTGTCGATCGACGCCTGCGGGATGGGTTGGTTATCTGCCGTGGATAGCCGGATCCGCACCGGAACTGGCTCGCCGATGCCCCATACATCCGGCAGGTCCGGCGCCAGTCTCCCGAAGGATATATCCAGATGCGTCTCCTGTGGCTCCGGGTCTCCTTCCGCTTGGCCCGGGAAGGGGGGTCCTGACGCGGGTGCGGCTCCCGTATCTCCTGAAGTTGACGAGTCTGCTCCCCGGCGGAAAGGTCCCGGTAGGTCGGCCAGGGTAACCCGCCGACTTACGTACACGGCCAAGGCAGCAACCATGATCAACGCGGGCATTCCCGCCCAAAGGAGCCAGTTGAATCTGGGATAGGTTATGGGGATGCCGAGAAAATATACCAGTTGCATGTGGCGATCGTCCCCATCGAACCTGAACGTCACGGGAACAGCGAATAAGTCTCCAGACTCGGGTACGGCTAGTTCCAGCAGGGCCACGCCGCCGGAATCAGTGACGGTCTCTGTGCCTTGGTTGGTCCGCAGAGTGGCTTGCGGAATCCCTGCCCCTGTATCGTCCAGCAAAATGGCTTGCAAGGGTACCAACTTGCCCGGATACACCTCATCCAGGGGAGCTACGATCAGACTGGAAGCAGACTTGACCGTTATCGGCACCGTCGTACTCACGCCGATCTCCGGAGTGTCAATCACGATGGTGCTGGCCCCGAGGCCCGCGTCGGCGTCAATCTGGTAGCGGCTGGTGAAAGCCCCAAGCTCGTTTGAGCGAAGTTGCACGTCCGGCCCTGTGGAAATTTCCGTATCCGGCACGGCGCGCGCTCCTATCAGGACGATGCCGCGCAGCGTGGCTGTATCTCCCCTTGCGACAGGTTGAACAGGCTCCACCACCACACGCGGTATCCCGACGGTTACATCCAGATTCGAGGAGGCAGGGGCGAAGTGGTCTGTACCGTCGAACTCGAATGTAAGGTTTAAGTCTGTCTCCACCTCGGTACCGTCGAGTTTTCCCCTCAGGTCAGCCGGGGTCTCCCAGGCAAAACTGCCGTCTCCACCGGTGATGATCGGGGACTCGTCCTCTCCGTTGATTCTTATCGTGGCGTGGGATACGGGTTGTCCGTCGGAGCGGATCAGCCGGCCCGTTGCTGTCACCACGTCGCCAGCCTTCACCAATCGCGGCCCTTCGACGGTCAGTGTGGTCGAGGCCAGGACGGAGAATGAGACACTGGCCGAGCTGGCGGTAAGAAAGTCTGTGCCCGCGAATGACGCGGTGATCCGGTGTGGCCCTGTCGTATCCACGGAGGGAATAGAGTGGGAGAATGAGCCGTCATCGCCAGTAGTCACCCTGCCCAGGGAATTCCCGTCAGAGTCTGCTAAGATCAGATCTACAGGCCCAACCTTCTGATGCGTGTCCGAGGCGATTATGCCGGAGAATTCCGCGTCCTCCCCCTGCATTACGGCCCCGCGTCCCTCGAGGAGAAGGTAGGTCAGATGCCGGGAAATCAGGCGGGCCGATCCGTTGGAGGATAGCACTGGAAGTTCACCGGCAAACTCCGCATGGATGGTCAATTCCCCGGCGGAGTCAGCTGAACCCATCAGCAGAAAATCTCCCCCAGGTCCAGTCTCAACGGGTTCAGACGGGCCATCTCCGATCGTCACGGTGACTGTTTCGCCCGGCATGGGGATACCACGAACATCGCGGAGAAGGCCGGAGACCTCAAAGTCCTTTCCCACTTCAACTTGAACGGGGACCTCGATGGTCAGTTCCGTCGGCATAACCGCAGTGAGTTCCAGGCGTGCCGAGCTTCCTGTCAGGAAACTGCCGCCTCCGTCCCGGTCGTCAAAGGCAACCTCGACCCGGTGGTTGCCTGGTTCGGAGAAGACCGTGGTGAAGCTGAAGTCGCCGGAAGGTCCGGTGGACTGAGGGGACATCTGTCGCCCGTCGATGATGATCTGCACTTCCTCACCGGCAACGCCGCCGCCGGTGTCTTCGGACAGCTTCCCCCGAAAGACCGCCTGGACGTCGACGGCGATCTCTGCGGGGCCGGTGAGTTCAAGCCCACTTTCTGAGTAAACGGTGATGTCCGGGTCGCTCCAGGACTCGCCGTACCGGTCGTTTCCGATGGCATGGGCAATAAGTTGGTATCCGCCCCTGCCCATTGCCTTGGGAATTTCGACTTCCGCTGTGAACAATCCATTCTGTACCACTCCGGTACCGATCCGGATGCCGCCGTGCTCCTTGGTCTCGTTGATGAACACTTCCACCTCCATCCCGGTGACCGGACGACCCGATGCAGTCAAGACCGTACCGTCGATGGGAAAACCGGTATCCCTTAACATCCGTTCCGGCCACCCGGTAATCTCCGTCACGGTATCGGTGGGTGCAACAGCCCCGGGCGAGGCGTCTGGCGTTCCCGCTGGGTCCGCCTTTGGAGGTTGAGACGCTTGTCCCGGCTTGTCTGCAACGCTCGGTTCAGTGGTCGAGGTCGCGTCTGACTTTAAGGACCCTGCAGTCTGGCTTGGAGGGTCACCGGCACTTGGTCCGGTCGCCGGGGTGGTGTCAAGTGTCTGGGATTGGGCCGCCTGGTCTGTTGGGTCTCCATCGGTGGACCCTGGCGTGGCAGTGCCGAACCTCTCAGAAACGGGAGTCACACGAGTCGGCGCACCGCCTGACGCCGTTGGTTCAAAACCGATCCAACCCAGCCCGTCGAAAGCAACCTCGGCCCACTGGTGTGCCTGGTCGGTATAGACCATCTGTGCATCCGCTGTTGGAGTGATTGCCCACCCGGATACGGTGCGCGCGGGTAGGCCGACGGACAGCGCCAACGCGACGAACGCGCTGCTGAAGTTGCCGCACGTCCCTTCTTGGTGCTCGAACAGGAACCAGTCCACCGGGTCTTGCCCCGGCGGTGGCAGGTCCTTGCCGGAAGGGTCCGCAAATCGATAAACGTAGTTTGTCTTGAGGTAGGTCTCGATTGCCTTTGCCTTGGAATACGGTGTGGTTTGGGTCGCTGTGATCTCACGTGCCAGTTCGCGGATACGCTCCGAACGCAGGTCGAATGTGTACGCAGGATCACTGAACACCGCCGCGCCGTCTAGCTGCGCCCGCGAGTAATCCGCCACCGTCGAAGACCAGGAGTATTCGACGACGGGAATCTCACTGACGAATACCCCGTTGTGGGGGTGGAACGCGCCGGGAACGGAGATGGTCTCCAACCCGTATGAAGTCGGGACCACCCCAGCGGGAATCTGCGACAGCCTCCCCGCTGGCGCAACGGTAATTCGCTCCGCATGGGACGATATTGGCAGGACTGTCGCTTCGCTCGGCGGCCCCGCATACTGGACGGGTAGGTCCGTCTCGTCATGTCGAAGCTCCAGTCTGGGGGCCGTGATGCCGAGCTTGCCTTGACCCACAGTCGTCCGCAGGTATCGTGTGCGGCTGGCCCCCGTAACCTGGAAAACGGGCACGTGTGGCACGGGGCTGGCCTGGGAGTCAGTTCCGCGCGGAATGAACGATGCGCTGCTTCCCACATTCCCGGGACCTGCATCCTGGGTCAGTATGCCGCTGCCGTTCTCCAGCCAATCTACGTTGCCGAGTTCCTCAAGGGCCTCCTTCGCTGATTCACTTACCTCCGGGTCGCGGTCGTCCAGCGCCTCAATCAAGGAGGGCACGGACTCCGGGTCTCCGAGCCCACCCAAGAGCTGTGCGGCGGCTGCCTTCGCGCCGGGGTCAGTCTCCTCGCGTAGAGCATCCATCAGGTCGGAAAGAGGGTACTGCTCCAGCGCGGCTCCGGCAGTTGCTCGCACGTCAAAGGATTCGTCCCCGTCCCGTGCCTTTGTCAGCGGGTCCAATCCCTCCGGCGGGTGCATGTTTCCCAGGGCGGCCGCAGCAGCCTCACGGACCTCGGCGTACTCGTCGGACAACAGGACATCTGACAGAAGTTCAGCCGCGTCCTCATCTAGTAATTTGCCGAGGGCCTCTGCCGCAGCGGCCCGGACTTCAGGAGACAGGTCGCCAGCCAGAGACTCCTGGAGTGGGTCTGCTGCCTCTTGACCCTGCAGTTCGCCCAGCACAGCCGCCGCGGCCGCTCTCATCCAGGGCTCATCGTGGTCCATAAGGGTCCGTACCAGTTGCTCAATGTCCAATCCCGCAAGCGCCTCTAGCGCGGCGGCTCGGACCTCAGGGCTTGTGTCGTTGATTGCCGCATCGATCAACGCATTGAGGGCCGATTCATCCGCAAACTGGCCCAGTGTTCTGGCTGCGGACGCCCTGACCTCGGGGTCAATCCCCGCCACAAGTTGCGCCAGCGCGGAGATCAGTGCCGCGTTCCCCTCCACCACGGCAGCATCCGCCGGCGTATCTCCCGTGCCGGTATCCACCCCCTCCGAACGGAGGGGCGGCTTCGATTCGGGGATAGGGTCCGAAATGGACACTTCCACCCGCGGTGCGGGGTCTTCCGTGGTCCGGCGCTTCTCCACCTCAGCGGCGTACGCGGGTGATGTCTCAATTTCGGAGGGCCTCATGAACAGCTGTAACCCGGCCAACCCCGACGAACTGAAGAGACCGAAGGCTATTGCAGCCAGCAGCCAGAAGGCCAGGGTAGCTATCAGAAGCCGGGGGTTGATTATTCCAACGATTGCCACCGACAGGATGAACGCGGCCAGCGCCACCAGTCCGACCGGCTTGACGAGGTCCCGCTGGACGTGATGCTCTTCGTAAGGGATGTCCTGGCTCAACATCCCCGAGAAGGCCATGTACGTCCCCATCCCCAGCACGACTAGGGCTATTGCGGCCCCGATGGCCAAAGACCTTCGTGGTCGTGGGACGCCATTCCGCAAGGTCCAGTGGGAAGGAAAAGCCAGCGCAGCAACGCCGAGAATGACGGAGACCACGACGATCGCCAGCGTCACCAGCCCGACGCCATTCGGAATGTCGATGGTGCGTTCGTCAGAGGGATTGGCCGCCAGCAGATCGGGCGGCCCGGTCGCAACCAGGGATACCAGGATGTTGAGCAGGAGGACGAACCCCGCCAGCGCAGTTGCCAACAGGATCAGCAGGCCCAACCGGCTCTTCAGTCTGTCAACAAGCAGGGACATCGCTATGCAGGAACAACGCTCGGGGAATAGAGTATTCCATCCAACAGTAGGGTTGTCCCGATTGTACCAGAATCCCGCCGGTACAAATCTTGCCCTCACCGCCCGAGTCGGTAGAATTCACCTCAGCGCACCAGGACGCGCAGGTAGTATCAGACCGGTGCGATCACCTGGAATTCTTGGATCACCACTCCCGGCCTCTCTCCATTCCTGAATCGGCTACAATCACATCTCGACCCATAGTTCCGCAGTCCGGAGGAGTCATGGAAATCGAGACCCTGGCCATTCACAGCGGGCGCGGCGTTGACCCTGCCACCGGCGCAGTGACCCCGCCAATACACATGTCAACGACGTTCCAGCGCGCCGAAGACGGCACGTATCCTCAGGGGTTCGTATACGGGCGCTCCGGTAACCCTACCCGCACTCTCCTCGAAGAATGCGTGCGCGACCTCGAAGGTGGAGCGGACGCCGCCGCCTTCTCCTCCGGCATGGCCGCCATCATGAGCGTCTTCCAGGTCCTGTCATCTGGAGATCACGTAATCGTGCCGCAGGACCTCTACCACGGCACCGCGCGCCTGCTGCTGGAACGCCTGGCCCGCTGGGGCCTGCACGCCTCCTTCGTGGACATGCCCGACATCGACAAAGTCCGCGCCGCAATCCTCCCCGATACTAAGCTGATTCTGGTGGAGACACCTTCCAATCCCCTGCTCAAAATCACCGACATTGCCGCCGTGGCTCAGTTGGCCCGTGAACATGGGATCTCCTGTGTCTGCGACAACACCTGGGCCACTCCCATCCTGCAGCGGTGCCTGGACTTGGGGGCGGACATGGTGGTCCACTCCACCACCAAGTATCTCGGCGGTCACGGCGACGTCACCGGGGGAATGGTGGTAAGCGCAAAGGACAGCGCCTTGTTCCCGGAGGTACGCGCAATCCAGCAGGACGGCGGCGCGGTCCCGTCCCCCTTCGACTGCTGGCTGCTGCTGAGGGGCATCCGGACCCTGCCCTACAGGATGCGGGCCCACTCCGAAAACGCCGCCAGGGTAGCCGCCTTCCTGGAAGGCCATCCCCGGGTCGTGCAGGTGTTCTATCCGGGGCTTCCGGCCCACGAGGGGCACGAGACCGCCCGTCAGCAAATGAACATGTTCGGAGGAATGCTGTCCTTCCGTGTCCGTGGCGGTCCCGAAGCAGCGTTCCGGGTTGCCGCCCGCGCTTCCCTCTTCACCCGCGCGACAAGCTTGGGAAGCTACGAAAGCCTCATTGAGCACCGGGCATCCATAGAGGGCCTTGGCAGTGCCACCCCTGAGGACCTCCTGCGGGTGTCGGTCGGCCTGGAACACGCCGACGATTTGATCGCCGACCTCGAGCAGGCCCTGGACTGGGGTGGATAGTGGAACCGTGGCCTGGGAAGCCCTTGGGCTCACCTCGTTGGTTGCGTCAAACGATTGCCGACCGCGAATCACTCAGCGCTTGAGGAATTCAATAATCCTCGGATTGACCTCCTCCGGCTTCTCCTGGTGCATGAAGTGACCCGTGCCGGGGATGATCACCTTCTCCAGCCCGCCGGTGAAGTACCGGTCCATGTTCTCGCTCTCGAAACCCTCCAGACGCTTGGGGCGGTCCCGTGTGCCGTGCAGCGCCAGCGTGGGTACCGTCACCGGACCCGCGTTTACCCGGTCCTGGTCCTCTTTTGCTGAGGGGTCCTGAAGTTCAGGCCGGTATCTCGCCCGGTAGTAGCTCAGTGCCGCCTGGACCACCCCCGGTTTCCGGAACGTTTCTCGGATGCTTGCCAACGCCGAAGCCGGTATGTCCCATTCCGGCGAAGCGTCCCGCCACCATTCCTCGACGAACGCATAGTCGTTGTGGGCCACCGCCTCCTCGGCCTGTGGCGTCTGGAAGAAGTAGCCGTGCCACGTCCCCTTCAAGTGCTGGTATGTCATCTGCAGCTCCCGGTCTGCTCTGCCGGAGGCTATGATTACCAGCTTGCGCACCTTCTCCGGCGCGAGCACGGATGCACCTGTCACTGCCCCTGCTCCCCAGTCGTTGCCAATCAGGTAAGCTTCCCCATCACCCAGGGCATCAATCAGGGCCACCACGTCCCGGCACATGAGGACCGCCTGGTACTTCCCGTCCTTTGGTGCCTGGGTAGGCGCATACCCCCGCATGAAGGGCGCGATTCCCCGGAAACCCGCCTCGGCCAGGTCCGGCAGCAGGTGGCGGAAAGAGTAAGCATGATCGGGAAACCCGTGGAAACACAGCGCCAGCGGTCCCTCTCCCATCTCCAGGTAGTGAAAATTGATCTCGTTGGCAAGCACCGAACCTGTCTTGAAATCAGCCATCATTCCTCCCGGACTTGAGTGTCTGCTGTTTCCCCGCCCCGCGAGCTTTGGTCGGCATCATGGTGTGGACTGCCTCGCCCCGCCTGGAACTCCTTGATCTGCGGAAGCACTTCCCGGCCGAACAGTTCAATCCCCCTCAACACCTGCTCGTGGGTTATCCCCGGCTGCTGAAACGCCAGGTCAACCACGCCCACCCCAGCCTGATCGTGGAACGCCTTGAGCTGCGCCGCTACCGTGTCCGGGCTTCCTACAAACCCCACCATCCCTCTCAGTCCGCGCCCGGCTGGTGTCCCGGAATCAGCGGCGAATATCCGGCCTTTGTCGAAGGCTTCTCCGGCGCGAGCCGAAGCGATCGCCCGCGACAGTGTGGGTCCCACCGCCAGTCCGCGTTGCACCCCCCTGGCCTCCAGACCGTCCATCACCGCCTCTGCCTCCCGGTCCGTCTCGGCAAGACAGATTCCGCCCCGGTATACGATCTGGTCCGGTTCCGGCTCCCAGCCTGCGTCCCGGCACAACTGTACGTACCGCTCAGTGACCCTGGCCGTCGCTTCCACCGGATCATAGGAGATGCCCACTCCCAGGCGGTTCAATGCTGCGTAACTCAGGGCATCCTCGCTGCGCGTGGCCACGATTACCGGAGGGAGCGGTTGCTGCACGGGCTTCGGCCACACGGACACCGTGCGGTAACGGTAGTAGCGTCCCTCCCAGGAAAACGGCTGCGGCTCCGTCAATGCCTTCAGCACCAGGTCCATACCTTCCACCAGTCGCTCCCGCCCCTCTGCCGGGTTCAGGTCGTACACCTGGTCTTCACTGACCACCCCGCGCATGAACGCGACCACCAGCCTTCCGACCGTGAGATTGTCCAGCATCCCGATCTCCTCCGCAGCGCGGACCGGGTTGATGATGGGCAACAGTTGGCCCAACAGGGCGATCCTGGCTCGTCGGCATCGTTGTGCCACCGCTGCGGCCATCACGGCCGGGTTGGGCGTCATGCGATTGCCGGAATAATGGTGTTCCGACAGGCTCAGCCAGTCGAACCCCACCTCCTCGGCCAGTTCGCATTCGTCCATCCCCTCGTCATAGCTGCGCATGGTTATCGTGGAGTCCTGGTAGGCGGGTGCAACAGGCCAGTCCGGGGGAAATTCGTCCCGTCCTGCATACCCCATGCAGGCAAAGTATGACGCCTTCATAGGCTCCTCGGAGCAGTAGGTGGCCTTTGGCCATCAGTTGTGAGTGGTTCGGTCGGCGTTATTCCGGTGCACCGTCTCACCTTGGCCCGATGGTAGGCGAGTAGCCAACCAGTGTCAACGAGACCCGTCGTAGCCTCAGGTCGCCTGCGGAGTTCTTCCTTACGGCAATACCTTTTTCCAACCCATGGCCACAGTGTCGTGGCAGTCCAGCACACTGCTGGTCATCGGTCGTTCCACTCGCAACTGGACCACATCCTTCCTGACACCTACCCCTTGCCAAAACGATAGAACGTATGTACCATAGCCTATGTCCGACCCGTAAGCCCCTCCACCGCAAAACCCCATAAGGAGGGCAGGGCCAGTCCAGGACAGCCACTGAGGCACACGATGTTCATTGTCCAGAAAACCTGACAAGGCAACCCGCAAACACCAGGCCAGTCCCTCCCCAGACTCGGCCTCCTGCAAGTCTACCAACCCCGAATGTCCGGTTTTGTCCGCATTTGACCGGAAAATCGGTGTTTTCCTCCTTTCCACTCTCCTGTCCGGCCACTGCTCCAGGAATCAAAACGCAGCCCGCTCCCGGCAGCTCTTCTGCTCCCCAAATTCCGTCACACGCGAGCCCGAATGTCCGGTTTTGTCCGGATATGACCGGAAAATCGGTGTTTTTCGCTTCACTCTCCGGTCCGCTTACCGTCCCATCATTACAGGTCGACCCGCTCCCGGATCGAACACTCGGCAGACCCAGCCGTCTCAGATGTCCGGTCCGTCGGCCACGGACTACCATACTTGACCCGAAAATCAAGAAATCTCCCCCTTTCGCAAAAGGGGGATTTACCCCCTCAGTCCACACTCATTAACTCCCTTGAAGAGGTGTAACCATGACTCTCTCCCAGATCAGGTCCCAGATTGAAGCCCTCCTCCGCAAGTACGCAACCGAAGTCGAGGTCTACCGCCTCGGACAGGTCACCACGGAATTCTGCGATGAGGTTGCCGACGCCCTGACCAACCCCAAGTCCGGCCCCGTGAAAGACCCCTTCGATTGGGCCTCCGTGCTGTTCAAACGGATGGCCAAACGCGGGCACCACTCCCGGAACCTCACGGCTCTCCAGAACTACCTTAGCCGCTGCCTCCAGGAACGCCGGGTGCTCCCCCAGGCCCGCGAGGTGCTGCGTGCCCTCCTGCCCAATGCCGCCGAACGCGGCCTCATCCCCCGCACCGTAGAAGACCCGGTCCCCATCTGCGCCATGAAACGCGGGTTGGAGAATGCTGCCAGGAGTGATGATTCAGGTTCGTCAGGCCTGGGTCTGTCGGACCTGATCGAACACTGGCAGAAGATGGACTACTGGCGTCAGTTGGCCAAAGGTTCCCTGCAGGGATCGGGCCTGGCAGAAGGGGAAACCGCGTAGAGCCTGCCCGTGTGGACACGGGGAGTGGAAAAACACCGGAGTGCCCCCGCAGGAGGCGCCGGTCTTGACACGGCCTTCCCGCCACACCATATTCTTGTGGCGCAACCCTGTCCTTGCAGGAGAAAGAGGAATGCCGGAAGTTTACCGCGCCGACCACGTGGGGAGCCTGCTGCGCCCCCCCGAGCTCAAGGAGGCACGCGCTGCTTTCCAACAGGGAATTCTGGACGAAGCGGAGCTTCGGGAGGTCGAGGACAGGGCAATAGTGGCGGCCCTCTATCGGCAGGGCAGGGCCGACATCGACATCTTTACCGACGGTGAGTTCCGCCGTACCGGGTTTCAGAACGACCTGATAGAGTCTGTCGAAGGCTACGTGACCGTCGATCAGCCCGCCAACGTCCGCATATGGCGCGGCCCCGGCGGTCAACCCAGCGAACAGGGCACTCGGCAGGTTGTGGGCGGCAAACTGAAGCAGGTCCGCCGGCTCACCGGGCATCAGTCAGCCTTCATGCGCCAGCACGTGCCCGGTCAGCACAAGATCACTGTCCCCAGTCCCAGCCAGTTCCCCGCGATCAGCTACCAGCCCGGCCTCACCGACCAGTTCTATCCCACCCGCTCCGACCTCCTCTGGGACATCGCGGAGATAATCAAGTCCGAGGTCGAGGCCTTGGTCGAGGAAGGAGTCCGGTACATCCAGATCGACGCCCCAAGGTACAGCTACTACGTCGACCCGCAGTGGCGCAGGAGGCTGGAGGAAATGGGGGAAGACCCGGACGGGATGTTCGATGAAGCCATCGCCGCCGACAACATGTGCGCTGAGGCGGCGAGGAGCGCAGCTGGTGCGTGGGGCTTGAATGCCCCCGCGGTGGCCATTCACATCTGCCGGGGCAACAACGAGAGCAAGTGGTACGCCGAGGGCGGCTATGAACCCATCGCCGAGAAGCTGTTCGGCAGCCTCAACGTCGACCGGTTTCTCCTCGAATACGACACCGAACGTGCCGGGGGCTTCGAACCCCTCCGTTTCGTCCCCAGGGGCAAGGTGGTCGTCCTGGGCCTGGTCAGCACCAAGGTCCCCCAGCTTGAGTCCCGGGAGCGCCTCTTGGACCGGCTCGACGAGGCCTGCCGCTACATCCCGGAGGACTACCTCGGCTTGAGCCCCCAGTGCGGTTTCGCCTCCACTGCCGCTGGCAACCTCCTCACCGAGGAACAGCAGTGGCGAAAGATCGAGTTGGTGGTCGAGACGGCGCGTGAGATGTGGGGCTGGTAACCGCGATTACAACCGGCAGAAAGCCCCGCCGCCGACACAGATGGACTCCCCGGTGGTGAAGGATGCATCGTCCGATGCAAGGAACGTAACCGCTGCGGCAACCTCCTCCGGTGTGCCCGGACGGTTCAGCGGAATCGGCGTCAGGCTGGCCCCGCCGACCGGCGCGGGCCCTCGACCCCCGGGAGGCGGCGTCTCCCCTGGTATGCGCGTCACCAGCGTGTCCCCCTCCGGACGCGTGCTCGAGTGGGGCACCACGAGGTTGATCCGCACGTTGTACGGCGCAAGCTCCAGGGCAAGGCTCGTGGTGATCGCCCACACACCACCCTTGGCCGCCGCGTAACCCAGCCGCCCCATCCCCCGGACGGCGTGGGACCCGAAGTTGATGATCGACCCGGCCCCCTGCTCGATCATCACCGGAGCGACCGCCCAGCAGCACCAAAGGCAGGTGAACAGGTTGTTCTGAACGTTGCCCATCAGGTCTTCCGGCGTCTTCTCCCAGCCCATCTCGCCGCTGCCGGGGAGCCGGAACGCCCCGCCCACATTGTTCACCAGGATATCGGTCCTGCCGAAGCGGTCTTTCGCAGCATCGATCAAGGCTTTGGCGGTCTCGTGGCTGGAGATGTCCCCGATGAAGGTCTCGGCTGTACCGCCGTATGCCACTAGCTCATCGCGCACTCGGTCCGCGCCGGGCTGGTGCCGGTCCGCGATCATCACCGTCGCGCCCTCCTCCACGAACCTCCTGGCAGTGGCGCGCCCGTGGCCCTGTCCTGCCCCCGTAACCACTGCGATCTTGCCTTCCAGCCGCCTCCCCCCCGCCGCCCGGGGATCGAGAACGCTCTGTGCCTGTGTCATACTGGCCTCCTGTTCTACGCTCCAGTCGTTCGGGTCTCTGCAGACACATACCCTTATAATGCGGACGGGGCAGACTCTAGGGTCTGCCCCGTCGACAGTGGCCTACGTGTGGCGGGAGTCAGTTGGGCGTCCAGGCCAGGGCCCGGACCTCGGTGAACTCCTTCTTCAGCTTCTCCCAGTTCTCGCCGCCGTCGGCGCTGCGGTATAGCTCGCCGTATACGCTGTTGGCCAGGATGAGCTCCGGGTCTGCGTGGTGGGTTGCGAAGTTCCAGACCGGTGAGTTCGGCTCCACCGGCAGGGGTCGAGTCTCCCAGGTCTGGCCACCGTCGGAGGAACGCTGGACAGTCCCGGTGTTGCCGATAGCTGCGTCGCCATTCGCCGCGAACAGTACGCGGGGGTCGTCGGCCTTCACTGCCACCCACCGGCAGTAGGGCATCGGGAAGGACGAGGTCACCGTCAGGGACTGGAAGGTCTCGGCGTCGTCCTGGCTGGCGAATATTTCCCGTGGCGTGCTCACCAGCACTGTCTTCTGCTCACCAACGCTGAACGCCATCCCGTGGATGTCCGGGTTGGTGATCCCCGAGTCCACATGCGCCCAGGTATCCCCACCATCCCTGCTCCGGTACACTCCGTCGATCTCAACCCCGGCCAGCACCGTGCCTCGGTCTACCGGGTCCACCAGCATCGCGGTCACCCTCGGCGACCCGATGGCACACTCCTGGGCTATGGTAGCCGGCAACTTCTCCCAGCTTTTGCCGCCGTCCTGGGAGCGGAACAGGAACGGAGGGCTCGTTCCGACGAAGATGGTCTTGGAGTCGCCAGGGTCAATGGCGATTGACCAGATGTTCAACCCCTCCATCGGAGAGTCCAGCCTGACCCAATTGCCCCCTGAGTCTTCGCTGCGATAGATTCCATTATTGGCCCCCGCATACACCACGTTGGTGCTCTGGGGGTCCACCGCCAGCGCCCTGATCTGGGACTCGCCCGGTATCGGGCTGCCAATCCGGCTCCAGCTATCCCCCGAGTCTGGGCTATGGAACAGCCCTGCGCCGGTCGTTCCCACAAGAATGCTATAGCTTCCTGCCATCACCGTTACCTCCTTGATTGGAGCATTAGGGCACCGCCGGGTGGTGTTCAGGCCTTCAGGCATCCCGGCAGATTGCAGGCAATATACACTAGGCAGCCCGACGCCTGTCAATCCTGATTCTGGCGGGCCATTTACGACGAATTCAGGCAATATCCTTCGCCCATGCGCAGGAAATACAAGTGACCCTTGACCCTGGACGGGCGGTGATATACTGTTGCGCCAAGGCGTGGGGCATGTGGCTCGGCCTCAGAGTCCCGTGGCGCGCCCTCAGTCCAAGGCTCGCGCACAACGAGGTGACAGAGGTGACAAATGGACTTTGGAATAAACTGCGACTTCACAATGGGCCGCGCGGAATCCCACCAGGAAGCCTTCCGTGAAGCGATGGAAGAGGTGGACTTGGCCGAAGAACTCGGCCTGGACACGGTATGGCTTGGAGAGGCCCACTTCGCACCCGGACGCTCGGTCCTGTCCGCGCCCATCGTAGTTGCCAGTTCTATTGCAACCCGTACTAAGCGGCTCAGGGTCGGCATGGCGGTGCAGGTGCTGCCAATGATTCACCCGCTGCGCATTGCCGAGGAAGCAGCCACTGTGGACCAGATCAGCGAGGGTCGTTTCGAGTTCGGTGTCGGGCGTAGCGGCAATGTCCGCGCCTACGACATCATGGGAATCGACTACGGAGAGAGCAAGGAGCGGTTCCAGGAAGCTCTGGACATTATCCTTCAGGCATGGTCCGGCGAGACTTTCTCATACGAGGGGAAGTACAACACGATTACCAACGCGACCATCTCGCCCTTGCCATACCAGAAACCCCATCCCAAGGTGCGTATTGCCGCCAGTAGCGAGGACAGCTTCGGGCGCATTGGGCGGCTGGGCTACCCTATATTCCTGGGACTGCGGGCAATGGACGTCGAGGACCTGAAGACCAATCTCATGGAATACCGGGAGGAATGGAAGGCGGCGGGACACCCCGGCGAAGGCGGGGACATCAACGTCCGATTCCCCATGTACGTGGCGCCCAGCGATTCCGAGGCTATCGAGGAACCCAAGGACAGCATAGAGGCATTCTTCAAGCGACAGAGGGAGTTGTTTGAATACTCCTACGGACGCGAGGGCACCGAGAGCACTGGCAGACGCCAGTCCCGCTACGAGCGTCTGGCTAATGCGACCTACGAAGACCTGCTGGAGACCAGGGTAGTCTTTGGCAGCCCCGAGCGTGTGATAGACAAGCTGCACCAGTTCCAGGAGATGCTGGGAATCACCGGGGTCACCGCCGAGCTGAACCCTGGGGGCTTTCTCCCCAAGGAAGCGGTGCAGCGGAGCCTGAAGCTGCTGACGGAAGAGGTAATGCCGGAGTTCAAGTAACTGCCCCGTCTCAACCCGCTCGGAGGCGCCGTTGAGCGGTGCACCCGGCACGCCGAGGTGGAGGACAATGCCAGCACGCACGGGACAGGAATATATCAAGGGCCTGCGCGACCGCCCCCGCGAAGTTTGGATTGACGGGGAGCTTGTGGAGGACGTAACCACCCACCCGGCCTTGCGCGGCGGAGTGAAGTCGGTTGCAGCCCTGTACGACATGCAGCACGACGCGGCGCTTCGGGAAGAATTGACCTTCGCCTCTCCGACAACCGGTGATCCTGTCGGGCTGTCTTACCTCATCCCCCGGACCGTCGAAGACCTGGAACGCAGGCGCGACATGATGACCCACTGGGCATGGGCCAGTTGCGGGATGATGGGACGTTCCCCTGACTTCCTGAATGTCATCTTCTCCGCTTGGGCAGGCGCGTCCGGCTACTTCGCCCAGGACCGGCCCGAGTTCGAGCAGAACGTCCTTGATTACCACGAGTTCATCCGCGAGAACGACGTCGCCCTCACCCACGCACTGGTCAACCTCCAGCGACGGCGCACGCCCAATGCAGCTGATACCCTGAGCGACCAGGTTGCCCTGACAGTGGTCAAGGAGACGGACTCTGGGATCGTAGTAAAGGGTAGCCGTGTCCTGGCCACTCTGGGTCCCATCTCCGACGAGATAGCCATCTATCCCGTCGCAGCTCACCGCCTGGACGACAGCGACTGGCGTCAGTCTTTTTCCTTCTCCATACCCTGCGACACCTCCGGAGTGAAGTTCCTCTGCCGGGAGAGCTTCGACCTGGGCCGCTCCCACTTCAACCATCCGCTGGGGTCCCGGTTTGAAGAGATGGACTCGGTGGTGTTCTTCGACAACGTATTCGTCCCTTGGGAGCGGGTGTTCCTCCTTGGCAACGTGGAGCTTTGCAACGGCTATGCTGCCGGCACCCAGTCTGATACCCACACTGGGCATCAGGTGTTGACCCGGTGCGTCGTGAAGGCGGAATTCATGCTGGGGCTAGCCGACCTGATAGTAGACACCCTCGGCTCCGGTACCATTCCCCACGTACAGGAACAGGTTGCCGAGCTTATCACTCAGCGGGACATGCTTAAGTCATGCCTGCGAGCCGCCGAAGCTGACGCCGCTCCCAACCAGTGGGGCGTCATGTGCCCCGCCGTTTCCTCCATCAGGGCAGGACGGACCCTGTTCGGCCGCTCGGTGTATCCCAGAATGGTAGAAATCGTCCAGATACTGGGCACCAGCAGTCTGATGGCCCTGCCCTCCGAGGCAGACTTCGACACACCCATCGCCGACGAAGTCAACCAGTACCTGGCTACCGACACCGCGACAGCCCGGGACCGGGCAAAGCTGTTCCATCTAGCCTGGGACGCATCGTGCAGCGCCTTCAGCGGGCGGCAGGTGCTCTACGAGCGGATGTTCGGCGGCAATCCCGTGCGTAACTCCATATCTCTGTACACTAACTACGACAAGGAGCCCTTCAAGCAGAAAGTCCGCGAGTTCCTGGACCTGTAGGGATAAGGGAGACTCCGCAACAACATGCTCTACACCGGGGTAGGTTTCCCCTAATCCAAAATTGCTGGAGGTTAGGAAATGGGTTACACACCGATGAGACTGGGCCACTTGGTGATGCGCGTCAGGGATTTGGATCGCTCGCTGGACTTCTATACCCGCGTCATGGGGCTGACCATCATGGAGCGGACCGCCAGCGGCACCGTATTCATGTCTGCTGACACCGAGAAGTCCCACGAGTTGGCCATCCGAGCCATCGGCATGGACGCAGACGGTCCCGACCACTCCAGGGTCGGCCAAGCACACATGGCCTGGCAGATGGAGACCTTCGAGGACCTTCAGGCGCTCTACAATCGTCTCAAGGAGAACAACGTCCGCATCCAGCGCATCGGGGACCACGGCCTGTCCATGGGCGTCTATCTGCTGGACCCGGACGACAATGAGATCGAGGTCTACTACGAGGCTCCAAGCTCCCAGTGGGACAGGCAGGAGGGAAAGGGCCTCTTCGAGGGCAACTTCCCCCGCAAGCTCGAGGAACCCGCTGGCGTAGCCGACGACTAAGCCTCAGTCTATGCCCACTAACGGAAATCCTTCTTCCGACGGACTTACATAGGCGTCCGTCGGAAGAAGCTATTGCGCTTGGACATTTCTCCCGGTCTACTGACACTTCCCCCTTCCCATACCCGGTAGCCATCCACTAACATACCTGTGTAGCCAAATCGACGCCCGCCAAGTCTCAACCCCCTGTTGATGCCCACAGTCCCGTTGGCTCACTTTGGCGCAAAATGGCTCGAAAAATGAAAATTCCCGCCTCCGGCCCGGCTGTCCCCCAACCTCTTGGTTGGCCGAAAATGTCCAGAAATGTCCGCAAATGTCCGGGAAAACAAAATTCTCTTAGCCAGTCAGCCAGACCACCCAAGAGGGAACGCCGCCGGGCAACCTACCCAAGAATCTGATAACGGTTCGATGACATGAAGCTCCAAGCTATGAAAAGACAATGGCAAAACTGAACGTTGCCAACCGCACCCTGGCCATCATGGACAATCTCCGGTTTCTGTGGGCGTTCAGTTCAGTGGAATCGGGAGAAAAATCCAATGACTGACCTTGAAGCCTTAATGTCCTTCATTGATGATAACGAAGATCTGGAACGGTTGGAGACCCTTCTGGACCGCTTCAATATATTTGAAGCTCTTAGCCTTGAACGTCACGAAATAAGGCACTCCGCCTTCATCCGGTGGCTTCTGGACCCGTCCGAAACCCACGGACTCGGCGATTACTGGCTGCGCCAGTTTCTCCAGAAGGTCATCAAGGCGAGCGATGGAATTCTGGGCAATTCTCTTTCACTGTTCGACTTGGATGACTGGAATCTTGGAGGGGCGGAAGTCCGCAAAGAGTGGCGAAACATAGATCTCCTCATTCTTGACGAACACAATCTATTCGTTTGCGCAATAGAAAACAAGGTTGATTCCGGTGAAAGCCCCGGGCAGCTCCGGCGATACCGGGAAATTGTGGGACAGGAATTTGCCAGTTACCGGAAAGTCTTTGTATTCCTGACCATATCCCGCAACACCCCTTCTGACGCCGCTTATGTTCCTATAAGTTACGGAGACATCGCAGACGCCATCGAGAATGGCCTGAGAAGGCGCGAGAGCCAGCTTAACCACGAAATCGCACTATTCGTGCAGCAATACCTTGATATGGTGCGGAGGCGCATTGTGGAAGATTCCGAGATTCAGAAACTTTGCCACAGGCTCTACCAAAACCACCGCCGCGCCCTAGATTTGATATTCGAGCACCGGCCTGACCGGGCAGCGGAAGTCTATCGAGTCGTACAAGATTACATCGAGTCAAGGGATGATTTGGTTCCTCTTAAAAGCACTAAAGCGTACATAAAGTTCTTGCCTAAATGCCTGGATGTTATACCAGCCGAGATTGAGAGCGAACGCATTTTGCCTTGGCTGCTAGTTAATCTGAATGGGAAAGTTCACTTCAAGCTAGAGATGGGGCCCGGGGCAGAGCAAATGCGGGAACAGATATACGAAAAGGCAAAGAGCTTGCCTGGGGTGTTTGGGAAACCGAAGAGCAAGCTGTCTCCAAAGTATCATACTTTTTTCTCAGAAACTTGGATAACCCCGAAAGAATATGATGAGCTTGATGAAGAAGGAATAAAGCAGAAAATGGGTGAACGGATTCAAGGGCTGCTGGATAAAAAGGGCAAGGCCATGGCGGACGCCATAAAAGGATTGCCTTGATATTGGCCGCTACCGTCGCCCTACACGGCTAACAGCAGCCATCAACTCCAACGGCGCTGTAGGGACAACGCCAATGAAAGGACTATCCAATGTACAACCACGCACCCGTAGGAAGCGTTGCCGAGGCCTACCTGGAACTGCTGGCAGCCCGCGGCATAGACTACTTTTTCGGCAACGGCGGCACGGACTTCGCACCCATAATCGAGGCCTATGCCAAGCGGCTGAGCCAGGAGCAACCATTGCCCAAGCCTATCCCGGTACCCCACGAGGTTACTGCGGTCAGCATGGCCCACGGATACACCATGATTACGGGCCGCCCCCAGGTTGTGATGGTGCATACCGTACCAGGCACGGCCAACGCCATCGGCGGCATCGTCAACGCGGCGCGGGCCAACATGCCCATGCTGTTCAGCGCAGGGCGGACTCCCATTACCGAGGGCGACGCCACGGGCTCACGCGATGGCAGCATCCACTGGGCGCAGGAGTCCTTCGACCAGGCGGCAATGGTCCGCGAGTGGGTCAAGTGGGACTACGAGTTGCGCCACGGAGCAGACCTTGAGGGTGTGGTGGACCGCGCCTTTGCCATCACCGAGTCTCCACCCGCGGGCCCTGTCTATTTGACCCTGCCCCGGGAGGTTCTTGCCGAAGAGGTTGCAGGTATCGATTACCAGACCAGGTCCCGGCAGCAGAAAGCTGGTGACCGCCTTCCTTCTACCGAGGCCATATACCATGCGGCCTCCGCACTGGCCAACGCCCGCAATCCGCTGCTTGTAACCCGTGGAGCTGGCAAGGATCCACTGGCTGTGGCCCCGTTAGTTGAGTTGGCGGACCTGTTGGGGATGCCAGTGTTCGAGTCCGGTGCGCTCTACGCAAATTTCCCCAAGGACCATCCTCTGTACGCCGGGGCCAACATCGGCGCGGTCCTGGGGAATGCAGATGTGGTGGTGGTCCTGGAGGCTGACGTGCCCTGGACGCCCAAGCGCCATGCTCCTCCACCGGACGCCACGGTAATCGGAATCGGCGATGACCCCCTTTATTCCACCTACCCAGTGCGTGGGTTCCAGGTGGACGTGAACCTCTCCGGCACTCCCCGGCTGATCCTCCAGGCATTGGCCGATGCAGTTCGGGCTGCCGGGGTGGATGCTCCAACAGTCAGTGCTCGCACCCGGACATGGGCCGCGCGATCAGACCATCGACGGGAATTGGAACGCAGCCAGGCCGAGGGAGCAAGCGGCCAGTTCCCAATCAACAAAGGATGGTTCACCAAGTGCTTGTCGGACGTCCTCGACGACGATTCAGTCGTACTGAACGAGCTTGGCATTGACGCGGCCCAGATTGCGGTGACGAGGCCGGGCAGTTTCTTCAGTGTCCCGGCGTCTGGCGGGCTCGGTTGGGCTATAGGTGCATCCTTGGGGGCCAAGTTGGCCGCTCCCGAGAAGACCATAATCTGCTGTGTGGGAGACGGTTCCTACATCTTCGGCTCTGGTACAGCAGGGCACATCGTGTCCGAAGCTCAGGATTTGCCCGTCCTGACTATTGTATGGAACAACGGCATCTGGAACGCCGTCCAGAGCGCAACCAGGAATACCTATGCGGACGGGTATGCTGTCCAGACTAGTAACTTCGCCGTCAGCACGCTGTCCCAGTCCTTCCAGTACGAACTCATATGCCGGGCAGCCGGTGGCTACAGCGAGCGTATCGAGGATCCGGCAGATGTCCCCTCCGCGCTCCAGCGTGGCCTGAACGCCGTCCGCAACGAAAAGAGACAAGCCCTTTTGAACGTCATTGGCCAGTAGTCCAGTTGACCGGGGCTGACGACGCTGATACTGGAGCTGCACGCAGCGTAACCGCCCCTCCGTTGCACGGCTACCGATTCTGTCGCCCCGGCGCCACCTTTTCCTGAAGCCCTTCTCCTCTCAAGTAGTGGTCAGCCGCGCTAATCGATTCCCTCCTGCATCCAGACACCTAACATAAAGTTAAAATTAGTCTAAAATTAGAGCAAATTCTCTTGCTTTCCCAAGTTGCCCGTTGCTATAAATGGGATTACATAACCTTAAGTGTGCGGCTAGGCTGACACATCGAGTTAACCCAGGAATCTGAGCAGGCCAGTCAAGTGGGGACCGATTCATGCTAAAGAGTGAGGTAATACAGGTTATCGGACGGGGGGCGAACGTCGATTTCCTGATCGACGACGCGGCTCCCTTCGACTTGGTGACCCGCAGCTTGCGGGAGTACCTGGAGGACAACAAGGGCCTGTGGTCCGGTGGAAGAATCACCGTGGACGTGGGGAGCCGTATCGTTTCCCAGGAGCAGTTGAAGGAGATCAAGGGGATTTTTGAGCAAGAGTCCGGGCTGCAGGTCGTGAGATTCTCATGCTTGACCGAGAGGCTGGAACCTCCTCACGTGGGCGTGGAAACTCTGGATCTGCCAAAGTGGGAGCCAACGGTCTTGGCCGGTGGCATTCAGGCTGGTCTCATCCCAACCCTGGAGCCACTCATGGACCCCGGACGGTCCGCGGATCCGCCAAATCCTGTGCGACCTGGGAGACGACAGACTGGGAGGTCGACTCGGGCTGTCAATTCGAAGCGCCAGTGGATTAGTGCCCTCCTGGTCAAGGCGACCTGCAGGTCAGGAGAGACAATCCGTCACGAAGGGGACGTGGTCGTGTTGGGCGACGTGAACCCTGGTGCAGAGGTGATCTCAGAGGGTGACGTGGTGGTATTCGGTCAGATTCGCGGGTTTGTCCATGCAGGGTCTACAGGCAACACTTGGTCAACCATCTTGGCCCTGAACCTGGATTCACCCCGCATCCAGATCGGCCCCCACGTCGGCACATCGTCTGAGGCCGGCCAGCAGCCCAAAGGCGCCAGTACCGGACCAATGATCGCCTATGTGCGCCGCAGGTCTATCCAGCTTGCCCCATTCGCGGGCAGCTTCGCAAACTTAGGCAAAGGGGAACCGTATGACAGGTAGGACTATCGTAATCACTTCGGGCAAGGGTGGTGTAGGCAAGACTACCGCCACTGCCAACATCGGCTCAGCATTGGCCATGCGAGGCAAAAAAGTCGTAGTGATAGACACCGACATCGGCCTACGCAACCTTGACGTGATCATGGGCCTGGAAAACCGGATCGTGTACGATCTGGTCAACGTCCTTGAGGGTAAGTGCAAGCTCCGGCAGGCTATGATCAAGGACAAACACGGTTACGAGCTGTACCTGATACCGGCGGCCCAGACACGGGACAAGGACTGCATCGACCCAGACCAACTGCGAGACTTGTGCGCAAAGCTGGAGGATCAGTTCGATTACGTCCTGATGGACTGCCCAGCAGGTATCGAGCAGGGGTTCAAGAACGCGGTCGGCGCGGCTCGTGAAGCCATCCTGGTCACGACTCCCGAAGTCTCAGCCATCCGCGATGCTGACCGGGTTATCGGTCTACTGGAAGCCTCAGAGATTCACCGCCCTCGACTCATCATAAATCGGATCCACCCCGACTTGGTGAAACAGGGCAACATGATGGACAAGGACGACATTGTGGAACTCCTGGCGGTGGATATCCTCGGGCTGGTGCCCGCTGATGAGAGAACCATCACAGCCGCAAACAGGGGTGTCCCCGTAGTCCATGACAAGCGTGCCCCGTCGGGTGCAGCCTTCCTGAGAATCGCCGCCCGAGTCGATGGGGAGGAAGTCCAGTTGGTGGACCTGGACGAACGGTCTGGCGTATTCGCCAAGCTGAAGGAGATTATCGGTTTGGACCGGAGGGCCTATTCTCATGCTTGATCTTTTCCGATGGCTACTCGGCCAGGTCGACTCGAACGGTGGCCGTGAACACAGCAAAGACACAGCTCGTAAGCGTCTCAGCGTTGTTCTGATCCAGGACCGTCTTGACCTTCCAAGCGAGCGTATGGACGACATGAAGCGGGAAATTTGGGAAGTAGTCTCCCGGTACCTGGTCGTAGACGACGACTTCCTGGAGTTCGAGATTCGCAGGCTCGACGAATTGGTGGTTCTGGTGTCCAATATTCAGGTGAAGGACACTTCCGAGTTGGCTCCGGCCCGCTAGCTCCAGTGAGCTTACGCCTGTCGGTCTTGATAATTTGGTGGTTTGAAACCACTATTCGCGAACGTATCAGCGTATAATGGCCGGCACTCCCTAGGGGGCACTATGGCTGAACCGGATGTCCTGGTCGTCGGTGGGGGCATCGCTGGAGTCTCGACCGCCTACCACCTGGCAACTCTCGCGCACAATGTGACCCTGTTGGAACGGGGTGAGATTGCCTCTGAAGCATCAGGAGCCAATGCGGGATCGATCGGTGCCCAGGGGTGGGGCCAATTGCCCGACCTCCAGGCATATCTCACGATGGGTAGTCTGGAAATCCTCAAGACGCTGCAATTGGACTTGGGATTTGATCTGGAGTTCCGAATGTCCGGGTCCCTCCAGGCAGTCCAGAATGAAGCCCAGTACGAGTTCATCCAAGACCGGGTCCACACTCAACGGTCTCGCGGTTTCCAGGTCGAGTTACTCACTGCCAGGGAGGCACGGGCCATAGAACCCGGGCTCAACCCCAAGCTACCCGGCTATATGTACTCTCCGATGCGCGCCCAGGCCAACCCAGTCAAGACAACCCGAAGCTTCGCCGCCGCCGCCGAACGCTTGGGAACACGCATCTTGACTAATCATGAGGTTGTGAGCCTAGAGCATATACCCAACGGCTCATACCGCATCACGACCCCCCAAAGAGAATTTAACGCTGGAAAGCTGGTGCTGGCCGCGGGAGCATGGTGCAGTCCCCTAGGTAAAATGCTCGGATTGGGGATCCCGGTAGTCCCGGTGCGCGGACAGATGTGGGCCACTGAAGCGGTACCACCACGCGTATACGCCACGATATCATCCTCCGAATCTACACTCGACTGGAATCTCCATCAGGTCGGTCAACACGATGGCCCGCCAGATCTCACGCACTTGGGGCAGAAACGCCTCACCCGCCATCTCTACGGGCGTCAGACACGCGATGGACAGATCATATTCGGCGGCGACCGGCAGGTGATGGGCTACAACAAGACACCGGACGCGACTGGCATTGAGGTTAACCGGGGCCATGCCGCTGAGGTGCTGCCTATGCTCCGGGACATGCCGATCTCGAGGACTTGGGCTGGCCTGATGCCCTTCACCATGGACGGCAGTCCTGTCATCGGCATGGTGCCCGGCATGGACAACCTCTACATCGTGAGCGGGCTGGCTTCCTCGGGGTTTGGCAGGGGTCCGATGGCGGGCAAGCTAATAGCCGACTACATTCACACGGGCCATATGCCCCACGTCCTGGCGGAGTCAGACCCGGCGAGGTGCATCACACAGCTCGAATGACACTGTCGTGTCATCATCAATACTATACGCACCACGTTGAATCACAGGTCCAACATCCGAATCCTTCCATGTTGGAATACCAATCATGCGCTTGGCATTGACCCATGCTAACGTGATCGACTGCATGGACCCGGCTCCGATTATGGATTGCACCGTCCTGCTGGAAGATGGCTTTATTGTCGGCATCAACCGCAATGGTAATCCTGGAGATGAGTGGGGGCATCTCATCAATCTGGATGGCGCGTATCTCCTGCCCGGACTGTGGGACGTGCATATCCACCCCGAGTACGTTGCCAACCCAACCCCAACGGTCGCTCAGCAGACCGCCCGGTTCGGAGAGGAACTATCGGAAGGTTTGACTGAGGCCGGCGTCACCAGCGTGCGCTGTGGAGGTGCGGCCCACTTCATGGATGTAGCCTGGCGGGAAGCCTTCGCAGAGGGACCAGTCCCCGGCCCCCGCGTGTTCGCCTGTGGCAACTTCCTCACCACCACCGGCGGCCATTTCCTCACATCTGGCCACGCCAGGGAATGCGATGGGCCGTTTTCATTCGTCAGAGCCATCCGGGAGATGATCAAGAACGGTGTAGACCACGTCAAGCTGAACCTCTCCGGTGGGGTGATGGGGCCCTTCTGGGACCGGACCACCAATACCTTCCTGCTGCCGGAGGAGCTTGAGGCCGCCTTCGCCCTGTGCCATCAACGGGAATATAAAGTCATGGCCCACGCCACCAACCCGAATGCGGTCAAGTCCGCCCTCCGACTTGGCGCCCATAGTATCGAGCATGGCTATGTAATGGACGAGGAGTGTTTACAACTCTTCCTGGAGCGGGACGCATGGTACGTCCCAACTCTAGGTATCACTCATCTGACTCCATCCCAAGCCGCTTCTGACCGGGAGTATAGGTACGTGGAGCGGCGAGCACTTGCACCAGACCTCGTCCGGCGCGCCGAAGCCGCCGTTGATTCCCACCGGACCTGGTTCCGGCAGGCTCTCCGCTCTGGGGTTAAAATGGCCATGGGCTCAGACGTCTTCCCGTTGCGCGAGTCGGCCCTGTTGGAAATCGGCCTCTGGGTGAAGGATGGCGCAACCCCCTGGGAAGTGCTCCAGGCTGCCACCACCAACGCAGCCCAACTGTGCGGCAGGGGAGACGATCTGGGAACCATAGAACCCGGCAGGCTGGCCGACCTGATTGCCGTCGACGGAAACCCCCTTGACGACATCGAAAACCTGGGAAATCTGCTCCTCGTGATAAAAGAAGGCAAGGTTGTATCAGACCGTAGAAGTCCGAGCCCCACGCGGCCCGGATAATAGGAGGGCGGAAATGGCAAGCAACAAGATAACTATCGGCAATGTGGAGATTACGTCCCTCTCAGACGGCATCCTTGAGTTTGATTTGTGCAACTTCTTCCCCAGCATTCCATCGGAAAGCTGGGGACCCTACGAAGACCATCTTACCGAAGAGCATAACGTGCGGTTCAACCTGGCCTGCTTCCTGGTACGGTCCGACGGCCGCAACATTGTGGTGGACACGGGTTTGGGACCAAGACCCGCGGACGCGCCGGAGACTCCATGGGGCGAATTGCTCAACGATTTCTCTGCCCACGGAGTCAAACCGGAGGAAATCGACATGGTAGTCATGACCCACCTCCACCGGGACCACGTGGGCTGGAACCTGCAAGCACAGGACGGCAGGTTCATCCCAACCTTCCCCAACGCCAGATACTACATGAGCGCAATCGACTGGGACGCAACCCACGACCCCTCATTGCAGCACGACCGGTTCCCTAACGCACCCGATTGCGTCTGGCCTTTGCAGGATCTGGGGCTTGCTGAACTCATCGATGGCGAACACTCCCTAACGAGCGAACTGACCACTCTGCCCACTCCGGGCCATACTCCCGGCCACATGAGCATTATGATCACCTCCCAAGGTGAGAGAGGGCTGATTCTCGGGGATGTGTTGCACAACACTGTCCAAGTACACGAGACCGACTGGGTCTCCCGCGCCGACATAGACCCGGAGCAGACACGCGCGACACGCCGGTCATTGATGGAGCGCCTGGAACGGGAAGGAACCACGGTACTGTCCGTCCACCTTCCCAAGCCCGGCTACGGCAAAATCGGCAGGATGAATGGTCGCCGCTACTGGCAGCCGCTGCAGGCCTGAACGGATCATGCTCCCGGCTCCCTGGTGGTGGACAGTGGCTAGGCCAAGCCGAGTCACTGTAACAGCCCCTCTTCCCGCAGCATACTCAAGGTCGCTTCGAAGTCGGCCAAGACGCCCAGGTCCAACTCCGGAGGCTCCAGCGACGCTAAGGGAGGCAGCCCGTCAGGGGCAGGCACACCCGCCGCCAGGGGATACTCCCGGGTCTGCTCAGCGACATACTGTTGTGCTTCTTTGGACAGCAGGTGCTCGATGAAGAGCGCAGCTGCCTTCTTGTTCTCCGACCCTGCCAGTGTGCCCACCCCGGCCACCAGGATCAGTGCTCCCGGGTCACCGTCTCTAATGAAATAGTTGCGGGCACCGAAGTCCGGCCCTTCCTCTTGCAAGAACCGTTCCACGTAGTAATGGTTCACGAACCCAACATCAACCTCTCCGCTGGCTACCGCAGCAACGGTGGTCGTGTTGCTCGGGTACTCCATGGGCTCGTTGGCTTGGACCCCCTTCAGCCATGCGCGGGCCGCATGTTCCCCGCGCATTATTCGGAAGGCAGTCACGAAGGCCTGGAAGGGGGTATTCCGGGGCGCCCATCCAATTCTTCCCATCCACATGGGGTCCGTAAACCCGACTATGGAGCCGGGCAAGTCCGTCTCCGGATCCACTTTCGCGACGTTGTAGACAACTGTGCGGGCGCGGCCAGACGTACCAACCCAATAACCACGTCCGTCCCGGAACCTGGGGGCTACCTTCAACAAGAGGTCTTCGGGGAGGGGAGCAAGAAAGCCACGACTTGCCAGGAAACCAAGAGAACCGGGCTCCGACATGAACACTACGTCGGCCGGAGTGTTGTCTCCTTCTTCAACGATGGTGGAAACAATGGCGGTGCCGCCAGCAAACTTGACCTTGACGTCTATCCCGGTGCGCTCAGCGAAGGAATCTATTAGTGACTCCACCAGATTGCTAGAGCGCCCTGCATATATAGTCAACGTGCCGTCTCCACCTCCACACGCGATGAGAAGCGTGACTGAGACAACGACGAGGAGAATGGCGAGGTTGATGCGCTTGCGCAGAACGCTGATTCCGCGGTGACTACGAAATCGGGTATCATATAACAGGATTCGAGACCACATAACATTCCGGGAGCATTGCCGCCTCATGCTGGAACACATGGGGATTCGTTGGGGATTCGTGTTCCTTCGCTCGGCAACCCACCTCGAGCCAGAACAATCCCGAGACCTGATGCAGCAGGCCGTGGAGATGTTCCTGGGCGGGGAGAACGAGCGCAGGGTAAAAAACTCAGACTTCGAGGGCCGAATATACACGGAGTGGCGCTATGAGGTTATAGGCGGCCTCGGGGGTCAGCGCTTCGACGCCGACCTGGAAACCATTTATGGAAAGGACTCCGCCTCATTTCTCATCAACGAGCAGACCCGGGGCATGGGCGCCCCGATTTCCAGAAACTGATCCATACGGCTCACCTGCTTACTGGAACGGCGAGGCCCAATGGTCGGCGCCGCAGACCTCCGCCAAGGGCTTGCGCGTGACCGGTCCGAACGCGCCCCGAGGGTATCCGAACGGTATGCAGTAGACCACCAGAGCTGTGTCGGGTATGCCGAATAGTTGATGGACCCTGTCCATAACCTCCGGATGCAAAGTGGTGATAGTGCCTCCAACTCCGAACCCCCTAGCCGCCAGCAGCATGTTCTGGGCGGCGGGAATTACAGAACCGGCTCCGGCAGAACTTCTCACCGTGGAGCAGAGTAGCACCATAACCGGCGCGTTGCCGAACTCGTTGGCCATACGCATGGCGGACCGCATGGGACTCTTACCCGGAGGAATATCCTCCGGCCCATTAATTCCGGCGTCCTTCCGCTTGGCCCACCACGCCTCGTGGTACAGCTCCCCCAGCATCCGACGCTTCTCTGCATCCCGGACTACGATGAAATGCCATTCCTGAGTGTTCCCTCCATTGGGGGCTCGGATGGCTGCTTCCATGATGTCCCGGACTACCTCATCAGGAATCGGGTCAGGCTTGAAACGGCGAATAGCCCTTTGGGTGAACATCGCCTCTCCCAGCGAGATGTTGCCAAGTCGCTCGGCAGTGGTCATCAGAAGTCCTCCTGCACCATCGTCCAGATCCCAGCATACGCGAGCGGCGTGAACCCGCCGCGTGCTCCGCTGAATCTTACCATAGCAGCTACCGCCAAGTAGCTCCCGGCTGGTTCTCTGGCAGCAGCGTTTTATTGCAGGTGGTATGGCTATCCGGAGGCGAGCCAGACGATCCGGCCTCGTTGGTTTAAGGGGCCCTGGTCCCGTCCTTCCGTTCCCAGTTAGTGCACCGGGACCCACTGCCCACGTTCCCAGCCCGGCTGCGGGGGTCCCCCTTCCCCGCTCCTACTTCCCCATACTATTGCTCGGTAAGAATGTCCGACTTCCTGGGCATGTGCCGGTTGATCCGCTCCCAGTCATAGGGAAGTAGGGCAAGCAGGATGTCCCTGGGCTCGGGGATGGCGCCATTGTCCCCGAACCGGTCCACGCATTTGTGGAGGGCGATGAATGTGCGAAGGCGGAAGCCGGCCTTGACTATCTTCTTGATGAATGAATGGGTCTCGGGCTGGGTTTTGTGCTCTTCGCGGGCTTTCTCGCATTCGAGAGTGTAGTCCTCGGCCAGTTTGCGCAGCTTGATGAAGGCGAGCTGGGGTGCGTACTTGCGCTGGAGAGCACGGACGCGGGCCTGGAGGGACCTGATTTCGCTTCTCATTTTGCGGTGTCAGCTCCTTTGAGATTAATCCCTGGAGCGGGGAAGGACTGGAGGGGGAAAATTTCAGTTTCCCCTCCATTTCCGCTCATTTCCGCTCATTTTTACGAATTCCGTCGCGTTGGCCGGGGCCCCAGGTAAGGGTGCGGGACAGTCCACAGGATATCCCCGGGCATCGAGAACGCTACTCCATGAGCGCTACAGGACCGACCTGCGCGCATTTGGTCGGTTACCTGGGTGGCGGTTGGATTTCGTTCCCGGTCAAGGCGGTGGTACGACCTAGACGCCCACAAGACATCATAGGGGAGCGCATCCGGGGTTAGAAAGGGGCAAATGTCAGTAATATGGGTGCGGTAAGTAGTCCGGGGATGAGACCACACAACCGGCAACCGTTCCTTCTCCGGTCGCCAGGTTGACACCAATCACCCCCCTTACTACACTCAGCTTGAGTCTGGAAGGGCAAACGTGTCCAGACCGGCAAACACCAGGACTGGGGAGGGACTCATGGCCAGGTTCGAGTACCTGGAAGCGCACACAGTACGGCAGGCCTTGTCCATGTATCGCCGGCACGCCCCGAACGTGCGGTACGTGGCAGGCAGCACGGACTTTCTGATTCGCTCCCGCATGGGAAACTGGAACCCGGAGTACGTCGTCAACATCCAGCACATCCCGGCGCTGCAACGGACCTCCTTCAGCCGTAGAAACGGACTCCGCCTAGGCGCTTTGACCACCGTTCAAACCCTGCAAGACCACGAGAGTGTGCAGACCCACTATCCCGCCCTGGCCGCCGCGGCGGCGTCCTTCGCAGGAGTTCAGGTCCGCAACCTGGCCACCGTGGGTGGCAACATCTGCAACGCCTCCCCAGCCGGGGACACTCTGCCCGCATTGCTGGCCTTCAATGCTCAGTGCCTGAGCACAGGCCCGGAACAGGGTGAGCAGCGTTCGACAGCCCTGGACGAATTCTTCACCGGTCCTGGCCGGACAGTGCTGGAACCCGGAGAGCTTCTCACTGAAATCAGGCTTCCGCGTCCGGAACCCAATACCGGGTCACTTTACATAAAGCACAGCCCACGGGGAGCCATGGACATCGCAACCGTGGGAGTGGCCTCGGCTGTGACTCTGGCTGCGGACAGAAGGACCTGCAAAGACGTCCGCATCGGCCTCGGGGCCGTCGCGCCCACGCCAATCAGGGCCTACGCTGCCGAAGGAATCCTGCGGGGAAATGAGATAACCCCGGAATCGCTGGCAGCCTGCGCCGAAGAGGCCAGGAACACAGCATCTCCGATCGACGATGTCCGAGGCTCGGCAGTATACCGCAAGGAAATCGTCGGTGTGCTCACGCTGCGAACCCTCGAGCGCGCCGTTGAAATGGCCCGCGATGGAACCATGGCATTCGAGACGCAACGGCGGCTGGCAGTTCAAGCCGCGTTTTAGTACAGCCGCCATCCCACAAACTGCCGCATCCGGAGTATGCCCTATGAAGAGACACCTGAATCTGACCGTCAACAGCGAACCCCGGCAGATCCTGGTCGAACCGTACTATTCGTTGCTGGACATGCTGCGGGACGAACTGCACCTGACAGGGACAAAGAAGGGCTGTGACGAGGGCGACTGCGGGGCCTGCACCGTGCTGCTGAACGGTGTCCCCGTGACTTCCTGCCTTGTGCTGGCCCACAGCGCCCACGACGCCGAGGTTACAACAGTGGAAGGCCTAGCGACCCGCGAAGGGCTGCACCCCGTCCAGCAGGCGTTCGCCGAGTACGGCGGCCTGCAATGCGGCTTCTGTACCCCTGGCCTGATCATGTCCGCGGTGGGCCTGCTGGAGAAGAACTTCGACCCTACCGAGGAGGAGGTCAGGTACGCAATCGGAGGAAACCTGTGCCGCTGCACGGGCTACACCAAAGTCGTGCAGGCCATCATGGCCGCCGCCGAACAGGCCCGGCCGTGATGGCGTGGGCCTGAGTCCTTTCGTCCCGCTCCCGTGCCCCCGACTTCAATGAGGAGTGACTGGAATGACGACTGAACACAATGTCCTGGGGCGCAGCCTGCCCCGAGTGGATGCGCTGGACAAGGTCACCGGGCGCGCCACCTACGCCGCCGACGTATATCTGCCGGACATGCTCATGTGCAAGGTGCTGACGAGTCCCCGCAGCCACGCCCGCATCGTCAGTATGGACACGAGCAAGGCGGAGCAAGTGCCGGGAGTCCGCGCCGTCATCACCGGTAACGACTTCCCCGACCGATACTTCGGTTCCGGCGCGGTCAGGGACCGGCGTATCATGGCCCGCGACGAGGTGTTCTACATAGGCGAGCCGGTGGCCGCCGTGGCTGCCGACGATGAGGTAACGGCCCAGGAAGCCCTAGAGTTGGTCGAGGTAGAGTACGAAGACCTTGAGACAATCGTGGATCCCCTGGAGGCGATAAGGGAGGGTTCAACCCTCGTTCACCCGGACATGCCCAACTTTGAAGGCTATGGTTTCGCAATGGGCGGCAACAACTGTACCCTTCTGGATGCGGACCGGGGCGACGTAGACCAAGCCTTCCGGGATGCGAACCAGGTTTTCGAGGAGACCTACCACTCCCAGGCCATCAACCAGGGTTTCCTTGAGCCGATGGCCTGCGCCGCCAACGTGGAGGCCAACGGCCGCCTGACCGTCTGGGCTTCAACGCAGGGACCCTACCAGGTGCGCGCGCAACTGGCCTCGGTGCTGGACATACCCCTGTCGAGCATAAAGGTCAACGCTATGGAGTTGGGCGGCGGCTTCGGGGCCAAGCTACGGCTAGCCTTCGAGGCGTTCCCGGCCCTGCTTGCGATGAAGACGGGCCGACCCGTTAAGCTGATCAATACCAGAGAGGAGGTTTTCACCCTCAACGGCCCCCGGCTGGCCACCACCATCCACCTCAAGACCGGCGTGACCAGCGACGGACAAATTACCGCGCGGGAGGCCCACAGCGTCTTCGACGTAGGAGCCTACCTGGGTGCGGGACCCAACGCCGGTGTGGGCCACGCCCTGGGCGCCTATGACATCCCCAACTTCCGGCTCCGCTCCTACGGCGTCTATACGAATAAGATCTATGTCGGTTCCTACCGCGCCTCGGGCGTCGCCGACATGCACTTTGCTGTGGAGTCCCACATGGACAGCATCGCCCACCAAATTGGGTTGGACCCTCTGGAGTTCCGGCTGAAGAACGTGGTCAAGGAGGGCGACGCCAACGTTTCCGGGGCGTCAGTCCCCGCAAACGGACTGTTGGAGACCATCGAGGCGGTCAAGGAGAAAATGAGCCTGCCCAGAAAGTCGGAGGAAGGTCGCGGCATCGGAATTTCCCTGGGCGAGTGGCGCAGCGGCAGCGGCCCCTCCACCGCGTCAATCAGCGTCAACGAGGACGGGACCGTGAGCCTGCTCACCGGCTCGGTGGACATTTCCGGTAGCGACACCTCACTAGCCCAGATCGCCGCCGAGACTCTGGGAGTGGAGTTGGACCAGGTTATCGTGGCGAAACGCGACACAGACATGGCCCCATTCACCGGACCCAGCGGCGGCAGCCGCATCGTCTACAGCCAAGGCAAAGCGGTACAGATGGCAGCAGAGGATGCCCGCGATCGTCTTGTCGGGCTGGCGGCGGAACGGTTCGGTGTGCCTTCCGAGGCCCTGAGCTGCGAGGGAGGCCGAGTCTATGTTCAGGACAACCCGCCCCAGTCTCTTACCCTGAGCCAGCTTGCCGCAGCCAGCTTGACCTCCCGCAGCGGCCCGATCATCGGCATGGCCGCGCTGTCCAGTATGCCCTACGCTCCAGTCTTCAACACGCAGGCTGCGGAGGTAATCGTAGACAAGGCAACCGGCCAGGTGAGGGTAACCAGGTTCGTCCAAGCCCAGGATGTGGGCGTGGCCATCAACCCGATGGGTGTAGAGGGCCAACTCGAAGGCGGAGCGGTCCAGGGGATAGGCCGTGCATTGAGCGAGGAGATGCAAATCGACCCAGAGACGGGCCGTGTACGCAACCCGTCGCTCTCCACCTACCTGATGCCACTGGCAATCGACATGCCGGCCATCGAGAACATCCTGGTGGGAGTCCCCAGCGCCGACGGTCCCTTCGGCGCGAGGGCCGTGGCCGAACCTCCGGGGTTCGGTCCACCAGCCGCAATTGCGAACGCGATCTATGACGCTGTGGGCATCAGGATCAAGGAGTTGCCCCTGTCCGCCGACCGCGTGCTGGCCGCACTGCAGGGTCAGGACGGAGACGAGTACCACATTGACGTGGAGGCCCTGAAGAAAGCGGAGACGGGTTAGGCCACTTTACGAATCGAACACAGTCTCCAGCTTGGCGGAGGAGTCGAAAAAGTGCTGGAGGCTCTGATTGACCCGGAAAAAGATGTCGGCGCGGAACTGGTCTCCCGTGGCGTTCTTGGAGATTCCACCCTCGATCATGAGGTCCAAAGTGTTCAGGGTATGACGCAGGTCCGCGCCGCCGTTGTCCTTGGTGTTGACGATGAGGTCGCGCCACTGGTCCATATCCATTTCGAGGAAGAAGTCGGCGTCGATCAGGTCGTACTCGGTGCCTTCTTTCACCTCTGAGCACTCGAAGGCCTCGAAGGTGATAACGTATACATTGTCACCCGCCTTGATGCCCATAGTCGCGTCCACGCTACCTATGCGGCGGAACTCGTCATCGTTGTTGACCAATTCCTGCAACGCCTGAAACCATTGAACCGACGGGAATAGTAGATTGCTCGCCCCCTGGGCGCTCATCTGTTGCCTCCTGATACCTGGTGATAGACTCTCAGCCCGACACCTTCCTGTTGAAGAAGTCGGCTACTCCTTAAAGTACGGTTCCCCATGCTCCCTGGCCTGGCTGAACGGGACCATGCTCTTCATGTGGAAGTCCGGGTCCGAGTTGGCTGGCGCATTGGCCAATGCCTGGTCCACCATTTTGAAATACTTGGGGTCCAACTGATCCAGCTTATCGGACTCTGACCGGAGGTATGCCACACGCGACATGATCCGCTGCAAACTGCTGCCTTCGCACAGCCTGCAACTGGAAGGGTCCGGTGAACTCATCGAGCGCAGGAATACGCTGTTGACACCGCCACAGTCCTGGCAGCGGTACTCATAAATAGGCACGTCAGTCCTCTAGGCCGGGGTGGTTTCCGGTTCGGCGGGTTCCCGCCGCAGGTACGCGGCCAAGTCCGGGGCTAGATTCTCTTCGGTCTTGCCGACTCCGACCCACTGCATTCGGGCCAGAAATTCCTCGATGTACTGCTGTTGGAAGTCCTTGACCACTTCCATTCCCGCGGAGATGTTGGCCACTCCCCCGCCGAATATGATGGCCAGCGCCTCCCACAGCACCGGGTCTTTCATATCCTGGGCGAGGTCGCGCTCGACACCCCGCATCAGGTTGTTCAGACCAACACCAAAGCTGGGTTCCCGGTTGTCCACGGCGTACTTCAAGTGCTGCATCCCGTACCGCATGTGCCGGGTCTTGTCTTCCAGGCAACGGCGGAACATGTACTTGTCCGCCTTGTTGCGGGCATATGCCTCCCCAAAACGGTACAGCAACATTGTGAGGGTACCCCGGATGATATACAGGAAAATGCAGACCTCGGTCCATCCGGCCCTGGCTTCCATCAGACGCCGGTTGAACTGGCCTGCGCTCTCGAGGCCCAGCGCGCCGCCATTAGCCAGAGCGCGCTGCCGGAATACGGTGTAATGCCTACCGGCGTCGAATACTTCAGAGGCCAGGAATGTCTTGACCTCATGGTAGGCGTAGTTCATCCGGTGGAGCCACTGTCCAATGGTGTCGGTCTCAATGGAAGCCTGTTGAGCCAACTCAGTGCAGAGCTGCCGCATGGCAAGCTCAACATCATCGGTCTCGGCTGGCAAATCGTCCCACGGAACGTCTGCGTGTGCCATCCAGCGCCGCTGAATCGCCTCCTCGTACAGATCCACGGCGCAGTCAGCCCAAAGGTCAACCTTCTGGCTGAGGGAATACAGATCCGTGCGGGGCACGCCGGGGACCGGGAAGGCGCCTCGAGGCCTGCGGCTCATGTCCGTGCTGTACTCGGGGATTTCCCCGTAACTGCCAATGTTCAACACCCGCATGGTCATGCCATGCTTGCCCGGCTGCGCCCTGATACCCCACTCCAGGGTGTCATTCATCCAATCCAAAGGCTGCGGGCCAGTGGGAGTGGATGGCTCGGATCCAGCGTCTGGTCGTTCCTCGGCCTGGTCGGGTTTCTCTTCGTCGTTAAGGGCCATGACTTTCCTCAGTGGACCTCAGTCGTGATGGTCTTATTCCTAAGCTGGGGCGGACAAAACAAGACCTCCCTCGAAGCGATCTCGGGAGGTCTTGAGATGGCGCAATGTTATCGCTACGGTGCGGCGTTGTACGCTTCCAAGAGGGAGGGATGGACGCGCCCGCTGTGAATCCGGTCATCGAACCCTGCGGACTTGAGCCTCTGGAAGTATTCCTTGACCTGCCGCTGCCGAATGGCCATCAGAATCTTCTGACCCTCGTCGGTCTTGTCCTTGCCACCGCCGAGCAGCACCGCTAGAGCCTCGCTCGTCAACTGGTTCCGGCCGGCGGGGTTCTCGCCACCTGCACCCGTGGACTGCCTGCTCTCACCCTCGTCCAAGTAGCAGTGAATCTCCTCCCGGCGTTCCGGGGTGAACTCGTTCATGTACCGCAGGTGGAGCACACCGATGGCCACGTGCCGCGCCTCGTCCTGAGCGCACCGGCGGTAGATCATCTTCTCGGCCTCGTTGTAGGCCATCATCTCACCGAGACGGAAGAGGGTCAGCACGTTCCCCTCACCGGTGATGTGGAGCCGGGATGAGAGTTCGGTGAATTCCCGGGCGTTGTCAGTACCGCCGCCCACCACGTCGCTCACGCTGTCGGTCATCCGCATCAGGCCGCCGCCATTGGCCAGCGCCCGCTTACGGAATACATCGAGGTGCCGGGACTCGTCCATCACCTGGGCCAGAAGGGCCAATCGAACCTCGTGGTAGTCAGGGGACATGGTGGAGATGAAGCGACCAGGAACGTCGGAGGCGACGAACTCCACCTGGGTGAAGAATGTGGCCAACTGGCACTCGGCGGCCTCGATGTCGTCGGGCAGGGTTTCCAGAGTCTCCCACGGGATATCCGTGGCGGAACTCCACTGGCGGGTGACGAACTCCTGGTAGAGTTTGGTCAGGTTGTGGGCCCAGACTTCACTCTTGGTGCGGAAGGTGTAGGCACCGAACTGCGCGACGTTGCCCCGGGGGATGGACCCCTGAACGCGACCGGTGTTGTTGACCGAGAAGTCGTCAACATCCTCGCGGGCGACGTTCTCCTCCAGCTTACTCAGCCATGAAAGGTCAAATCCCTGTTCTCTGGCCTGATCCCAGTAGGAAGTCCGGTCCTGAACCGTGGCCATATCAACTACCTCCTCGAATACGACACCCACGCCGGGGGTCACAGTCGTACACTTCGACTGCTTAACGACGATACTACGTGCCGACCACGCATTTGTCAACGTTAGGCAGTGCATTCTGGGTCGGAAAGGAGCAAGTGTCAGTAGCGTGCGGTGTAGCAACCGCCGGGGATGAGACCGCGCCCGAGGCCGAGCTGGGCGCAGGCCCTGAATCGCAACTCTACGCGCCCGACGCGAAACGAGGTACGGGCGCCGGTACGGCTCAGGAACTGGCGGGCGCAGTTTCCCCAACCTCTGAAACGATAGGGCGTGATGGAGGCCGGGCAAACAAGATCACGACTGCAGTGAGGCCGCCCAGGACCGCGAAGGCGATCAGAGCCCAGGCATAGCTGTTGGTCAGGTCAAATACAATGCCAGACAGCACAGCCCCCACCGCCTGCTCCAGACTGGTGAAGGGCTCGGTGACTCCCCGGATTACTCCCAGCGATTGCCTGCCGTAGTAGTCGGCGTATGCCACCGGCGGGACTGAGAGCATCCCGCCAACTCCGAACCCGAACAGGCTGGAGTAAATCAACGCCTCGGTTGTGGTATTCATCGTGAGGAACAGGGCTGCCGGTACCGCCACGGCCACGGCGTCCGCCGCCAACACATACCTCACCGGGAACCGTTCCGCGATCCATCCCCAAAAGAGACTGCCCGCTCCCATGAATGCCGCAGAGAGGCTGATGCCGACACCCGCTGAGACTGCGTTCAATCCGTTGTCCCGCAACAAGGCGGCAAGATGTGTGTTGACGCCGGCCTGCACCAGGAACAGCGTTCCGATCCCGCTGGCGAGTATCCAGAGCGCAGGAGTCCGCATTGCCGCCCGCAAGGTCCATTCGGGCTCCGCACTGACAGAAGAAGTTCCATCCTTCGCGCCAGGTGTATCGTCTGTGTCTGTGTCCCCGTCCGGTCTCAATCCCAGGGTCTCGGGGGTCTGGACAATAAGCAGGGCCACCGGCGCAAGAGAGATTATCCATACCAACGCTCCCAACACGAGCCATGCGTCCTGCCAACCACGGGTTGCAATAACTGTGGATGCGATAAGCGGGAATAGCACCAGTCCGATGGAATGAGACGCAAAGAGCATTCCGTTGGCCCTTCCCCGCATCCTCACAAACCACCGGGACACAACTACTGACGCCCCAATCTGCACCGGGCTGGCAAAGATTACCCTGCCCACTCCGTAGGCAACATAGAAAGCCACCGGCACAGTGGCCCATGCCAGCGAGATAGTGGACAACCCGAGGATGAATACGCTCGACGCCAGAACCAGGCGCGCCCCGTACCGGTCCACCAGCCACCCCACGACCGGGGATACTCCCGACGCTGCCAGCCCACCGAAGCTGGCGGCCCCTGCGATAAGAGTCCGGCTCCAGCCCAATTCCTCGGCCAGCGGGAACATGAACACGGCGATGGTCAGGCTGGCGGCGGAGTTACGCACTACCTGGGTACTGCTTGCTGATGCCAGCACCACCCACCCATAGAAAAAGGGAAGTTTCCGGGAAAGGAGTTGTGCGGGACTCATTGGAAAAGTTCAGTCCTTACAAAGGCATGGGAAGGCCCGAGGTAAGGCGTTATCCTGTGATGCCACACCTCGGGCCGTTCTGCCGGTGAGAAGCTGCCGCGCTGGATTGCCAACCGCTGGTTAATCGGGGGTGGCACTCCAGACCGTGAAGTTGCCGCCCATGGGCATGGGGCCGCCGGAAACGGCTATCTCGGGCTTGACTCCCGTGACCGTCCTCGCTCCTGCCCGTCCCTGGATCTGCTGCATGCAGTCGGTGTGCATCCAGAACCGGCTCCGACCACTTCCGATGTTGCCGCCGCTGGGCAGGACCGGGTTCGGTCCCTCGATGCTTATGTCGGTCTGGTAGAAGTCCAGGGCATCCCCAAACTTCATTCCGCGGTATCCCAGTCCCTCGATGTGGAACTGATGGAACTCCGCGAAACCATCGTACATATTCTCGAAAGACAGATCATCGACGGTGATGCCCGCGGCCTCGAAAATCTTCCGCCCTGTGCTGCCGGTCTCCGCCTGCACCTCCTCCAGCGTCGGCGTGAGGCTCCGGGCGGAGCCACGGCTAGAGGCATGTCCCAAGATGTACACCGGCTTCTGCTTCAGGTCCTTGGCACGGTCGGCAGTGGTGAAGAGATAGCTTGCCGCCACCATGATGGGAATGTCGTTGTCGAACAGATTGGCGGGCTTGGCGATCCACCGGGCTGCAAGATAGTCCTCTGGGGTCAGTTCCTCAGGCCGGTGCTGCGCCCAATATCCCTCGGGGAACATCAGACCGTTCCGCCTGGAGTTCTCCATGAACGGGGCCATCATATCGTGGTTCTTGCCATACCGGTGGCAGTACTCTGCAAACTGAAGAGCAGTGCCGAAGCATCCCGGCGGTCCCCAGATGGTGCGCCCCGGCCCCAGGGCCAGGCTTCCCGGAACGACCTCGGCGGCGCTGCTGCCACCGTGGTTGTAGCGGCCGTCCAGATTGTGCCATCCCTTCAGCACGAGGCAGTTACTAGTCAGACCATCACCCACGGCCTGTGCCGCGACAACAATAGCTGCGGACATGCATCCCGGAGCATTCATCGTGAACTTGACGTTGGTCAACTCCGGCATGTTCTTGATGAGCCACTCTGCGCTCAACTGGCCAATGCCGTCGAGCGGGTCGCTGGAGGGGTTGAAAGCGTTGACCACGTCCATTGGAATCGGGGTGTCAGGGTCCCAATGGGCACCGGTGGTGGTAACAGGAACAACGACGATGCCGTCTACCTGATCGGGGGAGATACCAGCATCCTCAATGGCACGGCGCATGGCCAGGATACTCAACGCGCCCACCGAAGTCTCAGGCCGCCCATCCCAGCGCCGGGCCGTTGGCGAGTGTCCAATCCCGACTGACGCCACCTTCCCCCGGTGTTCCCAAACTCCAAGTCCCTCGGTGGACCGGTACATCGATTCTGGGGCCATCTGTGTAGTCATGGCTTACTCCTTGTCACTGTGAAATGATCTGGAAACCTCACAAATCAGGGGGACTAAGGGTCAGGCCGCTACTTCCCACTCGGGCACAACCTGACCGTTGGCAGTCGGTTCGAAAACCACCCGGACTGGTCCTCCTATGGGTACCTCGTCAACCGGAGTGCCGGGGAGGTGGGAATACATCTGGATGGCCGGATCCTCCTCCAGCATGATCACAGCCAGGTTGAAAGGCTGGCCCTCCTGAAGGCTCCTGATCGGGCAGTCGTACACCACGCAGTAATTGTAGATGGTGCCCCGTCCGCTCATTTCCTTCCATTCCAAGTTGTCCCCAGAGCCACACTGGCCGCACCTGGGAAGGGGCGGATTCTGCAGCCTGTTACAGGCGGTGCAATTCTGGATGACCAGCTTCCCATTGGTGGCAGCATCCCAGAAGGGCTTGGTTAGTTCGTCGGGCTGCACGCCCTGCTTAGCCATCTGCTTTCCTCCATTGTTGGCAGTTTCTCGAGGTTTGTTGCCGCGAATGAAATCGCGGCATGGAGAACTGCCTGGATGTTAGGTTTTGGAACACCCTGAGCGATACGCTCGTGCGCCAATCCGGATCTTGAACAACAGTCCTGTGCCGTTCCGTCCTCTTAGCCGAGCATACAACCCAGCGGCGCTCATTTTAGCACCGGGGACGCGGCTTGGCCAAACTGAAGAGAGTCTATCAGGTTACGCAGAGTTGAGGAAGTGTAGGAGCAGGGTGGGCAACGTCCCCGTTCATGTCCATGCATTCGTGAAGGCCACGAGGGTGCCGAGGCGGATGAAGGCGGGCTGACGGAGAAACTTGTCGCTTCCCTGCCATTTTCTGCCACTTTGACCTCCGGGCCTAACGTCCGCGACCTCACCTTTACTCCCAGACACTGACGGACTGCGCCGGGAAGATTCTTGATTCTCCTCTCATTATCACCATCACCCGGTCAGGCCCCTGGATGGACTGGTGGTTCCGGGTAGTCCCATTAGCATGGGATATCCCTATGGTCTCACGGCGGGTTGGGTCCTTGTACCGGTCCGGGTTGCGGTGCGAGGCGGACCAGTACAAGACATGAACGAGAAGTGCATCCGGAGTTTGGAAGCGGTGGGTGCCAGTGGGGGCTGGGACCCGGGTGACTGGTCAGGGTATCAGACCGCCTCCAGTTAAGATGGGTGTCGTCAAAACAATGAGAGGGTGGTAAATTGCTGGAAACGGGGAGAGTGTGGGAGGTGGGGAGTATGACGGCAGCGCACCGGCGCCACGATATGGCTGATGATGTTTGGGAGAGGCTGAGGCCGTACCTACCCGTGGGAGAGGGCAAGAGAGGCCGGCCGTCCCATGACAACCGGCGGTTTATCGACGCCGTGTGCTGGATACTGCGCACCGGCGCTCCCTGGCGGGATTTACCCCCGGACTACGGAGACTGGAAGAACACCCATCGCCGCTTCTGCCGCTGGCGGGACCGGGGCGTGTGGGCCGGACTGTTGGAGGCAGTGATGGATGACCCCGATTTCGAGTGGCTGATGATTGATTCCAGCTACATCAAGGCCCATCCCCACAGTGCCGGGGCCCGGGGCGGAAAGCAGGCCATAGCCCGCACAAAAGGGGGCTGAACAGCAAGCTGCACCTGGCAGTGGACTCCCACGAATGCCGGTACGGCTGGCGGTGACCGAAGGCACGTCGGCCGACTGCTCCCAGGCGTTAACCCTGATTGAAGGGATTGAGGCAGAGTGCCTGCTGGCGGATAAAGCCTATGACACCAACGAAATCATAGCCGCTGCCACGGAGTTGGGAATGGAGCCGGTGATACCACCCAAGAGCAACCGGAAGGAGAAGCGGGACTATGACCGGGCGCTGTACAGGTTACGGCACTTGGTGGAGAACGGTTTCCTGGATTTCAAGCAGTGGCGCGGGGTGGCGACCCGTTATGCCAGGAGAACGGCGTCATACCTGGCAGCCTGTCAACTCCGGGCAGTGATGATCTGGACCAAACTCTTTTGACGATACCCCATAGCATATGGGCGGTCTGCAATAACTGAGCTTCTGGGATACCCGTGATGCGCTCCACCCTTTCCGGCCAGTAGGTGGAAGCGACACCCCGAACCGACTCAAACCCCTCGGTCCGGGCTGCGATATATTCGTGGTCGATCAGTCCCTGTCCGATCAGTATGTGAAGGAGTCCGTTGACGAGGGCAGCGTCGGAACCGGGCGCGAGCCGCAGATGAAGGGTGGCGGCTTCTGCGGTGTCGGTGAGCCGAGGGTCGGCAACGATGAGGTTGCCGCCGTTTTTCTGCTGAGCGTCGAAATATTGCATTATCGGCGGCATGGTAACCGCCGGGTTGCTGCCCGCCAGCAGGATAGTCTCAGCGTTGGCAATGTCCTCCCGCGGGAAGGGAAGGCCCCAGTCCACCCCCAATGACCTAATCCCGGCCGCTGCTGCGGACGACATACAGAAACGTCCGTTGTAATCGATGTTGGACGTGCCCAGGGCGACTCGAGCGAATTTGCCCAGCAGATAGGATTTTTCGTTGGTCAAGGAGCCGCCGCCGAAGACACCCACCGCGTTCTTTCCATACCTGGCGTGGGTGGCCTCAATCGCGTCGGCTATCGCGCAAACCGCCTCCTCCCAAGTCGCGGGCAACAGTTCTCCGGCAAGACTGCGGACAAGGGGGTTAAGGAGCCGGTCTGGGTAGTAGAGGGTATCTGTCGAGGTCCATCCCTTGATGCAGAGGGCGCCTTTGTTGACGGGAAAATCGGTGTTGGCTGAAACCGCCGGCCCTTCTCCAGCATCACCGAGCTTCATTCCACACTGGAACGCGCAATATGGGCAGTGGGTGGAGGTCCCGGGGTTCACCGTGCCGGATTGCATTGGCTAGCACCAACCGTCCCGTTCAAGTTGAATACGAGCGTAGCGGAGGTGTTTTGCGTCAGGATTACGGAGTTGTAACGATCCGGCTAACTCTTGGTTAACTCTGTGTAAACGGAGGCCCGAAGTGTTTGGTAATCGGCGACCAAGTAACGGGAGTCGCTATTCGCAAGGTTGGCGAGGTTTGCCAGCACAGTCAACTGCTTGGGTCTCCTGATGCAGGAGAATGACAGGAACGGGAAGGTTCCTGGGGTGGAAATATCCATGCGAATATACTGCTCTTTGAAGCCGACACCCAGTTCTCAGGGCTCGCGCATCCCCGGCAGGAAACCCTGCGCAGTTACTATTGAGAGTGCTGTCCCGAGAGTGGCCGGGAGTCCGAACACCGCTTCTCAGTTCTCCTTATATGACATATAGCCTTCAGAGGTTCAGAATTGTCGTCGCCATGTATTCTGAATCGGGTGGAGTCTCGTTAAAGAAGCAAGTAATCGACACAAACACGTGCACGCCGACTTGGACAGTTGTCCCATGGCCCCTGGGCTGCAGGCGGCACCGCCTGCAGCCCAGTAATTTCGGCCCAAGTGGCATCGCATACCCCTTTGTCCGAAATAAACGACCATATGTCTCCAGTACCGACCTAACGCCAGAGTAGGGGTTCCGACTCAGGTCTCCGACCTTGGCGTATTCCCGCCACCTAGGGAACTTAGGGATCTCCTCGAGTGGGACAACCCACGCCGAGTCTGACTCGTCGTCCAAAAACGCTTAGCACGGGGCTATGGCACATCAAGGCCGGAAACCTTCAAGGTTTCACAAAGGGAAAAATTCCTGCTACACTTTGAACGTGTGCAGAAGCCCAAGGCGGCTGGCCGGGGCGCTGCCAGGTGGCAACGTAGCTCAGCGGCAGAGCGGGCGCTTCATAAGCGCTAGGTCACTGGTTCGAATCCAGTCGTTGCCACCACTCCAGGGTTAGCGGGGCCCGGATTGGGGCCCTCATGGCCTACCCAGTTCACATTTCGGCCCGTTTGAGACTCGACGGCTCCCTCAGAGTTCCTAGCCAGCGCTCCGGGGGGGTCCCGATCGTCTTCATCTTCGACCTACCGCTTCTTCGCCATAAGGCATTGAGGAGAGAGCGCCACATTGTTTCGCGCGGTATTGGTCGCGCTCGTTCTCACCATCGTAGTGTGTATTCTCGGAGCGTTCCTGATCCAGCAGCGGTGGGGGGCAGACCACCTGCGGCGGGCCATCAGAAGCTACGGGCCTTGGCTGGCGTTGGGGGTTTTCCTCGGGACGCTGATCCTGATCTATTCCTGCCTTTAGCAGGTTGAGACTGGACCAAGAGGGCACCATGCTCATCATCCAGGGACTGATTAATGGAATGTCGGTCTGGCTCCTGGTCTTGAAGCTCCTGCCCTTCATCGGACTTGCCGGTCTCATCCTGCGTATTGTGTTCGGGTGGGACGAGATTGGGCCGCTGTGGCTGCTAATATTGCTGACCTTGATCTCGCCCTTCTGGGCGTATTTCTGGTTCCTGCGCCGAGGCAGGAGGAGGTTGTTCTAGGCAACGGGCAGGTCTGGAGTCCTTGCCCGAGCAAACCGGGAGGCACTCTCCTAGCGGAGTGCCTGGACCAGGGTCTTCGCTGCCTTGACAAGCGATTCTCCCAAATTACAATTGCTTGAGACGCCGTTACAGGGGTCGAAAAGGAGAGACTGCAATGCCGTTTTACGAGGAAGGCGATGTCCGCATCCACTACGAGGAGGTTGGGTCTGGTTTCCCGCTCCTGATGACTCCCGGCGGGGGCTTGAACTCCGTGATGAGCGGTTGGCCCAGACAGGTGTTCAATGCTATGGAAGTGTTCAAGGAGGACTTCCGCTGCATTACGATGGACCAGCGCAACGCCATCGGCGGAGAGTCCACCGGCCCGGTACAGGTCAACGATCCGTGGGGAGCCTTCGCCGATGACCAACTGGGCCTGCTGGACCACTTGGGCATCCAAGAATTCCTGTTCATAGGATACTGCATTGGCGGCCCGTTTGCGATGACGCTCATGGAACGCGCGCCGGACCGGTTGCTCGCCGCGGTGCTTTGCCAGCCGGTTGGTCACGCAAGTAAGACACCGGACGCCATGTATGACTCGGGCCGGGATGCCTGGGGGCCGGAACTATGCGCCCAACGACCTGACGTGACAATGGAAATCGTCGAGCAGTACTTGCACAACCTGTACCGCGTGCAGCCGGACTTCATGTACAGCGTATCGCGGGACTTCGCGCGATCGTGCCCGACGCCGATGCTGGTCATGCCCGATGACACCCCGGCACACTCGTACGAGGCTGCCATAGATCTGGTTGAACTGGCTCCCAAAGCCCAGGTGACGGCATATCCCTGGAAGGAGTCAGAGGACATCAAGGGGGAGACCATTCAACAGGTGCGAGAGTTTCTCCGGGCGCATCAGCCCGCGCAAGCTGCTCGCTGAACGACTGTATCCCAAGCTGGCCGCCCACGTAACCATCGGCTCCACCAGTGCGTGGTGCGGAGACTGACACGGCGGCCAGCGCCTCTCCCTAATACTTAACACCTTCGGATTCCCGACCAACCTCTGTTCGCCTCAGTGGTTTCCTGGCAACACCAGTCGACTCCTCCTATTGCCGCGGTGTCCTCCAGAGGAACGCGCCGGTTGTCCCGAGGACCAGGGGGTTGAATACGGATACCAGTGACCAGATCACGTTGTCGGCCTCGCTGACCGGTTCGCCGGGGGAGAGCATCAGCAGCCTAAACCAGACGGCGAAGAACCAGATGGCCAGAGCGAGGGTAGAGTAGAAAGCCGCCTGTACGGCAAGGTGCCGGGCCGGGGGTATGTCTGATGGATCGATGCTCCGTTTGTGCCTAGAGACGACGACCACGGAGACTATGATTCCCACGGCGGTGCAGAAATTCATCGCGCGCCATACTTCGGACGGGGGGAAGTACGGCTCGAACAGGCTGCTGAACATGACCTGCATGACGTAGATGAAGGCGTAGACGAACAGCACTGCCCCGGTCAGCCTCTTCACTGTAGTCATGAGTTCAGCTTGATTGGAATGCGTAGGGACCGGTCAGGACTCGGATGATGCCTGCCAAAGCCGGCATCCCGTGACGCCGAGAGTAAGAGGCAGAAGGGTGTCTACAACGGCCCAGATTACCCATGCCTGGTGATTAAGCGGAGCGTCACCTCCTCCCAACGACTGTTCTGCTCCCAGGGCCAACAGGGAAAACCAATTGTGCAGGAACAGGATAGCAACTCCTGCAGTCAGGAAGAATGCCGTGTTGACCTCCAGGTAACGGCGGGTGACCGGTTCTCCAGGGTCTCGTCCGCCCTCGGCGTTTTTTCTGGCGTAGTTGAAGACCAGCGCGATTGCCAGCCCGATGAGCATCAGCACGTCTAGAACCTGCCAGATGCCCGGAATATTGAGCGACGCGACGAGGAACGGGTTGATGATGAAGAACGCCGCTACCGTGATTGACAAGAGGACCAGGTAAGCCCCGGCAAGTTTCTGTAGTGCAGCCATGAGACCTCCGATGTCGGTTCTCCCGCGGGATGACCTGGTGAGTCCAACTGGTTGTGTTGGCGTGGTGGAAGCCGCCAGAGACGAGTTTAGCATATTGATGGAGTGTGACAGTGAGTGGGTGTCATTCACATTCTGATCACGATAGTGGACTTTCACGTTTGTTTCACGGCGGGTGAGCTCAATTCGCGGAGCTGACGTGGCATTGGGGCCGAATGGAAGCCTGGGCTTCCCCTTCGTAAACGCCACTGGCACTGGATGGTCCGACCACTTGTCGTTCCAACGCATCCCCTTCTTGGATGGCGACCATCCGGGAGAGGCCAAGAAGACCTTGGGCCAGTCGCAAATTGACAGAGACCTGTACAGTCAGTACGATAATCCCACGGCAAACCGGGTTCACCCGGCACCATTTTCGCTACCCGTAAATTCGCCGTAACCAGGAGGCGCTATGTTCGTCCGACGGGACCTGACAGATATGGTTCCCACCCCGGAAGGAAACATGCACTACGTCAAGCAGGGGAGCGGCTTTCCCCTAGTAATGCTCCACCCTCTGGGCACTTCCACCTGGGCCTGGCACACGGTAATCGACGCCCTGAGCCAGCATTACACTTGCTACGCCTTCGATATGCTGGGGCACGGCGAGTCGGACAAGCCGACCCGCCACTTCAACATTCCCGACTATGCCAACGCTCTGGACCATGCCTGCCAGATCCTCAACATCCACCGGGGCCACTACGTCGGCAACTCTGTTGGCGCGGTCTTGGCTACGGAGATGGCGGCCAGTTTTCCGGAGCGGCTGGACAAACTGGCGCTGGTCGGGATGCCGGTGTGGCCGCCATTCACGGCCCCGCAGCGTCTCGCCGAGAGCGCGGGCGGCTACGATGAGGACGGGCTTCCAATTCCCAGGACGATCGAGGATGTCCGAGCCTCCACCACCTTTGCCGACCCCAAGCCGGAATGGGTCGAGGCGCAGAACCAGACCCGAGCCCAGGCGGGCGTCTGGGTGAGGAACCTGATGGAGTCCCTATCCTACTACGACGTGATGTCCCGCCTACCCCTGATTCAAGCTTCCTCGACGATGGTCATGTACGGGGAGATTGACAGACTCAGGGACGGCGAGGAGTTGCTGCACAACAACATCCGAAATGCCACCAAGGTAGTGCTACCGGGGCTGGGCCATATCCCTCAGATCGAGGACCCGGAGGCCTTCGTAGGGGCGTTGCTACCCTTCCTGCAGCCCGAATAACCGAGCCCCCCTGAATCTTCGGCTCGCCACTCCGATTTCAAACTTCGGCGTCCATACCCACCCGAGTGAGGGTTGGTCGGACGCCGAAGTTCCAAGCCCCATTCGAATGGAGTCCAATTGACCCACAACCGCCGTCCACTGCGTTTAATGGAGACCTTCCGGTCAGTCTTCTATACCCCCATCTACGTGGCTGTAGCCGGCGGTTTTCTGGAATCCGAGGGCCTGGACGTATCCTTCTCCACCTGCCCGCCTCAATTCCCACATCCCCTGAGCGCCCTGAACCACGGCGCCGCGGACATTGTCCAGAGCGGGATAATGCGGTCGATCATCGCCTCTGACTGGGGAGCGGAGACCGTTCCAGCGCACTTCGCCAAGATCAATGCCAGGGACGGTTTCTTCGTCCTTGGCAAACCTTCCGACGAAGAATTCAGATGGGAAGACCTACGCGGAGCGTCGGTCATACCGGTAGGGTTCTCTCCCATGCCCTGGGCATCGTTCCAATTCGCATTGAGGAACAATGGCGTAGGTCCCGAGACACTCTCTCTGATCCCCGGGCTATCCCTAGATGAGGCAGTGGATTCCTTCAGGCAGGGCCTCGGCGACTTCATACATCTACCTGAACCCGCAGCAGAGATACTAATAGCCGACGGGACCGCAGATCTGGTGGCTCCATTGGGTCCGGCAAATGGCCACGTTGCCTACAGTTCATTTGCCGCGGCCAACAGTTTTCTCGACAGAGAGGCGGATACCGTCCACAGGTTCGTCAAGGGTTTCAGCCGCGCCCTTGAGTGGGAGAGTCGGGCTCCCGCAAGTGGTGTGGGAGAGTTAGTTTCCCAGTTCTTCCCAGATATCGCCGAGGAGTTGGTCGTGCGCTCCGTGGCACGATACAAGGAGCAGGAGACCTGGCCGCGAGATCCCCGGCTGGAACCACCGGAGTATCACAGTCTCCAGGACATACTCATCGGGGCCTCGATGGTCCAGGAGCGACAACCCTACGAGAAAGTCGTCCGCCCGGAGTTTGTCCAAGCGGTGGTTGGCGGATGACCGCCGGTTGCAAGCCTGCGCAAACTGGCCGCCGATAATCAGCCTTCCATTCCATTCTTCTCCCACCTCATCGAGTCTCTCCACATGTCCCTCATCCACGGACGAACGAGCGAATCTTTGATTCGTACACAAGGGCGGTATATTTGTCACCATCCTTGTCTGTCTGAAATGACATCATTCCCGATTTTCACACAAGTGTGCACCCGGGCTACCGGGATGGAACGGGAGCCGGGCCAATGTCCTGGATGCTCCGAGACGTGAAGAGCATATTGCTGCTGCAAGCCATCATAATCCCCGCTGCCCTGTGGTTATCGGTCGGGCAGGGTGAGCTGGCTGCAAACGGGGCGACTCGCCTACTGGTCAAGGATGCCCATGCGGGCCCGTACATGCTGCAAGTTGGCATCCTCCCTGGAACACCAAGAGTCGGGACTCTGCACGTCACGGTGTTGGTCAATGAGGCTACAGGGGGAACACCCATCACCGATGCCCTGATTGACGTGACGGCCGAAGGACCGGAAGACGCTACAGACGCCGGTCCGGTGCGAGCGATCAACTCGTCGCTGGACCTCCGGTTCTACGAGGCCGATCTGCTACTGGATCAGGAAGGCGCCTGGACTCTGACAGTATATGCCGACGGCCCACTAGGACCGGGCCAGCTCGTGCTACCGATGCAGGTCAGACCCGCCCAGGGTCTCGACCTCGTATACGTGCTGGCTGCAGCCGTCGCACTATCGGCCCTGGGGATATGGGTGTGGGACAGAATCCGTTCGGGGCGCAGAAGAAGGCAGCATGAGTGCTAATCACTTGGGGTGGCCATGAAACACCTCACGGTTATACTCTCCCTTGCGGTATTCACACTGCTCATCGGGACTGCCCCGGCTCACGCCCACGGGTTCGGAGAGCGGACAGAGTTGCCGGTGCCGCTGGGGTATTTCCTGCTCGGGTCGGGCGCAGTGGTGGCCCTGTCATTCGCGGTCATGGGGCTCCTCGTAAGAGGGACAAAGGGCAGTGGTGATTACTGGCGATGCAACCTGCTCCAACATGGATGGCTGCGGTGGGCCCTCACGGCTCCTGCGTTAGGTGTACCCATCAAGTTGCTTTCCGTGTTCCTGCTGGTGGTCGTGATTGTAACGGGCCTTTTCGGAGACCAGACACCCTCGGCCAACTTTGCACCCAGCTTCGTGTGGGTCATCTGGTGGGTGGGGATGGCCTATGTCGCGGCGCTGATAGGAAACGTTTGGGCCGTTATCAATCCGTGGAAGATACTGTTCGGCTGGTGTGATTGGATATACGGCAAGCTCAGACATGGTTCCCGACTGACTCCAGTGCGCGAGTACCCAGAGAGTTGGGGGATGTGGCCCGCGCTGATCCTCTTCTTAGGATTCGCGTGGCTCCAGGACGCCTTTCCCAAGTCGGCTGTCCCCGTACTCGTAGCATGGATGGCTGTCATTTACTCTTTTGTCACTTTCACGGGAATGGCCATATTCGGCAAGCACCAGTGGCTGAGGAACGGAGAGGTGTTCTCGGTGGTGTTTGGTTTCCTGGCCCGCTTTTCTCTCACAGAGGTACGCGTGTTGGACCCGGAAGTCTGCCGGGTGTGTACGTCCGGATGCCAAGACCGCGAGGAAGCACCTGAAGCGAGCGAGTGGGACGGCTGCGTGGACTGCTACGAGTGTTTCGAGAAGTCCAGCCACAGGCAGACCAATCTTCGTCCATTCGCGATGGGGCTGTCACGGAACGAGCCGGTCTCCAACGACATCCTGGCAGTGATCATCCTGCTCCTGGCAACGGTGACATTCGACGGGTTCAGCGCGACATCTGCATGGGCCAACGTTCAGTCGGTATTTCTGACCGCCTTCCCGACGCTAATGGGCAACCCGGTGATAAACGGTCTCACAATTGCCGATACGCTTGGAGTAGCGCTGTTCCCGGTCGCCTTCTTCCTTGTGTACCTTCTGTTCTGCTTCTTCATGTCAGGGACGGTGGGGAAGAGCCTTAGTGCTTTGGAGTTGGCCCGAACCTTCGCTTATTCCCTGATACCCATCGCTCTAGCCTACAACATCTCCCACTTCATCACGCTGCTGTTGGTCCAGGGGCAACTGATCATCTCCCTTGCGTCGGACCCTTTCGGTTTCGGGTGGGACCTGTTCGGCACGGCCGACTACCAGGTCTACCAAGGCATCATCACCGCCGAAATCCTGTGGTTCCTGTCAGTGGCTGTAGTAGTCGTGGGACACGTCATCGCAGTCTACCTGGCCCACCTTGCGTCCATGCGGGTTTTCCAAGACCGCAGTATGGCGATGAACAGCCAATACCCAATGCTCACATTGATGGTGATGTACACTGTAGTAAGCCTCTGGATACTGGCGCAGCCCATAGCGGCGTGATCGCTGCCGTCGGCAACGCCCGAAACTCCACACGGACGGTATCAACTGGCACACAGGTTCCCCACGTTGCGGGGTATAGTGTAAGATAGCCTCAAACCACACTTAAGACTCCTGTATCATCGAATCCAAAGTCGAATGTCAACGGTGGGAGGAATGTCTTGGCCAAGATCACGATAATCGGTACGGGGCTAATTGGCACCTCCCTTGCGCTGGCGCTAAAGCAGGCGCAGTTGAGGAACGTAGAAATCGTTGGCACGGACTCCGACAGCCGATCCCGGGCGGGGGCGCAAAAGTCCGGTGGGTTCGATCGCATTGAAAACCGGCTCATGAACGCCATACGCGATGTGGACATAGTGGTCATGGCCACACCGGTCATGGCCATGAGGGAGTTGATGGAGATAATCGGCCCGGAACTTCCGGATGGGTGCCTCGTAACCGACGTTGGCAGCTCGAAACGCGTGGTTATGGACTGGGCCGAGGAGTACTTGCCGCGGGGGATAGATTTCGTTGGCGGGCACCCCATGGCAGGGAGGGAAACGCCAGGTCCGGAAAACGCCGACGCCAACCTCTTCCGGGATAAGGCCTACTGCGTGATCCCCAGGGCCGACGCCCGCGAACAGGCTGTGTCAGAGGTCACTACCCTGGTGCAGGCCGTCGGCGGGCGCCCCTTCTACATCGGCGTGGACGAACATGACAGTTTTGTGGCGGCTGTCAGCCATTTGCCATTCATGCTGTCTGTGGGTCTGGTGGGTTGCACCTCGAAGAGCGCCAATTGGGACGACATCGCCCAACTGGCCTCCTCAGGTTATCACGACCTAACGCGGCTTGCGTCGGGAGACCCGATCATGCATAGGGACATCTGCGCGACAAACGCCCAGCACATCGTTGCATGGATCGATGCCTTCATTCGAGAGCTTTACTATATCCGGCAGTCATTGGATACCCAGACCAAGGAGGACACCCAGGAGTTGCAGCGATCAATCCAAGTCCTGGCAGACGAAGCGCTCTCAAAATCCTCTATGGAGTCCGATGTTGAAGGCTTGCAAAAGCTGTTCGAGGATGCCGCAGTAGCACGGGGCCGCTGGCTGGCCGGGGAAGTCAACTCCAAGTCTCGGGAAGCGTCGCCCGAAATTCCCTCCTTCGCCGAAAGCATGGGGGAGATGTTCGCCGGGCGCAGGTTGATGGAGAAGTCGAGGCAGTTCTTCGGTGGCCGCGAGCAGGAACGGCGCCGGTAGCGGCAAAGGACAGCGTGAGTGTGCCCAAGACATCTTCGGTAGCGATGCCAGCCCGGACCTGACAGGTGCAAAAGTCCTCAGATGCCTTTTCTTCGCCGCCTCTGCTGGTGGTGCTTTCCGGGCCGTCTGGTGTCGGCAAGGATGCGGCACTGGACGCGCTGAAACAGCTTGACCGCCCCTGGCATTTTGCGGTAACCGCAACGACCAGGCCCAAGCGCGAGTCCGAACGGGATGGAACGGACTATATCTTCCTGGACACCCCATCATTCCTAAACCTGAAGGAGCGCAACGAGTTGCTAGAGTCGGCCCAGGTGTATGGAAGATGGTATGGGGTGCCACGCAGTCAGGTACGGGACGCCCTGCGGGAAAACAGGGACGTGTTTCTGAAGATCGACGTGCAGGGTGCTTCGACTATCCGCGAGATCGCTCCCGGTGCGGTATTCATTATGATGGTCCCGGAGAGTATCGAAGCCCTGCGGAACCGATTGGTCCGGCGGGAGACCGAGGGAATCGAAGAGTTGGAGTTGCGGCTGCAAACGGCCGAGAACGAGTTGGCCCGTGCAGGGGAGTTCGATTACCGGGTGGTCAACCGGGACGGGGAGCTGGAACAAGTGGTTGCAGACATAGACGCGATTGTCCGGGCGGAGAAGTGCCGTCTGACACCCCGTGAGGTCCCGGAGTTATGAAACTATCTTCCGGCCAACCTGATTCTACCGTCCCCATTGCCGGGAGCTACATACTGGGGATTAACCAGAAGGCAGGACGGAATCCTCATGGCTAACGGCCCCAACCAAGCTTCCCTGAGGCCCAGGCTGCCGGAATGGCTCAAGGTGCCAGCGCCCGGCAGCCCGGGATACATACACCTCAAGAACCTGGTGCGAGAGCAGCAGCTGCATACTGTCTGCGAGGAAGCCCATTGCCCCAATATCGGCGAGTGCTGGGGACGTGGGACGGCCACCTTCATGATTCTGGGCGACATCTGCACCCGTCGTTGCCACTACTGCGCCGTCACCACAGGGCGACCTACCGGAATCGACCTTCAGGAACCGGCACGCCTGGCCGAGACGGTTGCCACGATGGGCCTGGGGTACTGCGTAATCACATCGGTGAATCGGGACGACCTCCAGGACGGCGGGGCGTTCATCTTCGCTGCCTGCATCAAGCAGGTGCGGGAGAAGTTGCCAGGATGCCGTGTGGAGGTGCTGATTCCCGACTTTGCCGGTTCGTGGACCGCGTTGAAGAAAGTGGTCGACGCACGACCGGATGTGTTGAATCACAACATAGAATCGACCAGGAGAATTTTCCCACGAGTCCGCCCGAGGGGAGACTACAGGCTATCCCTGGGCCTGCTCGCCAAAGCCAAAGAGCTTGACCCAGCCATCGTATCCAAGTCAGGGATCATCACGGGAATGGGTGAGAGCATCGACGAAATCATCGAAACTATGGAGGACCTCCGGGCAGTCGACTGCGACCTGTTGACCATTGGCCAGTACTTGCGCCCCTCCGCCAAGCACATCCCCATAGACCGCTTCTACACGCCGGACGAGTTCGCCATGCTCCGCAAGGCGGGAGAGCAGATGGGATTCAAACACGTCGCCTCCGGCCCGCTCGTCCGCAGTTCCTACCACGCCGACGAGCAACACGACGCTTCAAGGCCGTCCCTGTCCGAGGGTTAGTCCACTGGTCTTCTGGCGTGGAGAGCCCTCCAGTACAGACTCAAGCTGACCAAAAAGGGGGTAACTGAGTACACAACCCTGAAGAGGAGGGTAACCAACACGGCCTGCTCCAGGGGAGCACCAAGTAAATGGAAGACCCCTGCCATTGACCCTTCCTGCACTCCCAGTCCACCTGGCACCATGGACATCACTCCGGCCGCCACACCGATGGCGAACCCGGTCACCACCACCTCTGGAGCGACCCCGCCACCCAACGCCTCGAAACACAGCCAGACCACCGCTATCCTTGAAGCCCGGTCCAACACTATTAAACCAACAGGCACAATCAGGTGCGCCGGACGAGTAGTGACCGATGAGAGACCGTGGCGGAGGGTTTCCTCAAAGTCGTTGAGTCCGCGTGCCAACCTGCGCCGGGTTACCACGCGCCAGACCCATCCCACAAAACCGAGGGTGCGTCCACGTATGGGCTGCACGAAGATCACCAGGGCCGTTGCCGCGAAACCTACTGCCAGCACCAGGGCGCCAGCACCGGCGGCCATTGCCAAGGGAGTTGGCAGCGGATGGCGAAGTACGAGATATGCCAGTCCTGCAGGGATGATGAAAAAGAAGATAAGACTCTCCAAGTATCCGTGGAACAGCGACGGCGCCAAGGCGTCTCCCGCACGGACGCCGCGCCGAACCAGTAGCAGCAGGCGCAATGGATGTCCTGCCACGCCACCTATCATGGTGATCATGGCAGAGGAAACGAAACCAATTCCCAGGAGGGTCCGGTGGCGAAGGTTGATTCCGAATGAGTTGTTCAGCAGGGCATAGCTGTAGGTAGAGCAGGCGTAAGAAAAAAAGGACGCAATCACGGCGGCGGCTACAAAGCGCCAATCGGCAGCGGCGATCGACATGCGCACGTTGCGCCAGTCGAGGACGATAACAAGAACTCCGATGAGAGCGAGGCAAACTACACCGGCCACCAGCACCCTGCTCTGGTTCCCAGACAGGTGCATCCGGGGGCTTCGCCCGAGTTGTGCTGATATGTCGGGAAGTTCCTCCGCCATTCGACAATCGCGCAGTAGCCAGCGCTGTCAGGTCGCAGCAGGACTCCGAAACGGGTGATGAAGGTCTCGGGTGGCCATCCCCGAGGTTGCGGTGACTGCACGGGGTCAAGTCCTGTTCCTGTAGCCGCAGGCATAGACTAACCGTCGAGGCGGCGCGAAATCAATACCTGCTCCTGCGGCTTTGGGTTTACTCAATCCTGCTAGACCACGCGGATTCGGCTGCCCATCCATTCCCAGTGCTGGACCGCACATCCCATCCTCGAACTGTGCGACCCTTCTCAATTATTAGGTATTGACTGCGCCACCGAGACTTTCACGCACCGAAACGCCAAAGCCGCGGTTGTTTGCGCCGCACCGTGATGCTACAATCCCAGGTGGCTCTTTAGCCCCACCTCAAGCGTTCCCGAGTAGCTCAGCGGTAGAGCGGGCGGCTGTTAACCGCTAGGTCGCAGGTTCGAATCCTGCCTCGGGAGCTTTTCTTTGCCCATTTTAGCTACGAAATCCCCGAAAGTCCGATCTGTGTATCACCTTTTGTATCACTTACGGACTGGCAAAGAAAATCCCCGCTGGCGGTCGAACCAGCGGGGCATGAACGAAGCGCATCGGCTGGGGAGGCCAAGCCGATGCGCTTTCATTTTACCACGGTAGCCCGCGCCCGCGCCGCTCTCACCCAGACGCCTACAGTCGTCTTACCCATATGCAGCCCCTCAGCTTGCGCCGCCTGTGAGTACGTCATCCCGGATTCAAGAACGTTGCGGACCACTGCGGCCCGTTGCTTGGCAGTATATGGGGTATGCCTGTTGTCGTAGAACCGGGGCAGTTTGAATTCCCGTCTCCAGTTCCAGAGAGTCACCTCGTGGACTCCAAACCTTGCGGCAACCTCAGCAACCGCGCAACCGCTACGCCGCTGGCACATAGCCACGGCCCGAACCAACCTTGGCCGCTTCACCCGCCAACCCGTCGGTTTGCGGTTGATTGCCGCAGTATTCACCCTGGAGCAACTCCGGCATTTCCAGAACGTGTCCCATTCGTCCTTGTCCCGGTAGACCGCGCCACCACACCGGCCACACCTTATGGCTGTTTCGGGAAGGTTGGGCCACCTGGAATGGTTGGCCATCTACTTTCCGACCCGCGAGTTTCTGACCTTGCAGCGGGTACAGCGTATCCGCCAAGGCCGGGTCAGAGACTCACCCAACAGCTTCCCGCAGTTGTGACAGCGCGGATAGAAGTCCGTGGCAGATTCCCGGCTGTCCGGCCCTTCAAACAAGTACCGCTCCGGTGTGGTAGGCACCGGGGGCCTACCTTGCCGAAACGCCGGAGCAGATTAGCTCCAGGAAGGTATTTCGGCCCACCATTTCTGCGATCCCCCGCACCTCGTACCTCAAGCCATTGTCGACAATCGAATCGTTGACAGTCCAGGGATTCGCGCCGTCATGCCTCACAACGTAGCTGATTTGAACAACGCCAACCGTGCCAGTGACAGACGTTTCCTCCCGAATCACCCGATCCCGCCTTGCGGCCCATACCGTCGAATCCGCGTACCGCGCCGGAAGGGGAGGCGTCGGCGTAGGCGGAAGGGGAGCCCCGCCTTGACCAACCGCCGGGATAGGATCGGCCACCAGCGTACGTCGCGTAATCAGCCGGTCTAAAACCGGAGCATTTCCCCTAGTCGTCACCCTAGCCACCTATCCACGCAATGTTGCCGACGTTGCCGGAACGTTCCCGGACTCGGTAGGGAAGGTTCGGAGCAACATCGATCACGTATGCCCCGATAAACCCGAATTCCAGCGGCTCGCGCTTGGCGTCAGATAGCGGTGTCCACGTTCCAGGTTCGGTTTCAATTTCCAGCATAAGGGTATGGCCCGTCTGAATTTGCGTCACGGTCAGAACCGCCACAACGCCAGTGAACGAAACAGGTTGTGACACTGATTCCGTGGCGTCCAGTAGCTTCCGGTTCATGGCTATTCTCTCAACCCGGCCAACGTCAAGGCTTCCTCAATCGGCAAACCCGCTTGCTGTAGGCTGTGCGCGGCCCGCCCCTTGCTGGCAATGTCCACAGCCGCCAGCCGGGAGAAGTCAAGGGAGATTGTCCGCTCCAGTTTCGTAGTCAGTTCATGGGCCACCAGCAAGCCAAGCGGCGTTATCAGGGTATGAAGTGCTTGGCGGTAAGACTCCCGTAGGGCCGCACCATCGCCACCGGCCCATAGCAGAGGCGGTACGCCATGACTCGCCACAATCCCGGTCCCAACGTCGCGCCGCGCCTCCGTGTTCCCTTGGGGAATGGCCGCTCCAAATCGCTTCGGTTGCCAGTCTTGATGTGGCGCAGACGAATTCCCTTGGCCCGCGCCTCCAGACGTGGACTCAGTTAAGGCTACGCCGCCCTTCATACTGGCAAGGTCAGCTTTCAGACTGTCCACGGATTCATCCGACATACCGTCCGGGACTGGCAACAGATAGCCAGACCGGGCATTAGCCTCTTGGCCCATGCGCCGCTCCAGGTTCCCCAGCAAGTCGGCAGACAGTCCGGCCAATTCAAGCGGGCTATGGCCCTTCCACGGCGTTTCCGGGGAGGAATTGATCCGGCAATGGACCACGCCGGAATAGGGGAGTGTCCGGCTTTCCATGCCCGACGGGGAGGCAAGGTCCAGGGCATATAGCCAACTGGACGGGGCAACGCCTCCCGTAATGTCCCATGTCGCGGCTGGGTATAGCTCCAACCCGCCGTCAGTGTCTATGGCACTTACCCAATTGCCCGACAACATCAAACAGCGGCCTATGGACGCCAGCACGTCCGGGCTAAGGTCCATGCCCGACACCTTGGCCGATGCGAACGCACGGGCAACCAGCCCAACCGCGAATTCAACCGCGCCGGTAGCCTTGGCGTCGGCGGTCTCGCTGTCTCCCCTTGCGGCCCGTTCCAACGCCTCTACTTGACCATCCGTATACCCGGCCCGGTACTCAGCCCGTGGGCTACGTTCTTGGCGTCTCTGCCAGAATTTCCGCATGGCTAGTCCTCTACCAGCACAGCGCGGGCAACCCTGTACTGTGCTAACAAGGCTTGCGCCCCGGAATTCTGAAAGCCGTTCCGAAAGCGGTTGGACGTTGGGGAGGCGTCATACTCATAGCCCGCCAGCCGCACCACGGCCCGATTCTGGACACTCTCCGGGGCCGCTGGCGCGTAGTGTTCCACGATCTCGGAACACGCCCCTAACAGCCGGTCCATGATCCCCGCCATAGGCTCCACAAGCGGCGTGGTCCCGTCTCCGATGCGCAATTCAGCCGCCAATTGGTCAACGGTCAAGCTCACAGCCATAGCCTACGCCTCCCGGTCCATTCCTTGGCCCTAGCTTCCACAAGCGAATTGGTGTATGACGGGTAGTCCACCAGTCCAGCGGCGTCCAGGAACGCACGTTGAATCACCCGCATACCGTTGCGGTCCACAACCTTTTCAGCGGCAAATTCGACACTCAACCCGGTAAAGACGCCTTCCCGCACGTTGGTAATGGCGTCCCGTCCGCGCTGGGTATCCGGGACTCGCGCATCAATCCGAATCAACTTGCCGTCCACGATCGGAACGGTTTTCAGGATCGGAGACTCCCGGCGGTGTTGTTCCCGTATCAATATCCCGGACTCCCGCCAGTACAGGGAATCAGGGTCGAACATCTCCCGACGGTCTCCCGCCTGTTCGCCATACGTCATAAGTACGCCGGTCAACCGTCCAGGTCCAGAACGGGAATCATCGGCCCGGAATTCAATCGGGACATAGAGTGTGTCGCTCATAATCTATCGTACCAGCGTTCAATTGCTTCCTCGCACTGACTGGAAAAGTGGCCGTTGAGCGTCAGCCGCTGGCGCACCACGTCACGGCCAGGGTCAATGATCCGTTCCTCCCCGTCGAACAGGTCCATAAGGGCAATGCGACGGTTAATATCCCCGTCGCTATTGGTGCAAATAATGAACAACTCCCGGCCAACCGCTCCGGTAATCATGGCCCGCCGGGTATATTCCGCCAGTGGTAGCACGTATTCATCCTGTGCTTGGCGTTCGGGATACCGTCCAGTTTCAGGGTCGCGGTTGAGTAGCAACAAAGCGGCATAGATCGTCTGGAAGTCAATAACCACGGCTTGGCCCGTTTCCAGCAGGATTTGACGGGCCAAGGCTGATTTGCCGCCACCAGCGGGGCCACTGATTAGCAGTCCGGCCATGATTGCCCCCGGTCTAAGCTAACTGGAATTCAACCCGCCTGTAAGCCGCGCTGTCCACCAGATCATAGCCAACCATCGCAACGGCGGTCAGGATGCGTTGGCCCGCCTTGGCAGCGGTGTACGGGTCCATGATCATCTGGACGCCGCTCCAGGTCGGCATCACCAACCCGCGCCCCGGAACACCCGCGCCGTAGACCAAGGCGGTGGCGATCGTGCTGGCGGTGGCGGGCATATTGGCCGAAACCCGGAATCGGCTGGAAGGGAGGAAGTTGCGCAAAAGTTGGCCCGATGTGGCGATCTGGAGTTTCCGGGCAAACTTGAAGGTTTCGGCGTTGACCAGCATTCGGGTTGCGCCGTCGTCAGAGGCGTATTTCCCGTCAATGATGCTGTCGTAGGCGTCCAGGAAGTCGGTCCAGACCGCCACCGCGCCGGGGTCTCCAGGGTCGGTCAGGCTGTTGATCAGCCCGTCGATCTTCGGGGATACGTTGTTGACGGCGGCTTGGCCGTTCAGGGCAAGGAAGTCGCGCTTTTCCGACAAGACGCCTTGAATGTCGGCCCGTAGTGCTTCCTCAAATCCCCGGACTCTCTGGAGCGTCTCCGTGCCATAGGTGTAGCTGGCGGTCAACCTGATGGGTACGATCTCTTCAATGGCCAGGGTTGCCGCGCCGCCGTCCAGTTCCACGCCATCGCTCCGAACATCGCCAGTGGTGCCAGCGGTAAGCCGGGGATAGGCGGTTGCGCCAACGGGAACGGTAGGGCTCGACACTCCCATGAATTCCGCGCTGGACCGGGCAAACACCCGGCCCATGATCGGCTGTACGGCGTGGGGAACGGCGTTACTGGAGTCGGCCACATTGGTTACGGCGTCGGCCCGGAATTCGGTTCCTTCCAGCATTTCCCACGGCATATAGCCCACCAGGTCAGAACCGAAAACCTGTTCTCGCAATTCCTTGGATGCGCCGGACAAGGATTCCTTGCCGTCCGCTTCAAGGGCAAAGTCAACGATGCTGGCTTTCTCTACCAGCTTGGCAAACTCCCGGTTTTCGGCGGTTTCTTCCTTGGGTTGTTCCGCCTGTTCGGACTCCCCGATCATCGCGGCCCGCTGTTGGGTTTCCAGGGTTGAGAATTCCTTGCCCAAGGCGTCCATTTCCGCTTGCTGTTCCTCAGTCGGGGATTCTTCCCCGGCAAGCTGGTTGAGCCTCTGCCGCACTTCCGACAACCGTAGTTGGATGCGTTGCAGGTTGGTCATTCCTTCACCATTCCTTGTACCAGATTCAGCCACTCCAGGCGTTCCGGGGAGCATCTATCGGGTTGGTGTACCGCGATATGACAGCCACGGCATAGCGTGGTTAGGTTCTTCAGATCATGGCTACCGCCCTTTTCCAGTGGTATGACGTGGTGCGCCTCCAGTGCGCCCGCCTTGCCGCAACGCTGGCATTTGTAATCATCCCGCTCCTTGGCTTGAACGGCCAACCGCTCCAATTCCCGGCGTGGTATGGCCCGATGGTAGCGAGACACAAAAATAGCCCAGGGCATCAAACCCTGGGCACAGTGGCCACGCTTGGATACTTAGTATTTGGTGTATTATACCATACCCAAATAACGCCCTCCCCGTGGCCGTCTGGACGCTTCCCGCTCCAGTGCGCCAGCCGCCAACGTCAACGCCGCTGCAACGTCGTCACGCGCTTGGTCGTTGCTTCCGTGCTTTTCCAAGCGGAAGTTACCGGCGTTGTCATTCTTCACAAAGGCGCGGCTTAGACTGGTTGCCAGCAACAGCCGGGAATCATGGTCCACGGCAAGCGGCCCGTCCAGTGCCATTTTCCGCACGGCCCTGATGTCCGCCGCCGCCTCAGACCACCTTGTTACCCGCGCCTCAGTCGGGCAACCGTTCCCTATGGCGTCCTCCAGATCGGCCAGCCGGAATCTGTCGGCCATAAGTAGGCTGGGTTTGCCCCACGTTGCCCGCACAGCGTCCCAAACCATCGCGGGAGGCTGTACCCTCAGCCCGTCCGCAATGAGAAGCTGTCCGGCGTCCACCAACCGGGCATATGTGCCAGACGGTACGCGGTCCCGGCGTTCCTGTTCGGATATGTCGGGTATCCCCGGCGCAACCGCGATAGCCTCAGTCCGGCCATTCGGCCACAACGCGCAAGCCGCGCTCCAGGCTCGGCCACCGCCAAGGTCGACGCCGACTACCGGCGCACCTTCCCGGTCTGGCACTTCCCGCGCCGTCACACGTTCCCAGTCCGAAACCGTGAGAAGTACCGTCGATTCGTCAGCACTGGGAATGTTGAGGCGGTAACTGGCGAATCTCGCTTTCAGCCGGGAATCAAGCCTTGCGGCGTCCCGTTCCTCTAATAGCTTGGCCCGGAAACCGGCGTCAATGGCCGTAAGCGGGTTGGCCTTGCGGATGGTCGGCCACCTATCCCACGTCTCCAAGTCTCCCTTGAAGTGCTGGACGTGGACACTCCCCGTTGTTCCCGCATGAATCAGGTCGTACCACCAATGGCCCGCGCTGGTGGCCATTGGTGCCAACGTTCCTATCAGCACCAACTTTAGCTTGCTGCCAACCTTCCCTTGCGCCGTGAATAGGCTATCCGACAGCATTTGTCCGCCGATGATCTCCAGGCTTCCAGGTTCATCAATCACCACCAACGGGACACCCACCAGCCCGAATGAAGTCTTGGCGTTGGAAGAAATGGCCCTCAGCTTGGTGTTGGTGGGGATATGAGTCGCGCCCAATCGGGTTGTGGAATCTATCCAACGATATTCCCCGGTTGGCTCCAAAGCCTCCCGGATGAAACTGTAGGTCAACCGCGCTTGCTCCAGGGACGCCGCACCAAGAATGTACTCTCGGCCCGGTTGGTGCAGCACGTCTCCCGGCGTCAGACACCGGGTTAGCACGTGCGCCGCGATCCACGTCTTGCCCAAGCTGCGCGGCCCAGACATTGCCACGGTGTCATAGGTTGGGTTTTCTACGGCCCGGATAAACTGCCGTTGGAACGGTCTAAGGTCTGCAATCATCGCTTACACGTAGCAAGCCACCTGGCGTCTGCTACTCACTCCAAACCTTGTCGGCGGTGCCATAGAGCCTAGGTCTACTGCATCGACATGCTTTCTAGGGCGTGTCTAATCTCACGCACTCTAGCGAATAGATTACTAACCGTCTCTACCCGTTCACTGCGTGGAGCGCAACTCTGACGCTCAAGCTCCAAGAATTCCTCCGCCCCGTGCAGGAATCCAATAGCGGCGTCGATATGTAGTATAGGTTCGTCGGATGCCACTTCACCCCTGAGAACCCTAGGGGGTAAACCCGGTCGCTGGATTCTGCAAGGACTCATATGGTAGGTACACGTTGCCATCGTTCAGCCTCCACATTTTCAAATTTACACGGAAAAGTCCCCCCTGCGTAGCAAACCCCCCAACGAATCCTCCCGGTACAGGGTCCCGCGCCGCCGATGATGTGTCCAAAGTCAGCAATCTTGACCTTCTAGCTTCTCAGCCAACTGAACATCTAGCAGCCGGAACCTCCGGCATACTTCGCAGTCACAATCAGTGGTCAGGTACTTATCTACCATCTGCCGGATATATGAAACTGACACCAACTGTCCGTCCTTGTGGCCAGCGTCGTAGCAGTCGCAAGGTTCGGGGTGCTCGCATACCTGCGCCATCTTCTATCCTCCTATGGTAGGCCCCCATTGCCCACCATGCTGCAACAACAGGGCAAGCCCGATCTCCCACGTTTGCACAAGCATTACGTTACTGACGCACTTCACGGCTGCACATGAACGACGGCACTCACGATAATCACGGCTTTGATCCGGGATCGGGCTCTAGCTCGGCCCATTTGCGCTTGTACGATTCTACCACGCGACTTGCCGCCCTCAGTTCCCGCACGTGACGGCAGTAGTGACGCCACCGCCAGCCGGGGCATGAACAGGAATCAGGGTCAATGGTGCAGAAATATTGGGCCGCTGGCGGTGGCGATTGCAGGTCGATCACGCTACGCCTCCAATGGGGTGAACCTGGTTCAGCCCTCCAAATCGACTGTCTTAGACCAATCCAAGACGTTGATTACCTCATACAGCCTGACCTTATGCTCCTTATTGTCGTTGAAGTGGTCCACGGCATCGCTATTGGTTCGATGCACCTTGTCGCAATCCTCGCATATCCAGAGCCTGATAAGTTCCTGTGCCACTGTCCCATCCTCCTATCGTTCGTGGTAGGCCCCCGTTGCCCGCCATGATTGTTCCTGTCTCGTACCTCTCCCTTCATAGCGGGGCTTACCCTTTTGGGATGGGTGTCCAAAGACCCAGACCACTGTCCGTCATCACTGGAGCACATCATTTACGTCGCGTCTCCTGTTCCCCTACGACGGCCATCCTTCTCTGCGTTCCGCGCCCGGTGGGGTTAATTGGTTCAGGAAAACCCCGTCGTAAAACCCATGATCCCAACTGGTGGCGATGGCATGGCCCCGGTTGGGCGTATGTCCATGCCAGGCCACACGGGGCACGACGGCAGCTTGTAGTTGCTATTCTTGCGTGGTCGGACGTTCCTCCAGCCATCGCTCGATGTCGTCACGACGCCATCTAACGCTATTGGGCCCAATTCGCAGCGGTGCCGGAAACGAGCGGTCCTTGACGTGCCGGTAAACTGTCACTTTTGACCAGCCGATCATGTCGGCAACCTCTCCGACTTTTAGCATTTGCGTGGCCATTAAGTACCCTCCCACAAAAAATGCCACGTGCCCGCAACTGGACGAATCGGGGTTATAGTTTCCCCGCCGACTCGTCTCGGCTGCGGGCACGTGGCCACTGGGACAAGTGTAACATCTGGTGCGAAGGAATGTCAACAGGCCCCTTACGGGAAAAGCCTGGAATATGTAAAATGATTCATGAATGGAGTCACAACGGAGAGTCTGATGAGTTGGTTATTGCCCTTGGCTTACGGATACATCATTCTGGGAATTCTCTGGTTCGTGTTCACTTACTTGCTGCGGCGCATCGGGGTGATTGAATGGGAATTTGGGATCAACTATCATTTGTGGGGTGGGCTGTTTCCGATTTTGTGCGGTCTCTCCCTCGGTGCCTTACATTTGCGACAGTTCTTCTCTGGCCGACGAAATTATGGGGACCAGATGTAGAAGTTCGGCAGGTTGGCCGCTCCGTCACTGATTCAGATATATCGCCCATGCGTCCATAGCGGCCCGCCGTAGTGCCAGCACGTCGGACCGGAGATAAGCCGTCTCTGTAGCGTCACCCACGTTGTGGGCCAAGGCTGATTCGGCAATCTGGCGGTCTATGTTCGCCTCAGCACACCAGTCCCGGAAACTTGACCGGAAACCGTGCGGCACAGCTTGGATACCATTCTCCCTCAGCAGTTTTGACATTGTACTGTCACTGAGCGGCTTACCCGTTGGTGACGGGAAGATCAGACCGCTTCCGTCTTCTAAGTCTCTCGCCTCTGCCAGTATGTCCATAGCCCGCGCTGACAGCGGTACGCGGTGTTCTCGCTCGGACTTCATGCGGGAGGCCGGTATGGTCCAGATGGCCGAGTCCCGGTCAATCTCGCTCCATTCCGCCAACCGGACTTCACCAGACCGGGCAGCGGTCAGAATCAGAAATTCCAGGGCCAGCCGGGTTGACTGCCACGCGCCCGATTCTCGGACGATCTTAACCGCGCTTGGAACGTCGGCATAGGGCAATGCCCTGCGGTGTTCCTTGGTGGACAGCTTGGGCAATGCCGCGTTGATGTTCTGGTCTGCCGGGTTGTCAGTCCTCAGACCTTGGGCAATAGACCACTTGAACACCTGTCCCATTTGCGTCTTGAGTTTCCCCGCCGTCGCGGGTTTCTCCAGGGCCAGGGGCGCAAGGAACGCCAGAACGTCGGCGGGGATGATCGAGTCAATGGGCTTGTCTCCGATATGTGGTAGGGCATACTCCCCAAGCAAATACCGGAGTTGTTTTTCCGTCTTACTGCCGGACTTCCAGTTGGGCCGTAACACCTCTATCGTGGACTCCATAGCGTCGGCAAACGTGGGAATCTCAACCGCCTTAACTCGCGGGTCCTCTCCCCTATCCACAGCCCGGACATTGGCCAAGGCCTTTTCCCTAGCTTCTGCCAGCGTCACGCGGGGAAAGTTGCCCAAGCCCAAGTTGACGGGTTTGCTGTTGATGCGTAGCCGTTGCGCCCACAGTTTGCCGACACTACCATCAGCCGTATGCCGGACACGAAGGTAGAGGCCGTGATTGCCCCGGCCATCTCCATACCGTCCAGGTGCCTTGACCGTCTTAACGAAGGCTGCTGACAACGACTTTTGCCGTTCCATGTATCACTCCATGTATCACTATTTAGATGATAATACATGATACCGGCTGACACGTCAAGCAACGTTAGTATCAATTATCTAGGCGTATATTGCGTTAGCTTACAGACTAATTGATACTTAATGAATGGATATGAAACCCAAGAATGGCTCCTGCCTCGGGAGCCAAGCTATTTCAGCCCCAGATTCCTTTCCACCACTCTCTCTTCGTTCCTGTGAAGAATGTCTTAATGCGTTCACGTTCTCAATTGCCGCACTGTGGATTTGGGTTGTCAGGGTAACGTAGACCACTCACACACGAGAGTCGGTAGGCAATCTGCTGGAGTTGAGTATCCAGGTGCTGTGAGCCTTGGCTGATCCTGAACTGGTATAGGGATATTGCGAACAGTGCCTGGCCCACACGGTTCTTGGCCGAGTGTACATACATGCAGGGCAGTGCGTGATCACGGATTGCTTTTCGGAGCGGGGGGATTGTCTGCAACTCTCGGGAATCGCCGTTCCGTCTGATGTTCCCAGGGGAGCCATCGTCGGTGAAGCGACGATGGCCTCTTGGATCGAGGTCTCCAATAGTCCCCGATTCTCCGGCCCGTGTGGCTTCGCTCGGTCTGATTCTGGTTGCATACCCGGAACCTACTCCATGCCAAGGAAGATTGGGGCTCTTCCAAGTGCATGATGGCCTGTACTGGACTGTAGAATCAATCAGGATGATCGTTGATGCTTGGGAGATTGACTATGGGGACTCCACTGCACCCGCCCACAAGACCCATGATCACGTTTGTGGATGCCATAAAGCAATGCCTGCGGAAGTACGGAGATTTCAGCGGGAGAGCCACCAGGGCCGAATTCTGGTGGTGGCAGGTATTTGGCTGGATTGGCGGCCTGATTTTCGGCACAGTCGATTCCTCGATCAGATCTTTTGCGGGGGGAGACAGCTACGCCTTCAGTCCATTCGGCTCTATATTCGGTCTGGCTATCCTTCTTCCTGGTCTGGCGGTGCAGGCGAGGCGGCTGCACGATATCGGAAAGACTGGCTGGTGGATTCTGGTCTGGGCGGCCATTTTCATTCTGGGCCTGATTCCCTTGTCAGTGGGCGCGGTCATTTTCTTTGTTGATTGGGCGGCGGGCGGAAAGCCAGATTTGGTGATCCCCCTGGTATTAGGGGCTTTAGTTACACTGGCAATACTCGTGGCAGTGGCCGTATGGGTGATAGTGTGGATGGTGAGGCAAGGTCAGGACGGCCCGAACCAATATGGACCTGATCCTCGTGTATGGGGCGAGGAGGCGCAGGAATCCGCCTCCGCTATCTAACTTTCGGGTCTGTATTCGTTCGTATAGACATGGGAAGGGCGGGGATGAAGGGGGCAGGCGATATGATTACCGACCCAACATAATTTGTCGTACCTGGGGCGAGATCGAAACATCAAGAAAACAGTATGACCATTTCTGAAGTGGTTTCGGGGGAGGTGCGCGACCTGATTCTTGGACGGGTGGTGGACGTACCTAGGCACAAGATTTAGCGGGCCTAGACGGAACTAGCGCTACTACCACCGTGGTTCACACCTCCTAGGAGACCATCGAGTGTGAGATTAACCTACGTCCGGGCGACGTATTCCGCACCGCCTTGCGCGACCCCGATGAAACCGATAATGAAGGCGCGGGCCACTTTCTGGAAATAGATAGCGAACGCCGACTGGTCTGGACGTCCGCCGTGGGCCCGGGATACCGGCCTCAACGGGCCGATGGTTTCGCTCTCACGGTGATACTGACCTTCGTGGAAGTTGATGGGAGTGCGAAGTACACGACGCGACCGCTCCACGCCGACCCGGGCGATGCGCAAAAGCACGCCGAGATGGGTTTTGGGCTCGCCTGGGGAGCTGCTCTCGATTGGTTAGTGGCACTGGCAGGTGAGATTGACTAACTGGGTGGGTCCGAACCTCACGTCCGGCCCTCTGAACCACGACCTGCGCTGGTGGCAGCAGGTGTACAACACCAGCCGCTGGATGTATGAACTCCAGCCGAGAATCTCGACACGTGCCACCCCCAACTGTTCCCTCCCTCTCATATGTACTGAACTGCCGCAGCGCATTTGCAACGGGCTGCGCTACGTGTTACAAATTGCTCGAAAAGCAATACTCCAGACATCGCGCACTGAAGCTATCCTGGACGCAGGCCGTGAGTATTAGTACGGTCAAGTTGTGGAGACAGAGTTATGGTAGAAAGCTCCGGAAGTATCGAAGCACTACTACAGGAAGACCGCTCGTTCCCGCCCCCGGAAGGGTTTGTGCAGGGGGCAAATATGCCTGACGCGGAGATCTACGAACAAGCCAGAAAGGACCCGGAGGGTTTCTGGGCCGGGCTGGCTGAAGAAGTCGACTGGTTCAAGAAATGGGAGCAGGTGCTCGACTGGGACCCTCCTTTCGCCAAATGGTTCGTCGGGGGCAAGCTCAACGTTTCCTATAACTGCATCGACCGTCACCTCAAGACGGCGCGGCGGAACAAGGCCGCTATAATCTGGGAAGGAGAACCCGGGGACTGGGCGGTCTATACTTACCGTGACCTGTACCGGGAGGTCTGCAAGTTCGCCAACGGCCTGAAGAGTCTGGGCGTGAAGAAGGGTGACCGGGTAACCATCTACCTGCCGATGGTGCCAGAATTGCCCATAGCGATGTTGGCCTGCGCCCGCATCGGCGCACCCCATAGCATCGTTTTCGGCGGGTTCAGCGCGGACTCGCTGCGGGACCGGATCAATGATTCCCAGTCGAAAGTGATGATCACCGCCGACGGCGGCTGGCGCAGGGGTAACGTCGTGCCTCTAAAGCAGAACGCCGATGATTCGATAACCGGCGATACCCCTGTCGAAAAGGTGGTGGTTGTCCGTCGAACGGAGACAGCAGACGACAAGATGGTCGAGGGTCGGGACATTTGGTGGCATGACCTGGTTGCGAACCAGCCCATGACCTGCGAGCCGGAAGAGATGGACAGCGAGGACATGCTGTACATGCTCTACACCAGCGGGACGACGGGCAAGCCCAAGGGAATCGTCCACACTACGGGTGGCTATCTTACCGGAGTCCAGGCCACGACCAAGTGGATCTTCGATATGAAAGAAGACGATGTTTACTGGTGTACCGCCGACATCGGCTGGGTCACCGGGCACAGCTACATCGTCTACGGGCCGCTGGCCAACGGTGCCACATCGGTGATGTACGAGGGCTCTCCTGACTATCCCGACCGAGACCGGTTCTGGGCAATCGTTGAGAAGTACGCTTGCACCATCCTGTACACTGCGCCCACGGCCATCCGCACGTTCATGCGGTGGGGCGAGGAGTACCCGCAGAAGCACGACATGTCCAGCCTGCGCCTGTTGGGCAGCGTGGGCGAACCTATAAACCCCGAGGCCTGGGTCTGGTACTGGCAGAACATTGGAGGGGGACGCTGCCCGGTGGTGGACACATGGTGGCAGACCGAGACCGGTTCGATTCTGATTACCCCGCTGCCAGGCGTTACGACCCTCAAGCCTGGGTCGGCCACGCATGCCTTCCCCGGAATCGAGGTGGACGTACTGGACGAGGCGGGGAATTCGGTGGGTCCGGGCGGCGGCGGCTATCTCGTAATTAAGAGGCCTTGGCCCTCGATGCTGCGGACCATCTATGGCGACCCGGAGCGGTTCAAGGAGCAATACTGGTCCAAGTACCCCAACATCTATTTCACCGGAGACGGGGCCAAGATCGACGAGGACGGCTACTACTGGATTCTTGGCCGTGTGGACGATGTGATCAACGTGGCGGCGCACCGGGTCAGCACGATGGAAGTCGAGAGCGCTCTGGTGGACAACTCCAACGTGGCGGAGGCGGCCTGCATCGGGCGGACCGACGAGATCAAGGGTCAGGCAATCGTCGCGTTCGTGACCATCAAGGAACATGTGGCGACCTCGGACGCGCTAATAGCGGAGCTGAAGCAGCACGTTGCCACCAAGATTGGTCCCATTTGCCGCCCCGACGACATCTACTTCGCGGCGGAGTTGCCGAAGACCCGCAGCGGGAAGATCATGCGCCGGTTGCTGAGGGACGTGGCCGAGGGTCGCGCACTCGGCGATACCACTACCCTAGCCGACCCCGCGGTGGTTGAATCTCTGAAGGCCCAGTACGGCGACGAGGAGTAAGCGACCTCTCAAGCGCGTATGTGACGCCCTTCCCACCGGCTGATGGGAAGGGCTTTCTTTGCGGGGACGAAACCCTCTTGTCCCATCTAGCGAGAGGAACAAATTCACCGGCGGGGAAAGGTAATGCAGGATGATTCGTCGAAAAGGGACCCGGCGTAGCTACAAGGGCGGGTCTTCATGGGTAGTAGCTGTGTTGGTCTTATGGCTAGTCCTGGGTTGCGCCGGGACTATGCAGCCAACAGGTGACCGGATCGCCGCCACGCTACCAGCAACGGCACCTACTGCGGAGGCTGCCACATCCACGCCAGAACCAACAGTGGCCCCTTCGCCGACGAATGTTCCTACCGACGCTCCGACTACCACACCACCGCCAACTGCCATGATTGCTGCATCATTGACCCCTGCGGTGACTCCAGATACGAGTGTGGAGTCACCGCAGTCAGAAAGCTTGATCAAGCTGGCAGACCCGCTGGACGAGCCGGAGTTTTATTGTGTTGATGTGGTCGGCCATAGGACAGGAGTCAGGCTTGACCGGGCCTTACATGCGCATACGTGCAAGCCCGGGTTCGAGGATGAGCTTTTCTTGTTCGACACGCCGGAAGCCGGTCAGTTATACATGAGGGCTTACGACCTTTGCCTGGAAGCTAGGGAGAATCAGGTGTACCTGGAACCTTGCTCCGACTCAGCCATGCAGAGTTTCGACTTTGGCGAGGATGGAACGCTGCGCCCCGAGGGGACTGATGTATGCCTGGCTGTGGAGGCCGGGTCCGGTCAGCAGGCCGGGGGAGTAAGCCACGTAAGGCGTGACCTGCTGCTCGTACCCTGCTACACGGTGGATGCGAACCTATCCAGGTGGGTTATGCCGGGGCCGAGTCCGTAGGCCTCGCTGTCCCGTTTACCCGGTTGGCTCCGTTGGCTCGCCTGGGTGGCGAGTATGCCAGTCAGTGCCGGCCTGGAACTCACGGGCGATAGCAATGCAGACGTTCTCGTCGTAGGCCCTTCCCATGAACTGGATTCCGGTAGGCAGCCCGTCATTGTCGAAGCCGTTTGGTACGGAGATGGAGGGCAGACCGCAGCCGTTGCCAATCGCGCCCATCAGGTCTCCCGGACCCGTGGAGGTCATGGACCGGCCCCTGAACTCCTGGTCTATGGATGTCGCGGTGTTCATGGAGGTGGGCGCGGCCAGCACATCGTACCGGGCCATCACGTCGTCCACCTGCCTGGCCATTACACCACGAAGGCGGAGGGCCTTGATGTAGTCGGTGGCCAGGACCGCAGGGCGGGCATATGGCCCTCTTGCATGATGATACCCCGGAGAAGACAGGTTCTGGGGGCCGCCCTCGGCAACGAAGTCCTCGAAGGCGCTGGCAGCCTCTACCATCAGGATGGTGGAGGTTACCTCGACATAGGGGAATTCGGGGAACTCCATCTCTTCAACGTCGGCCACATCCTTCAGGTTGGCAATTGCCGCCTCGAAGTTCCCCTTTATGGCATCATCAGCATTGTCGAGGATGCCCTTCAATACCCCGATCCTGTACCGGCGGCCCGGCTGAGACTGCGGGTCGTATATGAACCTCTCTGGGTGAGTCGAGGGGTCCAGGGGGTCCGGGCCAGAAATGGCCTCAAGGACAATGCCGCAGTCGTCGGCAGTGAGACAGATTGGACCCAGTTTGTCCAAAGTCCAGCAAAGGGCCATTGCGCCGTGCCTGCTAACTCGGCCGTAAGTGGGGCGCAACCCGGCCAGTCCGCAGCTTGCCGAGGGCTGCAGGATTGACCCCCATGTCTCAGAGCCGATGGCGAATGGCGCCAGCCCAGCAGCCACCGCCGCGCCGGAACCGCTGGAGGACCCCCCGGTCCAGCGGCCCGTGTCCCAGGGGTTCTTCGGAGGGCCGGTCAATGATGCGTTGGGATGAGTGTAGCCCATGCCTCCGGCCAGCTCTATCATGGCCAGCTTGGCTGCCAGGGGCGCGCCGGACTCTTCAAGGCGCGTCACGACGGTTGCGTCGTGGCAGAATTGCTGGTCCTTGAACGGGGCCGCTCCCCAAGTAGTGGGTATGCCGCCGGAGGTTGCGAGCAGGTCCTTGGCTCCCCAGGGGATGCCGTGGAGCAGGCCGCGGCTACGACCCGCAGCGATTTCCGACTCGGTGGCCCTGGCCAATCGCAAGGCGCGATCCGCCGTCACGGTGGCCACTGCGTTGTAATGCCCGCCCAGCCTTTCGAGACGGTCCAGGCAGGACCGGGTCAGCTCCACCGGGGAAACTGACTTGTTTTCGATCAGTCCGGCAAGTTCCCTGACGGGCGTAAATGTGAGTGTGGCCGCCATATCAGTCGCCCCTGAACGGCCTGAAATTCGGGAACGGCTCCACGTCATTGGTCAGCCTTATGGCGCGTATCGGACGGAAGACGTCGCGCAGGCCGGAGACGGCCTCACGAACGCCGTCCAATTGCTCATCGGTAAGGAGATGGCCGTATTTTTCCTTGACTACGGCGAATAGCAAGTCCTGTTCGAGGCTTTTGTCTGAAGTGGAGGTCATCGCGTCACCTCTGGCTGGTGATATTCGTTGGTCCCAGTGTTGCTCCGCAACACTGGGGTTGCCGGTTACTGACCCTGGCCTGCCAGGGTCAGTTGAAAGCGTTGGGCGTTGGCTCTTCCGGAGGTTGCAGCAAGGACTCATTGGTCAATGCGATCAGTTCCCGGGCAGCGGCCGAATGCATGACGACATAGTAGGGGGACTCTGAGGACTTGGCAACATGGCCATCATAGCCAGCCATAGTGGGACCGATCCGCAGTTCCTGCTCCACGCCGTCCTCACCTGTGGTGACGGTGATAACTGCTACCGGGGTCTGCAGGCCGTATGATTCTATTTCCTGATTGCCCAGGGGGCGGGAGAGCCGAATGGATGTGGCGTTGGAGGCGGCTCTCCGGGCTTCGTCCTGATCAATGGACGTGTCGGGTACTTCTCCGTCAAGCATCCACTCGCCGTTCTCGTCCTTTGCGAGCATGATTTTCCCCGAGGCGTTCTCAATGGTCAGAGTTGTCACTTGGTCGAGATGCGCGGAGAAGTACACCGGGTCCACCCATCTATCGGCCCGGACCGGTGCATCGAAGGCGGACAGGCCCGGAGCAAGATAGACCCGGTTATCGCCTGCCAGCCGGGCATGGCCGGAACGGCCCCTTGGCGAAGTGCCCAGATAGAACTTGTAACGTGAGCCGTTAGCTAGCTCAAGCTCTATGGTCCGCTCGAAACGGTCCTCGGCTACGTTGAAGCGGGCGTGGCTCTCCGCTGTGTCGGTCACCAGGGACGCAGTGGTGAGGGGAACGATCCGTTGCAGAAAATCGGGCAACCTGCCGCTGGCGCAAGGATAGTCGTCCGCATCGGGCAGTACACAGCCGAAGGGGCTGCGATTGACCCGGATGGACTGCCCTTCCCCATCGGTTATGATGACTGAGACTACGTCCGGCTCCTCCAGCCCCTCAATGAACTGCTGAATGCCCGGCCCGGATGATCTGGGCCAGAAGACCACGACGAGAATCACAGCCTGGAGGGCGAGAATGGCGGCGAGGACCTTGTTCTGCAGGCTCACCTCGGGTCACCGTCGCCTATCAGGGTAATTGGCGTTTCGCTGCGCTGGTAGATCGCCCATATGCCGCCGATTATGAGTAGAGCAAACAGCGCCACGCCGTAGTTGGCTATCTCCCAGATGGTCTGTTCCTGTTGGTCCAGGGGTTTGAGCAGACGGGTCTGGGAACCCCGGAAGCGGAGTCCCAACAGTTCCTCGTCCTCCGCAGACCAGTCCACGGCGTTTTGCAGAAACTGGAGGTTCAAGACGGTACGGTCTGCGGAGACCACCCGGGAAAGCTCCAGCACCGGGTCGCTGACGAACTCGGAACTTGAGATGACTATCAGCCGGGACGACTCCGGGGACGACTCAATAACCGGCCCAATCCTGGATTCTCCATCCTGGCTTTCCTCTTGCACTGGAGGCGGTTGCCCCTTGAAGTGGCTCTCGAAGGGCCCTCGAATGCTCACGGCGAGGGTGCGAGACCGTTGCTCTCCCTCCACCGGGAAACCGTACTCCGGGAATACATCTAGGTTCGGTTGCACGGACTGAGAGCCGGATACCCATGAATCATCTGAAGACCATAGCAGCGGGGTTACTTCATTGTTGACGGTCTTTTCCTCGTCTATGCTCAAAGCGGTTGCCCACTGCATGGTGACGGCCGGCAGTTCGGCGGTGATGGCGCTTTGCTCAGCCATGCGATCCCTTCGAATATCCACGAAAAAGGGGTAGTCCATGTTCTGCATCTCGGAAACTGTGATGCCCCCTATCCTGCGCTGGGTCCGTACCGGGAAGGGCTGGTTCTGCGGGTCCAGCACCAGGTCTTTCCCAACTGTGACGCCATAGCTGGCCAGCATCTCCTCCAGCCCGCCTTCGAGTTCGTCTACCGCCAAGACACCGGCCAACAGTAGCGGAGATAGCTGGTAGGTGCCGGCGGCGATGACGACCGCCCCGCCACCCATGAGGAACTGGTCGATTGCGAAGCGTTCAACATCGGTCATTTCCTGTGGAGCCAGAACCACCAGAACATCGACATCAGTGCTTACGCGGCCCTGGCCCAGATCGGCCAGTGTCAGGTCATAGTCCCGGGCCAACTGCTGCACGGCGAGAGTCCAGGTGGATATGGACTTGGGAGGCGCGCTGTCTTGTGGCGGTTCGGGCGGCGGCGCCCAGATACCAACGGTGCGGAGGAAACCGGGTACGGCTCGCCTGATTGCGGCCTCGACTCCGGCACGGATTTCATCCTCCCTCATCTCGCCTTCGGGGTAGATCACCGAGGACTCGTCTCCGGACTGAAGGACCATGTGCAGGTAGTAGGAGTCCTGGGAGAGGAAGGACACTGGATATGGGGCAAGACCGAATTGTTCCTGGAGTTGTTGGCGGTTGATGGTACTGCCGGGAGCGTCGGGGTCCACCAACTCAAACAATACCTTGCCGTTGGCCGCTTCCTGGAACTCAGTCCCGACCGCAGCTATCCGCTCCTCCACCCCGTGGAGAGACTCCGGCAGTGCCGCAGGGGTGACGAATGCGATCAGGCGCAAGGGTTCTTCCAGGGATGCGTAGGCCAGGTCGAGATTCTGGAAGCCCGTGACCACGCGCTTTATCGCCCGGGTCAGGTCGAACTCAAGGTTACGCAGGCGTACGTCGGGAGGTCTGCCCCGGCGCGGCTCCACGTCAATGAGTTCCTGGAAATTGAGAGTCACGAACTGGTCGCCATACCGGACCAGGATGTCGAAGTAGGAGTTGACCACCGAGGTCTGGTAACGTTCCGCCACCCTGAATGGTTGGGGACGGATGCCGTAGACCTGGTTGGCCTCCTGCTCCAGACCCTCTTCCTCCCTCGGATCCACCACTTCGGCGGTGATCCTGCCATCGGAGGCGATCTCGTACTCACGCATCATGTCCTCGATGGTTGGCACCAGAGGCGCGAGGGCCGGATGGGTGCGGTAGCTGATGTAGCCGCGCAGCAGCAACGGCTCATTCAGGGTGTCGATCAGGTCCTTGGTCGGTGCTGACAAACTGTACTGGCCCTGGGACGTGAGGTCGAGACGCAGTCCGGACAGCGGGTAAAGCCATGCGTTCAGTACGGCCAGGTTTGCCACAATCAGCGTCCCGGCGACAAGTACGTTGCGGCGGTAATTGGCGGTGTTCGCCCCGGCGCTCCAGCGTTTCATGTCTATGGAGACCAAATTGAGCAGCACGAAGACGGTGGTCAGGGAGAAGTAGTAGACCAGGTCCCGCAGGTCAATTACGCCGCGTTCGATGCTCTCGAAGCGGCTTCCAATTCCTACGGCCCGCAGCAGGGTTTCCAGCCGTTCCCCGGTAAAGACGGCAATCTCCTGGGTCCCGGCCATGTAGAGGACGACGCAGATGATGACCGTGATTATCAGGGATACTATCTGGTTCGAGGTCCGGGAGGAAACAAACAGGCCGATAGAGGTATAGGCCGAGGCCATCAGGAGCGTGGCCAAGTATCCCCCCAACACCGGACCCCAGTCGAGGTCGCCCAGGATGCTGACGGAAATGGGGAGGAACAGGGTGAGCGCCAATCCGAGGGTTACCAGCGCCATTACCGCGACCAGTTTTCCCAGCACCAGTTGCAGCCGGGGAATGGGCAGGGTGAGCAACACTTCCATAGTGCCCACGCGCTGCTCCTCGCTCCACTGGCGCATGGTCAGCGTGGCGACGAGGAAAATCATCACCACGGGCATCCACTGGAAGAGAGGGCGGATGTCGGCGATGTTGCGGGCGAAGAATGCGTCCACCCAGAAGAAGAGGAAGAAGGTGACGACCAGAAACACACCAACGAAAATCAGGGCGAGTGGAGAGCCGAAGTAGGCCCGCATCTCCTTGCGGGCCACAACCCGCATAGGCGCGAGGGAGGGAATCACGGGGCGGTCACCTGCTCGTGATCCGAGTCGAGGGCGGTTTCGGTCACGAGGTCATTGAAGATGGTCTCGAGGGTCCGGACTTCCCGCCTCAATTCCTTTAGCGGCCAGTTGTTGCGGTTGACCAGCTGATATATGGGCAGACGAAGGTCCCCATCGCTTCCCGTGATGCGGTATTCATCCCCGTCGGCGGTCTGACGGGACTCCACTGCATAGACGCCTGGCAGTTCCCAGAGGTCGGCTGCAACGTCGGCGTAGTCCGGTTCCAGTATCAGCACCGTCGCCGAGATAGAGGAGAGGTCGGCCAAACGGGTGTCCGCCCTGATTTCTCCGTTGAGCATGATGATGACCCGGTCGCAAAGGGCTTCCACTTCGGAGAGGATATGGGTTGAGAGCAGCACCGTGCTATGCTGGGCCAAACTGCGGATGAGGTGGCGCACCTCAACAATCTGGATGGGGTCGAGACCTGCGGTGGGTTCATCGAGGATGAGCAACCTGGGGTTGTGAAGGATGGTCTGGGCCAGACCTACACGCTGGCGGTAGCCCTTGCTCAAGTGGCCGACGGGTCGGGTCAACTGGTCTTCCAGCGACGTTGCCCTGACGGCGTAGGAGAGCATTGGCAGCTTTTCGGAGCGGGGCACCCGGCGCAGGTCGGCTATCATGCTCAGGTGGGCCTGCACGGACAGTTCGGGGTAAAGCGGCGCGCTCTCGGGTAGGTAGCCGACCCTCTCCTGTACGGCGAGGGAGTCTGAGACTACGTCCAGGTTGTCGATATACGCCTGGCCTTCATCGGGCTGGAGATAGCCGGTAAGAACCTTCATCAGGGTGGACTTACCCGCCCCATTGGGTCCCAGCAACCCCACTATTTCCCCAGTGCCAACCTGGAATGAAACGTTGCGAAGAGCCCGGACCAGCCCATATGACTTGCAGATGCCGATCGCTTCAATCATGGGCATCTTCCGGGTCTGGTCTGATTCTGGAGTATTACCGGGCCCACTGCTGTGACCTGGTCATCGGGTTGGAAATTAGAAGTTGTCCTGTAACTCTGCCGTTTCGAAGAGCGAAAGAACACACTTAGACCTTCCCCGGCGCAATAATGCAACACCAAATAGTCCTGTCTCCTGAGACGGCGGCTTGCGCTCGGATGGGCCATTGCTTGCGACTATCGAATTGGGGGCATGGGCGGGGGTTTGCCCGGCCCATGCCTTAGCCAAGTGATCGGATGTCCTCTGGCCTGGGGAGGGTTTACAGGTCGTCGTCGGCTGCTGCGTCGATCACTTCCCCGCCTGTATCCCTGCGAACCCGCTCCCTGAGAGAGGATATCTGTTCGGCCGCCCTGCCCCTCACCTGGTTGGCGCGGTCGAGGATGATTTCCCTCGTCTCCCGGCCTTCCTTAGGACTCAGGAGTAATGCCGCTGCGGCTCCGCCTAGCGCTCCGGCAATCAGTCCTGCTATGAAAGTACTTTTGGCGTCCATCGCTGATCCTCCATATAATGTTTGGGTTGTCCGCCCTCGGGCCTCATCGGCAAATGCCCCGACTGTTGCCCACGGGCCTATGGGTTAAGCCCCTGGAGACGCTGTCTTCTCTTCGTATCCCCTTGGTGTCGCCATCATACCGCCCTGGATGTAAGTTGTTGAGTTGCCTATCAGGACGATGGTCACCATATCCACTGATTCGACCTGCTCCTCCAGATGGGCCAGGTCGGTGACGGTTACCTGCTGGCCGGGACGGAATGCATCCCGAACTATGCCGACCGGGGTGTCGCCCAGACGGTGTTGCATCATTATGCGGCGGGCTTCCAGGAGTTGCCAGTCCCGGCGGTGGCTACGCGGGTTGTACAGAGCCACGACGAAATCACCCTGGGCCGCGGCATTCAAACGTCTCTCGATTGCCTCCCATGGCGTGAGAAGATTGCTGAGGCTGATGGCGCAGAAGTCCTGCATCAAGGGCGACCCCAAAAGGGCCGCTGCCGCTTGCATAGCCGACACGCCCGGGACTGTCTCGACCTGGGGAGAAGCCCCGTTCCATCCAGTTTCCGACAGCGCGAGGAACACAGGGCCGGACATGCCATATATCCCGGCGTCCCCCGATGATATTACACCAACCACTTGCCCTGACGAGGCCAATTCGACAGCTCGATTCGCCCTTTCCATCTCCTGGCCGAGTTCCATTGCGACCCGCTCCTTGCCGGATAGCAGGTCCTCAACTTGCCGCATATAGAGATGGTAGCCTATTACGGTGTCGCACTCCCGCAAAACCGAAACGGCCCTGGGAGTGAGGAGGTCCTCACCTCCCGGCCCCAAACCTACCAAGTAGAGCTTACCAACTTTGCCGTTTACCATACCCTAAGTTTAGCATAATGAGTATTAGAAATGCCAGTGGTTAAGCGGAATTCGTACCTGAGATTGCGGAAAGTCCCGTAGCTGCCGGAGCCGTGGCCAAGCATGGCCGATGGTCAGGGAGAGGGGACTCGTGCGATGGCGATTGTGGCCCTATCCGTCTTTTGCCGGGTCACCAGCAGGCCCGGAGCCCCCGACGCCAACAGGGCCGCCGGTTCGGAAACCCCCCAGACGCCCAGCAGCCGGTGCGCGACAGGAGATGGAGTCGGCCGGATTGCGGCGGGAACGCTTTCCACCGTCGCCAGGCCGCTTGCAGGCAACGGAGCGCCTTCTGTCTCGAACATAGAATTCAGTTCCTCAACACCGTAACATTCCAAACCGGCTCCCAACTTATCCGCGAGAAGCAGGATACCCACCTCGTCCCTCTTGATCTCGGCAGTGGCTATGCAGCGGACGCTGGCCCTGGCGAGGTTGTTCTGCTCCAGCGCCTCGTCCAGCAACGCTTCCAGTTCATCCATCGGCACACCCCGGCGGCAACCCATTCCTACAATCAGGCTCCTGGGGCGGTAGACGACCGTCGCCTTGCCCGGCATTGATTCAGCGTAGCCAACTCGGGACTCGGGGAGAGCCCATACCTGATCGCTGATTACCAGAGCGGCGGCGCATTGAGACGCAGCAAGTTTCTCCAGGCTGGGGAAGTTATGAATGTTCGCTGGCAGGGGTGAGTCCGCCAGCCACCAGTCGCGCTCCCCCGCGCGCTGATATACCCCGACCGGGTCACCGTTTACCACGGCGGCACTGGCCCTGGTAACGGCGGTTGAGTTGGCCTCCAGCGTCCAGCCCATATCCTCGCCCAGCAGGTCAACGGCGAGTGTCCCGCCAGCGTGGGATGCAGAAGTGATAACCGGAGTCGCGCCGATGACGTCGGCGACCTGCTGCGTCAGCCGGTCCGCGCCTCCGACATGGCCGGAGAGCAGGCTGACCGCGAATGTCCCCGAATCGTCTACGCAGACCACGGCGGCGTCGTGATGCTTATGCACCAGCAGGGGCGCCAACAGGCGTATGGCCGCACCCACAGGCATGAGCAGGACTAGGGACTCGTAATCGCGGAATGCCTGCTGGACCACGGGCCGGGCCGGGAGGTCGAAGGGGCGGGCCTCCTCCCCAGGAAGCATGAAGCGACGGTCAACGAAGAAGGCGGCGATGGGAGCGAGCGCCGAGGATAGCTCCCGTCCGACCCGCGCACCATTTCGGGAAATGGCAATTATGGCTATGCGGCTCATCGCCGGACGCTCCGCGCTATGCCTGCCTTAGTAGCCACAGCAGCTCAGTACGGTAACTATCCTGCCTAGGCGCGGCGGTACAGATGGGTGTAGTCGCTGGAGTACAGATGGGAGGATGAGAACCCATTCTTCGCGCCCGGTTCGGTCTTGAGCAGACCGGGGTCGAATGCCTTCCCAACCATGATCATGGCCTGCAGGGTGATCTTGGATTCGCGGACCTTGGCAACAATGTCCGTCAAGTCGCCGCGGATAATCTGCTCATCAGGCCAACCAACTCGGTAGACTACCGCGACCGGGGTATCTTCGGTGTATCCGGCCTCCAGAAGCTGGCGGACGATGGTAAACATCCGCGTGATGCTCAAGAAAATGACCAGAGTGGAGCCGTGGGCGGCCAGGTCTTTGAGTTGCTCCCCGGGAGGCATGGGAACCCGGCCCTCGAACCTGGTCATGATCACGGTCTGGGACACATCGGGAACGGTCAGTTCCGTCTTCAGGCGGGCGGCGGCGGCGAAGGCCGCGCTCACCCCCGGTATGATCTCGAAGTCAACCCCTTCCGCCTCAAGGACCCGCATCTGCTCCAGGACCGCGCCGTAGATGGAGGGGTCGCCGCTCTGGATGCGGGCGACGGTCTTTCCCTCCTGGACAGACTTTAGCGTGAGGTCCATTATTTCCGGCAAGCTCAGTGTCTTGCTGCCGTGGACCTCTGCCCCGGGCCTGGCAAAATCGACGATGGAGGGATGGACCAGGGAGTCTGCGTAGATGATCACGTCTGCCGATTCGATTACAGACTTGGCCTTGAGGGTCAGCAGCTCCGGGTCGCCGGGGCCGCCGCCTACGATGTAGACCTTGCCGGTCGTGATGGTCATGTTTGTTACCTCTTGATGATGAGAAGGGAGAAATAGTCCAGGTCCTCGGATGACAGGCGGGTCAGGTCCCGGACGACTTCTTCCCTGGCGGTGGAGGCCCGGCGGACGTAAATGCCCTTTCCCGCCAGCCCCAGATGTTCCAGGTTGGCCAGTGCCTGCAGCAGGGTCCGGTTCACTTTCATCAGAACGATGGTGTCATAGTTGGCGATGGCCTCGGAAAGGTCATCGATTCCGTATACGGCCGGCAGGATGGCCAGCCGCTGTCCGTGGGTAACCAGGGGAACACCAGCGCTGGCTGCTGCTGCCATTACCGAGGAAACGCCGGGGATGATCTCTACAGCGGCATCGGGGAAGTTCTGGCAGGTCGCGTCGAGAACGTAGGAGAACGTGCTGTACAGCATCGGGTCACCTTCTGTGATGAAGGCAACATCCTGGGATTTATAGAGCCGCTCTCCGACAGTATTGGCCGCTTCCCGCCACACCTCGCCTGCTGCATCCTCGTCATCGGTCGGGAAGGTGAGGCGCAGGATTTCCTGTTTCTCCTGGTCCAGGTAGCTCCTAACGATTTCCAGAGCGTAGCTGTCCCGGCTGGTCTCGGCTTGGGGAACGCAAATTACCGGTACCTCTTGCAAGACCCGCATCGCCTTGAGCGTAACCAACTCCGGATCGCCGGGGCCAACCCCAACTCCGTACAGGCAACCAAACCTGGCGGTGGACTCTCCGGTGCTCATTCCACTACTCCTCCCGCCTGGCCCTCACGATGAATACGGGGTTCAGGGACTCCAGGCGGAGGGTCCCGTCCGGCAGGTCCTTACCCCGCGCAGCGCTTACCATTACCAGATCCGTGGCGAATCCCGTGTCGTTGAGTTGGCGGTAGACCTCCTGAGTGCGTTCCAGGGCAGCCAGGTTGGCTACGATGTGACCCCCGCGCGAGATACGCTGACCAACAACGTCCAGGATTCCCGCAAGGTTGCCACCACTCCCGCCTATGAACACAGAGTCGGGGGGCGGCAACTGGACCAGCACTTCGGGAGCCTCACCAAGAATCACTCGGATGTTCCCGCAACCCCATCGATCCACGTTTCGTTGCAGCAATGATAGGCTGTGTTCATCCCGTTCGATGGCAAAGACGGCACCCTCTCTAGCGATCAGCCCAGCTTCTATTGAGACGGAGCCTGTGCCCGCCCCAATATCCCAGACGATACTGTTTGGCCTCAGCCCCAGGGAGTAGAGGGAAACCGCCCGAACTTCCCTTTTGGTAATCTGGCCCCTGAGGGGACGGCGCTGCTCGAAATCTTCGTCGGAGAGGCCCAGCGGCCTGTACCCCGCCGGTCTGCGGGTCTCAACCATGAGACTAGGCTCCGGGGGCGGGAAGGAGCGGGATGCCGTCTGGGGATGTTGAGGAATATCCCAGCAAAGTACCGTCGAAGTCGAAACACAAGGCGTCGATCGCCAAGGCTTCGGAGTCTTCCCCCAGATACTTCTGGCTCTCCTCGCAGACTCGCTGGCACATCAGGGGAAACACTGCTAGCAGTGAGTTCTCCTGGGCGATCTCCTGAAAGTGACGGGCACTGGCGGCCCCGGCCATCTCTTCCTGCACCTTGGGAGAGGCTCCGCATTCGGCGGCCAGCCCGGCGAGGAATGATGTGTCCACTTGGTTGCCCGCGACATGGGTGACGAAGTAACCCATCGCCATCTTGGAGAATTTGCCTACCATGCCAGCATGAGTTACGCGGCCTACCTGACGCATGACACATCGCTTCATTGAGTGTCCACTGAATATCCCCGCTTCGATGTATGCCATGTCGGGCAGGTCGAGGCGCTGCTTGGCGAATGCCTCGCTGCGAGTGCCAGTGGTCAGCACCAGGTGAGACAGGTCATTGGCCGCCGCCACGTCGATAGCGAGATGGACACTGGCCCGCCATGCAGCCGTGGAATAGGGTTGAACGACTCCGGTGCTTCCCAGTATGGAGATGCCGTCCAGGATTCCCAGCCGGCTGTTGGTCGTCTTCTTGGCGATCTCCACGCCATCAGGCACCGAAATCTCAACGACCAATTCCATTCCGTCGGGCATGCCGCATAGGGCAGTTGCGTCCTCCAACGACTGGGTAATCATGCGTTTGGGGACACGGGTGATGGCGGGGTCGCCCACCGGTATGCCGGTGCCCGGGCGGGTGACGGTGCCGACGCCGACACCACCACGGACTGGATCGCCGACTGTGCCTGCAGGGTGCAGAGAGACGGTGGCGCAGATCTCCGCCCCGTGGGTAACGTCAGGGTCATCTCCCCCATCCTTGAGCACGGCACACGTCACTCTGCTGCCGTCCGCCAAGGATTCGGACCTGTGAACCGAGAAGTCGGCGTCCCGCCCTACCGGCAAGGATATGGTGACTTCACGAGTTTCGATTCCAGTCAGCAGGGTCAAGGCAGCGGCCTTGGTGGCGGCGGCGGCGGTGGACCCGGTCGTATACCCGGTGCGCATCCCACGACGGCGCACTGTTTGGCGGCTGTAGTCGCTTTCGGTACGAGCCTGGCTGCTAGCCTGTTCAGTCATCTTGGACTCATGCTTCCGTAGTGGCTCAGAGACGGTTCTGACCTGCCCGGTCCCAGACCTGACGGACGCGGTCTGCTGCCACTTGGACTACTCTGTCGTCGGTGCCCAACGGAGGAGTGACGGCCATTGAGATCTGCGGGTACTTGGCGCTCAGCCTGTCCAACCCCCCGAGTACGTTGCGCTTCAGGATCAGGCCGGGGAAAAACACATACGGCACAACTACTATGCGAGAAACTCTCCGGTGATCTACGAGGTGTGCTGCCCCTGCTTCAATGGTTGGATCTCCATAGTGGGACTGGGCGACTTCCACAGCGTAGCCCTGACCGAGTTCGACTTCCACGATACGTCCCAACTCGTGGAGCCAAATGCAATCATCGTATTGGTTCTTGGTGCCAGCCTTTACTATCAGAATCCCTGTGGTTTGGGATGCGGACGGGGGTGGAATATCCAAAGACAGGACTCGTTCCGCCACCACATCGGCCAGCCGCGGGTCCGCACCCAGAACATCGGCCAGATGCAAGTCTACACCCGGCAGGTCAGCCCGTACCTCATCGAGCACCTCGTCCATTTCCAGTGTTACGTGCTTCCCCTGGCCGAGTAGATAGGGCAGGACGACCATCCGCTGCAGTCCCTGGTCCGCCATGTGATGAATCGTTTGGTCTGGTCGAGGTTCTATGAATTCCAGGCACGAGAGCTGGACCCTGGCCAGCTCCTCACCCAGCACTTCCTGAAGGCGGACAGTCGCCTCGTTCAGTCCCTTGGGCGTGCTGGGGCAATGAAGGCACCACTCCGGAGTCTCCGACTCCGGGATACCCCAAGAGCAAGAGCACTCTGCGGACGTGGCTCCACGCTGGCTGCCATGGGCAACAAGCACCACTCCCCATGAGGCGCCATTGCCCCTACTGTCCCCGCTAGTGGAAGGAGGGTTCACCTGGGTCATTCCGTCGCTCCCTGGGACATTAATCCCAGCAGTGCGTTTACCGTCGCTGCGGCAGCGGAACTCCCACCCCTGCGGCCGACGATTGTCACATATGGGACGTCGGTGGCCAGCAACTCATCCTTGGATTCTGCGCAGGCAACGAAACCCACGGGCATACCGATGACAAGGGCCGGGGACACCTCGCCGTTCCTGACCATGTCCAGCAGAGCCAGGAGGGCCGTCGGGGCATTACCAATTGCTACGACCGCGTCCTTCATTTGGGGAGCCAGTTCCCTGACCGCCGCGACCGAGCGGGTCGTGCCTTCTTTCCGGGCCCGCTCGTGGGTCCGTGGGGTGTCGATCATGCAGCTTGTGGAAACGCCGAATTGGTTGAGGAGAGCACGGGATATACCCACCTGGACCATACGCACGTCGGTAACGACACCCGCCCCACCCTTCAGTGCTTCCAGTCCACGTTCCACGGCTCCAGGACTGAACCGAATGGCGGAAGCGATGTCTGGGTCTCCCTCCGCGCGCACGATGCGGCACACCACATAGCGTTCTCCCACAGTCAGATCCAAGGACTCTGCCAGGGAATCTTCCACCATGCGCAGACTGAGTTCATCAATCTCGTTGGGGAGCAGTGCATATTTTTCTACTAATGATGACATACTCACGAATCAAGTCTCTGTTGGCACTTCAAGATTAGACAGCCGATATACCGTTGTCTGCGACCTGTGCCGTCATAGGTTTTCATCCCGCATCTGAAACATCTGTCTAATCAGCCTCAGGTCAACGGAATCACCGCGGTCTTTCAGGTAGACCGTTGGGCCATGCAATAGCTTCTTTACGAGCGCCTTGGTCATAGTATCCAAGGCAGAAATCTGTTCAGGGTTGAATCCTAAGTCAGCCCTGCGAATTGTCTTGTGGATCTCGTTTTGGCGCATTTGTTCCGCCTGTTCCCTGAGAGCCACCACGGTAGGGAGAGACCTCTGAGCGGCGCACCAATCCAGAAATCCGTCTGTCTCCCGATCTACAAAATCCTCGGCCTCGCCTGCCTCCCCGGTTCGCTCCAAGCGGTAGGTGTCCGAGATGGTGTCCAGGTCGTCGACGTCATGGAGGGTCACGTTGCTGATGTTGGCGGAGGCAGGGTCGATGTCCCGGGGGACAGCGATATCCAGCAAGAACAAAGGGCGTTCCGGGCGCGCCTCCATGGCAGTCTGTATGGCCCCGGAGGTCAGAATATAGCCTGGAGAGCCTGTGCAGGATATCACCAAGTCGGCCTCAGCCAGAGCACCCTGCATATGGTTGAACGGAATGGCTCGGCCGGAAAGGGACCTAGCCAACTCCTGCGCACGTTCATGGGTTCGGTTGGTCACGGTAATTTTCTTAACGCCGGACATATTCAGCACATTGGCTGCCAGCCCCGCCGCATCGCCGGCACCCACCACCATCGCCCGGAGTTGGCTCAGATCTCCCAACGTGTCTCTGGCCATATCGACGCACGCTCGGCTGACTGACAGAGCGTTCTTCCCGATCCCGGTTTCCCGGCGCACCTTCCGTCCCACGTGGAGGGCTTGCTGGAATAGTTGGAGCAGAGGACCTCTGATGGTCCCAGCGTGCAAAGCGATTTCCAGAGACTCCCGGACCTGGCCTATGATCTGGTCCTCGCCCTGAATCATGGAATCGAGGCTGGACGCGACTCGGAACAGGTGCCTGATACACTGCCGGTCCCGGTGGCAGTAAAGGTATCGCTCAACTTCCACCAACGGAACGTCAAAATAGTCGACCAAGAATTCCCTGCACCGTTGGTCTCCGATCCCCCAGTAATTTACGTTGGCAGGGCCACTTGGCTCTAAGGCGTAAAACTCGGAGCGGTTGCATGTGGAGATGATGGCTCCGGGAACCCCGAATTGATCCATAGCCGCCAGCGCACCGGGTATTTGGTCGGCGTTGAGGGTCAACCTTTCACGCACCTCCAATGGTGCGCTACGGTGGTTAAGTCCGACGACGAGGAATCCCAATTGCGACTGTTGCAATATATACCCGCCCAGGCTGGAGTGTAACTGCCCCCTTTTCACATGTCAACGACAGTACCAGCCCGTGAGCTCACGTTTATGGGGCGAGAAGGCATGAGCTTATTGGCGACCTGTAGACTTCGTTCAGCGTCAACAGACCGGCAGGTGCTTTTGATTAGTCTAATCGAAGACTGAGATACTCAACCATCGTCGGAAGACGCGGCCGGTTGAGGCTGTTGGGGTGCCATAGCTTCCGTTTCCGCTTGGGCCAATTCCCGTCCTAGGTTGCGTACTTTGCCGTTCAGCAGTGCGGGGCCAACGGCGAAGGCGGCCACGGCCACGCCTCCGATGACCACGGCGAACGGCGCGCCGATGAATGCGATATTGGCCAAAGCCCCTGCCTGTAACCCTCCCAGTGGCATGATGCTCCAGGTCATTCCGTAGAACCCCATGACGCGCCCACGCATCCGGTCGGGCACCATCATTTGCAGCGAACTTTGAATTGAAATCATGTAAGTCGAGGTTACGGTACCCATCAGGAACAGGATTACCAGGGCCAACTCGAAGGAACCGATGTACCTGGACGTGAGACCGAATACTATCAGCGAAACGCCGAACAGCACGGCGCCGCCGATTATCAACAGTCCCTTGAAGCGGGTGTCTTTCCTGGAGCCAAGCCATAGGGTGACGAGCAACGAGCCTACACCACCGGCGCTAAGGAGGGTACCGTATTCTCCTGCACCCAATCCAAGGCTGTCTTGGGCAAACATGGGCATCAGGAACACGTAAGCCATGCCAAAGAAGCTGTTGAAGAAGGTCATTCCGATCAAGAACGAGAATATGGAGTTGCGACCGATGAAATTCAGCCCCTCGACCATGTCTTGCAAGGGGTTGCCATGACCGCCCTGGGGAATGGCCGGGACTTTCAGAAAGACCATGACGAACGCCATCACGGCGAAACAGAAAGCGGCCACAAAGAACGACGTTTCCATGTTGGTCAGGGCGATGATGAAACCCGCGATTGCCGGCGCGACAATGCGGTTGCCCGACCAGACTGACGAGTTCAGCGCGACGGCGCTCATCATTGCACGCCGGTCGATCAAGTGCGGGTAGATAGCCTGGCGAGCCGGAGTATCGAAAGCCTCTACCGAACCGGCCAGGAACACGATAACGAGCACATGCCACACCTCCACCACGTCCAGAAGCGTCATCACCCCGAGCAGGAGTATCAGCCCGGCATTGGCAGCCTGGGTGGCCATCACCAGCAAGCGCTTGTCCAGTTTGTCGGCGAACACACCGCCGAAGAGGTTGAATACGATGCCCGGGGCTGCGCTGGCGGCGGCCGCGTAGCCCAGGAAGAGGGGGGACCCGGTGAGTTCGTAAACGAACCAGGCTTGGGCTGCCCGGAACATCTGAAAACCACTGACCGAGACCAGCATCCCGAGCCAGTAGAGGCGGTACGCCGGATACTGCAGGGCGGGTGGTAATAATGTGCGGGAGTTGGGGCCTGTTTGATTTACGTTTGTTTCTTGCTGCAACCCGTGTGGCCCAACTGACCGCCCATTTACCGTACCCGTAGTCTATCTGATGCCACGGATTCGGGACCCAGGCGGGCCATTTGCAGTCAACTCAAGCCTTGACCGACCGATATGACTGGAGAGGATATTCCGAACGGCCCAGTCTCGAAGGAGTTTCTGATGGGGGTGAGTGTAACAGCGGGGTTCAACGATTGAAAGCGGGCTGGCGCATCTAGTCCAGCCCGAAAGCACGTGGTTACCAGTGGCAAAGCCTCCGCCGGAGGTCAGGAGGCTGCCGTTGCGTTCTGTTTCTGGGCCAGCATCCCGGCCAGCATACGTTGAAGGGCCATGATGTGGCTGCACACAGCCCTTGTCTCGAAAAAGTGGCATTCACAAGACCAATTCCCCGACCTGAAGTCCACCTGATAGGTATTGTGGTTCCCCTCAAAGCGGACGCTCAATTCGGAGATGGTGACCCTCTCTTTCTCCTCAGCGTATTTCCTGGCCTTATCGATCTTACCGATGATGCTGGAGTCCATTTACACCTCCATACCCAGTGAACAGTGATTGCTACCGCCCAGTCACACTTGGGTGACGGTGATCCGGCTACCACTACTTCAATTCTAGTGCCCGCGATTGCCGAGGGTCAACAGCCTTCCTGTCCCAGGTCGGCACAGTAATTGACGCTCATTTCGTCGTGGAATACAATTTCGACCAAAATAACGTAATCCGTAATACAGCAAGAATGGGGCGCGGAATGATGACGGGCGATCAGATAAGACAGTTGTACACTCGCTTTTTCGAAGAGCGCGGCCACCTCAGAATGCCCAGCGCGTCGCTCATCCCGGCGGGCGACCCAACGCTACTTTTCACCAGCGCCGGGATGGTCCCTTTCAAACCCTTTTTCATGGGAGAGCAAACTCCGCCATCCCGCCGCCTAACCAGCATACAGAAGAGTTTCCGCACTACTGACATTGATGAGGTGGGGGACCACAAGCACTTAACCTTCTTCGAGATGCTGGGCAACTTCAGCATCGGCGACTACTTCAAGAACGACGCAGTAGGTTTCGCCTGGGAGCTAATGACCCAGGGGTTTGGTCTGGAGGCCGACCGCATCTTCGTCACCATCCACCTGGACGACGATGAAGCCTACGGGATCTGGCGCGAACAGATTGGCATCCCTCCGGAACGCATCTACCGCTACGGGGACTCAGACAACTGGTGGGGGCCAGCTGGCACCGAAGGTCCCACTGGGCCGTGCTCGGAACTGCACTATGACGGTGGCGCTGAGAAGGGTTGCTCTCCAATGCTCGAACCGGATGCACTGACTAACCTGCTCCGGGCAGAGCGGGACACAGGAGAGTCACAAGGAATCCCGGGCTGCCACCCCAACTGCGATTGCGAGCGGTTCGTAGAGCTTTGGAACCTAGTGTTCATGCAATTCTACCAAGACCCGGAGCGTAACCGATCCCCATTGCCCGCTCCCAGCGTTGATACAGGAATGGGCCTCGAGCGCGCCGCCGCTGTACTTCAGGAGAAGTCCAACATATTCGAGACGGACCTCCTGTGGCCGATGGTCGCCAAGGCCTGTGAGCTTACAGGAAAGAGCTACGGCGCGGACCAGGAGACCGACTATTCCCTAAGGGTTGTGGCTGAACACTCTCGTGCGGCGACGTTCCTCATCGGCGACGGGGTTGTCCCAAGCAACGAGGGCCGAGGTTACGTACTGCGTCGTGTGGTCAGACGCGCCATCCGCTATGGCCGGAGGTTGGGCCTCGAAGAGCCGTTCCTGTCACAGGTGGCCGAGGTGGTCATAGACAACTTCCAGTCCGGATACCGAGAGCTATCGGAAAACCGGGACTTCATCCTCCGTGTCATCAGTCTGGAGGAAAACGTCTTCTCTGAGTCTATAAGAACAGGGCGGCCGCTGTTAGAGAATGTGCTTATACCCTTCAGGGAAGATTTCGAGTCCCACATTGAAGACGAGGGAGTTGTTGAAAACCAGGAAGCTATTGAACAACTTCTGAAGGACTGGTTGACAAAGGAGGGGTTGCCTCTTACTACATCTGTCTATCAAAGTCTCTTAGCCGGTATTACAACTGGCTTGCCGTATGGCCAGGAAGAACAGAAGGTTTTCGCTAAAACTTTGTCTGGTGATGAGACCTTCGTCCTGTACGATACCTACGGGTTCCCCCCGGAGCTTACCGCCGAGATTGCCCGCGAGGCTGGGATAGAAGTGGACATGGAGGGGTTCGAGCTAAGGATGGAAGCCCAGCGGCAGCGGTCTCGCGCCGCCCAATCGTTCGGTGGCAGCATGGAGATGCTGTCAGCCTACGAGAACCTGGGAGTCGAGCGGAGCCAATTCGTCGGCTACGATGACCTCGGCCAGGAGTCAGTGGTGGCCGCCATCATGGTGAAGGGTGAGTCGGTGGGATTTGCTACCCAGGGCCAGAGCGTTGAGGTGGTGCTGCAGGAAACGCCCTTTTACCCCGAGGGTGGTGGTCAGGTTGGAGACCAAGGGTCCATTACGTCAGCCAACGCCGTCGTGGGCATCGAGGATACCCAAAGTCCGGTGGCAGGGCTTATCGTCCATCGTGGCGTGGTACAACGGGGAGACATCTCCATCGGCGAGCGAGTGAGCGCGGAGGTGGATCCCCACCGGCGTCTGGACGCGGCCCGGAACCACAGTGGTACTCACCTGCTGCACGCTGGCCTTCGCTCGGTGCTGGGAAGGCACGTCAGGCAGGCGGGTTCCCACGTGGCCCCTGAACGGCTGCGGTTCGACTTCAGCCACGTCAGTCCCATGTCGACCGATGAGATACTGGCCGTACAGTCTCTCTCCAACGAAAAGGTACGCGAAGACCTTGAAGTATCGGCCCAGGAGACCACCTACACCGAGGCGGTGGGACAGGGGGCTTTGGCCTTCTTTGGCGACCGTTACGGCGACGTGGTCAGAGTTGTCCGTATGTCCAACGGCGAACCCTTCAGCCTGGAGGTCTGCGGAGGCACTCACGTTTCAGCCACCGGGCAAGTGGGCACCATTTTCGTCCTTGGAGAGTCAAGCATAGGCGGAGGAATGCGGCGCATAGAGGCCGTGACAGGGAGAGCGGCAGAGCAGCTGTTCGTAGAGCAGGCAGCACGCCTGGAGGCTCTTTCGCAAAGGCTGCAAACCCCTGTGGCCGAACTTGAGACACGGCTAGACAGCTTACTCCAGGACAACGAGGATATACGGCGCAGGTTGGCAGCGATGGAGCGGTCGAACTTGCGTGCCGAAGCTGAGTCTTTCTTGCGGCGCGTCGCCGATGTGGGTGGAGTGAAGGTAGTTTCGGCCCGTACCTCGGCGACCGGTCCGGACGCTATGAGGGAAATGGGAGACTTCCTCAAAGCAAAGCTCGAGAGCGCGGTGGTGATGTTGGGCTGCGTAACCGACGGCAATCCCTTACTGGTGGCGATGGTAACGCCCGACCTGGTGAGCAAGGGCCTCCATGCTGGCGACCTTGCCAGGGATACTGCTAAGGTTATGGGTGGAGGCGGTGGCGGACGCCCGGAGATAGCCCAAGCTGGCGGTAGGCGAACCGACAAGCTGGACGATGCCCTTTCCGGCGTGGCAGATCTAGTGCGTCAGGCGTTGACATAACTGCATAGCGTCTCGTCATCGCAGTTCGTTCGGGAATCCGCATCAGTATCTTGGGTCGGTCAAGGAGGACTGGCGCTGAGACTTCTAGCGCTGGACTTGGGGGAGCGGCGTATCGGCATGGCGTTCGCTGATACTTCCACCACGTTGGTCTTCCCAGCAGGCCACCTCGTTCGCACAAAGTTGTCCGAAGATCTGGACCAAGTGCTAATGGTGGCGCAAGAGCGGAAGGTAGACGGATTCGTGGTGGGTGTGCCTTACTCCGTCGACGGAGGCGCGGGAGACCAAGCCCGCCGGGCTCTACGGTTCATCAACACCTTCAAAAAGCTCACATCAATACCTGTTTACACCGCTGACGAGCGGTTCACGTCGGTAGAAGCGGAGGCCATCCTGCGGGAATCGGGACAGCAGCCTTCCCGCCAGAGGGGTTCAGTGGATGCGGCGGCCGCAGTACTTATCCTAGAGCGGTTCCTGGCGGCTGAATTATCATAGGCCTGGGATTACTTGACGCCATAGTGTACCGGTATCAGAATAGAGATACGGGGCGTATCCCGCGGCCCCACTAATTGCCCGGTGGTGTAGTGGTAACACGTCAGCCTTTGGAGCTGAAATCCCTGGTTCGAACCCAGGCCGGGTAGCCAACCGCTATCCACCGTCTATCGCGTGGCGGACATCCTAGACTCCTCATTTGACCGTCTAACGTCGAGACCGTTATATTAGGCCCCACTCACTTCCGGTTTGCCCCAATCATCAATGCGAGGGCGGCGTCCATGTATGCCTTGATTCTCGCAGGCGGTAAGGGTGAGAGGCTACGGCCTCTGACCGATACTGTGCCTAAGCCAATGGTCCCTGTACATGGCCAGCCGATTCTGTGGCACCAGATCGAATGGCTCAAGACGGGCGGCGTCACTGACGTCGTGTTTCTGGCCGGGTACCGTTGGCAGGTGATCAAGGACTTTTTCGGTGACGGGCGTAACTTCGGAATCCGCGCTCACTACAGCGTTGAAGACACGCCTTTGGGCCGCGGCGGGGCCATCAAGCTGGGCTTTCCCCAGGTCCCTGAAAGGGAGGACACGGTGGTTGTTCTCAACGGGGACGTGATCACGGATGAGAGCTTCGATGCCATCAAGAGGAGATACCAGGATAGCAAGGCGGCAGACCCTTCTCACCAGACAACCATCATGGTCGTCCCATTTGTCAGCCCATATGGACTGGTGGACATGGACGAAAATGGCGGCGTCACTGGCTTCCAGGAAAAGGTCGAATTGCCCCACTGGATCAACGCAGGAGTTTACCTTTTTGACCGCCGGATAGCACAAGAACTGCCGGAGATAGGCGACCACGAGACCGAGACGTTCCCACGCTTGGCCAAGGCCGGCAAAATCTCGGCGATCAAGTCCAGGGCGTTTTGGCGGAGCGTAGACTCCTTCAAGGATCTTCGGGAGGTAGAAGAGCACCTGAGTCGTCGATAACGATCGAGAAGCCGGTCCCACACAGCTCCGCCCCGGCTGAAGGTTGCTGCTGACCGCCCCTCGATTGAACACCCATTCGACTGCGCCAAGCGCTCCGAACGGTCATGGCACAGCAAGAGGCTCCAATCTCCTACTTGACCGGCGAGGTCGCGGAATTGGCCGCTAGGATCAAGGCCAACATCGAGACAGTCCTAGTCGGCAAGGGCGGAGTCATCGAACTAACTCTGGCGGCGGTTCTCAGCGGGGGTCACATCCTCGTAGAAGATGTGCCTGGCACAGGCAAGACTACCTTGGCCAGAAGCCTGGCCAGTTCCCTCGACTGCACCTTCAAGCGCATCCAGTTTACTCCGGACCTGATGCCCTCCGACATCACGGGCATCCATTACTACAACCAAAAGGAAGGCGAGTTCGAGTTCCGCGCAGGTCCGGTAATCGCACAGGTTGTCCTTGCAGACGAGATTAACCGTGCCACTCCCCGCACCCAGTCAGCACTGCTGGAGGCAATGGCCGAGCGGCAGTTGACGGTGGACGACGTTACTATAGCCCTGCCAAGCCCCTTCATGGTCATCGCTACCCAGAACCCCATCGAGCTTGAGGGAACTTTCCCTCTCCCGGAAGCTCAGCTGGACCGTTTCTTGTTGCGCCTGCGGCTTGGCTACCCGATGGAGTCTGAGGAAGAGGCTATGCTGTCCCGGTTCCAAACGGCCGACCCACTGGCCGAGATCGAGCCGGTGGCCGGAGGCGGCGACCTAGCGGCATACCAAGAGGCGATTCGGCATGTACACCTGGAACCGGTCCTACGAAAATACGTAGTGCGTTTGGTGCAGGCCACCCGTTGCCATGCCGATGTCGAGCTGGGGGCCAGTCCACGGGCGACGATGGGACTGTTCCGGTGCAGCCAAGCGATGGCAGCGGTCCAAGGCAGGAGCTACGTGACCCCGGACGACATCAAGGTTCTGGCGCCGTATGCCCTCTGCCACCGCCTCATCCTCAAATCCCAGGCGCGGCTCCGCGAAATGACCCCAGAGCGGGTTATCGAGGACATTTTGGAACAGGTGCAAGTTCCCGTGTAACGTCGACAGGTCGCCATTGGTTAGAACCTGACTGCCCGGATATTGGATGCCAGCACCCACCTCCGGCTGACGAACTGACAGTAGATACCGGGGAGCCGTATGCGTAACGAACTCTGGTTAACAGCTAGCGGGCTCATGGTGTTCGTCGGTCTGGTAGCCAGCCAAGGCCTTCTTCTAATAGTGGGTTCCTTGGCGATCATTGTGTCATTGGCAGCACGCGTATGGGACCGCTTCGCCTTCCAGAGAGTCGACCACCGTCGGCAGCTGTCTCAGGGACGCGCCTTCATCGGAGATTCAATCGAATACACTGTCACCCTATCTAACGAGAAGTTGCTCCCCCTGATATGGGTGGACATCCAAGACGCTTTTCCACAAGGGCTTGAACTGCCTGGCGCTATCCTCCGGGGTAGTAACACCGACGTGACCAAGCAGCACACGATTACCACATCATTGTTGCCGTATCAAAAAGCTTCATGGAAATACTCCCTCCGGTGCATGTCCAGAGGTTACCACCGGATAGGACCGGTTAGGCTCCGCAGCGGTGACATATTTGGTTTCAGTGCATCTGAGGCGAACATGTCGCGGGTTGATTACGTGCTGGTATACCCCAGGATCGTGGACCTCGGTCAGCTCGTATTTCCTGAGGAGCACCCCTTGGGACAGGCCAAGGGCCCGAAGCCGATTTTGCAGGACACAACTCGGTTCCTGAGGCAGAGGGACTACCTGTCCACCGACCCGATGAAGCATATCGACTGGAAAGCTACTGCGCGGAGAGTCCGCCTCCAGACCAAGGTGTTTGAGCCGGTCGTCTCCTTGAACGTGCTGATCGCGTTGAACGCCACTACCAGCGAACACGCGTGGCAGGGAAGCAATCGCCGATATTTTGAGCGTGCTGTGACCGCCGCCGCATCGGTCGCGCATCACGCCGGGGGACACGGGTATACCTTCGGCTTAGCCAGCAATGCCGTTGCTAGCTACTCGGGTAAGTGGATCACGGTACCTATGAGTGCATCCCCATCCCAGCTCAACCTGGTACTGGAAGCCCTGGCTATGGCAGGTCCCTATGTGGTGACCCCTCTGTCGGAGGTGCTCCGTGAGGAGCGCGCGTCTCTTCCCACCGGGGCGACGGTGATGCTCGTGACCGCGGTTATGAACCGGGCGCTGATAGAGGAAATCGAGCAAATGAAGGATGCTGGTCACCGGGTCGAGGTGCTGTTCGCTGGAGATGGAGCCCCGCCGGTTCAGCCACCTGGATTACGAATCTACCGGGTGGGACGAGTCCTGGAGGCGTTGGACGCGCATGAGTCCACTTCTTCGAACTAGTCTGGTCACCGGCGCGGTAATGTTTCTGGAAGCCTGTGGCTTCTATTTGATATTCAACATCATCGGCGTCGCGGTACAGCAACCTCCGCCCATGTTGCCATTCTGGGTCGTGTGGTTGGGGGTTTTGTGGGCATACCTCCTGTCGCTGTACGTCCAGACAACGCGATTCACGGCTAACCTCAGAGGATCTATGGGGCTGGTTCTCAGCCTCGTATCTGTACTCATCCTGGCGCATATGGCCACGGGTAATGGCATCATCCCTATTGGTGCCTTCATGGATGGGGGTATCGGGGTTGCACTGCGGCAAGTAATGGTGTTTGCATTCTTGGTATTGGCTTGGTGGCGTAGCAGCTCCCTAGCCCACGACGAGGTTTCGCTGGACGCCGTACGCACCTCATTCCAATGGGGACTGGTAGTGCTGTTCCTAGCAGTGATAATCGACAGTATGAGTTCCGCTGACTTGATCAGTGGCTTCCTGATCGTCGGGTTCTTTGGGGTTGGGCTGGTAGGTCTGTCGCTGGCCCGGTTCTCTTCAGAGGCCGGGGAAGGACAGGTAATGGGGATGAACTGGTGGATACCCATCTCCGTCTGTGTCGTGCTGGTGCTGTTGGCGGGGCTGTTGTTGAGCGCGGCTGGCCTGGGAGGACTGGACGACGTCACTCGCTGGCTATTGAAGCTGATAGGCACTATAGGCTTCTGGGTGTTGAAACCGGTCCTGCTCGCGTTGGGGTACATTGCGGGACTTCTGGTTGCCTTGGGCACCTGGGTCTCCGAGCGATTTGGCGGTGGCGACTTGAGCGGGTTGGCCATGGCGCAGGAACAGATACGCCAGTTTCATGAGACCATGCGGGAGGGTGTTGGGGACAACGGCTTGCCTCCACTGCTCGTTGCTACTTTGAAGCTCCTCGGATTCCTGATCGGAGCTTCTCTGGCAGGCTGGTTGCTTTACAAGGTTTACAGATTTCGGCGTATGCTGAGAGTCCCTAGCCAGGTAGAAGAGACCCGGGAGTCGGTGTTCAGCTGGAGCCGGGTCAATGACGACCTTTCCGCACTGGCCAGCAGTCTTCTGGCCAATGTAATGTCCCTGGGCCGGCGCAGGCGGCCGCGGCCTCCCACCCCGAGAAACCCTCGGGAATTTTACCACGGTATGTTGACTCTGGCAGCACGGCGTGGATGTACCCGGGAAGACTGGCAGACCCCGAAGGAGCACGAAGGCACTCTCGATGGGTCGTTGCCCGTAGCTCCGGTAGAGCGTATTGTCGACGATTTCCAGGTCGCCTACTACGGCTCATTTCAGGTGTCCGACGAGGAGATGGAAAGGTTGCGGTCGGACTGGACGGAATTGAACAGGTTTGTAGAGGAGCAGGAGGGAAGGGAGCAAGACCCGAACCGGCAGGAAGAATGATGGCCAGTTGATGCGGCTTTTCGTGGGGGACTCTTACCTGACTACTCGTCGACTTTCAGTTGCATTATTTCAGGCGAAAATGTACCATCCTTGTGACTTCGGAAACACGTTGCAAGTATGCAGTTAGTGGATCTCAACCGATTTCAGATAACCGGCCTCCTGGGGTCGGGCGCGGACTATGAAGTGCGTGCAGCTATCGACCATGAAACCGGTGCGTCGGTTGTGCTGAAGCGTCCCGTCCCCCAGATGATCAGCCGAGGAATGCACGGCAGCACGGAATCTCGCACCGACCGGATGTTGGAAGTTCTGGAACGCCTCCCGGGAAACACCCCATGCATAGCCTCCCTGATAGGATGTTCGGAGCGGGCCAACCACGACGAATTCTATGGAGACTCACAAGGCAACGCATACCGGGTGATCGTCGAGGAACGAGCCAATGGAATTCCGCTTATGGTGGGGGACATGCGTGCAAGGATCCAGCGCGTTCCCACAGGCATAGGACAAAACCTTTTCGCGCTTCACCCGTTGACGCCATTAGACCCAGACGATCCATTTCCGGTCCACCGCCAATTGCTTGAGGTTCAGGCATCCTTTCTGGAAGTCGGTTACGTACTCCTTGACATGCGTCCCCAAAATCTGTTCTACAGACCCGGTACCGGACAGCTGACCATCATTGACTGCGCCGACCTAGTGCCTGTAGAAGGGGAGACTAACATCAGGGGAGGCCCTGCCCGCACCGTATTCGACTCGTACTTGGAGATATTGAAGTTCTACACCACCCCCCAGGAGCCTCCGAATCAGGCCGACGGTTATCGTGACCCCCATGGACAGCGCCCGGTGGTCAACTATGTGCAGGAACTGGAAGAAATGTCGTTGAGCTATAGCGACGCTGATTCCACAGTCCGGGATACAGCAGACGGCATGATTGACCGGCTCAAGGAGCGAACTTATGCCGACTTGGACGGTTTCCGCAGTGACCTGAACTCCTATCTGGATGCGGTCGCCGCACGAAACCGCAAGCTTCCCGATATAGACCAAACCCGCCAGGCATGGAACGAGGCTTTGGAACTCCTACGCGGCGACCACTGGGCGCGTTACATGTTCGATGCAGATACCGAACTGGCGGACTTGGGCCGATGAACATGGTTTTCGGTCAGTATCCAAATCCAGAGGCAAATCAAACTTGCTGAGCAACTGTGAGGACCAACGCGTATGCTCGGAAGCACCGTAGCGGCATTTCAGGACAACTCAGCCCACGGAGAAGACAGCTACCTCGTTCGGGACTTGGGGAACAACTCTTTCCTCGATGCAGTGATGGACGGGGTCACCGGACACGGCGGCGAGGAAGCGAGCCAGTCCGTAGTCGAGGCCTTAGAGACAGGGGCTTTGACCGGTCCGGAAGACGTGATCACCATTCTCAACGAGCTTAACGAAGAGTTCTACCAGGTAGGCGGTGGACGTTTTCTACTCACCACTTTCTCCGGAGCACTCTACCTGGACGGCCGATTGCACGTCATGGGGGCAGGTGACAGCCCGATCTTCCTTGTCGGCTCCGACTCGGTGGAGCAACTCACCGGCAGAGTCGGAGGGTTTCTCCATGTTGGGGTCGCCAAGGCAATAGGGGCAACACAACGCCCACCCACACTGGTGCGCACCGAATTCGAGATAGAGTCGGGCAGCCGTCTTGTGCTGGCCACTGACGGGGTTACAGACAACGTCTTGGTTTCCGAGTTGGCCGACCTCGTGCGGGCAGCGGCAACACCCGAAGAGGCTGCGGAGCGTGTGAACAGCTTAGTGGAAGAACGCATCAACGAAGGACAGGTTCCCGAACAACTGGGCCGCCGCTCCCGTCACGACGACCGGACCGCGATCTTCCGCTTCTTCAGCTAATCGCGGTCGTCAACTGACTGATCGCCCTCAACTTCGACCACTATCCGAAAACCGGACACTTGTAGCGATTTTCGCAAATTGCTACAATTCATCAGCTTTTCTGCACGCCAGCGCGCGTGACCCGGCCCAACGGAGGAATTTAAGCAGTGGGGAAAATCAAGGTCGCCATCATAGGAGTGGGGAACTGCGCTTCCTCGTTGGTTCAGGGTATCCACAACTACGTGGAGTTGCCGGACGATGAAGACGTGTCCGGCATCATGCACACCAACCTCGGCGGTTACCGGATCGATGATATCGAGGTTGTCGCTGCCTTCGACATCGACGAGAACAAGGTCGGCAAGGATGTTTCGGAGGCCATCTTTACTCAGCCCAATAACACCCTGAAGTTCGCTGACGTTCCCCACATGGGAGTGCCGGTGGAACGCGGTATGACCCATGACGGTGTGGGCCGTTACGTGTCCCACCTCGTCAAGAAGTCCAACCACTCGACCGCTAACATCGAAGGCATCCTCCGGGAAAGAGACGTCGACGTGGTCATCAACTATCTGCCCGTGGGCAGCGAAATGGCCACCAAATGGTACGTGGAACAGATCCTCAATGCCCGCTGCGCGATGGTCAACTGCATCCCGGTATTCCTCGCCAGGGAAGAATACTGGCGTGGGCGGTTTGAGGAGTGTGGCGTTCCCATTGTTGGCGACGACATAAAGTCCCAGGTGGGCGCAACTATAACCCACCGGGTCCTCACCCGCCTCTTCGAAGACCGGGGTGTTGAGATACTGAACACCTACCAACTGAATTTCGGAGGCAACACCGATTTCCTTAACATGCTGGAGCGGGAGCGACTGGTCTCAAAGAAGATTTCCAAGACCGGGTCGGTCACGTCCCAAATGGAAGACGGCATAGACCCAGACCACATCCATATCGGACCGAGTGACCATGTGCCCTGGCTTCAGGACCGCAAGTGGTGCTATATTCGCATTGAAGGACGCTCTTTCGGGGGCGCCCCAATCAACTTGGAATGCAAGCTGGAAGTCTGGGACAGCCCCAACTCGGCCGGTGTGGTGGTAGATGCGGTGCGGTGTGCTAAGCTGGCCCTGGATCGCGGCATCAGCGGAGCGCTACCCGGCCCCAGCGCTTACTTCATGAAGTCCCCTCCCCACCAGTACACCGACGATGTTGCCCGCGAAATGGTCGAGTCATTTATCACCGACGCAGCAGAGATCACTGACGCAGAGTAGGGCAGCCCAGGCATCCTCTCCCGCCCTGGGAGCGGCCCCTTTGAACAACTGGCGGGGAAGCGCGGGGAGGGTAAGGGAGCACTGCTTGAAAATCGCAATGGTGTCACCCTATGACTTTACCTGGCCGGGCGGGGTGACGGCCCATGTAACCCAGTTAAGCCGCGAGTTGACCCGTGTGGGTCACGACGTGCAAGTGCTGGCCCCCCACTCCCCTTCCAGGGAACGCGAAGACGGAGAAAACTTTGTGCACCTGGGCCGGTCGGTACCCCTGCCCAGCGGGGGGTCTATTGCGAGGGTGTCCCTGTCCTGGTGGATCTATCCCAAGGTACGCGCTCTTCTCCGGGAAGAAGCCTTCGACATCGTCCACCTGCACGAACCGTTGGCGCCGATCCTCCCCCTCTGCGTCCTTGAATTCTCCCAGGCCGTGAATATCGGAACATTCCACGCATCCAACCAGCGACAGCACCTCTACCGCATGAGTCATCCTATCATCAAGCGGTGGCACCAGCGGCTGCACGGTGGCATTGCCGTTTCACCTGCGGCGCGGCGTTACGTCAGCAGCGTATTTCCCGGGGACTACAAGATCATCCCCAACGGGATCGACGTGGACCGATTCGCCAAGGACCCGGCCCCTTTGGCGGAGTACCAGGACGGCAAGACCAACATCCTGTTCGTCGGACGCCTGGAGCGGCGCAAGGGATTGAAGTACCTGCTTGAAGCCTACGCCCGCGTCAAGTGGGACAGACCGGATATCCGTCTACTGATTGTCGGTCCAGGAAACCTGGACCGAGACTCCCAGCAAATCCTCAGCTCTCGAGCGCTGAAGGACGTGGTCTTCACTGGTCGTGTCTCTGACGAGGACCTCCCGCGATACTACGCCACCGCTGACATTTGCTGCTCGCCTGCAACCGGCTCGGAGAGTTTTGGATATGTGCTGCTAGAGGCTATGGCCTCTAGCAAACCGGTAATCGCCTCCAACATAGATGGCTACAACGCCATCATTGAACACGGGCGTCAAGGTCTTTTGTTCCCCCGCAAGGATTCTGATGCCCTCTCTGCTTCACTGATACAGTTGATCGACGATCCCGAGTTGGCTCTGTCAATGGGCTCCAAAGGCCGCAAGGATGTAGAACAATACCGGTGGGAGCGGGTGGCCGGGCAAGTCGAAGACTTCTATCTGACCTGCTCGGGATTAGCCCCCGGGAACGGGGGTCCTCCGAGTGCTGGAGGGTCAGAGTAATCGAGGAGGCCCACTTCTCAAGTGACCATTCCAGGACGCGAACAGGTTAGAGGCGCCGTGCTCCGCTTTATCGAACAACCGGGCGCGCGCTTACTCCACGCGCTGAAGCTGACGCCCAACTCAATCACCCTTCTGGGTTTCGCGGTCTGCGTTGTGTCGGCATACTTGGTAGCAAGCGACTTGATGCTCGTCGGTGGCGTCGTCTTCCTGCTAGGAGGAGCGCTCGACCTGTTCGACGGTGCGCTTGCGAGGCTTACCGGCAAGGTAACACCCTTCGGGGCATTGTTGGACTCGGTATTCGATCGCCTGGGTGAAGCCGCACTATTTCTAGGTCTGGCAGTCTACGCCATGCGCACTGATTTCGAGGAAGGCGAACTGGTCTCGTTCATCGCCATGCGGCCGGTATACCCTGGGGGTGAACTGGTCTTATTCATCATCGTTCTGCTTCTGGCTCTGATATTCTCCCAAGGGGTCAGCTACCTGCGGGCCAGGGGCGAGGGGCTCGGTGTGTCCATTCGGTCAGGCCTCATGACCCGGCCTGAGCGAGTAGTTCTTCTCGGCGTCGGTCTGATAATCGGCCAGATATTTTGGGTCCTTCTCATCATAGCCATCATCTCCTGCTTTACCCTGTTCCAGCGGATGTTTACCATACGGGGCAAGCTTGATCAGGGTGGATAACGCTCGACTTCCCGTGTAAACTAGTGGGGCCCAGCTTCCCCTTGATAGCGTTTTCCCGCTGCGTTTGCCTGAGGGAGCGAACTTGGGGAATCGACGTGGCTCTGTGTCGGCTGGCGTTCCGGCGAACTTACGCACTGCCGAAGTTGACCATATGGGAGCCTGCTGAATGGCCCAGCAGAACCTGATCTCAGACCAGGACAAGGCCCAACTCAAGCGCACATTTCGCAAGGACCTGAAGCGGAACGTCCGGGTGCAGGTCTTCACCCAGAAACCTTCGATCATCACCATACCAGGGCGTGAGTGTCCGTATTGCACCCAGACACAACACTTGATGGAAGAGGTTGCAGACCTCTCGCCCAAGATCGACTTGGAAGTCGTCGACTTCTACGGCGACTCGCAGGTTGCCGAAGATCAGGGTGTTACCCGAATCCCAGCAGTCCTGTTGAGTGCAGGAGGTCCCGCCCGCCTCAAGTTCTATGGAGCCCCCATCGGATACGAGATGGCTACCATCATTGAAAGCATCAAGACTATCTCCAGAGGTGTCAGCCCCCTGAGCATGGACACTCGCAAAAGGCTGCGTCAGGTCAACCAGGACGTCCATATCCAAGTTTTCGTCACGCCCAGTTGTCCCTACTGCCCAGCCCTTTCCCACACCGCACATGCCATGGCGCTGGAGAACCCTTACATACAGGCTGATGTTATCGAAGTGCAGGAATTCCAGCGCCTGGGCCAGACCTACGGAGTACGTTCTGTTCCTCTCACGGTCATCAATGAGCACGCCCGCTTAACCGGTGCGGTCAGCGAGGGCGATTTGCTGGAAAGAGTCCTGGAAGCCGGTGTGCGCACCCGGAGTGATGGCGCAGGTTAAACCCTGACTGGCAGCGACTCGGTTCACTGTATTTTTGGCACTAAGCGTGAGAACCCTAAACTAGACCAGGAGAATCCATCTTGCCCAACGAGCTTAAGGGAGAACTCGATGGCCGCGGACTTAGAGTAGCGGTCGTGGTCGCTCGATTCAACGAAGTGGTTACCCGCCAACTCCTCTCTGGCGCATTGGATACGTTGGAACGCTACGGAGTCGCCGACTCCAACATCAGTGTGGCCTGGGTCCCGGGGTCGTTTGAGTTGCCGGTCGTAGCCAAGACCCTCGCAGAATCGGGACAATACGACTCCGTGGTATGCCTCGGCGCGGTGATTCGCGGCGAGACCAGCCATTACGACATGGTAGCTGGTCAGGCTTCCAGCGGTATCGGGCGCGTTGGTGTAGAGACGGGTGTACCAACCATATTCGGAGTTCTCACCACCGAGAATATGGACCAGGCTATCAACCGCGCCGGGGGCAAGTCCGGAAATCTGGGCAGTAATGCGGCGGTCGCAGCCATCGAAACTGCGCGCCTGGTTCAGTCCATCAGAACCGCATAGCCACCGAGGCAGGACGCGTACCACAGAACGGGAACTGATTCGCCTTGTCGCCGAGATTCGTACCGGATACGACGGGCTATCCCTACGGCGCCAACCTGTCCCCATCGTCTACAACCCCCGGATAGGAAGGAAACCATGAAAATTGGCGTCACCATACCCAACAACTGGGGCGTGGCCGACCCTCAACAGGTGCTCGATCTGGGACCTCTGGCCGAAGACTTGGGGTACGACTCCCTATGGGTGATGGACCACCTGTTCAACACCGGGTACATCCGGGAGCGGCTGGAGGACAAGCCCTACTACCACCCATTGTCCACTCTGTCCTACTTGGCGGCCACCACCCGCCGGGCGCTCTTGGGCACCTCAGTGCTGGTGCTTCCCTACCACAACCCAGTGGAATTGGCGAAGTATGCCGCGAGCCTGGACCAGATATCCGGTGGCCGGGTGACCTTGGGCGTCGGTGTCGGAGCAATGACCGAAGAATTCGAGGCACTGGGCATTCACATGAGCCAGCGGGCTTCCTTGACCAATGAGTCCATAGACATAATGAAGGAACTCTGGACGAACCCTAATCCCAGCTACCATAGTCGGCGCTGGAACTTTTCCGACCTCCGTTTCTCTCCCAAGCCGCTCCAGAAACCCCACATCCCCCTTTGGGTGGGCGGCGCAAGTCCTGGAGCCCTCCGCAGGGCTGCGACCCGCGGCGATGGCTGGCACCCCTCCGGCCTCTCCCTAGAGGAGTTCAGCATGGGTAGACGAGAAATCCGCAACATCGCCGGGGCCGCTGGCCGAGACCCAGACTCGTTGGTGATGTCGCTCCGCGTCGAAGTGGAGGTGCATGGTGCTCCTTCCAGCAACCGGGCCGCAACCCGCTCACGCCTGTCGGGTAGCAACGCCCAAGGGATGACCGCCGCCCTTCAAGCCTACCAGAACGCCGGGCTGGACCATGTGATCCTGGCTCTGAACTCTGGCGACGTTCCGGCGATCACCATGGTGATGCAGCGCATCGCCAATGACGTTATTCCTCACTTCCGGTAGGGCTACGACCGTGACCACGATGTAAGTTGATTGTTTGGGTCACCCGTTGACGCGTGGGTCCTGCTATTCTTGCTAACGCACTTTGGGAGCCCGGTACCCAAGCGTAACCCAATCGTCCTTCGACCAGGTCTTCTCTAGCCGGAGATCGAGACTTGTCAGAGCTTCCTCAACCCCTGCCTGTTGGTCAAACATGATCCCAGACGCTATCAGCATGCCGCCTGGTTTTAGGGTGGGTGCGATGAACGGCGCGCGTTCCGCCACTGCCCGCGCCGAAATGTTGGCTGCTACTACGTCGAAATGCCCTTCCCCGGCCAGTGGATGAGGCACTGTTCCCTGAGTCAGGTTGACCTGCCGCTGTACTCTGGTACGGCGAAAATTCTGGCGGGCGGCTCGCACCGCCTGAGGGTCGATATCCAACGCCACGACTTCTGATGCCCCCAGCCGGATCGCCGTGATTGACAGGATACCTGAACCTGTACCCAGATCCAGGACCCTCATGCGTGGTTGTACCAGGTCTTGCAGAGCCTCCAGGCAGGTATAGGTAGTCGGGTGGTAGCCGGTCCCAAATGCCATACCCGGGTCCAACTCGATCACAACATCGTCGCCAGTCGGCTCGTATGGAATCCAGGTAGGTTTGATTACTAACCGGGCGCCAACACGTAGCAGGTCGAAGTGGCTGCGCCATTGAGTCTGCCAGTCCTCCATGTCCGGGACTGTTGTGATCTGCAGATCTTCCAACGGTTCCAGGAGTCCAACCAGTTTCAACCCCACCTCGATGCGGGCCAATCTCCGCTTGGACGTGTGCTGCAGGTACGTCCTGAGCGTGACACGATCAATTCCGTCCCATTCCCCACCTACATCAGGGTCACCCCATGCTACGGTCTTCCTACCGGAGTCTGCCACACGCTCTTCGTCTTTCTCCATCGAAAGACCGTGTCCGTACCGGCTGAACAGGTAGGATACAGGCTCGACGTACTCGTAGGGGACTCTTATGCTGAGTTCTTGCCAGACCATGCCTTTCTCCGGCAGGGGACATGAAAGGTGGCGACGCTGGGTGAGGGAGAACATCCCGGGCTGTGCACACACTGGGCAATGCTCGTCCCACCGAGGATGGCGTAGAGCTCTAATCAGCCGAATGCACCCTTTATACGCTCGAACAGGCCCTTGTCACTCCCCTCTTCGTCAGGTTCGTCCAGACTGGGATCAACGTCGACATCTTCGGCTGTTCCAAAGGATTTGGCCAGTTCTTCCAGAAGCCTGCGCTGCCTGGAAGTCACCTTGGTGGGCACCTGTAGATCGATCATGACCCGGAGGTCACCCCGCCGACTGCTACGCACGTCGGGGATGCCCTTCCCTCTGAGGCGGAATTGTGCGCCTCCCGCTGTCCCTTGCGGTACCGTGAGAATCTGATCCGAACCGTCCAGAGTCGGCACAATTTTCTTTGTCCCCAGAGCGGCTTCGGCAAGGTTGACGGGTAAAAGGTAGACTAGGTCGTTGCCCTCGCGGTAAAAGTGCTCGTGTTCTCTTACATCGACATATACGTAGAGATTTCCTCGAGGGCCACCATCCTGTCCCACATCTCCTTCGCCCGTAATCCTCACCTGCATCCCGGATTCGATTCCGGCCGGGATAGATACAGCCCTAGTCCGCTTCCGGCGTTCGTTTCCGGACCCCTTGCAGGTCGAGCAGTATGTCTGGACAACAGTGCCGGCGCCGCGGCATGCGGTGCACGGGGCGATTTGGGAGAACTGGCCGAAGACGCTTTTCTGGGTCCTACGGACCTGGCCCGCTCCCCGGCACGTGGAGCACTCGTCTACCGGTGTGCCTGGCTCGTTCCCAGCGCCGGCACACGTCTGGCACTGTTCCAAACGATCTATCTCAATCTCGCACTCAACACCGAATACTGATTCCTCGAAGCTCAGGACGACCCGTTGTTGCAGGTCTGCGCCCCGCTGTGCACGGCGCGTGGCACGGCCTGAGACATCTCCGAAAAAGGAATCAAAAATGTCCCCGAACCCACCGAACCCGAAGGTATCGAACCCGTCGAAAGGCCGGTCAAAGCCGCCATTAGCTCCCGTCGCATGTCCGAAACGGTCGTACTGGCTCCGCTTCTTCTGGTCTGACAAAACCTGGTAGGCCTCGTTGACCTCCTTGAACTTTTCCTCTGCGTCAGAGTTCTTGTTCCGGTCGGGGTGGAACTCCATCGCCTTCTTGCGGAAGGCTCTCCGAATTTCTTCATCACTATCGGTCCGAGAGACACCCAAGACCTCATAATAGTCCCGTTTCGCCATGAAATGCCACCTGCTGGGATGCGCTTTGCAGTCTGGGGTACAGGCACGAAAATTAGGCTATTGATACCATTCATTATAGGGCAGTGCGGCGACCGTCTCAATAGGCTCCGAAGCACTCCGCCGAAGCGCCGGAGGCCATTAAAGGCCCGGAGCCAGGCGTCGACTCTCCTTGACACCGGGTACGCTTGTCGGTAGCATAAACCTGTGGGAGGCTGGGTCTTCCAACTCTGCGTACTAGGCGGAAAAGGGTAGGTGATAGTGTGATAGCTATAGACATTATCCTGGCCGTCCTAGCGGTAACGGGGTTCGCAACAGCTGGTTGGCTGTTCTACAGAAACAGGGTTAATGGGCAACGGGTAGGCAACGCAAGAGAGGACGCCGAGCGAATTCGAGGGCAGGCGGAGGAGGAGCACCGGAAACTTATACTCTCGGCTCAGGAAGAGGTCTTGCAACTGCGCACTGCCGGAGAGAACGAGATCAAGCAGAGACGGCAGGAACTCAACCGTATGGAACGCCGATACGTTCAGCGGGAAGAGCAGTTGGAGAAAAAGACTGAGGCCGTTGAGAAGCAGCAATTGAGCGTAAAGGCCAGGGAAGCCGAGGTGCAAGGAACCCTCGAAGAGGCTGAGCAGCTCAAGGCAGAGCAATTGAACGCCCTGGAGGATATCGCCGGTCTCAACGTTGCCGAGGCCCGCGAGATCGTCGTCAAGAGAGGCGAAGAGCAAGCCCGCCAGGACTTGGCTCGACGCTACTATGAACTCGAAAAAGAACACAAGGCGAGCGCAGACGAAAATGCCCGCCGTATCGTTACTCTTGCCATTAACCGACTGGCCACGGACGTTGTGTCCGAGTCCACAACCTCTGTAGTATCCCTGCCCAACGATGAGATGAAGGGTCGTCTTATCGGCCGCGAGGGGCGAAATATCAGGACCCTGGAATCTCTTACCGGGGTCGATGTAATCATTGACGACACCCCCGAAGTCGTCACCATTTCCTGTTTTGACCCTGTGAGGCGGGAGGTGGCGCGGCTCTCATTGGAAAGCCTCATTTCCGATGGGCGTATTCAGCCAGCACGTATTGAGGACGTGGTTCACAGGTCCCAGAAGGACATCGAAGAAACTATACGCAAGGCCGGAGAGCAGGCGACATTTGACGTGGGAGTGAGTGGCCTCGACCCCGAGGTCATCAGGTTGCTGGGGCAGTTGAAATACCGGTACAGCTATGGCGAGAACGTCTTGATGCACTCCATCGAGGTAGGCCTGTTGGCGGGAATGCTCGCTGCCGAGGTGGGTGCCAACGAGCAGGTTGCCAAGGTGGGAGGGCTGTTGCACGACATCGGCAAGGCTCTGACCCATGAGGTGGCTGGTCCCCACGCGGAGATCGGAGCGGAGATCGCGCAGAAGCACGGGATCAACTACAGCTCATACCGGGGGATTCTAGAGCACCACAGCGACGAGCATGAGACGATCGAGTCCTTCTTGATCGCCACGGCCGACGCCATAAGTGCGTCTCGCCCTGGAGCTCGCAAAGAATCTCTGGAAATGTATGTAAAGCGGCTCCGTGACCTCGAGGAAGCCGCCACTGGATTTGACGGTGTGGAGAGAGCCTTTGCCATCCAGGCCGGACGGGAAGTTCGGGTCATGGTCAAGCCCGACGACATGGACGATGTACGCTCCGCCGAGTTGGCTAGGGATATCGCTCGCAAGGTCGAGGAAGATCTGGTTTTCCCCGGACAGATCAAGGTAACCGTGATCCGTGAAACCCGGAACGTGGAGTACGCCAGATGAGCTCGGGGTTGCCTAAATGCCCGCCGGGTGGTCCGGCGTAGGTACGAACAAAAGGCTTGTACCGCGCGGGCAAAACACTGAACTCGCGAAGGGGGCACGGGGCTAATCCCCGGCCCCCTTCGGTTGTACAGGGGTTGACCCCTGGGAGAGTCTTCTATTGCGTATTTTAATGATTGGCGACATTATCGGACGCCCCGGCAGACGGGCCATCCGCAGCCTAGTTCCCGAACTCCGTGAGGAGCATGGCATAGACCTTGTGGTAGCAAACGCCGAAAACACTGCAGGCGGGTTTGGACTGACTCTGGAGACAGCTTACGAGCTCCTCGAAAACGGTGTGGACGTTCTGACGTCTGGTAACCATGTGTGGGACCAGAAGGAGATCGTCCCCCACATGGACGAGGGTCTGCCCTTGGTTCGTCCTGCCAACTACCCCGACGCACCAGGCCACGGTTACATAGTCCACGACGGTATCATGGTTATGAACCTCATGGGCCGTGTGTTCATGCCTCCGTTAGACTGCCCGTTCCGCACCGCCACCAGCATCCTTAACGACGTCGGCGATAGTGGCCCCAAGGTCGTGTTGGTTGATTTCCATGCCGAGGCGACGTCGGAGAAGCAAGCGATGGGTTGGTACTTGGATGGCCGCGTCAGTGCCGTTGTTGGCACTCACACCCACGTTGGTACCGTGGACACTCGCGTACTCCCATCGGGAACAGCCTACGTCACCGACGTGGGGATGACTGGTCCTGTAGACTCCGTCATCGGCAGTGATTCCAGCGCGGTCTTGGACCGGTTCTTGACTGGTCTGCCCAATAGATTGACCGTCGCTGGTGGGCCGGTGATCATGAACTCAGTACTCGTCGAGGTTGACACCGGGTCTGGGAAGGCCCTGTCGATTGACCGTATGGACAGGATGGTGAGATAGAATGGGCGCTTTGGTTGACCTGCACCTGCATACCACGGCCTCGGATGGACGGCTGTCACCCACGGAGTTGGTGCAGTTGGTTGCCAGCCAAGGGCTGAAGCAGGTGGCGATCTCCGACCATGATACTACTGAAGGTCTCGCAGAAGCGTTCTATGCAGCTAGGGAGTTCCCCGATCTGAGGATAATCCCGGCCATCGAGATCAGTACCGACATTCCAGGCGACGAAGTCCACATGTTGGGTTACTTCCTGAACCACGAGGACCCGGAGCTTCAGGCCCTGCTGGGCCGCTTCCGGGACGGGCGGTTGGAGCGGGGCAAGGCGATGGTGGACAAGTTGGCCACGCTTGGCATCCACGTTGATTGGGATCGGGTCAAGGAGATCGCCGGCGACGGAGCGGTAGGCCGGCCCCACATCGCACTGGCCATGGTTGAAAAGGGTTACTGCAAGGAACCGAAGGACGCTTTCCCGGAGTATCTTGGCCGCAATGGGCTGGCCTACGTCGAACGCACCAAGATGTCGCCGGACCAGGCCGTCAATCTGCTTGTTCGTTTCGGCGCGGTGCCGGTGTTGGCACACCCTGCCTACTTGGTAGACATGGAGCCCGCAATTGCGCTTCTCAAGGACGTTGGTCTGATGGGAATGGAGGTCCACTATGCCCAATACGACTCCAAAACCGTAAACCGCTTGGCAGAACTGGCGGAGGAGTATGACCTCATCCCCTGTGGCGGCAGCGACTATCATGGGTTGGGCAATACTGGGGAGTTGCTGCCAGGAACCCTGGGACCCCCGCTGGAAACAGTCGAACGATTGGAGGATGCGGCACACAAGCTGCGATAGCAGCTGCGGAGCATCCCGACAGTGCTGATAGAGATCGCCGGGCTCTACATCTGCTCCTACCTCATAGGCTCCGTTCCCACGGCGTATCTTGTTGCCAAGGTCTCCAGAAACATCGACATCCGGGACTATGGCAGCGGAAATGTAGGAGCGTCTAACGCATTCCGGCATTTGGGAAAGTTACCGTGGGTCCCGCTTTTCCTCTTCGACGTGTTGGGTAAGGGATCTGCGCCATTGCTGGCGGGTACCTACCTTCTTGATTTGCGCCCTGAATCCGGCATGTTGATGGGCGCCTCCCTCTGCGCCCTGGCCGGGCACAACTGGTCGGTTTTCCTCAAGTTCCAAGGCGGACGGGGGGTCGCCGTGGTGGTTGGCAGCCTGGCGGTACTCTCCCCGATTGTCCTAGCCGTGTCCCTTGTCATGGTGGGGATTGGTTGGCTCTTGACACGGAACTCCGGGTTATGTGTGCTGATCGCCTTGGTGTTGCTTCCCGTGTGGACGTTCATCACCCGTGACCCAACTGTGGTGGCCTGGTATTGCGTCGGTGCGCTTGCGCTGGTGGTATTAAAGCGATTGTTGTCCAATTGGAACCCGCTGCACCCAGGGTTGCCTAGGAGGAAGGTGCTGTTCAATCGGCTGTTGCTCGACCGGGACGTGGACGACAACGCCAAATGGGTCCACAGGTCGCCGCGCACGTCAGACTAGCATATCCCTGGAGCTGAGCTTGAGCACTGACCGAACACAACAGGTAGGCCAAGGACCGGGCGCCGCGCACTACTGCGCGTGGCACCCGGAGATTGAGACTGGACTTTCCTGCAGCCATTGCGGTAAGTCTATCTGTACCCAATGCATGGTGCAGGCCCCCGTGGGCATCCGCTGCCGGGACTGCGGCAAGCCTGTTGCTAACCCTACCTACGAATTCCGACCCTTATATTACCTTAGGGGTCTTGCTACGTGCATAATGGTCGGAATCGGCGGCGGCGTGCTATGGGCAGTATACAATTACCTAGTCCGGTATCTGTTCGATGGGTTTGCTCCGGCTTTGCTGCTGGCTCTGGCGGGAATAGTGATCGGAATCGGGGCCGGAGAAATAGTGAGCCGGGCAGTGGACCGGAAACGCAGCGTACTACTGTCTTGGGCGACCGGGGGCTCGGTGATTCTGTCTTACGCAATCGCCGTGTTGCTAGGGCCATTTTTCAGTATATATACTCTCTTGGCCCTCGCTGTAGGGGTCTACCTGGCTATGATAAAGCTCCGGTAGCTCCTGCCAAAGGCGCTCCACCGTCTCCCGGATCACTTCCTGCTCAAATCCCTTCCGTTGCAGGTGTCTCCAGATACGCCGGCCGAACTCTCGGCTGGTGGTTCCAGATATGCGCCGCGCAAGCCTGTGACTGGCTTGGTATGCGTTGGATGCCGCATCGAAGCCATGAAGGGCGTCCTCTATCACATCGGGAGCAACCCCCCGTCGCAATAACTCCTGCCGCAGCAACGCTTCCCCTCTGGGACGGCGTCGTTCCCGGCTCTCACGCCAGCCCCTGGCGAATGCGGTATCATCCAAAAACCGGCGTGCCTTGAGCAGGGCAACAGTTTGGGTAACGACATCCGGCGTGTATCGTCGGGCGAGGCGAGTGCGTACCTCTGCCTCAGTGCGGGCGCGGTAGGCCAGCATCCGCAGGCCGGTTGCCAGCCCTCGCTCCATGGAGTTGTCCAGAGGTGCCTGGGTGTTCCCATTTCCGTGTCCCACAGGATATGGCATCCCCTTAGCTGGTGGAAACCAAGGGCTACTCTTCTTCATCCAGGTCCGAGACGGCGGGAAGCTTGTAGTCGACTTCGTCCTCCGCAGCGGCCGCAACCTGCGCAGGTTCTTGGGATGGTTCCATTCCCCGGATGCGGGCTTCCACCGAGGCGGCGATTTCGGGGTGCTGCGTGAGGAATTCTTTGGAATTCTCCCTGCCCTGGCCCAGGCGAGTCTCGCCGTATGAGTAGAAGGACCCGGACTTCTTGATGATGCCCTGGCTGGTGCCGAGCTCAAGGAGATCGCCCATCTTGCTGATGCCCTGGTTGAACATGATGTCAAACTCGGCGACACGGAAGGGCGCGGCGATCTTGTTTTTGACAATCCTGGCCCGGACACGGTTGCCAATGATTTCTGACCCCTGTTTGATAGACTCTATGCGGCGCAGGTCGATGCGCACCGAGCTATAGAACTTCAGGGCACGGCCTCCGGGCGTCACCTCTGGGTTGCCGTAGGAGATGCCGATCTTCTCCCTCAACTGATTGATAAAGATCACGGCGGTGTGGGAGCGGTGTATGGCCGAGGTGAGTTTCCGCAACGCCTGTGACATGAGCCGCGCCTGCGCCCCCACGTGGGTATCTCCCATATCGCCTTCGATCTCTGCTTGGGGCACGAGAGCGGCCACACTATCTATAACCACCGAGTCAATCGCGCCACTGCGGACCAGTTGCTCGGTGATGTCCAGGGCCTGCTCGGCGCTGTCAGGTTGGGCGATCAGCAGGCTGTCTAGGTTCAGGCCACAATTTGCGGCGTAATTGGGATCCAGGGCGTGTTCCACGTCTACATAGGCAGCTATCCCACCCTGTAATTGGGTCTGTGCCATGATGTGGATCGCCAGCGTAGACTTACCCGCGGATTCTGCGCCGAAGATTTCCGTCACTCTGCCCTTGGGGATCCCGCCTGCTCCCAAGGCAACGTCCAAGGCCAATGACCCAGTAGGGATTACTTCCGTAGCCAGTTGCTGGCTCATCTCCCCGAGGCGCATGACTGCACCCTTGCCGTAATCTTTCTCGATGCGCCCTAGGGCTATCTCCAGTGCGGCTTCTTTGTCCCGTTCCATCCGTTCCATCCCTGCCATCCTGACTGCTCCTTCGCATTGACCGGCTGCGCCGCTTCTCCGGCGGCTGACCATGTCATGGTGAATTTGGTGGGTGCCTGGTGTGATCTAGGAAAATCCTAGCATAGCGTTTTGGGCTCCCACAACGAGCAAATGTCAGCAAAAACAGGATTTGCCTCGTTGGGGGAATGGATGGCGAAGGCGTGTGTTGCGTCTGTGGGCCGACCGGCCCGGGTTAGAAGTCTCAATACCCGCCCTTGAACCCGATGGTGGCAACGCCATTCTCGACAATGACTGGCGTTACCCGCTCTCCCTTGGAATGCTCCAGAAGCTCGGACACCTTGTCCGGTTGCCTGGAAACGTCGATTTCCAGGTATGCCACGCCGCGCTTGCGGTAGTCCATCTTCGCCGCCGCGGAATAGGCGCAATCGGGGTGAGTGTAAATGATTACGTCGGTACCTGTAGCTTGGGTCACTTCAGACTCCCCTTATCGCAAATCTAGGTCAGGGCCATTGTAAGCCGGAACCACGTCCCGTTCAACGGCAGTCTTCAGGAATCGCACTTGGAGGCAATTTCCGTGGTATGCTATTTCGACGTGATGGAATCTAAGCGCTGTCACCGACCTTGCCCAGGGCGATCCCTATAACCCTCAACAGGACGGTCACCTAAGTTGACTCAACCAGACAGTCCACCGTTGGTCAAGCTGGCAAAGTTGCTGGAAGAACACGCCATCGGTGTGTCCCGGCTTACCCCACGGGCCAGGGGTGGCCGCCTTACTGGATGTTCCCGCCAGGAAGTGGAGCAAGCTCTGGATCAGGTCGCCACCACCTGTGGTGAGGATGGCGTCCTTTATGGCAACGGCTGCTTCGCAGTGGGCAGGTACGCGGATGCCCTCGAAGCCTTCAGGCAAGTCCTCCGGGACGACCCAGACTACACCGACGCGCGCTTCAACTTGGGACTGGCCCATCTCAGGCTCGGTCAACCCTCAGAGGCAGTAACTGAACTGACCGCCGTCCTGAGGCGCGATCCCAAGTTGGCCGAGGCGTACTACCAGCGAGGCAACGCCCACGATGACCTCAGACAGCGGGACAAGGCAGTTGCGGACTACAAGAGTGCGCTGGAGATCAGGCCAGACTACCTGCAAGCGGTGTATAACTACGGAGTGGTCCTGGCACGGCTGGACCGGCACAGGGAGGCGGTAGGAGCATTCGACCGGGCCATCGAACTGCGCCCAGACCTGTCCAACGCCTACCTCAACCGGGGCACGTCGCTGGACGAACTAGGGCAGCACCAAGAGGCTATCGAAGACTACAGCACCGCCATCGAGCACAACCCGGCCAACGCCGACGCCTACTTCAACCGAGCTAGGACTCACTATTACCTTGAGCGTCTAGATTCCGCCATCGCCGACTACTCCCAGGTACTCGAACTTGACCCCGAAGATGCGGAGGCGCTGAACAACAGAGGCCTAGCCTTCGACGCTGTGGGAGATTACGAGCAAGCAGTAGCTGACTATGGACGTGCGGTCGAACTGAGGCCGGACTTCGCCGAGTCATTGAGCAACCGGGGCGCAGCCTTTGAAGCCATGGGGGACCGGGAAAAGGCGCTGGCGGATTACCTCGTTGCCCTGGAGGCAGTCCCGGACTTCGCCGCCGCCCATTACAACGCGGCAAGGCTCTACGCAAACCGTGGAGATGTGGACAACTGTGTGTCCCACCTGGAGCGGGCTATGGCCCTTGTACCTGACTTGAGGGCGGAAGCTTCCGACGACGATGATTTGGGCTGGGTCCTTGAGTTGAGGCGGCTCAAGGAGACACAGGATCCGGACTGTCCGGGTGGTTAGCCGTTCCTCGGAGCGAAATCGGCGTCTCCGTCCAGATCGTCATCCAGATCCAGGTCGTCATTGGCGTCAAGGCCCTTGACGCCTTCGTTGGCCGCCCCCCGGCGCCACTGGGTCAACGTGCTCCGCAAAACCACCATCGCGGCCAGGAATGTCAACCCAAGCACCACCCCACGCTCCATCTGGTAGGAGAAACTGAGCACCAGCATGATCGTGAAACACGCCACGATCCCCCACGCCGACCGGTAAGTAGTGCGCCACAGTAGAGCGACAAATATCAGGCCGGTTACAACCCCAACTAGCGCAAGCCTCGGCTCCATCATGGCGATGGTCAAACCCATGAGGGTCACCATGCCGTCGCCGCCGCGGAACCTGGCGAAGATGGACTTCCAATGCCCAAGTATCGCTGCTCCGGCCACAACGAGGACCAGGTGTTCGGGCACTTCCAGCAACCTAGCGACCATGACGGCCGCAGCACCCTTGGCCACATCTCCAGCAAATACCAATGCCCCCGACCTGCGTCCTACGTTCCAGTAAACATTGGCTGTACCCGCGAGCGTACTGCCAGTTGCGAATATGTCCCTGCCGCGCAGCCGCGCAACGATGTGGGCGCAGGGAATGGACCCTAGGAGATAGCCGACGAATACAGCGGCTAGGATTTTTTGTACCAGAACCAAATCTATGGGCACGTGCAGTCATCCACCAGAGTAGTATCAGGCTGGTAACCCAATATTGACCGAAGGAGATGATACCAGTCCATAATACAATAACTTTCTTTCCGGTTGAATAGGCTGTGTCCCGGGGTTGACGGCCTGTGGTTGGGCGGTTCTAAAGAACTGTGTCGGAGAGTTATCCACGGGAACACCCCGCAATCCCCGTCTATGTGGGGATTGCGGGGTGCTCCCGGGCCCGGGTCATCCGGTCTACCCACAGCCTCATGCTTGATGAATGGGCCGGACACTGCGCAGGTCTAAATCCTAGTCCTGCGGGAGTGGATTCCCGAGGCGCCGTCAGGGCGATTTCCCTTTCTTTCCTCGATTTGCGGTGTTCCGTCGGCCTCGGCGCACCTGACCTCAAAGGTGTGCTCACCCTCCTGGAAAGGCCATTCGTAGCGCCACAAGATCCAGGTGGTATCGGACAAAGGAGACCGCAATTGTGCCTCCTCCCAAGGGCCCTCATCCACCCGCACTTCCACCCCGGAGATGCCCCTGGCTCCTCCGTAGGCAATCCCGCCAACCGGCACGAACCCCTGTCCATCGACCACTGCCAGGTCCTTGACAGCCACCGTGTCAATTACCGATGTTGCCTTCACCCTCGCAACCTCGTCCCATCCTCGCCCTACCCAGTAACCCGGATTGTACTCCGACGTGACCTCCATCCCCGTAATCCACTTCGGCTGCTTCATTCCGTACCGGTCCGGCAACCATATCCTCAACGGGAAACCGTGGTCGAACGGCAGCGGCTTCCCGTCCCATTCGTAGCACAGCATGATGCGCTCGTCCGAGGCGATCATGTCCAGGTCCACTGTCTCGTGGAACCCGTCCCCGGAGGTGATGTTCAGGTATCGTGCCTCGGGCTGTGGTTTGAGGTCGTCAATGATCTTCTGCAGGCTGACGCCGGTCCACCAGGTGGTGCTGATCAGGTCGCCGCCGACGCGGTTAGAGATGCAGGACAGGGTCACGTACTCGCTCTGCGGCTCATAGTTGTTGCGAATATCGTCAAGGGTCAGCACCATCGGGTTCTCCACCATCCCGATGATGGGCAGGGTCCAGGTGCTTATGTCGATGTTGGTCGGTTCACTGCGTATGAAGACCTTGTAGTGGTCTTCTAAAGGCGTGTATTCGGGCCGGGTTCCCCGCGCAGGGACCACCGGATCACCGTCATTGGGCAGTTGTCTGGTGGTTGCCTGCGCTGGTTCCTCCCCGGCGGCCGTCACCGCTTCATCCAGCAGCCTTCGCTCCCGCTGGGCAAGAACAGACCCGACACCCCCACTGATCACTGTTATGGTCGCCGCCGACACCCCTAGCCGAACCAGGAATTGACGCCGGTTGATACTGCGTGCCCAGCGGATTTCATCCTCCGTTTCAATGCCCGATCCCTCATACACCAGCCTCCGGCAGACTGGGGCGAAAGCCCAACCCCACCCCAGGAACATGATGCCGAGACCGATGACAGTGAACATTGGGCTGGTGCCCGACTGCTCCATCGGCAGGCTGACCGCAATCATGGGAACACCGAAAATCGCACCCAGCACAATCCCTGTCGCTGGGTGCGGCGCTGCATTGAGTTTGCGCATGACCAGGAAGTACAGGGCTCCCAACACGACACCCATGATGAACACGAGCAACACCGCCGCGACTTGCTCGGAAGTCTTGGCGGCAGCCGCCACGCTCATCCCTGCAATGAGCATCGCGTCGATCATCGTGTCGATTCCGAAGGTCACCAGCCCGCCCGGCAATACGCGTGTGATCCAGTCGAACAGCATGAACGGCACGAATGGTAGCCCTGCCAGCTTGTCCATTAGATACATCAGCCCGATCAATGGTGCGGTGAGAACCCCGCCGATTACCGAGCCTTTGACTATGCTCGAATTCCAGAATCCGGAGGCGCGCCTCCGGGTCTCCAACGATTGCTCCGCCATGTCCGACCACCCCCATTCGTGGGATTCTGTGGGGAATCTGGTAACTCTTAGCCTAGGTACATATTCTACTACGTCTCAGACACGCGATTGGACTACCAGTATCCCAACCAGTCCGCACTAATCATGCTGGCATGTAGGAGAAACCGGCAATGTTGCGACGTGGATCCCGCCTCCCTCCGTTAGATCGGTTTCATACCCGGATCGCTTCCCGATCCCACATTGCTGACACTTGCCCCTTTCCAACCCCGGCTCCCATTCCCTATCATATCTTGTACGCGGCGGTGTCCGTCCCGGTCGGGTGCCACCGCGCCCCAGCCCCACCAATTCCACCAGCACTCCACCGTCATCCCCGCGAAAGTGGGAATGACGGTGACCGTCCTTCGGAGCGCAGTCTAGAATACGACGGATTTCGCAAAAGTGAGCGGGAATGAGCGGGAAGATAAATTTTTCTCCCGGTCCACGCTCAACAGTGAGAGGACATGGAAAGATTGGCAGAAAGGCTAGTAGTCGATCACTGTTGTATTGATGGGTAGAGGCACTTGAGCTTGACCCGTGCGTCCTCGGTAGTGAAACGCCAGTCCACCCGAATCCCCTCCCCGTTCCGTTTCTCCTGCCATGCGCTTGTTTCCTGCTCGAGGATTTCCTGACTGGGAATCCGGCGGTCCAGACACTGCCGCGCCAGCACCCCCAACTCTATCTCGGCTATATTGAGCCAACTCCCGTGCTTCGGCGTGTAGTGTATCTCCAGCCGCCCGGCAATGCGCCGGGCCTCCGCAGGCTCGAGTGCCTCGTACAAAGATGCGGGATGATGGGTGTTCAAGTTGTCCATCACCAGCACTATCCGCTCACGGTCGGCGTAGTCCTCGTCCACCAGTTTCCGTACCACCCGCGCCCAGTCAACCTTGGTGCGCCGCTCCGTGACTTCCACCCGGCGCCATCCCTCCAAGGGCGCAAACAGCATGAACAGGTTGCGCACCCCGTTGCGCTGGTATTCGTAATCGTAAGCCATGACCGCTCCCGGTCGCGCCGGGCGGGGCTGGCGGGTCTCCTGCACCAGTTGCTTGCTGGTCTCGTCCAGACACACCAGCACCTCATTCTCTCCGTAAGAGCGGTGATAAACTTCCAGCACGTCCTCCATGGCGCACACGAAGTCGGCGCTGCCTTGGGGCGGCAGGCACCAGCACTCTTTCAACCAAGACTTCAGTTCGTTTTTTTCAGCGTCCGGCGCACTGTCTCCGTGCTGATGGTGTCCACTATCTCCCGCTCCATCAATCCGTCCGCCAGCATTCGCAGGGTCCAACTGACCCGTCCCTCCGGGGGCTGGGAGCAGGCCATGGCCACCAGATGCGCTTCACCCTGACCGTCCAGCTTTTTCCGGCGGCGGTTGAGTTGCTGTTTGCGGCCCAAGGCGGCCTCCACACTCTCCTCCACGCAACGGCGGCGCACCCGTTCCACCGTGGCCGTTCCTACCTTCAGGGCCCGGGCTATCTCCTGGTCCATCATTGGGCCGTCAGCCTGGTTCTCATCGCAAAGCAGCAGAATGCGGGCGTGAGTCTGCTTATAGGCCGCCGCCCGCCCCTTGGACACCATCGCCTTCAGCTCTTCCTGTTCCTCCTCCGTCAGTCCCACACGATATTTCTTCGCCATCACATCCACCTCCACTTCCTGACCTTCTTCCCTTGGCTGCTTGCCCTTTACATCTTACCAGCCATCATTACAAAGATTTCGTACTACTAGGGTAGTGGCAGAGCAATGGCCGACAATCTGAAATACTTCCCGCCAATCCCCCTACCTCGGACACAAACCCCAGCCCGACACCCATATATCCACTAAGAAACTAGTCAAGGTCTGGTTCCGCCTCCAGACATTTGTGGGTCTGGACAAGTGACTAAACCGGTTCCGCGAAAAGGACGCCCACCCCCAGCCCAGGGACATTCTACTCGCTCTCATCCCCTGTGCTTGGGAGACCATGAACCGCCACGTCCCCAGAAATGCAGAACATGACTACGAGGTTGAAGAACGGCCATAGAAAGAGTGGGCCAACGTCGCTGCTTAGGGCCTGCCCAATTAGGCCAATGGGCAAAATGGCCGGAAATGTCCACAAATCTCCAAGAAAATGGCATTTCCCCGCCGATGAGCCACACCACTTGGAATAGAAGACCGCCTGGAGATCACACACCGTGCGTCGTCCGTCCTGTCAGTGTAAAATCCGGTGGGTCGCACCATGCGTCCGGCGCACCACTCGAAGAAATCAAGGAGCAATGGAATGCCCGAAGAAATCGGACTGTTCGAGGCTATCTACACTCAGAGAGCGATCAGGGAATTCAAGCCCGACCCGGTTCCCGACGAAATGGTACGCAAGCTGATCGAAGCCGCTACTAAGGCCCCTAGCGGCAGTAACCGTCAGTCCTGGCGGTTCATGGTTATCCGGGACTATGAGCTGAAGCGGAAGATCGGCGAATATTACAACCAGGCGCGGTCATCCCGTTACGGTACTGGTGCTCCCCCATCAAATATCCCGGCCGGTCGACGCGCCGCATCCGACTACATGGCGGAACACCTCCGCGACGTCCCCGTACTCATCCTGGCCTGCATCGAGCACGACGGCGCGCCGAGCACTATGAGTCGTGGCGGATCCATCTACCCAGCGGTCCAGAACCTGCTGCTCGCTGCCCGGGGACTTGGTCTGGGAAGCGTAATCACATCCCTGCACAAGAGATATGAGGACGAAATCAAGGGACTGCTCGGCATCCCGGAGAATGTGGAGACTGCCGCTCTACTCCCCGTCGGATTCCCTGCCGACGGTGCCAGGTACGGGCCCACGAGGAGAGCGCCTGTCCACGAGGTTACGTTCTACGATCGTTGGGGTGCCAGCAAGTAACTCCGGGACTCTCGATTGTCGCCGCTCTATCAGTCTCGCTTAATCTGGATTTTCGGCCACGAAGACCCAGTAACCCAGGATTCCGTCCTGTACCAGTTTGCGGACAGTGGCAATCAGTCCGGGTGCTTGATCCAGGATACTAGAATCTCCGTCACCCCATCCGGTGGCTACCGACCAGGCACTGAACAGTCCCAGTTTCGCTTCCACTTCATCCAGGATCCTCGTCACCTCGTGAGAGGCATCCTCCCGATGGAGCAAGGCCAGCCCCGCGCTCTCCAGCAGGTCAACGTACCCGTTAACATCCAGCGCGTCCACCAAGCAAAGCATCTGGCCCAGGGTCCCGCTCAGTTCCTCCGGCAAGCTCCCGGGCGCTAAGGATACGTCGCTCAGCCCGAAACGACCACCGGGACGCAGTGCCCTTGTGACCTCGGAGGCGGCAGCGGCCTTGTCTGGGAACAGGCTCATTGAGCACTCGCACATCACACTGTCAAACGCACCGGAGCGCAGCGGAAGGGCCTCCGCATCCCCTCGGACGAAGGAGACCAACGCGCCGCCAGGCTGCATGATAAGCCGGTCCCGAGCTTTGGCGGTGGCCTGCGCTCCGAACTCCACTCCGACCACCCGGCACCGGCGCACCCGCGACAACGCGAGTGCGCTGGTGCCCGGGCCGCTGGCCAGATCCAGCACCAAGTCTCCCGGTTGAACCCCCATCAGTTGCGCCATGCGGTTGGTCAGCGCAAGCCCGCCCGGATGAATGGAGTCCCCAAAGAGCATCCGGGCCACGTCCGACTGGTAGAGGTCAGCGCAGCACGCCCTGGCTATGGCCTGGTCCGCAGGAGTCATACCTCCCGGCTTCCGGCTGTCCTACGGGCAGTTGCCTGCTCCACCGCCAGCTGCCGCCTCACCTGCTCCCTGTACCCCACCGAGTTGTAGGCACAGAAGGGGATCGCCCTTCCGTCGGGCACGAGAACTCCGACGCAGCACTTCATCACCTGCTTGACGTTGAACGTGTAGGCATCCAAGAAGTCCTTGATAGCTATTTGGAACACGTGGTCCTTCAGGTGTGAGAGTTCGTAGCCCAGGTCCATCCCCGGCCCGCAGGCGCACTGGAATTGCCCGGCAGTTGACTCGGTCCCCGCCACGGCGGAGGCCGACCAGAGCCCCTCCAGAGCCTTCTGCACATCGGCGGCGTTGGGTGGCTTGGGCAGCGCGCGGTTCGTGATGTAGTCCAGGTACTGCTCGACATCAAGCATCCGAGGTAACGGCACCACGTTGTCCCCGTCCACGAACACGTACGAGTTGACCTGGCATGTTGGGAAGCAGCAAGGGACCGGGACAAAGTCCTCCAGAACGAAACGTCCAAGGGTCTGGTCCACAATCCCGTGAATCACGTCGGGTATTGTAACTCGCTCCAGTGGGTCGAAAGCGATGTGCCGTCCAACGTGGGTCACTGGTTGCAACACCACGCCGCGCACTCCGGGACACTCCAGTCCGAACTCAACCAAGGCGCCCACCTCGTCCAGGTTCACTCCACGCTCCACGGCTGCTACCAGCACCACGTCCAGCCCGGCCTTCTCCATGCGCTCCAGCGCCTTCAGCTTGATGTCCAGCAGATCCTCTCCTCGCAAAGTCCTGTAAGTCTCCGGGCGAAGGCCATCGAACTGGAAATAGACCACTGGCTCCATCCGAGCCAAGTCTTCCAGGAACCGGTCGTCCCGCGCTATGCGGACGCCGTTGGTATTGACCATCACCTGCCGGATACCTCGGTCACGCGCCGCTTGCACCATGTCGAGAAGCTGAGGGTGGATGGTCGGTTCGCCACCGCTGAACTGGACAACTTCGGGGTCGCCCTCGATTTCCACGAAACGGTCGAGCATCTCCTCTACCTGGTCCAGCGTGAGGCTGTAGCCGAGACCCGCGTTGGCGAAGCAGACTGGGCAATTCAGGTTGCAGCCGGTGTTGACCTCGATCAAAGCCAGGCAGAGGTGCTGCTTGTGTTCCGGGCAGAGGCCGCAGTCCAGCGGGCAACCCTCATCAACCTGTGTGCTGAACTCCAGCGGAATGGTGCCCGGCTTATTGAACTTCACCGAGTCGACATACATCTGAGCGTCCGAGCTGATAAGGGCCTCGGTCCAGCCATGTTCTGGGCACCGCTTCCGCATGTACACCCTGTTGTCCTGGATGATGACTTGTGCGTCTATCACCCGTTTGCATTCCGGGCAAATGCTCCGCGTCAGTTCGTGGAAAATGTAGTCCGCATCCTGCTTGGCCCGGCTCTGGCCGGAAGAACCATGTGGCGTCCTCTGCACCCTCAACCTCCTTGGGGAAGTCCTCAATCGCTGACCTGATTCGACCGGATTTCTCGGTTGTATGAACCAACCCAGTCTCCCATTGACCACAACAACCACACCCCCGAATCAGGGACGGGCCAACGTCCCCTCTAGTATACTTGGATGCCGGTGGAGCAAGGCAACCCCACGCGGTCAACGAGGTCTAGGCATGATTGACCGCTGATGGATTCCAGTCAAGAATTTACTCGATCCGCTCGGCCTGTCATCCCATATCAATGAAAATGTGAGAAATGACATGCAGACTGGCGAAGGATACCTAGCCCTTTCTGGTGTGGTGGTGCTCGATTTGACTCAGATCATGGCAGGCCCGGTATGCACGATGATGCTGGCTGACATGGGTGCCGACGTCATCAAGGTTGAGAAGCCGGCAGGAGGGGACGACAACCGCCGCATGGGCCCCCCGTTCCTGGGCAGCAACTCGGCCGGTTTCATGGCCGCCAACCGCAATAAGCGCAGCTTGGTGCTCGACCTGCGCAGCGAGGTTGGGCAGTCGGTGTTCAAGAGGCTGGTGGACCGTGCCGATGTGGTGGTGGAGAACTTTCGTCCCGGCGTGATGGAACGGCTGGGGTTGGCCTACCCCGAATTGGCCCGCGTGAAACCGAGCCTGGTCTACTGCACTATTTCAGGGTTCGGCAGCACCGGACCCTACAAGGACCAAGGCGGGTTTGACCTCATCGCTCAGGGTATGAGCGGGCTGATGAGCATCACCGGGCACCCCGGCGGCCCTCCGGCCAAGGTAGGCGTGCCCATCACCGATATATCCGCCGGCCTACTTGCAGCCAACGGCATCCTCTGTGCTTATATCCACGCCCAGAAGACCGGACAGGGCCAGATGGTTGACACTTCACTCTTGGAGGCGGGCATTTCATACACGATCTGGGAGTCTTCCGGATACTTTGCCGACGGGGAGGTGCCTGGCCCGCTGGGTTCCGCCCACCGGGTTGCCGCCCCCTATCAAGCTCTACGCACGAGGGACGGGTACATTAACATCGGCTCGGCGACTCAGCCAACGTGGGAGCAGCTTTGCAGAGCTATCGGCCAGGACTCTTTGATTGAAGACCCCCGGTTCAAGCTGCCGGGAGACCGCAAGGCCAGAGAGGCGGAACTGGCAGCATTGCTGGAGGAGACTTTCAGCCGGGAATCGACCGCTCACTGGGTTGACACTCTCACCGCTGCCGGTGTGGTTGTAGGTCCGATCTACGACATGGAGCAAGTGTATCAGAACCCGCAGGTCAAAGCCCGCGAGATGATGGTCGACATGGAAGACCCGGAACTTGGTACGCTGCATAACATTGGCGTTCCGGTAAAGCTTTCCGAAACTCCGGGGAGCATCCGCAGACGGGCTCCTGAACTTGGTCAGCACAGCCGGGAAGTATTGCTGGGGTCCGGTTTGTCTGAGCAAGAGATCGAGGATCTGGCAAGGGCCGGTGTGGTCCACGTGCCATGATCATTAGGCGTAACCGGCGACCCTTGTTATGGCATCGATAGCCCAGATCCTGAATCACGGGGCTTGGGCTGCCTCCTTCCGCTTCAGAGACTTCCGGTTGCTTTGGGTGTCCACAGTCCTTTACGCCTTAGGCACCGGCATGGAACAGGTGTCCGTCGGCTGGCTTGTATTTGAGCTAACCGATTCGGAGTTCATCCTAGGCGTCAGCGCCGCAGCCCGGATGCTCCCCTTTTTCCTGTTAGGCATCCTATCCGGGGTGATTGCAGACCGCTGGGACAGGCGCATACTGATGGTAGCGGGGACCCTGGGCGCAGTGGCAGCGGCGTCAATTATGGCTACCCTGCTCTTGGTTGGCGTCACCAACGTTTGGGTCGTTATCCTTCTGGTAATCGTCCTAGGGACGCAGATGGCGTTTGGGATAACCATACGCCAAGCTTTCACCTACGATATCGTCGGCCCTGGGTTTGCCTTGAACGGCCTAGCTCTCGGCGCGATGGCGAACCAGGGCGGAGGCATCGCAGGTTCGCTGGTGTCCGGCGCACTTCTGGAAACCATAGGGCCAGGGTGGCAGTTCGTTGCCATCGGCGTCTGCTACCTGGCTTCCGCTTTAGTGGTCCTGATCATCCGCAACCCGGGACGTTCGGATCGTCCTGCCTCTGAACCTGTGCTTCAGAACCTGATGGGATACATCAAGCTGGTACGGCGGAACGAAGTCCTGATGATCCTGATGGTGTTGACCGCCGTAACCGAGGTATTCGGGTTCACCCATATGACGCTGCTCCCCGTGTTTGCCAAAGATGTGCTCGGTGTGGGAGCAACTGGGCTCGGGGTGATGACCGCGATGCGGCAGGCGGGAGGGCTGTTGGGACTGTGGTTGCTGGCCGGTTTCGGCAACATCCGCAAGAAGGGGCTTATGATGTTCCTGATCGCCGGAGGCTTCGGTTGTGGGCTAATGGCCTTCTCACTGGCAGACAACCTCTACATCTTCCTGGGAGTGCTTCTGGTCGTTAATGCCTGCGCAATGGCCGTGGACACGCTATACAAGACGATGATGCAGGACAACGTTGCCGATGAGGAACGGGGGCGAGCTATGGGCTCCTGGGTGCTGAGCATCGGCCTCGCGCCAGTGGGGCATCTTGGAGTAGGCTCGGTGGCGTCCTTTCTAGGTGCCCCGGGCGCCCTCATGATAAACGGAGCTATCCTAGCCACCGTCAGCGCAGTCACGGCGATCCGGCTTCCCAAAATCAGGCATCTGCCTTAGAGGGCACAAGCGCCACGTGGGTGGGAACTAGGTCACCCTTGTTATTGGAGGATGGATTATGCGCCTAACCCTGCCTCCACGGGTGACCTTCGGTGGCCTGCAGGAAGCTCTGGATGAGCCGGGGGCTGGACGCGATCACGCTGGGGGTGTGCAGCCCTGCCCGCTCACCCTGCCGGTCTACCACTTCGCCGCCAGCCTCCCGCGCCAGGAGCAGGCCGGAAACGGTGTCCCAAGGAGACAGAGCGTGGTGGAAGTACAGGTCAACCCTGCCTGCCGCAGCATAAGCCATACCCAAGGCCGACGATCCCATCAGCCGAAACCCCTGGATATTGGGCCAGAAGGACCTTATCATGTCCAGGGCCACCCCTGCCTTCTCATCCACGTACCCCAAATCAAACGCTACGACCGCTGACTCGATATCTTCCTTTTCCGAGACCGCCAGCGGGCGTCCGTTGACCGTTGCCCCCTTACCTACCTCGGCGATGAACATCTCCTCGCGCACGGGGTCGTAGGTCACGCCAAGCACCGTTTCCCCGTAGTGCGCGAGGGCGACCACTGTACAGAAGTGGGGCACCCCCATTGAGTAGTTGCGGGTGCCGTCCAGAGGATCTACGACCCAAGTATAGGGGGAACCGGTGTCTACTGGGCTGGACTCCTCGGCCAAGACTCCGAAGTCGGGGTACTCGTCCCTCAGCAGTTCCAAAACGGCCTTTTCGGCGGCGAGGTCCACGTCGGTTACGACATCGGCCCGGCCCTTGAAACTGACCTGCAGGGAGGTGTGGAACCGGTCCGATATGATCTGCCCGGCGATACGAGCGGCCTCGGTCACAACGTCCATAGCCTGGCGGCCAGTCCGGGAGGTGGGTACTTGGGGTTGAGGTGCAGAAGTCATTTCATTCCTGGTTTACAGGCGGTGGCCTAGCGGCCGACCAGCCCCATCCTGTCGTAGACTTCCTCGATGGTCCGCCTGGCGACGACCCGCGCCCTTTCCGCACCATAGGCCAGTACCTCCCGGACGTAGCCGGGCCGCCGCTGGAACTCCTGGCGCTTATCGCGCAGCTCAGCAAGGTAGGTGTTAATGCTCCCGGCGAGATGCCGCTTGCAGTCCACGCACCCGCGAAGTGCGGTGACGCACTCTTCGAATACAGTGCGGGTCTCAGTCTCCGGGCTGAAGATATTGTGCAGACTGTAGACGTTGCAGACCTCGGGACGGCCCGGGTCGCTGCGGCGTTGCCTCTGGGGGTCGGTGAAGGCGGTCAGCACCCGGCGCGTGGTCTCCTCCGGAGACGCGGCTAACTCAATATGATTGTCCAGAGACTTGCTCATCTTATGCTGACCGTCTAGCCCGAGTATCAGAGGTACTTCGGTCAGCTTGGCCTGCGGCTCGGGGAATGTGTCCCCGAAGCGATTGTTGAACCGTCGCACTATTTCCCGCGCCAGCTCAAGGTGAGGCACCTGGTCCTGGCCCACCGGCACCGTGTCCGCCTTGTAGAGAATGATGTCCGCAGTCTGGAGCACCGGGTATCCTACCAGCCCATAGTTGACCAGGCCTGGGTCTACAAACTCATCGTCAGTGACGCTATCCTCCGGCTCGTCACCCTGCCTCACCCTCTCCTTCAGGGTAGGCACCCGCATGAGCCAACTCAGGGGGGTGACCATGCTGAGCAGCGAGTGCAGGGTCATTACCTCCGGCACGTGGGACTGCACGAAGACTATACTTTCCTCCGGGTCAATTCCGGCCGCAAGCCAGTCGAGGGCCATCTGCTCGATGTTGGGCTGGATCTCTGCTGCTTCCTCTCCCGTCTCGATCGTCGTGAGTGCATGAACGTCAACGATGCAGTAGATGCAACTATAGTCTGACTGCAACGTTACCCAGTTTTCCAACGCTCCCAGGTAGTTGCCCAAATGCAATTGTCCCGTGGGACGCATTCCGGAGAATATAACGCCTCTGTTGCTTCCAGAACTGTTCTCAAAGGTGGCCATGCGTGTTACCTGCCAGTGATGTGTGGATAACCTGCCGTCTCTCGAAGGTGCTCCACTAGCATATCCCCACTACACTGCCAACGCAAATATGCGAGCATACGAGGTGGGATTCCATTTCAGGTGGTCAGGGTCACCGGCGGCGAAAATTCCATGGTCCCGGTCATTTCCGGACATTCCAGCTCACTGCTGGGTTGGGGTCGGGAAATTTCACTTTTCCACCAATTACCCTTCACTATCGCCCAAATTGCGACCACCAGCGAGGATCAGGTACTGGTTAGGACGGTGGTGGAGAATGATTCCGGTGTTTGCTCTGTACGACCAGAAGCCTACCGGAAATAATTCTGATTTCCCTGCCATTTCCGGTCTATTATTCTCATTTTCGCACGTCTCGGACTACCAGCGGGGTTTGCCGAGACTACACGCGGCTTTGTTGGCATGGCATATTTCTGCCCTCACTGTTAGTTTGGATTTTGGTCCCGGCCGGGGAATGATGCGAAAACTGAGCGTTAGAGGACATGATAAGGAGTACCTCAGGGGTTGGAAAGAGGTAAGTGTCAGTGGAGCAGGGTCTGCTGGGGCACCCATGGATTCCTGCCCTGATCGGGCCGGGAGGCTCCAAGTCTCGGCTCTAACGGCATACCAACGTGAGAGTTTACAGGGGGGCGTAGATGGTAGTTGGGAGCGGTGAGGGGCGGCTACCCCGGTCTGGGTAGAGGGCTATTCTTCCCTATCGGTGTCCAAGCGCTCGCCCAACTCGCTGAGGAACCTTTCAATCTCGGGCGAGAGGTCTGCAGTGGTTGCAGGCTCCTCGCTCTTGGACTCCTCCGAGTCCAGTTGGGCATCGTAATAGGCTTCCATCTGCCGGATCAGGTCCTTTAACTCCGAGTTACGCTCCACGGTGGAATTCAACTCGCGGTACTGCCGTTGTCCCCGTCGCACCGGGGCAAGGTCCGCCGGTATACCTTCGTACACCGAGGATAGAACCTCTATCATTCGGGAGGTGCCGGCATAGTCCTCTTCCAACTGCACGTATTGGGGCAGGTGGACCATGAAGTTTATGGACTCGATCTCGGAGCTTTCCACCCCCTCCGACAACAGATTCATTATCGTAGTAGGGCCCTGATAGGTACTGCGTCGCACCTTGAAGTTGGTCACCGGTCTAATTTGCGGCACCGAGCCTAGAGAGCCGGTTACCAACAATGGCCGAGTATGGGGCACCGCATCGTACATTGCACCGACGCGACAGTACCTCTTGACGTTGAAGTGATTGACCAGTTTCAAGATGGAATCGGTGTAGTCCTCCCCGTTGGAGTGAGGCTCAAGGAGGTGGAAGAACAGGTAGTCCGGGCCGTTCTCCGTCTTGGCGTAGCGTATGATGCTGTTGGGAATCTTGACTTCCCGGCGTCCGTCCACGTTGCGCATAGTGGGCCGGTACCGGGTAAAGTCAAAGAATGTGCCGGGCCGTGACAGCTTGCCCAGTTCCTTGGAACCCAGGTATCTCTCCAACCTGTTCAGGGTCAGGGTCCCCACGCTCCCCACGTCAACCCAAGGGCGGATCATGGCAAAAACGTGAGGGTCTATCAGATCGGGAACCGGCTCATTGAGTTCAAAAGCTCCTATACGCATGGCCATATCTTGACAGAATGGGAACGCATTTTCAAGTGTTCATGAGTCCTGGAGGAATGACGGTCTCCTTCAGGCGCCCCAACGGTAATTTGCGGCTGAACAGGACGCAATCACCAATCGGGATGTAGTATTCCGAAATCGAGTACGCGGTATGGCTGGTGCGTCAACTGTCTGCCGTATCGGTGCCTATGGCCGAATCAGCAGACCCCAGCCCTTCCAGCGCCAGCCCGTAACCGAGCAAGTCCTGCATCTGGCGTTTGAGGTACTGAGTGAGGAGCACGCGACTGTAACGAAGCACCAGGTCTGACTGCTCGGACAGTTTCTCCGCGAGTTCCCACGCCCTAGGCAAGAGCCGTTCCCGTGGCAGGACCTCGCTGACCAACCCCAAGTCAAGCGCCTGACGTGCATCCAGAGTCTGCCCGGTCAACAAGAAGTAGCGTCCCCGGTTCAACCCCAGCAACAGGGGATAGATGATGTGCATCCCGTCCCCAGGAATCAGCCCGTTGATGAAATGCCCCGAGTCCTGAAAGGAAGCCGCGTCCGCCGCCAAGACGATGTCGCACAGCAGGGGCAGCTCGGAGTGGCGCAGGGCTGGCCCATTGATGGCGCTGATCATCGGGACTTCGATGTCCAACAGGCTCATCAATAGCTGTTTGCCCTCCCAGTAAGTCCTGTCCCACTCAGCCGGCGCCCGGCGGGGTCGGGAGGCCCGGGTGCCTGGCGGCCCGGTAAAGGCGTCACCCGTCCCGGTCATGATCACCACCCGGTTCTCTCGGTCAGAACCTATGTCGCGGAATGCCCGAGGAAGTTCTTCATGGGGCCCGCCCCCCCATTGCAGGCTGTCTCCGTCAGTATGGAAGGTTATTTGCAAAATGCCGTCCCCGCGTACCATTCGGACGTGCTGGTATTTATCTGCATATTCATCGAAGGTGGGCATGATTTCACCTCCTCGACTTCACCAGAGCGGTTCGCTAACTGCAATAAGGGATTACAGACTCGCCAAAAGTTGAAATGGCATTCATTATCCGGTGGTGGGGAGGGCCGCCCGAGTGAGCATGGCGGAGACGCAGCAGGAAGTAATCGGCACCGGTCTCCTCGTTCCATCTGCGGAACTCCTCGGCACATTCTTCCGGATTGCCCAGGACCAACCTGTCGCGAGCTACCCGGTCCAGAGTGATGTCCGACTCGGAGGCGATGCTCCTGAACTCTGAGAGACCGTTCCTCCAATAGTACTTGTAAGCTGCCACTACCTCCGGACCGTAGATCTCCTCTGCCTCGGCCCGGCTGCCAGCGACCCAAGCATCGCGCATCAGGACTATCCGTGGCTCCCGGCCCGCGTCGACTGCCGCCTGCCGGTAGGCGTCGAGAAGGCGATGGGTACCCGCCATATCCGTACTAGGCCCCGCGACGAAGCCGTCGGCCAGCCTGCCCGCCCGGCGCGCGCCGAGAACGGTACTGGCACCGATCCAAAGTGGCGGCCCGCTTGGAGTGTACGGAGCGGGTCGGACGTGGAGGCCCTCCAAATCAAAGTGCTTCCCATGAAAGGAGAATGCTTCATCATTCCATGAGCGGCGGATGATCTCGATCGACTCCTCGAACCTGCCAACCCTCTCGTTTATCGGCACACCAAAAGCCCTGAAGTCAGCCGGTTGGTACCCCAATCCCACACCCAGGATAAGCCGTCCTTTGGAGACGATGTCGAGCGTGGTCACGTCCTCGGCCATGCCGACCGGGTGATGGAGTGGCAGGAGGATCACCGACGTTCCCACGTTCAGCTTGCTCGTGCGGGCGGCGACCGCAGTTGCAACGATCAGCGGTGATGGGAGGAACCCGTCTCTGTCCTGGTGATGCTCGCCGAAGAAACAGGAATCAAACCCGGTCTCCTCGGCCAGTTGCGCCTCCTCGATTACCTCGTCCACTGCCTGGTCCAGGTGTTCCCCGGCGGGCGGGTCCGCGATGGAACTGTATATGCCGAATTTCATAGTGGCTTCGGTCCATTCATCAGGTTCGCCCGATTATCGCAAATCGGGTAACCGTAGACTAGCGGTTGCCCGATCGATAGCCGGATGCTCTGGTTGCGAAAATCGGTGGCTAGTCATAGAGGCATTAGCAAGCTGCCTGCTCCATCGCCTCCTCCATGGCTTGCTCATACTCTTCAAGTTCCATATTGGGGGCCGAAAGGGCGTGACTCATCACGAATCTAAGAGTATCACGAACCATGGCGTTGGTCAGGTCGCAGCCGTTTACAAACCCAAAGTCGGGGTCCAATTGGTTCAACATGCTCTTTACCCGAGTATCTCCGTGCTGCGCGGCTATGGCGTAGGCCAACCCGCGAGTATCTCTGTCATTAGCCTCCTCGAGATCCTGGCGTTCCTCCAATTCGATCTCATAGTCGATGCGATCGACTCTGGTAAGGCAATCGGTTGCCTCTCTGCGCAGGCGATCGATCTCCCGGAGAGCGTCGTAAAGATCTCTGATAGCCCTTCCGGCTCCGTCAAGAAGCTGTGGTATCTCGGCCTGGCGACTAGAGGCCGACTCTACGGAGGTGACAACATTCCCCATCAGGGCCTCTTTCGCCTTCTCCTGTGCCTGCCTCTTCTCGATTTTCGCCTTCGTAGCCCGTAGTCTTGGGGCCTCGGCGGCCATGGGTTCAAGTCGCTGCATCTCATCCTCAGCCTCTTCGGCTCTCCGAAGCCGGTCTTCCAAGGTCAGATCAAACCCGTTAAGCATTACCCACCTCCATACTTCGTCAACATGTTCCCGGTCCGCCCATCGCTCGATACGGGTGGGCTGAAAGCATGAACGGCAGACCCTCTAGTCGAGTAGATGCGGGTTGCAAGGCCTGACGGACAGCCCATCCGGTGGTCCCGGTCAGCATTCTATGCAACATAATATACAGCCGACTACCTATAAGGTTCGTAGAGTTTTGAGGGCGAGTTTTCAACATTTTGCGGTATCGAGCTGGGAGACAATTCCCCATCGCCCAGACTCAAGGTCAGCGCTCCCGGGACACAGCCACACCGACCCCGTGGCTGTCCGACCAGCGGCCATCCTCCCTAACGTCCATTTTCTCCCGGCTTGACCCTTGTGGTCGTTATTGAATAGACTCACCCCGTCCTTAGTTTTCTCGTCTACCGGGAACCAACATGCAGAATCGGTCCGTCGTAGACATCAATGTAGGTCGCATGGCCAAGTGGTTGAGAATCATGGGGTACGACACCCTATTCGCCAGCGAGAGCGCCGACAATAAGCTTGTGCGGATTGTTCTGAGGGACTCCAGGACTTTGGTGACCGAGGACTCCGGCATCACCCAGCGAAGGGCCGCCCGTTCGGGCCAGATGCAAGTGATCCATCTCAAAGACGATGCCCTGAGGAGACAATTGCGGCAAGTTGGTATGGGAACTGAAACTAGACTTCAGACTACGGAGGCCGTGACAGGCCAGTTGCCCCCTGGCAACCCAACGCAAGTCTATGCGTTGTCTTCAGTACCTCCGGCTGTACTGTAAAGGGACTCATTGGTCAAACATCAGGTCCGAACTTGAACGTGCGATTGCGGAGGCACCGTGAGTCGACGAGCGGCTTTTGTATACGATGAGGCGATGTCCAGGCATCAACTCCGGTCCGACCACCCCATGCGGCCCGTGAGACTCCGGTACACCTACGAGTTGTTGGAGTCGTTCGGTGCATTTGACCAGAACGATTCTCTTTTGGTACCACCTCGCCCGGCCACGGAAACGGAGCTCATGACTCTGCACAGTCGAGAATACATAGCTGCCGTCCGCAGTTTCGGCCTAGGACTCAGCAGCTTCGACCCCGGCAGATTCAACTTCAACCTCCAGGGAGACAACCCCTACTACCGGGGGATGTACGAAGCAGCCTGCCTGAGCACCGGCGCATCTCTAGTAGCGGCGGAACTCGTAGCAGACAGGGAAGTGGATGTAGCCTTCAACATCTCCGGCGGGTTACACCACGCGGCTGCCACCCACGCATCGGGGTTTTGCGTATTTAACGACCCCGCTGTGGCGATCAATTATCTTCTGGGGAGGGGGATGAGGGTTGCCTACGTGGATATTGATGCGCACCACGGCGATGGTGTGCAGGAAGCCTTCTACGAGGACGACAGGGTGCTGACAGTCTCCATCCACGAGTCCGGCCGATATCTGTTCCCAGGCACGGGGTTCGTGTCCGAGATGGGATCCGGTGTGGGGGTAGGCTACTCCATCAACCTTCCCCTATACCCCTACACGGATGACGAGACCTATCTTGAGGTGTTCCGAGACGCCGTACTACCGGTACTCAAGGCCTTTTCGCCAGACGTCCTGGTAAGCCAGTTGGGAATAGACACATATCACAGCGACCCGCTGACCCACTTACAGGTGACGACCAGTGGATTTGTCGAGGCGGTGCGGGAACTGGCCAACCTGGGCGTGCCCTGGCTGGCACTTGGTGGAGGCGGCTATGATCTGGGTGCGGTGGCCCGGTCTTGGGCATTAGCCTACGGGGTAATGCTGGACGTAGAATGGCCTGACGAGTTGCCGGGAGCGTTCGTAGCCCTACATAGTACGGAACGGCTACGAGATATACAGATCCCGCAAGTGCCAGCAGACATACAGCGGGACTCGCGAATATTCGCAGTGGAGACCGTGGCTAGTATCAAGGAGCAATTGTTCCCACTGCACTCAATAGCTAGCTAGCTTCGGATAGTGCAGCCCGGGTTCCCCGCATCGTTGGGAACCCGGGCTGCCCTCTAGTAGATCATCTTGGGAACGAGCTCCGGCTTAGTTCACGCTATGGGTCTCTCTCAACATCTCCTTGGCTATGTCGCCAACGTTCGACTCGATGCAGTCGCGAAGCGTTGAGTAGATTGACTTGTTAATGGCGCTCATCTTCCACGCTTCGAGTTCAGAGTCTTTCTGATAGCTGTTCTTTGTGTCGATCAGACGCTGAAGCAGACTCAGGTAGTGGTATTGCAGAGGGGTCAGCCGCTGCTCGACTCCCTCGATCGCCCAAGTGTTTTCGTCTTCCACAACCTCTTGGTCTACTCTATCTTTTTGTCCGCTCATGTCCTCTCCATCAGCACTGACCGTGACCCGCCTGATTTCGCAGGTAGCGAGGAATTTTGGAATAGGGGGCCATTATACCAGATGAGGGCCCCCGGCAACATCGCATACAGAGCCCCTAAACCTCTCGGAACTCCCCTTCGACTGTGTCGTCATCCGGTGGAACATCCCCAATTGGACCGTCGTCCATCGTTGCTCCCCCTGCCCCAGTGGCTCCACCAGTCTGGCTGTAGACCGACTCTCCGACACGCTGCAACGAGGCGTTAAGGTCCGTCATTGCGGCCTGAATTTCTGCCACGGAGCCTCCCGATACGGCAGTCCGAAGCGTCGTCAGCTTCCCTTCGACCTCGGCCTTGAGGTCTTCAGGAACAGTGTCTGCGTTTTCTTGCAGCAGCTTCTCTGTACTGTAGAGCAGTGAGTCGGCCTGGTTCCGTGTCTCGGCTTCCGAACGCCGTTGCTGATCCTCTGCCTCGTGCGCCTTGGCTTCATCGACCATCCGGTCGATATCCTCCTTAGAGAGCCCCGACCCGGACTGGATGACTATCTTCTGTTCCTTCCCAGTACCCTTGTCCTGGGCCGACACGCTGAGTATCCCGTTGGCGTCGATGTCGAACATCACCTCGATCTGGGGAACGCCTCTGGGGGCAGGAAGGATCCCATCCAGCATGAACCGACCGATGGACTTGTTGTCTGCTGCCATCGGGCGCTCTCCCTGGAGCACGTGTATATCCACAGTGGTCTGCCCGTTGGCCGCTGTGGTGAACGTCTCCGCTTTCCGGGTCGGGATGGTAGTATTCCGTGAGATCAGGGTCGTCGAAACGTTGCCCAGGGTCTCGAGCCCAAGAGTCAGCGGTGTTACGTCCAGCAGGACCAGGTCTCCAACCTCCCCAGCCAGCACTCCGGCTTGTATGGCCGCGCCCATAGCCACAGCTTCGTCGGGGTTGACGTTCCGGTTGGGTTCCTTGCCGAATAGCTGCTTGACCTTATCCTGAACCGCCGGCATCCGAGTCATACCGCCGACCATGATCACTTCGTCTATCTCGCTTGCGCTCAGCCCGGCGTCGCTAAGGGCCTGCTTGCACGGGCCTTCGGTGCGTGCGATCAGATCTCCCACCAACTGCTCCAACCTGGCCCGGCTGAGGGTCTTCACGAGGTGAGCAGGACCGGATGCGTCCGCAGTAATGAAGGGCAGGTTGATTTCTGTCTCCAGCACGCTGGAAAGCTCGACCTTCGCCCTCTCAGCCGCGTCCCGTAGCCGTTGAAGTGCCATCCGGTCCTTGCTCAAGTCAATGCCGGACTCCTGGCGGAATTCCTGGATCAGCCAATCCAGTATCTGCTGGTCGAAGTCGTCCCCGCCCAGGTAGGTATCCCCGTTGGTGGACTTGACCTCAAAGACGCCATCCCCGAGCTGTAGTATCGTGATGTCGAAAGTTCCTCCGCCGAGATCAAACACCGCGACGATGGCGTCAGTAGCGGTTTTGTCCACACCATAGGCCAGGGAGGAGGCCGTAGGCTCATTGATGATCCGCAGCACTTCCAGGCCAGCGATGGTCCCGGCGTCCTTGGTGGCCTGACGCTGCGAGTCATTGAAGTAGGCCGGGACCGTAATTACAGCTTGGGTAATCCGCTCCCCAAGCTTTGCCTCAGCGTCCTGCTTGATTTTCTGCAGCACGAAGGAGGAAATCTGGGGCGGAGCGTAACTCTGCCCGTTCATTTCCACATGCGCGTCACCATCAGAGGCTTGGACGATCCTATAGGGCAGCCTATTGATGGCACTTTGGACCTCTTGGTCCTGGAACTTCCGACCCATGAGCCGTTTCACGGAGAAGAGCGTGTTCTCTGGATTGGTAACGGCCTGCCGCTTCGCAATCTGCCCAACATATCTCTCGTCAGTGCGGCTGTTAACTGCCACGACGGAAGGGGTAAGCCTTGCCCCTTCGGCGTTTTCCACCACGATTGGCTCACCCGCCTCGATCACCGCCGCAACCGAGTTCGTTGTACCCAAATCGATTCCCAATACTTTAGCCATCACGTATTTCCTTTCTCCCAGCGTCCTCCAGGTTATTTGTCAACTTCAAGCTTTTCTGTGGCCACGATTACCTGTGCCGGTTGGATCACCCGGTCGTGAAGACGGTACCCACCTCTCACAGCCTGGATAATATGTCCGGGGGAATGCTCTACAGATTCCTCGGCTCCTATAGCATCGTGTTCGTTGGGGTTGAATGGCTGGCCTACAGCGGCATCTATGAGGTTGACTCCCCGAATCTCCAGACGTCGCTTCATTTCACGGACGGCCAGTTTCACGCCTTCGCCCCACTGGTCACCGACCGGGGAGTTCAAAGCCAGGTCCAAGCCCTCGATAGCTGGTAGCAAATCTCGGAGGAGTTCCTCGTCGCGGTACTTGGCGGCTATGGCGCGTTGTTCTGCGGAACGACGTCGTTCAGTTTGTAACTCGGCCTCCTTATACTGCACCTCCCGGCGGGACTGGTCAGCGGCAGCCATGGCCTCTTCCAACTGTTCTTTAAGGCTCGCAATCTGCGTATGCGGAGTGAACTCACCTTCGCTCGCCACGCTGTCTGCACCGTTGCCCACCGCATCGGTCGGTTCTGGTCTGGAGCCATCTTGTGGAATCTTCCATTCATTATGCTCATTCGCCATGTGTAATGCCTCAGATCTGGTATCGATATGGATTGGTTCCCCGATTGTCCCTAGTCATCCAAAGGTAATCCTGTAGACCCGAACAGGGCAGCCAACTCCTGCTGAATCGTCTTCTCCAATGGGGTGTCCTTCGAAGCTGCGCCAAGCCGCTCTCGCAGTAGGAGCAACTTCTCCACCATCCCAAGGGCGAACTCGACCCCGGCCAAATTCAGTCCGAGGCTGCCGGACAGATACTGAATCAGCCGGACCCTGCGAATGTCCTCCCTCGAATATAGCCGGAGCATTCCCAGAGTCCTTCCTGGGTTGATTAGACCGAGCCGTTCGTACTTGCGGAGCGTCTGCGGGTGAACGTCAAGGATCCTTGCCGCTACGCTGATGATATAGACGCCTTCCATCTGTGGGTCTGGCCGTTGCTCTCGGGCATTGGCACAAGAGATGTCGTCTGCTCGTGTATTGAAGGCCTCTGCCAGCTGTGACTCTTCAGCGACAGAACGTTGCCGTTGACGATGAGGATTGGTTTGGGTCTGCACACTGGTTTTAGAATGTTGCTGCATTTGTCTGCTCCCTTCGGGTAGCCTGACGGGGCCGATTTGGTGATGTCACCGGAGCAGGACGAATCCGGTAATTGGTCTCGAACGTAGGAAACGAGTGATACCAGCCGGTTATGATATTCGTAAGTCAACGATTAACTTGGTACGAATTCTCTGGAAGACAAAAAAACTACTATTTGTCCGACCCCACCGGGCCCCTTGGGTTTGGATAGTATCCGTTGGATAGTATCCGTATGATACAGTTTGACACATCTCGTGTCAAGGCTGATAATGTGATAAAGCTAAGAGAGGACGGAGACACCCCGCGAGGAGGGAAGGAGTGATGATTAAGTTCAAGTTCTGCCCCAAGTGCCGTGGCGACCTATATCTTGCCGAGGATATCTTCGGCAAATACCTAAGTTGTCTCCAGTGTGGTTACCTGAAGGACCTGCCCCTCGTGGAGCAGCAGCCCGATCCGGCTCAGATGCATGGCGAAGCACAGGAACTGAAGACCGCCTAACTCGATCACGTTCTACAAAACGGCCTGAGGTCCTGCGCAATCAGGACCCCAGGCCGTTATGCGTCTAGGCGTGTGGATGAAGCGCCTGTTTGATGAGTTAGCGTGTCAACTCAGGCCAAAAACGCTCCTCCTTCCAAGGATCGGCGTTGTTGTTGTACCCTCGCTGCTCCCAGAATCCCGGAGTGTCTTCCGCCATGAACTCGATCCCGTTGACCCACTTGGCGCTCTTCCATCCAAACCGGCTGGGAATTATGAGCCTCAGAGGCCAGCCGTGCCCCTCCTCAAGTTCCTTGCCTTCCTGCTTGTGGGCCAGAATCCCCTCCTCCAACGCCAGATCCAGTGGCAGGTTGGTGGTGTAGCCGCCGTAACAGTGAGCCATGATGAACTTGGCCTGGGGCTTGGGACTCGCCAGCTCTGCAACTGTGGCCAGTGTCACACCTTCCCAAGTATTGTCCAACTGGCTCCACTGGGTCACGCAATGGAAGTCTGCCGTCACCGCGGTCCACTCAAGAGCCATGAACGCCTTCCAGTCAAGTTCGACTTCGCGTTCTACCAGCCCGAACAATCGCAGGGAAAAGGTGGCCAGATCTACCTTAGGCGCAGAGCCATAAGTCAGTACCGGAAACTTCGTGGTTAGGAACTGCCCTGGAGGCACGCGTTCTCCCTTACCCTGGTCTGGGGCATTCTTGACCTGGTCAGGCCGTTTTCTCAACATTCGTCACCTCTCTGGCAGCGGCCTTGCCAGTTTGGCGTGGCCGAATGAACGGGATTTGAGTTCGTCAATCATGTTATCGGGCAGGCAAAATGGTGTCAACGCGCCTCAAATGCGGGACTTATCTGTCACCTTTCAAGATAGGCTCGGGTGCGGAGCCTTGCCTGCGACCCATGCGCGTCGAGCTTCGGCCAGCCCAAATGTGGCCCTCAAAAACCCTAACACATACCGGCCATTGCCTTAACTCAACACCTGAATCTGGTGCTGCGAACCATCCAGGATGTCCCCTACGACGGCTGCGGCTATCCCGGCCTCCTCGAGCCCGGACATGAGCATGTCCCTGTTCTCCGGCGGGACGGCCATCAGCAATCCTCCCGAGGTCTGAGCATCGCACATAAGGAGCTGCATTTCCTCAGTGGTCCCAGGCTCCCAGTGTACGGTGTCCGACACTGCCTGCAGGTTCCGGTGGGTCCCTCCCGGCACAACTCCCTCCTCCAACAGGTCCCAAGTTCCCGGAAGCACCGGTACCTGATCGAACCGGATACGAGCACTTACGTTGCTGGCACGAACCATTGAACGCAAATGGCCCATCAGTCCGAACCCGGTGATGTCGGTGCAGGAGTTGACACCGACCATCATCATCACTTCAGATGCGGCTTTATTCAGAGTAGCCATAGTGTCCACAGCTGTCTGAAGAACCACAGGTGGCGTCTTGCCCTGCTTGCATCCGGTGGTAATTATCCCGGTGCCGATAGGCTTGGTCAGCACCAGCACGTCCCCCGGACGCGCTCCAGCGTTGGTGACATGGTTTCCCGGCTCCACCAGTCCCACCACCGACAGACCGTACTTCGGCTCTGCGTCGTCCACCGTATGACCTCCCGCGATCAGACACCCGGCTTCCGCTGCCTTGTCGTACCCACCCCGCAGCACCGAGCCCAGCATGTCACGAGCCAAATCCGCCGGGAAGCCAACTACGTTGAGAGCCAATATCGGACGCCCTCCCATCGCGTACACATCACTCAGGGAATTGGCCGCAGCGATGGTCCCGAAGTCGTATGGGTCATCCGTAATCGGGGTGAAGAAATCCACGGTGAGTATCAGGGCCGTATCCTGGTTTAGACGGTAAACCGCTGCGTCGTCAGCGGTCTCCGTTCCCACAAGCAAATTCGGATGGCTGACAGTGGGTAGCTGACTCAGGACCTGTACCAGGTCCTCCATGCTCAACTTGGCTGCTCAACCCGCGCAGTGGGACAGTTCGGTAAGTCGTACTTCGTTACTTTGCATCATAGATGGCCTCTCCAATTGAGGGGATACCAACCATTATAACAAAAGCGAATAAGCAGGCTCCGACCATCGGACCCTCGCAACAGGGAAGGCCGAGGACGGCGCTGCTTTCCGTGCAAACCCGTATCCAGATGCCTTGTTTGCAGAATCAGAAGATTGGCAGAGTATCCATTAGAGTATCTCATTAGAGTATCTATTGATGATACGCCCAAGACACTCCCAGACCCGGTCAGCGTTCTGAAGGGTTTTCGGTGAACAACCTAATAATCCAGACACAAGGTTTGACCAAGCAGTTCGGTCGCATCCTGGCAGTGGACCAGCTATCCCTGGAAATACCCAGGGGCTCCGTATTCGGCTTGCTGGGCCCGAATGGATCAGGGAAGACCACAGTCATGGGGATGTTGCTAGGTCTTGTCCGGCCAACCTCGGGCAGGTGTTGGTTGTTGGGACCGGACACGCCACAGAACGATGCCCTTCGTCGCATCGGTGCAATGATCGAAACCCCGTCCTTCTATCCCTATCTGTCTGGAAAGCGTAACCTCGAGTACTTTCAGGGCATACTGGGCCTTGGCGAGCCGGGCGAAGTTGATGCGCTGTTGGAGCGTGTGGGGCTATCCGACCGGGCCGAGGATCGTTACCATACCTATTCCCTGGGCATGAAACAACGTCTGGGGATTGCCTGTTCTCTCCTTGGCGAACCGGAATTGCTGTTCCTCGACGAACCGACCAACGGTATGGACCCTGCCGGGATGGCAGAAGTCCGAGAGCTTATCCGCAGCCTTGGCAACGGTGACCGCACGGTGCTCCTATCCAGCCACTTGCTGCACGAAGTTGAGCAGGTGTGTGACAGCGTCGCCATCTTGTCCAGAGGCAAACTGGTTGCCCAGGGGACTGTGACTGACCTGATTCGTTCCGGCGAGCGGGTGAAACTGACGACCACCAAGAACGATGAAGCCCATAGGGTTCTGTCAGGGTTGGCTTGGGTTGATGACGTGACCGCCGACGGACCATCTCTTGTGGTCACCGCGCCGGTAGCCCGTTCCTGGGAATTGACTGCCACCCTAAGCCAGTCCCAGGTTTACGTAACTGAGATGTGGCCGCTCCAGCAATCCCTGGAGGGATATTTCCTGGAAGTCACATCCGAAGGCGAAGAGGGCCAACAGTGATGCCAGCGGCTTTCGTCCTCATAAGGTGGGAGTGGTTCAAGCTACAGCGTCGCTGGATGCCGTGGATACTGCTGGCCGTGCTGGTCGCGTCTACGCAGATCCTCTACTGGGCTATGTATGCCCTGAACGCTGTGGGCGAGCTGTTCCTTGATACCCTCTTACTCCCCAATGGCGTTGGGCTGGGCCTCACGTTCGGGAACACTGTATTGGTGGTGGCGGTCGTAATCTGGACCGCGTCGGCCCTGGGGTCTGAATACAGTTGGGGCACTTTTCGGGCCGTGCTGGCCAAGGGTACAGGACGATGGCAGTTTCTCGCAGCAATCTTCGCGCTGATGGCGGCAATAGGGGTGGCCTGGCTGCTGGTAGTATGCATCGGCATGGGCATTAGCGGTCTGCTCGTGGGCATCATTGAGGGCGAGGGAAGCATCGCTACGTCGGGCAAGTGGTCCACCATGTTTGTACAGGTGAGTAAGTCAGCCCTGGCGTTCGTACCCTATATCGCTGTAGCGATGTTCTTCACCGTCCTGACCACGTCCGCAAACACGGCAACGGCGATCACCCTGATTTACAGGTTCATCGTCGAAGGAGCCATCGTTCCGATAGTCATAGCCACGACTGATACGTTCGACGGAGCCGCTGGCTTCGTTCTCGGAAGGGCCGTAGACGCGTGGCTCTCACATGAGAGCGACAGTGGGGGGCAAGGAGGGATGCTCGCCTTCGCCGGGGCCGACGCATTGACAGGCAACATCCACGGTCTGGCGGTGATGGCAGTTTACACCGTGACGTTATTTGCGGCGGCGGTCTGGCTATTCCAGCGCAGGGATATTGGCGGCGCAAAAGGCGCCTAGATGTTCTCGAGCGAGGTATCAGATATCAGCGTCCGTCGGACTGAACGGACACCTAAATCTGTCCATTAGCGTCTAATCTTCCCGCTCCGGCTCGCGGATCGAGTTATAAAACTCCCGGACGCTGTGGCAATTCATGCATTCTCCCCGGCTCACAGGCCCGTTGGCCGGCTCGATTACCCAATGATGGCGGCATTCGCTAACAGTTCCCTCTTCCTCGAATACCGCAATGCTCTCGTCTCTGGTGACCATCCCCCAACCTCCAGTCAACCCAATAGTCGCTGCCCCTATCCGCTGCAACTCGAGGAGCAGACAGGGGAGTTACTTTGAAGTTAGCCATGCGAGGGCAGGAGAATCAACAATTCTGGTCTTGGTTTTATACAAATTTAAGAGTCTCGCCTGGAATTGGCACTCTTCCGGCAGAATAGCACGGCCCTCCTTCAACTGGCCTGCGCCGGACGATTCCGGGTGCAGCCGGTGAAGGAGGGCCGCTTCGGGCTACCCCAGTGTACCGGGCAGCCCATGCCAGCCTACTTGAGGTACTGCGCTTACACCGGGGCCTTGACGTCCGCCTTTGACGTGACCCAGTCCACTCCGTTCAGGACGAGCTTCTGGAAACCGGGGGTCTCAAAGCTCTGACCGTCGTGGCCCAGCAGGAGCACGTAGACCTTGCCCTCGCCGTATTGCCGGGTCCATCCCAGCGGGAACGTCCCAGCGGGCATGTGGGTCGGGGCACGGTCCGGACCCCACGGATAGGTCCCATCTCCGGCGGTGCCGGTGATGAAAACGTCGTTGCCGTCCCGCGTGGCCAGGTTCATGTACAGTTCGTCATTGGTCGTGAAGTCCGATACGTCGCTGGCGCCGGGATGGCCGGGGTTGCTGACGTTGACCTCGAACTGGCCGTAGGGGGGGTGGAAACTGGTGCCGGAGACCCAGCCTCCGCCGGTGATGTCGAGGTATTCCTGCCAGTCCTGGGGCACGCAGGTGGCGATGTGGATGCAGACGAAGCCCTTGCCGGAACTTATGAAGTCCTTCATCCCGTTCCGCTCGTCGGCAGTCAGGGTAGAGTCCCCGAAGTCGGGAACGTTCTCCCGGCGAGTGTTGAACACCAGCGCGTCGAACTGGGCCATGTCGCCAGAGCGCCCGAGGATTGAGGCGTCCTCCATAATGCTCACATCGTGGCCCGCAGCCATGAGAAAGCCCTCAAGAACCGGAGTAGACTCGTGGTAGGGGTGCCTGCCACCAGAGATTACCAGCAATTTCACGTTCAGTTACCTCCTTAAATGATACACGGTAGGCGCACATTATACGTCAAAAGTCGATACCTGCCTGTTTCACCTGGGTCAACACCGACTCGGGGCTGCCGACGACGATCACCGCCACCCCCGGGTCATTACGGCGCGCCTCGACGGTCACGTAGCGGCGGTCTTGCTGGGGAAGTTCCTCGCCGATGAGCAGGGCGTCGAAGTTGGACGAGCCTGCCATGTCGATGGCCATCCCCTCGCTCACGGTGCTGGTAACCGTGAACCCAACTTCTTCCAAGAGCCTCGTGATGTGGTCCATCACATCCTCGTAACGCCCCAGCAGCAGGACCCGTTTCCCTTCGCTCATGTCGCCTCGAACCAGCCTGTAGAGTTTCGGGAAAGAGTATAGCCGCTGCCGAGCGACAGCAACAGGCTGGCCGACGTTGGCGGCACTTCGTTAACAGGCGGCTGTCAGGTGGACTGACTGGCAGCGGCCCCAGCGGGATAAGGCGTCGGTCAAGCCGCGGAATTTCTTGATTTTCCGGACATATCCGGTCATTTGCGGACGCTTCCGGCATTTTCACCCGTCCCGCTCATTACGGAACCGGGACCAGCGAAATTTTTACTTTTCCGCTCATTTCCGCTCATTTCCGCTCACTTTTACGAATTCCGCCGCATTGGCCGGGGTGCGTGTGAGACAAATATTTCCCCGGAATCCCCATACCTTCAACCCTCTCCTGGGAAATAATGATAGGGCAGGGGGCCGGGACCTGAAAAGGGGCAAGTGTCAGTGGGGCACCATCAAATTGCCTCAATTACCATAATGCAATTATTGAAACTGCTCCGGCGTTTCCGATAACGTCTAAATTACTCCGAATCGACCGGCGGCGGCGCAGGCTTGCCCTTCGCATGACCTGCCAAGTTGCGGCGACGGGGTGAGACAGAATTACAGCGTTCAAGCGCCGGGGAGCGCCCGACCTTTGGGGCGGGAGGCCGACCCAGCGTCGTACCCAACCCCGGCGCCGGGATGACGCGCCAACCGGCCAACTGATTCATCGGTCTCGTGCTGCGGGGTGGGAGTGAGGTGGTGTCCATGAGTCATAGACCTTTCTTGGCGGCAGTTGCCGTTCTTTCTGCTTTTGTCCTTGTCGTTCTGTACTCGGCCCTCCCCATTTCCGCCCAGTCGAACAACGCGCCCACGTTCGACGACGGGGAGTCCACGACCCGGACCGTGGACGAGAACACGTCCTCATTCACCAACATCGGCGACCCGGTGGCGGCCACAGACGTCGACAACGACCGGCTGGTCTACACCCTGGAAAACGCGCGAACCTCTCCCTTCACCATCGTCAGGGCCACGGGCCAGTTGCAGGTAGGCCAACCCCTGGACTACGAGGCTGAGGATGAATACACGGTCAAGGTAATTGTCACCGACCAGGAAGCCGAGGACACCATCACTGTCACCATCAGCGTCAACAACGTGGAAGAGGCGGGCAGCGTGTCCATGTCGTGGACCCGACCCCAAGTCGACACAGCTATAACCGCCAAGCTGAACGACCCTGACGGCAGCATTTCCGGCACGACATGGCAGTGGCAAAAGTCAACAAATCGTAGCAACTGGTCCGCCGTCAGTGGGACCCCTACACCTAGCGGCACTGAGTCTACTTACACCCCGGTTGCCGGTGATGTGGGAAACTATCTGCAGGTCACGGCGTCATATACCGACGGTGAGGGTTCTAGCAAGAGTGCGAGTGCGGATTCGTCCAGGCAGACGCGGGCGGATCCGGGAAGCTCTAACCGAGCACCGGCGTTCCGTGAGGTGACTTCCGGAACTGGCTACACCTGCTCAGGCGACCCGACAGATGAGGTCTGCAGACACATCAGCAAAAGCACACCGGTCGGCGACGACGTATACTATCCGACGAAGGCCACCGACCCTGACCGTGACGAGATACGCTATTCCCTGGGTGGTATGGATAAAGAGCTGTTTCGCATCGACCCAGTGCGCGGCACGCTGTTCACCACCAAGGCCCATGCCTTCAACGACAAGAGCAGCTACTCCATCACCATCACCGCCACCGACCCCTCGGATGAGTCCGACAGCATTACAGTCACTCTAACGCCCTCCGGGTCGTCGAATGCACCCGTTGTACAGGGTCCCGATTTCATCAGGTACACCGAGAATGGCACATGGGCGCTGGCCACCTATTCTGCCACCATTAAAGGCCATATCGACGCGAATAATCCCTCAGATTATTCTATTGGCTGGATAATCGGCGTTGAACCGGGCGGTGGCGACGGAGACTTCTTCGACATAGACGACGACGGCAATCTAACGTTCACCCAGCCTCCAGACTACGAAAACCCGGCCGACGAGGACGGGGACAACCAGTACTCCTTCTATTTACATGTATACGAAACCAATCCCCTGGTACGCGGACGGCCAGAATCAGCCTTCTTTAGTGTTAACGTCGTCGTTGAGGACTCAACGATTGAAGCGTTGGAGATAGACGGTCCGACCGCGGTCAGATACCCGGAGAACAGCACCGATGACGTGGCCAGCTACACGCTGCAGGGCACGACGGCGACAGCCACCTGGCACCTGTCGGGGGTGGACGCAGGTGAATTCAGCCTCAGCTCCAGCGGGGTACTGACCTTCAACAGGCCGCCGGACTACGAGAACCCGAGGGACGACGCCGGGGAAAACGCCTACCTGTTGACCATCAGCGCCGATACCTCGGACGACTCGAAGACGGAGTTCGTTCGGGTCAGGGTCACTGACGTGAACGAACCGCCGGAGTTCGATGACGACCTGGAAACCACCATCAGCGTGGCCTCAGACATCGGGGCCAGCGAACAGGTCGGCGACCCGTATACTGCCACAGACCCGGACAAAGACGCCTTTCTAACCTACAGTCTGTCGTCGGATACCTTGCCCTTCGAGATAGACGGTCACAATGGCCAGTTGTCGACGGTCGCCACGTGGACCCAGTTCGACAGGTCCAGCTATACGGTGACAGTACTGGTTGCCGACGGCAAGAACGACGATGGCGAATACGACGTCGATGATGAGGATGACAGAATCACGGTAACCATCAACATTGACGGTTCCAGCAACAGCGCACCGGCATTTCCTTCCACCGAGACAGGCGCCCGCTCGGTGAACGAGAACACCACGGGGGTACACAACGTGGGCGTTCCGGTAGCGGCCACCGACTCCGACACCGGCGACACCCTGACCTACACCCTTGGCGGAACGGATGCGAGTTCCTTCACCATCGTCGGCACGAGCGGGCAGATTCAGACCAAAACGGGGATCACCTATGACTATGAGACAACACCCAGCTACTCGGTGACCGTGTCAGTCCGCGACAGCAAAGACGCCGACGGCAATGCAGACAACGCGGACGATGCCACCCAGGCTGTGACCATCTCCCTGACCAACCTAGAAGAAGCGGGGACGGTGACCCTCTCCACTTACCAACCCTCGGCCCGCGCCGCAATCACCGCCACCCTGGCCGACCCCGACGGCAGCATTTCCGGCACGTCATGGCAGTGGGCAAAGTCCAGTGACGGTAGGACTGGCTGGTCTAACGTTGGAACCGGTGACTCCTACACGCCACCCGACGGAGACATAGGGTATTCCCTGCGGGCCACAGCAACCTACACAGACGGCCACGGGTCGGGGAAGACCGCCCAGGCCACTACAACCCGTGCGGTCGGGTCCGGGACCAACCGTGCGCCGGAATTCAGTGCAGCCACTGCCGACCGTGAGGTCGCGGAGAACTCGGGGGGAGGTGTAGCCGTCGGCAGCCCGGTCACGGCGACTGATGACGACAACCACACCCTGACCTACACACTAGAAGGAGCGGACAAGGACTCTTTCCAGATCGTGTCCACCAGCGGCCAGATACAAACGAAAGCGGGGGTGAGCTACGACTACGAAGGGACCAAGAAGAGCTACTCGGTAACGGTGAAGGCCGATGACAACAACGGCGACACCGATACCATAGCCGTTACTATCACGGTCACTGATGTCAATGAAAAACCGGAGTTCGACGGGACGACAACTACCCGTGAGGTTGCTGAGAACACGGCGACCAATACTGATTTTGGCGACCCTGTTGAGGCTGAGGATGATGACACAAGCGACACGCTGACCTACTCCCTGAGTGGAACAGACGGCGCATCCTTCGACATCGACACAGGCACTGGCCAATTGAAGACGAAGGTTGCTCTGGACAAGGAGACCAAGGCCACTTACACCGTCGTAGTATCGGTCCGGGACAGCAAGGCTGATGACGGTACTGAGGACACCGTAACAGATGACAACATCACGGTAACGATTACGGTGACGGACGTTAACGAACCACCCGCGTTTCCGTCCAGCGAGACCGGACAACGCGAAATCGCGGAAACCGCCACAGCGGACCTGCCCATCGGTAATCCAGTAGCGGCAACGGACCCAGACGTTGGAGACACGCTATTTTATTGGATTGCCCAAGGGGACGCGGCGTCCTTCAGCATAGACTCATCATCCGGGCAGTTGAAGACGAAAGACCCGCTGGACTTCGAGACCCAACCTCAGAACGGATACTCGTTAACCGTATACGTGCGCGACAGCAAGGCCGCTGATGGCAGCCCAGACCAGCTGGCAGATCACCATATCCCGGTAACCATCACCGTCACCAATGTAAATGAGCGGCCGGTCGTGACAGGAAGTGACAGCGAGAGCCACCCTGAGAACGATGGCGGTACGGTGGCCACCTACAGCGCAACCGACCCGGACGGGACTCCCACCACCTTTACCTGGACGCTGTCTGGGGACGATGCCGGAGACTTCTCCATCTCTGGAGGAGTTCTTACCTTCGACCCGGCGCCAAACTTTGAGTCCGCTGCGGACAAGGACACCAACAACGTCTACCTGGTAACGGTGGAAGCCTCGGACGGCGCGGATAAGGGCACCCTGCACGTGACCGTCACCGTTACCGACGTGAACGAACCGCCAGAGTTCCCATCTACGGAGAGCGGTGCCCGCAGCATCGCGGAGAACACGGTGGCGGAACAGAACATCGGCGACCCGGTTGCCGCCACGGACCCGGACGCTGGCGCAACATTGGTCTATGCGCTTGGAGGAACGGACGCCGCGTCTTTCGACATAGACACGTCCACGGGGCAGCTGACGACCAAGGCTACGCTGGACAAGGAGACCAAGGCGAGCTACACCGTCACCGTGTCGGTCCATGATGGCAAGGACGCTGCTGGGAATAACGACACGACCGTAGATGACGAAAAAACTGTAACCATCACAGTCACTGACGCTAACGACGCGCCGACATTCGCCGACGGGGCCGTGACCCGTGAGGTTGCTGAAAACTCACCGGCGGATACCAATGTTGGCACCGCGGTTACGGCCACTGATACGGATACGGGCGATTCGCTGACCTACACCCTGGAGGGTACGGACAAGGATTCCTTCAAGATCGTTTCCACCTCCGGCCAGATACAAACCAAGGCGGACGTGACCTATAACTACGAAGCCAAGTCCAGCTACTCGGTTACGGTCAAAGCTGATGACAGCAAAGGCGGAACCGCCACCAAGCCGGTGACCATCAACCTGACAAACGTCAACGAAAAGCCGGAGTTTGACGAGGGGGCAACTGCGGCCCGCAGTATCGCCGAAAACATTGCAGATGGAATGGCCATCGGCGCTCCGATCAACGCGACCGATCCGGAGGAGGATAGCCTTACCTACTCTCTGGATGGTACGGACTCGGCGTCCTTCATGCTCGACACCGGCACCGGGCAGATTAAGCTGGCTACCGGCGTGACACTGGACCATGAGGACAATGACACCTATACGGTTACGGTGTCGGTCAGCGACAGCAAGGGTGATGACGGAACTCCCGACACTCCCAACCCTGTGGTAGACAACACCATAACGGTTACGATCACGGTAACAGGGGCCAACGAGGCGCCAGAGATTACTGCTGGACCAGCCACTAAGGACTACGCGGAGAACGGCACCGGGGATGTGGCGACATACACTGCCACCGACCCGGAGACCCAGAGCATCATCTGGTCTCTGGGAGGGGATGATGGCGCATTCTTTTCCATAACGGGCGGAGTGCTGAGGTTCAGGGCGTCGCCCAACTTCGAGGACCCGGCGGACAAGGACACCAGCAACGATTACGAGGTGACCGTGATAGCTTCGGACGGGCATCTGTCCGATGAGTTGGACGTTACCGTCACCGTCACCAACGTGGAGGAGCCCGGGAGGATCATTTTCTCATCGGTGCAGCCCCAGGCCCGCACCGGGCTGGTTGCCACCCTGGTCGACGACGATATTATCCAGTCCTATCAGAGCTGGCAGTGGGAGATTTCGGGGAACGGTACCTGGAGCGACATTGACGGGGCTACGACAGGCACCTATGTACCCCTCGACAGTGACTATGAGAATCACCTGAGAGTCACTGTCACCTATACAGATGGGGAAGGGTCCGGCAAGAGAGTCCAGGCGCAGACTGCCAAGGTTGAGGCAGCGCCGGCGAGCAACGTGGCCCCGGTGTTCGCCACGGCAACGGCCCAGCGCACCATCGCGGAGAACACGACGGCGGGGCAGAACATCGGCGCGCCGGTCACGGCCACTGATGACGATACTGACCCCCTGACTTACTCTCTGGAAGGGACGGATGCCGCGTCTTTCAGCATCGTTCCAGAGACCGGGCAGTTGCAGACCAAGGCCGCGCTGGACTTTGAGACCAAGGGCTCCTACACGGTTACGGTAAAGGCGAAGGACCCGTCACTCGATTCTGACACGATCACGGTGACCATCACCGTTACCAACGTTGATGAGAACCCGGTCTTCGCTGACGATTCGGTTACGCGGAATGTCGATGAGAACACCCAGAGAGGCGAGAACGTCGGTCCTCCTGTCACAGCCACCGACCAGGACACCAACGATACGCTTGCCTATACACTGCGAGGGACGGATGCGTCGTCCTTCCGCATTGACCGGTCATCCGGACAGTTACTGACGTATGCCGCGCTGAACTTTGAGGACAAGGACAGGTATACGGTGGAGGTAATCGCTACAGACACGACAAGCCGTTCTGACACCGTTACGGTGCATATCGTCGTTAACAACGTCGACGAGGACGGTACGGTCATCCTGTCACCCATCAGACCGCAGCTCGATAACGCGGTTGCAGCCAGGGTCGATGACCCTGACGGCAACATTTCCAACGAGATGTGGACGTGGGAGCGTTCCCTCGACAAGGACACGTGGACCACAATCTCTGGAGCCGTATCAGCCTCCTACACTCCGCGCGCCGATGACTTTGAGAGGTACCTGCGCGCCACGGCGACCTACACCGATGGAGAGGGAACCGGCAAGAACGCAAATGGGATATCCTCCCATGCCGTCGTGGCTGGGCCTAACCGCCCGCCGTCGTTCACGTCTTCTGGGACTCAGACCCGCGAGGTTGCCGAGAACACGGGGGCGGGTGAAAACATCGGAGACCCAATATCTGCGAGCGACCCGAACAGTATCGACACGCTGACCTACTCCCTGGGTGGCAGGGATGCTGCAAACTTCGACATTGTGACGACTTCGGGACAGTTGCGGACCAAGGCTACGCTGGACTACGAGGCCAAGAGCAGGCATTCCGTCACTGTATCGGTCCGTGACAGCAAGAACTCGAGAGGCAATCCTGATACGGCTGCCGATGCCTCGATTTCGGTGACCATCCAGATCACGAACGTGGAGGAGGCTGGAGCGGTAACCCTGTCGGAGGACCAACCCTTCGTTGATACTGCGCTGACCGCCACCCTGGAAGACCCAGACGGAGGTCTGTCCGGCATCACCTGGCAGTGGGCCAGTTCCAATACGGCCCAGGGCACATATACCAACATCAATGGGGCCACATCGGCCTCGTACACGCCAGTCCCTGGTGACGTGGACAAGTTCCTGCGGGCGACGGCGGCCTATACTGACAGGCTCGGTTCCGGCAAGAGCGCGAACGCTGTCTCGGCCAATGCGGTGAAGCAACCCAACAGGACGCCTGAGTTCCCGGACCAGGACTCCAACACACCCGGCGTCCAGACCGCACAGACAAGAACGGTGGATGAGAACACGTCAGCGGGGGTTGACATAGGCGATCCGGTGGCGGCCACCGACCAGGACACGTCCGACGTGTTGACCTACTCCCTGGGCGGGACTGATGCCGCTTCGTTTGCATTCGTGACAACGTCAGGCCAGTTGCAGACCAAAGCCGCCCTGGACTACGAGACCAAGAATTCGTACACGGTGACGGTTACTGCCACGGACCAATCAGACGCCTCGGCCACAATAACGGTTACCATCTCTGTAAACGACCTGGACGAAGCAGGGGTCGTCACTCTGTCCTCTGAATGGCCTCGGGTTGGAGCCCCGTTTACTGCCACGCTTGATGAGCCTGATGTTCCCGTCACAGGTGTCACATGGGTGTGGGAGAGTTCTTCGAATAAGAATACCTGGACGCCCATAAGCGCGACCTCCGCCACATATACCCCGGTTGCTGCCGATGTGGGCAATTACCTGCGGGCGACAGTGTCCTACACTGACAAGTTCGCTTCAGGCAAGAGCGCTCAGGCGGTCTCCGTCAATATCGTGGCGGTGAACACAGACCCTGCGTTCCCTGATCAGGACCCTAACACTCCCGGCATACAGGGCGACCAGACCAGGGAGGTTGGGGAGAACACGCCATCGGGCCGGAACATTGGCGCTCCGGTTGCGGCGAATGACCCGGACAACGGGGACAGCCTCACGTATACCCTGGGCGGAACAGATGCTGCGTCCTTCGGGATAGTTGCATCGTCAGGACAGTTGCAGACCGGTGCTGCCCTGGACTTTGAGGCCAAGGACACCTACACGGTGACGGTGACCGCGACGGACACGGCAAGCGCTTCCGACACCATCACTGTTACCATCACGGTTACGGATGTGAACGAACCGCCGGGCAAGCCCGATGCACCTACAGTAACCTCAGCACCCACCAACGGCCATAACACCCTGTCAGTGTCCTGGAGTGCGCCTACCAACACCGGTCCGGACATTACCGGCTACAACTTGCAGTACCGGGAAGGGACCAGTGGATCATGGACCAATGGACCACAGGGCGTCACCGGCACGAGCGCGCAGATCAGTGGGCTGAACCCCAGCACTGAACACGATGTGCAGGTCCAGGCCACGAACGACGAAGGGAGTGGTTCCTGGTCGGAACCTGGAAGTGGGAGCACCGGCAGTTCAGTCGACAGCAGGGTGGGCCCACCGCTAGTTCCGCAGACTCCCGTAGTCGACAATAAAGCCGCAGGAGGTGGTGGTGGTGGTTTCTACGGTGGAGGCGGCGGGGCCGTTCCGCTTCCTTCACTAAACACTCCGGCGCTTGGGTTGCGTCCGGGGACCCTGTCATTCTCGGCCGCCAAAGACGGCGAGAACCCTGCAGACCTGTGGATGGCAGTCTGGAACAGGGAAATTGGTGGAATGGACTTCGAAGTGTCCGGGGATGAGGACTGGCTGTCCCTGTCCCCTGTTTCGGGCGCTTCCAACGGCCCCGCGAATAAGAAGCTGATCAGAGTCTCAGCTGACATATCCGGTCTTGAAGTTGGATCCTATACTGCAACGATCGAGGTCAGCGGCAGTACGGCCAGCAACTCTCCCCAAGAGATCTCAGTGAGCTTGACTGTGACTGAGCCGGTCACGAGTGACGATTCCGACGAAGACTCAGACGATCTGCCCACGATCATAGAGACGGACGACGGTATGATCCGGGTGGTCATACAGCCTGACTCTGCTTCCGGCATCATTGATGTTGAAGTTGAGAGGCTGGAAGACGATGACCCCGGTTCGTCCCCTCCGGACCAGGAAGGCGTTGTACTGGCGGGGGAGGTGGACAGCCCCAGCGATAGCGGAGAGAATCCCCAGCCGACGAATTACTCTCCCGACGCGGAGATTTGGATGCGTCTGACGGAAGACCAGAAATCCGAATGCGAGAGCGGCGGCGCGAAGGTATACCGCGTGGATGGGGAGACCTGGAACGTGCTGGAACGCCGCTGCGAGACCGACAATGACGGCAACGTTTGGGCCGTATCAACCATGACCCACTTCGGCGATTACGCCATGACGTTACCGGACTCGACTGAGGACTCCAGTATAACCGAGGTCAGGGAGACGAACACAGGAATCACAGCGACCAATGTCGCCTGGCGGTCGTGGCTTCCGGACCTGCCGCTTCCAGAGAGGATGCCGTGTCGGCTCCTAGTGATTTCGGACCTGCCGCTTCCGGGGATGGAATCATGCCAGTTGCTGGTGGTCCCGGACCTACCGCCCCAGGACCCGTCGTCCCCGGAGGAGGAAGCGTGCCCGTTGCCGATTGCCACTGAGCAGACGAGCCCGGACACTGAGTCCTGCCAGTCCCCGGTGGTCTCTGTGCAGCCGACGCCAGAGGAGGAATCGTGCCAGCAGGTGGCTAACTTGCAGGAATCTCGGTCGAAGTCCGGCGCGAGCACGCCTAAGTGCATCATCAAAGCCACAAGTGTTGTGTCAGCGTCGGTTCCTTTCCCAACACCTGCTTTCGGACAAGGGATGTCCCTGGACGACGGGTCTGACCCACAGCCGACACAAACTCCGGCATCCGAGGCCGAGGCTAGCGAGGGAACGGAGGTTGTCACGACAGCTCCGGCCCCACTCCTTTCAGAGAACCGGGGCACGTGGATTCCCCACTATGTAGCCACTGCGGTCCTTGCAGCTCTCGCGCTGCTGCTGATCTTTCTCCTTGGTGACTACCGGCGGCGGTGGCCCCAACCCGTGGAACCGTAATCTCGAAGTCCGTTAACCTGGTTATAGACGTCCGCTCTGGATGTAAACTTGGACAACCTCATCGTTCAATAGTGGCGGCCCGGTCGATCAGGATAATGACCAGGGCCGCCTTGACGTCGTGTTGAAGCGCTTACTTTTCCACCCGGGAGATTGATCACCGCTTCCGGTGCTTGACCACTATGTCCTCAGACCTTTTTCCTGTCTTATCGGCACCGTCCGCCTTGGTGGTCTCAGCGGCCGCGGCGGCATCATTTGTGCCTGTAGCGTCACTGTTCGAAGATGCCCCCAAGAAGTACAGGCTGATAATGGTTATGACTTCTTCCCTGGTCAGAAGGCCGTCGAAGTAGTCGGTTATGGCCGCGATAACCTCTTCCCTGTCGATAACCCCGTTCTCGTCTAAGTCATACCGGTCGCCCACTGCGCTACCGGTGGTCACATCGGTCACCAGGATAGTCACCGTGATTGTCGTGCCGATATCGAAAGGGTCTTGCACCGAGACCTCAACCGTGTATTCGGCCTTTGTCTCATAGTTGAGGGGCGCTTTCGTAACCAGTTGGCCTGTTGACGGGACGATGCTGAAGGCCTCGGCATCCGTACCGTTCAGGGTATAGGTCAGGGAGTCGTCTTCAGCATCGGTGGCTGCGACTGGTTCGCCTATTCTCCGGCGAGCAGGAGTGTTCTCGGCCACGCTCCTCTCGGTATCCGTGATCGCATTGCCCTCTCCGTCGAAGAACGCAGGGGCGGTGTTCAAGTCCGGTCGCCTGACGTCTAGGACGTATGCATGGGCCGCCTCTTCATCCTGGGAGGTAACGGCAAACTTGATCACTGTGATGTTGGCCATCACGTCAATCTGTAGGCCGTCCAGCGAGTCGTCGATGTCCGAGACCGGGCCATAGCCCGCGTCTAGGAACTCGATTCTAGCCCCGTGAGCGTTCGTCGGGATCACGGTGATTCGCGGCTGGTACACATCCACGGTGTAGCCGGTCTCAAACGGATCGAAGGGAGGGTTCAGCGATCCCGGTGTTACGGTCAGTGAACTCAAGACTACATCGCAGAAGGGCAGACCGACACGGTGCAAGTCATTGATACCGATGTCCCGCAAGCCTTGGGGAATGCACCCGATGAGTTCGTTTCGGGAGAGGTACAGTTCGAGCAGGCTAGTCAGGTTCTCGAGTTGCGGTGGTATAGTTCCTGTCAACTCGTTACGGTCCAGGTGTAGGAATCGCAGCTCGGCAAGATTGCCCAGATCGGGAGGTATCTGACCGGTCAACTGGTTGTCCCAAAGATACAGGTCTCGCAGGTTGAAGAGGTAACCCAACTGTGGTGGTATGGGCCCAGACAACTGGTTTTGGTCAAGGTGCAGTCGACGCAACTCCCGGAGGCGGGCCAGTTCCACCGGAATTTCTCCGGACAGGCTGTTGTCCCAAAGAATCAGGTCCCGCAGGTTAAGCAGGTTCCCTAGCTGCGTCGGTATCCATCCGGTCAACTGGTTGTGGTTAAGGTGTATGCGCTGCAGGTTGGTAAGGCGACCCAGTTGCGTTGGTATACGCCCGGTCAGCCGGTTTCCCGCGATGTACAGGTGTTGCAGGTTGGTCAGTCTGCCGAGTTCCGGTGGAATCTCGCCGCCTAGCTGGTTCCTGGAGAGATAAAGGTGTTGAAGGTTGGTCAGTCCGCCGAGCTCCGACGGTATCTCCCCGGTCAGCAGATTATCCTCGAGGTAGAGATGCAGGAGGTTTCCCAAGTCCCCAAGCGACGACGGGACCTGACCGGCCAACCGGTTCTCGGACAGGTATAGTTCTTCCAGGTCGGCGAGGTTAGCCAGTTCTGCCGGTATCTCACCGGTCAGTCGGTTGTCCTCGAGATGCAGGACCACCAGCCCGGTCAGCTTGCCCAAGTCCGGCGGTATCTCTCCGGTCAACCTGTTGCCGTTAAGCTTCAGATGTTGCAGAGTGGCGGCGTTGCCGAGGGACGGTGGAATTGGGCCGGTCAGCTCGTTGTTGTCCAGGTGGACATCACGCAGCCTAGGAAGGTCGCCCAGTTGTGCGGGTATACCGCCGGTCAGCCGGTTACTACTGAGGTCCACCCGGACTAACCGGGTCAGATTCCGCACCTCGGCCGGAATGTCGCCGGTCAACTGGTTATCGCTGAAGTCGAACCCTATCAGCCTAGTCAGATTGCCTATTTCGCCTGGTATTTCGCCGGTCAACTGGTTGTTGTCCAGATGGAAGTCCGTCAAGTGAGGTATGTTACCGATCTCAGTGGGGATCGTGCCGGTAAAGAGGTTATCCTCCAGGTGCAGGTCATGCAGCCCACGGAGGTCGCCGACCCAGGAAGGAATAGGACCGGTCAACTGGTTTCTGCGAAGGTCCATCCTGTACAGGCGGGTCAGGTTGGCCAGTTCCGGCGGTAGTTCGCCGGTCAACCTGTTATCGCTGAAATCGAACCCCAAAAGCCTCCGAAGCTTACCCAGTTCAGGGGGTATCTGACCGGTCAGTTGGTTGTTGTCCAGGTGGAAGTGCAGCAAGTTGACCAAGTGGCCGATCTCAGACGGGATCTCGCCTGTCAACCGGTTATTTTCGAGGTGGAGGTCTGACAAGTGGGTCATGCTTCCGATCCAAGCCGGGATTGCGCCTGAGAGGTCGTTACCACGCAGGTCCAGTTGTCGCAGAATGGAAAGGGTGGGGAGCCAGTCCGGGATCGAACCAGTGAAATCGTTATTGCTCAGGTCGAGCGATTGCAAGTTTTCGAGGTTGGAGAGTTCCGGGGGTATTTCTCCCGACAGCCCTTTGGCACCGAGTTCTAGCTCAATGACACGCTGCGGTTCGCCATCAACGGTGTCCTCCGCAGCCTCACTAACGGTGATGCCGTCCCATTCGTCAATGGGAACGCCGAGCGACCAGTTCAACCCGGCACCACCGGAGAGGTTGTCCTGGGCCGCCAGCAATACTTCGCAGTCTGAAACCAGACCCGGATTGTTGACTGCTTCCGTTACTGCCGCTCCGGTAGCACACTGGCCCCCGCTTTGGGCGTAGGCAGAATTGGCCACTACCGCCAGGCCAATCACTAGAGCAAGAGATCCTATTGCAGCTGCAAATCGCAATGGAACGCGGCAAGGTAACAGCTTCATTGTCAGGCTCCAGTCTCCCCGGCACGATGGGAGGGATCGTGTGTCCCGTGCTAACTTGCAGAATGTCGACGGCCAGTGTACTCCAAACTCACAGCTAACGAAAACGACACACCCGGCCACCTGAGACACCCAGATCCCACATACCTACGACATGCTGCACCTCAATTGCCGGTCTCCGGTTCCTGACCCTAGAGCAGGCTACAATGGGAACAGGCCCAACACCTTTAAGGAGGTCACGGCGCACACCCCAACGACAAGTCCAGCGAGGTGATAGGACAAATCGATCCCTGGGGTGTCACGCCGCTTCTTGAACTCAAGGGTCTGTCTCACCCACACAGTCCCCATGATGACTGCCCCGGCCCACGGTTCGCCTGTGAGAAGGAGCACACCTGCCAAACCGCCTACGTTCAGGTGAACCAGATGTTCACGCCAGTAACTTCGGAAATTTGACAGATAAGACGGGGCCGAGTTTCCCGTGGGGCCAGCCATTCCTACAATCGAAAGCCGGGGCCGAACTCGGCTTCGAGAGCCTTCGTGATCTGAGCTTCCAACGGCCCGTATTCCCGTTCGATCGCGGCCTCCACCTCGGCACGCCAACGCTCTTCCTGCCCCAGCCTCAGGCGCTCGAGTTCCTCGCGGGCCTTCGTCTCCCATCCGAGTCTCAGTGCGTCCTCGATGGCGCGCTGGCGACGGGCGAGGATTTCCAGTTCGATTTCCCGCTTGTCCATGCCTGGCCAAGCACGGTGGCGAACATCCAGAGGGGGAGGATCTTCCACGTGCTGATCCGAGTCAATGGCGCTCAAGATTTCCGGGACCAGGATTTGGTGATAAGTTTCCGTGCCTCCTCGATAAAGCTTAAAGAACCCGAAGCCACCGACTGCGTTGGCTGGCAACACCCAGTCCTGGGTAATTCCGGATGCGCCATAACCATCGTCCTGATCATAAATAAGAAGGCCGCGAGTCTGCTCGTTGGCCGGCTGAGTGCGTGTGCATATCAGATCGCCGTTGCCTGTCATGGAGTATTCATAGGTTGTGGTCATAAGTTTCCAGTCTCATTAGGTTCCAGGTGCAACGCTACCTGCAACTCGGCAACAGGGTTGACTCCGGAACGCAAACGCATGTTCTGTTCGTCATACCCGTATCGTACTTGGCCGGATGTAGCCGCGTCAATTGCTTCCTGTCGCGGGGCTACCGCACAGCCCCGCCGAGTGTCCTACTCCTGATGCTCAGGGAGTGCACATGTTCTGTGACAATAAGTACAAACATATTCTGCGTAGGTGGTTGACACCTCTACAGGGTTAGTGTAAAGTCGTCCAAATCTCTCGGGTTAACGCAACAGGAGCGGAGGTAAACACTGTGTACGTTTGCCTGTGCAAGCAAGTCAAATTATCCGAGGCCGTCGAACTAGCGAAGCGATGCGGCAGTTCACCAGACGACCTCACGGACACTTGGGGGTTCGACGACTCTGATGCCTGTGGGCGCTGCCTGAACAATATCGACCGGATATCCGAGTTAGTGGAATTGAAGTTGGATGGACTCTTGGTCGGGACTGCTTAAGGCAACCTGAACACCGAAGCAACTGAGGGAAATATGAAGCCGCCGGTACTGGGCCTTGGCCTTATGTGACCGGCGGTTTTCCGCGCCTTGCCCAGAGGCCCAGACTGGACCACCATCCAGAATGATACTAGCCTCGACATCCAAGTAGGGGCGGTCGGCGATGATGAATACTCATTCGACCAATCTACCTGCTGGAATCGATGATCTGTCCCTATTCATCATTCAGGTGGGGTCCACTTAACCGAAGCATTCTTGGTAACCGTATCGTCAATTAAGTGCATACACTACACGCAGCGTTGACAAGAGAAGACCAATACATCTGGCGAGCGATGTCAGCGCGGAATGCAGAGCGGCGGGTAGACCTGGGAAGCCTTGCTTAATGAATTTCCACGGTCTTCCGAAACCATGTGGATGATGGGCGTGCCCGATTACGGCAACCGCACCAGCGAACCAACTGACAAACCTCAACCTGTACCGGCAAGGCCGATTGCTACCAAGACTTCAGTACCGGCAGCACTTCTTCGGCAAAGAGCTTGAGGCCGCGCTCCGCGACATGCATGGGCGTGCCGCCGAAGCGGAAAGCGACATTCCACTCGAAATCGCCGAGCAAGGCGCGGCGTTCCTCAAGACCCCGTAGAATCTTGTCCGGCGTGCCCCAACTGGCTGCCTTCATGAAACCTTCAACCGCACCTTCGAGACCTGCCGAGCGAGCGATCTCGGCTTTCTGCTGATAAGCATCGTAGCCCTTCACAGACCGGAAGTGATCGCCAAGGAACTCGTAGTGGTAGAAATTGCTCTCTACAAACTTGCCCTGGTATTGGCGCGCCTCTTCTTCGCACTGGGTGATGTCAGCTCCGCAAATCACGAACTCGGTGAGCATCAGAGCCGGCGGTTCGGTACCGTGAAATTCGCGGTGCAGGGCCCGCCCGCGCTCGATGCCAGGCATCCGCATCTCCCATGGACGGTCGGCGAACATGACTATGTGGGCACCCAGCTTGGCCGCCGAGAGCACAGACTCGTCGCTAGCAGCAACCGCGTAGATACGCCCGTCAAAGGAATGCTGAGGTCGTGGCCGGATCTCCGTACGGGCCTGTTTGTAGTAGGTCCCGTTTCCCTCGATGAAGCCTGTCCTCAGAGCATTGACAATCATAGGCGCAGCTTCGTCGAATCGTTCACGCGATTCGTCCATGCTGATGCCAAAGGTCTCGAACTCGCGCCGCGCCAGACCTCGCCCGAACCCCAGCCGGAGCCGACCATTGCTTAACAAGTCGAGAACAGCAGCGTTTTCCGCCACCCGCAACGGATTGTGCCATGGGAGGATCACGGCGGCTGTTCCCACATCGATGTCGGAGTGCTTGGCCGCGATGTGAGTCATCAGTTGGAGATTGTCCGGCACGAAGGAGTAATCGTTAAAATGGTGCTCCGCAGACCAGAGGCAATCGAACCCGGAGTCAGCGGCGATTTCGGCCAAGCGTAGCTCCTCCTCCCACATCTGGCCGTCCGAGCCGTCTTCCCAACCGTAGCTGGAAAAGATCATCATCATTCCGACATCCATCGAAAGTCTCCTTCCGTGCTGCTGAAGTTACTCCCCGCACCGGGCAATGGGCCTCAGAAGCTCGGCCTGCTGGCAAAAGGTGTCAACTGGAGTTCATGGGTCCAGCAGGACTTGTCCTGTGTGTACAGGTAATAGAAAGCCTCTGCAATCTTAACCGGATTAATCAGCAGTTCAGGCTGCTGTTGGGAACGGGGGAGGGCACGGGTACCTGGAGAATCAATGGTGCCGTCGATCACCACGTTGGCTACATGAACCCCGTACTCGGAATATTCCTCGGTCAGTGCCTGCGCCAACGTGCGCATCAGCACCCTCGGATAGTACAGAGACTGCCCGGTGTACCGTTTTCTCCCCCGCAAAGACGACGAGTTGTTGGAAATCAGAATTGTGCCCTCGCCCCGCTCCCGCATAGCGGGCAGTACTTCCTGCGCTACCAGGAAGGGACCGCTGCTGGATATGTGCTGTGCGGTCTCGAGTATCTCGAAAGGAATGTGCTCCAGTAGTTCTTTTTCCGGCGGAAGGTCACGCCCTTCCAGGTAGCCCGCGTTGTAGACCAGGACGTTTGGGTCGCCGGCCTGTTCCCTGATCTGAGCGAAGGCATCCGATATCGAGTCTCGGGACGAGAGGTCCAGCTCGACGATCATGCTGTCGCCACCCTGTTCCCTGATGGCTGCCTCCAACGGAGTTGCATTGGCGGCTGTGCGGGTGGTCAACACCGTGAAGAAGCCCTCTTGCGCAAACTTCTGAGAGATCGCTCCCCCGACACCCCAGCGCACTCCTACAGGCAGATTGCTGTCGTCGAGCGCCATGCCGTGGACCAAGTGGGTGTTGCGGCCGTCTGATTGCCACTTCGATGTCGCCCCGATCACGACGGCGACTGGTTTTCCGGATGAGTTCATGTCAACTCCCTTTCATCGAGATGAAGAGTTCTTGCGTTCTCCGAAAGTTAAGTATGCCTTGGCGGTCACTCTTGCCGCATGGTGTGGTGCCCCGGCACGAACCACCGACGGATTTAGAGACCAACAGACTTCTGTCGATCGAACTGCGCAAGGATGGTGGGCAGTGCAGAGCATGTAAGAACTCGGAGGCAGATGAGTTTGGTAGAGCTTCAAACCCTCCTGAGCTTCGAGTTTGGGGGCTACCCATTAAGCATACCACGATCGTCACGGGCAGCATTGGCGAAGGGCACGACCGAGCCTGGCCAGGGTGGGATGTAGAGGGGAACTCTGGTCTGGATGTCAAACTCGCCGCTGCAATCGACCACAATCCGCTCGACCAACAGCTTGATGATGTCTCGCTTATCAGGGACCGGGCTATCAACGAGGCCATCCCGGAACTCCTGGAGCATCGTGGCTATGCTGTGTTTCCCGCCATCCAACCCGTATTGGGCGGCTATCTGGTCGACTATCCTAAAGGAGCGATGGACCTCATTCTGCAAGGCCGCCAACTGCTCCCTGCGGCTTCTCAGGAAGAAGATACGGGGCAAAAGGGGCACCAGGAGTGTGGATGGGACTCCACGGTCTCGCGGCTCACCCCCAGGCTCTGGTCCATGCCCGCCAGTGTGGTCTTCACCTCGTCCAGAACGCTGGCGTAGGGACCGGCCGCAACTCTCACCTCAGCAGTGGCGGAGTCGGCCAGACCTAACAGGCTAGCGGGACCCGAGTCGGAGTAGTTGTGGGGGCGATATTGCCTTGAGCCGAAACTGAATCAGATTGAACGGAACGCATTCCCGAACACGCCGCCGTCACTCCACCGAAATCGACAACCTCTCGATGAACTCCAAACCTGGAAGTTTCTCCAGCTCCCGGGGCGCCATTTTCAGCTTACCAGATCGGCTGCCCGCTCCAAGGATGATGTAGTCCATCTCCAGCAGGCGCACGTCAGCGTAGATCGGTAACCCCTCCGGCAGCGCCAGTGCCGTAACCCCGCCGATCATCATTCCCGTTACTTCACGGGTCTCCTCCGCCGAGGCGAACGACGCCCTCGACACCCCCATCAGCCCACGCACCCGCTTGTTGATATCCAGCCGGTCGCACGCCCGCACGATACCCGCGCAGTAGACCGCAGGCCCCCGCTTGCTGGCCACGATGATCGTATTGGCGGAATGGGGCAGGTCATACCCGTACTGTTGGCAGAAGTCCGCGGTGTCGCCGTACTGGGGATCGATCTCGATCCACTCCCAGCCTGCGATGCCCAATTCTTCCAGTACCGCCCGCACCCGCCCTTCAATCTCCTCTGGTGTACTCATTATCCTGTCCTTCGTGGGGAATTAGGGGCCGCTCATGAGTCGACCTAGTACTCAATCAAACTTGGTCTTGAAGTTGTAGCCGGGGACCGGGTGGCAGTGCTAATCTGCTGGCAATAGGTGCTGTTGCGAGGTGGTGGTGTGGTCAGGGAGAAGTTTGCGGTCCAGTTGACGCCGGAGGAGCGCAACCAACTGGAGCATATGATCCGGGCGGGAAAGGGTTCCGCCAGAGTTATCAACCGGGCCCGCATCCTGCTGAAGACCGACGAGGGCTGGTCGGCACCCAAGGTGGCCCAAGCCTTGGACGTGGCCCAGGGAACGGTGTTCAACGTCAAGCGGCGCTTTGCCGAGGGCGGGCTGGACGGTGTGCTCAAGGACCGGCCCCAGGCCCACCGGTACCGCAAGATGGATGACCGGGCCGAGGGCCGCCTGATTGCCTTGGCCTGCAGTCCGGCCCCGGAGGGCCACGACCACTGGAACCTGCGCCTGCTGGCAGACCGGATGGTTGAACTGGGGGTGGTTGAGTCCCTGTCGTACGAGACGGTGCGGCTGCACTTGAAAAAAATACAATCAAGCCGTGGCGGAAGAAACAGTGGTGCATTCCCGAGGTGAGCGCCGACTTCGTGGCGGCCATGGAGGATGTCCTGGACCTCTACGCCGAACCCTACGACCCCCAGAGGCCGGTGGTCTGCTTCGACGAGACCTCCACCCAGTTGCTGTCCGACGCCCGGCCGCCCATCCCGGTAGAACCGGGACGTCCCAAGCGTGAGGACTACGAGTACCGGCGCGAGGGCACCCGCAACCTGTTCCTTTGCATCGAGCCCCTGGCGGGCTGGCGGCATGTGGCGGTCACGGAGCGGCGCACCGCGGTGGACTTCGCTCACCAGATGCGCTGGCTGGTGGACGAGGCCTACCCCGATGTGCCGGTGGTCCGGGTGGTATTGGACAATCTCAATACCCATCGCAAGGCGTCTTTGTACCAGGCCTTTCCGGCGGAGGAGGCCCGGCGCATGGCGCGGCGACTGGAGTTCCACTACACCCCCAAGCATGGCAGCTGGCTCAATATGGCGGAGATCGAATTCAGTGTCTTCTCCCGCGGCTGCCTCAAAAAGCGCATCCCCGATGAGGAGTCCCTCTGCAGGGAGATTCACGCCCTGGAACAAGAGAGAAACCGGGCTCAAGTCCGAGTCAACTGGCACTTCGGCATCCAGGACGCCCGAACTAAACTCAATCGCCTCTATCCCATTAATTCCTGACTTGATCCAGTACTAGTGCCCAGTCAAGTCTGCAAAAGAAGGGTGTGCCTGGGAGGCTAAGCTGCAACCATATTGAGACTCTCGAGTTAACCCATTTCCTAATTTTGTTTTCGAACTCGACCGATTACTAGGGGCGCTTCCCGAAACTGGGCATATAGGGATTCTCACTCTGATCTACTGCCAGGCGACCATACATTGGGGCGAACTTGGGGAATTTACATAAAGTGGACTGTGCAGTGCAGGGAGACTCGCGGTCCTGGTGAGTTATGGTAGAGGTCTAAACCCTCCTGAGCTTTGAGTTGGGGCTCCCCATGAAGCATACCACGAGCGTCACGGGTAGCATCAGCAACGGGATACGACCGCAGGGGATTTTGATTGTCCCGGATCATCAGCCCAGTCCACCCATGGTTCGACAAGCTCACCACGAAAGGACTCCCGGTTTACCCGTCAATGCAACAATGTCGGACTGCTATGTCACCGCGACCTGCACCGATGCGGAACAGTTGTCCGTCGTGTCGGACTCATCCGTCACCGAGTCGATGCACGCCCCGTAGTAGTACGTTCCCGCCGTCGATGGCGCGGTCAGATCGATTGACTGGCCGCTGGTGCCCGCCGGCACGAGGATACCCACGGCGTCGGTGCCAACCGCAGTGTCCGCGCTCGTGATCGTCGCATCCGTGGACCGGTAATAACGCAGCGTCGTCCCGGGGGACTCCCCGTTGCCGGAATTGGTCACCGTGGCAGACAAGGTAAACGCCGCCTCCGTCCCCAGGGTCGCGTTGTTCACGGACGGCGTCCCCACCTCCAGATCGGGCGTGGGATTCCCCACATCCACCTTCACCGGCGACGAGCAGTTGTCAGTCGTGTAGTACTCATACGTCACCGTGTCCACGCACGCACCGTAGTAGTACGTCCTCGCCGTCGCAGGCGCGGTCAGATTGATTGACTGGCCGCTGGTGTCGGACCAGTCGAGCGCGCCTACCGAATCCGTGCCCACTCCCGTGTCCGAAGTCGAGACCGTTGCGTCCGTAGACCGGTAGTAGCGGAGCGTCGTCTCCGCAGACTCCCTGTAACCCGTGTTGGTCACCGTGGCCGACAGCGTGAAGGTCCCCCCCGTGGCCGGGCTTGCGTCATCCACTGACGGCGTTCCCACTTCCAGGTCGGGCGCCGTCACCCTCATCCACCTGCCCGTCGAGCAGTTGTTATCGGTGACCAACTCACCCGTAACCGTGTCCACACAAGCGCCGTAGTCGTAGTCGCCGGGCTTCAATGGAGCGGTAATATCGATCGAATGCTCGCTATTATTGGCGCTTTCGAGTGCGCCGACCGACTCGGTGCCCAACTCTGTGTCCGAACTCGAGATCGTCTGGCCGTCATCCGACCGGTAGTATCGGAGCGTCGTCGCCTCCGTATCCTCGGCGCCCACGTTGAACACCGTCGCCGATAGGGTGACGGGTGTTCCCGGGGCCAGAATGCTATGGACTCTGCTCAGCTTGGCCCACACAGTCAGGTCCGGAGCGGGCACCGGCACTACCAGCGTTGTAGCGAACGTACAGTTGTTGGTCGTGTCCGACTCATCCGTCACCGCGTCCACACACGAGCCGTAGTAGTACGTGCCGGCTGTATCCGGCGCAGTCAGGTTGATCCGGTGGTGGGTGATGTCTCCAGGCGCGTGTGCCTCGATTTCCTTTGTGGCCAGCTCCGTGTCAGATGTCGTGATAGTAGTATCCGTGGACCGGTAGGCTCGGAGGGTTGTGGCCGCGGCTTCGCCATCACCCTCGTTCTCCAGGCGCGCTGTCAGGTAGAACGACCCACTTGGCACAAGGGGAGGAGTGTACCCGCTCCCACCCAGGATATCCAGGTCTGGATACCCCTTGACCGTCACCTCCACGGCCTCCGAGCAGTTGTTCGTCGTGCTCCATTCGTTCGCCACCGTGCCTACGCACGCCCCGAAGTAGTAAGTGCCGGGTGTCGAAGACGCTCTTAAGTACTCACCGGAGTCATCGGTGTTGGAACTCCCGGCAGCGAGTTCTGTGCCGAAGCTAATCACTCCTGACAGGTCCGTATCCGAAGTCGTGATCGTCGCGTCGGTCGACTGATAGTAGCGGACCGGTATCCTGGGAGATTTCCTGGCGTCCGCGTCGCCCTCGTTGGTTATCGTCGCCCACAAACGGAACCACGCCCCAGGACTCACCCTCGCAGGCGCCGAAACCGACACCGTCAGGTCCGGCCGGAACCGAACCCAGACCTCTACGCGATTCGAGCAGTTGTTCGTCGTGGCGGGCTCGCCCGCCACCTTGTCCACGCAAGCGCCGTAGTAGTAGGCACCATTGTAGTCGCCGAGTGTCACAGGCGCGGTCAACTCTATGGACTGGTCACTCTGGCCACCCGGCGCCAGCGGGCCGATTGCGTCGGTACCCACCTCCGTGTCCTGCCCCATAGGGGCCTGCCCGTACTCCTCCCTGCCGGAGTAGCGGCTGTAGTAGCGCAGGGTCGTCGCAGACGATTCCGCGTCGCCGATGTTCGTCACCGTCGGCGACAGGGTGAAGGTCGTCCCCGGCCTCACATTCATAGCGCTACCCGGCTTGCTCACCACCAGGTCCGGGCTGCTCTGCGGCTCGACCGTGACCGTCACAGACGACGAGCAGTTGTTGTTGGTGTCGGACTCGTCCGTAACCGAGTCCACGCACGCGCCGTAGTAGTAGGCGCCGGGTGTCGACGGCGCGGTCAGCGAGATCGATTCCGGGCTCGTGCCGGACGCCGCCAGCGCCCCAACCGCATCCGTTCCCGCCTGCGTGTCCGATGTCGAGATCGTTGAGTCCGTAGAGCGGTAGTAACGGAGCGTCGTGGCCGCAGACGCTCCGTCGCCCGCATTGGTCACCGTGGCTGACAGCGTGAATGTCGCCCCCGCGGTCGGGGAGTTGTCGCTCACCGACGGCGGACCCACATGTAAATCGGGTTGGCCCTGTGACTGCTGCTGCACTTCCAGCACATCCACCTTAACCGACGACGAGCAGTTGTTTGTCGTGTCGGACTCGTCGGTCACCGCGTCCACGCACGAGCCGTAGTAGTATGTTCCCGCCGTCGATGGCGCGGTCAGATTGATCGACTCCGCACTCGTGCCAGCAGCCGCGAGCGCGCCGATAGAGTCTGTACCCACCTGCGTATCGCCGGTGGATATGGTGGAATCGGTGGAGCGATAGTAACGCAGCGTCGTGGAAACCGACGCTCCATTGCCCGTGTTGATCACCGTGGCCGACAGCGTAAACGATCCACTTGGAGCCGGGATCGCGTCGTTCACCGACGGCGTCTCCACTTGTAGGTTGGGCGCCAGACCCTGTACATCCACTTTCACCGGCGCCGAACAGTTGTTTGTCGTGTCGGACTCATCCGCCACCGAGTCTACGCACGCGCCGTAGTAGTAGGCGCCGGGTGTCGACGGCGCGGTCAGATCAATTGATTGGGTGCTCTCGCCCGCCGCCGCGAGCGCGTCGACCTCGTCCGTGCCCTCCTCCGTGTCCGACCCATCGATCGTCGCGTCCGTCGACCGGTAGTAACGGAGCGTCGTTGCCTCCGACTCCCCGTCCCCAGTATTCTCGACCATAGCACTCAGCGTGAATGGGGCGCCCGCCGCCGGGTTGCTGTCACTGACCGACGGTATCCCGACGACTAGGTCGGAGGGGGATGCGGTCCCATTGAAGTAGCGTATGATCAGATCAATCACATGATCCCTCGTGACATGCCCCGAGAAATAGTCCACCACCGCCTCAATGACCTCTGGGCGACCGATCTTGCCGTCGTGGTCGTCGTCGTAGGGTAGACCCAGGTAGAAACTAGCGGCCGCAGTGTTGCCATTGCTGTCGGCGTCTTCGGCAACTCCGGCGGCAACATCAACCCTCACCGTCCCGACCGCGTTCGGAGTAACACTGAAGGTATAGACGGAGTCGCCATCACTACCGGCAAAGTCGCTGGCAGAGCCGTTGACCACCGTGATGTCATTCACTTCGAACCCGAAGACCGGTTCGCTGAATGAGGCCCTCAAGGGCACCGGAGAGTCAATTCTCACCTGTACCGTCGCGCCTGAGGTTGCATGGGTAACCGAAACATCCGGCGCATGTCCCGCCGCTAGGGTTTCGGAAGTCAAGACCAGGCTGGCGACCAGTGTCACCAGCGTTACGCTCAACAGTGCGATGGCAATGACTGATCCTGCTCCGTCGAGTCTCATGTCATCCCTTCCGTAATTCAATTCTTGAAAGTCCTACGCCAGAGACTTACAGCGTCTTTTTGGACCGGGCTGGTTGTGCTTCTGCTGTTAATTCTGCACCTGTCCTGTGTGGAGTGTAAAGACTGGGCAGGCCATTGGAACATTTCGGGGCAGGAATCTTTGAACTCCAGACAATAGGTTGGAATCCGCGTAAACCCAGGGTCTTCTAATTGTGGTGAGAGGATAAGAGAGTGGTGAATGAATAGCCGATAGTTGACGCAGTGGAGGGGACAGTGAACGAAGAAGGGATGGAAGAGGTGCCAGACCCCAGAAGCGCGCGGGGGATTCATGGGGATGAACTGCCGGGGGTCAGGTTGGTGGCGCCCTACGGGCACCGCAGCGGCTTGGTTCTGGGTCAAAAAGGGGGGTGGGGAGCCAACGCAAGGAGAGTGAACAGACGGCAGCCCCGGCCCTGCTGTCCCGCTTGGACCTGACCGGGAAAGTAGTGACTGGGGACGCTCTGTACGCACAGCGGGATTTGAGTCGTCAGGTGGTAGAGCAGGGAGGAAGCTATTTATGGGTGCTCAAAGATAATCAACCCACGGTGAAAGAGGCGGTATCCCTGCTTTTTGCCGAACCTCCTGGGGCGAGGAATTCTCCAAGGCCGGCCAGAGGCGAAGGCACGGGGACCGGCAGGAACGGCGCCGGTTGCGAGAATCGTCCGCCCTGAACGGCTGATTGGAGTGGCCATGCTTGGGGGAAGTCTGTTGTATGGAACGGACTCGCATCCGCAAGGGGACAAGGACGGTGGAACTGGCCTATGCCATCACCGGCTTGACTCCGGAGGAAGCAGGGCCGGCTAGACTGCTCAGGTTGTGGCGGGGGGCCACTGGCGAATTGAAAACCGGCTGCATTGGGTGCGGGATGTGACTTTCGATAGAAGACCGGAGCCAAGTGCTAACCGGAGCGGTTCCCCAAGTAATGGCCGCCTTCCGCAACTCGGTGACCGGCCTGCTTCACCGGACCGGGACACGGAACATAACCGTCGCTTTACGCCACTACGCTCGGAAACCATTAGCCGCCCTGAACCTCCTCGGGTTCCGACTACCATGACAATTAAAACACCCTGGATACGACCGGGCTGGTCAGGGTGGGATGTAGAGGGGAACCTTGGTCTGGATGTCAAACTCGCCGTTGCAATCGACCACAATCCGCTCGACCAGCAGTTTGATGGCCTCCCGCTGTTCCAGGACCGGGCCGTCAGCCAAGCGCTCCAGGAACTCCTGGAGCATCCCGTCCATGCTGTATTTCTCGCCATCGGCCCCGTAAGATGCGGCCATCTGGTCGATTCGTCTTGCTGACCGGGAGACTTCATTCTGCAAGGCAGTCAACTGCTCTTTGCGGCTTTGCAGGAAGGAGAGAGGGGGCAGGGTACTCGCCGTGGACAGGGATTGGGACTCCAACCGTTCGCGGCTCTCCTCCAGGAGTTGGTCGATGCCTGCCAGTGTGGTCTTTACTTCGTCCAGAACGCTGGAGTAGTCATTGGCCGCAGCGCGCACCTCAGCAGTGGCGGAGTCGGCCAGCCACGACAGGCCGGAAGTGCTTGACAAGCTCTGAGTGAACCGGCGGACAAACTCCTGGTCCGTCACCGGAGCGTTGAAGTAATTGGTCTGGCAGGCCCCCGCGCCCCAGTGATGTAATGTCCTGCAAACGTAATAGAAGTAGCGGTTGCTCTTGGCCGCGTGGACCATGTACTGGTTGCCGCAACTCCCACAGGTCAGCAGCCCGGTCAGCAGGAACACGGGCCTTTGGCTGACAGGCCTCTTCACCGGAGCCCGCTCTGCCAGGCACTGCTGGACCTGGTCGAACATCTCCCTGGAGACGATGGCGGGCCAAGCCCCCTCGACGCGTACTGGGTCCCGGTTTCTCACCCTCGTTGGCCTCCGTCCCCAGACCAGCATCCCGGTGCTGGCTTCGTTGGTCAGGAGCCAGTGCAAACTGTTGCGGTGCCATCGCCTCCCCCTGTTGGTGATGCCACGGGAGTCAAGGTCCTTGCCGATCTCCTTGAGTCCTCTACCCTCCAGTGAACACTGGAACACGTACAGGACCGTCACGGCCTCTTCCGTGACCACCTCCAGCGTGTTGCGTACACGTCCACTACTGTCCAGGGTCTTGACCCTCCTGTAACCGAAGGGAGCCTTGGGGCCGAAGAAGTTGCCGCGAAGTGCGGCCTCGCGCATTCCCCTGGCAACGTCCTCTGAAAGATTCTCCGAGTAATACTCGACCAGCCCCTCGATGATGGCCTCCAGCAGTCTCCCGCTCGGGGTGTCGTCGGAAGGCTCACTGATCGAGACAAGCCTGACGCCACGGTCCCGAAGGCGGGCCTTGTAGACGACAGCGTGCTCCCTCCGGCGGCTGAACCTGTCATGCTTCCACACCAGGATCGTCCTGAACCCTGGGTTGGGAGCGCAGGCGTCGCGGATCATCTGGGAAAACCCGTCCCTGGTGTCGATGCGCCCACTCTCGGCCTCATCGACGTACTCACCGACCAGGGTGTAGCCATTCTTTTCTGACCACTCCCGGATTGCCCGCTGCTAACCTGAGATCGACAGCTCCACGTCCTGGCGGTCACTGGATACCCGGCTGTAGCTCACCGCGCAGACTTCGGGGACAAGCATCGTGCTACCTCCCTTCCTGCGCGTGGTGCGCCAGGTTCTTCGATACCTCCTTCTTCATTCTCCGAGGGCGCTCGCTGACGAGCGCCCTCGGGCTCCCGGTAACCGTCTGGCCACGCGCCTTTGACCTGTCCCTGTCCCCCTTGAGTCTGATATACCCCCCCACTTCATCATCCCCGCGCAGGCTGCGCCCTGGAAACAGGTATTTCCGGGGGTACATACTTCCTCCAAGCGGTATAATGTCACCGTTCTGGTTGCCGCTGGGTAAGTTTGATCACACATCGACGGTATTTGCATCGAAAAGATATGCGTATTACAGCGAATATGAGAGCAATGTACCTTTCCCGGCCACCTGCAGGTACCGTCTGGTGCTGTCGAATGGTACATAGTGGGAGTGTTGGCCAATTTTGCGGACAGTGGGAATATACCTATTGAACCCACTAGCCGCACCAGCCCGGACGCGCCGGCATGGGGTTATGTACCAGTTGGAAAGTGGCAATCAAAGTGGAACCGTGTGGACCTGATGACACGGTTCCACTTTTGAGACTGGAGACAAACAGATGTTTGTCTCCACCCTTCCGACTCCCCCAAAGCCAGAACTTACCGGGAACCGCCGTATGCCGGGTAGCACTGAACAATAGCATTCCAAGCATACAACTCACCCGGCCATCCTAGCTGGGAATCTTCGTCCCGCCTCCGGTGGTTGATCTCGCAACGAGGGTTATAGAAAGCGGGGGGCTCCGGCATATGGTCCTGACACCGCCACACTGCGGCCGGGATAGCCCGGTCCTTACGGTCGTAACTGTCTCCAACCTGCGCGTACACGTCACTCAAGCAGGTCGTGTACGGGCTCTCCCCCGGGACTTCATTCGGACGCCATTCGGGAAGGCACTGCATTATGGCGTGCCAGTCATGCAACCTTTCAGGCCACTCAGGATACAATTGTTTAGTTTCTCCAGCCCGCTCCAGGTCACACCGCCGCAGGTGGATTCCGGGAGGCTCGGGCAAATAGTCCCGGCACAGCCATGCACTCACGCCAATCAGAACCTCTCCATTATCAACAAGCTCTTTGTTGGCGAGATATGCATTGTCCAGACAGGCTCCGTACACTGTGACCTGGACCCCGGACCTAACAACGACCTGTAACTCATCCGCCGACGGCAACGGCTTGCAGAAGGCTATCGCATACCACCATCCCCACCGCTCCCCCGAGGCGGAGTATCGCTTCTCAACATCAGCCATCTGGTCCAAGACACACCGCCTGCTTGAAACCCCACCCTCTGGCACAGGGGCAAGACCCCGGCAGTACCAGACCGCCGCAGGTAGCCAATGCTCAATACCGTAGTCGTCCCCAGCTCTCAGGTAAACATCATCCAAACACCCCGCATATGACGACCCCTCGGGCCAGGAAACAGGATCAGAAGTCAGTTTCCCCTCTAGAGTGGGGGTTGCTGTGCTGGGGGCGTCAACCCCGACGACCTTCTCAATCTGGTCGGCAGCGGGCGTAGGATCGGAGCCCAACAGGCCACTTGGACTCAAAGTTGCCTCCGTCTGACCGCTGTCCTTCTTCAGAAGCTCTCCTCGCGTTCTGTCTTCGATGGCTGGTACGCCCGTAGCCAACTGTCTAACTTGGTCTAAGCCGTCAGGGATACCTGGGAGCCCCAGGGACGCTCCGGTCCACCGGGGACGTGCCGAAACCGACTCCGTGCCCACGTCTATCACCATCTCCCACGGAACTGCCACGTCGACCTCCCCAATCCCCCCAGGAATATCGAAGCGCACCCGTGCTGTCGCGGTCAGGTCGTACAGCCCGTCCGAACGGCGCTCGGCGGTTGAATACTCCCACCTGATAACATCGTGGATTCGATCCTCGACGTACTCCCCGCCCAGTTCCCTGAGGATGGTATTCTCGGCCGACATCCAGCCGGCAATATCTTCACCCACGGCGTCCACGCTCCCGGCAACCCACTGCCGTGCCAAGTCCTCTGGACTCGCCTCCTCGGTCCCGACTCTCAATGCTAAGAACGCAGCCAACACGATAACGCCGATCCCGACAACCACAGCAGCCACCCCAATCCATCGCCGCCGCTCCATATATCACTCCCCTACATTGGCCTACGTTGCTAATTGCTCACCCTGTGACACTCCTAGCCCTGGCTCACATCACTCGAACGATCAGCATCGAAATTCTAACAGAGACTGTGCGACTGTCACGATCTCGCTGGTGGCGAAACGGTAGCTCCAGGACCAATGAGCACACCACTCTATCGCAACGGGGTAGACGCAACTGCCATGCGACCCCACCACAGCACGGCTGCTAATCAACCAGACAGTCTCCCACAGACACCGCCCTTCGTAGATGGATTGGCGTGATGACGGGTTGCCTTGGTATGATGGCGCAAAGCAACACAGGTCCGACACGTTATGCCCACATACCCGCACATTGACCGGTATTACGAGGACCTGAACCGCCTCATTGAGTTCGGCGGTTCAGGCAATGAGTTGAACATCAGGTCGGCCTTCCAGACTTGCCTGGACGCCTATTGCCGAGGCCACAGGGAGAGGTTTGTGCTGGTGCCGGAACTCCCCGGTCCCGGGGGTGTTCCCGACGGTACGATCAAGGACTCCCTACGTATGGCTCGGGGTTACTGGGAAGCCAAGGATACCGACGACGACCTAGACGACGAGATTCAGAAAAAGTTCGCTAGGGGTTATCCGCAGGACAACATTCTATTCGAGGACTCCCGCATTGCCGTCTTGGTCCAGAACCGGGAAGTGGCGATGCGGGTGGACATGACCCGCCCTAGCGAGCTTGACAGGCTCATCCGCCACTTCCTGGACTATGAACTTCCCAACATCGAAGAGTTCCGTGCAGCGCAGGAACAGTTCAAGGCAGACCTGCCCGCAGTGCTCCAGAACCTGCGTCAGACTGTGGAGACTGCCGAGGCTCGGAACCCGGACTATCAGGTTGCTACCGCTGACTTCCTCGACCTGTGCCGACAGAGTATCGGCCCCGCTGTAACCCCCGAGGACGTGCGGGAGATGCTGCTCCAGCATATCCTCACTGAGGATATCTTCCTGCGGGTGTTTAGCGAGGACCAGTTCCACAGGGAGAACAACATCGCCAGCCAACTGAGCAAGCTGGAGGAGACTTTCTTCACCGGCGACGCTCGCAGGGAAACCATCGATCGGCTATTGACCTACTACGGCGCAATTGGCCGAGCCGCCTACGACATATCTGACTTTGCGGAAAAGCAGAAGTTCCTGAAGGCGATCTATGAGGACTTCTATAAGGCGTACAACCCAGCCGCCGCAGACCGCCTCGGGGTCGTCTACACTCCCAACGAGGTGGTGGACTTCATCATCCGAGGTGTCGACTATCTGCTGCGGAAGCACTTCGGACGCACCTTGGCCGACGACCATGTACAGATTCTCGACCCAGCCACCGGTACGGGCACATTCGTAACCAGCCTCATCGAGTACCTTCCGGAGGATAGGCTGGAGCGCAAGTACCGCCATGAGATTCACGCCAACGAGGTAGCGATCCTCCCTTACTACATCGCCAACCTGAACATCGAGTACACGTACAAGGAGCGGACCGGCCGCTACCTAGAGTTCCCCAATCTGTGCTTCGTGGACACGCTGGACAACATGGGCTGGCAGCAGGCCGGTGCCACCGGCGGCGCGGTGCAGCGGCAAGGAACGCTGGACCTGGGCGCAGTGTCCGTAGAGAATTGGGTCCGTGTCCAGGAGCAGAACGAGAAGCCCATCAGCGTCATCATCGGCAACCCACCTTACAACGACAGCCAGACCAACTGGAACGAATTTAACCCTAACCGTCCGTACCCGGAGATTGATAGGCGAATCCGCGAGACATACATCTCCCGAAGCAACGCCCAAAAGACCCACCAGTACGATATGTACAAGCGCTTCCTGCGTTGGGCATCGGACAGGTTGGATGACGACGGGATAATCGCTTTCGTTACCAACCGCGCCTACCTAAGAAGCTCGACAGGACGATGGGTTTAGAAAAGTCGCCGCCACGGAGTTCTCGGACATATTCATTCTCGACCTAGGTTCGGACGTGCGGCGCAACCCCAAGATTTCTGGGACCACGCACAATGTATTCGGCATACAGACAGGCGTCGCCATCGGTTTCTTTGTAAGGGATAAGTCTAAGCAAGGTGAGTGCCGCGTTCATTATTCCAGCCGAGATGACTCGGAACGCGCCACAGAAACTCTGACCTATCTGAGGAGGGCGATCCTAGAGGACATTGACTTTGACCGGATTGCCCCCGATGAATCTGGAGAGTGGCTAAATCGGTCCGCTCAGAGATTCCGTTTCAGACAGTTAATGAGTCTCATAAACCGGCGGGTTAAGTCTGCCGGTGATGGAGGCGGACAAGGGACTGCGTTTAGGATGTTCGCAAACGCGGCAAAATCGAACCGCGATGATTGGGTGTATGACTTCAGCGTGAACACTCTTAGGGACAAAGCGTTGTTCTTCGCAGACTCATACAACGAGGCTCTAGACAAAGGCGACACGACGTATAATCCAGTGATCAAGTGGAGCCGTGACTTGCGTAATGAGTTCCAACGTGGTCGCCGCATAACCTATAGCGAGGCACATCGCATTCAATCACTATTCCGTCCGTTTGTTGTGAAGCACCATTTCGCCGACTTTACAATGAACGATGTCCTCACTCGGAACCACTACGAAATCTTCGGTCCAGACCTGAAACAGCTTAACAAGGTCATCAATGTCTGCGTCAACGGGAAGGACTCCTACGTGCTAGCCTCGGATAGGCTGGTTGACTACCACTTCACTGGCGACACTCAATGCCTACCGCTGTACTGCTACACCGAGGAAGGTGAACGTGTCACCAACATCACCGAGTGGGGGATGAAGCAGATCAACGAACACTACCGCCGGGAGTTGGGTGCTGAGTTCGAAGGCATGTTTACGGAAGGAATAGGCTCAGGCGACATTTTCGCCTACACCTACGCCGTCCTCCACGACCCAGTTTACCGCCGGGACTACGTCGTTGACCTGTTGAGAGAGTTCCCGCGCCTGCCCTTGTACCGCGATTTCAACGCCTGGGCACGGATGGGCCAAGAGCTTCTGGACTTGCACATCGGGTTTGAGTCAGCCGACCCCTACCCTCTTCAGCGCACCGACCGAAGCGAAGACTCAGCCCGCACCATCCTGCGGGCTGACAAAGAACGGGGAGCCATCGTCCTGGACGACAAGACCACTCTAACTGGCGTTCCGCCCGACGCCTGGCGTTACCAACTGGGGAACCGGTCGGCGCTGGAATGGTGCTGGACCAGTACAAGGAAAAGAAGCCCAGGGATCCAACGATTGCCGAGAGGTTCAACACCTACCGCTTTGCGGACCACAAGGAAAGGGTGATTAACCTGCTGCAACGGGTTTGCACCGTCAGTGTGCGGACTATGGAGATTGTGGACAGTATGGCGTACTGGGACGGCGACGGGTTGGTGGTCCACGGCGACCGCGAATAGCACGAATAATCATTGCTGGGACTGTTTAAGTGGATAGCCACCCACACCTCTACAGATGCTCCCTACCATCGACCTACCGCCACGCCACTGTAGCGTTTCCCATACCTAATTGTGATCAGCCGGGCAACCACTACCTGTATGAAATTGATCTGAGATTGGGAACTAACTCAGAATCCACATCCCTTGAGTCTGAGTGGCTTTTTCGGAATCCTAGCCGTAAAAGATAGGGCGGAGGTAGAGCTACAGGTCTCTATATTGGTCGGGAGGAATCTTGGTTCTGGCCTTCACCACGAGCAGGTTGCGGAACATCTTCAAGCATTCTGACGCATCCGTCTGAGGACCTCCCGACACGTCCACCTCGAAATGAGCGTCCTTCCATTGTTGCCATGGCTCTTCAACATGGTCAGGACTCCATCGTATGTCCACTGAGAGAGACGGGTAAGGTGGTTGATCCTTACACTTCTCCGTCACTTCTTCGGCGCATTTGTAGTAATCCTGAACTGTATGGTGAGCTTGGCCCGCTCCTTCTAGGCTGCCAATAAGCAAGTCTTCTAACGGAACTGATCGCTTGTCCAATAGACCCTTGTGCCATACGGACAGACCTATTTGCTTAAATGCCTGAGGAGTGGGTCGTTTGTGTGCCTTGCTCCAATCCTTAGGACGGATGAATCGACACAATATGTCGCTCAGCAATAGGGCCATATACAAATGACGATCTAGAATAAGCTGGTTATCTGTTCCACAGTAGTCTTGGCCAAGAACTCGACCTGGGTTCCCTCCACATCGTTGTAGGTCCCACCAGACAAAGTCCCATCAATTGACAGTTCAGCCAACAGTAGCAAGCGGTTCGGCAATCTCAACATGATACCGAACGAGCCATCGGAATCGTCTACATAGAACTCCGCCACAAGCTCTTGAATGCGGGCTGCGTCGACAATCCGACCTGCCATGCGAACAGTATCATCGCTTGGCGCTACTCCTCTGAATCCTCGAGAAAACTCCTGGACTTCCTCAGATAAGTCAATTGTGGGAGTGGGAGGTGGGGCGACCATATCGAACATCCGGTTATCGAAGCGAACGGTGTCATCACTCGGCGCTACGAGCGCAAGGTCTAAGTGGAACTCCTGGACTTCCTCAGATAAGTCAATTGTGGGAGTGGGAGGTGGGGCGACCATATCGAACATCCGGTTATCGAAGCGAACGGTGTCATCACTCGGCGCTACGAGCGCAAGGTCTAAGTGGAACTCCTGGACTTCCTCAGATAAGTCAATTGTGGGAGTGGGAGGTGGGGCGACCATATCGAACATCCGGTTATCGAAGCGAACGGTGTCATCACTCGGCGCTACGAGCGCAAGGTCTAAGTGGAACTCCTGGACATCTTCAGGCGACCAAGCAACCCCAGTGGACGACGAAGTGGACAATTCCAGCATTCGGCCAGTATGTGGCTTGAAGTAGCTGTATGGCTGGTCGCCAATCTCGCCCATCACGACCTCGACGACAGGCTCCATCACACCGAGCTGCATTCGAGACATCGACCAGTTAGCGGCGGGGGTGCGATCTATACTGGGTCGAAACCAAGGATTGGTCCACTGCTGGTGCCCATACATATCCGATGGTTCAACGCCCATTAATTGGAGATCCCCAACCTTGATAGGATGTGTCAACGGGAAACTTCCAGCTACCACTGCAACGTTACCAATACCCTGTTCGGGATTAGGGGGCGCGACCATACTGCTGATATGATGACCACGCTCTACTAGGAGAACCATGTCATCTCTGCCACGGGACGGTTCATGGCCTGATCCCACCCTGAACGGGGTAGAGGAATCGTCGGTCTCAGAATTGGCGAAGAAAAAAAACATCCTACGCAAATCCCCATCCCTTCAGCAATGTCATCATGAATTCATGCTGAGAGGAAATATCGCTACCAAGAGATTCTCCATTAGGTAGATCAGTAGCCTGCTGACTAGCGTTGGTGTTCACGATGAGCTTCGCCCCGCCGCCGATTTGCAACACGACGGTTTGTAGCTTGGGATGGTTCTCAAACGAGAACTTCACGTTGTCGGTGGAGAGGCCCGGTCCTAGTTCCCTGAGGGCTTGGTTTAGGAATGTCTCCCCGAGCCAAACAGGTCCTGCATCAGACGAAGACTCGAACAAGAAGTTGATCCCATATGACCTTATCTTCAGTTCGGGGAGGATTTTCAAGAAGGACAGCAGAACTTGTGGCACCTTGGTCGCTGCCGCGTCAACAGAATCACCGATCACCCTAACGTCTATCTTGTTGTTCCATAGTGAAACCGCCACTTGGTCCCGATTACTGGTAACTACCGTAGACCCATCTAGTCCTTGGGACACAGTTAACGGAGTTCTCATAAACTCTTGAAGCGACTCTTGGGCCAAGGGCCGTGGCTGTATCGGGTCAAAGGTGATAGCTACAGTAGTTGTGAATAGTTCTACAGGACCCATGAGGATTGCACCCTTCTTGCATTCTCTGTGGGCTTCTCACCGGGATATGAATGAATTGCACTACCGGATACTGACTGCGACAGTAGCCCTTTATGCTCAACTCTCCGGAGTTTCTGGGACACGCACCATTATACAAGGGCTAGTCTGGAAGACAACCGATAGTCTGACGACTAGATTCCGGTATCGGCATACGTCAGACCGAAGACAATCTGTGTTCGTTACTATGGGTGAGATTGATGTTCATTATCATGGTAGTCGGAATGGTGAATAGTGTCAATCGCCTTCCTGATTATTAGGCTCACATATGTGGGAAGGCTGAAGTAAGTGTACCGGCTGATGCACAGCGAGGCCCGAGGTGGAGTGGTAACAAAACAGGTGTTATATTGCCAGTAGGAGGGCATTATGAAGGTCGGAAGATGGGTTGGAATCGCAATCGGAATCATCATCGGCGCTGTGGTCGCCGGAATCGCACTTGGGGGATTCAGCGTCATATCTGGTGCCATCGGCGGGGTCATAGGTGGAGGGCTGGGGAGCGTAGTCGGCACCAAAGTCGGCCAAGCCATTGCCGAGCGGAAGCAACGGGCAGAGCAGAGGTCTGCGCCCTGACATAAGGGCTCGGTTCTCACAAGATGGTAATCAAACATCTGGTTGATTGCCACTCCGCCCAGGGCCGCGTTTTCGTAGCTGGACCGGGTGGTAATCAACCCTGGAGACAACGGGGAAGTGGAGACAATTGCGGTCAAGGGTTTGATGGCCAGTCGCTATCTGTCACGCTCCCTCCACGTCATCAGTAGTCAAGCCGGAGCTTCAATCCTTGGTGTATTGCCCCCACCACAGCGGCCACTGGCAGGGCCTCTGTCGCACCGAAGGTGGACAGCCACTCCAACAACCGTCCGGGAAGGCCCACGGAAACGACTCCAGGGAATACCTGGACGAGATCGCCGGTTATGGACAGCCCCGCCATCCACATCAAGGCAAATGCTAACCCTAAATCCAAGCATCGCGGCGGGGCTTCCCCCCTCTTGCCAAGTGTCTTAGCCATACCCGCCATGACAACGGTGACCAACCCGGCCCAGACCACTACTGGAAGCATCGTCGTCCTGGTCGGCCCGTTGCTCGCGTTCCAGGCGGGCAACCCGCTCTTCGAGAGTCCCCCGCCCGATACCGGCCTCCATTTCGGCAGCTAACTCGGCGTCGGAATCCCTCTGTTGCCGCATGGCCTCGTACTCGAGCGTCTTCAGGCCGAGGAACTGTGCCGCTGTCAGTTCGGGCCGTCCGCCCCTGGCGTCGGGACCGTAGCCGTGTTTGACGGCCCTGCCCGGCGCGGCTCTTATTCTCAGCGATGAAGTTCGACACTGTGACGATGATTATGAGCACCAGCAGAACGACGCCAAGGGCAATTAACCCGTTTGTCATTTCCGGGGTAAGGGCGGTGCGTTCCGTCTGTTCGCCGCTAGGCCCGAGGTACATCGTCTCCCCCTATGAGTGAACTTGCAGATTCCCTCAGCCACGTCGATGGCCCCTGCTATTCCCAAATGGCCATTCATTTGCCGCCGGTCACGTCGGCTTGGTGCAGGTTATGGGTACATTGATCCATGCGGCCGCTCACATCGAGGGGCTAATCGTTCAGGTCCTGGGCATGGGACTGGTACATTATGGGAGTCCGCGGATCCGCTCCGGAGGCCCAGCACTGGTACATTCCGCACCATCAGCGCATGGCCCACGACCAGATTATTTCGGTGTCAAATCCGGTGGTCCGCTCTCGTGGGGTGAGACGCAACGAGTAGACACCACTTTCACCAGGCGCGATGCTGTCCGGCGTGACCGGAATTTCCTTCCTGGAGTTCACCAACGTCCCTCCAGTCCTGTCTACCTCTGTCAGCCGGATAACGGCGTCGTCTATGTACCACAGATCGTCCAGGTTCGTGACTTCCCCGCTGATCGTGACCGCCCCGCCTGCCCGCAACCCTCCCGGAGGGATGCCCAGCTCGTGTTGTTCCCATTTGACCTTGGAATCGTCGGGCACGTCCGGCAGCGGAGCATTGATTGTCTTGTTGAGTACGACCGCGCCTCCCAATACCAGCAGCGTTATCACCACCGCGTAGGCTGTCAGCCACTTGAGGGCCGATACGATCCCGCTGTAGCTAATCAGGGTCTTGAACACGCCCCACAGGGCGTACAGTGCGCCCACTATGATCAACCCGTAAGTGACGATGTAGGTCCCCCCCGGCCCAGCCCAAAACCATGCGCCCAGCGTGACCAAACCGCCCAGCAAGGCTAATCCGACGCCCCCGAGGAACATTCGCGCGCCCCTCACCCTGCGCTCGTGCATCACGGCCGCGTGTGCTGTACGCACAAACAGGGCAGCCGATTCACGCTCCAGGCCCGATTCCACCAACAGGTCAATCATCTGTTGACGTGAGTAACCGGAGTCCAGATAGGACACGACCTGTGCGAACTGCTGCTCTACTGCGATCTCTCCCGGTGTACTCAAACGGACACCCCCTTCGTTACTCCCTCGGCTATGGGCACCGCATTACCCATGACGGGCCGCTTCCTTAGCCTTGCAGCCGAGTGACTGGTGAATGGAGACTTCCCGGACGGTGAGCCAGAGCTTGCACCTGGGGCAGCGTTTCATCGGGCCTAACCCTCCTCCTGGTTTCTTCCCCGCAGTAGGCACAGAAGTTTACCGTTTTCGGGACCACCTTGTCGCACCTGCCGCACCGCATCTCACTCACCGCCTGCGAAGCTGTCCTGTAGGGTCTGCTCCCTGTCCCTGAGCGCCGTTTCCAGGGCTTCCACGTTCAAGCTGCGGTACGAATACTCGATCCCGGCAGCGTCAAGCCCCCGCTTCATCCGGGCAACAGTGGTCTTGACCCCGGTAGTATGGGTGAACCGCTCGGCGAGGTCCTTCAGGGATATGAGCATATCGCCCCTTTCGGTGGTGCGGGCTGCGCTGATGGCGCTGTTGTACGCCTCGACCTCCGCGTTGAAGTGGCCATCCTCGTACCAGCTCAAGACCGTCAGCCCGACGGCTTCATCGCTAGGCCCGCGCCGCGAAGAAGCCCAGGGAGTTCGCGGGCGGTCTCCCTCGGTTTCACCACTCTCCCCGTCTCCGGAGATCGCGTCCCGGAACTTACCGGCCCCCAGCTTGCCGCCGAAGTCCAGGGTGATCTTCTCCCAGGAGTTGTAGTGCTTGGCGGCGGTGTAGAGGTCGTAAGCATGAAGTTCAGCGACGTACTTCCGGCAGGGCTCGCGGTGGCTTTCTTCCTTGTCGTGGATTTCCCGGTACTGTGTGCCGCGCCAGGGGTCGGGGTAGTACCAGCTTATGCCCCGGTAGGCCCAGGGCGGCGCAATGGGCTTTCCATTGGGATAGGTGCGGAAGGGGTAGCCAACGCCCCTGACCGCCGCCTTCAGGTCCTGTCCCAACAGGTGTTCCCTGGCCGTCGCGCCGAAGGCGTAGATTCGTTCCTTGCGGAAGGATGCGGTGGCCTGGGCCATCGTCCGGCCCCGGACGGTCTGGCCCTCATAGCGCCCGTAGATGGCGTGTATTTCATCCGCCACACAGACGCTGCCACGGGACAGGAACTCCGGGAAGGCGTAGACCTGGGCATCCTCCAGCATCTTGCCGAACAGGAGACCGCCGTTGGCGGAGTAGGCGGGCCAGCCGCACATCATAAACTTGACGGCCACGGAAACGGCGGTCAGAGTCTTGCCGTCTCCCACGTCGCCGGACAGGATATACAGGCCGGGGGTGAACCAGATCGGCGGGTACACCGGCCTCTCCCGGTTGGCGTCGTAGCAGGCCAGCAGGTATTGGGCTGCCTTCACTCGCTGGTCGATTGAGAAATCGTCGTCGTCAAAGGGGTCCTTCCCCATATCCCCGACCATGTCGGGGGTGAAGGTGTTGCCGTGCAGTTCCTCCAGGGGCGGCTGGGGCGGGCCGTAGCGCACGTCCGCCGTGCCGGTAATGCCAAAGGCGGCGTCCAGGTCCTGCCTCCCCTGGCGGAGTATGTCGGGGGTTACGGCCAAGACGGGCATGGGCTACTCCTCCGGCGCTTCCGCCGTTTCCCCAGATTCCGAGATTCTGACCGTGCGGATCACCAGCCAGTCCGTGGGCCTGGACCTCTCCCCTCCGGCCCCTGCGGTGACCGGCGATCCGGCCAGGGCGTCCAGCACATCTTCCCCGGAGACCAGGTTCCCGAAGATGCTGTACTTGGGCGGCAGCTCCACCTCCGGCGCGTGGACGATGAAGAACTGGCTTCCGTTGGTGTTGGGACCGGAGTTGGCCATAGCCAGCACTCCCTTGGTGTAGGGCTGGGTTACGGGTTCGTCCTGAAAGCTGTAGCCAGGCCCTCCCCGTCCTGTCCTCTCAGGACAGCCGCCCTGGACCATGAATCCCCGGATTACCCGGTGAAAGCAACTGTCGTCGTAGAACCCGTCCCTGGCCAGGAAGACGAAGTTGTTGACCGTGACGGGGGCCGTCACGGGCCAGAGCTGCAACACCATATCGCCAAGACTGGTCTCGATGGTTGCGGTGCAGCTATCGGCCGGGTCTATAGCCATGCCCGGCGGTTTCTCGTACTGCTTCTGTTTGAGCGCGTTCGTCTTGTTCATCCTGTCCTCCAATTCAGCGCGACTTGACCTTGCGGGTCCGCATGAAGCGGTCTGCCGTGGTACGGTTGCCGTACCTGGTCCTCTTGACCTTGCCGCCGATGCGTCCGGGGCCTGGAGCTGGAGAGACAATGCCCACGCTCCCCTTATGGCCCTTGACGCGCCTACGCCTTTCAGCGGTCTCGGCAGACGCATCAGCCACGGCTATTTCTCGCTGTAGCTCCTTGCGGATGTTCTCCCGTTCCTCCGGGCAGCGTTCCTTGATGGGCGTTATCGGCTTCTTGGCCAGCACAGGTACAGGTTCTTTGTCCTGGTCCTGTTCCCGGTCCTTGCTCTCGTCGCCGCCGGTCCGGGCCTTCGGCTTCCTCATGGGCAGAGGGGCTTTGCCGTTCTGCCCATCGGCTTGCTCTTGCCCCTGTGCCAGGGTGTCTTCGTCGCATTCCTCCTCTACCCGTGCCAGGAGTTCCGCATCTTCTTCCCGCACCCGGCGAGGTCTGCCCTTCTCCTTCGGTCCGTCCGGTGTGGCCTGTTCCTTGGCGGCGAGAATCTCGCCAGCGACACGGCGGACTTCAGCCGGTACTTCGTCGGGTTCCTCTCCCTTGGCCCGCGCCTGATGTTCGGAGCGGGCCTGGGCCTGGGCAACTCTTTCCCGGAGCGCGGCCAGTTCTTCGGGGTCGTCGCACAGCTCTTCAAGCAGGGCATCGAGTTCCCTGGCGTTCTCATACGTCCGGGTGACGCTGGGCGGGTCAGGGGTTTCTTCCTCGGCCTTCTGCAACAGCTTGCCCGCTGCGCTGGCGGTGTCCTCGGCCTCTTCCGGGCTGATATGCCCATCGTCCTTGACCGCCATTACCTGCTCAACCAGTTCTTCGGTCTCGGACTCGGTTGGTTCCGGGGATTCCCGCCTTTCGTCTTGAGTACGGGCATCTTTCTCCACTTCTGAAGGGGCATGGTCTTGGTAGCTGGGAATCTCGCTATGGTCAATTCCCGCCCTGTGGAACCAGGACAGAGCCCTACCGACATCTACCGATTTGGAGTCGGGCCGATCCAGAACCCCCTTGTATTTGAGGCTGACGGCTTCCAGCCAGGATTCATCTGCTGGGTCCATCACGACAGCGTCGGGGTCTCCCCGTCTGGGCGTTACGACCGGGTATATATCCCCGCGATAGAAGGCGAGCTTCTGTTCCTCAGTCAGGCTTGCCGGAGGTAGTTTGCCCAACTGTCTCTCGGAGGGCGGTGGAGTATCTGGCGTGGTTGATACTATGTCCCCGCTGCGCCATACCTCCGCATAACCCGCGTCACTGGCAGCGGCCAGTGCTTCCGCTTCCGTCTCGAACTTGGCAATACGCACTCCGGGAACACTGAGAGGTGAGGTTTCTTGCACGCTTGCAGCTTGTTCTTCTGTAAGCGGAGACCCGTCATACTGCCGGAAAGCCAACTCATCGGGAATCGAACCGGCAAAACCCCAGGTGCCGTCGGGGTTCCGCGTTATATGCAGCCCCATCACGCTGGACTGCTTCTTTTCAGGCTCTACGCTAGGTGGTCGTTCCGTCACCGGCTCAACTTGGGCGTCGTCTGCCGCGACCGCCGCCGTCTCCGGCTCTGCGGGGTAATCCTGGACCGGGGAAGGTTCAGTTACGGCCTCTGATTCCGGTGTGGCCACGTCTTCCGCGACCGCCGCCGTCTCCGTCTGAACCTTGGCTTCCTCAATCGGGGTTGGCTCGGCAACCTCCCCGGAAGGTTCAGGGGTTTCCGGCATGGGTTTGTTGATAATCATGTGTTGCCCATCGCCGGACACGATCCCCCCGGACAAAACCGTGTCGTACTTGGGACGGCCCTGCCTTTGGCCACCGAGGATACGCAGATTCCCCTCCGAACCCACCAGGATCGGTTGATGCCCTTTCGACTGCCAATCCGCAACCACCTTGGCCCTGAGAATCACGGCCGGCCCAATCCCTTCGGTCTGGAAAAGCAAATCCTGTCCCTGGGCCAGCTTTCCCAGCGCCCATTCCTTTAGTTGCTCGTTATTGGCCCGCTTCTCCTCACGCATGGCTGCGAGCCGTGTGTCCCTGGCCAGCCGTTCCGCTTCTTCCTGCTCCGGGCTGACCGGCGCATCGTCAATGGCTGGGTCGTAGGGCGGGATATAGGGGGCCGTGTTTTCCTGACTTCGCGCGGGCGCATCTTCCGCGACCGCCGCCGTCTCCGGCTGCGCGGGGTAATCATCGACCGGGGAAGGTTCAGCAACCGTCTCCGGTTCCTGCTGGGCTACCGCCTCCGCGACTGCCGCCGTCTCCGGTTCTGCGGGGTAATCATCGACCGGGGAAGGTTCAGCAACGGTCTCCGGTTCCTGCTGGGCTACCGCCTCCGCGGCCGCCGCCGTCTCCGGCTCTGCCGGTGCATCATCGACCGGGGAAGGTTCAGCAACCGCCTCTGGCTCTGGTGTGGCCACGTCTGCCGCGACCGCCGCCGTCTCCGGCTCTGCCGGTGCATCATCGACCGGGGAAGGTTCAGCAACCGCCTCTGGCTCTGGTGTGGCCACGTCTGCCGCGACCGCCGCCGTCTCCGGCTGCGCCGGGGCATCATCGACCGGGGAAGGTCCGGCAACCGGGGCTTCCGCGACGGCAACCGTCTCCGGTCCCGGCTGGGTTGCTGCCGGGCCTGGCGCAGCCGTCTCCGCTTCCAGTTCCGGCGTGTCGTATTCGACCGTCCCGGACGGGTCTTCGTCGAAGTCCGGCGGACGCACGGCGTCCTTGGCATCGCTCAGGAGGGCCTGGACGTAGGCCAGGTGGCGTTCCTTCTTGGCCAACTCCGGCGTCCCTTCAAACGGCTTGCCGGCCTGTTCCCGGTAGAGTTCCAGGGATGTTTCGTGCTGATTCAACAGGTCCCTGGAGCTTTCCAGGGACCTGGGTATGCCGTTTACCAGGTTGTCCAGCCGGGACATCAGGCCAGCGGGATTGACTTCCTCGATGTAGGCGGAGCTGTAGGGAATCTTTGTGGCCGGGTTGGTCACGGCAAGCTGATAGCCCCGGTCGCTGTTGGCCGCGCTTACGTCGAAACCCTTGTACGTGCCGATCCCGGTCACATCGCCCACGTTCAGCCGGGACAACCGGGTCTCGATTGCTTTCCCCGCATCGGCCCGCTTCTCAATGGGCTGGCCGCTCACCCTCAGCTTGTCCTCGCCGTCGTTTTCCAGGGCGTGTTGGGCGTCAACCTCCAGAATGGGAAGCCGCTCCCGGTGAGCCTCAATCATCGTTTCCAGCCGCCTGATCTGCCCTCTGGCGTTCTCCTGCTGGTTCCTGTGGGCGGCGCGTTCCAGGCGCAGCGTATTGATCTGGTTCTTGATCTGTTCCGCCCGGAGCACCATAGGGTTGCCGCTGGCCAGCGCCTTGGCCTCAGCCGCGCTCAACACCAGGGGGTCGGCATCGTCCATAGACCGGGCGGTGATGTTCCGCTTCATCAGGGCCTTGACCGCCTGCCCCTTGACCTCCACCGCCTGCCACATAAATTCGTCGAAGCTGCCTTCCTGGACGTACTGGTAGATTTGCACCCCGCGCCCAGGGTTGACGACCTCGCCGGTCTCTTCCTCGATCCTGGGGCCGTAGACCTTGTTGCCCTGGCGGATTATCCGACCTTCCCGCTGCTCTATGTCCCGTGGTCTCCAGGGAACGTCCAGGTGGTGCAGCGCCGCCGCCCGGTCCTGCACGTTGACCCCTACGCCGACCGTCTCGGTCGAGCCGATCAGGACCCGCACATCGCCGGAGCGGACATTATCGAAGAGCTTTTTCCTGGCATCCCTGGTCTTGTGGTCCTGGACAAAGGCGATGTCCTTCTCGGGAACGCCCCGCCTCACCAGCTCCCGTTTCAGGATGCCGTAGACGTTGTTGACGATCTTCGACTCCTCTGCGGTCAGGCCCTCGCCGCCTTCTTCCTCAGAATCGTCGTCGCCTTCCTTCGGCTTGTCGCTGGCCTTGGGCGTTCCCAGGTCCAGGAAGACCAACTGCGTTCCCTTGTCGGCTTCCTCGGCCTTGTGAATCTCCGCGATCTTCGACGCGGCAAGCTGCACCTTGCCGTTGGGGTTGGGTTCGGCTTCGGGCCAGACCATCCGAATATCCAGGGACGCTTTGCGTGCGTCGCTGGATATGAGCAGCATATTGTCCTCTTCCGGCTGCTTTTCGGGCAGTTTGTCAACCCGGTCCCGCAGATGCTCCATGTAGGCTTCCAGGAATGGGTAGTTGGGGGCCTTGATGCCGGTCCGTTTCGGGTTTCCCCTGGCGTCTACGAGGCGGGGGCGCACGGCGACCATCTCCGGGACTTCGGACGCCACCCGCACATCGGCCACGTTCTGGAAGAGCCGGGACAACTCCGGCAGGTTCACAAACTTGGCGAACCGCTGGGTGTTCCGGTACTTGCCCTGGGGGGTCTGCTCCATCCCCATTGTGATCTTGCCGTAGGTCTTGGCCCAGGCGTCGAAGTGCTGGAGTCCCTGCCGCCTCAGCTCCGGCAGTTGGAGATAGCGCATCATGGTCCAGGCTTCGGCAATGGTGTTGGATATGGGCGTCCCGGTGGCGAACACCACCCCGTTGTCGGCAAAGTCGCTCGGCCTGGCGGCGAACACGACACCGCCCCGGCCCGCATAAGACCCGGACTGGCTCTCCGCCAGCCCCTGGATGTGCTGGGTCTTCAGGAACATATCCCAGGCCCGCTTGGACTCCGAGTTGGGCAGACCCTTCACCTGCCCCATTTTCGTTGCGAAGGGCAGGTTCTTGTACTGGTCGGCTTCGTCAACGTAGAGCTGGTCGATCCCCAGGTCCTCGAAGTAGACAACCCCCTTGTCAGCCCCGGCGCTGATCTGCGCCCGCAGGTCCTTGAGCCTCTTCTGTTCTCTCTCCAGCTTCTTCTGGATTTGCTTCTGCGTCTGTGATTCCCTGCTGGTCTCGTTCTCCTCGTTGGCGGCACTCAACGCCGCTTCCAGGTCGGCAATCTGCGCCTCGACCCAGCGGGCTTCCGTCTCCGGCTTGACCGGGATGCTCTGGAACTGGTTGGTGGTCAGGACCACGCCGTCCCAATCGCCGGTGGCCGCGCGGTTCAGGAAGGCTTCCCGGTTCTTCTTGCTGAACTCCGAGGGGCTGGGGGCCAGCAGGGTTGCCCCCGGATACATCTCGCGGAAGTCGCTGGCGAATTGCTCATGGGTCGCCTTGGGAACGACGAACACGGGCTTGTCGATCAGTCCCAGCCGCTGCCGTTCCATAGCCGAGCTGATCATCACCGCCGTCTTGCCGAAACCCACTTCATGGGCCAGGAGCGCGGTGCCGTCACTGACTACCCGGAAGGATGCGTCCATCTGGTGCTGCCGCTGCCGCATCCTCTCCGCCCATTTCGGGGACATACCGGGGAAGGTCAGGTGAGACCCGTCGAATACCCTTGGCCGTGTGGAGTTGTGCAGTTCGTTGTACCGCTTGACCAGGCGCTCTTCACGGTCTGCGTCCTGCCAAATCCACTCGGAAAAGCTGTCCTGCATCTGGCGGGCCTTCTGCTGCGCCGCCTCGGTTGCCGCCGGGTCCCTGACCCTCCCCTCGCCGTCGGGGTTGGGCATGGTCACGCTGATGGGAGTGCCCTTAAGGACGGCCTCCAGGATTTTGTCTGCGGCCATGCCCTCGGTGCCCCATTGGGAGCGCATTACCGCCTCGTAGCCGCTCACCTTCTTGTTGTAGCCCCACTCGCCGGACTCCGGGTTGTACCGGAACCACCTGTCAGGTTGCCCAAAACGGCTTGACGCAAGGTTCTGCTTCACCCAATCATTCACAACGTCGTCGGGAATCCAGGGCGCTCCCAGGGGAGTTTCAATGTCGCTGGCCGGTACTGGTTCCGGCTGGACCTGTTCCAGCGCGGCCACGTTGACCTGGAAGGCCGGGTTGTTCCCGGCAACCCTGCGGGCTACCTCCAGCTTGTCCCGGACCCTTCCGGTCAGATATTCGTTGGCCGTTTCCCAACTGCCCATCGGGTTGCGGAATATCAGCCGGTCCTTGGCCAGGCTGTTCCGCACGGCGCTGGCGTCCTGTCCCAGCAGTTGGCCCATGCGCTCGAAGTCCAGAGCCCCGGACTCGTTCAGCACAACGCTCATGGCGTCGGCGGCGTTGGTGACGTGCCGCTCCGGGTTGTCCCTGGCCAGGCGGCGGCTGAAGATCGACGACCGCTCCCACTTCTTGGTGTCGGGGTCGTGGTTCTCCAGGGCCATGAGCAGCGATTCGTCAACCATGCCCTTCAGCAGGTCCCGGTTGGACTTGTGGTTGAGGCGCTTGTGGGCATCGACGTAATCCTGGTACTGGCTGTTGAGTTCGGCCCTTATCTGCTCCGGGTCGTCGTCGATGCGTCCCTTCTCCGCGTTCAGGAGGCGTCGGGTGGTGTTGGCCAACTCCGCCAACCGTCGCGGCCTCTCCGTGTCGCCGGTTTCGGCCTCGACCCGCTCTGCCCACACGTTGACGGTTTCCTGGTGGCCAGCGGCGCGGGACCGGCGTTGGCCGGAGCTGGGCGCGGCGGCGGTGGCCGGGTCAAGTTTCAGGGGAGAGGCGGATACCCGGCTGGTTGCCGCCGCCAGCTTGTCCGGGACCGGGGCGCTGTCCGGGTCGTGCTTGACGGTATAGGACTGGCCCGCGTACATCGTCCCCTCGGCGGTCTGTCTGCCCAGCACCATATCGGGGTTCTGCAAGTAGTAGCTGTTGACGGAGTGCGTATGAGTACCGCCCCTGGCATCCGGGACTTCCAGTGGTTGCGTACTCACCCAGGTCCGGTCGCCGGGCGGTTCGCCGGGGGCGCGTTTTCTCAGGTAGATGATGTCCGTGACAACCTCGGTATCGGGGAATGCGTCTTCCGGCAGGCGTACCGCGCCCACCAGGTCGGCCTTGTCCGCCAGGTATTCCCGGACTTTCCGCGCCTTGGGCGCGTCCATCGTGTGATGCGTGGTGATGAAGGCCAGGACGCCGCCCGGACGCAGCTTGTCCATTGATTTGGCGAAGAAGTAGTTATGGATGCTGCCGGTGAGATAGTTCTTCCCTTCCGCCAGGTATTCGGGGTCGTGGACTCCGTAGTTGCCGAAGGGAACATTCGAGACGGCTATGTCGAAATGGCCGTCCGGGACCGGCGCGGCCTCGAACCCGACATTGTAGACCGTGGCATCGGGGAACTGGCCCTTGAGCAACCCGGCCGTCAGGTTGTCCAGCTCGACGGCGGTGCGCTCGGAGGATGCGGCCATATCGCGGGGCTGGTAGGCCAGGAAGCGGCCCGATCCGGCAGACGGTTCCAGCACCTTGGGCCTGGGGAGTTTGTCCGCGCCCAGGTCCCGCAGCCCCGACCACATCGACCGGATTACCTCCGGCGTGGTGTAGAAGGCGTTGAGCCGGGACCTCTTGATGGCGTCGTGTTCTTCGGGCGTAACCAGTTCTTCCAGCTCTTCCTTGCGCTTCTTCCAGGCAGAGTCGCGCTGGTAGTAGGCAAAGGCTTGCTCGTAGGCCGAATCTCCGAAACCGGAGTATTTCGCCAGGACTTTCTGCTCTTCCGGGGTGGCGGCGCGGCCCTCGGCCTGCAACCGTTTCAGCACCCGGATCGCGTCAATGTTGGCGTCCCAACGCGCTATGGCGGTCTGCGGCAGCTCCGTGCCGGTTGCAACGTAATCGGGCATGATTCCTCCTAGAGTTTCAGCCTAGACTTTCAGCTTCCGGGTGCGCATGAAGCGGTCTGCCGTGGTGCGGCTTCCAAACCTGCTTTTGGGGCCTTGGCCGCGATTGACCGTTGGCCCTGGCTTGGGAGTGGAAATGCCACTTCCCCGCCGCTTGCCGACGCCGCTGCTGCCGCTCTGACGGTTGGCGTCCGCCGCCTCCGCTGCGGCAATGTCCTTCTGCAACCCCTTCTGGATTCGGTCCCGTTCCTTGGGGTCACGTTCCGTTGGTGCCTTGATCTTTTTCTCCCGCTGTCCCTGGAACTGGCCTCTCTGGAGAATGAAGGGGTGGCCCTGGTCGTCGGTGGCCACGTCTGTAATGCGTCCGGTATAGTGCTGCTCCGAGAAGGGTAGAGGGTTGTACTTGACGACCTCAAGGGTCTGTGACGGGAGGTCGCCTACCGGGGTCCGCGTCGTGTCCCCGGTCTCCAGGTCCACTACAACATCTTCTACGGTTTGGAATCGCACCACCTTGGGATACTTCAGGTGCGGAGGCCTTTGCTCCGCTTTGTCCTCGCCTCCTTGCCCACCGAGGCGTAGACGAATCCGAGGCTTGCCGGGGTCGTCCCGCGTAGTGCGGCCACGTCCGGGTTGCCTGGGAGTCTTCCCCGGAGGGCGCTGGATGCGCTCAGGCTTGGGCCGGTCTGTCCGTGGCGTGTCCACACGCTCGGTTTCAACCCGGTCTGCCCTGGCGGTGTCGAGGCGCTCGGCGTCAACCCGGTCTGCCCTGGCGGTGTCCACACGCTCGGCGTCAACCCGGTCTGCCCTGGCGGTGTCCAGGCGGTCGGTATCAACCCGGTCTGCCCTGGCGGTGTCGAGGCGCTCGGTTTCAACCCGGTCTGCCCTGGCGGTGTCCAGGCGGTCGGTATCAACCCGGTCTGCCCTGGCGGTGTCCAGGCGGTCGGTATCAACCCGGTCTGCCCTGGCGGTGTCCACACGCTCGGCGTCAACCCGGTCTGCCCTGGCGGTGTCCAGGCGGTCGGTGTCAACCCGCTCAACCCTGGCGGTGTCCAGGCGGTCGGTATCAACCCGGTCTGCCCTGGCGGTGTCCAGGCGATCGGTGTCAACCCGCTCAACCCTGTCGGTGTCCAGGCGGTCGGCGTCAACCCGGTCTGCCCTGGCGTTAGCTATCCTCGCCGTATCGGGTCTGACTCGCGTAGTATCCGGGTCTGCACCGGGTTCTTGCCTGGTGCGTAGAGAGCCGTCGCCGTCTCGTGGTGCGCGGGTAGTGCCTATGTCCACATCGGCGGTGTCCGGGGCGCTCACCTGCTCCACCCGCCCGGTCTCGGTGTCGCGGATGACCACGTTGGTTACATCGCCGCCCTGACCGCTTCTGACGCTCTCCAGCATCCTGGAAGGGTCGTCGTCGGTGCGTACCCGGTACCTTGCGCCGTCCACCACGGCGTCAACCTCAAACCGTCCATCGTTCTCTGTACTGCGCCTTACCCCGCTGTTCTCGAAGAACTCGCGGGCCTTGGCCAGTTGCTCCGGCGATTTGTCCAGGCGCAGACCGATGCTGGTGCCGAATGGAAGCGCATCAGACAGGCTCACCAGGTTGGTGCGCCATACATCCCGGAAGCTGGGATCGGCCAATTCGGGATTAACGGCGGTCGGCCCTCCCCCAAGGATGTGGGTCGAGAGTCTGCGCTTGTCCAGGTCCCCTCCCGGAGATATGACGACCTCGGCCTCGGCCCCCTGTCTGCCGAAGACTTCCTGGGGCAGCGGGTCTCGTCCTCCCGTTTCAGCCGCGCCGGGGAAGGACTTGGACGGCAGTTCGTCCGGGCCGTCCTCGACGACGTTGCGGGCGGTCAGACCCTCCACCTCTGCCGGAGTCAGCACCAGGGCTGCGGGTTGTACGGGTTGCAAGCCGATGGCTCTCCGGGCGAAGTTGGGGAGGCCCGCGAACCCGGCTATAGTCTCCCGATACGATTCCCTGGTGGCGTCAGCCCCGGTGTTGCCGCTGGCCGACCCGCCGAAGTACCGCAGCGCCATCGCTCCCGGCTGGAAGTACAGCACTTCCTCTACCGAGTTGGGGTTGGTGCTGCGCGTGGCGAAGGTGGCCCCCGGGTCTTCTCCCTTGGCCAGGACCGCAAATGAAGCGTCCGGTGACAGGTGCGCCGCCGCGCCGGGGTCGAATACCCCTGTCCTGTAGGCGGCTGGCAGCGTGAAGCGGTACGGTATGCCGCTGGGAGTCACGCCACGGAAGTCCGTTTCCCCCCTGGCCATAGCGTCCAGTATGTCTTCCTTGAGCTTCAGGCCGCTTACCGGGTCAAGGCCGGAGCTGAGTATCTGGTCGTAGGCCAGACCCGATTCATCCCCCGGCCTGATGCGCTGGGGATGGACCGCCAGCCTGCGGTCTATCTCCAGGCGGATTCTGCTCTCCGGCTGGAGAGTGGCAATCGGAGTGATGCCATCGTCGGCAAGGGACGTGACCTCGCGCAGCTCCACATCGTCACCGGCTGACACCTGGGAGTAGTGGAGCTTCTGAGTGCCGCCCTGCAACCCCTTGGCCGAGACGGTTCCGGGCAGCAGGCTCTTGGGGTGGCGGACAATGCCTATAATGCCCCTGGCGGCGTCGAAAGCCGGGTCTGCCACCGTGGACAGGGCGATCCCCAGTTGTTCGTCCCCCGTTATGCGTCCAAACGTGGGATCCTGGAATCCGGGGACCAGGGCAAGGCCGGTGTCGGTACTCGCGCCCTCGGCTGCGGACAGCCCGTACTGCCGGAAGCGGCCCAAAGCCGGTTTCCCCGCGCCGCGCCTGAGCCTGTTGACGCCGCGCAAGGCACCATATCCAGTGCCTCCCCCGATGGCACCTTGCCACAGGGCGTCAAGGATTCCTTTCCTTTCGTCGGGGCTGATCTGACCCCAGCCCTCCCCGCCGAAGGGAGCTGCCGCGAGGCCGGTCGAGATCGTACCGCTGAGTCCAGAGCCTACGGTTGCCGACCTCCCGGTATGCGCCGCGACATTGAAGGCGGTGTTGCCCAGGGCGCGTTGCAGCACGTTGGGCCTGGCCACGTCCTTCAGGTAGGACGCGATCCCGGCCTTCTCAATGTCGGCGGGGTCCAGCCCGCCCTGCACGGCCCATTTCTGGAAATCGGGGCGCTTCTGCATAAAGCGGCGGGCCTGGCGGGTTTTTCCGGCGTCCAGCAGCCTGGTAAATTCTCCCACGTTCTGCGCCAGGGTCGCGGCTGCATCGTCCGCGACGTTCATGGCCGGAGGGACGGCCCTGGCCCCAGGTCGCACCAGCTTCAGGGCGGAAGTGCCGATCCGGGTTATGGCTGGACCCGTCGCTCTGGCCAGCGGCCTTGCGGCCAGTCCCGCGACCTTCCCCAATCCGAGGGCTGGAATGGGAGCGCCGTATGACAGGACCTCCAGCAGCCGGAGTCGCCGTGCGTTCATCTCGGATTCGGGAAGCTCCAGGCGGTACAGGCCGTAGCCCTGGGCGTACTCTCTGACCTGCTGGTCCAGTTCCGGGTCGCTTCTGGCCATCAAGACGGCCTGCTCATAGGATTCCCGGTCGAAGGACTGCATCGGGTCCAGAACGACGTGGCCCACCACCACGGGGGACAGGGTTTCCCCGGCAGCTATCTGGGTGGCCTTCTCCAGTTGGCCGGGGGAAAGCCCGGTCATGTCGTCGGCATGAGTCCTGGCGTCATCGGGGATGAAATACCTGGAGTCCGCCAGTTCATTGTGGAAGAGCTGGGCAATCGCCTCGTTGTCGGCAAGGGCCTGCTGCAACCCCGCCTCGTGCAGCGCCAGGTTGTCCAGTCCTTGTTCCAGACCGGGGTTAATCAGAGCGCGGTTCTCCTGGCGTTCCTTCCATATCTCCAGGTCGTGCCGGTATTCGTCCGCGCTGGTGTAGTCCGAGGGATGGGGAGGGGCAGCTATGCCAACGCTCTCCCATTCCCTCTCCCATGAATCGCGCACCTGGGCGGACTCCTCGGCGGCGAGGTCGTCTTCCCCGCCCAGGCCCCCGAGGAAAGCCCTCTGTCTGAGCCTCTCCAGCGTTCCGGCCCCAATGCCGCTTTCCTCGTCTCCCTCTATGCCCTCGTCGAGCTCCTGTTGGCGCTGCATAGTATCGAACCGGGCCAGCAGGCTCTCCAGCGTTCCGACGCCAATGCCGCTTTCCTCGTCTCCCGCGATGCTCCTGTCCCGGTCGAGTCGCCGCCCCGCCGCTGCCCTGATCGCCGCTTCGTCCAGGTAACCGATGCCGGTGGGAAGTTGTCCGTCGGTGAAGTCCTGGAACCATCGGTTGTAGGCGGCGATGTTGCCCTGGTCTTCAAGCGCCCCGGTCTCGCCCCTGGTTACTGCTGCGGCTATCAGGGCCGTATCCGCGTCCGGGTCGCCGGTAGGTTCATGCCCCGTCAACCGCACAAAGTAACTGTTGTAGGCGGCGATGTTGCCCTGCTCTTCAAGGCTGCCGGTCTCGGTGAAGTCCAGATTTCCGGCGGCGGTCACGGCCAGGTCCTCCAGGGCTCCTTCCTCGGCGCGAGTCCCGGCTGCACGGGACTCCGCCTGCAACTGCTGGAGGTACTCATAGGGCGTGACTGGAGTGCGGTCCGGGCCGTCCGGAACGTAGCCGTGTTCAATGGCGAGGGCAAGATTTTGGGCCTGGACCTGCTCATTGTGCCGTTCAATGTACTGGTTCTGGCCCTCCAGGAAGTCCACCGCCTGCTCATAGGTGGGCGTTCCCAGCGCCCGGTCCCATCCGCTGCCCAGGGCCGCGTTGATCGTGTCCTGTTCGCCCTGGTATCTCTGCTGCTGGAGATACCGCGCCGCCTGGTCGTACCTTGACCCGGCCCCAGGGTTGTTTACGAAGGTGAAGCCCTGGCCCTGTGCCGTGCTGATGGTGCTGTCCTGGATCGCGTCCGCCAGCTCGCGGTCGGACATATCTTCGTAACCGGGAATCTCCAACTGATCGGCGATGGCCTCGTTGTGCTGCCTGGTGTCAAGAGATGCGACATGGTAGTCCACCGCGCCGCGAAGCTGTTCCCCGGCGTCGAAGGTCTTTCCCTCGGTGGACTCGAAACTCAGGTCTCCGTGCCTCCCGATAGCGGCCTCGACGTGGGGTTGAACCCGTTCCGTGTAGTAGCGGCGCAGCTCCTCCGGGTCTTCCGGAAGGTTCTCCGGGTCCAGGAGCCGCTCGACCGCCTCCCGCTCGATCTGCCATGCCTCCCATCGCTGCTGGGATGTGGCCTCCTCGGGGTCAGTGTCCTGCCGGTGCCAGTAGAGGCCCACCGCGTCGCCTGGGTCCAGCTCCGAGCGGTCGTAGCCGGGGCTGGCAGGGTCCTGGAAGCCCGTGTACCCGGGGTGCGAGGGGTCTGTCCTGGGATCGCCGAGATGTTGCCCAATCAGGGGGGCAGCAGTCCGGGGGGTAGGGGATGCCCCGGTCAATACATCCAGGGCCTCGGCCCAGAGGCCCTCCGTGGTCTCTTCCGATGGAAGGTTGTCAGGGTGGTCTTCCTCAATCCGGGGATCGCCGAGGTGCCGGGGGGCGGAACTGCGCCCCAATCGCCTGTTCCGTTCTGCGGCAGAACTAAAAGCCTGTTGCGCAGCGTCCCGTTCCGCCTCCAGCCTGGCCATCTCCTCTGGGGACGCGCCCGACGCCAATCCCTCGTTGTAGGCCATATTCGCGTCAGAGGACGCCTGTAGGGCCTCATCGTAGGTCTTGGGCTGGTCCTGTTGTCCGGCAGGGGGTTGTCCCTGGCCGGTCAGCAGGCTGAGGTCCTGGCGCATCTGCTCCAGGGTCAGCGACTCCTGTTCCTGCGGGTTCAAGGAGCCAGGGTTGAAGTCGTCGCTGCCGGGGTCTTGCTCTTCGTCGTAGTCGGGGTGGTCCTGGTCGTGGCGCGGGTCGCCCAGGTGCTGGCCTCGCGGCCTTGCCCCGCTGGACGGCCGGTTGGAGCCTGCGGCCAGGCCCATCAGCTCATTGAACGCAGGCGACTCCCCGTCGCTGTCGTCGTCGCTGTTGTCGCCGATGGCGTCGTCGGGGTAGGGATCGACACCCATATCCTCAAGCCAGTCCTGAAGCTCCTCGAACTCCTCCGGGTTGTCGGCGTAGTATTCCTCGGCCTGGTCTGAGATGCCGTCCCCGTCGGAGTCCGCCTGGGGCCGGTCGAAGCAGGCCCCCCAGTATCCGCGAAGGTCCCAAAGGGCCGGGAATCCGCTCTCCCCGTCTCTGTGCTTCAGCAATCGTTCATCTCCCAACTGGCCTGTTTCGCGGCTGCCACTCCTGCGGCCGCGCCGGGAATGGGTGCATATCCGGCTGCCGCGGCCACGCCGGCATGGTCTGTTAATGGCCATCAGTTCGATCCGGGCGGGGTCCGGGACTGCGCTTCCTGCACCGCCCTGGGAGTCCGATCCATAAGCTCGCTGACTTCCTGGTCCAGGTTCCCCCGGTGGTCCAGGGCTGCGAAGAAGAATATGATCCCGCCAATCACGCCGATCACCAGGGCCAGGAAGCCCGCGTTGCTGGTGAAGAAACGCCCGGCCCCCCCGTTGGACTCTCCCTCGATCTCCCACTCCCTGGCCGCCATGCCCGTTTCAATCGGGTTGCGGAGGCCCACGTACCAGCGCAGGCTGGAGACGCCGCGCCACCTTCCGGTCAGGGGTCCGGCGTCGTAGAGTTCCTCGGGCCTGGTCAGCTTCGAGAGGTCCTTGGTGGTCTCCAGCCGTATCTCCCCCTGGCGGAAGAGCTGGTCCTTGGACATCTTCTCCCCGCTGACGAAGATTCCCTCCTGCCGGTGGGCGAAGGGCGCTCTCATCAGGTCGGTAATCATCCTGCGGACCACGTAGCGCCGGGCGTCGGGCGCATCCTTTTCAACCTCTCGCCCGGAATCGTCGATATACTTCACCTGGGTAATGCGCGCCGGGGCATAGACCTGTTCGTACTTGGAGCCAACCTTGCTCTCATCCTTCCCCGCGCCCTTCTTGACCAGGACAAACCAGGCGGCGATTGCGGACAACAGCAGGCCGCCAAACGCGCCCGCGAAGGGCGTGAGAGTCTGCCAGGTGGTCTTGGCCCCGGCCACGGCCCCTCCCTGGAACCCTCCCAGGACCAAGGGTCCGAAGGCGTACCCCAGCCCGGTCAGCACCAGCGCCGCCAGCGCCAGCCCTGCAATGACAACGGGCCGGGAGAGATGTCCGCCGCCGCCGCCGTCTCCGAACATCTCGGTCCACTCCCGCCATTGCCGCTCCAGGACCTCGGGGTACTCGGTGGCGGTGAGCCTGCCGCCGCTCTTGGCCCGCAGGGGCTGGTCGTCGTTCTGCGCCCGCTGCGCGACCATCTCCAGGGTCATGGGCATCCGGGGGCCGATGAAGTTCCCGGAGCGCGGGCCGGGCAGCGGCCCTTGCAGGAGCCTTTGCAGCTTCGACGGTTCCTCCCACTTTGAGACCGGAGCGTCGGCCGGTTCTTCCTCGTGGGATGCCTGGAGGCCGGGGTCGTGCAGTTCCAGCCAGTCCGCCGACGCAAGAACGGGCACTGGAATGGCGGCGTCTTCCGGCTCAGGCTGGCGCATCAGCCCATGATTGATCCGGTTGCCGGAGACGTAGCAGCCGGGGTCTCCCTTCTGGCCGCAAAAGTCACACCGGGGGCATTCGCAGCCCCGTCTTGAGCGGCAAAGGCTACACATGAGTACCGCGCCCGGAAGACTGGCCCTGCGCTCCAGCAGCTCAGGAGACATCATCAGCCCATGATTGACCCGGTTGCCGGAGACGTAGCAGCCGGGGTCTCCCTTCTGGCCGCATACGTCACACTGGGGGCATTCGCAATCGGATGTGGCGCGGCACATCTCGCAGACGACCACGGCGGGGGAGGCATGGGAGTCAGCCGGGTCGTGTAGTTCCTGCCAGTCGATGGGTTGGAGTGCGGTCTTGGCCGGACGCCCACGCCGCTGGCGCACTACCGCGACGACCAGCGTGGCTGCGATGCCAAGGCAAATTCCCGCCACAGCGCCGACCAGGGGGCCGTAACGGGCGTCGGGACTCCCTGGGCGGAGTCCGAAGGCCCAGGGTTCCTCGTACCCCACGTATCCGCCCCCGGCCCCCAGCAGGGCCAGGACTCCCAGAAGCACCAGGATGCGGGCAACAAGAACGCTGCTGACCATCCCTAACCTCCCTGCCAGGGCAGTACGCCCAGCACCGCCAGCCCCGCCAGGGCGGAGAGGCCCAGGAAGGCCACCCCGCCAGCCGCCGCGATCCACTGGACTTTGGCGTGGGCCTTGACGTTCTCCGGCTCTCCCAGCTCCCCCCGTTCCGCAGCTTCGTAGGCTGCGAGCGAGGCTCCGAATGCGAAGCTGGGGTTGAAGATCGGGTCGGTCAACTCGTCGTCGTAGTAGTCAACCTCCCCGTCCAGCTCCGCGAAATCCCCGTCCAGACTCAGCCGGTACTGGGGCACCCGGTCCCGCTCCGGCAGTACCTGGCGGCTCTCCTCGTGGGTGATCAGCCCCAGCTCCCGCTTGGCGTCGGGAATCACCTCCAGGTAGCCGTCCTGGTGTTCAATGGTCACCGGGGCGTCTTCCTCCGACGTCTTAACAAGGTCTCGCCCTATGCCTATGCTTCTCATTTCCCTCTCATCCTTCCGAACAGGCTGCGCTTCTTCTTCCCTGGTTCAGCTTCAGGCTCAACGTCGGAGGCCTCGTCGCCGTCGGCGCTCTGCGATGTGATCCGCTGCGCCTGGTGCCGCCAGACCTCGGATATGGATACGTCGATGTACGCCTGGAGCTTCAGGAGGAAGGGGGGAGCGATGGCCATCAGGTCGATGTCCCCCCGGTCCTTGTAGGGAGTCCTGAAGTATTCGATCAGCGGCCCGCCGTCCCAGTAGTGGCCGTTGCGCTGGGCCTCCTGTATCTGGACGGTGAGGTTCTTTACCCGTGCGGTGATCTCATCGAGGCGGTCGTAGGCGTCCCGAAGGCCCATAGGGACCAGCCAGGCGGAGCCGGTGAACTGCTTCAGCGTCTCCTCCCCGTAGAAGAGGGAAGTCCCGTACAGCTCTTCCCGCTGGTCTTCGTCCAGCTTCCTCACGTCCTCGGGGTCCAGGGGCTTGCCGAAGCCCCTGAGCAACTCCTGTATGGCGCTGCGCTCCCGGATCAGCTCAGTGCGCCGGTGGTTCAGAAGGCCCGCAGGGGCGGTGATCTGCCAGAGGGACAGGTGGTACAGCCGGGTGACCAAGGACCGCAGCCTCTGATGCCTGTACCGCCCGGCCTGGATGTAGCTGCCCAGGGTCCGCATCTCCCGGTCAACCATCGACCGGACCATGCCCATGTAGGCGTCGTGGCTGCCGGGGCGGGACTCGCTCCGCAGGTCCAGGGGGTGCGCCCGGTCGGGGCTGTATCCCTGGGCCGCAGCCTCCCCTGCGTTGGGAGGGGGCGCTTCGCTGGCCCCGTTGATGTGTTCCTGAACGTCGGATAGGGTCATGACCGCACTGCCTCCTCTCATTTCCTTATCTGTCGAAAAATCTGTCTTGAAAAACCTAGTCTGATAAAATTATTGCGCTTGCGCGAGAGGCTACGGTTCCAGGGCTGACAAGGGCCTGTAGGCATGTTGGGTTTCCTCCCGCCTCACGACCACCACGCCCCGCTGGGCGCGCGGTTCCAGGCCAGCTTCAGTCCGGGCAGGATGGTAAGGGCCGCCGGGACCACCAGCACGGCCAGCAGCTCCAGCCCCCAGAGGGCGCGGGGGTCGGCGTCGGCCCCCATAACCAGCCTTGGCACCGCCGCCGCCTGCTCCAGCCCCCCGACGTAGACCACCAGGGCCAGCACGACGCCCAGGGCGCTGTAGAAGGCGGGACGCCCATAGTCGTCGGGCTGGAGGTCGGTCCAGGTCCCGAGGCACACGGCGAACAGGGCCATCATCGCCAGGAGCGCCCCCAGCGCGCCCGAGTCGGGCGGAAGCACGGCGGGCAGCGCAAGGTAGGCCAGGACGGCCAGGGGGGCCAGCACCAGGGTCCCTCCGGCCACTTCCTCCCGGTTCTGCATGGCGCAGGCCACCAGCACTCCGACGATGGCGGCCAGGATTCCGGCCTGCCGGACCGCCGAATAGAGCAGACCCCATTCCGAGACCAGGGGTTGGCCCTCCAGGTCGGGGAGCGCCCCCCCGGTCTCCGGCGCGACCATCCGGCCCAGCACACCCAGCAGGGCGATGATGAACAGGGTTACGCACCGGCCCATCCCCAGGCTCATCACGCGGCCTCAGAAGTCTCGCTGGCGTCGTCTTCTTCCGGGGCCATGCGCTGGTCCAGCCAGCGGGCCAAGCGCGGCTTCCAGAAACGGTGTAGGCCCCAGACCGTTGCCATCGTGAGGGGCAGGCTGATGGCCAGGGCTCCAAGGCTTGACCATCTGCTCCAGCCTTCAGGGTCGCCGAACACGGCTTCGGCAAGCCAGACCGTGATGGCCAGCACAAAAATCACGGCCAGCACGTTGATGGTGAGCCACCCGGCGAAAACACCCAGGTCGTCTCCGGTCATCCGGTACGTCTTTCCCCCGGCATCCATCTGTTCCATATCGCTTTCCTCCAAATCGCCAAATCACTTGCCTCACGGGGTAAGGGGCTGTTCTGAATCCTGCATTTCGCCCTCCGGGGACGCGACCCGGGTATTCTCCAGCTTCCTGGCCAGCGGGACTCCCAGGACCCGGCCCACGCACGCCCCCGCCACACACGAGGCGGCTATCATGGCCACGGGATACCCGTAGGCGACCCACGACCTCTCCAGGCCCGTCCGTTCCACGGCTGGAGCAAAGAGCGCCGACCCCGCCCACAGGACGCCGGTAATCGCGGACACGACTCCGGCCCACTGGACCATTCTCCAGAACGCCACCCAGTCCACGTCACGGCCGGACATCAGGTATTTCGGGTCTCCGCAGTCAGTCTCTTCCATGCTCGACTCCCTTCAGACTCGTTTCCGATTTCGGCAACCGTTGCCGATTTGACCGCAGTCGGCTACCGCCCGAAGAACCGGCCCACCGCCTGGGCGATGATTCCCAGCCCCTGCCGCGCCATCCACAGCGCCACCCCCACGACCACCACCCTGACCACCCAGACCCACAGCATGACCACGATGTTCGTAGACGCGGTTAGCAGTTCGTACTCGTACCAGGTGAAGTCCTTCATGATGCGCAGCAGGGTCAGCACCGATCCCGCGAACTTGAACGGGTTGGCCGACACCTCGATCCCCTGCGCCCGCCCGAAGATGCCTTCCAGGGGAGTCCCGCACAGGAAGTCGGCGGAACCCGCGCAACCGGCGGGCTCGGCCCCGGCCATGACGTGGCCCATCATGGTGGCGAAGTGGATCAGCAGCAGCACCGCGATCACCTTGGCGGTGGGGGGCATGGCGGGCATGAAGCGGTTCATCAGGTGCAGCCCCCCTCCCGCTATCGGGAAGGCCGCCGTTACCGCCACCAGAGCTGCGGGTACGCCGAACAGCACCGGCCCCAGTCCGCCCCAGATGGTGTAGCCGATCCCCGTGCCCACAAGACCGGGGCCAGCTTCATGCCCCCGGTCTTGTGGGCTATGCCCACCCCCGCCGACAGCGCCAGGGCGGTGCAGAGCAGCACGGAGAGGGCCTTTGAGGGCCGGTCCTCTTCGTCCACCCCGGCGATCCCGAGCAGAAGGTCTATGGCCTGGGTGACGGCCTGTTCCGGTTCTTCGTCCATCGCCGTGGTCCCGGCGGTGAATGCCGGGGCCGCTATCTGCACCAGGGCCGGGGCGGACCAGGGGGTTGACCAGTAGGAGCCCACCGGCAGCATGTAGTCCCGCTCGTTGTAGGTCAGGCTGCATGAGGTCCAGGGGTTGGCCTCGGACTCGTCCGGGGCCAGGCACTCGAAGGCGTTGATCACCTCGACGGTCAGGACGCCTCCCCGGACCGCGCTTGCCTCGTACAGGAACACCGTCTCCTGGACGTGTTCCCGCATGGGCGCGTTCGGAACGGTCCTCCCGCCGTCGATCCTGGTGGCGTAGCCCCACTGGATGTTGTCGTCGGCCACTATGGGCGGGGTCTCCCACGCCGCCCGTATCTCGTACTTGTGCGTTGCCTCGTCCACCAGCACGGCGTCGGCCTCCACGCCGTAGGGCGCTCCCGACAGCAGGATGTTGGCCCGCGTCAGGATGCCGCCGGTCTCGATGTACTGGCCGGAGTTGGTGTAGGCGGCCCGGACGTGGTAGGTGTAGCCGAAGGTGAGCCCCGTGACGGTGCTGGTCACTGTCTGAGTCTGGTCCATCGGGATGAGGGACGCATCTGCGGTGGTCCAGGTCTGTTCGGAGTCTTCCCGGTACTCGACCTTGACGGCCAGCCCCGCCTGGTTGCCGGAGCCGGTTGAGGTTGCGGCCCCAACGTCCCACATGGTGGAGATGGACGTGGCCTGGGCCGAGCTGGATGTGAGAGACGGCTGGAGGCGGGTGATGGTGACGCTGTACGGGCCTCCGGCCCCTTCCGGCTCACCGGCCAGGGCGGTCCCGGCCCTGAGCTGCAGGGTGTAGGTCCCGGCGTCCACCAGGCCCGACGCCAGGGCATCGTCCTCCGAGCTTCGGATGTCCCGGAACAGGGCCGCGCCGGTGTAGGCGTCGCCGGAGCGCATGAGCAGGTCCGGCTTCATGCCAGAGGTGCCGCGCCTGGCCTCGACCTTCACCGCGCCGTCCTCCCCGGCGGCGACGGCGAAGCGGAGATAGACCGCGGAATGTCCGTCGGCGTCGGTGCAGGGGGCGTCGTCCACGCTGCCGGAAACGTAACCGGAATGGGTCAGCACTGAGCCTGCGGCCAGGGGCAGCTCCCCCAGGAAGTAGGGCGGGTTGTTGGCCTCCCGGCAGGGCTGCTCCGAGGCGATGAAGGAGACGAAGGGGCTGTACTGGCTGAAGACGTTGTTGAGCGTCCTGGCCCGGACGTGCCGGGTGGAGAGGCCGTCCCAGTTGGAGTTGCCCGATATGTCGAAGGCCGTCTCGGAGGGGCCGCTGAGGGTGAAGCTGCTGGAGACGCACCCCGCAGCCTCCAGGTTGTTGCAGACGTAGAGGTACAGGATGTTGCTGGCCCCGGCCTGGTAGAAGTACCGGCCCATCGTCACCACGCCCGCCACGGACACGGAGCTGATCACCGGGGTCGTGGGCAGCAGGCCGTACTCCGTATACGCGCTGTAGGCCGTGTAGCTCGCGTCGTTCAGGGTCCGGGCGCGGACGTACCTGGTCCCGACGCCGCCTCCGGGCCAGTTGGAGTTGTCCGACACGTCGAAGCTGGTCCGGGAACCGTTGGAAAGCGTGAAGGTGGAGACGACGCAGCCGCCGCCCTGGAGGGTGTCGCAGACGTGGATGTACATTGTGTTGGTGACGCCAGGGACGTAGTAGTAGTCCGGGACGGAGACCACGCCTGCCGAGGATACACCGGCTATTTCGGGAGCGAAGGGGCCGGTTACGGTGATGGTCACGGAGATGGTGTCCGAGGCGTTCTTGGTGTCCCTGACCGTGACTATGATGTTGTAGGTGGTCTTGACCGCGCCCGGAGACACCCCGGATGCCAGGCTGAGTTGCCCGGCGGAGCTGATGCTGAAGCTGGAGGCGTCGGTCCCGCCAAGTGTGTACGTGAGGGTGTCGCCGTCCTGGTCTGTGGCCGTAACCGCGTCTCCAAAGCTGCCGCCAGCCGCCGTGTCGTGGGGCAGGCCCAGGGAAAGGGTTGTTTCTGAGAAGACGGGCGCGTGGTTGGGGACTGGCTTCGTGCGGCAGGTGATCCCGAAATCGGGATCGCTGAAGCTGCCGCCCTGGTGGGCCCGGATTTCGTAGGTTGTGTCAGGCTCGGCATTCCTGGTAAGTTCAAAGTTGCGGAGGGTACCTGGAGTGCCTCCGCCGACCGATGCGCTGCTATCCCAGGAAGAGGTGCCGGCTTCCCGCCAGCGATAATTGATTGTTCCGTTGACGTCGTAACGGATGTATACGGAAAGGCGGGTAGAGGTGATTGCGCTGGTGTTGCATGTCAGTTGAGTGAGTTCAGCCTTGACAGGTGGAGGACCGGATGCCTGGAACAGTGCGCCCAAGACGAGCGCCAGCAGCCCAGCAAGCACCAGGACAGTTCCCGTCCTTGGCCCTTCGCCAGGCGCTGCCCATCCGTACCGCCTCATCGCCTGGCCCCTCCGAGGGCCAGCCAGATCACTCCCACGAATACCGGCACGATGATGAACACTCCGGCCAGCAGCGGGTCCGCCTTCACCAGGACTGCGGTGACCAGGACGCTGCCGCCCCAGAGTCCTATCAGGGCGTAGACGCTGGGCAGCTTGCGCCGGTTCCTGAACTTCCAGGACGCCGTGGAAGCCCCGGCCACCGCCAGGGTCGGGAACAGGAACAGGTAGCTGTCAGGACAGCCGGGGAAGCCCATGCAGAGCATGGACCTGGCGCTCCTGGTGGGCGGGCCGTCCAGGTCCTCCGGCACGTAGGCGGTGACGGCGACCGTCACCAGGGCGGTCACCGTTGCGCCCGACGGGTCTCTCGCCGTGATGGTGAAGCTGTAGGAGCTGCCAGCGGCCCCTATGGTGGTGCCACGGGCCACGGAGAGCTGCCCGTCCGGGCTGATCCTGAAGGTCACGGCGTCGGCACCGCCCAGGCTGTAGTCCAGGGCGTCCCCGTCCTGGTCCGTGGCAATCACCGGCCTTCCGAAGTTGGTCCCGCCCCCGGTGTTGTCGTGCAGGGAGAAGCTGAACGAGCCGGACCGGAACCGGGGGGCGTCATTCACGTCGTTGACCTCCACATTGATCCTGGCGCTTCCGCTCAACCCCTCCGGGTCGCGGGCAGTCAGGGTCAGGGTGTGGCGGGGCGTCGCCTCGTGGTCCAGGACGGCGTCGGGAGCTACCCGCACCTGGCCGTTCTGGGCCAGCTCGAAGGCGGGGGAACCGCTCAGGCTGTAGGTCAGGCCGTCCCCGTCTTCGTCCGTGGCGGTCAGGGCCGCGCCCAGGCCGGTCCCGGCGGCGGAGTTCTCGTCGATGTCACGGTCCACGCTGTCCCGCATGAACACCGGGGCCTCGTTCACGTCGCCGACCGCGACATTGACTCTGATTGACGCCGTAGCCCCGGACGGGTCCCGCGCCGTCACCGTGACGCTGTAGGAATCCCTCCTCTCGAAATTCAGGTGGACCCCCACTCCCACCCGTACCTGGCCGGTATCCCTCACGATGCTGAAGTTGACAGCCCCGGCCCCGCCAAGGCTGTATTCCAGGGCGTCGTTGTCGGGGTCGGTGGCCGTCACCGGAGCGCCCACGTCCGTCCCGGCCCCGGAGTTCTCCGCCACCTCCCGGTCGACCGCTTTCCGGGCGAAGGCCGGAGCTTCGTTGGCGTCGGTGACGCTGATCGTGACCGTCGCCGCGCCCGTCGCCCCGGACGGGTCGGTGGCCGAGACGGTCACGTTGTAGGAGGACGTTCCCTCGTGGTCCAGGTCAGCCCCGGACGCGACCCGAATCTGGCCCGTGTCCCTTGCGATGGTGAAGGCCGTGGGACCGGAGAGGCTGTAGACCAGGGTGTCCAGGTCCTGGTCTACGGCAGTCACGGGAGCGCCCACGTTGGTATCGGCGGGGGAGTTCTCCGCCACCTCCCGGTCAACCGCGTTTGGGACGAAGGCCGGGGCGTCGTTCACGTCGCTCAGGCTGGCGGTGACGGTGATGCTGCCGGAGAGTCCCAGGGGGTCCGTGGCCGTCAGCGCCAGCCCGTATGAGGGGGTGGTCTCGAAGTCCAGGACGGCCCCCGCCGCCACGCGGATCACGCCCGTCCCGGACACCACCTCAAACGCATCGGACCCGCTCAGGCTGTATACCAGGGTGTCGCCCTCGGGGTCCGTCGCGGTGATGCCCGATTCTCCCAGGGTGGTGGCCGGAGGCGAGTTCTCGTTTATGTCCCTGGACGTGGTGGCGGACGCGAAGGCCGGGGCCTCGTTCACGTCGTCCACGCCGATGGTCACGCTGATGGAGTCCGACGCGCCCGACGGGTCGGTGGCCGTCACCGTCACGTCGTAGCTGTCCGTGCTTTCGTGGTCCAGATCAACCCCGGCGGCAACCTGTATCTGGCCCGTGCCCCTTACGATGGTGAAGGCCGTGGTACCGGACAGGCCGTACTCCAGGGTGTCGTTGTCGATGTCGGTGGCCGTCACCGGAGCGCCCACGTCTGTCCCTTCCCCGGAGTTCTCCGCCACGCTGCGGCTTGTGGTCTCCGAGCCGAAGGCCGGAGCCTGGTTCACCCTGGTTGCGGTGATGGTGACGGCGGTGACGGCGGTGGCCCCGGAAGGGTCCCTGGCCGTGACGGTAACGGAGTAGATCGTCCCCCTGGCCCCAAGGGTGATTCCGGTGGCCACCGTGAGTTGTCCGGCGCTGGAGATGCTGAAAGAGGCGGCGTCACCCCCGCTCAGGCTGTAGACCAGGGTGTCCCCGTCCGGGTCCGTGGCCGTCACCGGAGCGCCCACGCTGGTCCCTGCCCCGGCCCCTTCGTCTACCCGAAGGGCCACTGTCCGGGAGCCGAAGGCCGGGGTCTCGTTCACGTCGTCTATGTCAATGGTCACGGTGATGGAGTCTGACGCGCCTGACGGGTCGGTGGCCGTCACCGTCACGTCGTAGCTGTCCGTCGTCTCGTGGTCCAGGGCGGCGTTGGCGGCAACCCGTATCTGGCCCGTGTCCCTTACGATGGTGAAGGCCGTGGGACCGGAGAGGCTGTAGACCAGGGTGTCCGAGTCCGGGTCGCTGGCCGTCACCGGAGCGCCCACGTCCGTACCCGCGCCGGAGTTCTCCGCAACGCTCCGGGTTGCGGTCTCCGTGGCGAAGGCCGGGGCCTCGTTCACGTCGTCTATGTCAATGGTCACGGTGATGGAGTCCGCCGCGCCTGACGGGTCGGTGGCCGTCACCGTCACGTCGTAGCTGTCCGTCGTCTCGTGGTCCAGGGCGGCGTTGGCCGCAACCCGTATCTGGCCGGTGTCCCTTGCGATGGTGAAGGCCGTGGTACCGGAGAGGCTGTAGACCAGGGTGTCCGAGTCCGGGTCGGTGGCCGCCACCGGAGCGCCCACGTTGGTATCGGCAGCGGAGTTCTCCGCCACGTTCCGGGTTGCGGTCTCCGTGGCGAAGGCCGGGGCCTCGTTCACGTCGTCTATGCCGATGGTCACGGTGATGGAGCCCGCCGCGCCCGACGGATCGGTGGCCGTCACCGTCACGTCGTAGCTGTCCGTCGTCTCGTGGTCCAGGGCGGCGTTGGCCGCAACCCGTATCTGGCCCGTGTCCCTTACGATGGTGAAGGCCGTGGGACCGGAGAGGCTGTAGACCAGGCTGTCCAGGTCCTCGTCGCTGGCCGTCACCGGAGCGCCCACGTTGGTATCGGCAGCGGAGTTCTCCGCAACGCTCCGGGTTGCGGTCTCCGTGGCGAAGGCCGGGGCCTCGTTCACATCGTCCACGTCGATGGTTATGGAGGCCGTGTCCGTGGCGCTCCTGTTGTCCGTTGCCGTGGCGGTCAGGGCGTAGCTGGGCGTCGTCTCGTGGTCAAGCGCCGCCCCTGCCGCCACCGTGATGCCGCCAGAGCTGCCGATGCTGAAGTTGACAGCCCCGGTCCCGGACAGGCTGTAGGATATGGTCGCCCCATCGTCGGAGTCGGTTGCCGCCGCCGTGCCCACCTCGGTCCCCTGGGGGGAGTTCTCCGCCACGGAGAACTCGTAGGAGTCGTGGGAGAAGGACGGCGGGTTGTTGACCATAGCCGTGGCGGACGGGGTCGCCCTGGCGGACGTGGAGCTGGCCCCCTCTCCGATGTCGTTGACGGCCCGCACCCAGAACTGGTGCTCCACCCCGTATCTGGTAAGGCCCGTGACCACATGGGAGACCGCCGTGCCGCCCGTGGAGGTCCAGGTGCCCACGTTCTCATAGCCCGTATAGAACAGCGCGTACTCGTAGCGGGTGATCTCGCTGCCGCCGTCGTCGCCGGGCGCGGTCCAGGACAGGGTGACCTCCCCGGCTCCCGGCCCGGTCTCGGCTGTCAGTCCGCTCACCTGCCCCGGCGCGGTGTCAGGTTCCGGGCCGATGGACACCGTGTAGCTGCGCACATCGACCGCACTGGCGGCCTCGGCAGCGCGGAGGAATACCGTGCCCTCGGCGCAGAAGCGCCCGTAGAAGCTGCCCCCGGAGGCAACGGTAATCTCGGTCGCGGTGACTGTGCAGGTCAGGCCCGTCTCCGTGGCCTGCAACCTCATCTCGCCGATGCCTGAGCTGGTGGCCGTCACCAGCACGTTCTGTACGCCGGTCCGCGCCGATACCGTGAACTGCTGGTTCGTGTTGAGCCCCGCCTCCAGCGACGACGGGTCGGGCCTGATGGCCGGGGCGTCGTCCAGGTTGACCAGGTCAACCGTAACCTCGATGGTGTCCGACTCCGCATCCGGGTCGCTGGCCGTCACCGTAACGGTGTGGCGCACCGCAACCTCGTAGTTCAGTGACGCGCCGTCCGCCACGCTGATCTGGCCCGTGCCGGAGTCGATGTCGAACAGGGAACCGCTGACGGCGTACTCCAGGGGGTCCGAGTCCGGGTCGGTGGCCGTCACCGGTCCCCCACGTTGGTCCCGCCCGGCGAGTTCTCATCGACGCTGCGGGTCGCCGTATCCGAATCGAATGCCGGGACTTCGTTCACGTTGGTGACGCTGACCGTCACTTCGATGGTGCTGTAGAGACCGCCGGGGTCCTCGGCCCGGAGCGTGACGGTGTAGCTGGGAGCGGCCTCATGGTCCAGCTCCTGCCCGGTCTGAATCTGCCCGGCGCTGGTGACGGTGAAGCCCGCCGGGTTGCTCCCGGTTATGGAGTAGCTGACGGTCTCGCCCTGCGGGTCCGTGGCCGTCACCGCAGCTCCCACGTTGGTCCCGGAGGGCTGGTTCTCGGCAACCTCCCGGTCGGCGGTCCCGGCGGTGAAGGCGGGAGCCCCCGGCCTAGCCAGGGCGAAGATGTACCTCTCACCCCCGGATATGGCGTTGACCACCGCCTCCGTCTCCGAGTTCAGGTTGAAGACCTGGTAGCCCCCGCCGCCGTCCCCCCGGACGCCGGAGTCCGAGACGGCGGTGTGGGCCGCGCCGTCGTCCTGGGTCTGGAAGTAGATGCGCAGGTCACTCCCCGCCCCGCCGGTGCCGAAGTAGGGTCTGAGTCCGAGAGTCCCGTCGTCGTTGATGACGACGGCCCCGCCATCGTTCCTCCTGATGCGGATCAGGTTGCCGCCGTTTTCCGAGGGGTCGTCGGAATGGGCAGGGTCTGAGAGCATGGGAATGACGCCGGAACTTCCCCCGTCCAGGAGTGTCCCGGCGTCCCCGAACCTGCCCCGCGCCCACAGGAGACTGCCGGTTATGGTGTCGTCCGCCTGGACCAGGACCGCGATCTCCACGTCCAGGCCCGCATCGTCGAAGTCGTCCAGGGTGAGCTGGGTCTGCTGGGCACGGGCCAGCCCCGCCCCGGACGCCGCCAGGACCAGGACGGCAAGCATCGCCGCCAGGAGCGTGAGGGCAAGCCGCCTGCGCTGTATGCGGTCCGCTACGGGCATTGACCGTCACCGCCGGGAGATGCCGCCGACGTGTCCAGCCAGACGCCCACTTCCAGGAAGGCCGTCCCGCCCGCGCCGTCCCTGGCGTTCAGGCGGACCGGGTAGACCCGCTCCGCGTCCAGCCCCTGGGTGTCGCTGGACCCCAGGGCGCTCACCTTCAGCTGCACCGCGCCGCCGCTCAACTCGTGGTCGAAGTGGTGGACGTGCAGGTCTCCCGGAGACGCAGCGGCCAGGGCCGCCGAGTCTATGGCCCCGCCCAGCCTGCCGCCGAAGTCGGCCTGGGTGAAGGGCGCTCCGGCCAGCTCGCCGCTGTCCAGATAGGCGGCGCGGGAGGCCACGTCGTCAACGCAGACCCGCCGGGCCGCGTAACCCGCGTCCGGAGACATGGTGGGTGTGGGCCGGGGCACAGGCGCGGGGGCCGGGCCTATGTCAACGACGTAGCGGGCGATCTCCCGCCCGTCCTCCCCGTGCAGGCTCATCACCACGTCGTCATGCTCGGAACAGGCCATTACGCCGATCACGGTGTCCGGCAGCACCGTGAACTGCCTCAGCCGGCCGTCGGCGGTGGCAGTCCCGGCGATGGTGTCCACGCTGATCCGCCTGGTGGTCGGCTCGTGGAACTCCCCGGTGTCGGACACCTCGACCTCGAAGGAGTCGTAGCCGCCGACGCCTGGGATGGAGAAGGTGGACCCGGACGTTCCCACGGTCCAGGCGCTGGCGGCGCTCCAGGCCGTCTGCCCGGCCTCCCGGACCCGCAGGTACAGCACCACCGCGCCGGTGCTGGGAGCCCGCTCAACCTCGCCCGTGAGCGTCGCGGTGCCTGCGGCGCTGCTGATCGCGGTGGCCGCGAGAGAGGCCACCGCGAAGTCCAGGCAGCCCACGCCCCGGCCCAACCGCTCACGCCCCGCCGCAGGCAATGCCCGGTCGATCCGCCCGATGCCCAGGGCAACGGAGCTGATGCGCAGGTCCGCGTGGTTGCGGTTGGTGGACAGCCACATGGTTGCCTCCTGGCCCTTCCCCCAGGGGATGGAGTCCGGCGCGGGGAAGAGGGCGGCGTAGTCCTCCTCGGGGTCCACCCGGACGGTGAGGTTGCCCGCCACAAGCAGCGCCAGGATGGTGATGATGATCACCCCCAGCAGCGCAATGGCCAGGACGTTCCCGCCGGACATGGAAAGCTCCTCGGACCTCCAGAATCAGTAAGGCCCACTCCCAGGCGTCCGGGACGGCACACCTGGGAGTGGTTCCAGGGAAAGCGGCACAGCCGGGCCTAGCGCCCGTACATCATGCCCATGCGACGGCGTCCGCCGCCCGCGAATCCCCGCGCCCGTCCAGCCAGGTTGCCGACGCCGCTGATGGCGGCCTTCTGGACCTGCATCCCGCTGATCAGGCCCATGATGCCGATCAGCAGCATGGTGGGCACGATTGCGAAGACGATCTTGAGGATCAGCCCCACGAAGTTGAAGTCGTACTGGCCGCTGGTGTAGGTCTGGGCCGTCCCGGCCAGGATGTTCAGGGTGGTCGGGGCCAGGTTGACCGCCACCACCGCCAGCACCAGGGTCGTGACCTCCACCATCACGGTCTTGCCCAGGTCCCCGAACCCGCCCTGGGAGAAGGAGTCGTAGGCCGACTTGGTCTTCATGATCAGCCCGATGGCCGCGACCAGGGCCAGCAGCGTGGCCAGGATGCGGTTCAGGAAGTTGAGCTGGCTGAAGGCGGCTGGCGGCTGCTTCCACACGATGCCGGTGGTGATGGTCCCGACTCCCGCATCGTCGGTCTCCCCGATCACCGCGCCCTGCTCGTTGTAGATGGACGAGACGGCGCCAACTGCGTTGTCGCAGTTGGCGGCGACGAAGCCGGTGGCGGGGCTGATGGTTGGCAGAGCCCCCGCAGTCCCGGTGAGCCCCAGGCCGGACCCACCGGCCCGGTTGGTATCGGTGTTGATCTGGCATCTGCCCGGCTCGGTGTTGCCCGAGACCCCCACGTAGGCCCTGGCGAAGCGGTTGCCTTCCGCGTCCTCCGCCGCCGGGGAGAAGTAGGACACGAGTCCGCCGAAGGGTCCGGCCAGTATCCCCACCATGATGACGCTCACGATCAGGCCGATCACGGCGAAGATGCCCCCGGTTAGCTTGCCTCCGAATATGTCTCCCATTGGAGTCCCTCCTGTCTGAAAGTGGCGGCATAATATGGGAGGCGGGCATGAATGGCCAGACTTTCCATAAAATTGTCCGGTTATCAGTGATAACCGGACACCCGAACGGGCCGGACGGGGTTAGAATCCTCCCATGACTTCGGCGACCGTTACCTACATGGTGAATGCCACCGCAGCGGCCGAGGACCGGGCCACCACAACCATGAGGCTCTACGAGGCCCAGTGGCAGAAATGGGAAATCTGGGCCGTGGGCCGGGGAATCGACCCCGCCGAAATGTCCCGCCTGGAGGACTTCCTGGCGGACCTGCAACGTGGAGGGGCCAGCATGTCGGCCATCAGGCAGGCCAGGGCCGGGGTCATGGCGTTCTACCGGGCGCGGATCGAGTCAATCCGGCAGAGGCCGTCAGGAATCACCCAGGAGGGCCTGGAGGCCATCAGGAGGACCGCCCACAGGCCGCGCTCGACCCTCCTGGGCAAGCGGGAATCGCCGGAACACGCCCGCGAAAGAGGAAGGCTCGACGTGGCCCTGATCGCCGTGATGCGTGACTCCATGCTCCGGCCCTCGGAGGTCTCCAGCATCACCTGGGCCAACGTGGAGCGCGAGCCGGACGGCAGCGGGACCATCTACCTGGAGCGCGTCCGCGACGCTGCCCTGGTCACCCTCTACCTCGGCCCTCCGACCATGCAGGCCCTGACCGCCATCTACCCCCCATTCCCCGACCTGCGGGACTGCGTCTTCCCCCTCTGCCCTCGCCAGATCATCCGCCGGATTCGCGCCGCAGCCCAGGCCGCCGGGCTGCAAGGACACTTCACCGGCGAATCCCCAAGGCTGGGCATGGCCCAGGACCTTTTGGCGGCGCGGGGGCCGGTGGCCCTCTACTACGGCGCGTCGGCTGGCTGACGCCCACGGAAAAGCCTGGACAGGATACTCATCGCCAAACACCCCCTCCCACGGACTGACACCGGGGCCTTGACAGCGCTTGGGCCAGCCCTGGTACGGTGATGTCCAACCGCTGTCAAGGTGCGCTTATGGACTCCGCAGTCTTCGGGTATATCAGAGTCTCCCAGGCGGAAGGGGAAGGCGGGCTGAACACCCAGCGCCGCATCCTCAACGGTTACGGCCTGAGAGACGACCGCATCTTTACCGATATTGCCTCTGGCCGGACCATGCGCCGCCCGTCCTGGAAGCAGCTACAGGACAGGCTACATCCCGGCGACGTGGTGGTGGTGCCCCGGCTGGACCGGCTGGCCCGGAACCTGTCCGAAGGGCTGAGGACGGTCGAGGAGCTTCACGGTCGGGGCATCAGAATCCGCTCACTGGCCGAGAGCCTGGATACCGGGGACGACAGCCCCACCGCCCGCCTCATGCTCCACCTGCTGCTATCCCTGGCCGAGTGGGAGCGGGACACCATCCGGGACCGGATAAGGGCTGGAGTTGACCGCGCCGCCGCCGAGGGAAGGACCGGAGGGAGGAAGCCAGCGGTCGAAGGTCAGAGGCTGAAGGACCTGGAGGCATATCTGGCCACGGGCGCGACCGTCGCCGCTGCCGCCAGGAACTTCAGGGTGAGCCGCCCGGTGGCCCGCGCCGTCAAGAACGGGACATACCCAGGACAGAGTTAGCCCCCCAAATCGGCAACGGTTGCCGATTTGCCCGGTCTGACTGGTACATTCCTTGCGCCCTGGCCAGCTCCACCGGGGACTCTAACTGGTGCATACCTCCGCCCTGGTCCGGTCGAGCTGGTTGAGTTAATGGGTTCATTCCCGCCCGGCCCGCTACTGGTCGTCTGCCTCAGCAGCATCAAGGGTTTCCATCGCGCCCTGCATGGTCAGAGCGGCTTCGGAGAACCGCTGATAGCCCTCCATCAATGCCGTGTGCTTCGGGTCGTCCTGGTGCAGACCATCATCGCAGTCGGAGTAGATTTCGTTGTAGTCCTGGCAGAACTGTTCTACTGCCGCGTACACATTCCGGGCATCGTTCCTCATTTCCTTCAGGTCAAGCATAGCTGCCCCTCCTTAGAATCGGATTTGCGTTTCTTCCTGTACGCCTCAAATGGGACGCGCCGCCAGCGAAACCTGTTCGTCCACCGGGCCACATCCCGTAGTAGCTGTTCGTTCCAGTCCAAGTCATCGCGGACCCACGGCTTCCTGTCCAGTGCTACCAGCTTCATAACCGGCTGGACGTGGGGTTCGCAGCCCCAGGCGATCACCTGCTGAATCCGTTCCATGCAGGCTTGGAACGGCTCATTCCCGATCAGCACGTAGACCCGCTTCCGCCTCGGTCGATAGTCCTTGAGCATCCGGCAGACCCGCTCCACGTCCGGCCCTTCCGAGGTTTCGTCGTAAGCGAACCGCCAGGGACCTCTGTTGATGGCCTCCCACCTGCGCAGCACCGTGCGGTCGAAGGTCTTTGGCTCAAACCCGAATTTGCGTCCAGGAGCGGCGTACCCGTCTGCTGATACCGCTTGACGATGTGGTCCTGGAAGTCTTCGGGCAATGCCGACAGGTTGTTGTCGCAGAGGATCGGGCGCGGGGTGAAGTCCTCAATCAGGGTGAAGGTCCGGCCCTCCATCGCCGGGACTACGCAGAACCAGCAGCCTACGTCGCAGCCCCGGCTGGCGAAGGTCGCGTTCCCGTTGTGGCGCGTCACCGTGTCGGGAATCTCCCCGCCTAACTCGGCCACTCCGTCGAACATCCGCCTGACCTTGGGGGTGAAGACTCCAGGCCCGCCCACTCTGACCCGGTAGCCGAACTCGCGCCACCACACCGCCCTGCTGTACGCTGCCGGTGCGTCCCAACTGAAGACCACGGAGAGGTTCATTACTTCAGGATCGTCCAGGTCCTCCCATTCGACGATGCCCTTGCGCCACCTGGCTTTCTTCATATCAGTGCCTTTCTTGGTCCGCCTCTATTTCGAAACAGGTTATCTTGACTGCCGGATATTTCCATTGGTGGCTGGGAAATTCGCTAGTCTGCATCGACCCGAGAAAGTAGGCATCGAACAGGGTGGTCAACTGTTCCTTCCCCTTTTCAAATTCTTCCAGTGTTTCAACTTGCAGGGTGACGGTGCAGTCGAATGACATTACGAATGTTCTCATCCCGCCTTAATCTCCTTTGGTATGGTCAGACTGGCCAACGGGTACATTCCGGCCCATGCCGGCGGACCTGCAGGAGGCCGGAACTGGTGCATAACCCTTGCCGCGGCCGCTGCGACCGGGATTCCTAATGGGTACATTCCCGGCTTTCTCATGGGCTGGAAGCGTCCAGACGGTCTTCAGGCGGCAACCAGGGCCATGCCAGCAGGTCGAATACGTCCTGTTCCTCCGGGCAGTCCAGAAGATTGCCGTCAGCGTCCTCGACGCCCCCGTAGGCATGGCCCGCCATCCCCAGCGCCCTGAACCGCTGCATGAACGCCTTGCAGAAGCCCGCTGGCCCGGTGCGGACCACCAGCGCCATGCCCCAACACCGGGCTTCGGTCGAGAATACGTCCAGGGGGATTCCGCTGGCCACATCGGTCAGCAGCTTGTTCTTCGGGCCGAAAACCCTCTGCCCCCTGGCATTCAGCCTGTAGGCCAGTTCGCCCCTCCCGATCATCGTCAGGATTGCCACGGTCAATTTGTCCGTGCCGGACTCCACCACTCCGAATAGCGTCTCGGTCTGGCCGGGGCGTGGGATGCAGAGCAGTTCCACATCGCCCACGTCCGGCCTGCGGCGGCGGACCGACCCCGCGACCTCAATCCTCTCGCAGTAGGGGGCCAGCGCGTCTCTGAGCCGCCCCGCTGCCGCCTCTGCATCCTCCAGGTGGTAACGGCGCTTCCTGGTCACTTCAGTCCCTCCTTGATGCCAGGTCTATTGGATGAATCCCCGGATCGCTTGCCCCCTCAGTCCAAGTACCGCTTCATGGCCCGCTCCGCCGCCGCCCTCATTTCCGGGGTGCTGGCGGCGCACTCATGGCAGATGGTCTCCCCGTTGGGGCCGTAGGGCCGCAGTTCCCGGACTTTCCCGCACATATCGCACTGTTGGGCTTCCTGGGCGTAGACCACCGTGGCCCCCAGGTCCTCCAGGTCGCGGAGCATTCCCCGCACCTCTTCCAGGCTTTTCTTCATTTCCTCGGAGTCTTCCCCGTCCATGTTCATTGCCTCCATATGTTTGAGTCCTGGGCATGGGTCTGCACCGGCGCAGGCGGAACACAGGCCGGGTTCGGCCCACCAGCACGGCATACCGGAGTGCAGGACGCAGCACAGGCAGTCCTCATCGACACAGCCGCAGCTACGGCAGGAAATCAGCGTCCCGGTCAGAGTCGTCATATCCCTTACCTCCAGGTCTTGTCTCGGTTATGGGTAGGGCAGGGCGGGAAGTGAGCCGCCCCGTGGGTCCATCTTCGTGTCCCGGTCCGTTCTCTCGAACAGTCGGGGCATTGCCTGACGCAATCCAGGCAAACGGGCCGTCCTTGAAAGGTTGCGGAGTTGTTCATGGCTGATTCCTCAGTGCTTCCAGGCTATGCAGGTCCCGGCCCTGGTGGGCAGAACGTCCGGGCAGACGTCGCACCGGATGATGGTCTCGTCCGGGAGCGTCTCCCTCCGGTGCTGCGCCAGCCAGTGGCCGCAGTACCCGCACAGGCTCCGCCCCGCCTTGGTGCCGTCCTTGGCCAGGAACGTCTTTCCGAGATTCTTCCGCAGGCTTGCCAGGGAGATCATCTTGCCTCGCCTTCCGCCTACTTTCCGCTAAGGGGTGCAGCAAGGATGGTGTCAAAAGAGTCTCCGTTGGGCTTTCGCCTCGGCCTTACGGGATGCGAGGCGACGGTCGTAATCCTGGACAGACCCGGACCTGACGGCCTTCCCCCGCGCCCGGTCTCCTGCGTCGTGCCGGTTGTGACACCGCTGGCACAAGGCGGCAAGGTTCAGCAGGGAAGCCGCCTCGGGTCGCCGGTCGTAGACGTGCGCGGCTGTCAGGACAACCTTCGACCCTGTAATGGGATGGGGCTCTCCGTTGGCCGCGCCGCACCACTCGCACTTGCCCCCGGAGCGGTACACCCGGACGAAACTGCTCCTGGCCTGCCAATCGGCGGGGTAGCGGCTTGCGTTTTCAGGTCTAATGGGCATCACCGGCTCCTCTGGTTACGTGTTGTACAGACCTTCCTGCCAGATGCCTTCCACCTGCCGGGGGTCCATCACCGTCATAACGATCAGCGCCCTCCCCGGCATGTCGGGGTCTTCCGTCGCCAGGCAAGCGATCTCGGTCAGGGTCCCGTCAGACCAGGCGATCACCGTCAGGTAGTTTTCGTCCAGGCAGGCGGCAAAGTCCCCGGCGTCCCTCTCATTGCCGAAGCTGCGCGAGTGTTCGGGCAGTCCGCAACCGGCGATGATGGACACGCGCTCCACCAGGGCATCATTCGTCATGCCTCGCCTCCGGCAGTTCGGCCAACATCGTTTGGCCCGGACTCCGCTCCAACGCGGCCTCGGCTACCCGGTCGTCCAGGTCGATGTAATACCGAATGTCGCTGCTATTGCGGGCCGCATACTCCTTTCCCTTCACGCCGAACCCTTCTTCAAAGAGTTGGGCGTACCGGCGCACCAGGTCCGGCGACCCCATCAGTCGGATTTTCATGGACACCCTCCATGTCTCTTACTGGTACATTCATAGCGCCCTGGCCAGCTCCGGCCGGGCCTCCAACTGGTGCATAACCCCATGCCGGCGTGTCCGGGCTGGTCCGGCCAATTGGTTCATTGGCGCGTCGGCACGACCTCGCCGGTGGCCCGGCAGATCACCGAGGGAGGCCAGTGCCTCGTAATGACGTGGGCCTCGCCGCCGTCCGGCTCAGGGAAGGCCCCTTCCTCCAGGCTGACGTGGCCCCACTCGCAGATGTGGCCGATGGCCTTGTTGACCCCGCTGTCCCGCACGTAGAGACGCTTCATAGGTTCCCGAGGGCGGGATGCCAGCGGTTCCACGCCGTCGTAGCTGAGGATGTGTTCCCTGTAGATGTCCCTGGCTGTCGGGGCCGGGTATACCTTCCGCTTTGGGCCGTACTCCCGGCTGAGGTCTACAAGCCTGGCGCAGACCTCGCAATACTCATTCGTGACTCTCGGCATCTTCAGCCCTCCTACTCATGTGGTTGCTGCCCATCGGTCTCAGTCTCCCCAGAGTTTTTCCAGGTCCTCACCCCCTGCGGCAGGAGGGTTGTCAGTCACCACCATCCCCCAGAGCTTCGCGGCGCGGCCAAAGGCCACGTACCAATACTCATGGGGGTCGGCCCCTGCCGGAAGCCGGGCGGTCGCCGACCTGTTGCCCCCGAACTCTTCTTTTTCGTCGAGGGGGTTGTCCGGCATCCATTCCATCGACACGTCCACGACGATGATGGAAGAGGAATCTATGAATGGAATAACCCTACTGACCGCTCCGGCAGTAGGGAAAAGCTCCAGCCAGGTATCCATCAGCCGCCTGCCGACCTCCGCTTCATCCGTTGGGTTCGGCACGTACACCGGGTTTTTCAGGGCTGCCATGAGTTCCTCGTAGCTCCGTTGTTCCCTGGGCATGGCTAACCTCCTTTTACGTGATTGTGAACATCCCCATCTTCGGTCCTCCTGCGACTAACCGGGCAGTCTGATTTCTTCCACGGTTTCGCCGCCCCATTGGTAGACCAGGCGGACCGCCCCGCAGGGGCAACCGGACATATCGGCGAAGGTGTCGCCATAGACGGTTCCCTGGGCTGGCCCCCAGGTGTGGTCGTGGTCCTGAGCGTGAAGCTGCTGGAACTCTTCGGCAATGTCCTCGGCGCTGGGGATTCCGTCCGCCAGGTGGAAATACAAGCTGCCGAGATATTCGTCTCCCTGGGCCTCAACTTCGGCCCTGGCAAGGGCCTCCCCACACTCCGGGCTGCACATAGGCTCACCGTAGGGCAGATATTGGTCGAGCTTCCCGCAGTTAGCGCAGGCCCGTTCTACAACTTTCCCATCCCTTTCTCCTCTCTACTGATTTACACAGGGCGGCTACTCTGCCAGCCTGGATATGTCCCGCAACAGGCGTTGACGGTGCGTGAGCTCGGCGTAGTAGGCCCGTTTGGAGTCGGCAATCCGCGCCTCTACCTCGGCCAGCTCCCGCTCCAGGTCTGAACCGCCGGTCAAATCGGCAACCGTTGCCGATTTGGGCTTGCCCCGCAGGGTGGCGTTGATGCCGCCGTTCTCAATCACTTCCTCGACCGTCACGTCCATCGCGGACAGCCTCATCCATGCCGAGGCGGTGCGGGGTTTCACCCCGACCCTGCCCAGCCATTCCGACCATCCGCCGTGCGGGATGATCTCCTTGGCCTGGACCAGCAGATTGCCAGCGTCCAGGGCTGCGGCCACCGCCTCCCGCTGGCCGACGCGGAAGCGCGATACCGCGTCCATCGTGTCCATTAGCAGGTCTTCTAAGTCCGGCATGGGTCTCCTCTCCCAACTGGTGCATTGGTAGCCATTGCAGCTCCGGCCAGCGTCTCGGCAACTGGTACATTCCGGGCCAGGCCCGCGCCGTCCTGGTGGCCCTTATGGGCCATTTGGTTGCTCACCTTCCGCCGCCCTTCCCTTCAAGCGGGGCCTCTCCCAGGCATCGGTACGTGGGTTCCCCGTCCACAAACTCGCTCTGGTAGAGTCCGATGCTGTCCACCTGCCAGAAAGGGCCGATCCGCGCATCGAGGGCCAGGTTGTTCAGGGTATGCTCCAGGTTGCCGTATGCGGAGGGCTTCAGACCTCTGCTTACCCGCCCTATGGTGACGTGCGGGGTGAAGGGGTAATCGGATGGTGGCCACAGTCCGAGAGACTGGACCGCCGACTCCACCGCCTCCTGCATGGCCAGGAAGCGCACCGTCTCGGGACCGGCCCGAAGATGCAGGACTCGCGGGCGTCCGTCCTGGGAGAACGCCCCGATCCGCCCGGTCTGTAGTGGGAATGGGGAGTAAGCAGCCGCGACTCCCCTTAGCGTCTCAAGGGTCGGGTCCAGCCATCGCCGTGGCGTATCTCCCAGGAACCTGAGCGACAGGTGAAGGTTGTCCAGCGGTTCCCATATCACCACGTAGCCGCCCAGGAGCTTCTCCAGGTCCCGCTGGACCTGGCGGATGTGGTCCTTCCCGGCAGGGTCGATTGCGAGCGCAACGAACAGGCGCAGAGACGCATCGTTATCGGGTGCGCCGACGCCTGTTGCCGTCTCCGGTGTCAAATCAGTCATGGTTGTTCTCCCTTGCTTCGTGTGTTCTGCTCTTGAAATAACCTGGCCAGGATGCGAGTCACCCCAGCTATCCCCGCGAGGCCCAGCAGCCCGAAACCGGCCCAGCCAAACAGATTGCCCGTCAGCAGCTCATACAGGCTGATCAGCGTTCCGATGCTGCCCATAGCGGTTCCCAACAGCAGGTCAAATACTTCCTGTCCGGTCACGGTGTACCGGGACCGGCTGAACTCAAGCAACTTCACCGTCCTCCCTCCTCTCTCCCCGGCAGTCCCCACACGACCCACAGGACTCCCCACACCATTACCAGCAACATCAGGACCAAGCAGGTGGCGATGGCGGCGAGCTCCACGGTCCCCTCATTGGCCCTGATCCATCTGTCTACGGGGCCTCCCCATCTGGCCGATGCCATCAGCACAATGAACGAGACTCCGAACACCGCCAGGGCGACTAAGGCCGCGATACGCCTAACCCTTCGCAACCTTATGGGGGGCATGACATTCCCTCCCGATTCCGCAAGACCGGCCCGTGCAGCACAACTGGCTCATCCCCGCACTTGCAGCAGGGTTCGCAGTCGTACCAGCACCGGCAATGCTGCGGGGTTTCCCCTGGCCGCGTGAGGCTGTCCGGGATGGTGCAGGCCGTTTCTTCCGTGTAGTGGTGCCGCCCGCAGCCGTCGCAGGGGTTGTCTCCCTGCCAGGCGATTTCCATCTCGCTTGCCCCTTCTTCGGTTTCTTCCGCCGAAAGGTCGGCGGCGAATTTCGGGTAGTTGGGCATGGCCCGTCTCCTTGTGCGCCGGTATGTCCGGCCCTATCGCTTTTCTATGACCCGGCACCCGGTCAGCACGGGGCCTCCGTCGCTGACGCTGACGATGCCGGAGAATGTGATGTCGTCTCTCCTGTCGAGACTGGCGACCTCTTCCAGGTCGCTAAACCGGCAGGAGGACTGGCGTCCAGCCCAATTACCGTTGAAGGTCACGGTCCCGTCTAGGTCGATGCTGTGTACCCTGCCTCTGACCTGCACTCTGTCTCCCTCGTGTCTCACCCGGAACCGGACGGGGTTCTGGTTGTAAGCGTTTGATATAGACGCCTTTAACTCGTTCACATTGGGCGTGTCGGGAAGTTCGTGCGGGTATTGCGGGTATTCGGGAATACATCCCGCCGTCCAGACCAGCGCCGCCAGCGTCAGTGCCGCCGCCAGCTTTCCTCTCATGCTTCCCCCTCTCTCAGGACCTTCCGAATGGGTGCATAACCCGCGACCGCGGAGCTGCGCCAGGGCCTCGGTATGTACCATTACCCCGCGCCGGCCAACGTCGGCCGGTGGCCAGGAATGGGTACATACCTAGTTGATGCCCCTGACGCTCACCAGCACCGGGGAAACCTTTTGGAAGTCGCCCGAAAACCGCTCGTCATATATCAGCCGGTACCGCCCCTTCAGCGGCGACTTCCCCGGCCTGTAATCAACCTCCACGATCCGCGTAACCCGGCCCAGGGCCGCTTCCACGTTCCGCGCCCGTTCCTTCAGCACCAGCCTCTCCGCATAGATTCGGTCGAGAACCACATCGGGAGTATCCGCGTGTCGGTCCACGCAGAGAGTCAACGAGCCCCTTCCGCCGAATATCACGGCCCACTCCCCGGCTGGCCTTCCGCACACCCGCCCCGTCTCCAGGTCGATGTGTTCACACGTTTTCATTCCCTTTCCTCCAACAGCCTGGCCGCTTCCCGGATGGCCTCCCGCTCCCCTTCCTCCCGCTCCACCATCCGCTCGTAAAGGCCCATGTCCATGAACTGCTCGATGGCCCCGCTGATCATCCCGTCCAGGACCTGGGGCTCTAGGGCGTCCAGCTCCCAGCTTTCCATCCCGTAGAGCGTGATGTAGTCCATTGCCCGCGAGTCCTTGAGCTTCGTCGGGTTGGGCGGCGGCCGGTACTCCTCAACCTGTTCGAAGTTGAGGGCCAGCCGCTCTACCTCAACTCCCAATTCGTAGGTCATCAACTCCAGCCGGTCCCGTATGTCCCGGCTCATATCAATGCCGGACGGGTCGTGGTCGCCCAGGTAGATCACCACCGGCCACTTGCCACGGGAGGAGGCGTCGTTGAACCGCTGGGCCGCGTCATACATGGCCGTGCTGGAGCTGTACCCCCGGTTGGCCATGAAACGGACGTGGTATCTCTCGCAGACCGGCTCGATCACGCTGGAGAGGGCGTCCTTCTCGCACCAGACTTCGACGTGGGAGGCTTGCCCTTCCCATCGGTCCAGGCGGTAGCTCCGGGCCGCGCTGTCCAGGATGGCGGCGGGGGAAGACCAGTGCGGGGGCATGACCGGAGTGCGGCCCCGGTCCACGATGGCGTCCCAATCAATGAAGCCAGCCAACCGGCCGTTGCTGACCACTTCCCCCAGCCGCTTGTACCAGGTGTCGGAGTTGGGGATGATGTCCCTGGAAACCAACTGGTAGTAGAGTTGCCGGAGGGTGAGTTGGTAGCCCTGGGCCGCGTACTCGTTGATGATCTGAACGCCCTTCACCAACAAGGTTCTGTTGGTGTCTGACCTCGGCTTCCAATCTGTAAATGCTTCCTTCATCGCACTCCTTTCGAGACCCCGGCGGCATAGAGAAGCGTCCCGCACCGGGCGCAGCGCCAGCCGGACTTCCCGGCAACCGCGCCCCGGTGGACCTGGGGGCAGGTCGGCAAGTCCAACTCCGTCATCGCCACTCTCATCTATCCGACCGAGATGTAGGTCACGCTGTCTTCCGGGGGCTCCTCATCCACGGTCTCGATGGTGATCTTCACGGCATGGCCGTCTATCTTGTAGGTGGTCTCGTACTTGATCCCGTGCCTGCTGAGCGTGTGGGCCAGCCGGTTGACCAGGGCGTCCACTTCATCGTCCACCCTCTGGATTACCGGGTCGTTTCTCTGCACTTCCTTGCCTCCCTATCGCCTTGCCTGCGCCGGACCGCAACCGGCCCGCTTCAGCCGGTCCCGCACCCACTCCTCCTGCTATCTGCCCTATGAACGGTTGTGGCGGTTGTGCATTCGGTTGTAGGGGCTTCTGCCGGAGCGGTTATGCCTGTTGTGCATACGGTTGTAAGCCTCCACGTTGCGGGCTTCATCCCACTCCAAACGGACCTCTTCGACCAGCCGGGCAAGCAGGGGGCTCTTCTTCACCAACTCAGTAATGTCAATGTCGTCTATGTCCATTCCAAGCTGTTCTCCTTGCCAGACCCTAAATCAGTTTGCCCGCCGGTTGCGTCGCGGGCCGTCAGGTCCTCCCGGTCGATCCAGTCCGGAGTAAGCTGCATCGGGTTGCGGAACACCGCCACCGCCTTATGGCCCCTGTACTTCTCAATGGACTCGTCGTATACCAGCACCACGGCGTCCGCGCCCTCCCCCTCTGCCCATTCGATGTATGCGGCCAGGACGCTCCGGGCGGTCAGACAGACGTTGCAGCCGCAGCCGGGGTCGTGAAGGCCCGGAGTCCAGTACCGGACCTCTTCGTGGGCCTTGGCCTTGCCAGCGGCGTAACCGTTGCCGTAGAAATAGTCCTCCATGCAGACGCTCTCCCCCGGCCCTTCCTCGCGGTCGTAAATTGCGTCCTGTCCGCTCATCGGTTGACCTCCTCATTGGCCCGTTCCAGGGCCACCTTCCGGTTGAAGTCCGCGATCCGCTGCCGGAACCAGCTCAGGGGGCGTCCCGGCCCATCGTTCTGCGCCCAATCCGAGAAGAAGGCGTAGACCTCCGGCTCTGGTACGTTGCTGGCCACCGTTCCCAGCAGGGTAACTTCTCCAATCCCGCTGGAGTCCACGCTGTACCAGTCGCCGGTGTCGTGGACGTGGCAGACCATGAGCCTTCTGTAGATCATGGCGTTGGCCGGGAATACCCCGACCCCCGCTGTCTCATCGTCCCAATTGAAATGCCCGTAGTCCGATTCCCCGGAGAATGTGCCGCCGCGCCCGGCGTAGAAGTCGTCCCTGGACGGCCACACTTTTCCCGCCAGCCTCTCTCTATTCCCCATATCCGTACCTCCTCGGTTCTTCCCTTGCCGCCGATTTCACTTCCCGTTGGAGACGGGCAAGCTCGGCCCGGTCCATCCTGGTTTTCTCCCGGTGACACCCGATGCAAAGCCAGCGCAGGTTCTGGAGCGTGTAGGCCCGGAGAATGGCCCGAGGCTCCCCGGAGGCCCAGGCCACGGACAGGGCAAGCCGGTGGTCCACCTGCTGGCCGTCTGAGCCGCATTCATCGCACGGCGCGCGGTCTATCAGCGGTCGCCCAGCGAGATTGGCGTGACGCCCCAGGGCGGCAAGATAGGCCAGTCCGCAAACGGTGTGCCAGAATTTGGCCCGGTGGCGCGGCCCTTCGGATTCGTCAATCCGCCGCCGACACCAACGGCAGCGGCCCCGGCTTGCCCCGGCGTCGAATCTGGCCTCTATGAAGGACCTGACCAGCCCGCGTGTGCCAGCTACGCGGCGTTTTCTTCCCCATGCGGTCGTGCCGTTGAGCCAGGCCACGGCGGGAGCGCCGTGGATCACCAGGCCCCGGAACGCCCGGACTGTTGCAGCGTCCATCCCCTTCCCCATCTCCGTCTGTGGCCGAATGGCCTTAAGGTATTCCGGCTTCATCCAGTGCTTCCCGTGCGCGGTCCATCATTCCGCTCTGCTTCAGCCTCTCGCTCACCAGGGCCGCGTCTGCGGCCAGCATGTCCAGTTGCTCCGGCTCGAAGAGGCATTCCAGCAACTCGCGGTTGACCGGGTTGAGTCCCTTGTATCGGTAGACCCGCTCGACCGTCCCGTCTCCCTCTAACGCGCACCTGACAGTTACCTGCACGGTCGCGGTGTCCTCTGCCCTTCCGTACCAATCAACCAGCTCATCAAGGCTGGGCTTGATCCAATAGGTCGTCATTCCAGGTTCCTCCCTCCGTTTCTGCTACCCCCCGCAGGCCCTAGTTGAGCCTCTCGCCCACAACGTCCTCCCCGGCCACGTACAGGGCCAGCGGCCCATAACCGCGGAGTCTGGTGCCGCCGTGCCATACGACGAATATATCCATGCACTTGGCCAGGGCCACTCCCGTCAGAATCTCGCTCCGTCCGCTGCGGGCCAGTTCGCGCAGCAGGACAAAGTACCCCTTGGGGCCGTGATACCTCTTGCACTCGAAAGGGTTGACGCCCTGCATAGCTCAGTCTCCTCGCCTCACTCGTTAAATCCCGCGCTCCCCCACACCTGGAACCGGACTTCAAGCGGCTTCATCGTGACCCTCTGCACGATGGTCTGGATCGCGTGATACATCCGCCGCTCCAGCCACTCCACCGAGAAGGTCGTAGGTGCGCCGACAACGAAAACCTCATCGTCCATCCGCACTCCGGCAGTCCGCTTCAGCCACGTCTCGAACATCGGCTTGGGCACCTGCAGTTGAAGCTCGCCCAGTACCAGCTTCCAGATTCGTCCGACCTCCGGGTCTGCCGTCTCCGCCTGCTCCCGAGACTCCGCGCCTTCCGCCTCTATCTCAGCCTCGGCCTCGGCGTCTTCGGCTTCCCGCTCCAACCGTTCCTCTTCCGCCTCACGCGAGAAGATGTACTCCTGTTCAAGGAACGACAGGCTGCCATCCGGGGCCGAGTCGTAATTGGCGACGTACCACCTGATGGCGCTCGTGCGAGACTTCCAGCCTCCTGGGTTTTCTGCGCTGGCCCCATGCACCGCCCAGACCTCTGGCCGGAAAACGAAGGCGTGGACGCGCTCCATCTTCTCGTCATGGGGGGGGATGTTACGTTGTGATGTAACATCCCCCCCATCTGTTGTTGTAGTAGTATTGGGATTCTCAATACCTAAAGAAAAATCATCTGACGATTTATCAGATGATTCGGGTTCCACTACTACTACTACAGGGGATGTTTCACCGTGTAACATCCCCCCGCCCCTTCCCGCGCCGCTTCTCTCCGGCAGGACTTCCTCCAGGCCCCCCGCATCGCCGCGTTCTTCCAGCAGCCTGCGGATAATGTCGTCCTTGCGGGCGGACTCCGCCTCCGCTTCCTGAATCCGGCCTTGCAGCGACTGGAGACGGGCGCGGTAGGCGCCTGCTACCGTGGGCGCATGGCTGGGGTCCTTGGGGAGGCGCACCCAATTCCGGTCAAGCCCGGTCAGGAGGTAGCGGTATCCCAGCCCCTTGTCGGTGATATGTTCCTCCTGCTCCAGCAGCTCGTGGTCTTCCAGGAACATGATCCGGCGGGCCACGGCCTGCCTGCTGCACCCCACCAGCCATGCGAGCTTCGCCATGCTGACCGAAGCAAAGCCGTCCTCGGCGGCGTGGGCAGCGATGGCGAGAAGGACGATCCGGTGCACGTCGGGTATCACAGGGCCGGTGTTGCGCGCCCAGTCGACAATGTGGGAGATGCCTTCCGGCCAGTCTCCCAAGAAGTCCTGGGGTTCCTCGACAGTCACGCCCGCTATCTGGTGGACAAGCTCGACATGCGGCAGTTGCGTCGGGTCGGGCATGTGGGTGTCGCTTGCTCCGTTTCGGCGTCGGCGCATTAAAGAGTTCTCCTAGTCAGGTTGGTCTTCTTCGTCCGGACATCCCTGTCCTGGAGGGGTGAGCTACGTGATCAGGCTGTGTCCCTGGCCGCTTCCAGGGCGCGGTAGATGGTCCTGACCGTTACCCCGGCCTCGGCTGCGGCCAGTGCCGCTATCTCGCCATTGACCGGCCCAGGGCTGGTGTCCTTGATCCGCTGGTAGGTTTGCACCAGCTTGGCCCGCCGCGCCAAGTGTTTCAGCCGCGCCCGTTCCGAGTCGTTCATGTCGTACTTGCACTTGGGAAGCGGGCAAGTCTGGCAGGTAGGGGAATACTTGCAGCCGGTGTCCCGGAAGTGGGTTTCCCAGTCGAGCGTTGTCACGGCAGGGCCTCCTTCAGAAATGCCCTTACCCCTTCGGCCAGGGCCTCCCTCTCGGCATAGGCCGTCTCCGCGCACTCCACGCAGCAACCGGGAAACTGGCGGCGTTGCTCCTCGATGGTCCAGGGCAGGTCGTGGAAGGCGCGGGTAAGCCACCGCTCGACGGTCAGGCCGCAGACGGTAATCTCCAGGATGTATGGCCGGAGCCGGTAGTCCTGGCGGACGGACAGGTGGTATGGGTCAGGGGGTGAAACCCACCTGGGCACGATGATGGTGTTGCCCATGATCAGTGGGCCTGGCGGGGTTCAAGGCCGTGGAGATACTCGCGCCAGGGTCTATTACAGGGGGTGCAGATGGGGCGGGAGGCGTCCCGGGACCGGGCTTCCTGGTGCTGGTCCCGCTCCCTGGGGAGGGAATCGGCGGCGGCCCGGAAACCGCCGCAGTAGACGGGGTAGGTTAGGAGGGGTTTGCCGCGGCTGGTGTCAATGCTTCGGATGCAGACGGCGGGCATAATAACAATCCCCCGGTGTCATTTTCACGCGGGGGATTGTAGTTTAGGGGATTGAGGTTTGTCAATCAGATGATTTAAGATTTACGTGGCCGACCTCCCCTATTCTTCGGCGTGTTCATGTAACGAACCAATTCACACTCATCAATCAGCACAAACCCACCGCCACGGGCAGACCCCCTCATACGCCCTTTCCTCTCTAATCGGTTCTGGTTCAGCCAGGTCTGAATGGTTCGGCGGTTTATTTGGTATTTCCTAGCCGCTTCCGGCACAGTGATGAGACCATCCGGCAACTCTGTGTAGATTGTCTCCGGCCCACTGGGATCGGGAGGGGGGGGCTGGCAATGGTGTTCTTCAGCGGCGGTGGCTTCCATCGTGAGCATAGAGTGCAGGCGTCCCTCTTCCGCTCCTAACTGGATGGCCTCGCGTGTCGTGTGTAGCCACTGGTCTATGACCGAGGCCAGTTGTCTCGGCTCTAACTCTACCATAACTCCTAGCCTTTCACACACCGGGAACTGTCAGCAGAGCCCGGAGCTTCCTGGGCCGTCCCCGGCGGTTCTCACATCGGATAAGTGGGCAGTGCAGGACTCGAACCTGCGGCCTCCTGCGTGTAAAGCAGGCGCTCTAACCATCTGAGCTAACCGCCCTCTGCAAAGCCAACCATCCCTACGGGGATGGCAACGGATCAACAGCCCGGAAGACCGCCAAATTCTGGTCAGACCGCCTCCGATTGAGGTAGCCCCGTACTGTTGCCACCCTATTGAATCACCTCAAACTGGGAGCGTCAACGCCACGTGACATCGTGGCGGCGTGCCGTGGTGAGTAGGGCTGGTTTAGAATGAGCAATATCCGGGGTGGCAGATACTTGGGAATCGCCGTGTCCCGGCGTATTCGGTTCTGGAGGCTATGGTGAGTCCTTTCCATTTTTGTCCCAGGTGTGGTGGCCGGTTGCGGACGCCGGGCAGGCGGCAGGTATGCGAGGACTGTGGCTTTATCTACTTTCGCAACCCCACCGCTGGCGTCGCCGTGATCATTCTCGAGAATGGGCACATTCTTATGGGGCGCCGCTCGCGGGGCAGGTACAAAGGAGCGTGGTGCATCCCATGCGGTCACGTCGAATGGGGCGAGGACATTCGCTGCGCAGCGCGACGCGAATTCCTAGAAGAGACTGGCCTGGAGGTAGAACTAGTTTCCGTCTATACAGTGCATTCCAACTTTCACGACCCGAGGACGTTGACAGTGGGTATCTGGTTCCGCGGCGTCCGCACCGGCGGGGAATTGCAGGCTGGGGACGATCTTGACATGGTCGACTACTTCCCGTTGGATCATCTCCCTGACCCGTTGGCCTTTCCCACCGACGTGCTGGTGATGGAGCAACTCAGGCAGGACGGGGAGTGAATCGAAAATTTGCCGGACTCTTCAAATTTTCTCGACAGTCATGCTCTAGTATCTAAGTCGTCACCGATGCGCATATGGAAGGACAACATCACGTGACTGGGAGGTAAAACCCTTGAGAAAGCGCACGATTGCGATATTGGTTGCCGCAGGACTGTTGGCGTTGGGCTTGACCGTGGGTGTGGTCATGGCTCAGGACGGAGGGACCAGCACTACCGCAACACCCACTCCCGCCCCCACCCCGACTACCGAGGAGGCGACTACATTCGCTGACCGTGTGGCGGCGATTTTGGATCTGGAGTCTGCCACGGTGCAGGAGGCGTTTGCAGAGGCCAGAAGGGACCAGGAAGACGAGGCGTACAAGAGCCGATTGGATCAGATCGTAGAGGCCGGAAAGCTGACTCAAGAGGAAGCCGATGCTCGATACACCTGGTTCCAGGATAGGCCAGACAGCATTGTCAGGAAGTATGGTGAAGGGAAACGGGGAAGGCACTCCTTCAATCGTGGCCGTTTCGGAGGCCACGGGGACGGGTGGGACGGCCCCAGAAGGGGTCGACACGGTCGGTTCGGAGGAGCAAAGGGTCAAATGACTCCCGCTGGCCCCACGCCAACCCCATCAGGTGAGTCTTCGTAGGTAGTGCAAGCAACGGCCAGTCCGCGGCCCCATCCCTCTGGTGACCAAGGATGGGGCCCGCGTCTATTGGTTCCGCAGACTCCAATCTCAGTGTCTGGTACCCATTCATTCCCGTGACGCTCAACCAAGGCATCGCCGGGTGAGTACTGAGCAAAAGGAGATTTGAGAGTGGGCAGAACGGTTCTAGTAATCGAAGATGATCCGCACACAATTGAAGTTGTGCGCCTGTACTTGCAGCGTGACGGCCATTCTGTGTTGACGGCTTTGGATGGACTATCCGGCCTCCAGGTGTTCCGAGAGGGCAGGCCAGATCTGGTGATCCTGGACCTAATGCTTCCTGGCATGGACGGGCTACAAGTCTGCCGTACCGTGAGGCAAGAGTCGGACGTGCCTATTGTGATGCTCACCGCCAGAGTGGAGGAGGAAGACCGGGTGGCCGGGCTTGAACTGGGCGCCGACGATTACCTGACGAAGCCGTTCAGCCTCCGGGAACTGGCAGCACGAGTCCGGGCTGTGCTGCGCAGAACGACACAGGATGCCGCGGAACCCGGGCCAGTGACCCTCAGCTTCGATGATATTTTGCTGGACACTCAGATGCGTTCTGTGTCGGTTCAGGGGACACCATTGAAACTGACTCCTACTGAGTTCCGTCTGCTGACTCTGCTCCTCCGGGAACCCCGGAAAACCTTCACCAGAGACCAGATTATCGACCGGGTATTCGGCTACGACTTCGATGGGTTTGACCGTACTGTTGACTCGCACGTGTACAGTCTGAGACGGAAACTTGACGCTGCGGCGAAGGACCGCAGCTACATCCAAACGGTCTACGGGGTAGGTTACAGGCTCGGCGATGCGTAGATGGTTTTTCAGCCTTTGGTTCCGTCTGGTGGTCGGGTTCGGCGTGATCCTCGCCGTGACACTAGGCAGCGTCAGTTTCTATATCGCCAACGCGGCAGAGCGGGAAGCCGAGAACTTCGAGCGCCTGCAGGAGAGGGTACGGCAGGACCGCATTGAGCGGTTGATCTCCAAGGCGTATGCAGATGAACGGAGCGGCAACAGCCCGGAAGGGCGGGAGTTGCAGCGAGTCCTGGAGAGATCTGGTCCCCTTGTGGGGCGGCGCATAGTCGTCCGTGATAGCGAAGGCAAAATCGTCGGCGACTCCCACGACCGTCACGGGCCTCCGTGGCGACGGTGGAATCGGGGAGGCCGGGATTCTCCCATCGTAATGGGTGGCAAGCAGGTCGCCTATATTGAAGTTGGCCCCAACATCCCAAGCGACACCCCAGACGAACCAAGCGTCTCCAACCTGGTCTCTTCGATCAATAACTACCTAATCTGGACCGGCCTAGCCGCAGGTTTTGGCGGCGTGCTGCTGGTGTCACTGGTGTCTCGTCAAATCCTGTCGCCGGTCCAGGCTCTCGGAGCGGTAGCATCTCGCTTAGGACGGGGTGACCTGTCACACCGTGCCGATAGTTCCGGCCCTACGGAAATCAGGGAGTTGGCCGACTCCTTTAATAGAATGGCGGTCAGTCTGCAGGAGGCCGAGTCGCAGCGTCGGAACCTGGTGGCCGACGTAGCCCACGAACTGCGCACCCCCCTGTTCAACATTCAGGGATACCTGGAAGCGATCAAGGACGATCTGTTGGAACCCAATCCAGATACCATCGACACGATACATGGGCAGGTCCTCCACCTGGGCCGCCTCGTCGAGGATCTCAGGCTGCTGGCTCAAGCCGAAGCCGGCGCGCTTCAACTGGAACTTGCGACAGACGCACTGAATGACGTAGTTGCCAGTGCGGTGGCCGCGGCACGCCCACGGGCAGAGGCGAGCGGCGTCTCCCTGCACTACGCGGCACCGGAAGGTCAAGTCCTCGCAGTGATGGACCGGACGCGGATCGAGCAGGTTGTCTCGAATTTGTTGGACAATGCGGTGCAGCACACGCCGCTGGGCGGCAGTGTCACCCTCAGTATGGGATTGACTGCGCCGGGGACTGTGAGGGTCTCGGTGGCTGACAACGGCGAGGGCATCCCCCCTGAAGACCTGCCGTTGATATTTGAGAGGTTTTACCGGGTTGATCCATCTCGTTCACGGGCGACTGGAGGAGTGGGGCTGGGGTTGACCATTGCGCGGCGGCTGGTAGAAGCGCACGGCGGGACAATCTGGGCGGAGAGCCTGGAGCATGGCGGGGCGACGTTATCTTTCGACCTCCACGCTGCTGGTGATCCTCTGACCGGGGGCTCGTGACACTTGAGGAGAATCCGGCTCTGGGATGTGACCGGGTCAAGCTAAGATCGTATTCAGGAGTACCGTGAGCTATGGACAAGATATGGAACGCCGTCAAGAGTCTGGCCCTGTGGCAAATCCTAGTCCTGTTCGTCGTCCTTTTCGCCGCGGCGGGAGCGACCTACGGCGGGTATATCCGTGCCAACGGAGAAGACCCTGTGGCACTGGAAGAAGACCAGCAGATTATTCCTATCCGGTACGGTAGCTTGGTCAACGAAGTGTCTACGAGCGGTAATCTAGCCTTTTCGAATCGAGCGGTTATGGCCTTTGGCACCGGGGGCACGGTTACCGAACTTTTCGTGGAAGAAGGGATGACGGTGTCCAAGGGGCAGACTCTAGCGAGTCTGGACCCCTTAGCTCTCGCAACGCTCACGGAAGCGAAGGCCCAGGCTGAGTTGGAACTTCGGAACGCTGCAGAAGCCCTGGAGGAGGCGAGATCGGTTGACGTTCTCATCCTCGCCGATGCGGCGGAGAAGGTCGCCGATGCTCGGGTCACGCTTCAAGATGCAGTCGAGGCATTGGACGAAGCCCGTGAGCCGTACACGTTGGAACAGATCGAGTCCCAGCGGAAACTCGTGGCGGACACGGATCTCACCTTGCAAAAAGAGCGCGAGTCCTTAGCCCGACTAGAGCTCGACCATGAAATCCTGTTAGCTGAGGCGCGTCAGTCAGAGGCCGACGCCCGGGTTACGTTACAGGAAACAAGGCAAGATCTGGCAGAATTTGCGACCTCATACGATCTGCGGGTCCTCGAAGCACGGCAAGCCGCTGCGGACGCGCAGGGCGCTCTAGACTCAGCATTGGCCGCAGTTGCAGAGTTTGACCCCGGGCACCGAGAATCGCTGGCACAGGCTCGTCAGGAAGAGGCAGACGCTTTGCTCGCGCTGGACACCGCACGGAACGACCTGGAAGGATTCAACTCCACCTACGGGCAGCAGGTGGCCGAAGCCAGGGAGACCGTGGCAAACGTGGAAGCTACTCTTGGCACGGCGATTGAGGCCCTGGAGGATCTTACACCCGACCATGAAAAGAGCCTCGTCGAATCCCGGAAGGCGGTTGCCGATGCCCGTATGTCCCTGGACCAGGCTACCATGGCGCTGGAGCGGTACGAACAGTCCAACCGGAGGCGAATCGATACCCCGATTAGTGAGAAGGAGGAACTGGAAGCCGCGTTAATGGAGGCAGAGTCCAGGCTGTTGCAGTTGCTCCTCTCCCAGGAATCTGGTACAGGCGGGCTTGAGCCTTCCATCCATAAGCTGGAGTTCGCGGTATCTTCAATCAGGGAACGACTAGACTCGACAGATGAAGCCCTTTCCGACTGGACCCGGCTCGTATCGGCAGAAGAGTTGGCGCAGAAGACTCTTGACGACGTTATCGCAGAGTTGGCCAAGTTGGAGGCAGGAGTTGACCCGCTGGATGCGTCGAAGCGTCGAGCAGATGTCGAGCTGGCGCGGGCGGAATTCCAGGCGGCCACAGAGGCTCTCGCGTCGCTGGAGACAGACGAAGGCGCGGCAAAGCGCAAGCAATTGGAAGCCGTTGTGGGTCTGGCGGAACAGAGGTACTCGCAGACCACCTCAGAGCGGTCGGATCTCGAGGCCGGGCCGGACTCCGTGAGGTTGGGACAGCTGGAGGCGGAGGCGGAAACCGTCAAGGCCAGGTTGACCGAAGCCCAGCGAGACCTGGAAGATCTGGTGAATCCGGCTGATCCCCAAACTATATCGGTTTGGGAGTTCATAGTCTCCGAGGCCGAGGCGGCCGGGAATCCCAGATCCGATGTAACGGCAACAGAATGGTTGGTCACGGCCCGAGGCATCCTTGCGGCCCTGTCAGCAGGCGCAGACGCTCGAGAACTGGCGGCTATAGAAGCAAGGGTAGCGCTGGCTCACGCCAGTCTCGAGTCGGCGGTCCAGGAGGTCTCCCGGCTCGCCGACGGGCCAGACCTCAGAGAGGTGGCCGCGGCACAGGCTGAAGAGACTCGTCTGGTGGCCAAGTTGGCCCAGGCCAGGGAAGACCTGTCCGAGTTATTGTCCGAGCCTGACCCCGACGAACTGCAACTATTGGAGACACAGCGTGTTCTCGCGCAGGCCAAACTTGACTCAGCAATCGAGTATCTCGAAGAACTTCGGGAGGGACCGGACCCGGTGGCAGTTGCACTGCTGGAAGCGCAGGTTGAGTCAGCGAGGGAGGCGATGGAGGAAACTGCCATTCTGCTCACCCAAGCCGTGTTAAGGGCGCCATTCGACGGGTTGGTTTCCCAGGTGATGGTGGAAGTGGGCGATGAGGTCCAACCCAGGACGGACATCGTGGAGGTGGTGGACCCCAGTGTGGTAGAGGTTGATGGCATCGTGGATGAAATCGACGTGCTGTCCATCAGACTGGGTACCCCAGCAAGGGCGACCGTTGATGCTCTGCCGGGAGAGACGATAGAAGGGACGGTGACAAAGATTTCGCCGGGCGCCCGCAATCAGCAAGGTGTGGTCACATATCCGATTACGATCAGCGTAGATGTAAGAGACGGGCTGGAGCTGCGCGAGGGGTTGAGCGCAGTGGCGAGCATAGTATTGCGGGAAGAGCGGGATGTCCTTTTAGTCCCGCAGCAAGCCTTGTATGGCACCTTCGACGAACCCTTGGTGAGAGTGGTGAATAGCAGCGGCACACTTGAAGATAGGGCTGTGGTGCTGGGATCGTCGGACGAGTTCTGGGTATCGGTGAAGGAGGGTTTGCAAGAAGGAGATCAGGTAGCAATGGAGGCGACTGAGGTGGGGACCAGCCAGTTCAGCTTCCGGCAGTTCCGGCGGGTAACCGGAGGGGGAGGGCCGCCAGGCGGTGGCTCAAGGGGTAGCCGCCAGTAAGGTTATCAGATTATGGACGTGGGTATGATCGAACTACGGGAAGTAACCAAGACCTACCGCATGGGAAGCGTGGATGTTCACGCCCTCCGGGGAGTATCCCTCACCGTCGACCGCGGCGAGATGGTGGCGATAATGGGACCGTCAGGGTCGGGAAAGTCCACGCTGATGAACATAATCGGGTGCCTGGACGTTCCTTCCTCTGGCGCGTTCATATTGGACGGAGAGGACGTGGGCAACCTCGGCGATGGGCGCCTAGCAGAGATCCGCAACCAGAAGACCGGCTTCGTGTTCCAGACCTATAACCTGCTGCCCCGGCTCACAGCGCAGGCAAACGTTGAGTTGCCATTGCTCTACGGAAATTACGGCAGTAGCGGAAACCGCAGGCGTCTGGCGGAGCAGGCGCTGGAGCGGGTGGGGCTGGGAGACAGGGTTCACCACCGCCCCCCGGAGCTATCGGGCGGCCAGCAACAGCGCGTGGGAATCGCGCGGGCCTTGGTCAAGAACCCTTCTCTGCTCCTGGCCGACGAGCCAACTGGGAACCTAGACTCCCAGTCTAGTGAGGAAATCGTCGCTTTGTTGCAGGAGTTAAATGAAGAAGAGGGACTGACGGTGGTCATAGTGACTCACGAGCCTGATATCGCTGCGTCCACGCGCAGGGTCATAGTCACCAGGGACGGGCTGGTAATCCAGGACGAACCCAATGATGACCCTAGGCGGGCCAATCCGTTTGGCGGACCCCAGGAAGAATAGCTATGAGCCCTGCTACTTTACTCCTAACTGCACTGTCCTCCCTGGCGGTCAACAAGCTGCGGGCCGGCCTGACACTCCTCGGCATCGTGATTGGCATTACGGCAGTCATCACCTTGATGGCCATCGGCCAGGGGGTGCAGCAGAGCATCACCCAGCGCATTGAATCTTTGGGTACTAACCTGCTGTTCGTGCGCCCCGGCGAGTCCAACCAGGGAGGTGTATTCGGCGGCCAGGGCAGCGCATCCACCCTGACGATGGAAGACGCCATTGCAATCCAGGACCCGGTATTCACGCCGTCAGTGGCCGCGGTCGCGCCGGAGTTGAGCACCACGGGCCAGATAGTAGCCGGGAGGTCAAACACTTCCACCAGAGTCTACGGGGTAACCCCCGAGTACCTGAAGGCGCGTAACTTTGACCTGTCATCCGGGGAATTTGTCACTCCGGGGCATGTCGACTCGGCTTCCCTGGTTGCAGTCCTGGGCTCCGAAGTGGCGGATACCCTGTTCGGAAATCGGGAGCCTACAGGTCAAACCGTGAGGATTAACGGGCGCCAGTTCGAGGTAATTGGAGTGCTAGAGAGCAAGGGCGGCAACCGCTTCTTCTCGCTCGACGACCAGGTGTTGGTCCCGATTACCACGGCCCATCACCGTCTCTCTTCCCAGCGGACGGCGCAGGGGGCATTCAATGTTCAGACCATAAACGTCCAGGTGGCCGACCTGGACCGGATGGACTCTGCCATCAGGGAGGTGGCTACGGTCCTGCGACTCCGCCACCGGATCACCGGTGAGGACGATTTTTCCATCACCAGCCAGCAAGAGACGATCGAAACGTTGCAGGAGACCACGGGAACCTTCGTGGTTTTCCTGGGAGCCATAGCAAGCATCTCCTTGCTGGTGGGCGGCATCGGGATCATGAACATCATGCTGGTGTCGGTAACCGAGCGGACCCGGGAGATAGGCATCCGAAAGGCCATGGGGGCCAAACACCGGGATATTCTTCTTCAGTTCGTGGCTGAGGCAACTCTGCTGAGCCTGGGGGGCGGCGGTGTGGGCGTATTGACCGGTATACTGCTGTCGTGGGCGCTGAACGGGCGTAGCCTGCTGGGAGGGCAGCCCACCCAGACTGTGTTCAGCGGTGAGGTGGCCGTCATGGCCCTGGCCGTATCAGCAGGCATCGGCCTGTTTTTCGGGATATACCCCGCCATGCGTGCTGCGCGCCTTCATCCGATAGAGGCGCTCCGGTCAGAGTAAAGGAGACTGGGCAGAAGGAGATATTCACATGTCCAAGGCTTTCCTGGCCATGCTGGCCGTGGCCCTAGTGCTCGGAGTGACTTTGGGCGGCGCATTCGTCGGTGGCGTGGTACTCGGGAGGTCCCAGGGAGGAGACACAGAACAGGCCAACCGTCCCGTACAGCTCGCGCCACCAACCGGAACACAGTCCGGAGGTCAACCCGGAGACGGAGGTGCAGGCCAAGGAGGCCAGGGATTCGGCTCCTCGGAGCAGCGACGGCCCCAGGGAGGCCCGGGCGTGGACCGCGAAAGCCGGGGAAATCCCACGGCTCGTGCAGGGTCTCAGGGTCCATCGCGCACGAACGGCGGCACGGACACCGGAACGACCAGTCCTGGGCAAGGCCCGTCTTCCGACAGGGCAGAGTCACGGCAGGGACAGCCGGAAGGAGCGAATACCGGCCCTCAGGGCGGCGGCCAAGGACAAGGGTCATCTGGTCCAGCCGACCGGGACAGCACCGGAGGGTCCGGTATTGGAGGCACGATAGAGAGCGCTGATGGTGAGCGGGTGACGATCACGACATCGCAAGGGCAGGTGATCGTGGTGGTGGGTGCGGAAGCGCGTGTCGTCAGCTTTTCCGAGGCAACCCTAAATGACTTGAGCCCAGGGTTGCAGGTGAGGGTATTGGGCGCAGCAGGCACAGGCGGCGAAGTGCAAGCCGAGTCGATACTGATAGTCACAGACGACGCAAGGGAGTTCTTCGGGCGAAGACCGGGACCACGCGGGCGTTAGTCCAAATCCTCAAATTCGATGCGGTCCACTTGCAAGCCCCGCTCCGCCATCGCGTGGCGAATTGGTATGTTGAGTTCCTCGATAGGCGCGGCTTCCTTCGGGGTTTCCTGCAAGGTTGACCCCACCGCAACGGCGATGGTTTCCGCGAGTTGAGAGGCATGGAGTCGGGCCTGCCCATTCAAAGCGGCATAAAGGAGCGATGGGTTCGCTATCAGGGCGGTGACCGCGACCGACCGCGGGTTCGGGTTTTCCAAGTCGGGGCTGGTTCCTCCTGGGGCCAAGCCGCCGAAGTTGACGCGCATTTTGAAAGGGCGTACCCGGAACAAGCGCACTTCTTTCCTGCCGCTAACAAGCCCGAAGAAGGACTTGCAAACCCTGGTAACGCCAGTGCCGAGTTCCTTTACTATGACGCCCTTTGAAGCGAGAAACCCTATCTGGTCCGGGGCGATGGTTACGGTCTTGGCCCAAAGCCCCGGGAGTTCCGAAACAAGCTTGCTTTCCACCAGGAGGACATCATGGTCCTCGCCTACGCTGTTTCTTGTTCCCGGCGGCGAGTCGTCGCCTCTGCGTTGGCTCATCAATGGACTCCTCGGCTGGATGGTCCGACCGGATGGACCCGCGTTTACATGCCCAACACCGAACGACGCCAATATTACCATAACGCATACGCCAAGGCCGATCCCGATATACGCATAGACCTTCATGCTCCGTGTGGTAAAATCCGGGTGGCTAGTTCCAGCATGGCCCCATTGCATGGAGGTGATGAGTCAATGACTTCTAACATCGTCCTATCCACCGAGGAGTATAACGTGGTTGGCGGCAGGCCCATCCGCCACGACGGGACGGATAAGGTAACCGGGCGTGCCCAGTACGGAGCAGACATTCAACTGACCGGGCTGCTCTACGGAAAGATACTGCGAAGTCCCCATTCTCACGCTCGAATCAAGAAGATAGACACCAGCCGCGCTGAGGCCGCTCCCGGAGTCCGGGCCGTGGTCACGTCGGCAGATTTGCCCCAACCTTCAGGCCGAATGGTGGATCTGGGGGAAGGGGCAACGGCCAATCCCAAGTTCCTGAGCAACAACTGCCTGGCCGCGGAGAAAGCCCTTTACAAAGGTCACGCGGTCGCTGCCGTGGCGGCGGCCACGGCCCACGAGGCGGAGCAGGCCCTGTCGCTCATAGACGTGGAGTATGAGGTTTTGCCTCCGGTTTTGAACGTTCTCGACGCAATGAAGGACGACGCCCCCGCAATCCACGAGCGTCTTGCCAATAATGCAAGCGCGAACGTCAGGACTGGTGGGCTGCGTTCCGACGACGACCCTGCGGTGAGCAACAACATTGCCAATCACTTCTTCTTCGAGCTGGGAGACATCGACAAGGGGCTCGCAGAAGCCGACCTCGTCGTCGAGCGGGAATTCAATACTGCCACAGTCCACCAGGGTTATATCGAACCCCACAGTGCGACCGCCCATTGGAACTCCGACGGCAACATCACCATCTGGTGCAGCAGTCAGGGCCACTTCAACATCCGTGACCAATCCGCAATGATTCTCGGCGTTCCCGTGTCGGACATACGGGTAATCCCGATGGAGATTGGCGGCGGCTTCGGCGGCAAGACACTAGTCTACCTGGAGCCTGTAGCCTGCCTTCTGTCCAAGTTGTCCGGCAGGCCGGTCAAGGTCACCATGAACCGTGCCGAGGTCTTCCAAGGGACCGGCCCCACCTCCGGCAGCTACATGCGGGTGAAGATGGGGGTCACCAGCGAAGGACGCATCACAGCATGTGACGCTACTCTGGCCTACGAGGCGGGCGCATTCCCGGGCTCTCCGGTCAACCCTGGTCTCCAGTGCATGCTGGCCTCCTACGACATACCCAATGGCAGGCTCGAAGGGTACGACGTCGTATCCAACAAGCCCAAGACCGCTGCGTACCGCGCGCCAGGCTCCCCGGCTTCAGCCTTTGCCGTGGAGACGGTGATTGACGAGATTTGTGAGAAGCTGGAGATAGACCCACTGGACTTCCGCCAACTCAATGGCGCCAAGGAAGGCACCCGTCGACTGACGGGCCCTACATTCCCCAGGATCGGGTTCATAGAGACCGTCGAGGCTGCCCGGGCCCATGCCCACTACAGCGCCCCGTTGGAAGGTCCCAACCGAGGGCGCGGCGTCGCGTCAGGATTCTGGTTCAACGGGGCAGGGCCATCCAGTGCAACGGCCAGTGTACTTGCCGACGGCACGGTCAGTCTGGTGGAAGGCTCCCCAGACATCGGCGGCACTCGTGCCGCGGTGGCGATGCAGCTGGCCGAGGTGCTGGGAATCGCCGCGGAGGACGTTAAGCCGATGGTGGGTGACACCGACTCTGTGGGTTGGACTTCGGTCACCGGCGGTAGCGGCGTCGCCTTCAAGACCGGCTGGGCAGCCTACGAAGCGGCCCAGGACGTGAAGAGCCAGATGATTTCGCGCGCGGCCCGCATCTGGGAGATTTCCCCCGATGATGTGGACTACACCGATGGCGTGATTTCCCACAAGTCCGACCCAGAGTTGAAGTTCACGTTCAAGGAACTGGCCAGCCGATTGAACGCCACTGGCGGTCCCATTGTGGGTCGGGCCAACGTTGACCCACGTGGTGTAGGGTCGGCCTTCGCTCTGCACATGGTTGATGTGGAGGTGGACCCGGAGACTGGCAAGGTGGACGTCCTGCGATACACCGCGTTGCAAGACGCCGGCAAGGCCATCCACCCTAGCTACGTCGAAGGGCAGATACAGGGCGGAGCAGTCCAGGGAATAGGCTGGGCGCTCAACGAGGAGTACGTCTTCGACGACAAAGGCGAGATGTCGAACCCCACATTCCTGGACTACCGGATGCCCATCAGCCTGGACCTCCCAATGATCGACACAGTCATCGTAGAGGTCGCCAATCCCGGCCATCCCTACGGAGTGCGAGGCGTAGGCGAGGTGCCCATCGTCCCCCCGATGGCAGCTATCGCCAATGCGATCTACGACGCCGTGGGTGTGCGAATGGACAAGCTGCCCATGTCTCCGGGGAACATCCTTGAGGCCCTCTGGGACAAGCAGGTCAACGGATAGTATCACCCTGCCGAAAGTGCCTACGACCGGCAGAGCGATCGGTCGCAGTATGACTCGGACAATGTGACCCAACAGCGTCGGCAGCGCGGAGGCGGACGGGCCGCAATCGTGCGTCGGCGCTGTATCTTGTTCGGGGCCCTGGAAGGCTTTTCTTACCCGGGGCAATGGGTTGCCTCCGGATTTATGCAGATCCTGACAGGGTAGATGAATCTTATTCCGCATCTCGATCGTAGATTCTAATGACGCCAGCCGCAATGCCTGGGATGATGGAGAGGGGAGCGGAGCGGCGGCGTCACCCTCCACTTAGGGGGATTTCTCCGAAGCCAAGTTAAAGGCACAACTATGGGGAAATCTCCAAGAGTTCCTGCATATATGTTGGGGATATTGGCTTGTCATGGAGCGACCCCGCTGAGGCTCACGAGCAGCATCGAAACCTGGTCAAGGGAGGGACGCGGGCGATGAAGGCAATATGGGAGAAACGGTTCCACCGGGTCAGATTGGTCTCCCGGTGGGGTCTATGGGCCCTAGGGCTGATCATCTTATTGGTGGCCTGTGCTGGCGGTGAGGGTGCCGGGAGTGGCGGAGCGGCGTCTGACACCATGCTTGCTCCCGAACTTCCGATCGCGCTCTACCAGGGGGCGGAGACACTGGGTGGCAGCGAAATACAGCTATCCGCCTTGCAAGGTAGAGCAGTAGTGCTAAACTTTTGGGCAGGATTGTGCCCTCCCTGTCGCGCTGAGATGCCTGACTTTGAGGAGTTCCATTTGGAGTACCAAGACAGGGTGACTACAGTCGGCGTAGATGTCGGGGAGTTCATGGGCTTGGGCAACCAAGAGGATGCCCAGAAGTTGCTCACAGACTTGGGGATCACCTATCCGGCAGGGTATACCATGCACAGCGGGGTGATCACCGACTACCAAGTATTGTCCATGCCCACCACGGTGTTCATCACTCCCGACGGCGGGATTTTCCGCAAGTGGTCAGGCATCTTGGACAAAGCAGCGCTGACACGGGTCACCGACGAAATGCTGGAGGAATCAACCCAATAGACGGGTGGGTCAACAATGTTTGCTACGAAGACAATCACCGAGGCATTCCGGGACCCACGGCAGCTCCGGAGCATTGCCCTCTCCACGGGTGTTGGGTTCCTGGCTCTGGCTATCGCCTATATCGGGGCCAAGACCATCGGCAACACCACTGGCATCGACGGGGTGAACGGGTTCGTGGAGTCCCTGTCCGGGCAGTCCAGTTCCTTTCTGGGAGACTTGGGGCTATGGGCCCCTTTGGGGTTCGCGTTCGCAGCCGGGATGGCATCTGCGGTGAACCCCTGTGGATTCGCCATGCTCCCCGCTTACTTAGGCCTGTATATGGGCACAAACACCGAGGGGGAGGGTGTCAAGATACCGGTGGCGCGCCAGTTAGGGCGGGCAGGGTTGGTCGGAGGATCGGTCACCGCTGGATTCGTGGTGCTGTTTGGTATGGCGGGCGCGCTCATAAGCTTCGGCGCAAGGTCGGTAGTAGTTGACATATTACCCTGGCTGGGACTTTCCATAGGTGTGCTCCTAGTGCTCGCCGGAGCGTGGATGGTCGGAGGGGGCAAGCTCTACACCGGTCTGGCAGCCAGAGCCTCGACGCGGTTGGGAGACCCAGCTAGGATCAGCCCGCGCGGTTATTTCCTGTTCGGTTTGAGCTATGGTGTCGCTTCTTTGAGTTGCACCTTGCCGGTATTCCTAGCAGTGGTGGGAACCAGCTTCGCAGCGGCCAACATCCTCACGTCCCTCGGTCAGTTTTTCCTATACGCTCTCGGCATGGGCGTCGTAATTATCGCCCTGACACTGGGCATAGCCTTCGCCAGGGGCGCAATGGTCGGGGGGCTGCGGAAGGCTTTGCCCTACATCCAACCCATCGGGTCATGGCTGATGGTGGTGGCAGGTGGGTACATCGTGTTCTATTGGCTGACCCTCGGAGGCCTGATGTAGGGCGCACCAACTGTCTCAAGCCCACAGGTTGTTCCAGACGTATAACAGCCTCGGCACTCATTCCGCATGAAAGGGGAGTGCCGGGGCTGTCCTGTGTTTCGGAAAGTCGCTAGAGCCTAGCCCGCAGCCAGACCTCGTACCTCCTTAGCCTTTTCCGGAAGGGCGTAAGATGTCCAGTTCGCCCCGTCGTCTAGTGTGCCGAACACCTGGCCGTCGCGTGCGATGCAGTAGATGTGACCTGGCGCTCTCGGGTCGACCGCCACGGCCATCATGGTAGCGTTGGCGGTTATGCCCCTGTCTACCCTCTCGAATGTCTGGAAAAGGTCACGGCTCCTGTACAGTGCGCCCTGGGAACTGCGCGCCGCCGCGCCGATGGACACGAATAGCGTGTTCGCGTCGTTGGGCGCAACCCGGAGGTCGCGAGTGTAGGTTATGGTCGAGAACTGGCCAAAGTCCACCGGCACCCATTCCCGTCCGCGGTCGGGGCCGATGAAGGGGCCATCGCGTGTGGTGATGTAAACGGTGCGAGGAGAGGCAGAGCTGCACTGGATTCCGTGCAGGTCAAGAGTGTCCTCATTAGGTGCGAGGGAGCCGGTAATCTCATCCCATGTATCGCCGCCGTCGGAGCTTCGGATCACTCCCGCCACTTCCAGGGCAGCGTACATCTCGTCCGGGTATGTTGGGTCGGCCGCCAATGCAATTACCCTAGTGGGGAAGGCCATGGCGCATTCGTTGGAACCCATAGTGGCGCTGAGTTTCTCCCAGGAATCACCGCCGTTGACGCTGCGGTATATTTCGCCGGGAGCCGTGCCGCAGTACATCACACTGGGGTCGCCGGGACGGAACAGGAAGGACCACACCGGCGCGCCGGAGCGAGGGTAATCCAGTCTCTCCCAGTGCCCACCTCGGTCGGTACTGCGGTAGGGTCCGTCCTGGGTCCCAGCATAAATCACCTCGGGGTTGTCGGGATGAATTGCCACGCCCGGTACGATGGAGTTTCCCGGAAGACCATTTGTCAGTTCTTCCCACCGGTCCGACCCCGGGGCCATACGATAAAGACCGCTGGATTCCGCGCCGACATATACGTAGGTATTGTTGCCGCTGGAAGTCATGCTCATTCCTCCTCTGACGTGAGTTCGAGTTCGTAGCGGAACTCCTCGATGACCGGATTGGCTAGCAGGGTTTGGCACATGCGGTACACCAGCGAATCAGCCTCTGCGCGGTCAGTCTCGTCTATGTGGACCTCAAGGTACTTGCCCACGCGGATGTCTACGGCAGTATCGAACCCCAGATTCGCCAATGTAGCCAGGACTGTCTGGCCCTGAGGATCGCTGACGGTGGGTTTCAGAGTCACGTAGACTTTGGCCAGAAACAACCCGAACCTACCTGTTCATAGGTGATATGGCAGCTGCGCAGGGAATGTGTTCTGGTCCAAGGTTGCCGGCGTAAGTCTCGAAGAAGGTGGCCAACCGGTCCCGGTTCACCCCCTCCATGGTGTCAAGGACTCCCCACGTCGCCGCGGCAATGGTGCCTTCAGGGAGCTTGTCATAGTACCGGGTCAGCCCCCAGGAGAGGGAAAGGGGAATGCTCTCTATAGCGTTCCTGAGTTCTTCTACCTCTGACATGGTGGCCAGATTGTAGCTGACCACGATTATCCCGTGTTCCAGGTTGTGTACGATGCGTTCATCGGGCAGCCCGGCTTCGTAGAACCCGCATCGGGCCTGCATGTCCCAGTGGTCCCCGGATGTGGGAGGGACGGTGTTGTATTCCACGGTCTGGCCGTCGGGCACATGCTCATTGAGACCGGATGGCCCCACGGGCATCAATTCCTGTTTCACTCCTACGCCTTCAACATACTCAAAGGCACTGCCGACGGTTGCATCTCTCGGCAGGACGTTGACAATTATATCGGCAAAGGCGATACCGCCGATGACCAGCGCCGCTATCACTATCGAGGCAATCAGATACCAGATGTTGGTCTTTCTGCGGCGAGGGCGAGTCATGCTCAGGGCAGCGGCTCCGCCAGCCCCCCGTTGCACACTCCGCCCACGCCGTCTCCTGTGTCTTGACTCGGGCACCAGGTCCCCTCCGTTCTACAGTTCTTGCCCCGTGATCCGCCGGTGGGCCTCCAGATAACGTTCCGAGGTCTTTTCCACGATGTCCTGTGGCAGCTCCGGGGCGGGGGGCTCGCGGTCCCAGCCCTGGTCCGTAAGCCAGTCGCGGACGAACTGCTTGTCGAAGCTGGGCAGAGACTTGCCCGGCTCGTAACCCTCCGGGTCCCAGAAGCGGCTGGAGTCGGGGGTCAGTAGTTCGTCGATGAGAATCAGCTCGCCGTGCAGCAGACCAAACTCCAGCTTGGTATCGGCCAGAATGACGCCTCGGTCCTTGGCGTAATCATGGCCGAAAAGGTAAACGGCCTTGGTTAACTCTTCCAGCCGCTCGGCGAGTTCGGGTCCTACCATCTCCACCACCTCGGCCTCGGACATGTTCTCGTCGTGGCCTTCTTCCGCCTTGGTGGTTGGAGTGAAGAGAGGTTCCGGGAACCGTTGCCCATCCACCATCCCTTGGGGCATCTTCCTGCCGGACACGGTGCCGCTGCGGCGGTACTCAGCCCATGCAGAGCCGGTGATGTAGCCCCGCACAACGCATTCTATGTCGATACGCTCGGCCTTCCTGACCACCATTGCCTGTCCACAGACGTCCTCCGGCAACCCGGCAAGAAACTCGTTGCCCCCGAACCGGGATACCAAGTCCGGTCCGTCTGCCAGCGCCAAGAGGTGGTTAGGCACAAGGTGGCGGGTCTTATCGAACCAGAACCCGGAAAGTCGGTTAAGCACCCGGCCCTTGTTGGGAATTCCGGTAGGAAGGACTACGTCGAATGCGGAGATGCGGTCGGTGGTCACCATCAGGAGCATGTCATCATCTATCGCGTAGGTATCGCGTACCTTGCCCTGGTGAATCCGGTTTGGTAGATGGGTCTCCAGAAGCATCTGTTACTCCTCCCAGATAGCCGATGGCGTAGTTCTCGTTGTTTATCAGGCCGGCACTTGAGCTTGCACAAGCCCCAACCGCTCGAACGTGTGGTCGACGTATCGGGTGTAATATCCGTAGTCGAACAGGTCTTCCAATTCTTCAATGGTCAAGTAGGGTGAGACTTCCTGATCGGACTTCACCAGTTTCCGGAAGTCCTCACCATAGTCCCAGCCCCGCATGGCGTTCCGCTGCACGATGGCGTAGGCATCCTCCCGGGCCAACCCCTTGTCCACGAGCGCGAGAAGTACCCGCTGGCTGAAGACCAACCCCTTGGTGGCCTCCACATTCTCCCACATCCGCTCGGGGTAGACGCGCAGGTCGGCAACGACGCGGGTGAATATACTGAGGACGTAATCCAGGGCCAGACATGCGTCGGGTAGGATGATCCGCTCGGCGGAGGAATGGCTGATGTCCCGCTCACCCCACAGAGCAACATTCTCCAGTGCGGTGACGCTGTGACCTCGGATAAGGCGGGCAAGTCCGCAGATACGCTCGGCCAACTCAGGGTTGCGTTTGTGCGGCATGGACGACGACCCCTTCTGGCCCTCGTCGAAAGGTTCTTCCAACTCTCGAATTTCGGTGCGCTGGAGGGAGCGTATCTCTGTGGCGAACTTCTCCAGCGACGCAGCGATGAGAGCGAGAGTTTGGATGAAATGAGCGTACCTGTCCCGCTGCACGACTTGGTTGGAGACCGCCGCCACCTCCAGTCCCAGCTGCTCACAGACTCGGTCCTCAACGGATGGCGGTACGGTCGCGTGGGTGCCGACTGCGCCCGAAATCTTGCCGACTCGGACAGTCTCGAGCGCGTCAATCAACCGGGCCCGCTGTCTTCGCATCTCCTCCCACCAGAGGGCCATCTTGAGACCGAATGTGATGGGCTCAGCGTGGACGCCGTGGGTCCGACCCATCATTACCGTATTCTTGTAACGAACGGCCAGATTCTCTAGGGCAGTTATCGCTTCGTCCATGTCCTGAAGCAGCAAGTCCCCAGCCTCGACTAGCTGAAGCCCCAGAGCAGTATCCAACTTGTCCGAGGATGTGAGTCCCAGGTGAAGCCAGCGGCCCTCTGGCCCTACACCTTCCGTGATAGAAGATAAGAAGGCATTGGTCTCATGGCGCACAGTTGCGAGAATATCCATCATACGCCGGTGGTCGTACTTGGCGTGGCGCAGCCGCTCCATGTCCTCAAGCGGGATGACGCCTTCCTCGGTCCAGGCTTCGCATACGGCCAGTTCCACCTTCAGCCATAACTGGTACTTGTTCTCCTCTGACCAGACGTGCTTCATGGCGGGGCGGGAATACCGGTCGATCACTGGCTGCCCTCCTTCTTATTGCGAGCTTAATGCGAGGGACTGGGTTGTACCTGCTGCCGGTTATGCTCGGCCTTCAGTGGTCCCTGTCCCAATGTTGACGTAATCCTGAACGGCGGCTAACACGTCCCTGAAATCCTCGAAATGGCGGAAGGGTATACCGGTACGGGCGCACTCTTCTGCCAGGGAGCGGTGGGCAAATACAAGATCGGCCCTTTCCGCAGCCTCGAAGTCCGACATGCCGTCGCCTATGTATATGATGTAATGCCCCTGCTCCCGGAACTGATCCACAATGAGGCCCTTGGAATTGCCCATGCGTTCCATTCCGGGACGGACGAATCGATACTCGTAGGAGATGCCTGCGGGAGTAAAGTCAGTATCTACCGCATACACAGGCACCTGGGTCAGACCGTTCCCTTCGATGAGCGCCTCGACATAGAAGTCCAGCCCCGCACTCACCACAGCCATTGGTACATCCCATTCCCGGCAATAGTCCCAGAGTTCCCCGAAATACGGCCGAAGGTGGGCGTTATCCCGGACGTACTCTGCCATATCCGACCGGCTGGCGTGAATGCTGTTGAAAGCAATCTCTTGGTATTCCTTGAGGGTAAATTCCCCATCCCGGAAACGCCGCCTCACATCCTGCCAGCTCGGGTCTGCAAACCTGTTCAACAGAAGCTCGGCAACGTTTTCGACGGCAGCTGTGTCGTCGAAGTCCGTCAGGACCGCCGGGCCACCTTTAGCGTTCGCGGAGTTGCTGCCGGTACTGTTCATATGCTTGTCTGATTTCGTCGTACTTGAGCCCAAGGATTTCAGCTGCGAAAAATGCGGCGTTTCGCGCCCCCCACGACCCGACAGCCATGCAGGCGACGGGAATCCCCGGAGGCATCTGTGACGTGGCCAACAGTGCGTCCATCCCCTTGATTTCGCTGGAGGCCAAGGGGATGCCGATCACCGGTAGAGTTGTCCAAGACGCCAGCACCCCGCCCAGAGCCGCGGAGCCTCCCGCGGCGGCGATGAGTACCTCCACCCCTCGTTCCCGGGCGGTTGTAGCGTATTCCTGCACCCGCTCGGGTGTTCGGTGGGCTGACATGACACGGACTTCGTAATCGATTTTCAGCTGTTCGAGTGTGTCAACTGTGTCCTTCACCACCGGTTCATCGGTGGCGCTGCCCATAATAACACCAACTAGTGGCAATTCCGGAACCTCCCTAGACAACTTCTGAAGATGCTTATCTCAAATCGATGGCAACGGCTCTGAAGAGACACCCCCCATCCATGAACGGAGAATCCCCGGGCTAACCTGATTGGAAACGTCTTTAAATCTCCAACTCGTCCCGGAACGCCTGCATGAGGGCGGCCTCTAGAGCCTCTCGTTCCGGACGGATGTCCACTCCATTGACCTGAAGGAAGGGGCCATCATCCGACATTCCCACATCGACGGCGATCTCCCGCTCGCCTCCCTCATCCCAGGACAGAATCGCGGCAATCGCGTCCCCTTCCTCTTCATCCTCCTCCCCGTCTATGACGATGTCCTCTTCCTCTTCCTCCCAGGATATGATGGTCTCGACCTCGCCTGCGCCATCCAACAACACGGTGTTCATGTCGTCAAGAAGGGCGGAGATGGCGAGTCCCTCGACCATCTGCGATATCTCCTCCCGTTCCCGGCGGATATCTGCCTCCTCTTCTTCGGCCCGACGCCGCTTTTCAGCCCTTACGTCCGCCAACTCGCCCTTGAGATCCGACAGGGAGTCTTGCCACGCCATAGACATCACTCCAACCATTCTGAGAAATCGTATATACGCCCGCCGGTCATCGGGTTCAGGCAGCCTGACGCTTGAGGGGTCGCGTATTCGCATAGGCGAACTCATCCACCAGCCGGAAGTCCGGCAGCCCTGCCCGGACGCGAACCCTTTGAAGGGCATCCAGCAGATCCATGTAGCCCATGCCTAGGTTCCTACCTCGCAGACCGGAGTGATACAACCCCACCATACGCAGTAACCGTTCCGAATAGGGCGTCCACATGGCGAAGAGGCCCGGGTCGCGCAAGCACATCAGGTAGGATACAAACTGTTTGCCCGCTCCCGCCAGCTTGAACCCACCATCATCCCCGGCGCACTCCTCGAACCGTCCCTCCAGCTTAGTCCTGTCGTAGAGCAGGAAGTCTAGGGACTCCCGGACATCCTCGATAGGGTTCTGTTTGAATTCCCTGGCCCGACTGGACCCGGAACCCCGGTACAGGTCCGATGCCTGCTTCTCGGTAAGGCCGGGCAACACCGCTTCGCCAAGCCACGATGAGAACTCATCCGCACGCCTCCAACGTCGCTTGCGGTAAAAGTCCAGCCGGCCCTCGTCAAGGGTTGCACGGTAGGTCCCGACTAGCGGAGTCCAGTCTGCCGTTGCGCGCTCGCGGGTTGCTATGTGAGCACCCTCCCCTCCACGGCAGCAATGTCTGTGCGATAATACGCGCCGTCGAAGGATATTGTCCGCACTCCATGATACGCTGCAGACCGGGCTTCCGCCAGAGAATCACCGCTTCCGACGACGGTCAGGACACGCCCTCCGCTGGTCACGGCCTTAGACTCCTCTCCATGCTCTCCAAGGCGGGTGCCGGCGTGGAATACCAAACTGTCCGCCCTTTCGTCGAACAAGCCGGAAATCTCCAACCCAGTACGGTAATCCCCGGGGTAACCGCCGGAGACCATTACCACACCGACATGTGGCCTGTCGCTCCATTCCACTGACACCGAGTCCAGGCGTCCTTCAATGCACGCTACCATAAGCTCCAGCGGGTCGGCCAAAAGCTGAGGGAGTACCACTTGTGCTTCCGGGTCTCCCAACCGACAGTTGAACTCCAGCACCTTGGGACCGTCTAGCGTCAGCATTATGCCGGCGTACAGCACTCCCTTGAAGGGCGTGCCCCGGTCGGCCATCGCCCGGACCACAGGTTGCATAATTGACTGATTGATATCTTGGTACATGCTGCCAGTCCAGAAATCAGGCGGCGCGAACGCCCCCATGCCCCCGGTATTGGGTCCCTCGTCGTTATCGCCAATACGCTTGTAGTCGCACGCGGCGACCAGCGGGGAGAGATGAAGCCCGTCGCAGAATGCGAACACGCTCACCTCAGGGCCGCTGAGCAGTTCCTCAACTACAACAGTCTCTCCAGACTCACCAAATATACGACCGGTCATGCAGGCCCGCACCGCGTCAGCCGCGTCTTCCGGACCGGGACAGATCGCCACACCCTTCCCGGCGGCCAGTCCGTTGGCCTTCACCACCACGGGACCCCCATGCCGACGCAGGAACTCGAGGGCATCATATTCTTCGTGAAAGGTGCGAAATTCCGGACAAGGAACACCTGCATCCCGCATCAGTTCCAGGGCGAAACTCTTGCTCGCCTCGATTTGTGCCGCCGCCGCACCGGGTCCAAAAGCAAGTATACCGGAGGAGGAAAGCTGGTCCACCAATCCGTCGGCCAATGGAGTCTCCGGCCCTACGACGACCAGATCGACATCGAGGTTCTTTGACACCTCTTCAATCCCGTCAAGGTCTTCCGGAACAACATCCAGGTTCTCCGCGATACTGGCGGTGCCGCCATTACCGTTTGCGACCCACAGGCGGGTCAATGCAGGACTTTGGCGCAACCGCCAAGCCAAAGCATGTTCTCGGCCCCCGGAGCCAACCAAAAGGACTTTCACGGAAGCACCATTACGCGGCCAGCAAGCATATTCTTCGATCGGAAATGATGGCTCCAGAGCCTGAACGGGCCCATCACTCCCACTCGATGGTCCCGGGCGGCTTGCTGGTGATGTCGTAAACCACGCGCGTCACTCCGGTAACTTCATTGACGATTCGGTTAGAGATTCTTGACAGCACCTCGTAGGGAAGCCTGACCCAGTCGGCTGTCATAGCATCCTCGCTGGCCACCGCCCGGATGGCGCAAACATTGCCGTAGGTGCGGTAATCTCCCATCACGCCCACAGTGCGGCTGTCGCTGAGGACGGCGAAGCTCTGCCAGAGCTGGTCGTAGAGGTTCGCGTTCTTGATCTCATCGATGACGATCCAATCGCAGGCGCGGACCATATCCAGTTTCTCAGCGGTAACCTCTCCGATGATTCTGATGGCCAGTCCAGGCCCTGGGAAGGGCTGTCGGTACACCATCTCACGGGGAAGGCCCAAGGCCAGTCCCACGTCGCGCACTTCATCCTTGAAAAGATAACGCAGAGGCTCCACCAGTTGCAGGCTCATGTGCTCGGGCAGACCGCCAACGTTGTGGTGGGTCTTGATGCGCGCCGATGCACGGTTCTCCGGCGTCTCGCTCTCGATTACGTCGGGATACAGCGTGCCCTGGGCCAGGAAGTCGGTTTGTCCCAGATCGGATGCCGTCTCCTCGAAAACGCGAATGAATTCCTCGCCGATGGCCTTCCTCTTCTGCTCTGGGTCGGTGACCCCCGCCAGTTGAGCCAAGAACCGCTCGGTTGCCTCAACGCAGATCAGGTTTAGACCAAGGTTGCTGCGGAAAGTCTCCTCCACCCGCTCCGGTTCCTCCAAGCGCAGAAGTCCGTTGTTCACGAATATGCAGGTCAGCCGGTCGCCTATGGCTTCATGCGCCAGCATTGCTGTCACAGCTGAATCGACGCCGCCGGACAGGGCACAGATGACCCGGCCGTCCCCCACCTGTTCCCTGATACGCTGCACTGAGTCCTTAACGAAGTTCCCGGCAGTCCAATTGCCCTCGCAGCCGCAGGCGCGCATCAGGAAATTCTCCAGGATTGAAACGCCCAGCGGCGTGTGTACAACCTCCGGATGGAACTGGAGGCCAAAGATACGGTCCCCGTCGCTTAGCGCCGCGACGGGGGAGTTCTCCGTAAAGGCCCGGCTGGAAAAGCCGGGTGGCAGTTCAGACACCCGGTCGCCGTGGCTCATCCACACCTGAAACGACTGAGGAAGGTTGAGAAACAAGCTACAGCTGTCCCCATCCTGGTGAAGCGATGCGGAGCCGTATTCCTGCCGCAACCCCGGAATCACCGACCCGCCAAGTTGGTGGACCAGCGCCTGCATCCCGTAGCATATGCCCAGGACTGGGAGACCTCGCTCGAAAACCCATTCAGGTATTGTCGGCGCTCCTGGCTCGTAAACGCTGGCGGGCCCCCCCGACAGGATTACTCCCTTGGGCTGTATGTGGCGCACCGATTCCCACGTGCTGGACGACGGGACAACCTCGGAGTACACCTTCAACTCACGGGCACGGCGGGCTATCAAATGACTGTACTGGGAGCCAAAATCGATAACCACCACCCCTTCAGTTACCGCGCGGCCTTCGTTTTCCGCTTCTGCACCCATAGCCTCCAGGTTCTTGGCAATCTGGAGGTATGCGGAGATCTCGAGGTAGTCGCTGGCTGAAACCCGTCTACCCTGGGGCAAATTCCCTCCGACCGTGGCGGCACCTCCTGTATTTCGAGGTGGGGTTTCTCCGGAAGTTGACGCAGGTATTATAACCGTGTTGTACGGGCGTCGCATAGGAGGCGGAGGCGAATTCCACTAGATATTGGGGGTTAGCGTCACCCTCGTACATGCCATAGCATCACGGCACACCGGAGAGTCTTGTTATCAGACGGTCTTTGTCGCGCTCCAGAAGGCGATGAATCCTCAGCGGCCAAGAAGACCTGCGGTCGATCAATATCACTATGCTATACTCGCCAAACCCCGTGGCGAGTGGCGATTGAATGAGTGACGCGTCGCAAGAGATCGAGGTCGAACGGGCTGTTCGTGCGCTCCATAACGGTGGAGTAGTGGCTTTTCCGACAGACACTCTCTACGGTCTGGGCGCTGACGTGTTCAACCCGGCGGCGGTGGAGGCGATTTTCACCGTCAAGGAGCGTCCTTCAGGTTTGGCCCTACCCATCCTGATAGATGACTGGGGCCAACTAGAAAGGGTGGCAGAGAGTATCCCGGACCCAGCAAGGGTGTTGGTGGAACGGTTCTGGCCTGGCCCGCTGACCTTGATAGTCAACAAATCTGCCAGGGTCTCGGATCGGGTCACCGCGGGCGCACCGACAGTCGCGGTGCGAATACCCGATCACCCGATCCCCCGAGCCATAGCCCGATTGCTGGGCGGCCCCATTACTGGCACCAGCGCCAACATAAGCGGCCAACCCGACCCTCAGAACCTGCACGAACTCACGGAGCAGTTAGGTCAAAAGGTAGACTACTTGGTAACCGCCGGTCCGCCGCCCTTCGGTGCAGCGTCCACAATAGTCGACATCACAAATGACACCCCGACACTGATCAGGGAAGGTGCAATCCCGTTCGACGCAATCACCCGCCTGGTAGGCTAGACCATGAGTGGCCGGACGAACTGGTACGACGATCACCCGCCGTCCTGCACTTGCGCATTCTGCTCCCGACCGAGGTCGGGTGGCAGGCGACGGGGGCGGCGCATACCGCCCGGAAAACTCCTCGCCTTGTTCATTGTCCCGGTCGTGATTCTGGGCGTGGCTGCCTACCAGCAAGATTTTCTGGGCTTTAGCCTTAACGTTGAGGGGATCAAGCGGGATTTTGCTGAGAGATTGCAAGTCCATAACGCATCAACTGATGGACAGGTGGCAACATCTCACCCGGGCACTGAAACCGGTGCAGCTCCACCCACAATCGTGCCCCGACCGGAGCGTCCGGCAAGCTCGACTATATCCTCGAAGCAAATCGGCCCATCCCCACTTACCAGGTTTACACCTGCACCACGACTGTCGTTTCCTCCGGTTACTCCAAGTCCGGCATTACGGTATTCAGAAGAAAAGCGGTACATGCTGGAACTCATAAACGCTGAACGCGCAACTTCCGGAGTCCCTCCGGTGGTTTTGGGAAGCAATCACGCGGCCCAACTGCACGCAGAGGCATCTCTGGCAAACTGTACTGCGGGACACTGGGGAATCGATGGCCTGAAACCGTACATGCGTTATACCCTCGCAGGCGGTTATCAATCCAACAGTGAAAATGTAAGCGGGTCCGACTATTGTGTTACCAGCATCGACGGATACCGGCCCATTGGGCCGATCGAATCAGAGGCCTTTGAGATTGTTGAAGGCTTCATGGGCAGTCCTGGCCACCGCGACAACATTCTTGACAAATCGCATAAGAGGGTCAGCATCGGCTTGGCTTGGGATAAGTACAATATCGTGGCTGTGCAGCACTTCGAGGGCGATTACATTGAATACGACTTGGTGCCCACGATCCGAGACGGAGTACTCGGTATTGCGGGTCGGTCTAAAAAAGGTGTCAGGTTCACGGATTCTACAGACCTCGGTATCCAGGTCTACTACGATCCTCCTCCCTATGCCCTTACGAGGGGACAGGTCTCGCGCACCTACTGCTACGACGGAGGAATGCCTGTAGCAGGGCTGCGCGAACCGTTGTCACTGGGTTGGTTCTACGATGAGCATCAAATTTTCGATACTTACCATCCCTGCCCCAACCCTTACCATGTTGACTCAAGCGCTCCGGGGCCCCAATCCGACGAAGAAGCTCACGAATTCTGGCAGCGAGCATATTACGAGAGCGAAAAACAGCCAGAACTGACGCTTACAGTCCCTTGGGTTACCGCGTCGGAGTGGGTAGCTAGTGGCGATACCTTCGCCGTGACTGCAGACCTGAACGACGTCCTGAACGAGCATGGCGACGGCGTATACACGGTCGTCCTATGGGGTATCATAGGGGCAGAAGATTTACCCATATCGGAGTACTCAGTCTTCCACGGCGTAACACCGCCAAGCACATACTCAATCAACCCCTGAAAACGGATGTGTCGCATTGTTAGCTGGATATGACACTCACCGCCAAGCCGTGGATGAAGAACTGCGCGCGGTTTTCGAGGGTCGCCAGGGGTTCCTGTACGACGTGCTCAGGTATCACATGGGTTGGGTTGACCAGCAGGGGATACCCGTGGATGCTCCGCTTGTGCTGCACTTCCAGCCCCGCCTGTCCCTGCTGTCCTGCGAGGCTGTGTCTGGAGACTTCCATCCCGCGTTGCCTGCCGCCGCCGCGGTGGAGCTAGTACATAACTTCACGCTGGTCCACGGCGACGTTCAATCAAATAGGTCTGCCGGCAGGCCGGGGAGTGAGGACCGTCCGAGCATCTGGTGGGTCTGGGGTCCGGCGCAAGCCATCAACGCCGGCGACGGCTTGCACGCCCTTGGGCGCACAACTATAATGCGCCTCGCCCAGAGAAATGTCCCCCCGCAACACATTTTGAGTGCAATGCAGTCCCTCGACCGGGCCTGTCTCACGACCTGTGAAGGTCAGTACATGGACCTGGAGTTCCAGGACCGATTGACTGTGACCGGCCAGGCCTATCTGGATATGGCAGCCCGCAAGACCGGGGCGCTTTCTGCATGCGCCGCCGAGTTGGGCGCACTGGCAGGGGGAGCATCTGAGCAGGTCTGTGCCGCCTTTGCCGCGATGGGTAAACGGATAGGAGTAGCCCGGCAAATCGTCCAGGACATTTCAGAGCTCTGGGGCGAGCATGGCGACGGTATGACCTCGGCCAATGTGCTCAACAAGAAGAAGAGCCTTCCTTTGATTTACGCGCTGGAGACCGCTCCGGTATCGGGAAAACGGGAGCTTGGCACCATATATATGAAGCGTGTGCTCCAGTCCGAGGACGTTGCCCGGCTCATCGAGATTCTTGACATCGTAGACGCCCGAAGCTTCGCCGAGGAAAAAGCCAGTGAGCTTGCAGACGAGGGATTGGCCTCCCTGGGCGATGCCGGGCTGTCTGAGGAACGGTTGACACCGCTGCGGGAGTTCTCCAGGTCGATATTGGAGGCATAGTTACGTGGTCAAGCGCGCCCTTTCCGGACTGGATGTGGATGGCAAGCGAGTCCTGGTCAGAGTGGACTTCAACATCCCCATTGAGCAGGGCATCGAGGCAATCGCAGCCTACGACCAGCGGCTCCGGGCCACCCTGCCGACCATCCGTTACCTGGTCGAAAGGGACGCCCGGGTCATACTCTGCTCCCACTTAGGAAGACCCGGCGGAAAGGTCTCCGATTCCCTGCGTTTGGCTCCTGTCGGGGACCGGCTCGCGGAGTTGTTGGGGCAGCCGGTAAACAGTCTCAGTGATTGCATAGGGCCGGAGGTAGGCGCGTCGGTGGATGCGATGCAGCCTCGCGATGTCGTGCTGTTGGAAAACCTGCGTTTCCATCCGGGGGAAGAAGCCAACGATTCGGAGTTCTCGTCGTCGTTAGCCTCTCTGGCCGACTGCTTTGTCATGGACGCCTTCGCCGTGACCCACCGCGCCCACGCATCCACCGTAGGAGTGCCGACCATACTGCCGTCGGCAATGGGCCTGCTTGTCCAGCGTGAAGTAGAGTCAATGGGTGCCGCCCTGGAAAACCCGGAAAGACCATTGGCAGCGGTGATGGGAGGCGCCAAGGTCAGCGACAAGATTTTGGTATTAGAGAATCTGCTGGACAAGCTGGACCGCCTGTACATCGGTGGCGGTATGGCGGTGACCTTTCTGAACGCTTCGGGTATGAACACCGGCGCGTCCTCCATAGAAGAGGACCGCCTTGACTTCGCCAAGAGCATAATGGAGCGGCTGCGGCATCGTGGAATTCAACTCCATATGCCCGGAGACGTGGTGGTGGCCAGCCAGTTCGAGGCTGACCCGCCAGAGGTTCGGACCTCTCCTGCCGGTGCGGTGCCCGACGGATGGTACATCATGGACATAGGTCCGGAGGCTTCCGCTCAGTTCTCCAGTTCTCTGGCCGAGTGCAAGACCATTATCTGGAACGGGCCGATGGGTGTATTCGAAATGCCCCGGTTCAGCCAAGGGACCCGAGTCGTGGCCGATGCCATAGCCAGTGCGGAAGGAACCACCAGCGTAGTCGGGGGCGGCTCGACTGCGGAGACGGTGGAGGAATTAGGACTGATGGAGAAGATGACCCACGTATCCACCGGAGGCGGCGCTTCCCTGGAGTTCCTGGAAGGCAGGGAATTGCCGGGCATTGCGGCCCTGCCAGACGCCTGATGCAGGACGCGCGACTTACCAAGTAACTGATACATCAAGGGCGAGGGTGATAGCATGATTGACGAAGAGTTATTCCGAGACTGCTACGTTTCCACACCTTCCAAGATCGTCATGCTGGTGGTGGACGGACTGGGCGGCCTAGCCCACCCTGACACCGGCCTGTCAGAGTTGGAGACGGCCCGGCTGCCCAATTTGGACGCGATGGCCCGAGAGAGCGCCTGCGGTCTGACCACGCCCGTCGAGCCAGGAGTCGCTCCCGGCAGCGGTCCTGGTCACCTCGCCTTGTTCGGCTACGACCCGTTGAAGCACCTGATAGGCCGGGGCGCCCTTGAGGCCCTGGGAATTGAGGTTGACCTTCGCCCAGGGGACGTTGCCGCCCGAGGAAACTTCTGCACCGTCGATGACGCAGGATTCCTAACCGACAGGCGTGCCGGACGCATCCCCACCGAATTAAGCGCGCCGTTGTGCAGGAGGCTTGACCGGATTGAGGTCGATGGTGCACAGCTTGACGTTTTTCCGGTGCAGGACTACCGGTTCGTGCTCCGTCTCAGAGGAGAGGGCCTGTCCGAAGCGATAACCGAAACTGACCCGCAGATCACCGGAGTGCCCGCTCTGGATGTCCAGCCCTTAGCTCCTGAAGCTCAGAATACTGCGGACATGATCAACAGCTTCGTGACCCAGGCCCAGGGCCTGTTGGCGGAAGAAGAGCGGGGCAACATGGTTCTGCTCCGGGGATTTGCCCAGTTGCCTAACCTTCCTCCGATGGGCGACGTCTACCAGTTAGACCCGGCAGGAATCGCTGCGTATCCCATGTACCGAGGATTAGCAACGGTTGCTGGTATGCAGGTTATCTCCACCGGCCACTCCTTCAAAGACGAGGTCGAGACCCTACGGCAACGGTTCGAGGAGCACGACTTCTTCTTCATCCACTACAAGCCCGCCGACGCCGCCGGAGAGGACGGAGACTTTGATGCCAAGGTAAAGTGCCTTGAGGATCTGGATCCGTTCATCAACGAGATACGGGAATTAGAGCCCGATGTGTTCATAGTGGCGGGAGACCACTCGACTCCCGCGATCATGGCTGCTCATAGCTGGCACCCGGTGCCGTTCATGCTGCACTCTCAGCTCACGAAGGGTGAGGGGATTGACGGGTTTAACGAAAGGTCATGCGGTCTGGGTTCCATCGGCCGTATCCCCGCGACCAGAGTGATGCTACTTGCCTTGTCCCACGCCGGTAAGCTGACGAAGTACGGACCGTAGGCAGGTCAGCCACAGGAGCTAGAGACAGTGTGTTGTAGGATGACGATATGCCCACACCTGTAGTTGCCGGAAACTGGAAGATGAACACCACTCTGGACGAGGCGCAGCGTCTTGCCTCCGAGGTGCGGGACGGCACGGGCTCCGACGTCGGATGTGACGTTATCCTCTGCCCGCCGTTCATCTCCCTGCAAGCAGTCTGGAACGCGGTTGCCGGGTCACAGGTCAAGGTCGGCGCCCAGAACATGCACCATGAGTCCTCCGGTGCGTTCACCGGCGAAATCTCCCCGCCGATGATCCAGTCGCTTTGCGATCACGTGCTCTTGGGCCATTCGGAGCGCCGCCAACTATTTGGCGACACTGACCAGACGGTCAACCTCAAGGTCAAGGCGGCCCTCGCCCACGCCTTGCGGCCCATCCTGTGCGTTGGTGAGACTCTGGAGCAGCGGGAGTCTGGCCGGGCACAGGAAGTAGTAGCCAATCAGGTCCGGGAAGGTCTTTCTGGAGTCGAGGACATTACCCGCTTGATAGTTGCGTACGAACCCGTTTGGGCCATCGGCACCGGACAGGCTGCAACGCCCGAGACCGCCGAAGAGATCATGGGCGGAGCGGTAAAGGATACCCTCAGCGCCCTGTTCGGAGACGCAGCCTCGGAAGTCCCACTATTGTACGGTGGAAGTGTCAACCCGGGGAACGCGGCAAGTTTCGCCGCTCAGCCTAGCATTCACGGAGGGCTTGTCGGCGGCGCAAGTTTGCAAGCGGACCAGTTTCTGGAAATAGTGCGGGTGGTAGCAGAAGCCAAGGTCTAGTTGCCTGCCGCGCATCTCGACTTACCAATACATGCCTGAGGACCACCCAAGTTGGGCTTGATCGTTTAGCCGGACCACCACAGTCCCGATGACCCCGTGTTCCCAGGCCAGGGTGGTGTATATCTGTCGCCAACACTTCCAATGGTCTCCATTGTAGGCCCCACTGCCGTCGGGAAGACCCAATTGGCCGTATCTCTGGCCTGGAGGTTCGGCGGTGAGATCATCAGTGCCGATAGCCGGCAGGTTTACCGACACATGGACATTGGCACCGCCAAGCCCACCGTCGGCGAGCGCAAGCGGGCACCACACCACCTCATCGACATTGTTGACCCCAACGAGGACTTCGGCTTGGGTCTCTTCCTCGGCCTCGCCCGTGAGCAGATCCACGAATGCAGAGCCAAGGGGGTCCTGCCCATAGTCGCCGGCGGAACCGGCCAATACGTCTGGGCGCTGTTGGAAGGCTGGCAGGTCCCGAAAGTCCCACCCAACCTGGAATTCCGTGCCGCCCGAGAGCGGGAGGCGGTTGAGAGCGGTGGGGCAGCGTTGTACGAGGAACTGCGGCGATTGGATCCTGCGCGGGCGGCCCAATTGGACTCCCGAAACGTCCGCCGCGTGATACGTGCACTGGAAATAATCCACTCGAGGCAGGGACCCGTCACTCTGGCTAATAGACCGGCCGAAAGTATGTCCCGGACACTAGTGATCGGACTCACTATGAAACGGGAGGAGCTGTACCGTCGCATTGACCTCCGGGTTGACCGAATGATGGATGGAGGGTTTCTAGAAGAGGTTGAGGCATTGGTGGAGAGGGGGTACGAAACAGGCCGTGGCCCTCTCGACTCGCCAGGTTACCGCGAGCTGGGAATGTACTTGGCGGGACAGCTTTCCCTTGACGAGGCATTGCAGCGGACCAAGTACCGGACCCACGGTCTGGCTCGCCGCCAATGCACATGGTTCAAGCTGAGCGACACAAGGATTCGGTGGTTGGATGCCAGTACGAAGTGCCTGGAAAAAAGGGCGGCGGCAATGGTGGAAGACGCCTTGGTCGGACAACCACTGTGTTAAAATGGGCCAGTGGCCTCATCGGAGCGTGAGAATGAAATTCACCAAGATGCACGGCACCGGCAACGACTACGTCTACATTGACGCCCGCGAGTTGGATGCCGATTGGCCTGAACTCTCCAAGGCCATGAGCGACCGGCATTTCGGCATCGGCAGCGACGGTCTTATCCTGATTTTGGACTCGGACGTTGCGGACGCCAGGATGAGAATGTTCAACGCGGACGGCTCCGAGGGCGAGATGTGCGGGAATGGAATCCGCTGCTTCGCCAAGTACGCTATTGAGCGGAGCATCGTCTCCCCTGGCCCCGGTGGGGTGGCCGTGGAAACACCGGCTGGCGTCCGGAATATCTTCCCTACCTACTCAGGAGACAGGATCACTGGAGCACGGGTCTCGATGGGTGCCCCAATCTTGCGCCCGGTCGACATTCCAGTAGCTCTCCCTTCCGGCGGAGATGGCCATGGCCCAGTGCTCAACCACCCATTCAACATAGACGGATTGGACCTGCCCTTGAGCTTCGTCTCCATGGGGAATCCTCACGCTGTGACATTTATCCAGCAGCCGGTGTCCGAGTTCCCCCTGCACACCTTGGGGCCGAAAGTTGAACACCACAACCTTTTCCCAAGGAGAGTCAACTTCGAGATAGTCAATGTCGAAACTCCCGGTAAGCTGACCGCCCGCGTATGGGAGCGAGGGTCGGGAGAAACGATGGCCTGCGGAACAGGGGCTTGCGCTATCGCGGTGGCAGCCCGACTCGACGGAATCTGCGGAGATCAGGTAGATATTACCCTGCCGGGCGGTACCCTCCGCATCGAGTGGGGCGGAGCAGGCGAGGTCCACATGGAAGGACCCGCTGTGGAAGTGTTCACCGGGGAATGGAACGATTCATGATTCCACAGCCGGCGCCAATCCGTTCTGCTGAACGTCCTACTTCCGTCGTTGGCTACACGACCCGGGGAAGAAGCTGATATCCAAAGGCCCACAGAGTCTGGGATTGTCACTCTAGCACAAATCCGGGTAGTCTCGACCAAAAAGACTACAAGTGTATGGAAGAAAGACTGAAATGAACTTTTCTGAACGTCTGGGCAAACTGGCGCCGTACCCATTCGTGGAGATTTCCCGCATCATCGCCGCCAAGAGGGCGGCGGGAGCCGACGTGGTCACCTTCGGGATAGGCGACCCGGACATCCCGACTCCGCAGCCCATCATCGACCGGCTGCTGTCAGCCTCCCAGGACCCGCCCAACCACCGGTACCCGGAGACTGATGGACTGCCGGAGGTGCGGCGTGCAATCGCTCACTGGTACGAGAACCGCTTCGGGGTTACCTTGGATCCGGATACCGAGGTGCTCCCCCTCATAGGGGCGAAGGAGGGAATCGGCCACGCGGCGTTCTGCTTCCTAGACCCTGGCGACATAGCTTTGGTGCCAGACCCCGCCTACCCCGTGTACGGCGTGGGCACTATGTTCGCAGGTGCCGAGAGCTACGTCATGCCGTTGTATGAGAGCAACGGGTGGTTACCCGAACTAGATGCCATTCCAACTGATGTGGCCCGGGCTGCCAAGTTGATGTGGCTGAACTATCCTAATAACCCCACCAGTGCTGTGGCGACCCAAGAAGACTTTGCCTCCGCCATCGCCTTCTGCCGCGAGAATGACATCGCCCTGCTGCACGACGCTGCCTATAGCGAAGTAGGCTATGACGGCTACCGTCCAGGGAGCTTTCTGCAGGTGGACGGCTCGAAGGATATGGGTCTTGAGTTCCACTCCCTTTCCAAGACGTATAATATGACCGGCTGGCGCATCGGTATGGCCGTGGGCAACGCCGACATGATCAAGGCCTTGTTCCAGATCAAGGCCAACCTGGATTCGGGCATTCCTCAGGCCATCCAGGAGATGGCGATGGAGGCCCTGACCGGACCGCAGGACTGCGTCGATGACAACGTCGCCATTTACCAGAGGCGCAGGGATCGGGTGCTGTCAGCTCTGAAAGTGCTGGGGTTGTCCGCAGAGGTCCCGAAAGCCAGTCTTTACGTGTGGGCAAGGGTTCCCGAGGGGTATTCCTCTGCCGAGTTAGCCGCCCGGTTGCTGAAAGAGACGGATATTGTGGTCACGCCCGGCTCTAGCTACGGCACGTACGGAGAGGGCTACATCCGCCTGTCCCTCACCACGCCTGACGAACAGGTGGAGAAAGGCTGCCAACGCTTGGAAGCATGGTCAATCCCGACCAAGGAAGGGTGATCTCATCGCCAACAAACCCGTTTCAACCACACAGGAACCCGAACGCGCCATCTTGGTAGCCGTCGAACTGCGAAACCAGGCCAACTTGTGGGGCTTGGAAGATACTCTCGGCGAGTTGGCCTATCTGACCCGTTCCGCTGGTGCCAGAGTCGTGGGCCAGATATCCCAGCGGGCCGACCGCCTTGCCCCGACTTATGTCGGCAAAGGGAAACTAAGGGAGCTTGCAGACCAGATTTATGATCTGAAGGCCGACGTAGTGATCTTCGACGACGAACTGACTCCCACCCAGCAACGGAATCTGGAAGGAGCCCTCGCAGTCAAGGTCATAGATCGCACCGCGCTGATACTGGACGTCTTCGGGCGCCATGCCCGCACCTACGAGGGCAAGTTGCAAGTTGACTTGGCCCAACATCAATACCTGTTGCCGCGATTGGTGGGCCAATGGTCACACCTGGAGCGCCTTGGAGGTGGGATTGGCACCAGAGGGCCTGGAGAGACCCAGTTGGAGACTGACCGGCGGCTGGTGCGCAGGCGCATCCAGCGCATCGAGCGGGAATTGGAAGGTGTGCGCCGCCGCCGCACGCTATATCTAGACCGCCGCAAGAAGGCCAGCATCCCGTCCGCCAGTCTGGTTGGATACACCAACGCCGGGAAGAGCACTTTGTTCAACGCCCTCAGCAACGCCAAGGTAGAGGCCGCAGACCAGCTCTTCTCCACGCTGGACCCGGTGACCCGCCGGGTACGGCTTCCCTCGGGAGGAGAACTCCTGCTCAGCGACACCGTGGGGTTTATTCAGAAGCTATCACCGACGGTAGTTGCCGCTTTCCGTGCCACTCTTGAAGAGATGATCGGTACCGATCTACTGCTCCATGTTGTTGACATAACCCACCCAAAGGCCTTCGAGCAGGCCGACGTAGTGGAGAGCACGCTGGAGGGCTTGGGACTGAGCGAAAAACCCCGGCTTCTGGTCGTCAACAAGATGGATCTGCTGCCTGTTGGAACCAGTTCCGGGGAGGGGAGTCCTGCAATCCGACTGCCCACCGACGCTGCCACGCCCACTGTGTTCGTTTCTGCGGCCGAATGCTGGAACCTGGACGGCCTGCTGGAAGAGGTCGAGTCCCGACTGATGGTCAACGACGGACCGATGATGGTGGTTTCAGACAGGAGATTTGGAACGTAACACTGCTGGCTCCACATCCTCTCGCCGGTTCGACGTCCTGTAGATAGCTTCAGCGGTGGTTTACAAGTGGGGAGCTGTTTGATACCATGATCGTGCCTCAAATGAGTCACCCGCTACGTGGCGCGTTCGTCTAGAGGCCCAGGACACCGCCCTCTCAAGGCGGAGATCGCGGGTTCGAATCCCGCACGCGCTACCACCCTCTCCGACGGTCACACGGTGCCCCTTACCTTGCGTTCCACCTCCGGTACCCCACCGCCAATGGATTTCGTTGTTGTATAATGTCCCCACTGTCCGGGCGCTTATGCGCACTTTAGGGTTTTGGGGCCAACGGCTGGCGACAAGCAGCCCGGCGTCTATGGGAGTGAAACATGGTAGACCAGGAAAGATTGGTCAAGTCATTCTGCGAACTGGTGCAGATTGACAGCCCCTCCGATGAAGAGGAAGAGGTTGCACAGCATCTGGAGGGCCGCCTGAGTCGGCTGGGGCTCCAGGTAGCACGGGACGCGCACGGCAACGTGATAGCTTCCGAGGAGGGCGACGATCCCCTGCTTCTTTCAGCCCACATGGACACTGTGGAGCCGGGCCGCGGCATCAAACCGCGTATCCAGGGTGACCGCATCACATCCGACGGCACCACCATCCTGGGAGGTGACTGCAAGGCAGGAGTAGCCGCAGTCTTGGAGGGCCTGGAGGCCGTTGCTGACCAGGGTATCTCACGCCGCCCTGTACAGGTTGTGTTTACTCGGGGCGAAGAGATTGGATTGGTAGGCGCGGTCAATCTTGATTACTCAATGATCCGGGCCAGGGAGTCGGTGGTGTTCGACGGCAACGGTCCCGTTAACACCATCACCGGCGCTTCGCCCACCTACGTCCGGTTCGACGTGGAGGTAAAGGGCCGGGCAGCCCACGCCGGGGTCGAGCCGGAGAAGGGCCTGTCAGCCATCAGAATCGCCAGCGACATCATCAATGACCTTCCGCAGGGCAGGCTGGACGAGGAGACCACCTTCAACGTGGGGCTGATTTCCGGTGGTTCGGTCCGTAACGCGGTGCCTGCCGATGCGACTTTCGGCGGCGAGTTCCGGAGCCGCAACACCGAAACCCTGGACCTGCTACGGTTGCAGGTGTCCAATACTCTGGAACAGGCGAGGCAACGATACCGGGACGCCACTATCCAGGAAGATGTGGAGGTAATGTTCCACATGTACAACCTGGACCCCGAGGACCCGATAGTCAAACTGGTCACCCGAGTCATAGGCGACCTCGACCTCACTCCGGATATCAAGCCATCCGGCGGTGGCACCGACGCCAACGCTATGCGCCTCCACGGGATCGATTGCGTTGTGGTAGGTATGTCCACCAACGAAATGCACACCGTGGACGAATACGTGGTTATTCCCGACCTGGTGACCACTGCCAGGTTCTGTCAAAATATCATAACCACGAGACAGTAAAAGCTGACACAAGCGAGGGTTTAACTGATGAACGGAGCGGAACTGAAATCCACATTGAAATCCGGCGGCAGGGTTTTTGGTACCATGCTGAGCATCGGAAGAAACCCCCGTTGGATTCCGGTGTTGGACGGCGTCGGCCTTGACTACGTCGTCATCGACACTGAGCACGGCCCGCGCAGCCGAGGCGAACTGGCCGATTACCTTACGATGCTCAATACCTCCAGCATCGTACCCATAGTCCGGATACCTATACCTGATTCCCACTACGTTACGATGGTGATGGATGCCGGGGCCCAGGGTATCCTGGCCCCCTACTGCGAGACAGTGGACGAAGTCAAGGAGGTGGTGGCCGCGGCCAAGTGGCGTCCCCTCAAGGGCGAGGCCGTGAGGCGTGTGATCGAATCGGGGGAACACGTGAGTGATGCCACCCGGTCATACCTGGAGGAGCGGAACAAGAACAGCGTCTGCATCATCGGCATAGAGAGCGTCACGGCGGTGAACGTCCTGGATGAAATTCTCCAGGTGCCGGGCATCGATGGAATATTCGTCGGACCCAACGACATGAGCATCTCTCTGGGAATACCCGACGATTATGACCGCCCGGAGTACAAGGAGACCGTCAAGGGGATCATCGACAAGGCTGAGTCCCATGGCATTGCGACACTGGTGCATCACCAGACGCCGGATCTGTCCACCTACTGGATCAGCCAAGGTGCGCGTTTCGTCCTCCATGGCACCGACCGGCGGGCACTAACCGAAGGGTTCCGGGCCGACTTCTCAACCCTTCGGGACTTTGCCAAGGACTATTAGCCGAACACCGAGATTCCCACTTATCGGGGACTCCATAATCGGCAATCCTATCCGCTACTGGGCTCCCAGCGCCTACGGAGTGAGTCGATGTAGACCCGCTCATAATCGCCGTAGTGGGCGTTGGGTCCCAATTCCGAGAGTTGCTCGGCCCACATGTACTCCACGTCCTCCCAGCGTATTGGGTAGGGAGTTTGGTCGAAGAATTCCGTGACCGCTTCGGTTGGGCTTAACGCCTCCATGTAGCCCATCATCTGAAAGTTATCGTATAGGTTGCCATGCTCGGAGACAAAGCGTCCCTTCATGGCAGCCAGTATCACGAAATTAGGCATGGATTGACCACCACTGGGTGACCGCCCGGTCATTATCTCTCGCGTACCGGGTGTGATGACTCACCTGCCTGCCCCCCGCGTTTCCTCTGGCACTCCATGGCAGTGCCCTGGGCTGGTTGCCATCGACTCATCCTGCGCTCGGCTATAGCCGAGTCTCCGACTACCTGTCTGAATCTTCATGTAGCAGATTCGCTCTATACCATCAAGACCCAGCCCGGCACCGGCAATGTAAATGGCGGTTCCCACCGATGTCAATTGGAATCCTGAGTGAGCGGTCACTATTCGAGGTGTGGGCGTTTCCGGCTCGGTACACCAATATACTCTGAAACCGCAAGTTATCGCGCAGCCCCAGACCTCTGGATTGCTTGCTGACTGTCCCGGTCTAAACTGAGGCGTACGCTGGAGTTTCCATATTCGATGAGCAAAGACTCACAAAACTATCACAAAAAATGTGGGCTTTTTCATTGCATTTTTATAATCGTACGGTAAATTAAATCCATCGGCCCCAGGGCCGGAGGCACACTGGAGCGACCACGAGGTATCACGGGCTTGTACCGGACGCGGCAGAGGGTTGGTGATGGGTAGACGGGGAACTCTTTTCTTGTCATAGGGTAGAAGTGGACGGTGTCGCGGCGCGGTGGTCATGGGTTGTGGAGATCGTAATTCCTGGAGGCATGGTAGTCCCGTAGTCAGCCGTCCTTGGGTCTACCAATCGAGGCGGGAGTGGAATATGACCTGGCCGGTGCAGGCAGTCCCGGTCGCTCCGTCCGAGTCCCGGTGGCGCCTGAGGCGCCACCGGGACGAATCTCCGTTAGCCACCTCCGCTCTGTTTTCCACATGTAGCCATTGCTACTTCTAGCTTCATGCAGTCCGCCCCCTGGCCACGCACAACACCTGGAGACGGCACGGTCACCGATGATAGCTCGTGACGGCTCTGATTCAGGTTTGATTCCAAACTGTATCCCGGCAAGTCTCCAGGAGAAAGTATGTCAGTTCTGCTTCGCATTGCGGCGGCTTGCCTCGTGTTGGTGGCGGCTGCCATCCCCATCCACTTTATCATCACTCCACTCTATCACCCTGGGGGTGATGCACCCTTCACCGCATGGCACGTAATGAACTGGTTCATGGCACCGGCAATGTTCATTACCCTGGCGGCGAGTTACGCTGAGAAGCGCCGTATCAACGGTAATGGGGCGGTGGATTTGAAACGCTACCTGGAGGTCAACTCGGTTTTCTACGGGTCCGTCGCCGTGTCCATCATATATTTCTGGAACTGGTTCAATTCTTTGTCTCCCAATCACGTAGCCGACGAACAGTTCTGGTCTGTTCTGGGGGCCGCTATGCCCATCGTGATGGGAGTCATCGGAATTCGACTGTGGCAGCACGCCTCAGCCAAATTCCTAGTCGGGGCTAAAATGACTGAGACAGAGGCGGCAGGGTTCGGCTCTGGGATCGCCCCGTCGTGACGGAGGAAGCTCCTGGCAGAACCATCAGTTGTTGGTGATTCTGCCAGAGCTGTAACGTTTGAAACGGCCCCGGCCTACCTCTTCAGAATGTGGACGGTGGTGACGTCCCCTGCGCCTGAGCACTGGGCTAGGCCAACGGTTGCACCTGGCACCTGCCTCTGACCCGCCTCGCCCCTTAGCTGAGTCACCGTTTCGTGGACCTGCCTGATGCCTGTTGCACCGAAGGGGTGCCCCATAGCCAGCAGCCCGCCGTCGGTGTTGGTCGGGATGTCCCCGGTCAAAGACGTGCGGCCCTCCGTGGTCGCCCGCCAAGCCTCCCCAAATGGCGTCAGGTGCAGCGATTCCAGCTGCTGCAACTCGCCGATTGTCGCGGCATCGTGGACCTGCACTAGGTCCACGTCCTCCGGCCCCATCCCTGCCATTTCGTAAGCTTGGATCGCGCCGGGTTCGGTACGGTAGGGGCTGAAGGCCGAGTGATCACTGCCCCGCCCGTTGTAGCTGCCGGAACTCAGCACCGCTGCCGCAATCCCGACTGTTCGAGACTCGTCGATTCCGTAACGCCCCAGTGATTCACGAGCGCACAGCACAGCCGCGGCGGCTCCCTCACTGGTCGGGCAGCACTGGTAGAGAGTCAGGGGGTCGGCAATGGGCCGCGATTCCAGCACTTCCTCTATGGTGTAGGTGGTGTTGCGGTGGGCGAATGGGTTCAGGGTACCGTTCTGCCGCGCTTTCACCGCTACTTGGGCGAGGGCCGATGCCGGCGCGCCTGTGTCTTCCATGTAACGGCGCATGCGCAGGGCGTAACCGGCCATCATGTGGTCGCCGCCGATGAAGCGGTCCGGGCTGTCCTCGGCAGTCACAGTGACCGGGCCACGCGGCACCTTCTCCGCCCCGAAGGCCAGTGCGAGGTCGTACAGCCCGGTGGTCACTCCCCAGTATGCCTGCCAGAAGGCGGTGGAACCGCTGGAGCAGGCGTTTTCGACGTTGATGATGGGGATACCAGTCAGCCCCAGCTTCCCCAGGGCCGTCTCCCCTACCGACATGCCCTGGTAGTAAACATGGCCAAAGTAGGCCACGGGGATGTCCTTCCAACGCACCCCGGCGTCCTCCAGGGCAGGAAGCACGGCCTCCATCGCCAGGGTGGCCAGGTCCTTCTCCGGAAATCGTCCAAAGGGGTGCAGGCCCACGCCTGCAACCACTACTTCACGGCCTTGGGGCATTTGGTTCAAGGCATAACCTCGGTCTGATGACTCCACAGAATTCTAATCGTCGGGGTGCGCGGGCCGCCACTTGTAGACCAGCTTCTCTTCTGTGCCTCCCTCGGAAGCAACGGCCTGCAAAGCCAGTTCTACCAGCATACCGATCTTCAATTGGTCGTGCTCACAGTCGATCACCTCAGCCAGCACCTGTGGGCCTTCCGGCAGTTCCACCTGCCCCAGCACATAGGGGACTGGCCCTGGCCACCCGGCGGGAGGCACTCGCACCACGGTGTAGCTGTACAACACGCCCGTCCCCTCGAGTTCCACCGGTTCCAGCCTGTCGGAAGTGCAGCTTTGGCAGAAGGCACACGGGCCGAACACAGTCACCCCGCAATCGAGGCAGCGCACCCCCAGCAGGACGCCGCTGGCGCGTTCATCATCGGCCAATCGCAATCGCTGTGGGTCTATGGATTCTGGCATAGAAAATCGCCCCCCTGCGGCGGATTTCCAGCTTAATCTTGGCATCCGGCGAGTGTCAACCTGGACAGTCATTCAAGATTCCCCCGGTGGGACTGCCGGGGAAGATTCCTGTTTCGCGGACATTTCCGGTCATATCCGGACATTTTCAACCATTTGGGACCACCGGCTGGAGTAATCCCCCGTTCAGGACGGTGGCGGAGGCTAATGCCTATAAGACATCATAGGGAATGGCATCCGGGGTTGGAAAGAGGTGTGTGTCAGTAATGAGGTCTTGTCCACTCCCCGGTGCTGGACCAGTGTATGAACCAGAGCAGGTGCATACAGCCGTTGACCACTAGACGGGTACATGGTAGGTTGGGGCTGTTGGAGTGGTTACGCTATGAGCGAGATTGCCGTACCGGACAACGCCAATCGCCCCGCGTGGGACATGGACCTGGCTGAGTTCCTTGGGACAGTCGCCCAGCGGAATCCCGGCAAGGTCTTCGTGGAGATGCAGGGGCGGAAGCTGACCTTCCGCGAGTTCGAGGAAGCGGTCAAGGCGACCGCGGGACTGTTCCACTCCCTGGGAGTGGGCCACGGTGACCGGGTGTGCCTCTTCATGCCCAACTGCATGGAGTATCTCTTCTGCTGGTTCGGACTGTCGAGCATCGGGGCAATCGGCGTTCCAATCAACACCGCCTACAAACGTGACGAGACGGCGTATATCCTGAACGACGCCGGGGCCTGCGGGCTGGTGGCCGACACGGGGTTGCTCGACATCGCACAGCAGGCGGCAGATCTCGCGCCCACGATACAACATAGGCTGGTCGTTGGAGACGACGCCGACGCCACGGGCTGGACCGGTTTCTCCGACGCCCTGGCAGAGGCCGTGCCGCTGGCAGACACCCCCAAGGTCTCCCCCGGCGATGTGTCGATGCTGGTCTACACTTCCGGCACCACGGGGAATCCCAAGGGCGTGATCGTGACACACCGGATGTACGTGGCCGCCGGACAGGGGTTCGCCCACTGGACCCAGGCAACTACTGACGACCGTTTCTTCACTTGCCTGCCCTATTTCCACGCCAACGTGCAGTATTACTCCACGATGGGGGCACTTGCGGCGGGAGCAACCCTGGTGGTAGTGGACCGTTTCAGCGCCTCCCGGTTCTGGGACCAGGTACGGGCCGCCGATGCCACCGTGGTCAACTTCATCGGCATGATGATGCCGGTCCTGGCCAAGAACCCGGAGTCTCCAACCGACCGGGAGAACCGGGTGCGCCTGTTCTACGGCTCCCCCGCCTTCTCCCCGGAGTTCCTGGCCGATTTCCAGGAACGGTTCGGGACGGACATAATCGTCGGGTTCGGTATGACCGAGACCTGCTATGGCACCATCGAGCAGATTGGCCAGCGCCGCCGCTCAGGGTCGTCGGGGCAGCCCCGCCAGCACCCTGACCCCAGCTTCACCAACCAGGTGCGCATCGCCGATGCCGAGACTGGCGAGCCGGTGGGCGTCAACACCGTCGGCGAGATTACAGTCAGCAATCCTGCCGTTACTCCCGGCTACTGGAACAACGAGGAGCAGACGCGACAGACCTTGCGGGACGACTGGCTGTATACCGGCGACCTTGGCTGGCTGGACGAGGACGGGTTCCTCTACTTCGTTGACCGCAAGAAGGACATCATCAGGCGACGGGGCGAGAATATCTCTTCCCAGGAAGTGGAGGACGTCATCAAGAGCCATGCCGGGGTGATGGACTGCGCCGTGATCGCCGTGCCGTCGGAATTGGGGGAGGACGAGGTGAAAGCCTACGTCGCCACTGCGCCGGGTTCCGCACTCAAACCCGAGGACGTGGTGTACTGGTGCGCGGAGCGACTGGCCTATTTCAAGGTGCCCCGATACCTGGAGATGCGCACGGAGCTTCCCCGCACGCCCAGCCTGAGAGTGCGCAAGGACCTGCTGCGCCAGGAACGAGAGGACCTGATCGAGGGATGCTTCGACCGGGAGGCCGCGGGCATACGCATCCGATGATGCGGCCCTGCTGATTGATTTCACGACACGAGATGGGAGGAGGATATGGCGGAGCGGCGCTATTGGCTCTTCAAATCGGAACCATCGGCATTTTCTTACACTGACTTGCAAGGCGAACCTGACCAGACCGCCGAGTGGGACGGGGTGCGCAACTACCAGGCGCGGAACTTCATGCGAGATGATATGCAGTTGGGCGACGGCGTGCTGTTCTACCACAGCAACGCCAAACCCCTGGCAGTGATCGGCACCGCCACGATTGTCAGCGGGGCCTACCTCGACCCGACGGCATTCGATCCATCTGAGAAGTACTACGACGCGAAGAGCAACCCCGACTCCCCCGCTTGGCTGATGATTGACATAAAGGCGGACAAGGAGTTTACCCGCCCGGTCACCCTGGCCGAGATAAAGGACAACCCGCGCCTGAAGGACATGTACGTGGCGCGTCGTGGGATGCGACTCTCGATACAGCCGGTGACCAAGGAGGAATGGGACGAGGTGCTGTCCCTGGGAGGAATCGACTGAATCGTGAGCGCCCAGGGTCAAATTTTCAGGTCCGGAGCAGCCAGAGACTACCACGAGGCCACCAAGCTCTCGTATATCAACCTGCGCACCAAGCCGCCCCTCTATAAGACGTACCGGGACGTTCCGGTGCTGCCGTTGCCGCCTGACTTCCCGTCGCCGGACATGCCGGTGCTGGAGGCGATGGCTTCGGCTGGCACAGTTCCAGACCCCTCACCCCCGCCCAATGTTTCTTCGGTGGCCCAACTTCTGTACTATTCAGCAGGCCTGGTCCGCAAGGCGTTCCTGCGCTCTGCCGGAGAGGTGCATTACCGCGCCGCAGCTTCCGCAGGAGCCCTCTATCCCATTGACCTGTACCTGGTCTGCAATGACATGGAGGGGTTGGAGGCCGGGGTGTATCACTTTTCGGCTTTGGATTTCTCGCTGGGACAACTTCGGCAGGGCGACTTCCGAGGTGAGCTTGCGCGGGCTGCAGGGAATGACCCGGAAGTGGCCACCGCGCCATTGAGCATAGTCTGCACCGCCAACTTCTGGCGCAGCGCGTGGAAATACCGGGCGCGGGGATACCGTTACTGTTTCTGGGACTGCGGCACCATCCTCTCCAACTTGCTGGCCGTTGCCCGTGCCCAGGGCCAACCGTCAAGGGTGTCGGTGGGATTCGTGGACAGCGACGTTGACCGGCTGCTGGGTATGGACCCGTCAGATGAAGCGGGCCTGTGCATCGTGACCGTTGGGTCCGTGTTCGGTGTTCCCGCTTCGTCAGCCGCCGCTGGCGCATTGCCTGACATAACGCCGGAGTATAATCTGGCCGGGGAGCAAATCGGGTACGACGAGGTCACGCTTGCCCATGCTGAAGCTACGCTGGCGACCCCGGAGGACGTAGCTGGCTGGAGATCCGCGACATTGTCCGCGCCTCAGAGGAGAGACACTGCCGGTTCAGGCGTTCCGGTGGCCATGGGGCAGGAACCAGGTCTACCTCTGGCCGAGGTAATTTTAGAGCGAGGCTCGACCCGCCGTTTCGCCCGCGAGGTGATTTCAAGTACGCAGTTTGACACCATTCTCGCCTTCGCCACCCAGGGGATGCGCTGGGACTTCCAGGAGCAGGGGAGTTTGCAGGGCGTGTACCTTGTCGTGAATGCCGTGGAGTCGCTGGCGCCGGGAGCATACTTTTTCTCGGTAGAGAACCAGGAGTTGACGCTGCTCCGGGAAGGGAAGTTCCGGGAACAGGCAGCCCACCTGTGTTTTGAGCAGGCGTTGGGTGGAGATTCCAGCGCGGTAGCTTTCTTTATGGCCGACCTCCAGGATGTGTTCCGGCGTATGGGCGGCCGGGGCTACCGGGCGGCGCAACTGGAGGCGGGCCTTATGGGCGGGAACATGTACCTGGCCGCCCACTCCTTGGGCCTGGGGGCCACGGGCATGACCTTCTATGATGACGAGGTGACCGAGTTCTTCTCTCCTCATGCCGAGGGCAAGAGCGTCATGTTCCTGGTGGGACTGGGCAAGCGAGGCCACCCCAACCGCGTCCGTCCCTACCGCTCGCGGGTCGCGGTGCAACTGGATGCGCTGGCCCGAGGGGCTGGAATGCCGCAGCCTCCTAGGGGAAGCTAAACACTCTACCAGTCCCCGTATCCTGACGAGTCTACAGGCAGGCCAAGGATGAAGTTGCTAGAGCGCTCCTTCGCCATTTTTTTCTTTGCGATGGCTGGTCTGACGCTCATAAACTGGATATTCGGGATGGCCGTCATCTTCATTTCTTGGGAGAGATATGGCTACAATCATATTTTCGATGCTAGGGTACAGGGGCTTTTTCCTTTTATCTGGATTCTTTGCGTTGGGAACGGTGATTCGTTCCTCTGCGCTCCATGGGCGTGGCCACTACTTTACTCAAGTGCGGTAGCTGTGCTTGCATGTCTGGGCGTCAATCTTTATCGGGTGTTGTCTCAGAACAAATTTCCGCGCTCTGCCAGTTCGGACCGGTGGCGATCCCTCCCCATGCTGTACTGCGTTATCTCACTTGGACTCGCCTTTGCGTTCGGATACGTCTGGTTTCAGTACATTTATGGCCCTTCTACGCAGCCATTCGTGATGTCCATTATTCCTCTCTTGTTCATCCTCCTGTGCGTTGCTACAGGACGGCACTTGTGGCGAATTGATGTGGGGTGACCGACTGGTCTTTCGGCCCCTGGCCTTGCTGGCGTCGGTCAAGTGGGTTGCATCCCATATAATTCGAGCGGGAAATGCGAGATGGAATAGGCCCGTGTCCGGTGGGCGCGGTGCAGTCAGGTTATGGAGAAGATTAAGGAGGAACGATGGAGACGATAGGGTTTATCGGGCTTGGCAACATGGGCGGGGGTATGTCACTGAATATCCAGAAGGCGGGCTACGCGATGGTGGTGTATGACCTGCGTGAGGAGGTGACCCGGCCTCTGCTGGAGGGAGGGGCGCGACTGGCCAACTCCCCGTCGGAAGTAGCTGGTCTGAGCGACGTGACTTTCACGTCGCTTCCGGGCCCCAAGGAGGTTGAGGCCGTGGCCACCGGGCCGGAGGGCATACTGGAGGGGATTCGCCCCGGAAGCGTTTACGTGGACCTGTCGTCCAGCCGTCCCACCCTGATCCGGGAGTTGGAACCTATCTTCCGGCAGAAAGGGGTCCACGTGCTGGATGCTCCCGTGAGCGGCGGCAAGTCCGGCGCGGCCAGCGGCAACCTGGCGGTGATGGTGGGAGGTGACCGGGAGGTCTACGAGAAGATCAAACCTATCCTGGACTCATTCGGCGACAAGGTATTCTATGCCGGTGAGGTCGGCGCGGGTTCCATCTGCAAGCTGGTCCACAACATGATCGGCCATAGCGTGCGCCAGGCCATCGCCGAGGGGCTGACGCTGGGGGTCAAGGCGGGCGTGGAGCCGGAAGCGGTCTGGGAGTGTATGCGCCGCGGCTCCCTGGGTCGAATGCGGGTTCTACACGAGGGACTAGTGCGCACCATGTTCCGGGGAGAGTATGAGCCCGCCAGCTTTGCCCTCAACCTGGCCCACAAGGACATCTCCCTGGCCACCGAACTGGCCCGCGAGTACGATGTTCCGATGCCCATGACCACCTTGGCCGAGCAGATAGCCTTGCAGGCCATGAACCGCGGTTGGGGCGATAAGGACAGCAGCGTTACCGTGGTGCTCCAGGAAGAGCAGTCCAACGTCGAGGTACGTGCCGACCACATTGACCCGGACAGGGCTGGGAGGTTCATTTCCACCCACCCGGATGAATAATGAGGTAGGCGGCTCGCCGGGTAGCCAACGTCTATTCTCTCAGGACCAGAAAGGCCCACCCTCCGTATCGGCATGGGAACCGATTCTCGATAGGGTGGGCCGTACTTCGCCCTTAGCTAGACGGCAGATATGTCCCAACAGCGGGCTGAGAGTTCTAGAGGGAGCCGTCGATGCTTACATCCAGCAGGTAGGGCTTGCCGCTGGCGAAGGCTTTTTCGAGGGCCGGGCCAATGGTAGAGGCGTCCTCCACCTTCTCACTAGCAACGCCCATTGCCTGGGCGATGGCTGCCAGGTCCAGCGGGTTGGCGAAGTCCATCCCGACGTATTCGCTCTCCCGCTCCCGGTCGTCTAGCATGTGGCGCAGGTAAGTGTCCATGTTGACCTTGAGGATGCGGTAGGAGCGGTTGTTGCAGATAGCATAGACCACTGGGATGTTGTAGCGGGCCGCAGTCCATAGGGCCTGCACCGTGTACAGGGATGCGCCGTCTCCCACCACCGCCAGCACCGGTTTGCCCGGATTGGCAAGTTGCACCCCCAGCGCTCCAGGCATGGCCCAACCCAGAGCGCCGCCCTGGATTCCGAACAGTGTCCCCGGCTGGTCGAATGTGAACTCCCGCATGAGAGCGGGGCTGGACGTGATGGCCTCGTTGGCGATGATCGTGTCCGGCGGAGCGGCCTGTGCCAGTTCGTGCATCATGCGTTCCACCGCCATCGGGCTGTTGTCCCACCGTTCCTGCAACCGGCGATTGTATGCTTCGTCGGAGCGGCGCCGCTCCTCGGCCAGAGTAGCATTGCGGGTAGCCGCCGCCTCCCGTGCCGGGCCGGACATGGACTGGTCCAGGGCATCGGTCAGTTCCGACAGTCCCGCGCCGGGGTCGGAGACGATGCCGATCTCGGTGGGGTATATCTTCTCGATTTCCCAGGCGTTGTTGTCTAGGTGGACCAGCTTGGTCTCTGAAGACAGGAAAGGCTCGTCCACGTAGAGGAAGGATGAGAAGACGTTGGCCCCGACTGCGACCACCACGTCGCTGCCACCCAGAAGCTGGCGAGTGACCGGACTGCTGGTGTTCAACGCCCCACTGTACAGGGGATGGTTGGTGGGGAAATTTACCTCGGAGAAGGCAGCGGCATATACGCGCGCACCAAGGGTCTCGGCGAAGCGGACCAGGTCGTTCATGGCCCCGGACTGGGCAACCCGGTCTCCTATCACGATGATGGGATTCTCAGCCTGCCCGAGAATCTCCGATGCCCGTTCCACCGCGCTGGTGTCAGGCCGCATCCGGAAGTAGCCAGGGGAGGAGGCAACAATGTCCAAATCTGCGGTCTCATCCATTGTGTCCCAGGGGAAGGAGAGGAACACCGGCCCGGTTGGCGGGGTCTTGGCTTCCTTGAATGCCCGCCGCACCGCCATGGGAATGTCGGTGGGATGAAGAACCTCGGCGCTCCACTTGGTGTACTGGGCGGTCATTTCCACGAGGTCGCCCGACAGGGTTGGCTCGGCAAGCTGCATCCGGGTGTCCGAGTTGCCTGCTGTGAGTACGATGGGCGCGCCTCCCCGGTAGGCGTTGTACAGTGCGCTGATGCCGTTGGCTAGACCCCCGGCTATGTGAATGTTCGCGAAGGCCGGACGCCCGGTGGCCCTCGCATAGCCATCCGCCATGCCCACGGCGGTGCCTTCCTGCAACGCCTGCACGTAGCGGATTTCGGGGAAGTCCTGCAAAACGTCGAGCAGGGGAGTTTCGCTGGTGCCGGGGTTTCCGAAAATGTGGGTGACACCCTCGGCGATGAGCATCCGGGCCAAGGCTTCCTTGCCGGTCATGGTTGGCATTTGAATTCTCCCTTATTTACGTTGGCGGGCGTGGGTTGTTTCCTCTCCCTGGAGGAAGAGGGAGTAACGTATCCCCTCTCCCTCTGGAAAGGGTGAGGGACATACCCTATTGGTAGACCATCCACTCCAGCAGGTTCTGGTCCGGGTCCCGTGCGTACAGGCTCAGGGATGGATGCCCGCCGCCGCCGCGAGCGCCCTTCCGGGGGCCAGGGCCGGCGATGACCTCCACGCCCGCCTCGGCCAGCATCTTCTGGCACTCCTCGACGGTGCCGTCCCAGACGAAGCAGATGTCGGTGCAGCCGGGGACCGCCGTGGGGCCGCGCAGGTTGGCGATGACGCCCTCGGGGTGAACGTTGATCTTCGAGTCCCCGATCTGGATGGAAAAGATGCGCGCGTTGCCAGCCCGCCATTCTTCCTCGTCGTTTATCTTGAAGCCCAGCTTCTTGTAGAAGGCGATGAGCCTTTCGGCGTTCTCCGTGGGCATGGCGATGTGGTCGATGCTTACCGTGGCCATTGGTGTCCTCCGTTCAGATGGTCTCGTCCGATGGTTGACGTGAGTTCACGTCGTGCGGGATGCAGATGGCTGCGGGTCGAAAGCGGGGCGGTTCAGAAATTCCAGCGCCAGTTCTCGCATCAAATCGGGGATATTAGTCATCAAGCCATGGCCTTCCCCGGGAATGACGTGCAACTCGGAGCCGGGAATCAGTTCATGCAGGCGGTGGCTGCACTCCACAGGAATCCTGGTATCCGCGTCGCCGTGGATCATCAGGGTCGGGCAGGCGAGGTCTCCCAGCCTTTTCTCAATAGAGTCACGGATGTCCAGGTAGCCTCGCAGGGTTTGCAGGATGCCCTCGAACCGCTGGAGGTTCTCCACCTCGAGCCGGTGGAACTCCTCGGGATACGCCTCGCGCATCCCAGGGTTGCGGTCTTCCAGGGCCTCCGCCACGGCGGCTTCCCTGCCGAGGACTGCAGCGCGGGACTCCAGCGCGTCCAGTTCCAGCTTGCGGGCCTGCCGCTCAGGTTCGCTGGCATAGGACATAGTGTTGACGAGTACGAGACGGTTGGTCATCTCGGGATGGTCCAGCGCGAAGCTCGTGGCTATGGGTCCACCCGCGGAGCTGCCCAGGACATTGGCCCGCTCCACTCCCAACCTGACCAGAAGGGCTCGCATGTCCTCGACTTGGTTGGGGATGTCGTAGCCGCCCGATGGGGGTTCCGACTGCCCGGCGGCCCTCCGGTCGTAGAAGATGGCGCGGCACACTTCACTGAGCGGGGAGGCGTGGTGCTTCACCATTCCCGCGGAGCCGTCGCCTCCCCCGAGCCCGCCGTGAATGAGTACCAGGGGATGGCCGGAGCCGTAGTCCTCGAAGTGCATCATGTATCCGTTGATCAGTTCTCTGGGCATTTCGGGACAACCTCTGAAGTCCGGATGGATTGAGGAATGGGAACACCCGCCGGACTGCCCAGATATTAGCCTTAACCGGCTATCATGGCAAGCTGTGGCGCGCAGTGTCGCCGGATGCCGTTTGCTACTCCCGGGGGTTGTGTGTACACTTTGGGCGATTTTCCGGGATTGCCTTCAGCCGTGGCCTGTGGAGTATGAAGGGGGAGCCGGTATGTTCGATATATTGATCCGAAACGGTCGCATCATTGACGGCACCGGGCAGACCTGGTTCCGAGGCAGCGTAGGCGTTTCCGATAACTCGCTGACGGTAATCCGGGGGGATATCTCTTCGGTAGAGGCGGCACGTGTAATTGATGCCTCGGAATACGTGGTGTGTCCAGGATTCATCGACATGCACTCCCATTCGGACATAATGCTCATGGGGCAGCCGGAGCACTACGCCAAGCTACGGCAAGGCGTAACCACCGAGGCGCTGGGTATGGACGGTCTCTCCTATGCTCCCACCTCTCCCAGGAACCTGGAACACCTGCTGGGATACCTGTCAGCCGTGAACGGCACTCCCCCGTCGGATGTCCGTTGGGGCAGCGTAGCCGAGTTTCTGGACCTACTCGATGAGCAGGTCGCTTGCAACGTGGTCTACTTCGTCCCCCATGCCGCGATCAGGGTCGAAGCTGTGGGATGGGACGCGCGCCTGCCAACTGCATCCGAACTGCAACGGATGCAGGAACTGGCAGTGCAGGGGATACGTGACGGGGCCTTCGGCTTCTCAACGGGGTTGACCTACCCTCCGGGCGCCTACAGCGACACCGACGAGCTGGCGGCGGTCTGCGGGGCCATCCAGGAGTACGGAGGGATTTACGTCACCCATGCCAGGTATACTCTTGGCGACCGGCTGCTGGACCCGTTCCGGGAGGCGCTGGAGATAGGGCGCCGGAGCGGCGTTCCGGTGCATATCTCCCATTACCACAGCCCGGTGGAAGGTATGGGCCAGCGCATGATCGACCTGGTGGACGAGGGCCGCAACTCCGGGCTTGACGTGACCTTTGACCAGTACCCCTACGCTGCGTCCAGCACAATCCTTCACTCCCTGCTCCCCTACTGGGTACACGCCGGGGGGCCGGATGCGCTGCTGCGGCGAATTCAGGACCGGCGCGTGCGGGACGAGATCGGCGAATCGGTGGACCCGATGTGGGGCAGCACCCTCGACTACTATATCTTCAGCCACGTGAAGTCGGCCAAGAACAAGGAATGGGAGGGCCGGTCCCTGACAGACCTGGCACACGCCCAGGGGAAGAGTATGGTTGACGCCATCTGCGACCTGCTTATAGAGGAAGACCTGGAAGTGGCGTTCGTCGCCCGCACCGGGAATCCGGACAACATCCGCACCATCGTGCGGCACCCCGCGCAAATGGTGGGCTCGGACGGACTGCTGACCGGTGAGATGCCCAATCCCAGGAGTTACGGCACTTTCCCTTATGTTCTCGGGCAGTTCGTGCGCGAGGAGGGGCTGTTCCGGCTGGAGGAGGCGGTGCGCAAGATGAGCGCCATGCCGGCGCAGCGGCTGGGCCTGAGCGACCGGGGGATACTGCGGGATGGAATGAAGGCGGACATAGTCCTGTTCGACCCCGACCGGGTGGAGGCGAAGGCTACCTTTGAAGACCCGAAACAATTCCCCGAAGGCATAGACTTTGTGCTTGTCAACGGTAAGGTGGTAATAGATAATGGGAGCCACACCGGGGCCTTGCCAGGACGGGCGCTTAAGTCACAGTAATCTGGGCGGGTCCACGTTGGCTCAGACCGATAACCCTCCTACCGGAGTTTCAAGTAGAGGACAGGTCCACACAGACTGGCGCCACCCAGAACCCGAGGAGGACAAGATGGACTTTGAACCGCGTTACACCCAGGAGCAGGAAGAGTTTCGCCAAGAGGTCCGGGAATGGCTGAAGGATAACGTGTCTCCGGACATCTCCCACCCGGCGGACTCGGCCAAGTCCGGCCCCGAACAGTACGATCTCCGCCGCGACCTCGGACGCAGGCTGGGGTCCAAGGGCTGGCTCTGGGCCACCGCACCCGAGGAATACGGTGGCGGCGGTCTCTCCCTGGACCACGCGGTTGTGCTGGAAGAGGAGGTGGACTCCTACGGACTGACCATCCCTCCCTACTACGACTCCGGCGGACGGTTGGGCGGCGCTTCCATAATGGTCTGGGGAAGCGAGGAGCAGAAGCAAGAGTTCCTCCCCAAAATTTTCCGCGGCGAGGTCCGCACCTGGCAGTTGCTCACCGAGCCGGAAGCCGGGTCTGACGTTGCCAGTGTGAAGACACGGGCCGAGCGGAACGGTGACGAGTACGTTATCAATGGGCAGAAGGTGTTCGTCGGCAGCGACCTGGGCTGCGACTACATGTGGACCCTGACCTGCACCGACAATGAGGCTCCGCGGCACCAGAACCTGGGCTGGTTCATGATCCCGGCTGACCTGCCTGGGATCACTGTGCAGCCTATGGACCTGCTTATCGCGGGCGGCGAGTCGGGCGCAGGTTCCGGTGTCAAAAACACGGTCTACTTCGACAACGTGCGGGTACCCGCGTTCAATCTGGTAGGCGGAGAAAACGAGGGCTGGAAGGTAGCAACCACCCACCTGGAGTTGGAACACGGCAGCGGAGGCCGCATCGGGCGAAACTGGATGGTTGACAACCTCTTCGACTACTGCCGGAAGACCAACCGCCGGGGCGAACCCCTGACCAAGGACCCTGATGTCCGGGACCGGCTGATTGACATTTACATGGAGGCCGAGGTAGCACGGCTCTTCAACCTGCGCAACTATTGGATGCGGCACAGTAAGACTAACCTCACTTATGAGGGACCGCAGGCATCCTACTTCCGCAAGATGTCGGGACTAAGGATGTCCACTGCGATCTTGGACATCCTGGGGCCGTCAGCCCTGACCCACGACGAAACGTGGGGTGCTGGCAACGGGCACATGGAGTCCCACCAACGATCCGCCATTGTGGCCATCCACCCGGGCGGCACCGCCGACATCCAGAAGGTGATCATGGCCCGCCGCATCGGCATAGGCCGCGAGGTAAGAGAGCGCGCTGGAGCGTTGGCGTAGCGGCCGGGTCTTGGCTCAGGCTCCTTCAGATTCATCCGACCCCGACCGACGCCTGCGAAGGAAGTCTGAGGGTTTCATCGAGAGGTACATTGTATGGACTTGGCCCTGACCCCGGAACAGGAGATGCTGAAATCAGCGGTCCGAGGATTCATCCAACAGGAGTACCCCAAGAACGTACTGCTGGAGATGGCTGAATCGGGCGATGCCGTGCCATCCGAGCCGTGGCAAAAACTCGTGGAAACCGGTTGGATGGGGATCCTGATTCCGCAGGAGTTCGGCGGCGAGGGCGGCTCGTTCACCGATGCTGGTGTGATGTTCGAGGAACTGGGCCGGGGACCGGTACCCGGTCCACACATTAGTTCCAGCGTCCTCAGCGCGTTCGCCATTATGGCGGGCGGATCCGACGTGCAGAAGCGGGAATGGCTGCCTGCCATAGCCCGGGGAGAAAGGCTTTTGGTGCCGGCCGTTACCGAGGCCGACTATAGCTGGCACCCCGAGGACGTTCACGCGGTGGCCCGCAGCAATGGGAGCGGAGTGCAGGTGGACGGGGTCAAGGTATACGTCTTTGACGCGACGTTCGCCACCCACCTCCTCTGCGCTGTGAGATCGGAGAACGGCAATGATGTAGGGCTGGTGATGGTCCCTGCGGACTCTCCCGGTGTATCGGTAAGACCCCTGGAGGGGTTCGGCTGGAATTTGGCCGAGGTTAGGTTGGAGAACGTGTCGGTTGACCCGTCCAACGTATTGGGCGGGAGCATCGCCGGGGGCTGGTCTGCTTTGATCCAGGGAATTGGCAACACCATCCCCATACTGTGCGCCTACCAGGTCGGTGCCTGCCAGGCCGTATATGAAATGTCAGTGGAGTACAGCAGGACGCGGGTACAGTTCGGCACTCCCATAGGCAGGTTCCAGCGAGTGCAGGACCACATCATCAACTTGGTAAACCAACTCGACGCAGCGCGTTGGACTACCTACGAGACCCTCTGGAAGATGGACGCAGGACGGGAGGCCACGGACAGCATTCACCTGGCCAAGGCGGTGGGCAGCACCGCCTACCACGAGGCCTGCAACTTCGCCCACGAGGTCCACGCCGGGGTGGGAAGCATGACAGAGTACGGGCTGACGCTGCACACCGCAGCTTCCCGCACCCTGTACCACTACTTGGGAGAACCGAGGGTTCACAAGCGGCTGCTGGCCGACACGCTGGGGCTGTAAACCGTACCAACCCGACCCCGGAACTTCGGGGCACGGCTGTCTGAGGCAATAGTCCAAGTCCGGTCGACCCGGTTCATACGCCATTTTAAGATAGGGCGGTGTACAGCGAGATGGAGTTTTCCCCTTTCGCCAGCGCATTCGACCACCCTAAAGAAGAGTGCGGCGTTGTTGGTGTATACACACCGGGTGGGGAGGCCAGCGTTCAGGCATACTTCGGCTTATTCGCTCTCCAGCATCGCGGCCAGGAAAGCGCGGGGATCGCCTCCAGTGACGGGGTTAACATAAAGGTCCATGCCCAGATGGGTCTGGTAACCCAGGTATTCCGGGAACAAGACTTCTACCCTCTCAGCGGTGAACGGGCCATCGGCCACACCCGCTACTCCACGACCGGCAGCAGCGAATCCTGCAACGCCCAGCCCTTACTGGTCGATGGGGTTCACGGGACGGTGGCCTTGGCCAACAATGGCAACATCATCAACGCCCTCCAACTGAAGAGCCAACTCCAGAGGGATTGGGGTTGCACCTTCACCGCAACCACTGACACGGAGGTCATCGCTTACCTCCTCGCCAACGCATCCGGTCAGTCTTGGGAGGATCGGGTTTTCCACTGTATGCGGCAGTTGGAGGGTGCCTATTCGATGGTTGCCCTGACCGAGGATACTCTCGTGGCGGCACGTGATCCGCTGGGCATTAGGCCACTCTGCCTGGGCAAGATGGGAGATGGATGGGCCGTCGCCTCCGAAAGTTGTGCTCTGGACCACCTGGGGGCCGAGTATCTCCGGGAGGTGGAACCCGGCGAAGTAATCATCATCGACGGCAACGGGCTTCGCTCCGGCCGCGGGGCACGGGACACCGACCGCCGGGCACTCTGTGTATTTGAGCTCATATACTTTGCCCGGCCGGACAGCAACCTTGACGGGCAGTTGGTACACCTGGTGCGCCAGGAGATGGGGGCGCAACTGGCCCGGGAACATCCGGTGGATGCGGACATGGTCATTGGAATCCCCGACTCGTCCACTGCCGCCGCCGTCGGGTATGCGAAGGAATCGGGAATTCCATTCAGCGAAGGGCTGGTCAAGAACCGGTACGTTGGGCGCACTTTTATAGAACCCGATCAACGCTCCCGGGATTTGGGGGTAAGGCAGAAATTCAATCCCTTGACCGATGTGATCTCCGGTCGACGGTTGGTGGTGGTGGACGACAGCATCGTCCGGGGCACCACCACTCCCCACGTGGTCCGGCTGCTGCGCCGGGCAGGGGCCAAGGAAGTCCACCTGCGGGTGTGCGCCCCGCCCATAATGCACCCGTGCTACATGGGCGTGGATATGGCGAGTCGACAGGAACTGATCGCGGCCAACAAGACCGTACCGGAAATCCAGAACATTACCGGGGCAGATAGCCTCGGATACCTTAGCGTCGATGGGCTGATGAAGGTGGTCGGGGAAGGTGGGGGCGGTTTCTGCAATGCCTGCTTCACAGGGGAATACCCGGTCCCGGTACAGTTGGAGTTGACCAAGCTCATCCTGGAGGAATCCGGGGCGAGTCCGGTTATTTCCTAGTGTGGTCGTACGGTTTGGGAGGCAGAATCAGTTGAGCGTTTCCGACTACCGGTCGTCCGGGGTGGATCTGGACGCCATGGGTGCGCTCAAAGAGCGGATTAAGGCCTTCGCCACGGCGACCCATGGCCCGGAAGTCCTGAACCCTGACGGCGACTTTGCTGGACTCTACCGCCTCAACGGTTACTCTGAACCTGTCTTGGTAGCCAGCACCGACGGGGTGGGCACCAAGCTGAAAATTGCCGCCCACCTGGGCCACTACGAGTCTATCGGCCAAGACCTGGTCACACTAAACGTCAACGACATCCTCACCCGCGGGGCGCGGCCCCTGTTCTTCCTGGACTACGTGGCGTTCAGCGAACTCGACGCCCAGCTCATGGACACGCTCATGCGGGGGATTGTGTGGGGATGCCGGGAGGTAGGGTGTGCCTTGATCGGAGGAGAGACAGCCCAGTTGCCCGACACCTACGGACCCGACGAGATCGAGTTGGCCGGGTTCGTCGTCGGCGTGGCAGAGTCCGACGCAGTGCTGGACGGGAGCACTATTGAAGTAGGGGACCACATCATCGGCATCCCATCCAACGGGTTGCACACCAACGGATTTTCTCTTGTTCGCAGGGTCTTCGGCATAGACGAGAACCCATCCGTGCTGTTCCGGCATTACCACGAGTTGCAGCATCAGCTAGGCGAGGAGTTGCTGGTCCGGCACCGCTGTTACTACCCAATGCTGGAGCCGGTGTTGGGGTTGGTCAAGGGACTGGCCCACATAACCGGGGGAGGGATTCCGGGTAAGGTACCACCAGTCCTGCCCAGCGGGATGTGCGCCAGTTTCCGGCGCGGGTCATGGCGCGTACCGCCGGTCTTCGACCTGCTACAGCAGGAAGGCGGGGTTGGCATTGAAGAGATGTACCGGGTTTTCAACATGGGCCTGGGGATGATAGCGGTCTGTGATGATGAAAATCTGCCCGCAGTGCAGGAGAAAGTGCCTGACGCTATTCTGGTTGGAAGCATTGTCGAACGTGAGGGAGAAGAACAGGTAATCATTGAAGATGGCTAGAGAGTGTAATACGGCATAGCCCGCTTCCGGGAGCCCATGTTGAACATGTACTTCCTTGATGACATAAGGTGAGACCGACTTGAGAGCATTACTGAGCGTTTATGATAAGAGCGGTGTGGTGGAGTTCGGCCGCGCGCTGCTTGCAGCCGGGTTCGAGCTGGTCAGCACCGGAGGTACCCACAGCACGCTATCCCAAGAGGGAGGGTTGCCCGTACTTCAGGTTTCCGAGGTCACCGGATCTCCTGAAATCCTCGATGGCCGGGTCAAGACACTACATCCGGCCATCTACGGCGGCCTGCTGGCACGCCGTGACTCTCAGGATCACATGGACGAACTTACCCGCCACGGCATGGGCCTGATCAACCTGGTAGCAGTTAACCTGTACCCCTTCGTGGAGACCATCAGTAAGCCAGGAGCGACGCTGGACGATGCACTGGAGAACATCGATATCGGCGGCCCCACCATGCTCCGCGCGGCAGCCAAGAACTTCCCATCGGTGGTGGTAGTCGTTGACCCCGCCGACTACGGCTGGGTTAGCGAGAAGTTGGCCAACGGCGGGCTTGCCTTGGAAGAACGCCGGGGCCTCGCAGCCAAGGCCTTCCGCCACGTGGCAACATACGACGCCGCTGTGACCGGGTACCTCACCGAAGTTGCCACGGATGATGACCCGCTTACGCCCGACCTCGCCATAGCCCTGAGACAGGTGTCAAAGCTACGCTATGGGGAGAACCCGCACCAGCAGGGCGCGTTGTACGTACCAGCAGGAGCGAGCGCTGGGGGGGTCGCCAACGCCAGACAACTACACGGTCGGGAGTTGTCCTACAATAACCTGATGGACGCCGATGCGGCCTGGCGGGTGGTCAGCGACTTCCAGGAGTCTACCGTGGCAGTGATCAAGCACGCCAATCCCTGCGGCCTCGCCAGTAACTCGGAGCAGAGCGAGGCGTACCGCAGGGCATTTGAGGGAGACACGGTTTCCGCGTTTGGCGGGATCGTGGGTTTCAACCGCGCAGTCACGGCGGCTTCTGCTGAGGCGATGGGGCCGGTGTTCTACGAGGTTGTTGTCGCCCCGGGCTATGAACCGGAAGCCTTGGAGATTCTCCAACAGAAGCGAAACCTGCGCATCCTGGCCGTGGACCAAAGTTCAGGTGGTGTAGGGTATGACATTCGCCCCATCACAGGGGGCCTGCTGATACAGACGCCGGACCTGATCGAAGAAGAACCGACCGGTTGGGAATGTGTGACGGACCGGAAACCTAACGAGGATCAACTGGCCGATCTGGCCTTCGCATGGAAGGCCGGCAAGCACATAAAGTCCAACGCCATTGTTTTTGCCAAGGACCGTACCTTGGTCGGTATGGGCGCCGGTCAACCGAACCGGGTAGTCAGCGTCCACCTGTCGGGCCGCATCGCCGGGGAGAAGTCCCAGGGTGCGGTGCTGGCCTCGGATGCTTTTTTCCCTTTCCCTGACAACATCGAGCTTGCCGCGAAGGCTGGCATCACGGCCATTGTGCAGCCGGGAGGATCAATACGGGATGACGAGGTCATCGCAGCCGCCAACCATCATGGCCTTGCGATGGTATTCACAGGCGTGAGACACTTCCGGCACTGAGCGAATATGACTCAATCCCGGGCGGCGGCTGATGAGGTAGAGAGAGGCAGGGATTGAACCCGCGGTCTATCGACACACAGCCGCGCCCGAAACTTGCGGCCCCACGGGCCTGGAGCTAGGCATGGCTGCCACAGTCGAAGTAGTCATTCCCGTGTACAACGAGGAGCAGGCGCTTCCACGTTCCATAATGATCCTGACTGAGTTTCTCAGGGACAACCTGTCCAATCCCTGGCGTGTTGTCATAGCTGACAACGCCTCCACCGACGACACCAGATCTGTCTCAGAGATGCTCTGCGCCAGGGACCCAAGCGTCACCTACATGCACATCCCCCAGAAGGGCAGGGGCCGGGCGCTTCGGGCGGCCTGGATGGACAGCACTGCGGACATAGTTAGCTACATGGACGTTGACCTGTCGACGGAGCTCGTCCATTACCCGGAGCTTGTGAGGGCACTGGAGGCGGGGGACCATATAGCGGTGGGGAGTCGGCTGAGCAAGGGATCGAGGGTCACCCGCTCGATGAAGCGGGAGGTGATCTCCCGGATTTACAACCTGATGGTCCGGTCTATGTTCTTCGCGGGCTTTCCCGACGCCCAGTGCGGCTTCAAGGCGTTGACCCGGCAGGCTGCACAGGCCATCGTTCCGCACATCAAGAACAACAACTGGTTCTTTGATACCGAGTTGTTGATCATTGCCGCCAAGCGCGGTTACCGCATCAGGTCGGTGCCGGTGAAGTGGGACGACGATCCGAACAGCACGGTTAACATAACCAGCACCGCCGCCGAGGACATCCAGGGGCTGCTCCGCCTGCGCTTCGGGGGCATCCCGCCGGCGGAGGCACCACCACAAGACCCGGGTGGGCCTGGCTCATAGCCTGAGGTATCGGACCGGCTGGGGAATGGGCTAACCGGTGCCGGTGCCCCGGAGCCGCGGATCGAGGACGTCCCGTAGGGCGTCCCCGAGAACGTTCCATGCGAACACGACTATGAAGATGGCGGCTCCGGGGAATATCGCTACCCACCACGCCACCGTTACGTTGGCCGCAGCCCCGTTCAGCATACCGCCCCATGACGGTACGTTGGGAGGAGTTCCCACCCCGAGGAAGCTTAGACCTGCCTCGGCGATAATAGCTCCTCCAAGGTGCAGGGTAACCATCACGATGTAGAGGGCGAAGCAGTTGGGGATTATATGGCGCATGATTATGCGCCAGTTCCCGGCTCCCACGGCGCTGGCGGCCAGAACGTAGTCCATCTCCTTGATAGCTAGGGCCTGGGATCGCAATATGCGTGCAGTGCTCGGTATATATGCGATGCTCAGCGCCAAAACCACATTGTTTAGTGATGCGCCCAGAGCCGCCATGATGGCCAGGATAAGGATCAAACCCGGAAATGCCATCATAGCGTCGATTATCCGTTGGACTGCCAGGTCTACCTTGCCACCGAAATGGACGCTCGCAACTCCCGCGACCATACCGATCGTGGAACCGATGAGGGAGCTGAGGATGCCAACGTAGAGAGAGATTCTGGCGCCATAGACAAGCCTGCTGTACATGTCGCGACCCAGGCGGTCCCCGCCAAGCCACCGCTCGGCCCCTGGCTTGGCAAACTGCATAGCCACACTGCTCTCATAGGGGTCATGGGTCCTGATCACAGGGGCGGAGAGCGCCACAATGATGAGGATTATGGCGACACCCGCTCCGAAAGCTCCCAGCGGTTTGTGAGTGACGAAAAAGACGATATTCTGCCCGAACGTGCGCTTCGGCCTCAACACCACCGGCGCAGGCTCTATATGCACAGCCTCGGATGCTCTATCTACGCTCATGTCGCTCCGTACACATGTTCTCGCTGGGTCGGTCCTGATCCGTGATCCAGGTCTAGGAGTAGCGGATTCTCGGGTTGAGCCAGGCGTATAGCAAGTCCATTAGGACGTTTAGTATTAGCACGATCACCGCAATAAGCAGCACCACCGCCTGAATCATGGGGAAGTCCCGGTTGAATATGCTGGTAACCAGCAGCCGGCCCATGCCCGGCACGAGAAAAATTACTTCTATGATGACCGTTCCCGAGATCAGCCGGCCAAACTCATAGCCGAATACCGTTACCACGGGCAGGAGGGCGTTCTTAAGGGCGTGCCGGAAAATGACCACACGCTCGGACAATCCCTTGGCCCTGGCAGTCCTGATGTAGTCGTCGTGGAGTACTTCGAGCATGGCGGACCGGGTGATTCTGGCTATGAAAGCCATGTTGGATGTCCCAAGGGCGATGGCCGGAAATATCATCTGCTGGAGGTTATTCCACGGATCATCCCACACGGAGGCGTAGCCTAGTGGAGGGAAATAACCAAAGGCGAGCACCAGAAAAAAGATGATCATGATCGCTACCCAGAAGTTGGGTAGCGCGATTCCTGTGATGGTAATAACCCTGGTGATGTAGTCTCCTACGGTGTCCTGCTTGATGGCGGAATATACGCCGAGCGGGACCGCAACCACGCTGGCGAGAATTACGGACAGCAGGCCCAACTCGATGGTAACGGGCACTCGTTCCGCGATGTCGTCGTACACTGGTGTCTTGAAGAAGTAGGACTCTCCGAAGTCCAAACGGAGCATCTTCCACACCCAGTCTGCATACTGAATGTAGATGGGCCTATCCGTCCCCAACTTCTTCCGCATTGCTTCAAGCTGTTCCTGGGTATATTGCTCCTCGACGTCGGCCTCCGTTCCGGCAAGAAGGAGGACTGCCGGGTCTCCAGGAACTACACGGAGAATCGCAAACACCGCTAACGTGACCAGCAACAACGTGGGAAAGAACAAAAGCACTCTCTTGGTCAGGTAAACACGCATATTCCCGCTCGTCCTCGGATGGGTGTCAGCCCAGAGATTATGGCCTTTCAAAAGGGCCAGGCCCCATCCACAGGCCTGGCCCGATGTTCCTCTGGTCTGCGGGATCCTCAGTTACAGGCTGGGTCGCACCAGATGTGCTCGTGTTTCAGGTCGCCGTAGATGGTGGGTTCCATGTTGAATCCTTGGATACGGTTCTCGATGGGCATGGCGCGCACGGTCCAATACAGACCTACATGGGCGTTGTCCTCGTTGACGAAGATGTCGCTAATCTTGAGGATTAGCTCCTTGCGTTTGTCCGGGTCCAACTCCTTCGTCTGCTCCAGGTGCAACTCTTGGACGCCCTCGGGCACCCACCCTTGCCCGACCGCTCCGCCGCCGGCCCATCTGGCGAATGTGGTCTTTTCATGGTACCGGCGCATAACACCGTCAGGGTCTGCCAGGTTGAATGAAGAGCCCTGTGCAAAGAACTGGAAATTCCCCACGTCATACTGGGCATACCCAGCCGCGCTATCGTACAGCTTGAGGGTTGCGTTGATGTTCAGGTGCTTCTTTAATTGTTCAGCTACCAGCGCGATAAGGTCAGAGTAAGACCCACCGGCGCTGCTTCTGGTCGCCAATTCAACGTCGAACCCGTCGGGATACCCTGCCTCAGTCATCAATCTCTGGGCCTCTGCGATGTCCTCAGGGTGCTTCTCCCCATTGAGCTCGCGGAAGCCGGGGAACTGGGCAGCCTCCTCCTCGCTGTAACTGAACCACAGACCGGGAGGCAAAGGCGTGCCCAGCAATTCCATGCCGCCGCTCATCGTCTGGATGATAGGTTGGCGGTGTATGGCAAGGCTTATGGCGTGGCGGACGCGCTTGTCATTGAAAGGCGCCTTGGTTGTGTTCAGCACCAGTCCACGGAGACCTGTAGGGCCTGCCCAGTAGGTGGTGTGGGTCTGTTCCAGGTCCTTTTGCAACTCCAGAGTTTGTAGCGGGGTCAGGCCTGTGATGGCTATCGGGCGCAGCACCTGACCTGACTTGTATGCCGCTATGGTGGAGGTGGGGTCTTTGATGATGAAGTGGGTCATGCTGTCGATGCGTGGATACCCCTCTTTCCAGTAGCCGTCCCACTTCTCGTACTCGTTCTTCACGTCCTTGGTGTAACCCAGGTGGATGAAGGGGCCGGAACCGTTCAGGTCCTCGGAGCTGTAGACGCTTTGTAGCTTGCCCTCGTCCAGGACCGTGTGCCTGGGCTGGACCACCAGCGTCGAAATCGCCATCTTGGGAAGGAAACCAGGGGCAGGGAAGTTCAGGGTGACCTCAACCGTCTTCTCATCCACGGCCCTGGAGTTCCCCGGGCTGTAGGAGGTCTTGATCATGATAGTGGATGACCTGGTCTGTTCTTTCATTATGTCGAAACAGGTGGGGCAGACCAGGCTGTCCATGCTAAAGACAACGTCTTCAGCCGTGAGAGGTTTGCCGTCATGCCATGCGGCATCTTTCAGGCGGAACACATAGGTGAGGCCGTCGGGGAGAAGTTCCCAACTCTCCGCCAAGTCGCCTTCCAGATCGCCGACCTCGGCGGTCTGCGGGTTGAACTGGATCAGACCATTGAACATGGGGCCGGCGTTCTTCATGTGCGTATAGCCCCATTCGTGGAGATGCCGTCTCGTTGGCACGGCGCTATCGCTAAACGGGATATAACCGCCGTACTTGATGTCCTCTGTTGGTTCTGGAGTCGGCGCAGCCGTCGGCTCTGCCGTCGGGGCAGGTGTCGCCGTCTCTCCTGGCGCGGCCGCGGGTGGAGCCGTGGGTGGTAGAGTTGGGCGGGCCTGTGGTATTGCCGCCAAGGGTGTGGCAGTGGCTTCCACCTTTTGCTCTACTGTGGGCGCTTGCACAGGCGCCGCTGCCGCCGACGTATCCTGAACCGGCTCCGGTGCAGTTGAGCCTCCGCACCCAACTATGAGTGCAACGGCGGCCAATATAGGGATTAGTCTGATCACCCGTTTCCAAGGAATCCACGCATATGCCATGTCTAGCCCTCCAGTGTTCTGATACGGAAACCTACGTTAGTTTCATCGATTCCCATAACTATATCCCAATAATATAACCCTAATATGCGTTAAGATACGTGATGTATATCTGTGAAATATGTCACTAAACCCATATAATATGTCCAAACCGAAAAGACGGTGGCCTAATTTAGACTATCACCTATCAGAATGTCAATAGCGCGACCCGGGCCGGGAACGATGGGGAGAAGGGCTACGGATGTGAGGATAGATCAGGGAAGCAGGCTACCGTGATCGGAGAATGCATTGGCGCTGGGCAGAAGATTTTGTGCACTCTTGTTATCAGGGGGTGCGGCCCGCTCATCGTTTAGTTGTCGGTCGTGCAGAGGGACACAGGATGGCAAAAAGAAAACGGCCCCGGTGTCCGGGGCCGTTGGGTTCCTGGTTGGGGCTGCCGAGACGTTCCGTTGCCGGATTTGTCCCAGAGACCTTTAGCCGGGGTTGCTAGAGAGCAGCCACCTTTTCGCGGAGGGACTCGATCTCCTTCATCAGTTCGGCCTTGGGGTCACTGCCCTTGTTGAGGGCAACCAACTCCAAGGAGCGGGCTTCGATCTCGGGAAGCGTCTGCTGGAGCAGGGCTTCGTCCACCGAGGCGGCGATGGAGGGATAGCCGGCACGCTCAATCATGTTGCGGATGTTGCCGGCCTTGAACTGGTCCAAGGTCCAGCGCAGGGTCTCGCCGGAGGTCGTGACGTCCCAGTAAATGCGGACGTCCTGGTTGCGCGGACCATAGTGGTAGTGCGGCCCCTTCTCGAAGCAGTCGAACGCCAGAAGCTCCACTTCCTGACCGGCGACGTCGGACAGGACGTGGATGGCCATGCCTTCGTCGTTGGCCAAGTGGCGGTACTCCAGACCGAACCGGAGGTTGCCGACCTCAATACAGTCGCCATCGAGCATTTCGGGCATGAGGTGGTGGACCGTCCGCCGCTCGTTGCGGGAAAGGTCCCGGGCCTTGGCCTCGGCATCGTCCAATGTAGCCTGGGATACGGGGTTGGCTTCCAGACCATCGGCGAGGGCGTCATAACCAGACCTGCGAACCATCTCCGGTAGCTTGTTGCGGATGTTGTCCATGGTCCAGCCTACCGGGTTTCCGGCAGTGGTCTTGTCGAGGTGCAGGCGGATGTTGTGGTTCTCCGGCCCGTAGTGGTAATGGGGGTCCTGGTCAAAACAGTCGAAACGAAGTATCTCGGTGTCGTGACCGTCGATTTCCGAATAGACCTGAATACAAAGGCCCTGGTCCGGCATGAGTTCCTTGCGGTAGCTCATGGCGATGTCGACCAAGCCGCCGTCTATGACAGTGTCTCCCTTGTCCACGGTTCTCCTCCTATATGTATATTGAGGTAGCGCAAGGGCCAGTTTGCCCGGCCATTCGCTTAGAAACCCTGCCCTGCCAACCGCCGGGCAAATTATATCACGGAAATCAACCCTGTCACATCTTGACAGGAGAAAAGCAGCAAGCTTGACGATTGTTGCGTGTCGGTATGGGTCAAAGGTATATTCCGGGTCTCGCAGTCAAGGTTCCGCGTGAGTCAACAACTTGGGGGAATATCGGCGATTCTTAGTTGGAGAGTGTGTCCGGTAGTCCTGTTCGTCCTGCTGGTGTCGATAGCCTCGACCTCTTGCGGTGGGTCGTCCCCCAGCCCACTTCAGACCACGGCGACACCGGGCTTGGAGAGCACGGACGATGGGCTGAACTCGGCGACCCCTTCAGACCCTATCGCGTCTCTTCTGGAGCGTACTCCAACGGTTCCGCCTACGCTACCAGCCCCGAAGCAGCTTTTCGCTGTCCCGACTCGGACCCCGTCACAGCGAGCGCCAACCTCGACAATCCCCATGCCAACGCCTCACCCGCCAACGGCCCTGGCTCTGCCTACACCGTCTGCCACACCCTTGGCCACGATGACGCCTGCCTACACCCCTACCCTCGCTCCCAGCACACCACCGACTCCGTCTCTGACCGCCACTCCAACGCAGATACCCACTCTGGTTCCCACACCATCACTTCCGCCAACCGAAATCCCCGTCCCAACCCCAACACTGGTGCCTACTCTTACCCCGAGTCCGATCCCTACTCACACCGTGACGACACTCCCTGCTCCCACGGCAACGCCAACCCCAACGGCGACTCCCAGCCCAAGTCCAACACCCTGGCCAACTCCTACGCCGCTTCCCACATTTACGCCGACTCCCTTCCCCACTCCAGCGCCAACCGCCACACTAACACCTGTGGTGACAGTGGCCCCTGTTGGTGGATATGGTTGCGTCGAGGATCAGGTCGATGTAAATTCAGCGCCGGTGGAGGAGTTGGACAAGATCAAGCACATCGGCCCGAGCCGGGCAGCTCAGATACTGGACCTCCGGCCATTCTCGTCGTTGGACGACCTGGTACGGATCAAGGGAATTGGGGATAAGAGACTGGCCGAGATAAAGGATCAGGGACTCGCATGCATCTGGTCTTGAAGAACCCCGATGCTCTTCTCATGCAGCCCGTGGGCCGTTTTGACCGGTCCAGTGGTCGGGGATATACTGGCCTGCGCTTGGCAAGGCAGATATACCTTCCCGCAATGCAGGTAACCGATACCGTGGCGCGTTCCTTTGCCTGGGATTCCATGCTGGCAAGATGACATAACGAGCCACACACGAGTGATTGAGCGGGAGAGATCAGGCAGGTTACGCGAGATGAAGATCGGACTGAGCATTCCTCAACTGCTCGATGGCGAGAGCCTGAGGCAGTTTGTGCAGAGGGCTGAAGCCCTGGGTTTCGAGTCGGTGCTGGCCGGAGACCATATCGTGCTCCCCACCGCGGGAACGAACCAGTACCCCTACACTGCCGACGGTTCCTTCGCCCGCCCGGCAGAAGACCCGTTCCTGGAGACCATGACCCTGCTGGGATATGTGGCCGCCTGCACGGACGTCATCAAGTTGGGCAGCACGGTGGTCATCCTGCCCTACCGCAACCCGGTAGTGCAGGCCAAGATGTTCGCGTCGCTGGACGTGCTGACCAATGGCAGGATGATATGCGGTGTGGGTGTAGGCTGGCTGGAGAAGGAGTTCGACACCTTGGGCGTTCCCTATGCTGACCGCGGCCCCATGAGCGATGAGTTCCTGGAGATGTTCAAGATTCTCTGGACCGAGCCGGAACCTGAGTTTCATGGCAAGTACTACCAGTTCGACGGCATCAGCTTCTACCCCAAGCCCGTCCAGAAACCGCACGTCCCTATCTGGGTGGGTGGACACACCCGCCGGGCGCTTCGCCGCACGGTCAAGTACGGCGACTGCTGGCACACTACCCGCCAGACTCCAGACTTCGTGGCGCAGAACCTCCCGTACCTGCACCAGGAGACGGAACGGGCAGGACGTGACCCGGCCTCCATTACCATTTCTCTCAAGCGCAGCTTGCACTTCACCGACATCGGCATCGGGGAGAGAGGGTCCGTCCGCACCGGCGGGGCCATGATAGGCACAACCCAGGAAGTGCTGGACGACGTCTACTACTGCCGGGAGTTGGGGATTGACCAGTTGACCTACGACTTCCGGGTCGAGGGAATCGACCAATCGCTACAAGTGATGGAGCACCTGGCAGATCGCGTGCTGCCAGCGGCAGAGCGGTTGGGTTAGAGGTTGAGTGCGGGGTCTTAAAGCCCGCTGTCCCGGAAGACCTTGGCGCGCTCCACCAATTCCTCGGCGGTTTGGCGCATCGATTTGGCCTGGCGGTCGGTGATCTCGCGCTTCACGCTCCCGGGGACTCCGGTTACAAAGGAGCGGTCTGGTACCTTGCTGCCCGACAGCACCACTGAGTTGGCCGCCACCAGGCACTGTTTGCCCAGCGTGACGTCGGTCAGGACAGTGCAGTTATTGCCCAACAGGGAACCCTCACCAACCCGGTCGCAATGGACCACCACACAGTGGCCGACGGTCACGTAGTCCTCTATGTACATGTCCGACCCGTGGACCACTGAGCCTTCCTGCACGTTTACATAATTCCCGAGGGAAACCTTGCCTTCGCCATCGCCACGGATCGTGACCCCAGGCCAGATACTGCAATACTCTCCGATTTCCACGTCCCCGACCACGTAGGCGAACTCGCTCACCCAGGCGGTTTCGGCTACTCTGGGGGTTTTGTCGCCAAGACTCCTGATCAAACCGTTCCTCGAAATACGCCTATCTGGTAGCACCCACGGCCCGTCGGGCCTCCATGTCCAACTCGCGGCTGATTATCGCCCGCCGCTTGTCGTACTGCCGTTTCCCCCGTGCCAACGCCAGTTCAACCTTGGCCACGTGGTTCTTGATGAGGAGGCGCAGGGCGACGATAGTGAGGCCCTTCTCGCTCACGGCCGAGGAGAGTTTGTCTATCTCTTCGCGGTGCAGGAGGAGCTTGCGAGGACGTCGGGGATCGTGGTTGAACATGCTGGCGGGACCGTAGGGGGCGATGTAGGCGTTGACCAACCACAGCTCCCCGTCCTGAGGCCGCGCGTAGGAGTCTCGGAGGTCGGCACGACCGGCGCGGATCGACTTGATCTCCGTGCCGGTCAATACCAGTCCGGCCTCATACCGCTCCAGTACCTCGTAGTCGTGAAAGGCCTTGCGATTGGACGCCAACGCGGGGTTCTGCCCATTTCCTTTGGATGACTTCTTCTTTGCCATTGTGTCAGCTTTGCCGGGCTATCTGGTTCCGGAGGACTTCCACCGCCTTCCCAAGATGGCCGTCGTCGGAGGAGTCTTCCACCGGTTCAAGAACTATATTGGGGATTATGCCCTCTCCTTCTATAAGGGTCCCATTTGGAGTATACCAGTTTGCGACGGTGAAATTGATGCCGGAGCCGTCGTGGAGCGGCCACAAGTTGTTAACGCTGCCCTTGCCAAAGGTCTTGACGCCGACTACGGTCGCCCGTTGGTGGTCCATGAGCGCGCCGGCAAACACTTCGCTGGCGCTGGCGCTGAACTGGTTGACGAGCACTACCACCGGAATATCTTGGGCCTTACCTCCAGACTCCACCTTCCAGTCCCGCCTGTGGTCGTGTGCGTCTATCTGGTAGAGTACCAACCCGTCACGCAGGAACTGGCTGGTCACATCGACAACGGAAGTGAGCAGACCTCCGGGATTGTCCCGCAGGTCGAGGACCAATCCCACTCCGCCGGAATCCCGAAACTTTTCAAGGGACTCCAGCAATTCCCGTTTGGTGGTGGCTGAGAAGCTGGACAGCCTCACGTGGCCGATGCCATCGCCGAGTATGGCGAGCCGCACGGAAACGAGAGGGATCACGCCCCGGGTCACCTCGATAGACACTGGATCAGTGTCCCCAAGGTGCAGCACGAGCAAAGTAACAGTAGTTCCTTTTTGGCCCCTGATCTTGTTGACGGCCTGGAGCAGGCTGATGTTCTCTGCGCTCTCGCCCTCGATTGCCAGAATGATGTCCCCTGGACGGATACCTGCCCGTTCTGCAGGAGTGTCCGGCAGCGGGGCCAACACCGTGATCTGGCCGTTCCTGAGGGTCACTTCCGCACCGATGCCCTCGAAGTAGCCCTTGAGGTCCTGGTTGGCAACCTCGAACTGGCGGGCGTCGAGATAAGATGCGTAGGGGTCGTTTAGGGCCTCCAGCATCCCTCGTATGGCGCCGTCGCTGATTGCTTGGGGGTCGAGGGAGTCGCCCTTGATATGCTCCTCTTGCAGAAGTTCCCAAACCTCTGAAATCCGGCTGAACCCGGTGGGAAGTTCTTCCTGTGTTGGTTCTTGGGCTTCCGGCTCGGGAGCCTGTTGGTTCCAGCAAGCTATGGACAGTCCCAGAAACAGCAACAGGGAGACAGAGGCCCATATGATCCGGGGTCTGATCAAGGGTGGTCCTTCCGAGTCTGTGTTTGGCTCCAGAGTGGATATTGGCGACATTGTAGCATAGGGGGAGAGGACGGCCTTGCATCAGTGCCGATGAGCGACAGCTGCAAAGGGTGAAGCTGCGTGGCCATATCCGATTGAACCGCCAGCTTGGAGCAGTGTATCATTTGATACATCGTTTCGAGTCCCAGCTGTGCCAAGACAACGCGGAAATCGGAGACGCTTTGCTCGCTCTGGACAACCCACAGACATACCGGGGGCTGGACCCGTCCGGAATGGCCGGCAGGTTGAGGGACGCACCCCGTCAGGCACGGGCGGCGTGGGATTGCGCGTGGGGAACTCACCTATCCGGTCTGGAGGGGCCATTTGACCGCCTGGTAGTTGCAGGTATGGGCGGGTCTGCTATAGCTGGAGACCTGCTTGCGGACCTTGCATCGCTTGAGGAGCGGCTGACTGTCACGGTAGTGCGTAACTTTCGCATACCGTTTGCCCTTGACGAGCGAACGCTGATGATCGCGTGCAGCTACTCGGGGAACACGGAAGAGACCATGTCGATGTTCCTCCAGGGGTTGGACTCAGGGGCTAAGATGGTCGCCGTGACTGCAGGCGGAAAACTCGCCCGGGAGGCCGCTCGGCATGACGTGCCGACGCTCTTCGTGGACGCTCCAGGTGAACCCCGCAGCGCGGCAGTCTACAACTTCATGCTGCTGGCGGGGTTGTTGGGGAGGCTAGGACTGCTGGACACCGAGGCCGTGGACGTTGATGCAGCATCTGCAACACTGGCCCAGAGGGTTGAATCGCTGTCGCCTGAGACTCCTGACTGCGACAATCCTGCAAAGGCAGTGGCCCAGGAATTACATGGTCGGCTGCCGCTGATTTGTGGCGGAGGACTATTCCGCGGAGTGGCGCGGCGTTGGAAGTCCCAGCTCAACGAGAACGCCAAAGTCTGGGCGTTTAGCGAGACCCTGCCCGAGTTGCTTCACAACTTCGTCGAGGCCTTCGATTCCTGGCCAGATGATGCCTATCAGCCCATGGCCGTCCTGCTCAAGCCATGCGGGTTGACCGGCACGATGGCAGACCGTTACGAGGCGCTCGAGGAACTGCTCGATAGGATAGGGGTAAGGCAGAGAATTCTGACGGGATGTGCTGCCAATCCCCTTGTCCAGCTATTGGACATGATGGTCCTGGGTGATTACGTGAGCTACTATCTGGCTTTGCTTCGTGGCGTTGACCCTTCCCCTACGCCAACTTTGGAAGGGCTGAAGCGGCGGGCAGCCGGGATTGACCCTGGTTGACGGCACAAGTAGGATTAGCTTATCGGGGGGGTTCTACAGGCCGTATTGACATAATGCACCTTCGAGGAGGAATCAGATGGCGACGCAGACGAGTCCAGAGACTTCAGCCTGGGCCAAACCGTTGGTCAAAATCACGGAGATGGACCATATCGTGCTGAGGGTCAAGGATGTGGAGACCTCGCTCCGGTTCTACACCGATGTGCTGGGGCTTCAGCCCGAGCGGGTAGAACAATGGCGCTCCGGCGAAGTGCGATTTCCGTCGGCCCGGCTCAACGCCGACACGATAATCGACTTTTTCGCCTCCGACCAGATCCCGTCGGGGAGGGATGACGTCAAGAATCAGGACCACTTCTGTATGGTCATCGATAAGACGGACATGGACCAGCTGAAGGCAGATTTCGAAGCCATCGGTGTGGACATCCAGGCTGGCCCCGGAAAGAGATGGGGGTCCCACGGTGATGGGATATCCCTCTATGTGTATGACCCCGATGACAACGTGGTCGAGCTTCGCCATTATTAGCGAATAGCCGAATCCCCAGAAAGGACTCGGGCATCACAAAGGAGCGGCCCGGCGCACTTGGTGCGCCGGGCCGCTCCTTTGTGATGCCCGAGGGGGAGTGAGTGTAAAGTCCTGTTCGGATGCGACAATACGCAGGGGGAGTAGATGCGGGGACTCGGACGATTCAGTAGAAGTAGAGCATATTGACCGCCGGACACCGGACGGTCTCAACCAGGGTTACGGTAGTGCGGTGAATGGTTAATGAGATGGCGCGCTTGGCGGGACTCGAACCCACGGCCTCTGCCTCCGCAGGGCAGCGCTCTATCCACTGAGCTACAAGCGCGCGATACACCGGTTGACGGTAGCTGGAGCGGTAGGCTCCGAAGCACAAGCCAGCTACCGGGCTTGGTTATATAACTGGTGCCGAGGGAGGGATTTGAACCCACACATCCGTAAGGACACTGCGCCCTGAACGCAGCGCGTCTGCCATTTCGCCACCTCGGCAGCTTGGCCAGTCCCAAGGAGAGAGCCGATTCGGCGCTCGCTGGTGGGCGATGGAGGATTTGAACCTCCGGCCTCCTCGGTGTGAACGAGGCGCTCTAACCACTGAGCTAACCGCCCTTTACCTTGGAACTATTCCAATTATAGGCAAGGGAAAACCCGTGCGCAACCCCGGTTGCCTGGAGGCGCTTTTATGTCAAGTGGCCAAAAAATACCCTTTGGCGTAACATAACATATCTTGTGCGAACCAACTTCTATGACGAATTTTAAAGGGAAATCCGGGTATGTCACGTCAGCAACTGGCTGGCCCGTGTCGGTCTAGGAAGTGCAGTCTCCCTGGGTGATACGCCGACCGGTCCAGCGTGGATAGGATGAGGAGACTACTGTTGGGTCAGCAGGAACGCGGTCAGCGCCGCAACCTCGTCATCTGTGAGGTGCTCGGTAAGGGCAATGGTCATCAGGCCGACCGTGGACCTTTCCACACCCTCGGCGACAAACACTTCAGGTTCCCGGATGGACTCGGTGATATACTCTTCCGCCGAATAACCCGCTCTCCTGGTAGCCGCGTCAGCGCCGATGTAGGTGAGCTCCGGACCCAGCAACCCTTCAGACACCCCCTGGATGGTGTGGCAGGTTATGCAAGCTCCCGTTCCCAGGAATACTTCCTCCCCTTGTGCCACCAGCGCCGGGTCGACGTCGAGGTCTACGGGGGCGCGGGTAGGGAACACAACCTTCAATCCGACAAATTCAACAGGAACCAGGGTGGCCGTGGGTGCAGGGGTCGGAACGCTTGTCGGAGGCGTGGCCGGACCGCACGCGGTGACGAAGGTCATCACGACGAGGATTAGTCCCACCAGCGCCACGGATACTCGATTCACCACTGTTCCTCCGGCAAGAGGGTTATGCCGGTTGTTATCTTTATCACAATCCATGTTTAGGCGTCAAGAAATTGAGGTGTTTGACCCACCGGGATTTGGGCCGAATCAGCCTCCCGAGCGCCATTCAGTTCATTCCCGGACCTACGCGTTATTGATCACTCTTGTCCGGGTTTAAGGAGTAGTTTTGGAAGTAGGAAAGTTTCCTGCTGAACTGCTGGGACGAGTCCTGGCGCGAAACCGTATTGCCGACCCCAGGGTGCTGATGGGGCCACGAATCGGCGAGGACGCCGCGGTGCTGGAGATGGGCGACAAGCTCCTGGTTGCCACCAGCGACCCGGTCACCTTCGCAACAGATCGCATTGGTTGGTATGCGGTGCATGTCAATGCCAATGACCTCGCTTGCCGGGGCGCGACTCCCTTGTGGTTTCTGGCGACTCTGCTGGCACCGGAGAGCTTCTCAGAGGCTGACGCAGAGGCGGTGTTAGACCAGATCATGGAAGCATGCCAGTCGTTAGGTGTTTCGTTGGTCGGTGGCCACAGCGAGGTGGCCTACGGCATTGACCGGCCGATCGTCATGGGCGCCATGCTGGGGGAGGTGGAGCGGGACCGGTTGGTCGTCACCGGTGGAGCCCAGGAAGGCGACAGCATTGTGGTGACGCGCGGCGTGGCTATCGAGGGTGCTGCCATACTGGCCCGGGAGCAGGCAGAGGCCCTTCGAGGGGCCGGAATTGCGCAGGAGGTAATTGACTCGGCAGCGGCCTGGATTACGGATCCAGGAATAAGCGTCGTCCTGGATGCCCAGGCCGCGTGCGGGGCAGTCAATGTGCATTCTCTCCATGACGTCACCGAGGGCGGACTGGCCACCGCCCTCAGAGAAGTGGCGCAAGCCTCCGGACTGGGGCTGGCGGTAGAGGAAGGGTCAATTCCGGTGTTACCGGAATGCGCTGCAATATGCGACGCATTGGGTATCCACCCGCTGGGGCTGCTGGGCTCCGGGGCATTGGTTGTGACGCTGCCTCCGTCTGATGTACCAGCGTTGCAGGCCGCGTTAACGCAGGCGGGGTCCGACGGGTATGAGGTCGGGCTGATGATCGATCCGGAGGAGGGGCTGCAGATGATCGGATATGGGGGAGAGTTGCCGCTACCAGAGTTTCCCAGGGACGAACTGGCGCGGTTTCTCAGTTCCTGCTAGCGGTACTCGGGTGAGTACATTTACACTTTACCTTTCTGACATGCGACTGAGGTACTTTGCAAAAGTGTACTCAATCGCTGCATTGTTGACTACGCTTGACGGTACATTTAGCGGTACATTTCTAAGGCCCTGGCGGTAGTACACTGGTACATTCAGGCGTGATTTGGCTTCGTAAATGTACTGATGTACTACTCTCCAAGGTACACTTTCAAGGCTTGCTGGAGCTGAGGGATTGTGGTATTGGCCCCGCTCACGGTGATCGATACATTTTTGCCCTGCAACTGATATTTACACTTTAGCGCGCCTGCCAGAGCCGCTGCACCTGCACCCTCAGCCAGGGTGTGGGCCTTCTCCACCAGCATCCCCATCGCCCTCCGGATGTCGTTGTCGCTGACCAAAACGAAGTCATCCAGGAGGCGCCGCAGGATGCTCTGGGGCAGGTCATAGCCGGTCTTGGTGGCAAGGCCTTCGGCGAAGGTATCCATGGGAGCTTCTACCTCCCGGCCCTGCCGCCAGTAGAGGTAAGCCCCCTGTGCCGCCTCAGCCTGGACCGCAATTACCCGGATACCCGTGTCGATCCCCTTGGCAGCGATGCAGGTCCCCGCAGCGGTACTCCCGCCTCCCAAGGGTACTATCATTATGTCAATTTCCGGCAGGTCCTCAACGACCTCCAACGCCTGGGTCCCCACGCCTGCGACGAGCAACGGCTCGTTAGCGGGGTGAACGTACCGGTAGCCCTCCTCGACCGCGAGGCGCTCGCAATGATTCCTTGCCTCGTCGAAATTGTTGCCGTGGAAGACCAACTCTGCGCCGAGAGAGCGCATCATCGCCACCTTCAGGGGGTTGGCGTTTTCCGGCAAAGCGATCAGGGCCCGCGCTCCGAACTGGCGGCAGGCGCTGGCAATGGACTGGCCATGGTTGCCGGTGGAAGCGGTTATGACACCACGAGCACGGTCCTCGGTGCTCATATGGGCTAGGAGATTGATTCCCCCCCTGGCTTTGAACGCACCCAATGGCAGGTGTTCGTCGTGCTTCAGGTATACGTTGGCTTCGAGGACCTCGCTCAGCCCCGGTGAATATTGCAGAGGTGTGCGGGCCAAGTGGGGAGCGATGGTCTTCTTGGCCCTGTAAATATCCCGCAGAGTAGGTTCTTCCATATACTACCTCGTTCTACTCGGTCTACTTCCACATTAGGCTTGGCCAAGATAGGTGTCAACTTTGGAGGTTACCCAAAGATTCGCATGATGTTCCCGCCATTGGGGGCAATGACGGACCATCCTTGGTCCGGGTGGGGGTCTTACGGTCATGGGCAGCAGGGATGGCGATTGGGACTCGAAGATGGCAATTGACCGGTGGCGCCTCGACGGTCTTGATAGGTTCTTGGCGAGGAAATCCAACTACATGCCTCAGCAGACATTCTGAGGTCATCGAAGATGTACACGTGCAGAATGTGCCTGGGCCATGCGGGAAGTTCAGAGGACCAGAATGACAGCCGCTCATGCCCTGTAGAACGCGTTCTATTATTTTATTGTTTATTTTCGAGACTAATTTAAGGCTGGATTGACAGGCCAATTGGCACGTGCTATTGTATCCCAGCCTCGCTACACTGAGAGTCCACCAAGGTACACAGGAGGTACACCGTGGCCAGGAAAACAAAGCTGATGCAACGGGTGGAGGACGAATATCAGAGGCCGCTGGAGAAACTTCTTCCAGAAATGGTCAATGAGTTGGGGTTGTCGGGGACTGCTGAAGAATTGAGAGTTAGCAAGGCTACACTGGGGTATTGGCTGCTAAAGCTGGGGATAAGTGTACGCCGTGTAGCACTGGCGCCAGGCGAAACACTAGAGGTCAAGAGGATCAGCTAGAGGCCGTCACATTTACCAAACGGGGGGTTTCTCGTGATGGAACACACCTCGCGGCAATCTCCGCTGTCCCGGCTGCTGTACCAGAACGCCGTGGCCCACGACATCGAGAGGCAGATGCTACGGGAACCGGTCGCTCTGGAAGGGTTGACCTGCGTGCCTGGGACGACATCGCAGAGCCAGATTGCGGCGATGCAAGACGAATTGGACCGGAGCGCTCGAGCCAGCCTGGTTACCTGCTGGCTGGGTATACTGGGTTAGTCCAACAGGGATACCCATACTCGCGGTGCGTCAAGTTGGTTGCTCAGGGCGGTTGAACGCTTCGCGCAGTGGCTACCGATAGACGGACTCGGTCTCTCCAGGGGAACGAGTTAACCCGCGACCTGCGCGCTTGGCTGGAACCGCCTCCCGATCATCAATAGGCCAGTAACGAAATAACGAAATGGGTCCGCAGTTATTGGCCGTTAGGGTTGACCGGCAACCACAGCCTTGAAGGCCGGTGCCCAAGCGTGGCCGCATGACCACTGTTTGCAGCCGCGGATCGAGTCCGCAGCCCCTCCCCCATCCTATGCAGGGGACCGTTTTTCAACGTAGAGGGTGTGCCGCTATTCTTGGAAGATGTCCTCAGGCAGGAATGCGGAAACGGTCACGTTGGGCAAGTCGACGATATTGCTTATCTTCAGGTCCACTGCCACGCTGCAAATGACGTAAGCCTGTTCCTTGCTCCAACCTCGTTCTTGCAGTAGATCGATCATGTTAACGAGCGCGTTGCGGGCCGCCAGGGTCAGGTGGTCCTCCCCTTCCTGGGAGCCGTCTTCCCGGATTGGATAGCCCATGGTGGCTATGAAGTTGCGGGGCGCGGCCCATTCAGGCGGGAGAAAGTATCCCGGGTGAGAAAACCGGGGCATACGTATGTTATGTCTGCTCGCCTCGCCCTCATGAATTTGAAACCGCACGACCGCAGTTGCCCCCATCTCGATGGCGGTGATGCAACACTCCGAATCCCCCTGGGCGAAATGGCCGTCCCCGGCAGAGTAGAGCGCACCATCCACATTGACCGGAACCAGCAGCCGCGACCCTTTGGTCAACTGCTTGGCGTCCACGTTGCCGCAGTTTTCCCTCGGAGGCAAAGTTCTGAGGCCTTCATTGGCGATCTGTCCTCCGGCCGGGACAGCATCCTCAGGGTCTGGGGGAGCGGCAGTGCCACCCCGGCGCACCAGGTCCGCCTCCCGGCGGGCCCATTCATCCAACTGAACGCGGGACGGGGCGATGCCGGCCGTACCCATAAAGGACCCGTCTGGGATGCGTACCCCCGGAAGCTGCGGGGATGTTGCCCAGCCATCGCTCATCTGCCAGTGGACCAGATACGATTCGGAAAACAAATCGCGAAGAAAGCCAGAACCTGGGCGAAAGCGGGTCCAGCCACGTGGCTGAGCAATGATGTCAACGTACTCGATTTCAAGCAGGTCACCAGGACTGGCTCCCTTTATGTAAACCGGGCCGGTCAGCGGGTGCGCGACCTTCGCGTCCAGGCCATCAAGATCGTTGACCGTCATGTTCGGCTTGATCTGCTCATCTGAGGCGTCCCGGGTCTCCAGTACCACCTCTTCGCCCACATCGACTTCCAGTACGGGCGGTATGTCGGGATGCCAGCGATTATGCCCCTTGGCCGGCTCCTCTTTGAGCCGCTTGCTACGGTCAATCTCGATGCTCTTCATCTGCGGCGGACACTCCTTATAGAGACCAGCTATCTGGGGCTTCGGGAGTAGGCATCGGGCGAATCATCACCTCGATTAGTGCAGCCTGACCGGACTCGGTGGCCTGAATGCAGCGTCGCAGCGCCGGGGTGATCTCGTTAGGGTCTTCGACCCGTTCGGAATACGCACCGAGCCCCTGGGCAACTAGGCTGAAGTTGCCGCCCAGTTCGGCCATGGAGGGTGGTGCGGCGTTGGGACGTTCCATCGCCATAAGACCGCCTCCCGTGCCACCGTTATTGAGCAGCACGGTAAGCGTGGGCAGCCCCATCCTGACGGCTGTTTCGATCTCCATCCCAACCATTCCAAAGGAAGCATCACCAATGACGTGGAATACGAGATCATCCTGGCGCCCGAGCTTCGCCCCGACAGTCGCGCCCATCGACCAGCCCATTGCCGCCATTCCGCCCATGCCGATGTAGTTCCTGGGTCTGGTCGCAACCCAGAATGGGGAGAGATAGCCTCGGCTGCCTCCGGCGTCGTGCACTGCCACGGTGCGGTCAAGGTCGACGATCTTCATCAGGTCCTGGACGACCCGGTAGCCGTTCGTCGGAGCCGAAGAGTCATTGAATACAGACTCCCACTCGCCGAGCCACTTGGTCCTGGCCTGATGAATTTCGGCGACAACTTCCTCTTTAATTCCGCCTCCACTGGGGCCGATGCGGTCCCGCACAGCTTCGTTCAAGGCTTGCATGGCCAGCTTGGCATCGGCAAGCACCGGCACGTCGGCGGGGTAAATCTTGTTCAGGTCCTCCGGGTCGGCGTTGACGTGTATCAACTTGACGCCAGGGGGAATCGGACGCCCGTCGGTGCCATTGGGCAACCGGAAGGAGTTGCCGACCGCCAGCACTGCGTCCGCCTTCCTATTAATATGAAGCGCTTGGCCGGAGGCGTACTTGCTCCGCGGGTAGACGCCGCCTCCCAGCGACAGGGGGTGGTTCTCCGGAAATGTCCCCTTCCCCACCAGGGTGGTAGCCACCGGCATGGAGAGCATTTCCGCCAGTTCCCTGGCTTCGTCCCATGCCTCTGCGGCCAGCACACCGCCACCCAGGTTCAGTATCGGGTAGCTGGCGTTGACCAGAATGTCGGCGGCCCGCTCAATGTCCGAAGGGTCGGCGGCAGCCTTGCGGCCGGGTCCTACGGGTTCGTAATGGAGGACTTCATCGGGAGCTTCTGATGAAAGTACGTCCAGGGGCATCTCCAGGACCACCGGGCCTGGAGTGCCGGACCGCAGGGCGGTGAAGGCCCGCCGCATGATGGCCGGGATGTCCTCTATCTTGGACATCGTGCCCTTCCACTTGACGAAGCTGTCGAAGATGCTAGAGGGGGCTTCCTGCTGTATCTCCCGCCCCATGTTCGCTAGGGGGTGCTGCCCCATCAGCAGCAGCACGGGGATATTGTCGGCAAATGCGCCGGCGATCCCGGTAAGCGTGTTGGTCGCTCCGGGGCCGGTCCCGCAGAGGGCCACCCCGACCTTGCCGGTAGCCCTGGCATAGCCGTCGGCGATCTCCACCCCCTGACGCTCGTGGCGGGCGGAGAACACCTTGATGGTCGTGGACTCCCGGAGGGCAGGCCACAGGGGTTGTTCACCTCCGCCGGCGAACCCGGAAATATACTCAACACCTTCCTTCTCGAGGGCGTGGACTACAGCATCTCCACCGCGCATGGTCCTACCTCCAGGTTGCAGGCTGTGGGAGTCCGGCAATCGGATTGCCGTTGGCTCGGATGATACGCCCGGCTCCGGGGCAGGTCAACTTTATGGTAAGTCGGAAGCCGTCAACTCTGGTCCGTCTGCTGGTGTCGGCCAATATAGCCCACCACTACGGCCTTTCGCTCTCGGTCCCAGTCAAAGGCGATGCGAATAGTATACCGGGAGTCGCGGTTGGTCCCCTTGCCGATGTGCTCCTTCAGCCAGTACGTCTTTCCGTCAAGCTGGGTGGTATAGGAGTTGCGATAGGACGTCATGGTGGTCTCGCCCTGGCTGGGCTTGTACCACCAACCGCAGGCTTCGCGGACCGAGAGATCAAAGTCCGGTACGGTGATGTCTCCGACGCGGGACTGGTAGTAGATTGTGGCCAGCCACTGCAGTGCCTTCCATACCTGGTCGGGACGCTCGAAGGGATTGTCATCGACGGCCGAGTCGGAGTTTAGCTGGAACAGCAGCCGGTCCTGAAAACGCCCCCTAGCCCTTGCAATGACGTGGCCCACATCGTCCATTCCCAAAGCCTCGTCCTCGATGGCCTCATCCGGACCCTTTCTCGACTCGTCATATTCATAGTAGGCGGTGCGCCACCCATCTTCCTTCTGCTGGCTCTCGTACAGTTCACCCTCCAGCCGTTTGATCTCCTGTTCCAGTGCTTGGTTCAACGAATGCACGGACTCGTACTCTTCTTTTGAAATGCCGGCAGCCAAATCTTCTGACCCGGCATAATCAGCCAGGGCATCCAGCTCCGACTCCGGGGAACTGCCGGTGTCCATACCAGGAGTTCCGGCCTCATCGACTTGTCCGTATACCGCGGTCGGACTTGAGTCCTGCGGCATCTCTCTTGCAGGAAGTGACGGTTGCTCTCCCAAATTGGCGCCAGACGGGGCCAACGCCTCGCTCATACTTTTGATCGTCTCCAAAATCCGGCCCTGCAGTTCCGAGCGGCGAACGGCTCGCTCCCGCTCTTCGGATATTACCGGAGCTGGCAGGTGAATTGACCGATACTCGGTGAGCAGAGATTCCAACTTCGACGCCAGAGACGCTGTTTCCCGCACTGCCGTTCCCGGCTGAAGGTTGGCCGTGGTCCAGGAGCCGGAATCGCACTCGAAGAACTTCAACAACTCGGCGAAGCCCGTATTGATGGCAGAAATGGCGGATCCGAGGCTCGCGGCCAGGGTGCGTTCCGCTTCGTTGGCTTCTCTGATCTCGATGGCCGCGTTTATAAAGTTCGGGATTTCCTTCTCCCATTCAGGCGCGGTAATCGGGAGGGATTTCAGGTAGGCAAGCGTTTCCTCTAGCACGTTGTTGCCCTGCCCGGGGCTGCCCTCCGCTTCCTCAATACTGTTGACTTGAGCCTTTCCTGAAAGGCATTGGAACATCAACCCCACGCTGTTCCTGTCGAAATCCGGGTGCTGGTTGGAGAACCCTTCCACTTCCCGGTCCCATGTTTCCTGGGACCATGCACTGTTGAAATGTCGATTAGCCAGACTCACGGTGTTTACCGGGATTCCTCTAGACTCCAGGCGAGTTTCCACCGTCGCCTTCAACATCGGTTGGGACTCCATCCAGAGTGAAAGGACGCCACATGCGAGGGCATTGGACGACAAGACGTTCTCGGATATTGGCTGCCTCAACACAAAGGCTGGCGCCCTGCTGGAATCTCGAAAGCCCTGTATCCCCGTTATGTTATCCCGGACCAGGGCCTGGAATTCTCGCTGCTGTTCACTGGACACAGAGCCCACACTGGACAGGGCGCTATCCACAACTCCTTCCCGGAATTCCTGGTCCATACCATCGAATACAGTGCAAACCGGGAGGCCGTTAGAAAGCTCGGTCTCATTCATCATTGATCAAGTCTCCAAGTCTGCACAATGAGCTGGCCAGATAATCTTAAGTCACAGTCACGCTGCAGGCTAGTCCGGAGACCGACCGGTACCATTGTAGTTCAGACCCTGGCCCCTGTAGTTCAGACCCTGGCCCCGGCAATCCAGCCTCGCCGGCACGCCATCCGCCTTTCGCCGTGGAAGCGAGGGCCAACCCCGGTTCCATCGGAGGTGTTTCATCCCCGGACTGCTCGCCCCGCCCCATATTACTGACACTTGCCCCTTTCTAACCCCCGGTACGCTCCCATATCATGTCCTGTAGGCGTCAGGATCGGACCACCGTCTTGAACGGGAACGAAATCCAACACGCCACTCGGGGAACCGGCCCAATGCGCGCAGGTCGGTCCCGTGCCTGTCATGGGGGAGCGGTCCAACCACAAATGGACCATCCTCCACCCTTACCTGAGGCCCCGTCCAATGCGACGGTATTCGTAAAAGTGAGCGGAAATGAGCGGAAATGGAGGGGAAACTGAAATTTTTCCCCTCCAGTCCCTCCCCTCTCCGGGAACAAATCTCAAAGGAGCTGACACCGGAAAATGAGAAGCGAAATCAGGTCCCTCCAGGCCCGCGTCCGCGCTCTCCAGCGCAAGTACGCCCCCCAACTCGCCTTCATCAAGCTGCGCCAACTGGCCGAGGACTACACACTCGAATGCGAGAAAGCCCGCGACGAGCAAAAACCCCAGCCCGAGACCCATTCATTCATCAAAAAGATAGTCAAGGCCGGCTTCCGCCTTCGCACATTCATCGCCCTCCACAAATGCGTGGACCGGTTCCAGGACAAGGACGCCATCCCCGAGCCCAGGGACATCCTGCTTGCCCTACTTCCTTATGACTGGGAGCGGATTAACCGGCACATGCCCAGGAAGTCGGACCTTCTTGCCGAGCAATAGGATGGGGAAGTAGGAGAGGGGAAGGGGGACGCCGGCAGCCGGGCTGGGAACGTGGGAAGTGGATCCCGCTCCCTTGATAACCAGGAGGTTGAAGAGCGTCCCTGGAAGGAATGGGCCACCGCCGAAGCTTAGGTTCCGACCCCAGAGAGCAATAGGATGGGGAAGTAGGATCGGGGAAGGGAGACCACGGCAACCGGGCTGGGAACATGGGAAGTGGATCCTGGTCCCTTCATAATCTAGCAATAGGATGGGGAAGTAGGAGAGGGGAATGGGGACCCCGGCAGCCGGGCTGGGAACATGGGAAGTGGACCCTGGTCCCTTGATAATCAGGAGGTTGAAGAGCGTCCCTGGAAGGAATGGGCCACCGCCGAAGCCTAAAACTTGCCCCTGACAACCCGTTGCTGGTCAGCCACAACGCCCGATACAGTACGCCGCCACAAGTCGGGCCGTCCTTGACCCGATTTGAACCTGCGGCGTATTATCCCAACCATACCCTCGTCCATACTGACGGGGATGGCCCGCAACCGGGAGTCAGAAGGAGGCCCAATGCCTACGGCCAATGAGTTGATCGTCCAATCGCTGGAAGAAGCGGGAGTGGAGTACGTCTTCGGGATTCCCGGCGGCGGTACTGGCCAGATTTATGACCTGCTTTATGACAAGTCAGACCGGATCAAGACCATCCTGGTGCGGCACGAGCAGGCGGCAGCGATCATGGCCGACGCCTATGGCCGGGCCACCGGCAAACCCGCGGCGATCATGGGCCAGGGCCTCTTTATGGGTTCCAATGCGAGCTTCGGAATCATGGAGGCGATGCTCAGCAGTTCCCCGATGCTCGTGCTGACCGACACCTCAGACGGGGGCGTCGCCTTCCACGCGGCCAACCAGTCCGGGGCGGGCGAGTACGGCAGCATCGACCTGCCCACCATCTTCAAGTCCATGAGCAAATACACCACCCTGGCCACAAGTCCCAAGGAGGCGGTGCTGGGCACCCAATTGGCCATCAAGCACGCCACCAGTGGCAGGCCCGGCCCTGCTTGCGTGGTGATGCGGAGCGCGGCCATTGCCGGAGAGGTGGATGTGGAATCGCCTCCTTTCGTGCATAACACTGCGGGCTACCTGAACACTGCCAAGCCCCAGAGCGCGCCGCAGGACATCGAGAAGGCAATCGAGCTCCTGTCCCAGTCACGCCGCCCTGTTCTGGTGGCAGGCAACGGCGTGCACTTGTCCAAGTCTCACGACCAACTGAGGGAACTGGCGGAGATGTGGGGTATGCCCGTAGCTACCAGCTACAAGGGCAAGAGCGCCATTGCCGAGACACATCCTCTTTCCCTGGGCATGGTGGGAGTATACGGCCAGGACACGGCCAACCGTATGGTGGGGGACGCGGATACCGTCGTCGTGGTGGGAGCCAAGCTCACCCCCCAGGATACGGTACGGGAGCGGCCCGACGTGTTTGACCCGCTCCGGCAGAAAATCATCCAGATCGACATTGACGACCGGAATGCCGGCTGGACCTTCCCGGTGGAACTGGGTCTTATCGGCGATGCAGGCAGCATCCTGACCCAGTTGGTGGAGGCGTCCAGGGACGTCGCGCCAAACAACTCGGCTTCAAGGAATGAATGGACCGACGGGTTGCCGCAGCGGAAGCAGGACCTGGCATTTTATGACGATCCCGAGATGCACCGGGACAGTTCCCCTGTCACCCCGCAACGTCTGGTGGCCGTGATGAACGAATGTATGCCTGCGGACACGGTGTTTGCGCTGGATGCCGGCAACAACCGGACGTGGATGGCCCATCTGTACCGGGCACCCCAGGCCAATACCTTCTTCTGCCCCGGCGGAACTGCGGGAATGGGCTGGGGCCTGCCGGCGGCGGTGGCTCTGAAACTGGTCTACCCTGACCGGCCCGTCGCCTGCGTGACCGGCGACGGCGGCTACATGATGACGGTAAACGCGATCTCCACCGCCATGCAGTACGACCTGCCGATGATCTGCTTCGTATTCAACGATGGAGCGCTTGGAATGGTGCGGCAGCACCAGCGGGACGGCCGGTACATCGCATCGGAATTCGCTGTCACTGACAACGCAGCTGTAGCCCGGGGCTTTGGGGCCTTCGGTGTCCAGGTCAGGGATTCCAGGGAACTCCCCGACGCAATCCGGGATGCGCTGGCGTCCGGTCTGCCCTCGGTGGTGGACGTCCTCATTGATCGCGCCCCCAGCCCCGACGACTGGCGCGCCGATGCGCGGAGGGCCGGGGAGACGTAAGCCGGGGTAGTCTCGGGACACATGAGGTTTGTAACCTTGTGTGCCCGATTCTCCGCCTGACGAGTTCCAAGGGGGACTGGGCATGACTCTCCAGGTCGGCTCTTGACCTACGCCGAATACTTGAAAGAGCCGGAGGGAATGGCTCGCTTCGAGATCATCGACGGAGAAGTCATCATGTCCGCTAGCCCGAGCTTCGCGCGCCAGGTGATTCCGGCAAACCTCCACGTGTTGGGGGATTTGGTTGAATCGATGGTCATGGCCGGAAATGGGCTCACGGTCTCAGGAATATTCGCCAGGGTTTAGAATCACGGCATCAGGGTCAGTCCCGTTGTTGCAGGACGTTGCCCGATAACTCAGTGATTTTGTCCACCCTGACGAGCACGGCTACGCCAATACGCTCAGGGTCCCTGTCCAACTCCGCCTGTACCGTCCGCGCCATCACAGCCTCGCGCACCGGGCCGTCCTCGTAGACCGTGGCATCTCCGTGGAAGCGCCAACGAATCCGCTTCTCGGAGTTGCTGTAATACACAACTACGTGAGGGTTTTCGGCCACATTGTCCAGGGCAGACCGCTTGGCGCGCTCCCAATAGGCCAGGGTCTCAGAATCGTAGGCCATCACACTGCCCTTGGGACTAATCTGCGGGTAACCGTCCTTGGACGCCGTGCCCACTACACACGAATACCCATCGGCTAGCGCGGAGTCCAAAAGTTCCGCCATCTCGTCGGTCAGGCTAATCACTAGACTTCTCCCCTCCGGCCTTCTGTAGTATGACCCGGACTTTCCGCTGCGGGCAAGTACCGGGTCTGAGGTCAAGGCAGTCACGGTATGGCGCGGAGACCCCCGCGTATTGGACTGGTATCGTACCCGATGATACTATTAGCGTCGGTTTGTAGGTACCGTCGGTCCATGTACATTGATACGCTAACCCGGACTAAGACAGCAACTCCGAGAATCAAGGTGAGCTGATTTTATCCCAGCGCAGAGGGGCTTACAACAAGTCCGCGTTGCGGCCCAGGAGGCAGCGGTGGCGAAGTCACTGGAGATAGTAGACCTGCCCGGCGAAGGCCAAGTCCAGTTGCGGTGGACCGACGGAGATTTGCAGGAAACCGCTCCGCCGGTCACTTTCCAACTGCCTCTGAACCATTCGGACCAAAGCGAAATCGGATGGTATTTCCGGAGTTTCCTGCAAGACCCGTTCGGTCCATCCAGAACTAGGGCGGATGCGGTGGAAGAACGGCTGCGCAACTTGGGGAGGTTGCTGTTTGAGGTGGTCTTCCGCGGCAGCCCCGAGGCTGGAGCCGCGTTCTCCCGAGCCGGTTCCGAGGGTCTATCCGAGTGCCAACTTGCCATCGTGTCGGACCGGCCGGAGTTCCTGTCCCTGCCATGGGAACTGATGAACGACCCGGAAGCCGGGTATGTGGCTTCCAGCATGGCTTCGGTGGTCAGGCGAACATCCCAAAGGCCTCTCGCCGTTTTTGATGCCGAACTTAGCACCAGCCAATTCAACGTGCTTCTGGTATCTCCTATGCCGGATACCGGGAGCATTTCTCAGTCTGTTGGAGCATCAGGAGACGTGCCCGCGAACCCGGGCAAAATGTCCTGGGAAGCCTTGAAGGCCCTGGAGTCCCTGGATGTTGAGGTTGAACTCAGTTACCTGCGGCCCGCATCGTTGGACGCTTTGACGGAGCATCTAAGTGAACGCCAGGGCCATTACCACCTGGTGCATTTGGACGCAGTAGTCTGCGATGGGTCGGGGCAGCTGCTGTTAGAAGGTCCGAATGGCGTGAGGCAATCTGCGGCGGCCGGCAAGCTGGGAGAAATACTCGCCCAAGGCAAGATCCCGGTTGTCATGCTAAATGCGGCTGACGATAACACATCGGGAAGTACGGCAACATGGTCCACCGTTGGTACCCAGTTAACTGAGGCTGGAGTCCCTCAAGCGGTTCTTGTTCCCCATGCTCTCCCTCCAGCAGGCCGGGAGATATTCGTCAGCAACTTTGTCAGGGAATCGGTACAGGGAAAAGATGCTGCTGCTGCTGCCGCGTTGGCACGGAACGCTCTCATGGGCCAACCCCAGCGAATGTCGTCGGCCGGACGTGTCGTTTTTTGGGACTGGATACTCCCCTCGGTCTATCAGTCTGCCGAATACGCTCCGGTGGCTATTGAAGTCGAGAGACCAGACCCGCTCGCGCCCCCGAATCTCCAACCCGAGGCCCAGCGGGAGGATACTATCCCCCAGGGTGGTCCCCATGGCCTGCTGGGAAGGCAGACAGAAATCGCCCAGTTGGAGCGCCTGTTGCGCGATAACCGGGTTGTGCTGATGGCCGGGAACACCGGGGTTGGCAAGACGGAATTGGCTCTGGGGTTCGCCCGCTGGGTGCAAAATACCAGGGAGCGTCCCGGAGGGGTCTTTTACACTACCTTTGAGGTTGGCGCGGGCCTGGAGAGGGTAGTGCACGAGATAGGGTCCACCATTATAGGGCTTCCATTCGCGGATATGCCGCGTCAACAGCAGCGGGAATGGGTGGTGGAATACCTCCAGGAACATTCATCCCTGCTTATCTGGGATAGCGTTGAGAGCATTGCCGGTTTCCCGGAGCAGGACGCCAACGCTCTGCTGGAACCCTCGGAAAGGGAGGATCTGAACACCTTCGTCAATGAACTTTCCCAGGGAGGTAACAGTTCAGTCCTGCTTGTCAGCCGGAAGTCTTCTGAGAGTTGGCTGTCTGCTCCGTATACAACTTATCCATTGATGGGGCTAAGCCAATATGACCGTCTGGAATTTGCTTGGGAACTCCAGGACAAGTCCGGCCTTCATGAATCCATAACACCAGAACGCGCTGGGGCCCATCTTGGCGCCGACTACCTCCGGCTACTGGACCTGATCGAGGGGCACCCGTTGGCAATGCGCATCGCGATTCCGGAGCTCAAGGGAATCCCTGCGTCGGTCATAGTGGACGAGTTGCGCTCGGGAATTGACACCCTTGAGGGAAGTTCGCTGGAGGACGGGCGAGACCCCTTCCTCACGGCTTTGATGGAACACTCCTTCTCCCGCATGTCGCGGCGGAGCCGAGTGCATCTGCCATTCCTGGCTCTGTTCCAACGCCGCGTCATGATGGACGTTCTTACCCACATCACCCAGGAACGAGCGTACCGCACTGCGATGGGTGAAGAGTTGGGTTGGGGTGCGTGCCGGACCTTGTTGCGTTCTGCATTGGCTTCAGGGTTCCTGGATCCCGTCACCCCCAGCGTCTACCAGATTCACCCGGCCCTGCCATGGTTCTACGGCAGAAAGCTGGGGAGTCAGTCATCCGGGCAGGTAATCCGCCAGTTAGAGGAAGAGTTCGTCCGGGTATATGCCGATACCGCCGATTACTTTATGGAAACCCTCTATGAGAACCAGGATGCCGGAGCTACGGCGGTGCTGGCCGAGGAAGGCAACATTACGCAGGCCTTGGGACTGGCATTGGAGGCCGGTCAGTGGGAGGACGTACAGGTGCTGGTCCAACCACTGGCCCAGGTCTACCGGATGCAAAAGCGGTATCCGGAACTTAGACGTCTGCGCCGCCAACTCCTGGATGTAATCGCTCCGGAGGGTCTTGGTGCAGAGGAAGCGCAGGCCAAGGGTGCCATCGAGCTTTGGTTATATCTTCTGGGGACCGAGGCAAGCGAAGCTACCGAGACTCTGGATTTCGATCATGCCGGAGATTTGAACCAGCAGTTGTTGGAATACTTTGACTCGACCGTGGAGGGAGCCACTGATCCGCGCACCGCCGCCGTCTATCATCAGATGGGTGTGGCAGAGCAGCACCGCTGGAACTTGGAAGAGGCTGAGGAGTTGTTCCAACGCTCCCTGCGCATCCTGGAAGACACCGAGGAAGAGGAGGCGAAGGCCGACGACTACTTCGGCATCGGGCAGATTCGACAGTACCAGCGACGCTACACCGAGGCGAAGGACTGGTTCCAGAGGGCACTTGCCATCCACCAGCGTATCGGGGATGCCGAGGAGATGGTAAAGGACTACCGGGCTTTGGGTCTGGCGGCGCAGTACAAGTTCGAGTACGAAGAGGCGGAAAGCTGGTACCAACAAGCCCGTGCCATCCTGGAGGAAAACCGCGACGAAGAGAACGTGGTTCTGGTGTTCCATGAACTCGGAACCGTTTACCATGCCCGCTACCTGTTCGAGCAGGCTGAGAGTTGGTACCAGCAGGCGCTGCATCTAAGCGACCGTCTCGGTATGCAAAACCAGATGGCCATTGAGTTTCATCACTTGGGCCTGCTATGCCAGGCCAGGGGCATGTTCTACGAAGACGCCGAAGAATGGTTTGAACTGGCCCTGGAGCAACGCGAGCAACTTGGCGACCGCCGGGGCGCGGGTGACGAGTGCCGTCACTTGGGCCTCCTGCTTCACGAGTACGAGCAATACGACAAAGCTGAGCAGTGGTACCGGCGCGCCTTGGAAGCCTTCGAGGAGGTCAGGTCGCTGGACCGGATTGCCAGGACCTATGGCCAGTTGGGCAAGCTCGCCGAAGACCGCAACGACCTCCCCGGAGCGTTGGAGTGGGCAGCCCGTACCTTCCAACTGGCCGTGAACCACAACTTGCCAGTCCTTCCTCAGGTGAAGGCCCACCTGGGTAGCCTGCGCGACAAGTACGGGGAGGGAGAATTCACAACGTGGTGGCAAGGTTTCACCGGCGGCGACCCGCCCGAGGACCTGGACCCTGGCGCCCTACCGAATCTCTAGTTGTAACTCGAACTAGATGGTGCCAGAAGAGTTTCATGATTTCATTACAGATCCGCTAAGCTCCGTTATGTAATATGGAAAGCAAGGTTATGATCAGGTGAGGATCCGTGTTTGCAGTACATTTCCCAAGAGGCGGATGTCGGAGAGGCTCCTCCTCAGTCGATTCCTAGAAGGTCCGTTGTCTCGATGACGCCGAATCAATCTCTCCATCTGCTACTCACCGTTCAAGCCAATAGTAGGAGGTAGACCAATGTCGATAGGAACTTCCATACCCTTGCCTGCCTACACGCTGGATCCCGCGTTTATGGCGCGCAAGGCCGAGGAGTTGGGATTCGAGTCGATCTGGTACGCTGAACATCCCGTTGTACCTGTGACCAGTGCCAGTCCTTTCCCCTCCACCGGTGGGGAAATTCCGGAGAGCTATTCTCACTTCACCGACCCGTACATCGCCCTGGCCAGGGCTTCTGCCGTGACTGCAACCATCAAGCTTTGCACCGGTATCACCCTGATCCCGGAACGCAACCCCCTGCTGCTGGCCAAGGAGATTTCTGCACTTGACCGGTACAGCGACGGAAGGTTTGTTCTGGGCATCGGTACCGGTTGGTTGCGAGAAGAGACGGAGATAATGGGCGGGGACTTCAACCACCGCTGGACCCAGACAAGGGAGTCCCTGGAGGTGATGAAGGAACTCTGGACCAAGGAAGAGGCAGAATACCACGGGCGGTACTTCGATTTCCCGCCGGTCAAGTCCTATCCCAAACCGGTCCAGACCCCCCACCCTCCAATTCTCATCGGCGGGCTGGCCCGCAACGTGCTGCGTCGGGTCGTGGCCCACGCCGACGGCTGGCTCCCTAACCGCGTGACCCCGTCCCAGGTCGCAGACAGCCGGGCGCAAATGGACGCGATGGCTGCGGAGGCGGGCCGCGACCCGTCCTCACTTAACATCTCCGTGTATGGCCAGGAACCTGACCGGGCACTAATACAGTCTTTCCTTGACGCGGGAGCCAACCGCGTTGTAATCCGGCCTGAGTTCTGCGACAACGAAGAGGATATGGGGAGGGAATTGGAGCGCATAGCCGATGTTGTAATCCGGTAACACTATGGAGGCTGCGCATGGACGCAACAACCGAGCTTCTTAGTTCCTACGCTTGTGATCTGACCTACGAAGACCTGGGGCCGGAGGTGGTGCATCAGGTCAAACGCACTCTGGTGGATACCCTTGGCTGCGCAGTTGGAGGATACCCTTCGGAGCCAGCCACAGTGGCCAGGCGGTTGGCGGGAACGATAACGAGCTCTACTCCATCACGGATCATGTGCACTGACCAGTATTCGTCCCCGGATATGGCAGGGTTTGCCAACGGTGTCATGATCCGATACTTGGACTGCAACGACTCTTACTTCTCGCCTGGAGGCGGTCATCCCAGCGACATGATCTCGGCGGCCCTGGCAATGGCCGGGCCAACGGGCAGCGACGGTAGAAAACTCATTACAGCCATTGTGTTGGCCTATGAGGTGTTTGGCAGGCTGAGCGATCAGGTTCTGACCACCGGGCTTGGCTGGGACCAGGGAATGTTCAGCGTCATCGGGGCCACGTGCGCCGCAGGCAAAATCCTGGGGTTGGACCGAGAGCAAATGGGGCAAGCCATTTCCCTGGCCGTTACTCCCAATCTACCTTTGGGCGTGACGCGGACTGGAGAACTGTCGATGTGGAAGGGGTGCGCAACGGCCAGTTCCACCAGAGCGGGCATATTCGCCGCTCAACTGGCTGAACTGGGCATGACTGGTCCGGGCGAACCCTTCGAGGGCCGCCGGGGGTTGTGGGAGCAGGGTATTAGGGGTCCAGTACAGATAGCTCCTTTCCCAAAGGGGTCCAACGGCGGCCAGGACGAAGAGACCAGGTTCCGAATAATGCACACCACTTTCAAGTCCTACCCGTCGCAGATTCATACGCAAGCCCCCGCCGGTCTGGCGGTGGAAATCCATCCGCAGGTTTCAGTTCCTGAGGTCGAGTCTATCCGGGTGTTTACCTATCAAGGAGGCGTGAGTTCCCCAGCCACCGAGCCGGAGAAGTGGGACCCGAAGACTCGTGAGACGGCCGACCACAGCATTCCTTACCTGGTTGCCGCTGCACTCCTGGATGGTGAAGTAACCGCGGCTACTTTTAGTGACGCTAAATTGCGCGATGCCGGCCTGCGCCGTTTGATGTCGGTGATGACCCTGGAAGAAGCCGCTGAATTCAGCTCAAGATACCCCGAGGAGTACAACTGCCGGATCGAGGTGACGCAGAAGTCGGGGAGAACGGCATCAGCCTCGACCCGGAACCCGAAGGGCCACCGCCTAAACCCTATGAGCGACTCTGAGGTGGAAGGGAAATTCCGTGGGCTTACCAGGGGAATACTGAGCGACCAGAGGGCAGACCGAGTCCTTGAGTTGGCGTGGGGCCTGGACCAACAGAATAACCTGGAGACCCTGTTCGACAGCATAGTTGTCTAGCGCGACGATGGGGCCTCGGCAAGGCCGTGCTTGATGTGCCCAGAAGCATATGGGTTCTCGTGTTCATGGGAATGGTAGTTGAGGGCCGGATGTCACCATGGGGGAAGAATTCGCTATAGGAGAAGATTCTGAAGCCGCCTCGACCCCCATGGGCTTACCCTCGATTCGATGATATTCATTATGGTATCATGCCATCACGGATTGGTCGGAACCTGTGACGAGACGGTGCGCGACATTGCGCAACTTGGGGATGTCCTCACGAACATCTTAGCTAATGGGCTAAATCGGGAATCCATGATGGCTGCACCTGCGTATCACCAACATTACAATCAATGTCCCACGAAAAGGTGAGACAGGGTGATTGATTACCAGGAACTGGGCGATCACCAGCTCATATTTCGGGTGGCGATGACGGAGAAGGAGGCGCTGGAGGCCTTGTACTCCAGGTATTCCTCCTCAGTCTACTCCTTGGCGATGTTTATGCTGAAAAACGAAGCGCTGGCGGAAGAGGTGACCCAGGACATCTTCCTGAATATCTGGACCAAGGCTTCCAGTTACAATGCCGAACGCGGCGAACCCAAGTCCTGGATCATGAGCGTAGCACATCACAGGATCGTGGATGTGATCCGTTCGCGGCGGCGCACGCAGAACGTCACCGACCCAGGGGCATACGATAAACTCGAAATGCTCCCATCATCTCGAATTTCTATCGAAGAGGAGGTTGAGCGCAGGATAGAGCGGGAATACATCCTGGAGGCGCTCGATACCCTCCCCCAAGAGCAGCGTGAGGTCATCATGCTGGCCTATTTCCAAGGGTATTCCCAGTCGGAAATGGCGAAAATCCTCGATCAGCCCCTGGGTACGGTGAAGACCCGGGTGCGTCTGGCGATGAAGAAGCTGCGAGCTGCGTTGGAAGGCGAAATCGATGATGGACCCATATAAATTATCGCACCCCGAAGATCTTCTGGAGGCCTATGCTCTCGGAACCCTGGAAGAATCGGAGGCTGCCGAACTTGAGACTCACTTAGATACCTGTCTTAGATGCCGATTCTCAGTGGCCCGTCTGGAAAGGGTCACAGCCTCCTTGGGACGGTCCATAGACCAGCTCACTCCACATGCTTCCGTCCTCGACCGGTTGATTGATGCCATACCCGACACATCTCCTGTCCCGATGTTCCAACAGGAACAGACCATGCGGCCCCCCCGGGCAACTTACTTGAAAAGAACATTGGCCCCCGTGGCCATCGTGCTGTTCGTCGGACTCATAGCCGCTAACCTTATCGCTACCTTCCTTCTCAATGACCAGCTGGATGAGATCCAGGAACAGAATGCTACAGAGAGTCGATTGCAGAAGCTGACTGGCCACGAGGCCCAGGTGCTCCAGTCACTGAATGAACTCCGCGAGTTCGCCAGCTATTGGCTGATGGATTCGCCCAGTCTACCCCTGGTGTTGGAACCTCCGGGCAGCCAGGGAAACTCTGAAGGGATTCTTCTCGTCGACGAAGATGGCCGTCACGCCGTGCTCATGGTAGCCGGAATGCGGGAACTGCCCGAGCCCTTCAGTTACCATGTTATGCTGACACGCAACGACCAGCAGCCTACTTGGGTAGGGCAAGTCAAGGTCGATTCTGCTGGCCGCGGCAATGTAGCCCTGCACATCCCCCACGAGCCGATCTTCGCGTTTGACAGCGTGATGCTGACTACCGATGCAAAGGAGGGCCGGGTGTCAGGTGAGGACAGTATGGTGTTGGAAGGTCAGATCATTGCTCGTAATTTCGGCAAGTAGCAGTGATTGCCAGTAGTCATTGTACCCACCGCAACCTTCGTTGGAGGGGCATACCGATGGCTCCTTCCGTGCCTGTCAGCCCTCCAGTCTACATCTGCGACCTCTGTGGCAGCACGATGGTAGAGCAGAACTGCAAAATCCGGTGCCTCAACTGCGGCTACACTCGCGATTGCTCAGACCCCTAGCAGTTAACCGGGATGCCCATCACAATACTGGTCCTCTACGACCCGAAGGGCCTGTCGATTGAGTCCCTAGCTCTGGCGGCTGGACAGGGCGTAATCGGCAGTGGGATTGGGGAGCCCCGAGTCATAACCATCGACGAGGCCACCCGAGATGACCTTCTGGCCACCGACGGGCTCCTCTTGGGATCTCCGAACTGGAGCGGCATCACGGGAACCATGAAGCTGTGGCTGGATGAGCAGGGAGACCTGTGGGAGGAAGGCGAGTTGGCTGGCAAGCCTGCTGGAGTGTTCACCACCGGCTCAGGACGCCACTCCGGATTGGAGATGACCCTTCTGCAACTGACACACTGGGCCTTAGCCTGCGGGATGGTAGTGGTAGGAATCCCTTGGTCCGAGCGGATGCGGACCTCCGCCTCCTACTACGGAGCTACCTCTGTCGGCGGAGTAACAGAGGACGATCTTGCCCAAGCACGGGAGCTTGGCGCTCGCGTGGCTACCATCGCGGCCAAGCTCGCCTCTGGCTGATAGTACGCTTCCTGGTCTGAGCGTGAATAATGTAGAATCTCGCTTGTCCCGACGTTGGTCTAATCCCTGTCGGAGGATGGCCACCACTCGGGATAGTCCCTGAGTTGCAGGTGGCGGAAGAAATAGGGATGTACCTCGAACGACAGGCGCAGCGCCTCCGAGACTGGCTCCCGGATGGAGAAATGGGCCATCTCTGACGTGCGCAACTTGAACAGGTGGAAGCACTCCCGCAGGTTCAGCTTTGACAGCACCCGGCGGTTGTGGGCGTGGGTCACCAGGTATTGGGCCACCACAGGTGAGAACTCATGGAGCTTCCAGAAGGCCTCTTCGGCGACTGCGATGGCCGCATCGAAGTCGCCGGAGAGGCCCGCTTGCTCAACAACGAACGGGACACGGTAGCCGTGGGATACAGTTAGCAACTGGGGGAAATAAGATTGCATCCGGTGGCGCTTGAACTCTCTGTAAGCACCATAGTCCATCAGGTACTCGAAGGTGTAGTCCACCAACTCGAACTCACGGGGAGCCGCGTCGTGGGGACCCATCTCAGACACGCAGCGGTCGATGTACTCCCGGCGGTCCTCCGGTGACAGGTCACTGACCTTCCGCAACACATCTTCGTATGGCGAGCTTGTCCCGCTGTAGATGAGGGCCGACACGAGTTTGACATCGGCGTCCTCGCTCCAATGGAGCAAACGCACCAGTGGCGCGGTATCTCCTGTGGATTCGCGTTCCCCTTCGGATCTGGCATTTCCGGCCAGACCGCTCCGGATGGACGGAGCGGTGGCCAGGTATTCGTTCCGCTCGGCGTACTTAATCAGGGTGGGGGTAATAAGCCGTGCCTGCTCCCTTACGTCGAGCCCCACCCGTTGCTCCTCATCCAGCCGCGAGGAAAGCAACTTGGATATGGCGTGCTCCAGGGTGCGTGCGTTGGCAGTGACCCCGACGTTGGTGAGAGTGGAGGAGGGCAGTATCGCCCGGCAATGGTCGGTGGCGATGCGACGCAGCCGCAGGTTGTAAATGCCATCTCGCTCTTTGGCTCCTTGCGGGATCTCTCTTCGCAGGTGCGCCATGCAGCCATCAATCAGCCTGAAATAACACTGGAACAGCGAGTCACAGGCCCGAATGTACTCCTCACGGAGGGAATCATGGCCGTCCAGTTCCGTGGGGATATGATAAGAGCCTGAATCCATAACCTGGTAGCGGGAGGATTTTTCGGTATAAGATGCGAGGCGGTTGTCTTCCAGCGTATCACACGCCAGCCGCGACACGTTCTCTACAGCCAGATGGACCACGGCGTGCTCGGCGACGGAGGCATGGCCATAACCGAGGACCCAACGCTCGTGGAAGTCAGCGGCCTTCTCCTCACTGACTTCCCGAGCGATGTCATCGAAGGGATCGGGACGCCGGGAGGTCATGGCAAAGGCGACGGCAATCTGCTCCTCGGTCAGGTCGTGGGTGTCAAGGGGATAGACTCGGCGAGTGTGGCCAACTACCGAGGCTGTGGGATTTTCCTTATTGGAAGCAGTCATTAAGAACTCGGGCAACTGGGAATTCGAATCCGGCACCGGCCGGTCACTTCGGGGTCGGCTGTTGACAGACCAAGCTCAACGGCCATCCCCTATTTTATGACATGGCTACCGACGATCGTGCATGATTTTTCTGGACACGATTCAACGATTATCTGATGAGTGATTGGATATAGGTGCGTGGTGCAGCAAGAATGTTGGAGTGGTGTTCCGTTGCGGGTGGTCCGGTCATCTATTGACGGGTGCAGGCACTGAATCGCACATTGGCCATTCCCCCTGGAGACAGTCTTCCGTCCCTGCGGGCAGGGCGACTACCGGGGAAAATTCTGGTTTCATTGCCATTTCCGGCCACTTCCAGCACCTTTCACCTATTCGGGACCACGGGCGTGGGTGACTCCAGTCCCGATCCAGGCGGCCAGTCGAGCCTGAAGCTTTCGAGACATGATAGAGAAGTGCATCCGGGTTTGGAAGGGGCAAGTGTCAGTGCTGTGCCATAGTGTGGGGTACGGTAACCGGCCTGGAGGGGCGGGCTCTAAAGTGCGACGCTACCGAACGTGTGGAAAATCTTGACTAGCCTCGGCCAACTCTCGGGCACAATACTCAGTCAGAGAACCGCCTACGGTCACAGCAACAATGATACAGGGTTTTCCAATAGCCCCTTGATCTCCATCAGGAATTGGGCGGCTTCTGCGCCGTCGGCCACTCGGTGGTCCACCGAGAGAGTAGCCTGCATGGTCTGGGCCACCACCACCTGACCCTCCCGGACAACGGGCTGGTCAGCCACCCTGCCCACGGCCAACACAGCCGCGTGGGGCGGATAGATAATCGCCGCGAAGCTGTCCACGTCGAACATGCCGAGGTTACTGATGCTGAAGGAGGTACCGGAATACTCGTCGTTTCGCAGGGCGCCCTGATGTGCCCGCGCAATGAGGTCGGCGCTGGAGGCAGCAATCTCCAGCAGGCTCTTGCTCTCGCAACCGGCGATGCCAGGGACAATCAGCCCCGCTTCCAAGGCAATCGCGATGCCGATGTTGAGGCTGGAGTTCATCTGGAGGTGATCGCCGCGGAAGAAGGCGTTGAATTTGGGGTGTCGTTGCAGAGCAATGGCGGCTGCTTTCACGATAAGGTCGTTGATGCTCACCCTGTTGCCTTCGGGGGCAGCATCGTTGATGTCGCGCCGGAGGGCCATCGCCTTGGTCATATCCACGGCGGTGGCAAGGTAAAAGTGGGGCGCATCGCGTTTGCTGTCGCTGGTAACCTGCGCAATGACCTGCCGCATGCGGGACAGGTCGGCCCTCTCGTCCTCGGTCACAGTCGGTTGCGGGACAGCAGTAGCATCGAGAATTGCGGGAGGCTGGTAGTCCAAGACGTCCTGCTCGACGATCCTCCCACTGGGACCTGTGCCAACAACCTGGGCGAGGTCAATCCCTCGCTCCCGGGCCAGGCGACGGGCGATGGGGGAGGCACGCTCGACGCGACCGGCTCCAGACGACGGAGCTTCAGGATTGGGAAGTCGCGCAGCTTCACGGTAGTCCAAGACGTCCTGCTCAACGATCCTGCCGCCCGGACCTGTGCCGGTGATCTGGGTCAAGTCGATGTCTCGCTCGCGGGCTATGCGACGTGCGAGGGGGGAAGCACGGACCTCTCCGATTGGGGCTGAGGGGGCAGGTTCGGGCACTACCGATACCGCTTCTGTGGCATCGGTCGCTCCCTCGGCCGCTGCGACGCTCGGGCTGCCGGTGCCCGATATGTCATCGACTATGGATTCGTCCCTATCCCCGATCACCGCGATCAACTCACCTACTGGGATGACCACGCCTTCCCGCGCCACGATTTTGCGCAGCACCCCGGAGACGTAGGCCTCGAACTCCACAGTGGCCTTGTCGGTCTCGATCTCTGCCAGCACATCCCCCCGGGACACCTCATCACCCTCGCTTTTGAGCCAACGAACTACTCTGCCTTCTTGCATGTCGTAGCCCATCTGGGGCATGACGATGGAAGTAGCCAATGCGGCCTCCTGAGGGTTTATTCCTCGTGTTAAGGGCTCGGAAGCACGTTAATCCGACGGTCTTGGTACGTGATCAGATATTAAAGCACGAGACGTGGAGGGGCAAGGCGGGATACATTCGGGTCACGGGCTCACTTGACATGAATAGTGGCGGCCTATACAAGCCGCCACCAATTTGGGAGCCAATATTCTCAGCACGTTACATCATGCGGTCGATGATCCGCTTGGCCTGGTCCGTGGTGATTCCCAACTCCCGGAACGCCAGGGGCCCTCCCTCGCGGAGCACCGGCTCGCTGCCGTCCAGAGTTTCAGTCTCTTTCTGGAAGAACAGACCAGTGTAGATGGTATCGCCCCAGACCATGGCCTTCTCGCAGGCTGTTTGCCAATCGGCGGGGTTGTGCTCTTCGTCTTCGAGCTTCCTGACCCGTTCTTTAAAGAAGTCATGACCGTTGTCGTTGTTGAAGGTGACGCACGGGCTGAATACGTCCAACAAGGCAAATCCCTTGTGCTGCATCGCTGCCTTGATCATGGTGGTAAGATGCCGTACATCACCGCTGTAGCCGCGGGCCACAAAAGTTGCGCCGTTCATGATCGCCGAGGTGATGGGGTTGATGGGCGACTCTACGCTGCCGAAGGGAGTACTCTTGGTCTTCATCCCCAGTGAACTGGTAGGGGAAATCTGTCCCGTGGTCAGGCCGTAAATCTGATTGTTCATTACGATGTAGGTGAGGTCGATGTTGCGTCTGGCGGTATGGGTGAAGTGGTTACCGCCGATCCCATAACCGTCACCGTCGCCACCGGTTACGATCACGTTCAATTCGTGGTTGCCCAGCTTGGCCCCTGTAGCAACAGCCAGCGCACGACCATGGAGGGTGTGCATACCGTAGGCATTAAAGTAGCCGGGCAGGTTTGAGGAGCACCCTATACCACTGACCGTCAGAATCTCGTGGGGCTGTAGCCCAAGTTCTGCGCAGGCTCTCTGGATGCTGTTCAGGACGCCGAAGTCGCCGCAACCAGGGCACCAGTCAGGGTCAACCTGGCCTTTGAAATCCCTGGCAGTTAGCTGGACGACCGGTCCGCCGCCAGTTCCCGACAGAGTTGTAGCCATCCTCTCACCTCTCTAAACCACGACCTCTTGATAAGGCACGTAGCGTTCGGTCTTTTCGGCCAGCAGTTCCAACACACCATTGACGATGTGATGGGGCATGAACGGTTCGCCGTCGTACTTACGGATGTGGCCATCCGCTTTGATACCCGTTTCGCTACGCAGGTAGCGGGCGAACTGGCCGGAGTAGTTGTTCTCAACCACAATCGTTCGACGGGACCTGCCGAGAATCTCGGTAACCTCGTCGGCATGGAAGGGAAGGATCCACTTGATCGGGAGTTGGTTTGCCGTCACTCCTTGGACTTTAAGCAGGTCAACCGCTTCCTTGATCGGGCCATAGGTAGAGCCCCATCCGATGAGGGTGACCTCAGCATCCTCTGGGCCTTCCAGCTCCGGGGGTGCTATGTCACCCACCACGCCAAGAAACTTGCGCGCCCGCTTCTCCACCATCATACGCCGCTTGTGGGGGTTGGTAAATTCGTCGCTGATCAGCATAGAGTCTTCGTCATGCTCATCAGTAGCGACAACATGGACGTAGCCCTCCAAGCCCGGGAGTGCACGAGGAGAAACGCCGGTCTCGGTCATTTCATAGCGCTTGTATCCGTTAGACGCGGCGTGCTCGGTTATCAAGTTGCCTCTGTCGATCTTCGGATGCAGGTTTATGTCCTCGGGGTCGACGCTGAACCTGCCCTCGCCAATTAGGAGGTCGGAAATGAGCACCCCGGGACATTGCGCCTTGTCGCAAAGATTGAACAACTCCGGGACCGTATTAAATGCGTCGAGAGCGTCGTGAGGAGCAACGATGAACCGCTCAAAGTCTCCCTGGCTCGCTCCCAACACCTGCCAGAGGTCCCCCTGTTCTGTCTTGGTGGGGACGCCGGTAGACGGCCCGGCACGCTGTACGTCGACAAATACGGCTGGGATTTCCATCATCCCGGCGCTGCCGAGGGCCTCGCTCATCAGGGCGAACCCGCCGCCGGATGTGGCGCACATGGCACGGCACCCCACATGGGCTGCGCCTATAACCATGTTGGCCACGCCGATCTCATCTTCAACCTGGCGGACCATAATGCCGAGGTTGCGGGCGTTCTGGGCCATCCAGTGGAGGACACCAGTGGAGGGACTCATGGGGTAGGCGGCGTAGAACTTGACACCTGCGGCCGCCCCACCCATTGCTACTGCATCGTTCCCAGACCACACGGCCAAAGATTTCGTGCCGCGGCCCAGAGGCCGGGAGAAGGGGTCGAAGTTGGCCAGCGCATGGTCATATCCAGCGCGGGCCACCCGCATGTTTTCGTCGATGACAGCCTGGCCCTGACGGCCAAACCGTAGAGTCAGGCTCTCTTCTAGAGTACTAAAGTCCTCGCCGATTAAGGCAGCCACCGCACCCACGGCCACGGTGTTCTGCACCAATCGGTTGCGGCTCTGAGTCAGATCGGCTATCGGCAGTGGGCACAACTGGACGCCCTCGCCGGGTTCTCCCGGCTTAACGTTGTCGCCATTGTACAATACGCGGGTATCCGGCCCCATGATGGATAGGTGCCGATCCATCGTATCCTGGTTGAGGCATAGGAGAAGGTCGAGCCTGTCCCCGTGACTGTAAACTTCTTCATCACTGATCCGGACGGTCAGGAAGATGTGTCCGCCGCGGATTATGGACTGGTAGGCATTGTAGGTGTACAAGTGAAGACCGCGCCGGACGAATATCCGAGCGAGGATGTCGCCTGGCGTGGCGATGCCCTGTCCAGCTTCGCCTCCAATCGCTAACGCGAAGTCATAACGTCCCAACGCCATAGCCTTGCTCCTCGGATTCCCACGGTCGCGGGAATGACGGGTAGGTGTTTCAGATGGCCGGTATGTTTGATCCCGTTTCGTTCCTCACATCGGCCGGTCAGTTGGGCTATTCCGTCCAGTTCCCAACCGGAAATGAGATTAAGTGCCTTTTCGCTGATGTGCCCAGTATAATGCTACCAAGGCACACTCTACAAGCCGGATGTCCTTTTCGACATCTCTGGGACACATCGTTACGGCTTTGTAACATTTGGCCTGTCCGCGACAGGTCAGGGCTACATGTGCAGCACCCGCCCTTGGGCACTGAGGGCCGCTTCCCTCAGCATCTCCGACATGGAGGGATGGGGATGCACTGCCCAGCCCATCTCCAGAGTAGTCCCCTCGAGCACACGGATCATGGAAAGCTCTCCCAGCAGTTCCGTCACTTCGGGGCCTATCAAGTGGCCGCCCAACAGTTCGCCATACTTGGCGTCCACCACCAGTTTGACGATTCCGTCGGGTTCTCCCATTGCCAGGGCTTTGCCATTAGCCTGGGCGTTGAACTCGCCCGTTTTCACATCGAATCCCTGTTCTCGCGCCTGAGCCTCGGTAAGCCCGAAACTGGCAACCTGGGGATTGCAGTAGGTGGCTCTAGGCATGAAAGTGTAGTCCAGGGCTTGGGTCTCCATACCCGCGATGTGCTCCACAGCGGTCACGGCCTGGGCAGATGCCACATGGGCCAGTGCCAGCTCGCCGGTTATATCGCCTACTGCGAAGACGCCAGGCACATTGGTCGCCATCACATCGTCGACCTGTATGTACCCACGGTCAGTTTCGACCCCCAACGCTTCCAGGCCAAGGTCTTCATTGTTGGGTTGGATGCCTACAGCCACCAACACCATGTCGAAACGCAGCGACTGCTCAGCACCGCCTTTGTCGATTCTGAGAATAACACCGTCCGTGGTGGTCTCGGACCCGGCCACGGCGGCCCCGGTCATGACGTTGATTCCCTGCCTCGTGAAGCTACGTTCCAGTATCGCGCTTATGTCCTCGTCTTCCGCGGGCACGAGTCGGGGCAGAAGTTCCACAACTGTGACATCGACGCCGTACATCCGGTAAAGGTAGGCGAACTCAACACCAATCGCACCGCCGCCAACGATAGCGATGGACTTGGGAAGGTCGCTGAGAACGATAGACTCCCGGCTGGTGATGATACGTTCACCGTCCACGGGTAGAAGGGGAATGGTACGGGGCCTGGCACCGGTGGCGATGAGCAAGTTCCTGGAGCGCAACACCCTACCTTCGGGTTCGACCTGCACGCGGCCTTGATCCAGCAACCGGCCCAAGCCCTCGAACTGGTCAACATTATTCTTCCGGAGCAGGAAGGCTACGCCTCGGGTATTGCGTGCCACCACCCTGCGGCTCCGGCTAATGGCCGTGGAGAAATCGGCATGGAAGTTGTCAAAGCTGATGCCAAATTCCTTGGCCCGATGGAAGTAGGAGAGGATTTCCGCATTTTTCAGCAATGCCTTGCTCGGGATACAGCCCCAGTTGAGGCAGACACCACCTAGCGCCTCTCTCTCTACGATAGCGGTCTTGAGGCCAAGCTGCCCTGCCCGAATCGCCGCGACGTACCCGCCAGGGCCCGCCCCGATAACTACCAGATCATAAACAGGATCCATCTGCCTCCGTGAATCCGCGGCTTGATTGGTGGTGTGCATATCTCCCGGCTCGACGACAGGCATGGGTCAAAAGCAAAAGCCGTGCCGCTGGAAGGCAACATTATACAAGTGAGCCGGAAGCCAAACAAGAAGAATTTGCGCTCCGGAATAGAGAACGCCGTCGGGGTTGATTGTCCCGGTACCGGCGGTTCTGCTATCATGATTAGGAAGTCTCACTGGCCGGTTGCAGGAAAAGATATGCGAGTCGGACCGTTCGGCCTTCCAGAGCTGCTGATAATCCTGGTGGTGATCCTGCTGATTTTCGGGGCCAAGCGCCTGCCTGAAATAGGGTCATCCCTTGGCAGGGGAATACGCACGTTCAAGACGGCGGTCACCGGCGAGGACGATAATCCGCCACCGGAACGGCACGACCGCCAGGGCGTTGGAAGTGGAGTTGAAGACGACCGACGCTCCGGTTGATCCGAACCACCAGGGCTAAATCAGCTATACATGAGGGCCAGAACAAACGCTGGCCCTTTTCTTCTGGAGAACGGCATCCCCGGCTAGTCGAGATGAGAGAACGGTGTGAGAGCCGCGGACGAAGGCCGTCCGCGGCCCGCAAGCCGGGCCAGAAGCACGCCAAGCTCGTAGAGAACCAACAGAGGCACGGCAACCAATGCCTGGTTAAGCGGATCGAATGTCGGCGTGATTATAGCCGCGAGAATGAAGGCCACAACGACCCAATAGCGGCGGAACCTCCCGAGCATCCGAGCATTGACGATCCCAAGCGTGGCCAGCAGGTACATTACCAGAGGCGTCTCGAAGGCTGTTCCCATCCAGAACAGCAACCGCACCATCACGTTAACGATGTTGCTGATCCTGATTTCAGGCCTTGCTACACCCTCGCCAAAAGTGAGCAGGAACTTTAGGGCAGGCGGAGCAAGGACGAAGTAGGCAAATGCCACGCCGCATACGAAGGCGATCAGAGCAGCCGGCAGAAAGACCCAGAGGTAACGCCGCTCCTTGCTGGTCAACCCCGGGGCTACGAACATAACGACTTGGTAAAGAATCACTGGGAATGCTAGGGTGAATCCGGCCAGCAGGGACACCTTGACAGAGGTGGTGAGCAGTTCGGTGACCTCGGTATATATGAGGCCTCCGCTGTTTACATCCAGCACATCCCGGGCCGGAATCACCAGAACCCCTATTATCTGCCGGAAGAAAGCAAAGGATACGGCGCTGGCCGCCAGCAGGGCCAACACCGACCAGAGAACCCTGCGCCGCAGTTCCCCCAGGTGTTGAAGGAACGTAAGCTCCCGGCTGCTCATCCGGAGTTTCTTTCGGAGGACTCTTCGTCGGCCAGCGGGGTGGGTGGGGCCAGAGTCGGTTCTGGAGGGGGCACCTGATCTCGGGCATTTGGACGGTCCAAGTCTATGGCCGAATTCATCTCTGCGACAGACCGGCGAAGCTCACGGAACAGCCTTCCCGTGGTCTTGGCCATGTCCAGGGATCGGGCGGGTCCCAGAACTAGCAGGGCCACGACAAAGATTACGCCCAACTCCAGCAACCCCATTCCCATGAAGTTCATGCCGCATCGCTCCCGAGGAACGAGCAGTCTGGCCCACAACCGGGGGGAATATCACCGGACTTGGCGGTGGGGAGTGGATAGCCCAGCTTGGCTGCCATCTCCAGCAGCCGGCATAGGGGAAGGCCCACGATGTTCGTATAGCATCCCTCCCAGGACTGTGCGGGGCGGAACACCTGGTCCTGCACCGCGTAGGCCCCGGCCTTATCCATGGGCGTCCCAGAGGCGATAGAATCTTCCATCTCCTCTTCAGTGAAGCTCCGGAGGGTTATGTCGCTGGCCATGCTTTCGGTGGACTTCCTGCCCGAAGCCGCGTCTATAACGGTTATTCCCGTGAACACCTGATGCTGTGTGCCTCGAAGCCGCCGCAGCATCCGGCGGGCGTCGTCCTCGTCAACGGGTTTCCCAATGGCTTCGCCGTCATGCACGACCATGCTATCCGCGCCGATGACAATGCCTTGGTCGATGCCCGAAGCCACCTTCTCCGCCTTGGCCCGGGAGAGACGCTGGACCAACTCTGTTGGGTTTTCTCCCGGAAGTGGGTCTTCGGGCACGTTAGCGGGAATCACCTCGAAGTCTAGGGCCATCCCTGCCAGCAGTTCCCTCCGCCTTGGAGAGGCAGAGGCCAATACAATCCGGGAGTGCCGGTTTTTCCGCCGGAGCAGGGCCACGCATTCAACGTGGTGGGTCTGGGGGAACATATCCACTGGTGTCACCGATTCCAGGGTATATGCCCTGTCGCAAAGCAGTTTCAGGTCTCTGGCCAGTGTCTCCGGGTCGCATGAGACATAGGCTACCCGCTCCGGGCCCAAATCAATCAGGCTTTCCAACGTCCGGGTATGGCAGCCAGACCGGGGCGGGTCCAGAATAGCCGCAGTGGGAGCGTGTTCCATGTGGGGTAAGATGTCCTCGACTTTGCCCACTATTAGCTCAACATTGGCCAAACGGCGGGCGTTCTCCGTGGCGTCCACCATCGCGGCTGCGGACTCCTCCACGGCAATCACCTTCTTGACGGAGGGTGCCAACAATATTGCGAAAGTGCCCACTCCGGTGTATGCGTCCAACAGTAAATCATCGGCACTCAAGTCCAGGACTCGGCTCACCAGCCGGGCCAATTCCGCAGTCTGCTCGACGTTGACCTGGAAGAAGGACGGCGACGCTACCCGGAACCTGTGCCCGTCAACAGACTCGACGTAGGTCTTTTGGCCGGTGGCAAATGGAATGTCAGGGTTGAGCAGGGTCGGCTGGACCAACCGGTCCCCCGTCTCCATCCCGGCTCTGATGGACAACTGCGAGGTCTCGGAGCAGCGGTCTTGCAACCCCGCCAAGGTCTCATTGACTCCATCATGCATCAACATGCAGCGATCGATCCGCACGAACCTCCGCGTCTCCTTGTGGACAAAGCCTAGCGCACCAGAAGGGCCAATGGTGAAGCGAGCATGGTTCCGGTAACCGAACTGGCGGGGAGATGGAACCACTGGGGCGACATCGACCCCGGTCAAGCCGCCTACGCGCTTTAGAGCATCGACCACTTTTCCCTTCTTGATCTCAAGCTGCTCGCGATAGTCCACGTGCTGCCACTGGCAACCCGTGCATTCGCCGTAGTAGCTGCATGGAGCAGACACCCGGTCAGGGGAAGGGTCGAGCACCTCCACCACCCGTGCAGCGGCGTACCTTCGGCGCACGCTCACCACCTCGACGACCACGCGCTCGCCGGGTATCCCGCCTAGTACGAAGATGTTCTGCCCATCGAATTGGGCCATTGCCTCGCCCTGCCTTCCCCAGGAATCGGGAGTCAGGGTAAGCTGCTGGCCTATTCGTACTTTCAGTCGTGTCAACGGTACACCTCACAGACATTATAATAGATGGACAACAGACGAGAGTCGATAATCGTGGTTCAGAGGCGGATTTCTGTTTCCTCAGGGTTCAGGTTGACCGCAATAAGAGGAGCAGTATACACTGGGCCTGAATGCAACCTTGGCTGGTCGAATACCGACGGCCCGCAGTATTCAAGACGACAATAGCCTTGGAGGAATGAAATGGCAGAACCGAAAGAGATGACGGAATCCAATTGGGACTCAGAAGTATTGCAGTCCGACCTTCCGGTGATGGTGGATTTCTGGGCAGAATGGTGCGGCCCTTGCAAGATGATCGCCCCGTCGGTCCATGACATGGCGGTTGAGTACGACGGCCAACTCACGGTGGGCAAGCTCGACGTAGACACAGCACCTAACATCGCTATGAAGTACGGCGTCCGCAGCATACCTGCCTTGATCTTCTTCAAAGACGGTCAGCCCGTCGACCAGATCGTCGGCGCGATGCCGAAGAACGCCCTCAAGCGCAAGATCGACTCCGTCCTGGGCGGCTAGAGGCTCACCGAACAAGGGAACGGACAAGACTAGATGGCCTCCTGCGAGCATTAGTTCGCTTGGAGTCTACCTGATGGAGTGTCACAGGAGTGGTCCAAGGAGCGATATCGCACCTGGGCCACTCTTTTTTCAGTTTTGGAAGTCCATGTGAACACTTGGAGTATTTCGGATACTGAAGAGTAGCCCAAGGACCAGGAACACTACATCTGCCTTCCGAAGCGTTGAACAACGCTCTCACGTGAGTTTCTCGAGTCTTCTTTGACGGCAGTATTTCAAATCATGTGCCCTGTACCACCTCAGCCGAAACGTTGCCTTAGCCGCGCCTGTCGGCCCTCCTCCTGACGCATAAAGGAAGCAACCAGATGGCCGATCTTCAAAGGATCCTGGTCACCGGAGCTACCGGATACATAGGGGGAAGGTTGGTCCCACGCCTAGTTGATGAAGGACGCTGCATTCGCGTCCTAGTGCGCAACGAGGCCAGAATTCTCTCCCGCCCGTGGTATGGACAGGTCGAGGTTGTGACTGGCAACGTACTTGACCCTCAAGCCCTGTCCGAGGCGCTGCATGGTGTGGACACGGCCTACTACCTGATCCACAGCATGTCGAGTGGCCGCGGCTTCCATGAGCTGGACATCGAGGCCGCCCGGAATTTCGGCCAGGCCGCAAGGGATGCTGGCGTAGGGCACATCGTCTATCTGGGAGGACTGGGAGACCCGCAAGCCAACCTCTCTCATCACCTGCGATCCCGGCAGGAAACCGGGCAAGCGCTCCGCGAGAGCAACGTCCCGGTTACTGAATTCCGAGCTGCGGTGATCGTTGGAACTGGCAGCATTTCGTTCGAGATGATCCGCTATCTCGTCGAGCGTCTACCAATCATGGTATGCCCGAAGTGGATTTACTCCCTCATTCAACCCATCGCTATCGATGACCTCCTCGAATACCTGGCTTGCGCCTTGGACACCCTGGAGTGCAAGGGACTCACCATCGAGGTTGGAGGGAGAGACACGACGACCTACCGCGGAGTGATGCAGGGCTATGCGGCGGCAAGGGGACTCCGGAGGCTGTTGATTCCCGTCCCGGTCCTGACTCCCCGCCTCTCTTCCTACTGGGTACACTGGATGACTCCCATCCCGGCTGATATCGCTGCACCCCTCGTTGAAGGGCTCCGCAATGACGTCGTAGTCACAAATGATCTTGCACGCACTCTTTTCCCGCACGTCGAACCACAAGACTACGCTTCCGCCATCACCGGCGTACTGAGAGACCTAGACGAGGGCCGCATAGACACTTCCTGGAGCGACGCCACCGGCACATCCACGGCACCACAGGAACTAGTGCGCCTGGAATCGCGGCAGGGGCTAATCATAGAGCGCCGACGCCGCAGTGTTGCCGCGCCTCCCCGACGCATTTACCGGGTATGCACTGGGATAGGAGCGGCCCGCGGCTGGTACTTTGCGAATTGGGCCTGGCGGCTACGAGGTATGCTCGACCGGTTGCTGGGAGGCGCAGGTCTACGCAGGGGGAGGCGCCATCCCGACGAGTTGCGAGTAGGTGATGCACTGGATTTCTGGCGGGTGGAAGCCTTGGAGGACGACCGCATGCTGCGTCTTCGATCCGAGATGAAGGTCCCCGGGAACGCATGGCTCCAGTTCGAGGTGAGGCAAGCCCAAGACGGCACAACCCAACTCGAGCAGACGGCGGTTTTCAGTCCCAAGGGTCTCGCGGGTCTGGCCTATTGGTACGCTCTGTATCCCTTCCACGCCTGGATTTTCCGTGGGTTAATCAGAGCAATCGCATGGCGTGCAGAACGGACCCCTGCACCACCTTCTTGAGATAATAACCCGACGGAGAGGTTGGGGCCAATTCCGCCCCCCTCGCGGTCTATCCGCCAGACGACTTTGGCAGATGCAATACAGGTGGGCCGATCACCCGATCAATTGACCGCTTCTATCGTGCACCCTGGCCTGCCATTATACTGTTATCCATTCAACTCTGCTAACCCCGCCATATAAGGCAGCAACCCCGACTCAACCGCAACTTCAGTGACTCATGGAGGATGCGACCTGCCAGGGGACGTAGTCCCGTTAAGGAAGGAGAAGTCATCCCGTTGATTCAAACTGATGGCCTTCGCCGAACAGCCCTCATTATGGTATGGGCCGGTCTGTTTTGGAACCTGGCAGAGGCCGGAGTCTCGTTCTGGGCGGGTATTCAGGCAGGGAGTGTGGCCCTGCTCGCCTTCGGACTGGACAGCATCGTCGAGCTCCTGGCCGGCGGTATCCTCGTGTGGCGGTTGACGGGGGAGCGGGAGGAGTTGGAAGAACAGTCAGCCGAGAGAAGTGCCCGAAGACTGGTCGGGCTCAGCTTCTTTTTGCTGGCGGCATACATTGTCATTCATTCCGCAGCCAACCTGCTGGGTTGGTTGCCTGAGCCGCAGCCGAGCCTCGCAGGTGTCGTGATCGTGGTTGCAAGCGCGGTGGTGATGAGCGGACTCTACGTGGGCAAGATGCGCATCGCCGCCAAGATGCAGTCCCGGTCGCTGAGAGCGGAGGCTGTCGAAAGCCTGTTCTGCGACCTTCAAGACCTCACAATCCTGGTAGGTCTGGGGCTGAACGCACTACTTTCCTGGTGGTGGGCCGACCCGGTGTCTGCCCTGATCCTGGTCCCATTTCTCATCAAGGAGGGCAAAGAGAACTTCTCAGATGATGAGGAAGAACACGAGGACCATGAACACCAGGTCTGCTTTTGCCTCGGCTGTTTCTACGGCATTCGCACCTGTCGCGCGGCATGTTGCGAGGCGTAGCTTGTGATGGTGCTATCAGAGAGTAGTCAACTAGCCTAAGCCGAACTGCTCCCTGGCGTTTCCGCCCATCATTCTGGCAATCACAGGTCGTTCCACGTCTGCACGGGTCAACGCCTCGATTGCGTCCCAAGCCGAAGACGTGTCGTGGTGGGGATAGCGGGACCCCCAGACGACCTTCCTTTCGTATGCGTGAGGGAGTTCCTGGATCAGCCTCTCCTCGGCGTCGAAGCCGAGCATGACGCAGCCTTCCTCCCACGTCTCTTCCGGTTCGGTGCTTACCGGGTAGTAATGCTGAAGAGGGATGACACGGGTCGAAGCCTCCATCTTCTCCAGCACTTCCTCCATCCACGACGCCTTCCCGTGGGCCATCACGACCCTCATGTCGGGGAACCGCTCCATCACGGTATAACCGATCAGCGTGGACGCTACGAACATGTGGTTGTCCAGCCAGTGGGACAGTATCGGGGCGAGGGGGTGCCCGAGGGAGACCATGCCCGTGGCCGGGGACACCCGGTTGCGGTCGCTGGTGCTGCCCCCAGCGTTGGGGCCACCTCCTCCACCTCCCAGTCCGGCAGTCTGGGTGAGACGGCCCTTGATCTTCTCGAAGAAGGGGCCGTGAGACGTCCACTCCGGGTTCCACAGGCCCGCGGATGGATGCACTGCGGCAGTCATCCCCAGCCTCTCCAGTTCGGACCAAAGGGGGTCGTAATAGGGGTGGGTGAGGTAACGCCCTTCCATGAACATGGGGCGGATGAAGGCCCCTCGGAAGCACCGCATTCCAGCGGCGCGGCGCAGCTCCGCCATGGCGAAGTCCATGTTTCCCAAGGGGACCATCGCGGCGGCAAACAGGCGGTCCGGGGCTGCCTGGCAGAAGTCTGAGACCCAGTTGTTGTAGGCCCGCGCCAGCGCGTAGGCAACGTCCGGGTCCTCAACCAGATGGAAGCCTTCGGCGAACCAAGTCGGGTACAGGAAGGACTGGTCAATGCCCATTGCGTCCATGTCCCGAAGCCTTGCCCGGGGGTCAGATGCGCCCTCGCTCATCGGGTGACGGACAGCCGGGTCCAGGCCGCCGACAGAGTCCCACGTCATGCCCGGCTTCCAGATGGCGTGCCGCGGGATGTTGGGGTTGGCAGTATCCCGGAAGACCCGGCCATTGATCTTGAGGTACGAGTCGAACTGACCCTCTTCCCGCCACAGGGCGTGTTTCCCCAGGACCCGGTACTCGGGTTCCAGGTATTCCTCCCACACCTCCCCGGGTTCCACCAGGTGGGAGTCGCTGTCAAAGACCTCGAAATCTTTTCGAGTAGTCATGTCATATCGTCCGCTGGGTTGCCGATGGGTTACAGTCGGGTCACCGAGGACTCCGGCTTCAGGGCCTCCCGGATCTCGTCCTCGTCCGGCCACCAATCGGGGCGGTGGATTTCGGTCACCCGCTCCCGGATTATCCTGCTGGGCGGCTCTATATTGTAGAGCCTTCGGGCGTTGGCCCCCAGGAACCGGGCCTGGTCCTCAATGGGCAACTCGCATTCTTCCATGGTCTCTATGGCCCTCCAGGCGTCGTCTCCGTCGTGGTGGTAGACGTCTGAGGCCCAGGCCAGTATGTCCCGGTAGAAGTCGGGCAGGCGCGAGGGCGGCGCTTCGTCCCCTTCAAAGCCGGTTACGCAGTGCTGGAAGAAGGTCTCGCTCGGCAACTGCTTCAGCGGGGGCAGTTGGCGTTCGTTGCGGTAGAGCCTGTAGGTCTTGTCGCACTCGTCCAGCAGGAAGCTCAGCCAGGTGGAGGACGCCTCGAACACTGCCGCCCGGATTTTGGGGTGACGCTCGAAGAAGCCGGACATCAGGACCATTGTCACCCACAGGGCCGCCTCGGCCTGGAAGTTCTGTACGTTGGAAAGGAAGGTATGGGGCAGGCCGGAGGTGGAGATGGTCTTCCTGATTAGCTCCGCGCCCGAGTACTGGTCGGAATAGCCGGGGGGTTTGGCAATCCCGGAAGCGGGGAACGGGTGCATTCCATAGACCAACCCGGTATCCTCCAGCGCGTTCCACACGGCCTCGTACTTGGGCTGGATCGGGTAATTGCCCATTGCGTCCATCGGCCGGACAAGGGCAACCCGGCAGCCCCTGGCGGCGACGCGGTAGACCTCTTCGGCGGCAAACTGAGGGCTCTGCATGGGGATGAGGGCGGCGAAAAAGAGCCGCTCCGGGTCTTCCTGGGTGTATTCGTAGGCCCAGTCGTTGTAGGCCTTGCACATGGCCCTTGCGCCGAGAGCGTTCTGGAGCCAGGGATAGGTGTCGATGCTGGTGGGGATGATCATCACCTGATCGATGCCCTGAACGTCCATATCCCTGAGCCGAGGACCGGGTTCATCGGCCCCGGCGTGGGCCAGGTAGTCCGACTGCTCCCTAGTCAACGCGGTCTCGGGATTGAGGTTACGGACGTTAAGGGCGCGCTGGATGTCGTGCTTGAGGCCAGGGCCAGCCAACCTCACTATGTCGATGGCCCCGGGGCCGGTCCTGGGCTCCGGGGAGAAGCTGTTAACGTCGGCCTTGCCGTTCACCAGTAACTGCCTGGTTTCAGGGTCGTACCACATGGTGGCTTTCAGGGCTTCCAGTTCGTCCCTGGTGAGGCTGTCAGCGGCCCGTTCCCAGACCCTGGCGGGTTCAACGACGTGGGCATCGCAGTCGAAGGTGGGGAAATCCTTGGTCATTGGCCTAAATCTCTGGACCGGCACGGCTGACCTCCTCAGGAGAATGGTGTGCGAAACGGCGCGGTTGCTTCTGCGTGGCAATGCGGATAATCTAGCAATGGGTGTGGCGATTGTCAACGTGCGGCCGTGTAGCTTGACGTGGAATCGTAACTGGTCAATCCATTCAGTAAATTCTTCACTCGCCCGGAGAGGTAAGTGTATGGAATATCGAAGATTCGGACCGACGGACATGACGGTTTCGGCCCTCGGTTTCGGGTGCTGGGAGATGGGAGGGACCTATGGGAACGTTGACGGGTCGGAGATCGCCGCGGCGGTCGACCGCGCCATCGACCTGGGCGTCAACTGCTTCGACACTGCGCCCGCCTACGGCAGAGGGGAGTCGGAGAGCGTGCTGGGCCGGGCGCTGGGGTCGAGACGGAAGGACGTGGTCGTCGTTACCAAGTGCGGCGTCGGCTATTCCGACCGGCCAAAGGGCAGGGACAGCCGCATGGTGGCGATCTTCGGCTCCGTGGAGGAGAGCCTGCGGAACCTGGGGACCGATTACCTGGACGTGCTGCTGATTCACTGGCCGGACGTGAACACACCATTCGAGGAGACCATGCACGCGCTGGACAGCCTGGTAAGGGATGGCAAGGTCCGCGCCGTCGGCGTGTCCAACTTCACCCTCGACCAGATCAGGGAATGTGAGGGGTACCGAAGCGTGGACGTCGTGCAGTACGGACTCAATATGTTCGACCGGCGCATGGAGCAGGAGATTTTCCCCTATTGCCAGCAGCAGGGGACCGGGGTGATGGTCTACGGGCCGCTGGCTTTCGGACTGCTGTCCGGCACGTTTACGGCGGACACCCGGTTCGGGAACAACGACTGGCGTTCGACCGGGGGGCGTCCCGGCTGGAACGTGGGCGTGTTCGCCGAGGAGCATTTCCAACGGAACCTGCAAGTTGTGGAAGAACTCAAGCCCATAGCGGGAGCGAGGGGCAAAGGGATGCCGCATCTAGCTTTGCGATGGGTCCTCTCGAATCCCGCCGTAAGCGTCGCGCTGGTGGGGATGCGTACTGTTCAGGAGGTCGAAGACAACGTCTCGGGCCTTGAGTGGGCGCTGTCCGGCGTGGAGATGGAACAGATCGACGATGTGTTCGCCCGCTACGGGGTGGATACCCACCCGGACATAGTGATCGACCCGCCGGAATAGCAAGGGTCAATTTAACAGGCGTAGTGGATGGCCCGTCAGGCATGGCACGCGCCGTTGTGATGGGCGCTGGGGGGCACGTCCAATACCGGGTTGGTGTCGAAGAAACCCACCGGCTTGAGGCTGAACCCGCAGTATCCCACAGGTGAGATGGGCCAGTCCTCCGGGCGAGGGACATGGTGGTAACCCAGCGTGTACCACAGGACTACGTCCGTGTTCTCCACTTTGCGGTCGTTCCTGGTGTACTCGGGCAGGCCGGCCCCACCGGGGTGCTGGTTGGGATAGGGACCGGTGGCGGACAGTTCATCAGGGGCGTAGGGGGTGACCCACAGGTGCCTGGTCATGAACCCGGCCCGCTGAATGATGCTGGCGCCGGGATGGGCGAAGGGAAGGATGTTTTCGCCGGGCATCAACTTGTAGCCAACAGGCCGTCCAAGCGCGTTCTTGACCGATGGATTGGATACCAGCCAGTATCGGCCGCTCATCGGGTCGATCACCCTCTGGGCTTCCTGCTCAGTCTTCAGGGGTGTAGCTTCAGCGTAGAATGCGTTGCCGTGAGGGTTATCAGGCCCAAGGGGTTCCGCCACGGTGTTCACCTCGAGAACGGTGTTGGCCTCGCCGTCCACGCTCATATCGAGGCGGAAGTTGAAGAAATGCTGGTGGACGTGGGCGTTCAGCTGGGGCGCTACGAGGGTACCGTGCCTGGGAGTCTCCCCCTCGGCTATACCGGCGGTGTTAATTATGCCGGTCAGCTTTATTTCCAACTGAATGGTCCCGTCCTGGTAGAAGTACCAGAAGAAGCCGTACTCGTAGTTGCCCACCGTGGCGATGCTGGAAATGACTAATCTCCTGGAGCGGCGGACCTCCACCTGGCCGGTGCGCCAGTCTGTGTGCTTCCATAAGATGCCGTAGTCCTCTTCGTGCATACACACAGCGTTGGGAATGGTGAAAGAGCCGCCCCGGCCAGTGTTCAGGTCGGCGTCGAAATAGTGAATCTCCCCAAGGCAATCGCAGCCAAGGGTCAGGGAATTGGTCAGGGAACCGATGCCATACTCCCCGGCGTCGAATGCGTTCTTGCGGTAGTGGTCCTTGCTGGGGTCGCCGTATGGTACGACCATGTCGGACAGTGCGGCCCGGTACAGAATGGGACGGACCCTGCCCTGATCCTCGTAGCCTACGTTGTACAGCACCAGCCCTTCCCGGGGAGTGAACCCAATCCGCAGATGCCACTTCTGCCAGGCAACGCTGTGTCCATCCACCGTGAAGCTGGGACCTTCCGGCTGGGTGATTTCCAGGGGTTTCAGGTCCTGGCGGAACTCGCCAACGAACTCCGCGGCGTAATTGCCGGGGTTGGGCGGCAAGGGCACCACCCCGTAATCATCGATCCGCATCACTTCCATCTTGTTGAGGTCGACCAAGGCGCTCAGCCCCTCTATGGGACGCGCGTAGCCATTGTCGGTGGGGCTGGACCGGAGGAAATTCCGGGTAAGGGCCAGACGCCGGCCCTCCTCGTCGGCGAACCCGTAGTAGCCTGCGGACCATGGGTCGACCATGACAAGGTCCGGGTCTGAAATGCCGCGCTTTGCCAGCGCCGCCCGGAAGTCGGGGTTGGCCCTGACGAGGGTTTCGCACTCGAAGAACTCGTCGAACATTATGCGAGGCTGGACGCCGGGAACCTTATTCCAGTCGGTGACCCGCCCTTCGTTGAGGGACACAACCGCCTCGTATGTGGCTTCCTCTTCATTGTCCAGAACCACGAGGAAGGCATCCCGCCGGATGGAGTTGCCCGGCTGGAAGCTGAGAACATCCGGCTTCCCGGGTTCCCTCAGTACAATGGTCTCAAACCGCACCCTTGAACCGAGCCGGCGCTGTGACTTAAGGATATTGGCGGCTTCAACGATCTCCTCAGCCGTCAGCGGGTCCAGGGGATGGGAGACGGCCTGACGAATCCCAGTGTCCGGTTGCTTCTCCGTGGGGATAGCCATGCTGACCCTCCTGAAGGCGGTCCTGGATGCCCTGCCGGACATTGCGCCTTCGCGTCGTTGACGTTAGCACCGGCGGGGTTAAGGGTCAAGAAGCATGGGTGTTGTATGTATAGCGTTCCGTTGCAGGTATCCGGGCCATCCAGCTACGGCCGCTTGAGGCCGGGACAGGCGCTACGCTGTTGCCTCCCCAACCGGACTCGGCCCCGGCAAGGAACCTTTGGCCAATTGCCGCCAGTAGTCCATCTTCTGCCAGTGTTCGATCAGATCCGACAGACCCAGGCCGGACGAGCCTGAATCGTCACTCCTGGCAGCATTCTCCAGCCCGCGTTTCATGGCGCAGATGGGGACGGGGTCTTCGAGGGTGCGGGGGATGAGGCCGCGTTCGGCTGCCCTGGGCAGCAGGGCACGCAGGACCTCGCGGGCCTGGGGAAGGACGCGGCGCTCCTGGAGGCATCGGGTCAGGTAGTTCTGGATAGGCGTGAGGTTCCGTGGGCGGTAGCCGCGTTTTGCCATGCGCTTGAACAGTACGGAGGCCCAATCGAATGGGTCCTTCACGGGGCCGGACTTGGGGTTGGTCAGGGCGTCGGCCACCTCATCGCAGAATTCAGTAGTGACCTTGCCGAGGCGGTAGGTCTCGACTTCGGTTGCGTACTTGCGGAGGAGGGCGTCGACCTGGGACCTGAGCTGGGAGAAAGTCATGGTTACACCTCATTACAGGGAGTTCTTTACAGGGAGTTAGGGAGTTCTTTACAGGGAGTTAATGAATGTGGAGTGAGGGGGTAAATCCCCTTTTTGCGAGAGGGGGAGAAAACGCGATTTTCCGGTCAGATGCGGACAAATCCGGACATTTGGGGTGGCCAGAGGTCCAGGGGTGGAGCCGGGTGTGGGACGGGGTTGCCTAAGGAGAGTGAAGGGGGAAATCACGATTTTCCGGTCATATCCGGACAAAACCGGACATTTGGGGTGACCAGAGACGCAAGGGGTGGAGTCTGAGCAGGGGCCAGGCTGGTGTTTGCGGGTTGCCTTTTCAGCTTTTCTGGACAATGAACATTGTGTGCCTCAGTGGCTGTCCTGGACTGGCCCTGCCTTCCTTTGAAGGTGTATTGCGGTGGAGGGTCTTACGGGTCGGACATGTACGATGGTACAGATGTTCTATGGCATTGGCAAGCGGTGTTTGTCAGGGGAAAGACTTCGTTGTCGGGTATCGCGGCCAATACCCGGCAGTCGGGTGGATTCCAAACACCGGTCAAGTCGAGGGCAAGCTTCAGACTTCCCCGATAGACCGGTGTAGAAGCGCTTGTCCCAAGGCCAGACTGAGAGGTCCAGACGTTGCAGGTGGAAAATGCCTTCGTCCTAGTCTAAAATGTCGTGGAGCGACATGGACAGGGTCCGGACAGTGAGTTCCAAGCCGCCATCGGATGGCGGCTTGGTCCTGGCAACAATTGGGGGGACGAGGAGTCCAGCGGCCAGGAACGGGAATCCGCGAGTAGTTCCGCACTTTGGAAGTCGCTTCGTGTTCTAGATTGGGTTGACCCCCAAATCCGTAGCTAGTGGGAGTGGACGGGGCCCGGTGGCTCCTGCGGACTTCAAATCCGTTGTGCCTCGTGACGAGCGGGGTAGGTGGGTTCGACTCCCTCGCACTCCCGCCAGAAAACGAGAGCGGTGATTTGGGTGACCCATGGGAGGCACTGGTACAAACGTCCCGAATGGTCCAAGTCCCTGTGGCTGACCCCAGCCTGGATATACCGGGCATATGTGACAGGGAGAGGACCCATACCAACATTCTGAAGTCTACAAGAGAGGGCCTGTTTGGTTATTCTGATCAGCTTCGATATAGATGGAACTCTTGAAGTCGGGGACCCACCCGGCATTCTCTCCATGGACATGGTCCGCAGAGCGCATGAGAAGGGTATGCTGGTGGGCAGTTGCTCCGACCGCACCATGAGCGGCCAGCAGGCAATCTGGGACAGTCACAACATCCCGGTGGACTTCGTAGTCTCAAAGCAGATGCTCCCCGAGGTGAAGGAGAGGTTCCCGGCAGACGTTTACTACCACATCGGGGACAGGGAAGACCTGGACAAGAGGTATGCCCTGGAAGCGGGGTTCGAGTTCCTCTGGCCAGACGAAGCACTCGAAGAACCCTGGTTCACGCTGCCGGACGGCTCCTAGCAACTTCGTCCCGGCACTGAAAGAGCCTCTGCGTCTACGCATCTTCCGTGCGAGACCGCTGCGGTAGTGGTTCGCCCGAGTGAAACCCCCGGCACCACTCTTTAGAGGATACTCGGGGGTTTCGGCATCTCCCTTATTTCAACCCCACCAATTCCACCTCGAATCTGAGGGTTGCGCCAGGCGGAATCACCCCCGCCGCGCCCCTGTCCCCATAGGCGAGATCCGGCGGGATTACCAACTCCCGCTTGCCGCCGACGTTCATTGACGCGACTCCCTCATCCCAGCCCTGGATTACCCTTCCCGCGCCAATCACGAACTCCAGGGGCACTCCCCGGTCCAATGAACTGTCAAACTTGGTCCCATCCAGCAGCCAGCCGGTGTAGTGTACGGAAGCCGTCGCCCCGGTGCGGGCGGCCTCCCCGGTCCCAACCTCCAGGTCCCTGTATTGCAGTCCGGATGCCGTGGTGGTCAACTCGTCCATCTTGTCCCCCGAGCCAGAATTGGAAGGTGCGGCCGGCTCCTGCTGAGCACAGGCAATTACGACGAAAGCCAGCAGTCCCAGGAGGAAACGCCACCGCATCGACCCTTCTCCCATAGCAATTGGGTGCGCAGATTCTAGCACAGCCAGACCGTAGAAACCCGCCGGAGATGGACAAGCATCACGGTATCGGCGTACCATTCCAGCGCTTGATCATAGCAAGATCGGGAATTCCCGATCCCGGAATTCAGGAGGTAGAACCACATGGTCCGAGTGCATTATGTCACCCGCGAGGAACTGGACTCCGAGGGGCAAGAAATCTACGACACGATACGGAGAGACCGCAACAGTCCCGAGGTCGGGCTGCAATTCCGCGCCCTTCTGAACAACCCCAAGGCCGCGGGATACCTGACCTCGATGGGCGCATCCCTACGGTTTCAGAGCACTGTGCCGGACAACCTCAAGGAGCTGGCCATCATCCTGACCGCGCGGGAATGGAACAGTGACATTGAGTGGACCGGACATGCAGTGGCCGCCGCCCGCGCCGGGGTCAGCGACGAGTCCATCGAGAAAATCCGCACCCACAAGACAGACGCGCTTGCGGGCGATGAAGCAGCCGTAGCCAAGTTCGTCCATGAGATGATCAGGGACAAGGCCGTGTCAGATGGGACATACAACGCCGTTAAGACCGCTCTAGGGGACCGGGGCGCGGTTGACCTGACACTGACCGTGTCGTATTACAGCGCCCTGGCGTTGGCCCAGATCGCCCTGCAACTGGAGATGGAAGAAGGCCGCGTCTCCACCCTCTAACCCTGAGCGGCTTTCTCGTAGGCGTCGGCGGCCCGCCGCACCGTCGCATCGTCCCCGGTGCGGCCAACCAGCATCATTCCGATGGGAAGACCGCCGGAGGAGCCGCAGGGGACAGTGATTGCAGGGTGCCCCGTCACATCGAACGGGCAGGTATTGGGAATCATCTCCAACGCCCTGTCGGCGTATTCCTCGCGGCTGCAACCGGGAGGCGGGATTTTCGTCGCCTTCATCGGCAGGGTGGGCATTACCAGCAGGTCGAACCTGCCCAAGGCATCGTCGTAGGCGGCCTTGAGGGTCCTGGCGAGGTTCTGGGCCTTGGCGTAGTAATGGCCGTGGTACCGGTCCTGCATGTACTGGCCCAACAGCGCTACCAGCTTGGTAGTTTCCGACAGGTCATCGGCCCGGCTGCGCCATCCCCTTGCGAACACATCCAGCAGGCTGGTGGTGTAGTGGCCCTTCCAGTTTGTTCCCATGCTGTTCCCGGCGACCATCAGCATCGTCGCGCCTTCCACGGCGATGGCGTTCCAGACATGACTTCCGTCGTGGTGCCACGGGACTGAGACCGTGTCTACCGTGGCGCCCAAGCCTTCGAACGACCTGGCGGCAGCGGTTACGGCTTCATCCACATCTGACTCAGACAGGTCCTCGTGTCCGAACCCTTCCCGGAGAATGCCGAGGCGGAGGCCGCTAACGTCTCCCGTGAGGGACTGGCTGTAGGCTTGTCCGGGCAGCCCTGCCGCCTGCCTGGGGTCAAGTCCGTCGGGGCCTGCGATGGCCTCCAACATCAGCGCGACGTCGGCGACCGAGCGCGCCATCGGCCCTGTGTGGTCCAGGGTCAACTCGATGGGGAATACACCGGTGTAGGGTACGAGGCCGTAGGTCGGCTTCAGCCCGACGATGCCGCACCAACTGGCGGGGATACGTATGGAGCCACCCTGGTCCCCGCCGATGGCCATGTCCACCTCTCCGGCGGCCACCAACGCCGCGCTTCCGCTGGAGGAACCGCCCGCGCTGTGAAGGCGATTGTGGGGGTTCAGTACGGGGCCGGTGTCGGAAGTGTGGCTGCCCCCTGAGAAGCAGAGGCTTTCGCAGACTGCCTTGCCCAGGATGTTGCCGCCGGCGTCCAGGATACGGGAGACGATGGTGGCGTCTATTTCGGGCGTGTAGCCCTCCAGAACGCTGGTCCCGTTCATCATCGGGACTCCGGCTACGCAGACGTTGTCCTTGATGGCAACTGTTTTTCCGGTCAGAATGCCGCCGGGCTCTCCACGGATGTCGCAACGCCAATACCAGGCTCCCAGGGGATTGTCCTCCGGTTCCGGCCGGTAGCCGGACAAACGAGGATGGCTGGCTGGCAGACCGGGCTCGGTCAACTGGTCCAGGCGGTCGTAGGATTTCAACATGGGGGCGATGAGGCCACTGAAGGATTCCAGGTCTGCCTGGCTGGGGTTGAGGTAATAGTCCTCTGCGATGCGCCACAACTCGTCGATGGTCGGCGGCTTTACGGGCATGTTCTGACCTCCTGATGTCTGGCGGCTACCGCCGAGGAGCACCTCCCAGGTGGGAGCCGGAATCGACCATGATGGTCTCGCCGGTGACGTGTTCCGCGCCCTCCAGCAGCCAGACCACAGGGTCGGCGACAATCTCCGGGTCGCCAGCCGCTCTCAGGGGCGCGGTCTCGGCGTAGTTGTCGATGAAGGACTGGTAGCGTTCCTCACCCAGTCCCTCGCGCCACCACCGGGTCTGCATTACACCGGGGCACACGGCGTTGACCCGAATCTCCGGGGCCAGCGCCCGCGCCAGGGAGAGAGTCATGGTGTTCAGCGCGCCCTTGGATGCGGCGTAGGCTATGGAACTCCCCGACCCGGAGAATCCCGACACGGACGATATGTTGACGATCGCGCCCCTCCCCTGGTGCTTCATGTGTGGCACCACGGCCCGCGTCATCTGGTAGGGGCCGATCACGTTGACGCCGAATATCCTCTCAAAATCCTCGGCAGTCAGGGCTTCAAGGTCGGAGTGGGCTGCAATCTTGGACTGGGCTGCGTTGTTCACGAGTCCATCCACACGCCCGAATCGCTCCACGGCCTCGGCGGCCATCCGGCGGCAATCAGCGTCATCAGAAACGTCGGCCAGGCACAGCAAAGCCTCGCCACCCAGGGAACGGCATTCAACAGCCGTTGCGTTGGCCTCGGCCTCGCTCCTGGTGTAGTTGATGACCACCCGGCCACCCTTGGACGCGAGCCGCCGCGCCACGGCGGCTCCCAAGCCCGTGGCGGAACCGGTGACGATGAATACGCCGCCCTCGATGTTCATGCCGTGCCTCTACTTCTGCGGTTGGATAATCACCTTCAGGGAGTCCCGCGCCTCGGCGGTGAGCCGGAATCCGGTCCCGGCGTCCGCCAGCCCCAAGCGGTGGCTGATCATGTTCCCGACCTGGACGCGGCCCGCGGATATAAGGTCGAGGGACACTGACAGGTCCGCCGGAGCGGCAGCATACGTGGTTGTCATGGTTATGTCATTTCGGAAGAAAACGTCGTTCACCGGCACCGGCAGGTCCACCCCGGGGTCTGTCGGGGCGAAAATCAACACTGTGCCGCCACGCTCCACCGACTGTAACGCCTGGGTCAGCGCCGGGAGCGCGCCCGTGCAGACAATCACCAGGTCGGCAAGCCGTCCGCCATTTTCGTCCCGTACCCGCGACGGAACGTCGTCTGTGGCCAAGATTGCTGTGTCCGCGCCGAGCCGCAAGGCCGCATCCAGCCGGGACTCCACCAGGTCGGAGGCGAATATCCGTCCCGCCCCCAAAGCCCGCGCCAGGTCTACGTGGAGCAGCCCGGCCAGACCGCTGCCGATGACGAGTACGCTCTGCCCGGTCTGGAGTCCGGCCCGTTTCTGTCCCCGGTAGACGCAGGCCAGGGGTTCGGTGAAAGCGGCTTCATCAAATGATACATGGTCTGGAATGGCGAACATCCCGCGGTCAACGTTGATGCCGGGGACCCGCAGATACTCGGAAAACCCACCGGGGTCGAAGTTGGTCTGGCGGAGTGTGTCACACACCGTGTGCCGTCCGCTGAGGCAGAAATGGCAAGCGTTGCATGGCACGTGGTGGGTTACGACCACCCGGTCTCCGGGTTGGAACTGCGCAACGCCATCTCCTACCTCGACAACCTCACCGGCTACCTCATGGCCCAAGACCATCGGCGCACGCTCCACGCGGTACCACTCCATCACGTCGCTACCGCAGAGGCCCGAGGCTTCGACACGCACCAAGGCCTCGCCCGGTCCGATGCGCGGGACCGGAATCTCCTCCAGCCTCACGTCATGGTTGTTGTAGTACATCGCTACGCGCATTGGTAAGTCAGCTCCGAGTACGTACCTATGAGACTGGTCTAATGAGGGAAGATCCCAAGATCACACCGCAGCGGCGGGTACGCGCCCGTCGCCGGCCTTGACGGTATCGAAGATTTCCTGGGCATCATCGACAGTACCGTTGTGATGCACGATATGGCGCAGCGCCCGGATCATTGGCACTGGATGGTCACTCTGCCAGATGTTGCGCCCCAGGTTGATGCCGATTGCCCCGTTCTGCATCCCGTCGTGGACGAACTCCAGCACCTCCCGCTCGGTGTCAGCCTGGGGTCCTCCGGCCATGATGACGGGCACCGGGCAGCCGTCGACGACCTTGTCGAAGCCGTCGGCGCACCAGTAGGTCTTAACTACCCGGGCGCCCAGTTCGGCGGCAATGCGGCAGCAGAGGGCCAGATAACGGGATTCCCGCTGCTCCAGTTCCCTGCCCACAGCGGTCACCGCCATGACCGGGATGCCGTACTTCTCCCCCTCGTTCACCAGCTTGCCGAGGTTCAACAGGGACTGCTTCTCGTATTCAGTGCCTATGAACAGGGAGAGGCCCACCGCGGAAGCGTTCAATCGAATGGCCTCTTCCATCGAGGTGGTGATGCCTTCGTCTGCCAGGTCGTGGCCAACCATGCTGGTACCACCGGAGACCCGCAGGACAATGGGCTTGGTGTTCGCGGGGTCGATGCTGGAGCGCAGGACACCCCTGGTCACGAACAGAGCGTCCGCGTAGGGCAAAAGGGGCTCAGCGGTCTTGCCCGGCTGCTCAAGGTTCCTTGTGGGACCCTGGAAATAACCGTGGTCGATGGGCAAAAACATCGTGCGCCCGTTGGGTTGGATCAGTTGCGCCATGCGGTTCGACATTCCCCAGTCCATAGTCACACCTCGCGCTGGATTTCCCGGCGGCAACCGCCGGGCAGCGGAATCTCCACAATTGCGCAGACATTTTAACACTACGTTTTGGGGCGCACACCACCAAGTTGCGGCTACCCAGGATTGGTTGCTGGCAACATGACCGTCTGTTACCCTAACCACGCCATTCACCCACTCGAGGCAAGGATTGACCACCGCAATGCGGACCCCCGGCGGCCGCACCGACCCCGTACCGGGTTTGGGAAGGCGCTGCTAGTGGAATCCCGGACGCAAGCCGACCTTTTCGTGACCTGCATCATCGACCAGATCTACCCGCAGGTCGGGGTGAGCGTCGTCCGCGTTCTGAGGAAATTGGGCGTTGCAGTGGGGTTTCCCGAAGGGCAGACCTGCTGCGGCCAACCGCTGTACAACACCGGATACACGGAACAGGCCCGCCGCCTCGCCCGCCGTGTGCTGGACGGATTCCGGGACAGCACCTACGTTGTTGTCCCCTCCGGTTCATGTGCGGCCATGATGGCCAATTTCTACCCGGAACTATTCCGGGACGACCCGGAAATGCTAGAGCAGGCCCGCACCCTGTCATCTAAAGTCCGCGAATTCTCCCAATTTCTCACCGACGTATTGGGGATGGACGATGCTGGCGCGACCTACGATGGGTCTGTGACCTACCATCCAAGCTGCCACCTGCTGCGGGAGATGGGCGTCCGCAACGGCCCCATACGCCTGCTGGAGAATGTCCGGGGCGCAGAGTACCGCGAGCTTCCCAATGCCGAGGTCTGTTGCGGGTTCGGCGGCACCTTCTCGGTCAAGTATCCGCATATCTCCGAGGGCATGGTGGCCGACAAGGTTGCCAACGTGACCAGCACCGGCGCGGACACGCTGGTGTCGTGCGACATGAGCTGCCTTATGAACATCGAAGGAGCGCTCAGCCGGCAGGGTTCCGATATGCGGGTGAGGCATCTGGCACAGGTGCTTGACGACGACGGCACGCACTCCTGATGAATACCTACGTAGAATCCATACCGCCACATCATTTCGCCCTTGGCAAAATGGGCATCCCCTACGACAGCCTGGAGGGGATGTAGCTAGTGCCAGAGGTCAAGACCCGAGATTTCCCAGCCGCCTCCGCCGTGTCCATCCTGGACCCGCAGATTCGGATGGCCCTACAGCGGGCCGGTACAGGGTTCGACGGCGGGCGGCGCGAGTGCATCGAAGAGGTCACGCCGCAGGTATGGGAAGAGTGGCGGGAGCAGGCCCGGCAGACCAAGCTCCACACTCTGGACCATCTGGATTACTACCTGGAGATGCTGGAGGAGCGGGTCAGCGCCAACGGCGGCCAAGTCCACTTCGCCGCCGACGCAGCCGAGGCCAACGCCATCGTGGCGGACCTGGTGCGAACCCGCGGAGTTCGCATCGCCACCAAGAGCAAGTCGATGGTGTCCGAGGAACTCAACCTCAACCACATGCTGGAGTCCATCGGCGTTGACGTCTATGAGACCGACCTGGGGGAGTACATCATCCAACTGGCTGAGGAAACCCCATTCCACCTGGTAGCCCCGGCCCTGCACAAGAGCAAGGAGGAAGTGTCCCGGCTCTTTACGGAGAAGCTGGGCGTCCCCCCGATGGACGACATCAATGCCCTGGCCGCAGCCGCAAGGGAAGCGCTGCGGCAGCGGTTCCTAGAAGCCGATCTGGGCATCAGCGGGGCCAATTTCCTGGTTGCCGAGACCGGCACATTGGTAATCATCACCAACGAGGGCAACGGACGGCTCTGCACCTCTGCGCCCCGGATCCACGTCGGGATAACGGGGATGGAGAAGGTCATACCGTCTGTCCAGGACCTGGCGGTCTTCCTGCGCCTGCTCCCTCGCTCAGCAACCGGCCAGAGAATCACCAGCTACGTCAGCATGGTCAGCGGCCCCAGGAAGCATGACGATGAGGACGGGCCGGAGGAGTTCCACCTGATAGTGGTGGACAACGGCCGGTCCCGGATGCTGGCTGACCCGGACCTGCGGGAGGCACTGATGTGCATCCGTTGCGGGGCCTGTCTGAACATCTGCCCGGTTTACCAGAAGGTCGGCGGCCATGCCTACGGTTGGGTGTACCCCGGACCCATCGGCTCGATAGTATCCCCCATGCTGGTCGGCCTGGACCAAGCCTCCGACCTTCCCCAAGCCTCCAGCTTGTGCGGGGCCTGCCGGGAGGCCTGCCCAATCAGGATAGACATCCCCAGGATGCTGCTGCATCTGCGCCACAAGCTGGCCGAGGAACCCGACGCAGGCGGTCGCGCTAAAGGGACCATGCCACGTCCGATCGCTAACGGCTTTGCCAAGGTCATGGCGAACCCCGGACTCCTTTCAGCGACACGGAAGTTCGCCCGTGCGGCACAGGCCATGCTCCTGGGTTCGCCCATATCTCCACTTGCCCGCGGCGGCCGTGGCATACGAAAGGCAGGTTTGCCCCTACTGTCGAAGTGGACGCACTCCAGGGACCTGCCCGAGATTGCCCCGCGCAGCTTTGGGGAAATCTGGAAGCAGGAACTTTCCAACCCTGATGGGGAGCGTTAGGTTGGCCGAGGCAACCGGGACCCCAAAGTCCGAGTTCCTGGCGTCGGTGCGGCGTGCCCTGGGGCGGCAGGCCGGCCCACCCCAGACCGAATATCCCCGCCTGGCACAGGGCATTGAACAGCTTGAGGACCAAGCGCGGGAAGTCCGCGAGCGTGTCCAGGCCAATCGGGGGGCCTTGCTGGACAAACTGGCCGAAGTGGCACAACTCCGTGGTTGGCAGGTGCGCCGCACTCCAGACCCGGAAGAAGCGATGGACTACGTCCAGTCCCTGGCAGACGGCCAGGGAGCAAATAGAGTCGTACGGTCGAGGCAGGAAGTGTTCGAGGCCGTGCCGTTGGACGCGACTCTGACCGGCATGGGTATCACCGTAACCGAAGTTGCCCACGGTGAGGGCGCCTCCCGTGAATCGCTCCGGGAGCAAATCGCTATGTCCGGCATGGGTATCACGGGCGTGGACTATGCCATTGCGGAAACCGGGTCGGCGGTGATAGTGCCCAGGAGGGGCCTGGGCCGACTGGTGTCCCTAGTGCCGCCCGTCCATGTCGCCCTGGTGCGGCCGGACGACGTGATCGAGTCCCTTGACGACCTGTTCCTGATGCGCCGGCTGGAATACATGAGAAACGGCGGGGACATGGGTCCTTACCTGAACTTCATCACCGGACCCAGCCGCACAGCGGACATTGAGCAGACGATTGTCGTTGGGGTGCATGGCCCCAAGGAAGTACACATGGTGTTGCTGGGGTAACCCCAAGCTAAAACGGAACCCCGGACACCGACAACAACAATCTACCCGGAAGGCAATACGCTTATGTCAGTACGTGTGGGATTCACGCAATTTCGCAAGGAAATGCTGGAGCAGGAGCTGGCCAACATCGAGGCGATGCTGCCAACCCTTGGCGTCGAGAAGGTGATACTGACCGGGGACCTGGTATCCGGGCGTTACTCTCCGGACAGCCGTATAGACCTGATAATCGTGCAGAACACGGAATACACTTATGGGCGGCGGGCGGACTTTTTCTCATGGCATTTCAACAGCGCGGTCGCGGTAGACGCCCAGGTCTACACCCCCGAGGAATTCGAGACTTGCCAGGAGACCCTCCCGGCACTGCGGCACGCAATCCAGAGAGGACGGGTGATATACGATGCCTGATCACAAATCAGAGGGAGCGCGCTGGCTGCGCCAAGCCCGGCAGGATATGGACGACGCGGCTTTCCTCAAGGAAGGGAATCGGTTCAACCTGGCCTGTTTCATGGGACAGCAGGCGGCGGAGAAAGCGGTCAAGGCGTTCTTGTACTACCGGGGCGCAGAGGATGTCTGGGGCAGCTCCCTGATAGACCTGTGCGAGGACGCCAAGCTCTTCGAGATGTTCTTCGACACGATAAAGGGCGAAGCCCGGCAGCTGGACAAGTATTACGAAATCACCCGCTACCCCGGGTTTCTCCCCAGCGGCATCCCCTCCGAGGCTTTCGACGAAATCGACGCCGACCGGTCCATCGAGCTGGCGCAGATAGTAGTGGACTTCGTTGGGGAGCGGGTTGTGGGGTAACTTCCCGGTCCAGCCAGTTAGCCTACAAGCCCAAGCCCGCTCCCTGTCATCATCAGGCGCAGCGCCCTCTCCGCTGCCCCTTCCAACAGCTCCTCGGTACGCCGCAGGCTCTGCTCGAACGTCATGGGCCTGTCGGAAATACACATGATTCCCGAAATGGCGTGTTGGTAAAGCTCTTCGTGCCCATGGCCCAAGCTCCCCGCCAGCAGAATTGTCGGCACTCCGAATCCCGCTGCGCGCCGGGCCACTCCGACCGGGGCCTTGTTGAAAACCGTGGAGCGGTCCGCACCTCCCTCTCCGGTGATGACCAGCGTCGCTCCTTCCAAATGGGTGTCAATCCCCAGCGCCTCGCAGACCATGTCAATCCCCGACCGGAGTTCTCCCCCGGCAAAGGCCATCAGTCCTGCCCCCAGCCCTCCGGCGGCTCCAGCACCGGGAAGCTCGGACACTTCCAGTCCAAGGTCTCGCTCCACGACCCTGGCAAAATTTCCAAGAGCATCGTCAAGTTCCGCCACAATCTCGGGCGTCGCCCCCTTCTGCGGGCCATATATCGCCGAGGCCCCTGTAGGGCCGCACAGAGGGTTTGTGACGTCCGTTGCGCCGATTACCGTAGATTCGGCGAGCCGGTGATCCAGCCCCGAAACATCGATGTGCTCCAGCCGAGCAAGAGACGCGCCGCCATCGGGCAGAGGAACCCCCTGAGCGTCAAGGAAAATTGCACCAAGGGCGGCTGCCATCCCTGCACCCGCGTCGTTGGTAGCGCTGCCGCCGAGGCCCACGATGATACGGTTGAACCCCCGGTCCAGCGCCTCGCTGATGATCTCCCCGGTGCCTCGCGTAGAGGTAATCCTGGGGTCCCGGCGTCTTGGCGGGACCAGAGCCAGTCCCGACGCCTGGGCCATCTCTATTACGGCGGTCTGACCGTCTCCCATCGCACCCCAGGAAGCCTCCAAGGGCTTCCCCAATGGCCCGGTGACGATTTTGCGGAACATCCGGCCGCCGCTGCCGCTTACAAGAGCATCAACTGTGCCGTCGCCCCCATCGGCAACCGGGGCCAACACCGTCTCCGCATCCGGCAATGCTCTCTTGACCCCGCGCTCAATGGCCCGGGCTGCCACTATGGCTGATATGTTTCCCTTGAACCCCTGGGGGGCAATTACAATCTTGTCCGACATAACTCCGCCATTATACAGCGGCCCGATACTCCTCCCGTCGGAATCTCTCAAATCCCCTGTCCATTCCGAGCAATCGTGAGACCGCTGGACGTTTGCGCCCATGGTTGACCGGGCCTGCCGCACCCTATGGAGGTTCCGGTCCCGAAACCGAACCTGGCGCGAGGTACCTCGGCATCTGTGATAGAATCTTGACAAACCTGTGCCGGAGGGGTCGGCAATGCCGTCCAGAGAGGAACTGAAGCTCCGGGCCTTCCAGGAGATTGACTCCAAGGCCGATGAGATCGTCAACCTGGCCAAGACCATTCTGGGCCACCCGGAGCCGGGATTCCGGGAGAACAAGACATCCCACCTTGTAGCAACCAAGTTCGCCGAGATGGGCATCCCATTCCGGGCCGGTCTCGCCTTGACCGGTGTGCGGGGTGAGTTGATCGGGGGAACCGCCGGACCCGCCCTGGCCATCCTGGGCGAACTGGACTCCCTCATCGTAAACGAGCACCCAATGGCCGACGCTGCCACCGGAGCGGCCCATGCCTGCGGTCACCATTGCCAGATTGCCATGCTCCTGGGCACGGCCATGGCCTTGAGCCAACCCGATATTCTCTCGGCACTGAGCGGCCGCCTCATCTTCATGGCCGTTCCCGCCGAGGAGTACATCGAAATCGAGTACCGGGACGACCTGAGACGGGAAGGGAAGCTTGAGTTCCTGGGAGGCAAGCCCGAACTCATCAGGCTGGGTGAGTTTGACGACGTAGACATGTCGATGATGCTGCACACCACCAGCGTGCCGGAGGAAAAGCAGCTCTGCATCAGCGGCACCAACAACGGCACTGTGGCCAAGCGCATTGAGTTCATCGGCCGCGGCGCACATGCCGGCGGATCGCCCCACCTGGGAATCAACGCCCTGAACGCAGCCACCCTGGCCCTTAGCGCCATCCACTACAACCGTGAAACCTTCCGAGACGCCGATACCGTCAGGGTCCACCCCATCATAACCAGAGGCGGCGACGCCGTGAGCGCCGTGCCCGCGGACGTCCGTATGGAAACATTCGTCCGGGGGCGCACCATTGAAGCCATCATGGACGCCAACCGGAAGACTGACCGGGCGCTGAAGGCCGGCGCCCTGGCAGTTGGCGCAAACGTGAAAATCCAGACCATCCCCGGTTATATGCCCCTCACCCAGAACAAGGCAATGGCCGACATATTCCGGGCCAACTCCGTGGACCTCGTGGGAGAAGAAAACGTCGGCCATGTTGCCCACCGCACCGGTTCCACCGACATGGGGGATGTCAGCCAACTCATGCCCGCAATCCATCCCTACGTCGGCGGTGCGACGGGGCTTGGCCACGGAGCCAACTATATGGTCGAGGACTACAACCTGGCCGTTGTGACCGCAACCAAGGCCCTGACCAGCACCACAATCGACCTGTTGGCCGACGGGGCGAACCAAGCCGGGAAAGTAATTTCGGGCCAGCGCGCCGAAATGACCCGCGACCAGTACCTGACGTTCATGCGTCAACTTGCGTCCGAAGAGACCTTTCGAGGGACGGATCCTTAACCGGATGTGAGGCCGGAGCGGCCGCAGGGTATCCGGATTACAGATGAGGGTGTGTAACTGGTTATGTTAACTATTCAGGAGTTGAAGCAAAGGGCCTGCGCCGCTATAGAGCAGCGGTCACAGGAACTCATCGGCGTATCCCAGGACATCCTCTCCCATCCTGAGCCAGGTTATTCCGAGACAAGGACATCCCGCGTGGTGTCCGATAAATTCACGGAGCTTGGCATCCCCCATGACAACGGGCTTGCCCTGACTGGCGTCAAGGGAAGGATACAGGGCGAAGCCGGGCCAGGACCAAGGGTTGCCGTGATCGGGGAACTGGACTCCCTGATCGTCGGTCAACACCCTTTCGCTGACGCCGAGACCAATGCGGCGCACGCCTGCGGCCACCACTGCCAGATCGGGATGATGCTGGGCGCGACTATCGGACTGCAGACTCCCGAGGTGCTGGAGCAATTGTCCGGAGAGATCGTGCCGTTCGCCGTCCCGGCAGAGGAGTTCATCGAGGTCGAGCGCCGCCTTCAGTTGCGGGAAGAAGGCCGGGTGGAGTTCCTCGGAGGCAAGCAGGAGCTAATCAAGCTGGGCCACTTCGACGATATCGACATGGCCATGATGTGCCACACCGCCAGCGACATGGCCGAACGCAAGTTTGCCGTGGGAGGCACGAGCAACGGTCACGTCGTCAAGTACGTTCAGTTCGCCGGGCGCGGCTCCCACGCGGGCGGCGCGCCTCACCTTGGCATCAACGCTCTCAACGCCGCATCCTTCGCGCTACAGGCCATCAACGCCAATCGGGAGACACTGAGGGAAGAAGATACCGCACGGATCCACGGGATCATGACCAAGGGCGGCGAGGCGGTGAACGCCGTACCAGCCGATGTAAAGCTCGAATGGAGGGTACGGTCCGGTTCCCCCGATGCGGTGGTCAGAAACTCGGCCATAGTCGACAGGTGCTTCCGGGCCGGGGCGTTAGCTGTCGGAGCATCGGTCAAAATTACCAACATCCCCGGCTACCTGCCCATGCGCCACGACAACGTCCTGGCGGGTCTATTTCGCCAGAATGCCCAGGAACTATTGGGTGAGTCTGCCATCCTCACTATTCCGGCCTCACGCAATCGGGGTGGTTCCACCGATATGGGAGACCTGAGCCACATCATTCCGGCGTGCCACCCCTACGTGGGCGGCGCTGTTGGCACAGGTCACAGCAAGGACTACGTGGTCCGGGACTATGAGCAGGCGGTAATCAACCCGGCCAAGATCATGGCAATGGTGGTCATAGACCTGCTCTCGGACGGCGGCTCCAGGGCTAAGGAAATCGTATCCTCCCACCGGCCTGCCATGCAACGCCAGAGTTACCTGACCCACCAGCGCAGTCAGGCCGAAATCATCGAGTTCAACGGGGCAGACCTGTAGCAATCACTCGCCGCTGACACCTGCGATTGGGATATCCCTCTCTCGATGGGCACGGAGAGCCCAGTTCCTGAGCCTGCGCCAACAGGCAACAGGCGTCACACGCCCAGCAGATACATGAGCGTCCCGCTAGCCAGAGGAATCGTCAAGTTGTCGTCCAATGGGACGGGCAGCAGTTCCACGATTCCGGCCACCGCCGCGCCCGCCAAAAGGCCCCAGTGAAACGGGACAATGCCGGTGCTCACGAGCACGGCGCATACTCCGAAGCACACTACCAAGAACCCGGCCGTCCCAACCGGCGACTTCCCGAAGAACCGCGGTCCCCGGCTGCGGGTCCCAACCAATGCCGCTACCGGGTCTCCCAGCGACAGGAACAGCATGGCCGACGCCGCAACGTGGGTGTCGAACAGGAGGAATACCGCCAGCCCGGATATAAGCATGAAAGTCGAACCGGTAAGCCGCCTGGCCTCCTGTTGTTTGAGCAGTGGAGTGAACAGTTGCAGCAACGCCCGGTTCAGCGGGCCGGAAATAAAGCGGGCGGCTTCCACCGCCAAGGCAATGACCACCAGGGCAGCAAGAGTTGGGATGACGAACTGGTGAGGAGTGAACAGACCGGCGACGGGCAGCGCAGATCCAGCTGTGAGATGAAACAGCCTTCGCCAGACAGGTGGCGGGGAAACACCACCGCCGGGGCGACGGTCCAAGGCATCGCCCGCGCAATTGTTCATCGTCGACAAGCTGGGACTAGAAGTTCCCTGATTGCGGCCAGCGGCTTGTAGCCAACTCAGAAACTTATGGTCAGCGAGTCTCCGGCGCGCCACCGGAACGTGCGAAACTTGGTGCCAGGAGGCGCTTCAAACACCATCCAGCCGTCCAACCCTGTGCCTTTTTGCAGCTCGAATGGGCCACTGATGAACCCGCGGCTTGGCGCAAATGTGCCGTCCTCTTGCAACTCCAATACCCGCGCTGACCGCTCCAAGACGTCCGCCGACCAGCTCTCTTGCCCGGGAGGGCTGTCCAACCGTTTGACTCGCTCGTTGACTTCGATGGGGAAGTATTTCAACGAGTTGAAGTCCCTAAGTTCCGCCCCTTGTTTGTCTACGTTAATGATGGCGCTGGTTGCCGTGTGATTTTGCACCTTGAGGTGCAAAATCACCAGTTCCAGGCCCGGCTCTGATGGGGCAATCCTCATATAGTCCAAGCCGCCCTGCTGGCCATCTATGGCGTATATGAGCTCCGGTATAAATTCGGCATTGACCACGCTGACGACAAGCGTCCTGCCCTGAAAGTATTGACCGAAGGCGGGGGATACTTCCGCACAGGCGGCCAGGGCCATGATGAGCACAAGGAGGAATGGGACGGCAAGGCGAGTACGGGTGGGCATCAGGAACGCATCCTTGGAGTAGTGATCGTTGCTAGCTGGATGTGGTCAACGTCGGCAACTGCCGCAGCTGAGGCACCAGCCTATCCAGTGTTTCCAGCAGATAGTCTATTTCTTCCAGTGTATTTTCCTTGCCCAGGGTCAACCGGAGGCTGCCCCTGGCAAGGTCGGCCGACTGGCCCAACGCCAACAGTACGTGGGATGGTTCCAGCGAGCCGGAACTGCAGGCGCTGCCGCTTGAGGCTGCGATACCGGCAGTGTCCAGACCCAGCAACACTGCCTCTCCCTCCACGCCCTCAATCGAAAAGTTCACGTTGTTGGGAAGGCGCTCCGTGGCGTGGCCGTTGAGGTGACAACCGGAGATGTTTGCCAGAACATGATCGATGGTCCGGTCCCGCAGGGCAGCGCAATGCACGCCTGCATCCTCCCGCTGGGCCTGGGCCAATTCCAAGGCAAAGGAGAGGCCGACGATACCGGGGATATTCTCGGTGCCGGACCTGCGCTCTCGCTCCTGGCCTCCTCCCAGCAACATGGGCAAGAACGGCGTTCCGCGGCGGGCGTAGAGTACTCCAACCCCCTTGGGGCCGTAGAACTTGTGCCCCGCAAGGCTGAGCATATCCACTCCAAGCCGCCGCGTATTCAGATCCAGAAATCCTGCGGCCTGGACCGCGTCGGTGTGGAAAACGATGGTGCGGTCGAACTCATTCTCCCGTTGGCGGACGGCCTCGGAAATACTTGAGATGGGATTGATCGTCCCGATTTCATTGTTCGCATACATCACAGAGACGACCGTGGTGCGGTCTGTGATGGCGTCGAAGACCTGCTCCGGGTGGACCATACCGAAGTCGTCCACGGGCAGGTAGGTCACTTCGAAACCCTGGTCTTCCAGCGATTGGCAGGCGTGCAGCACGGCGTGGTGCTCCACAGTGGTGGTGATGATGTGATCTCCGGTCTCCCGCAGGGCGGTGGCAGAACCGTGGATAGCAGCATTGTCCGATTCGGTCCCGCTGCCGGTGAAGACAATCTCCCCGTTCCTGCAATTGAGCACTCCGGCCACGCGTTCCCGGGCCTCATCCAGGGCGTACCGAGCTTCCTGCCCCACTGCGTGGATGCTGGAGGGATTGCCGTACAACTCCGTGAAGTACGGCAACATCGCTTCAAGCACGCGCGGATCGGTTGGCGTTGTGCCCGCGTGGTCCAGGTATATGATCCCTTTCGGAGGCATAAATGACCTCGATCGCGCCTTAGGGCTCGGGCCCGACATGGCCACTACCGCTTCTCCCCGAATGGCAGGGGGGAGATTCTCGGGCGCACGGCCATATTTTAGCATAGCGGCTACGGCCTACGCAGACTGGTCTCCCGCTTCAACACTCGTTTAGCGAAGCGCTGGAGTTCATCACGGCCCAGAAACCCCAACAACTCGCCGTCACGTACCACTGGAAGCGTGTCCTGTCTCCCCGAGCGTATATGCTCCATAGCGTCCATCACCGTGTCCTCGGGCGTCAACCAAGACTCATTCATAGCGGGTTGCCCCACATCGGATATAGACTCGGATTTCGGCGCGCCCCAGCGTAGCCTGACCAGGATTCTCCGAAACCATCGACGATCAGCCTGACCGTCGACTGCGTCAGTTTCCGCAATGGCGATCCGTGCTTCACGTTGAGCGGTCGGCGAAGGGGACAGGGCCGTGCCTGCATTATGGGTACTCCACCGGGCAGTCATGACGTCGGCAACCCGGTATCCCATCAAGCCCTCACGGTCTCTTTCCCGCCGGTAGGAGGTCGTGGCGGCCACCAGCAAGAACGCTCCGATGAGCGCGAACCAGATACCGGCAACCCCGAACTGCTCGAAATTGAACGCTGCCAGCACCAGTCCACCCAACGCCATCAACGTTCCCGTTCCCTGTCCCATACGGGCGGCGATCCGGGTCGCCAGCCAGTAGTTGCCGGTGAGGCCCCAAGCGGTCGCCCGGAGTACCCGTCCGCCGTCGAGTGGGAATCCCGGTAGCAGATTAAACAGGCCCAACATAAGGTTCACGCCCATAAGGAGCCGCAGGGTGATCTCCAGGGACGCGTTCGTGCCCCGGAACACCGTCCAGAGAACGAACAATGCCAGAGCCAAGACAACACTGGCCACAGGCCCTACGATGGCCACAGCAAATTCAGTCCGAGGGCGGCGTGCCTCATGGCAGAGCTCCGACACCCCGCCGAAAAGGAACAGCGTGATGCGGCCGACGGGTATCCCGCTCCTGATTGCCAACAGGCTGTGAGACAACTCGTGCGCCAAGACCGACAGGAAGAACAGCAGCGCGACACCGACAGCCAACGTCCACTGATGCAACCCTGACCACCAGGGGTAGACGCCACCGAAGTGGTCGCCAAGCAAGTAGATGATCAGCAGGAAGATAAAAATCCAACTGAAGTTGATCTCAATTGGGATTCCGAACAGCTTGATCAGGCGAATTGTCGGTCCCATTCCGCGGCACCCTGGCCACTCAGGCCATCACTCACAAACTACGATTCGCTGATTCCGGAAGCAGCCGCAGGCCGCTATGCCATACCCCTTGTGAATCGGGCGGTAGCGTACCCAACGAGCTTGTACACCAACTTGGCGGCCGTATACGAACAAGCCATGGGTCCCTCGCCGGGAGCCAGTTCGCAAACGTCGAACCCAACGATGCGCTTCGAGTCGGCGACGCCCTTCAGAAGCATGATCATTTGGCCCCAGTTCATGCCTCCTGGCTCCGGTGTGCCCACCGCCGCCATACAGGACGGGTCAAGGGCATCCAGGTCAATGCTAACGTATACAGTGTCGGACAACTCGGCCGTTATTCTCCCCAAAAGCTCGGCGCCTTCCTCGACCGGAGGCCAGAAGAAGACCGGAAGCGAGCTCTCCCTGAGAAAATCCCGTTCTTCCAGGCACAGGCTTCGTACACCAACAAGTACGACTGAGCATACTTCCCGGATTCGACGTGCTCCCGAGGCGTGACCCCAGGACGTGCCCATGTATGAATCTCGCATGTCAGCATGGGCGTCGATATACAACACCGACAGGTCCGGGTATGTGTCTCCATGGGCCATGACTGCACCCGCGGAAACAGAGTGTTCGCCACCCAGCACACCTACAACCCTGTCCTCTCGAATGTATCCAGCTACCGCTCGCCGCACCCGCTGCGCCATTGCCTCCGGGCCCCCCATGTGAGGCTCCACGGCAGACGTGGTGTGAATACCCAGCCGGGAAACATCCAAGTCCAACTCCAGATCGTAATCCTCTAAACCATAGGAGGCGTCGATTATGGCATTGGGCCCGTCCCTCGCACCTCCCCGGAACGACGTAGAGCTATCGTACGGGACTGGCACCAACACAGCGCTTGACGATTCAAGGCGCGCCTGCTGCGGGTCCAAGGCCAAGAAATTTCGGGGGATCCAGTAAGAATCCGACTGATCAGCCGCCATCGTGTCCCGAGCCGCCGACCTGGAGGGAGGCACGTTGTTTCTCGGCCTCTGCCAACCCCTGCCGACCGTCGAGCCATTCCAGACCCCGGTCCAACAGCCAGGTCTTGACTTCGCGGAATGCGAAAAGCTCCTTGACTTCGGCCAATGCCTGCGCGTGATCGAATTCCCGGCAGGAAAACATGTCGATGTTCACGTAATCGCGGTGGGGAAAAGTATGGACGCTTATGTGGCTTTCCGCTATTATGACAAACCCGGAAACGCCGGAATCCTCGCTCTTGGGAGCATCGTATTCCAGCACGTGGGGTTCGGTTATTCGAGTCATTCCCAGAGTGCCCGGACAATTCGTCAAGAACGTTCGGATCAACTCGACATCCCACATCCTGGCGAAATCGCCATGGTACCCGTCGATGACCAGATGCATCCTACCTCCCGTGGCATACGTGTGTGCCTGCCCATGTCTTCCCGGGACATCGTCGCTTGGCAAGGCGCCGGGGTATAATCTATCATCGTCGATAGCGAGAAATATTTTTGCGCAATAGCTAGTCCGTTGCAACCCTCCTGAGAGGCTGACATTGGAATCGATGATGATTCAGGCTACCGGCCTGACCCACTTCTACGGCCCGAACCCCGCCATTGAAGACGTGAACTTCGGGGTGAAACGCGGGGAAGTCCTTGGGTTCCTGGGACCCAACGGCGCGGGCAAGACCACCACCATGCGCATCCTCACCGGGTTCATGCCGCCCACGCGCGGCAAGGTGACGCTCGACGGTTACGACGTAGTCGAACAGTCGCTGGACGTGCGCCGCAGGGTGGGCTACCTTCCCGAGACGGTGCCGCTATACACCGACATGACCGTGACCAGCTACCTCAAGTACATGGGAACCCTGCGCGGTATGCCCTCGAGGAACATCAAGCGGCGGGTCGAAGATGTCATTGACGTCTGCCACCTGGAGGATTACCGGTCGTCCCTTATCGCCAAGCTGTCCAAAGGATTCCGACAGAGGGTAGGCATAGCTCAGGCCATACTCCATGAGCCAGATGTCCTGGTCCTGGACGAGCCTACCATCGGCATCGACCCGATCCAGGTCGTGGAGACTCGCAGCCTGATCAAGGACCTGGGCAAGCAGCAGACGGTTGTCCTTAGCAGCCACATCCTCCCCGAGGTCAGCATGATCTGCGAGCGCGTGTTGATTATCCACGAAGGCCACATCGTGGCTGAGGACACTCCCGGCAACCTTGCTGAAAGACTGCAAGGCTCAGACCAGTTGGAGGTTGAGATCGGCGGCCCTCCTGACGAGGTGCTCTCCGAGTTGCGTGAGATCGAGGGTGTGTCCAGCGTCCGGCATCGCTCACTCGCCAACCGGGAGGTGTACACGATTCGGCTCCTCCAGGGTGCGGACGTTCGGGATGATATCTCCCGAGCCGTGATAGCCAGAGGTTGGAGCCTGTTAAGTATGCAATCGGTTGGTATGACGCTGGAGGATATATTCCTGCGACTTACCACGGACGAGGAGAACTAGGATGCGCACGGTCCAGGCGGTGGCATGGAAGGAAATCCAGATTTATTTCAGCAGCCCCACCGCCTACATCGTGGGGTTGATATTCCTGGCGATGACCGGAGTCTTCTTCGCCAGGGACGTGGTCCAGACCCAGGGTAATCCATTCCCGGAAGCTTCCCTGAGCGGTTTCTTCCAGGGAGCGAGTATCATCCTGATCCTCATGGCCCCGGCCCTTACAATGCGCCTGGTCGCCGAGGAGCAGAAACTGGGCACCATAGAGCTTCTCCTGACCTCACCCGTACGGGACTGGGAGGTTGTTGTCGGCAAGTACCTGGCCAGCCTGACGTTTCTCCTCGTGACGGTGGCCGCCACCGTCTATTATGTCATCCTGCTAGTCGTTTTCGCCGATCCCGACCCGGGGCCAATGTGGGCCGGATATTTGGGGCTGGTCCTCTACGGAGCGACGGCCCTGTCTATTGGGATGTTAACCTCAACCCTTACCAGCAACCAGATTGTTGCCGCGGTGGTGGCCTTGGGGATACTGCTGGTGCTCTATTTCACCGACTATGCCGCAGGGACCCTGACCGGCCTTCCGGCTGCAATAGTGCAGGAGATCGGAATCAAAAGCCATTTCGACGATTTCGACCGCGGGGTTATCGACACCAAGCATGTGGTCTACTACGTGATTGTCACAGCCTTCTTCCTGTTCCTCACTGTACGCGCTCTCGAGTCTCGAAGGTGGAGGTAGCATGAGCGAGCAGCGCATGGACCGGCCCGGAGACTGGAGACGGCGCAGGCGTCCTGTGACCGATCCGGACACGGAGGCATCCGCTGACGATTCCAGCGAGGAAGCCACGCCCCAGCCGGGCGGCGAGGTAGTCCTATCGCGCACCATGTTCAGCTACCTCGAACCAACGCTGGACCGTATAGCCTCGTATTCTGCCCCCCTGGTCATAGCCGGGGTAGTGGCCCTGGTTTCAGGGATTATTCTTGTCGCCTTCGTAAGCTCGATGCGCCTGTACGGTTACATCGACATCGGCATCGGCATCGGCCTGATCGCGCTGGTGGCGTTGATCCAGTTGAGTTCGGTCGCAGCAGCCTTCATCAGCAGGACGGGCCGCTACGGAGTCAACTCGGCGGTGATGATGGTCGCCTTCACCGGGATCATCGTTGTCATCGGCGTGATAGCTTTTGAGAACCACAAGCGGTTTGACCTGACTGCCACCAACCAGTTCAGTCTTGCTGACCGCACCAAGGACATACTGGAAAACCTGGAGGAGCCGGTCCACGCCATTGCCTTCTACAAGGAGGCTCGAAATCCTAACCTGGATACCCTGGTCCGGCGTACCCGTGTGGAAGAGACCTTCCGAGACTTCAGAGCGGCTCGCGCCTCCAAGTTCTCTTATGAATTCAAGGACCCCGACCTTGTCCCCGACATAGTCCGCAACTACTTTGGGGATACGCCAGCCGCCTTCGTGAACCAGTCTGTCATCCTGGAGGGAGTCAACACGGGTACCATCCACACTATTGAACCTTCTGACCGTAGCTTCACCCAGTTCGAGCAGGAGTTAGTCAGTGGAATCCTGGTCGTCTCAGGCGAAGAGCAGAAGACGGTCTACTTCCTCGAAGGACATGGCGAGCGCAACATCAACAGCGGCCTGGAAGAAGGGTACAGAGAAATCGGACAGTGGCTCGTGGGCGAGAACTATAGGGTGGAGAGCCTGCGATGGGGGCTGGAGGATGAGGACGTAAGAGTACCCGATGGTACGTGTCCTGAAGGCACTGCACCCCAAGCCTGTCCGCCCGAAGCCGCCTTGATAGTGATTGCCGGGCCGAAGTTCGAACTTCCCGAGGCTCATCGGGAAGCCCTGGACAAGTACTTGAGCGGGCCGCAGTACAACGCCCAGGGCGAATTCGTCAACTATAAGGGCGGTCGCATCATCTTCCTGGCCGAGCCTGACTCCCCGGAGTCCTTCGCCGAGTATCTGGCCCGCTGGGGCGTGGTCCCGCTGCCCGGCTATGTTCTCGACGAGGTCAATTCGCCTATTGGCCAGCCGCGCACACTCAAGCTGCAAGCCTTCAATCTGCTCCAGGTGCCCCAGGAGTTGATCGGCGAGGTGCCGCAGCATATCTTGCAGACTCTCTTCGGCATCACCACCCCCAAGGGTCAAGCCCTTGGCGATACCTATATGCCTGGCGCGACGGCATTTGTGACCATTAACGACAACCAGAGGCTGCCCGTCCCCCTGGCGTTCACGTCCCAGGATTCTTATCTCATCGGGGACATCCAGAGGGACGAGGCCATCAAGGGCGATGGGGAAGACGCGGACCGAAAAGGACAGTTTGCTCCAGTTGTCTACATCCAGGCATTCACTCCTGTTGGTGAGGAACCGTTGGCTTCAAGCGCCCAGAGCCAGCCGGGAAGCCTGATCGCCTTTGGGGACTCTGACTTTCTTACCAACAGTTCCCTCGCCACCGGGCGGGGCAGCGGCATAGACTTCTTCCTCAACTCGGCCAACTACCTGCTGGGCGACTTCGCCCTGGAGTCGATTCGCGCCAAGGCTCTCACTTTCCGTGAGCTGAATCTGAACCGGAACGAGGAACGCTTCGTCCAGTGGACCTCCTGGCTGCTCCTCCCCGGAATCATGGGCCTGCTGGCAGGGCTGGTCTGGTGGCTCCGGCGCTAATGCCGGACCGCAGCACCGAGTCCGCAGAATCCTGTGCTGAATAACGCGACATGAACGTTAGGCTTTCCATCCTGCTTGTATCAGTCCTGGTCCTCTTCGGAGGCACCTTCCTGATATGGCAGTTCTTCCTGAGAACCCCAGAGCGCACACCGAACGAAGACTGGATGTACCGCGTTTCGGAAGACGACCTCTATCGCATCGAGGTCAGCACCGAGGGCGATAACGGACAGGTTGAGGCAGTCTACACACGCGCGCCGGGCAGCGCCCGCTGGTACATACAGGGCGACCCGTCAGTCCCAGTCTTCAACGACAAGTGGGCCGGTACCCCGCTGCTCCTCAGCGGCCCGAGGGTCAACCGCACCCTGGCGGAAGAGATTGACAACCCGGAAGCGTACGGCCTTGAGCCTCCGAAATCCCGCGTCAAGGTCGTCGATGGTTCGGGGCAGAGCTTCGAGTTCCACATGGGGATTACCACGCCGGACGGGAGTAACCAATACACCCGGGTTGTGGGACACTCCCCCCTGTTCACCGTTCCGGAAATCTGGGCACAGGTCATCAACCGCCTGGCTCTAGAGCCGCCATACCTCAAACTCTATCAGCTTGAGGAAAAAGACAACGTCGTTTTCGTTCAGGTGACTGACGATGGCAAGACCATCGACTACGGTTGGGACATTGACCAGGTGTGGTATTACCTTGGCCCTCCGCAGGAAGACCCCAGCCAGCAGGACGCCAAGCCGGACGGTCCCGAAACAAAGATTCCTGTTGAGGAGGGCCATTGGCTTGAAGTCCTGGAGTTTGTCCGCGGCCCAAGGGCTGATGACATAGCTGAAGATTCGATCGAGGACCCTTCCGAATACGGCTTGGACCCGCCGAGGACCATTGTAAGGCTCGGCAAGGGCACCGGCGCCGACATGAATTTCTTCCTTGGCGACCCAACTCCCGACGGCAACCATCGCTACGCAATGGTGGATCTGAGGGATGGTAAGCTTTACACCATGCACAACGACCGTGTGAGGCTCATCACCGGCCTGGTAAGCGACCCGCCCATTGGGGAATCGCCCGAGGCAACTCCGCCGCCGGGTTGACAAAGCCCGCGATTGTGTTGGACAAATACACGCACTACTACTTGATACCACGCCCCGAGTTCATCGGGGCGTTCTGCTAGACGAAGGGGGAAGCGCTTGAAAGCAGAGATACTGTCCATCGGGACCGAGCTGCTCATGGGAGAGCTGACTGATCTCAACGCATCCTGGATTGCCTCCAGGCTCCCCGCCCTGGGTATCCAACTGCGCTGGGTGTCGATCATCGGCGACGACCTGGAGATGCTGGCAGAGGCGTTCACTCGCGGCATGCAGAGGTCCGACATCATCTTTACCACGGGCGGCCTCGGCCCCACCCAGGATGATCTGACAAGGGAGGCCGTAGCCAGGGCTTTCGGCGAGGAGCCGACGGTGCAGGAGGACGTGCTCAGTGACCTGGAGCAATACTTCCAGGCCAGGGGCGCGCCCATGCCCGCCCATAATATCAAGCAGGCCCACCTGATACCCTCGGCCCAGTTCATCCCCAACCGCAACGGCACCGCGCCGGGCTGGTGGGCGGAAAAAAACGGAGGGATCATTGTCTCCATGCCGGGACCGCCGGGGGAGATGCACCCCATTTGGGAAGAGGAAGTGGAACCCCGCCTGCGCAAGTTGGTGACGGAGGAAGTCACGGTCACCCGCAATATCAAGACGATGGGGCTGTCCGAGGCTGCCATCGACGAGATGATCTCCGAATACTTCGGCCTGGAGAACCCCTACCTTGGCATTTACTCCAAGGCCGACGGCATCCACCTGCGCATCATTGCCCGAGCGGCGGACACAGGGGCTGCCTGGGACATGATCAATCCGGTCGCCGATGGAATTGAGGAGCAGCTTGGTCCGTATGTTTGGGGCTACGACGAAGAGACGCCAGAGCAGGCGGTGGGACAAATCCTGAAGGAGCGTGGCCTGACCCTGGCGACGATGGAGTCCTGCACCGGCGGGTTCCTGGTCAACTGCATCACCGACGTCCCCGACAGCGCGAGCTACTACAAGGGCGGTGTGGTCGCCTACACCAACGAGATGAAGATAGCCAGCGGCGTCCCTGCGGACGTTATCGAGCGCCACGGCGCGATCAGCCAACAGACGGCCCACGCTATGGCCGCGGTGGCCGCCGATAGCCTGGGAGCGGACTACGGCATCGGGATCACCGGAGTGGCCGGACCAGAACGGGTGGAAGACCACCCTCCGGGCCTGGCGTACCTTTCCATCGTCGGCACCGGTGAAGGAAAAGAGATGGAGATGCGAGTCCCGCCCCGTCGTGTGACCATCAAGCGGCGAATGTCCAACACTGCGCTCATAGAGCTGCGCAAGCTCCTCACGGCTGCTAACCCAGGAGCCAAGGTGCCGCCCGGCGGGCTGCTGTAGAATCTCGACCACATGCCCTGTCGTTCCGACCTTGTACCGGAAGACTGAGTGAAAGTTTTTTGGGACTGACCGTGTGCCCGTATGTCGCTCATGCCGCCGCAGTTCAGAATCCGACAGGCTACTTCCGACGATGCTGACGCTATTGCAAGGGTTCAGGTGGGCACCTGGCAGGATGCGTACCGGGGTATCGTTCCGCAAGAATTTCTGGACTCAATCAACGTCAGCGAGTGGGCTGAGAGGCGATTTCGAGAACTGGCGAATTCCAGGGCAGGCACGGCCTCACACGTTGCCGAGATAGAGAATGAGGTGGTCGGGTGGGCCTTTTGTGGACCAAACCGTGATCAAGATTCTACTTATGCAGGCGAATTGTATGCTATATACCTGGTGCCCGAATGCCAACGTCGAGGAATTGGGATGGCCCTCACAGTCGCATCGGCCAAGAGTCTGATTGAGTCGGGAATGAATTCAATGCTGCTCTGGGTGCTGGCAGAGAACTGGCCCGCCCGCCGCTTCTACGAGGCCCTTGGCGGTGAGTACATCAGCGAACAGCAATTGAGAATTGGAAATACGCAACTGCCCGAGGTCTCCTATGGCTGGAAGACCTTGAGCCAGCTTGTTGCCCAGCGGTCATAACTGGGCCTTGGCCTATGCCACTATCCGCAAGAGAGAGACGATGAGGTCACAACAGAAAGAGGGCCGCAGTTGTATGCGGCCCTCTTTCTCGCTGAAACCAGTCTGGGGCTAGATCGTCAGCTTGCGGTACAGCATCGGCAAGCGCTCCGGCAGGGCCCAGATATCCCCGAGCACTTCGTAGCCCATGTCTCCGCACATGCTCTTCAGGTAGTCGTGGCCCGCCTTGTCCACCGTCAAACAGAATGGGACTATGTCCTGCCGCTTGGCCTCCAGCAGCGCCATGTGAGTATCGTGGACGGCGTATTCCTTTTCAACGCCCTCCCTGCTGTATCCACGGTCCTGGGGCCGCCCGTCGCTGATCAGGAACAGTATCTTGGTCGTTGCGTCCTGATTCTCAAGCTTGGTGATGGCGTGGCGAATCGCCGCGCCCATGCGGGTGGCGTGGAGCGGAGTGATCTTGTCGATGCGCCGCTTAATCTTGTCCCCGAAGCCCTCCGCGATGTCCTTGATCACGTAGAACTCCACATTCTCCCGGCCATACCCGGAGAAGCCGTAGATGCCGTAGGTGTCGCCGATAGACTCCAGGGCCTGGATGAGCAGCGACGTACTCTCCTTCTCGAGGTCGATGATGCGCTTGTAGTTCCGGCGCACCAGTCCCTCCCGGCGGCGGCGCAACCAGACCATGTACTCCACCGGGTCATCGGGCGCGTCCCGGTCATCCACCACCTGCCGACCCTCGTCGATGGCCTCTGCAGTTGAGGCGCTCATGTCCAGCAGGAACACCACTGCCACGTCGCGCCGGGCGCGGTTGCGGTGCCAGTAAATTTTGTCGTCCGGCGGCACTTGCATCCGGAGGTCGGCCCACGCCTCGATTGCAGCATTCAGGTCTATGTCCTCGCCGTCTATCAGGCGGTAGATCTTGCGGAAGCTTTCGGGCATGATGAGCTCGAACTGCCGCTTGATGTGATTGGACAGGGCCATGTAGTTGCGAAGAGAGTCGTTGTAGAAGGTAAGATCGCCTTCCTCGACGTTCTTCTCCTTGACGATGCACCAGCGGGGCTTGTAGTCCCCAGCCCTGAAGTCCCACTCGTCGTAGGCGTAGGTCTTGGGTTCTCTGGCCTCAAGTTCTCCCCCCTGGTCGTCGTCGTGAAGCAGAGGGCCGTAGCCCTGACCCGGCTCGGAGTTAGGGGGAGGAGTCCCCGCTTCCTTCATCAGATTTTGGGCGAACATGCTCATGCTGTTGGTTATGTCGCCCTGCTCAGCGTCCAACTCCAGTTCCGCGCTCTCCTGGAGCATCTGCTCCAGCATCTCCTTGGAAATGGGTTCGCCCTCACCATCCATGCCCTGGTCTGACTGGAGCATGGTCAACAGTTGGACCATCTCCGGCTTGAAGTCGCCGCGGTAGTCCACTGGGTCTGGGGAGTCGTACGGGTCTCCCTCACCACCTTCGGCGGAGGCGTCCATATTGGCCTGGAGCCTCTCCAAGAGGTCCTCGTACTCCTCCTCGGAGAAATCGCCGGGCTCCTCCAGGTCCTCAGGCTCCCACTGGTCCTCGGTTTGTGTCTCATTGGGAACGCGCGTGATGATCTCGTAGGCCCGCAACGTAGCCTCCGCCGTATCTTCAACCGTGGCAGCGGCGGTCCGAAGCTGGTGCAGTACCCTCGCCAGCACAACGGCGACTTCCTCGTACTCCACTGGCACTGGCAGGTCAGTGAACTGCTCCAGGCTCATGTGGATCAGCAGCTCGACCAACGCCTCCTGCAGCGCCATCTCGGTGATGTTGGGCCGGTTGGATAGTGCTTCGTCCTGGACCCGCTTGGCAGCGCGTCGGATGCCCGGGTACTCGACATTGATCCGGAAATCCAGCCGGCAGTCCTCAAGGACCGTGAAGATGTCGAAGGCCAGACGGCGGTTCTCGAACAGGTTAAGGAACCGCCCAATGTCGGTCAGGGACTGTCCTGGTCCAGGTTCCATTTCCTGCGGGTCGGCCAACATGGGAGCACTGCGCCGGGCCAGGACTTCCTCCTCAAGCTGGAGCCGCCGGTCGTCGAAGAGGCCAGAGGGTTTCTGGAAGTCGTAGTCGAAGCTCCCGAACTCCAGGTGACCGACCTGGTGCGTCGAGACCACCTTGAACCAGGCGAAATTGTCCTGCTTGCTGGGATAGTGGTCCACTACCGGCGGCAGGAACACCTTGGTCCCGTCGGTGGAAGCCGAGTCCTCGTCAATCCAGCCGATGTTCTTGCGAACCAGTTCCTGGGTATCCAACACCTCGATCGAGGACCCGGAAAGTGCGCTGCAATATAGTTTGATGATCCCCTTAACCCTATCAAGTTCGAGGCTGGATGAAAGGGTATCCAACATCGACACCGAAGTGTTCGACTCTACTTTGAAGAAAGCGATCCCACTCTCGGGGTTTTCCTTAAGAAGTTCAAGGCCGTGCCTGAACCAGGTGTCCAGCTGGTTGATGGTGATGCGCCCAAGCACATCATTCAGGCTCCTCAGGAAGTGCGGGACGGAGTCCGGCGAAGCGGCCAGCAGGGTTTCCGAGAGGTCGAGGATATAACCCTGCGACCCTTGGGGGACCCTCCCCAAAGCCTGTGTACCATCGGCCAGGAAGCGCGAAGTGTCCCGGAGACCCGTCTTGGCCAGCCTTTCCCCCAGCTTCAGAAAGCGCCCCGTCTGGCTGTCGTCTACCTGCTGTAGAGCCCTCGGCACCAGCTCCAGACAGGTCTTGACCTCACGCCAACTGTTGTCGATTAGTGCGCGAGACATGGACAGGAAGGCTTCCCGCTCCCGTCCCATGGCCGGAAGAACATCCCGCCCAAGAACGAGGCATTCACCAGCCACGTCGTAGGACTTGTATGACATTGCTTCGATCAGCGAGGCAAATACCTCGACATCCCAGAAGGGCAAATTGCGGACCAGGTCCGGGCTGACCTCGAAGAACTTGGCCGCCAGCGTGCTGGACTTCCAGGTCCCCTTGTAGAGGCTGCGCCCCAAGCCGGCCCATCGCGGGATGTATTGGGGCCGCAGATTGGGCACGATAGTTGCGCTTGCCTTGAAGAAGGCTACGGCCAGAGTGGGTGAGTCCTGCGCCAGGTAGGTCCCGCAACGGGCCCACTGCATGAACGAAGGAAACGACAGAAACCGGGCCACCTGGGGGCCCACACGGTAATACTCCACCGCCGATTCCCACGACCTCACGGTCTGGGTGCCGATGGCTATCCCCTCCCTGGCCCAGAGGGCGAGTTCTTCCTCTCCAAATGCCGTGCTTATCGCACCCGACGCCTCTTGATAGGCTTCGAGGACCGCAGAAGGCAGCTTGGATAGCTCAGTCTCGATTTCTGGTAGAGGCGCCGTACTCAAATCAGTGTTCCTCCTTCTTCGTCCCTTCGGCCAATACCCCCAGGAAGTCCTCCAAGACTCGGGCTGTCGCTCCGTAGACCAAGTGCCGGCCGTAAGCGTAGGAATTTGCCGAAACCGCCCTGCCCTCCTCCCAACGGGTCTCCACCCGAAGGTTGGAAGGGTCAATCAGGGCGCTGATAGGGACCTCAAGTACCTCGGCTATCTCGACCGCGCTGGGCTCGAAGTCGTAGGGGTACGGGATAGTGCCCACGTACACCTGCATCTTGAAGCGGCTTCTTGTCGCCACCTCGTCTAACTCGCCAAGGATGCTAACGTCCTCTCGACGGATGCCCATCTCCTCTTCGGTCTCCCGAAGGGCCGTATCCAGTGCATCCCTGTCCTCCGGATCCTTAGCGCCGCCCGGCAGTGAGATTTCGCCTTTGTGATGCTCCACTTGCTCGGAGCGTTTGTTCAGAAGAATACAGTATTCTCCGTCCTTGGGATAGATGAGCAGGCAGACAGCGGCAGGCCTCAAAGTGGAATCGCCCACCTCCCGCTTGGTTCGGTGGGCGAGCGCCTTCCGAAGGATTTCCAGTGGCGATGAAGCCATCTATACCGTTATTCGAAGATAGAGGAAACCACTTCTTCGATACTGCGCTGCAACTCCGGTTCGTCGGTGAGTGTCCACACAATGGCAACCTGGCAAGCGCGGCGGGCCGGGATGCCCTCGGAAATCAACCTGCCGGCGTAGATCAACAGGCGGGTGCTGGCACCTTCCTGCAGCCCGTGCTCCTGGAGGTTCCGTATTTTCTCTCCCAGCTTCGCCAGGGAATCGGCGTCTTCGGCGGTGCAGCCGCTCTCACGCTCGACGATCTCAGCTTCTATTTCCCGGGGCGGGTAGTTAAACTCAATGGAAATAAACCGCTGCCTAGTGCTGTGCTTGAGGTCTTTCAACGCGCTCTGGTAGCCGGGGTTGTAGGATATGCACAGCAGAAACCGGTCGTCCGCCTCGATGATCGACCCCGTCTTCTCCACGGGCAGAATCCTGCGGTGGTCAGTGAGGGGATGGATCAGCACCGTAGTATCTTTCCGCGCTTCGACCACCTCATCCAGGTAGAGAATCGCACCGTTCTTGACCGCCCGTGTCATCGGGCCATCAATCCAGCGGGTACCTTCCGCGTCCAGCAGATACCGGCCTACCAGGTCACTGGCCGTCAGGTCCTCGTGGCAGGCTATGGTCACCAAGGGTACCCTGACTTCGCCTTCCCGCATCTCCTGACGCGGCGCTCCCTGGGGGCTCTGCTCATCCCTGATCACGGTCAGAGGTCGCCCAAGCTTCCACGCCATATATTCCACGAAGCGGGTCTTGCCGCAGCCGGTGGGTCCCTTCAACAGTACGGGGATGTGCTGATGATAGGCCGCGGTGAAAAGGTTTTCTTCGTCGCCAACGGACCGGTAGTAGGGCTCGCTGCGAACCAGGAACTCCTCGATTGCATATTCTTTGAACTCGGGTACGTCCGTTTCTACCATCACCTGCTCTCTGTCCTTCCGTTTACTCTTGACTCCCACAGCCCGCGCACTGTGCGTTCCAAATCAACTACGTCACCGGAGTTGTCCACCACCACGTGGGAGCGGCCGAGACGTTCTTCGCGGCCCATTTGCGACGCTATACGCTTCTGGGCTTCCTCAGCACTTATCCCTCGGGAGGCTTGCAACCTTTCCACCACAGCTTGAACCGGGGAGTCGGTCGACCAGACCTCGTCGACGAGGGTTTCCCACCCCGCCTCGAACAGCACCGCGGCTTCTACCACCACGACCTCGACGTCATCTTCCCTCAAGGAATCAATCCGTTCCGATACCATCCGCGCCATACGAGGGTGCATGATGCCGTTCAGTTTTGCCAACTCCTCGGGGTCCGAGAATACAATGGCTCCCAGTTTCCGCCGGTCTATCTCGCCCCCGTCTTGAAGGATGTCCTCCCCGAAAGCGCCAACAACCAGGTTCCAAATCTCCGAGTGGGGAGTGTATGCTTCGTGCCCGATTTGGTCGGCGTTGATCAGGGTGGCTCCCAGGGTCTCCAAAAGCCGCGAAACCTCGCTCTTGCCGGTCCCTATGCCTCCAGTCAACCCAATGACCAACACCAGGTCACACCCTCCGGATTGTTCCTAGCGGACACCCACAATCATAGTGCGCAGTCTCAGGCGGCCCCGCGATTGGCCCATTCTACCAACGGCCTAACCGATGGTCAACATGGAACATCCGGCTACGATTCCCGTCGCTCCACGCTTGGTCTGGCGGCACTGGCAAGACGGTGTCAACCCTGGATGCAAATCTCCCGCCACCGATCCTGATAGGCTTCCTGCAACTGCTGGAAGTTCTCTCGGTACTCCTGGCTGTGGATCGGGCTGGTCGTCATTATCACAGCGTCTTCCCGATTGTCGGAGTAGTATGCTTTCCGGACTCCGACATGCTTGAAGCCGTATTTCTCATATAACCGTTGCGCTATGAAGTTGGATACCCTGGCCTCCAGCGTCATCACCTGGGAACCGTACTTCAATGCTTCCCGAAGCGACCCTATCAGGAGCAATTCACCGAGACCCTGGCCACGCAGGTCCTCGCGTACTGCGATCTCTGTGATATGGGCCTCATCTCCTTGATACCAGACGCTGACATAACCCGCGATGGAGTTGGGGGACTCAACGACGTCCTGGGATTGTCCCAGCAAACTACGGGCCTTCCGGGCCACACGCGAAAGTAGCGAATCGGATGCTTCAGGAACACTGCGCGCCTCTGGTTCCACGGTCTCCAGATCAGGCGGGCATACCACCAGATGGCAGGTGTAACGGTTGTTCAACTCACGTTTGAAGGGCGTGCTGACCCAAAGAGGGGAAAACGCCTCGCGCTCTATCTCGACTACTTGACTGATGTCCTCGGCGCGAAGACGCCTGACCAGATAGTCCATTCGTCACACAAGCAGGGGTTACTGAGGGAACAAAGCTGGCGGCAATTGTAACACACACGATCAGGGACCCATGCTCCAGGAAGCTCCCATGTCACAGCGCGCGGCTAAGCGGCTAACGGGTATATCCGTCCAACTCCAGGGGCAACTGTTCAGGTCTGTCCCAGATCTGGACTCTTCCGTATTCCCCGTCAAAGCCAGGCTCCACCGTCACCCGACCCGACCTAGCCAGCATGACGGCCTCGGCTATGCGTTCTCCCGCCACACTCTCCAGGTCATGTACCCCCGAATGAATGAGCGTCTGTAGTTCACTGCCCAGCTCTCCAGTGATACGACGATACTCCCGCTGCACTCCCTTGGTGGCCCGTCCCCGCCCCAGGGACTGCGCGATTATGTCCAACAGGGACACCGTCCGGATAAACGGTGGACGCTGACTGGAGCGGACCATACCGCTGGTGTCCAGGGCGCCGGTAACGTCTGCATCGGACAATCCCTTGACCCGGTGCAGCACACCGAGGGTCAAGGGGCGGCCGCATTCCGGGCAGCGGCTGCCCTGACGGGCTGTATCCTCCGGTGAGTGGCGGACGCCGCATTTCCGGTGACCGCTGTAGTGGTATTTTCCCTCTTCGGCGTAAAACTCAACCGTGTACTCGACCTGTTGCAGGGCCAGTGCATCCCGGAGAGCGTCATATCCTGGTTCCCCAGCGAACACGGTCACCTCTCGGCCCAGGTTCGGCAGAGAATGGGCGTCGGAAAAGGAGACTATGGATTTACCGTCCAGTTCGGAAAAGGACCAGTTCATCTCCGGGTCGCTGGAAAGTCCGGTCTCGATGGCGTGGATGTGCCGACTCATGTCATGGAAACAGTCTTCGAGCCGGTCGAACCCGGATTTGGATCCATACATCCCGTACCATGGCGTCCAGACATGGGCTGGGATGACCATGCAGTCCAGACCGATTGCAAGCGCAGTTAAATCCCTTGCCGAAAGGGACACACTGGGCCGGCCGTCTCCTCCCAATTTGGCTCCTGCAGCGGCCAGGGACCGGCAGAGCAGATCAACGGCTTTGAAGTCCGGGGCGAAGACCAACACATGGACCCGTCTGCCCAGGCCGCCCTGGCTGTATACGCAGCTAATTTCGGTGCCGAGGACAAAATTGACGTCGCCAAACTGATACAGGCCGGATCCGACCTCATTCAACTTCTGCTTTAGCTCACGGTTCCACGCCGGATGGGTAAAGTCCCCGCTCGCCAGCAGGTCAATTCCCTTCAGCTTGGCCCACTCTGCCATCCCTTTAAGAGAGATGTTCTTGCTGCACGCGTATGCGAACCGCGAGTGGACATGCAGGTCGGCAACATAGGTCATGCCGCCAGTCTAGCATAACACCTGCAGGCTATTTTTCGTCCCGGCCGCCCCTTCAGGACTCATGAAGGGCGATCGTCCTCCTGAATGGATGGGGAACTGGTTATGGAAACTCGCTCATTCCACGGGAGCGTTTCAATTTACAACCTGCCCCGGTCCTGTCGCGTGTGGTTTCATCCCCGGACCGCTTGCCGCACCCCGTCTTACTGACATTTGCTGCTTTCAAACCCCAGACGCCATTTCCTACCATGTCTCGAAACGGCTAGTTCCGACCCACCGGCTAGGGAACGGACCCCATACATGTCGCAGGCCAACCCTGTACCGGTCATAGATCAGTATTCCCGATGCCCGGGGACACCCCATCGCGGATGGACTGTCTCGAACCCTCATCCAAGTCCAGACAATCAAGTCGAGCCAATGGGCAGGAATTCACAAGAGTGAGGGGAAATTGAAATTTTCCCCGCCAGTCCCTCCCATCTCCAGGAGCATACCGGCCTTGAGGGAGTTAAAGACCATCCCTGGTTGGAATGGGCCACCGCCGAAGGTTAGACTCTACCCAGTTGGACTGTCTCTGGTCAGCCGGGACACCGGAAATGGAACGCCGCCTCCATTCCAACAATATCTTGACCGCCAATTCCTCTGGAACTATCCTTATTGTGGCCCGATCAATACGGCCACATCCAACCGGTAATCTAACAGCAAGACCGGGCGCGGCCGGACTTCAACCAGGCCGTGGCTATACGTGTGGAGGAAGACATGACCATCAGCGCAAGCTCGGCTACTCAACTGAAACCACTGGGGGACCGAATAGTGGTGCGTCCCAAAGAACAGGAAGACATGAGCAGCGGGGGGATCGTTCTCCCGGACACAGCCCTGGAACGTCAGCAGGAAGGAGAAGTGGTGGCCGCTGGCCCGGGCCGCGTACTCAACAACGGCAAGCGGCTAGAGATGGAAGTAGCAGTTGGAGACAGGGTCATATACTCCAGGTATGCCGGGACGGAGTTTCAGGTAGAGGACGAAGAACTCCTGATCATGGGGGCAAACGACGTCCTCGCGAAGTTGACCTAGTAGCCTGGTTGATAACCGCCTGGCCTCGGACATTCAACTCTTAGGAGGTTTAGGAACCATGCCTGCAAAACAGATAATCCGCGATGAGGACGCCCGGCAAGCGCTCCTGCACGGCATCGATACGGTCGCTAACGCCGTCCGCGTCACTTTGGGACCGAAGGGCCACAACGTAATCCTTGAGCGAAAGTGGGGAGCGCCCATTGTCACCAACGACGGCGTGGCTATTGCCAAAGAAGTGGACCTGCACGAGTCCTTCGAGAACATGGGCGCCCAACTGATCAAGGAGGCCGCCAGCAAGACCAACGATATCGCTGGCGATGGTACCACCACCGCTACCATCCTCGCCCAGACGATGGTCCGCGAAGGTATGAAAAACGTTGCTGCCGGGGCCGACCCGATGGCCATGAAACGGGGTATCGACCGTGGTGTCCGCGCCATCGTATCCGAGATTGAACACCTGTCCATCCCGGTCGATAACCGGGACCAGATGGCGCAGATTGCCAGCATCTCGGCTAACGACGCCGAGATTGGGGAGACTCTGGCCCAGGTAATGGACCATGTGGGCCGCGAGGGAGTTATCACCGTCGAGGAAAGCAAGAGTATCGAGTCCGAGACCGAGTACGTGGACGGGATGAACTTCGACCGGGGCTACATCAGCCCCTACTTCGTGACCAACCCGGAGCGCATGGAAGCGGTTATCGAAGACCCTTACATCCTGATCACGGACAAGAAGATTTCCTCGGCCACTGAACTCGTACCCGTTCTGGAAAAGGTCCTCCAGGTCTCCCGAAACCTGGTGATCATCGCGGAGGATGTCGACAGCGAGGCCCTTGCTGTGCTGGTGGTCAACAAGATGCGCGGCACCGTTAACTGCGTGGCGGTCAAGGCTCCCGGATTCGGCGACCGGCGCAAGGCCATGCTCGAGGACATCGCCATTCTGACCGGCGCTCAGGTTATCTCGGAAGAGCAAGGCCGGAAATTGGACCTGGCCACCATCGAGGACCTGGGTCGCGCCCGCAGGATGGAGTCAAACAAAGACAAGACCACCATCGTAGAAGGTGCCGGCGAGCCCGACATGATCAAGGCCCGCGTCGACCAGATACAGGTGCAGGCCGAGGAGACGACCTCCGAGTACGACAAAGAGAAACTCCAGGAGCGCATGGCCAAGCTGTCCGGTGGTGTTGCAGTCATCAAAGTCGGCGGCGCCACGGAGCCAGAACTGAAGGAGCGGAAGGCGCGGGTGGAAGACGCCCTGTCCGCTACCCGCGCTGCAGTTGATGAGGGTATCGTCCCTGGAGGCGGGGTTGCCTACGTTCGCGCCCTCTCAGCCCTGGGTCCGGTCCAGTTGCCCCACGATGAGGAAGTGGCAAAAACCATCCTGCGGAGCGCCTTGCAGGAGCCAATTCGCATCATCGCGGGTAACGCCGGTCAGGAAGGGGCAGTAGTCCTTGATCAGGTAAGCCGGAACGACTCTCCGACGTATGGGTACGATGCTCGCCAGAACGAGTTCGGCGACATGATGGACATGGGCATCATCGATCCTGCCAAGGTCTCACGGGTGGCGCTGGAAAACGCCGCCAGCGTTGCCACCATGATTCTGACCACCCAATCCCTGATCTCTGAGGAACACAGCAACGAACCCATGCACCCCGGTCACACTCACGAATTCTAACCTGCGAAGATCCGTCTAGGTGCGGCGGATGGTGCAGGCTGGAAAACCGCAGTCACAAGAAGAAGAGGGGGCACGAATTCGCCCCCTCTTCTTCATTTCCTGACATTGGTTGTGCGGATATCAGGAATAGCTCAGCAGCAGATCGGCAAGCTCTCGAGGGCGCTGCAATGACGCCAGATGGCAGGAGTCCAACTCAGCCACGGCGATATCGCTTCCCGGGGCCCTCTGGGCCATCTGCCGCTGCTGGGCTGGCGGGAGCAACTTGTTCTGAGCCAACACCACGTATGTCAGCGGGCATGGGGGTTCGGACCGTTTCAGGTCTATCCTGGCGGTCATCGCCCTGGTAGGTATTGGGCCGAACTTCCCGACCACGTGTACTATCTCCATCGGGTCCATGCCGTTGCACAGCAGTTTGTTGACTACTGACTTTGGAATTCGCAATTCTCGGCCTGTCAGTTTGCTAAGAATGTAACGCAACCTGAACATCGATCTGACAGCCTGAGGCATCACGCTGGCCATGCTGCGCTGGGCTGGGGGAATCACTCCGGCGACCAACACAATCCGTTTTGGCGGGTTGGGTAACTCCTCTGCTGCCTGTATCACAATCGGAGCCGAGAATCCGTGACCTACCATCACCAGGTCCGACAGGTTTTCCCGTTCCACGGCTCGAACAACCGCGTTGACGCATTCCTCAATCCGTACCTGCCCGGTGTCCCCTCCGGCATCTGCGCCATGACCCGGCAAGTCCAAGGGATACACCCGGTTGGCCGGGCGTGGAGAGTACAGCCTTGGCGGATGAGAGACAGGCGCGGTCAGATAACCCCACACGTGCCCCCAAGTCCACGCTCCTTGCCCTGCCCCGTGCACCAGAAGGTAATCGGTCATATCGTAAGCTCGACTGGAATCTTTGCTAACACCGCAGTTACTCTGGCGTCACTCGATCCCCAGCGGAGTAACTCCAACCTGGATCCCCTAATCAGACAACGCGTTCTTGAGTACCCTCAAAAGGTCTGATTCCTCTTCAGGCAACACTGTTCTTGGGTCCAGTAGCGCCCGTTCCCCCTCAATTCTCGCCATAACAGGAGGGGACCCGTGCCTGAGCCTCCGGGTCAGAGCCTCTGGCCCACCGGACACAAACGGGTGCTCGAAGGCCAGGCACCAGGTGGGCAGAGTCTCCCCAGGAAGACTGCCCCCGCCAATGGCCGACCGGCTTGCGACCACCCTACCTGCGGAACCGGTGCTGGCATTCCACTGTTCCGCTCTCGCCTTGACGGCTTGTTCAGTAGCCGAGATCATCCGCCATACCGGAATCTCGTCCACCGCCTCTTGGCGCAAGTAGTGGAGGAGGGTCGCGGTCAAGGAGGCGAGGCTTAGCTTGTCGATCCGCATCGCACGAGCCAGCGGGTGCCTCTCCAGCCTTGCCACCAGGTCGGCTTTCCCAACGATGATCCCGGCCTGGGGGCCTCCCAGCAGCTTGTCCCCGGAGAAGAAAACCAACCCCATCCCGGCGGCTACGCTCTCTTGAGGCGTTGGCTCATGAGCCAATCCGTAACGCTCTGTAGGCAAGAGCGCACCACTCCCAACGTCGTGGAGTACCGAAATCCCAGTGCGTTCCCCGAGTTCCACCAACTCTTCTGCCTCGACGGCAGCGGTGAAACCCTCGACCCGGAAGTTGCTGGCGTGGACTTTGAGGAAGGCGGCGGTGTTCTCGGTGATCGCATTCTCGTAGTCCCGGACGTAGGTGCGGTTGGTCGTGCCCACGTCAACGAGCCTGGCCCCGCTCTGCTCCAGAACATCGGGGATTCGGAAACCGCCTCCAATCTCCACGGCCTCGCCACGGGGGACGATGACATCCCTGCCCGCGGCCAACGCCGACAGACCCAACATTACCGCAGAGGCATTGTTATTGACCGCCAGGGCCGCCTCGGCCCCCGTAAGATGGCGCAGCAACGCCTGAAGATGTGACTGGCGCGACCCACGCCGTCCCGTCGCCAGGTCAAGCTCAAGATCGGAGTACCCCTGTGCAGCCTGGGACATGGCCTCGATAGCGGCACGGCTCAGGGGCGCGCGACCGAGGTTGGTATGAATCACCACCCCGGTAGCGTTGATGACCCTCCGGGGCGCGGTCTGGGTAAGGTCTGCCACCTGCCGGCACACCGCATCAACCAGAGACTCGGCTTCAGGGGCATTTCCTCCCTGCCTAATCTCCTTGCGGGCCAGGTCCAGTTGCTCACGGACCACCCCAACCACCCAATCGCGGGAGTAGACGGCGGCCAGCCCGGCCATCGCCTCACTGGCCATCAGCCTGTCCACACTGGGCAGGTTGCGCAGTTGAATCTGGTCCATCTCAGCCTCAGGTCCCTCGCATCGCACCATATTCTATCATGGCAACCGCTTGCGGGAATCACAAGACCTGGCGTTGGCATCCCTTTGGCAGCCGGTATAGAATACCCCCTGCTGTGCCGACACCCAAACCGTTCCACGGAGCTACCGCCATGCAGCCTGGTCTTCCCCCTGAACTGGACGCCCTCAAGAACACCATCCGCCAGATAGTCCGGGACGAGTGCGTTCCCCTGGAGCAACACTACCTGACCCATCCACCCCAGGAAGGTGAGGATGACGGTGGTCCCAGGGGAATCGCAGAGGCTGTACAGGGGATAGTGGGTACCCTGCCCAGGGAGCAATGGGACCGGCTAAACACAATCTCGAAACAGACGGGCATATATACATCGTTCGTCCCGGAGGAATACGGGGGAGGCGGCATGGGTGCGCTGGGGCACGTGGTTCTGGACGAAGAGGTCCACAAGAGCATCGTCCAGCTCCCGACCTCTCCCGTCCCCATGATGATGATGGGCGCATGCACCCCGGAGCAGGAGGAACGCTGGCTTTACCCGGCCGTGAGAGGGGACCTGCACTACGCCTTCGGGCAGACCGAGCCGGAGGCCGGTTCCGACCCTGGCGGGATGATGCAGACCCGGGCCGTGAGGGACGGTGATGACTGGGTCATCAACGGCACCAAGATGTTCATATCCGGCGCGGCTACCGCCGACTTCATCCTGTTGCAAGCGGTAACCGACCCCGAGCGGATGCAGCGGGGCGGCATTACCATGTTCATAATCGACAACCCGACCCCAGGGATGACCTTCGAACCCATCCGGGTCTGGGTGACCCCCTCACGATCGCAGCAACACTTCATCCATCTGGATAACGTGCGCATCCCACAGACCCAGGTGCTCGGGGAGGTCGGCGGCGGCTTCACCCTGGGCCAGAAGTGGCTGGTCCATCACGACCGGCTGCTGCGCGGCTCGATGGCCATTGGAATCCTGACGCGCGCACTGGAAATGGCCATTGATTGGGCCAAGCAACGGGTGACCTACGGGCGGCCCATCGCCGACCGGCAGGCCATCCAGTGGATGCTTACGGACGTGTATATCGACATCATGAATCTCCGCGCCCTGACCCGAGAGACTGCGGCAAGGGCAGATGCCGGGGAAGACGTGCGGGTTGAGGCGTCCATGATCAAATACTGCGCCGGAGAGTGGGGATGGCGCAGCATCGACAAGATCATGCAGGTTTTCGGCGGGCTTGGGGAGACCATGGATATGCCCATACCTCACTGGTACCTGCTGTTGCGCCACGCCCGCATCGGCGGCGGGACTTCAGAGATTCACAAGTTCGTCATGGCCCGGGCTCTCCTGAACGGCTCAGTGTCCTTCCAGGGCTGACCGCTCCGGGGCTGACCCGCTGAAATTGACACCGGTCGGTGAAACCACACACCCTGTCCACGCGGTGAAGGGAGGAGGTGTGAGTGAGGGACTCGGCAGGGACTGGGGAGATAGCCGGTCCGCGTCCTGACGCTTCTTGCGTCAACCACGTCAGGTTGCCTCTTCAGGACCGCACCGGCGTCACCCACTGCTACAACTGCGTCATCGAAGAGTTTCAGACCCCAGCCTATAACCTGGCCCTTCGGATGCTGGGAGACTGGGCACTCGCTGAAGATGCAGCCCAGGAAGCGTTCACTTCGGGCTACCGGGCCTTCCACCAGTTCCGTGGCGAGAACCTCCGGGGTTGGATGTTGCGGATCGTAGCCAACGTGTGCCGCGACATGCTGCGTTCGATTCGCGCACGCCCGACGGTAGCCCTAGACCCACTAGCGCCTGACCCAGACGATCCCGACCATAACCCGTCGGTTACGGAGTTCCCCTCCACCGAAGAGTCGCCGGAAGCCCATGCCGAGCGAGGGGAACTCAATTCTGCCATCGAGTCGGGCTTGGCCAGCCTGTCATCCGACCAGAGGCTGGCCGTGGTACTGGTCGACGTGCAGGGCCTTTCTTACGAGGAAGCCGCAGGCGTGATGGGCTGCTCCGTAGGAACCGTCAGGTCGCGGTTGAGCCGCGCTCGTGGACGTCTCCGCGACTATCTGCGCACGGTGGGGGAACTTTTGCCCTCCCGATATCGTCTGGAACAGTAGGACCATGCGGATTCTGAGAAGAGGTCACCGCCACCTCAAGCCCGAGACCCTGTCGGAGTACCTAGACGGCAGGCTCAGTAGCATTGTGGCGTCCAGAGTGGAGGAGGAAGCAGCCAATTGCCCGGACTGCAAGGAAGAGTTGGACAGCCTGCGCTTCACCGTCCGCAGTCTGCGTTCTGTGGTGCAAACCGTGCCCCAGAGGGAGTTCACATTGACAGTTCCCCCTCTGGAAGTCCAGGGACGAGGTCTCGCCCGGCCAATCACGCCTTTCCGTATGCCTGCATGGGCCTACGTGGGTGCGGCCGCTGCCGCGGTCCTGGTCGTAGCTCTGCTGCTATCCGGCGAACTCTCGGGCCTTGTATCGCCGGGGAGTCGACCGGTCCAAGAGCAAGCGTCCAGCGCTGTACCGGCAACCACGATGGCAAATGCTGCATCGGGTAGCCAGATGGGAGAGACCGACGCGGATACTGAGAGGGCTCAGGTTCCGGTTACTTCCGCCCCTGTGGCAATGGCAGAGAGTGCCCCGGCACCCGAGGAGCGACGCATGGAAATGGCCGCACCCCCAGACCCAAAGCCGCAAACCGGCCCAACCCCCGCATCCGTCGCGGCTGCTGGCGCTGGGAAACCCCAAACGGGGAGAGTCGAGTCTGCACCCAGGGCGACACCGACCCACATCGTGGCGGCGACCACGGTGGAGTCTCCTCAGCCAGAGCCGCCCATAATGGCCACCGTCCCGCCATCGCCCACCGGCGCGCCTGCAACGGCAATCCCCCAGATGGCTATGGCGGCCGTGCAGGAAGCGCCATCCACGGTCACGGTCGTGGAAGGCGGGATGGCCAAGGAGGTGGTCAAGGAAACGCATCGTTCACCCTCACCCGGCACACCCAGATCTGCCGACAGCAAAGCTGCCAAGACGGGAGATCACGCGGATGCGCAAACAAGCACGTCGGCCCTAGCACCGGATACTCGAGAGGTGACGGCCATGCATGAGACTACACCAACCCCGGAAATCCCTGATCCGTCGCCGTCCGTTCCTAGGCCCTCACTCTCCCAGGTCGCAACGACTCTGCCGGTGCAAACCCCGACTGTGGTCCCGGTGGAGAAACCGGAAACCCGGGAGTCCACTCCCACAGTCGCAGCTATCCCTGGCACAGGCACCACAAAGGAGGGGATAAGTCCGAAGAGACCAGACCCGACGGCAGGGCCAACCCACCAAGCACCCGCAATGACCGGCCAGGCACTAATTCCTACTCGTGGACTGGTAGCCGGTACGACCTTGAAGAGCGAGTCAGTGGTTGACGGGGAGGACACGCCGGAACCGGTCTCGCGGGACACCTCAGACACCCTCGCGCCAGGCGGAGCATTTCGGCCCATACTCATGGGACTCGGCGCGGCCCTGGCGACAACCCTGGTGGCGGCAATCGTCATCATTGCAATACTATCCAGAAGGAGGAACAGATAATCGTCATGAGGATTCAGAGGATTCAATGGATCATTCTTCTACTCGCGGTCGGCACTTTGATGGCCTTGGCCCTGGCATGCAGCTCTGAGCAGGAGACTCCAACCCTTACATCCAGCTCCCCGAGTCCGGGGGCACCAACTGGGGAGACTACTCTCTCTGGAAAAACCCCAGCAGAGGCAGGCGAAGGCACCGTGTTGGCCGCTGAAAGGCCCGCTGAGACCGTCACCAGCCCCGGTGTATCGCAGAGCGCCCCTCCCGCAACCACTAGCGAATCCGCCCCTGTTGACCTCACCGCCCGGACCAGCGGGACCGTGGTCCAGTCCGCCAACGGCCAACCTCTCGGAGTGATGGTCAGTGGACGCGGAGAGGTTTCAGCCGCCCCCGACATTGCCATGCTGAACCTGGGTGTAGAATCCTTCGCCAGCACTGTGGCAGCAGCGAGGGGCGAGGCGGACGCCGCGATGGCCAACGTGATGGAGGCGCTGGAGGAACGCGAAGTCCAGGATGAAGACATCCAGACCCGCTATTTCCGCATCCACCCACGCTACACCAGCAGGGAGGTGACCCGGTGCCCCGAGACCACCAGCACAGAACCGACGCCCTCCGCAACGCCAGCTCCGGAGCCAGCGATGGGTATCGGGCCGGGCATGGTGGTGCAGGAGGGTTGCTTCACCGATAGGGAGCGCGTGATCACCGGCTACGAAGTCGGCAACGACCTTACGGTGAAGCTCCGGGACCTCGATACGGTTGGGGAGATCATCGATGAGGTAACCGACGCGGGCGGTGACCAGATAAGGTTCAATGGGATTAGCTTCTCAATAGATGATCCTTCTACGTTGCAGGACGAAGCCCTAACCGCCGCCATCAACGATGCTGTCAGCAAGGCCGGGTCCGTAGCGGAGACGGCAGGCGTAGAACTCGGTAGCCTGCTCCACATCAGCGAAGGTTTCTCGCCGGATGGTGTGTATCCGCTCCCCCTGTCTAGAGTCGCCGTGATGGGATACGCGATGGAATCGGCATCCTCGGATGTGCTGGTCTCGGGAGGGACTCTCCAGGTGACGGCGTCAGTGCAAGCCCTGTTCTCCATCAACACCGACTAGCAATACTGACTAGCAGGCCATCCTGGCGCCCGTGCGCGTGAGTCCTACTTCCGATGGAGATGTGACGCTTGGAGATGTGACGCTTCCCTGCCTGGAAGGAGGCGCGTATGCGGCTTCCGATAGTTGCAACCTCGGCCTTGTGTTGATAAACTCCGGTATCCAATATCACCGGATTCGATAGAAGTTGGCGGACCATCAGGCTTTCCATGTATCGACCCTGTTGGCCCGCCAAGACAAACCCAGAAAGCGGGCCAACGCGCGTATGCGCCATATGATGCGGGCAATTGGTCTGGCGCGGCAGGCTTTGGGTACGACCAGTCCGAACCCTGCAGTGGGGGCCGTGGTCGTGAAGGGCGGCGCAGTGGTCGGGTCTGGCCACACCATGCCCCCGGGCGGCAATCACGCTGAAATCGAAGCCCTGCTAATGGCCGGAGAAGCGGCCCGCGGAGCAACCCTTTACACCACCCTCGAGCCCTGTTGCCACTTCGGTCGCACCCCCCCCTGCACCAGAGCCATTGTCGCGGCCGGAATCAAGGAGGTGCGCGCCGCGGTGCAGGACCCCAATCCCGTCGTAGCCGGACAGGGCATGGCCGAGTTGGAGTCCAACGGAATCCGAGTCTCCGTTGGGGAAGAGAGCGAAACCGCTGCCGAACTCTACGAAGCGTTCACCAAGCACATTCTGACCGGTCTTCCCTTTGTCATTTCCAAGTTTGCCATGAGCCTGGATGGCAAGATAGCCAGCCACACCGGAGACTCGAAGTGGGTTACGGGGCCCGAGGCCCGCGCCCGTGTCCAGGAAATACGCAGGGGGATCGACGCCGTCATGGTGGGCGTGAACACTGTATTGATTGATAACCCGCAATTGACCGCCAGGAACGGCAACGGGGAGCCACTGTCCCGCCAGCCTTTGCGCGTGGTCCTCGATAGCCAGGCCCATACCCCGATTGACGCCCGCCTGTTGAGCGAGCCCGGCAGCACCCTGATAGTCGTCACCAAGGACGCTCCCGAGCCCGGAGTGGCCACCCTCACCTCCGCCGGTGCGGAAGTGCTCCGTTTGGAAGCGGGTCCAGATGGGCGACCGGACCTTTCGGCGTTGATGGCCGAGTTGGGGAAGCGCGGGGTAGTGTCCCTATTCGCGGAGGCTGGAGGTACGCTGCAGGGCGCCCTTTTTGACTCCGGCATAGTGGACAAGGTGTACGCATTCATTGCACCAGTAATTATCGGCGGCCTTGGCGCTTCATCGCCCGTAGAGGGTATCGGCGCTATCCGCATGGCGAACGCCGTCCGCATGGAACGGTCCCGCATGGAACGCATCGGCGACGACTGGCTGGTTACCGGATACCCCCATAGGAACAGGCAGGGAGGATAAACGGCTTGTTTACAGGCATCGTCGAAGAAGTGGGCACCGTGGGAACCCTCGACAGCAACCGGCTGGTGGTCCGGGCCTCCCGTGTCATGGAAGACCTCAAGATGGGAGACAGCATCTCCATCAATGGGGCCTGCATGACAGTGGTGGAACTAGACAAAGGCAGTTTTGGAGTCGACGTATCTCCCGAGACCCTACGCCGGACCTCCCTTGGAAAACTCGAGCCGGGCCACAGGATGAACCTGGAGCGGCCCCTGTCTGTCAACGACCGCCTCGGCGGTCACATGGTCCAAGGGCATGTTGATGCAACGGCTCGGATCACCTCGATCAGGCCCGAGGGAGACTGTTTCATATTCCGGGTGGGCAACCCCAAACGACTCAGTCCATACATAGTAGAGAAGGGTTTCATCACTGTTGACGGTATAAGTCTCACCGTGGTAAAAAAGTCGATATCTTCATTCACCCTGTCCATAATACCTTTCACCCTCCAGAACACCAACTTGCAGGACAAGGTTGCCGGGGACCGGGTGAACCTCGAAGCGGACATCCTGGCCAAGTACGTCGAAAGCATCCTGGCGCGGTGACCGGCGGCATATCGGCACCCGCCGCGGGAGAAGGACGGTACCATGCCCCTCTGTAGCGTGGAAGAAGCCCTTGACGAGTTTCGAGCCGGCAAATTCGTCATAGTAGTCGATGACGAAGCGCGGGAGAACGAGGGCGACTTGGTCATGCCGGCCGAGATGGTCACGCCAAGCGCGGTCAACTTCGCTGTCACCCATGCACGCGGCCTGCTGTGTATGCCGATGAAGGGCGAGAGGCTGGATGAGCTGGATATTCCGCTCATGATCTCCAAGAACATATCGGTGAAGAAGCAGACCGCTTTCACGGTGTCTGTCGACTATAACAAGGGCACCACCACCGGGATATCCGCCTATGACCGGGCCGCCACCGTCAAGGCGATGATTAACCCCAACACCAAGCCCGAGGAGATGTCGCGCCCCGGGCACCTGTTCCCTCTCCGCTACAACCCAGGCGGCGTGCTGGCCCGCCCCGGACATACCGAGGCCATCGTCGACCTGTGCGAGATGGTGGGTATGTACCCCTCCGGCATCGTGTGTGAGATCATGAACGACGACGGGACGATGTCGCGCATGGAGAGCCTGGAAAAGTTCGCCGAAAAATTCGACCTCAAGATTCTGAGCATCGCCCAGATAATCGCTCATCGCCGCCGCCACGATCACCTGATAGAGCGGGTGGCGGAGGCTCGCCTGCCAACCAAATACGGCGATTTCAAGGCGATCGCCTACCGCAGTTCTGTAGACCCCGGAGAGCACATAGCCTTGACCATCGGAGAGTGGAGTCCGGACCAGCCTGTCCTCGTAAGGATTCACAGTGAATGCATGACTGGGGACGTGTTCGGCAGCCTGCGTTGCGACTGTGGTCAGCAGGTGGAGTTGGCCCTGACTGCCCTGTCCAAGGAAGGGGCCGGGGTTTTCCTGTACATGCGGCAGGAAGGCAGGGGAATCGGGCTGCACAACAAGATCAAGGCCTATTCCCTGCAAGAGTCCGGACTGGACACTATAGAGGCCAACCGGACCCTCGGATTTGACGCAGATATGCGGCACTATGACATAGGTGGCCAGATCCTCAGGGACCTGGGAGTGTCTAAACTCCGGTTGCTCACCAACAATCCACGTAAAGTTGTGGGGATCTCCGGATTTGGCATTGACATAGTCGAGCGGATCCCGGTGGAAGCGCCGGTGAACGATGAAAACCGGGCCTACCTCCGAACCAAGAAACTCCGCATGGGCCACATCCTCGGAAACTGCTGACCCAGGCGGTCAGTTCGTATACATTCAACGCCAAAGAGAAAGAGCGCTGGCCGAGTGGGCCAACGCTCTTCGGTTTTTCCAGGGACTCCCGTGGATGATTACTGGCCGCCCGTCCCCACCTTCGACATCAAGTACGCCTGGATGAAGTCGCTCAGGCCGCCGTCCAGAACGGAATCCGGGTTGGTGCTCTGGAAATTGGTCCTGTGGTCCTTCACCGACTTGTAGGGGTGCAGGACATAGCTCCTGATCTGATTGCCCCACTCCGGGACCGCCCGCTCACCTCGAAGCCTGGCCAACTCCACTTCCCTTTCCCCGGTCTGCCTGGCCAAGAGCCTGGCCTTGAGGATGCGCATGGCGAAGTCCCGGTTCTGGTGCTGGGAGCGCTCATTCTGGCAGGTCACAACGATTCCCGTCGGAATGTGGGTCAGTCGTACCGCCGAAGCTACCTTTTGCACATTCTGGCCACCGGGGCCGCTGGACCGGAAGAAGTCCATCTTCACGTCCTCAGGGCGGACGGAGACCTCAGAGTCCTCCTCTGCAGCCGGCAGAATCTCGACCTCCGCGAATGATGTGTGGCGACGCAAGGCCGGGTCGTAGGGTGACACTCTCACCAACCGGTGTACACCCCGCTCCGCGCTCAGATATCCAAAGGCGTGACGCCCGCCTATCTCCACCGTTGCGCCCCGGAGTCCTGCCTCGTCTCCATAGGAAAGGTCCATCACCTGGACGTCCCGCGCCTCCACCTCGGCCCAGCGCATGTACATGCGGAACAGCATCTCCGCCCAGTCATGGGAGTCGGTGCCCCCGGCTCCAGAATGGATGGACACGATCGCAGAGCGGTCGTCATATGGCCCGGAGAGAGTCAGGTCAATCTCCTCCCGTGCCAGGGTGGAGGCAATCTGTCTAGCCTCTTCCTCCAGTTCAGCCTGGATCGACTGGTCTTGCTCCTCCATAGCGAGTTCGGTCAACTCCTTGAGGCTGTGCGTCTGGGACCGCAATCCTTGCCATGTCGCTACGGTGTCCTTGGTACGTCCCAGCACCTGCATCTTCCGCCGGGCCTGCCGGGTATCATCCCAAAACCCTGGTTGGGCAGCCTCCAGTTCCATCTCGGCTATGGCTTTCTCCTTGCCAGCGAGGTCAAAGACGCTCCACAACCGACTCGATCCTGTGGCACATCTCCGTCAACTCTTGAATCAACTCATCCATAGCTCTGGAAACACCTCTGGGAAAGAATGCCAGCACAACGACCCGCCTATCCAGTGTCAGATCCCCGATAATCGACGTTGCGCCAAGACTCCCGTATGGCTCTGTATACAGTATATCAGAGAGCAACCAGATCCCCTGTTCGTGAGGGCGAACGTGACTTGGACGTATCCCTGATGGAGGGTCCTCAACCAGGCTACTGCACGGCGGCACTATTCCCATCCGGCCTGCGTTATAATTGACCCAAGCCCACGCTCAATATGCGCCGGGAGCTTGCCCTTCAGGGGTGGGCGTCTATGGGAGAAGAGGCGGAGAAATGCTCGACCACGGAACACTGGAATCAGGACGGGTTGACCCCAAGGAAGCATTCAGGCACCGTATGCGCCACTCGGCGGCCCACGTCATGGCCGACGCAGTGCTGAAGCTGTTTCCGGAGGCGAAAATAGCAATCGGCCCGCCTACCCAGGACGGGTTTTACTACGACTTCGACGTTTCCCGCCCCTTCACCCCGGAAGACCTGGAGCGGATTGAGGGCCTGATGAGGGAGTCCATATCAGGTGCGTACCCCTTCGAACGCGAGGAGTTGGACGCCGCCGCGGCCAGGACCATGTTTGCCGACCAACCCTACAAGCTCGAAATTATTGAGGGTCTGGAAGACGCCGAGACCCTGTCCATCTACCGGCACAATGGGTTTGTTGACCTGTGCCAGGGTCCTCACGTTGATAACACCGCGCAGATCGCGGCCGTGAAACTGCTCACAGTGGCCGGGGCTTACTGGCGAGGGGACGAACACCGCCCGATGCTGCAACGCATTTACGGCACCGCGTTCGAGTCCGGGGACGAGCTTGAAGCCCACCTCGCCCGCCTGGAAGAAGCAGAACGCCGGGACCACCGCACCCTTGGCCGGCAACTCGGCCTCTACTCAGTCCACGATGAGATCGGCCCCGGCTTGATAGTATGGCATCCCAACGGAGGCAGGGTCCGGTCGGTTGTTGAGGACTACTGGAAGGACCTCCACTACCGGCTCGGGTACGAGGTGGTCTACTCTCCACACATCGGACGGGCAGCTTTGTGGGAGACCAGCGGGCACCTGGACTTTTACCAGGAAAGCATGTACTCCTCGATGGATGTGGACGAGCAGGAATACTATCTCAAGCCTATGAACTGCCCCTTCCACATCGCAATCTACCGTTCCGCCCTCCGAAGCTACCGCGAGTTGCCCCTGCGCTTCGCCGAGCTGGGCACAGTGTACCGGTATGAACGCAGCGGAGCACTCCACGGCCTCATGCGGGTGCGGGGATTCACCCAGGACGACGCCCATATCTTCTGCCGTCCGGAACAGGTGGAGGACGAGATTGGCGGGGTACTTGATCTCACCTTCGAACTGCTGCGAGACTTCGGCTTTTCCGAATACAGCATCGCCCTCTCTACCCGCCCGGAGAAGTTTGTTGGCGAACCGGAGATGTGGGACCATGCCACCGCATCGCTCCAGGGAGCGCTGGCCCGGAAGGGCTTGTCATATACGGTTGACGAAGGTGGAGGTGCGTTCTACGGTCCCAAGATCGACATTCACATCACCGATGCCCTGGGCCGCGCCTGGCAATGCACGACTGTCCAGTTCGACTTTAACCTGCCGGAACGGTTCGACCTCACCTACCAGGACGACCAGGGCGGGCGCCAGCGTCCGTACATGGTCCACCGCGCCATCCTGGGTTCGATGGAAAGGTTCCTGGGCGTGCTCATCGAGCACTATGGCGGTGCGTTCCCCTTGTGGCTGGCTCCAGTCCAAGCGGTCGTAATTCCGATAGCCGACCGCCACCACGAATACGCTGCCGGAGTACGGGACACTCTGAGCGCCGGCGGACTCCGAGTGGACGTAGATGATCGCAACGAGCGAATGAACCTGAAAATCCGCAATGCGCAGATGACGAAAGTTCCCTACATGCTGGTGGTCGGCGACCGGGAGATGGAGGCCGGAGCCGTGGCCGTGCGCCAGCGCGACGGCGAAGACCTTGGCGCAATGCCCGTGGCGGACTTCCAGGAACTTCTGGCCGGGGAGAAGCGTCGGATAAAGACTGATTCTCATGATTCGTGATCGAGTGATTAGATGACTCGGTGTGACCGGACACAGATACACCCGTTAGCGAGGACACAGGCCACCAAGCGACACCTGACAGGAAGGTACGTTAATGCCCAACCGCCTCATCAGCGAGACCAGCCCTTACCTGCTCCAGCACGCCAACAACCCAGTGGACTGGCACGCTTGGGGAGAGGAGGCATTGGAGCGCGCGCGGTCTGAGAACAAGCCTATCCTCCTGAGCATCGGATACTCCGCGTGTCACTGGTGCCATGTGATGGAGCGAGAGTCCTTCGAGAATGAGGACATCGCCGCGTTGATGAATGAGCAGTTCGTCAATATCAAGGTCGACCGGGAGGAGCGCCCCGACCTCGATGCGGTGTACATGCAGGCCGTCCAGATGCTCACCGGCAGCGGTGGCTGGCCCATGACAGTCTTTCTGACCCCGGACTGCAAGCCCTTTTACGGCGGCACTTACTTCCCCCCGGCAGACCGCGGCGGGATGCCCGGCTTCCCTCGCCTGCTTCTGGCCATCAGCGACGCCTACCGCAATAACCGTGGCGAGGTAGACCGGGTCACTGGTCAACTCACGTCCCAGATGGGCCTCGTTGGCCAAGTCCCGCGAGGCGTGGACCCGCTAACCACTGAGACTCTGCACCAAGCCTACTCCAACCTAGCCACCAACTTCGACTACCAGAATGGGGGTGTGGGGCCTGCTCCCAAGTTCCCACAGCCAATGACCCAGGAATTTCTGCTTCGCTACCACAACCAGGGTTTCAACCCGCGTGCTCTGGAGATGGTTGACCTGACGCTCGAAAAGATGGCCTACGGCGGTATCTACGACCAGATAGGCGGCGGGTTCCACCGCTATTCCACCGATCCCTATTGGCTCGTACCCCACTTCGAGAAGATGCTCTACGACAACGCCCAACTGGCTCGTCTGTACCTCCATGCATACCAGGTCACCGGCCGGGACCTTTATCGCCGGGTCACCGAGGAGACTCTGGACTACGTGCTGCGGGAGATGACCGGGCCGACCGGCGGTTTTTACTCGGCGCAGGACGCCGACAGCGAAGGGGAGGAGGGCAAGTTCTTCGTCTGGACTCCGGATGAAATCCAGGGCGTTCTCGGCCCGGAAGACGGCGCTACCTTCTGCGCTTTCTTCGGCGTCACTGACCAGGGCAACTTCGAGGGCAAGAATATCCTCAACATCGACCGGGAGGAGTCCGAGTTCGCCCGGTCACGAGGGATAGCGCTTGAAGACCTGCACAGGGTTATCGAGAGGGGCAAGCGTGAGCTCTTGCAAGTCCGTGAGGAGAGAGTCCACCCGCTTCTCGATGACAAGGTGTTGAGCTCATGGAACGGCCTCACTCTCCGCGCATTTGCAGAGGCTGCCCCAGCGTTGGACCGACCCGACTACCTGGAAGCGGCGGTCAGAAACGCCACCTTCCTTGTGGAAACCATGAAGCCGGATGGTCGGCTGCTACGGACGTATCGCAATGGGGAGGCCAAGCTGCTGGGTTACCTGGAAGACTACTCATTTGTCGCGGATGGGCTGGTAGCCCTGTACGAAGCCACCTTCGACCGGCGGTGGCTCACCGAGGCCACAACACTGGCAGATGCCATGATTGAACTTTTCTGGGACGAGTCGGTCGGAGGCTTCTACGACACCGGTGCGGACCACGAAGAGCTTGTGGTGCGGCCCCGCGATGTTTTCGACCACGCCCAGCCGTGCGGAGGGTCGGTGGCCACTGACATGCTGTTGCGCCTGGCGATCTTGACCGGGAATGCCGATTATGGGGTGAAGGCAGCTACGCCCCTGAGGTCACTGCGGGAGCACATGGCCCGTGCCCCGGCCAGTTCCGGCGTCTGGCTCGGAACGCTGGACTTTTACGTCTCGACAGTCAAGGAAATTGCTGTGATTGGTCCCCAGGAGGACGCGGACACAAACGCCCTTCTGGACACTGTGTTCCACCGTTTCATGCCCAACAAGGTAGTCGCCGGCTCTTGGGATCCGGAGGCAACTACCAACACCATCCCCCTGCTACAGGACCGGGGTATGGTCAACGGCAGACCCACGGGTTACGTTTGCCAGAACTACGCATGTCAACTCCCCGTCAATGATCCCGCTGCCTTGCTGGAGCAGCTTAACGCCTGACGCTCTTGTCCAGTCCTGCTGCGGCCACGGATTCCGCAGTTACCGTGTCGGGGAGTCGGTAGCGGGGCCAAAGCACGAAGCCCGCCAGCACGAGCATACCGGCCATAAGAGGCGCCAGGCGAATGCCCAGCAGGTTGTCTGCCGAGTCGCCAAGCAAGAGGATAAGGCTCAACAGAAGGGGCGGGAGGGCGTAGGTCACTTTCTCAAAGAAGTTCTGCGTCGAGTAAAACAGGGCCTCCCTGCGCTCCCTGTTCAGGATCGCATCGTAGTCCGCGACGTCTGCGGTTATCGCCTTGGGCAGCAGGAACACCGCCGACATAGGCATCCCGGCCACGAAGGCAAGGGCCAGGGCTTGCGTCACCAGACGGCTCTGCGTGAACAGTCCCACTAAACCCAGCAAGGGGAACGCGACTGCGCTGGCCACCAGGCAGAAGCCATAGGCGCGTCTCTTGCTGACTATGCCCCGGCCCAACAGAATCCAGAGGACGATACCGCTGACCACCGCGCCGCCAATCACCGAGGAAAATATCAAGCCGGTTATCTTACCTTCCTCTTCCGCCCCCAGAAGCTGAGTGGTGAAGAAGGGTATCCAGCCTTGCATGACTCCTACGCCGGTTGCGAACATGATGAACGTGGGCAGGTAGTATATGAACTGCGGGTTGCCTACCGTCTCACGTATCCCCCGGAAGAATGGGACCCGCGCGGGTGTTGTCTGCCGGGGTGCGTATCGCCATACCGCGGCCAGGGACATGTACCGAAACACCACTCCCAACACCGCCAGGATGATCCCCATGGCCTTGAAACCCATCAAGTCCACGATTGGCCCGCTGGCAACCAGACCAACGGTCGCGCCTACGATGGCGAACAGGAATATCAAGCCTACGAGGTTCATCCTGTCCCTTGGGCCGTGGGTGATTTCCGGAATCAGCGCCTCCAGCGCTCCGCTGGACATTGTTCCGGCTGTAAAGAAGATTTCCAGCACGATCAGAAAGTATATGACGTTCCACCAGCTTGCCTCCTCGGTGGGAAGAAACCAGACCAGAGCGGCGAAGAGCCCGTAGAACGGCGTGCTGAACAAAATGAAAGGAATGCGGCGGCCCCAACGGCTGTGGGTGCGGTCGCTCCACCATCCGATCACGGGATCGGTGAAGGCGTCGACGAAACGCCCTGCGAAAATCAGAATTCCAGCCAGTACCCGCGCGTCGATTGTGAACACGAACAGCGGCACATCCGGCACCCGGGCAAAGCCTTCCGTCACAGGGGGGGCCAGGAAAAAAAGTATCCATGACTGGCGGAAGTACCCGATTGCCTGCAGACCAATGTGGTCGGCCGTGAAGAAAATCTTGTTGATTGCGGGGAGCCTGATAGCCGTGGGTCCGGCCATAAAGGGCGCAACCTCTGGTGCCGAGTAGTAGAACGGGGCAGACCCGGAACTTGACCCTCCTATGATAACTCATGGGCTCCGGGGATTCTCCGTATACCAAGTATGAGGCCGCCCTGCAGCGGCTTGGGACACAGGGAAAATGTGTGGCAAGGTGCGCGCCAGCGGCGCTGGCACCCGGCGGTTGGGGCTATCCGCAGGCTGGGGTGGGATGTATAATGGTTCACGATTCCGTAGCTGAACGTCTCCTGGCAACTGGTAACGGCCGGTGAAACTTACTTACTGAGGAGAGAATAATGGCAGAAGCCGCCAAGATCATTTACACGGAAACTGATGAGGCGCCGTTCCTTGCCACGCATTCACTGTTGCCAATTCTCCAAGCTTTTACCAAGGGTTCGGGTATCGAGCTCGAAACTTGGGATATCTCGCTATCCGGACGCATAATCGCCAACTTCCCCGACAATCTGACGGATGAGCAAAGAATCCCAGACTATCTGAGCATGTGTGGCGAGTTGTGCCTGGAGCCGTCGGCAAACCTAGTCAAGCTGCCCAATATCAGTGCCTCGATTCCCCAACTGAAGGCCGCTATCGCGGAACTGCAGTCCAAGGGGTACGACATCCCCGATTATCCCGACCAGCCTGCAAACGAAGCAGAACGCGAAATTCAGGTGCGCTATTCCAGGGTGCTGGGCAGCGCCGTCAACCCTGTCATACGGGAAGGGAACTCCGACCGGCGGTCTTCTACGGCTGTGAAGCAGCATGGCAAACGCAATCCACATCGGATGATGCAGGACTGGCCGGACGTGTCCAAAACTCGTGTCGGACACATGACCAGTGGCGATTTCTTCAGCAGCGAGCAGGCCGTCACCACTACGCAGGCCGGGTCAGCTACTATCGAATTTGTCTCCGGCGACGGAGCTGTCACAGAACTCAAGTCCGGCATCCCACTACAGTCCGGGGAAATAATCGACTGCGCCGTGATGAATGTCCAGGCTCTGCGCCGGTTTTTCGTCGACGAGATGGCAAAAGCCAAGTCCGATGACGTGTTGCTCTCTCTTCATTTGAAGACCACCATGATGCGCGTCTCGGACCCCATCATTTTCGGGCATTGTGTATCGGTCTACTACGAGGACGTGTTCAAGAAGCACGCGGCGGAACTGGCTCAAGTAGCAGTGGACCCGGACAATGGGGTAGCCGAACTCCTGACGAAGATTCAAGCCCTTCCCGAGGACAAGAGGGCTGAAATCGAGGCAGACATCCAGGCGGTTTATGACAGCCGCCCGGAACTGGCGATGGTGAACTCCTACCGGGGAATCACCAACCTGCACGTATCGAGCGATACGATCATTGACGCCTCTATGCCCGTCATCATCCGGGATGGCGGACGCACGTGGGGTCCCGACAACGAGTTGCACGACACCGTCGCACTGATTCCTGATCGCTCTTATGCGACCATATACCAGGCGGCAATAGAGGACTGCCAGGAGCATGGAGCGTACGATCCGTCCAGCATCGGCAGCGTCGCCAATGTGGGGTTGATGGCCCAGGCAGCCGAAGAATACGGCTCCCATGACAAGACCTTTGAAGCTCCAGGCAATGGAATGATCCGGGTCGTCGACGCATCGGGCGCTACACTGATGGAGCAGAGCGTTGAAGAAGGCGATATCTTCCGGATGTGCCAGACCAAAGACGAGCCCATTCAGGACTGGGTGAGGCTTGGAGTCACCCGGTCCCGGCTCACAGGCCAGGCGGCCATTTTCTGGCTGGACCCAAACCGGGCTCACGACGCTGAGCTGATCAAAAAGGTGGACCAATATCTGCCCACGCATGACACCACCGGGCTGGACATCAGCACAATGCCCCCAATCGATGCCATGCGGGCCACGATGGTGCGCAGCCGGGCCGGCCAGGACACTATCGCCGTGACCGGGAACGTGTTGCGTGATTATCTGACCGATCTCTTCCCCATCCTGGAATTGGGCACGAGCGCCAAGATGCTGTCGGTAGTCCCCCTGCTGAATGGCGGCGGGTTGTTCGAGACCGGCGCTGGCGGGTCCGCCCCCAGGCACGTGCAACAATTCCTTGAGGAAGGCCACTTGCGTTGGGATTCGCTGGGCGAATTCTGCGCCCTCGTTGCATCCTTCGAGCATTTCGGCGAGGCGTTCAGCAGCGACAGGGCCAAACTGTTGGCGGATACCCTGGACCAGGCGATTGGAGAGCATTTGGAACACCAGAGGGCGCCGTCGCGCCGGGTGAATGAACTGGACACCCGGGGCAGCCATTTCTACCTCGCCCTGTACTGGGCGCAAACGCTGGCCAAGCAGACCAAGGACCCGGAGTTGCAAGCCCGATTCGCCGAAGTGGCCCGGCAGATGGCCGACAACGAAGAAAAGATCGTTGAGGAACTGAACAACGCCCAGGGACAACCGATGGAAATCGGCGGCTACTATCGCCCCGATAACGAGATGGCCGCCAAGGCCATGCGTCCCAGCGCCACCCTGAATGCGATTGTGGATGGCGTCTAGCAAAACACCGGCTGGCTGAAGCCCATATTCAGCCAGCCGGTTTACTGACGTATGAACGCTTGGGGGTTGAGTGCCGCTTCCCCTTGACCCGCTGTGTCGGCCCCGGTTCCCCGTGCTCGGACCGCGTATAAGGGATAACGACGTGCCCGGCTCTCTTGTGCCAATCAGGGGGCCAAATCAGGCAAATCAAGCATAGGAGCACTAACCAGATGCGAAGTAAGGTAACCGTAGTCGGAGCTGGCAACGTGGGCGCAACCACAGCGCTCAGGATTCAGTCCCTCGGATACGCCGACGTTGTCTTGGTGGACGTCGTGGAGGACCTTCCCCAGGGGAAAGCCCTCGATATGCTGGAAGCCGGCCCGGTGGTAGGGTCTGACGCCGTAGTTACCGGCAGCAACGGGTATGAAGAGTCGGCCAACTCTGACCTGGTGGTTATCACAGCCGGTATAGCCCGGCGTCCCGGAATGAGCCGGGACGATCTGCTCCTGACGAACATGCGGATCACATCAGCGGTCACCTCGGAGGTGGTGAAGCACTCCCCCAACTGCATCATCATCGCCGTGACCAATCCCCTGGACGCCATGGTCCAGAACGTCTACGAAAGTTCCGGGTTCCCGCGCAACCGCGTCTTTGGAATGGCTGGAATCCTGGACACTGCCCGGTTCCGCACCTTCATCGCCCAAGAATTGGATGTCTCCGTGGAAGACGTGCAAGCCTACGTTCTCGGTGGGCACGGCGACGACATGGTCCCACTGGTGCGCTACACCACCGTCGGCGGCATCCCCATCAGCGAACTGATGGCCGAGGAGAAGATCGACCAGCTGGTCCAACGGACCAGGAACGGCGGCGGCGAGATTGTCGCCCTGCTGAAGGAAGGCAGCGCGTACTATGCGCCATCGGCCGCCATCACCCAGATGGTTGAGGCTGTGCTGCTGGACAAGAAACGCATCCTTCCATGTTGCGTCTACCTGGAGGGCGAGTTCGGCATCAATGGCCTGTGCGTTGGCGTTCCGGCCAAGCTGGGAGCAGGTGGCATGGAGCAGGTGGTTGAAATCCGCCTGACCGAAGAGGAACGGGCCTCCCTGAACCAGTCCGCCGCCAGCGTCCAGGAACTGGTGGATGTGATGCACCAAGCCAAGGCTGAACAATCGCAATAGATTCCTGTCCGGTAGCCTGACGCAACCCTGTGCCCCATCAGTGTGTGCTGGTGGGGCTTTTTGAAAACGTGTACAACCTGGATTGAAGCTGATCCCTTTCAGCAAGTATGGAAACAACTCTTGCGATCATGGAGTATAAAACTTTCATGGCTACTGCCTACTTTCGCAGTCGTACTGACAGTAGTCTTATTCGTCTTTCAAGCGAGGATAGACCTAGCCTCATTATCGATATCATTGGTCGCAATCAACACGATCCTTGCGACACTGATTTCAGCATTTGTTACCGCGATTCTCCTATTCCTCTACCTACTGACAACGTTTGCAATTCCGCGGCTCTTGAAGCGGCTCATGGTGTGGATTACCCTAAGAACTGTGAGCAAGGCTGTCGCTAGCCAGACAAGGACAGTTGAGGCTACAGGCATTGGGTCCATTGATGGGAGCGTTGGAGTTAGCTTACTGCTCGGCGGCCAAGACGGTGTAATGCTTGGTCATCGATTTACGGTATTCAATACAGCTACTCAGGAGAATTGGGGTGTGCTAGAGGTCTCGGAAATACAAGAAACCTCTTGTACCTGTGTAGTTTCTGATAGGATCAACCCAGAGTTCTGGGAAGGTCTGGAGGGGCGAATGCGAAGTGATGCCTCACCTCCTCATGGGGTTTCGATCAGAAGGCAAATCCCTATCGAAGCCTTGTTCGACTGGCTTCATGAACTCCTAAAGACTTGGAGGGGCTGATAATGGCGATCGAAGGAAACGTCGCCAAAATACTAAACACACGAGAACTGATCATCAACAGAGGTTCTCAAGATGGCGTTGAGCTGAATATGGAGTTCGTAGTTCTAGACCCCGCTCTAACTATCATCGATCCTCATACTGAAGAATGCCTCGGCCAGTTGGAACGTGAAAAGATTCGCGTTCGTGTCTTCGAAACCCATCCACGGTTCTCGGTGGCCAGGACTTATGAGACATATCAAGAACTAAACCCTGATTCTATACTTCCTAGCATTGCAAGCTCGTTCACTCCCTATGTGACGAAGGTCAAGCGGATTAACACGTCTAGAAGCACCGTTGACCGGGAGGGAGTAGCTAACGTGGGCATCGGGGACAAAGTGACACAGTTGCCAAGCACTAAGCCCACGACCATAAGTGAGGAGAATTCATGACACAGAAGCGCACACCCTTGGAGCAAGAACTGCTCGAAAAAGCCGCCCAATATCTGCCCGGCGGAAATAACGGGAACCTGACCTTTCGAGAAGACCTCAACTTTTTGGTACGGGAGGGACGGGGCTCACACGTATACGACGTCAGTGGAAACGAGTACGTTGACTGGCTGATGGGCTCCGGGCCTATGATACTCGGACACGCCCACCCGGCGGTCACCGAGGCGGTGATCAAGGCCGTAGAGCAGGGCAGCACCTTCTTCGCTACAAACCAGAAAGCTGTGCTTCTGGCCGAGCAGCTTGTGGAGGCCGTGCCGTGCGCCGAGCGGGTGCGCTTCACGACCAGTGGCACCGATGCCTGTTTTCAGGCTATGCGGACTGCCAGAGCCTATCGCAAGCGTGAGAAAGTACTCAAGTTTGAAGGCGGGTACCACGGTACCAGCGATTACGCGCAGATGAGCGTAACTCCGTCGGCATCGGAAGAATTCCCACAGTCTGAAGCCAACAACAGTGGTATCCCGAGGGCGATCCGCGACCTGATGCTCATCGCTCCATTCAACGACATCGATACGACCACGACCATCATCGACGCCCATCATGATGAGTTGGCTGCGGTGATAGTTGAACCTTTGCAGCGTATACTGGCCCCCCAACCAGGATTCCTCCAGGGATTGAGACAAGTCACGGCCAAGTACGAGATACCATTGATTTTCGATGAAGTCGTAACCAGCTTCCGGTTGGCTTACGGCGGAGCACAGGAACTCTACGGTGTGACTCCAGACCTCTGCGCCACAGGCAAGATTATGGGCGGGGGCTATCCGCTGGCCGCAGTGATGGGCCGCGCTGATGTAATGTCCGTTTTCGACCAGGGGACGGTTGACTCCGAGTCGTTCGTCAGCCAGGTAGGCACCCTGAATGGGAACCCGATCGCCTGCGCCGCCGGGCTCGCGACGCTTGATGAACTGCGCAAGGAGGGCGCTTACGAGCGGCTCTACAGCGTCGGAAATCGAGTCAGGACCGCCATGATGGACATGTTCCAGGAGAACGGCATTCCCGCGCAGATGTGCGGAGAAGACGCTATCTTCGACGTTTTCTTCACCGACCAACCCGTGACCAACTACCGCGATGGGCTGAGGGCCGACACCCGCCTCATGAGCAGGTTCAACGAGGGCCTGCTGGAACGCGGCATCCTGAAGGGAGGCCAGAAATACTACCCATCCATCGCCCACACGGATGAGGACGTAGAGCGCACCATACAGGCCTTCTCTGAAGTGATTCCGACTCTCCGGGGCTAGAGTGAGACGGCATGGTGACCGCTGCCACGGATTTTTGCCGCAAAGCGCGAGGTCCTGTTCAGTGCTGAGGATATATCGCACCTACCAACCAACGGGCGTAGCTTGGGGTTACAAACCCTGTTGAGGTACGGGCGAAAAGTCTCCGACTGGCCGGAAGCTGATACGAGCATGGTCCAACGTCCCGTGCCGAGGAGCGAAGACTGCGACGGCCTACAGACCTTGGCATGAGCCGTTGGCACGGTCGGAGCTGGAGACATTGACCAGGGATGATTGATGCCCCGGTTCAGTGTCGGAGTAGGGGAATTGTTCGCTTAAGAGACCGATGCGGTAGGGATGTGCACCACAAGTATCTGATGCGTGGGCTACTGACCATTCGAAACCAAAAAAGTCCGGGGCTGACGGAATCCGTCAGCCCCGGTCCTTTTTTACTCTGGGGTGGGACGTGGGCTAGGCTCTCACACCCAGCTTGGTGACCAGAGGCGCTGTGTTCACGATGTGGCGGCGGAGTCCCAGTTCCTGGGGCGAAATTCCCATCGCCAGACCTATGGCCTGCGGCAGGTGCAGGATGGGCATTCCGATAGAGCGCTGCGCCTGGGCCGACGCCTTGGGCTGGAACCCGTCCAGGTTAAGGTGACACAGTGGGCATGGCGTAACCATCGCGTCTGCGCCAAGGTCTTTCACGTCGAGGGTATGCTTGGCCACCATCGCCACAGAGTTCCGCTCGTTGATGGTCAGAATGGGGAAACCGCAGCAACGGGTCTTCCCCGAATAGTCCACCACGGTCGCGCCCAGGATCTCGATCAACTTTTCCAGTGAAGTCGACCTTTCCGGGTTATCCTCCATTCCCAGGGCCTCGGTTGGCCGGACGAGGTAGCAGCCGTAGAAGGGAGCCAGCCGGACTCCGCCAAGCGGCCGGGTGATCAGCGTGGTTAGCCTGTCGATACCGTAGTCTTCGATAAGTACCCACAGCAGGTGTTTGGGGTCCGCGGAACCCTTGTACTCCAGTCCTTCCTCTGCCAAATAGGAGTTGACCTGCGCAAGGTATTCGGGGTCGTTCTTCAGGCGGTAGTTCGCCTGGGACATCACGCCCTGACAAGTGCTGCAAATGGTCATTATGGGCAAGCCAAGGTTTTCGGCCATTGCGAATGTCCGTGCGTTGAGCGTATCTCCCAACGTACGGTTCTTCTCTTGCAAGACTCCGGCCCCGGTGCAGGAAGCTCCGGGCATCTCCTCGAGTTCAATGCCAAGGCGTTCGCATATCAGCTTGGCCGCCGGATACAACTCCGGGCAGCCTCCGCGGGACACGCAGCCAGGATAGAAGGCGTATTTCAAGTGTGGCCTCCGGGTCTATAGATTCGGGATATCAGAACAGGGGCTAATGGTGGCCTTCTGGCTCCTTGCCGCCCTGCTCCACTTTCTCGAACAGGTTACGGATGTTCTCCGCGCCAGGAAGTTCCGGATGAACCAATGGCGGGAGCTTGCCGTGACTCAGGGCACGCAGCGCCTCGGGCATCACGTTAAGCAGTGCGGGCACATTGCCCAACCCCATGGTCATCGGCACGATTCTAAGCTCGTCCAGCCAGCCGCTGTGCTCGACCAGGTCGCTGAAGGCTTGCACGTGGCGTGCACCGTAATTCTTGTCCATGCCGGCGGCCAGGGCCTGGTCGCGCAGGGACATGATCCGGTCCATCGGCGCAACACCCTTGGGACAGACCTGCACACACTCGAAACAGCGGGTGCAGTCCCACATTCCCGACGCTTCACTCAACATCCTCAGCCGGTCCTCGGAGTGGCCCTCTTCGTCTCCGTCCCGAGGGTCAGCGGTGAAGCGATAGGCCTTGGCCAGCGCAGCCGGACCCATGAACGTCGGATCGACCTCAAGCACAGTGCAGTCGGAGACGCACGCGCCGCACATGATGCAGGCGGTCACGCCGGAAAGGTGCAGCATTGACTCGTTGGAGGCAATGTATTCACCCTCGGGCTCCGGTCCCTGGGGCTGGAGGTAAGGTTCCACCGCCATGATCTTGTCCCAGAAAAGGTCGAAATCGACCACCAGGTCCTTCAGGACATGCATCACCCCGGCCGGTTCCACGACGATAACGTTGTCATCTCCCAGGCTATCCCGGGCCTGGGCCTTGCAGGCCAGGGTCGCATGACCGTTTATCCGCATGGCGCAGGAGCCACAGATGGAGCTGCGGCAGGAGCACCGCAAACTCAGGGTCCCGTCCACATCCTCGCGCACCTTGATCAGGGCGTCCAGGACTGTAGCGTTGTCCTCGACGGTTACGGAAAAATCTTGCCAGTAGGGTTCGGGGTTGTCTGAGTCCGGATCGAACCTTCTGACCCTGAGAGTCAAGTCCATTGGTCAGTATTTCCTTTCTTCAGGAGTCCACCTGGTGATGGAGACGGGAGAATAAGAGATTTCCGGGCCTTCGTCTCCCTTGGCGGTGACTATATGCTTCATCCAGTTTTCATCGTCCCGGTCCGGGTAATCGGTGCGGGCCTGGGCGCCCCGACTGTCCATGCGTTCCAGGGCACTGACGGCGATGGTATCGGCACAGTCGAGCATGAATCCAAGTTCCAAGGCGAAGACCAAGTCCGTGTTGAAGACCTGTCCCTTGTTGTCCACAGGCACGGTGGTGTACCGCTCCTTCAGACCCTGGAGGTCGTGAATTGTCTCCCTCATCCCGGCCTCGTTGCGGTATACGGCAAGGTTCCTGTTCATGGACTCGCCCATCCCCAGCCGGATGCTGGCCACCCGGTCACCGTTCTGCGGCCGGTCCAGGATACCCTGTAGCCGCTGTTCCTCGCGCCGGACCACGGCGTCCACGTCAAATTCCATGTATTCGACGTCACGAGCGGCGCTGGCAGCATGATCCCCGGCCCGCTGCCCGAAGACTATGGTATCCAGCAGAGAGTTAGCCCCCAGGCGGTTGCCGCCATGAACGCTTACGCAGGCGCATTCACCGGCGGCATAGACGCCCGGCAGATTGGTCTGGCCATCCACATCGGTCTTGATGCCACCCATCATGTAGTGCATACCGGGGCGTATGGGGATCGGATCGGTCACCATGTCCACCCCGGCCAGGTCAATGCCGATCTCGCGGATCTGGCTCAGCTTCTCCTTGATCAGGGCCTCTCCAAGGTGGCGGCAGTCTAGCAGGACGCACCCGTCGATACCGTTGCCCGCATTGATCTCAGTCTGCTCCGCGCGGGAGACCACGTCCCGGGAAGCGAGCTCCATCATGTTGGGAGCGTACCTCTCCATGAATCGGTCGCCGTTTTTGTCCAGCAGGTACGCGCCCTCACCGCGCGCAGCCTCAGATATCAGAACGCCGTTGCCCGCCAGGGTAGTCGGGTGGTACTGGACCATCTCCATGTCCATGAGCTGAGCCCCGGCATTGTAGGCCAACGCCATGCCGTCACCAGTCACAATGAGCGCATTGGTGCTGGGTTCAAAAACACGGCCCAGTCCCCCGGTGCAGAAGATGACCGTCTTGGCCCGTATGGCAAACACCTGTCCGGTACGAATTTCCAGCGCCGTAACGCCGCAGACCCGGTCGTCCTCCTCAATCAGGCCGGTGACGAACCATTCCTCGTAGCGTCGTACCCCCGACTTGATGAGCTGCTCGAACATGACGTGCAGCAGGGCCTGTCCGGTAAAGTCACCAACAAAGAATGTACGGGCCCGGCGTTGCCCTCCGAAGGCGCGGGTGCCCAATTTGCCCTCATCATCCCGGTTGAAAGTCACCCCGAAGTGTTCCATGTCTATGAGGGCCTGCCCTGCCGACTGGCACATCACCTCGATGGCGTCCTGATCGCCCAGGAAGTCACTGCCCTTGATGGTATCGTAGGCGTGGTCCTCCCAGTCGTCGCCACGGTCCAGGAGGGCAGCATTGATCCCGCCCTGGGCCGCGTTTGAGTGGCTGCGGACCGGATGGACCTTGCTGATGATTGCGGCATTGGCTCCCTGGGCACGAGCTGCAATTGCTGCCCGCATCCCCGCCAGTCCGGCCCCAACCACCAGAACATCGTGCTCTAACATACTTTGCTCCTCTGGAGATAGTTCCCGGTGACTATTCGAACGCCAACATAGTTTAGCATTTATCCCCGTCTACTAGGTTGAGCGTCATAACCAGGGAGAGAATGCTTTTTGCGTCCTTGACCTGCCCCGACTGGATCAGCATTGGAACGTCACCCAGCGGGATGCGCTCTACAGTGATATTTTCGTCGTCATCTGCGGCAAGCTTCGCGGGTCGCAGGCCCGTTGCAATGTAGGCGTACATGAACTCCGTACACCAGCCGGGAGCAAGCCAGAAGCTGGAGAGAGGTCGGAGGTCATCGGCTGTATGCCCGATCTCCTCCTGAAGCTCCCGCAGCGCCGAGTCTCTGGGCAACTCCCCCGGGTCCATCCCTCCGGCGGGCACCTCCAGCAGTGTGTCTTCCGCAGGTTTGCGGTACTGCCGGACCAGGAGCACATTGCCGTCCGAGTCAATCGGAACGATGCAGACGCTGTTGCCATGTTCCGCAATCTCCCTGGTGGTCACACGCCCGGTGGGGAGACGTACCGTATCGACCCTGAGGTTTACGATCCGGCCCTCGTACACCCGATTGCTCTCGATCGTCGGTTCCAAATCGGCGTCAGGCATCTCATCCATTTTCCTACTGGCCCCGGAAACTGAAACCCAGCCGACGGGTCAGCGTGCCGAAGAAATAGCTCGGGGGGTTGGCTCGAAGGAATCTGGCCTTGAAAGGACTCTGCTCCAGTTCCACCCGGTCCCCGGGGGACAGCGGATAGTCCACGTACCCATCCACGCTGACAATGGCGTCCTGATACCCCTCCAATGCGAGAGAAATCTTGGACGCAGGGTCCAGGACGAGGCCCGCGGTCAGTCCCATGTGGGCGGCCACCGGCTTCAACACCAGGGAATCGGACATCGGATCGAGTATGGGACCGCCAACAGCAAGATTGTACCCAGTGCTGCCCGTCGCGGTGGACAGTATCACGGCGTCCGCACGGAAGGTCGTCACCAGGGCGTCATCAATGCTGCCCGTGATCGTCACAACCCTGGAAACGGCTCCCCTGGCGACTACAACGTCGTTAAGCGCGTGGTATAGCTCTGTCTCCTCCAGCCCGTTGCGGATTACACGAGCCTGCACCATGTTCCGCTCTTCAACTCTGCATTCGCCGCCCAGATAGAAGGGGAGCTTGTCGAGCGCTTCATGCACCTGCAGCTCGGTCATGAATCCCAGTCGGCCCATATTGACGCCTACCACTGGGATCTCGTTGGCGGCCGTAACCTGGACGGCCCGGAGAATAGTGCCGTCGCCGCCAACTGTCACCACCAATTCGGTCTGCTCGGCTCGTGTGCGAAGAGAGTCCAGGTTTTCGGCTGGGGACATCCAGCTATCGTCGTGCAGGTTCAACTGATGGAAAATCGCGCTGCTCAGGTCCAGAGCTTCCGGTATCCGGGCGTTGTAAATTATGCCGATGTTGTTCATAGGACTAACAGCAGGAATCCGTCCTCGATCGGCTTTGAAAATAGCACCTGGCGTGGTCAAACGCTTGCCGGGCGCGGGAGCACGCGCAGTCTAGCATCGGCCCAGAATTAGTGTCAACGCGGGCGGTGACTATGTCTGCACCGCAAGGGTCGCCACGGCTATTTCGGCGGCACGCAGTACGAACCCTGGGGCGACCCCCATCCACACCATTGCGGCTCCCGACGCCGCGATGGCCACCCACGAGGACGGGGACATGGGTATCCGCTCATCGGATGGAGGAGGCTGCAGGAACATTACCCGGATAATTCGCAGGTAATAATAGGCGGAGACCACGCTGTTTATCACGCCAACTATGGCCAGCCAGGCCAGTCCTCCCTTGACCGCCGCGGTGAACACGTACAGCTTGGCAATGAATATGCTGGTGGGCGGTACCCCGACCAGGGCAATCAGAGCAAGGGTCAGAACGATGGCCAAGACAGGCGCACGCTGGACCATCCCTGCGTAGTCGTCTATCTGGTCGCTTCCGGTCCGGCTACCGATGACCACGATGGCGAAAAATGCGGTCAGGTTAGCCGCGGTGTACGCGCCCAGGTAGAAGAGCACACTGTTGGGACCCACGGAAACGAACGCCGCCGTGCCGCCTGAGCTGCCCTCGACTCCTGCCGCTACACCCACTAGGATATACCCGGCGTGTGCAATGGCGCTGTAGCCGAAGAGTCGGCGTATGTTGCTCTGGCTCATGGCCACCAGGTTCCCGACGGTCATCGAGACAGCAGCCAGTATCGCCATCAGCACGCCCCAGTCCGCACCCACCCCGAAGAATCCGGTATAGAAGACCCGGATCAGCACAGCGAAGGCCGCCGCCTTGCTTGCAACCGACAGGAAGGCAACTACCGGCGTAGGAGCACCCTCGTAGATGTCCGGCACCCACATCTGGAACGGAGCCGAGGAGATCTTGAAGCCGAACCCGGCCACTATCAGGACCACTCCAGTCAGCAGCGCGAGGTTCTCAAATGACAGGCCGCCCGTGGTCTCCGCGACTTTCGAGGCTATTCCGGTCAGGTCTGTGGTCTGGGTGAAGCCGAACACCAGCGCCATGCCGTAGAGCATGACCGCGGAACTAATGGCCCCGATAATCAGGAACTTCATCCCCGCTTCGCTGGACTTGGAGCTTGTGTGGAATGCCGCCAGGGCCACTATCGGCAGGGTGGTCAGTTCCAGGGAGATGTATATGGTCACCAACTCTGATGCACTGGCCAGCAGCACCATGCCCGTGGCCGAGAACAGCACCAGCCCATAGTATTCTCCCTGACGCCTCTCCAATCGCTCGACGTAATCGACGGAGGCAAGGATAACCAGGGCCGTTGCCGCCAGAACGAGGAACCCGAAGAACAGGGCAAACCGGTCCACCACAAGGCTGCCCAGCAGAACGCTGGCCTTCCCGTTCCCCATCGCCGCCGGGGACTCCAGCAGGTCGCGTGTGTTGCCCAGGTCCTGGAATTGGGCAACGAGCAGCAACGTCGGGACAATCAGTCCCACCAACGCAAAGGCTGGGAGCGCCCGCTTTCTCTGGACCACAAGGTCCAGCAGGATAACCAGTATCCCCACCATCGCGATGGCCAGCGGCGGTGAAATCACGTAGATGTCGTATAGAGACATGGACTCTCTACCCGCCGCCGTTCAGAACCCTAATCATCGGCTCGAGGCCGATTTCGAAGACTTCTGTCAGTAGGGCTGGATAGACCCCGATTCCCACAATTGTGATGACCAGCAGCACCAGTGGTGCGGCTTCAACCAGATTGGCGTCCGTCAGGTCAGCGAACCGTTCCCTCGGCCTGCCAAAGAACGCCCTCTCCATCATCCAGAGAATGTACCCTGCCGCAAGTACAATCCCCAGGACCGCCAGTGCAGTGGGCCAGGGGTACGCCCGGAACGCGCCAAGGAACACCAGCACTTCGGATACGAACCCGCTGAGACCGGGCAAACCCAGCGATGCCAACCCGGCAATCAGGAACGCCGTGGCCACGATGGGCATACGGCCGGCCACTCCACCCAGGTCAGGGATGTACCGGGTATGGGCCTTGTCGTAGATCAGCCCAGTCGCCAGGAACAGCAGACCGGTGATGGTTCCGTGTGTAAATAGCTGCATCGCCGCCCCGTTCAGTCCGGCTGAAGTCAGGGTGCCCTGGGTTATACCGATGGATCCGATTCCCAGCATCACCAGTCCCATATGGCTTACGCTGGAATAGGCGATAAGCCGCTTCAGGTCCGTCTGCCTGATTGTCACGACCGCCCCGTAGAGTACGCTGATTACGCCAAGGGCTACCAACACCCAGGCGTACTGTTCCGCCTGGTCCGGGAACATCCCGACGTTTATCCGGAGCAGGCCGTAGCCGCCCATCTTCAGCAGCACCCCGGCCAGCATTACGCTGGCAGCGGTCGGCGCATCAGTATGGGCGTCAGGAAGCCAGGTATGCACGGGCCAGGTAGGAAGTTTGATGGCGAAGGCGATGAAAAACATCCAGAACAAGGAGGCCAGAGGGATGAGGACGCCTCCGGACAGCATAGTTCCGGCCTGAGACAGTTCGATCATGTTGAACGTGCCAATCTCCGGCGTCAGGAAGACCGCCACTATTGCCACCAGCATGAACGCGCTGCCGAGGAGGGTGAAGATGAGGAACTTCATCGCCGAGTATTCCTTGCGCCCTGCCCCCCAGATGGAGATGAGCATGTACATCGGCACCAGTTCCAGTTCCCAGAACAGGAAAAAGAGCAGCAGGTCCAGGGAGGTGAATACCCCCATAACCGAAGTCTGCAACACCAGCAGCCAGATGTAATGCTCTCTGACCCGAACATCGACGTGCCAGGAGGCAAGAATCGCGCATATCCCGAGCAGGCCGGTCAGGGCCACCAGAGGAGCGCTGAGTCCGTCCACCCCAAGAAGGTAACTCGCCTTGAACGTATCGACTGAAAACCAGCTAAATTGCTCGACGAATTGGAACCGGGCCGCCCCGTCGGACCGGTCGAACATGCTGAACACCAGCAGGCTCAGAACAAGGTCAACCAGGGCGACCGCCAACGCCCAGGTGCGGACGCTACGGTCGCTCCGGGCGAAGGCCAATATGACCAGCGCTCCCACAGCGGGCAAGAAGACCGTGGCGGTCAGGAGGGGGCCGACGGGAGACATACTCACTGCGCCACCTGACCCCTGTTAGTGGTGCTCAGGGAATTCCGGCACAGCGCGATTGATCTGACTCCACTCACACCAACAAGAACCCTAGCAGAATGATCAGAGTCCCCAGCGCCACTGCCAGACCATAGGCCTGCACCTCCCCGGTCTGCAATGGCGCAAGGAAAATTCTCCCAACGTTTCGGAAAATCGTGGCGATGACATCACCGATTCGGTCCACTACGTTCTTATCGAGCCAGTCGATGGCCCCGGCGAAGGCCCGGTAGAAAGCCAGGCGCACAACCGCATCCTCGTACAGGGCGTCGATGTAGTATTTCTCAGCCAACAGGCGGTGCAGTGGGCCCCCAGCCTCCAACGGGTCCCTGTCCCTTCTGACGGCGCTTGAATACTGCCTGGACCCACGGGCATACATGGCCGTCGCCAAGCCTATCCCAATCAGTGCGATCACTGTGGAGATTGCCGCAATTTGCAAACTGAACTTCGGTAACACCAGGTGCGGCGCGTCAGAAGACAGTACCGGTGCCACACCATGCTCGAACAACTCGGTTATCCAGTGCTTCGGCACTCCGAACAGGTCTATCCACTGGGGGTTGGAGATGAAACCGAGGACCACCGCTCCAATACCCAGAATTACCATCGGGGCGACCATCACCACCGGAGACTCGGCCAGGTGTAACCCGCCGTGATCGCCAGTGTCTTGGACATCGTCGCCGTGGGAATCGGCCCCGGTATCCAATTGCTCCTGCTCCACACCGCCGCGGAACTCCCCATGGAATGTCATGTAAATCATGCGCAAGGTGTAGAAGGCGGTCAGCAAAACCCCTATTCCCAACATTATCAGGGTTGCCTGACTGACCCAGGGCTCCACCACCCCGCCTCCGGTCCATGCGCTGACCAAGATCTCGTCCTTGCTCCAGAATCCCGACAAGGGGAAGATGCCCACCAGGCTGAGTCCCCCGATGACCACCAGCAGATAAGTTAAGGGCATATGTTGCCGAAGGCCGCCCATGTACTGCATGTTGAATGTGCCGGTAGCATGGTTCACGCTCCCCGCTCCAAGGAACAGGAGGGCTTTGAAAGAGGCGTGGGTAACCAGATGGAAGATCGCGGCGGGAAAGGCGCCCAATCCGAGGGCTGCCATCATGTAACCGAGTTGGGATACGGTAGAATAGGCCATCACCCGCTTTATGTCGTTCATCACCAGGCCCATAGTCGCCGCCATCAGCGCGGTGAAGGCCCCGATGAGCGCCACCACAGTGAGCGTACTCTCCGCCGCCAGGAACACGGGGTAGAAACGGCCCACCAGGAACACCCCGGCGGCAACCATCGTCGCCGCGTGGATGAGCGCGCTTACCGGCGTGGGGCCCTCCATAGCGTCGGGTAGCCACGAATGCAGGGGAAATTGGCCCGACTTGCCCACCGCTGCTGCGAATATACCCAGGGTCAGCCAGGTAAGCCCGGTCCCGGCCAGAATCGCGCCGCCGGCACCCAGTGGTTGTACCGCCTGCCAGATGTCCGGAATGTGGAAAGCATTCATCCCAGCCGCGGCAAACTCGTCCGCCTGGAAGAAAAGGTACAGGATTGCGATCAGCAGGCCCAGGTCGCCGATGCGGGTGATGATGAAAGCTTTCTTGGCCGCGGCAGCTGCCGCGGGCCGGTCATGCCAGAACCCTATAAGCAGGTAGGACGAGACACCAACCAACTCCCAGAATGCGTAAAGCACCAGGATGTTTGCCACCAACACCAGTCCCAGCATGGCGGAAGTGAAGAGGGCCATGTAGGCGAAGTATCGGGCGTAACCCGGATCACCCTTCATGTACCCCAGGGAGTAAATCTGGACCATGAGGCTGACGGACGTGACCACCACGGCCATCACCGCAGTCAGCGGGTCCAGAAGCGGGGAGAGTTCTATTACCGCATCGCCAAGGTCAAGCCAGCGGTAGGCTTGGAGTTCCGGTTCCTGTCCCATGGCAACTGCGCCCAAGGCCAGGATGGAGAGAAACAGCGATACCGCCAGCGCTGCAATCAACAGAAGCCCGCTCAGACCAGCATACCGGTTGAAGAACGGGCGGATAACCAGGGCGATAATAACGAAAGCAGCTAAGGGCAGCAGAAATATCGCCCAGACCGAGGCTTCGCTAACCATCTACAGCTTCCTCAGAATCTCTTCGGCGACATGTTCCCGCCCCTTGGGAACATAGACTCGGAAATGCGCCAGTTCCCCCCAGTCGAGGATGTCTCCCTCGGGCAGGATCCGCGTGGGAAGTCCTTCCCCTTCCAGGACCTCCTTCCACATCTCGGCCAGCATCAGGTTGGGTGCGCTTTTGAACTCTACCCACATACGGTCAGAGTGTACCTAATTCCTGAGCTCTACGGCGTCGGTCAGGTCCACCGACTCCGAGTTCCTGTACATAGCGAAAACTATACCCAGACCAAGGGCGATCTCCGCCGCAGCTACGGTAATTATGAACACTGCGAACACCTGTCCCGTCAGCAGCGTCCCCAAGTCCTGCTGAATCCCCGCTGGAACGATATAGCGCGCTAGTCCGACGAAGGTCAGGTTGACGGCGTTGAACATCAGCTCGATGGACATCAAAACCACCAGGGCGTTGCGTCTCGCCAGGGCTCCATACAACCCGATGGCGAATAGGATGGCTGCGATGATGAGTACTGCCTCAAGGGACATGTGCCGTCACCTCGACCGTACCAGCACAAGTGATCCGATCACGGCCGCTAGCAGCAACAGGGACACGGCCTCAAAGGGCAACACAAAGTCGCTTACCAGCAGGTCTGCAAGTCCGGCGTTCGTCACGCTGTCGTGCTGTTCGACGGTCAAATCCGTCACGGCAAGGGCGGGAGCGGCGGTCTCGGCACTGACGTTTGTTACCGCGCTGGTCTGCACAAAGCTGGCGATGTCCTCCTGATCACCGGTCAGACCGGCCCACTCTGTCTGGACTGCCACCGTCACCATCACTGCCAGAAGCATGGCCGCGAATACCGCGGCGGGAATCTGGAGCCGGTTGGCCATATTCCCTTGAGGCACATTGCGGGTGAGCATTATGCCGAAGATCAGAAGGATAGAAATTGCCCCAGCGTAGATCAACACCTGCACTACCGCCAGAAACTCGGCTGAGAGCAACACAAAGAAACCCGCGATCGCCACGAACACCAGCACCAGCAGAAGGGCGGCTCGGAAAAGGTCTCTGATGAGTACTACGCCCAGCGCGGCCCCAATGGCAACCACCGCTAGAATCCAGAAGACTATTTCCTGGAACAGCATCTAGGAGGAAGCCCCGTTGCTTCCGTCCGAGGATGATGTCCCGGCGGGTTCGAGTTCTTCCGCAGACCCGTTGTCAAGATCGGGGCCGGAAGCAAGGCGCATCCCCATCTTTTCCTGGCGGTGCCAATTCCAGCTTTCCCTTCCGACTTCCTTCCAGTCCAGGGGACGGTTCTTGTGGGGGTTGTACCCCGTGGACTCCAGTTGAGGACGGAAGAAGGTACTGGGGTGCTTCTCAGACTGACGCAGTTGGTCGATGGAGATGAACATCCCCTTGCGAGAGTACTTACCCTGCTCGAACCCACTGCCCATGAAAAGCGCATCGTAGGGGCAAGCCTCAACGCACAGCCCGCAAAACATGCACCGCTGAAGCTCGATGTCGAAGACTTCCAGCCGGTACTTGTCGCCCTGGTCAATGGCCGTCTCGCTGGGGCTCGTAACTATCTTGATGATGCCCAGCGGGCAATACTTGGCGCAGGAGGCGCACCCGGTGCAGCGCTCCTCGTACCACACAAACTCCTCACCCCGGAAGCGGGGATGCTGGGTCAACCGCTCCTCGGGGTACTGTACCGTGAACGGTTTCCTGGTCAGGTTTTTGAGCGTGACCATCAGGCCCTTGACCATCGCAAGTCCGTACATTATGTCACCTCCCCTCCGGCCTGTTGAACAGTGGCGCCGGGTGTGGCTCTTGCGGTAGGTTGCAGTTGCGCCGGTCTGACCTTGTCCCGAATCAGACTGCCAAACAGTGGGATGCAGACCGCAAACACTACCAGGTTGATCACCGTCATTATCCAGAGATCCGTGGTGGTAAGCGCGCCGCTGGAGTCTCTGAGGAAATAGACCTCGAGGCTAACCGCCATCAGGTTGATAAAGCTCAATGGCATCAGGAACTTCCACGCGAAGGCCATTATCTGGTCGATGCGCAGGCGCGGGAATGTGGCCCTTATCCAGATGAACAGGAAGGCAACAACACCAATCTTGATTAGTAACCAGAGCCACCCAATGTAGTTGCTGGCGGGTCCGGCCCAGCCCGACAGGAACAGGGTGGCAATAACCGCCGACGCGGTGACTACCCCACCAAACTCCGCCGCCTGTATAAGTCCGAACTTGATCCCGCTATATTCGATGTGGTATCCAGCTATCAACTCCGACTCCGCCTCGGCAACGTCGAAGGGGGTCCGGTTAAGCTCCGCCGAAGTACCCGCCACGAACACGAACATGGCCAAAGGCTGCACCAGGATGAAGGGAACAGCCTGGGCGGTCACCACGTCGGCCAGCGACATCGACCCGGCGACTATGACTACTCCCAACAGACACAGCACTACCGGCACTTCGTAGCTGATAAGCACCGCAACTCCCCTGGCGGCGCCGAAAAGCGCGTAACGGTTGTTGGAGGACCATCCGGCCATTAGAATTGCCACGGAGGTCAAAGAAGTAACGGCTAGCACGTAGAGCACGCCAACATTCAGGTCGGCCAGCGCGGTGTTCTTGGCGAAGGGCACCACCGCCAGCATCAAGATTGCTGTGGCCACCATGATGATCGGCGCGGCAACAAAGGCTATCTTGTCCGCTCCCTGGGGAATCAGGTCTTCCTTCACGATCAACTTCAGCAGGTCCGCAATGGGCTGGAACATTCCAAAGGGGCCCCAACGGTTCGGACCCACCCGGTTTTGCAGCCGCCCCACTAGGCGGCGTTCCGTCCACACGAACACAGCCGCACCCAGCAGCACGGCGTTGACCAGGATGAACATTATGACGAAGCCGGCGATGAAGTAGGAAAGCCAGCAGGGTAGGAACAGACCAGCCAACTCGTAGACCCACCGCAGCAGCGGCGTCCCGTGGAGAATGTTGTCCTCGGCCAGTACGCAGTTCACCGGTCGACTTCACCCATGTTGATATCGACGCTGCCCAGGGTAACGATCATATCGGCCAGCTTCCATCCGACCAGCAGGTGCTCGGTGACCGTGAGATTGATGAGAGACGGTGATCTGATCTTGCAGCGGTATGGGCTGATTCCCCCGTCACTGAACAGGTAAAAGGCCAACTCGCCCTTGGACGCCTCAACGCGCCCGTAGGCTTCCCGCCCAGGCTCCGGCCGCAACACCAGTGGTAAGTCCAGGCGCACCGGCCCAGGTTCTATCTGCTCAACGCACTGCCTGACGATCCTGGCACTCTGGTGCAACTCCTGCATACGCACCCAGAAGCGGTCATAGTTGTCACCGTTTTGGGCGACAGGCACGTCGAACTCCACCCGGTCATACGCGTCGTAGGGCTCTGCCTTGCGCCAGTCCCAGGCCAACCCGCTGGCGCGGAGTACCGGGCCGCTTACCGATGAATTGATGGCCATGTCCAGGGGCAATGTGCTCACCCCGCGCGTCCTCACCATCACGATCTCGTTTTCCAGGATCAACTGCTCTAGCTCGGAGAGTTCTCCCGGCAGGTCGGTGAGGAAGCGGTCCAGCGCGGGCCAGAAGTCTTCCGGCGCATCTGCGAACACGCCGCCGGGCCGGAGATAGCTGACGGTGATGCGCGCCCCGCAGAGCATCTCGAACAGGTCGAGGATCTTCTCCCGCGTCCTGAAGCAGTACATCAAGGGTGTACCCAGGGTGCCCAGGTCTTGCAGGAAAAACCCGATGCCCATCAAATGTGCCGCGATTCGCTGCAACTCGGCGGCGATGGTGCGAAGGTACTTCCCCCGGTCCGGCGGCTCGACCTCCAGCAGTTGTTCAACTGCGAGGCAATAGGCCTGGTTGTTGATCATGGAGGATACGTAGTCCAGCCGGTCCGTCAGGGTAACCACCTGAACGTAGTTCCTCTCTTCAGCCAGTTTCTCCGTCCCTCGGTGGAGATACCCGAAGACCGGCTCGACCTCCAGTATCTCCTCCCCGTCAAAGGTGATTCGCAGCCGGAACACCCCGTGAGTGCTGGGGTGCTGCGGCCCGACGTTGACCGTCATAGGTTCAGTGCGGATTGGCATGATTACACTACACTTCCGCAGAAGTTGAGCGTGTGTCCAAACATCGCGGGTCGCCCCGAGGTGGAGCTTCCAGAATCCAATGCGTCATCCCGGCTTGCGCGGGAATCCGCCGCTAAGGGTTGGACTACCCCTGGAGACATGAGTATCACGGCTAGAGGTAGTCCTTGCGCAGCGGGTGGCCGTCAAAGCCCTCCCACAGCATGATGCGTTTCATGTTTGGATGTCCCTCAAAACGGATACCCATCAGGTCCCAGACCTCACGTTCCTGGAGGTCCGCGCCCCGCCACACCTCGTAGACTGATGGCAGCGAAAGGGACTCTCGGCCATGCAGCCGGGCTTTTACCACGCCCTTGTGCTGCTGCCGGAAAGAGGTCAGGTGGTACACAACGTCAAAGGAGTCTATGAAATCGACGGCGCTGATGGCGTTCAAGAACTGGAAGTCGAGGCCGGGGTCGTCTCTTAGGAACTGCGCCGTTATGGCGATCTGGGACGGCTCCACCCAGACGCAATCTCCATCCGCACGTTCCACCGAGTCCGGCACAGCCTCGGCCAACCTGTCAGCCAGGGCTTCACCCGTCAACGCCTGGAAGGGCATCACGGATTCTCCGCCGCTAGAGTTCCGCCGGGGACGTTTCGTGACCCTGGACGCAGGTTATGGTACTTCTTGATCTTCTCGTGGAGTTCCATAACCCCGAACAGGAGCGCGTCCGGCCTGGGAGGGCAACCCGGTACGTAAACATCAACCGGGATTATGTGATCAACGCCGGGCACCACGCTGTAGGATCCAAAGTAGGGGCCTCCGCTGGTCGCGCAGACGCCCATCGAGATAACCCACTTGGGTTCTGCCATCTGCTCGTGAATCCGCTGGATGGCCGGGGCCATCTTCCAGGTCACGGTGCCCGCGATAATCATCAGGTCCGCCTGCCTGGGAGAGGCGCGAAAGGCTTCCATGCCGAAACGGGCGATGTCAAATCGCCCCATAGCAGTGGCGATCATCTCGAACGCGCAGCAGGCCAGTCCGAAGGTAACAGGCCACAGGGCCGACTTGCGCCCCCAGTTGACCAATGCATCGACCGAGGTAACGACCAGGTTCCCCTTCAGGTCGTCGGGCACTTCAATTAGCGGCTCGGACAGCGGTTCGACCGACGTATCCTTGAGACCCTGAACAGCGGCGCCCTCGACGCGGTCGATGTGCCAGGTGCGATCAAAAAGGGGGCCTGATTCTATGCCCCGGAATTCTTGCTCACCGGTCATGCCCACTCCAGGTCTCCCTTCCGCCAGGCGTAAGCCCAGGCCACCAGCAGGATCCCCACGAATACGAACATTTCTATCAGCGCGAACAGTGGCAACCCCAGGAACTTGGCCGCCCAGGGGTACAGGAAAATCACCTCAACGTCGAAGACAACGAACAGGACAGCATACATGTAATATCTAAAGTTGAACTGCCCCCACCGCCCGCCGATGGCCTCCATGCCGCACTCATAGGTCTCTTGCTTGACTGGAGTTGGATTCGTGGGGCGGATGCCGATGCGGGACGCCAACCAGGATATGGTCAACATGCTGGTCGGCACGATGACCGCGATTGCGATAAAGATGGCGATCAGGCCGTATTGCCGGAAATAGTCTTCGAGCATACCCCTCGGCCTTCGACGGGACCTTGTTCGGCTGAAATTATACCATAGCAACGTCTGCAATTAGGTAGTGAAATTAGGCACAATCGAAACCACGGCTCCAAGCGCTCCGCAATTTGGCGTCGTGATTTTCTCCTCTCGGGTGTAGCTAAAAATGGGACGTCAGACGCGTTCATCTATTGCCATTGCTCTTGCCAGAGTAACCCCGCTCGTTGACGTCGGCCGAGACTACTCTTGCTTGCCACTGGCGCGCCGCACGTTCCATCGTATACGATGGTCTTATCGGGTAACCGGTTTTCCCAGGGTTGAAGCTAATCCGAGTGGAAATGACGCCCGTCCCCTCAGGCGCCGATACCGGTCCAACCGTACAGGAAGGGAGAACAGCGTTGGCAGACCAGACCGGCCCGCTGGTGGGCCTGAAAGTCCTGGACCTGTCCATCATCGTTGCCGGTGGCACCGCCAGCAGCCTGCTTGCCGACTTTGGCGCGGAGGTGGTCAAGGTGGAGCGCCCGGGGAGCGGAGACCCGCTGCGTAACTGGGGTCCCTTCGCCAACGGAATCTCCCTCTGGTGGAAGACCCACTCTCGCAACAAGAAGTCGGTTACATTGAACCTCGCCGCTGCCGAGGGGCAGCAGATACTAAGAGACTTGGCCGGGAAGTCAGACGTGCTGATCGAAGGGTTCCGGCCTGGGGCGATGGAGCGCTGGGGGCTGGGACCGGAACACCTCCAGCAGGTCAATCCGGGACTGGTCTACATCCGTTATTCGGGGTTCGGGCAGACGGGGCCGTACAAAGACCGCCCGGGGTTCGGCACTATCGCCGAGTGTATGAGCGGCTACGTGGCCATGACCGGGTTCCCGGATTCTCCGCCGTTGCTGCCACCAGTGCCCCTTGCCGACGAGTTGGCCGGGGTGTTCGGCGCAATGGCCGGGATGATGGCCTTGTACCGGCGGGATGCGACCACGAGTAACGGCCATGGTCAGGTAATCGATGTGAGCTTGTTCGAACCGCTCTTCCGCCTGTGCATTCCTAACGTGACGATCTTCGATCTGCTGGGCATCTCCAGGGAGCGGGTGGGCAATGACTTCACCGATGCCGCCCCTCGCAGCCTCTACCAGACCGGCGAAGGGCGGTGGCTGGGCCTCTCCGCCACCTCACAGAGCACCTTCGAGGGTCTGGCCCAGGCGATGGACACGCCCGAACTGCTGGACGACCCGCGGTTCAAGGACAACGCCGCCCGGCTGGACAACCGGGACGCGCTCAACGAGTTGCTACAATCGTGGCTGAAGCAGCGGTCGATGTCCGACGTAATGGACCAGCTTATCCCGGCGGGAGGAGTCGTAGGGCCGGTCTACGACGCCGCCCGGATCGCGGATGACCCCCACTACCGGGAACGGGAAGACATAGTCCAGGTTGATGATCCAGAGCTTGGCCCCATGCGCATGATCGGGGTAGTGCCCAAGTTTAGCGAGACACCGGGTTCAGTGGTCCACGCCGGACCCGCACTCGGAGAGCATAACTCGGAGGTCTACGGGTCCTGGCTAGGACTGGACGAAGAGCAGGTTGCAGGTCTTCACAGCCGGGGGACGGTTTAGCATGGCCACGCCATCGAAGCCCCGATTGCTGGTAGCCACTCACAACCCCGGAAAGATGCGGGAGTACCGGGGCTTGCTCAGGGAAGTGCCATACGATCTGGTTTCTCTTGACGACTTGGGAATCACATTGGAGGTCGAGGAGACTGGCGATACTTTCCTGGAGAACGCCTGGCTGAAGGCCCGGGGATATGCTGCGGACGCCGGTCTGCTCACGCTGGCAGACGACTCAGGGCTGGAAGTGGACGCCCTGGGAGGCGGTCCGGGAGTGCGCTCGGCACGCTACGGCGGGGACGCTTGCCGGTCAGACTCCGACCGCGTGGAGCTATTGTTGCGGAACCTCGGGGAAACAGCCTGGGAACGGCGCACTGCCCGGTTCCGCTGCGTCATAGCTGTGGCGAGGCCTCCTGCCGAGGGTGATGCGGATGTGGCCAGCGTGGTTGGGTCGGTGGCGGGAATGATACAATACCAGCCTGTGGGAGATGAAGGATTCGGTTATGATCCGGTATTCTATCTGCCCTCATTCGACCAGACTATGGCCCAGTTGCCTGTAGACCGGAAGAACCGCATCAGCCACCGTTCCGACGCGGCCCGAAGGGCCGTGGCCGTGCTCGAGAGACTGGCTTCCTCGAAGAGCGGTTAAGAAGCCTATGCCATGCTGAAAGATACCCTCGGGCGGCCAATAAAGGACCTGCGAATCTCGGTTACCGACCGGTGCAACTTCCGCTGTCCATATTGTATGCCCGCCGAGATTTTCGGAGAGGCATATGAGTTCTTGCCGAGAGAGGAGATACTAACATTCGAGGAAATTTCCAGGTTGGCGGCCATTTTCGCCGGCCTGGGGGTCGCCAAGCTGCGTATCACCGGCGGAGAGCCGCTGCTGCGGACCGACCTCCACCGCTTGATAGGGATGCTTTCCCGCATAGACGGCGTTGATGATGTGACCCTGACCACCAACGGCTACCTGCTGGCCCAGCAGGCCCAGGCCCTGCGGGATTCGGGCCTCAACCGGGTAACGGTGAGTCTCGACAGCCTGGACGAGGAAGTCTTCAAGACAATGAATGGCCGGGGATTCGGGACCCGCCGTATCCTCCACGCCATACAGACGGCTGCCGACGTGGGCCTTTCCCCCATCAAGATCAACGCCGTGGTTCAGAAGGGAGTCAACGACCATACCCTCGTGGACCTGGCCCGCCACTTCAAGGGCACTCGCCACATCGTCAGGTTCATCGAGTACATGGACGTGGGCAACCGGAACGGTTGGAAGTGGGACCAGGTGGTAAGCGCGGCAGAGATCATCCGAAGCATCGACGAGGAAATGCCCCTCGCGCCCCTGGAAAGCAACTACCACGGAGAGGTCGCACAACGCTACCGTTACCGGGACGGCGAGGGAGAGATAGGAGTCATAGCTTCGGTGACTCAGGCCTTTTGCGCAAGCTGCACCCGGGCCAGGCTGTCCACCGACGGCAAGCTGTACACCTGCTTGTTCGCTAGCCAGGGCATGGACCTGCGTGGCCCCATGAGAGACGGAGCCAACGACGAGCAACTGGCAGAGAGAATCAGCAACATCTGGCGCAGGCGTTCAGACCGTTACTCTGAGGAACGTGCGGACCTCGCCCCGTTGCAGAACGCGGCAAGAAAGGTGGAGATGTTCCACATCGGCGGATGACCAACGGAGTAACGCAAGCCAAGCTATCTCGCAGCACTGTGATATGACCCGGCCATCCGACGTCATCATATACACTGACGGGGCCTGCATTGGGAACCCGGGGCCGGGCGGGTACGGCGCGGTCCTTCTCTCCGAAGAGAATCGCAAGGAGTTGTCCGGCGGGTATGCTGAGACCACCAACAACCGCATGGAGTTGATGGCCGCGATTGTCGGCCTGGGGGCCCTGAACCGACCCTGCGACGTGATCCTCTACAGCGATTCAAAGTACCTGGTGGACGCCATCGAAAAGGGATGGGCGCGCAAGTGGAAGGCCAACTCCTGGATGCGAAACCGGAGGGAGCGCGCGATCAACCCCGACCTGTGGGAACGACTGCTCTCTTTGACCGAGAAACACAACGTGGCGTTCAAGTGGGTCCGGGGTCACGCAGGAGTAAAGGAAAACGAGCGGTGCGACCAATTGGCTACTACCGCCGCCAAAGGCGGGGGTTTGCCGGCAGATCCGGGGTACAAGGCATCTCCATCATCGCTCTTGTAGACTCGCCGTGGATTTCCACTTTCGCCGGAATCCCTGGAGGGAGTTGGGCATGAACCAACCAGCCAAATCAGACAACCTCACCCACCTGGACGACGATGGGCGGGTCAGCATGGTCGACGTGGGCTGGAAGCCAGTGACAGACCGGGAAGCCGTCGCCCGCGGCCATGTGTCGATGCAACCGGAGACCCTCCGGTTGATCAAGCAGGGGCTGATGAAGAAGGGTGATGTGCTGACCATCGCGCAATTGGCAGGTATCATGGCGTCCAAGAGGACGTCGGAACTTATTCCTCTGTGCCATCCCTTGCCCTTGAACAAGATTGACGTGGAGCTGGAACTGGACGAACCCAACAGCCGGGTCATTGTCACGGGGACGGCACGCACTTCCGGCAAGACGGGTGTCGAGATGGAGGCCCTCACCGCGGTCTCTGTGGCTGGGCTGACGGTTTACGATATGTGCAAGGCCGTGGACCGGGGGATGCGCATCGAGGCGGTGAGGTTGGTCAGCAAGACGGGCGGGCAGAGCGGAGACATCACTCTGGAGGAATAGGTCCGGCCCGAGAACCTCGCCCCATACCGCCGTGCCGGCCGGGGAGCGGCGGAAAGGATCCGTCTCCAGATGGAAATCAGGCCCGGCATACACCAGATTCCGGGACTCAGGATCAGCAACGCCTACCTGCTGGAAGACGCCGATTCCCTTAGCCTGATCGACGCGGGCCTCCCCTGGAACCGTGGGAGAATACTCCGCTACATCGAAAGCATCGGACGCAACCCCAGGGAACTCTGCCGCATCCTGCTGACTCACAGCCATCCGGACCATACCGGGCCGTTGCCTGACTTATGCCGGATTAGCGGCGCTTCGGTTTCGGTACATCCGGACGACACCAGGGGCCGGGCCGGCAATGAGCGCCGGTGGCTGCACTACTCCGGCCAGATTCCGCTGCCTTCATGGAACGTGCCCCTGTTCCGGCGCATCTACTACGACGATACATTGCAGGACGGGGAGTCGCTCCCCGTGAGAGGCGGATTGCGGGTAGTTCACACCCCGGGTCACACACCGGGAAGCGTGTGCTTCCACCTGGAAACCGAAGGCGTATTGTTCACCGGGGACATGCTCCTTTCCAACGGTTCCGATCTGCGGCGCCCGATGTTCTTTCCGGGGACCAATTTCCAAGACTACCGGGCGTCGGTGGAGAGGCTGTCGCGGATATCCTTCGAGACCGCCTGCGTGGGGCACGGCAGGCCGCTGATGACCGGAGGCACGGAGCGGTTGCAGCAGATGCTCGACCACTACGATTGGCTCACGCCAAGGTGGAGGTCAATTAGGGCGTGGGTAGGCTGGCGGAAGGAGTGATCGCCGGGGAGGCGGCCTGTTCAATGACCGCGTCGGCGTAGTTGCTCGGTGAGCACATTGATGGCCGATGTGGCGTAGATGATGTACTCCTCCGGCGCCAGTTCCAGTTCGATTAGCTGTTCAATGTGGTCGACGTGACTCTCCGGGGTCGCGCCCGGTATGACCGTGAGGTCCAACTGGCAAATGTGTCCGCTGGGCAGAACGACCACGCACCCGTTATCTCCCTGCGGGGTGAATGATGGCTCCAGCTCAATCGCCTGAATCGACACCATGCCCATGAAGCCGGGAAAGGGTCTCAGGCGAGCGGCAAGTTCGACCAGGACTGAGTGGAGGCGGCCGGCAGCTTCTTCCAGGACGGAAACCGCGGCTTCCTGAAGTCTGTCTGGGCTCTTATCGGTCATATCGGCACCATCACCGGGACATGAAAACGCTGGGGAGTTGGTCACCCTGTCAGGCCACTGCCTGAACCGGCCTGCACCTCATCCACACCCTTACGGGGCGAAAGCTCAAAGGGCCAATGAGCCTCTTGTCACCCTCGGTTCGAATCCAATGCCCGACAATTCCTCAGAAATGCCTCTCGTCCTGAAGGCATTCCAATACTGGCGCGGTGGATTCCCGATTTTCCGGGAATGCCGGTTTGTTGTCTTTCGCCAACGACGCAACCCGCTCGGTTACTTCAGGACTCTCACCATCCATTGGGTTAAGTCCCCGCTGCCTTGGTCACCATATTTCTAGACGTTGGGAAGCGGTGCGGAATCGCGGGTGAGGTGCTGCCACATTCGGATGCGGGAGGTCAGGTCGCGAATCCGGTCCTTCTGGGCCGGATCATCGAACAGATTTAACTCCTCGTAGGGGTCCATGTTCAAATCGAATAGTTCGCTCTGGTCTCCGGGGCACAGGTTGAGCTTCCAACGGTTTGAGACGATGGACCGCCACATGGAATGGTTCAGCCGGTCCATCTCCGGAGTGGCCATCCCCCGGTCGAGATGCCCCTCGCGGATGCCGTTCCATTCGATGATGACGTCGTTGTCCTCCAGGGTTTCCCGTCCTTCGAGAACGCCCATGCGACTTCTGCCGTGGAGGCGGCCGGATATCGGCTGACCCAGCAAGTCCAGCAGAGTGGGCACCAGGTCGATGTGGCTGAAACTGCCGCCGATTTCCTGCTGCTCACGGGACAGGCTGGGCACGGACATTAGAAGGGGTACCCGGGCCGACTCTTCATAGAATGAACGTTTCTCCAGCATTCCATGGTCGCCCAGCAAGTCCCCGTGGTCGCTGGTGAATACGACGATAGTGTTGTCGCTGAGGCCGTTGCGGTCCAGGGCGTTGATAATCTTGCCCACCATCTGGTCCACCAGGGTAATGCTGGCGAAGTAGTGGGCACGCAGGGCGCGCCAGCCCATTTCCGTGGCCACATCCTCCCCCACCGCAGCCCAGGTGCTCATGTACTGGTCCTGGCTAGCGTCGCCGCCATTCAGGTATCTCAGGTAGTAGTCGGCCTTGACCCGGTGGAGCAGGGAAGCGCCCCCCGGCCTTTTCAAGAATGTCGGCCCCACCGGAAGGTCCGGCGGATTGTACATATCCTGCATTGGCCCTACGTAAGGGGAGTGAGGCTCGACACAACTGACGTACATCACGAAGGGACGGTCCCCGTTGCCGTCGATGAATTCCGCCGCACGGTCGCCCAAATAGGGGGCCATCTGGTATTCGGCCGGGAAGGACGTGCGTCCGTTGGGAGTAAAGGTCATAAGCTCGCCGCTGTCCCTGTCGGGCTTGAACCCGTTGTCCAGCAGATGCTGGTGGAAGTTACTGAGGCTGGATACTGGAGCGCCCCGGCCAGTCTGATCGCCGTGGCCATCCTCGGTGCTGACCCAGGTGGTGAACCCATGCTGAGCGCGGTCGCCATGCCCCAGGTGCCATTTCCCGAGGTAAGCGTAATGATAGTCGGACGGCGCCATCTCGGGGAAGCAAGGCACATCGGCGGGAAGCGGGATCCCGTTGAGCACCGGCCCTGCGGTATGAGGGTAAAGCCCCGTCATTATTGAGGCCCGCGAGGGGGTACAAACCGGTTGCGTCACATATGCGTTACGGAATATGAAACTTCGCAGGGCCAGTTGGTTGAGGTTGGGAGTGTTGATCCAGGTATTTCCGTAGCAGGCCATAGTGTCGTAGCGCTGCTGATCGCTGAAGATGAACACGAGGTTGGGTCTGTCAGCCATTCGATTCCTCCCTGTAGTCGGTCGGGGTCTCACATCATGGACAATGGGGTTTCACTGACGAGGCTCAGGCATCCATGGCGCATCTGAATCCCAGGTTTCCAGTGGAACTGTCCGGCGTGTTGGAACTGCGGGCCGCCACCCGGTAGCGGTTGCAATAGGACTGGTGGCACAGGTACGAACCACCCCGCATACTGCGGCGGGTACCGGATGTGGCTCCCTGGGGATTGTCCCTCGGCCCGGTCCGTGGGTAGGTGGAGCTGAACCAGTCGGAACACCACTCCCACACGTTACCCACCACGTTGAACAACCCGAAGCCGTTGGGTGGGAAAAAGCGGACCGGACAGGTGCCGGAAAATCCGTCCTCCAGCGTGTTGATACCGGGGAATTCTCCCTGCCATATGTTGCAATGGTGCTGCCCCTCGAGGACCAGTTCGTCGCCCCAGGGGTAAGTTTGCTGGACCAACCCGCCCCTGGCCGCGTATTCCCATTCGGCCTCGGTAGGGAGACGCGCGCCGGCCCAACGGCAGTAGGCGTTGGCATCGTTCCAGGAGACGTGGACCACGGGATGGTCCAGGCGTCGTTGGATGCTGGTACCGGGGCCTTCAGGGCGTTGCCAGTCCGCACCCTGTACGACGTACCACCAGGGAGTTCCCGGAGCGGACTGGGTGACGGTCCGTGCCACCCGGGCAGAAACGAAACCGTGGAAGACGAACGACCAGCCGTAGCGCTCTGCCTCGGTTACGTACCCGGTGTCCCTGACGAAGCGGCGGAATTGGGCGTTGGTGACAGCGTTGGCGCAAATTAGAAAGGGACGGACCGATACCCGGCGGGCGGTCCCTTCACCGTCGGCCGGATACCCCAAGCCGTCTTCGCTACCCATTATGAACTCGCCCCCAGCTATCAGCACCATGCCGTCGTCTCGTCGCACGGCGCTGCGAGCGCCGTGCGGGCTCCGGGCCGGTTCGGCCGGCGGACGTTCCCGGGCAGGGGTGCAGCAGGCTGCGTGGAAGTTGGTGTGGACAATGTTCACGCCCAGATTCTAGGGAAGTCCCCGCAAGGCGTCAAACCAATCTGCGAGTTCGCAGTATAGGGCGAGCCCATATCAGATTGTGTCGGCCCGGCGACCTTTGCGTCAGGACATTTGCCCGACTTACAATGCTGACTCACCCAAGCGAGGGCACAATTCCGGGAGAAGAAACATGACCACAACCAGAGAAGCAAAAGCGACCGCGCTCAACTGGATTGAAAGCCATCGCCAATGGCTCTCCGATTTCCATCAGGAGATTTGGCACTACGCCGAGCCCGCCTACCGGGAATACCGGTCTGCCAGGGCTTACGTAGACCTGTTGCGCCAACATGGATTCACTGTAGAAGAGGGTTCCGGCGACATGCCAACTGCCTTTTCGGCAACCTGGGGGCAGGGCGGGCCGGTGCTGGCGTCCTTTGCCGAGTATGATGCCGTCCCAGGCAATTCCCAGCAGGCCGCACCCTACCAGGCCCCCAGGGAAGGGCTGCATCCCTGGGCCGCCGGACACACCGACCCCCACTCGTCGCTGGGAGTGGGGGCACTGATGGGGATGCTGGGCGCAAAGGCTGCTATCGAGGCCCACGGCTTGTCCGGCACCCTGCGACTATTCGGAGAACCTGCGGAGAAAATCTGCGGGTCCAAGCCAGTCCACGCTGCCAAGGGATACTACGACGGCCTGGACGCCGCGGTAGTCTACCATCCGTATAGCACCAACACCGTTTCCTGGGAGACTCACTGCGGGTCCTACTGGAGCGTGGTGTTCACCTTCGAGTGCCTGGAGCCGGAAAAGTGGATGGATGCCCGCTTGCTCACTGCCCCCGACCGCCACCATACCGTCGCCCGTTGCCCCGGCGCGCTGGACGCCGTGTGCCTGATGTACACCAACACCAAGTACACCAAGGAGGCCATGTTCCCGCACACCGGGACCTGGACCTTGAATGAGTACATCATGGCTGGTGGGCAATGCACATCCGATAACCTTCCGCCCCGCTTCAGCCAGATTCAATACGCCTGGCGGTCCCCCACGTTGGACATCCAGGAACGGATCTACCAGGTGCTGGAACGGAATGCCCGCCACGCCGCAGAGGTAACCGGCTGCGTGGTCACGCCACGGTGGGTTACCAAGACCCGTGTGGGTCTGCCCAACCTGACCCTGTCTGAGCTTACCTACCGCAACCTGGAGTCGGTGGGTCCGCCAACCCTAGGCGACAACGCGCGTAAATTCGCTCGGGCCATCCAGGAAAACCTGGGTCTGGAGCCGATGGACGAGCCCTTTGCACCGGACAACCTGCGTTTGCAGACACCGCAGGACTACGAGGCAGTACAGCAACAGAACCTGCCGCCCTGGCAGCACAGTTTTACATCCGACGACTACGTGGAATATACCTGGCACACCCCCACTGCACGGCTGCAGACCTCCCGTCCTCGACTGAGACCGCCTGAACCGGGCTACACCTACCCTATGTGGACACTGAACGCCATGGGAGGAGTGAGAGAGTGCATCGATCCAGGAATGTTCGTGGCCGGCAAGACCATCGCAGCAACTCTGACCGACCTCCTCACCGTCCCTGGAGAACTTGAAAGAGCGCAGGCCGAGTTCCGGGAGCGTACCGGCGGCGGTATCGGAGGCGAACGGTGGGTGGCCCCGCTTTTGCCTGCGGATTTCCCACCGCCGGTCGACCTGCGGTGGCCGGAGTATGTGGAGACCCCCAGGGGCCGCGAGTGGTGGATCCCGACGCCCATGGCCTGAGCGGGACCGCCGGCGGCTTCGGCCTCCCGGCATTCAGAGAGTCAGCCTGCCTGTGCCACACCGTATCTGAACGGAGGATCATGTTATGTCAACTTTTGAAATAGGAGTGCAGTTTCATCTGCCCACATATTGCGATGTTCCCCTGCCCCACTTGGTGGAGTTGGCCAAGGAAGGGGAGGCAAAGGGCATTTCCCAGCTATGGGTGACCGACAACTTGCGGAGCCGGCAGTCCTTCGTCGCCCTGGCCGCGATGGCCTGCAACGTGAACATCAAGCTCGGCACGGCAGTGACCGTCCAGTACTTCCGCAACCCGGTGGACCTGGCGGACTCAATTGCGACGCTGAGCGAGTTGATGGATGGCCGGGAACTGAGCATCGGGCTGGGCAGGGGAAATGCGCGAACTCCCCGGTTTGTACGCACACCCCGCCCCGTCGGCATCCTCCGGGAAACGGCCCAGAGCCTGCGACGGTTGCTGAATGGCGACGGAGTATGCTTCGCCGACTATCCAGCACTGTCGGACTACTACCACTTCAATCCCGACGCCACCTTCCAACTGGACTTCAGTCCTGCAACGCCCGTAACCATCATCTGCGGCAGCAACGGGCCGCGGGGTCTGGCTGTTGGCGGCAAACACATGGACGGGCTGATCTTCGGCGGGCATTACATGGCCGCGCTGCGCACGGGAAGGGTGCCCGAACTGTTGGAAATATTCGACCGTTCCATTCCCGCCGGGAAAGACCCCGCCAACGCTCCCAGGGTGGCAGAAATCAAGATTTCTCTGGCTCGGGACGCAGATCGGGCGCGGCAGTTTGTCAAGGAGAGTGCTGGTATTCGGGTGCTGAATATGTACCGGCGGGGTTACACGCACGAGGACATAGAGCGGATGGGGGTTGACATGCCCGACATTGAACGGCTTGATCTGGCCGAACAGAGGGGCGCATCCCCAGAGGAATTTGACTCCCTGGTCACAGACTCCATGATTGACGCCATATTCCTCGCTGGGACGCCGGGAGATTGCCTGGAACGGATGCTGGAGGTGAGGGATACCGCACGGCGGCAGGGCTTCGGGCAACTGATGTTTTCTGAGCTGGGGCCGGACGTGGACGAGGCCATGTCACTGCTGTGCGATGAGGTTGTCCCGGCGTTGTGATGCTGTCTCTGCTCGTCGTTCTGGGGTAGTCTCTTGGCACCAATGAAGCGTCGGCCAGGATATACATCCTGGCCGACGCTTCATTGCGTGACACCAGTCCTGGGAAGCGGGGTTCAGTCGCCGACGGGAACTGGCTCGGCGATGCGGTTGTCCACGAGATCGGCGCTGCAGGCCCCCGCGTCCAGGAGTCCCCACTTGACCATCCAGTGGTAGGTGTCCTCCACGATTTCGTCGGTGTAGGGGGTGTTGTAGGAGTAGCGGAGGCGGGGCAGGTGGAAATCGTCCGGGGTGATTCCGCCGTACTTGGCCGCCACCCCCGCGAAGCGCGGCTCGTCGATCAGGTAATGAACATAGCTGCGCTTGTCGGCGTTAATCACATCCACGGCGCGCACCACGGCCCGGTTGATGGCCGCGAAGGTCTCCTCGTCCATGTCGTCGCTGGCGTTTTCTGCGCCAAGGTAGTGTCCTTCGCAAACGGCGCGGCAGCCGAGCTTTTCGGCGAGGGTGATCCAGGGCTCCATCAGGGCGGCGGCTGCCACCTCTCCATTCATCAGCGCCTCGAACCGGTGCTGCGGAGACCCGTAATGCACCAGCTTCAGCTTCTCCTCGGGGAGGTAACCGGACAGAAGGCGAATGGCCACGTAGTGAGAACCGGCATGGAACTGCACCGCAACGGGCTGGTTGCCCAGGGTGCCGGGATAGTAGTGCCGGGAGTCGCCCCGGACCAGAATGGCCTGGGTGGCGACCGCTGAGCGAAGAGCTATGATGCGGGCTCCCTGCTTACTTTCATAGGCCCGACGGACCTGACCTTCCTCTCAAGCGCGGTAGATGGACACCCGGGACTCTTCAAAGGCAACGTGGCCTAGTATGGGGTTGACATCCTCCGGGTTCTCGGTGTGGACGACCTGTCCACTGGCCCTGCCTTGGACGAACTCCATGTCGATGTCCTCTTGCTCGAAGAAACCCTTGTCCTTGGCCACCAGCCAGGGGAGGCTGAATACAGCGCCGCTTATTTCGCTTACCACCTTCTTCATGGGGACACTCCATATCATCCGGTTGTAGGTTAGCCGTAGTTTAGCGACTCCAGAGGAGCACGTCTATCCGGTTGAAGGATAACGTGATGGGGTATCGTTACACGAAGACCTGATTGCTTCATGCCCTTCGTCCCACCAGCATTGCCCAGCGATGCTTGAACATGAAATGTCCGTCCTCCAGGTATGGGTACATCCCGGTGTCGGAGCCACCGCCGAGTTCCCGTTGCAGTTCCTCCAGGATAGTCGTGCGGGATTCGGATGGAGTCTGGGTCATGTCCATCCAGCTTTCCAGGTTCCGCTCAACCTCAAAATAGGAGGCATCTACGATATCCAGCCCACATCCCTCCGCCATTCCCTGCAGTTGGTTGGCGGTCAGCGCATTGGTGTGGGACGGGTCCCGCAGACGCTCCAGGCGGTTGTGTGTCTCTGCAGTGGTGGGATCATCGGCGGTGGTGATGTCAATGATAGCCACCTGTCCTCCGGGTCTGCAGACCCGAACCAGCTCCTGGAGGCACCTTCGGGGATCTTCAAATTGGTGCATCGCCAGTCGGCATGTCACGACGTCGAACCTGGCGTCGTCATAGGGAAGATTGCGGGCGTCGCCTTCATCAAACGTCACGTTGCTCAGCCCCTCTGATGCGGCAAGCTGTCTGCCTTGAGCAACCATCTCCGGGGTTACGTCAACGGCCACCGCCTCAGCAACTCTCACCGCCATCGCCCGTGCCAACACTCCGGTGCCGGCTGCCACATCCAGGACTCGCATGTCGGGTGTCAGTTCAAGCTTCCCGATATTCCACGATAGAACGTCCTCGTTCCCGCCGGACCTGATGTAGGAGTCCCACATTGCAGCCTGTTGGGAGAACTGCTCCTGTATCAACTCGTCATGGGTTCGGTCATCAACCATGAGTTGGCCTCCTGGATCCAAAGAAATGAGCAGTGTGGTTGTCGACGTCAACATCAAAGGTCATCTGATAGGCCATTCGATTGGCCACACGGGGACCACCCGCAGAGCAGTGATTAACGGATGGGTTTTAGGAGCGCGTCGGTCCTAACCGGCGCCCGTAATGAAGCTGACGGTCCTTTGAGCGAGCAGGTCCGGGATTTCAACCTTCATGTTGTGTCCCACTCCGTCAAAGACTTCCAGTTTCGCCCTGGGCATCCGTTGCTGCATCAGTTGCTGGGATTCCAACGGTGTAATCTCATCATTGGACGACGCGAGTATCAGGGTTCTCACCTCAATTTCAGGAAGCAGTGGCGTCAGGTCTTCCGCCAGAAGGCAGGTCTGAAGGCCCAGCACTGCCGGAGCAGGAGTCCTGGCACCCTCGTCCGCGTACCACTCGATCACCTCTGGCGGGGCATTTGGTCCGAATCTCTTGTCCGCGTCCAGGAGCAGCCACGCTCGGGTGCCCTCCCGCTCCAGGGTTTGCCGCCAGGCCGCAGCGTCCATTCCGGCTCCCATGCGGGCCAACCGGGGTGTGGATGCCACGAGCGTCAGGCTATGGAGCCGGTCAGGGAAGTCATGAGCGAAACGCAGGCTTATGATGCCACCCGCCGAAGCCCCAACCAGGTGTGCCTTGTCTATATCCAGCGCATCCATCACCCGGGCAATGTCGGCGGCCAGGTCGGGCAGGGAGAACCGCAGGTCTGGAGGAGGAGGCGTCCCGGCGTGTCCTCGCATGTCGAATCGCACCACCGGGCCGGACCGGGCCAGGGTGGGCGCCCAGGCACGCCACCTGTGCAGATTTCCTCCCGCCGAGTGGTGCAGCAGCACCGCCTCCTGCGCCCGCCAGGGGTCGGAGAAGTTGTCCACATGGTAGTGGAACCGGTCGCCGTTCACATCCAGAATTGGCATGGATTCACCATCTTGGACCGCTGCGACAAACTCCGGGAGTTTGTCGCAGCGGTTGATTTAGGTGGATTCGCCAGGGAAAATCACCACCCTCGGTAGGGCGTCTAACTCCCCGCAGTGGTGGTTTGCGCCTGTGGCGCACCTGCCGCCTCGTCGCTCAGGCGAGTCTCGGACTCGCGCACCATGCCGGTGAGCCGTCGCAGGTCCCGGTTGAGCACCGTAGCTGCAGCGAACACAGCGACGGCCAGTCCTCCGATTGCGATCGCAAAGGGGGCGGTGATGAGCCCCGCCAACGCCCCGGCCTGCATCCCTCCCAGGGGGCGGATGTTGTAGGTCATGCCGTACAGGCCCATAACCCGTCCCCGGATGTGGTCAGGCACCAGGATTTGCATGGACGCCTGCAGGGCGGTGTTCTGCATGGTGTTGAACACTCCCATCACGAACATGAGGACCAGCGCCAGGACGAAGCTGCCAACCCAAAGCGAGGTGACGGCAAAGGCGGCCACCGAAAGTCCGCTCATTATCCCCCCGCCGATGATGAGCAGGGTCTTGGACGTGTTGCCTCCCCAGGCCGCGAACCAGATGCTCGTCATTAGAGACGCAACCCCGCCGATACCCATGAGCCACCCCTGTCCATCGGCGCCCACCCTCAGTATGTCCACTGCGAATATGGGCATAAGCGGGATGTACGACATTCCGAAGAAGCTGTTGAAGAAGGTGAGTGCGATGAGGCAGGAGAAGATCGAGTTGCGGCCGACGAAGCTCACTCCTTCCTTCAGGTCCTGGAAGGCTCCTGTTCTCACCCGTCCGGCGACCCGTGGTACGGACAGGAAGTAGACCACCACGGCCATGATCAGGAAACCAGCGCCGGATACGTAGAATGCGGCGGCGGTGCCGAAGACGGCGATGATGACTCCGGCAACGGCCGGAGCCGCTATGCGGGTGCCCGGCCAGACCGCCGAGTTCATCGCCACGGCGCTCATCATGTCCCTGCGTTCGATTAGGTGGGGGAACAGGGCCCGGCGGGCCGGCTGGTCGAAGGCTTCGATGGCTCCAGCAAGGAACGCCATGGCCAACAGGTGCCACACCTGCACCAGGTCCAGCAGCGTGAGGGTTGCCAGCCCGAAGATCAGGACGGCGATGATTGCCTGGGCCGCCACGATCAGCCGCCGCTGGTCCATGCGGTCTGCCGCCACGCCGCCGAAGAGGTTGAGCACGATGGCAGGGACCCCGTTGGCCAGTCCCACGTATCCCAGCGCCAGCGGTGATCCCGTCATCTCGAAGATGAGCCAGAACTGCCCGAACCGGAGGATCTGGAACCCGCTGACCGACGCCACCATCGCAAACCAGAAGGCGCGGAATGCGGGGTAGCGCATCGCTGGCGGACCGCCAAAGCCGAACTTCCTCAACCTTCCCTCGTTTGGAACTGGGGTGGCACCACCGTCCGAAATAAACGCCGCCCAGTCCCCTGGGACAGCATGGGAACCGGGTTCGGGTATGTGTTCCAGAATGTATGGAGTATAACCCCCGCCTTGACCACGGGAAACCGCGGCATCGATAGCAGTCCACACCTGGCACTGACCGTTGCGAAGGCCCGATGCAGTAACTGGCAACCAAAGTGGTCAAAAGGAGTTCATGGTAATCAGCGTGACGGCGTCGCTCAGTCCTTACTCGGTCTAGTGTCCTCCGCTGCCTCGTCGTCCAGCAAGGTTAGGATAGTCACTCAGTGTGCCACCTCCATAAAAGGCAACGAGTAAATGAGAAACATACGAACACACCCTCCTAATGGCGAGAGCCACCTCCTATTGAGAGCAACTGCCAATAGGAATACATCTCCAATTTACTCCCGGATTGGCACCTCACCAGGACGGCAGCAACCTCGTCCCTCAGACCCTGGTGGCCCAGGCCCCCGCTTCCACTGCGGTTAGGAAGTCCAGCACCGTGCTGTTGAAGAGCGCGGGTTCCTCCAGGTTGATGGCGTGACCGCTCTGCGGAAACATCACCAGACCACTGCCGGGAATGCACCGCTTCATGAACAGCATTGGCTCAATGCAGGGCTCGTCTTCGTCGCCCACCATCAGCAGCGTCGGCACCGTCATCCGACGCATCTCTTCCTCCAACTGGAACACGGTCGGCCGCTTCAGCTGCACCCCCTGCGTCATCAGCGCAGACCCCATGGCCGAGTGCGCTGCCAGACCGGCCCGGAACTTCTCCCACCCCACCGGGTCTTTGCGTTGGAACTGCACCCGCGTCGGCCCGCTGGCGTACTCGCCTGCGAACCCTCCCATGCCCTCCGACTGCAATCGTTGGACGTTTTGCCTGAAGGCTTCCAGGTGACGCTCCCGGTCGGTGGACCCCGTACCTGTGGCCGCCACGACCAATGCCCGGCACATGTCCGGGAGGGCAATGGCGAAACTGAGCGCGGTGGCCGCCCCCATCGACAGGCCGGCAACATACGCCGCCTCGATTCCCAGGTGTGTCAGCAACTCCTGCATATCGGCGACCAGCCGTTCTTGCGAGTATGCTCCAGGCTCCTCGGGCACGCCGGAAGGCGGATAGCCCCGGTGGCAGTAGGTGATAACCCGGTAGCGCCGGGCAAAGAAATTGACCTGCGGCTCCCAGCTCGTAATGTCCCCCGCGAATTCGTGTGAGAATATGAGCGGCAGACCCTGTCCCGCAACCTGGTAGTGAATGTTCACGCCGTCATCGGTGGCAAAGGTTGGCATCGCTTCCTCCATCGGGGAAATAGGCCCCGCAAAGGGTGTCCTTACGCTGTAGAATACTCAAGATACCGACCGTCAGTCCCGGCGGCAATATAATCTCGTCCAACATTGTGCACGAAGGAGAGGGCACATCATGACTAACCAGAGTGCCGAAACTAAAGACGATCTGGCTAGCCGCTCCAACTCGGCCATCGAGGCATCAAGGCAGGCGTTGTTCGACCTCTCGAAAGACGTCCATTCCCATCCGGAGTTGAACTACCAGGAATATTACTCCTCCAACGCTCTTTCCGGTTTCCTGGAAGATCGCGGCCTCAAGGTGGAACGTGGCATCGGCGGTGTTGAAACCGCGTTCCGGGCCACAATTCCGGGCGGAGGCGGCGAAGGCCCGACCATCGCCGTGCTGGCGGAATACGACGCGTTGCCCGACATTGGCCACGGCTGCGGGCACAACCTCATCGCCATGGCCGCTATGGGAGCCGCCCTGGGCCTGCAGGCAAACGCCCACGACCTGCCCGGGCGGGCGGTGGTTATCGGAACGCCTGCGGAGGAGGGAGGCGGTGGCAAGATACGCTTGCTGGAGGCGGGAGTATTCGATGGCGTGGACGCCGCCATTTCGTCCCATCCCTTCTCCAACCGCACCATCATACCCGCGTCCGCGCCCGTGGGAGAGAGCTGGAGCCTGGCCATGGTCGGCTACCGGTACATGTACCACGGCAAGGCTGCTCACGCTGCCGCCGCGCCCGAGGCGGGCATCAACGCCCTGAACGCGGTTATTCACCTGTTCACCGGCATCGACGCCCTGCGCCAGCACTTGCGGGACGACGTTCGCATTCACGGCGTGATCACCGACGGGGGCACCGCGCCCAACGTGGTTCCGGAGTTCGCCGCCGCCAACTTCATGCTCCGCTCCCGGGACGGGCGGTACCTGAGCGATGTGGTGGTGAACAAGGTGAGGCAGGTGGCCGAAGGCGCGGCATCCATGACCGGCGCGCGCCTCGAAGTGGAGGAATTCTATCCCTTCTACGAGAACGTTCAGCCCAACGTGGTCCTGGCCCAGGCGGTCGGAGCCAACGCCCAGGCGATGGGAATGAGACTGGATGAGCCGGTGGCAGGCCGCCCAGGCAGCGGAGCTTCGACCGACTTCGGCAACGTCAGCCAGGTCATGCCGGCATTCGAGATGAGGTACGCCGTCAGCGAGGGGCCGGTGGCCTCCCACACCAGGGATATGTGCGAGACTGCCGTTACCGATCTTGCGCTCAACAACGCTTTGCTGGTGGCCAAGACCCTGAGCCTGACGGCCAGCGACCTGTTGCGCGACGCCACGCTGGTGGAAGCCGCCAAGGCCGAGTTCGCCGACCGCAGCAGCTGATGACTCACTGCATCCGGCGGAACGGAACCTCGACCCAAGGGCAGACGACCATTTTCGTCACAGACTTCTCAACGAGAACGGTGCTGCCGAGGTCCGGTTGACAACAGGCCGATAATTAGCGAACCTCTGTACTAACTCGCAATAGAAGAAGTTGTTAGCCTGATGCCATCCTCGATTGAGTGGACAGACGAGACTTGGAATCCGGTCACCGGCTGTACTCGTGTGTCGCCTGGCTGCGACCACTGCTATATGTTCGCACTCTACCCACGCCTTAGAGGGATGAGCGTTCCAGGATACGAGACCAGACCAGAGGACGTTCGCTTGATTCCCGAGCGATTGCAAGTCCCCTTGTCGTGGAAGAAGCCCCGGCGAGTCTTTGTGAACAGCATGTCCGACGTTTTCCATCCTAAGGTGCCCTTTGACTTCGTTCTTGAAATGTTCTCGGTGATGGCGGAGGCTGCCAACAAGCATGGGCACGTGTTCCAGGTGCTTACCAAGCGTCCAGGGAGGGCAGTTGCCTGGTGGGAACAGAACAAAAGGCACTTCCCGGATGGTTGGCCGCCAAGAATATGGGTCGGCACATCGGTGGAGAGCCAGAAGTATGCTCCGAGGCTCACGGTATTGGGGCGCCTTCCGGCACCAGTACGCTTCGTTTCCGCAGAGCCGCTACTAGGATATGTCGACCTCACGCCTTGGCTGAAGAGAGGTGTGTTGAAATGGGTGATCGTCGGCGGAGAAAGCGGGTCAGGTGCTCGCCCTATGGATATGGATTGGGCCCGATCACTGCGGGATCAGTGCACAAGTGCCGGTGTTGCCTTTTTCCTGAAGCAATTGGGGGGTATTAGGCACAAACGAGGCGGTAATGAAGCAGTCATGGATGACGGCTTGCTTTGGCGGGAAATGCCCAGCCTTTGGTAACGATACGGGACTTTTCGACAAGAGGAATCTAAATCCAATGAATACCAGGAACCGCGGACAATACCTCACTGAGGCATCAGATGGCTTGCCGGCGTTGAGCGTCGCAGAACATGCGAAGGACAAAGAGTACGCACTTAAGGAGATTACGGGCATCTTTACTCGCGCGATGGGGAAAAAGTGGCCAGGAAGGCTCTACTATGTGGACCCTTTCTCAGGACCAGGAAGGTGCGTAATCAAAGACTCGGGAGAGGAAACGGTCGGGTCTCCCTTGATCGCCGTAAGGGTACCATTCAATCACTACTACTTCGGAGACCTTAACCAGAGTTCTATTGACAGCTTGAGAGTGCGAACAAATCAGATTGAGGATATGGCTTCGTCCGAGAAAACGGTATGCTATTTCTCTGGTGAAGCTACCGAAACCTTGGACGAGGTCTTAAAGGAATTACCTCCAGCAGGGAAATCGCTCGGACTCGCAGTGCTAGACCCATGGGCTTGGGACTTCTCGTTCGATTATCTCAAGAGACTCACCAGAAATCGCCGACTAGACATCCTCATAAATTTCAACATAGGCGACATGAAGCGAAGGTGGTGGGAACCATCTCCAAGGTTGGACGCGTTTCTGAATATACCTACAGACCATCGGGAGTTCTTCGAAATGAAGGGGCGAGGGGTACCCGACGCTCGGACATTACTAGACCACTACGAGAGGGAATTGGGAAAGATCGGCTACGACTACACAGCGGATGACATGCCAGTCAGGAACTCAAACAACACACCCCTATACCATATCATTTACGCCAGCAGGAACAAACTCGGCATAAAGCTAAGAAATGCTGTGTCAAAAAAGACGGCAAGCGGACAATTCAAGATGTTCGAATAGCAGGTTCGACACCTCTCCCCCAGTCACGGACTATTCTGCCGATCCAACCCGAGACGTACTACCGGTCAACGTACTGGGCAATCCCACAGAAGCCTTCTCTCGAATCGTCTGACTCCTTCGGGATAGACCAAATGAACTCAACAGAGAGTGGTCTCATTCCCGGCCCACCCACCACACCCACATTACTGACAGTTGCCGCTTTCCAAGCCAGGCTCCGACTCCCTATCATGTCTTGTACGTGCAAGGCCCGGCCGGTCTCCCGGAGCAGGAACGAAGTCCAACCCGCCGGTCGGGAACCGTCCCGCACCCGTGCCCAGACCCCGGCCAATGCGACGGCATTCGTAAAAGTGAGCGGAAATGAGCGGAAATGGAGGGGAAACTGAAATTTTTCCCCTCCAGTCCCTCCGCGCTCCGGGAATAAATCTCAAAGGAGCTGACACCGGAAAATGAGAAGCGAAATCAGGTCCCTCCAGGCCCGCGTCCGCGCTCTCCAGCGCAAGTACGCACCCCAACTCGCCTTCATCAAGTTGCGCCAACTGGCCGAGGATTACACCCTCGAATGCGAGAAAGCTCGCAACGAGCAAAAACCCCAGCCCGAGACCCACCGATTCATCAAAAAGATAGTCAAGGCCGGCTTCCGCCTCCGCACATTCATAGCCCTCCACAAATGCGTGGACCGGTTCCGGGACAAGGACGCCATCCCCGAGCCCAGGGACATCCTGCTTGCCCTACTTCCCTATGACTGGGAGCGGATCAACCGGCACATGCCCAGGAAGTCGGAGCTTGACCAAGATGTGGAAGAGCGTCCCTGGAAGGAATGGGCCGCCGCCGAAGCTTAGGATCTAACCCATCGCCACCTGGCAGTGCAGCGGAATTCGTAAAAGTGAGCGGAAATGAGCGGATTTGGTAGGGAAAATGAAATTTTCCCGCCTCCTCGCCACACGTTGGCCGGACTACTCGAAATGGAACGTGACCCCCTGGGTCGGCGAAAGTTGATTTATGGGGTCGGCTTGTGGCAGAATTGTGACGTACCAAGCCGGGCGTAAGCGTCGTCAAGCGGCCCGTTTCCGGCTCCGATAGTCTCGCGGCCCCAGAGTGCGATTCACTGCCGGTCCGGGCCCAGTCCCGGGTGCTTTCCCCCAATCAGAGGTAGACCGTGACCACGCCTACCTGGAACGCCGACAGCCTGAGGAGACTCGTCCAACGCGAGATCGGGGATTACCGGCTGGTGGTCGTCTCCAATCGCCAGCCCTACATCCACGAGCTCATCGAAGGCAAGCTGCGTTACGTCGTGCCTGCCGGGGGGCTCACTACCGCCCTTGATCCCCTGATGCAGGAGTGCGGCGGCACGTGGGTCGCCTACGGTGGCGGCAAGGGGGACTGGTACGCGGTCGACGAACGGAACAGGATTGCCGTACCTCCCGACGACCCGCAATATACCCTGCGCCTGGTATGGCTTACGGAGGAGCAGGAGAAGGGTTACTACTACGGCTTCTCCAACGAGGCCCTCTGGCCCCTGTGCCACAACGCCTACACCGAGCCGGTGTTCGACGCCGAAGACTGGCAGACCTACCAGGCGGTCAACGAAGAGTTCGCCAACCAGGTGCTGGACGAAATCGACGGGCAACCCGCTGCGGTCTTCACCCAGGACTACCATCTGGCCCTGTTGCCCCGTCGCCTCCGGGAGGCCGACCCGGACATTATCACCGGCCAGTTCTGGCACATCCCATGGCCCAACCCGGAGATCTTCCGCATCTGCCCCTGGCAGACGGAGTTGCTGGACGGGTTGCTGGGCAATGACCTGCTGGGGTTCCACATCGGCGATCATTGCAACAACTTCCTCGAGACTGTCTCGCGCACCATCGACAGTCGTGTGGACCTGGACTTCAGCCTCATCAGCCACCATAACGAACCCACCCTGGTGAGGCCATTCCCCATCAGCGTCGACTTCGAGGACGTTTGCCAGAGCGCCGCCAGCCCATATGTCACCGATGAGATGGAGCGTCTGTCCGACGAACTGGGCCTTAACGGCATGGTCGTCGGACTGGGTATCGACCGCATTGATTACACCAAGGGGATCCCCCACCGCTTCCGGGCAATGGGACGCTTCCTGGAGAAGAACCCCGAGTACATAGGGAAGGTGGTCTTCGTCCAGGCCGGGGTGATGAGCCGCACCAGCATCGACGCCTATCAGCAGTTGGCCGAGCAGATAGACGGGCTGCTGGAGGAAATCAACACCCGGTTCGCGGTCCGGGACTGGAAGCCAATCATCTACCTCCCCACCGACCTTCCCAACGTGTCTCTACTCGCCCTGCGCCGTCTGGCCCAGTTCTGCGTGGTCAGTTCCCTTCACGACGGCATGAACCTGGTGGCCAAGGAGTACGTTGCCAGTCGTTTCGACGAGGACGGGGTCCTTATCCTGAGTCCGTTCACCGGCGCGGCACATGAGCTTACCGACGCACTGATAGTCAATCCCTACGCCACCGAGCATTTCGCCGACGCCATCCTGGAAGCCGTCGAAATGCCCTACGAGGAGCGTCGCACCCGCATGGTGCGCATGAGGTCGATAGTCCGGGAGAACAACATCTACAAGTGGGCCGCCCGGCTGTTGGTCGAGCTCATGCAGGGCGCCCGCCGTGCCAGACGCCCCATACGCAACCACTGACTCACGTAGCCCTGAACTCGCCTTCTCACTCACTCAATATCCACACCCATGCCCCACCTGTTGAGCGTATGGCCTAGCGTTGCCCGCCGCATCCGTGATGCCGGAACGGCCATGCTGTTGTTTGACTTCGACGGCACCCTGGCTCCAATCGTGGACCGTCCCGAGCTTGCCGTGTTGTCCCCCGAAACGCGGCAACATCTCGCCAGCCTGGCCATGCGGGAGAACTTGATCACCGGGATCATCAGCGGCCGGAGTATCGCAGACGTGTCGGCTAGGGTCGATTTGCCCGGGCTGATCTACGCTGGGAACCACGGGTTCGAGATTGCCGGGAGGGGAATATCATTCTCCCATCCCCAAGCCCAGCAGGTTAGGGAGACCCTCGCCGGAGTGTGCGAAGAACTAGGCAAGGCAGTGTCTGCCATCCCGGGCACCATTGTCGAGGACAAGGGCCTGACGCTGAGTGTTCACTACAGGCTGGTGTCAGAATCAGACCAGGCAACCGTTCGCCGCCGGTTCAGCGACGTGCTGATACCGCATACAACGTCGGGCCAACTGAGGACCACCGCAGGGAAGATGGTGTTGGAGGTGCGGCCTAATCTGGACTGGGGCAAGGGGAATGCGATCGCCGAACTGCGGCGCATGTTCCCGGACGCGGCACTTACCATGTTCTTCGGGGATGATGTGACCGATGAGGACGGGTTTGCCACGGTTCAGGAATCGAACGGAGTCGCCGTGTTCGTGGGCACTGCCAGGCAACCCACCGTGGCGCTGCACCGGGTAGACTCCCCTGTAGAAGTATCCCAGGTGCTGGGGTTACTTGAGCAGATATGGGAGAGTCCTCTCTGACAGACTGGATTGGGATGGCGTGCAGGGAATCTTGTGGCCCGCCGGGAAAGACTGGATGCGGGGTCCGGGAGAGGCCTCCTTGAGCGGCATGGAGAGCAGTGAGAGGTGGATATCTTGATGCGTTGCCGGCAAGTGAGAGGACGGGGTTATCGTCTATGCGGCGCCCTGCCTCTTCCTCTCCACGGCGATCAGCTTCTCAAGTCGCCGCTTGAATCTGGGCTCGGGAATGAAGCTAGCCCCGAGGAAGGATGACAACACATCTTTGGCAAGGTCGAGTCCAATTACCCGCGCCCCAAGGCAGACGACGTTCATGTCGTCGTGTTCCACGCCTTGATGAGCTGTGTAGGTGTCGTGGCATACGCAGGCGCGGACCCCCGGCACCTTGTTTGCAGTGATCGATGCACCAACCCCACTGCCACAGAATATGATCCCGCGCTCCGCTTCACCAGCCTTGACCGTGTCGGCCACCGAGGCGGCGAAGTCGGGGTAGTCGTCGTCGTTGTCCAGCTCATGGGCGCCCACGTCAACCACTGAATGGCCCGCCGACTGCAGCCAGGGGACCAGAAGTTGCTTTAGCTCAAACCCCGCGTGGTCGGCGCCGACGGCAAGCCGCATGCTGCGTCCTCCTTGATGACGACTCTGTTCGAAGCCGGAACCAGCATACTTAACCGTCGGCCCAGGCGCAAGTATCGGCTGCATTCAGCCTGAAGCCGAGTTTAACTCATGCCTCCAGGATTCCAAAGCCACTCAGGGTATGCTAGAATGCGACAGCCCTTCCCCCCTTTGAAGGGACTCCATTCAGCTATGGCGATGGCCTCGGCGGCCGGGTGGCGAGGGATACCGGGGGACCGAGGAAGCGGCAACTGTATGATCAAAGCGATATCCTTCGACCTTTACAATACCTTGGTCCAGTTTTGGCCGCCCCTTGATGAGATTCAGCAGGCCGCATGCCGGGAGTTGGGGTTAGGTGTATCCAAGGACAGCATCAACCACGGGTATTCGGTTGCCGACGTCTTCTTCAACCAGGAGAACGCGGACCTGCCGTTGAGCCTGCGCTCCGACCAGGAGCGTTCAGATTTCTTCGCACGGTACGAGCAGATTATCCTGGATAACGCCGGGGTGCCCGTAACTCTTGAACTGGCCAGACAGATATGGGATGTGGCCATATCCGTACCCAAGGACTTCATCCCATTTGAAGACACGGTCCCGGCCCTGACGTCCTTGAAGGAGCAGGGCTACCGCCTCGGGGTCCTCTCCAATCTGCGCCGCGACATAAACCAGATCTGCCGGCAGTTGGGTTTGGACCGCTATCTTGACTTCTGGGTAACGCCGCTTGAGGCCGGGGCGGAGAAACCCGACAAGTCAATGTTTCTGAGCGTTCTCAGCGAGGCGAAAGTCGAAGCGCGGGAGACAATCCACATTGGAGACCAATACAGGGCAGACGTACTAGGAGCGCGAGCGGTAGGTATGCACGGCATCCTGATGGACCGTGGCGGATGGCTGAAGGACGTCACGGACTGCCCCAAGATCACTAGCTTGCTGGAGCTGGACCCGTTGCTGGAAGGCGCACCCCAATCGCTTTCCAGGGACCACCAGCAACCCTAGCAATTTGCTCTCCGTGATTCCACGTCCAAAATTGACCCGAACCGGCCACCAATCGAGCGCTCTCTGGCCACGGACCCCCAACGGCCCCAGCCTGTCCGAAGGAGCCGACAATGACCATACCGATTCAGCGTCCCGGACAAGAAGGCGACCCTGTCAGGGTTGCTATCTGGTATGACTACATTTGACCCTGGTGCTACATCGGCCTGGAACGGGTCGAAAAGCTAGAGCAAGAATACAACATCCAAATTGAAGGCCGAGCCTACCTGCTGCGCCCCGACACGCCCAAGGAAGGGCTGATTCGGGAACCCAGAAGCGGCGAGAACCCCGACGAGTTGTCTGAGCCATTGCGCAGTCAGGCACAGGATGCCGGGCTAGTAATGAAACCGCCCCGGGTAACTCCCAACACCATGTATGCCCTGGAAGCCACGGAATACGCCCAGCGGCATGGCAAGTTCATGGAATTCCACCAGGCAGCGTACCAGGCGTTCTGGAGCGACAACCAGGATCTTGGCAACCTGGAAGTGATCAGCGGCATTGCCGACGGCGTCGGCTTGGACTCCGCTGATTTGGTCCGGGACCTTGAGGAGCAGAAGCTTTCCTCGGTAGTAATGGGCCAGTACCAGGAGGCACTCAAGTACGGTATCAGGGGCATACCGACCTTCCTAGTGGGCAACTTGCTCTTCACCGGCGCTCATCCCTACGGGGTGTTCCAGGAGGCGATGAACCGCGTTCTGGGCGCAGGGGAGGAAGCCGCCTCGTAGACGTTGGATGATATCAAGGTGGCACTGAAAAGCCCCCAGTCCCACGATGGGACCGGGGGCTTTTCAGTGCCCTTTGTATTCCGAGGGTTCGGCTTAGCTGTCGTCCGCCGGAGCAGTCGCCGGGATATCGGTAGCGCCGTTGCCGGACACCTCGGCCTGGCCACGATTGAGGCCGTAGTTGATGGCGTACAGGCGGGCATAGACCCCGTCACGACGCAGGAGGTCTTCATGGTTGCCAATTTCCGCGATCCTGCCGTGATCCAGTACGACGATCTTGTCAGCGTTACGTATGGTGGACAGACGGTGGGCGATTACGATGGAGGTACGGCCGACCAGGACACGCCTGAGAGCGGCCTGAATCAGCAACTCCGTGTGGGTGTCGATGTTGGCGGTGGCCTCGTCCAAGACGATAATGCGCGGGTTGCCCACCACGGCGCGGGCGAAACTGAGCAACTGCCGCTGCCCAACGCTCAGGTTGCTTCCACGCTCTGCCAAGACTGAGTTGTATCCGCCGTCCAAGGCCATGATGAAGTCGTGGGCGCCCACTGCCCTGGCCGCTTCCTCAACCTCTGCGTCGGTAGCCTCCTCATGGAGGTAGCGGATGTTCTCTTCCACCGTCCCGGAGAAGAGGTAGGGTTCCTGGAGCACCATGCTCATCTGGTTCACCATCGACGCCCGTTTCACGTCGCGGATGTCGTGCCCATCGATGGTGATCGCCCCGTTAGTTACATCGGCGAACCGGTAAATCAAGGTTACCAGAGTACTCTTGCCCGCCCCCGTGGAACCCACCAAGGCTACATTTTCGCCCGGCTTGATGTCCAGGTTGATATCGTTCAGAACGTCTACGCCAGGGACGTAGTGGAAATTGACATCCTCGAACTTGACGTTCCCCTCGATGGGCGGCATGTCGAGGGCGTCTTCCTTATCCTTGATTTCCGGCTGAAGGTCGATCACCTCGAAGATACGCACGCCCGCGGCCATACCCCGTTGCAACTGGGTGTATTGCATGGTCAGGTGGCGGATTGGCTCGAAGAAGCGCTGGATCCACATGGGAAAAGCCACCAAAACGCCCCATGTCGGCTCCCCGCCTTGAACTACCAGGCTGCCTCCCAAGACCACGACCACGCCGAAGGCGAAACCAATCAGGATCTCGACGATTGGCTGGAGCCCGCCCGAGAAGCGGCTGGCCTGGAGATTGGCGTCCAGATGCTCCTGGTTAAGCTCCTTGAAGTGATCAAGGTTTACATCCTGGCGGTTCAGGCTCTCCACTACGCGGACGCCGGTGATGTTCTGGTTGTATTCGCCGTTGACCATCGCGATGGCGCGGCGGATGCGCATGAAGGAGCGCCTGGCGAACCTTTGCCAGTAGCCCAGGATGAAGAAGAGGACAGGGATGACACTCAGGCATATCAGAGACAGTTTCCAGTCCGCCAGCCCCAGTGCAGGCAGGATCACCAGCATAACCAGCAAGATGCCGACAAGGCTGAGGATGTCTGCGATGCTCTGCACCATGAGCTCGAACGTCTCGGTCAACTGAAGCACATCGCTCTGGCTGCGGGACATAATGCGCCCCACCGGGGTCCGGTGAAAGAATGCCGGCGACAGTTCTTGCAGGTGACCGAACATCTGGGTTCTCAGGGTATACAGAATGGCCTGGCCAAGTTTCGGCATCAGGATGTATTGGACGTACATCGCGCTACAATAGACTATCGTCACCCCGAGAAATATGAGGGCGATGGTGTGCAGCCGCGCGATTTCGCCGCTATTGATCGCCCACTCGATCCCAAGCAGCAGGAACAGGGGCACGCTCACGTTGCCTACCGTGTATATCAGGATCGCAAAGATCGAGAGAACAGCGTCCCTCTTGTGGGGAGCTAGGTAAGTAAGCAGGCGCATAACAACCTTGTTGTCGTATGCAGAGCCTACAATGCCCTCGTCAGTAAGGTTGTCCATGCTGGGGGAGTTCATACCGCCGGCATGAAGGCCGCGCATACCGCCCATCATGCCACCGAAGCCGCCCCCGCCGCCCATTCCTCCGCGCATTAGCTGTCACCTCCATCGTCCCCGACTATGGCTGCATCGAGCAGTACTTCTTCCTGGGGACGCAGTTGGAGATCGTAAATCTCCCGGTAGATTCCGCCGTGGGCTACAAGCGATTCGTGGTTACCCCGCTCGGCCACCTCCCCATCCTTCAGGACAAGGATGATGTCGGCCTCTCGAACCGTGCTCAGCCTGTGGGCTATGACGAATGTGGTCCGGCCCTTCATAACGGCGGTCATGGCCTGGTGTATCAACCGTTCGGTCTCCACGTCCACGCTGGAGGTCGAATCGTCCAGGATCAGGACCGGCGGGTTGAGCAAGATGGTGCGGGCGATGGCAAGGCGCTGCCTCTGGCCGCCGGAGAGGGTAACACCCCGCTCCCCGACCCACGTGTCGTAACCGTGGGGCAGGTTTGCTATGTGCTCGTGGAGTTGGGCAACCTTGGCCGCCTCCATCACGTCTTCCAGGGTAGCATCGGGGGAGGCGTAGGCGATATTGTCCTTGATCGTGGCACTGAATAGGAAGATGTCCTGCTGCACGATACCCACGTTGTGACGCAAGGACGCCAGGGTGAACTCCCGGATATCGTCGCCGTCCAGGGTGATGGAACCGGCCGTCACATCGTAGAACCGGGGCAACAGGTTGACGATGGTGGTCTTGCCGCTCCCCGGTGCACCCAGAATCGCCGTAATCTGTCCCGGCTCCGCCAAGGTCTCCACATGTTGCAATCCGGGAATTCTGGGATCGTAGGAGAAGGAAACGTCGTTGAACCGTACATATCCTTCCGCCCTTCCCAGCACCCTCGCGTTTGGTCTCTCTACCACCGGAGACTCGGAGTCCAGCACCTCGTAAATCCGACGCCCGGAGGATACGGCCCGTGCGAAACTGCCTACTATCTGCGGGGTCATGCGCACCGGGAATGTGAGCTGGTTCATCAGCAGGATGAAGGTGGCGAAGGCGCCGGCCTCCAGGTTGCCCCTCATGATCTCCCAGCCGCCATACCATAGCACCACGCCGAGGGTGAGGCTGAAGTAGAGGGTCATCCACGCGACGTTGGTACCCTGGAGACGCTCGTTGCGGAAATACTCCTGACGCAGTTCTTCGGCCTTGCGATTGTACTTGCGTCGCTCGTGGTCTTCGGCGGCGAACGCCTTGACTACATGGATACCGACCAGATTCTCCTGTAGAACTGTGACCAATTCACCCATGATCTGCTGGACGTGCAGCCACATCGCCCGCAACTTAATCATCACTATGGACGATTGGAAGAGCAGGAAGGGGACCAGAATCAGGGTGAACATGGTGAGTTGCCAATTCAACAAGGCCATATAGATGACGATGGCTCCCACCCTGAATGGGACTTCCACTCCTCTCACCATGCCCATGTTGACGAAGCGGCGGATGGCCTCAACGTCCGATGTCACCTTGGACATGAGGTTGCCGGTGTGTTCCTTGTCATGGAAGGCAAAGCTCAGATGCTGCAACTTGTCGTACATCATGTTGCGAACATCGTAGGACACCTTCTGTGAGAGGGAGTCAGTGAGGTATGTCCTGCCAAAGTCGAAGAGTCCCCTGAAAAGGCTTGCCACCAGCAGGAGCAATGCCAAGACGATCAGGGCCGATTGGGCTACGTCGGTATGAGCGACTATTATCCCGGATTCCCCAGCCCCCTGGGGTTCGTAGCCTACGAGGAGGTCGATCGCCTTGCCGACGAGGTAGGGGATAAAGAGGGAGAGGCCAAGAGCGAAGACGCTTGTAACGTATGCCAAGATGAGACGCCCGCGGTGGCGTCCCGCCAGACCTATAACTCGTATTAGTGTTCTCATCTAGCTGTGTATGCCTCAAACTCCTGCTGCTGCCGGAGGAAATGGAAACACACCCGGTTAAGGCATCCTCCGCACAGCGGTCAAATTACGGGACCGGTTGACCAGGGTTCCGATGCAATGGAAGAGCCGGAGGCGGAACCTGCGTCTGCGCGTACGAAATCCACCGTAAGACCCCCCTTGCCGGGCGACGGGGCAATCATAAACCCAAACGCAGCACAATTCAAGCAAGCTAAAGGTCGCCAAGAATGGGATTCAGCACGGTGCGACGCATTCCCCTGCGCCCGTAGATGATCGACTACATACGCTCCGGTGTGGTCATGCCCATCAGTTCCAGGGTGCGGCGGAACACGATCTGAGCGGACTCAACCAGTTTCAGCCGGGCTAGGGTCATTTGACCGTCTTCCGGAAGCGCCGAGATCACACGGCAGTTTTCGTAGAACCCATGGAACGCGGTGGCTAACTCCGTTGCATAGTGGGGAAGGTGGTGCGGCTCCAGGGTACGCGCCATGTGCTCCACCAGTTCCGGTAGGCGGATCATGGTTCTTATCAGGGCCAGCTCGCTGGGGTCGTTGAGCAGGGTCACGTCACCTTGGCTCCAGTCGATGTTCTGACTGCGGGCCAAGTTCAGTATGCTGGCGTTGCGGGCGTGTGCGTACTGGACGTAGTAGACCGGGTTCTCGGAAGACTCCTTCTTCGCCAGTTCAAGATCGAACTCCATCTGAGTGGACGGCGTCCGGGCCAAGAAGAAGTAGCGGCAGGCGTCTGCCCCCACCTCTTCGGCCAACTCCCGCAGGGTTACGAAGTCTCCAGAACGCTTGGAGGCGCGGACGACTTCCGTCCCCCGCTTGAGGGTGACCATCTGGGATATGAGGATGGTAAGTCGGTCTGGATTGATGCCCAGGGCCGCTACAGCCGTATTCATGCGCGGCACGTGGCCCTGGTGGTCTGCCCCCCAAATGTTTACCACCGATTGGAACCCACGGACTATGAACTTGTTGTAATGGTAGGCGATGTCGGAAGCGAAGTAGGTGGGGTCGCCGCTGGAGCGAATCACCACGTTGTCCTTATCATCGCCCAGTACGCTGGAAGTGAACCAGGTAGCATTATCCCGCTCTGCCAGGTAGTCCTTATTGCGCAGCAGATCCACTGCTCGCTGGTAGTCACCGTCCCGGTACAGGTCCCGTTCACTAAACCAGTTGTCGAATGAAACTCCGATGCGGGTCAGGTCTTCCCTGATCAAGGCCACCATCTTTTCCCGGGCCACGTCCCCGATCTCGTTCAGGGCCTGGGCCTCTGGCATCTCCAAATACCTGGAACCCTCAGCGTCAACGATCTCCTGAGCCAGGTCGATTACATAGTCCCCACGGTAACCGCCTGACGGCAGTTCCGCCTGATGTCCCAAGGCTTCCTGATACCGGGCATATACCGACCCATAGAAGGCTTCCATCTGGGTACCCGCATCATTTACGTAGTACTCCTGAGTCACGGCGTAGCCAGCTGCGCCCAGCACGCGGGACAGTGCGCTCCCCAGCACGGCGCCTCTTGTGTGTCCCACGTGCACGGGGCCAGTGGGATTGACGCTGACGAACTCGACCATCATGGGCTGTTGACCGCCGAGGTCCACGTCGCCGTATTCCTGGCCCTGCTCTCGAACGACTTCCACCTGCTGTTGCACCCAGCTGTCCCGGAGTCTGAAGTTGATGAAGCCGGGCGGCGCCACAACCACACTGTCAATGATCTCGCTCTCCGGGATATGTTCCACCAGCGATTCCGCCAGGCGGACCGGATTGATGCGTGTGGCGCGGGCCAAGCGCAGCGGCAGACTTGTAGCAAAATCACCGTGGCCGGGGTTGGCGGGACGTTCCACCAAGATCTCCGGCATGGTCTCCAATTGGAGCAGGCCTTGTCGTCGGGCCCGGGTCACCGCTTCTGCGACCAAGTCTTTGACTGTATCCAGCAATGAATGAGAGGCCATGAAATCCTTCACTCGCTAATGGTTTGAACGGCGCTTCAGGATGTGTATCCGGGGGTTTTGGAAGAGGGCCCTAGAGGGCCAATGGTAGCATACAGGTAGCCAGTGTTCACCATGTCCGTGCGTCGGATTGCAGGGTTCTGAAATGAACCAGGTTCTGGCACTTCAATCTCCAGGAATTGATGGTATTCTAGCTACGTCACTCGCGCTCGGTCAATTATGTGAATCAGCCGCGATTCGTCGTTTACCGAGCAGTATGTATGGACATTGGGTAAGCAAGTCAATCCGTGCAAAGGTAGCGTCATGGCAGGTGAGATTGGTCTGGTTGGCGGCGAGGAGTTCCGCGTCAGATGCGAGGGGATGGACAGGGAGATAATGCGGTCGTCGGGGGAACAGCCTGCAAAGGTGCTGATAATCCCGACCGCCGCGGTAACAGGCCCCGCCAAAGCTGCGAATGACGGCGTGGTACACTTCGGCAGCTTGGGCGGCGACTCCAGCCAGCTCATGGTACTTGACCGCAAGCAGGCCGACGACGAGGACTTCATCCGGCCCGTCAGCGAGACCGACGTAGTCTACTTCACGGGCGGCAGTCCCGACCACCTGCTGGAGGTGTTGAAAGGCTCGAAGCTGCTGGAGACCATTCTAGCGACGGTGGAGAGGGGCGCAGTCCTGGCCGGTTCGAGCGCCGGGGCGATGGTTATGGGTTCCTACATGCGCCGTCCCCGCAGCGGCGGTTGGGTGGAAGCCCTCGGCCTGGTACCGGAGGTGGTGGTCCTGCCTCACCACGAGGACAGGAAGCCGGAGGAAGTGTCCCGCGAACTGACGGGGGATGCGCCCTCTGGTCTTACCTTCCTCGGCATCGACGCCCGAACCGGGTGCCTGGGACGGCCCGGCGGTTGGCGCGTCGTTGGATCGGGCAATGTCACCGTTTACCGTGACGGAGAGTGGGCCGTGTACCCGTCCGGGCAGGCGCTACCGGCAGACGTGTAGCCTTCCGTCTGCCGGAAGTCAGCAAACCCCAACCGGGTCGCGGTGGCTACCGCCTGCGGTTGCGAAGCTCATCCCAAACGTCCGAAGGAGACAGGCCGGAGGCCGCCAGCAGCACGAGGGAGTGGTAGAGCATGTCGGCCATCTCACGAGGCAAGGCGGATTCATCCCGTTGCACGGCGGCAATGGCCGTCTCTCCAGCTTCTTCGATAACCTTCTGGGAGATGCGGTCTACCCCCTCCTGGAGCAGCTCAACGGTGTAGCTGCCCTCGGGCATCTCGTTCTGACGGTCCTTGATGACTGCGAAGAGCTCCTCCAGTATCCCCGATCCTTCGTCGGATACTTCGTATTCCTCGGGAAGCCCCTCCAAGGGGTTGAAGAAACAGGATGTATCTCCGGTGTGGCAGGCCGGACCATCGGGCTGGACCTTGAGCAAGATGGTATCCCCATCGCAGTCCACCCATGCTTCCCTCAGATTAAGGTAGTTGCCCGAGACTTCACCCTTATGCCACAGGTCCTCCCGGCTGCGGCTATAGAACCACACCTGTACTCCTTCAACCGTGCGCTTAAGCGAACCAGGGTTCATATACCCCAGCATCAGTACCTGTCCAGTGTTGATGTCCTGGGCAATGGCTGGGACCAACCCCTGGTCGTTCAACTTTACCTTCATGTCCTTCTTCTCCTCTGGTGGGGCTGTCCCTATGTCTGGGATGCCTCTGTCAGGATCGTTGGCAATTCCAGCAAGCTTCGTATCTGAAATGCCGGCTCCGGCAGGGCAGGATTGAGGCCTGCCCCAGCGCGGTTCACCCACACGGTATGCATTCCCACACCGCCAGCCCCCTGGACATCCTCGAACTGCTTGTCTCCCACGTAGACTGCCTCCGCCGCGGATATCCCGAGCCTCCGCAGCATGGTCTGGAACAGTCCTGGCATCGGCTTGTAGCAGCGGGCCGCCTCTGAAGACAGGACTGCCTCGAAATTGAGTCCGAGCAACTGGAGGTTGGGTATGAGGTAGCGGTCGTCTGCATTGGACAAAACTGCAGTGCGCCAACTCTCCTGCAGGAACTCCAAGGCACCGCGTGTTTCCGGGAACGGCTGGCGATCCGACAGATCCAGTATGGCCTTGTTAGCAGCAGCAGCAGGGTCGCCCGTTACCCCCAACCGGGTGAACGCGTCGGCGAAGGTACTGCGCCAGCCATCGAAGTAGCTCTCGAAAGGCGCACCCGGTGTGATCCTGCGGGTCTTGAAACCCTCCTCCGCGGCGTGCCATTCCTCGCCGAGACGCTGTCCTGTGATTCCCAATCCCTGGGTGCGCGCGATCTCGTCAAAGGTCTCACTCCATCGATTCCGGTCGTTGTCCACGAGGGTATCGTACATGTCGAAGATTACCGTGGTGATTATTGGCATGTCGGTGTTGGGTCCCCTCCCGATGTGACTGCTTGTGGGTTGGCCGGGTTGAGGTCTAGTTGAAGAGCCAAGGGACTAAGACTGGGACGCGGCCTGCCGCGGGCGAACAGGAATGCCCCTTCCAGCCAGGTAGTCCTTGGCTTCCCCAATGGAATAAGTACCGTAGTGGAAAATGCTGGCTGCCAGGACCGCATCGGCCTGACCGTCGGTGAACGCTTCGAACAGGTGCTCCAGCGTTCCCGCGCCGCCGCTGGCGATCACCGGGACGGGAACAGCCTGGGAGATCGCACGAGTCAAGTCCAGGTCGTAACCGGCCAGATGGCCATCTGCGTCCATGCTGGTGAGCAGGATCTCTCCCGCGCCAAGTTCCACGGCGCGGACGGCCCACTTGACCGCGTCCAACCCGGTGCGAGTCCGTCCACCGTGGGTGTAGACCTCCCACCGGGAGTCGCCATCGAGGGGGAGGTCTTGAGGCAAAGGCTCCTGAGTTCCAGTGGGGCCAGTCACCCGCTTGGCGTCGATGGCCACGACGATGCACTGGTTCCCGAACTGGTCTGCCCCATCGGACACGAGGGACGGGCCGTTGACCGCAGCCGTGTTGAGGGAGACCTTGTCGGCGCCCGCGTTGAGCATCCGGCGAACATCCTCCACGCTGCGGATGCCCCCGCCCACGGTAAGGGGGATGAACACCTGGTCGGAGACGCGCCGTACCACGTCAACCATTGTGTCCCGGGAATCTGAGCTGGCGGTGATGTCCAGGAAGACCAGTTCATCCCCGCCCTCCCGATCGTAGAGGTATGCTAATTCCGCGGGGTCTCCGGCGTCGCGGATGTCCACGAAGCTGGTCCCCTTGACCACCCGGCCCGCGTCCACGTCCAGGCATGGAATGATGCGCTTGGTAAGCACGGTTTCGCCCCGGTCTCGACGACTGTTGTGCGCCGAAAGAAGTATAACACCTAGAAGCGGCCCTGCTGAAATAGGATGGAATATGCCCGCAGCAGCGGCGTTCTATTTCAGGTGGTCCGGCTGACCGGCAGTGACCCATCGGGAGTAGGTTCCCCGCTTCGGAGGGACCGTAGTTGGCTGTCCTGCCTCCAGTGTCAGCTCTTTGAAGATCTGTTCCTGAAGTTGGACTGGCGGAAAAAATTTCAATTTCCTCTCGAATCCGCTCATTTCCGCTCACTTTTACGAATTCCGTCACATTGGCCGGACTTGGGCATGGTGCGGGGCGATCTATTTGACGTGGGGTATACCCAGCATCAGGAACGCTCCCCCATGACCGGTACGGGGCTAGCCTGCGCGGATGGGGTCCGTCCCACGACCAGCGGGTTGGATTCCGCTCCAGCCCGAACCAGACCGGTGCAAAACATGATAGAGAAGCGCCTACGGGACCGGAAAGGGACAAATGTCAGTAATCTGTGGTGCGGCGAGTGGTACAGGGATCGTACTGTCCCCGATGGGACCGGTGGCGAGTCTCCGGGTTTTCACGGGGCAGGTCCTTGATTGCAACGCTACGCTCCGACGTCCGGCTGTTGGCAATGGATTCCCTGAACAGTAGAATTGGAGAGCACCGGAACCTGAAGTGCGCAGCCAACCTGTCAGGAGGTAAGTGATGGCATTGAGTTTGGACGAGGCCAACAGGATCATCGCCGGGGCCATTGCAAAGGCGGAGGAACTCAACATCAAGATCAACGTGGCGGTCTGTGATACCGGTGGCCGCCTGATCGCGTTCAACCGGATGGACGGAGCGATCTGGGCCGGGGTGTACGGCTCCCAGGGCAAGGCGGTGGCCTCTGCGGCATTTGGGCGGACCAGCGGCGAGCTGCAGGAGCGGGCCGACCAGCCGACACCGCGCGGCATTGCCATCGCCGAGGGCGGCCACATGATCATGGGACAGGGCGGAGTGCCCATCATTCGCAACGGCGCAGTAGACGGGGCCTGTGGAGTGGGCGGCGGCACTTCTCAAGAGGACGAGGACTGCGCCCGGGCCGGAATCGCCCGCCTGTAGGCATAGCCACCAAGGCTAGGGCACCAAGGCCAGTGCCGAAACAGGAGAACCGCTTCCCCCTTCCAGGCGGATGATTCCGACGACAATGGTCGCGCCGGTGGGGGGAAGCTTATCCAGATTGGTAAGGTTTTCCAAGGCCAGCCGGGGTTGCTCCAAGACCAGCGAGTTGACCGGGAAGCCTTCACTCGCGCCCGGTTCCAATCCGTGGGTATCGATGCCAAGTCCAGCCACGCTGCGTTCCTCCAACAGGTAGCGGGCCGCGTCAATCCCGAACCCAGGGAAGCTCATGCGCCCCCGTTGGGCCAGCCCCAGGTATTGGCGGGTATCTCCCCACTTTTCCTGCCAGCCGGTGTGGAGGAGGACCGCCGAGCCAGCCGGTATCGACCCGTGAGTATCCTCCCAAGCTTTGACCGCGCTGAGGGTTAAAGCGTAATCGGAGTTGACCTGGGTTTCCCTACGCACGTCCATGACCACCGTTGGCGCTACGAGGCACTCCGGAGGATAGGCTTCAATGGAGGTCCCGCCGACGTGGAAGCTGGCAGGGGCGTTGATATGGGTAGCGGTGTGCTCTCCCATCGAGAACCGACGCAGGAAAAAGCCCTCCCCCTCGAACTTGGCCATCCCCTCGAACTCGACCGGCGGGTCTCCCGGCCAGACCGGGATTCCCGGATGCACCGCGCGAGAGAGATCTACCACCCTGCTGAAAGTGAGTGTGCGGCTCGCCGAGGAGGGTGTTGATGGCGTGCTCAAGCATCTATCTCCGATCTTCGTAAGTCTTCCATGAACGGGTTGTATTCCAATGATCGTCACAGACCTCGCATTTGACTCCCCTGTGAGACCCGCCTAGAATACGCCAAAATTTCGGGTCAGGGTCCGTGCCAAGGTCTCCGCCCGACCCTTGGGAGTTTTGTCGAGATGAAGTTTGGCATGTTTTACGAGGTGCAAGTGCCCCGACCTGCTCCCCCGGAAGCGGAACACCAGCGTCTGCGGGAGATAGTTGACCAGGTCATCCTAGCCGAGGAGATGGGGTTCGAGCATGTCTGGTTCGTGGAGCACCACTTTCTGACCGAATGGGCACATTCCAGTGCCTCAGAGGTGATGCTGTCTGTACTGAGCCAGCATACGACGAACATGCGTCTGGGGTTCGGTGTGGTGCTGCTACCAGTACACCACCCGCTGCACGTGGCGGTCAAGACGGCCACGCTGGATGTGATGAGCGGCGGGCGCGTGGACGTAGGCGTGGGCCGGGCCGGCAACCCCTACCAGATCACCCCCTTCGGCATAGAGCTGGAGGACACGCGTGGCATCTGGGAGGAATCGCTGAGAATGCTGCCAGGCATCTGGACCGACGAGGTCTTCTCCCACCAAGGCAGGTACTTCAATGTGCCGGAGCGGGAGGTCATCCCAAAGCCCATGCAGAAGCCTCACCCGCCACTGTGGTCAGCGTGCAGCCAGGAGGACACTTTCCAGTTGGCCGGAGAGATGGGCCTGGGGTGCCTGTGCAACGTTCTGGGCCAGTATGAGACGGTGGAGAAACGCATCGGCATTTATAAGGAGGCGCTGAAGAACGCCAACCCGGTGGGCAAGTTCGTCAACAACCAGGTGGTGGCGTCCAGCATCGGATTCTGTGACGAGAACAAGCAGCGAGCCAGAGAGCGTGGCGCCGAGATCGCTGCGTGGAACATTAACATCAGACTGCGCAACTACGAGCGGGGCTGGTCGGGCTTCGACACGCGGAACGTACCTGACGACTACCGCCATCACGTGCGCAGGGTCGAGTGGGACCCGCAGATGCGGCGGGGAGTGAGCCCGGAGGAAGTGCTGTCATCGGGGAGGTTCTGCGTCGGTACGCCCGACGAGTGCATCGAGGTTATAGAGAACTACGAGCGCATCGGCGCAGACGAGATCATGCCCATTTTTCAGGCCGGGCCGGCAACCGATGCAGAGGTGAAGAACTCCATACGGCTGTTTGGGAAGTACGTGATTCCCCATTTCAAGGAGAAGGAACGGCGCGCCAAGGCCGCTGCAAGTGCGGCGGCGGACGACAGCAACTAGGGGCACTTCCGGAACCCGCCATATGCCATGGCTCCATGCTTCAACACCCTGGGCCGCCGTCCAGGGTTGGGACGTCTCCTAATGAACAGTTGGGGCCGGCAGTACCGGCCCCAACTGTTTGACGAAGGGCCACCGGCCCTTGTTTCCGGGCTACAGCATCGCCAACTCTGCCATGCGGTCGGTGCGCAGGGCTTCCTCCACTTCACTCACCCGGTCAACCCACTCCATCGCGGAGCGGTTGGATGGGCAGTCGGCCAGTTCTTCACGGTCGGGTCGACGACCGTATATCCTGGAATCGAGTCCCGGAATCGCCTGTTCGATCATGTAACCCCTGTAGAAGATCTTCATGGTGTGCGTCCGTCCTTCATAGATTTGGATAAGGACCTCGCTCATTGGCCCGGGTCAACAGGTTGACCTCCCGATAAGCGCCGCACGCATGTTCTAACAATCAAGGCGAACAATCAATCGGAAAATGTCATGTTTTTGAAATTTGTGCAAATTGGACCACCGAGGATTATGGAGCCAGCGGTCCTGACGATAGCCAAGAAGGACCCAGGTCCAGATGTAAGGTGGCCGGGACCGCGCTCAGCTAAGCTGAGCGGTTGGCGACCGCGCCCATAAAGTCCTGGAGGGGCACGGTTTCCTGAGTGGAGGATGCCATGTCCCGGACTACGACCTCGCCGCGCTGTATCTCGTCTTCGCCCAGTATCAGGGCGTAGGGCACGTTCAGGGCATTGGCCTGACGCATTTGGCCACGCAGAGCACGGCTGCCGCTGCTGAGTATTGCCCCTACGCCTGCACGACGGAGCTCGGCAGCGAGTTTGAGGGCCGCCGGCCTCGCCTCTGCACCGACGTTGGCCACGAGGTACGAGGGGGACACAATCTCCGGGACTTCGATCCCGCCCCGTTGCAGGTTCAAAGTGAGACGTTCCATGCCGGTTGCGAACCCGATGCCCGGAGTCGGCCTTCCCTCCAGTTCCTCTATCAACCCGTCGTAACGTCCCCCACCGAGAATCGTGGACTGACCCCCAACATCCCTGGGCTGGACTTCAAACACTGTGCGGGTGTAATAGTCAAGGCCACGGACCAGGCGGTGGTCTACCTGGTATGAAATTTCCATCGCGGCGAGATAGTCCCGCAGCCGGTCCCAGTGTTCCTGGCACGGTTGGCACAGGTGGTCGGAGGACCGGGGCGCTTCATCACCCAGGGCGCGGCAGGTCTCCACCTTGCAGTCCAGCAGACGAAGCGGGTTGCGGTCCAGCCTGGACAAGCAGTCCTCGCAGAGCCGGTCCGTAAATCCAGAATAATACGTTTTGAGCTGGGAGATGTAAGCGGGACGGCATTCAGGGTCGCCTATGCTGTTGACCAGGATGTCAATATCAGACAGGCCCAGCGACGACATGAATCTTGACGCCAATTCGATGACCTCGGCGTCTACTGACGGGTCGGGGTCTCCCAGGACCTCCACACCGAACTGGTGGTGCTCCCGGAACCGCCCGGCCTGGGGGCGTTCGTACCGGAACACGGGGCAGAAATAGTACATGCGCACCGGCTGGGGAAGATTGTGCATCCCATGTTCAAGGTAAGCGCGGCAAACCGGGGCAGTGCCCTCAGGGCGCAGGGTGACACTGTCTCCGCCCCGGTCCTCGAAAGTATACATCTCCTTCTCGACGATGTCGGTACCCTCGCCGACCGAGCGGATGAACAGGCCGGAGTCCTCAAACACCGGCGTGTCGATGCGGCCAAAGCCGTACTCCCCAGCCAGTTCCATAGCCTTGGACTCAATGTAACGCCAATACTTCTGCTGCTCCGGCAGCAAATCGCTGGTGCCCCTGGGCGCTCTGAACAAGGGAGTCTGTCTCCTTCCCGAACTACTCCGGCCTAAACTACTCCGGCGGACTCCAAGGTTGTCAATTCTTCGCCGCTCAACCCGCCGATGCCGCAGAGGATTTCCTGGTTGTGCTCTCCCAACAGCGGCGGTGGGCCGGATGGGGTGTCCTCGCAGCCGGTCAGCTTGATGGGCGTGGCGACGGTGCGGAACCGGCCGCCGTGCCCATCGCCGCTCTCCACGAACATGTTTCGGGCTGCCAGGTGGGGGCAATTGTCCAGGTCAGCCGTGTTCTGCACCATACCCATCGAATATCCAATCTCTATCAGCCTCTTGGCCACTTCCAGCTTGGGCAGGTGCTGGGACCACTCCTCGATGGTCGGAACGATGTGGTCGAAGTAGAACTCGCCACTGATACCTATGCCACGGTACCGTGGGTCTTCGCCCAACTCGGGACGGCCGATCAACTCCCACAGGGCCACCCACTTTTCCTCGTCGCCCGCTCCGGCCAGGACAGCGTAACCATCTTTGGCTCGCAGAACCAACTGGGCGCTGAACATGTTCTCCCTGGCGCGTCCCGTAGTCTGTCCGGTGGCCTGGTAGAGGGGCATACTGCTGGTAGTGTGGGCGGCCATGCAATCGTACATGGCCATGTCCACGTGCTGCCCGAGGCCGGTCTTGTGTCGGGTCTCCAGGGCCATCACGATGCCCAGGGCGGTCCATACGCCCGGAACCGAGTCGCCGACGTTGTCCCCAACCATCTGCGGCGGCCCGCCCGGCGCGCCGGTTATCTCCATCCAGCCGCCCATGCCCTGAACGCATGGGTTGTTAGCCGGCCAATCGGAGTAGGGGCCGCGCAGCCCCTCAGCGTCACCGTAGCCGGTGATGCTGGCATATACCAGGCCCGGGTTCAGTGCCGACAACACGTCGTAGCCCAAACCCAGCCGACGCAGCGCGCCAGGCCCCCAGTTGTCCAGCAGGATATCAGACGCCCTGACCATGTTTTCAAATGCGGCTCTGCAACGGGAGTCCCGTAGGTCCAAGGTGACGCTCTTTTTGTTGCGGTTGACCCCGAGGTAACGGGCGCTGACCCGTTCACCGTCCTCAGCCTCAAGGAACGGTGTATTGATCCTGGCGCGCTCGCCGGTCCGCGGGCGCTCTATCTTTATGACCTCCGCCCCCATGTCGGCAAGGATCATGGAGCAGAAGGGGCCGGCCACAATGTGGGTGACGTCCAGCACCCGAACACCATCCAGAGGGAGAGGAAGTTTCCGGCTTTCGCTGGTCATAGCAAATCGTCTTATGCCTGTTGTCGAGGTATTTGCAGCCCTAGACCAGCTTCGATATATACCTTCGCGTTTTCCACATAGACCGCCGTCGGATCCTTCAGCCGTTCCATGTTCTCTTGGGTCAGCGGGCGGACCCGTCCCGGTACGCCGAGGACAAGGGAGTTGTCGGGAATTTCGCTGTCGGCCAGTACCAGCGCACACGCTCCCACGAGACAATAGTTGCCCACTTTGGCGCTCTCCAGCACCGCCGAGTTCATACCCAGGAGCACGTTGCTGCCAATTATGCCACCGTGGACGACTGCGCCGTGGGTCATCAGCACGTTGTCTCCCAACTCCAGGTAATCGTCGGTATGGAGAACGCAGTTGTCCTGGATTGAACAGGCTTTCCCGATGATTATCTTGCCGTAGTCGCCCCGGATCACAGCCCCAGGCCATACACTGGAGTTTTCGCCGATGGTCACATCCCCGACAATGTAGGCAGACTCGCTTACAAATACCGAGGGATGGATGTTGGGTATCTTGCCGTTAATGCTGCGAATCACCGGATTCTCCCTTGTACTGGCCAGTCTACAGGTGGTCATTGGCCGTTGCCTGCCATGGTGGTCTAGGTCGGCTGGCGTGCCTGAATGCCCCGGAGTGCGACGAATCAAGGATACACTTTCGGAGGCTGTGCCGCCAGCATCGTATCAAGCATATGCCGATCACCAATTCTCCCTCTACGCGAAGAACCAGCTATACCCGTGGGCGCAGAGGTATGAGACCGCGAAGAATTTCAGGGTCTTGCCAACCCATACGGTGGACAGGAATTTCCAAACAGGGACTCGCAGCGCCCCTGCAGCCAAGCCAACAACGTCGAATACAGGATTCGGGATCAGGGATAACAGGAACAACAATGCCAGAGGGAACCATTCCCTCTGGCGCATCCACAGCTCCAGCCGCATGTACAGTCGCCTGCGCTGGACCATTCCCTGCCCACTGTATCCGAAAAAGTACCCGGTCAGTTCGCCCAGTGTCTCCGCCGACCCGGCAACGAGGCCGACTATCAATGGGTTCAGGGAGAGCGCTCCGCCTACGCACGCCGCGCCCAGAGCGGGAACCGGAATAATCAGCCCGGCACTGGCGATCAAGGAAGCCAGGGCGATACCGCCATACCCAACCTGGGTTAGCGTCAACCAGTCTCTCAACAGCAAGGCCGCGCCGACCATTGCGATCGCCGCCAGAAAAAGGGCCAGACGCACGCGGTTCTCATTTCGTCGCCAGTCTATCCGGCCGGCCCTGGAGGCGACTCGCCTGACGGAACTCATCGCTTCGGGGGCTCAGGCTCCCGGTCTATCTCGCCTTGCACGAATCGGGTGACCAACTGGTTGAACTCCCCTGACTTCTCCATCTGCGGCCAGTGTCCGCACTCCGGGTAGATGACTAGCTGGCTGGAGGGCAGGGCACGTCGGACGGCCGATGCGTGCTCGACTGGCAGCACCCGGTCGTTCTCGCCCCAAATTGTCAACACCGGGACTTCCAACCTGGACAGCCTGTCGAGGATCAGACGCTCCTTCCTCAGGCCACTAAAGTTAACCCCGGAGCGGATGGAACGGAGCGCCGCCTGCCGGGACCCTGGAAGCCCCTGGACCCTATGCAGCTCGGACAAGAACTCGTCGGCGAAGGGCGGTGGTTTATGAAACAGCATCTTCCTGTCCATACTGCCGATGGTCGCCAGCCCCGGCTGGTACGCAAGCCCGCCCAGCACTGGCAGCGACGCCAAACGGAGGAACCAGGTCACATCCCGACCCATACCCCCTGCGGCCACCAGGACCAGACGCTCAACCCTGTGTGGTTGGTCGAGAGCAAATAATGCGGACATCAGCCCACCGGCAGAGTTACCTATCACCACCGCCTTATCCACACCCATAGCGATGAGAAACCGGCCCAGAAGGGCAGCCCCGGCATTAGGATCGTAGCTGATTGCTTTTGGCTTGTCCGAGTCACCATGACCAGGAAGGTCGGGGGCCAGAACGCGAAACCCAGCCTCGGCCAGTGGGAGAATATTGTCCCACCAGATAGCGTGAGACCCAGCCACCCCATGGACCAGCAGCAGCGCTGGCCCGTCACCGGCTTCCGCATAGTGGACATTTACGCCATCGAGATCAACGGACCCATAGGCCACCCCGCCAAGTCGGGGAGAGTGACCAAGGGAATGATCGAATCCCTCACGCCCGGCGAACGTCCTCATACCAACTGGGCCTCCAGTACCGGATTGCTCAACACCAATCCATCCTCACCGGCATCGACCGTCAGGTGGTCACCATCCTGTACATCTCCGGACAGGACCCGGCGGGAAAGGGCGTTCTCCAGGTGCCGCTGAACCGCACGGCGCAGGGGCCTTGCACCATACACCGGGTCGAACCCCTCCCTGGCCAACCACAAGCGGGCCTCTTCCGTCAGATCGAATGTGATGCCTCTCTCCGCCAGCCGCGCCTGGACATCCTTGACCATCAACCCGACTACCTGAACAATCTGATCCTGGGTCAAGGGCTGGAACACGACAATATCGTCGATCCGGTTCAGGAACTCGGGACGGAAAGTCCTCTTAAGAGCGTCGTTCACCGAATCGCGCAGACGCTGTTCGTCCGATGCACGATCCAGGCCATCGGCGCGGAACCCGAACGGCTGGCGACGGAACCCCTCCGTTCCCAGGTTACTGGTCATGATGATCACGGAGTTGCGGAAATCGACGGTGCGCCCGTGACCGTCGGTAAGCCGCCCGTCCTCCAGAATTTGTAGCAGGATGTTCAGCACATCCGGATGAGCCTTCTCGATCTCGTCGAACAGTACCACCCGGTATGGGCGGCGGCGCACAGCCTCGGTTAGTTGGCCCGCCTCGTCGTAGCCCACGTAGCCTGGAGGCGCGCCGACCAACCGCGAAACGGTGTGTTTCTCCATGTACTCCGACATATCGACGCGGACCATGTTGCTCTCATCGTCGAACAAGTACTCCGCCATGGCCTTGGCAAGTTCAGTTTTGCCCACTCCCGTCGGTCCGAGAAAGATGAAGCTACCGATTGGACGCCTGGGGTCGCTAAGACCGGACCTGCCGCGACGGATGGCTTCGGAAACGGCGACTACCGCCGCGTCCTGGCCTATAAGTCGCTGGTGCAGACCATCCTCCATGTGGACCAGCCGCTCGCTTTCACCCTCCAGCATTCTCCCCGCCGGAATGCCGGTCCACCTGGACAGCAGCTCAGCGATGTCGTACTCATCCACCACCATGTCCATCGCCCGGTTGCCCAGGGTCTCCTCTCTCTCCCGCCGGAACTCATCCTCCAAGCGCAGCCGTTCCGTGCGTAGCTGTGCTGCCCGCTCGTACTCGGAGCGTTGGGATGCAGATTCTTCCTGGTCCTCCAGACGATGGATGTTGTCTTCCATCTCTTTCAGGCGGGACGGGAGGCTCTCCGAGTCTATACGCAGCTTGCTCGCCGCCTCATCTATGAAATCCACCGCCTTGTCAGGCAGGTGGCGGTCAACGATGTAGCGATCGCTGAGGCGGGCCGCCGCATCGAGTGCAGAGTCTTCGATGGTAACTTTGTGGTGGGCCTCGTAGCGCGGCCTCAGCACGCGGAGAATCTCCACCGTCTCCTCAACTGTCGGTTCCTCTAGCAAAATGGGCTGGAAGCGGCGTTCCAACGCCGCGTCCTTCTCGATATAGCGGCGGTATTCGTCCGTGGTGGTGGCGCCGATGCACTGGAGTTCACCCCTGGCCAGCGCTGGTTTGAGCAAGTTACTGGCGTCGATGCCGCCCTCGGCCGCGCCAGCCCCGACCATAGTGTGAATCTCGTCCAAAAAGAGGATGATCTCCCCCTGGGCCTCCTTGACCTCGTCTACCACGGCCTTGAGCCGCTCCTCAAACTCACCGCGGAACTTGGAGCCCGCCACCAGCGAACCCATGTCGAGCGCCAGGACGCGCCGGTCCTTCAGGGAATCAGGGACGTCACCTGAGACGATGCGGGAAGCCAGTCCTTCTGCGATAGCTGTCTTGCCAACACCCGCCTCACCGATGATGGCCGGGTTGTTTTTCCTCCTCCGGGTCAGGGTCTGCATTACCCTGCGTATCTCGTAGTCGCGCCCGACTACCGGGTCCAGCTTTCCCTCCTCGGCCAGCTTGGTCAGATCAATTGTGAAACGCCTCAGCGACTGGTAAAGACTCTCAGCGTTGGGGTCGGACACGCGGCGGCTGCCACGCACGGCCCTGAGCGCCTCGTATACCTTTTCCTCGTCAATACCGAACTCCCGGAAGACCGCCGCCGAGTCTCCCTGTGCATCCTTCACCGCGGCGATGAGAAGGTGTTCCGCTCCCATGTACGCGTCATTAAGCCGGTCGGCCTCCTCCTTGGCATTATCCAGCAGGGCTGCGCACCGGGGCGTCTGGTAAATCTGGCCACTCTGACCAGTCAACTTGGGGGAAGCCTCCAGCCCCCGGCGGACACGCGATTTGACTGCCTCGACCTCAACACCCATGTGGTCCAGGATTTCCGCCGACAGTCCGTGGTCCAACTCCAGGAGGGCCAGCAGGATGTGTTCCACGTCCCATTGACTGTGACGGTAACGTCGCACGATCTCCTGCGAGATCTGGATTACTTCCCTTCCCTGTTCTGTGAATTGGTCTGGTCTCCATACCATCGTGACACCTCCTGCCACTAGTGGTTGGTCAGGCGCCGGCTGGCGATCCTGACCGTGTTGCTGCCGTGCCTACGTCTAATGTCTTCGGTCAACTGCCGGACTTCGGATTCCAACTCCTCGATTCGGGCCATGAGCTTCATGGCTACCTCTGCCCCAGCAAGATTCACTCCCATATCATCTGTCAGGGTCTTGATACGTTGTAACCGCTCGATGTCGGCCGCCGAATAAAGACGCTGCCTGCCGACGGTACGGGAGGGCCAGATCAGGCCAACCCTCTCGTAATACCGCAAGGTCTGGGCGTGCAGCCCAACTATCCTAGCCGCTACACTGATCACGAAGCATGGCTCGTCTTTGGACTGGTCTTCCATAATCATGTTCAGTCTCCTCTCTGAGACCGGATGGCCTTCAGGCGCTGGAACAACCCCTGTTCTTCATCGTTCAGGCCCGTGGGCAGTTTTACCTTGATGGTGGCGAACAGGTCGCCTCTCGAGGCGGGGTTATTCAGCTCGGGCATTCCCTGCCCGGCAAGCCGGAACCTTCTCCCGTTCTGGGTCTCCGCCGGAATAGTCAGGGCAAGCCGTCCAGTCAGAGTCTGCACCGTGAGGTTCGTGCCAAGGATCGCGTCCTCCAGCGGCGCTTCTACCTCGGTATAGAGGTCGCGGCCCTGTCTCTCGAATCTTGGATGTTCCTTGACCGAAACAACCAGGTGCAGATCACCCGCAGATTTGCCGTCGGGCGAGACCTGGACCCGGGAGCCATTGTCCACGCCCGCAGGAATCTTGACCTCAAGCCGCCTGCCATCGGGCAGGTCTACCAGCCTTGTCGTCCCCCTGAATGCTTCATCCAGGGACACTTCCGTGCTTAACTCTTGCGCCTGGGCCTGCCGAGGGTTGTTCCGCAAATTGCGGAGAAGGTCGTCGAATATTCCCCCGGGACCGGTGTCGAACTCCACGCCCGGCTGCGCCCCGCTTCTATCCCGGAAGAAACGGCTCTTCCAATTGTGGTCGCCACCGACATCGAACTCGACATCTGGCCCTGGTCCGCCATCGCTCGGCCAGAAAAAGGTGCTATTCTGCCGGTCCCGCGAGGCGTTCTCTTCAATCTGGTCAGCGTGTTCCCAATTGTCGCCATACCGGTCATACTTACGGCGATTATCCTCGTCGGACAGAACGCCGTAAGCCTCGTTAATCTGCTTGAATTTCTCCTCGGAAGCCTTGTCGCCCTTGTTGACATCGGGGTGATGCTGGCGCGCCAGGCGACGGTAGGCCTTCCGGACGTCGTTCTGGGACGCTGTCCTAGATACTCCTAGCAATTCGTAGTAATCGCTCATATCTCACCGTTCCTGTAGGCTCCAATAAAATTATAGGTATTATACGGATATACGTCAATGATTATGCTGTTAATTATACATATAACTTTAGTGGTCTTTCGCAACTATGGCCCAGTTGTGTGATTTCTCAGCCCCGCCAGCAACGGATATACTTGTAGTAGTCGGATCCTGCTGATCCCGTGGAAAGAGTCAGCGAGTTTAGTACCGTCATGTCCTCGACCTCCATTGGACAAGACCACAACGCAACGGAGGCCACGGAGAAGCCACGCAGCCCCCACAGGGCAGGAACCTGGCGGAGGGCACGTTGCGCGGATGGGCCCAACATGGATCTGCTGCTGGTCAACGCACGGGTGCTGACGATGGACCGGCGCAAGCCCTCTGCCACCGCCGTGGTTATCCGGGGCGACACCATTGCCGCCGTTGGCGACCGGTCCACGGCAGAGGCATCGGCCGGGAACCATGCGCGGACCATCAACTGCCAAGGACTTACACTGATTCCCGGCCTCATCGACTCCCACTGTCACATACTGGCCCAGGTGGCGGCGATTCAGGGACTCGACTGCGGGCCGGATTCGGTCTCATCCATCGCCGAATTGGCACAGGCAGTCCATCAACGCGCCGCTCAAACTCCAATCGGTCACTGGATACGGGGGTACGGGTACGACGACACTGCCCTAGCCGAGAGCCGCCACCCCAACCGGGAGGACCTGGACACGGTAGCCCCCCATCATGCCGTGAGACTTAACCACCGCAGCGGCCACGCCTCGGTACTCAACAGCCTCGGCTTGCAACTGGCTGGTATACACGCAGATACGCCGGACCCACCCGAGGGTGTGATTGACCGGAACCCTGTCACAGGCCAGCCCACCGGCCTGCTCCTGGATATGGCTGGTTACCTCCGAGACCAGCTGGGACGGACCAGCAGCGACACCGAAGTCGAAGAAGGGGTGAAACGTCTTAGCGCCCACCTGCTCGGGTACGGAGTGACATCGGTGCAGGATGCCGGGCCCAGCAACGGCCTCTCCCAGTGGAGCACGTTCTCAAGGCTCCGGGACACCGGAGCCATCGGTTTCCGCACTACCATGATGGCGGGGTTCCCACAACTGCAGGACCTCGTATCCCAAGACCTCCAATGGGGAACGGGCGATGATCGCACGAGGGTTGGTCACGTCAAGATAATGCTTACCCTCACCACCGGGCAGCTATACCCTCCACCTGAAACGCTCCGGGAGATGGTTGAGGAGTCGCACCATCTCGGGTTTCCCGTGGCAGTACACGCCGTAGAGCAGGAAGCTGTGGCCGCGGTCGCCCAAGTGTTGTCGCAGGTAGGCCTCGTTTCCGGGAGTCGAGGAACTCCGCCAGACCGCATCGAGCACTGCTCCGAATGTCCTGCGGCTTTGATCGAACTGGTTCGTGAATCGGGGGCAATGGTCGTGACCCAACCTGCGTTCATCTACTGGAACGGCGACCGCTACCTGGAGCAGGTCGAGCCTGACCTACTCCCGCACCTGTACCCAATCGCATCGCTGCGCCGGGCGTCTGTTCCGGTAGCGTTCGGCTCCGACGCCCCAGTGGTCAGGCCCAACCCCTGGCCCGGCATCTATAGCGCAGTAACCCGGGGAACCAGAGAGGGACGACACATTCCGGAATGGAGCGATGCAGGGACAACCGGTCACGACGCGGTTGTGTTGGATGCCCTTCGGATGCACACCAGCGCTGGGGCCACATCCGAAGGCTCAAGCCGCAGGAAGGGGAGCATATCGCCGGGGAAGCTTGCCGACCTGGTCTTGTTGGACGCCGACCCAACGTCGGTGGAGTACCACCGGCTCAAAGACATCCGCTCCGTACTGACGATATTGGGGGGGAGTATCGCCTGGAACGAGGGGTTGAAGGAGATCTAGCGGCTCCGCTCCCGGATGTACTCAAGCAGCGAGAGCAGTGAACTGCGGGATGGGTTGTCTGGAACGATTTCCAGGCACTCGGCTGCCTTGCCGCAGTAGTCCCCTATGACCTCGTAGCATTCTTCCACGATGGTAGAGTTGTTGATCATCTCAAGCACTCTATCCAGCTTGCCGTCGTGGGAAGGATCGGCAAACAGGGCCTGTACGGGGTTCTCTTCCGGGTATTTCTCCATTAGCAGGATGGTCGGGAGGGTGAGCACCCCCTGCATCAGGTCCTTGCCCACGGGCTTTCCCATCTCGCTGGCGTCCCCCTGGATATCCAGCAGGTCATCCACCATCTGAAACGCCATCCCGACGTTGTAGCAATATTCCCGCATGGCCTGTACCTGCGGCTCAGGTGCGCCTGAGAGGATTGCACCCGTCTCCCCCGCAGTGCAAAACAGCGATGCCGTCTTGTGATAGATCCTGTCCCGGTAAAGCTCAAGCGCGCGGTCAGTCTTGAAGGTGTTGAAGTACTCCACGAGCTCACCGCTGGCGAGCTCCATGATCGTCTCGGAAAATCGTCGAATAACGCGGACGTTCCCGGTGTCGCAGACGTAGGTCGCCGATGTGGCGAAGAGATAGTCACCGAATAGCACCGCCACGTGCTTTCCCCACTGGTTGCTGACCGTAGGCCTGCCGCGTCTGACGTCTGAGTTGTCCACTGTGTCGTCGTGGATCAGAGTCGCCAAGTGCAGCAACTCGACGGCGCAAGCCATGATTATGGGGTTTTCGTTGTCATTGGGGCCACACCCCGCGGCCAGTAGGGTGATTGCAGGCCTGACCCGCTTGCCCCCGGAGCTGAGCACATGGCCCACAAGTGCTCTCAGGTGGTCAGGGCTGGCGGGCCCCAGTCCTTGAAGTCGTTCCTCAACCAGGACCAACTTCTCCCGAATTGGGGCGTAGATCAAGTAGGTGCGCTCATCTATGCCTTTGAGCACCGTGCCCCCTACGCGACGGTGACGCCCAGCCGTTGAACTTCTTCTTCAACCGACTCGGGGTCGAGCTTCTTGAATAGCGGGGCGGGCCTGCGCAGGGGATTGCCCGGGCCGATTTCCCCGACCAGGCTATCGAAGTCCCAATTTGCGGAGTCGACAGTGCCGTCCAGTCCAAGGAACTCATGCACGCTCTGGGAACTGAAGGGCAGGAACGGGAACAGCACCATCTTGAGACAGTTCAGCACCGCGATAGTGGTCCACAAGGTTGTGGCTGCGCTCCCCCGGTCCGTCCTGATTGCCCGCCAGGGAGCCTGTGCATCCAGATAGCGGTTGGCCTGCTGGGCCAATCCAAATGCCCGCCCAATCGCCGCCTTGAAGTGGCAACCGTGAAGGTCCTTGTCAACCCCTTCCATTACAGCGCGTGCCACGTCAAGAAGCTCCCGGTCCTGGTCGCGGAGTGCGCCAGGTACAGGCATGATGCCCTCAAAGTTACGGTAGGTGAATGACAGGACACGGTTGACTAGGTTGCCGTAGGTCGCCACCAACTCCTCGTTGTTGCGACGAACGAACTCTCCCCAGGAAAAGTCGGCATCGCCCGACTCGGGCATGTTGATCGACAGCAGGTAACGGAGGGGATCGGGGTCATAGCGGTCGAGGTAGTCGGGGACCCACACCGCCCAGTTTTCGCTAGTGGAGAACTTGCGACCCTCCAGGCTGAGGAACTCATTCGAGGGGACGTCAAAGGGCAAGTTCAGTCCACCGTAACCCATCAGCATCGCCGGCCAGATTATGGTGTGGAAGGGGATGTTGTCTTTGCCTATGAAGTAATACGACCGGCATTGTTCAGACTTCCAAAAGTCCTTCCATTCCTCCTCGTTACCGGAGGACTTGGCCCACTCGACCGCCGCCGACAGATACCCAATCACGGCCTCGAACCAGACATAGATGCGCTTCCCGCCGTAACCCTCCACGGGTATGGGGATACCCCACTCCAGGTCTCGGGTTATGGCACGATCCTTCAACCCAGACTCAAGAAACCGGCGGGTGAAGTTGAGGACGTTGGGCCGCCAGTGGGATTGCTTCTCCACCCACTCCAGCAGGGGTTCCTGGAACGCCGACAGCTTGAGGAAGAAGTGCTCCGAATCCCGGAACTCCGGTTCAGTCCCCGACAGGATGCACCGGGGGTTCAGCAGGTCCATAGGGTCCAGAGTCCGTCCGCAGCCGTCGCACTGGTCTCCCCGCGCACGCTCGAAACTGCAGTGGGGGCACGTCCCGTTGACGTACCGGTCAGGAAGGAAACGGTTGCACTCCGGGCAATAAGCCAATGGCATCGACTCTTTGTAGATGTAGCCACGTTCCATCAGTGTGGTGAAGAGGTCGTGGACCACCTTCTCGTGATTGGCGGTATGGGTAGTGGTGAACAGGTCGAAAGTAATTCCTAGCCGCTCCCAGGTGTCCAGGAACTGTGGGTGGTACCTGTTCAGGACCTCTTCGGGGGTGATGCCCTCCTGCTCGGCCCGAACGGTGATCGGCGTGCCATGGCTGTCGCTCCCCGATACCATCAGAACCTGGTTACCCTTGAGCCGGTGATACCGAGCGAAGATGTCCGCAGCCAAGTAGCACCCGGCGACGTGCCCCAGGTGCAATGGCCCGTTAGCGTAGGGCCATGCCACACCTATAAAAATCCGTTCGGGCAAATGGCTCGACCTCCACTGAAATTGGGCTCGCGGCGACTGCTACCGTACATTCTAGCATACTCAAATGCCTTCTATACGACTTATATGTGCAAGCATGGAACAATCACACTCTATTTGAAGCACCTCATCACCGGAACTCCGGCATTCCTGTCAAATGCCGACGCACTTTCGAAATGCATCCAGAAGGCCGACCCCACCACGGACCGGCATATTCGACAGCCTGAAGCTATCGTATGATGTGTTGTATTCCGACAAGAGAGGCGCCCTCCTGCGCTATTGATGTTGACAATGGATGGCCGTGCTGTTAACATCGCGCACTAGAAAATTGACGGATTCCGCGAAGAACGGGAGTATTAAGGGTACCCTGCCTCAGAGAGTCGGCGGTCGGTGAGAGTCCGGCGGCAGAAGGGCCCCCAACTCGCCCGGGAGCGTCCCGCTTGAACAGAGTAGAGCGCGGCGGTTGACCCCGATAAACGTCATCGAGTTGTTCCGAACCGTTGACCGCCCCGATGGTGAAACGCCTTGGGATACGGCCCCAACACTAGGAAAAGAAGGGTGGTACCGCGGGAACTCAGACCCGTCCCTTCATGGGATGGGTTTTTTGTTGCCCAATTTCCCCCACTCTAGGCGAAGGGTAGGACATGGAGTTAACTGGTGCGGAGATCGTTTGTGAAAGCCTCCTCAAGGAGGGCGTGGACGTAATTTTCGGACTGCCGGGCGGGGCCGTGCTGCCCTTCTACGGCGCCCTGGGTAAGTACCCGCAACTGCGTCACGTACTGGTCCGCCACGAGCAGGGCGCAGCCATGGCTGCCGACGGGTACGCTCGCGTGACCGGCAAGGTGGGTGTATGCGCCGCCACCTCCGGCCCTGGGGCGACCAACCTGGTAACCGGCATTGCGACGGCACAGATGGACTCGGTGCCCATAGTCGCCATCACCGGTCAGGTCCCCAGGCCCGCCATCGGCAGGGACGCTTTCCAGGAAACCGACGTAACCGGAATCACTCTTCCCATCACCAAGCACAATTACCTGGTGATGGAAGTTGAGGACATCGCTCCCGCAATCAAGGAAGCTTTCCACATCGCCCGCACAGGCAGACCTGGCCCAGTCCTGGTCGACATACCCAAAGACGTACTGCAAGACCTCCGGGCGGAGTTCATCTGGCCGGAGCTTCCCAATTTGCCAGGTTACAACCCGCCGGGCGACGCCGACCCTGAGCAGGTGACCCGCGCCGCAGAATTGATCAACCAGGCAGAGCGGCCGCTCATCCTTGCCGGCCACGGCGTTCTGATCTCTCACACATACGACCGGCTTATCGAGCTTGCAGAAAAGGCCCAAATCCCAGTAATCACTACATTGCTGGGCATTAGTTCCATGCCCACCGGCCACTCCTTAAACCTGGGTATGCCTGGGATGCACGGGATGGCCTACAACAACCTGGCCATCGACGAAGCAGACCTGTTGATCGCCCTTGGGATGCGCTTCGACGACAGGATTACCGGTCGGTTGAAGGACTTCGCCCCCAACGCCAAGGTCGTCCATGTTGAGGTGGACGCCTCTGAAGTGGACAAGAACGTAAAGGCAGACGCCCCGGTAGTTGGCGACCTGAAGCGTGTGTTGGACCAGTTGCTACCCCTTGTGGAACCCAACGTCCACATTGATTGGCAGCGCCACCTGGACGACCTCAAGTCACAACACCCTTCTCTCCATATTCGGGACTCCGAAGAACTGCTGCCGCAATACGTACTGAACTCTCTCTCAGAAGTGACCAGGGGAGACTGCATCGTGGTAACCGGCGTGGGCCAGCACCAGATGTGGGCGGCGCAGCACTGCAAGTTCAATTCACCTAACACACTGATTACCTCCGGCGGTCTGGGAGCGATGGGTTTCGAGGTCCCCGCCGCCCTCGGCGCAAAGATGGGCCGCCCCGACAAGCCGGTGTGGTCTGTCGCAGGGGACGGCGGTTTCCAGATGACCATGTGCGACCTGGCCACGGCGGTGGAGAACAACATCGACGTGAAATTCGCCATCCTCAACAACGGGACGCTCGGCATGGTGCACCAATGGCAGGACCTTTTCTACGACAAGGACTACTTCGCCACCGTGTACTCCGGCAATCCCGACTTCGTGAAGCTGGCCGCCGCCTACGGCATCACCGGTCTTAGGGTAACCAAGCAGGAAGAGGTTGCCGACGCCATACAGCAAGCGATGGAGACGCCTGGGCCGGTGATCGTTGACTTCGTGGTGAGGGAGAGCGAAAACGTTTACCCCATGATTCCAGCAGGCGGCTCAATTCAGGAAATGATGGAAGACGAGCCGGAAGTATCTGTCGCTCCTCCGTCGGGCGGAGGCTGATCGATGCCAAACTCCGGGATGGAAGAACACACCATCGTCGCCCTGGTCGAGGACAAGCCGGGTGTCCTGACCCGCATTGCCAGCCTGTTCCGCAGGCGCGGCTTCAACATCGCCAGCCTGGCGGTCGGAAAGAGCGAACAGCCCGGCCTATCGCGCATGACCTTCGTCGTCACCGGTGATCAGGATACAGTGGTCCAGGTCACCAAGCAGTTGGATAAACTTATCGAGATCATCCGGGTCGCGGACATCTCGGACCACGAGACGGTCGCCAGGGAGCTGGCCCTCATCAAGGTCAGGACCACTCCAGCCACCCGTGCCGAGATCATCCAGATGGTCCACCTCTTCCGGGCCAACGTGGTCGATGTTGGTGCCCAGTCCATGGTGGTTGAGGTTACGGGGGAAGAGGACAAGGTGAACGCGCTCCACCACCTGCTGGAACCATTCGGGATCATCGAAATGCTCCGCACCGGCCTGGTGGCAATGGTGCGGGGGCAGGAAGATCCCAGGGCCAGCGATACCATAGGGATCGAAATTCCGGAAAACGGCTCCAGGGCGAGCGTGCCGGGGTGAGGCAGGTCCGGTAATGGGACAAACCCCATAATCTACACTCAGACCATCAAGAGAAGTACGAAGTAAGGAAACGCGAGAGTAACATGGTAAACGTCTATTACGATCAGGACGCAGACCTGTCGGTCATCTCCGACAAGACCATCGGAATCATCGGGTATGGCTCCCAGGGCCACGCCCATGCCCTTAACCTGAAGGACAACGGGCAGAACGTGGTCGTCGGCCTCTACCCGGAGAGCCGCAGCCGGGCCACCGCCCAGGAAGCCGGTCTGGAAGTCGCCGACGTGCCGGAAGTCGCCCAGCGGGCGGACATCATAATGATGGTCATCCCTGACCACATCCAGGGCAGCGTCTACCGGGAACAGATCGCGCCCAACATCAGGCCGGGTAGCGCCTTCATGGTGGCCCACGGGTTCAGCATCCACTACCGTGAGATCGTGCCGCCCGACAACGTGGACGTGATGATGTGCGCCCCCAAGGCTCCAGGCCACCGGATGCGCGAACTGTTCCAGCAGGGCATCGGCGTACCTAGTCTCCTGGCCGTCCACCAGGACGCCACGGGCAACGCGAAGCAGATCGGCCTCGCCTACTGCAAGGGCGTCGGTTCCACCGGAGCCGGGGTCCTCGAGACCACCATCAAGGATGAGACCGAGAGTGACCTCTTCGGGGAACAGTCTATCCTCTGTGGCGGTGTCACCGCTCTGGTAAACGCCGCCTTCGAGACGCTGGTGGAGGCGGGCTATCCCCAGGAAATCGCCTACTTCGAGTGTCTTCACGAGCTGAAGATGATCGTAGACCTCATGTACCAGGGTGGGCACAACTACATGCATTTCTCGGTCAGCGACACTGCGGAATACGGGTCCCTTAGTCGTCGCAACCGCATCATAGACGAGCATGTGCGAGAGAACATGCGCGCCATCTTGAGGGAGATTCAGGACGGCACCTTCGCCCGTGAATGGATAAGCGAAAACGACGAGGGTCGCCCCCGGTTCAACCCGATGCGTGAGTCAGCGCAGAACGCTCCTATAGAAAACATCGGCAAGCAACTGCGCTCCATGATGCCCTGGCTGGACCCGAGGTAAAGTTAGTAGCTTCGATCTCTGAATGTCTCAGGAACTATGGAATTAAACCCTCGCAGAACAAATCTGTCGGGTAGGAGACAAATCTTGAGTGCTGAGGAGACGTTGAGTGTAGTTCACCGTCGCACACTGGTCTTGGCCGGGCTGGGTGCGGTGGACTACGTGCCCCTGCGACCCTTTCTGGTAAGCCAAGTTTCTATGGCTTTCTGCGCCTAGAGCGCTATCCAAGACACATACCTGGCCCCGGCGCTGAAACGCTCTGGGACTACCAGGAGGGAGTGACAAAAAGGGTTATGGCTGACGACAAAGTGCTTTTCCTGGACACCACTCTCCGGGACGGAGAGCAGTCCGCCGGCATTGGCATGACCGGCGACGAAAAAATGGAGATCGCCCGGCAGCTACAGAGGATGCGGGTGGACATCATCGAAGCGGGGTTCGCCGCCAGCTCCCCCGGTGACTTCGAAGCGGTCAGCAACATCGCCCGCGAGGTCAAGGGCCCCATCATCGCGTCTCTGGCGCGGGCCGTCCCCAACGACATCGACCAGGCGTGGGAGGCAGTCAAGAACTCCGATAGGCCGCGCATCCACGTGTTCCTGTCATCTTCGGAGATCCACCAGATGCACCAGCTCCGCAAGAACCGGGAAGAGGTCATGGAAATGGCTGTGAGCATGGTGGAACGGGCGAAGAGCTACTGCCCAGACGTGGAGTTCTCCCCTATGGATGCCACGCGCACAAACAAAGAGTACCTGTTCCAGATGATGGAAGAGGTGATCCGCGCGGGCGCTACGACGATCAACATTGCCGATACTGTCGGCTACGCCATTCCGTCTGACTTCGCCGATTTGCTGATGGAACTCCGGCAACGGGTCCACGGCATCGATGGGGTAACCCTCAGCGTTCACTGCCACAACGACCTCGGCCTAGCCGTGTCCAACAGCCTGGCAGCCATCCAGGCCGGCGCATTCCAGGTGGAAGGCTGCATCAACGGCATCGGCGAGCGGGCGGGCAATGCCTCCCTGGAAGAGATCATCATGGCCGTTGACACCCGCAAGGACCTGTTCAATGTAGAAACGGGCATCGACACAACCCAGATCTACCCCACCAGCCGCCTGGTAAGCCGTATCACCGGGATGTCGGTGCAGGCCAACAAGGCCGTCGTTGGCGAGAACGCTTTCCGCCACGCCTCCGGCATCCACCAGGACGGGGTGCTCAAAGACCGCTCCACCTACGAGGTGATGCAGCCGGAGCGGGTCGGGGTCCCCGGCAGCAGCCTTGTCCTGGGCAAACTGAGCGGCCGCGCCGGTCTGCAATCGAGGCTGGAAGCCCTCGGATACAACCTATCCAGGGAGGAAATCAGCGCCGTCTTCGAGTCGTTCAAGGACCTGGCCGACAAGAAGCGCGAGGTGACCGACCGAGACCTTGAAATCCTGATGGACGAGGAGAAGCGTGTCGCCTCCGAGCCAATCATGTACACCCTCGACCAAATTCAGTTCAGCGGTGGCGACCACGACGTGCCAACCGCCACGGTCCGGCTCATCGGCCCTGACCAGCAGCTCCACACCGACGCCTCCACCGGCAACGGACCGGTCGACGCCGTGTGCAACGCAATCGACCGGGTGGTCGGTTGCAGTTGCAGCCTGGTTGACTTCAACGTGCAGTCCGTGTCCGAGGGCATCGACTCAATGGGAACGGTGACCATTCGCGTCGAGAGCGACGGCAAGGTCTACACAGGCCGCGGCGCGTCCACGGACATCATCGTCGCCAGCGCCAAGGCTTACCTGAGCGCGGTCAACCGGATGCTGGCCGCCGACGAAGAAGCCAGCGCCCCGGTGGCCGGCAGCACCCCGGACTAGGGCCGCAAGCACTCCACTCAGACCCATATTCCGGACAATGAGGGAGGCCTTCACAGGCCTCCCTTCTAGATTTTGCGTCTGAACGGTTCTCCGGCGCCCGCTCAGCCCTCGCGGTCGTCGTGGCCTTGGCAGTCACCCTGGCTACAACAGCTTCATCTGGACCCCGGTGTCAACCTGATGCTCACCGTTACGAGCAAGATGGACTGCCGGGTAACCCTCGGAGCGCAGGTGCGCCGCTAAGTCCGGGAACCCGTTTATCGTATACACCTGGGTGGGTTGCACCCTCTCTACGTACTCCACTAACTCATTGAAGTCCGGGTGATCGCTGTAAGGCAGCGATGCGTCGCCTCGGCGTCCCCAGTGGCGGCCTCCACCCAGCGCCCAGCCGGTCAATTCCATCGTCCTGACGCCGCGGAACCCTTTGACCGCATCCCTGCTCTTTCTTCCCGGGGGGCACAATAGCACTGACCCTTCAGGCCAGTCTCCCACAAACCTTCGGAATTGGCTCTCGAAGTGGATACCCGCATCCTGGTATACGAGCGCCTTCTCGAAAATGCTGTTCTCAACTTCCACGTCAAACCCTTCATCCAACAGATGGCTCAAGAGCTCCTGTGACTTGCCCAGGGTGTAACCCTGTACTACCGGGCGCTCTCCCTTCGACAGCCAGTTGCGCAGGGTGCGAAAGGCGGTCGCTAGTACATCTTCCTGGCTCGGAAACACATACCGGGGTTGGCCATAGGTAGACTCTATAACGAGCGTGTCGCAGGCCGGTGCCTCTATTGGTTCATTGGTCGGGCTGGGACGTACTTTGATGTCGCCGGTGTACAGCAACCGCCCCCCGGTTGACTTTGATTCAACCAGCGCCTGGGCTGAACCCAGACAGTGACCGGCAGGGTAGAGAGTAAGAGTGTATCCGGGGGTATCCAGAGGTTCGTGGTATTCGAGGGTTACCGGATCAGACCTCTTGAGGTAATCGCCGAGGAGACGCCGGGTATTGGGAGTAAGTATTGGCCTGCTGTGGCGCGCCGTGTGGTCGGAGTGGGCGTGAGATATGAGTCCCAAGTCCCTCTTGCGCAGGGAATCCAGCCAAAGGTCCAACTCGGGCAGGTACACCCCTCGGTCAAACACTACCTGCAACGTCCGCACACCTCATGCCAAGAGCCTTGGCTTACCGCGTCGCTGACCACAGCCCCACTGGCATCCACTTGACCGGGACTAATGACGCCAATACCCCAACAGTCGTCAGGAGGATTGACGTAGGTTATACTGTCCGTGGGGGTCGGGTGCAAGGGCACAGACCCGCAAATATCGGATAGAAAGGTTAGTATATGTCTGCACAAGTCGGCGACGTTGCCCCGGATTTTAAGTTGCCATCGGTCAGCGAGGGCGACATCACGCTAAGCCAGTACAAAGGCGAAAAGAGCGTGGTGCTTTCCTTCCACGTGTTCGACTTCACCTCTGGTTGAACGACTCAAGCCACCCTCTTCCGGCAGTATTACAGCCGGTTTGAGGAGCAGAATGCCCAGGTCTTGGGCATCAGCTGCGATACCGTTCCCGCTCACCGCGCCTGGACCACGGCTATGGGGGGTCTGCCATATCCCGAGCTTTCAGACTTCCATCCCAAGGGTGCAGCCACCCAGGCCTACGAACTGTACAACGAGGAACGGGGCGGCGGCAACCGCGCCGTCATCATAGTGGACAAAGAGGGGGTAGTCCGGTTCCGGGAGACCTATGAGCCGGGGGTACTGCCCGACCCTGAGAACATTCTGGCCGCGCTTGCAACGATCGGCTAGCCGGAAAGGCTGGTCCTAGTTCAAGATCTCCTGAATCAGGTACTGGACCTGCCCGCGGGGGACGTTGACCGTAACTTCGTCCCCCACGCTTCGGTCCAGGATCGCTTGACCGATTGGAGAGACATTCGATAATTTCCCCGAAGCCACGTCGGCTTCCCGCACATCGACCAGCGTGTAGACCATCTTCCTACCCGAGGTCACATCCTGCAGCGTAATCTTGGCTCCGACCGACACTCGCTGCCTCGGGACAGTCGACGTAGAATCGATCACCTCGGCTTTGGCAAGGCTGTCCTCCAGGCCTCTGATCTGCGACTCGATGAATCCCTGGCGCTCCTTGGCCGCATCTAAAGGGGCATTCTCCCGGAAGTCCTTGTCTGCCATCGCCAACTTGATGTCGTCGACAACCTTGACCCGTTCCTCCTTGAGCGATTCAAGATCCGCGAGCAGCCGATCGTATCCCTCCTGGCTTAGCTGGGTAACCCCGGCACGGGACGCCGAGTCACTGGAGGAGCGGTCGGACCGGCGGGCGCCAGTCCTTCGGTTTCTGGGGACCCGCAGGTGGGTCGCCAGACCCACACTGACCCAACCTTCTTCCTTGAGATAAGTGAGGAACAATTTTACCGGACTGACACGCTGGGCCGAGTCAGACCCACCCTGGCTGATGACCTGTGCATACTCCGCGACCATTGAAGGCGAAAGGTCACCGACCTTCCTGTCCCGCCCGAACCAGGCCACGAAACGCCCTACTTCTTGATGATAACCTTCCTGGACTTTCTTGCTTCTTCTCTTGGAGGTAATGAACTGACTGAGCGCTTCGGAGAGTGTCGGTACGGTTACACCTTCCAAGATCTGTCCTCCTTCGGCAGGCGGCCAAGGCGCCTATGCCATTCCGCCCAATGGGCTTCGTTGAGAGCGGAGTGCTGGGACATCCGAGTGTTTCACCGGGTGTGGGGCGTGCTCGTCGACGGATTTTCCACTCCCATCCTCGGCACAAACCCCATTACGATTACCGTCGTACTTCGATCGTTATCGGGTAAATTACTTCCCTACATATACGCAATCCGACCAGGAACAGAAGATATATGCGTCGTTCCGTATGACTCGTGAAGTGGCACCAAACAATCATATCAGGTTCGCCGGACGATAGCAATCCAGGAATATGGGAGCACAGCGACATTCGGAGTATACTTGTCTTAGTCCGAACCCGATCAGAGTCCAGGAGGACAAACCATGAAGGCAGTACAGATTAGCGAGTACGGTGGGCCTGATGCCCTGAAGTACCAGGACGTTCCAGACCTGTCCCCAGGAGATGGGGAAGCGCTGGTCGAGATCGAGGCCGTGGGAGTCAACTACACCGACGTCTATAGCCGCGCAGGAATCAACCCCGGCCCCCCTTTGCCAAAGACCATTGGAGTAGAGGGAGCGGGCACAGTCCGGGACGTCGGTAGGGGAGTAGCTGATGTGGCCGTGGGCGACGTGGTCGCCTATTGCAGCATCCAGGGGTCTTACGCCGAGCAGGCTGTCGTCCCGGCTTCCCGGCTGATCAAGATGCCCGCGGGCCTGAACGCTCGCGACGGCGCGGCTGCCATGCTCCAGGGGATGACCGCCCACTACCTCTGCTACGCCACATACCCGGTGAACGGGGGCGACCGCACCCTGATTCATGCCGGCGCCGGCGGCGTTGGCCTGTTGCTCATCCAGATGGTCAAGGCCCTGGGAGGCTATGTATTCTCCACCGTGTCCACCGAGGCCAAGGCCGAACTGGCCCAGGCAGCGGGAGCGGACCACGTAATCCTCTACACAGAGCAGGACTTCGCCGAGGAGGTCAGGAAAGCCACTGGCGGCGAAGGTGTCCAGGTAGTCTATGACTCGGTTGGCAAGACCACCTTCGACCAGAGCATTTCCTGCCTTGCACCGCGCGGCTACATGGTTCTGTACGGGCAAGCCAGCGGACCCGTCCCTGCGATGGACCCCAGGGTGCTGGGCAACGGCTCCCTCTTCCTCACCCGCCCCGGCCTGGGCGACTACACCGCCACCAGGGATGAACTGGAACAGAGGGCAGGAGACGTCCTCGGATGGGTCCGCTCCGGCCAACTCAATCTCCGGGTTGAGCACGTGTTCCCCCTGTCGGAAGCACCCGAGGCCCACCGGCAGTTGGAGGGCCGCTCGACCACTGGCAAGGTAATCCTGGTGCCCTGAGCCACGGCGGCAATTGTTGACTGCGGAAATCAACTATCCCTATAATTGAATAATTGAACTAGCCCATCCGGTGGAGGCATATATGTCAGAGGAAGTCAGCGTGGAAGAGATCTACGACACCCTGAAGAGTGTTTACGACCCCGAGATTCCCGTTAATGTGGTTGATTTGGGGCTGATTTACGACGTACAGGTCAATGACAACAGCGACGTGTACGTTCAGATGACCTTGACGTTCCCCGGCTGCGGCATGGGACCGTATATCGCCCAACAAGCGGAATGGGCCATTAACGACATCGAGGGTATCGGCGAGGTGGAGATCGAGCTCGTCTTCGACCCACCCTGGTCTCCTGACCTCATCAGCGAGGAAGCTAAGGCCCAACTCGGCCTCTAAGCCCAAGGGCAACCCCTTTTCCCCCACTATCCGGCTGAGAATGCCGCCCCATACCGCTATGCGGACCGGGGAGCCGCTGATAGGACCAGTCTCCCGAGGTCGCGGAGGCGGTCGGCGCGAGGATGTTATGTCAACTCCACAAGAGAATGCCCGTCTGGAACAGATCAAGCGCAGTTGGCAGCAGAAGCGTGAGATCAACGATCGCCTCTCCAAAATCAAGACCAAGGTGGGCGTCTACAGCGGCAAGGGCGGCGTCGGCAAGACTACCGTCGCTGTCAACCTGGCGGTGACGCTGGCCCAGGAAGGCAGCAAAGTCGGCCTGCTTGACGTTGATATAGACTGCCCCAACGTCACCAAGGTTCTGGGAATCGAGGACAAGCCCGACTACATCGACGGCCAGATACACCCCTCGGAAAAGTGGGGAGTTCGAGTGGTGTCGATGGCCTTCTTCCAGGAGAACGAGGAGGAGGCAATTATCTGGCGCGGCCCGATGATCCACAACGCCATCAACCAGTTCCTGCAAGTCACCGACTGGGGAGATTTGGACTACCTGGTAGTGGATCTGCCTCCCGGCACCTCTGACTCTCCCCTCACCGTCATGCAGACCCTGCCTATGGACGGGTTCGTTGTCGTCAGCACTCCTCAGGAACTGGCCAACATGGACGCCAAGCGTTGCATCAACATGATCCGCAAGCTGAATCTAGGCGTCTTGGGCGTGGTCGAAAACTACACCGGGGAAATCTTCGGCGAGGGTGCCGGTCAGGAACTGGCCAGCGAGGTAGACGCCCCGTTCCTGGGCACATTGGCCCTCCGCTCATCCTACCGGGATACCTCGAAACCCACAGCCCTTGCAGACCCGTCGGTTGGCGAGGAATTTTCTAAAGTGGCCAGAAACATGCGCGAAAGCCTGAGGGAAATGGGCCGAGAGGCAGACTAGGCTGCAACGAAAAGACCCATGCCACACCGCATGGGTCTTTTGGGAACCTCCCTTGCGCAGGAAACTGATACGGAGCTAGTCGTCCAACTCCGCGGCCTGTACCACCAGTGTCTCCTCTTCCTGACCGGCCTTCTTGCCGCTCCGCCCGTTTCTCCCGTTCTCACGCGGCGCGGAAGAAATGGCCATGAGCAGTTCCACTTCCCGGTTCATCGCTTCCTGGGAGTAGTTGCTCGTCTCACCCATGCGCCGGAATTTCTGGTAACGCCGCTTCAATAGCTTGCTTTCCGAGAATTTGGAAAGCTCGGCGACATGCTTGAGCAGCGATACCTGCATGGCAGTGGCCGCCTCCTGTAGGCTGGTGTGGGAACCGCCAGATGGTTCCGGAACCACCTGATCCACGATCCCCAACTCAACGCAGTCCTGGGCTGTCAGCATCAAAGCCTCGGCTGCCTCCCGGTCCAGCATGTGGTCCGGGTATGGTCCGCCCAGGTTGTGATTCAACGAGATGGGTGAGTACACTGCGTATTGCTGCATTAGCACACGGTCGGACAGGCCAAGGGCCAGTGCTCCCTCGCTGCCGGCTTCCCCGATGATCACGCTCACGATTGGTATCGGAGCTTCAGACATCAGGGACAAAGTGCTTGCAATGGCGTTTCCGATGCCCTGTTCCTCCGCTTCCAGCCCCGGGTCCGCACCCTGCGTGTCTATTAGAGTAATCAACGGCAGTTTGAACCGGCTGGCGAGATTTATGATCCTCTGGGCCTTGCGGAGACCCTCTGGGAGAACATGGTAACGCCCCCCTTCACCACGTGGGGAGCGCTGCTGGCCTATGATCGCCACGGGTTCACCGCACAGGTAGCCCAACCCGCCAATCACCGAGCGGTCGTCGCTGTTTAGCCTGTCCCCGTGCAGCTCTATGAAAGGATCGAGCAGGGTTCGCATGTAGTTCAGGGCCAACGGCCGGGACTCATCCCGGGCAATAGCCACCGACTCCCAGGCGTCCGCCTCTGCCGAATAATCATCCAAATTCGCGTCCAGGCTGGAGCGCTGCCGATCCTTTGGGTTGGCTTTCCCCAACTTCTGGTGAGTCAGGGCTTGCAACAGCGTCGCCACTCGAGGCGTCAGCACTTCCCGGTCTACCACGACGTCGAGCAGGCCGTGGTTAAGGTGGGCCTCCGCCGTGTGGGCGTCCAGAGGCAGTGGACGGTCCGATGCTTCCCGCATCGTCCGCAAGGGCGAGAGACCAATCAAGGAGCCGGGTTCGGCAAGAATCACGTCCGCCAGGTTGGCGAAGCTGGCGTACGCCTGCCCCGTGGACGGGTTGGCCAGTACCACGATGAAGGGCATTCCCTTCTCACGGAGGCGGTTCGCCGCTGTGACTGTCTTAGCCATCTGCATCAGGGACAGTACGCCTTCCTGTACCCTGGTGCCTCCGCCAGTGACCAGTGCGACCAGAGGCATTTCCCGGCGGGCCGCCGTCTCCAGAGCCATAGCCACCTTCTCGCCAACCACAGCCCCCATGCTGCCACCCATAAACCCGAAGTCCAACACTACCAGCATGGTTTCCGTCCCGCCGATGCGGCAACTTCCAGAGACCGCCGCCTCAGTAAGCCCGGTGCGGTTTTGGTCCTGGGTCAACAGCTTGTGGTACGGACCCTTCCTGGAAAAGGACAGTGGAGCAAGCGAGCTAAGGTACTTTTGCGTCTCTTTGAACGTCTTCCTGTCGGCCAGTAACTCCACCCGCTCCCGGGCTGACAGGGTATAGTGGAACCGGCAGTATGGGCAGACCCGGTAGGCCATGTAGGCCTTCGAATCCCCGATCAGTTCCTCACACAGCAGGCACTGGTCATGGAATAGCGACAGGTAAGCATGCCCCCGGTCGCCGCTGCGTCCGAAGAGATGGACAAGAAAGTTCGCCAGGTTTCTCAACGCAGCATCTCCCGCCCGGGAAACTGAACAGTCTCCATAATGCCGCCCCTGAAAGCTCGTCTACCACACAATGATACTACCATGTGACCAGAATATAAACGTGCGCAGGCACTGCTCGTGGATGCAATGCGGAAACCAGTTTGGCATGTATCGGCCCTCATCCTCTGACCCAACCCTTCTATTGCCTCGGCCATGCCTGCAATGTACACTCACGCTAAACTTGGACTTCGGGCCTCGGGGAGTAAATGATGGCCATTTCGGATGAGACACTCAAAAGAATGATTGCCGAGTTCGGCGGGTTCGAGTTGTCCGAGGAGGAACTGGCCCTGGTGCGTCCGGAGCTTGAAAGCTATCTGGCCGAGGTGGAGAACATCCGCAATCTAGACCTGTCGGCGGTCATGTCCTCGCGGCTGCTCAGAGCTGCGGAAGGGGGCGACGCAGATGCCTAGCTCCGAACTGCTCAAGCTGACCATCTCCGAAATAGCCCCAATGATCCAGTCGCGGGAAGTCTCTCCGGTCGAGCTGACCGAGGCCGCGCTGGCCGAAGCCGACCTGCGGCAACCCGCCCTCAACTCGTTCATCACAATCCTGCGTGGCGAAGCCCTGGCCCAGGCCGAGGAACAGGACCAGGCCCTGGCACGCGGCGAATATCTCGGCCCTCTCCAGGGAATCCCCATCGGCATCAAAGACAACATCGCCACCGCCGGTATTCGCACCACCGTCGGTAGCAAGGTATTGCGGGACCACGTTCCCGACGAGGATGCCGAGGTGGTCCGACGCTGCCGCGAGGCCGGTGCAATCATCATTGGCAAGGAGAACCTCGAGGAGTTCGCCGCAGGTGCGACCTCCAACAACCCCCACTACGGCGCGGTCCACAACCCCTGGGGGCTGGACCACATCCCAGGAGGGTCCAGCGGGGGCGGCGGAGCCAACGTGGCCGCCGGAGTCACGTTCGCCTCCCTGGGTACTGACCTGGGAGGCTCGGTGCGGCTGCCCGCAGCCTTCTGCGGCGTGGTGGGGCTGAAACAGACGTTTGGCCGCGTTAGCCAGCGGGGGTTGATGGTCACCAGTTACAATGGAGACCACATCGGCCCCATGACCCGGTCTGTGCGTGACAGTGCCATAGTGCTCCAGGCCATCGCCGGTTACGACCCCCTGGACCCCAGCACCGTCCCGGTGCCCGTGGACGACTACTCATTGGTGCTGGAGCGGGGTGGCAGTGGTCTGATCATGGGCATACCCTCCAACCACTACTTCGACCTGCTGGACCCGGAGGTCGAGGCCGCTGTCCGCAGCGCCATCGCTGCCCTGGAAGAACTTGGGATTGCAAGCCGCGAAATCAGTATCCCCAGCATGGAGTACGTGGGAGCGTTGCGGTTCTCCAGCATGGCCGACAGCGTGGTCACCCACGAACCGCTGATCACCTCCAGCCGCGAAGACTACAGCCCCGATACTCTCTACCGCACCCTGGCCGGTCAGTTCGTGCTGGGCCGCGACTACTCCAAGGCCATGAAAGTCCAGCGCATCATCAAGGAAGATACGGCCCGTGCCCTCCAGGAAGTGGACTTCATGGTGACGCCCACAACACCCCTGCCCGCGCCTCGCATCGATGCCGCAACGGTGACAGTCGGCGGCGAGGAACATCGGGTGCGCGGCCCCGGCTCCGGGCTGGTCGCCCGCAACACCAGTCCTATGAACGCCACCGGCTTCCCCGCCATATCTGTTCCTTGCGGGCTGAGCGAAGGAGGCCTGCCAATCGGCCTCCAGTTCATTGGACGACCATGGGAGGAAGGAACATTGTTCCGGATTGCCCAGGTATATGAGAACGTGTCTCCCACGCGAGGGCGGTGGCCGGACCTGGGATGATGTCGATCCCCACCACCTTCAAGTCCTCCTGGAGGTAATGAGCCGTGCCCCTGCCGCCCGACCGTGTGGACTACAGCCCCATCATCGACCGTCCTGTCATCAAGTGGCCCAACGACGCTCGCGTCGCCGTCTGGATCGCTCCCAATATCGAGCACTACGAGTATCTGCCCGACTTTGAGGGTGTCCGCAACCCCTGGCCGCGCACCCCTTATCCGGACGTGCAGCAGTACACCTACCGCGACTACGGCAACCGGATCGGGTTCTGGCGCATGTTGGAACCGCTAGACAAGTACAACATCCGCTGCTGTGTCTCTCTGAACATGGCCGTCCTGGAGCATTTCCCGGAAATTGCCGAGGCAATGGTCGAGCGCGACTGGGACTTCATGAGCCACGGGATCTACAACACCCGTTACCTCTACGGGTACACTGAGGAGCGGGAACGGGAGTTCTACCGGGACACCATAGACACCTTGAAGCGTCACACCGGCAAGCAGTTGAAGGGGATGCTGGGACCGGCCATCTCGGGCAGCGTCAACACCCCAGACCTCATGGCAGAGGCGGGGCTGGTCTATCACACCGACTGGATGCACGACGATCAGCCGGTGCCCATCAAGGTCAAGAGTGGCAGGCTCATCTCTGTCCCCTACTCCATCGAGCTGAACGACTCCTCAGTGCTGCGGGACAACCACTACGAGGGCGATTATTTCGCCCGAATCTGCAAGGACCAGTTCGACCAGCTCTACAGGGAGGGCGCTGAAAGCGGGCGCGTAATGTGCATCGCCCTGCACCCCTTCCTGATGGGTCAACCCCACCGCATCAAGTACCTGCACGAGGTCCTGGACCACATCATGTCCCACGACGGCGTGTGGCAGACTACGGCAGACGACATAGCCGATTACTACTTGGAACACTACTACGATCAGGCGGTGGCCCGCGCCCGGGAAATCAACAAGTAGCAGCTAATCGCCGCCTGCCAACGGCCAAGCCGCCAAATGGAACCACGCTCAACTCATGGCAATGGGGCTTCTCCCCTTCCATGAAGACAGTCTGCATAGTCCGAGGACAACTCTCGAGAGGTAAGAAGAATATGCCCGCACAGCGCCGCCCCGGAATGGACCATGAGCACCACGAATGGTCTCCCATCAGCGAACGGGGCCGCCTGCGATGGCCAGACGACGCCCGCATAGCCATCTGCGTGATCATCAACCTTGAGCACATGGAATGGCAGTCTCCGCCGGGCAGCTTCCAGGCCGGCAACCTCGCCGGCGGGTCCGCGTCGCGTCCCTTCCCCGACTACGCCCGGCTGTCCCACCGGGAGTACGGGCACCGGGTCGGCATCTTTCGTGTCCTTGACGTTCTGGAGAGGCACGGCATACCCCCGACCGTGGCCATGGACGCCCTCACTGCGACGAACTATCCCTACCTTGTCCGGCACCTATCTGGCAGGGGCTGTGAGTTTATCGGCCACGGCATCTCGGTGAGCCGGATGATCACCAGCAACATGACATCCGAGGAGGAGCAGGGTTATATCCGGGAGTCTCTGGACGCACTGAATGGCGCGACCGGAAATGAGGCACAGGGTTGGCTGGGACCGGAATACGGAGAGTCCTCCCGCACACCTCAACTGCTGGCCTCAACGGGAATCCGCTATGTCTGCGATTGGGTCAATGATGAGCAGCCCTTTCCTATGACCACCCAGGAAGGCGAGCTATACGCTCTCCCAATCATGTGGGAACTGGACGACGTGAGTGCCCTGGCCGACCGCAAAGTCACCATTGACCGGTACCAGGACATGCTGACGGAAGCATTCGACGCCCTCTACCACGACGGCGCCGAAAACGGGCGCGTCCTGACCCTCCACCTTCACCCCTGGCTGATAGGCCAGCCCTTCCGAATCGGATACCTGGACGCGGCGTTGGATTACATGACCCGGCGCAGCGGAGTGTGGGCCGCCAAAGGCTCCGACATCATCGATTGGTATCGCCAGCATCGGCCCTCGTCCTGAACTCGCCGGGACACTTAATTCCAAACCCCACTTCTATTACTCCCGGATGCAGGCGAAGGGTCGAATGACCAAGCTTATCCCTTTCGTCGTTCTCGCAGTCGCAACCGTCGGTTGTGCGGCAGATAACGTTGCGTCGCCAACCGGAAGCGACTCGATGGTCTTATCAAGCGTTTCCAACGTCGAAATATCCGCCGCCGACATGGAGAACCTCCTGCTTCTCGAAGCCTGTCTTGAGCTAGACATACGATTCTCGGAAAAGAAAATGGAACACCTACTAGACGGACGATTGAGCTTCGTTGGAAGAGCGGGGTCCTGAGAGGCAAGAGAGGAGATTATCGACAGGATTGGCAAGGAATCTAGGGATGCCCTTCAAATCTGTCTGGAGAGTAGATCAGAGAGAAACCCTAGCTAATGTAAAACCCCGGCGACATTAACAGCACGCCGGGGTCTCTGCTGGGAGCAGGGGTAAAGTGCCGCCGCGCTCCAGCATGGACTGAACGAACATTTCGGCCACCTTTCACAGCTCCTCCGACGCTTCGGACTTTGTTTATTCCCAGTCCGCGCATCCGGGCAGCGAATCAATCCAAGGGCTCCAACGTCCGTCCTCTTCTTCTTGCAGGGAAACCTTGAACGTGTAAGTCATGTTGGCCAGTCCTCCCTTACGAATTGCAATTTTCACACAGCTTGCGGCCGGTATCAACACTGTCTGCTTGAAGAGGATAAGGCCCATTGACACCCACCAACGGCTGACTTATGCTGGCGCAAATTTACCGTCCGCGGCTATTTCCTGGCATACGAATTGGGAGTTCGCAACCGACGGAACGGCGCCGGAATGCAGGTTGAGAGGGTGACCACATGAGCAATGTAGACAGACTCATGGAAGGGGCCCTGGACATCCACGTCCACTGCGCCCCCGACCCCAGGGTCGAGCGCCGGGGAAGCGCCATAGACGTGGCCCGGCAGGCGTTGGACATGGGAATGAGGGGCATGGTACTCAAGAGCCATGAGTATCCCACCCAACCGATGGCATACACCGCCTCACAGGCCGTTCCGGGCATCACCCTCATCGGCGGCGTCGCCCTCGACGTGGAGGTGGGCGGCCTCAACCCAATGGCCGTGGAGTCCACCGCCAAGATGGGCGGCCGCGTAGTCTGGATGCCAACCTTCTCCGCCCGCGCCGACCGCCAGCACAAGGGACTGAGCGGCGGCATCTCCATCCTGGACGACGACGGCAAACTGGTGCCAGAGGTCTACCCCATCCTGGAGTCCATCAAAGCCCATGATATGGTGCTGGCCACCGGCCACCTCTCCACCGATGAGAGCATGGCCCTCGTGTCCGAAGCGCGGAACATGGCCATAGAGCGCGTCGTAGTCACCCACGCTACCACCATGTCATTCTGGACCGGGATGACCCTCGAGGACATGAAGACCCTGGCGTCAATGGGCGCATACATCGAACACTGTCTTCACGTGATGATGCCCCTGACCTACCGGATGATGCCCCGGGACCTGGTTGACACCATCACGGCCATCGGCATGGAACGGTGCATCGTCAGCACCGATTTCGGCCAGGACTTCCACCCCATGCCCGCGGAGGGCTTGCGAATGGGCATAGCCACCCTCCTCCAGGCCGGACTGGAGGAAGTGGAGGTCGGAATGCTGGTCAAAGACAACCCCGCCCGTCTTTTGGGCCTCTAGGCCAGCTACTCCGTTCAACCACCCGTAGACATCTGCACCCACAGCACTCTTTGCCCAGGCGCTCCCGCCGAGTTGTCCTTGGCCCACTCAGCGATGCGGTATCCCACCACCCATGCGATTCTCCCGCCGCACACCAACAGCGGGATGCGGTCGCGCAGAGAGCGCGGCGCCTTCGCGTCAGTGAAGAAGTCCTGAAGCTTCTTCTCCCCTGTCATCCCCAGCGGCTGGAAACGGTCCCCGGCCAGCCGCGTCCTGAGGGTTACCGGGCCACCAAGGGATGGCAACGACAGTCTCTCCACCATTCGGAACTGTCCCATGCCATTACCCTCAACCGGACCATCAGCACCGCCTGTCGGTGCTTCCAAGAACGGGTACGGCGCACCGGATTCCTCAACCCGCATCCGCACTTGCCAGCCGCCGGCTGCGTGCTCCCGCTCCTCGCCTGGGGCCTCCGGCAGGTCCAGCACATGCTCCCCCTCCAGTATGGGATGGGCAAGTTCATGTCCGCCTTCCCGCGCCATCACTAGGCTTCCGTACTCACGGCGGAAGATCAGGCCTTCCGGTAAGTGGACCCTCCAGCCGGTTACCGCGCCTTCCACTGCCGCTTGCATTGACTGAACGTGGCTCTCCCGCAACCGGAGGGTGTCCCCTGCTATGGAGGCGTAGGCCCGTCTCAGCACCGCCGACCGCAGCGCGGGGTGCAGGGCCGAAAATTCGGCCACCCCAAGGCTGACCTGGCCCTGTCCTTCCTTAGCCACCGTTGGCCAGATACGGTGAACCTCCGATTCCACGAAGTCAATCTCCAGGCTAGCCGCCCGGGAAAGGCGCAGCAGCGACTCGCGGACCCTCGGGTTGTACTCAGACGCCAAATGGGGCATCAACTCCCGTCGGACGCGGTTCCGGGTAAACCGGGGAAGCAGGTTCCCGCTGTCCTCCCGGTATGGCTGCCCAATCTCGCGGCAATAGGCTGCGGTCTCGGCCTTGGTCACGCTCAGCAGGGGACGGAACACACTTACGTCAGATACGTCCCGGGGCCACGGCCAGGGGGACACCTCGCGCATACTCCGTAGGCCATTCAGACCGGAACCGCGCAGCACGTGCAGGAGCACCGTCTCGGCCTGGTCATCCGCCGTGTGCCCCAGTGCCACCAGGGGTGCCGCTACGTCCCTGGCGGTAGTGGCAAGGAAAGAGTAGCGCATCTCGCGGGCCAACTGTTCAAAAGATGAGATGTTGCGCGTGACCCGATACTCCTCCGGGTCCTGCTTTTCCACAGTGCAGGGTAGCCCTAGTTCCTGTGCTAGAGCAGCGACGAATCGGGCGTCCTCTACGGCTTCCTCACCTCGAAAATCGTGGTCCAGATGGGCAACATGGATGGTCAGGTCGAAGGGGTCGGAAAGTCGGTGCAGGCTACGCAGCAGGGCCACCGAATCGGGTCCGCCAGAGACCGCCGCCACCAGAGTATGCCCAATGGCAGCGTCCCCCACCCTGCGGAGCGCCTCCGACACTCGCCGGTCTAGGTCTGTAACACCGGCCATGAATTACCGCTAGAGGTTCTCTGGGGATAGGTGGCTGGTGGAATTATACGTCACCAGCCTGCGGCCTCTCTGACTGCTCTCGATAGTACTGATAGACCCGAGATTGAGCGCCATGTTATGGAAATTAGCCCAGGGAATCCCCAATATCTTGCCGATGATTGTTCGGATAGTGAAATTATGAGACACAACCACCAGGCACTCATCTGCCCGATGGTTCGCTTCCATCTCCTCGAAGGCCGCCCATGCCCTGTCCTGCAATTGGACCAGGGACTCCCCACCGGGCATCAAAACCGGACCCGGGTTCACCCGCCACTCGGAGAAGAACCCCGGCGAACGCTCTCTCAGTTCCGAGCCGGTCAGTCCTTCCATATCTCCCAGGTCAAGCTCCTTCAAACCCGTCATAGGCTTGACGGGAAGGCCAGTCAGCCGGGACACCTCCTCCGCCAACTGCATGGTACGGGCCAACGGGCTGGAGTAGAGAGCGACCGGGCTGTCAGCCGCCACGGCACTGGCGGTTTCCCTTGCCTGGGCAACCCCCCTGTCGTTCAGAGGCACGTCAAATTGGCCCAGGAACTTGCCCGCCTTGTTCCAATCCGTCTCACCGTGACGCACCAGAAGCGATTTCACTAATGCGCCTCATCCTGGTCAGAGCGTACCCTTCGGACCTCGACCCGGTCTATCCTCACCCCACTCATCTCGGTAACCTTCAGCCTCAACGAGTCATACTCGATCTCATCCCCCGTGTCTGGTATGCGCCCCAGAGTGTCGAGGACGAATCCGGCCACAGTCTGGTAGTCACCCTCAGGCAGTCCCAGACCCAACTCTTCGTTGATCTCGCCTATGCCGACGCCGGCGTCCAGTATGTACGTATGCTCGTCCACCGGGACGTAGACTTCCTCGGGCGCGTCTCCCTCGTCTCCTACCTGTCCGACGATTATCTCCAGTAGCTGTTTCGTGGTTGCCAGACCTGCAATTCCGCCGAACTCGTCCACGGTCAAGACCAGTCCGTGACCGCCACTTTGCATCTCGCTGAAGGTATCGCCCACCGCCTTCGTTTCCGGGACGAAGAATGCCTGCCGCATCAGCCCCGTAACACTGTCCTGGGACTGGAGCTTCCCCTGACCCATGGCCTGCATCACGTCCTTGCTGGACAATACGCCAACCACATTCTCTGTCGTGTCCTGGTACACGGGAAACCGGGTGTGACTGTACTCAGAATAGAGGGATAGGAACCGCTCCAGGCTCATGCCCCGTTCCAGCCAGATGATCTCCGGCCGGGGGGTCATGATCTCCCGCATCTGCCGGTCGCCGAACCTGAAAACCTTCTCCAAGAGCTCGGCCTCACTCTGCTCAACGACCCCCGATTGGGCCCCCACGGCGATCAGGGTGCGTATTTCCTCTTCTCCAATCTGCGGTGGGGACCCGGAAATGCCAAGCAGCCGATTGCAGAAGGAACTCAGAATCTGAAGCAACTTGGTCCCCGGCGTCAGGACGATGCCCACCACAGTCAGAGGGCGTGAAACCGCAAATGCGAAGCTCTCCGACCTCCGCCACGCGATGGATTTGGGAAGAGTCTCTCCGAATATGAGCAGCACTAGCGTGACGCCGAGGGTGGAGACCAACACTGCCTTGGAAGTGTTCCCCATGAAACTTACGACGAGGGAAGTCCCCAGCACTGCTACCGCGGTGTTCACCAAGTTGTTGCTTAAGAGGACTGTAGCCAGAAATTGTTCTGGCCGTTGGATAAGCCGGGACACCCTGTTTGCCCCAGGGTGTCCCGTATTCACCAAGTGGGTCAGCCTGGCGCTGGAAAGGGCAACCAGAGCCGTCTCCGAACCGGAGAAGAAGCCCGAGAACACCAGGCAAACGGACAGTAACGCCAACCTCCATAAGTCTGCAGACTCCATTTGCTGAGAACACCTCCGCGAGCCGGTCCTAAGCTCACCCATTGTAATCGTAGCCAATCGGCCGACCTGTTTCAGGATGATAGCATCGCCCCCAAATCAGTGTAAAGTTGACGTTGACGGGGCGTTCAAACTATGATTTCCAGCGTTGTTTGACAGTGTCCGGCAGGTATAGAAGTGCGCGCTTGTCTGCCGAGAACCCAGTTTTGTTCCTGGAGCGCGGATGTGAGATGGGCCTGAAAGTCCTAGGTATAGAGACCTCCTGCGATGAGACTGCCGTCGGCGTGGTTGAAGACGGACGCCAACTATGGACGAACGTCATCGCATCACAAGTGGACCTGCACTCCATATACGGTGGTATCGTTCCGGAGGTAGCGTCCCGCCAGCACGTCCGTGACATGGTTCCGGTCGTGGAAAAAGCGGTGTCCGACGCGGGTCTGGCCCTGGAGAACATCGATGCTATCGGAGTTACCTACGGCCCTGGCCTAGGGGGGGCTCTGATAACCGGGCTGAACACCGCCAAGGCCCTCTCCTTTGCCCTGGACCGGCCTTTGATCGGGGTCAACCACCTCGAGGGTCACATCTATGCGTCGTGGCTGACGTCCCATGTTCCAGACGAAGACCCCGGCTTCCCACTGGCCTGCCTGATCGCCTCAGGGGGCCACACCGACCTGGTTCTGATGGAAGGCCATGGGAACTATAGACTGCTGGGACGTACCCGGGATGACGCCGCCGGTGAAGCCTTCGACAAGGCAGCCCGCATCCTGGGCCTGGGTTTTCCCGGAGGTCCCGAGATCCAGCGGGTGTCTGAAGGCGCACTCGGGCAGGAACGGCTGCCCCGGGCCTGGATGCGGGGAACGCTGGACTTCAGTTTCAGCGGCGTCAAAACGGCCCTGCTGCACATGGCTCAGGCCAGGGGGATCTACCCGGAAGTCGCCGAGGGGTTGGAGGGAGGGGAACTGACGGGCATGATCAGGGAGATGGCGGCTGCTTTCCAGGAGTCATTGGTCGACGTGATGAGCGCCAAGCTTTTCGAGGCGGCCGAGAGCTACGGGGCAAAGGGACTGGTGCTCGGCGGTGGAGTGGCGGCCAATGCCCTGCTGCGGCAAGAAGTCTCCCAGCGGTCGCCGCTGCCTGTGATCATCCCTCCGCCCGTCTTATGCACTGACAACGGGGCTATGATCGCCGCCTGTGCCTACTTCCAGTACCTACGAGGCGACCAGTTCGGGCTGGAATTGGACATCGACCCCAGCCTTACTCTGGGCTGAAGATCTGTCCCGGCGCCAGCCGCCCGAACATCGCTCCTGACGTGCTGGTGTTTATTCTCACTGCACCAGGGCTATATCCGGTCCGGAAACGGCTCCCCAGCCTCAACCTCCCCCTCCTTGCGCCCGGAAGACTGCATCCAGCAGTTGGTAGACGTGCCCTCTGGCCTCGCGGCTCCGGCACGGGAACGAGAATGACCATGTGCCTCCCTGGAAGGAAATGGTGCCCCTCTGGCTCGTGAAGTAGTGCTTCCACAATAGCCACGCGACCACAACCACCGCCAACATGACAGCAACAGCTCCCGCATCCATGCGGATGACGGGTATGAGCGGACCTTGGAACTGCCCAGTCAGTTGGTATGCCAGTATCAGGTACATGATCAGCGCTCCGAGGACCACCAGTAGCCCCTGGAAGAGTGAGCCTGTTCCCCTTGACTCCCCCCGGTACGACACGGCCTGCAGGGATTCCAGAGTAGCAAGATAAGTCTCATCCCGGCCATCGTCCTGGGCAAACGCCATCACACGTCGATCTGTGGCTACAAGGAGGTGCCCCCGTGCGGACGGCTCTTTGATGAACCCGAGAGATGGGGAAAAGAGATGGTTCACCCGCTCCCCCGGCAGCAGGGACACATTGCGGACGCGGATGAGGTAGCTATCGCGCGTAGGGGCCCCGTTCACCACTCCTTACTCCGGGCCATATAGTAACACACCCCACCAGGCCCTGGCGTGTTCCCCAGTGACCGCACATCGGTACACTCAAAGCTCACCACTGTGCCCTAGAACACAGCAACCGCGCACCGAAAGCTCACCTCTCCACGGCATTCCGAGCTTGTTGCCGGTCGAAATCATGGTAGTATACTTCGGGTATCGTGACCCGATGTAACATTCAACACGCGAAACGGCGGCTCCAATCCAGACCAGCGGATTGGATGGCAAGCTGCATATAACCGTCCGTATGTCATCCATTGGACTTGAGCATGGTTCGCTTCAGCGTAAATGGCCTTCCATATGAGGCTATCCTACCCTTCTTCTAGTGATTTTCCCCTTTCTTTCGATATTCAGGGGCCATACAGTGAGTTACTATCCAGCTTTGTTGCCACGGCCACTATCCCACCGCCTTTACCCTCTGCGAGCATGTGTCAACGAAGCCCTCGAAGTAGCGCTATTCTAGGTTCAAGGTCCCGAATTCGATCAGATGCTAAATCGACCCAGCCAACCGTGTGAAGATTACAGCGGGCCACGTGATGAGACTTTGGGGCCGAGCCTAAACTTGACAATCCGGAACTGAAAGGAGAGAAACAGCCATGCCATATACTGCCGACATTAGCCGGGCTAACCCTGCCTGCTTCCTGTTCCTTATTGACCAGTCAGGTTCGATGGAACAGGCTCTGTCCGGTCAGCCCGGCTTCCGTAAAATGGACCAGGCGGCGATCGCGCTCAACGGCATACTCAACGCACTCTCCCTGCGTTGCTCCCAGGGCATGGAAGTCCGGGACTACTTCCACATCGGCGTGATCGGCTATAACACGGACAACACCGGGCGGGCAACCGTGAGAAGCACGCTCCAAGGCACATCTCCCGAGTCTCCATTCCTCCTGGTGAGCCAGGTGGTTGATCTGGCCGAGGTGGAAGACCGGCAGGTCAAGGAACCCGACGGAGCGGGTGGCCTGGTGGAAGTCACCCGGAAAGTGCCCGTCTGGTTCCGTCCTCACGCCGAATACGGCACCCCCATGTGCGAGGCGCTGGGGAGCGCCTTCGGGTCCCTGCGGAGCTGGACGGACGAACATCCCGACTCCTTCCCGCCCATAGTGATCAACATCTCCGACGGCATGGCCACCGACGGGGACCCGCAGGCCCAGGCCGACGAGATAATGGGACTCGGCACCTCTGACGGCAACACCCTGCTCTTCAACATCCACCTTTCCGAAACGGCAGCCGTGCCGATACAGTATCCGGACAGTGAGGACAGCCTGCCCGACGAACACGCCAAGACGCTGTTTCGCATGTCCTCGGTCCTGCCCGAGTCCAGCCGGGCTATGGCCGTCACCTTGGACCTGTCCGTGAATGACAACTCACGCGGGTTCGTGTTCAACGCCAACATGGAGTCGCTGGTGCAATTCTTGGACATCGGCACCCGCGGGCCCTCCAACGTACCTTCGGACCTGCACTGACCTTATCTCATAGGCCACAGAAGGAGTCGAGGCTCAAGAGATCGACCGCACTGAGAACCTGAAAACAGGAGGCGCATAGCTGCCAATGCCGTATACCGCCGACATTAGCCGGGCCAATCCTGCTTGCCTGCTGTTCCTGCTTGACCAGTCAGGTTCCATGATGGAGGCCCTGGCCGGGCAACCCGGTCAGACCAAGCAGGAACAGTCCGAGCAAGCCATCAGCGGCATTCTCAATGCGGTCTCTCTGCGCTGCTCACAGGGCATGGAGGTGCGGGACTACTTCCACATCGGGATTATCGGCTACGACCAGGCTGGATTGCAGGCGGTTTTCCGAGGGACTTCAATTGACAATCCGTTCCTGCCCGTAAGCCAGGTAGTTGACCTCGCCGAGATAGAACAGCGGCGGGTGAGGGAACCAGACGGCACCGGCGGAGTGGTGGAGGTAGATCGAAGTGTGCCGGTATGGGGCTTCAACTTTTGGCGCGACGAAAGTGTCGAGCCTGAGAGAGAACTGCCGTACACCTCCGGCGGGACCACTCCCACTCAAAAGACCCTGGATATCGCATTCGACGTCCTCCAATTCTGGATACCGCAGCACCAGGCCTCGTATCCCCCTATAGTGATCCACGTCACCGACGGCATGGGGACGGATGGCAACCCGGAACCCTCAGCCGCTCGGATCAGGGACATGACTTCCAATGACGGCAACGTCCTGCTGTTCAACGTTCACCTTTCCGACGTAGCCGCTGTGCCCATCCAATACCCCGACCGGGAAGACGGCCTGCCCGACGAGTTTGCCCGGAGCCTGTTCCGCATGTCATCGGTCTTGCCCGAATCCATCCGCGCGTTGGCAACAACCCTCGACCTCCCTGTCCGGGACAACTCACGCGGGTTTGTCTTCAACGCCGACATGACGGCACTGGTGCAATTCCTGGACATCGGCACCCGTGGACCTTCGAATCTGCATTGATTGAGAGGCACCTATGGAACTGCGAGGTCTTAGAACTCTCTGGATGGCTAAAGCCGGCAACCGCCCGGAAGAATGCGAAGATGCCTACGCCTTCGACCCATTGGCTTGCCGCGTGGGTTCAATGGGTGTGCATACCGCAAGGATCGCCGTTTCCGACGGTGCAAGCGAGTCTGCCTTCGCCAGAAACTGGTCCCGGGTCTTGGCCAGGTCCTTTGTCGACAGACCCATCGACCTGTCGGGCCTGGACCAGCCTGCCCTGGAGAGTTGGCTGGTCCCCGGCCAGCAGGAATGGGATGGCACGGTGCCCTGGGACCGCATCCCCTGGCACGGAGAGGCCAAGGCGCGTGCCGGCGCCCTGGCAACGCTCCTCGGCCTCACCATCTCACCAGCGGGCCCGGACGCCCTTTCCTGGCAAGCGGTAGCCATAGGAGACTGTTGCCTATTCATAGTCCGCGGCGGGGAACTGGTTCGGTCCTTCCCGATGGAAGATGCCACTCAGTTCAACAACACCCCGGTCCTGATTTGCAGCAACCCGGCCAACAACCGTGGTCTTGGCGATCACGTCCGCCAGGAACGGGGGGACTGTGTTTCGGGAGACCTCATCCTTCTCGCCTCCGATGCCCTGGCCTGCTGGATGCTGGAGGACCACTCCGGGGGCGGGAAACCCTGGGACACGCTGCTGGCGCTGGACTCCCACCAGGCCTGGGAAGAATGGGTCCAAGCGGGGAGACAGAACCGCACAATGAAAAACGATGACACTACGCTGATCGTTGTAGAGGTGGAGTAATAGACCAAGTGAGGTGAGCTTATGGTTACGGCCTGGCCAGCGCTCAGTGACTTCAGTGACGCCGTCCAGAACCCTCAACAGTGCTTCGAGGTCGAGGATCTGGGCCAGGGCACGCCCGCGCTAACACCCAGGGGAATCCCACTGTCCTTCTCGGGCAATTTCGCTTGCGTGTTCAAGGTGGCCACCGCCGGTGGTGATGTCGCCGTGCGCTGTTTCACCCGCCAGGTCAAGGACCAACAGCAACGCTACGGCCATTTGAGCGAATACCTCAGGGGAGTCAGGCCGGAGTCCTTTGTCGGTTTCGAGTACGTCGAACGCGGCATAAGGGTAAAGGGCAATTGGTACCCCATCGTCAGGATGGACTGGGCCGAGGGCGACCGGTTGGACAAGTTCATCGAGGGCCATCTCGACAGGCCGGATATCATCATGGGCCTGGCCGCCAGCTGGCGCGGGGTCAACGGAGCCCTTCGCGGCCTTGAAATCGCCCACAACGACCTGCAACACGGCAACGTCATGGTCCAGGAATCGGGCGGGCTGCGCCTCGTTGACTACGACGGCGTATATCTGCCCCAATTCCTTGGGGAATCCAGCCCCGAGATCGGCCACAGGGCCTACCAGCACCCGAAGAGGACTGACCATGACTATCACGCGGAGATAGACAACTTCCCCGCCCTGGTAGTCTACCTGACGCTGATGGCCGTTGGCGTTGACCGCCAACTCTGGGACAGGTTCTACAACCAGGAGAACATGCTCTTCACCAGGGAAGACTTCACCAACCCGGCCAATTCCGCCTGTTTCCAGGCATTGAAGGCAAGTCCGGAGGGCTATGTTGCCGAACTGACCGGGGTGCTTGAGGACTTCTGCTCCCGCCCCGTGGAAGAGGTGCCTCGCCTGGAGAGCGTGCTACGCGGCGTCTCCGCTTCTCCGCCGCCAGTGCCCCAAGCTCCCGCCTCTGCGCCCACACCGCCGCCACCTGCACCCTCTGCTGCACCTCCACCACCAGTTCCCGCGCCTGCCCGGGCTCCGGCATCGCCTCCACCGCCATTGTCACGGCCCGCGCCGCCTCCACCCGCTCCGGCCCCACTACCGCCGTCACGTGCTCCCGCGTCTCCGGCAGTCCCCGGCGCGCGTCCGGGACGGGTCCCCCGTTCACGTGCCCCCGCCGTCTCGTCGCCGGGACTACGGGGATTCATCGGGAACCCGGCAGAGTCAAGCAAGCTGATATTTGTCCTGCTTGGGACCTGGTTTATTTGCGCTGTACTGGGCTCGTTCCTGCCTTTCTTCGGCGGGTTCGGCCTCCTGGTCCTTCTGGCGTTGGCTTGCGCCGTCTGTTACAGGATACGGCCTATACGCGAATGGATCTCTGACCGAATGGGCGGCAGATTCCGGAGATGACCCGCCCACCAGGCACCGATTTCCCAAATAATCGCAGTGTGGAGATTAAGGCCAAACAAGCACACTAGACCGCCAGCCACGTTACCCCTGTCGTTTTCGAGGCAGAGTAACAAGAGAAGCGAGGTAAGCCATGAACCAGCCAACCGGTCCCCGCGCGTTCGCTCTGCTGGGGACTGTCTGGGCCGTGTTGTTGGGTTGGACAAACAGGAGGGGATGGGGCAGTCTCGAGTTCAACGGGTATCACATGGCCTGGCTCAACTATCTGGCCCTGGCATCAATTTTGATCGGCATTCTCCTGCATCCCATCCGGGAGTACATCCTGGCTCCCCCCTTCTTGAAGCTTGTTCAGATCCCGTTCTGGGGTGGAATCTTCCTTCTCCTTGGAGGGTTCCTGCGCGCGCGCTCCGGCGGCGATGGCGGGTGGAGATTCCGGCTGCCGGCATTGCGGGAGCGGGTCACTTGCTACAGTTTGCTGTTGGCGGCAATTGGGACATATGCCACTGTTGGTGTAGTCGTTATCGGGATAGACGTGCTGGTCTTCGATAGTCCGCGATATGGCAATCCCACGTTATATGACGTTTTCCCCATTACGACGCTGACAGCGTACGGCGTGCTATCGCTCGTTCTGGCGTTCACCAGACTCCAGCGCCGAGCAATGGGGGCGGCACTAGGAACAGAAACGCGACATCTGCGCCCGGGCACAGAAACGAGAGCGCGCCACAGGGAACGATGACCCCACGCTAGCCATTACCGAGGTAGAGTAATCACAAAAGCGAGGTAAGCTATGAACCAGCCAACCATACCGCCCGCGCCCGCATCACCGCCTGCGCCGAGTAGCGGAGAGGACCTAAGAAACCAGTTCCTCCTGAGCGGCAAGTCCATTGCGGTCCTGTTCCTAGCCGCGCTCATACTCGCCGCGCTGACGCTGTTCGCGGACATATTCGGGCAGCTTTCCTTGATAGTCCTTGCGTTGGCGATTTGCGCTCTCTGTTACAGGCTGAGACTCGCCATGAGGATCCTGATATGCGCCCTGGTGCTGGTCGGGATAAACCTTTACGTGGCCAGACCTATGCTGTCGGAGACCTTCTATGATGCGGGCCTACTGGTCTTGAGTTCTTACGGCGACCCCGGTGAGAGGGGGTTCTGGCCCGACCCGGCAAAGATGGACTTGCCGGACACCGTCGTCACCGAAGTCCCGTACGGAGACGGTCTGGAAGGCTTCGCCACCACTACCGACGAGGGCCGGGCCGGTGCCATCGCGGGCCTGAAATATGAGAATGGAGCAAAATACCTGGAGTATGCCGCCGCCGCGCTCTTGATTACAGGGCTGGTCATCGCCTGTCTCGGCACAGCGTTGAGGCTGCTGGGAATTACCAGGGAACCGCCCTCGACGTCCGGTGAGCCGGGGCTGTTCGAGAGGATCAATCAGTTCGACAGGGTGGGATTGATCATGGTGACCCTCGGCTGGATAGCGTTTCTAACTGGTTTGCTGCCACAGGAACTCATCAATAATGTCTTTGAGAAGAGCACGGGTACGTATGGGGGGACAGATTATCTCAGAGGAGAAGGGATATTATGGGACGCTAAGCATTTGTTCTTGCCCATGATGATACTCGACAAAGTGGAGTTTATCGGCACCGCATCCCTTTTGCTCGGGATTCTCACCGTATTGCTCGGGACACCCAGACGCATCCTGTGCAGGCATGGATTACAGTTTTGGCGGAGAGCGAATGAAGAAGACGTCATGTTCAAGAATGTGGGAGTGGTGTTGATGGCCTTTGGGGGTTTCGTGTACGTCTTCAATTTCCTTATATTCCAGGGATTCCTCATCCCAACAATCCGGGAAATCGGAATAATCGCGACGGGTAATTGGGACTTTTTCCCATACCCGGGATGGCTCGTCATACTGGATATAGTCACTGGGGCCATAGCCATCATATCCGCTGTTTCCGGGATGATCTCTTTCCTCCTTGGAAGCAGGTCAGCACGCTTCGTGGGCAACAACATAAGTAGAGGTTTGGACAAATTAGAAGAGATGTTTCCAACACCGCCCCCGTCTAGTGGCGGGTCCACCGAAAGCGCCACCAGTGGCAGCAACGACAGCGGGCCGCCTACCCTATTTGACGGCAGGCCACGCTGAATATAAGCGTTTGCGCGGCAACAACGAACGACCGACTGCTCCCGGTGGCGCGGCCGCAATCATAGCCGCACGCCGCGGCGGGGGCCGCTGACCCGGCGATGCTGTCAAGACAAGTCCGGCCCCTGTCGTTTGCACCCGGACATCCGGCCAAGAATGATAACGTAACGCCAATCACGGTCTAGGCGAAGAAATCACAAAAGCGAGGTATGCCATGGCACAGCCAACCGGGCCGGCTGCGTCCGCATCACCACCTGCGTCGAGTGGGAGCAGATCCAACGACCTGTTCTTTAACGGCAAGTTCATCGTGGCCCTGTTCGTCACCGCGGTCGCGCTTCTCCCGCTGCTCTTGATCGCGGACATATTCGCCGTGGGCAGCTTCATAGTCCTTGCCGTGGCGACATGTGCGCTTGCCTTCAGGTTGAGGCTGATTACGAGGTTCGTGATAGCGTTCCTGGCGTCTGCGGGCGTCATTATCGTGGCGTCCGGTCTGTACCTGGGGGAACCGTTCTATGATTCAGGTATGCAATTTCTGAATTCCTACACGGACTTGCCGCAGAAAGAGTGGTGGTCCCTTACGGAGTTGCCGCCCGTTGTGGCCGCTGAGACCAGTGAGGGGATACGGTTGCTGGACGCTTCCGACCCGCGTGCGGCTGAGGTCCTGTCAGCCATAAAGGAGGAAAGGGGCGGACGGTTCCTGATGGCTATCGGTGCTGGGTTCGTGTTTATCGGGCTGCTCATAGCCTGTTTTGGTATGGCTTCCAGGCTGATGGGAATTACCAAGGAGCCGGTATCGGCCTCAGGACAACCGGGACTGTTCAGCAGGCTTGGGCGGTCCACCAAAGCGGGCCTCGCCATGATCGTCGTGGGGTTTCTTATGCTCGTGCTCGGTCCTGCTCCGCAGGACACCCTCGATTACATCAACGACGTCGCTCCGCTAATGTCATCGGAAGCCACCCATTTGGAGTGGCCATTCGAGATAGGGTATATAGGCGGGAAAATCGGATATATAGGCGGTGCATTTATCTGGTCCGGGCTTGCCCTATTGGCTTTCCCGCTGGTCAAGCTGGTTTGGTACTTCGTCCTGGCGACTCGTGATCCTTTCCGGGTGCTGGGATTTGCCATGGTGGTTGTCGGGGTCCCCGTAACTGCTTTTGCGTTCGAGGTACTGCCCGGCTTCATTATTCCGACAGTCCGGGAGAGTTTTGCGCCACCGGACAATACCTTGTTCCTCTCCAGCTTCACGTACTATCCGGGATGGCTCAGGACAATCATCTCAATCTTGAACCACTTGGGCCCCATATGCATAATCGCTGGGATTGTCTTCATTGTCCTTGGCAGACACACCCTGCCCATCCTTGGCGGTCTAATAGCAGCATACTTCGAATCATGGTTCCGGGCGTCCGGCGGCGGGTCTTCCGAAAGCGTCAGCAGTAGCAGTAGCAGCAACGACAGCGGACCGCCTACCCGATTTGACGGCAGGCCACGCTGAAGATAAGCGCTCTCGCGGGGCTAGGGAACCACCAAAAGCAGGGGCCTACGGGAGATACGCACATGGCGGCCAAGGCTGGTGACCACGTAAATCAATCAGGACTCGACCAACTCCTGGACTGCGGAAGCGGGGGGTTGCAATCAACAGCCATAACGCTGCCCTAAGCCTTGTAGCATTCGAGTAGCACACGGGAGGCGATGTAGACATGGACTGGCCAGCGCCGACGGACTTCAGTGATGCGGTTCAGAACCCACAGCAGTGCTTCGAGGACGAGGATTTAGCCCAGGGAGTTACTGCGGTTAACCGCAGGGGTACGCCCATATCCTGGTCGGGCAACTTTGCCTGTGTGTTCAAATTGGGTGCCCCAGGCGGTGATGTAGCCGTGCGCTGCTTCACCCGCAAGGTGAACGACCAACAGGAACGCTACGGCCACCTGAGCGCCTACCTCACTGGTGTCAGGCCCGAGTTCCTAGTGGGTTTCGAGTACGTTGAACGCGGCATAAGAGTCAAGGGAGATTGGTATCCCATCGTCAGGATGGACTGGGCGGAGGGCGACCGGCTGGACAAATTCATTGACGGCCACCTGGACAGGCCGGACATTTTCATGGACTTGGCAGCCAGGTGGCGGGGCGTAAACGGGACGTTGCGAGGTCTGGGGATCGCCCACAACGACCTGCAACATGGAAACGTGATGGTCCAGGAACAGGGTGCATTGCGCCTGGTTGATTACGACGGCATTTACCTGCCTCGTTTCGAAGGAGAACCCAGTCCCGAGATCGGCCACAGGCACTACCAGCACCCAAAGAGAACATCCCAGCACTACTTCGATGGCATAGACAACTTCCCCTCCCTGGTGGTCTACCTGACTCTCCTGGCGCTGCGGGCCGACCCTGCACTCTGGGAAAGGTTCTACAACCAGGAAAACATGCTCTTTACCAAGGATGACTTTGCCGACCCCGCAAACTCGCAATGTTTCAAGGCCTTGAAGGTAAGCACGGACGACAACGTCGCCGGACTGGCCGCTGCGCTCGAGGAGTTCTGCTCCCGACCTGTGGATCAGGTGCCTCCTCTGGAAGAAGTCCTTCGCGGGGCGCTAACTGCCCCGTTGCCGACACCATCATCGAACACACCCGCCGCTCCACCAGCACCGACCCCGACACCAGCCCCAACCGGAGCGTCAAGTCCACCGGCTCCTGCTGCGCCTCCTACACCCGCACCGGTGCCGTCAACCCCTTCAACCGCAGGGTCTTCGTATCGGGACCTGCTCCAGTCCGGTGGCGCCGCGGCGTCCACTCCTCCTGCGCCGTCTGCTCCGCCACCCGCGCCTGCGCCACCACGGGCTCCTGCTGCGCCGCCTGCGCCCGCGACTCCCGTTCTGGTCTGTCCCAGTTGCAACCGGACCAGTTCCACAGAGCACATATACTGCGGGTATGAAGACTGCGCCACTGTGCTCCTTCCGGGGAGAAAGACCTGCAACAGTTGCCGCGCCTCCGTCCCGCTGAACTCGTACTTCTGCTCCGAATGCGGGGTTAGCTTGGCCGCTCCTGCCTCCGTATGAAGTGTCCAGCCTGCCAGTCCGTCGTTCCGAATACGGTCAGGTTCTGCGCCTATTGCGGTGCCGGGATTCTCGCGGCGCCACCCCCGACTCAATACCGGCGTCCCGGACTGTTCGGCTTTATGCGGGCGCACAAGGCCTTGACTTTTTTCTTCGGGATTGGGTCCCTGGCATTGATTCTGACTCTGTTCTACACCATGACATCAGGAGATGAGTCGCCGCGGCAGCTGCCGATGCCTGTCGCCCCACCGTCCCCAACCGCGACAGTCGCGCCCACTCCAGTGCCAACCTCCACTCCTGTTCCCGTAGTTGTGCCAACGGAGACACCGGTTCCTACACTCGAGCCGACGCCGACTGCCGCGCCGACGCATATCCCCACGCCGACACCGGCTCCTACGGCAACGGCAACCCCAACTCCGACACCCGCTCCTACCTCGACTCCCACTCCAACACCCGCACCTAAGCCGACGCCCACACCCACGGCGACTCCAGAGCCAACAGCTACGCCTCAGCCAACGCCTACCCCCCGGCCAACAGACACACCGGCACCCACACCCGTTCCGACGCCCACATCGGTCCCCAAAAAGGTCCACACGGGCCAGGGAGACAACTGGGGGTACACGGTGGAAGTCCCCGGGAATTGGAGGTCCGTTCGAGGCGGCAAGCAGACCGAGCTACGGTCTTCCGACGGTCGCGCCACCCTGCTGATTTCCGTCAAAGACTACCCCGAAGAACTCCCCCCTCCTCAGTTTGCCGAGGAGCACCGGGCGGCATTGATTGACAAGTATGGCTTCGATGCAGTGTTCTTCAACCTTCTGGGCTTCGAGGGGGTCTTTTTGGACGCGAACCAGTGGTTCCGGTTGACCTGGCGCGTGCAGGAGAACATGGACTCATGCGTCCTGAACGTCACCGACCTGATCTCCCGCTCCCGGAACTTCCCATCATGGGACAATGGATATATACTCAGCTTCAGGGTCTGTGACGAACATCTCCAGGCACACCTGAGAGAACGGAAGCAGATCTTGGACAGTTTCCGGGAATCGGCTCCGTGAGGCCGACTCAACCCTCTTCAGAAAGTGTACCAAGGAGCCCATCTTTCCCGTTTGACACGTCGTTCCCATTCGTGATACGTTCCGCAATACTAAAGGCTATGATGGAGACGAGTAGGCAGGGGTAGGCGGTTAGCGAGCCTGGTACGGTGAAAGCAGGCGCGCCGAGCTTGTCCGAAAATCCCTCCGGAGCCGCCAGCCGAACCCCTGCATATGCCAGGGTACGTAAGCCAGGCCGGGCTCGCCGCCCGTTACCAACGGCGGGGCATGTTGGTGTCCTTATCGAGAGGTCCCCGCCCGTGCGGGGGCAATTAGGGTGGTAACGCGGGAACTCGCAGAGTCTCGTCCCTAGAAGGACGGGGCTTTTTTATTGGCCTGAAATCAAGACCCAAGCCTGATATGTAGACGGCAACACCCCTCTCCCGGTAAGGCGCAGATAGTCGGGAACGATCTGGAGGTTACGTGAAACTCAAAGGCGCTGAAATCATGTGCGAGACTCTCCTCCGGGAAGGGGTTGACGTGGTGTTCGGCTACCCCGGCGGGGCGATCCTGCCCTTCTACGACGCCCTCTGGGGCTACCCTCAACTAAGACACATCCTTGTCCGGCACGAGCAGGCCGCAGCCCACGCCGCCGATGGGTACGCCCGGGTCACCGGAAAGGTCGGGGTCTGCCTTGCAACATCCGGGCCGGGAGCCACCAATCTGGTTACCGGCATCATGGGAGCCAAGGCCGATTCGGTCCCGATGGTGGCAATCACCGGGCAGGTGGCCCGCACTGCCTTGGGGTCCGAGGCGTTCCAGGAATGCGACACCTGTTCCATCACCGCCCCATGCACCAAGAAGACCTACATGGTCATGTCGGCCCGCGACCTTGCCCCGACAATACAGGAGGCATTCCAGGTTGCCCAAGAGGGTCGACCCGGCCCGGTGCTGATCGACGTTCCTCGGGATGTCCAACTGGAGGAGGCAGATCTGGAGTTTTCAGACATGGATCGGGGCCGAAACGCACCACTGTCCAGGGAGACGTTGCAGCACGTCTCAGATGCGGCACGGCTGATTAACGATGCTGAACGCCCTGTAATCATCAGCGGACATGGCATCCTCGCCTCAGGCGCCCACGAGGAACTGAGGGAACTGGCCGAGAGTACCGGCATCCCGGTCATCACCACCCTGTTGGGCTTGAGCGGGTTTCCCGGTAACCACCCCCTGAGCCTGGGGATGCTGGGGATGCACGGCATGTACTGGGCCAACCTGGCCGTGGATCAGGCCGACCTGCTGATTGGGTTGGCGATGCGGTTTGACGACCGGGTCACGGGCAGGACATCCGGATTCGCACCCCACGCACGGATTATTCACCTGGACATCGAGCCTACCCAGGTGGGCCGCAATGTCCCGGTGGAGGTGCCGCTGGTGGGGGATGCTAAGAAGGTGCTGTCTGCTCTGACGCCGCTGGTGCACTACAAGGAACGCCTAGAATGGATGGGCTACATCGACTCCCTGCGCCGGGAGCACCCCTCCCTTTCCATCCCCAATGGCCACAAGCTGCAGGTCCAACATGTCCTCCGCGAGATGAACGAACTGCTGGAGGAGGACGATCGGACGGTCGTGGTCACCGGCGTCGGTCAGCACCAGATGTGGGCCGCCCAGTTCCTCTCTTTCAACCGCTCCAACACGTTTGTCTCGTCGGGTGGCCTCGGGGCGATGGGCTTCGAGATTCCGGCGGCGATGGGGGTGCAGGCCGGCAAGCCGGATGTCCCCGTGTGGAGCATCGCGGGCGACGGGGGATTCCAGATGGTTTCCCAGGAATTGGCCACCATTGCCGAAGAGCGCCTCCCGGTAAAAATCGCCCTGTTCAACAACGGATACCTGGGTATGGTGCGCCAGTGGCAGGAAATGTTCTTCGAGAACCACCTGAAGGCCGTCCCGATCTCCGGTCCCGATTATGTAAAGCTCTCCGAGGCGTACGGAGTCCCGGCGCTTCGGGTCAGTGACCGTGAGGAGGTGATGCCAGCCCTGCGGCAGGCCCAGGCTTACGACGGCCCCTTCCTGATCGAATTCATCGTCGACCCGGATGCCAACGTATATCCGATGGTCCCGCCCGGTGGTTCCCTGGCCGATACGATCGAAGACCCGCTGGTAGTGAATGGGGCAGGGTAATACAGTGTCCGTTGCCTATCCCGGGATTAAGTCCCAGGATAGGCAACGGCTTCTTGCGACTTGCCGGTGAATCGCCTAGACTTGCAACAAAACAGCCGTGTCGTCGATAAGCGCAAGCGCGCCTTCGCGCAGGCGACTAATCGGAGGTATCAGTGGAGAGAGTAACGATACAAGAGGCCTCGCGGCGGCTGAACCTGTCCCAGGCCGACATCAGGGAGTCCATTCGCAACGGCGAACTGAAGGCCATCAGGGAGCCCAGCCCAACCGGGCGCCGCTGGATGGTGGAGATGCCCGAAGAGGGCTGGGAGAATGGTTTCAAGTCATCGCTCCGCGACCTCGCCCAGTCCATGACGCCGTGGTGGTGGTCCAATGCGCAGAACACCGGGTTCGTCCATTACGTGCAGGACCTTGGGATCGAGGAGATCGAACCGCTCTACCTTTGCGGCCTCAAGGGAGACAACGTGTGGGACGCAACGGACCACACCCCGGAGCAGCGTTGTCCGGAGTGCGTCGCCATTGCCAGGGAAAGAGACCTGCCCCACGCCTGACGCGCATTTCCGGCTCCATTCCTCCACGTTTCAGAAGCGTCGGAAGCTACTGACTGCCAACACGGTTCCTAGCTGTCAGTAGCATCCTGCACATCGTCTCTGGACCGGGATAGCTTGGGCTACCCGCCCCCGCCAACACCAGCGCCGATCCCAGGCTCGGTCATAGCCTCGGGATCGAGCAGATCGTCCAGTTCAATATCCGACAGGCTGGTCTTCAGCTTGGCCACTTCCCTGATGGTCTTGCCGGTTGCTGCGGCCTCCTTGGCGATGTCCGCGGCGGCATCGTAGCCAATGGCCGGCGACAGACCCGTCCCGAGCATCAACCCCTTCTCTACCATATCCGGCCCGACGCTGGTAGCCTCTATACCCTTGACGCACTGCTCGGCAAAGTTATTGGCTGAAGATGCCAGCAACGCAATGGACTCGAGGATATTGTGGCCCGCCACCGGCATCATGGTATTCAACTCGAAGTAGCTGCCGTGACCCGCCATTGCTACGGTGGTATGGTTGCCGAAGACTTGGGCCACTACCTGGATCACCGACTCCGAGATTACCGGGTTGACCTTGCCGGGCATGATGGAACTGCCGGGCTGCACCTCCGGGACCGTGATTTCCCCGATCCCGGCTCTCGGCCCACAGGCCAGGAACCGGACATCGTTGGCGATCTTGTGCAGGCTGATGGCGATGGTCTTGAGAATTCCGCTGGCCTCTACCACCGCGTCGAGTGTGGCCTGGGCCTGGAAATGGTTGCTGGTCTCCCGGATATCCACGCCGGTCATTTCGGACAACACTTGGCAGGTACGGGATGAAAATTCAGGGTGGGTGTTCACCCCGGTGCCCACTGCTGTTCCGCCAAGGGCGACTTCGGCAAGCGCCTCCTGCGCCCTGGTGAGCCGCTTGATCCCGATCTCCGCCTGGCCTGCGAATCCGAGGAACTGCTGGCCCAAACGGATGGGCGTGGCGTCCTGCAGGTGGGTGCGCCCGGTCTTGATCACCGGCCAGAACTCGTCGGACTTCTTGCGGAGTTCCTCGGCAAGGAACTGTAGGCTGGGAATCAGGTCTTCCTTGATGGCAATCAGGGATGCCAGGTGAATGCACGTCGGGATAACGTCGTTGGAGGATTGACCCATATTCACGTGGTCGTTGGGGTGCACCAGCCGGGAACCCAGGTCTCCGCCCATGATCTGCGAGGCTCGGTTGGCGATGACCTCGTTGGCGTTAGTATTGGTGGAAGTTCCGGAGCCAGTCTGGAATATGTCCAGCACGAAGTGCCGGTCCAGTTCACCGTCCACCACCTCTTGAGCGGCTTTTACGGTGGCGTCGGCTATGGTCTGGTCCAGCAGGCCCAGAGAAGCGTTAGTCCGAGCCGCGGCCAGCTTCACCAGACCTAGGGCGCGAATGAAGGTCCGTGAAAACCGCAGGTCGCTGATCGGGAAGTTAAGCACGGCCCTCATGGTGGAAGCGCCGTAAAGCGCGTCCGCGGGCACTTCCATAGGCCCCATCGAGTCCCGTTCAACCCGCACGTTAGAGTCGGTGGTCATACTCCTGCTACCTCTCTTCCGAAGTTTGTTTAGTCTTCCATACCGTATATTTCCCGGCGAATCTGCCGGGTATATTTAAAACCTTGCCCGACTGGCCCAATAAACCCAGGCACAACGGGCCTATTTCCCCTCTTTTATCCAGTCGGCGACACGCTCGGCTATCATCAGCGTCGTGGCGTTGGTGTTGGCGCGGATGACATCTGGCATTACGGAGGCATCCACCACTCGCAGGCCTTCCAGACCGTGGACGTGGCAATACTGGTCAACCACGGCCATCGGGTCAGACGCCTGCCCCATCTTGCAGGTGCCGGAGATGTGGTGCTGGGTATATGCATTGCGGAGCATCCAGTTGTCCAGTGCATCGTCGGAGGCCAGGTCAGCGTCCGTGGGGTTCAGCCGCTCCGCGATCATCTCTCGAAAGGGAGACTGTTCAGCCACACGCAGTGCAAGGCGCAGCGCCTCCCGCATCCGCTGCCGGTCGTATGGATCGGAAAGATAATCGTAGTTGAAGTTGGGTTGCGCGTGGGGATCGGTGGACACCAGCCGAAGCTCTCCCGCCGACACTGCATTTTGCAGGGCGCAACTTAGACCGAAATGGAAGTCATCGCTCTCGATTTGAACGCTGGCGGGGCGGTGTTCGCTGCTCATCAGGATGGGACTCAGTTGGAAGTCGGCGCGGGTCGGGGAGCCGGGATTGCTGAACCGCAGACCCACCTGGATACTGGGCGCGGAGTCATCGGGTGCCTCGCCGTTGCCGCGGAAGAGAATAAAGGCCGCCGGATGGTCCCTCAGGTTCTGTCCCACACCTGGAAGGTCATGCACCACGTTGATGCCCAGGGACGCCAGATGGTCCTTGGGCCCAACTCCAGACAGCATCATCACCTGCGGCGAGGCTACCGCTCCGCTGGAGAGGATGATCTGGTCTCCGGTAACGGTGAACTTCTCCCCGCCGCTCTCAGCCTCGACGCCCACAGCCCGGTTGCCGTCGAATAGGATGCGCCAGACGGTGACGCTGCCCCTGATGGTGATGTTGAGACGGTGCCGGGCCAGCGCCAGGTAGGTAAGGGCTGCGCTCATGCGCACCCCATCGATGTTGTTCAAAGGCCGCGATGCGATGCCGTTGGAGTCGGGATGGTTCTGGTCCGGGTCCTCGGGAAAACCCATCCCAACACAGGCATCGTAGAAGGCGCTGAAGGCCGGCAGCCAGTCTGATCGTTTCTGGCGACGGACCGGTATCGGCCCCTCACTGCCATGGAAGTCACCGCCAGGGTAGTCCAGATCAGTCTCCAGCTTCCGAAAGTATGGCAGGACGTTGGTGAAAGCCCACTCGGTGTTCCCCCACTCAGCCCAATTGTCGTAGTCTTCGGGCACGCCCCGGAAGAGGACTTGGCCGTTGATGGCGCTGGAGCCGCCCATTGCCCGCCCTCGGGGAATTATGATCGGTTCAGACTGCAACGGGGTCCCGGTGGCCCGGTAGTCCCAGCTATGGGGGCCGTAGGCCGATCTCCATATGTTATAGCCTTCCTTCAGATCGATGGGCAGATGCTCGAACTCGGGATAGTCCGGGCCTGCCTCCAGCAAGAGCACCGACTTGCTGGTATCCTCCGACAACCTGGTGGCTAGGACGCAACCTGCCGACCCGCCTCCGACGATGATGTAATCGTAATTCATTGCGCTTGCCTTCCTGCTTCTCGGCCTGGGACTACCAGATGGAGCGCAGCAGTGACTCCAACTCGCCCGGGTCGTTTACCGGGCGGACGTTTCTCGTAATGGCAAAGTCGGTCATGGAATCAACCGCGAGCTCTTCGATTCCCTCTTGGGGAACGCCAACCTCCCGCAGACGCGACGGCATACCGAGAGCGGCATAGGTCTCTTCGACCCACTGGGCAGCGCTTTCAGAGGCCCGGCGGTCATCGCCGTTGGTTGTCACTCCAAGGATGGAGGCCAACCTGGCCTGGCCCGACGCATTGGAGTCTGCGTTGAACCGCATCCCCGGGGCTGTCAGGATTGAGTACGCCGCCCCGTGACTGCATTCCGCGTACCGGGTATCCAGGGAGTGGGCCAGGGCGCCCACTACTCCGAGACCACGGCCTCCGGGTCCGCTGTCGGACGCCCGGTTGCTGAGGTAGGCGGCTGCGCACAGGTTTAGCCGCGCCCGCCCGTCCGATTCATCCGATGCGACACGGGCAAGGTCCTCCCGCATCAAGCTCAGTGCCTGGACCAGATCGCCTTCGGCCAGGGGTGTGGGCGGACGCTCAGACTGGAGAGCGCCGACAACCCCGCTCAAGCACGACGCGCCCGCGCTGAGGCAGAGGGAAGTCGGGGCAGTGAGCAGAGCCTCGGTATCCCAGAAAACTGCGGAGGGCCGGGTCTTGGGGTCGAACATCTCCAGGCGGTGACCCGTCTCATGATCGATCACCGCGGTGCCCGCGCGGGTAGCTGCTGTAGTAGGCGTAGTCAGGGCCACGATATTGGGGATTTTGGGCTGCATCAACCGGGGACTGACAGGCGGCTCGCCGGGTGCGTACTTGGTGGCATGGTCCTCGGCCCGGCCTCCCTCAGCCAGCAGGATTGCTATCGCTCTCGCGGTCACAACCGCGCTGCCGCCGCCAAGAGCGATTATAGTATCCGCCCCGGCATCGGCGGCTGCGGCCACGCCAAGCTCAACCGACGGCAACGGTGAACCGGCCCGAACACCGTCGAACATCCCGGCAAACCTGTCTCCCAACGTATCACTCACCCGGTCGGGCAAATCGGTATGGTGGGCCACTGTCTGGCCGCAGACCACGAAGGCACGCTTGCCCCCCACCCGGTCTACTTCCTCGCCGAGCCTCGACAATACACCCGTCCCGCCGTGAATGCGGATGGGGTAGCCAACGGATCGAAACGGGGATACATCAGGCACTTTCATCTCCAGGCATGGCAGCATTTTGTATGGCAGAACCGCCATCCTATGTTGCCACCGGGTACCGCTTTTGGCAACCTGAGTAGCCAGGAACAGGCACGACTGGTCTCCAACAAGCGTCCCTGAAGTCATCCCTGTCCTTGCCAGCTAGTTCCTATCAGGCAACGGCGGGGAGGCGGGTGGTAAAATACTCCAAGAGTCTTCAGTAGAGCAATACATCAGGGGAGTGAGCAATGCCCGACATGACCGGGGCCCAGGCGCTGGTGCGTTCCCTGGCCAGCCACGGTGTCGAAGTGGTGTTCGGACTACCTGGCGTGCAGATTATGGACGCCTTCGACGCCCTCTACCATGAACCAGGCATCCGCATGGTGCTAACCCGCCACGAGCAGGCAACGACCTATATGGCCGACGGCTACGCCCGTACCACCGGCAAGCCCGGTGTTGCGCTGGTGGTGCCAGGGCCAGGTGCACTCAACGCCACGGCGGGACTGGGCACGGCATACGCAACATCCTCCCCGGTGTTGCTGGTGTCCGGGCAGATAGAGAGCTACAACCTTGGCCAGAACCGTGGCGCGCTCCACGAAATCGGCGAGCAACTGGATGTGTTCAAACACCTGACCAAGTGGTGCGGTCGGGCCGGCACCGTCCAGGAGATTCCCGGCATGGTGCAGAACGCTTTCCTCGAGATGTCCTCGGGGCGTCCCAGGCCGGTGGAGATAGAGATCCCCTGGGACGTTCTCCCCATGACGGCTGAAACTGACCTGCCGGAACCCGAGGGACCAGGTAAGCAACCGCCCGAACCTGCGCTGATCAGAGAGGCAGCGCAGTTGCTCGCGGGGGCCAGCCGCCCCCTGATCTGGGCTGGCGGCGGCACAAGGGAGGCCGACACTTCTGCGGAACTGCTGGAGCTTGCCGAAGCTCTGAACGCTCCGGTGATAACAACGCCGGAGGGCAAGGGCGCAATTCCGGAGGACAATCCGCTTTCGCTGGGCAGCTTCTACTATGCCCACGGTCCCGGCCACATGGCCCTGCCCCAGGCGGACGTCATCCTGGCCATTGGCAGTCGGATGTTGTTCACTCCCAACGTTCCATGGGGGGTCCAGCCACATCAGAAGGTTATACAGATCGACGCTGACCCCGAGGAACTGGGCCGGAATATCCCCGCCGCAGTCGGTATCTCCGCCGACGCCCGTCTGGCAGTACAGGCTCTGCTCGCCGAACTTGGCGGTAAGACACACGCCAGCCAGTGGACCGAGAGGGAGACCACTGGTATTCGCCAGCAAGCCGACCGGGAAATCCGGGATATGGCTCCAATCCAGGTAGAGATCATCGAGACCATACGCCGGGAACTGGACGACGACGCTATCATGGTGGCCGGGACCACGGACATAGGTTACTGGAGCCATCTCGCCTACCCCGTGCTAGCCCCCAGGTCTTACATCACATCGTCCTACTTTGCTACCCTGGGATACGCTTTTCCCACCGCCCTGGGAGCCAAGGTCGGCAACCCGGGCAGGCAGGTCGTGGCCACAACGGGGGACGGCGGCTTCGGGTACGCCTCCAGCGAACTGGCCACCGCGGTCCAGGAGGGCATCAACGTGGTAACCCTGGTGTTCAACAACGAGATGCTGGGAGCGTCGCACCACGACCAGCAACAGCGTTTCGGCGGCCGGGTAATCGGTACCCGTCTTCAGAACCCGGACTTCGCGCAACTGGCCGAGGTCTACGGAGCGGTGGGAATAAGACTGGACAGCCACCATGGGCTGGGAGATGCGCTCCACGACGGCCTCAGGGCAGACCGCCCGGTGGTGATTGAGGTCCCCATCCCCAACCTTGCGCCACCGTTCCAGGTCACTCCACATGGTTTGGAAAATGACAGGGGTTAGAATCTCCGGGTGCCGCTCAATCCACTGAAGGATGCACGAAGACCACACCGAGTCCGGATTTGGGAATGATACATTCGATACTGCAGGAGCTTGAATGTGGCGGAACAGTGGGCTTGATGGAAGTTCCTGATGCCCCTGCCGGGAGCTACCGTCTCACAGACCCTGGGGCTGAAAGCTACCCCGGTGGAAGAGCCTATCGAGCAGCATTTGTCATTCGGTCCGGTGTTGTTGTAGCCATCAATACCGAAAAGCCCGCGTCACGCCTGTAATAGATGCCGAAATTGAGTCTGCCGAGACCGGAAGGGTAAGAGACATTGGCCATTGATACCAGGCGAATCCTGCGCTACCGCGACCAGAGCTTGAGGCTGCTGGGAGATTCCCTGGAGCACGTGCGTTCCGGGCGGTGGAACCGGGCGGAAGACCTGCTCTGGGGCAGCCTGACTCAGGCCGTCAAGGGCGTGGCCCTATCGCGCGGAGTCGAGCTTGATGGAGATGACGCGGTGCGGGCCTATGCCTCGGACCTGGGTGAGGAGACCCGTGACCGGAGAATCCGGGAAGGGTTCAACCGCTTGCGCACTTTCGGCGAAGTGGTCCAGGGAATCCGGGACTCCCGTTCCAGGGTCGATCGATTGTTCCCTATAGTCGAGGACATTACCAGTGCCGTAGAGCGCCTATGGGAGTTGGCCCCCATTGACTGTTAACGACCAGCTGCCGGTGACCAGCAGCCAGCTATCATTGGATAGCCTCGGCAACATCGGTGCGCCTACGGTATCCATACAGACCCACGGCTGCAAACTGAACCAGGCCGACAGCGACCAACTCGCCCGGCGGTTCGCCGAGTCCGGCTACATGGTTGTGGATGCGGGAGATCCAGCCGATGTCTTCGTGCTCAACACATGCACGGTGACCCTCACCGCCGACTCCAAGGCCCGGCAGGCGCTCCGCAAGGCCCATCGAGCCAACCCCACCGCACTCATAGTGGCCACTGGCTGCTACGCCCAGCGCCACCGGGAAGAATTAGCCCAGGTCGATGGCGTTTCGGTCGTCGTCGGCAACACTGACAAGGAACGGCTGCCCGACATCGTGTCCGAAACCCTCGGGCGCAACCGGTCTGACGCGGAGCATACCGCGTTAGGGACGGCATCTCCTCTGTGGCCCAGCCCGTCGCGGAACCGGGCAATGATCAAGATCCAGGAAGGCTGTAACCAAGTCTGCGCCTACTGCATCGTGCCCAAGGTTCGGGGCCGGGAGCGGAGCATTCCGCCGGAGTCACTGGTGGAGCAGATTAGCGACCGGGTCCGTTGTGGATATCATGAAGTGGTGCTTACCGGCACGCAGCTAGGCACCTATGGGTACGACCTGCCGGGGATGACTCTTCCCACGCTTATCGAAACGCTATTGCTGGAAACTTCGATTTCCCGGATCAGGGTATCATCGCTCCAGGCCCACGAAATCAGCCCGCAGCTTCTTGACCTCTGGCAGGACAACCGCCTTTGTCCCCACTTCCACGTACCGCTCCAGAGCGGGAGCGACCCGGTGCTGCGGGCAATGCGCCGCCGTTACACAACCGCCCAGTTCGAAGCGACGCTGGAGCTGATACGCGGCCGGATGCCCGACGCCGGGATAACTACGGACGTAATAGTTGGGTTCCCCGGCGAGGGAGACGCCGAGTTCCAGGAAAGCCGCAAGTTTGCCCAGCAGATGTCCTTCAGCGACATGCACGTCTTCCCATTTTCGCCGCGGCCAGGCACCAGCGCCGCCTACCTTGAGGACAACACTCCGGCCCAGGTAAAGAGGGAACGCGCCGCCGAGATGATTGAGCTTGCCAGCCGGGGGTCTGCGGAGTTCCGGCGGGGCCAGTTGGGGAAAGTCCGGCAAGTGCTGTGGGAGTCCTCGCGCCGTGATGGCCCACGGCCAGTCTGGCAGGGTTTGACGGACAATTACATCCGGGTAAAGACTGCGACCGATGATGAATTACGGGACCGGATAACCACTGCCCGGTTGATGGCGCTGGAGGGTGAAACGGTTTCAGTGGAAGTCCCGTAGCCCGAGGACAAGCGTAAGCCTGTGGTGCACACAATATTAACGGCGGCCTATCAACCCTCATCTGAGGGTTGATAGGCCGCCGTCCGTTTCGGTGTAAGCGGTCTGGTTCTTATAGCCGGAGAGCTAGAGGTCCACAGGACGCAGGTAAGACATGTCCCCCTGACGCTCCAGGTAACCGGCGCGGACGTCGTGTCCGTGGGAGAACACGAGCAGCCACCCCTCCTTCTCCGCCCGGCACGATAGCTCGCGCTTCTGCTCCAGAGTCACCTCCGGCGATCGGTCAAAGGCGGAGATCACCGGCAGATTCAGATGATGCGGCGTCGGCACGATGTCCCCCAGGAAGACTATCCGCTCGCCACCGTGATTGAACATCACCATCTGATGCCCCCTGGCATGTCCATCAGTAACAACGACGTTCAGGCCCGGTAGAATTTCGGTATCCCCGTCCAGCATTGTCAGTTGGTCACGCTCCTTGATAGGCGTGAAATTGTCGACACGATGGCCGACATGGCACCTCTCGTTAGGATTGCACGCCTCGTCCCAACAGGTCTGCTGCACATAGTACTGGGCCTTGGGAAATGTCGGGGCTAGGTTACCGGCACGGTCCAACCGAGTGCAACCACCACTGTGGTCGAAATGAAGATGAGTAAGAATTACTGCATGAATATCTTTGGGACCCAGCCCCATGCCCTTCAGCCCTCTGAGGAGCCTGCTGGGAACTAGACCCAGTTGCTCCCGGTCTTCGATTGCCGCTTCCTTGGAACCCACACCGGTATCTACCAGAATGTTCTGCCCGCATACCTGGAGCAGCAGGCAGTTAAGGCCCAGTGTCATCCGGTTCTTCCGGTCGGTCACCACTGTGTTCTCCCAGGCGACCTTGGGCACCTGCCCGAACATCGAACCTGCGTCGAGTTTGATCACACCATCGCTTATCACCTTTACAGCTGTCGACATCATCTTAAACACCCAAACCCTTCTGCGAATTTTAGCTTATGCCTCGCCCTCTTCGAAGCTGTTCTCGACCAACGGCCTGCTTAAGATGAATGACGATAACAGGGTTGCCGCCGATAATCTTGAAATGAAGACAGGCCTACGGTCAGGTACTCGGCTTCGAAGCTCATCGCGAGCGGGGTTGGAGCCGGCTGGGACTCATCGGTCCCTGCATTTATGTCTCTCGACCACCTCCTTTCCTCCGGTCTCCAAAGCATTGGGGGCCACACTTCCCCACTCCAACCCGACTGGTATTAAGGATACGCGGTCGAAACTAGTGGCTGTCAAGTCTTTTTTGAGCATATTTTAAACTAATTTCAAAATATTGTTGATTTGAGACGCCCGTCTTGCCTAGGCCCGCTGCTTGCAGGCTGGATAGCCATGACTGGGGGGGAATCTCTTCCAGCGGGCCGGATTCCATTGCCGGGGCTGCAGGAAAGAGCCACATCCTCTCAGTCCGACGCCCCGGAAAAGCAGCCTTCGAGCCATCCGGGGCTGAGTGGCTCGAAGCAAAAATCGCGGAGAGAACCGGCTGTTTTCCCGCCTATTGCTGCTGGGACTGCTCGATCCTGGCCCAGCTATCGCGAAGGGGGACCGTGCGGTTGAAGACCAGCCTTTCGGGGGTGGAGTCCACCGCATCGATGCAGAAGTAGCCCTGTCTCTCAAACTGGTAGCGGCTTCCCGGTGCCGCTCCGGCAAGACTGGGCTCGACCTTGCAGCCGGTCAGGACCTCCAGCGAGTTGCGGTTAAGGTCAGCCTTGAAGTCCCCGCCTTCCTCGCTGCCCGGCACGGGTGAGTTGAAGAGATGGTCGTACAATCGCACTTCGGCATCCACGGCGTGCGACGCCGAGACCCAGTGCAGTGTGGCGCGCACCCTGCGTCCGTCGGGGGACGAACCACCTCGGGACTCAGGGTCATAGGTGCAATGAAGCTCGACCACTTCTCCAGTCGCCTCGTCCTTCACCACGTCGACGCAGGTGATGTAGCAGCCATAGCGCAGCCGCACCTCTCTGCCCGGGGCAAGGCGGAAGAACCGCCGCGGCGGGTCCTCCCGGAAGTCGTCCCTCTCAATGTAAATCACCCTGGAGAAGGGCACCTTGCGAGAACCCATGGAAGGGTCCTCTGGGTTGTTGATCGCGTCGAACTCCTCCTCCCCACCTTCCGGGTAGTTGTCGATGACAACCTTGAGGGGGTTCAGGACAGCCATAACCCTGGGAGCCCTGAGGTTCAGGTCTTCGCGGACGCAATTCTCCAGTTGCCCCAGGTCCACCAGGGCATTGCGCTTGACGATCCCGGTACCATCGACAAACTTGCGTATGGCCTCGGGAGTGTAACCACGCCGGCGCATCGCCGACAGGGTGGGCATTCGGGGATCATCCCAACCGGAAACGTGTCCCTCATTCACCAGCTGCAGTAGTCTTCGCTTGCTGACCACCGTATGGCTAACGTTCAGTCGGGCGAACTCTATCTGCTGGGGGTGGTAAATGTCGAGTTCATCCAGGAACCAGTCGTAGAGCGGCCTGTGGTCCTCAAATTCCAGCGTGCAGATGGAATGGGTGATTCCCTCGATCGAGTCGGACTGGCCGTGGGCAAAATCATAGGTTGGATAGATACACCACTTGTCCCCGGTCCGGTGGTGAGATTCATGCAGGATGCGGTACAGCACCGGGTCCCGCATGTTCAGGTTGGGAGAGGCCATGTCAATCTTCGCCCGCAGCACACGCGCCCCGTCCTCGAACTCCCCTGCCTTCATCCGATCGAGCAGGTCCAGGTTCTCCTCCACCGGGCGGTCCCGGTACGGGCTGTTCTTACCCGGAGTCGTCAGGGTTCCCCGGTATTCCCTCATTTCCTCCGCCGACAGGTCACAGACGTAGGCTTTACCTTTGCGCACTAGCGCTACAGCGTAGTCGTAGAGTTGGTCGAAGTAGTCGGAGGCATAGTAAAGGTGCTCTCCCCAGTCCCAGCCCAACCAGCGTACGTCCTCCATGATCGACTCAACGTACTCGGTTTCCTCACGGCTGGGGTTGGTGTCGTCGAAACGCAGATGGCATCTGCCGCCCTCAAACTCCGACGCGATCCCGAAGTCGACCGCAATCGCCTTGGCGTGGCCGATATGCAGGTAACCGTTGGGTTCGGGAGGGAAACGGGTCACTATCCGGCCGCCGAAACGGTTGCTGGCCATGTGGTCGGCGATTATGTCATGTATGAAGTCGGAGGAACCCGAGGACTCTTCGGAGGTCATACTTCTTTACCTATAGCAATGGTAGTGGTAGTGGAGAGGTTGCAGGTAGCTGAAACGCGTGCCAGGTCAGATCAACTGGTTGATCACTTCACAGGCCCGGCTGAGGCGACGAAGCACCCGGTCCCTGCCCAGGACTTCCATCGTCTCGAACAGCGGTGGAGTGGCGGTGCGCCCGGTCACAGCAACTCGCAGGGAGCCGAAGAACTGCCGTGGCCCGAGGCCAAGTTCCTGACCAACCTCGCGGAGTGTCTGTTCCAGGTGTTCGTGCCCAAAGCTGGGGCTTTCCTTGAGGTGCTCTAGTGCGGCCTGCAAAGCGGGATGAGTCGAGGCTGCATCCATCCCCCGCTGCACCAGCATGTTCGGGTCATACACCGGCAGGTCTTCGAAGAAATACTGGGTCATCCCCGCGGCGTCGGAGAGGAGCTTGATTCGCTCCTGGATCAGCGGAGCAATATTGACCAGGTAGTCCCGGTCCACCGGCAAAAGCCCCGGCGGCAGGTCCCGCCCTAGGAACGGCAGCAACCGGTCGGCGAGTTCCTCCGCGCTTAGGTCACGGATGTATACGCCATTCATCCAGGTCAGCTTCTCACGGTCAAAGATGGCCGACGACTTGGTGACGCCCTCGAGGGAGAACTCGCTGATGATGGTATCGGTGGACATGACCTCGGTCTTGTCGTCCAGCGCCCAACCCAGCAGGACCATGAAATTGAGCAGGGCTTCGGGGAGGTAACCTTCCTCCCGGTAGTCCAGAAGCGCCGTCGCGCCGTGGCGCTTGGACAGCTTGGCGCGGTCGGGGCCCATGATAATAGGCAGGTGACCAAACTTGGGCGGCTCAAAATCCAGCGCCTGGTAAAGCTGTAGGTGGCGCGGTGTGCTGGGCAACCACTCCTCGGCCCGCAGCACGTGGCTGATCTCCATCAGGTGATCATCGGTGACCACTCCAAGATGGTATGTCGGGAAGCCGTCGGACTTCAGGATGACGAAGTCGTCCAGCAATTCGTTGCGCCATTCAACGTGGCCGCGTATCAGGTCCTCAACCTCGGTTACCCCGGATGTAGGCATGGCGAACCGGATAACTGACGGCGCACCTTCCGCTTCGAGGTCCCGGCGTTCCTGGTCGGAAAGATGAAGGCAGCGGCGGTCGTAACCGGAACCTTGCCTGGTGCGCTGCTGCTCTTTGCGCATTTCGTCCAGGCGCTCCCGGGTGCAGTAACAGGGATAGGCGACCCCCTTATCCACCAGCTTCCGCGCCAAATCCTTGTAAATGTCCAGCCTTTGCGATTGGACGTAAGGGGCGTGAGGGCCGTCGACGCGAGGACCCTCGTCCCAGTCGATTTTCAACCAGTCCAGGCTTTCCAGCACCGCTTCAAGAGCGCCGGGAACGAGGCGTTCCTGATCGGTATCTTCGACCCGGACCACGAACTCACCGCCGTGCCGCCGGGCAAAGAGCCAGTTGAAAAGCGCGGTGCGGATGTTGCCGATGTGCGGCTCACCGGTGGGGCTGGGAGCAAACCTGACACGGACGTTTTCCGCCACGTCTCCGCCTCCTTATGACAGCGAAACCATTGTACCATGAAGGCGCCGGGGGACAGGTCTGTAAGGGCGCGGGAATTCCGCGCGGCCGTGGAGGATCCGCATCGCAGAATGACGCTATCCCGTCGTCTGCGCGCCGAGATACTCCAACACCGTAGTCAGATCACCGGGAATCCGGGAATGGAAGTCCATCCATTCACCACTGGTGGGATGCTCGAAACCGAGGTGGCGGGCGTGGAGGAACTGGCGGGAAAGCAGCGGGCTGGTGCGGCCATAGGTTTCGTCACCCAGAAGGGGATGGCCCAGGTATGCCAGATGTACCCGGATCTGGTGGGTGCGCCCTGTCTCCAGGTACAACTCAAGCAGGGTGTGGCCGGATGGGTTCCCCAACGTCCGGTAGCTGGTTCGGGCCTCCCGCCCTCCAGCGGTTACCGCCATGCGCTTCCGGTTTCGGGTATCCCTGGCGATTGGCGCGTCTATCATTCCCTCGGCAGGCGCAACCTCCCCTGTCGCCAGGGCAAGGTAGCCCTTGGTCACACGGCGCGACTTCAACTGCCCGGAAAGGGATTGGTGGGCGGCGTGGGTCTTGGCAACGGCCATCAGCCCGGAGGTGTCCTTGTCCAGCCGGTGGACTATTCCGGGACGAATGTCACCCCCGATTCCCTGGATATCCGGACACAGGGCCAGCAGTCCGTTTACGAGAGTTCCGTCCGGATGGCCCGGCCCTGGATGGACCGGGAGCCCGGCGGGCTTGTCCACGACCGCCACATCCCCATCCTGATAGACCACGTCCAGGGGAATCCGTTGCGGCATTAAGTCCGTGGGGCGCGGCGGCGGCACTGTCAGCAAGACCCGGTCCCCCGTCCTAACCCTTTGCGAAGCCCTGGCCGGCGACCCGTTCAGCTTCACATATCCGTCGGCTATCAGTTTCTGCAACTGGGCCCTGGTGAGGTCTGATCGCTGTTGGGACAGGTACACGTCCAGCCGGACCTCTCCGGCGCCTACCCTGTACTCGCTGGTGGTTGGGGCTGCCACTTCTATTCCCGGCCCGTGTCCACCGGATCGGACTCGATAGCACCCTGCGCCAGGAGCGCTACTCCGCATGAAGCGCATCGCCTGCCGTGGGGCACACTGTCCAGACTCCCGCCGCAGACAGGACAGACTATTACGTTCACTGCAAGACCATCCGGCGAATCTGCCCGTCCTGAGATGGTCAATTCAGCAGTTGGTGTACGGCTGGACACCCTGTTCCCCGGCCCAAGAAAAATCCAGCCCAGGATCACTAACCCGACCACTATCGACGAATCGGCGATGTTGAACACCGGCCACGGCCCCACGTCAAGAAAATCTGTAACGTGACCCAACCGCACCCGGTCGATAAGGTTACCGAGTGCCCCCCCGATTTGCAGGGCGAGGCTCGCACGCAGCAGGTTGGTACGCCGCTTCTGGCTGTAGTAGACCAACACCAGGACCCCGACCCCGAAGATGGCCACCAGTATCAGGGGGAAGTTGTGGCCTTGAAACAGCCCGAATGCGCTGCCGGTGTTGTGCGTGTGGGTCAGTCGGAAGAACCCGTCAGCCGGGAACGAATCCCGGAAGGGGAGAAATGCCCGGACAAGAAACTTGGTGAACTGGTCGCACAGGAACACCAGCGCGGCCAGTTGTAGGAGAAAGAAGTCAGTGTATATCCCCGACGGCCCTGAAGCCCTCGGGCCTGGAGCGTCCCCAACACGGTCCATGGGTCGTTACTTCATGGCCTCCAGGAAATACGAGCCTACACGGGAGGCCAACTCTCCTTCATGGCCGCCCCAGAAGTGGTCCGCTCCCGGCACGATGTGGCATTCGGGCCGCTTCGAGAAGGTGTCCAGCGCCGCTGTCAGTTCCTCGGACCCAACCAGTTTGTCACGGTCGCCGGAGATGAAGAAGGCCGAGCGTTTGCCCTTCCTCAGCGTTGTGCTTTCCAATGCCCGCAGGGGTGGAGAAATCAGGGCCAGCGCCTTCGCCTTCTTGTGCAGTTTTTCGTGTCCCAAGACGACTGAGGAGCCGAAGGAATATCCGGCCAGCCCGACCTTGCGGCCATCGACTCCCGGCCACGCTTTCATCAGGTCCATCGCCACCAGGGTTTCCTGGTATTCCAACTCCCCATTGGCGTGCTCCCCTTCGCTGTTGCCGACACCACGGAAGTTGAACCGGATAACGGCCATCCCCCGCTCCACCAGCGCGAACGCGACGTTCAGTACCACGCTGTTGTCCATGTTGCCGCCAAACAACGGGTGCGGATGGCAAATCACGACCGCCGGGAACGGCCCGGTGATACCGTCCGGTTGGGCGATCACTCCCTCGATACTCAGGCCCTCGGCCTCAAAGGAAACTGCGGTCTGGCGCACGTCGTTCGGCCTCCTGAAGTGTCGTTCCATCTTAGGAGAGGCAACCCTCCTTTGGCAACCACTGACAACTGCTCCTTGCCTCATTGATAGAACACATGTACCATAATGCATGTTCGGCCCGTAGGACCCTTACAGAGGGCCGGGCCAATTCCGGACAGCCACTGAGGCAGCATGATGTCTAATGTCCAGAAGATCTGACCAGCCAACCCGCTGCCAGCAGTCTCGTCCCTCCCTGAAGTCCGCCCCGGCCATATCCGGCCACCCAGAATGTCCGGTTTTGTCCGCATCTGTCCGCAAAATTGATTTTCCCCACTCCCCCTCGAACCCGTCCCCTTCTAGGCCATGAGTCCTGAGATGACTGGACCACCTGAAAACGACCGCTGCCTGCCCCCACCGTCAGCTTGCTGACGCCCAACAGCCGGTTTGCTAGAATGGTGCAACCTCAACTGACAAACAACACAGGAAAGGAATCCCCAGATGAACGTTATCGATCTTCGTAGCGACACCGTAACCAAACCGACCGATGAAATGCGCCGCGCCATGTACGAGGCCGAGGTGGGCGACGACGTTTACGGTGAGGATCCGTCCATCAACCGTCTCCAGGAGCGTGCCGCCGAGATGCTGGGCAAGGAGGCGGGCCTGCTTACTGCCAGCGGCACCATGAGTAACCTCGTCGCTGCCCTGACCCACTGCCAGCGGGGCGACGAAATCGTCATGGGAGACCAGGCCCACATGTTCTGGAACGAGTCGGCCGGTGCGTCGGCCCTCGCCGGAGCGCAGGTACGGCTGGTGCCGAACAGCGACCAGGGGGGTATCGACCCTGACGACCTGTCCGCAGCCATCCGGCCAAGGGGCAACGTTCACATGCCCCCGACTACCCTGGTCTGCTTGGAAAATACCCACAACCGTTGCAGCGGCGGCGTTCTCACCCCCGAGGACACGAAGCGCGTGGCTGACGTGGCCCACGCTGCTGGTGCCAAGGTCCATCTCGACGGAGCACGCATCTTCAACGCCGCCGTATCGCTGGAAGTGCCAGCCAGCGAACTGGTGAAGGACGTCGACGACGTTTCCTTCTGCCTGTCCAAAGCCCTTAGCTGTCCCGTCGGGTCGGTGCTGTGCGGCTCGAAGGAGTTCATCGAGGGTGCCCTGAAATGGCGCAAAATGGTGGGCGGAGGTATGCGGCAAGCTGGTGTGCTCGCAGCGGCGGGCCTCGTGGCTCTGGACAACATGGTGGAACGTCTGGCGGACGACCACGCCAACGCCCGGCGGCTAGCTCACGGGCTGGCGAACATCAACGGCCTGAGCCTGGACGCGGACAGCATCCAGAGCAACATCGTCATCTTCGACGTGGACGAGTCCCTGGGCACCGCGGCCCAATTCACGTCCTCACTGGACCGGGAAGGCGTCAAAGTGTCCTCCCCAGGCCCGAAGTCTATCCGGATGGTGACCCACCGCCACATCTCCAACGAGGACGTTGACGAGGCCCTGGCTCGCGTGTCGAAGGTTGCAGGGGAGCTGCCGAGCACCCATTAGGGTTCCGGTTCGACGCCGGGGTCCGAAGCCGGGGTCCGAAGCCGGGGTCCGAAGGAGGTCACCGTATCAGCCCGAAACGAAGACGCGAGTGCGCCATTGGTCGGTCCATCTACCACGACAAGATTCTGACGGCGACCACTGGCCGGGGATGTCCATGCTGTGGGGTAGTATGATAGCCTTGGCAGAGCGGGAAAGCGGGAATGTCACGATTGAGTAAAGACCTGACGGCGGAGCAGGTGAGATATGATCGAAATCGCCTTGGATAAGAACACCACCGCGCTGCTGATCGCGGACTTCTACGCTGACGCCATGGGCAACTTGCCCCACGCCACGGAACGGGGAGTCGTGGACAGGACACAGGCGCTGCAAGCGGCAGCACGGGACGCCGGGATTCTCATCTGCTACTGCGCCACTGTGTTCCGGGCCGGCTACCCGGAGATCAGCGACCGGAACAAGACCTTCAGCCAGCGGAAGAACTCCGGGCAACCGGCGGTCAGCGACCCGGTGGACCTGATTCACCCCTCTGTCGCTCCCGGTCCCGGAGAGATAGTCGTCGGCAAGCACCGCGTCAACGCCCTGTTCGGCACCGATCTGGACATGACGCTGCGGGCCAACGGCGTTGAGACCCTGATCATCCTGGGCTACGCCACCAGCGGGGTGGTCCTCTCCACAGTCCGCTACGCCGCCGACCTGGACTACCGCCTGCTCGTGGTCGAGGATTGCTGCGCCGACCAGGACAGCGAGGTCCACGACTTCCTGACCCAGCGTATCTTCCCCAGGCAGACCGACGTGGTGAACTCTCAGGAAGTGATCGAAGCACTGCGGCAGGAATAATCGTCCCACGGAAGATGGCGGCTCTGTCTCCCCTCATGAGTCAGTGACACGGCGGCAGTCACGTTTCGTTACGACTTGAAGAGCCTAACCGTTACCCGTCTTCGCCGCACTATCGTCGTCCCCATCTCCCCACCATTTCCTCATCCGGTCCGCTATCTGCCGCTCCGACCCCTCGTCAGTGGGCTCATAATACCTTCTGCCCGTTAACGAGGGAGGCAGGTACTCCTGGCCTACGAAATGACCCTCATAGTCGTGGGAATACCTGTAGTCCTTGCCATAACCCATCTGTCCCATGAGTCCGGTGACAGCGTTGCGCAGGTGCAGCGGCACGGGAGGGTTGTCCTTCCCGCGGACATCGTCCAGGGCCCGTTCGATGCCCAGGTAGGCGGCGTTGCTCTTGGGGGAAGTGGCAAGGTAGACGGTGGCCTCCGCCAGCGGGATGCGGCCTTCGGGCATACCCAGGAAGTGGACCGCCTGTTGGGCCGCCACGGCAACCGCCAGCGCGCCGGGTTGGGCCAGGCCAATGTCCTCCGCTGCCAGCACCACCAGGCGGCGGGCGATGAACAGAGGGTCTTCACCTGCTTCAATCATGCGTGCCAGCCAATAGAGGGCGCCGTCCGGCGATGAACCCCGCACCGACTTGATGAAGGCTGAGATAGTATCGTAGTGGGCATCACCGGCCCTGTCGTACAGGGGAGAACGCCGCTGAAGTGCATCGGAGATGGTTGGCAGGTCGATAACCTTGCCGTCCCCGGTAGCAGTGGCAAAGGCCGCGGTCTCCACCGCGTTCAGTGCCACCCGGGCGTCCCCGTTGGCGATATTGATTAGATGGTCCAGGGCGTCTGGGCCTATCCCCACCGCCAGTTGTCCCAGCCCGCGGTCATCGGATGCCAGCGCTCTCCGGATAATAGCTTCCACGTCTTCGAACTTGAGGGGTTCCAGGGCGAAAACGCGGCACCGGGACAGCAGAGGGGCATTGACCTCGAAAGATGGGTTCTCCGTAGTCGCCCCTATGAACGTCACCGTTCCGTCCTCAACGTGGGGCAGAATGACGTCCTGCTGGGCCTTGTTGAAGCGGTGAATCTCATCCACGAACAGGATGGTCCCATGCTGGTACATCCCCTGTCTGTCCCTCGCCTCCGAGACGATGCGGCGCAGGTCAGCTACCCCAGACGTTACTGCACTCACGGGTTGGAAAGACGCCTCGGTCGCCTGGGACACCAGCCGGGCCAGGGTGGTCTTTCCAGTGCCGGGTGGCCCCCACAGGATGAAGGACGGCACCCGTCCGGCGGCGATAGCCCGGCGCAGCACACGGCCATCTCCGATGACATGCTCCTGGCCCACGAACTCCTCGAAAGACCGCGGGCGCATCCGGTCAGCCAGGGGGGCGTCCTTCGCCGCCTGCTGCTGGCGTTGATGCTCGAACAGAGACTCGGAAGAGGCCATGTGAGGGGCGACCTCCAGATTCCATCGATAGCAACGGGCGGGCGCCCTGGAAGCTAATCGATGTGGGGCATAACCTCGGCGGAGAAGAGGCGCATTGAAGACTCTACCTGCTCATGGGTCAGCAGCCCGCCGGTATTGAACCAGCAGATGAGTCCCTGGGGGTTGTACATCTCCCTGAACCGGTTCAGCTTGTCCGTCACCTGCTCCGGCGTGCCAACGGCGGCAAACTCGTCCAGCACCGTCTCGTAGTCCAATAATTGTGCGCGGGAAGAGCCGCGCGCCGAACTGGCCATGTCCCGGAGGGTGCCCAGGTAGTTGTTGATGGTGGTTTCAAAACCCTTGCGGGCCTCGGACTCGGAGTTGGACACGTTGACGTGGACCGTGACGAACACATCGTGCTCGGATTCGTCATGACCGGCCTCAGCCAATTCCTGGCGGTAGGATGCAAGCCCGTCGATAGCGCCTTGCGTGGAGACGATGGTCGGGGCCACTAGGATGTTGTGACCCAGGTTCCCGACTATGCCAAAGGTGTCGGCGCTGTTGGAAGCGATAAACACTGGCGGGTGCGGTTCCTGCAACGGCTTCGGCGCGATAGTCAAGTCATCGGCCTGGTAAAACTTTCCCTCATACGAGAACTTGTCGTTGGACCACATGCCCAGCACCATCTCCAGCCCTTCCAGAAAACGGTCACGGGCCTCCTCGCGGTCGATGCCGTAGCCCTCAAAATGGGTTGGGATGGAACCACGGCCTATTCCGAATATGGACCTGCCTCCCGACATAACGTCCAGGGTAGCCGCCTCCTCCGCAAGACGGATGGGGTGGTGCAGCGGCATCAGGTGGACCGCCGTTCCAATCCTTATCCTGCTGGTGGTCTGGGCGATGGCGGAAGCGACCATCAACGGGGCGGGCATGACGGAAAAGCGAGGGTTGAAGTGCAGTTCGGCCAGCCACGCCGAGTCGAAACCCAGTTCGTCTGCCAACTGGCATTGGCTGATGGTGTCCTGGTAACGGGCCACGGGCGATTGGTGGGGCGCGCACGGCATCTGGTAAAACACGCCGAATTTCATCCGCTTCTCCTCTGCAATGCGGGTCCTCCACGGCCGCGCCGGCCCTTCCGCCGGTATGGGATCCGTCCCTCGACTGGGATGTTTCTGCCGGAGGGTCTTCCGGCGCAGGTGCGGCGGCAAAACCCCGGATCTGGAGCCTGGTCTTGACCCTACAGGGGAATGTTGCCGTGCTTTTTGGCGGGAAGGCTATCGCGCTTGTTCTGAAGCATTTCCAGGGTGCGAATCAGCCGTAAGCGGGTGTCCGCAGGGTCGATGACGTCGTCAACGTACCCCCGGTTAGCGGCCACGTAGGGGTTGGTGAACTTCTCCTGGTAGTCGTCGATAAGCCCTTGCCGGGTCTCGGCCGGGTCTTCAGCAGCAGCGATCTGCTCCCGGTAGATTATGTTAATGGCTCCTTCAGCTCCCATCACTGCGATCTCGGCTGAAGGCCAGACCAAGTTGATGTCGGAACGCAGATGCTTGCTGCTCATCACGATGTACGCGCCGCCGTATGCCTTGCGGGTTATGACACAGACCTTCGGGACGGTGGCCTCGGCATACGCATAGATGAGCTTCGCTCCGTGACGGATGATCCCCCCGTATTCCTGCTCTACTCCAGGCATGAAACCCGGTACGTCCACCAGCGTAATTAAGGGAATGTTGAAGCAATCGCAGAAACGGACAAACCTGGCCGCCTTGGCCGAGGCATCGATATCCAGCACACCCGCCAGGTGGATGGGCTGGTTCCCCACAATGCCGACGGGACGACCGGCAATGCGCCCGAATCCGACCACGACGTTCGGAGCAAAATTTTGGTGGACCTCCATGAAATCATCGTCGACTAGTCGGTCGATGATGTCCCGCATGTCATAGGGCCGGTTCGCATCGTCGGGTACGATGTACCTCAACTCAGGGTCGGAAACGGTTGCGGACTTCAGGTTGGGTCCCATCGGAGGGTCTTCAAGATTGTTGCCGGGTAGAAAGCCCAGCAGGCGACGCACCTCGGCCAGGCACTCATCTTCGGTATCGCACACGAATTGGGCGACGCCGCTGCGGGTGGCGTGAGACGCCGCTCCCCCCAATTCCTCATGGGTTACGTCTTCCCCGGTGACCGCCTTGATGACGTCGGGGCCGGTGATGTACATCTGCCCGGTGCCTTGGACCATGAAGATGAAGTCCGTTATGGCCGGGGAATATACCGCGCCTCCCGCAGCCGGGCCTACAATCACGGAAATCTGTGGCACAACCCCGGAGAACAGGGTGTTGCGCAGGAAGATGTCTCCATACCCGGCAAGGCTGCTCACACCTTCCTGGATCCGCGCTCCTCCGGAGTCGTTTAGGCCGATGAAGGGGCAGCCGGTCTTGGCAGCCAGGTCCATGGCTTTGCATATCTTCTGGCTGACGACCTCTGATAGAGACCCCCCGAACACAGTGAAATCCTGGGCGGAGACGAATACCTGGCGCCCTTCCACGCGCCCGAAGCCGGTGACCACCGCGTCCCCGAGGAATTTCTGGTCGGCCAGCCCGAAGTCCGTGGTTCGGTGGGTAACGAAGGTGTCCAATTCCTCAAAGGTGCCGGGGTCCATGAGCGCCGTGATGCGCTCCCTGGCCGTCATCTTGCCCCTGGAGTGCTGCTGGTCGATGCGACGCTGGCCGCCACCCTTGTAGGCCTCCTGCCGCATCTCCTCCAGGGTGCTCAATTTTTGGTCGATCAGACGGTCTTCCGTGGCCACAGTCCCTCCGCTCTGCAATGTGGTCCTCCACGACCGCGACGGCCCGTGCGTTGGTGGAGGATCCGTCCCTTGATAATGGTCTCAGCCGAAGAGTGGCAACATCCTAGCAGACGGGTATATGCGGTGCAAGAAACGTCTGTCCGGTGCTAGAATCGAAAGAAATAGGCCTCGCTGATGCCAAGCTCTCAAGGCCAGGACCGATGGTTGGGAACGAACTGGGGAGCTGCCATTTTCCAGGAATAGCAAGCCCTTTGCAGGGTCGCAGTGACGGACTTGGAACTCCTCGTCGCTGCCCAGACTCTACCCATGAAATCGAGTGAAATCGAGTGGTCGGGCGGCCTCTTGACCGAAGGCTGATATGCCTGCTTCCATCACCACACTTCAGGATATGATCGTATCCGGCGGGGAGCCGTTGGTTTGGGGACGGCGCACCTATGTCATGGGGATCGTCAACGTCACCCCGGACTCCTTCTCCGGCGACGGTCTGGGTACGGATATTCCAAGGGTTGTGGACCATGCGGTGCGGATGGAAGGGGAAGGGGCAGATATCCTTGACGTAGGGGCGGAGTCCACCCGCCCTGGCTCCACTCCAGTCACTGCGGACGAGGAAGTACGGCGGTTGGTCCCGGCATTGGACGCCATTGCAAGTCGGGTGAGAGTCCCCATCAGCGCCGACACCTACAAGCCGGAGGTTGCCAGGCAGGCCCTGGAGGCAGGAGCGACAATCATCAACGACCAGTGGGGATTGTTGGCCGACCCGGGCATGGCGCAGTTGGCCGCCCAGTCTGGCGTACCCATCGTTCTGATGCACAATCAGCGAGGCGCCGCGTACCGCGACCTTCTATCTGATATACGCGCATCATTGTCCCGTAGCGTTGCCATAGCCGTCGACGCCGGTATATCGCCGCAAAACATCGTCCTCGACCCCGGAATCGGGTTCGGCAAGACGGCGGATCACAACTTGGAGGTTCTCAAGCGGCTGGGTGAGATCAGGGATTTGGGCTACCCGCTGCTGGTCGGTGCTTCACGTAAGTCCACCATCGGACGGGTGCTTGACCTCCCGGTGGAACAGCGGGTGGAAGGAACGGCGGCGGCGGTGAGCCAGTCCATCAGCGGCGGCGCGGACATTGTGCGCGTCCACGACGTGCGGCACATGGTCCGGGTCAGCCGCATGACCGACGCCATCGTCCGTGGGTGGAGGCCGGCAGGATGGCGCGGCGGGAGTGAATCCCCAGGGCGGTCCAACGCTCGGCAGTGCCATTGATGTCAGTAACCGCCTACCTGGGCCTGGGGTCAAACTTGGGAGACCGCTTCAACAATCTTCGCATGGGCCACGAGTTGCTTCGCCTCCCGCCCGGTACATCAACACAAGATCCCCCGCCCAGGGGCATATTGACACACCTTAGATCATCCCCGGTATATGAGACCGCGCCCTGGGGAATCACTGAACAGCCCGATTTCCTCAACTGCGTACTGGAAGTCCAGACCTCTCTCTCCCCGCAGGACCTCCTCCGGTGGGTGAAGTGGATCGAGGCCACGATGGGCAGAGAGGAAGGACCAAGGTTCGGGCCTAGGAACATCGACATCGATATTCTCCTTTACGCTAACCTGACCATCGAAGAGCCCGACTTGCAAGTCCCCCACCCAAGGATGCAGCAGCGGGCCTTCGTGCTGGTTCCCCTGGCAGACCTGGCGCCCCGGTTACTTCACCCGACGCTCGGCAGGGCCATCGAGGATCTTGTAGCCAATGTCCCTGAACCAGAGGGAGTACGGAGATGGGGAGCGCCACTCGCGGCTTAGGTGGCCACCGGGAGCCCAGGGCGCGTGGAAAGTTACACGACCACTATCACACCACAATGACGGGAATTGTCCGTAGAGGAAAACCGTGTCTGGGAGGTTGGAAGATGATCAAACGCCTGGCGATTGTGGCGTTCCTTCTACTGGCGGTTGCCTGCGGCAGCGCGGCGACGGCTGCACCGGAGCCAACAGCGACGCCCAGACCTGCTCCTACTCCCACGCCAACAGTGGAACCAACGGCAACGGCCAAGCCCAGTCCCACGCCGACCCCCACGCCCGAGCCCACAGCAACGCCGACTCCTGCTGACACGCCTGTACCGCCGAAGGAAGAAACTGACCGCATCGCAGGCTTTGTCGACCCTCGCCTCGACGCCATACGGGAAAATATGGAGTCAGTCGACCCGACATGGACAGTCTATGTTCACAGCGATGACTGGCAGACGCCTGGGGAGAACACTCTGATGAACGACGTGTTCAAACTGCTGAAGCTGGAAAACATCGCCACCCACGAGGGATACCAGCAAATCAGCCCGGAAACAATCATCCTCCACGAGCCCGACATTATCATCGCGGATTCAATAGAAAGCGTGGTGGAAAACCCCGATCTTTCCGGCCTCCACATGGTCCAGGACCCGGACCATATCCCGGACCACATCTTCGTATTGAGCGAAGGCTACTCCTTCAGCTTGGACGATCATCATTTCATGGACACCGTGGAAGAATTCGCCGTCTTTGTCTACCCCAAGGTATTCGCCCAGGAAGAAAAATCCGATCAGGGGCATGGCCATGAAAAAGAAGGGAAGCACTCACATTAGCAATCACGTGCATCATTTGGACGGACCGCCATGTCCACACACCCGGGCAATTTGCTTCAGGCAGTCTGGATTCTCGCTGTTGCCGGAGGACTGTTAGGACACGGGACAGCAATTTCGAGTTGACAATCTAACGCCTCTATCGCATATTTGTAAGCGTGTAAAATTCACGTCTGCCGCATTGTGCGAGGAATTTCCGGGCAGCCGGGAGAGACCCATGTGGCGAGCAGACGGTGTGTCGAGGAGATAGCATGGCGGATAAACAGCTAACTTTCGATGAGGACGCACGTAACAGCCTGATGCGCGGGGTAGACGAACTAGCCCGCGTGGTCGGTTTGACCCTTGGGCCCAGCGGTCGCAACGTGCTGCTGAGCCGCATGTTCGGCCTGCCGATAGTGTGCAGCGACGGCGTTACCATCGCCAAAGAAGTGGAGTTGCCCGACGCCTATGAAAATTTGGGCGCACAGTTGGTCAAGGAGGCGGCCTCCAAGACAAACGACGTGGTGGGCGACGGTACCACCACCTCGGTGGTGCTGGCGCGGGCAATGGTGCGCAATGGCTTTATGAACGTGGCCGCTGGCGCCAGCGGTATGGCCATTAAGGATGGAATCGACAGGGCCGTGGACGCGGTCGTCGAGGAACTGAAGAGCCTGGCGGTGCCGGTTGAGGACAGGGAACAGATTGCCAGGGTGGCCGCCCTGTCCGCCCACGAGGAGACCATCGCCGCGCTTCTGGCCGACGCGATGGACAAGGTCGGGCGCGACGGCGTCATTACCGTGGAAGAGTCCAAGGCCTTGGCCGATGAACTGGAGTTTGTCGAAGGTGTGAGGGTGGACCGGGGCTACCTGTCACCCCATTTCGTCACCGACACGGAGAGGATGGAGGCAACTCTGGACCAACCCCTCATCCTCCTGACAGACCAGAAGATCAGCGCCCCCAACGACGTGGTCCCCATCATGGAAAAGGTCATCCAGGGGGGACGTCGGCCGCTGGTGATCATCGCCGAGGACGTGGATGGCGAGGCCCTGGCCACCCTGGTGGTGAACAAGATGCGGGGTACCCTGGACTGCGTCGCCATCAAGGCTCCGGGGTTTGGTGAGCGGCGGAAGGCCCTTCTGCAGGATATTGGAATCCTCACCGGCGCCACCGTCATAAGCTCCGACGTGGGGTTGAAGCCTGAGACCGTGGAGTTGGAGCAACTCGGGTCGGCTAGGCGCGTGGTTGTGGCGAAGGACGATAGCACCATCGTCGAGGGACGCGGTTCGCCGCAGGACATACGGGACCGGGCCGAGCAACTGCGGGTGCAGGTCGAGGAGACCACCTCCGACTACGACCGGGAGAAGTTGCAAGAGCGCATGGCCTCCTTGGTCGGCGGCGTGGCCGTGGTCAAGGTCGGCGGGGTCACCGAGCCCGAGGTCAATGAGCGCAAGTCGCGCACCGAGGACGCGCTTTCAGCCACGCGGGCTGCGGTGGAGGAAGGCATAGTTCCCGGCGGCGGTGTGGCCATGATCAGGTCCGAACACGTGCTGGACGAGCTGGTAGCCGGCATGTCCGGTGATGAGGCCCTCGGCGTCCGCTTGGTCCGCAACGCCCTGAGCGCCCCCTTGGTTCTGATCGCCAACAACGCCGGTTATTCCGGAGAGGTCATCGTGAACGGAGTCCGGCAGGGAGAGGGGGACTGGGGGTTCGACGCAGAGAAGGGAGAATTCTGCCACCTCATCCAGCAGGGTATAGTCGATCCGGTCAAGGTCACCCGCTCGGCCCTGGAGAACGCGGGCAGCATCGCTGGGATGATGTTGACGACCAGGGCCATGATCACCGAGATACCCAAGGAAGAGCCTCTGCCTGCCGACGTTCAGGACTTCATGCACGACTAGGGTCGTAACAGTCCGCCGGTGGTCTCCCGCCGGCATGGACCGCGCGAATCTAATCGGGATTCAAAGTGGCCCGGGTACACCGCCTCGTATGGCGCTGGTGCTTGGGCCGCTCTTTTCTGGAAGGGCTATGACTGCCAATGCATTGGATCGACAGTCCATTGGAGATCTGGTGATGGGAAAGCCTCCCTTGATCGAGGAATTTATCTCTCTCGATGAACAGTTGCAGCCCAATGGCTTCGACCTTACCCTGCGTGACGTTCAAAGCATGACATCGGCAGGCAGTATGGGCGACGGGCCTGATCAGAGGGAATTGGCTGGCACTGAGCCCGCCCGATTCGGGCCCGATGGCTGGGTCGACCTCCAGCCCGGTCCATACCTGCTGACCTTCAACGAGATTATCAACCTGCCCCTCGACCTGACAGCCTTGGGTTTCCCCCGCTCCAGCCTGTTGCGCAGTGGCGTGAGCATCCACACCGCCGTCGGCGACGCGGGTTACAGGGGCCGCCCTCAGGCATTGATGGTTGTCCACAACCCTGCCGGGTACCGGGTTCGTCGAAACGCCAGGCTGTGGCAGTTGGTGTTCTTCCAACTTGCAAGGCCGGTGAGCCAGGGCTACCAGGGCCGGTTCCTGGGCGAGAACCTGTAACACCCGACACCCCCTTGGGATAGCAGCAATCCGCAGACAGATGAGCTAACGACGGAAGCCAGCCTTGGAAATTGAACATCTAGTCAAGGACTATGCGGAGGGGTTGGGCTTCGACCTGGTCAGAATTGCCTCCGCGGAGGAATTCATTGACGCCAGGGATGCCGCTCTGGAACGGGTGCGGGATGGACACATGGATGGCCTGCCCTGGTTCACCGAGTCTCGGGTAAGAAGGGGGGCGGACCCGCAGGCGTTGCTGCCGGGAGCGCGTTCCATCATCTGCTTGGGCTTGAGCTACATCCTGGGCGAGGAATCCCGCGAAAGCGGGAATGAAGGACTCGGAGAGGAAGTGTCAGAGACTCTGGAGTCTCTGTCCGGCAAGGTGGCTCGCTACGCGCGCCTCCGGGACTATCACCGGGTCATGAAGCGGCGGATGCGCGCTTTGGTCCACGAGTTGTCCGATTCCCTGGAGACGCATGTATCCGCCCGCTGGTACGTGGACGACGGCCCGATGCTGGATCGGGCTGCAGCCAGTAGGGCCGGACTGGGGTGGTTCGGCAAGAATACCAACATCCTCACTCCCAGTCATGGTTCGTGGATATTCCTCGGCCAGGTGATCACAGACCTGGAGCTGAGTCCCGACCCTCCTCTGATCAAGACCTGTGGCGCGTGTGTGCGCTGCATCGACGCCTGTCCCACCGGGGCCATAGTCGCACCCTATGTCATCGACAACCAGCGGTGCATCTCCTATCTGACCATCGAGAACCGGGGGCCGATACCGCGGGAACTGCGTCCCCTGATGCTCGACTGGGTATTCGGCTGCGACATATGCCAGGAAGTATGCCCTGTCAACCGCAAGGCGTCCACGGGAGACTCTTCGGTGTGGGAACGGGGAGAGTCATCCCCCCAGCGTCATGACCTGCCTGATACGGGTGGTCAAACAGACAATAGTCCCTCGCCTGCCCGGAACGGCGGCCTGGGGCTGCTGGACCTGCTGGAGTTGCTCGACATGAACGAGGCAGACTTCCGGGAGCGGTTCAAGGGCACGCCCATTATGCGGGCGAAGTGGGAGGGGATGCAGCGCAACGCCTGCGTCGCCCTGGGAAACCTCGCCGACCCGGCGGCGGTCCCGGCGCTGCATGACGCTCTGGAGACTGGCAGCGCCATGGTGCGAAGTCACGCAGCATGGGCGCTGGGTTGCATTGGCACACCGTATGCCCAGGAGGTTCTGAAATGTGCCACCTTGGCGGAAACTGACGAGGTCGTGGCCAAGGAAATAGAAGCTGCGCTGTTAGAGATGCGTCGACCAGGTTAGGGTCGGTGCAACCGTCAGCCTCCGGGCGACGGGGGGGACTGTGCAGGTGCCCGCCGTCTCTGCCCTTGGGGCCTCGCCGGAGGGCTGGCAGCCTCTGCCTGGGGTCTGGGCCGGGCTGAGTCCCTGCTGCGGCCCCGCCTGGAACCACCCTTCTTCCGGCGGGTCGTCTCGCCTATGGGCGGGGCGGACTTCGGGTCATAGTTCGCTCCAAGGCTGAGCTTCTTCATCTCCTCTTCGATCAGGAGGAAGTCATTCTTGGGCAAAAGGTGCAGGTTGCCCTGAAACGCCATGTACCAGTTTTCAGGGGGCCAACGGCGCACGTAGTCCAGCCTTGGGGCCAGCAGATTGGCGTCAATGAACTGCCTGTCCTCCAGCACTATCGCCGGAGATGTCTTGACCCGGTAGGGCCAGTCGGAAACGCCCTCCTTGTCCCAAATGGGCATGGCATCTTCGACGTATGAGTCCGTGGCCGTGGCTGTGGCGGCAAACCGGCGGATGTGCGTGACGTAGAAGAGTATGCGGTCTCCTGAGCCTATGCGCTGGACCTTGCGGCGGTGTTGCCCCTTGAGTCCAAGCAGCGTAAAACCCATGTCTTGTGTGATTCTGAAATTCTTCTCGTTGCTGACCACCATCCAGAAATTATGAGGCATAGTCTACCCCGGCGCATTCTGCGATACCAACCGAGTATGCGGGTTGAACAATTTCTAACATTCTACCACGGAGACACCGCAGCATCCGGGAATCTCCAGTGAGTGTTGGCGATATTGAGAGTATGGGAAGGCTCGGGGAGACCACCAGGAAGTTCGCTAATCTTCCCACTCGAAGGATATGTCTGGATTGAGGAGAAGGTGCTGTACCCTCCAATTGGCCATCCCCTTCAACCTGATTAACCCGATTCGCGCCCGAAATTCCTCTCCGCGAGACGGCGCGTTTCTACCAGCCAGCCAGAATGTGGTTTCTGGATTCGGGTTATAGCGTTCCTGGAGCATCCCACTTGGAAGGCAGGTGATGCTGATTGATTGTAGTTGATTACTACTATCCGCCACTTCCTTATAGTTATACTTAACGAATACCGTTGTGGTAAGGAAAGAAAGGCCATCCCTGTCTCGGTAAATGACTGGAATGGTGCCGGGCACATCAACCGGCATTCCCGAACGAATCTGGCGTATTCGCAACGAAGTCTGCGAGGTTTGAATGGTTACAGTTGTCCCTCCTTCCACTTTCTCCGCCTTAGAGTCAACGAACAGGGCTTGACGTAGCGAGAAATCCGGGGAAAAGACGTAGCGTGCTCGTTTGTAATCGATGGTCCCAAATAACCTCACCGGGATCATCGAGGTTCCGATCCTGTCCATTGCTTCTCGAGTAATATCCTCCGCAATGTCTTGTACGTCATCTCTCTCGTTCTCGAATATGTCCGTTGATTCCTCGGCAAATGAATACATCGCCTGGACTACAAGCCTCAGAGAGGCTTTTTCCACTGCCTCCAGCAAGTCTAGGTCTTGGCTAAGGGACGCTGGGTCAAGAGTCATGCTTTAGCACATCGACTCCAGAGCGATTCGTGCAGATGCTCGGTCAACGTATTCAGGCATAGAGTCAATGCCAATGTAGCTCCGCCCCTCTCTAATCGCGGCCACGGCGGTCGTTCCCAGGCCCATGAACGGGTCGATTACTAAGTCGCCCGGGCCAGAGAAAATGCGAATGACGCGCCTCGGGAGTTCGACTGGGAATTGGGCCTCGTGTTCAGTGTTGCTCCTAACAGAGGGTATATTCCAAACCGCACGTGACCCCCAATCGCTCCATTCTTCCCTACTGAGTCGGTTCCGGTCGATGACAGAAATCCCCGGCTTCCAAAAAACATAAACATACTCGAACTCATCGACTGACCGGTATGAGAGGCTATGCCACCGAGAATTCTCCCAACAAGGATCCTTGATCCATGCCCTCCGGTCATACAGGAAAAACCCTGCTCCTTCGGCCCATTCTTGCACCATACCGCCGACCAAAAACACCTTGGTCTGGGTCGAGTATTTCCCTCCGCGGACATTATTGTGGTTTAGACGCCTGTCGATGGTCTGCTCACTACACCCCAGCATCTCAGCCAACTGGTAACGGTTGAGGTGTGGGTAATCCAACTTCGCGGACAACACCTGTTCTCTGGTAACTCCGGACCGCTTAAGAGCAACGTTGTCGGCTTGGATTCTCGGCATCCAAGGGTCCGGAAACGCTAGGATGTCGGCGATGTTTATGGCAAGAAACCCCCCTGGAACAATCACATTAAAGTGCAGCGTGATCACTTCCATGAGGAGCGCTCGCCACTCGTCGAACAATAAGTCCTTCTCGTAACTCTTCCCCACAAAGTAAGGTGGAGACCAGAAACTTAAGGTAACCGTCTCCTGGCCTATCCGCTGAATGAGATCACGGCAATCGCCGCAATACAGTCGGTCAACAGCAAGTTGTTTGGTATCTTGTGAGCGCTCAATTGGCAATCGAAAAGGAATTTGGGACTCGTACCCCGGACCAACGTCCATCGTTTAAACCCTTACAACTCCGTCTCGGGCCGCAGGCCAACATTTCACCACGGATGGGCTGAGACAGGCAATCCCTCAACTGTCAGTAACCGGACATTATGAGTATCAGGCTAGATGGTCAAGTCCCATCAGCTGGGTAGCGTTCCAACTCAAAACCTGCCCCGGCTCCATCGGGGGTGTTTCATCCCCGGACTGCTCGCCCCCGCCCCATATTACTGACACTTGCCCCTTTCTAACCCCCGGTACGTCCCATATCATGTCCTGTAGGCGTCAGGTCGGACCACCGTCCTGAACGGGAACGAAATCCAACACGCTACTCGGGGAACCGGCCAAATGCGCGCGGGCCGGTCCTGTAGCGCTCATGGAGCAGCGTTCTCGACGCCCGGGGATATCCCATGGACCGTCCCGCACACTTACCTGAGGCCCCGGCCAATACCGACGGAATTCGTAAAAGTGAGCGGAAATGAGCTGAAATGGAGGGGAAACTGAAATTTTTCCCCTCCAGTCCCTCCCCTCTCCGGGAACTAATCTCAAAGGAGCTGACACCGGAAAATGAGAAGCGAAATCAGGTCCCTCCAGGCCCGTGTCCGTGCCCTCCAGCGCAAGTACGCTCCCCAACTCGCCTTCATCAAGCTGCGCCAACTGGCTGAGGACTACATCCTCGAATGCGAGAAAGCTCGCGACGAGCAAAAACCCCAGCCCGAGACCCATTCATTCATCAAAAAGATAGTCAAGGCCGGCTTCCGCCTTCGCACATTCATCGCCCTCCACAAATGCGTGGACCGGTTCCAGGGCAAGGACGCCATCCCCGAGCCCCGGGACATCCTGCTTGCCCTACTTCCTTATGACTGGGAGCGGATTAACCGGCACATGCCCCGGAAGTCGGAGCTTGACCAGGAGGTTGAAGAGCGTCCCTGGAAGGAATGGGCCACAGCCGAAGCTTAGGTTCCGACCCCAGAGAGCAATAGGATGGGGAAGTAGGAGAGGGGAAGGGGGGCCCCTCAGCCGGGCTGGGAACATGGGAACTTGATCCCGGTCCCTTGATAATCAGGAGGTTGAAGAGCGTCCTGGAAGGAATGGGCCACCGCCGAAGCTTAGACCGCGTTCCCACTTGGCCGAAATTAGCGGAAAAGAAAAGATTTCCCGCCTGCTCGACATCGGTAAGCCATCCCGTCTGAAACGGGACGATGCCCTAGTCTTGCGGTGGTTGTTGTCGGCCTCTGGTTAGTGTACCATCGCCAGAGCCTTTGACCCGCTGGCGGTTCCACAGGCCGTCTCGGTTGTAGGCACACTGATCAGAGGGTATCGGAATGACATCTGGCGCTCGCGCGGAACGGGACATCGCAATTGTCGGTGTCGCCGAGTCCGATGAGATGGGAACGGTTCCCAACAAGTCATCCCTGCAACACCATGCCGAGGCAGCGCACAACGCACTGGAAGACGCGGGGTTGTCCAAGTCCGACGTGGATGGCGTGTTCACCGCCGGGTTCTCCACTCTCGCCACTGCTGAGTACCTCGGGATTCAACCCGGGTATACCGACAACACCTCGGTTGGTGGGTCCTCCTTCGTGATTCACGTCGCTCACGCCGTCGCGGCCATCCGCGCTGGTTTCTGCGAAGTGGCTCTGATCACCCACGGCCAGGCCGGACGCTCGACTAGGGGCCGGGTTGGCGGCGACCCCAACCAGCCCACCGCCCAGTATGAGGCGCCGTTCGGAATGATCGGGCCGCCCATCAACTATGCATTGGCCTGCTCTCGCTACATGAACCAGTACGGCGAGGACAAAACCCGGCAGGGCATGGCCGAGATCGCCGTGTCCACCCGCAAGTGGGCCAACCTCAACCCCAAGGCGGTGATGCACGAGACCCCGATGAGCTTCGACGACTACCACAACTCCCGGTGGGTTGCGTGGCCGTTCCATTTGTTCGACTGCTGTCTGGTCACCGACTCTGGGGCATCCATCATAGTGACCACCGCGGAGAGGGCGCGAAACTGCGCCAAGGAGCCGGTCTGGGTTCTGGGCGCGGCGGAAAGCCACGACCACAACATGATCAGCATGATGCCCGACCTGACCTCCCTCATCGCCCGGGAAACCGGCCCCAAGGCTTTTGGGCGTGCGGGCATGACGACCGGCGACATCGACCTGACGATGATCTACGATTCCTTCACCTACACGGTGATGCTCACGCTCGAGGCCCTCGGGTTCTGCGGACGCGGGGAGGCGGCGGACTTTGTGGCTGGGCAGCGGACCGCCCCCGGCGGTGACTTCCCGCTGAACACCAGCGGCGGCGGCCTGTCTTATACTCATCCCGGCATGTACGGCAGCTTCCTGCTGGTGGAGGCGGTACGGCAGCTTCGGGGCGAGGCTGGAGAACGGCAGGTCAAGGGTCGGCGCGACCCGTCTCAGAACCCGAAGACCTCTGTGGTCAACGGCACCGGCGGCTCGCTCTCATCCACCGGCACGGTTGTTCTGGCTACGGGGTAACTAGGCAGTCTCTCTTGCCTTGGCCGTCCGCCGGCTGACAGGAATCCAGCCAGGAACCGGACACCATGAGTTTCATAAGCCCTCCCGCAGCGCTGCGGGAGGGCTTCTTGTGCCGTTTAGGTCGGTCGCCTGCCCCGCAGCGCCACGGTGAGCCGCCCCGCTAGGGCCTGGCCCAAGAACCCGCCCTAACTCGCATCCGGGACGCTAGGGAAGGATCCCGGCGCTGTGCTACAGTGACCCCATCAATTACTGGTGCGGCGGCTTGCCGACCGTGCCATCTTTTTTACACCCGTGGCGATCACTTCGCCGGAGGTGAAAGGATATGAGCATATGGAGCCGTCTATTCGTTCGTTTCTAGATCATCTTATTGTCGAAAAGGGATTCTCACACAATACGTCTGACGCCTACCGCAACGATCTAACCCAATTTTGGGAGTTTTATCAGCAGAAGCGCAAACCCTCCGTCAACGGCCACAGCCCCTGGGCCTACGTGGATATTGACCTGCTGAACGAATACATTGAGAGCCTTCGCGGCGCGCGAGGTTACCGGGAGACCACCACCGCCCGCAAGGTAGCCGCGATCAAGTCCTTCTTCGGTTTCCTGTCCGAAAACGGCACCATCACGGAAGACCCCACCCAGTCCCTCGGGTCCCCCAAGGTGGGCCGCAACCTCCCCAAGTATCTCACCGAGGATGAAGTGAACCGACTCCTCGACGGCGCTGCACACTCGGGCACTCCTGAGGGGCAGCGGGACGCCACCATCCTGGAACTGCTGTATGCTACCGGGCTGCGCGTAGGGGAACTGGTGTCCCTGGACGTTTCAAGTTTGGACCTCAATGAGTCGTACATCCGGTGCTGGGGCAAGGGCTCGAAGGAACGTATAGTGTACGTCTACCCCAAGGCATGGGACTCCCTGCAGGACTATATCAAACGGGGAAGAAAGACCCTCGTAGCGTCCCACAAGGACCAGAGGGCCCTGTTCGTGAACCACCGCGGAGAGCGCCTGACCCGGCAGTGGGTCTGGAACATCATGAAGAGATACGGAGCCAAGGCGAACATCACCGCCCACATCACGCCCCACACCCTGCGGCACAGCTTTGCAACCCACCTGTTGCAGAACGGTGCGTCCCTCCGGCATGTGCAGGAGTTGCTGGGTCATTCCAGCATTTCCACCACCCAGGTCTACACCCACCTGACGGACAACTACGTCCACGACGAATACGAGAAGAGCCACCCCAGGGCATAGCCAGACTATAAGCCCAAAGGCGTGGAAATTGACCCGGATCACCTCGCCGGATTGCTGCCAAATTATGTCAATTGCTGTTATATTGGTGGAGAACTAGCCGGGTGAAAGGGGTCAATCGAGGTCCCGGCGGTGTGGTATTATTGACGCGAGGAGATGGACCTCCATGCCAGCCAAATCCCGCCGCGTGGCATCACGCCAATCACAACTGAACCAGCGGCGCAAGAAGCAAAACCGCGGTCCCAGAGGCATACCCACCGCCCTGGGGACACGCCCTAACGCCGAGAACGGAGACCCGGACGCCCAAGCGCCGGAATCCACTCATGCTGATCCGGCTGTAGCGACTGCGTCTCGGCCCACCGCCACAGCGGAGCGCCCCAGCCCCGTGAACCGGCAGGCCAGCCCGACGCAGCGGAGTACAAGGCGGGAAGCTTCGGCGTCCGGCAGCTACGTTGCCGCCGAAATCAAACGTATCCTGGCGCTTGCCGGGGCAGTAGTGGTGGTTATAGTTGGCCTATCCTTCGTTGTATAGCGATCATGGCAGCTTCGTCGTTCGAACGCCGCTTGCTGGCGGCCCCCGACCGACCGGGCGTTTACCTGATGAAAGACGCTCGCGGGAATGTGCTATACGTCGGCAAGGCAAGCGTCCTTAGCAACCGGCTCCGATCCTACTTCGGTTCCCCTGCAAGCCTTCCAGCGAAGACCCGCCGCATGCTGGGCCAACTCGACGATTTCGAGTGCATCGTCACCGATACTGAGGCCGAAGCCCTGATCCTGGAAAACACCCTCATCAAGCGTCATCGGCCTCGCTACAATGCCCGTCTCAAGGACGACAAGACCTATCCGTATCTGAAGGTCGCACTCAACGAGGACTTTCCACGGGTGTACATCACTCGGAGGGTAGCCAAGGACGGCGCGCGATACTTTGGCCCCTTCGCAACCACCGGAACCGTGCGGAAGACCATGGATCTGGTGAAGCGCCTGTTCCCATACAGGTCTTGCACCAAGAACATCACGGCCAACGACCCGCGTCCATGCCTGGAGTACTTCATCAACAGGTGCGTCGCTCCGTGCACTGGATATGCCACCCGGGAGGATTACGACAAGGTCATCCAGCAGGTCATCCTGTTCATGGAAGGGGACACAGAGGCGGTCACCAGGGACCTCCAGGAGAACATGCAGAAGGCGTCGGACAACCTGGAGTTTGAGCGGGCAGCAGTGTTAAGGGACCGGATGCGCAGCGTGGAACGGGTCGCTGAGGAACAGCGTATCAAGGTAGACGCCAACCCGGTCAGCGATATGGACGTGATTGCTTTGGCCCAGAAGGACCAGGAGACATGGGTGGAGGTGTTCTTCGTCCGGCGGAACAAGCTCATCGGACGGGACCACTTCTTCATGGAGGGTGCTCAGGACGACGACCCGGGATTGATCATAGGTCAGTTCATCAAGCAGTTCTACCAATCAGCATCGGAGATTCCCCGGCGTATACTGGTCCAACACCCGTTGGAAGAAGAAGAGCTTATCCGGGAGTGGCTGCAAGGTTTGCGGGGTGGACCGGTGCGCATGGTTCTCCCGAAACGGGGTCAGCACAAGAAGCTGGTCAACTTGGTGGCGGAGAACGCCAGTCAGGGCTTGGACCAATACCGTGTCCGCTGGCTGGACAATACCGACATCATCAAGGGAGCGATGGCTGAGTTGCGGGAAGAGTTGGGCTTGCCCACCGACCTGCGCCGCATGGAGTGCTACGATATTTCACACATCCAGGGTTCTAATACTGTTGGCAGCATGGTGGTGTTCGAGGAGGGCAGACCCAAGCCGTCCCAATACCGTCGCTTCCGGGTAAAGACCGTCGAGGGCGTGGACGACTTCGAGAGCATGAGGGAGGTGCTGCGCCGAAGGTTCAACCGGATGGCCGAGGTGCGGGCACGTCAGGTTCAACAGAGCGATGACGATTCCAGCCCGGCCGATGACACGTGGGGCATCTTCCCAGACTTGGTCTTGATTGACGGTGGGAAGGGACAGCTCTCCGCTGCCTTGGAAGTGCTGCTGGAGATGGGTCTGGACAACGTGACGCTGGCCTCCCTGGCCAAGGAGAACGAATGGCTGTTCGTCCCTCACACCCCGGAACCAATCATTCTTCCCAGGAACTCCCAGGCTCTGTATCTCGTACAGCGGATTCGTGACGAGGCGCATCGATTCGCCGTCACCTACCACCGCAACTTGCGCAGTAAGAGTAGCTTGCGTTCGCCCATCGACTCCGTCAACGGCATAGGGCCGAAACGGAAACGGATGCTGATGCGGAAGTTCGGCTCCCTGAATGGCATTAAACAGGCGTCGATCGACGAAATTGCCGCCGTTCCAGGAATGACCCGCTCCCTTGCCCTGCTGGTCAAGCAGAGCATCTGACACCCCAGCGCATTTGGCTCACTTTTGCTATTTTTCCGGTTGCCCAACAGGGTGATGTCCGGTAGTATTGGAGCCGCACACCCTTGGTTGGGCCGGGACAGCCGGACGGGTTTGGGTTCATGATCAAGGTCTCTATCTCGCTCCCAAACAACGCACTAATCACCTTCGAAGCAGAAGAGACTGCCGTAGTGCAGGAGGTCGTCTCTGCGGTGTTGCGCGACCTTCCGCGCGACCTGATGCAGGCCGCACAGCTAGCTCACAGTAACGGACACACCCACGGAAATTCGGGAGGCGGCAACGGCGCGGCCCCCCATGCGTCCCCGGATAATGGGACGGCCCCACAGTTTCCCTCGGTCATAACTCCATCGGAGGTCCCCGTCGAGAGCAACGGTACCCACACACCTCCACCCACACCCTCACTGCAGGCGCAGCCATCTCCGCAGCCCCAGGCAGCCTCGGATACCCACCAACCATCGGCCGAACCTCAGCAAGCGGTCCAGCCGCCCCAGCCGGTGGCCCAGGAGCGGCTCGTTGCAGCGTCGGAGCGCCTCGCTGAGGTGGCAGCTACGGACCGGCGGACCGCCGAGATGGCCGCCTTGTCAGCGGCTGCAGACCTGGCGTTCATCCAGTTCTGCCAGTCGGCCAACCCTGTAGGGGATATGCGCAAGGTGGTCGTCGCTGCTGAAGGAGCATCCCAATTCCTGGAAATGCCGAGCGTGTCAGCCGAGGACCTGGAGGATCTCTTCGACAGGGTGGGATGGCTCCAGCCGCACAACTTCACCCAGACTCTCAGGAACGCCGCCCGCAGCAAGTTCCGGTGGCTGGAACGGGTCCCCGGACGCGCGGGCCAGTACACCGTAACTCCTTTGGGCCGCGAGAAGACACTGAGCGGGTGACGGCCTGCTCCCTTCGGCACTTTGTTTGCCCGGCCACGTCCCAATCCCTCCGCAAGTCCGACTGTTCCGGGTTGCAGCCAACCCGTTCCAGGGCTATTCTAGGCATGGGAATTCTACCTGCCTGTAGGGCGATCCCTTGCCTTGAACGCACGAATTGACCGCTTGTTGGCGCACCACCCTGCCGTCATCGGCGCGGGCGTGGAAGGCCGTGAAATCAGCAAACTGGAGCGTGAGCCATGAAGATGTACCTGAACGGCAATTGGGTTGACCGGGACGAGACCATCCCGGTGTTCAACCCCTTCGACCAGACGGTGATTGACACCGCACCCAAGGGAACAGCCGCTGACGTGGATCTGGCGATCGGGAGCGCCGTCCGTGGCGCAGAAGCAATGGCCAAGCTCCCCGCGTATGAGCGTTACGCTATTCTGCGCCGCACGGCCGACCTGATGGCCGAGCGGGCGGAGGACTTCGGACAGATCATCACCTTGGAGGAAGGCAAAGTCATCTCCGAAGGCCGTGGTGAGGTACAACGTGCTATCCAGACCATCACCATGTCTGCCGAGGAGTCCAAGCGGATTCACGGGGAAACAGTGCCGCTGGATGCCGCGCCGGGTAACGTGGCCCAGTTTGGGTTTACGATCAGGGTGCCTGTTGGAGTGGTCGCAGCCATAGCTCCGTTCAACTTTCCCCTCAACCTTGTCTGCCACAAGGTCGGACCCGCATTGGCTGCCGGCAACTCGGTGGTGCTCAAACCCGCTGGTGACACGCCCCTGTCGGCCCTAAAGCTGGTGGAACTCCTGCTGGAGGCGGGATTGCCCGAGGATGCTATCCAATGCATCACGGGTCCTGGCAGTGAGATCGGCGACGTCCTCACCGGTGACCCACGGGTACGCAAAATTACATTCACGGGTAGCATGGAGATCGGCGAGAGGATCTGCCGCAACGCGGGCATCAAGAAAGTGACGATGGAACTCGGATCCAACAGTCCACTCATCGTAATGGCCGACGCTGATCTGGAGAGGGTCGCCGCCGCCACGGTAGCCAGCGGATTCGCCAATGCCGGCCAGGTCTGCATCTCCACCCAACGGGTATTCGCCGACCGCCGCATCTACGCCGACTTCCTTGACGCGCTGGTCGCTCCCACGGAGGCCTTCTCCACTGGCAATCCGTTGGATGAAGCGATACGGATGGGTCCAATGATCCGGGCCAGCGACGCGGACCGGGTCGGGCAATGGATCGCGGAGGCCGTGCAGGGTGGCGCACGAGTCATCGCGGGCGGTGACCACGAGGGCACGATGCACGCTCCCACGGTAGTCGCCGACGCCACGCCGGATATGAAGGTCTCCCGCGAGGAGCTTTTCGGCCCGGCGGTGGCCGTGGCAGCTTTCGACAACATCGATGACGCCATAGCCAAGGCTAACGACACCCGGTTCGGACTCGCGGCGGGAATTTTCACCCAGAATGTGGACTGGGCTATGAGATTCGCCAGGGAAGTCCATTCCGGCAACCTGCACATCAACTCCCACCCTCAATGGCGCGCCGACCTGATGCCCTACGGTGGACTCAAGGACAGCGGAATGGGCAAGGAAGGTCCTGCCTACGCGATACAGGAGATGACGGAGTTGAAGATGGTCGTGTTCCACCAATAGAGAGTCGTTTCGAGGGCTTTTGGACAGCCCCGGGAAAGGAAACCTCCTTTGCAGAAGTCAGAGAGGACCAATACCGGTATGGAAGTGATCACCCAACCGCCCATGCGAGCCATGGCAGTCACCCCTCACCCGGACGATTGCGAGGGAGGCTGTGGCGGCACCCTCGCTAAGTGGATCCGGGAAGCCGGGACGGAAGTTACAATAGTCCTCTGCACTAACGGCGACAAGGGCACGTCGGACCGGGAAATGACCTCCGCTAGGCTGGCGGAAACCAGGGAGAGGGAGCAACAGGAAGCGGCTGACGTACTGGGCGCCAAAGAGGTGGTATTCCTTTCCTACCCTGACGGCGGGCTGGAGGACACTAAGCTCTTCCGAAGCCAGGTCGTCCGGGCCATCCGCCGCCACAAACCGGAGGTGGTCCTGGCAATCGACCCCTACCGCAGCGTCAGCCATACACATCGCGATCACCGGATGAGCGGCCAAGTGGCTGTGGACGCGGCCTACTCCTACGCATGGAGCTATCTCCACTTCCCAGAGCAGATTGCCGAAGAGGGACTGGAGCCTCACCGGGTAAGGGAGGCATATCTCTGGGGCAGCGAGTCGCCTGACATCTGCGTGGACATCGAAGGCTTCATGGACAACAAGATAGACTCCTTGGCCAAGCACGCAAGCCAGATGGGCGGCAGACTGGTGAACCGGGGCGAGCGTTACCGGCGTTGGGCGTCCCATAGCGCAGAACGCACGGGCTTGCCTTATGCCGAGTCGTTCCGGAGGATACAGTTCAATATCGGCTCCACGGACTGGCAGCTCCTGAATACATAAGGACACCGCTCAGAGACTACCAACCGGTTGTTTCCAGGCACACGCTCTGCCGGCCTGTGCCAGAAGCTGGTTTCCCGTTACCACCCATTCATTACAAGAGCTGGATTCGCATCCCTGAATCCACACCGGGAATCATCCCAAGTTTTCTATCTCCGTACCCAATGCTGGCAGTTACGCGAGAAAAACCCGCAGTCCGAAGCATGTACTTGTACTACGGCGCGGTCTGCGGTCCTGCTGAACCAAGTCTGTGACAACAGAGTCGTTACACTCTGCGCAGCCTCTTGAGATGAAGCGAGCCTCTTGAATAAGCAATATTCCTGCTTTGGATCAATCCTTCCCACGGTTCGGTACGTGCCGGGTTCAATGCCAGCTCCAACAATGTGAACTCCATTACCGAACGTAACCGAGCAATCGTATAGACCCGAGCACGGCAGTGAGGCTAGGACATCACCCGCACCCGTCACCGGGAAGGTGAATGTAAGGATGGTCGGTAGATGACCAGAAAAGCGTGTCTCCATGTGTCATAGTTTCGATCATTTCATCGTAAGCCGCCTCGGTCTTACCATCGGGTCGAAGCACAGCCGAGAACAGAACGGTGTTGCCCAGTAGCACACTGCTCCCTGCGCCTACAGCAACATAGTGCGCGCGTTCTGTCGTTCTTCGCCCCAGCTCTGAAGGCTGCGCCACTCAAGGCGTGTTTCCCAGTCGCTGTGCGTGAGAGGTATCGTCGAAGTGAACCTGAAAGATAGGTCATCGAAAAAGCGATCCAGTCCGATGAACGCGGAGTAAAGCGGGAAATCACCTGTGCTGACATTCGAGGCTGCCACGACGTAGGCACCGCCTTTGCCGAGCACTTCAGTCCATAGGGAAGGCGGGGACGGCGTTGGCCTCACCATAGGGATGGGTGTAGACGTAAGCTTTGCAGTAGGGGCAGCAGTCGACAACGGCGTCGGTGTGGGTTCAGGTGTAGGAGTCGGTGTGACCGGAGTTGACATCGGCGTAAGTGTTGGTACAGGTACCGCCGTGGCTGTAGGCTGCAGCGTCGACGTAGGAAGCGGAGTTAGAGTTGGTATGAAGGCGCTGCGGCCGGCTCAGGTACCGGGGAATCAGCAGGAATCGTCGTCGAGGTAGGTGTCGGAACACTCGTAGTCGCAGACGTAGGTGTTGTCGCCGGGGCCGGAGTTGCGGATGGGACAACCACGGGGGTATCGGAACTGCCACACGCGATCAGGGATATCGAGGTCATTGCGATTAGCATAACCTTTAACGTCTAGGCATATAATCCGCATATCAGAATAGTCGTACAATATTAACAGGTCATCTAGAGTGGAGGCAAAAGCTTTTCGCGACGTTCTAGCCCTGGTATTCGCCGAATCAATTAGCTTACCACGCGTGGGCCAGTGCATTAGAATGAAGACGGCTCCCTAGGCTTCATGGTGGAAACGTCGGATGATCCGCCGTAACTGCTCTTCCTCCACGGGCGCGCTCGTGGTCAGGGACAAGCTCATCTCATCCAGTAGCCCGCCGTAGCGTTCCAGGTACTTATCGGCGATCTCGTCATACTCGCCAATCACCGCGAAGGCATCCAGCATCTCGTCGCTGATAAGCTCTCCCATCTCCGCCCACTCCCCACGGAGGGACATCTGGTGCAACTGCGGGCCAACCTCGGTGAAACCGTGGCATTCCAACACCGGGAAGTAGGTGCGGGTAGAGGCATAGAAGGCGATACGCTTCCTCACTTCCGCCTTCGCCTCGTTGATGCTCGACTGGTTTGGGCCGGTGATGATGAACCCCCCTCCGCTGACCTTGACGTCGGACATGGGCCGTTCCGCTCTCCCGGCCCCCCGGGCGACACCGGGGCGCACTATGTCCCGGACGTATTCCGCCGATGTCAGGCTGTGCAGCATCAAGCCGTCGCACACTTCGCCCGCAACCCGGCAGTTGTATCCATTGACCGCGCCGGTGAACACCTGGGGCACCGCATAGGCGGAAGGTCCCGGGTTGAAGAACGGGGTCATCAATGAGAACTGGTAGTGACGGCCCTGATAGTCCAGCCGGCTGCCGTTGTCCCAGCAGTCCCAGATGTGGCGCAGAGACTCAACGTACTCCCGCAGTCTGGGGCCGGGCGGTTCCCAGCGGGTGGAAAACCGCCGCTCGATATGCCCCTTCACCTGAGTTCCCAAGCCAAGTCGGAACCTACCCCGGGAGAGGTCCTGGATGTCACGGCTCATATGGGCCACCACCATTGGCGAACGAGGAAAGGCGATAGCAACCCGTGTTTCAAGAGTGACCCGCGAAGTGCTGGTGGCCGCGAGGATCAGCGGTATGAACGGGTCGTTGGAGGTCTCGCTGCTGGATACCCCGTCGTATCCCATTGATTCGGCCCATGCAGCCTCTGACGCCACTGCGTTGAGGTCTTTGGAATGGAGGCGATAGATTACTCTCATGCTGCCCTCAGTTTCCCGGCTATGACTATTCCGAACCGGCCATCACCTGATAAATGCCGTCGGACCTAGCGGCCATGATGAAGTCGTTAACGTGGAGGTTGCGTATCTTGTGCGTCCACCAGGTCACCCTGACTCGGCCCCACTCGGTCACCAGCCTCGGATGATGTCCCTCCCCCTCAGCGGCTTCACCCACAGCCCTGGTGAAGTTCAACGCCTGTTCAAAATCCCTGAATCGAAAGACCCGATCCAACTTTCGTATCCCGTCCTCGGTCACCAGGTCCCAGTCGGGCACCTGTGGGGATAATTCCGCTGTTTCGGCGTCGGTTACCGCGGGAGAATCACGCCGGCAGGCAGTGCATTTCTGGCTGGTCAATTGCGGCATGTCGTCTCCTTCATGGCTGGGTCGGGTGCGGGACGTGTGAATTCCTACCATTCTAGCATAGGGGCAAGCCCGGTCATGCCGACGTTTCTGCGCGGGATCTATGCACCACTTGACCATAGATTGGCAGCACTCCATTTCAGGTGGCCCGTCAGACCGGCGGCGAGTTCCAGGCGCGGATTCGGGCTTCGATAGGGTTAACTTCGCTGGTTATTTTCATGCGTTGGTCCCAATGGTGTTTAGCCTGCCGGGTTCCTGCTCCACGGCATCTGGATTCTTATTTTCCCGGACATTTCCGGGCAATTTCGGACAATTCGGGCCGTGGGCCTCATGTCCACGACCTAAGCCTTGATCTCCGGTGACGAGGAAGGGAAAATTCAGTTTCCCCTCCATTTCCGCCCATTTCCGCCCACTTTTGCGAATTCCGTCGCATTGGTCGGGCTTGGGCGAGGGTGCGAGACGACTTACTTGACACGGGATACCCCCGGGCATCGCGAACGTTGCCACATGACCGGCACGGGACTGGCCCGCGCACATAGTGTCCGCCCCCCCGACCGGCGGGTTGGATTATAGCCCCGGCCGGGGGGGTGGGCCGAGCCTGACACCTACAAGACATGATAGGGAATGCCCACCGGGATTGGAAAGGAGCAAGTGTCAGTAATTGGTGATCCGGCAATCGATACGGGGATGAGACCACACCGGATGGGGCCTGTGGCAACCCCTGAGCCGGAAGCCACCAACAGATTCCTGGTAGTGACAAAGCGGCTCTCCGGCACTTAATATGGCTACCAGACCAATCTACGCGGGCCAGACAAGACGGGCCGCATCATGCAGGAGGACTGCCATGATTCCCGGAGCGATAACGAATTCCTGGAGGCTGCAACTGGCGGATAGGGACCTCATCAGCCTAATAGAGGAGGCCAAGGGCCGCGGAGCGCGCCATGTGGAGTTGCGCCAGACCTGTCTGGGGGAATGCGAGACCGGAGAAGGCCAGGACTGGCGGCCGGTCTTGCCGAAACTTCAAGCAGTCGTCGATACGTTCCCGGATATGACCTTCGACCTGGCGATGGCCTATCCGTGCCTAACCCAAGAAGCCGAGCCTGCCGGAGACCAGTTCCAGGCCGCCCTGGAGGCCGCAAAGCTAGTCGGTAAGACCACTCCCCACCTGCGCATGGTGGACCCAAACACCACTGACCAGCCGTGGGAACGAGCGGACGAACTTCCGAGCGAGGCGCTGGGACTCGCTGATCTAGCCCGGGAAGCTGCACGGCAGGGAGTCATACTGTCGGTGGAGAACTCGGGCCAGCCGCTGCGGAGCATGGCGCTCCTTACCCGGGAAGCCCGGTCGCGTTTGACCGCCGAAGAGGGTTCCTACCTGGGGCTGTGCCCGGATCCTACCAACCAGTTGCGACGTCACCCGGACAGCGATCCATTGGCGGAACTGGAGGCCCTGCCCTTGGACATGGTAAAGATCGTCCACTTCAAGCAGGCCCGCAACGGAGCGGCCATCCCCAGAGTTGACACCGGGGATCTTGACTGCATTCAGATGCGGGAGATCCTGGAGCGCAACGGTTACGATGGCCCTGCCGTCATGGAAATTCCGCCGGACCAGCAAGTGTTTGGAAACCTGGAATCCAGCTTCACCTACCTGGGAGTGGGTTAGCTATACACGGTTTTTCGGAGGGAGCACGCAAGGGTTGGACCTGAAAGCGTACGGAATTGGATTGGTTGATTCCCTAATAGAGACCTTCAAGTTCCCAAATACTTGGCATTGATGAACGACTACAGCGAGTACACGGTTTCCATCCACTACGACAGGCGGCTGTACCGGCAGGACATTGCGGGGTCAATCGTCCATGCCCGGATGCTGGCGCGGCAGGGCATCATCGCCGAGGAGGACGCGGACCTCATCATCGAGGGCTTGGGGAAAATCTCCACCGAGATCGAGGCCGGCGAGTTTCCCTGGGACAGCTCCCTGGAAGATCTCCACATGAACATAGAGACTCGCCTGCGCCAGCTCATCGGGCCGGCGGCGGGCAGGCTGCATACCGGACGTTCCCGCAACGACCAGGTCGCGCTTGATATGCGCCTGTACACCAAGGAGATCATCGAGAAGACCATCGAGGGCCTGCATGGGGTACAGCAGGCGCTGGTGTCCCTGGCGGACAGGTATCGGGACGTGGTGATGCCCGGTTACACGCACCTGCAGAGGGCGCAGCCCGTTCTCTTCGCCCACCACATGCTGGCCTATTTCCAGATGTTCCAGCGAGACATCGAGCGGTTCCGCGACTGCCACTCCCGGACCGACGTGTTGCCCCTCGGCAGCGGAGCGCTGGCCGGGGTAGCGTACCCAACAGACCGGGAGTACCTGGCACGGGAATTGGGGTTCAGCCAGACCAGCGCCAACAGCATGGATGCGGTTTCGGACAGGGACTTTCTGGTGGAGTACCTGTCGGCGACGTCCATCTGCATGATGCACCTGTCCCGTCTGTCCGAGGAGATCGTGGTATGGTCCAGCCGGGAGTTTGAGTTCATCCGCCTGAGCGACGAGTTCACCACCGGCAGCAGCATCATGCCGCAGAAGCGCAACCCGGACTTCGCGGAGCTTGCCCGTGGCAAGACGGGTCGAGTCTACGGCCACCTGATGGGCCTGCTGACGGTGCTGAAGGGCCTGCCGTTGACATACAACCGGGACCTGCAGGAGGACAAGGAAGGGTTTTTTGATAGCTCGGATACCCTGCTGGCGACACTCCACGTGTTCCATGGGATGCTCAACGGGCTGACCCTGAACGCTGAGAGAGTGACGCGGGTATCGGGTGAAAGCTTCGTGCTGGCCACCGATATGGCGGACTACCTGGTAAGGAAGGGGGTTCCATTCCGGGAGGCCCACGGTGCGATGCAGGAGTTATGCGGGTACTGCGAGTCCACAGGCAAAGAGTTGCTCGACCTTCGCCTGGAAGAGTTGCAGCGTTTCTCGCCCCGGTTCGCGGATGACGTCTACCGGATTACCCCCGCCAGTTCCGCCGCGGCCAGGGACAATCCTGGCGGCACCGCCCCCAACAGGGTGGCACATGAACTGGAACAGGCCAAGAAGCTATTGCAGGAGGGGTCGGATGGTCTCTGACGCCCGCATTCTGATCGCGCCTTCCGTCCTGGCGGCGGACTTCACCAACCTGGGGCGACAGGTACACGATGCTACCGAGGCCGGAGCTGACCTGATCCACGTGGACGTGATGGACGGACAGTTCGTCCCCAACATCTCTTTCGGTGAGGCAGTGGTGGACGCGATACGCAGGTCGACGGACGCGCCGCTGAACATCCACCTGATGATTGTGGAACCGGACGACTTGCTGCCGGCGTTTATGAAGTCGTCAGGGGACCAGGTAATCGTCCACGCAGAGGCGTGCCGGCACCTGCACCGCACGGTTACCCGGATCAAGGAAGCCGGGTGTCAGGCGGGCGTGGCCATCAACCCCGGAACGCCTATCTCCGCGGTGGAGGAAGTACTGCACCTGCTGGACCTGGTGCTGGTGATGACGGTGAACCCGGGGTTCGGCGGCCAAGCCTTCATCCCCGGCGCGTTAACCAAGGTTGAGAGGCTGTATCAGACTATCCAGAAGGAGGGGTACGAAACCCACCTGGAGGTGGACGGGGGTATCAAGGCTGACTGGACTGCACAGGAATCGGTGAAAGCGGGAGCGGATATTCTGGTGGCAGGCACCGCGATCTTCAACGACTCAGAGCCGGTGTCACAGGCGATGGCAGGAATGCGAAGCTGCGTGCACGGGATACGCGATGCCCGAGGAACTGAACCCCATAGGGCGCCGCACGCTTAGGGTACATAGACCCGGCCCTAGCCACGTGCGAACTCCCTACTTGATGGCGGCGAGGGCCTTGCGTACCTTGGCCGACTTGTGCATCGACCGCAGGCAGCGGCTGCAAATCTTTACCTTGATCGCCCTGCCGTCCTGGAACAAAGTCTGCTTGTGGACGTTAGCCTTGAACCTGGTCTTGGTGTGGCGGTTGGAGTGGCTGACATTGTTCCCACTCATCCCCGACTTCAGGCAAATCTCACATCTCATGCGGTAACGGTGTCTCCCGTCCGGGACTTAAACGTCCTCGAATAATTGCACAGAGTATATCACGGCTCATGCGGCCCAACCAACCGCTTGATTAGCAGCCGACGGGGGGGCATCCCAGGCCACGGACCGAGAGACCCCTTCCGTCACTTCCTGGAGCGATAGATTTCCACCGCTGCGTGCTCAATCACTGAGCCACGCACCGGGGGTCTCGGCTTTTTGACCCTGACATACACCGCCTCCACAGGGTACTCGGCTAGGACAATTGTAGCGATCTCGTGGGCCGTGGCCTCCAGCAGGTTCTTTGGCTGGCCTTCGACCACGGACTGGACCGACCTGTAGAGATGAGGGTAGCTGACCGTGTCCTCCAGCAGGTCAGACTCACCTGCGCAGCGCAGGTCCAACTCGACTGCCAGATCAACCACGTAAGCCTGGCCCAACGCCCGCTCCTCCGGGTTTACGCCGTGGTAGCCGTAGAACTGCATACCCTCCAGGACTATGCGGTCGGGATGATCAGGGCGGGCTGGCATGGTGAGTCAGCCGTTCCTTGACTCGATAGCCGCCATACGGGCCAGCAGATTCTCGGCGCGCTTGAACACGGGAACGTCAATCATCCTGCCATCCAGGTCCGCCGAGCCGCGTCCGACAGACTCAGCCTCTCGAAAGGCGTCAACCACCCTCTTTGCGTAGGCTACCTCGTCCTCGGTTGGAGTGAATTCCTTATTGATTATGTCAATCTGAGCGGGATGTATGGCGAACTTCCCGGTATAGCCCATCTGGCGGATTACCCGGATGTCCTCCCGGAGACCATCGGGGTCCCGGAAGCCGACAAAGGGTGAGTCGAGGCAAGCAACCCTGGCAGCGTGAGCGGCAACGGCTGTCTGCGCCCGGGCAAAGTACACTTCCTCACCCGTGTCGGTGCGCTGGACCGCGATGTCGTTGGTGTAGTCCTCTGCACCGAAGGCTATGGCGATAATGCGGGGTGATGCCGTCGCCATCCGGTAAGGGTCCATGACAGCCGGGGCGTTCTCGATCCACGGAATCAGCTTGACCTGTCCCGGTTCAACCCCGGCGGCAGACTCCAGAGATGTTATGAGTTCATCCGCGTCCTGCAACTCCTGGGGGGACTCCGCCTTGCCCAGGCTGACGCCCGACAGGTCCGAGGATACCAAAGCCTCCAGTTCATCGCGGGTCAGACCAGTATCAAGGGAGTTGACCCGCACCATGACACGGTGGCCCTGGTTGCGTAACCGCGGGACCCACTCACCAGCCACCTCCCGGGCATTCACCTTTTCGGCGGGGGGCACCGAGTCCTCCAGATCGATCATCACGACGTCGGCGTTGAATCCCAAAGCCCGTTCCAACATGTTGGGCCTGTTGCCGGGAACGAAGACCAAGCTGCGCAGAAGTTCCAATTGCTAGCTCCTGTGTTTATTCGAGTCTCGCTGGCTTTCACCATGGAGCCGGTTATCCGTCGGGAGCGATCTCGATGGCGCTCATCAAGCAAACCCACTGGGTTAGTGAGATTTCAAACCGGCGCTGCCGGCGGTGCATACTGGTCTCCCACATCTCCGGAGACATCTCCTCCGGCTTTGGGCTGGTGACCCTGGTCGCCTCCCAGTGTGAAGGGCCGTGATAACCGGTAAGCAGAATGACCTCGAGGGGGTCGGTGGTGGCCAATGTTGTCCAGAGGCCAAGGATTCTGGCGTCCTGGGCCTCGACACGGGGCCAGACACCGTCCCGCGAGAGGAATACAAACTCGTCCATGTCGGCGGGGTGAATGAAGAAGCGCCGGTAACCGTAGACCGTCCTCCTGTCTTCCGGCGGAATCTGGGCCTTGGGCCGCTCGGATATCGCCCGGAGCAGGCGCACCTCTTCTTTTTCCGCCATTGCGTTGCCTGGGAGGCTGTCCTGGGACCGACTCCAAGTCTCGATGTCCGGAAAGCGGACGATCTGGACTACTTCTTCAAGGGGGTACCCGATCAGGCCGTTCAGTAGACAAAGGACCCTGCCGTCGTTGGCACGGACCTGCGGCCAGACGTTGTCCCGGAGATGCGTGATGTATTCGTCCAGCGCCCCATTGTGGACCGTCACATGCCGCTGCTCGTAGATGAACTCTTCAGCCAAGCCAAATCACCGTGACCTTGAGTTGATTGCCAGGGAAACCGCGGCACGCCCGCCTCCAGCCACAATCGCTGCCCTCCTACTCCCTACCGGATGCGCGACTACCACAATCAATTATGGCACGAGGGATGGCCATGTGCCACACGACAGGGCGTTCGGACGTCGTCTACTCCATGTCTCCCCAGGTGGTGGCCCACTTCGTGTCTACCTTCAGGGATACGTCCAAGTCGAGGGCCGCGGGCATCTCGTGGTACACCAACTCCTGGATTGCGCCCAACTCGTCTACAGGCACCTCGAATACCAATTCGTCGTGTACCTGTAGGAGCATCTTCGAGCGAAGGCTTTCTTCCTTGAGTCGCCGGTCCACGAGGATCATGGCGAGTTTCATTATGTCGGCTGCCGTTCCCTGAATGGGCATGTTGATAGCCATGCGTTCCGCCGCGCCGCGCACGTTGAAGTTGGAAGCGTTGATTTCCGGCAGGTATCGCCTGCGTCCGGACACGGTCTCTACATATTGGTTGGCGTGGGCCTGTTCCTTGACGTTCTCAATATATCCGCTGACCCCTGGGTAGTTGCTGAAGTAACTCTCGATAAACTTCGACCCTTCCTCGCGGCTGAAACCCGTCTGCTGGGAGATGCCATGGGGTGAGAGACCGTAGATGACCCCAAAGTTCAACACCTTGGCGATACGCCGCATTTCCGGGTTCACGTCGTTGACCGGAACCTCGAACATAAGAGATGCGGTGGCCGAGTGGATGTCTTCGCCCCTGCGGAAGGCGTCCAGAAGGTCCGGGTCCTGGGAGAGATGGGCAAGCACCCGCAGCTCGATCTGGGAGTAGTCGGCTGAGAAGAGCACCCAGTCCGGCGCGTTCTCGGCTACGAATGCACGGCGCACGTTGCGTCCCAACTCGGTGCGGACGGGTATGTTCTGCAGGTTTGGGTCGCTGCTAGAGACACGACCCGTTGCGGAGCCGGTCTGGTTGTACTTGGTATGGATACGGCCCGTGACGGGATTGACCATCTCCGGCAGGGCATCCACGTAGGTTGACTTGAGCTTGGACACCTGCCGGTATTCCAGGATTCCATCGACCACGGGATGAAGGCCGCGCAGTCCTTCCAGCGCATTGGCGTCGGTGGAATAGCCAGTTTTGGTGCGCTTGGTGCGTGGCAAGCCCAACTCGTTGAAAAGCAGGTCGCTCAGGGCCTTGGGTGAGTTGATGTTGACCTCATGGCCTATCGACTGGAATATCTCCTGCTGCTTCTCGTGCATCTGATCGTTCAGGTCGCGGGACATCTCGTGCAGTACACCCGCCTCCAACTTGACGCCGTTGCGCTGCATGTCCACCAACACCGGGACCAACGGCATTTCCATGTCGTTCATCATGCCCGTGAATCCCTGGGCGTCGGTCTGCTTCTCCAACATAGAGCGCAGGCGGCCCGTCATGTCGGCGTCCGCCGCTGCATATCGGGTGGCCGGGTCGATGTCCACCTTGTCAAATGTCACCTGCTTCCGGCCCGTTCCAATCAGTTCGGTGATGGGGGTCATCTCCAACCCCAGCGTGTCCAGGGACATATTCTTGAGGCCCAGGCCGGCGCCGCTCTTGCCAAGGAGGTGACCGGCTATCATGGTATCGAAGTCAACATTCCGGCAATTGATGCCGTGGCTGGCAAGTACCGTCATGTCGAAGTTGGCATTGTGGGCGCACTTGTGCAGGCCTGAAGACTCCAGCAGGGGCCGCACCCGGGACAGGACAGTCTCCAGGGAAAGCTGCGCACCTTCCTGGTGTCCCACGGGGACGTACCAGGCACGGCCCGGGGCAACGGCGAAGCTCAACCCAACAAGATCAGCCTGCACCGGGTCGAGGGAGGTGGTCTCAGTGTCGAAGGCGAAGTTCCCCGCCTCCTCAATTGCCGCGAGCATGGCCTCCAGTTGCTCCTCAGTCCGCACCGCCTCGTAGTCGGTATCTGTAGACTGCGCTTCAGCCATCCCCTCTGCTCCAGAGTCCTGACCGTCGGCGATGAGACCGGGCAAGCGGTTGATGACGCTGTAGAATTCCAGCTCTGTCAGTAAATCAATTACCAACTTGCGGTCGTAGGCCCCGAACCGGGACGTGTCCAAGTCTAGTTCAACCGGCGACTCGCAGTTGATGGTGGTCAGGAGCCGGTTCTCGAAGGCCCGCTCCCGGCTTTCCTCAAGAGACTTCTTAACGCTGGGGGGCTTCACGTCGTCGATGTGGTCGTAAATGCCCTCAAGGTCGTGGAACTCGGAGAGGAGGCCGATGGCCCGCTTCTCGCCAACTCGAGGAACGCCCGGAATATTGTCCGACGAGTCTCCGAGCAGGGCCTTGAAATCAGGTTGTTGGGCAGCAGTGAGTCCCCCGTAACGGCTCTCCAGTTCCGTCTCATCGTAGGTCTTCCGGTCTTGGACGCTGTAGAACAGGTCGACGCGGACCTTTGGCGTAATCAACTGGAAGGTATCCCGGTCGCCGGTCAGGATAATCGTCTCAATCCCGTTAGCTGCGGCCTGACGCGCCAAGGTGCCTATTATATCGTCAGCTTCGTATCCTTCCGCCTCGAATATGGGGACGCCGAACCCGGACATCAACTGCTTCACCCGGTCGAACTGCGGCCTCAGTTCGGGTGGCATTGACGGGCGCTGCGCCTTGTATTCCTCGAATCGCTCGTGGCGAAAGGTTGGGGCAGAGGTGTCAAAGGCTATGGCGCAATGGGTTGGCTTCCAGTCCTGCAACGCCCGCAGAAAGACGTTGGCAAAGCCGTATACACCGGTGGTGTCCTCGCCTGTTGTGGAGACGGACAGGTGCCGCTGGGGAGATATGGCGTGAAAGGAGCGGTGGACCATTGCATGTCCGTCCATGAGAAGTAGGACCGGCTGCTCATCATCGGCAAACATGGGTAGGGTTTGGTCTTGGTTTGAGGACATGATGCACCTCTGGGGAGAGCGGTCTGGAGACGTCACAGGGATGAGGGTTCTGGCCAGCATTATACACTGCAAGCATGAGCCATTCAGCGAGAGAGTGTCGCATGGTACAGGGGATATAGGGTTTGAGGCGGGTCTGCGATGGGTAAACCGTCGTGCTACAATGAATGTTAACGGGCAGGCCTGCGGTGACGCTGAATTGCCCGTCAAAGCGTGGGGAGTTGGACCAATGCCTGTGTACGATTACCGGTGCGCGGACTGCAATCAGGTTACCTCGGTCCTGACCTATAGCTGGAAGGATGCTTCCGAGCCCAGCTGCAAAGGTTGCGGAGGCGGTGCGATGACGAGGCTTTTCTCCGGCTTCGCGTTCCACAGGTCATGGGGCGAGAGCCTCAACTGGGCTCCCAGCGGGGAGACCCTGCGCGACGTCAACGAGGACTCCTCCCAGGACCTGGATCGCTTCATGGGCCGCATCAAGCAGGAAATGGGCGGCGAGGTCACCCAGGACTTCAACCGGATGCGCAAGGAGTGGACCAGCGAGTCTTGAGGACCACCCCCTTACCCGCTTCGTAAGAGACTAGCCCTCGCCACCCCAAAAGCGCCACAATCGTCTTCGGAGAACCAGCCTGAGAATGCCGATCTACGAGTACCGGTGCCAGTCGTGTTCCCAGGTATCGTCGTTCTTCACACGGGCCATCGGCTTCCCGTTGTCCCCGGCGTGTAAGCAGTGCCAGGGTACCGACATGGTGCGGCAAATGTCCCGGTTCGCGCAGGGTAGAAGCCAGACATCGTCGCAGCATGACCTGAACGGCAACTCTGGAAGAGCGGGGCTGGACTACTACCGCGACCCGAGGAACATCGGCAGAAACGTCGAGGAGAGCTTTTCCCGCCACGGGTTAGACATGCCCGAGACAGTACGCGAAACCATCGACACCGCCAGAAATGGTGAACTTCCCAAAGGGTTGGATATATGACGCAATCACGTGGCCTGCCCCAGCCTTACCAAGCATCCCTGCTCCATTGCTTGAATTCGCTGGCTGGTGGATGTCCCGAAGGAGAGTCGGCGTCCGCGCCGTTGTCGAGCTTGCGGGAAGCCACATCTGCCCTGGCCTCCGAGGTCGGGGTTCGGAATGGTGCCACCGCCACCGCGCTCAAACCCACCGATGCCCTTACCCTGGTAGACACTGCCCGGGGCTTGTTGTCGGCCGTCAGGGGGCCAGCCGGCGGTGGATTGCCCAACGCCCAAGTGACTGATGCCCTTGATGCTGCATTGGACAGTCTCGCGGCTGGTATCGGGACGGACATGCGGCACGCGCAGGCGGATCGGGTCCGGGGACTGTACGTCATAATCGACCCGGAGGTGACCGGGGGCCGCGACCCGATGGAGATTGCACGGGCTGCGGTCAGGGGCGGGGCGAGCATGTTGCAGCTCCGGGACAAGCTGAGGGACAAAGGGGAAATCCTCCCGCTGGCAAGGTCGTTGCAGCAGCTTTGCGAGGAGAACGGGGTGCTGCTCATCATGAACGATCATGTTGACCTGGCCGCGGCGGTCGTATCCGGTGGGGTGCACGTCGGGCAGACTGACATGCCCGTAGCCGAGGTGCGCAAACTGTTGGCTCCACACCAGGTGTTGGGCCGGTCCAACCGCCAGATAGACCTTCTCATCCAGTCCCAGATGATGGGAGCGGACCACGTAGCCTTTGGCGCGATCTACACCTCCACCACCAAGGGCGGAGGTCGCGGTCCACAGGGGATCGACCCGCTGCGTCGGGCCAGGGCAGCGACCAGAGTGCCTCTGGTCGCCATTGGAGGGATTACCGCCGAGAATGTCGCCCCGGTTGTAGAAGCGGGCGCAGATGCTATCTGCGTAACCGCGGCCGTTGGCTCTGCCCCGGAGCCAGAGGCAGCGGCCAGCCGGCTGGTGGAGGCGATACGCTCCGCTGGGGGCAGGGTCTGATGGCTTCACCCTACGGTGCAGACCTGGCCAGTATCGGAACGGAAGCTATCGAACGGCTCACCGAGCGCAACCGCGCCAGAGAGCAGGGATTGGGAGTGTCAAGAGAAGTAGTCCGCTTCTCGGCAAACGCCATCAGGGCCGTTCACAGGGAGGATTTCGATGAGGCCGCCCGGCTGATTGAACTCGCCCGCCGTCGTCTCGACGAGACTGTCCCGTTACGGGAGGAAAACCCGGAGATTTTCTTTGCAGGATTCCTTGCCGACGCCCGCAAGGAATACGCAGAGGCTCACGTCACCCTGGCGATCATCTCGGGAAATGCTATCCCACGTCTCGATGAGATTGACGTAGACGCCTCCTCATACCTCAACGGAATGGCGGAGACCATCGGGGAAATCCGACGCTACATCCTGGACACCTTGCGCCGCGACTCCTTCGACCGGTGTTTGGAACTCATGGAAGTGATGGACGAGATTTACAGCGTGCTGGTGACGGTGGACTTCCCGGAGGGAGTGACCGGGGGGCTGCGCCGCAACACCGACCAGATGCGCGGAGTCTTGGAACGCACCCGGGGTGACCTGACCATGGCGATCCGGCAGCACAGGCTCGAACAGCAAATGGCGGAGTGGCAAGAGAACCGATGAGCGCACGAATCACGTTCCTGGGCACTGGCGCAGGTGGGTCCATCCACCGGGCCCACACGGCCATCGCCTTCGAATGTGACGACGACACCCGACTTCTCCTCGACGCCAGTTCCGGGAACACAGTGGCGCGCAACTGCGTCCAACTGGGAATGGCGCCGGAATCATTCCACAAAGTACTGCTGACCCACCACCACGCCGACCATATGTCCGGACTGCCACTGATTCAACTGGTCCACACACGATCACTGGACGATGGGCCTCCCCTGGAAGTATACGGACCGGCGGACGTTCTTCACCACGCCGAATACCTCTGCCAGGTGCTGTCTCCAAACCTGAAAGTTGACCGCGAGGGCGCAATGAATCCCGAGGGCCGACAGGTGATGCGGTGGCACAACGTAGAAGTTGGCAGCCAGATACAGTTGGGATCGTCCACCTTCGCGTCGTGCTTCTCTGCGGACCACATACCCGGCGCAGTAGGATGGACCATCGACAGTGGCGGGGTCAGAGTCGTCTTCTCCGGGGACACGCGATTCAACCCCGTCATGGCCGAGGCCGGTCACGGAGCGCACTTGCTGATACATGAGGCCTATGCGTTGGACCGAGACCAGGAGCACGCCGCTGGCGCGGGCCACTCGACGGCAGGAGAAGCAGGGCGTATCGCCGCCCTGGCTGGGGCCGAGGAACTGGTGATCACGCACGTAACCAACCCCTTCCACCACCAACCGCACCCGCTGATCAACGAAGCCTCGGAGCATTTTCCGGGGCCAGTCTCAGTCGCATTCGACCTCCGCCAACTTACTGTCACGAGCTGATAGATTATCCAACGGCCTTCTCCTATATTACTTACTATCTCGTGGCCCTCTGACTAGACCTGCCCGCTAATCGGCCGCGGCTGGTGCCGTCGCATTCCCGGAGTGTACCTGTCTGGCAGGAAAGAACAGGGGCGGCGAAAACGAATTTGAGGAGTTGGTTCCGTGTGGTCGTCTGCTCAGACTTGTGCTGTCCTCGGACTCGAAGGCTACATCGTAGAGGTGGAAATCGACATATCCCCGGGTCTGCCGGCCTTCAACATGGTCGGCCTCCCAGATACCGCGGTGCAGGAAGCGAAGGAGCGGGTCAGGGCGGCCTTACGCAACAGCGGCTTCGAGTTTCCCTTGCGGCGCATCACCGTCAATCTCGCCCCCGCCGACCTCAAGAAGGCCGGACCGTCCTATGATCTGTCCATCGCCGTCGGCATACTGCTCTGCACCGGTCAGCTTGACCCGATCAACGAGCGGGCCATATTCCTTGGAGAGCTTTCCCTCGACGGCAGCCTGCGCCACACAACGGGCATTCTAGCAATGGTGTCCGTGGCGCGAGACCAGGGTTTCTCCACGGTGTACGTACCAACTGTGGATGCCGCAGAAGCGGCCCTGGTCGATGGAGTGACCGTCTATCCTGTGGACAATCTTCCGTCACTAATCGCCCATTTTCTGGGGGAGACTCCAATCTCGCCCGTGGCCAACAACGGCGTGGTGCCCGAGGGTTGCACATCCCCTCCGGGGGGGATGAACCTGGCGGACGTAAAGGGGCAAGAACATGCCAAGCGGGCATTGGAGGTGGCCGCGGCGGGATTCCATAACTTGCTACTGAACGGCCCTCCGGGAAGCGGGAAGACCTTGCTCGCCCGTTGTATGCCATCCATCCTCCCTCCCATGACTCCGCCCGAGGCCTTGGAGGTTACCAAGATATATAGCGTGAGCGGAGACCTGCCCGCAGACAGCCCTCTCGTGTACCGCCGTCCCTTCCGATCGCCCCATTACACCATCTCCAATGCCGGCCTCGTCGGCGGGGGGCGCAATCTGCGTCCCGGTGAAATCACCATGAGCCACCGGGGAGTCCTGTTCCTGGACGAACTCCCCGAATTCAACCATACCGCACTGGAGTCGCTCCGCCAGCCCCTGGAGGACAAGGTGGTAACCATAAGCAGGGTGACGGGCACAGTGACGTATCCGGCAAGTTTCATGTTTGTCGCCGCCATGAATCCGTGCCCGTGCGGCTATTACACCGACCCCAGGAAGGAGTGCGTCTGCGCACCGTCAGCGGTCAGCCGCTACCAGAAGAAGGTCAGCGGTCCTCTGATGGACCGGATCGACGTATTCGTCGAGGTGCCCCCGGTGGAGTACGAGAAACTGGTGGACACGGGTCGCGCCGAGGACTCATCTCAAGCACGGGATAGGGTGCAACAGGCCCGTGACAGGCAGCGGGAGCGGTTCTACGGTACCGGAATGCTGTGCAACGCTGACATGGGCCCTGCGGAGGTGTGGAAGTCCTGTCACCTCGACGACGCGACCAAGACCCTGTTGCACACGGCAACCCAGCGGCTTTACCTGTCGGCTCGGGCGTTCCACCGCATACTGAAAGTGTCGCGCACCATAGCTGACCTGGACGGAGCTGTGGACATCACGACCACGCACCTGGCTGAGGCATTGCAGTACAGGTCGCGCAACTAGGCAGGCCTCGGCCCTTTTTCGCTGGAACCATGGGTGTCGACCACGGATAATCCCGGACCGGACGGGTCCGCTTCCCTTGCCACTGGAGTTTCCGGCGGCTATGATACACGGCATGGAATCGAGAGAGGTCAAGTATCATCTGGGGTCATTGACCCACATCGAGCCAAGGACATTTGGGCGGCCCGGACAGCGGACTTTCAACCTGACGCTGGAATCGGGGGATGCGAGTTGCACTGTATGGCTGGAGAAGGAACAGCTATTCCAGCTGGGCGTCTACCTACAACAGGTGGTCGAGTCCCTCTCCGAGGCTGACAAAGCACGAGAAGGCCAACGCCAGGAACCACGCGACTCAGGTCAAGGCATATCCCTCGACTTCAAAGCTGGACAGTTCATGTTGAGCCATGAACAGGAGACCAACTCTTTCCGTCTTCTCGCCTACGAGATCGAAGACCAGGAAACCGACCGGGAGCCGGAGTCCGTGAGCTTCTGGATAGACATGCGCCAGGCGGAGGAGCTTTCCCGGGAAGCCTTGCGCATCTGCGCCGCAGGCCGCCCCCGGTGCGTATTATGCGGGCAGCCCATCAATCCAGACGGCCATAACTGCCCGCGGGCCAATGGTCATGCTGTCCTGGAGACGGGCTGACCAACCCCAGGAAACAAAGGGAATCCGGTGAGCATCGACCCTGCCACTGAGGAACTGCTAAGGCACGGCGAAATCGTCAGTTGTCAGCTTACGCCTGCGGGTTCCAACTATACTTTCTTCTCCCAACTGCAACTGAACGGGCGCACCGGGTTCGCCATCTACAAGCCCAGGGACGGAGAGGCCCCCCTCTGGGACTTCCCCAACGGCACCCTCTACAAGCGGGAGTATGCAGCTTATCTCCTGAGCGAGATTCTGGGTTGGAACATCGTCCCATTCACCGTCATCCGTGACGGGCCGTATGGAATCGGCACGGTGCAACAGTTCATCGAGCATGACCCGCGCCAGAACTACTACAACCTCCAGGAAGACTGTGCTTCTCAGCTACAAACCATCGCCTGCTTCGACATGGTTGCCAACAGCACCGACCGCAAAGCGAACCACCTGATACAAGGCGAGGACGGCAAGCTCTGGAGCATAGACCACGGCCTCACGTTCCATGCCGACCTGAAGATACGCACTGTCATCTGGGACTTCTCAGGCGAGTCCATACCCCAACGGCACTTGGACGACATACGACGGTTCAAGAAGCAACTGCGGCATCCCCTCGGCCTTCTCCAGGAATTGCTGGATATGCTACTTCCCGAAGAAGTCTCGGCCTTGTCGCAGCGGATAGACTGGGTGTTGCAAGAGGGCGGCTATCCGGGACTCCCCGGGCGCTCCCGGCGCAGGCGTCGGCGCTAACATCCCGCATCACCCGGTCAGCAGATGATTGGCTTCCTCCTGCGCCCGGCGTTGCACTTCCTGAAGGGGCACACCAGTGTCCAGCGCGATGCGACGGCAGTCCTCGTACTCTGGAGCGGCGCTTATCGCCCTGCCGCCAACGAACTTCACCTTCACCGAGATGACCCCCATGCTCGATACCATGGAGACGTTCTTGCGTTCTGCGGCGTAGCGCTCGACCGGCCGTGTCCTCACCCCCAGTGTCGGGGTTTCCCGCAGGACAAGCTCGCACGCGGCTTCCTCCAACTCAGCAGGGAGCAGAGCTGAGAGAATTACGCCGGGCCGGTTTTTTTTCATCTGGATGGGCGAGTACCACACGTCCAGTGCCCCCATCTCGAAAAGGCGCTCCTGGGCGTAGCCCACGACCACGCCAGATACATCGTCCATGTTGGTTTCCAGTAGCACGATGTTGCCTTGCCTGGGAGCGAAACCTGCTGGTGCTACAGCCTCACCGAGCCAGACACGGACCACGTTCGGGAAGGTTTCCGGGTCCTTTGTTCCAAGGCCAACCCCGACTTGATCGACCGAGAAAGAGGGGCGGTTAAACTCAGCCAGGGACGTTATCAAGGCCGCTCCCGTGGGGGTGGTCAACTCCCCTGCGCCCTTGAATATGTCCCGGTCCTCGGCCACGGGCGCTCCCGACATGGCCACCAATTCCAGGGTAGCCGGCGCGGGGTTGGAATAGCCGCCCGACCACCGGGGAGGTTCGGAGGCGCCCATTACCAGCGGGGCAGAGTACACTCGTTCAACGCCCAGCCATTCCAGCCCGGCAATGAATCCCACCACATCAATCAGAGTGTCCAAGCTACCCAACTCCTCCAGTTCTAATGACTCCGCTGGTTCCCCATGGACCCGGGCTTCCGCCCTCCAGAGGTTGTCCAGCACCAGGCATGACCGGTCCTTCACCACTTGGGGCAGGGCGCTGTCACGCACTGTATCGATCAGATACCTGGGGGAGTATCGGGTCCGGTCTTCGACCATGACGGTCAGTTTCGTGCCCCGGACTTCCTTCCGGGTTTCCTGTCCTGAGTCGATGTCGTAGCCGGGGCTTTCCAGTTTCACTAGTTCAGTCCGCAACCAGTCAAGAGGAAGGCCCGCATCAATCAGGGCCGCGAGAAGCATATCCCCGCTGGCTCCACCAATGGGCTGAATGTATGCGATGCGCACGGATTAGCCCCTCCTGATGTGGACTTTAGGTGAGAGGCAGCAACCGGGACGGAACGCCGTTCCCGGAGATCAGACGTTCACCAGGAAGTTGATTACGTCCCCGTCCTGGACAGGGTACGTTTTGCCCTCGGAGCGGACCACCCCTTCCTTGCGGCCCTGAGGGATGCCGCCGCAACGGACCAGGTCGTTGTACGGTATTACTTCGGCGCGGACAAACCCCCTGTAGAAGTCAGTATGGATGGTGGCTGCAGCCTGTTGTGCCGGCAGGCCCTCGGGTATGCTCCACGCCCTCACCTCGTCGTCTCCAACTGTCAGAAAAGACACCAGCCCCAGGGTATCGTAGCAAGTGCGGATGACTTGTGATGTGGCGGGTTCTCCCAACCCCATTTCCCGGCGGAACTCCTCCTCTTCCTCCGTGTCCATCTCGGCCAGGTCAGCCTCGACTCCGGCGCATACGCTCACTTCGCCCAGACCCTTGATCTCTTCGGGATAGAGGCCGAGTTGTTCCAATCGGGTCGGCAGGGCGCTCTCGTCGCCGTTGAAGGCCACAATTACCGGCTTGGCGGTGAGCAGTTGGTAGTCACGTACGAGTGCCGCCTCTGATTCGGTCAGAGTCTGACAACGTAAGGGTTCTCCGGCTTCCACCCCTTCCTTGACCTTGATGGTCGCCTCCAATTGCCGCTCAAGTTGGGGGCGCTCGACCGGCTTGGACTTCTTGAACCCGTCCTGTTGACGCTCGACGGCACGCTCCAGCACCTCCATATCGGCCAGCATAAGCTCTCCCAGAACAGCACGCAGGTCTCGGCCAGGGTCAACACTGCCGTAGGGATGGTGTACAGAAGGGTTGGAAAACGCGCGCGCCACCAGCAGAAAAGCGTCGGCCGCTTGCAGGGTGTTCCGCACCCTGCCGCCAATATCGAAGGCATTCCCGCCCTCGTCCTGGCCAGCCCAGTCCCAGTAACGTATCTCCGGGTACACAATCTTACGGGGGAAATACATCTCGGCCAGGACGAGGGCCCGGGGGTCTGGGACTTTCACCACTCCAACACGGGTTGACCTGCCGGGTCCGCCGGTGGCAGCAGCGCCGTGTCCTGCAGTCAGCGCGTTGAACAGGGTGGTCTTTCCACTTTGAGGAAGTCCGATTAACGCAAGGTCCATGTATCGATTATACACTCATACCTGTCATATGCCGCCGACATTGGGAGCCCGCGCGGCTCAATTCGACAGTCACAACTTGTTGATGGAGAATTGGGGACAGGTGGTTGAAGTAGATCCTGGGTTGGAACGACCTCAGTAAGACTGGAATAGCTTGCCCCATTCGGTCTTGAGGGCGGCGTTGATCCGGCTCCGGCCCCGGGTTTTCAACCAATAGCCGTTATGGTAGATGTTGGACGCGAAAAACGCCCACCCAACCAGAGGCGTCCGGAGCAGAAATGTCTCCAGAGGCTTGAGCGGTCCCCAGTAGATGAGCTTCTGTCCCCGGCTGGCGAAAGTGTTTTCCACGCCAGAGAAACGCCAATTCGTCTGGCTGATGTCCTCTCCCACCACGTCAATCTGTGAAATGTCCCCACAGCCAAGCCCACGTTCGTGGGCCAGCCGGATGAACTTCAGGTCCATCGGCTCGAACCCCATCATCTTCGCTGCCACAGCGTCGATGGCCACCTGGTCGGCGCTGGCCAGCACCCGGTCCTTGATGTGCCAACGCATTGCACGGGGCCCTGGCCCGTCGCCAGCAAACGTGCCATCCATCACCGCGAAGATGCCCGGATGTATCTCTTTCTGGATAGCCAGCAGGTCAACCAGCGTCTCGTGGATGACCGAGTGGGTCCAGTGGCGTTTGCGGTTCAACAGCCCGCCAAAGGCGTTTTTCATCGCCCCGGTCATGGTGGTGAACACATGGGTCTTCATGGTCGGCAGGTGGAGGACGTTTTTCCCCTCGAAACTCTCGGGAATCTGGATTCCCTCTGGGAAGATGTCATCCAGCACAAGCATTTCGGCCCTGGGCTTGTAGTCCACCCATCGGTTCGGTGGGCTGTCCAGGTGGACGGTGGGCAGGCCTAGCATGTCCTGGACTGCCTTGTGCTTGTTGTTCTCCTCGCCCTCGTAGGAATCGACCACCACCGTACCGTTGTGCGCCCCGATAAGCTCCTGGTGCCCCATAGACCGGAGCGCCCGGGTCACTCCCTCCAACTGCCATGGACTGGTGGAACATCCGGGGTACCAGTGCTGCCAGGAGATGTTGATCTTCAAGAGCGTGGGAATGTCGACGGACAGCACGTCCTGCACCCCAGCCATGACCATCGCCCGGTGGACGTCTTCCAGGACTGTCTCAGGACTTGTGGCGACCACGGCCACTACGGAGCGTCCCGAGCGTTCCGCGGCCTCGCCGCCTTGCGTTTCTAATGGACTGACGATTGGATTGTTGGACCTTTCCACCCGCCATACCTCCGGCCCGGCGACTTCCACTGCTGCCGGGCGCTTGTGTGTTCAGCCGTATAGCACCAGTACCGTTGCCGACAGCGCCACCCAGCAGCCAATGGCCGCGAGCATCGGCACGTCGCGGGTTATCAGTTGCTCTGGCGCTTCGGCTTCCCTGCTGGTGTTCAACAGGTACAGGTACCGGAAGAGGCCAAATGTGACGATGGGCACGGTCAATAGCATGGTGTCGTTGCCTGGCAACCCCTCCGCCTCCACCGTATATACAGTATAACTCAGCCAGGCGCCGACCGCAGAAATGCTCAATAGCTGTCCAATGAGAGGGCCACTGTATTCGCTTAGAACACCACGCTGTTCCGCCGCTGAATCTCCTGCCAGGCGCACTTCAGCATACCGGCGTCCCAAGACGATGAAAAGCGCGCCCGCGCCAGTGGCCACGTACAGCCAGGGGGAGGGCGTGACGTCTATGGCTATGGCCCCGACGGTGGCCCTGATCACATATCCGCTGGCCACGATAAATATGTCAAGCAACACCACCCGTTTGACTCCCATGGAGTAGGCCACGTTCATACCGAGATAGAGTACTCCAATCGCCCCAAGCACGGGTTTGACCAGGGCCATGACTACCAACCCGATACCGCCGAGAACAATCATCGCCGCCGCGGCCGGACCAACGTTTACACGCCCGGCGGCGATGGGTCTGTTCCGTTTCGCCGGGTGGCGCCGGTCCGCCTCCCGGTCCATGAGATCGTTCAGGAGATATGTCGAGCTGGCCAAAGCGCAAAAAGCTAGGAAGACCAGGAGCAATTGGGACAGAATCTCCGGTACAGAGCTGAGGTCGTCTGGCGCCCAGGCGATGCGCACAGCGAAGAGGAATGGCAGAAAAACCAGACCGTTCTTGACCCATTGCCGGGGACGCAAAGCGCCGGACAGGGACACGATGCGGGACATCACGCCGGCGCTCCCGGTCCAGTCGCTGGTGGACTTGCCATGAGCTCCCACGAGGCTAAGACCGGGTCGGAAGTTGATCGTCCGGGCCTTCCGGCTCTACAGCAAGAGCAGACCCCGCCACAGCACCGCCGACCCTGTTCAACCACAGCAGGGCCGCGAGGCCGACTATTACAGCGAACCAGAGGGTCGCCAGCCGCACTAGGAGCGCGCCTGTGGACGCTATCTCCCTGGCCGCTCCGCTCTGCTGGAGCATGGCAACCATGCTGCCCTCGGTACCCACCAGTCCGCCGGGCAGGGTAGTGATCGCCCCCACCAGGGTAGCGGCCGCATAAACAGGAATTGCCTCGAAAATGCCCACATCAGAGTTCAGTCCATACATAATGAGCCAGAGAGCCAACCCCTCGCTGATCCATGCCACCAGCCCAAGCCCAATGGACACAAACTGCACGTTGGGTTGGACCAGCGTGCGGAGACTATCCCTCGACGTTTCAAGGTCGTCCTTCCAGCGCCGCAACACGGGAAGACTCAGCAGGTCGTCCCACAGCCGGGTCACAATTGGAATAAGGACCAACATACAGAGGATCAGGACACCCCCCACAACCCACACAACCACCGGAGGCAAGAGTGCCAGGCCGAGAATTGCGATTAGGACTACAGACACCAGATCCGTCAACCGCTCCATGACCACCACAGGAACTGACGCGGATAGGGGAATGCCCGCCCGGTCCCGAAGCAGGTAGCATTTGTAAAGCTCCCCGGCCTTTCCCGGGGTGATCGCCATAGCCAGACCCGACAGGAATACGAGAACGCTCACGGATGCGCGTGGGTGCAGGTCCAACACCTTGAGATAGTAGGCCCAACGTGCGAACCGTAGGGCGAAGTTTGCACATGCCAGGGCAAATGCGGCGACCAGGAATGGGTACGGGAATTCAGCCAGGTGAGTCCCTATCTTGCGGAAGTCGCCATAGCCGACCAGACCTGCGAACACGGCAATGGTCAGGAGTATGAGTAGAAACCACTTTCGTCCGTCCACGGTCTGCCACACCCCCCTTAGTTGGACTAACCCGCCGCTCGTAACAAGGAGTACATGGCCCCCAGGGCGCTCATGCTCGCAACGTAGAAAGTGAAGACCAGTACGCCACCCCAGAGGATGAGCGGGTTGATATTGGTGAATGCCATCACCAACACAACGACCAGGGCACACACCAGAAATACTATCACCCCCAACAGGACCCCGAAGGTCAAGGCCCTGAGTTGGTTGGGCATCGTGCTTTCACCAGCTGAGGAAATCCCGAAATAGCCGCCCACGAAAGGCCCGAAGGGAATCCCGATGAAATGGACGATGGGGATCAAAGCCAATACCACCATAATTCCGAAGGCTACTAGGACTCCCTTGATCATCTGGTCTGCCCGACTCCTTCGGTGAGATTACTGCTCTGGCCTGACAGCCCACCGGAGCATATTTGCGTCTCGGGCGTCCCCCGTCAACACTCGAAGCCAATATCCCACAGCATTGAAGCGGTTGCCATTATACGGGTTAACTGGGTTACGCTGGTAGCCGCCCGACTTCCTCACAGGTATACTTACCTGCGCTAAATCGGCCTGCCGCCCCAGCCCATTGCCAAGCCTCCAATTTGAAACTACCGCCTGCAGGCGGCGGGCGAGACCTTATGTACAGGAGTCCCCTGATTGAGCACGGAAAATGTTCCCCGGGGAGGAGGAGAGCCTCCGCCCGTAGCAGTGCTTTTGGGTATGGAGTCCCACCCCGCCACGGAGGGGATAGGGAAAGTTTCGATGACCATCCAGGACAAGCACCGTCAGCGGGCAGGCGTCGTGCAGGGAGGACTGATCGTGACCCTGGCCGACTACGCATTTTTCGAGGCCGTACACACTAGGATGCGCCCAGATGATACGGCCGTCACGGTGGAGTTGAAGGTCAACTTTCTAGCTCCTGCCCGAGACGGAGTCCTGACCGCTACAGCTAGGCTGATTGGCAACGGACGGCGTATCGTCGTGGGGGAAGTCGACGTGACCGGAGACGACGGGGAGTTGATTGCCAGGTGTCTTGGTACCTGCCTGGTCCGTTCACCTCGTTAATCGAGGCTAAGCCCATTCTCCGCGCTGGTCGGCTGGAATTGGGGGCGGAGCAATGCTATAATCCAGCTTGGATCGCTGCGGAGGTAAGCGCAATGAAAATCCCCATGAGAGTCGATTATGGGGTACGGGCCTTGGTGGAATTGGCTCTGAATTATGGTGAAGGTCCGGTCCAGACGTCGGTAATCGCCTCCAAGCAAGGCATCCCCGAAGCGTACCTGAACCAGCTCATGACAACCCTGCACAAGTGCGGTTTTGTCCTGAGTCGGCGCGGTCCGCAGGGGGGCCACTGGCTGGCCTCCGACCCCTCCGACATCAACCTGGACATGGTGATCCGGACCCTGGACGCCAACTCCTCTCCGCTGGACTGCCTCATCAACCCTCTCGACTGTGTGTTCTCTGAGTCCTGCGCCCAACAGGAAGTGTGGAAGTCGGTGGAGGATGCCATACAGGAAGTTCTCAGCAACATCTCCCTGGCCGACCTGACCCAGAGGCAACGGCACCTGGCCGAAGTTTCTGTCTAGGCAACCCCAGTCCGCACCGGTGACATCCAGGCGTCCGGGGGATCGGCCATAGCTTGACAACCTGGGACACAGGGGGATAGACTCCGAGAAACCATGACCTACCCGCCTCTTTCATTTGGTTGCGCTTGTACCTGTCCACGCAAATAGGGGCAGGGACCTTCTGGCAAGTGTAAGACCTGCGCCCGCCCGGAATCAGACCCTGATGGGGGAGCGCAGGTTTTTTGCGTGTATCGAAAGGAGCTGACACAATGACCCAGCAACCGATGCCTTTGACTCCGGAACAGGTGAAGCGTTACAGCCGCCACATAATTATGGGCGACGTCGGCAGCGTTGGGCAGCGCAAGCTGCTTCAGTCAAAGGCCCTCATTCTTGGCGCAGGTGGCCTGGGGTCGCCTTCGGCCATTTACCTGGCACTGGCCGGAGTCGGCACCATAGGATTGGTCGACTTCGACGTGGTGGAGATTTCCAACCTGCAACGCCAGGTGCTGCACCACACCGCCGACATCGGCAGGCCCAAGATCCAGTCGGGCAAGGATAATATCCTGGCATACAACCCGGACGTCAATGTGGTGCTCCATGAGGTGCGGCTGGAGTCGGACAACGCCCGGGAGATCATCAGCCAGTATGACATGGTGATCAACGGAGCGGACAACTTCGCCACACGGTATCTGGTCAATGACGCCTGTTATCTTGAGGGCAAGCCGCTCATCGACGGCAGCATTCTTATATTCGATGGACAATCGACGGTGTTCATCCCTGGACAGGGTTGCTACCGCTGCCTGTTCCCGTCGCCTCCGCCTCCGGGAATGGTCCCCAACTGCGCCGAGGCTGGCGTGTTGGGTGCGCTCACCGGGTTGGTCGGAAGCATCCAGGCCACCGAGGCCCTGAAGCTAATGATCGGCATCGGAGAGTCGCTGAGTTCGCGGTTGCTTCTGATCGACGCCCTTAGCATGAACTTCCGGGAAGTCAAGATCAAGCGGAACCCCAATTGCCCGCTGTGCGGAGACAATCCCACTATATCCGAGTTGATCGACTACGAGATCTTCTGCGGACTGGCCGAACCGGAACCCGCTGCGGCGGCGGCCTCGGATTAGACCCTCTTAAAGCCAAGAATAAGCATGGTCACCAGGCTCACATATAAGGGAATCCTGGCCACGATCGGCAATACCCCGATCGTGGAGCTCCAGAATCTGAGCCCCAAGCCGGGGGTGCGGATCTTCGCCAAGCTGGAGGGGCAAAACCCCACCGGCAGCCTGAAGGACCGTATCGCCCTCAAGATGGTAGAGCAGGCGGAACAGTCCGGAGAGATCTCCGCCAACCGCACCATCCTGGAGCCCACCAGCGGAAACACGGGTATCTCCATCGCCATGATTGGACGCCTCAAGGGCTACAAGGTCGCGGTGGTAATGCCGGACAATGTGAGCGTTGAACGTACCCAACTTCTGGAAGCCTACGGTGCCGCGATCATAACCTCCGATGGGTCCCGGGGCACCAACGGCTCCATCGACGTGGCCCACGACCTGCTGGATAAGCATCCCAATGACTACTACATGCTTTACCAGTACGGGAACAGCGGAAACCCCGGAGCCCACTACGATACCACCGGGCCCGAGATAATCAAGGCAGTACCCGACCTAACCCACTTCGTAGCGGGCCTGGGCACCGGCGGGACTCTCATGGGTGTCGGTCGCCGTCTGAAGGAGTACAACCCTGAGATTAAGATAGTAGCCGCAGCGCCGGAGCCAGACGACTTCATCTCCGGCCTGCGCAGCCTGGAAGAGGGATTTATCCCCCCAATCCTGGACATCTCACTGTTGGACTCTAGGAGGATGGTCTCCAGCCTGAACGCCTTCCGCACCACCAAAGAGTTGCTGGACAAGGAAGGCATTTTCGCCGGGGTTTCTTCCGGCTCGGTAGTCTATGCCGCCTTGCGACAGGCAGAGCGTCTGGACGAGGGCAACATTGTTTGCTTGCTGGCCGATGGCGGGTGGAAGTACCTGAGCACCAGCCTCTGGACCAAGGACTACGAGCAGATGGCCAAAGATGTCCAGGGCAAGATCTGGTGGTGACCCGGCCACCCCCACCCACGGCCTCAACTTCTCCTGTACCGACCCTCCACATTGGCCCCGCCTCCTGTTTCCTCTAACTGTCGTCCAGTCCTTTATGGCCGCACTCCTTGAAAGCCCATCTCCCATGGTGCTATACTAGCCCTGCGAAGACCAGCTTGATGGGGTACTAGTCTTCGCAAGGTGCTTTGATTTAGAAAGCGGGGGTTTTCCCGCTTTCTTGTTGATAGACCCCGGTCACGGTTTCGGGCAGCTTCGCTCAGGGGGCTTGGGCATGAAAAGCGACTTCATGATTGCATTGACCCAGTTGGCCGCAGAACGCCACCTGCCCAGAGAACAGGTCCTCCAGGCCATTGAGGTGGCCTTGGCCTCTGCCTTCAAAAAGGACAACCCCGCATCGGGGCAGAACATTTCCGTTAAGCTGAATCCCAACACCGGCGAGGTCAAGGTCTTCGCTCTGAAGACGGTTGTGGACCTGGTGGAAGACTCTGACCGGGAAATAAGCGTAAATGACGCCCAACATATCAAAAAGGGCGCAGACCTAGGGGACGAGGTCGCCGCGACGGAACCGCTGCCGCATAACGCCAGCCGCATCGCTGCTCAAACTGCCAAGCAGGTGGTCCTGCAGCGCTTGCGCGAAGCTGAGCGGGAACTCCTGTATCAGGAATTCCTTCAGTACGAGGGGGACATTGTATCCGGCGTCATCGACCAGACCGAGCAGGGGCGATTCATCTCCCTGGATCTGGGTGGCCGGGCTCAGGCTATTCTCCCGTACGAAGAGCAGGTCCCGACCGAGAGATACCGGCGGGGACAGCGGTCGAAAGTGTTCGTGCTTAGCGTCCGCAACGGCTCAAAAGGGCCCGAGATAATCGTCTCGAGAAGCCACCGGGACATGCTCAAGAGACTGTTCGAAATAGAAGTCCCGGAGGTTCACAACGGAGTTGTGGAGATTAAGGCCATCGCCCGCGAGGCGGGTTTTCGCAGCAAGGTGGCTGTTACCGCGACCCAACAGGGAATCGACCCGGTGGGATCCTGTATCGGGGTGCGGGGCAACCGGATTCAAAGCATAGTCAATGAGCTTCAGGGTGAGAAAATAGACGTCATATCCTGGGATCATGACCCGAAGTTGTTCATCTCCAAAGCCCTGAGTCCATCGGAAGTCATAGATGTTGAGCTCTCCCAGGCAGACCAGTCGGCAATCGTGGTGGTGCCAGACCGACAGCTTTCACTGGCCATCGGCAAGGAAGGCCAGAACACTAGGCTGGCCGCTAGGCTGACCGGTTGGCGCCTCGACATCAAGGGAATGACCGAGTGGGAGGGGATCCGCGAAGCCCGCAGGCTTCAGAAGCAACTCCAGGAGATTGAACCTAAGCCGGAGTTGGCACCCACGGATGGACTTGATGCCGTGGCGGCTGAGGGAGTGTCCGACCTGACGGTCGCGGACGTTCTGGCAGACAACCTCATCGAAGCCAGCGCCGCAACCGTCGCCGGGATCGAGTTGGCCGAGGCTCCAGGAGCAGTAACGGATCAGTTGGATGAGGACAAACTCCTGGAGGCCCTGATCCAAGAAGAGGCAGACCAACTCTCCGCTACCCAGGCCGAGGCCCAGGATTCAGGCATCAGCGTCGAGGAATTGGAGTCGTTCTCCCTGGAGGATGTCGAGGTTCTGGAGGAATCGAAACTGGTGGGTGAGGAGGAGCAGGACGACTTCACTAGCGATCTGCCCGATCTACCTGTACTGACACCCGACGCTGGCAAGATACGGTTCGCGGAAGACATCATGGAAGAGGCTAGGGGAGGTGGCCGTCGGGACCGCAGGGGTCGCCGCGGTGGGAACCGCGCCAGGGGCGCCCGCCAGGGAGGCCGTTAGCCCTGCGGCCTCCACGGGACGGGAGGACCGCATTGGCCAGGCCACGACATATCCCGGACCGCAGGTGCGTCGCATGTGGGAATCAGTTCCCCAAGCACGAGTTGCACCGCGTCGTCCGCACCCCGGATGGCCTCGTGATGGTGGATCCCTCGGGAAAGAGGGCCGGAAGGGGCGCTTACCTTTGCAAATCCCTTGGTTGCTGGGAACGAGGTGTGTCCAGAGCCGGCTTGGAACGGAGTCTGGGCGTTTCGATTTCGGGAGATACTCGTAACGAGATCATGGACTATTATCATCGGGTTGTGGCAGGGCAATCCCTTGTGGAGGGATAAATGACTACTAATGGACGCCCAGCCCCCGCCGCCGAGCGCAGCCGCGCCGGAGGGGGCCGAAGGACTGCTCAAACCAGGCGGGCTTCAGCCCGTTCCTTGGTGCTTCCGGAGACACTTACGGTTCAGCGTTTGTCCGAGTTGATCGATCAGAATCCCATAGACGTCATCAAACAATTGATGCGCAACGGCATCATGGCGTCGATGAACCAGGTGATCGACTACCAGATGGCTACACTGGTCACCACCGCCTTCGGAATCAGGACCACAATGGCAGAGCCGGAGTCTGCGGTGGCGGTGCGCACACTGGACACCGAGTATGAGAAAGACCCGGAGGAACTAGCCCTCCGCTCTCCGATCGTGACCATTCTCGGCCACGTGGACCACGGAAAGACCGCGCTGCTCGACACTATCCGTACCGCCAGCGTGGCCGATAGGGAGGTCGGCGGCATCACTCAACACATTGGCGCTTACCAAGTGGAGCGTGACGGGGATAAGATCACCTTCCTGGACACCCCGGGGCACGAAGCTTTCACCGCCATCCGGGCCAGGGGTTCCAAGGTGACGGACATCGCCGTGCTGGTGGTCGCGGCCGACGACGGCATCATGCCTCAGACCGAGGAGGCCATCGATCATGCCAGGGCCGCCGAAGTGCCCATAATCGTCGCTATCAACAAGATGGACCTCCCGGCCGCAGACCCAGAGCGGGTCAAGCGACAACTAAGTGAGCACAATCTCCTGGTCGAAGACTGGGGCGGCGATATCGTGTCGGTGGAGGTTTCTGCGCGTACCGGGGAAGGCGTGGACGACCTGCTGGAAAATATCCTCGCGGTGGCCGAGATTTCTGAACTCAAATCCAACCCCAACAAAGAGGCATCCGGGGTTGTCATCGAGGCTAAGCTCGACCGCAAACGTGGACCAACTGCAACCCTGCTGGTACAGGAAGGTACACTGTCTCCCGGCGAATACATAACCGCGGGGTCGGCGTGGGGCCGCATCCGCGCGATGACCGACCATCAGGGTAATCCCATCACGTCGGTGCCGCCAGCGACTCCGGTGGAAGTGCTCGGCTTCGGTTCTGTCCCTGAGGCGGGGGACCAGTTCACAGTGGTGTCGCAGGACCGAACGGCCAGAGACATGGCAGAACAGCACGCCCAATTCTCTTCGCATCAGCAAGCACAGGCAAGGGCCTTGACTCTCGACGAAGTGGTCAACCGGACTGCCCCGGGAGACATCAAGGAACTCAACCTGGTCCTCAAGGCAGATGTTCAGGGAAGCGTCGAAGCCGTGCGTCAGGCATTGGATCGACTCACAGACGAAGAAGCCAAGGTCCGCATCCTCCACGCGGCTTGTGGCAACGTCACCGAGTCCGACGTCCTCTTGGCCAGCGCCTCGGAGGCAATCGTAATCGGGTTCACCGTCGGTACCGAGCCGAGCGCTGACCGCCTCGCTCTCCGTATGGGCGTAGAGGTGCGCCATTATCAGATCATTTACCAACTCATCGATGACGTGGGACTCGCCCTGCACGGAATGCTTGAGCCCGAATACAACGAGATCATCGTCGGCCACGCCGAGATACGCGAGATATTCCCCTCCCGTCGCGGCATCCGTATCGCAGGCTGCCGGGTACTCGATGGCCGTATCACCCGTGGCGCCACGGTCCGCGTCCTACGGGACCGCGAAGTTATTGGCGACTCGTCTATAACCAGCCTCCGCCATTTCCGGGACGAGGTCAATGAAGCTACTGCCGGTACCGAGTGCGGTATCATCCTCCAGGGATTTACTGACTTCGAGCAGGGCGACGTATTGGAGGCTCACCGGCAGGAAAGAGGCCGCCGTTAGTCAACTGCCCGTTCCTGTGGACCACCAGCGTACGCACGCCTCACCCCTGGCCGGGAGGCCGACATGTCTAGACGCAACGATCGGGTCAACGAGTTGCTGCGCGCGGAAATTAGCTACGTGTTGTCCCGCCACATCAAGGACCCGCGCCTCAACGGCGTGATCACTGTGACACAGGTCATCACGTCCAGCGATCTGCGCAACGCCAGGGTGCTGCTCAGCGTCATGGGCGACGCTACTGTCAAAGCCGCGGCTATGGAAGGTATTCAGTCCGCAGCCACATTCCTCCGCCGGGAGTTGCGGGATCGGATTACCCTCCGCTACATCCCTTTTCTCACCTTCTCCCTGGACGATACCTTGGAAGAGGCTGACCGCATTTTCCAGGTCATGGACCGCGTCAGGGAAGACAGTCCGTCCGATCAGACCGATGCCGAGGAAAAACTACAAGCTGGACAGTCAGTTTCCCCGCACGTTGGACAGTAAACCATGCCACGGAACCGGAATGGCGACCATCCCGAAGTAAACGGCTTCATCAACCTCTACAAACCCTCCGGTATCACTTCCATGGACGCGCTCCGGAGGGTAAAACGCATCACTGGCCAGCGTCGGAAGGTCGGCCACGGTGGGACGATGGACCCACTCGCCCGAGGGGTGCTGCCAGTCTGTTTCGGTCAGGCAACCCGCTTGATGGATTACGTCGTAGGCGGCGCCAAACGGTACTTGATGCAGGTCAAACTGGGCGAGACCACGTCCACCTATGACGCTGAAGGCGAAGTACTGGAGAAACGGGAAACCCGCGGGATCACCCGAGCGCAGGTCGAACAGGCCCTCCAGCCATTCCTGGGGCTGGTCCAGCAGAAGCCGCCCATGTACAGTGCTGTGAAGGTGGGCGGCCAACGCCTGTACAAGCTGGCCCGCGCCGGAGTTGAGGTTGAGCGCCAACCTAGACCGATTGAGATCTATAACATTACCATCCTGGAATGCGATACCCCCAACCTCACGCTGGACGTCGAGTGCGGCAAGGGCGCCTACATGCGGACCCTTGCCCACGACCTCGGCGGGGCCTTGGGATGCGGCGGCTACGTGGCTGACCTGGAGCGCCTGTCCTGTGGAGCGTTTCACGCCGAAACTGCTATGACACCCGGACAGTTGGAGGGGTCGATCAACGGGGCGGAAGGTTGGCAGGAACACCTCTTGCCCGTTGACTGGATATTGAAGGACTTGAAGGCTCTGTCAATAGGTCCTCACGCAGAACGATACCTTCGAGACGGCCAGAGAGTCAGTCTCAACGATTCAGGGACCACCGCTGGGTATCTCGAACCGTATCGCGCCTACAGCCTCGACGGCAGGTTCCTCGCAGTCGTCCGCTTCGACCGTCCCACCAACTCCTGGAAGCCGGTCAAAGTGTTCCAAACGAACACTCCCTCTCCATACGCCCCGTCCCGGTCCTAGCAGGTCCAAACCACCCTCCATCCCAACCTCCGTAACGGTGGCCGGTGTGCCGTGCGAACAACATGGGTGTATCACAGGCGACTTCTCTCCAACTGGCGTCCCAGGGCACATGTCGCCACCTGTGACAACAGTGGCATTCAGGACCCCCTAGCTTGACTTTGAGCCTCAGGGTTGTATATTGAATCCGTAACCCTGAGGGAATTGCCGTTCTTGGCGTAGGCCGTTCAGGGTCCGGGAGAGGGGTCAGGGATGTAGCTCCAGAGCCGACTCCCCAAGACCTCCCGTCCGGGGCTGACGGGACACGAGAGTTCTCTGCCCGCCGTCCGGTCGGGACTCCGATATCTAACTTTCCTGATTCTTTGGGGGTACAGCAAATGGAGGCATACTGCTTCAAATGCCGGGCCAAGCAGGAGATTCAAGACCCGCAGCAGGTGACACTCAAGAACGGGCGACCCGCCACTCAGGGTGTATGCCCGGTGTGTGGAACGAAGGTCTTCCGCATCGGAAGAGCAGCCTAGCCGACGCAACCCTCCTTCAACATTGCCTCACAGATTTGCTCCGGTCGCGGTGACTGGGGCAAGTCCCAACTTTGCTAGGAGTGAGCCGGGATTTAGTTCCAGCACGGCGTGGGCTTCCTCCGGCGTAAGACCGGCTCCAAGAGCGACATTTTCCGCGAGGTCCGGAGTGAGTAGGTCGTCCGGTTCGTGAGCGTCCGAGTCCAGCACCATCACAGTTCCGGCGCGCCTGGCTACACTGACAACGTGCCCATTCGATAGGCTGTGCCCCTTCCGAGCCGACACCTCAAGGTACACGCCGTTCTCCGCGGCCAGCCGGGCCACGTCATAGGTGATCAAACCTGGGTGGGCCAGCACGTCCACCGACGTCGACCGCACCGCCGCCTCGTTCGTCCCTGGCTCGACCGGCTCGACCATGGTCTCACCGTGGACGTTCACCAGCTTCGCCCCCATCTCTTTGGCAGCCCGGGCCACCATATCGATATCTTCCTTGGGGACGTGGGTTATCTCAACACCCGGGACGGCCAGGATATCCCATCTGCTGGTAGCCTTGGCGCAGTCAATTGCCAGTGTCTTGACCACGAACTCCAGGTTCCCGACTCCCACGTGGTCCGTTACGCCGATTGCCCGGTAACCTCTCACAAGCGCCCGCCGGATAAGCTCTATCGGTGACAGAACACCATCGCTGAGAAACGTGTGGGTATGAAAATCGTACATGCTCTCCCCTATGCTTGAACTGCGATTCGCTCAACCCAACATTTCATACCACTGCAAGATCGGTCGCCATCGCCTGGCCTCCACACCTTCCTGGCGTTGACAGGCCATACCGCCCTGCCTACACTGCCGGAGTTCCGTCCAACCCATTCCTGCGGAAGCCCCTACGTTGCATACTCACCACATCGACTCCAACTCGACCAGCGACGGATGCGTGACTTGCGGAAGGCCGCTCCGCAGGGGCCGCAGCTATGTATTCAGGACCGCTCTGCCGTCCGCCCAACCTGCGGACACCCGTCAGGAAGTGGACATCCCCAAGTGTGTTTGGTGTGCGCTGCGTCACAGGCCATTGCTCAGGCGGTCCCTCTATGCCGCCTTGGTGGTGGGCACGGTACTCACGCTCCTGAACCAAGGCGATACCCTGCTCTCCGGCGAATGGAGCAATGCCCTTTATTGGAAAATACCCCTGACCTACAGCGTACCATTCATCGTATCCACCTATGGGGCATTGACCAACGTCCGGAAGTGATCGGCTTTACCAGCACCCCGGAAATGCCAACCCTGATCAGCCTCGTCTTATCTGATCACGCGAACTTCCGGATCACGGTCACCACCTTGCCGCGCACCTCGACGTTGTCGGCAGAGCTGTAAATTGGGTTCATCTGGCTGTTGGCAGGCTGCAGCCGCACCTGGTCCCCTTCCAGGTAGAACTTTTTCAATGTGGCCTCTTCCTCATCCCTAAGCCAGGCAACGACCATTTCCCCATTCACAGCCTCCATCCCCGGCTTGACGATCACTACGTCACCGTCATCGATGAGGGCATCAATCATGGAGGTGCCGTTCACCGTGAGACCGAACAGCTTACCGTGGCGCCTGGGCAACTCCGGTGGCACCTCTATCGTATCGAACTCCTCGCTGGACGCGGCTCCCTCCGTCGAGAATACCGGGATCGGTTGTCCAGCAGCGATGGCGCCTATAATCTGGACTCGGGGGGCGTTGGACACTGGCTGGCCGGTCTCATCCAGCAACTCGATGCCACGCGCCGTATCCGGTCGCCGGTTGAGGTACCCGTCGCGCTTGAGTACCTTCAGGTTGTAGTCCACAACCGAGGTGGAACTGATCTCACAGGCCCTCTGCACGTCCCGCACTGTCGGCGGGATCCCGTTTTCAGCGATGAAGGTCTGAATGAAATCCAGTATCTGTTGCCGCCTCGGTGGAAGCCGTTTCCGCGTCGTCATAACCTGCATCCTCCGAACTTGTGTTCTGACGCCAAGTTAACAAGACACGTTAGCATCTGTCAACGGCATTATGTCATCCCGTCGAAATTGGATGATTCAGGAAAGTAGGGTCACGCGGGGAAAGAAGGAGAGGTTGAAAGAGGGGACCGCGCCTTCAGACTTCGCTGCCCGCCTTGAGCCTGTTCAGGCGCCGGGAGAGACGCGACTTGCTGCGGGAGGCCGTATTCTTGTGGAGGACGCCCCTCTGAGCGGCCTTGTCCAAAAGGCTCAACGCCTCGGCCACTGCGGTCTCCGCCACTTCTACGTCGCCACTTTCTACCGACCGTTGAGCTCTCGCTATACCGGTCCTGGTTGTGCTGCGCACACTGCGGTTCCGCTGCGCACGCTTGATCGACTGTCGTGCCGCTTTCTTCGCGGGCAATTGGGTCCTCCTGAAAGTTGGGGGTTACATCCGCCGGGCGTGGCGACCTGCCGCACAATTATAAGTCAGATGCTCCGGGATTCCAACCAAGGGTTTCTGCATTCCTGACCCCGCTGGGTTAGGGCGCTCTAAACGTCCAGGTTCTGGACGCTGCGCGCGTGCTTCGAGATAAAGTCCTTACGGGGCGCGACCACTTCACCCATCAGGGTCGAAAAAACGTCCTCGACCCGGATCGTATCCTCGATCCCAACCCTTAGCATCTGACGGGTCTCGGGGTTCATCGTGGTCTCCCACAGTTGGTCCGGGTTCATTTCACCAAGACCCTTATACCGTTGCAAGTGGGTGTTGCGCGCTCCGTTGAGGCCCTCGATAATCCCGTCCTTCTCTTCGTCCCCGTAAGCATACTGTACTCGGTTGCCCGACTGGATGCGATATAGCGGAGGCTGTGCGATATACAGGTATCCTTGGTCGATAAGAGCCTGCATACGCCGGAACATGAAGGTTAGGATCAGGGTGCGGATGTGAGAGCCGTCCACATCCGCGTCGGTCATAATTATGATCTTATGGTACCTGACTTTGCTCGGGTCGAACTCATCACCCTCACCAGCCCCGACAGCCGCTACCAAGGTCCGAATTTCCTCGTGGCCCAGGATACGGTCTGGTTGCTGGAGCACCCGTTCGACGTTCAGAATCTTGCCCTTCAGTGGCAGGATGGCCTGGAATCTGCGGTCCCGGCCCAACTTTGCCGAGCCGCCCGCCGACTCCCCTTCTACGATGTAAAGCTCGGACTTGGCGGGGTCCCGCTCCGCACAGTCCGCCAGTTTGCCAGGCAGCGACGACCCATCCAGGGCATTCTTGCGGATCACCAGTTCGCGTGCCCGCTTGGCTGCCTCGCGCGCCTTCTGCGACGTGAGGCATTTGTCGATGATGCGCTTGCCCTCGGCTTGATGCTCCTCGAGGTAGCGGCTCAGACCCTCGCTCACCACCGAGTCTACGACGCTCCTCACCTCGGCGTTCCCTAGCTTGGTCTTTGTTTGTCCCTCGAACTGGGGATCGGTCAGCTTGACGCTGATTACCGCTGACAGACCTTCCCGGATATCCTCTCCGATCAGGTTCGGGTCTCCATCCTTGATGAAAGACTGCTTTCGCGCGTAGTCGTTGATAACGCGGGTCAGGGCAGAACGGAACCCGGTCATGTGGGTCCCGCCTTCCTGGGTGTTGATACAATTGGCGAATGAGAGCACTGACTCTGTAAAGCTGTCGTTGTACTGTACCGCCACCTCAACAAGTGTCTCATCCATGGTCTTTTCGTAGTAGAAGGGGGGCTGATGCATGACCCGGCGGTTCCGGTTGACGTTCCGCACTAGGTTGGAGATCCCGCCGTCGAAGTAGTAAGTGCGTTCGATGTCCCCCCGGCGCAGCTCTTCATGCCAATAGCTGATGAACCGTATCTCCAGACGCTTGTTCAGGTAGGCGATCTCCTTGAAATGGTTTGTGAGAACCTCGAAATCGTAGTCGATATCCGGGAAAATCTTTGGGTCGGGCCGGAAAGATATGATCGTACCGTGCTCATCCGTCTTTTCCCCTCTCTCGAGGTTTCCGGTAGGAATTCCTTCTGAATACTCCTGGCTGTAGACCCGGCCTTCGCGCCGCACCTCCGCCCGCAGGTGTTCTGAAAGCCCGTTCACTACCGATCCGCCGACGCCGTGCAGACCTCCGGTGACCTTGTATGCGCCGCCCCCGAATTTTCCGCCTGCGTGCAAGGTGGTCATCACGGTCTCCAGCGCAGACTTCCCGGTAGCGGGATGGTTGTCTACCGGGATGCCCCTGCCGTTGTCGGTTACCGTTACCAGACCATCCGAATTGATCCTGACCTCCACCGACTCGCAGTAGCCGGCCATGGCCTCATCAACAGCATTGTCCAGTATTTCGTATATGAGGTGATGCAGACCCCGCTGGTCAGTACTGCCAATATACATGCCCGGGCGTACCCGGACCGCCTCCAGTCCCTCGAGCACCTGGATATCTTTGGCGGTATAATCGGCAGCAGACCCCTGGGCGGCGTCCTGAGGTGTGAACAGCGCTCCCTGCATAAGCAAACTTCCTCGAATCAACTAATTCGGACAGTAAGTAGAGGACCGGAGAAGAAGTAGGGGAAATTCAGCGTTTCAGCCTACTATATCTTGTATTCAATTATAGCATTTTCTCACGATTTTAGCTTCCCTCAGGCGGTTGGATCTAGCGCATCGAGGGACATTCTCCCACGCTTGACTAAGCTCCCGGACACTGCCCAAGGAATCCGGTCCAGGAATCTCGGGGCCGAACAGGGAAATGTCCGGAAACGCCCCCTCCATCCTCCAGAATCGGCTCTAGGAAATCGGCGGCAGAGTCCGCGTGTACACTCCAGGGGAACCCTCGGCGTGGACCATCTGCGGGCGAATCGTGTCGCGCCAGGCGTCTGAACCGCCACCACCCCATGCCCGCCACTCCGGGCTGTCGGCAACCTCCACCGATCCCATTTCATGGACTGTGATGAACTTGGGTTCACCCATTACCGCCTCGAACCGGCGGGCGCGGATGTACCCGGGAATTCCCTGGGTCTGGGGTAGCCGGTCGTGGTTGTACAGATTGTTGAACTGGGACTCAATCTCCACCGGGACTGACATACGACCCACCAACAGCGCCGGAGACATATCACCCTGCGCGGTTTCCTCCGGCACTTCACCGGGGTGGATTAGCTTGTACAGGTTACGGATATACACCGTGGCTACGATACCCGGTGACATCCGCTGCGACCACTCGGTGGGATTGTTGAGGTGGTACTGCCAGGCATCTGAATGCCAGGCGGTGGCTTCACTGAGTTCGTAGCAGGCCAGGTACTTGGGCCCGCCTCTGACCGCAATGTACCGCGCGGCGTTCAACACACCCGGTATAGATAGCCGCTCCGGGATATGCTCCTCGTCGTACCAGCGGTTGAATTCGTCTTCCACCTCGGCGGGAACATCGGCAAACACCATCAGCAGGCCGCGTCCTTTCTTGTCTGCCACGGTACACCTCCACGCGAATCATCAGGAAATAACTTCGACTGGGGATATGAGAGTCGGAGAAACCAGATCGGGGGCCAGACGTACGTCGGTTTACGCGCCGGAGTAGAAGTTCCTGCCTGTGCGCAGGCTGTCCAGAGCGTACGCCATCGGAAGAAACAGGGGTTGGGGTAGATTATCCAGCCGGAACCAGCCGTGTTCCGTGAATCCCTCCGGTTCGGCTAGGTACGGCTCCTGCTCCCCAATCTCCCCGAGGAACTCGATGTCTACGTAATGCCTGTCGTAAGCAATGATATTGCTGACGCACAGAAACCGGAGTTCCCCCACTGTCAGGCCCAGCTCCTCCATCGCCTCCCGGCGCGCGCATTCCTCGAGAGACTCTCCAAACTCAAGGTGCCCGCCCGCCGATGCCCAGGTGTCCTCGCCATGGGAACCTTCACGCTTCGCCAGAAACACTTTCCCGTCGCGCGCAAACACCACCCCAACCCCTACCAGGGGCTTCCCGGAATCCCGTACCATGCCCGTGAGTATAACATGGGCATACCCGGCTCCAACGGCCATGTGTCAGTCAACCCGGAAAGCGTCTGGACATGCAACACCCTCGCACCCACATGTTGCGTCGCCTATAATGACAGACAATTCGGCGGCTTCGGATGCAGAGCCGCAATGCAATCACCCCGATGGAAGCGGAAGCGGGGCGTGGGTGGCATACGATGGATAGCATACGGTGGAGGAAAGGCAAATGGCCCAGGTAAACCGCATAGCCCTGAACCCCGACGCGGCCCCCCGGCCTCTCGGGGCCTACTCCCAGGCCGTCAAGGTCAGCCCCGGTAGCCTGCTCTATGTGGCCGGACAGGTTGGCGTCGACACCCGGGGAAACATGGTGGGCAAGGGAGACGTGGCGGCACAGACCAGGCAGGTTTTCCAAAACATTGGGGCGGTCTTGAACGGAGCGGGAGCGTCATTCTCCGACGTGGTGGAGTTCACCACCTACCTGGTTGGCCGGGACTCGATCCAGCCGTTCATTGAGGCCCGCACCCGGATATTCCCGGACCTGTTCCCCAATGGCGATTACCCTCCCAACACCCTGCTGGTGATAAACGGCTTGGTAAACGAGGACATGCTTGTCGAAATCAAGGCCGTCGCCGCACTCCCATGACTATAGGCTACGTCCACGGTTTGATTCACTGGCGCAAAGCACGACAGATCGAGAACATCCGGAACTGCACAGACAGCTAGGAGGCAACCTTGGCCAATAGAGAACGTCTCTTGCAGACCCTTACCGACCTGATTCGGATCGACAGCCCTACTGGGGAAGAAGACCATATCGATGCGGAAATCACATCAAGGCTCAAGGCCTTGGGGTTCCAGGTCCACCACGACTCCTTCAACAACATCATCGCCAGGTCCGATGGGTCTGGTGAACCCGTCCTCCTGTCGGCCCACATGGACACCGTTGAGCCGGGCAGAGGAATCAGGCCTCAACTGGACGGCGACACCCTTCGCTCCGACGGCTCGACCATCCTTGGCGGCGACTGCAAGGCCGGCCTCAGCATCGTCCTGGAAGCCATCGTCTCCGTCCGGGAGTCCGGTGATAGCCATCGGCCCATTGAGGTGGCCTTTACCCGCGCCGAGGAAGGTGGTCTGGTTGGGGTCCATCACTTGGACTTCTCCAGGCTGTCGGCCAGGCAGGGAGTCGTGTTTGACGGCGAGGGCGAATGCAACCGCATCTCCGTTGCCGCTCCGTCCCAGAACGTCGTCACCGCCGCCATCAAGGGTGTGGCTGCCCACGCTGGCGTTGAGCCGGAGAAGGGCCTCTCCGCCATCGTGGTTGCCGCCGAGGTGCTGACCCAGCTGCCACTGGGTCGCATCGACGAAGAGACCACCTCCAACATCGGCCGCATCGAGGGCGGACTGAAGCGGAACATCATCCCTGAAGACGTGCTCCTCGACGGCGAGATACGCAGCCGCGACAATGCCAAGCTCGACCACTACTCCCAGCGGTTCCGGGATGTGTTCGCGGACGCCGGGTCAAGACACCCGGACGCATCAATCTCGCTGGACATCTGCAACACATACCAGGCCTACAGCGTCACAGAGTCCGACCCCACGGTGCAGATGCTCGCCAGAGCCCTGGCCCATATCGGCCTCTCGCCCCGGCTGGAGGCCACCGGCGGCGGCTCCGATGCCAACGTGTTCTACGAGAACGGCATCGTGGCGCTGCCCGTGGGGATCGGGGTCAGGAACTTCCACACCACCCGGGAGACCGCCATCATCTCCGAGGTCCTCCAGGGGGCCGAGCTTTGCGAGAATGTGGTCCGAGGGGTTTAGCGGTCAATTTGACGCGACACTGTTGGGCCCGGATAATGACCAATGGTGGAAACGTCCACTAACGGAGGGCAACAACATGGCAACTACGAGCAGCAGGCGCCAGCTTGGGCGGTCCGTCTCCATCGTCGGCGCAGGAATGTCCGGCTTTGGCGCATTTGCCGACAAGGACAGCCGAGACCTGTTCGTCGAGGCATTCCAGGACCTGTTGGACCATCTCGATCAGGGTATGGACATTGAGGACATCGAGTGCGCCTATGTAGGCAATTACTCCTCTGACCTGTTCGAGCACCAGGGCCACACGGCCCCCATAATCGCCGACTGGCTGGGAATGACCCCCATTCCTGTCACCCGCATCGAAAACGCCTGCGCCAGCAGTGGTAGCGCCCTGCGCGAGGGCATCATGGCCATCGCCTCCGGTATGTACGATATCGTACTCGTCGGCGGCATGGAGAAGATGACCAATCTCCCCACCGAAGGAGTCACCGACGTGCTGGCCACCGCCGCCGACGCCCTTTACGAGGTCCCCACCGGGCTGACCTTCCCGGGCATCTTCGGTGCAATCGCCAAGGCCCACATGGACCGCTACGAGACCAACCTTGATCACCTTCTGAAGGTCGCCATCAAGAACCACGTCAACGGGTCAAAGAACCCCAAGGCCCAGTTCAACGTGACCATCCGCAACCTGATGGAGCGACGCGTCACCAGGGCCGAGCAGCGGGGTCAACCCGTGCCCGATTACAACAGCGAAATGGACTTCCTCAACGACCCGGGGGCAAACCCTTGGATCGCCTGGCCGCTGCGCCTTTATGACTGTGCCCCGATTACCGACGGCGCAGCCTGTGTCCTCTTGGTTGCCTCGGACATCGCCCACAACTTCACCGACAAGCCCGTGACCATCGCCGGCACCGGGCAGGCCAGTGGTCGCCCGCTGCACGACGCCGACGAGCTGACATCCCTCTCCGCCGCCAGGACAGCCGCCGCCAGGGCCTACGAGATGGCTGGCGTCACCGCCGATGACATCCAGGTTGCCGAGGTCCACGACTGCTTTACCATCGCCGAGATAGTCGCCTCCGAGGACCTCGGGTTCTTCGAGCCTGGAGAGGGTGCCCGCGCCCTCGATGAAGGCCGCACCGCCCTGGACGGAGACAAGCCCATCAACACCTCCGGCGGCCTCAAGGCCAAGGGGCATCCCGTGGGAGCTTCAGGCGTTGCCCAGGTCGCGGAAATTTTCCACCAGCTTCGCGGCGAGGCCGGGGAACGGCAGGTGGACAACCCCGACCTGGAAGTCGGCCTCACCCACAACGTCGGCGGGACCGGCGGCACTTGCGTGGTCAACATCCTCCGCAAGGGCTAGGAGGCCAGATGGCAACGGAGACCCGACCGTTCAACGCCACATCCTTCAACGCCTACCTCACCGAGGACAAACGCCTCATGGGGGTACGCTGCCGGGCCTGCGGGATGTTGTCCCCCGAACCTCGGCCCCTGTGCCGTTCCTGCCACAGCCGGGACCTGGAATGGCACGAATTCAGCGGCAGGGGTGAACTCAGCACCTTCACCTGCATCTCCATCGGCCCCGTCTACATGGTGGAGCAGGGATTCGGGCGCAACAACCCCTATTGCAGCGGCATAGTGACCCTGGAGGAAGGCCCTCGCATCAGCGCCCGCATCCTCGGAGTGGACGGCAACAACCCACAGAACATACGGACCGGCATGGACCTCGTCCTTGCCTTGGAGGAGATTGACCCTGAGCATCCATCCCTGATGTTCAGGCCCGCTTAACCAAACTAGAGGATACAGGGGTAGACGATGGAAGTGTGGTTGATCGTAGTCATCATCATCGCAGCGGTAATCGCGCTGGCTCTGGCTGCTGTTGCAGCGGTGCTCGGCGCTGGCTACCTGACGAGGCACCGGGAAGCGGCTGACCTGGCCCGGTTCCTGCACGGAGAGGACTGCCAGTGGGAAAGTTTACCCACATCGAGCGCGTCCGCTCAGAATGGCAACAGGAGCTTCCTGTACAGGAACGCGGCCACCGAGTCCAGTGGGATAGAAATGCGCGTATATTACTATCCCCCCGGTCCTGAAGGGACCGATGAGGATGGAATCTGCCTGTCCATCATCGACCCGGAGAACACCAACGGAATGATCCTCAACGGGTTCCACCACCAGTTGGGCGCAATGCAGTTCGGCGATCAAATCTGGAACGAACGGTTCCTGCACGACGCGGGAATCATGGAGCGAATAATCACGGAAAAAAGGGCCGAGTGGGACCAGATGCAGCGGGAAATAATCATCGCCCACTACTCACTATTTATGTAAACTGGTATTCGGGCAATCGCTATGGCACTCCCGTCTCGGCCTCGGGTACAACCTCAATCCACTTGGCAGGAACTCTCCGATGCCAATCTATAGGTGGATCTGCCCGCTCTGTGATAGCGCCTACATACTGCCTCGCCAATCCAAGCACCAATACAACCACTGGCGCTGCTACACGTGCCATAAGGTGTTCCATAAGCCGCGCAAAATAGGGACCATGATGTGGTCCGACCACTTCGAAGCCCCGCTAAGCGCAAAGAAACCTAGCGACTGGAAGCAGCTCGTCTCCAAGTACGCCGGTCCTTACCAATTCCCCAAGAGCATGATGATGTACCCCGAAACACCTGCGGTGAGGGGTCAGAAAATTGCCAGGAAGACATTCTCCAAAAAATCTACGAAGCGAAGACGCGCGACCGTGGTAGCAGAACAAGACGGCCAATATCTAATTGTTAGAGAACGGGGAGCTAAAAGGTGGTCTTTGCCAGGTGGAGGAATTGAAAGCGGCGAGTCGGAACTCAGAGCTGCGATTAGGGAACTTGAGGAAGAGGCCCGACTAAAGCCGACCAAGGCCGAGTACCTGTTCAGGCACGAGGGTACTACTCAGCAGCATCGCGTCGTGCGAATCAGTGTATCCGGGAAAGTGCATCTGCAAAAGAAGGAACTGGCCGCATTCAAGTGGTGGGACGGCACCGAGGACCTACCAATGCTCGACTCGGCGAGAGCTATATTGAAACGGGCAACCGGACTTCCTACCGCCTAACACCCAAGCAACAGCCCTAACACCCTCTCAGTGTCGGACAAGTCCGGAAGAACATACGTGGGGTTGAGTTTGCCCAACTCCTCAACCGTATAGTTCCCTGTACCAACTGCCAGTGTCCTGACCCCGTTGGCCCGACCGGCCTCAACGTCGCGGGGGGTGTCCCCAACAAGGAAAATTTCCCCAGGGGAGTAGATTCGTCCTGAGCGTTCCTGGCACTTGGCAATCGCGCTCGCCACGACCTCTCGCCTCTCGAAGTGGTCCCCTCCAAATCCACCTTCGCCAAAGAAGACATCAAGACCGTACCTGTGGAGTTTGATGAAGGCGGATTCCTTGAAGTTTCCTGTTTCCAGCCCCATTTGCACCCTGGGGTCGGAGGCCAGAGACTCAAGCAGGTCGGGCACTCCCGGGCACACCATGCCGTCGGCCCAGGTCTCCAGGGTCCTGATCAGGTGTTCAAAATAGGCCGGCTTGAACTCTGATAGGTCGGGGATCTCACCTGCGCCGACCGTCATAATCCCCCACTTCCGGTATGCCTCGATCATCAGTGGCAAGTCCAGGCCGCCGGCAAACGTGAATTCTCTGAAAGCGTCCGTGATCCCATGCACCTGCTCAAAGGCGGCATTAAGCGCAATCACATCGCCGCCTCCGATGCTGACCAGAGTCTGATCAACGTCGAAAAGGACCAATCGTTGCGAGCTACGCTCCATCGGGCGTTCTCCTGCGGTTATGACGTGCTCGTAGTTTGCTGCGTTCCCGTGGCCGTGGTCCAATCGTCGGTGCTGAGTCAAACGGACACGGACCGGAAACGACAAACGGGCGCGAGTCTCCCCGCGCCCGTTGCAGGTTTCCCGATAGTCTTACAATCGGGCAGGTGCAGCCCGCTCTAGTCCAGGCCGCGAGTGCCCACCCAGCCCGTGCCGGAAACGTCGATCATTTCGCCGTTCGGTCCGGAGTACTTGGTCTCTACGTTCTGGGTACGTGGGCCGCCCATGCCCGCGTGTAGGGCATGGTTGACATCATCCATCGGATTCGAGCCTGCCGACGCCAGCCTGCGCTCGATATCCTCCAGGTTCTCAACCTCGAAGCCTATATGGTGGATGCCCTCCCAGTCCTTGCCCCGCTCTCCGGCCACGGCGTCGTTTTGAAAGTCCAGGATAGCCATGTTGACGTTGCCGTCGCTGAGCATGTAGCCCTTGGCGTTCTCGCTCTCCAGCTTGGCTACCTCGCGCAGCCCGAATACCTCAGAATAGAACTTGGCCGTCTTTTCGGCATCGTTGGTGGCGATGGCAATGTGCTTGATCTGCGGCATTTCCCTACCTCTCCAAAAATGAGATTGGTGAGACTACAAGGTTCGACAAAGATACCATGTTTGCTTCGTAGCTGCCACCTCGCGGGCGAAGGTGGCAACGCTGCAATTGAGACCCTGCCCTCGACCAGAATCGGGCGAAGGAATCCACCAGACCACCGGTGATTGACCTGACAGCCTGGAACGGAAACTCCGCCTCCTCACTGACAACAGCCCCTTGTGCAGGGGCATAGAACACATGTACCATAACATCAGTCCGACCCGTAAGACCCTCCACTGTAAGCCCCTCGCAGGCGGGCAGGGCCAGTCCAGGACAGCCACTGAGGCACACAATGTTTAGTGTCTGAAACAGCTCACAAGGCAACCCGCAAACACCAGCCTGGCCCCTCCCCAGAATCGACCCCTTGCATCTCCGGCTACCCCAAATGTCCGGTTTTGTCCGGATATGACCGGAAAATCGGTGTTTTTCGCTTCACTCTCCGGTCCGCTTACCGTCCCATCATTACAGGTCGACCCGCTCCCGGATCGAACACTCGGCAGACCCAGCCGTCTCGGATGTCCGGTTTGTCCGGTCAGTCGGCCACGGACTACCATACTTGACCGGAAAATCGGGATTTTCTCCCCCTTGCGCAAAAGGGGGATTAAGGGGGATTTACCCCGTCACTCCACACCCAATCACTCACTCTCCTAAAGAGGTAAAGCAATGACTTTCTCCCAGCTCAGGTCCCAGGTCGACGCCCTCCTCCGCAAGTACGCAACCGAAGTCGAGACCTACCGCCTCGGCAAAGTCACCACTGAATTCTGCGATGAGGTGGCCGACGCCCTGACCAACCCCAAGTCCGGCCCCGTGAAGGACCCCTTCGATTGGGCCTCCGTACTGTTCAAACGGATGGCAAAACGCGGCTACCGCCCCCGGAACCTCACGGCTCTCCAGAACTACCTGACCCGTTGCCTCCAGGAACGCCGCGTCCTCCCCCAGGCCCGCGAGGTCCTGCGCGCCCTGCTGCCCAGGGCAGCCGAACGCGGACTCATCCCCCGCACCGTCGAAGACCCGGTCCCCATCTGCGCCATGAAACGCGGGTTGGAGAACGCTGGCAAGAGTGACGATTCAGGTTCGTCCGGCTTGGGTCTGTCTGATCTGGTCCAACACTGGCAGAAGATGGACTACTGGCGTCAGTTGGCCAAAGGTTCCTTGCCGGGGCCGAGTCCGGTCGGGGAGGCGACAGGGTAGACCCTGCACCGGCCTGGCAAGGGACGGCAACCCGTCGACCATCGCTGGACGACTCGACCGCCGGATACGCAACGCTACCGCGAGACGTACACCTCCGGCAAGCTCTGTTATGTCACTCCAAGTATCGTATGGCTTGATAGATGAAACCGGACTGCCATGTTAGAATGGAGCGGACATAATGCGGCGCCAGGATCAGCGGGCCGGTCGGTCTCGGAAGCATCCATTATCATCGTTCCGGTCCCCGCAACACCGCTCCACAAGCCCGTCCATAAACTGAAGTTGAGGAAAGCAGTATGAACGTGCCAGCCAGGATGAAATTCGGGGTGTTCATGGCCCCGTTCCACCCCACGAACGAAAACCCCACGCTGGCCCTGGAGCGAGACCTGGAGCTGCTCCAGTGGCTGGACGTTCTGGGATTCGACGAAGCCTATATCGGCGAGCATCACAGTGCCGGGTGGGAGACAATCGCCTCTCCCGAACTGTTCATGGCCACCGCCGCCGAGCGCACCCGGAACATACGGCTGGGCACTGGCGTCGTCAGCCTGCCCTACCATCACCCCTACATGGTGGCTAACCGCATGGTGCTGCTGGACCATCTCACCAGGGGCAGGGTAATCCTCGGCGTGGGCCCCGGCGCCCTGGGCACCGACGCTTACATGTTCGGCATCGATCCCTCCCGGCAGCGCGAGATGATGGACGAGTCCCTCGGCGTCATCATCCGGCTGATGACCGAGACCGAACCCTTCAGCTATAAAAGCGACTGGTTTGAGCTGAATGACGGACTATTGCAACTCCGTCCCTACCAGCAGCCCCACGTGCCCATAGCCGTAGCCTCAGTCGAGTCCCCTGCCGGCGTGACCGTCGCCGGAAAGCACGGGGCCGCGGTCCTGTCCATGGCGGTTCCCCGTGGCACGGTGCGCAAGACCACTCTTCAAGACCTTTGGTCCATCGCCGAGGAATCGGCAGCCGAGCACGGTCAGCAGGTCTACCGCGAGGATTGGGGCATCGTGTCCGGTGTCCACCTGGCCGAGAGCAGGGAAGAAGCCTACGAAGACATCCGCGAGGGTGGTGCGCGGGTTGTCACTGAGTATTTCCAGAACACTTTGGGCAACAACGCCCCGGACGTTCCCCGTGACCGGATCGTCGATCACATGGTCGAGAACAACCAGTGGATCGTCGGCACTCCTGACGACTGCATCGAGGGAATCGAGCGGCTCCAGGAAATGAGCGGCGGGTTCGGCAGCTTCATGGTCCGGGTGGAAGACTGGGCGCCCCGTGAGAAGGTGCTCAAGAGCTACGAACTGTTGGCCCGTTACGTTATGCCCAGGTTCCAGGGCAGCTTGGCCGGAATTCAGGCCTCCAACCGCTGGGCCAGCGAGATCAAGGACACCCTTCAGACCTATCGGAGGGCCGCAATCCAGCAGGCCACCGACACCTACGACGCTGCCCAGGCGCGGAGTTAAAGCCTGTCGCCAGGTTCACGGATACCAGCAGACCGGACCAACCTTAACATTGCAGGGGTGCAGCCGACCGGCAGCGCCCCTTCGACTTTTCATACCCCTGGAACGCCAGGACCAGTGTCTTGAGGTGCTTATAGTATGCGCAAGACCAAGATCATCGTCACCATAGGCCCATCGTCGAGGGACCGCGATACTCTGGACCGCCTCATCGATGCGGGCATGGACTGCGCCCGACTCAACTTCTCCCACGGCACTCTGGAAGAGCACGCCGCCGTGATCCAGGCCATCCGCGAGCTTTCCCACGCCAAGGGCCGCGCCATAGCCGTACTTCAGGACCTGGGGGGGATCAAGTTAAGGTTGGGCCAGGTCGATGGGACAGTACGGCTCACGCCTGGCCAGACAGTTACCATGACCTCCGATTCGGTCTCACACCAGGAGGACGTCCTGCCTTTCCCCCAACCCGGCGCGCTCCGAAACCTCCAACCCGGCCACCTGGTCTATGTGTCTGACGGAACGGTCTGCCTGGAGGTGATGGACACCGCGCCGGGCGAGGTCAAGCTCCGGGTACGCAACGCCAGCGCCCTCCTCTCGTCCTACAAGGGCGTAAACCTGCCGGGGGTATCCATTGACCAGCCGGTGCTGACCGAGGACGACAAGCTCCACCTCAAGTTCGGCGTTGAGCAGGGAGTGGACTGGGTAGCCCTATCCTTCGTCCGCTCCGCCGAGGACGTCGACTACGCCCGCGAGTACCTCAATAGTATCGGATGCCAGGCCTTGGTCATGGCCAAGCTGGAGCGTGGCGAGGGGATCGACAACCTCGATGAAATCCTGGACCGCATCGACGCCGTGATGGTGGCACGTGGTGATCTGGGCGTGGAGATCCCGATGCAGAAGGTCCCCATCGTCCAGAAGGAGATCGTCAGGAAGGCCAACGACGCCGCCAAGATTTCGGTTATCGCCACCCAGATGCTGCGGTCCATGGTCGAGTCCCCCACGCCGACCCGCGCAGAGGTGTCGGACATCACCAACGCCGTGCTGGATGGATGCGATGCCATCCTGCTATCCGACGAGACCGCCGTGGGCCAGTTCCCCATAGAGACCGTTCAGGTCGCCGACCTCACCATTCGGGAAGCCGAGATGGTCTATCCGTACCACCAGGAGCACGTTTCCCGGGACAGGACCCAGGCCATCGCATCCGCAGCGGGTCGTCTCGTCCACTCCCTGCAGTCCAAGCCCATCGTAATCACCAGCACGGGCCGGGCCGCCTTCGAGGTCTCCAGGTTCCGCCCGGGCAACGACATCATCGTCTTTTCCCACGAGGAAGCAATACTGCGGAAGCTCTGCCTTGGCTGGGGGTTGACTCCTGTCGGTGTAGTCCCGATCGAGCGTGACGTGGCCCGGCTGGTAGCCTCACTGGTCCAGGCATCCTTGGATTCCGGGATGGTGAGCGAAGATGATGTGGTGACCATAGTCCATGGCTTCCTGCCCGGTGTTTCCGGCACAACCAACACCATCGTTGTGCTGGACATGCGCGAATACCTGTCTCGTACATCCGGAGCGCAGGCCACCACAGTCCCCATGTGAAACAAGAGGGCCGTCAGGGCGGGGGACGCAGTTAGAGGTGGGCAGGGGCCAACTGGCAGAGAAATGGGCCGGTGTGGGACGGGATTCCGCTACGCAACTGGCAGAGAACGCGGGAGCTTGGTGCGGCCCATCAGCGTAAGGTCCACGCCGCGGGCGAGATCGCGCCCTTCGGCAATCGCCCACACCACCAGGGATTGCCCGCGGGCAGCGTCCCCTCCGGCGAATACGCCGGGGATCGTGGTCTGCTTGTTGGCGTCGGTCTTGATGTTGCCTCGCCCGTCCAACTCCACCCCAAGCTGCTCCACCATCGCCCCGTGCTCGGGATGAAGGAACCCCATCGCAAGGAGAACGAGCTCGGTCTCTATCTCGAAGTCGCTGTCGGGCACTTCGCGCATCTCGGGTCTGCCGCCATTTTCCGAAGGCACCCACTCAACTCGGACCGCGTGGAGCTTCTCGACCCTGCCGTCGCTCCCTGAAAACCGCTTCGTCAGAATATCGTAGTCCCGGATACCCCCCTCTTCGTGGGCAGCCGATGAGCGGAGAATGTTGGGCCATTGGGGCCAGGGATTGTCAGTCCTGCGCTCCAGCGGCGGCTCCGACAGCAGCTCAAGCTGGTGTACTACCTCCGCACCCTGGCGGTGGGCAGTGCCCAGGCAGTCCGCACCGGTGTCCCCGCCGCCGAGGATGACAACCCGTTTGCCCTCGGCTGTAATGCGGTCCGATGAGTCAACGCTCTGCCCAGCCAGCAACCGGTTTTGCTGGGTCAGATACTCCATGGCGAAGTGGACTCCGTCCAGGTCCCTGCCCGGCACCGGCAGGTCCCTGGCCTGGGTCGAGCCGCAGGTAAGACACACCGCATCGAACTCTTCCAGCAATTTGTCCGCCGGATAATCGTCTCCTACACTGACCCTTGGTCGGAAGGTAACGCCTTCCTCTTCCATCAGGTCAACCCGCCGCTGGACCACGGCCTTGTCCAGCTTGAAGTCCGGAATGCCCAGCGTTAGCAGTCCGCCGATATATTCGTCACGCTCGAACACGGTGACCTGATGCCCCGCACGGTTAAGCTGCTGCGCCGCTGCCAGACCGGCGGGACCGGAACCAACCACGGCCACTCTCTTGCCCGTCCGCTCCGCGGGTGGCTCGGCCCTGATCCAGCCTTGCTCAAACGCCCGGTCTGCGATTTCCTTCTCGATGTACTCGATAGTGACCGGGTCCGAATTGATGCTCAGAACGCACGAGGCTTCGCACGGGGCTGGGCAAATGCGCCCCGTAAACTCCGGGAAATTGTTGGTCGAAAGCAGTATCTCAAGCGCCTTCTCCCAATTCCCCAAATAAACTTGGTGGTTGAACTCCGGTATCACGTTCCCGAGCGGGCAGCCCATGTGACAGAAGGGAACGGCGCAGTCCATACATCGGCTGCCTTGTTCCTTCGCGGCGCTCTCGGGCCAGGGCTCGTAAAACTCCCGGAAGTCGTTCCTGCGTTCTACAACAGGCCTGCGGGCCGGCGGTGTGCGCTTGGAGCGCATGAATCCACTGGGATCACCCATAGGCGGTTAAATCAGTTCCCTTTCTGTAGCGGTTGCCTGAATCCCTGGGCGGCTCGACGGTTAGATTATCCACTGAACCGACTCGCTATGCAAATAGCTCCCCAAGCGGCATTGTCCAGCCCGGCATTACTTTCCCTGTCTCAAGGACGTCATCTATCGTCAAAACGGTTATATCCGACCGCGAGCAGTATACGGTGACGGACTTGCGCCGTGGGTCAACCACGACCACTGCCTTTGTGCCCCGAGTCGAGCCAATGGAAAACGTGATGTTCTACTTCCGTATATGTGTCGTTGGGGGAGATTACTTCAACGGCCAGGTCTGGAGCGAAATGCCAATAGTCCGGTACTTCCTCGGCTTGTTCAATCCTATCCCGAGTCACGGATGCTGGATCGGGCGCGCTCACCGCATCCGGGTCGCTTTCCAGTATAAAGCCGGTCTCTGCCGCTGACACTTCACCCAGTCGGTGGGCCGCCACATGTTGCCGCATAGAAGAACCAACGTGCGCCACATACCTGCCGTGCTGTCTCCTCGCCGAAGTCATCTTCACCAGATGCCTTTCCGGCAACTCATGCCTGTAACCGTCTTTCGGCATGTGCAACAGATTATATGCAGTGAGTAGCTTGGGAGCGGTCAACGCAGCAGCCTGAAATCCAAGAATCGGGATGTGCCCTTAATCATCGGCCACGGGTGCCAGAGCGCCGGACTCGGACCCTCGCCGCATCCGCTCTTCTATCACCCGGCGGTAGTCGCGGGGCATGATCTTCTTGAAGTGTGACAGCGATGTATCCCATTCCACCAGAAGCTCTTTCGCCTTGGCGCTGCCCGTGTGGAGCAGGTGGGCCTCGACCATTCCTTTCAGCGTCGCCTGGTCCTCAGGGTTTGTGACCTCTTCGAGGTCCGCCAACCCCGAGTTGAACCGGATGCTAAAATCGCCGTCCTCGTCATTGACGAATGCTATCCCACCGCTCATTCCTGCGCCGAAATTGCGCCCGGTTCGGCCCAGCACAACAACTACGCCGCCGGTCATATACTCGCAGCCGTGGTCGCCTACGCTTTCGACGACAGCGCTCACGCCACTGTTGCGGACGCAGAACCTCTCCCCGGCACGGCCTCGAACGAATGCTTCGCCTCCCGTGGCCCCGTACATTGCCACGTTGCCGATGATGATATTGTCCTCCGCCACAAACCCGGCATCGGCAGGCGGACAGACCACGATCCGGCCTCCGGCCATGCCCTTGCCCATGTAGTCATTGGTATCACCGTCAAGGCGGATCTCTATGCCTTTGGCCAGAAAGGCGCCAAAACTCTGGCCTGCGGAGCCGGAGAAGTGTATCTTGATAGTCCCTTCGGGCAGCCCGTCTTCCCCGTATGCCTGGGACACTTTGCCGCTCAGCATCGCTCCCACAGTGCGATGGCTGTTCCGAATGGGCAAGTCGATCTCCACAGCCTCTCGGTTTTTTAGCGCGGCCTTGGACATTGCGATCAATTCGTGGTCCAGCGACTCCTCCAACCCGTGGTCCTGTTCTTCCTGGCAGTAGACCGCCACCTCATCCGACCTCGGATGACGGTACAGCAGTCTGGAAAGATCCAGACCCCGCGCCTTCCAGTGATCGATGGCCGCCCTGCCGTCCAGCATGTCCACCCGGCCGATCATCTCGTTCACCGTACGGAAGCCCATCTCGGCCATGATCTCCCGCATCTCTTCTGCTACGAACATGAAGTAATTGACCAGGTACTCGGGCCTACCGGCGAACATCTTTCGTAATTCCGGATCCTGGGTGGCTATACCTACCGAGCAGGTTCCCAAGTGACACTTGCGAAGCATGATGCAGCCGCTAACCACCAGCGCCCCGGTAGCGTAACCGAATTCCTCCGCTCCCAGGAGCGCAGCTACGACAGCATCACGCCCGGTCTTGAGTTGGCCGTCAGTCTGCACGGCTATGCGACCCCGCAGGTCATTGGCCACCAGCACCTGTTGTGTCTCAGCGATGCCCAACTCCCACGGCAGTCCAGCGTACTTGATCGACGATTCCGGGGAATTACCCGTCCCTCCGTCATGGCCGCTGATGAGCACCACGTCGGCATGGCCCTTCGCCACTCCTGCGGCGACGGTCCCGACCCCCACTTCGGCTACCAGCTTGACGTGAATCCGGGCCTCTGGGTTCACGGTCTTGAGGTCGTGAATCAGCTGCGCCAGATCTTCGATTGAGTAGATGTCGTGGTGGGGTGGGGGCGAGATCAGCTCAACGCCGGGAGTGGTCTTCCGCACCCATCCAATGTAATCATCGACCTTGTTCCCAGAGATCTGCCCCCCCTCGCCGGGCTTGGAACCCTGGGCCATCTTGATCTGCAAATCAGTGGCGTTGACTAGGTAGTTGGGCGTAACCCCGAACCTGCCCGACGCGACTTGCTTCACCGCGCTGCTGCGGGAATCACCATTGGCGTCCGGCATGTAACGGTGATAGTCCTCGCCGCCCTCGCCGGTGTTGCTCCGTGCGCCCAAGCGGTTCATGGCGATTGCCATGGTCTCATGGGCTTCCCTGCTGATGGATCCCAGGGACACTGCGCCGGTTGCAAACCGCTTCACGATCTCAGAGGCTGGCTCAACTTCTTGCAAAGGGACCGGAGGCAAGGTGCTCTTCAATTCCAGCAGACCGCGCAGGGTCGCCATCTTCCTGCTCTGGTCGTTGGAGATGGCGGCAAACTCTTCGTAAGCCTCCCGGCTGCCCACGCGAGTAGCGTACTGGAGCTTCGCTATCGAATCCGGGTTCCACTGATGGAACTCCCCGTCGCGCCGCCACTGGTAGAAGCCGCCCATCGGCAACTCTCTTCCCACCACCACCTGCTCCGCAGCGAAAGCGGCACGGTGGCGCTCCAGTGTCTCCTCTTCTACCTGTTCCAGGCCGATGCCCTCGATGCGCGATGGAGTCCAGGTAAAGTACTGGTCGATCAAATTTTGGGACAGCCCAATGGCCTCAAATATCTGGGCGCCCCGGTAGCTCTGCACCGTGGAGATGCCCATCTTGGACATCACCTTGAGCATTCCCTTCTCATTGGCCTTGAGGAAGTTCTTTCCGGCGTAGTCGGGTTCCGTCCCATTCAACTCACCGGATTCCGCCAATTGGTGGACCGTATCCAGGGCCAGGTACGGATTGATCGCCCCCGCACCGTATCCCACCAGCAGCGAGAAGTGGTGGACTTCACGAGGCTCTCCCGACTCCACTACCAACCCGGCCTTGGTCCGCGTCCCTTCACGAATCAGGTGATGATGGACTGCTGAGGTGGCCAGCAGGCTCGGTATCGGCGCCCACCGTGGGTCTACGCCACGGTCAGACAGGATGATGATGCAATAGCCGTCGGCTACGGCTTGGGACGCCTCTTCGCATAGGCGGTCCAGTGCCGCCTTCATCAGACCTGGTCCGCCTTGGGCGTCGAAAAGCGTTGACAGCGTTGTCGACCGGATGCTCCCTACATCTATCCGGCGGATCTTCTCCAGTTCCTCGTTGCTGATTAGCGGGGTCTTCAACCTGAGTTGGTGGCAATGCTCCGGGGTTTCCTCGAACAGGTTATGCTCCCGCCCGATGAACCCCTCGACCGACGTGACGAGATCCTCCCGGATCGCGTCCAGGGGAGGGTTGGTCACCTGGGCAAATAACTGCTTGAAATAGTTAAACAGCAGTTGGTTTTCGTCGGATAGCACCGCCAGCGGCGCATCATTCCCCATGGATCCCACCGCCTCAGCCCCGTTGACGGCCATTGGGACGGTAAGCATCCTCAGTTCCTCAACGTTATACCCAAATGCCCGCTGAATCTGGAGCATATCCGATGACCCGGGTGTTCCGTTCCTGGGGAACGATGGAGGAGACATATCAGACTCTGGCAGATCCTCGAGGGAGACCCTGTTCTCCTTGAGCCATTGCCCGTATGGTTGGCGGCTCGCCAGGTCTTGCTTCATCTCCTCGTCGACGATGATCCGGCCCTGCTCCAAGTCCACCAGAAACATGCGCCCCGGCTGGAGACGGCCCTTCTCCCGGATGTTGGCCGGAGGAATGTCCAGCACCCCGGTCTCAGACGCCATCACCAGCTTGTCGTCGTAGGTAACGAGGTAGCGGAATGGCCTCAGCCCGTTGCGGTCGAGGAAACCGCATATCTGGTGCCCGTTGGTGGATACGATCATTGCCGGACCGTCCCACGGTTCCATCAAACAGGAGTGATATTCGTAGAAGTCTTTCCTGTACTGGGGCATGGTCTCATGCTGGTCCCAAGCTTCAGGAATCAGCATCAGCATGGAATGGCCCAGGTCACGACCGGTCATCAGGAGTAGTTCCAGAGCGTTGTCGATGCAGGCCGTGTCGCTTGCTCCAGCAGTCATGATCGGGGGGATCTTTCGCATGTCGCTGCCGAAAAGAGGCGACTCGAACTGGGCTTCCCTGGCGTGCATCCAGTTCAGGTTCCCTCGCAGGGTGTTGATCTCCCCGTTGTGCGCCAGGTAACGGTAGGGGTGGGCCAGCTTCCAATGCCCGAGCGTGTTCGTGCTGAAGCGGGAGTGGACTAGCGCAAATGCGCTGGCCATATCTTTATCGTCTAAGTCCGGGTAAAACCCGGCGATCTGGTGCGCCATCAGCAGGCCCTTGTAGACAACCGTCTTTCCGGACATGCTGCAAACGTAAAAGTAGTCCGCCTCCTCTTCGGTAATCCCGCAATCCATCATATTGTGCTCGATTACCTTGCGGACGACATAGAGTTTGCGCTCCATTTGTTCCCGGTCCAGGTCCCCGCCAGCGATGAACACCTGCCGAATGCGAGGGCAGACAGCTCTTGCATCGCGCCCGATTTTGGACGGATCGGTCGGCACGTCCCGCCAGCCCAGCAGTTCCATCCCCTCGTCAGCTATAACCTTCTCGATGAAGTTGCGACACTTCGTCTCGGCGGCGTCTTCCGGGGGTAGAAACACCATGCCCACGCCATAGCGGCCAGCAGGTGGAAGTAATATGCCCAACCAGTCGCACTGCTGTCGGAGGAACACGTCCGGCATCTGCACCAGGATTCCAGCGCCGTCTCCGGTCTCAGGGTCTCGTCCGCAGGCGCCCCGGTGACCCAGGTTTATGAGGACCTGAAGCGATTCGGTTACGATCTGGTGGGACTTCTCGCCCTTGACGTTAGCCACCAGTCCTACGCCGCAGCTATCGTGCTCAAGATCCGGAGAGTACAATCCGTGTTGGGCTAACTCACCTAATGCGTCCATAACTGACCATCTACCAACTGGCCTGCCTTGGACTACAGTTCATTGAGGGGCGTTTGCCGAGGCACGTATGCCGACGCGAGATCTCGCAACACTATCAATGACCATAGGTGCCGGAGGCAGTCCGAGAGTTTGTTAAATATATCACAAACATTTTGGGGATGTTAGCATTATACTCTCGGCATGTAACCATGAGTAGGTCTGATGTCGGAAATCCCTTGCCAAGTTTGTAACATTTATGTTACAAGAAGGTAATTCTTAACTGGAACTAGGCGTACCGCAACACCCTGCTGAAACGATTCAGCAGGAAACTGGGAGGATTATCGACTGGATTCGACGCAAGTTGCCCAGATCGTGGTGGAGGTCGCTTCTGACAAGCTGGCCGAGGACATTCTCATGCTCGACCTGCGGGAAGTTGCGCCCTTTGCCGACTACTTTGTCATCATGACTGCCGAGTCCACCCGGCAAATCCAGGCATTGGAAGAAGACCTGACCGGAGCCCTCAAGGCCGCCGCGGTGCCCCGCTACCACCGGGAAGGGAGCGCTGCCTCGGGCTGGGTGCTGATTGACTTCAGCGACGTCGTGGTCCACATCATGGGGCCCGAGGAGCGTGAGTTCTACCAGTTGGAGCGCCTCTGGTCCCGGGGAGCGCAGGTCGTCAGGGTTCTATGATCCACGGGTCGCTGTCCCTGGAATAGGTAAGAATCTCCTCCGCACTGAAGAACAGACGGATCTCGCGTTCCGCTGACTCAACGCTGTCCGAGCCGTGGACCACGTTCCGCCCAATGTTCACCGCCAGGTCTCCCCGGACCGAGCCCGGCGCAGCCTTCCCTGGGTCTGTAGTGCCCATTGTGCCCCGAACGATCTCAACCGCCCCGTCCGCTTCCCAGACCATAGCCACCAGCGGACCGGAGGTAATGAAGCTGACCAACCCGCCGAAAAATGGACGGTCAACATGCTCCCTGTAATGCTCCCGCGCGGTAACATCATCTAACTGCATCAGCTTCATCGCCACCAGCTTCAGCCCCCGCCGCTCCAGCCGGTGGATTATCTCACCGCACAGGCCACGCTGGACTCCGTCGGGCTTCACCAGGACCAGTGTTCGTTCCATATCGCCTTTCGTTCCCTGTTTCTTTTCTGATATGGCAGGATTGGACCAGTATGCGAGGATGTTCGCGGCCTTCCCCTGTCGAGGACATTTACCTCTGCGGCGTCCTGTCCCGCTGCTTCCGGGCGCCGATGCTCGGCATACGCAGGTAGTAGGGTTGCAGCGTCGCCAGATCGTCCTTTTCCCCGTTCTCGAACCGCCGGCGCCCCATCTCCACCAGCGCGCCAACCCTCGCCGCTGGACCGGGCCATGTGACCACCACCGCCTGCGGCCCCAGCCGCTCCCTGATCAGCGCAGCGTGGGGACCAACCCCCTCGCCGCAGAACAACGTCGTATCCGACACGAGGTCCAGGGCCTCGTCGGGAGTGCAGACCATGTCCTCCCGCCGTCGTGTCCCGTCCGCTCCAAGGAAGGATGTCGCCACCTCGCCCCGGCCAGCCTCCAGCATCGGGCAAACGCTGACACCGGAACCTGCATAGGGAAAAGCCTCGAGATCCAGCGTGGCCACTCCAACGACCGGCAACTTGCTTGCCATCGCCAGCCCTTTCGCCGCGCTCATACCCACCCTCAGCGCGCTGAACCCGCCCGGCCCAAGAGCGATCGCAATCCCGTCCAGGCTGGAGGGAGTCAGACCCCTCCGGCGCATCAAGCTGGAGACCGCAGGCATAAGCTCGCTGGTATGGTTGACCGTGGAATGCCACGCCTGCACGTCGACCACCCGCTGGTCGTCGGCCAGCGCCACGCTGGCATACCTCGTGGAAGTGTCAATCGCCAGCAGCAACTAACCCTGGCCCTCCTTGGCCCGCACCACCGGCCCGGTCAGTCTTTCCAGCGCCGGACCGTATCGGTCAGGTCGCTCGGGAAATGTGATTATCCGTTCCTCGTCGGTCTCCCCATAGTCCAGGGAGATTACCAGCGACTCCGGCGGAAACAGGTCCGATGCCCGGTCCGCCCACTCCACCACGCACACGCCGTCGCCGAAAAGCTGCTCCTCAAGCCCCAGGTCCCAGACCTCCTCGGGGCCGCCCAGCCGGTACAGATCGACGTGATGGAGCGTCAACCGGCCACGATATCGCGTCATCAGTACAAAGGTCGGGCTTCGCACATACCCTGTCACATCCAGCCCGCTGGCAATCCCCTGGGCAAGACAGGTCTTGCCAGCGCCCAACGGTCCGGACAAAAGGTATATATCCCCGGCTCTGCTGTGCTCTCCCAGGACACGCCCCACGTCCTGAGTCTCCCCTGGACCGCGGGTCTCAATGCGGAGTTCGTCTGACATCGGCTACCGGAAATGGTCCCAGCCGCCCGCGCCCGGCGTCATTTCAACCCCAGACTCGTCGACTACGGCAACGCTCCCCGGCTCACCGACAACGATCTCCCCGATTACCGCCGCCTCCGGGGATAGCTTGGCCAGTGCACCTTCCATCACATTCTGTGGAGCGGTAAACAGCAGCAGGTAGTCCTCCCCGCCATACAGAGCCAGTTGCAGATGGGTATCGGGGAACGACTCTACCAGGTATGGATGCACCGGGACCCGGTGGGCGTCGATGCGGGCCGCCAGCCCGCTTGCCCTGCACAGCTTACCGAGGTCATCCGCCAGCCCGTCGCTCACGTCCATGGCCGTGACCACTCCTGCCTCAACCAGCGCCCGCCCTGCCTCGACCGCCGGATCAGGGCGTCTGTGACGCCACCGCAGGTAATCGGATGCATCAATGGAAACGCGCAGCGGAAGATCGGAGACCTCCTGCTCGGCCAGCATCAGTTGCAGCCCGCCGCCCGAGTCTCCCAGGTGCCCTGTTACTCCCACCAGGTCCCCAACCCTGGCGTTGGTCCGCAGCATCGGCTCCCCCCCATGCACCCCGGTCAACCCCACGGTGACGAAAGCCACCGGCGACCTCACCATGTCCCCACCGATAATAGACACCCCGTAGCGATTGCAAATCTCCAGCATCCCCTGGTAGAGAAGCTGGATGTCCTCAATCTCCGTATCTGGAGGCAGGCCCAGGGTAATCAGGGCATAGAGCGGCAGTCCGCCCATAGCTGCAATGTCACTGACGTTGGAGGCAATGCATTTCCAGCCCAGGTCAACCCAGGGCGTCGTCTCCCTCGTAAAGTGGACGCCTTCAACCACCGTGTCCGTGGTAAAAAGCTCGGTCGCCACCCCACTCCGCCAGGCCGCCGTATCATCCCCCGTGTCCACCTGTAGCTTGAACGAGAACGGCGTAGCATTGTCCGGCCCGCCCCGCTGTCGCACCACCATATCGTTCAGAAGTCCAATGACCCCGAACTCGCCAAGCTCCCGTATCTTCATAGCGGAGGGATTATATCCCTGTGAGTTGAGGATGCTCAAGCCGTGGCCTCTTGGTGGGGAACCTCAATCTTTGCTGTGCAATAGCTGCAATCAATCTGTCGTAGAGGATTTCTAATGACTACTCGGAACGGAGCGGCAACCATTCCTGACGTTCTCCAGGCCAAGGCGTTCCAAGAAGAAAACGCCGGAAATGACGCCACCCGTGTGTTGATCGAGTTGCGAGAGGAACGAAGAGACGAACGGGAATGGGTCGCATTCTCGGCTCCTGACCCGTCCGTTCTCATTTGAAGTCGCCGCTGGTATTCATCCGGGCGGGTTGCGGACTCTCACATACAGCGACCTTCCCCGGGAGGCCAGGCCGCCTGAGACGTACATTATCTCAAGTGCTGACATTTGCCCCTTTCCAACCCCGGCAACCACGCGCTACCATGATTATGGTCTGACTGGATCACAGAAGGTCCGGCCCAAATCAAGACCCGGCCACTGAGGCCACTGGCTCATTTTGGCTCACAATGGCTCTAAAAATAAAAAGTCCAACCTCCACGTCCGTCAGAAAGAGACAATACCCATCCTGGCATCCGCCGCATCCATAACCGAGGCCGCCCGCCTCTCCAACATAAGCCGCAGGACCCTGACTCGCTGGCTCGGGGACGAAGACTTCCGCAGCCGGGTTGCCGAATTTCAACAGCAGGCCGCAGAACTGGCCCGCGTCCGGCTTGATGGACTTGCACTCCATGCAATCTCGGTCCTGGCAGACACCCTTCACGACCCCAATCCGGCCCTTCGCTTCCGGGCTGCACGCGATACCATCCGCTTCTCTACCGAAATTAACTTGGTCCGGAAACTCAGGGACCAGGTCCAGGACATGGAAGAGACCATCTCCGTGTGGAAGGGGAACGATGAATCTTAGCCCTCTCGAGTCCCGCGTCCGCTCCCTCCGCCGTAAACTGGCCCAGGCCCGGGCCCAACGGGTCATCCACCCCATGGTCCAGGAGCACTGCATACAGTGGGCCCGCGCCAGGGCCGACTACATGCCTATCCCGGCAACTCACCCCTTCATCTCCCGGATCGTCGATGCCGGATACCATCTGCTCACCTTCAGCGCCGCCGCCCACTACCTGCAGTACTGTAGCCGCAATGACCTCGAACCCAGACCTCGGGAACTCATGCGCCGCCTCCTTCCCGGCCGCCTTCCCCTCAGTGACCCCGAATACGTCGCCTGGAACCTGCCGCGGCCGTGAACTATCCCGCCAGCGGCCCGTCCGGTTTGACATCGGACTCGAAACGAATTTGAAATTCGTGGCCAAACCGGGTTGACAGGCAGCCGAGGCCTGTATATACTTTCGGGACTGTCCCCCCTCGGGGAGCGGTACAAGCACTTTAACAGTTGAATAGTGGAAGAGAGCTAGGTTTTTCGATTAGAGAGTTTGATCCTGGCTCAGGGTGAACGCTGGCGGCGCGCTTAATGCATGCAAGTCGCGCGTGCCCTGCGGGCTTCGGCCCGTAGGGAAAGCGGCAGACGGCTGAGTAACGCGTGAGTAACCTGCCCTCTGGTGGGGTATAACCACGGGAAACTGTGGTTAATCCCGCATAAGATCCCACCGCCTTGGTGGTGGGATGAAAGCCTTACGGCGCCAGGGGAGGGGCTCGCGTCCTATCAGGTAGTTGGTGGGGTAACGGCCTACCAAGCCTATGACGGGTAGCTGGTCTGAGAGGACGATCAGCCAGAGGGGGACTGAGACACGGCCCCCACTCCTACGGGAGGCAGCAGCAGGGAATTTTGGGCAATGGGCGAAAGCCTGACCCAGCGACGTCGCGTGGGGGATGAAGGCCTTTGGGCTGTAAACCCCTTTTCCAAGGGAAGAGAAAGGACGGTACCTTGGGAATAAGCTCCGGCTAACTACGTGCCAGCAGCCGCGGTAATACGTAGGGAGCGAGCGTTACCCGGAATTACTGGGCGTAAAGAGCGCGTAGGCGGCTGGGTAAGTCTCTTGTGAAAGCTCCCGGCTTAACTGGGAGAGGTCAAGGGATACTACTCGGCTAGAGGGCAGTAGAGGAAGGCGGAATTCCCGGTGTAGCGGTGAAATGCGTAGATATCGGGAGGAACACCAGCGGCGAAGGCGGCCTTCTGGGCTGTGCCTGACGCTGAGGCGCGAGAGCGTGGGGAGCAAACTGGATTAGATACCCAGGTAGTCCACGCCCTAAACGATGGATGCTAGGTACAGGGGGTATCGACCCCTCCTGTGCCGCAGCTAACGCGATAAGCATCCCGCCTGGGGACTACGGCCGCAAGGCTAAAACTCAAAGGAATTGACGGGGGCCCGCACAAGCGGTGGAGCGTGTGGTTTAATTCGATGCTAAGCGAAAAACCTTACCAGGGCTTGACATGTTTGTAGTAGGAACCCGAAAGGGTGACGATCTCGGGGTAACTCGGGAAGCTTGCACAGGTGCTGCATGGCTGTCGTCAGCTCGTGCCGTGAGGTGTTGGGTTAAGTCCCGCAACGAGCGCAACCCCTGTCGCTAGTTATATTCTCTAGCGAGACAGCCTCCCACAAGGAGGAGGAAGGTGGGGATGACGTCAAGTCATCATGGCCCTTATGCCCTGGGCTACACACACGCTACAATGGCCGGTACAATGGGCTGCGAAAGCGCGAGCTGGAGCCAATCCCACCAAAGCCGGCCCCAGTTGGGATTGCAGGCTGCAACCCGCCTGCATGAACGTGGAATCGCTAGTAACCGCAGGTCAGCATACTGCGGTGAATACGTTCCCGGGCCTTGTACACACCGCCCGTCACGTCATGGAAGCCGAGAACGATTGAAGTCGCTGAGCTAACCCGCAAGGGAGGCAGGCGCCGAGGTCGGGCTTGGTGACTGGGACGAAGTCGTAACAAGGTAGCTGTACCGGAAGGTGCGGCTGGATCACCTCCTTTCTACGGAGCTACGGTCTGACTCGGTTATCCGGCATCCGCCGGAGCCGGGGCCGGACCCAACTCCCAGGTCGAGCGGTGGGTGTTCTGTTCTGGAAACCAGTTGGTTGAGCCATGCTCCCCGGTGAAAGGAACAGTCCCCTGAGACAGTCCACCGTTTTCCCCGGCTCGGCCGGGGCTTGCCAAAGCAACCATAACCTATGCTCCCTTCCGCTACTCAGCTGTCAAAGCGCAGCAACGAAAGCCGGACCCTGGTGGTCCGGTTTTTTGCTTGCTACCCCGAAAGCGTACAATAGCCCCCGTGCAAGCATCCGAAGCCACCGAACCCGTCAGTCGAGGAGGAGCCATGAGGCTGGAAGGAAAGGTTGCCATTGTCACCGGTGGGGCCCACGGCATGGGTGCCGCAGAGGCAAAACTGTTCGCCCGCGAAGGAGCTCGGGTCGTCATCGCTGACATCCGTGAGGAGGACGGCCGACGGGTGGAGGCGGAAATCGCCGAGGCCGGCGGAGAGGCTATGTTCGTCCAACTGAACGTGGCAGATGAGACCGCCTGGGAGTCCGCGGTACAGCAGACCGTCGCCCGGTTCGGGAGGCTGGACGTGCTGGTCAACAACGCGGGCATCAGCGGCAGCCGGGAGACCGACTTCCGCAGCACCGACGCATGGGACCGCCTGATGAGCATCAACGCCAGGAGCGTGTTCCTCGGCATGAAGTACGCCATCCCGGAGATGCAGAAGGCTGGCGGCGGAGCAATCGTCAACATCTCCTCCATCTCCGGGATAGTTGGCCAGGACTACGTCCACCCAGGCTACAACGCTTCCAAGGGGGCAGTACGCATCGTAACCAAGGCCGCCGCCGTGCAGCACGCCAGGGAGGGCATCCGGGTCAACTCCGTGCATCCGGGCATGATGCCACCCATGCTCGGCTCCGAAAACCGGGACCCGGCCCAGCGTCAGGCCTCTCTGGCCAACGTGCCGATGGGCAGGCCGGGCGAGGTGGACGAGGTCGCCAACGCCGTCCTGTTCCTCGCGTCCGACGCAGCCTCGTACATTACTGGCGCGGAACTGGTGGTGGACGGCGGATTCACCGCTAGGTAGGAGGCTGCCGGTCAGTTGACCGTTGGGTCAACCACCCGATGATACAAATAGGCCCCGAGTTCTTATGACAATGGAGGATGCCGTCATGTTAACCAAGGTCCACCACGTTACCTACATCGTTGAGAGCATCGAGGATATGGCCGACTACATGGAAAAGAACTTCGGCATGAAGCCGACCCGAACGGACGAGATAACCGACCGGGGCTACAAGTCCATCATGTACCACATCGGGGAAACTATGGTTGACTTCTTCGAGCCGACGAGAGACGACACAGCGATGGCCCACCAGTTGAAGGAGCAAGGTCCGTGTGTGGCCCATGTTGCCTGGGGCGTGGATGGCATCGACCAGGTCTTCGATGACCTAAAGGGCAAGGGCAACGACATGCGGGGCGCCGCTCCCACCTTCAGCCCTTTCGGCTACAGGACCCTGAGCATCGAACCTGGTAGTTCCCACGGTATCTACTTCCAGCTTGCCGAGGGAGATGTAACGGGGTAGGAGGGGCCGGGAATCCACCAGCGGGATATTCCAGGCAGTACAGGGATGGTATAGGGCATGGAACGCGGAACCGGGAAGAACACGGTTGCGAGTATCCAGTGCTGGGTTCGGCGGTGGCGGAATTGGCGAGGTCTGGGGGCCAGCCACCCCAGACGAATCAGTAAGGTGAGTCCACCAGGCACTTGAACTGGGCATTAATTTCTTCAACGTGGCACCCGGTTACAGTGGCGGCAAAGCACAGGAAACCCTAGGCATAGTGCTTCAAGGCCGCTGGGATGAAGCCGTTGTTGCTACCAAGGTGCACATCCGGGCGCATGAAATGTCCGATGTGGCAGGGACCGTGGCCCGGTTGGTGGACAACAGCCTGAGGCGGTTGCGCATGGACTCGGTAAACATGCTCCACGTCCATAACCGCTTCACGGAACGCCTCGTTGAAGTCCCCGACTCCCTCTTCGCCGATGATGCATTGGGGCCAGTGCTGGAGACGTACCGCCGGATGCAGGACACAGGCAAGACCAGGTACATCGGCGTGCCGGCTATGGACCACCACACCCCACCATGCGGCGCATTCTCGACAGCGGCGAGTACGACACGGTGCTGGCCTACTACAACCTGCTGAACCAGACCCCCAGGAACCATCGCCAACCGGCGCGGACATATTCGACAATGGGCAGATCATTCCCCTGGCCATATCCAGAATATGGGCGTCATCGGCATCCGGTCCCACGCTGCCAGCGCGCTGACCCCGCAGGTCGACCGGGAGTCCCGGCAGGCAGCCTGCTGGCCCACGACCTGTCCAGCTCCGGAAAGCTGGGCTTCCTGCCCGAAAGCCCGATTGCCACCCTGTCCCAGGCGACGATGGTCTTTCGCCTGATGAACCGGGACATCCACGCCATGGTTCCCGGCGTGAAGAACGTGGCGGAGACAGAGGAAATCGTCGCCTGCGCGATCTGCCGCCAATCCCGCCGGAGCACCTGGAGAAGCTGCGAGAGCTTGACCTGAAGGGCTTCCGTGAATGATAGGGCAGTACAGGTCCGCCCAGTCTATACCTTCGGCCAGACTTCTCCGGCGAAGCGTTCCATCCGTCCCAGCATAACGTCCAAGTCGTCCGTCTGACGGATGAAGTCGAGGACCAGTGACCCGACTCCCATATCCTCGTAGCGCTTGATGTCTCCGGCGATCTGTTCTGCATTGCCGACAAACGGCGGACGGTCGGCCGCTAACGCGGCACCATTCAGTTCGAACTGGTGAGTGCGGTAGACAATCTCGATCTCCGAGGGGTCGCGGTCGAAGCGGCGGGCGTAGCGGGCGAGCCGGTCCAGACCTGCGGCTAGTTGCTCCGGCGTTCCCATCGGGAACACCGGGTTGGACCCCAGGGGATACCAGCCGTTGGCAAGCTCCGCCGTGCGGCGCATTGCCGGCCGGCTTTCGCCACCGACCCAGATGGGCGGGTGGGGCTTCTGGACCGGCTTGGGGAAGAAACTGATGTCGTCGAAGCTGACGTACTTCCCCTCGAAGTGAGGATCGTCGCTGATCCATAACTCCTTGAACGCCCGGATGTATTCGTCGGTGACCGCCCCGCGTTCCTCGAAAGGCGGCAGGCCCAGTGCCTCGAACTCTTCGCGCATCCAACCGACGCCTACTCCAACCACCAGACGGCCTTGGGACAACACATCCAGGGTAGCCAATGCCTTGGCCGCCACCAACGGATTGCGATGGGGAACGATGATGACGCTGGTGACCAGCCGGATCCGGCTGGTCTGGCCGGCCAGGAATGCCAGCAGGGTCAACTGCTCCATCGACTCGCCAGACGCCGAGCCCGGGAACTCACCCCCTTGAGTGTAGGGGTAGCGCGAGGAGATGTTCTTGGGGACCAGGATATGGTCGCCGGTGAGCAATGCGTCGTAGCCCAGTTCCTCGCCCTTTCTGGCAATGAGGCCGAGTCTTTCAGGGGTAGCCAACGGTCCTCTTCCGGGAAGCGTGAAACCGTATTTCATCGTTACTGCTCCTCATCGCCGGGTGGGTGGGCATTTTCGAGTGATTTGAGTGTGGAACCGAGACGGAAACGGCTCAGCTCGGTGCGGGGGTGGAGACCGCCCAGCACTTCCTCACGACCCCGTAGTACCCGCCGGTGCAGTTCGGCAGCCTCTTCGTAGCGGCCCAGGCAAGCATAGGTGTTGGCCAGGCTCCCCAAGCTGCGCAGGGTATCGGGGTGCTCCGGGCCGAGGACCCGAGACCGCTGTCGCAGGATGTCACGGAACTGCTCCGCCGCCTCTTCGTATCGTCCGGCAGCGTAGTAGGTATTGGCCAACCTGCTCCGGCTGCGCAGCGTTACAAGGTCACCATCGCCAAGGGTCTCGATGTGAGCGTCCAGGGTGCAGCGATAAAGGTCAATGGCCTCGCCGAACCGTCCGGCAGCACGAAGGGACCGGGCCAACCTGTTCCTTGCTTCCAAAGTTTCCCGGTGGAGACCTCCGTGAGTCAGTGAACGGATACTCAAGGCCCGTCGCAGCGATTTCGCCGCTTCCATGAACTCACCGGCGTCATGGAGTGCGGCCGCATCGGCCTCCATCCGGGTTAAATTTTCAGCGTCCACGACGGCCTCCGGGTTGTTGGCGTCTTCTTGCCTGCCCAACCCCGGAACAGTCTCTAGTAGGCGTTACGCAGGACTTCCATGACCTGCTCGACGGTAGTAACGGGGACCGCGTTATTGACGCTGCCCCAGTCTCCTAGGGTCTCGGCGGCGATGACAGGCAAGTCCGCCTCTGGGATTTCCAAGTCGCGGATGTGGTGGGGCATACCCATTCCCATGACCAGGTATCCACTGCGCGCGCTGCAGCCGCGGCTGCAGTTTCATCATCCATGCCGCGGACGTCTATCCCGACTGCCCTGGCAAGCAGCGCTTGCTTGTGGCGGAAACGGGACGGTTATACTCCATCACGTAGGGTTGGGTAGCGCATGACGTGTAGCCATGCCCCACGGAATAGCGCATCCAGATCACGTGGCCAAGGGCATGGCTTAGTCCGGTCTTAAAATTGGGAGCGCCCATCATGGAAAGCCATGCTGCGATCAGGCACTCGAGCCTTGCGTCAAGGTCCCGATGGCTTTCACTTGACCTCGGCAGGTACTCAAACAATTGCTCCGCAGCAGCCAGGACCGGGGCGTCTATGGCGGGCTGATTGCCTTGGCAATAGAGTCGCTCTATGCAGTGGTCCAGGGCCTTGACTCCAGTGGACAACCAAAGCCAATCGGGAGTCCCCACGGTCATTTCGGGGTCGAGCACGACAAGGTCGGCGTACAGCCTAGGGTGACGCACCCGGATTTTGTGGCCGGCCTGGTTGTCCAACACATTGCCACCGCCCATGTTGAATTCCCCGGCGGACAGCGTTGTCGGTATGCATACCTGTGCCGGCAATGACTTTCCGTCCAAGTCCGGGGTCAGCATCAAGTCCTGTTCTTCGGCTAAATCCCGGAGTTGAGCGGCGGTGGTAATCCCGTCGGCCATCATTACGGCGATCATCCGGGCAGCGTCGGAGATTGTGCTTCCGCCTACCCCCACCAAGGTATCAGTGTCCAGAGTGATGGCCAAGTTGGCTGCCTCAACTGCCGCTGCCAGGGGAGCGCGCTGCGTCAGCCCCGAGTACAATCCGACGCAACGGTCTCCCAATGCCTTACTGACATTACGGACGGCATCGGTCTTCTCCGTCACGCTTCGGCCTGAGAGCACCAGGACCCGTTTTCCGCCAAGTTGGTCAACCTCGGACCCCAGCTTGTCCGCCTTCCCCTGTCCGAATACAATCCTGCTGGGGACCGTAGGGTTAAACTCGCCGGAGATGGACACTTGCTGCGTCATAGGAACAGCCTTTCAGAATTGGTTGCGATGACAGACAACTCCAGGTCAGTCCCCCAGGGGAACTATGATGAAGAACCGGGGCTGATCACCCACAACCCTGGTGAAATGTCCTGAGCCAGTCAGGTCTTCGGCCAGAAGCACCGTTCCGGGACCGCCGTGCTTGACGGTGCCGTCGGGAGTGCCTATTTCGATCTCGCCGGCCAGGGTGATACTGTACTGGCGGCGCGGGGCCGTGTGGTAGTCGAGGAAATAGCCGGGCTGATACTCACGGAACGAGATCCCCGGCGTGTTGATAACCTCAGTGGACATGCCGTGAGCGCCCTCAGTGTCAACGAAGGGCTGCATCTCGAAGTCCAACTCTTCGATGTGGGACTGGCCATCGTCGCCGGTGTAAACCCGCAGAAAGCTAGGCATATTCCTCTCCAATGACGCGGTTGGCGCCTACGGATGAACGCACGCTGGATTGGGCTAATGGTACAGCAAATCGGGGGAGCGTCAAGGACGAGAGGCGTCAGGTCATTCGAGTCTGAATTCCTGGGAGACAATCCCGGACCAGCTTCAAGATTTCGGAATCCAGTTAAGCCCGACGGTGCGGGGAAGTGGACGAGGATGGCTCACATCAGGGTGTCCCTAAGCTGGGGTTTTGGTGAGAGTCATAGTGACCCGTGTGGCGCCACGAAGCCAGCTTTTGATCATGCGAATCAGACCGGGACCGAATGTCGACTACAGTTATGGTTATGGGTAGTCACTGGACATGGGAAGTGGCCATCGTCAGCAGACTGATTCGAGAAGGGACCGCCATGCAAGCATAGATTATGGCGGGGTCATGTGTACCCTTCGCTACGATCCAGGCAAGGGAAGCGTCGGGTAGGACTGGGAGGTGGGGAATGGATGGTCAAGGTCCACGCGCCGCATCAGGTAGGCTTCGGAGTCCATGATCTCCTGGGCCCAGGCGGGGAATTCCTCGAAGGGGTCAGCGAAAGCACGAATCAGCCGCCCCGAAAGCGGAGCGCATTCGTCGCTGCCCAGAAATACGGCCAACTCCGCCGCCCTCTCGATGGGTGCGCCCCGTCCCGACGTTACTTGGACGCCACGCTCATAGGTCGCCATATCTCCTATCGCCAGGGACAGATCACGCGTTTCTTCCCACATCCGGGTGTGGATGGAACCGGGACTAATGGCATTGACCGTTATGGGTGTGCCGGCGAGCTCCAAAGCCAGGTTCTCGGTCAAATTAACGATGCCTGACTTGGCGGCATCGTACGCGGACGTGTTAGGCCCACCCACGCCCGACATGTTCACTATTCGTCCGGATCTCCGCTCCAGCATCGCAGGCACCACTGCACGACAACCATAGAACACGCCCAGGAGATGCACTGATATGGTTCGGGCCCAATCTTCCGGTTCGTTGTTCCACAGTTTACCCACTGGGCCAATGTTCCCGGCGTTGTTGACCATTACATCGATGCGCCCGTACCGGTTCAAGGTGCGCGCCACAGCCTCGTCCACCTGCTCACGGGATGTTACGTCGACTATCACGGTGATAACGTCGCTGCCGTAGGTTCCGACAATGTCGCGAGCCGTCTCATCCAGTTCTGCTGCGGTGCGCGCCGCAAGGGTCAGCTTTGCCCCCTCGGCAGCATACGCCAGCGCGATTGCTCTTCCGATACCACGGCCTCCGCCAGTAATTAGGGCGACTCGCCCGTCCAGCCTCTTCCGCTGCACCATCAGTAAGTCTCCTGCCAAAGCTTGCAGAATGCCGTCACATCAGGTCTCCTAACGTCGCTGCGTTTTCCCGCGCCGGTAGAGAAGCTTCAACTTCTCGGCGAAGCGCGCGAATCCAACGTTTTAGCAGGGTGTCAGAAGTCGCGCTGGGCCACGACCTAACCATCATACGGTAGACCCAACTCCGGTTAACACGAGAGGGCTTGTCGACGTCGAGCCAGCCGTCGTTCCTCGCCAACCTGGACAGTGTTGCAAGCCCGATCAGGACCGGCCACAACGCAGCCAGCCTCAGACGTAGGCACCGCCCAGGGATTGCCAACACGTACTCCTCGGCAGCGGTGAAGTGTTCCAGGGCTTTCCCTATCCCAGCGTACAAGACCGGTCTCGCCGCAGAGACATCCGATAGCTGCAATAGATCAGTGGGAGCGAGACCGGTGGCAGACAACCAGCTTTCGGGAAGGTAGCATCTGCCAATGCGCAGATCCTTCGGAACATCGCGTAGGATGTTGGTTAGTTGCAATGCCTTGCCGAAGCGGACACTATTTTCCTTCATGGCGGCGGTGTCCCACTTGCCCAAGGCGGGAGTGTGGGTCATTGATATGCTGGTCCAGAACTCGCCCACGCAACCGGCCACATAGTAGGTATAGGTGTCGAGAGCGGCGAAGTCCTGGAGGACGGCGATGCGGTTAGCATCTTCCGGCGGGAAGGTCTCCAAGTCGAACTCCATACCATGAGTGAGGGTTATTACCACGTCACGCACCATAGCCCGGTCGGGTTCCGGGGTAGTCTCTAGCATCGCAAATGCCTGGGGCAACGAGGCCAGGAGTTCCCGGTCATATCCTCCCTGAACGTTACCCGCAACGCCTCCGGCAATTCCAGCTTCTATGGACCTAAGGACCGCTACCTCGCTGGGGCCCTTGATCTGTTCACGGAATTTCAGGAGGCAAGCCAGACGGAGATCCGGGGACACGAGTGTGGAATCCACAATGGTATCAGCGGCTCTAGCGAGAAGGTATGCCAGTCCGACCGGCCTGCGTACACCACCGGGGAGCACCCGGAGAGTAAGGTAGAAGCTCCGGGAGACTCCACGAAGCAGTCCTCCCAGCAGCCGCTGTTCATCCGCACCCGTTGACGAATTAGCATGACTCTGCGACACAAGTCTATCGGTTGGGCGACTCCGATGCCACAAGTCTGAGTAGTCTGGACTGGGTGTTCTCGATGGCTTGCTGGACCAGTTCGCCCATAGGGAGCGCAGATTCGAGCCTCTCAACCGTTTCCAGCTTGGCGCGGGTCTCCGGGTGACGCGGCACAAACAGGGAGCAACAGTCCTGGTCAGGCAGTATAGAGACGGGGTAGGTATCCATTTTACGTGCCTGGGTGATGATCTCTTCCTTGTTGGCCCCAATGAGCGGGCGAAGGACGGGCATGTTTGCAACTGCGTCAATCGCAGCCATGTTGTCCAGCGTTTGGGAGCTGACCTGGCCGCAACTCTCCCCCGTGATGATGGCCTTCGCGCCACGGCTGCGGGCCAGGGCTTCCGTCACTCTCATCATGAAGCGGCGGTACAGAATCACACGGTAGGATGGAGGAGTCTCCAATATGATCTGCTTCTGTACTCCTTCCATGGGAACCAAGGAAAGCTGGGAGCCATACTGGTGTCGGGTGAGCAATTGTACCAGTTCTTCCGCTTTCTCGATGGAACTCCGGTCAACCAAGGGATAGCTGTGGAAGTGGACGAAATGGACCCGACAGCCCCGCTTCATCATATGCCAAGCCGCCACGGGAGAGTCGATACCCCCGGAAAGCATGGCCGACACTAGGCCGCTGACGCCCACGGGGAGGCCACCGTGGGCCCGTACCTCGTCGAAGTACACAAGAATCTCCCCGGGCACCACCTCCAAGAATATCTGGACCTCGGGACGGGTCAAATCCACCCTTGCGCCAGTAAGATCCTTCACAAACTGTCCCACATCACGGTTTATGGACTCGGACTTGATCGGAAACCGCTTGTCGGCACGGTTGGCCGTTACGCGGAAGGAATTGAACTCGCGTCCCACCAGCCAGGATGCCAGCATATCCTTGACCCTGTTGAGATCCTGAGGAGCAGAATAGGCCTTGTAGAACTTGGCCACTCCGAAACAGTCGCTGACCTGTTGCTTGACCAGAGGCCAAGCTTCCTCGTTTTCAAGAGTCAGCCCTATCAACATTTGCCCCTGCCACACGTTGGACACTCCGGCATCGCGGGTAGCAGTCCGGAGGTTTTCCACCAAACGGCGCATAAACCACGGGCGGTTCTTGCCCTTCAGGGCCAACTCGTGGGTTTTGACGATCACGTAAGTTTTCATAGAGGCGACGTACAGTTTCCAGTAGCTTCGATGCCATTGTATTGCGCGGCGTCCGCCGCACAAACATAGTCAAGCCAAATCAGGAAAGGGCAAGGGTGCGGCCTTATTCTACAGCAAATCGAGAGAGCGGGACGGGATATCCAGGCAACCGCGCAGGGCCCCGATTTTTTCTCTTAATTCGGGAGCGTGTTCGGGAAGTTTCCCTGACAATGGGGGAGCTATGAAGAGAGACCGGGGTTGCCGGACATCCGCCCACATCAGGCAACCTACTTTCCACACGGAATAAAACAGACATCGGCCTTCAGACCAACCATGCGTGGCTTGTCCACATGTGGTCATTCGGACACCCCGCTACTCAGGCGAACATATCTTCCTTGATGTCCATTACTTCCTGGCGCAGCTGCATGTCCTCGTTGATCTCTCCATTAATCTTGCCCGCACCGTGGATGATGGTTGAATGGTCCCTGCCGCCAAGAAAACGACCCACTTGAGTAGGGGTCATGTTGAGTTCGTATATCAGCATGTACATCGCCACCTGACGTGCACGGGAGACTTTCTTGGTGCGGCCCCTAGCAATCAGGGATTCCGCCTCCAGACCGTAATGGCCCGCTACTGCCTCTAGGATTTCGCGGGGGTCGATAGACTGGCGCACGTCTTCAGGCGCCGAGTCATCCAGGATCCGAGCGGCCGACTGCACGGTAATCGGCACATTCATCAACTGGGATTCGGCGATCATCCGATTGAGGCTTCCCTCCAAGTCGCGGACGCTCTGGCGCACTCGCTTGGCTATCAACTCTATGACGCTGTCGTCAACCTGGACGCCCAAGTGTTCCGACTTGGACGCCAATATAGCCATGCGGGTCTCGAGATCGGGAATCTGGATGTCAGCAGTAAGCCCCCATTGGAATCGGGAGCGGAGTCTGTCTTCCAAGCGGGTCAGGCCGTGGGGCGGCCTGTCAGAACTGATCACCACCTGGTTCCCGGAAGTGTGCAGGTCGTTGAAAGTATGAAAGAAGCTCTCGTGGGTCTGCTCCTTGCCACTGAGAAATTGAACATCGTCGACCAGAAGGACTTCCAGGCTACGGTATCTACGACGGAAATCCTCGGTGGTCCGTGTGCCGATTGACGTGATGAACTCGTTGGTGAACTGCTCAGAAGTCACGTATCGAGTTGACCTACCCCGGCTGGCACAGACGTGACCGATGGCCTGGAGCAAATGGGTTTTACCCAAACCAACACCCGAGTAGAGGAACAAGGGATTGTAGGCCTCGCCTGGGGATTCGGCGACTGCCCTAGCTGCGTTAAATGCAAACTGGTTGGAAGCCCCGATCACGAAGGAGTCGAAGGTATACCGGCGGTTCAAGTTGGAACCAGTAGCGTAATCCTCTGGTTTCGGACCAGCAGCTTCCGGTGCCTGATCTTGCCACACCTCACGTTCATCATCGTTCACGCCACCACCCAGTACCTGAAACCGGACCTCGAGGGGCATCTTGGTCACTTTCTGGACTATCGTCTGAATGGCATGGTACATGCGTCGTTCCAGCCATTCCACCGCGAACGGTGTGGGCGCTCCTACAACGAAAACCTCCTCGTCATACCCCACTCCTGCAGTACGTTTGAGCCAGGTCTCGAACATGGGCTTGGGGACCTGCAATTGCAGTTCCCCAAGTACAGCCTTCCAGACCTCCTTGGTTTGCATTTCGAACATGTCCACGCAACCCCCGATGGAGCAACCGGGTACCTTTTCCCGGCGCCGGACTGCACAAGGCAAACTGCTTGAACATGCCGATCACGGAGACTACGAAGGATATTGAGGCACCAACAGGTGTAGAGTCGGAACCGGATATCTCCATGATTCACGGACCAGCAGTCCGCCCGAACAACCGTTGAGTGGGACCGCGAGACCGGAGCAGAGTCCAAATTAACAGGGGACCTTGCCGGAGTCCCGCGCAGCACCCCCGAACACCACCAGCCCTCCACCGCAACGCTATGGCCGTAGAGAATAGCGAGGATTCCAACGAGATGTCAATGCGGAACTCCACGGGATTTTAGCGACTTTTACCCCCCGAAACTGGAGAGAGTATCTGGCACACCCCGACGGGGACGGGAAGATGGCACGGCATCACTGCGAATGGCTCCGGGCCAGGTCATTTGCCAACTCGGGTATTGAAGCGATCCCGCTCCACATCAGGGCATCCGTGGACAGCGAGATGGGTCCGAGTCTGTTTGCGGCACCCCCAACTGCCGTATATAATGCCTCTACCGTCGGCAAGTCGAGAGGTTAAGGATGGCCTACAGGAAGGAATCCAACCCCATTAGTTCCGGCGATGCTGGCGTCGGGGAGGTTGCGGCATCTCTGCCGGAGGGGCTTACCGAACAGGACCTCGTCGAGATATACGCCAAGACCGTGTTGGCCCGTACCATGGACGAGCGCATCTGGGCATTGAATCGACAGGGGAAAGTGCCCATCGCCGCCTCCTCCCAAGGCCACGAGGCCGCAGAGATCGGGAGCCTTCTGGCAGCACAAAAGGATGGCCGCACGTTTCTTTTCCCCTACTACCGAGACCTCGCCCTGAAGATGACCGCAGGGCTAACTGCAACCCAGGTCATGTTGTCCTTCATGGGTAAGGATGGCGACCCCTACAGCAACGGCAGACAGTTTCCCCTGCAAGGGGCCGATCTTCCGCGCAACATCATCCAAATTTCCAATGTCGTGGGTGCCGGCCTGACTCAGTCCACTGGCTATGCTTTCGCCTGCAAGATGCTGGGCGACGACACAGTGGTTTTGTGCTACTTCGGCGATGGCGCATCCAGCCAGGGCGAAGCCCACGAGGCCATGAACTTCGCCGGAGTGCATCGACTGCCCATTGTGTTTATCTGCGAAAATAACCATTATGCCATTTCGGTACCTCAACGCCTCCAGATGGCTGTCGAAGACGTTGCATCCCGCGCCGCCGGGTACGGCTTCCCCGGCATCGTGGTTGACGGGCTGGACTTCCTGGAGGTTTACGCCACAACCCGTGAAGCCATCGGCCATGCCCGGACCCAGGGGCCGGTGCTCCTAGAAATGAAGTGTGAGCGGTTGATGCCCCACACCACCGATGACGACGACCGGCGATACCGCCCCCCCGAGGAAATCGCGGAAGTCCGGGGCCGGGATCCGGTTGCCAGGCTCGGAGAATACTTGATCGACCAAGGTTTTCTGACTCCTGACCGAGTGGAGCAAATCAAAGCCGATGCGCTCCACGAAGTTGACGCCGCGACCGACGCTGCCGAGGCTGCCAACCCGCCAGACGTCAGAACACTGTTCGACGCGGTCTATCCGTCTTAGGTGATGGCATGACCGAGAGAAGCGTCATCGAAGCCATCCGCGACGCCTTACGGGAGGAAATGAGCCGCGACCCATCGGTGTTCGTGATGGGCGAGGACGTGGGGCGCCGGGGCGGGGTTTTCTTGGCCACCCAGGGGCTAATCGACGACTTTGGTGAGGATAGGGTAATCGACACCCCCCTCGCAGAGGCGTCCATCGTGGGGATGGCCCTAGGATCTGCCTTCCGGGGAATGCGCCCCATCCCCGAAGTGCAATTTTCCGACTTTATCTGGCCTACCATCAACCAGTTGGTGGGCGAAGCCGCCCGTGCCTGCTATGGCAGCAATGGCGCGTTACAGGTCCCGATGGTGGTGAGAGTCCCCTACGGAGGGGGCATACGGGGAGGACTGTTTCACTCCCAGAACGTCGAGTCTCTGTTCTTCCACACACCGGGACTCAAAGTGATCGTGCCCGGTACACCCTACGACGCCAAGGGTTTGCTCAAGTCCGCCATCCGCGACAACAGCCCCGTGGTGTTCCTGGAACACAAGAAAACCTACCGCCTAGTACGCGGCGAGGTGCCCGACGACCCATACATCCTCTCCTTGGGCCAGGCAGACATCAAGAGGCAGGGTGGCGGTATCACCGTAGTCACTTACGGACTGATGCTGCACTATTGCCTGGAAGCCGCCGCACTGGTTGCAGGTGAAGGGATAGACGCAGAGGTTGTTGATCTGCGCAGTCTTTGTCCACTGGACAAGGAGACGGTCCTGGGATCAGTAAGGAAGACTGGCAAGCTAGTAATCGTGCATGAGGATAACATCACTGGAGGCGTCGGCGCGGAGATAGCCGCGCTGGCTGCTGATGAAGTCTTCGAGTACCTGGACGCCCCCATCGCCCGGGTCTGCGGCCCCGACGTCCCGACCATGCCCTTCGCCCAGAGCCTGGAAGACGCTTACATGCCCAACACCGAGAAGATAGCTGATGCGCTGCGCAAGCAAGCTGCATACTAGAAGCAGGTGATTTAGCATTGGCCATTACCATCGAGCTTCCCCATGTTGGCGAGTCGGTGGTCGAGGGAACCATCGGGAAGTGGCTGAAACAGCCGGGGGAATCCATCTCCCGGTTTGAGCCTCTGGTCGAGGTGGTGACCGACAAGGTGACTATGGAGGTTCCTTCCCCTGTGTCCGGCTCGCTGGTGCGGGTCTTGGCTGAGGAAGGCGAGACTCTGCCGATGGGCGCACCAATAGCCGAAATCGAGACCACCGAGCAAGTGGATACCTCGACTGCGTCTCCAACTCCGTCGCAACCCGCTTCTGCTCCTGACCTCACCCATCCACCCCCTCCAGTAGCTGCCGGAACAACTGGCTACCTGCTTCGTGACATCGCGCCAGTCGGACCCACCGGAGGCGGAGCAGGCGCCCCGGAAGCCTTGGAAGCACAACAGCCCACCGTGGTAGCGCCTCCTAGGGAGGTGGCGCGTCACTCACCCGCTGTGCGCCGCCTGGCCCGAGAGCACGGGGTTGACCTGTCGCTGGTGACAGGCACTGGCATGGGAGGCCGCATCACCAGGGATAACCTGCTGCGTTACATCGAGGCCGGGCCGAAGGCCACCGCCGCGCCTGTGCCCTCTCCTACACTTTCAATACCAGCGTCTACAGGACATGAGTTACTGACATCTCCTTCATCCGACGCAACAACCCCGGATGAAGAATACATCCAGTTGACCCCCGTCAGGCGGATGATCGCCGAGGCCATGGTCACGAGCGTGGCCCATATCCCCCACGCATGGACGACGGTAGAGGTGGACGTTACCGGAATAGTGGCTCTGCGCGCCAAGGTCAGAACCTCCTTCGAGGAACGGGAGAGAACCAATCTGACCTACCTGCCGTTCATCATCAAGGCGGTGGTGGAATCCCTGAAGGAGCATAGGACTCTCAACGCATCTTGGGGAGGCGACAAGATAGTCCTGAAGCGTCGGATCAACCTTGGCATCGCAGTTGCCGCACCGTCGGGGCTGATTGTACCGGTGGTCCACGACGCAGACCGCCTGAGCATAGCCGGTCTGGCCGACGCTGTGCGGGACCTGACGATCCGGGGGCGGCAGAACAAGCTGACCCTGGAAGACGTGCAGGGCGGAACTTTCACATTGAACAACACCGGCGCGCTGGGATCCACTGTGTCCTACCCAATCATTAACCATCCACAAGCGGCGATCCTAACCACGGAAGCGATCCAGAAACGCCCGGTGGTTCGCGACGACGCCATAGCAATTCGGTCCATGATGAATCTCTGCCTATCCTTCGACCACCGGATCAACGATGGTTCCGAGTCCAGTGCCTTCCTACAAGCTGTCAAGTCCCGGATGGAAGCTATATCCCTCGACACTCCCATTTACTGAGGCGCGGCCATGCCTACGACCCCGGAGTGCCGGGCCATTAACCTGGGCACGGTCGATTACCGGAGTGCTTGGAACTTTCAGGTTCGACTAGCTGCGGAAGTACGCGAAAACCGCGGCTCCAACACACTGTTGCTATTGGAACATCCACATGTATATACACATGGGCGGCTGAGCAAGCAATGCCACTTCCTGCTTGATCCCCAAGTGTTGTCAGCCCGTGGAATCGGAATTTACGAGACCGACCGGGGGGGCTTGATCACTTACCACGGACCGGGCCAACTGGTAGCCTACGCGATTCTTCGGCTCCGGGAATGGGGCGGCCCGGTCAAGTATGTGCGCACTTTGGAACGGCTAATAATCGACTCTCTGGGCGACTTCGGCATCACCGGGAACACGGTCGACGGCGTTACCGGCGTGTGGGCAAGCGGAGCTAAGATTGCCTCCATCGGGGTGAAGGTAAGCCGGGGCGTCTCGTACCATGGGCTGGCGCTGAACGTGAATACCGACCTGAGCTACTTCAACCACATCATCCCCTGCGGCCTCCATGGCTTGGAGGTGACTTCGATGGCCCGTCTGCTCGGTCAAGATGTTGATAACGAGATGGTCAAATACAGCCTGACTTACCATTTCGGCAAACGAATGGGATTCCGCATGGTGGAGGGCGAACTCTCCGCATCGGCTTCGTTCATCGATCAGGCTGTCCCCAGACTTTCTGACATCCCCGCACAACCGTAATCATTTGAGTCGGGTTGCCTATGCCATACGATGAACCATTAGCGGAGCGTGTGAACCAACTGCTGTTGACCCACGCCGGAGTGACCGCCAGAAAAATGTTCGGCGGCCTGGCATTTATGCTCAACGGCAATATGTCCGTAGGTATCGTTCAGGACCACCTGATGGTTCGCGTCGGCCCGGAAGGTTACGAAGATGCGCTGGAACAGCCCCACTGCAGGCCCATGGACATCACCGGGCGCCCCATGAGAGGCTGGGTGATGGTGGATGCGAAGGGTGTGGCCGCCGACACCGACCTCAACACCTGGGTGCATCTCGGTGTCAGGTTCGCGTCGAGCTTGCCCGTCAAGTAGGGCGGCCCTGAGGGTAAAGTTCCGGTTTAAGCGGTCTCATCTCAAGACCGCTTGCCGGATCCCGAACTGTTGACACTTGTCACGTTCCAACCCCGGTTGACTTTCCCTATCATGTCCTATACTGGGTTATGTCTTCTACCCGTGAGTCTCCGTCACCTCCCTGACCGGGGTCCTGATACCAGCCAATGGAACAAAATGGGTGAAAATGAGCGGAAAATTAGAGATTTCTCCGGCTCTTACCTCTCGACAGGGGGGTGAAAATGTCCGGAAACAGATTTTCCTCCCCTGGATCACCCAGGTCAGCCATACCACCTCAATTGGGACGCCGCCGACCCACCGAATCCACTTCGACAACTCGCATGGCGGCGAGTATCATGGGCAGGGCAGCGGTCGATATCCGGGGACGTCCTGACCACTGAAGGAGCGTGCTATGCCGGTCTCCAACAAAGTGCGGGGCTTCATTGAGCAGGGAGGGTGGATCCGCCAGATGTTCGAGTCTGGAATTGCACTGAGAGCCCAATATGGCGAGGAGAACGTCTTCGACCTGTCCTTGGGCAACCCAGTGATTGAACCTCCCGAAGAGTTTCACCAGGAACTGCGCCGGCTGGCCGAGAATCCCATCAAGGGGATGCACCGGTACATGCCCAACAACGGGTACGTCGAAACACGCCAAGCCGTGGCCGACGCTCTAGCGGAGGAAACTGGCTTACCCTTCACCGCCAGCGACATCCTGATGACCTGCGGCGCGGCTGCGGCCCTGAATGTGGTGCTGAAGACCATCCTGAACCCCGGAGACCACATCATCGTTCTTGCGCCCTACTTCGTGGAGTACGGCTATTATGTGGACAACCACGCCGGGGAGACCGTAGTCGTTCATACGACCGACGAATTTCAGCCGAACCTCGCCGCCGTGGAGGCGGCGATTACTCCCCGGACACGGGGCCTGATCGTCAACTCTCCAAATAACCCATCGGGAGTAATATATCCGCCGGACACTCTTCGGCAGTTGGGCGAGATCCTGGGACGCAAGCAGTCCGAACTGGGGACGGAGATTTTCCTGATCAGCGACGAGCCGTACCGCCGCATCATCTACGACGGAGAAACCTACCCCCAGGTATTTCCTCACTATGAGAACACTATCGTCGTGAACTCCCACGCCAAAGACCTGGCCCTACCCGGGGAACGGATAGGGTACGTTGCCATCAACCCGGCGTATCCGCATAAGGCAGAGTTGGCAGACGGTCTGGCCTTCTGCAACCGCACGCTGGGTTTCGTAAACGCCCCTGCCCTGATGCAGCACGTGGTACGGGCGTTGCAAGGAGTCACGGTGGACGTGGCCGATTACCAGCGCAAGCGAGACTTTCTCCATGCGCAGCTCACCGAGATGGGGTACGAGCTTGTGAAGCCGCAGGGGGCCTTCTATCTATTTCCCAAGGCTCCTGGAGGGGACGACCTCGCCTTTGTAGGCGCGTTGCAGGAGAGCAATGTTCTCACGGTGCCGGGGCGCGGTTTCGGCTCGCCTGGCTACTTCCGAATCTCCTACTGCCTTGAAGATTCGGTCCTGGAAGGAGCTCTGGAAGGGCTGGCCCAGGCGATCGAAAAGTTTGGCTGAGACAATCCAGCCCGCGCGGCAAAAATAATCCTGACGAGATGAAGACGGTCTTACTGGTTGGCTTGCTTCGACGGTAACCTGATAGTGGCCGTTCCTTTGGTGGTTGTTTCCTGCCGTTGGTTCTCGCCCCAAATTTCCAAGTCTACCACCGATTCGCCGTCCTCCATACGCTTGGCCGATACCTTACCACGGCACCAAGTCGTGTCTCCCAATACGTTGAACCGCCGTAACTCGACATACATCTTCTTTACGAAACCGTCGTCGCCCATCCAGTTCGTAAGCAGGTGACCCATCCAGCAGCACCGCTGGCAGCCGTAGTCATATGCGCCTGGCAGCCCGGCGCTCTCTGCCGCCTCCTGTATGTCATGGACACGGATGATGGCCTCCTGAGCGCCCGTGGAAGGGTCAGTAAATCCCCATGCCGGGTGGCGCAGCATCTCCCTCAACTGTATCCCGTGGGAGATACCGCCGATGCACCCGGCGACAAAGGCAGATATGTCCCCGTGGCTCATGGGACCTTTGACCACTGGCTGGAGTTCATCCCCGGCCTGGACATCTTCCCACCACCGCGGGTTGTTGCCCCGGACTTCCTCGGCCAGCACCGTTTCTTGTATTGCTCGAAGCTCTTCTTCGGAGTAGCGGTACGGCTCGAAAGTGTACTTCTGCCGCTCCCTGGCGGCGCTGCGCTCCGCCCTGATCTGCCACCCACGGGTCTTGGCAATCGTCTCGCCGCGCTGGTTGAAGTAGCGGGCAACGCTGGACTGGATCAGGATACGGCCAGCGAACTGGCTTTCCTTTTCCTCCAGGTCCGTAAACTGCTCCTGCACCGAGATCTTGTCATCGAGGTATATGGGTCGGTACCACTCCCAATCGTTGCCGGCATGAAAGCCGTGGACTCCCGGCAACCCGCCGGTGCGTCCGGAACACCAGTAGACGCTGTACAGGAAGCATGGCGGGGCCAAGATTGTCCCGTACCTAGTGGACTGGGCATAACTCATGTCCCAATACAGGGGATTGACGTCGCCGATGCCCTGGCAAAAGTGTCTGATGGCGCTGCGAGAGACCTCCTCATTAAACAGACCGACGCCGTACTGCCTCGGCCGGTTAAAGGTGCCGAGCCGCTCCCTCAATCGCTGAATGCCCTCTTCGGTTATCCTTCCCGATTCCAGGACCATTGCATCCTCCTGCACGACTTGTGATCTAAACCCAACGTCTACAAGAAACGTTGTCCGAGTTGCTAAATGAGGGGATTCGTTCATTGCGGGCGCAACCTGGTAGGCGGTCGGGGTCGGGGGATAGTCCAGTAACACACCGCAGCCAAGCCGTAAATCGCGGCCAAAGGCACCAACGCCCAGAAGTAACTGTCTGTGCGGTCGAAGATGAGACCCATCCACACCGGGGTACTCATTGACATCAATTGGTCAGGCAGGTGCTGCCATCCCCGCAAGGTCGCGTAGTTTCTCCGCCCAAAGAAGTCTCCCATGATCGCCCAAGCCAAAGGGTTTGCACTCTCGGCAAAGGAGAGCAACGTGACGAACAGACCGAGTTGCCAAAGATGGCCCTCCTGGCCCAGCAGCAGGATAAGGGAGGCCGCACCGGCTGCCATCGCCACCGAACTGAGTTTCAGCTTAGACCAAGTGTCTCCCAACCACCCGACGAGGGGGTTAAAGCACATAGATCCCAGGGATAACGCACTGATGAACAAGCCCGCGATGAGCAGGCTTGCCTCCTCGGTCCGACCTCCCCCCTGCAGAAACCACACCATCACAGGGGCCATCAGGAACGACATGCCGGAGTGGACCATGTTCCGTAACCCGACAGCCCAGACGAGAAGCCAGTATGAAGCGCTGCGCATCGCTTCCCTGACCGTGAAATCGGCGTCGATGCGCTCCGGTCTGCCCCGGCGGTCCCTGCCTGTAGAGACCACGCCCCTTGGACTTGCCCCGGACGATACCGTCCTGATGGTACTGGGGGTGGCCTGCTGTACGTCAAGGCTGTCCCCGTCGGGCTGGAGTCCCATCGTCTCCGGGGAGCGGCGAACCAACAAGGACAGCGGGACCACGACGACGATGATCCCGATCCCGGAGATAATCGCAGCATCCCGCCACCCGACCCACACTATCAGAGGTACTAGAATAGGAACTATGAGGAACCCACCCAACCCGTTGCCCACGGACGCCAAGGACATGGCAAAGGCTCTTCGCCTTCGGAACCACTGGTTCAATGCCGGGACCGACGCATTGTTGTACCCGCTGCGCATCCCGACGGAAATGAGGCCGACAAACACCAGCACGAAGCTCAGGTAGTTGTGGGTGAACGCCAGGAGAATGAACCCAAGACCTGAGGAGAGTCCACCAAATGCCATCATGATCCGCGGGCCGAAGCGGTCGGTCATGTATCCGGACAAAGGGCCGAGAAGCCCCCCTTCGAGACGCCCCAGCATATCGGCCACGGAGATGGCCGCAATCCCGATCCCGAGCTCGGTACGCAGCGGAAGCACGTAGACGCTGAAGCCACGGTTGAACGTGCCGTGTTTCAGCGCGTCCGCAATCATGCTGGCCAGTACGATCCACCAGCCATAGAAGACCCCGGCGGGTCGTCGCAGCAATCCCCTGGCAAGTACGCTAATCACGTCGCTCGACAGCACAAAAGTGGACCGAGTGGTTGGCCCCAATGACAGGTTGGGACAGAGTAACACAAAAGAGACGGGCAAGACGGGACCAAGATCCAGATTGCACCAGAGACGTATGCCCGTGAGAGATGGTTACGGCAGGTGCTGGACGGTGTGTTATCTTTAGGTGAGCTAATGTTACCCGGTTCCATAGCCATTGAATCGACAAGACAGTCCACTCACGTCAAGGAGTGTCCTTATGAGTCTGACACAACAGATAGCCGAGTACGTCACGACCGCGGGCCTGGAGGATTTTCCGCCTGAAGGGGTCCGCGCCGCCAAAGGAGCCATCATCGACTGCCTCGGTTGTATGCTGGCAGGGCATGACGAGCCGCTGGCAGGAATCCTGGAAGGGTTCGTGAGGTTGCCGGACGGCTCGGGTGTGGCCAGCGTTGTCGGAAGGGGATTCAAGACCTCCGCTCCGGACGCAGCACTGATAAACGGCTCGATGGCCCATGCCCTAGACTACGACGACATTACCCGCGCCATCAAGGGACACCCAACGGCTGTGTTTCTTCCAGGGACCCTGGCCCTGGCGGAAGAATCAGGCGCAACCGGCAGGGACTTGCTTCTCGCGTACATATTGGGGTTCGAGGTCGCCTGCTGCATCGGAGAAGGCATGAGCACGGCCTACTCGGATGACCTAGGCTGGCACCCTACAGGGCCGCTGGGAGCGTTGGGCGCTGCTGTGGCGGCCTCCCGGGTCGCCGGACTGGACCAAGAGCAGACCTCGATGGCGATCTCGCTGGCCGCATCCCAAGCGTCGGGCCTGCGGCAGAATTTCGGCACAATGACCAAGCCGTTCCACGCTGGGGCTGCCTGCCGCACCGGGGTTACCGCAGCCAAGATGGTGAAGGCCGGTTTCACCGCAGGCACAGATGCGCTGGAGGGCAGATTCGGGTTCATCCACGCCTTCTCCGGGGGCGAGGGATACGACATGGACCAGATGTCCAGAAACATGGGCACCACCTGTTACATGGTCGACTCCGGTGTGGAAGTCAAGAAGTATCCTTGTTGCGGCAGCGCCCACCTTGCCCTGGACGCCATCACGGAGATCATGGGCCAACATACCATCGACCCGGCGCAGGTCGACCGCATTGATGTGATCGTAGACTTCGACCCGCCGAGGTCCCTGATCCACGACCGGCCTACCAATTCTCTGGAGGGCAAGTTCAGTATGCAATACTGCCTGTCGGCGGCGCTACTCGACGGCAAGATAGGTCTTGGCACCTTCACGGACCAGCAGGTGCTCCGTCAAGAAGCCCAGGCCCTGATCCCGAAAGTCACCATGAGGCGTAGTGGGGAGTTTGTCGGCCAGCCAAGTTGGACGGAGGCGTTCAACCAGGTGGATGTCCATCTCAACGACGGTCGGGTGCTGACCGGCAGGTCGGACAGGATCACCGAAGGGGCGTTGAGAGGCGTCACCATGCAGGAGATCGTCGCCAAGTTCCGAGACTGTGCCGAAGTGGCGCTGGAGGCCGGAGCAACCGACGAGTTGGTCGCATCGCTAGACAACCTTGAGGGCCTAGATAGCATCCAGCGAGTAGCCGACCTACTCCGGGGAAACGGTTAGGGGACCGGGCGATTACCAACTTCCTCAGCCAACCAGCCACTTTATGCGGTATCCGTGGCTGTCGCACTGGGCCAGATGCTCCCGTGTCCGGACGCCGTTGATGTAAGTGGTAAGATCCAACTCCGAATTGTTCTGGCTCTGGCGGCTCTCCAGGGAAATCATGGCCAGATCCCTATTGGACCCGTAGCAGTCTACCAGTTCAACGAACCGTTCCCTCGCATCGGCGGGGAACTGGTTCAGAGTGTGGGAGTGGAAGATAAACGGCACTACGTGCGGCGGTAGACTGTCAAACACACCAGGCAGCACGTCCATGGCATCTCCGGCGATAAGGCGCGGAGGGTTGGAGCATGCCAACTCTATGGCCCGTTGCAGTAGTTCCGCCTCATCTCCCCTCTCTGGCCATACCAAAGCCCGCAGCCATGACACCGCGTCATCATCTCTGATATCCACCGGATTTAGGTCTACCCCAATTCGACCTGCCAAATTGAACGTCCGCTCAGGCAGGAGGGGCCGCCGTTCTCCGAGTGCAGCAGTTTTCAACTGAACCGGGGATGCCCTGTCACCCCAACACAAGCCGTCGCCATAGTCGTAACCGTACCGGTCCCAGAACAGGTTCAGTCCCGCACTTGCCCCGACCTCGACCAGTACGACCTGTTCGTCATCCAATCTGTCCATCGCTCTCAAGAAGGCCGGGAGCATCAGGGAACTGCGACGGACCACGTTGGTCTGGACTCTGCGGACGGAGATCATGTCTATGATGCGGTCTTGCTCATCCAGGCAGAAGGAACGGAAGGCGTCGTATGGGTCATCAGCGGGGATATCGCACGCCGCCAGATCAGGGTAAAACGACGCAACAGGATGAGAAGGCCTCTTGATTAGGAGCGAGTGAACAGCAGCGAAAAAGACGTTGGGCGCAGGCTGCCCGGCGCGGCGCTTCGCTGCAATAGCCAAGACCTCCGGGTCGTCTGCGATGCCTCGCGAAAGCGTCTCATATAACCGTGACAATTCAGGGCATTCGAACTCCGCAAAACGCCGGAATGTTTCGGCAATTTCTCTCAGGTCTTCCATATGATTGTCTTCCAATTCGCCCCGGACCTGACATCGGCGAACCACCGGGGCGCGGTTTAGTCCTACATAAGAGATTAGCACACTGACGTGAGCGTGAGGCTCAAAGACTCTACGGACGCTGTACGCTCGTCAGGAGCCAGGTAGCGTGCCATTCAGTGGTACGAATAATGGGAGGCAAACCGGCGAGGGAAATTTCACTTTTCCGGTCATTTCCGGACACTCCCGCTCACTGCTGAGTGAGCGACCACCGGGAAAAATTTTGTTTTCCCGCTCATTTCCGCTCAAAACCGCTCACTTTTACGAATTCCGGCGCGTTGGCCGGATTGGATGAGGGTGCGGCGACCCAAGCTTTCCCACGGCCTTCCATGACCCGGGGCAACCAGTCTGCTGCACCCTGACACCCTTGATCGGAGTTTACCCAACTCCATTCAATATACAAGGGGAAATTGTCAGCGGCGTGGAGTCAGAATGAGGAGTACAGAAATGAAACCACCAATATTCCAACGCTATCCAGAGGCTACTGTCCGGAGCTGCTGTAAGTTGACATGGAAAGTGGGGCTAGATAGTATTGGCGAGTGATCCTCGCCCCGTGAGGGCGGATCATCCATGAGCGATTCAGGACTGGAGGAAGAACGTATGGGCCAAGACGACATCGCATTGATGGCTCACTTGGTGCGCCGGGCCGGATTCGGCGCCACCCGCGAGGAACTGGAAGCGCGGGCGGCCAAGGGGTACGAGGCAACCGTCGAAGAACTGCTCAACCCCGAGAATCAGGAGGCCCTCAACCGGGCCGAGATGATGCGCTACCATCCCTGGACCTGGCGGCCTGGGACGCTGCCAGGCATGGGAGCCGCAGAATGGCTCCATGACATGCTGAACACCAAACGCCCGCTGGAAGAGAAGATGGCGCTGTTCTGGCACCAGATCTTCGCCACCGGCGTCTCCAAGGTCGACCACTACGATGAACTCCAGGACATGGTGGTGCTGTTCCGTGAGAAAGGAATGGGCAACTACAAGGAGTTGCTCCTGGAACTGGCCAAGAGCCCCGCGATGATCTACTGGCTGGACAACTGCGAGAACCACGCCGACGCGGTCAACGAGAACTGGGGCCGCGAACTGCTGGAACTGTTCAGCATGGGCGTGGGCAACTACACCGAAGTGGACGTCCGCGAGGCTTCGCGCGCCTTCACCGGCTGGACCATTGCTCCGAAACTCCCTCGCGGACCGATAGGCCGGTTCGACTGGTTCTTCGAGTACCGGGACGAGGACCACGACGACACGGAGAAGACCTTCCTCGGGGAGACGGGGAACTTCGACGGCGAGGACATCATCGACATCGTCTGCCGGCAGCCAGCCACCGCCGAGTTCATCGCCCGCCACCTCTACAACTTCTTCGTCGCCGACGAACCCCAGGTCCCGGCCTGGGCGGTGACCCCGCCCAACGACCAGGACGCCATCGAACTGCTGGCCGACACCCTGCTGGAGTTGGACTACGACATCAGGGCCACCCTCAGGGTGCTGTTCAACTCCGATTTCTTCAAGAACGCCCGCTTCGCCAGGCTGAAGAGCCCCACCGAGGTGGTGGTTGGCACCCTGAGGCTGGTGGGCGGAGCCGAGTTCCCGGCCCCCGGCCTGGGCGACCTCTCCAGGCAGCCCTGCTACATGGGCCAGGACCTGCTCAACCCTCCCAGCGTGGAAGGCTGGCACACCGGGGCTGAGTGGATCAACAGCGGTTCGCTCATGCGCCGGGTGAACTTCACCGCCGACCTGGTGGGAGACACGCAGCGTCCCGGGATCCAGGACATGATCCAGAGACTTAAGGAGCGGGGAGCGACCACTCCGGAGCAACTGGTTGACGGTTGCCTGGACCTGCTGGGACCCCTGGAAGTGGCCGATGAGAGCCGGAAGGAGCTGGTAGGGTTCGTTTCCGAGTCTGGCGACGTCGCCTGGGACACCTGGGAGAACATCGCCGCCGCCACCGGGCGGGTGGGCGAGCTGCTCCAGCTCATCGTCTCCCTGCGGGAGTACCAGTACGCCTAGGCATCACCCGGGAAAGTGAAGGCGGGCAGGGGAGGCCTCCCTGCCCGCCTCTGGACATCAATCAGGAGTTTACCGGAGGTTAGCTGACAATGACCCAGTCGAACAAAGACCCGGTGGTGGTCGTCCTGCAGATGACCGGAGGCAACGACTACTTGAACACGGTGATCCCCTACTCCAATCCATTGTACCGGGACAACCGGCCGGTGGTGGGCGTGCCCGAGGACCGGGTGCTGCCCATTGACGACAAGATCGCGTTTCACCCGGAGATGGGTCCCATCAAGTCCCTGTACGACCAGGGCAATGTGGCGGTGATCCACGGGGTGGGCTACGCCAACTCTCCCCGGTCCCACTTCCGGTCGATGGACATCTGGCACACCTGCGAGCCGGACAAGCTGGGTACCGAGGGCTGGCTGGGGCGGGCCACCCGGGAGATAGACCCGAACAAGGAGAACGTGCTGACCACGGTGAGCTTCGGGCCGTCATTGTTCCGGGCCCTGGCCCTGCCGGGGGTGCCGGTGGCCTGCGTGGACGACCTGGACAACTACGGACTGCTGCCGGGAATCACGGAGTCGCAGCAGCGCTCCCGGATACTGGACCGGTTCGCCCGGCTGTACTCGCCGGTGATGGGATCGTCTGCGGTGATGGACTACATGGGGCAGACTGGCCTGGACACCCTTGAGGGAGCGGACATCCTGAAGGAAGCGCCGAGGAAGTACTCGTCGACGGTTGAGTACCCGGACACGACGATAGCGGCGAAGCTGAAGGGGATATCGCAGATACACCAGGCAGGGTTCGGGACCCGGATCCTGTACTGCGACCACGGCAGCTTTGACAGCCACTCGAACCAGACAGGGATGCACGACAAGCTGTGGAAGGACGTGTCGGAGGCGGTTGAGTGCTTCTTCGACGACCTCAGGGAGCACGACATGTCGGACAACGTGGTGATGCTGCTGTTCACGGAGTTCGGGCGGCGGACCCACGACAACGGGTCTGGAACTGACCATGGGGCAGGCGGAGCTGCATTCGTGATCGGAGACCCGGTGAAGGGCGGGCAGTACAGCGAGATGCCGTCGTTGGAGGCGAAGGACCTGGAGCAGGGGGACGTGGTGCCGAACCACGATTTCCGGGGCATCTACTCGGTGCTGCTCGAGGACTGGATGGGGCTGGACGCCAAGCCGCTGGTGGGCGGCTCCTTCGAAAAACTCCCCTTCCTGGGTTAAGGAGAGGCCAATGCTAACCGAAACAGTCGCAGGAAGGACCTACGACTACAGTCATAGTGTGGGCCGAGGGTCGGCAACCGGCATGGGGTTTTCGAACCCCGTTGCCGCGGTCCTCGGAAAGGATGACATCCTATACATCGTCAACAGAGGCAGCGAGAGCATCAGCAACGTCTCGTGGAACCGGACCGGCGTTGGCGCCCGTGTAAGCCAGGTCACCATCGGCGACGATGCGGGTCAGGAGTCGTTCATCGGGGAATTCAGCCGCTATGGTAACGGAGACGGGCAGCTCATTTGGCCGGCTGGCATAGTAGCGGATAGCAAGGGTGACCTGTACGTCACCGACGAGTGGCTGAACCGAGTATCCCAGTTCGACAAAGACGGTCAATTCCTGAGCCAATGGACCACAGTTGGCGAGGACGAACCGGGATACAACGGTTCAGCAGGGATCGCTATCGACGCCGACGACGTCCTGTACATCACCGATGGGAGGAGCCACAAGGTCAGGAAGTTTACGACCGATGGCGAGTTCCTAGGTTCGTGGGGCACCTACGGCAGCGGAGATGGTGAGTTGGATTCCCCCTGGGGCATCACGGTGGACAGCAAGGGCTTCGTGTATGTGGCGGACTTCAACAACCACCGGGTGCAGAAGTTCACCAAGGATGGAGAGTTCGTAGCCCAGTTCGGTAGCCACGGCACCAAGCGGGGGCAGCTCAACTACCCTACCGACGTGGCCGTGGATCCCGAAGGAGACGTATACATCTGCGACTGGAGCGGCAACGGCTGGGAGCAGGGCCGCGTCCACATCTTCGATGAGGATGGCAAGTTCATCACCAGCCTGGTGGGCGACGCACAACAGCTGTCTACGTGGGCACAGATGACCGTCGATGCCAACGCCGACTACATCAAACGGCGCAGAGAAGTGCGCACCACGGAGCCGGAATGGCGTTTCGCACAGCCGACTGCAGTGGAGTATGATGCGGCGAACGGCAGATTGCTGGTCATGGACACGCAACGCAGCCGGTTTCAGGTGTACCGCAAGCAGAGCCAATATATGGTGCCGCAGCTCAACCTGTGATTGGGCACATAGTCAATGAAAGGGCTGGCAGCTACCGGCCCCCATCCTGGCGGTACGGTAACGGTTTGTGAGGGGCTAAGCCCCTCACATCCTTGTTTGGCCCGAGGCGGATCCCGACGGTCAAAATGGGAACTACACTACTCAAGGGATATCGCTAAAATCTTCAGCCAATAGGCTGGCAAGCACTATTTTCCGAGACATGGACTCCTCCGACGAAGAACGCTACATGGAGTTGGCCCGGGAGCAACCGGGGATTTTATGCTTAGAGGTGCCAAGCGAGCTTCTGACGGAAGCAGCTTCAGAGGCGGAGCCGACAAAGTTTTTTGAAGAATTCTTTACCGCCGGTTACATCGGCTGGCTGGCGTTGAAATATGGGCGCAGGCTGCGCCCTCCCCAATTGCAGGTAGACCGGGCCATCCTGGCTCTCTGGTACCGGGCCTGCCTACTGAGCACCAACAGGCTGCTCGGGCAGAGCAACGAGTACGATGACCAGCCATTTTTCTCGGACGAAGGCTTATACTAGGGGCACAGGAGGTAACACAATGGCAACCGCACAACCATTCGACTACGAGGGACTATTCGCCAACAACGCTCCCTTCACCGCCAGGGCCCCTAATCGCAGGGCGAAGTACGACTTCGCAGTGGCATACCCTGATCCAGACACGCTGCCCTTAGACGAATTAGTTGACTCGCTTAAGGCGGCCCTGGACAGGGAGGGCAAGGACTTGGCCTATTACCCTGACCCATCCGGGATGCCGGCATTGCGCCAGTTGGTAGTGGACAAGCTGGCCCGTGACCGGGATATACACGTTTCCATCGACGACGTAGTCTTGACCTCCGGTTCCGGCGAGGCCATCGGGATGCTGATCCAGGCCATGACCAACCCCGGAGATGTGCTACTTACCGAGGAGTATGTCTACCTAGGCACTCTGCGGCAGATGCGCCGGTACGGGGCCGAAGTTGTGTCGGTCAAGTGCGACGATGACGGGATTATTCCAGAAGCTTTGGACTCGACGCTGCAGGACCTAAAAGACCAGGGGAAGACGGTCAAGTTCCTCTACACGATTCCGACCTTCCAGAACCCCCTAGGCTGGACCATGACCCTAGAGCGGCGCAGGAAGGTCCTGGACATCACCGGCCAATACGGTGTGCCCATTTTCGAGGACGATTGCTACGTCGATCTGCGGTTCGAAGGGGAGGACGTGGCGTCCTTTCATTCCCTCGACGATTCGGGGCGCGTACTCTATTGTGGGTCATTCTCCAAGATAGTTGCGCCCGGAATGCGCATGGGTTACCTGGTGGCACCTCCCGATGTGATGGGTCGAGCCTTCAGTTTCAAGACGCCCAGCGGAGTCAACCAGTTTGCGGCACTGGCCATTGAAGAATACCTCAAGAACGACATGTACCAGCATATCGACGACCAGAACCAGTCACTGCGGGCAAAGCGAGACGCCATGCTGGCATCGTTGGGAGAAAACTTCGGGGATGCGGCGACCTGGAGCAGGCCCGAGGGCGGGTTGTACGTCTGGATGACTATGCCCGAGGGCGTGGACCTTGCCGCACTACAGGAGCAGGCGTTCAACGAAGGTGTCGGATACTACAACGGGATGATGTTCTCACCTGAGGGGAACGGCAAGAACATGGCCCGCCTCTGTTTCGGCCATCCAACCACTGAGACGGTTTCCGACGGCGTAGCTGAATTGGCCAAGATTTTGACCAAGCATGGCGTGTTGGGAGGATAGAATACCATGGCAGCTAACATCTCCCGAGACGCTGACTAGTCTAAAACACGGGCCCGCGGCGGCAGATTTCGCGCACCGCGGGCCTAACGTTATTCGTTTGATCCGTTCCTCATAAAGAAAATATCCAATTTCACTCACACTCTGACAAGTAACCCAACTCGATTGCCCTGTCCTCGTCCAGCTCCGCCGCCAGGGTCTGCCGGAGTTCACCGGACCTATGGATGTACTCGCGGGCGCTGTGCACGAATACACCCTCCTCCGAGAGGACCCTCAGCATGTTGCGACGCTGAGTGGGAGTTCCAGGAACTCCATTCCTCTCGTCTTGGCTCCAAGAGTCCAGGGTCCTCATGGTCCAGAATTGCATGGGTGACGGACCCCGTTTGGCCATGTGCACTATGGCCTGCCTGACTTCAGAGTCCTCTGCAGCGTTGACCGATGGGACGTCTATCGGATCAATCGCATTTGCAGCGGAAACGAGATCGTTGCTGGTGGAGCCGGGCACCCCGCAAACAACAACCTTCTGTCCATACCGGTTGCGAAGCTGAGTGACCAACTTTATGTAATCGGCGTCACCGGTAACCAGCACGAAGGTCTTACTGACCCCCGCAGCATCGGCGTCGGACGCTTCGGAGATAGCATCGAGGGCGAACCACATATCCGCAGCATTCTTGATCCGTTCCACCAGGTTGAACTCGCTGGGACGGCTTATCCTCTTCACCGGCACATTGATGGCTTCTATGCCAACGATCTGCAACTGTCTTCGTACTGAATCGGGGTGCTCGGAGAAGTCCGCATAAGCTCGCATTACCGACGGTCTGCCATAGGTGCGAATTTTCTCGATCAGGCCATTGAGGTCAGGTTCCACTCCGTGGAGGTTCAGCATTGAGTACCGCAAATTCTCGAGGTCGACGAATACTGCGACCTCCTCCCTGGACTGATTCGTCATGGACCAATCACAACCTCTCAAAATTCAATTGTGAGCACCGGACCCTACACTACTGGACGGTTGGCCACCGCCGGGTCAACCTTGCGCCGCAGGAACTGGCCGCCCCCCTGTCGCGCCCTGAACTCTCCGTTTTCCACTACGACCGATCCCCGCAGGATGGTCAAAATTGGCCATCCCTCGATGCCGAACCCGTTCCAGATGCTATAATCGGAGATGTGGAAGTCGCTGTCGGTGAGCCGCTTCTTGATCTCCGGGTCTATCAACACCAGATCGGCGTCACTGCCCGGGGCGATGACTCCCTTCTGCGGATACAGTCCCATAATCTTCGCCGCGTTGGCCGAAGTGACATCCACGAACCGCTGCAGAGACATTCCACGCTTGGATACTCCCTCGCTATATGTGATGCCCATGCGGGTCTCCGCGCCGTTGTGTCCTCCAGTAACGTCAGAGATGGTGCGGCCCGCGATTTTCACTTCCCAAGACGTGCAGTATTCATCGGTAGCCATAGTGTGCAGACCACCGCTGACGATGCCATTCCAAAGCGCCTGCCGGTCCTGTTCTGACTTCAAGGACGGGTAAGTGTGGTATTTCATCCCGTTCTCTTCCTTGTAGTTCTCCTCGCTGAAGCAACAGTAGTTGTGGAGGGTCTCCCCATAAACCGGCATACCCTTGGCACGGGACTCGGCGATTGCTTCGATACCTTGGCGAGCGCTTACGTGGACAAAGTACACCGGAGCGCCGGTCCACTCGGCCACGCGGAGGACCCGACGGAATGATACGTCCTCAGACTCATTGCTATGCACCAAGGACATATTCCACCACTCGGTGCGCTCGTCCTCAGTCAACTTGCGGTACATATGCTGCACCATATCATCGTCTTCCGAGTGCACCAGCAGCATTGCGCCCGAGCGCTGGATCTGTTCCATCAGGTCGTGCATATGGCCCGTACCCACCATACGTGGCTCACCTGCCATAGTCGGTGGTCTGATGTTGGTAGTGAAAATCTTGACCGATGCAAATCCGTCGGTCACAAACTCATTGAGCTGCCCAAGAACATTGCCGGGAATAGCCCCTAGCAACATGAGGTGGTGGGCATAGTCGGCGTAGGAATTTCCACGCCAGACCGACGTGCGTTCTTCGACCGCCTGGCTGATGTCAATTCCAGGGTATTGAATAGCAAAGTCCAGCAGTGTCGTGGTACCACCAAATAGTGCGGCACGGCTCACCTGCTCAGGAGGAGCAGTGGTCAGATTGCCTTGTCCCATGATGGGAGCAGAGATGTGGGCGTGGGGTTCGATTCCACCGGGGACTACTATCTTGCCCGAGGCGTCGATCACGCGGCCCACTTCATCGGTCATCGTGCCGGGAGCAGCCACGGCGACGATCTTTTCTCCTGAACTGCCACATCCCAGTCGCCGACGCCCCACGGAGTTACAACCTGGCCGCCTCTAATCATCAAGTCCAACATTTCGGCTCCTCCTCACGTATATTTAGTCAAATGCGCTGAAGTTATGGGGAAGTCTCAGGAAGATCGGATTAGGATCGGGTCGGAAACATCCTCAGGTGACGGTGCGAGCCTCTTGTGGCAGGGCTTGTTCCCAGTCGGGCAGCTGGTGGTGGGCCGTGTTGGGGAGAAGCACTATCGCCCCGACGCCCACCAGGCTCAAGATAAATGACAGACCGATGGTAGCGTCGAAGCTCCCGGTCCAGTCGCGCAGAAGCCCTCCGGCCAGGACGCCGGCGGCCATTCCGACCCCCGCACCCATCATCTGCCACCCATAGGTCGTGCCAATGGGGGCATTGCCGTAGTACTGGCGGTTGATTATCGGGAAGGCACTCATTTCCCCTCCGAACCCAATACCGAACAGCACCGAGAACAGATAGAACATCCAAGTCTGGTCGGCGAAGAACAACAGGACCATCGGAGCACTTTGCAGGAAGAAGCAGATGCCCATTACACCCTTGCTTCCGGTGTGCTCCGCCACGATGGGAACGCCGAACCTGGTGACGGTGCTGACCACAGAGAGGACGACGAACAGGAATGCGGCCCCCTCCTTCGATACTCCTCGTTCTTCAGCAATTGCCACCAGAAGCCCCAGGATGATGGCGTGCGCGGCGCATCCCCAGAAGTGAATGCCGATCAGGTTCCAGAACGCACCGGTGCGCTGCGCCCGGCGAAGGAACACGTTGGCCCGCACCTTGGCCGAGTCTCCTTGATGAACTCGCCGCACTGGTTCATCTTCCGTAGCACCCAGTGGGCGCAGTCCGATTTGACCCGGCTCATCGTAAAAAACCTTGACCAGAGCAATGAGTATCAGTCCACCGGCCAGACCGGTAACCCAGAATGCGGCGCGCAGACCGGCATCCATACCACCTACCTCCGATCCGGTTATCCACCGGGAGATAAGGGGGCTGGTCTCGAACTGCCCAAACCACGCCATAATGAATATGACCATCGGCACGAACACCAACGGCCCCATTCCCTGTGAGGACTGGAGGACTCCCATGCCCAGACCCAGATTCCGCTGGAACCACATCGTGAGGGACGCAGTCAGCGGCACTTGGAAAACTGCCAATGAGGCGCTGAGCAACACACCGTAAAATACGTAAAATTCCCACAGGGTAGTCATCCGGCTGGTGAGAACCATGAAAGTCACAAACAAAGCGGCACCGAGAAGCATAGTGCGGCGGATGCCGTAGCGGTCACCCATCCATCCAGCAGCCGGTCCGAACAGGCCGGAGAACGCCCATTGCAGGGCCAAGGCAAAGCCCACCGCGCCGTAGCTCCAGCCAAAGGTCTCGATCAACCTAGGTACAAGGATGCTGAAGGAAGACCTCACGGCAGAGCTGCTCAGCCGCATGGCGGCGGCGACAGCAACCATGACCCAGGCGTAGTGAATTCGATGCCGCCCCACCGCCAATTCCGAGGGAGAAAAGTTGACGTAAAACATGGCCCCAAGATTACCACAGACGAGGCGCCAATGGCCCACACTCTGTTAAAGGACCGCTGAGGAAGCGGGAGAGTAGTTTCCCGACCTCATACTAACCGGGGTGTTACAAACGTCCACCGGTTGTAACACCCATCCGGTCTATTCGCTCTACCTAATGGGGTCCTGTAAACACAGAATTACATCGGGTCTCATTGCGACTGCTATCCCGCCTCCAGGAGTCATTCACCGAGGCCTAGGCCATTTGATAGGGTTCCAGCCCTGGTACAGGTCTACCGTTGTGCCGTCCAGGTTCACTCCCACCTGAGCTTGGCTTACCAGCAGGATGTAGATCTCTCCAGGCCGGATCGAATCCAAGGTATTGGCTTCCCTAAATGTGGGGCGAGGATCATAAAGGTGCCAGCCGTAATGCGGCGAGGCTTTCTGGGTCCAGCGGTCGAAGTGCCAAACCCTCAATAGATTGTTGTTCCGGATCAAGGTTGCGAAGGCATCTCGCGGAGTTTTCACATCCGACCATACATTAAGGCGGACCATGCCACCGTTCGGCTTCCAAATCCTCGTCTCAGTGGCCTTCCTCCCATCTATCAGGAACTCAACGACCTTTCCGCGGTATTCTCTTCCCGGAGGCTGGGCGATCATCAACGCCCAATGTCCACGCAACACAACCGCTGAGGCCACCGCCCTACCCTCAATCTGGGCTGTGACACTGGTATTCTCGGGAACGAGGGCTCCATCTATCCTGGCAGTACCGCCGTAAACGGCCGGAAATGGCGGCGGAGACTGGGCAAAAACAGCGGCGGGCACGAAAATTACGAAGGCGCCCACGGCCAATACCAAGATGAACTGGCGTCTCTTCACGTATCCCCCCAGGAAGCAGTGGGAGTCTTGGCACTTCCACACATCCCGACTGTGCTGGAACTCCTGATTAAGGCTCTAAGGGCTCCCGCATCTTTGGAACCAGTCTCGGCAGGATCAGTGCAGTGGTCCCTACCACTTTCAATTCTCTGAATATAATTCTCTCGGTGCCATACCATCAGACCTGTGTTCTCCACATGGTCTGAGACACTTGTGGGTTGCCAAAAGAGTTGACATTCCTTGTCGGTCGTATATAATATCACGTTACGGTACCATGCCTCTATCTACGACTTCGGCAACTCTTCTAAACACACGCGAGCCTCAGTATCCCTTTGCGCGCTCATTCTGACCCCTTGACCCCAGATTCCCACGCACTCCAAGGAGAGGGAGAATGGTATTTTCCGCTACGGAGAACGGACATCCGTCGACGCTTCCCGAGGTTAAGACCTACGCCAAGATTCCACAGGTGCTGGACGTTCCCAATCTGATACAGAGCCAGCTCAAGTCTTACGAATGGTTCACCACCGAAGCTCTTACGGAGGTCTTCAAGGAGATTTCCCCCATAGCCGATTACACCGGCAAGAAATACGACCTGCACTTCAGGGAGCACAATTTCAAGGAACCAAAATTCTCCCCCCAGGAATGCAAGGAACGGGAGATCACCTTTTCACAGCCCTTGTTCGTCAGGACACGCCTCGAGATGAAGGAGACCGGAGAGATCAAGGAGCAGGAGATCTTCATGGGAGACATTCCCATGATGACCGATAATGGCACCTTCATAATCAACGGTGCAGAACGGGTCGTAGTGTCTCAGCTCGTTCGTTCTCCGGGGATTTACTTTGTCTATGAGAGGAATCCGGCCAGCAACCGAAGTCTTTGCTTCGCCAAGCTGATTCCTTCTCGCGGGGCGTGGCTTGAGTTCGAGACCAGCGCCAAGGACTTGCTGTCCGTGAAGGTAGACCGCAAGCGCAAAGTCTCGGCCACCACGTTCCTGCGGGCCCTCGGCCTCGCCACCGATGACGAGATCAAGGCGCGTTTTGCTGAAGCGGACGATGACCCCAACCATGGGTACATAGAAGCGACCCTCGAGCGTGACCCCACCTCGGACAAGAGGCCCGAGTCTGCCAGAGATGATGACCTCCGGAGCGTGTCCATACGTGAGGACGACCTTCAGACCTTATGGGATGCGCTCTGCAACAAATGGGGTGCACGTCCTGCTGGCGAAGAGTACAACTCGGTGCTAGCCCGGCGGATCGCCGGGGCCCAGATCGAGTTTTACCGGCGCCTCCGCCCCGGCGAGCCGCCGACTCTCGAAAACTCACGGACACTCATCGAGAACCTGTTCTTCGCACCGCGACGCTACGACCTAGGCCGGGTAGGCCGGTACAAGCTGGACAGACGTCTGGGTCAGACCGAAAACGGAGACAAGATGACCCTCACCGTGTCCGATGTCATAGCAGTCATCCGGACCATGATACGCATCAACCAGGGCGACGGTCAGCCGGATGATATCGACCACCTCGGCAACCGCCGGGTCCGGTCGGTGGGCGAGTTGGTCCAGAACCAAGTGCGCGTCGGGCTGCTCCGCATGGAACGCATGGTCAAGGAGAAGATGACCCTAGTAGACCCCGAGACCGCCGCGCCGCAGGGGTTGGTCAACATCCGCCCCGTGGTAGCGGCAGTACGGGAGTTCTTTGGCGGGTCCCAGTTGTCCCAGTTTATGGACCAGACCAACCCACTGGCCGAACTAACCCATAAGCGTCGACTATCGGCCCTCGGTCCGGGCGGTCTGTCCAGGGAACGTGCCGGGTTCGACGTCCGGGACGTCCATTTCTCCCACTATGGCAGGATATGCCCCATAGAAACCCCGGAGGGTCCGAACATCGGCCTGCTTAGTTCCCTAGCATCCTATGCCAGAATTAACCCATACGGGTTCATCGAGTCACCTTACCGCCCAGTGCTCAAGACTTTGCCCTGCGACTCTCCTGACCTTCTCGGACGCACCGCAACTGAGATCGTCAAAGACCCAGAGGGCAAGACCATCGTAAACAAAGACACGGTTATCCGGGCCAATCGTATCGCGGGCCTGAACGCCCTTCCCAAGGGCACACTGATCCATGTGAAGCCTTTCGTTGCCGCGGGTGAGGACAACATTACCTACCTCTCAGCAGACCAAGAGGAAAGGTACCGCATCGCGCAGGCGAATTCCATCCTTGACAATTTGAACCAGTTTGTGGGGGAACGTGTCGAAGTTAGGGTCGGTGAGACATATATTCAGGACTCACCGGACACCGTCGATCTGATGGATGTTTCCCCAATGCAGATTATGAGCGTGTCCGCCGCGCTCATACCATTCCTAGAACATGACGACGCCAACCGCGCTCTGATGGGTTCCAACATGCAGCGGCAAGCGGTCCCCCTGCTCCGGCCCCAGGCTCCGATCATCGGCACTGGGATCGAAGGTCGAGTCGCCAGAGACAGCGGCCAGGTCGTGCTCTCGCGGGCCGACGGGGTAGTCATCTCGGTGACCGGCAGGAACATAGTGGTCCTGGACGACGAAGGAGTGAAGCACGCGCACCCGCTGATCAAATTTGCCCGCACCAATCAGGGGACCTGCTTCGACCAGCGTCCAACTGTGGCTGCCGGAGACATCGTCGTGAGAGGCGACGTCCTTGCCGATAGCTCCTCAACCGACCACGGTGATTTAGCGCTGGGACAGAACGTTCTTGTCGCCTTCATGTCTTGGGAAGGCTACAACTACGAGGATGCCATCATCATCAGCGAGCGCCTCGTGAAGGATGACTACTTCACATCCACTCATATCGAAAAGCACGAGATGGAGGCCCGAGAGACCAAGCTGGGTCCTGAGGAGATCACACGAGACATTCCCAACGTAGGTGAGGGCAGCCTTCGAGACTTGGATGAACGGGGTATAATCAGAGTTGGGGCGGACGTCGGCCCCGGGGACATTCTCGTAGGTAAGGTCACACCCAAGGGTGAGACTGAGTTAACGGCAGAGGAAAAATTACTGCGGGCCATATTCGGCGAGAAGTCCAGGGACGTCAAAGACACATCCCTCCGCGTGCCCCACGGAGAGAGGGGCAAGGTCATCGATGTCAAGATTCTGAACCGGAACAACCGGGACGACCTACCGCCCGGTGTCAATGAGGCCGTGCGCGTCTGGATCGCCCAGACCAGGAAGATATCAGTCGGCGACAAGATGGCAGGCCGCCACGGAAACAAGGGTGTGGTCGCCCGAATCTTGCCAGAAGAAGACATGCCGTTCCTGGCCGACGGAACCCCGATGGACGTCATCCTGAACCCTATCGGCGTGCCTTCCCGAATGAACTTGGGCCAGGTACTTGAAACTCACCTCGGCTGGGCCGCGAGAACCATGAACTTTCGGGCCAACACCCCGGTGTTCGACGGCGCGCGTGATGACTCCATTGAGGACGCCCTAGCGCGCACCTGGTTCGCCGAGCAGGCCCAGGCAATTGACGGAGGGCCCAACGATGGGTCTCCTCAAATCGACTATCGCAAACTGGTCAAGTGGCTGGATGACCAAGGCCATGACGGCGAAAGGCTCATGGACCAAGACGTTTACGGCGAGGCCCAGCAGGCATGTCTCGAGATGTGGCTACGCAATGTGGCTGGCGAGGACACTACCGGACTTGAGATTGCCGATCTGCGCCAACTGGCCCTCAAGGTCCACCGGGAGAGGCGTATTGCTCCGCCAACGTTCGGAAAGTTCGAACTGTTTGATGGGCGCTCCGGCGAACCCTTCGACCAACTTGTGACTGTGGGCAGCATCTACATCCTGAAGCTCATACATCTTGTGGAAGACAAGATTCACGCCCGCTCCACCGGGCCATATTCCATGATCACCCAGCAGCCACTGGGCGGTAAGGCTCAGTTTGGCGGCCAGCGGTTCGGTGAAATGGAGGTCTGGGCCCTGGAGGCATACAGCGCGGCATATAACCTGCAGGAGGTGTTGACAGTCAAGTCGGACGATGTGGCCGGCCGCGTCAAGACCTATGAGGCAGTAGTGAAGGGAGAACCCATTGGGCAACCAGGGGTCCCGGAGTCCTTCAATGTTCTTTTGAAGGAGCTACAGAGTCTAGGTTTGGCCGTAGAGCTGCTGAACGAGGAAGACCGCGCCTCTCCAATGCAGAGAATCTCTGACGACACCGAGCTATTCCAACCTCTGGAGGCGATTTAATGGTCAGGTTGATGGACAGAATTGAGACCCAGGCGACCAACTTCAACGCGATTCGCATATCCATCGCGTCTCCAGAACAGATACTAAACTGGTCCCACGGCGAAGTCACCAAGCCGGAGACCATTAACTACCGGACCCTCCGGCCAGAGAAGGATGGGCTGTTTTGCGAGCGCCTCTTCGGCCCGACCAAGGACTGGGAGTGCTTCTGTGGAAAGTACAAGCGGATCCGCTATCGCGGCGTCGTTTGCGACCGGTGCGGCGTCGAGGTTACCCGCTCCAAGGTGCGCCGCGAACGCATGGGGCATATCAAGCTTGCTGCCCCGGTGGCCCACATCTGGTTCAGCAAGACCACACCCAGTCGCCTAGGCTTGCTGCTCGACCTTTCCCCGCGGAACCTGGAACGGGTTCTCTATTTCGCCCAGCATATCGTCATATCAGTGGACGACGAAAAGCGCCAGGAACTGATCGAGGAAGCCCAGGTGAAGTACGAATTTGACCTGGATCAAGCCAGGCAGGACGCAGCAGAGGACAAGTCCCCCGTTCAGCCAAGGCTTGATGCGGTCAACGCCGGAGCCGACAGCCCTGAGGCTGAAGCGGAGAGGATGGCCATCCAGGCCGAACTGGATGCTATCCAGGACAAGCTGGACAAAGAGCAACGGGAGATCGAGACTGCCTTCCAGAATATAGTCGACGATCTGGAGAGCCTGCACGTATACCAACTCCTGTCCGAGTCGAAGCACCGGGAACTGAAGGAGAAGTACCCCGGCGTCTTTGAGGACGGGATGGGCGCAGAAGCCATTCAGTACCTTCTGAGGGACATCGACCTTGAGGCCCTACGGAACCAGTTGGTCAATGAGATGCACTCCACCTCCGGGCAGAGGCGCAAGAAGGCCATCAAGCGCCTGCGGGTAGTGGAATCATTCAGAAACAGCGGCAACCGCGTGGAAGATATGGTCCTGTCGATCCTGCCAGTTCTTCCCCCGGAACTCCGTCCTATGGTGCAACTGGACGGCGGCCGGTTCGCCACCAGCGATCTAAACGACCTATACCGTCGCGTTATCAACCGGAACAACCGGCTCAAGCGACTCATGGACCTGGGAGCGCCGGACATCATCATCCGCAACGAGAAGCGGATGCTTCAAGAGGCGGTGGATGCCCTAATTGACAACGGCCGGCGCGGCCGCCCTATCCAGGGCAGCCACAACCACAAGCTCAAGTCATTGTCGGACCTACTGCGTGGCAAACAGGGCCGGTTCCGCCAGAACCTGCTGGGCAAGCGGGTGGACTACAGTGGTCGCTCGGTGATTGTCGTCGGACCTGAGTTGAAGATGCACGAGTGCGGTCTGCCCAAGCGCATGGCCTTAGAACTTTTCAAGCCATTCGTCATGCACCGCTTGGTCTTGCTGGGTATCGCGCCCAATATCAAGAATGCCAAGCGCATGGTTGAGAGGGCCCGACCCGAGGTATGGGACATCCTGGAGGACGTCATCAAAGACCGGCCAGTACTGCTCAACCGTGCACCGACGCTGCACCGTCTGGGAATCCAAGCGTTCATGCCAGTGCTCATAGAAGGCAACGCCATCCAGATACACCCACTGGTATGCTCAGCTTTCAACGCTGATTTCGACGGCGACCAGATGGCGGTGCACGTGCCCCTTTCCCGCATGGCCGTATTGGAGGCCAAGGAAGGGATGTTGAGCACCCGAAACATGCTCTCACCAGCATCCGGTGACCCGCTGGTGGCCCCAACACTAGACATGGTCATGGGGTGCTACTATCTCACCGAAGAACGGCACGATGCCAATGGTATGGGACGCGAGTTCTACGATTTTGACGAGGCAAGCATCGCCCACTCCTCTGGTCTAGTCGACTTACAAGCCCTCATCCGGGTGCGTAACGTAGACCGCCAGATAGAAAACCCTAACTCCGATGGCTCGCTGGACACAACGCTGGGCCGGATGATATTCAATGACATCCTACCCCCGGCCCTGTCGTACCGGAACCAGTTGATGGACCGAGGGGGACTGAAAGATCTCACATCCGACCTCCACCGTTTTCTGAGCAACGATGAGACCTCCGACGTACTGGACAAGATAAAGGACCTGGGCTTCCGCTACGCAACAAATTCCGGCATCACCATCGCCATCAATGACATCCAGGTTCCAAGCAAGAAGCCTGAAATCCTAAACCAAGCTTCGGAGATGGTCAGCCAGTACGATGAGGACTACCTGAACGGCCTTATCTCCGAGGATGAACGGTACGCCAAGACCGTAGACGCCTGGACCTGGGCCTCAGACCAGACCGAGGATCTGGTGGAGTATGAACTCCCCAATTACGGCGGCATTGCTCTTATGGCCCGCTCCGGAACGAAGGGAAACATATCCCAGATCAAGCAGATGGCCGGGATGCGGGGCCTGATGAGCAATCCCCGAGGCCGCATCATTGACCTTCCCATCGTATCCAGCTTCCGGGAAGGGCTGACGGCGCTTGAGTATTTCATCTCCACCCACGGAGCGAGGAAGGGCCTTGCCGACACCGCGCTCCGGACCGCCGACAGCGGCTACCTGACCCGTCGGCTGATTGACATTGCCCAGGAGGTGATCATTCTCGAGGATGACTGCGGTACCTACGATTCCCACTTCGTCTCCGAAAGGCCCGATGACCCTTCCCATGAGTCCCTTAGGGACCGGATCCTGGGCCGGATGGCAGCTATCTCCGTGGTTGATCCGGCAACAGGAGAAATCCTGGTAGATAGGAATGAGGATATCAATGAACACGTCGCCGAGGCCATCGTAGCCGCCGGCGTCACCGAGGTCGGAGTGCGGTCTCCCCTGACATGCGAGTGCCAGAGGGGTGTATGCCGTATGTGCTACGGGCGTCTTCCGGCTACCGGCGTAACCGTCCAGGAAGGACAAGCTGTGGGCATTATCGCTGCCCAGAGCATTGGTGAGCCGGGCACGCAGCTTACGATGCGTACGTTCCATACAGGCGGAATCGCCGGCCAGGATATTACCAGCGGCTTGCCCCGGGTGGAAGAGTTATTTGAGGCCCGAGTACCAAAGAATGCCGCTATTCTCGCGGATATCGACGGCGTGGTAGCCATTGAGAATGACGGGGAGGACCGAAGGCTGCGTGTGCTCAGTCGCGAAGAATTCCCGACCCGCTACGTCCTCCCGGAGGACGCGGAAGTCTTCGTGGAAGTGGATGAGCCGGTAGGGCCTGGAATGGTCCTCGCCGTCGGCCCGCAACCGACACAGGGAGACTCAGCTGATGATACGGGCAACCCCCCCCAAGAACAGGGGGAACTAGACGACCTTCAAGCGCAAATCATCGCCGAGGTAGAGGGCTTCCCATACGGGCGCGTCTCGGAAATCACCGAAGACCAGATCACTGTGGTCTGGGAGGACACAGAATCCCGGGAATACCTTGTAGCCCCATCGGACCAGTTGCTGGTAGTCGACGGGGACGGGGTCAACGCGGGTGACCCACTGACCAGGGGAGCGCTCCCCCCCCACAACCCACAGAACCTCGGCGGGAAGAATGGCATTCTAGAGATCCTGGGGACTGAAGCGCTCCAATCCCACTTAATTGATGAGGTGCAGAAGGTCTACCAGTCCCAGGGCGTCAGCATTCACGACAAGCACATCGAGGTCATACTGCGCCAGATGCTCCGGCGCGTAAGGGTAGAATTGGCCGGAGACTGCGATCTCATACCGGGGGACACGGTGGACAGGTTCGAGTTCCAGGAAAAGAACGCCAGGGTGCTAGCCGAGGGCGGCGAACCCGCTACGGCGACCCCGGTGCTGCTGGGCATCACCAGGGCTTCGTTGCGCACCGACAGCTTCCTGTCAGCCGCTTCCTTCCAGGAAACTACCAGAGTGCTCACCGAAGCGGCAGTGAGCGGCGCGCACGATACTTTGCAGGGGCTCAAGGAAAACGTGATTATCGGAAGGCTGATCCCTGCTCGTGTGCAGATACCGGGCATGGACGCACTCCTAGCGCCGGAGCCTGTGCCCGAGTTAGCGGGGATCGCCACGGGAGGCTGGCTGGGAATTGGCGGTGACACCTCAGGCATCAACCCGCTCGACTCGGATGACGGCGTCCATCAAACCCCTGACGATGATTTCTTCGGGTCGGACGACGACTTTGACGATGGCGACGGCCCCATTGATGCCGGGTTCCTTAGTGCACAGCCCCAAGACACCACATCAAGCAATGGTGGCCAGTTCCCGAGTGATGATGGCAACAACCTTGGCCAGGAAACCATCATTTTCAACCCGTTTGCCACCCCCGAGGATGAATCCGCCGGATAAGCACGCATACCACGGCGGCCGGGTTGTTCTGGCCGCCGACAACTCACCCACGCTACGCGCCGAGTTTCAGATGGCAACTTCGCCTACCGCTTCCGACCAACCATCCCTCCAAGCTAACAATGGGACATTAGACCTGTCCGTAGATCTGGCACCGCGTAATCTCTATCATCTTTGGCTCACTAACCCTGTAATGGTTGCCTCCGGGACCTTCGGTTACGACGGCTACGGCCGCGGGATCACCCCGGATATGGACCTGGGCCGACTGGGGGCGGTGATACCCAAGACCGTTACCAGGCTTCCACGGGCAGGAAACCCAGAACCGCGCTGGAGTCCTATATCATACCGCCAAGCTATTGAAGATGGAGAGTGTATCTTCCTGAACTCCATCGGCCTAGCTAATCCCGGCATAGAGGGCGCGTTGGAGCGGGAGGCTCCCGGCTGGTCCGCCCTGAACACCACCGTGCTGTTGAGCCTCTCCGGGGAGACTGTGGCCCAATTCGGTGAGATGGCGGCCATGACCCGCGGAATCTCGGGCTTCCATGGCATCGAGTTAAACCTGAGTTGCCCCAACATCGAGTATGGCTCACTATTTGCCCACAATCCTGCCCTAGTCGCCAATGCCGTCTCGGCGGTCAGGGAACAAACGGAGCTTCCGGTACTGGCCAAGCTGGCCCCAAACGTTCCGGACGTTGTCCCAATCGCCCAAGCTGCAGCTAATGCCGGAGCCGATGCCCTGACCATCTCCAACACCATCCCTGCCTTACAGATTGATGTCCAAACACGGCGGCCGGTCCTTGGCGCGGTTACCGGCGGCCTGTCCGGCCCGGGGCTGCGGCCCGTGGCCGTAGCAATGGTATACCGGGCTGCCCAGGCTGTAGACGTGCCGGTCATTGGGGTGGGGGGAATCTTCCACGGGGACCACGCAGTGGAGTTTCTGCTTGCAGGGGCCACGGCAGTGCAGATCGGCAGCGCGAATCTAGCCGACCTTCGGGCACCATTCCGCATACTGGACCAGTTGACCTCCTACATGGTCGAGAGGGGTATATCCCGCGTCGCTGACCTGACAGGTGCGGTAGATACCGGCGCCAGACTTTAACTCGCCCCCCGTGTTGGCCAGCAGCTATCCCTACACCCACCTTGGGACTCAACCCATAACCTTATGTATAGTTAACGCTGCAAACGTGCAACGCCCAGTCTCTTTGGGTACAATGTCTGGCAGGCTAGGGTGGGAAAGACCAATATAAGCTTGTTGGGGGGCGAGATGTCCGCAAGTACGGGTGCTGAATCCGTAGACCAACCCGATGGTGGAGGAGTCTTCGGCCGTTTCTTTCTTAACTATGTAGACGAGTTTTATCTGCTGTTCCGGCTTATATTCGCGTTTCTGGCTGCGTTGCATGGGGCACAAAAGGCGTTTGGCCTTTGGGGCTTCCCGGTGCCCGCGCCGGTGCCCATCGTAAACGTGGCCGGTTGGGTAGAGTTTATATCCGCACTGCTCATTGGGTTCGGTGTCCTAACCCGATTGGGGGCCGGCGCATTGGTCGTGACCATGATAGTCGCTTATTTCATGATGCACGCGCCAAACGGCATCTGGCCGCACATGTTCCCAAACCCGCCTGGAGACACCGGTTCCGCTTTTGTTGCCTCTGGTGGCGAGGTAACAATCCTGTGGTTCGCCTGCGCCGGTATCATCGGTATCATGGGCAGCCGCAGGTGGGGAATCGAGCGGCTCATGTTCAAGAAGGAGCTTCTGTAGGCGAGGATACGGCAGGAACTACGGTCTTGAGGTGGTAGTGGCATGGTTTCCGCGCTATTGAGACTGGTTACCGAAACAAATGATAAGGCGGTCAAGAGGGTCCGCCCAGTCTGCGACAAGATTAACGACCTGGAACCGGCTGTCCGGGCTTTGTCGGACACCCAGTTGCGGGCGAAGACCGTTGAATTCAAGGACCGCTTGGCGGGAAGAGAAACCCCGGATCACCTGTTGCCCGAGGCCTTTGCCGTGGTGCGCGACGCAGCCCGTCGCACTCTGGGCCAGCGACACTACGACGTACAGTTGATCGGTGGCGCGGTGCTTCACCGGGGACAGATTGCGGAGATGAAGACCGGCGAGGGCAAGACCCTCGTGGCAACCCTAGCGGTCTACCTAAATGCGCTGTCAGGCAAGGGCGTCCACGTGGTAACCGTCAACGACTACCTGGCCCGCCGCGACCCGGTATGGATGGGGCCCATCTATCACAGCCTGGGCCTCTCCGTCGGTTGCCTGCAACACGACGCCGCCTACGTCTACGGTCCGGAGCAGGAAGAAAGCAAGGCCCGCGGAGGAAAACAGGAATCGCACACGCACCTGCGCGCCGTCAGCCGAGGGGAAGCCTACCGCGCTGACATTACGTACGGCACCAACAACGAGTTCGGGTTCGACTACCTGCGAGACAACATGGCCCTCGACCCGGATGGTAGGGTGCAGCGGGAACTCCACTACGCCATCGTAGACGAGGTAGACAACATCCTCATCGATGAAGCGCGCACCCCACTGATCATCAGCGGTCCCGCGGCAGACCCGGTGCAACACTACTACACCTTCGCCAAGCTGGTGCCGCGCCTCCAACCCGAGATTGACTACACCATCGACGACCGCACCCGCGCCATCTCCCTGACCCTGGAGGGAGTCGCGAATATGGAGCGGTGGACCAAGGTGGACAACCTGTACGATCCGGAAAACTACCACTTGGTTCACTACATAGAAAACGCCCTGAACGCCCACGTGATGAAAGTCCGCGACAAGGACTATGTGCTGCGCGACGGAGAAATTGTCATCGTTGACGAGTTCACCGGCCGCCTCCAGTTCGGTAGGCGCTGGTCTGATGGCCTGCACCAGGCAGTGGAGGCCAAAGAAGGGCTGCCAATCCGGCGGGAGAGCATCACCTACGCGACCATTACCTTGCAGAACTACTTCCGCATGTACCACAAACTGGCGGGAATGACCGGCACGGCGGCCACGGAAGCAGACGAATTCCTGAAAATATACAACCTGGATGTGACTTCCATCCCGACCAATGTCCCAATGGTGCGGGATGACCGTGCGGACCTGGTGTTCCAGACCGAGGAATCGAAGTGGAGAAACGTCACCAGTGAGATTGCCGACCTCCACGAGCAGGGCCAACCCGTGCTAGTAGGCACCACTTCCATCGAAGCCTCGGAGCAACTGAGCGAGAAGCTAAAGCGTCGCGGCATCCCCCACCAAGTGCTTAACGCCAAGAACCACGAGCTTGAGGCCAGCATAATATCCCAGGCTGGCCGGCTGGGAGCTGTCACAGTTTCCACGAACATGGCCGGTCGTGGCACGGACATTGTGCTGGGAGGGGCGGACACAGACCGGGATGACTGGCAGGAGGAGCACGATCGCGTCATCGCCCTGGGGGGTCTGCACGTTCTCGGCACGGAGCACCACGACGCCCGAAGGATTGACAACCAGCTAAGGGGGCGCGCTGGCCGCCAGGGAGACCCCGGCAGTTCCCAGTTCTTCGTCTCGCTGGAGGACGAACTAATGCAGCGGTTCGGCGGCGAGAAGATCAAGTCAGTTATGAGCTGGAGCGGCCTGGAAGAGGATGTCCCAATCGAGAACAAGCTGGTGACCAAGTCCATCGCCAGTTCCCAGGTAAAGGTGGAGAGTCACCACTTCGATATACGCAAGCACCTGTTGAACTACGACGATGTGCTCAACAACCAACGGCAGACCATCTATGACAAGCGGGCCCAGGTCCTGGAGAAGAGCGATCTGAAGACCACGGCAGTAGACATGCTGCGCAACGAGTTCGAGCAGTTGGTCCGCAAGAACCTGCCGAGCCGTCATACCGACGACTGGGACACTCACGGCCTGATCAACGATCTAGCCTTGATATGCCCCTTGCCCGAAGGATTGCCCGCCGAGGAACAGATCAACCGGCTCGGCCTTGACGATGTGCGGCAGATACTAGCAGATTATGCCGAACCAGCCTACGAACGCCGTGAGGCAGAGATAGGCGAAGAGGAAATGCGGACCCTCACAGGGTTGTTGATGCTGCGCGCCATAGATACCCACTGGGTCACCCACCTGACGGCTATGGAGAACCTGCGGACAGGTATCGGGCTGCACGCCTACGGGCAGCGCGACCCGCTGGTGATGTATCGGGCCGAGGGACAGAAGCTGTTCCAGGAGTTCCAGGAGCGGCTACAGTCCGATGTGATCCACACCTTGTTCCACGTCAGCCTCGGTCCTCCAACAGCAGGAGCCAGGCAGCGAGGTGGAGCCGCCAACCAACCCAGCCCCATGCAGGCGGTAAACGGGTCCCAGAGAAACTCCGCTCCGGGTGGTTCAAACAAGATAGGCCGCAACTCCCGCTGCCCCTGCGGCAGCGGGAAGAAGTACAAGCGCTGCTGCGGCGCGAATGCCTGAGGTCCCCAGCCAATAGAGGGGTGCAAGCACTGTCTGACAGCCGCCACTCCAGCCTCGCAGCGGTGACTACTCCATTACCCGCGCATCGGGCAGGCCCAGCAGAAACTGACCGTGGTTTTCGTAGGCCCTGTCGCTGACCATCTGGTGTTGGGCCCCGGCATTTATATCCCGGAAGCACTGCTGCAAGATGTTGGACAGGAACATGGCCGACCCGCCACCGTAGCGGAATGCCTGGGAGACGACGTCGACAGCCACCTCGGTCGTATAGGCTGCACAACTGCGCATCTGGGCCTGTAGCTGCGGCTCGGGCGTTTGGCCGTTGCAAACGCTTTCCCAGGCCTCCTCCAGAATCTCCACGTTCAAGGCCCTTGCCGCGCGGAGGCGAAGGTCGGACTCGCCCAGAGCGCGCTGGAAGGCGGGACGGTCGGCCACCAAGTTGGGGGAGTTGTATCCCCGGACCCTGGTAGCTGCCAGTTCCTTCACGGCATCCAACGCCCTGCGTCCCACTCCCAGGGCAAATGCCGAATGCTCGTTGGTCACGAACGCCGGTCTTCCCAACCGGTATAACGGGCCTCCCCGTTTCGGCTCCGTTGAAGTGGCGTCCCAAGCGAAATTATCCGGCACGAACAGATCCTCGACAGAGAAGTCACAACTCCCGGTGCCGCGCAGGCCCATGACTTGCCAATTGTCGTGAATCTTCACCTTGTGCGTGGGCATGACGACCCGCAACAAGCGGGGGTATCCAGGCCCTTCAGTGACGACCCGAGCACCCGCCGATAGCCACTCAGAATGCCGCACACCGCTGCCAAACGGCCAGCGTCCCTTGAGATGGTAGCCTCCATCTACCGGCACGGCAACACCGAGAGGAGCGGCGACCCCTGCAGTCCTGGGAGCCCTGCCTCCTGCGAAGACTTCCTCAAGAGCATCATCGGGCAGAAACGCTCCCAAGCCGCCGAGGCTCGCCGAGCCAATCATCAGGCACCAACCCGCCGAGGGTTCGATTCGGCTCACTTCCTCAAGCACATCCAGTTGGGTTACAAGATCGGCCTCCGCGCCACTAAGGACGTGGGGCATCTTGAGGCGGAACAGGCCCGAGTCGTATAGGGCATCCACTGAGGACTGGGGAAGGGTGCCGATCTCTTCGGCTTCCGTCGCGCCCGCCTCCAGCACGTCCCGGACGCTTTCCACAGCGTCCATCAGGACACGCCGCTTTTCGGCCCGGTCGGTGGGAAAAGCTGTCATCTGTAGCATCTAAGCGTCCACCCTCGGCTTGACTTCTTGGACGAACAAATCCATAGAGTCGAGAAGTTGCTGGAGGCTGCCGCAGCCGTTGAAGTTAATCTGGAACTCTTCCAGTTCGGCCTCCTGACGGTAGCGAACCATGTCCGACGCCACTTGCTCCGGCGTCCCCTGCCCTGTAGGCCTGTCGCCACCGGAGTGAGAGCTGCCGGTGATATGGCTGAGGTTAACCCGGAAGCTCATGCGAGTGCGCGGCACGTCCGGTCTGCCAATTCTGGTGCAAGCTTCGCGCAGGTAGGACTGGTTCTTGGTCAAGTCGGACAGGGGTGTGGGCGTCGGCTGCCACACCTGGGCAAATTCAGCCGCCCTGCGAAGGGACGGACGCCCTGAGCCGCCAATCCATATAGGCGGGTGAGGTTGCTGCACAGGCTTGGGGTTGACGTGCATGTTCTCGAAGGAAAAGAAGGCCCCGCCGAATGTGGTTGGGCCGGGACGCCAGCACGCCTGCCACAAGCGGATATACTCGGTGGTGCGTGCCCCACGCTCACTGTGGTGTACTCCCAGGGCCTGGTACTCGGCTTCGTTCCAGCCCGCGCCCACTCCGGCGATGGCCCGGCCCTCGGACATCTGGTCCAAGGTGGCGACCATCTTGGCAGTGACGATGGGGTTCCGGTAGGGCATTATCAGGACCGACGTTCCCAGCAGGACTCGCGTCGTACGCGCCGCCACGTAGGACAGAACCATCAGGGGATCGTAAACGTTGCGCCAAGACGCGCTACGGGGCGAGTCATCGACGATTACGTGGTCATTGACAAAGAGGGCGTCAAAACCCAACTCCTCGGCCTTGCAGGCCGTATCAACTATGGCTTCAGTCGTGGCTGGGAATCCCAGATAATCGGCATTTGGGAGTCGGAATGAATACTGCGCCATGTCGCCTCCCAGTATTGGTGCGAGGACGGGCCGCCGTCAGGCCAAGACCAGGGTTGATGCCGGGAATAGTTCTTCGGCATCCACCTTACGGGGGATGACACCCTGTTCCAAGTTGAAACCGATGAAGGTCTCCAGCGTCTTGCGGGAACTCTCGAACCCGTAGGGGACAGGGTCGCCGTCGACCACCTTGCCCATCTTCAGCAACACACGGTCTGCAGGACTGGAAGCATTCCCGGATTTCAGTTGCTCCATGTAGGGCCCCTTGGCGGTCTTGAAAACGTCGAACAGTTCCTCAGCCAGACCGCCGTTGGCTTCCAGAGCGGCATCCTTGACCACCAGCATGTGGCTTATGGGGTAGACTCCGGTCTTCCGGTGCCAAGCGGCGTCAGCCTCGTCTGGCTCGGAGAACAGAGGATGCACGTCCGGGGAGTTGACGGACCCCGCACCTATGGCGGCGTCTATTTCGCCGGAAAGGAGCATCTCACCCAGGTCGCTGTTTGGGGACGATACGACATTGTCCGGTGACACGAACTCCGCCACATGCTCGTCTCCGGACAGTACCCAGATCACGGCGTTCAAGTCAACGCCGTACTCGGTCTGCAATATGCCGCGAGTCCAGACACCGGGGGTCAAGGTGTAGCTCCTCACTCCAACCCGCTTACCTTCTAGGTCTTTGGGTGACTTAATGCCGCTGCGGGCGTGGCAGACTATACCCCCGTGATAAAAGGCCCGTGTCAGGAATATAGGAATGCCGGTGAAAGCCTTGCCGTGGGCACGGGCGCACATGTAAGTGGACAGCGCCATCTCCGCAACGTCGAACTCCAGCCCTCGCACCATGCGGCGGAAGATGCTGGTCACCGGCGACACTTCAATATGTTCCATGTCGAACATCTTCGATGTGACGCTGCCATCCTTCAACGGCGTGGTATGCCCGTAGGTCCCTATTGCTGTATGCAACACTAGGTCTGACATGTCTATTATCTCCTACCGGTCGTAGCCCATCAGGGAGCCTCCCCTGCTGCCGCTACGGGGCATAACTTCCATGTGGTCCGAGATTACGTTAACGCAAGCCACCCGGCCCTCTTGGGTCGCCTGGAAAGCCCTCTGGAGAGCGGCGTTGATTTCCGATGGTTCGGTGACATTTTCGGTATACCCGCCGAAAGCCTCCAGGATACGGTCGTATCGGATGTCGGGGGTGTAGGTGGCGACCCTTTCCTCATAACCTTCGGGAAGCCCCATGTGGGCTTCCAGGCTGCCACCGACGATGCCCGAGTTGTTGTTGATGATGAAGACGATCGGCAACTGGCAGCGCACCGCGGTCTCCATCTCCATAGCATTGAACCCGAAGGCACAATCGCCGTTGACGCTGACCACCGGAACATCGGGGCGGGCCAGCTTTGCGCCAATGGCGAAGGGGACGCCAACGCCCATGCAGCCGTTGGAGCCGGAGTTCAACCGGCTGGCCGGGGTGTAGCTCTGCAACACCTGCCTGCCCGTGGCCAGGGTCGTCTGGCCGTCTACCGAGTAAATCGTCTCCCTGGGGAATACCTGGCTCACCTCGTGCAACAGCCGGTGGGTCAGAATCGGCTTCGCGTCGGAGTTGAGACGGTCGGCAATCCTGCCAGCGTTGCCCTCGACCTGGTTGCGCAGGGAAGTCAGCCAGGGCCCTTCTTCGGCCCTTTCCCGCATCCCGGCAGTCTTGCCCTCTAACTCAGCCAGTATCTGTCCCAAAACGGCCCTGGCGTCGCCCACTATACCCACGTCGACGGCCCGGTTGAAGCCGATTTCCTCGGCCTCAATGTCGATGTGAATGATCTTGGCATCGGGCGGAAAACGGCGTCCGAACTCGAACATCCAGTTCAGCCGGGAGCCGGCGACCAGCACAACGTCGGCGTTGCCCATAATTGCGCTACGGGCAGCCCCCAGGTTCAGAAGGTGGTCGTCAGGGATGAACCCGCGTCCCATCGGCGATGCGATGTATGGCATCCCCAGGGACTCGATCAGCTCCCGCAACTCGGCCGTAGGTTCCGACCAGCGGACTCCCTTGCCTACAATCATCATGGGACGCTCGGCGTTCAGGAGCAGTTCTGCGGCTCGCCTTACCTGGTCGGGATTTCCCCCAGGCGGGGCATCGGTATAGTAATTCGAGGGCCAGCGAACGCTTTCCTCGTCAACTCCGTTCTGAATGACATCTGAGGGCAGGTCGAGGTACACGGGACCGGGTCTCCCCGTCCGCGCCTTACGGAAGGCCATAGCCATGTATTCGGGAATGCGGGCCGTGCTCTCCACCTGAACGGCCATCTTGGTAATGCCCTTGAACATGGGGACGTTTTCCGTCTCCTGGAAAGTGCCGGTGTAGCGCCCCCGCTGGGGACCGGACCCTCCCAGAATAACCAGGGGGAAGCAGTTGTCATATGCGACATGGGCGCCGGTGACGCCGTTGCTAACCGCCGGGCCTGCTGCCAGGACCGCCACGCCGACCTGATTGCGAACGTAGCCATACGCAGCGGCAGCGAAGGTCGCAGCCTGCTCGTGGCGCACCCCGATGGGGCGGACTCCGAAGTGGGGGGCGAACCCCATTATGTCCTGTATGGGGCCTCCCGCCAGCCCAAAGAGGGTCTCGATACCCTCTCTCTGGATTGACTGGGCTATCAGGGCGCTCCCTTCTACCTCTGCCAAAACGGACCTCCTATGCCGGTGTTCGGTAACTTATGGCCTGCCGAAGGCCTGCGAACCCCGGCTGCTGTTGACTGTCCCCGATTATACAATATGGCGTTGCCGCACGTTCTCCGCCCTTCTGTGTGCAGTTTCAACACTGGTGTCAAACGAGGTCAACAGGGGCGGGACTTGGTTGCTGCTGAGGTACCAACCACTGGCTACCTCGCTCATCATGTATAATGGAAACGAGACTGGTGGCCCTGAGTGACCACCAACCACTTGTCCATTCATCAGGCTCTGGGAGGCTTAATGGCAGAGATTGACGGTGGCCGTTTGTTCGCAAAGGCCCTTAGACAGGAGGGCGTCCAGTACGTCTTCACCCTCAACGGAGGCCACATCTACAACCTTTACGAGGGATGCGCCGACGAAGGTATTGAGGTCATAGACTTCCGCCACGAACAGGCGGCGGCCCACGCCGCTGAAGGGTGGGCCAAGGTCACGGGAAAGCCCGGGGTGGCCATTGTGACCGCCGGCCCCGGCGTTACCGACGCCATTACCGGCGTGGCCAACGCCTACCAAGCCCCCAGCCCCATGATTCTCATCGGCGGCAACGCAGCAATCGGGGAACACCTGAAGGGCGGCCTCCAGGACTTCGACAGCGTCACGTTTATGAAACCCATCACAAAGTTCGCCGAGCAGGTCAAGCGCGTTGAGCGCATCCCAGAGTACGTGGCCGAAGCCTTCCGGGAGTCGACCACCGGAATACCCGGACCGGCCTACCTGGAAATCCCCATCGACGTGGTGAACGGCAAGGCTGAGGAAGAGCAGGTCCGCTATCCACAGCGGTATCGGACGGAGGCCAAGGCATACGGCGACCCGGAGTACATAGCCAGGGCAGCGGACGTTCTCCGAAATACCGAGCGGCCCATGATTCTAGCCGGATCGGATATCTGGTGGTGCGACGCCGCAGAGGAACTACGGGAGTTCGTCGAGATGATTGATTCCCCTGTGTTTCTGAACGCCATGGGGCGAGGCAGCATCCCCTCCGACCATCCCAATCTGGGTAGCCTGGGTCGCCGCTACGGGCTAGTCAAGTCCGACACGGTGCTGCTCATCGGTACTCCCATCGACTTTCGGCTCGGCTATGGCACGGAGAACATGTTCCCCCAGAACCCCAAGCTCATCGAGATAATGATGGACCCGGCGGAAATCGGTAAGAACCGGGACGTGGAGGTCGGGCTGGTCGGCGACACCAAGCCCATCCTGCGCCAGCTTATGGACCATCTACATGACACCGGCTACCGTTCCCCCGGAAAAGCGTGGGTGGAAGAGGTAATGACCGAGGATGCTGCTCTGAAGGCCGCAGACGAGCCCATGCTGAACAGCACCGATACCCCGATACATCCCATGCGCGTTATGAAGGAACTGAGGGATATTCTGGACTATGACGCCACGGTCATCGGTGACGGTGGCGACTTCGTGACCTTCGCGGCCCGGGTGCTGGGCATAAACCGTCCCGGTCACTGGCTTGACCCCGGAAGCTTCGGCTGCCTGGGGGCTGGTAGCGGTTTCGCTGCCGCGGCCCAGTTAGCCCGGCCCGGCAAGCAGGTCTGCATCATTTACGGCGACGGGGCGTTTGGCCTTACCGGGTTCGACATCGAGACCTACGTCCGCTTCAACCTGCCAATCGTCTCCATCGTCGGCAACAACGGGGCGTGGAACCAGACCACCCAGGGAGTCCTTCGGCGCGGTGGACGCGCCTTGGGCACTTACCTGTCCCAGGAAACTGACTACGCAAAGATCATGGAAGGCATGGGCGGACACTCCGAACGCGTGACCGACCCGGAGCAACTACGGCCCGCTATGGAACGCGCCTTCGCCTCGGGCAAGGCGGCCCTGATCGACGTTGTTACTGATCCCGACGTCTCCTATGGCAATATGGGAGGCCGGTCGAGGCAGCAACGCCAGTACTGAGGTTGACGTTATGGCCGGTGAGATGCGCATCGTAGTGATAGGTCAGGAAGCCTTCGGTGGCAAGGTGTTGGAGGTTCTCGCCGAACAGGGCGAGAACATCGTTGGGGCCTTCGTTCCTCCAGGTCGGGAGGGCGGCCGCCCCGACCCGCTAAAGGCCGCTGCTGAGGAACGGGAAATCCCTGTGTTCCAGTTCCGGAGAATGCGCTCTCAAGAGGCTATCGACGGATTTAAGGGCCTGGACGCAGACCTTGGCGTGATGGCATTCGTCACGGACATCGTTCCAGAGGATATCCTGGAGGCCCCAACCATGGGGACTATTCAGTACCACCCGTCCCTGCTGCCCCGGCACCGCGGGCCAAGCTCGATGAACTGGCCTATAATCCAAGGAGAGACCGAGACTGGGCTGACGATTTTTTGGCCCGACAAGGGACTGGACACCGGGCCGGTGCTGCTGCAAAAATCCGTCGAGATTACACTAGACGACACCCTGGGGTCTCTCTATTTTAACAAGCTGTTCCCTATGGGCGTCGACGCGATGGCCGAGGCAGTCCGCATGGTGGCCAACGGCACAGCCCCCCGGTTGGTGCAGGACGAGTCTCAGGCCACTTATGAAGGTTGGTGCCGGTCTGACGACATGATAATCGACTGGAATAGTCCAATCACCAGCATTTACAACCAGGTGAGGGGTAGCGACCCCAGCCCGGGCGCTGCCTCCACTTACAACGGGAAACGCATCCTGCTCTTTCGGGGTTCCATGACCACGGGTCCCGGCGGCAATGTGCCCGGTGAGGTTACCGAGATCTCGGATAACGGGTTCACCGTTGCCGCGTCAGACGGCGTGTTGAAGGTGGGCCGTGTCCAGCCCCCGCAGTCAGGCAAGGTCATGGCTCCCGAGTGGTCCGCCGCCGTAGGTCTGCGGCCCGGGGACATGTTCGGCCGATAACGCCTTGCCAGCGTCCGAACACGCCAGTTGACTGGACCCACCCAACTGGCCCTGTCATTTCCACTTCCGCTGCACTCTCCAGATTCTCCCAGAAAGGTAATACCTTATGCACTGTAACTATTGCTATCGAGAAAGCCGCCCCGACGCCAATTTTTGCGACCAGTGCGGCGTCCGATTGGCCTCAACCGACGCTCCAACCACCTTGCCTGAAACCACCAACGGCCTCGGCAAGTCAGGACCACTAGATGGCATCCGCGTCATTGACTGGACGATGTGGCAGTTTGGACCCGTATCCACCCTCATGCTGGCAGACCTCGGCGCAGAGGTCATCAAGGTCGAGTCGCTGGATGGAGACCACGGCAGGCAATTCACCCGCGTCTCCGGCATTCCGTCCCTGTTCCCGGAGGGCACTACCGCTTATTTCGAGTGTAACAACCGTCAGAAGAAGAGCATCGCCATAGACCTGAAGAAGCCTCAGGGCGTAGAGGTGATGTACGACCTCGTGGCCAAGTCCGACGTCCTCGTGGAGAACTTCCGCGATGGCGTTGCGGAGCGAATGGGCTTGGGATACGAGGAAGTGTCCAACCGAAACCCAATGATCGTATATGGTTCCGCTACAGGATATGGCGCTATGGGGCCAGATGCCGCCAAGCCCGCGTTCGCGTTGACCGGCGAAGCGCGTTCCGGTGCCCTGTTCTGGGCCGGCCCCGACGATGGAAACCCATACAGTGCCGGAGGCGTGGCGGATCAGATGGGGGGCATCATGCTCTCCTACGGCATACTGGGCGCGCTTGTCGCCAGGGAGAGGTTGGGCATCGGACAAAAAGTCGACGCATCCCACTTGGGCAGCATGATGTGGCTCGGCGGTCTCAGGTACGGTATGGCCCTGCTCAACAACGCCGTGACGCCACGTCCGGACCGCAATATGGCGCGGAATCCCCTTTGGAACTACTACAAATGCCAAGACGGGCGGTGGATCGCCTTCTCGATGAACCAGAGTGACCGTTTTTGGCCGTTCGTGTGCAGTGCCATAGATCGGACGGACTTAGTGGATGACCCGCGATTCAATACCATTGACTCCAGAACAGAGAACCGAGAGGAGTTGGTCTCGATTCTCGACTCGATATTCATCACGAAGACGCTTGACGAATGGGCGGAAGTGCTGCAGGACTCGGGGAGCACCATTTGGGAACGCGTCCAGGACGTTTTCGACCTGCCCAGCGACCCGCAGGTAATCGCCAATGACTACATAGTCGACTTCGACCACCCGCTTATCGGTCCATCCAAATGGGTACAGACCCCGGTGGCCTATAACAAAACCCCAATCTCCACAAGGAAGATGGCCCCAGCCCACGGTGAACACACGGAAGAGGTCTTGATTGATACCCTAGGCTACACCTGGAACGATATAGGACGCTTGCAGGAAGCGGGCGTCATCCTCTAGCAGATGCGGCCTCCTGTGGGAGTTGGCACCGACGAGGAGGAAGTCCAAGAGTGGCTGAGATTGGGGAGGAATTGGTCGGGGTGAGTGGATTCGAACCACCGACCTCCACGTCCCGAACGTGGCGCCCTTCCGCTGGGCCACACCCCGATTGCAGAGAGAACGACCGGGTAATTCCCTCGACCAAGCCTCGGGCTGTGTCCCCGAAGCCAGCATCTCTCATTATAGCGCACCACGAGTCCATATGGTCCACCCTAAACGTAAATTCGGCAATGAAGTCTATGCTAGACAGACCATGACGCACATTGGACGTGTCGTTACACTTTTTTGCGCCTTGCTCCTCATCTCGGCCTGCGGCGGGACTACTTCCTCGGAGACTGCGGTAGTTGAGACCGATCCAAACGCCGGGCCAACGCAGTCAGGTCCTACCGGGACACCTACGTCGGACGCCACGATATCCGCTGCCAGCGCAGCGGATATCAAGACCAATGTGCCCTCTCCCACTCCTGTACCGAAAGCTACGTACCGGCCTACAGGGGAAGGGTCTCCTGCCCCGGCCACGGTCGCAACCGAAGCTCGAACCCCGGCGCCATCCGGCAGAGGGGACGGTATCGTCCCCATCGGTGAGGACCAAGCCAGACAAGAGCTACGGAAGGCCGGAGTCTTGACAACTGGCTGGAAGACCAACTTCACACTGCGATCCATCGACTATGGCGACATTTTTAGCGGCGGGCCGGGCAAGGATGGTATCCCTGCCATAGATGCCCCCAAGTTCGGGACGGTGGCCGAGGCAGACGAATGGCTGGATGACCGCGAGCCGGTACAAGTGATCAATCTCAATGGACACGCCCGCGCCTACCCGATGCAGATCATGATGTGGCATGAGATTGTTAACGACACGGTAGGAGGGGAACCAGTCGTCATCACCTATTGACCCCTCTGCAATAGCGCCTTCGTGTACAGGCGCACGGTGGACGGTCAAGTCCTCGACTTCGGGACATCCGGCAATCTCCGCCACAGCAACCTCATCATGTACGATCGCCAGACCCACTCATGGTGGCAGGAGATGGGCGGTCAGGCAATCGTGGGGGACCTGACCGGCCAAAAGCTGGAACAGGTCTACCTTGGCATCGTTTCGTGGGGTGAATTCAAAGAGTCCTTCCCTGAAGGCAAGGTGCTGTCCCGTGATACCGGCTACTCCCGGCCCTATGGGAGCAATCCCTACGCCGGTTACGACCTGCGGGACCCGTTCCTGTTTGACGGTCCCGCCGACCGTCGCCTAGGACTGATGGACCGTGTAGTGGGTGTAACCATCGATGACGAATCGCTCGCGGTACCATTTGAAGCACTGCAAGAGGAGAAGGTGATCTCCTATACCCTAAACGGGCAAGACCTAGTGGTGTTCTTCAAGGAAGGCACTACGTCAGCCATCGACGCCAGCTACATTCCGAACAGCCGGGACGTTGGGGCGACCGGAGTCTTCGATCCCAAACTGGACGGGCAGAGCCTTACATTTTCCGGGGACGGCTCGCAGATAACCGACGACCAGACCAGTAGCAACTGGAACCTCTTGGGCAGAGCCACGTCAGGATTCCTCAAAGGCAAACAGCTTACGGCTATTCCCCATAGCGGCAGCCAACTCTGGTTTTCGTGGGCTGTTTTCCAGCCGGACACTCGGGTCTACGGAGACTGAGTCCCAGAGACTCCGGCACGTCTAGCCCGCCAGGGTGCGTACTCTGTTCTGGAACGACTGCAGTCGCTCCAGAACCCTGGTCAGACGGAGGAACCACTGTTCACCCAAGCGGCGGCCGGGCATGTGCAGCCTCTGGTTCCCCACGTTGACAGAGGGCCCTAGCGCCCTTTGCAGCGGCTGCCTCGCCCCACCAACCGCGACCTTGAGATTGACCACAATTCCATCGTCGCTCTGCAGTATGGACTCGACCCCAAGGCGGCTGGCCAGCGCCCTGAGTTCCGCCACCCGGAGCAGGTTCTCCACTTCCTCCGGCACAGGGCCGAAACGGTCCCTCAGCTCTTCCGACAGCTCTGGCACTTCGTGGCGTTCCCGTATTCTGGCCGCCCTCTGGTATACCGAAAGCCTAGACGCCATGTGGGAAATATAATTCTCCGGTATACGTGCGGGCATCTGAACTTCAACGCGGGGCAGGTCCGATATCAGGGCACCGCCCGTGGAGTCATCCCCTCCACCGCCGAGCTTCAATTCGTCCACGGCTTCCTTCAGCAGTTGGCCGTATAGGTCGAGGCCTACTTCCCGTATGTGGCCGCTCTGGGCCGAACCCAGAAGGTTACCGGCTCCGCGTATCTCAAGATCCCGCATAGCGATCCGGAACCCGGCCCCCAATTCTGAGGCTTCCAATATGGCCTCGAGACGACGATGGGCAGCGTCGGTGATACGCCTGCCACCGGGGACCAGCATATAAGCATAGGCCCGGTGGTCTCCCCTGCCGACGCGCCCCCGCAACTGGTAAAGCTGGGCAAGGCCAAAGCGGTCGGCTCGGTCCACGATAAGGGTGTTGACGTTGGGCATGTCTAGGCCCGACTCGATGATAGTGGTACATAGCAGGACATCCGCCTCGCCATTGGCAAAGGAATACATCACCTCCTCTAGATCTGCCTCAGCCATCTGTCCGTGGCCGATGAGCAGGCGGGCCTGAGGAACTAGCTCAGCCAATTCCGCCGCCTTCTGCTCAATGGACCTGACGCGGTTGTGCAGGAAGAACACCTGTCCTCCCCGCTCCATCTCCCGCAAGATTGCTTCCTTGATGACCTCCTCACTGTACTCGCTGACGAAGGTCTTGACCGGCAGCCTGGCTTCGGGCGCAGTGTCCATCGTGCTCAGGTCTCGGATGCCTGACAGTGCCAGGTTCAGCGTGCGCGGGATTGGGGTTGCGCTCAGGGTCAACATGTCCACCTCCCGGCACAGTTTCTTCAGTTGTTCCTTGTGGGCTACGCCAAACCGCTGCTCCTCGTCGACCACGGCGAGCCCGAGGTTCTTGAACTGGACGTCCTTCTGCAACAGACGGTGGGTGCCTATGACGATATCGAGCGTCCCGTTTTTCAAATCCTGGATCACCTGTTGCTGTTCCTTCCTGGTGCGAAAGCGGCTCAGCACATCCACCTTGATTGGGTAGGGGCTGAGACGTTCGCTGAAGGTAGCATAATGCTGCTGGGCCAGGACTGTCGTCGGCACCAACAGCCCAACCTGCATCCCGTCATTGACCGTCTTGAAAGACGCCCTCAGCGCAATCTCGGTCTTACCGTAGCCAACATCCCCGCAAATCAGCCGGTCCATGGGTTTGGTCTGCTCCATGTCGGTCTTTACGTCGCTGATTGCCGCTGCCTGGTCCGGCGTCTCCTCGTAGGGGAAAGAGTCCTCGAGTTCCTGCTGCCACACAGAATCGGAAGAAAACTCGTGCCCATCAGCCAACTCCCGGGCAGCCTGAACCCGCAGCAGTTCCGATGCCATCTCCCGTGCCGCACCCTTGACCCGTTGTTTCACACGCGCCCACTCCGCCGAGCCCAACCTTGTCAGGTTCGGTGGATGGTCCTGCGCGCCAACGTAAGCCGTCACCCGGTCGAGATGCTCAGTGGGAACGTACAACTTATCGCTCTCGGCGTATTCGAGGACAAGGTATTCTTTCTCCTCTCCATCATCACCCATCCGGGTTGTCCCAGCGAACTGTGCCACACCGTGGTCGATGTGAACCACGAAGCTGCCTTCTACAAGATCGGAAAGGCTGGCTATCTCCGCACCTGGTTCGGCCCGGAGGGCACGTCGGTAGCGCCGTTCCTTGACCGTACCGAAAAGCTCCGCGTCACTCAGGAGCATCAACGGCGTAATCTTGCCCGGGTTGTCCGCGTTGCCGCCCTCCCCATTGGCGGGGGGTACAGCGTCCATATACCAGCCTTCACGCAAGGAGCCGGGTACGATCAGCACTTCACCAGGGCCAGGCGAATGGTCGGCCCTAGAAGACACGGTGGCGTTTACGCCCTGTTCCTCAAGGATTTCGGAGAGACGCCTGGCATGTTGTGTGACGGCGACGATAGCCTTGCCCTGTTGACCGAACTGCCGGGCGTCGCTGCCCAACTGTTCCAGCCGACCGTAATAGGGCGGCGCGGGTTGGAAAAGTTGGTCCTCACCCTCACCCAACCAGCCCTGGATCAAAAGCCGTGGCCGACGCTCCAAGGCTGCTGAGAAGGCATCCCACGGCAGGAAAGGGGATGGGAAACCACGGGGGAGCTCGCCCCGTTGTTCCCTCCCAGCTCTCATGCGGTCGAAACGTTCTTCCAGGTCCCTTGCTTCCGTGTCGACCTGGTTGGGCAGGTCCAAGACGATGCGGGCATCTTCGGGTAGATAATCCAGCAAACTGGCATGGGTTAGCAGCCCGCTGTAGAAGGTCAAGGTTTCCTGGTTGGGGGCCGAAAGTAGACCGGCAAGTTCCTGTTTGATACGGTCTCGCAGGTCCGTCCCACAGTGGCGGAAGTCCATCCTTCCAACGAGGTCATCAAACCGTTCCCGATCTACGAAAGCCGATAGTTGTTCTCGTGCCGGGATGATACTCACGTGGCCCACGCGTCCAACAGAGCGTTGGGTGTGGGGATCGAACCGACGGATGGTCTCCACCTCGTCGTCCCAAAGTTCGATTCGGAAAGGGAGCTCCGCGTTGGCGGGGAAAATATCCAGGATGCCGCCGCGTAGGCTGAACGTCCCGGGCACCTCGACGACTGGCTCGCTGTGGTATCCCAACTCGACCCAGCGCGGCAGGATCTGGTCCAGCCTGATCCTCTGGCCTACGCTCCAGGTGTTACCTTCCACGTTCCCCGCATCCCGTCCCGCCATAACCTTCATAGGCAAGGTGCCGCGCAGGGCTGCGCTCACCGACGCGACTACCAAGGGTGCAGGGTATTCCTTACGGTCCTCCGGTCTGTAGGCACAGGCCAGAGACGCCAAGGACGCCAGGCGCTGATTACTGGTGTTGGCGTCCACGGCCAACCGCTCGAAGGGAAGCACTTCCGGCTCCGGCAGCAGGTGGACCGCTGCATCTTCACCAAGATAGGTAAGAATCTGGTCGTGAAGCCTGCGAGCATCCTCGGGCCGTTGGGTAATGACCAGAACTGGAACGCGGTGAGACTCCCACACCGCCGCGATATAGGCCGACCTAGCCCCCTGACGAACCGTAACCTCAAAAGGCTTCTCGGGTGACCCATCCACCTTTCCCGGCCTGAGAAACATCGGGTGCCGGTTTACCAGATCAAGAACACCCATCAACGACATAGACTCACGTTTCCAGTTGGAATGTTGGCCGTAGCCCGGACGGTTCGGGCCAGCCAATATCATTAAAACACGCCTGAACGGGCTGACGTGCAATGCCAGCCTCGTTAACGTTATTCTATGCCCGGAGAGTATCCCGGAACAAGGGAAACCCGCCCACCTGCGAATGCAATCACAGCCTTGGCACAGGCCCATCGTGATATAATTGCGTGCGCCGAAATGACCTCTCTTAAAGTGGTCAGTCGCGGCACACGGCCAACTGACCACTGAGCATGATCGACCATCAGGAATCGCCCTACAAGAGAATAGTCATCAAGGCCGGCACCAGCGTACTGACCCACCCACCCGACCACAGGACGCTGCACCGCCCGGTAATATGCGGACTGGTAGACCAGATAGCACACCTCCGCGACCAGTCCATTGAGGTGCTGTTGGTTACATCTGGGGCAGTCGCCGCGGGTCGGGAGGCATTGGGGCGTTACGACGACGGCTACGACATCGTATCCCGGCAGGTCCTGGCCGCCGTGGGGCAGAGCCGGTTGATGGGGGTGTACCAGGAACTATTCGCCTCGCACGGCATCGAAACCGCACAAGCCCTTCTCACAGCCGCCGACTTGTCCCACCGTCCATCTTACCTGAACGTGCGCAACACCCTGAGACGACTGCTGGACTTGGCGGTAGTGCCAGTCCTGAACGAAAACGATGTCGTCGCGGTGGATGAAATCGGTGAGGTGTTCGGCGACAACGACCGCCTCTCCGCTCTGCTAGCAACCCTGGTCGATGCAGATCTGCTCCTGATATTGACCGATATTGAAGGTCTCTACACCGCAGACCCAAATCTGGACCCTGATGCCAGGCTCATCCCATGGGTGGAAGAGGTTGACTCCGGCATCGAATCCCTGGCCGGTGGAGGACTCAATCCCTGGGCAAGAGGCGGGATGCCCACCAAGATTGACGCCGCCCGGCTGGTCACCAAGTCGGGCATTGCAATGATTATGTGCAATGGGCTGGCAGAAGACGCGGTGTTGCAGGCGGTCTCCCATCGGAACGGAGGTCAGGGCTTCGGCACCTTGTTCCAACCCTCTGCCGACAAGCTGGAAGCGCGTAAACGCTGGATGCTCAGCGCCATGTCCTTGCGCGGCGAGGTGTTCGTCGATGCCGGCGCGGCGTCGGCGCTTGAGACAGACCATCGCAGCCTGCTTCCCGCAGGAGTGCATGAGGTAAAGGGTCAGTTCCAGAGGGGGGATATCATCTACATCGTGGGCATGGAGGGACGCCGAATAGCCTGTGGAATCGCCAACTACGCAGCCGAGGACCTGTCGCGGATAAGTGGGCTGCATTCCCACCAGATTCAGGGCGCTCTGGGGTATCATTACGGACAGGAGGTCGTTCACCGCAACAACCTCGTGCTATTGTAGTCATACGTGAGGTGGTGTGAGATGGGTAGATTTCAGATCCAGGTCGAAATCATGGATTTGGAACTCGAAAGCTTCGAGCAGCTAGATGCCCGGGTAGACGACGGCCCCGGTCATTTGACGGTGCCTGCACCCGTATTGGAACAGCTCGGATACGCCGCTGGCCACCGACGACGCTTTATGTTGCCTGATGGCGGCGAAGCTCTGGTGAGCACATCCAGGATAGCGGCGCGAATCGGTGGTCAGATCAGAGTGGTACCCTGCGTGTTTGGAGATAGTCATAGCGAGGCCCGCCTGGGTGCAAACACGCTTCAGAAGTTCAACCTGGAAGTCGACGCGGTGGATGAAACCCTCGTTCCCATGAAGCTGCGACTGCCAAGTTTCCGGTTAATCGGTGATAAAGGTAGATATGTTTACAGCAACAATTGAAGACCTGATGGACCAGGCTCGGGCCGCCCGCGCCGCATCCCGGACTTTGGCCCATCTCCCCACCGAAGACAAGAACCATGTCCTGTTCAATATCGCCGACGCGCTGGAGGGTAAGCAGGAGATCATCCTGGAAGCCAATGCACTGGACTGCGAGGCGGGCGAGTCCGCGGGCCTCAATGATGCCCTGTTGGACAGGCTACTCCTGACCAAGGAACGGCTCAACTCATTGGCCTCCGATGTTCGCAGGGTCGCGGAACTCCCAGACCCGGTAGGAGAATGCCTGGAGTCTCGCATCATGCCCAACGGGCTGGTGATAGAGCGGCGGGGGATTCCCTTAGGCGTAATCGGCACAATTTACGAGAGCCGTCCCAACGTCACCATAGACATATCTGTTCTGTGCCTAAAGTCCGGCAACGCCTGCATACTCCGAGGTGGGAAAGAAAGTATCCACTCCAACGCAGCCCTGGCAAGCTTGATACGGGACGCCATCGGGCGTGCTGGAGGGCCGACTGATGCGGTGCAGTTTATTGACAACCCGGACCGGTCGCTGGTCGAGGCCATCCTGGGGATGAAACAGTATATCGACCTGCTGATCCCACGCGGCGGCGACGATTTGGTCCGCTATGTCGCAGAGAACGCCACGATGGCTGCGGTGACCGGCGGCATAGGCGTCTGCCACACTTACATCGACAGTGGTGCCCACATAGAAAAGGCTGCCAACATCGTCTACAACGCCAAGGTGCAACGCCCCTCGGTCTGCAACGCTCTGGACACCATAATAGTACATTCCGAGATCGCACCCCAGTGTCTGCCCCGCATCACCCAGGACCTCACCGAGGCCGGAGTAGAGTTGCACTGCGACCGCCGAGCCCTTAGCATCCTCGGGCCTAGCGCAGCAACGCCCCGAGTCGGGAATGGGGACTCAAGAGTCGGCAGCATCCTTCCGGCCAACGAAGAAGACTGGGGGACCGAGTTCCTGTCCCTGCTGGCCTCAGTCAAGGTGGTGGATTCACTGGATGATGCACTGGAGCATATCGAGACTTACGGCTCCGGCCATTCTGAGGCCATCATCACCGAGGACCAGGCTGCGGCCCAACGATTCCTGGACGAAGTAGACGCCTCTGCTGTGTTTGTCAACGCCAGCACACGCTTCAACGACGGCGGTCAGTTTGGGTTGGGGGCCGAGGTAGGTATCAGCACCCAGAAGCTTCACGCCCGCGGCCCGATGGGTTTGCGGGAGTTGACGTCATACAAATGGGTGGTTATCGGGGACGGGCATGTCAGAGAATAGACCCGGAGGGGCGGCTGTGGCGGACTTCTTCTACGAACGCGAGGTGCGGACCCCGTATTCCGAGGCTTACACGATCCAGGAGGGCCGGCGTCAGGTAGGCAGAATAGACATACACTTTGCCTTCGACCTGATTCATGCCGCCATCGCAGTAGACGAGAGTTTGACCCAAGATGAAATCCAGGACATCATCACCTACGTCGACGAGGACATAATAGACGCGGTGGGCATCCCACGCGAGGGGTTCGTCATCCACGTATTCCAGGGCCGTGAGACCGGCGTGTTCACTGACGATGACATGGATGACGAGGATGAGCATTAGGAAGACTGCTCACGCCGGGTGGTCTTCACGGTAACCCCCCAGATCTTGGGCTTCGCTATTGCTCCGAGACCTTTCCATAGCCACGGTAGAAGGAGGCGGCTAATGACCACCACCAAGATACCCACGGAAGAGGAAGTGATGGGGTGGATGACCTCCCTGAGCAACTGGGGCCGATGGGGTCCCGACGATGAGCTAGGGACTCTGAACCTGATCACCCCTCAGAAGATTGCCCAGGCAGGCAGCCTGGTCCGGGAGGGCATCAGCGTCACCTGTTCCAGGCTCATCGTTCCCGAGGGTGCGCCGGATGTTACTTCCATCCCGCCCCTGCACTACATGGTGCGCACCGGCGAGTCTGCTCCCAGCAACGGCGGCGGTGGCGCGTCGGACTTCTTCGGGTTCTCTTTCCACGGACTGACCATCACCCACCTCGACGCGCTCTGCCACCAGTTCTGGAACGGCAAGATGTACAACGGCAAGGATGCCGCCCTGGTCACGGCCGACCAGAAGGCCACCGCCGGGCACATCGACCGCGCCCAGAACGGCGTGATCACCCGGGGCGTGATGCTGGACATCGCCAAGCTGAAGGGCAAGGACTGGCTCGAAGCCGGCGAACCGGTCTTCACCGAAGACCTGGAAGCCGCCGAGGCCGCACAGGGTGTACGAGTCGAGGAAGGCGACGCCTTGATGCTCCGGCTGGGCTGGTACAAGCGCCGTCTGGAGGTCGGGCCGCCCGAGTCCGGCAGGCCGGGACTCCACGCCGAGACGATCCCATGGCTGCACGAGCGCGGAGTGTCCATCCTGGGCGGGGACGCCTCGCAGGACATGGACCCAGCCGGGTACCCGACCCTGGGGCTGCCGGTACACCGGGTGGGCATCGTGGCGATGGGCCTGTGGTTGATTGACGCGGCCAACTGCGAGGAGCTGGCCGCGGTGTGCAACCGGCTGAACCGCTGGGAGTTCATGTTCGTCGCCGCGCCGCTGCGGTTCTACAACGCCACCGGGTCGCCAATCAACCCGCTCGCGGTGTTCTAGGCACGGTGATGCCAGCAATCAGATTCCGGGTGCAGGTGCCTGCCAGCCCAGAGCGGGTATTCGAGCACGTGACCGGGTTCCCGGCATCCGGCGCGCCCAGCAGGAGGACGCTGGAGAGCAAGTACGGCACGCTGGTGGGACAGGACGGGCAGGAATATACGTTCCTGGACGCCTCGGACGAGGACGTGCGGTGGCGGTGCACCTTCGACCCGCCCCGCCACTGCGCGATGCGGTCGCTGGAGTCCACATGGGCCGACAGGCTGGACTGGTTTGAACCGTCGGGAGACGGCACCATCTGGACGGTGGCCTGGGAGACCAAGACCAGGGGCATCCGCTCACTGATCCAGTGGCTGATCTTCCAGAAGACCGGGAAGCGGCAGACCTATGACCAGATAGTTGCGCCAGTGCTGAGACATTTTGCCCCGACTCCGGCAACCGATGCTCCCCCCGCGACTATCGATACCGTCGTTGAGACAACGGTGGAAGCCCCGGCTGAGACGCCGCCTCTCACTGCAAATGCAGAACCCGATGAGCCGACCGCCGAGCCGGAAGGCCAAGACCCGCCCGAGAGTCCTGAAAGGCCGCGCCGACCCCGGAGCCGCGTCCGGCGGCGGAGGCGGCCCGACTAAATGAAAGGCATGGGCCGCTAATCTCCGCTTGGCCGGTTGTTCCAGAACTCATCTAGACCGGTACCGCAACCGACCTGCTCTGGTCTGACGAGGCGCGGATGGCGTCGATGAACTTGTGGAGGCCAACCGCGGTATCGAAGCTGGGCTCGCAGGGGACGCCGGAGCGGATGGCCTGGCCGAACTGGTAGTACATCTGCCCCACGTTGTAGGGCGCGCCCCTGGGCATCCCTTCCAAGACCCATACCAACCGGGACGGCACTTCCAGTTCATGTAAGCCGGTGTCGCCGGTCTTGGCTCCCATGAGGCGCACGTCACCGAGCTGTGGGGAGTCCTCAGATTCGGCTACCAAAGTGCCCTCGCGCCCGCAGACCTCCAACCGGTAGCCGCTCTCCGACCAGGGAACACTGGCCACGTGGACCGAGCCGACTCCGCCACAAGCCAGCCTACCGCTGACGAGGATGTTGTCGGGGGCGGTAACGTCCACCATCTGGTCGGTGTCAGACTCGTACCACTGGCCAGCCTGGGTGGACACCACCGAGGAAACGTCACTGAAGTCGCCGACCACGTAGCGGAGGGCATCGATGGCGTGGCCGCAGGCAATGGTCAGGGTGGTCGCTCCGAGGGAATCGTCCCGCTGCCAGGTGCGGTCGGAGGTGCGGGACAGGACGCCACCACGGATCAGCCGCAGGTTGCAGGCCATGACCTCGCCCACGTAACCGCTGTCCACGAGTTCCTTCATGTACATGACTGCCGGGGCGGCACGGGCCTGGAGGCCCACCATGGTCTGGACACCCTTGGCACGCCCGAGGTCTGCCATTTCCTGGGCTTCGGCCAGGGTTGCGCCGAGAGGCCACTCGGTGAAGACGTGCTTCCCGGCGTTGAGGGCGTCCATGGTGGGGGTGTAGTGGGACGGGACGCGGACCACCACAGCGACGGCGTCGATCTCGGGGCTGGCCAGCATGTCCCGGTGGTCGTGGAAGGCCAGCCTTGCGCCGAAGCGGGCCTTCGACTCCTCGGCGCTTTCCTGCCGGGTGGTACAGACGCCAGTCAACTCGAACTCGGGGCTGGCCAGCAGGGCCGGAAGGTGGGAGCGGTGCGCCCACCCCTTGGAAATATTAGCGCCAATTACGCCGATGCGGATCTTCTCCGATGCCATAAACTCTCTCCTGAGGGACAGGATTGGGTCAGACCAACCCGGCCAACGTATTCGGACCGGGACCGACTACGCCGGTCAGGGCCTGAGTTGCGGGTATCCTAACACGCCCCCAAGGCGGCGGGCCACATGGAGAGGGACTACTTCGACGACCGGCAGCGGGCTGAGAACTCTCTTGTCTTCCCGCTCATTCTCGCCCACCGGCGGGCCTGGAGGCAGGGTCTAGGCTTCGGCGGTAGCCCATTCCTTCCAGGGACGCTCTTCAACCTCCTGATTATCAAGGGACCAGGATCCACTTCCCGTATTCCCAGCCCGGTTGCCGGGATCCCCCTTCCCCTCTCCTACTTCCCCATCCTGTTGTTCCCTGGGGTCGGAACCTAAGCTTCGGCGGTGGCCCATTCCTTCCAGGGACGCTCTTCAACCTCCTGGTCAAGCTCCGACTTCCGGGGCATGTGCCGGTTGATCCGCTCCCAGTCATAGGGAAGTAGGGCAAGCAGGATGTCCCTGGGCTCGGGGATGGCGTCCTTGTCCCGGAACCTGTCCACGCATTTGTGGAGGGCGATGAAGGTGCGGAGGCGGAAGCCGGCCTTGACTATCTTTTTGATGAATGAATGGGTCTCGGGCTGGGGTTTTTGCTCGTCGCGGGCTTTCTCGCGTTCGAGGGTGTAATCCTCGGCCAGTTGGCGCAGCTTGATGAAGGCGAGTTGGGGAGCGTACTTGCGCTGGAGGGCACGGACGCGGGCCTGGAGGGACCTGATTTCGCTTCTCATTTTCCGGTGTCAGCTCCTTTGAGATTTATTCCCGTGGGGGAGAGTGACTGGAGGGGAAAAATTTCAGTTTCCCCTCCATTTCCGCTCATTTCCGCTCACTTTTACGAATTCCGTCGGGGCCCGTAGCCCGACCGAGCAGGAGTGGCTACTTCCGAGGAAGTCCGGGTGGGTCCAGGGTAGACGCCGATTCGAGGGCCTGGACATCGGTCTTGAGCTTTTCGAGATCAACGATCTGAGGGGCGAAGGAAAAGGCGTAGCGGGTAGCGCGGAGGCGGACGCCGATGTCGGGATCGTTCATCGCCTCAGAAAGGACATCGACACCACGCGTCAGGAGTCCCTGGAGTTCCTTGCTGGCCAAGTCGGCCTGCTCCTGGCGGAGGCGGGTCAGTTCGTCGCGGAAGTCTTCGTCTTCAAGCCAGCGACGGATGGTGCTCTCGCCGATGCCGGAGGTGCGGGCGGCCTGGGTTACGGAGGGAGCGGCGGCGATGGTGGAGATAGCGGACTGCTGGCGAAAGGTGAGGGAATCGCCCCGGTCGCGGTCGGGGGTAGACTGTTCGGGGTCACTCCCGTCCCCGGTTGAGACAGGGAGAGGGGTTCCGGTGGATTTGGCGCGTTCAGGGGTGTGGGCCTTGGTGCGGCTCCGGCGGGAGAGTCTGGCGCGTTTTTTCGACATGGTACATCACGGTGCCTCAGTGGCGTTCCAGATTTTGGCCTCGTACATAGCGAGAGCCAATTTGTACAGGGACCATGATACGAAAGGATGTTCGGGGTTGGAAAGAGGGGAAATGTCAGTAAAGTGGGGGGTAGCCCTTTCAAGGTTGGCCCTATGTGTTGAAAATGGTTTTGGCCATGGCTAGCATCGGTAACGCCACTGGACACAGTTCTATTGCTTGCGGGGGAGAAGTGTGGCGTTGCAGAATGGAACTTACACCAACTGTTACAGTCGTGAGCTTTCTACGATGAATCAAGGCCCATCGGAGTCAAGAAAGAATGTCTCAGCAACCTGGCCAACTTCATGACGATTTCCTGACACAAATGAAATTCGATTATGCCTGGCGCTACTTCTCGCTACATGCCAGGCAACGAGTCACGATGTTCAATTTTTTCCTTTTGGGTTCTGGAGTTTTGGGAAATGCGTGCGTGCTACTGCTTCGAGAGCAATTGGACTGGCAAGCTGGGGTGGTTGCTGCAATCGGATTCTTTGTGAGCCTCGTAGCGATCGGTTTGGACGTCAGGAATAACCAACTGGTGCGTCTTGGCGAAGAAGCACTCAGGAGAGTGGAAAGAGATCACCTCATATTGGTAGGCAAAAACCCACCTGAGTATGCAATTCTCACATTAGACCGTTGTCAAGAGCAGTCGTCGGAGAAGCACAAGAGGATACTTAAGTGGCTACTCAAACATAAGGTCTCGATTAGATCCGTTGAGGGCATTGTAGCAATCGTTTATCTCGGGGCCGCTCTTTACTCGTTCGGAGTTCTAGGTTTTTTCTATCCAACGTTTATCGGACGGTTTTACTCCTGACTCTGGGGCAATTCAGACCCAGCAGTATTGTACCGGTCATGCTTCCAACTCCTTGTCTCGGGCTTTGGCTGCGATGCGGGCTTGGGATTCTTTCCTTGAGGTCAGAATATCTCATTGCGGACAGGCCTTTGGCAGTGTACCGGTAGACTTGCCCAAGTAAAACGCTACGTTGCCTAAAGACACTTGTGCGTCCCCATTAGCCACCTGCCGCTGATATAATCACGTGGATTCGGAATTGGCTCCAGACTAACGCATCGAGGGACGGGTCCAATCCCCGCGAACCGTCCCCACACCAGTCGTGGGGCTATGTTCCCGGCAAGGAGGCGCAGTCATGGCATCGTCGTGGGAGACCCTCCAGGTAAACGGCACGGAAATGCGGGCGTACCTGAGCCTGCCCGATGGAGCAGGCCCGTTCCCCGGCGTGGTGGTGAGCCAGCACGGGGGCGGCGTTGACCAGTTCATCCGGGACATATCAGACCGGCTGGCAGGCGCGGGCTACGCGGCCTGCGCGCCGGAGCTTTACCACCGGATAACGGACGATATGCTGGCGGACGGTTCCCGGCCCATACAGCACCTGAGCGACCCGGAGATTGTGGCGGACATCAGCGCCACGGTGGACTTTCTGCGGGCGCATCCTTCGGTTGACGGAGAACGGCTGGGAGTCACCGGCTTCTGCATGGGCGGTCGGGTGACCTGGCTGGCAGCGGCCACGAACCCCCACTTCAAGGCCGCCGTGCCCTACTATGGGGGCAATATCATGGTGATATGGGGCGCGGGCGAGAAGACGCCGTTCGAGATGACGCAGGGGATCAAGTGTCCTGTCCTGTTCCACTTCGGAGAGATTGACGCGAACCCGTCCCAGGAAGATATGAAGAAGTTCGACGAGGAGCTGGGACGGCTGGGGATAGCCCACGAGTTCCACACCTACGCCGGGGCGGACCATGCCTTCATGGACCACACCGGTCCCAGGCACCAGCAGGCAGCCGCCGATGCCTCATGGCCACGGACGCTGGCCTTCTTCGGCGCCCACCTCTAGAGGATGACAGTTCCCCATGTTAGGGCAATGGTGATTGTAGACTATCTCAAATCTTCACCAAACTGTTGCCGTGGGTGGAGAGAAATTCCCCTTAATCCCCCTTTTGCGAAAGGGGGAGACGGTGGACTGGCACAGTTTTGAGACCGTTCCCTGGCGGCAGATTTCATGCTTTGCCAACAGGAAGATAACCAGAAGGGAGAGACTATGAAATACGACGTTGTGATCATCGGAGCGGGGTCGGCGGGTTGCGTGCTTGCGACGCGGCTGTCAGAGGACCCGAACCGGTCGGTACTTCTGCTGGAGGCAGGGCCGGACTACCCTGATTTCGAGACCTACCCGGACGACCTGAAGTTCGGCTACAACCAGATGGCGTCCGCGGTGGACGCACCGCACAACTGGTCCTTCCGTGGCATTCCCACCGCGGAGCAGGGTGAGACCATGCCCGTCCCCCGGGGCCGGGTAGTCGGCGGGTCGAGCGCGGTCAACGGGCAGGTGTTCCTGCGCGGCGTTCCCGAGGACTACGACAACTGGGCGTCGTGGGGCAACGACGAGTGGTCGTTCGTGAACACCTTGCCCTACTTCAGAAAGGCGGAGACGGACACGGACATCGTGGATGACTTCCACGGCTCCGACGGTCCCATCCCCGTGCGCCGCCACAAGGAGGAGACGTGGCTACCGGCGCAGGTGGCCTTCTACCAAGCGGCGCGGGAGGCGGGCTATCCCCACGACCCGGACATGAACCACCCGGAGTCCTGGGGCGTTGGGCCAATCCCCATGAACAACCCCAACGGCGTTCGCATGAGCACCTCCCTTACCTACCTGAACCCGGTGCGCAACCGGCTGAACCTGACGGTGCGGGCCAACGTCACAGTCTACAGGGTCGTCATCGAGGGCAACCGCGCAACCGGCGCTGACGTGGAGAGCGGCGGGGAAAGGTTCGTCGTAGAGGCGGACCAAGTGATCCTGAGCGCGGGCGGCATCGGATCTCCCCAACTGATGATGCTCTCCGGCGTCGGCCCCGCCGAGCACCTGCGTGAGATGGGCATTCCGGTGGTGCTGGACCTGCCCGGCGTGGGCCAGAACCTGCGGGACCATCCCAACGTAAGGGTGCCGGTCAAGGTGAAGGAAGGTTTCCCCCTTGACCCGGAGGCACCGCGCAGCCAGTTGGGCCTGCGCTACACCGCTGCCGGTTCCAAGGACCGCAACGACATGCAGATAATGCAATCGTCCTTCTCATCGCCCATGGGCGGCGACCCGCTGGAGGGGGAGGGGATACGCTTCACCGCCGTTCTGGAGCTGGCCGTCGGCGCGGGGGAGTTGAAGCTTGCCTCCACTGACCCCCACGATCAGCCGGTGTTGAATTACCGCTACCTGGAGGACCCGTGGGACCGGGAGAGGCTGCGGGAGGGCGTCCGAATGTGCCTGGGGTTCCTGGAGAACGACTCATACAAGGACATTGTTGAGGAGTGCATCACTCCCAGGCCCGAGGACCTGGTATCGGATGAGGCGCTGGACCAGTGGCTGCTCCGCAACGTGACGACCACGCAGCACATATCGGGCACCTGCAAGATGGGGCCGGACTCGGACCCGATGGCGGTGCTGGACCAGTATTGCCGCGTCCGGGGCATCGAGGGGCTGCGGGTGGTGGATGTTTCCACACTGCCCGACTGCGTCAGGGCTAATACCAACGCCACGACGATTATGATTGCGGAGCGGGTGGCCGACTGGATGAAGTAGAGTATCCAGCCAAATTGAGGGTGTACCGGGGGTAAAGTGCGATTCGGGTCTTTTGTTTTCAGTATCAGTGGCGACCCTGATGGCGACCACCTGGCCATCGACAACACTTTGCGGGAGGTGGAGCTGGCCGAGGAGGTGGGTATGGACGCCGTGTGGCTGACGGAACACCACTTCGACGGGGCGGTGGCCTATGCCGACCCTGTAGTGTTCGGAGCGGCGGTGGCGATGCGGACCAAGCGGGTGAAGATCGGGTTCGCGGTGGTGGAGATGGCTCTGCACCACCCGGTGCGGCTGGCGGCACAGACGGCGCTGCTGGACAACCTGAGCCACGGGCGGCTCATCATGGGCACCGGCCGGGGTTCAGCGTATAACGAGTACGAGTATTTCGGGTTCGGCCTGACCCTGGAAGAGGGCAGGGAGATGCTGCCCGAGGCCGAGGAATTGCTGGTCAAGGCGTGGACAGGCGAGGACGTGGACCATAAAGGGCAGTTCTGGAACAGCAGGTTTCCCATCCTGCGGCCGAGACCCTACCAGCAACCGCATCCGCCCATTGTCCGGGCCTGCATCTCGGAAGAGTCGACGGTGGAGATGGCCCGCATAGGCCGTCCGGTCCTGATGGGCATCCACCCGGTGGACACGCTGCGTCACAGGCTGAAGGTCTACCGGGAAACGATGCTGGAATCAGGGTTTTCGGAGTCGGACGTGGAAGGCGCGATTGACCAGACGTGGGGACAGCGGGGGCTCTACGTGGCTGAGTCCGACGATGAGGCACGGGAAGTTGCCGAGGGTGCGCTGCGGCGTTTCCGCGCTCACCTGCTGGACGCACGGATCAAGTACAACCCCGGCGGTGTCCCACCGCGGGACCCGAACCAGCCCACGCCTCCCGCTGAAATGGTGGAGCACGCCTTCCTTGCGGGCACACCGGAGACGGTGGCGGCGGGAATCAAGGAGCTGGAGGGCATAGGGCTGAGGAACCTTTTGCTGAACCCCAACGTGGGCCAGATCCCGCTGGAGCAGGTGGAGAAGTCAATGCGGCTCTTCGGGGACAAGGTGCTGCCGCTGGTGAGGTAACAACCACATCCCCAAGTCGGGAGGCTTGAATGAGTATCGGGGAACTGTTCGGGTTGGATGGCAAGGTGGCCATCGTCACCGGCGGCAACGGCGGGCTTGGGTTGGGCATGGCGTTGGGGCTGGCCGGGGCGGGGGCAAGCATCGTGGTCGCTGCCCGCAACATGGACAAGACGGTGCAGGCCCAGGCGGAGATTGAGGCGCTGGGGGTCAAGTCCCTGGGACTGGCGGTGGACGTGAACCGTGAGCCGGACATCGCCGGGATGGTGGAAAGGACCGTCGCGGAGTTTGGACGGGTGGACATCCTGGTAAACAATGCCGGGATGACGGTGAGGAAGGAACCCCAAGACCTGAGCGTTGAGGAGTGGGACAACGTTCTGGACGTTAACCTGCGGGCCGCGTTTCTGGCGTCCAGGACAGTCTATCCCCATATGAAGGCGCAGGGCGGGGGCAAGATAATCAGCGTGGGGTCAATGTTCTCCCTGTTCGGCGGCGGCGGCAGCGGCGCTCCCTACTCGGCAAGCAAGGGTGGTATTGTCCAGTTGTCCAAGAGCCTGGCGGTGGCCTGGGCCAAAGACAACATCCAGTCAAACGCCATCCTGCCCGGCTGGTTTATGACCGAACTGACGGCGGCTGTTCCCGAGAACCAGCCCGAGAGGTTCGACCTGATCAACCGGCGCATTCCCACTGGACGGTGGGGTGAGGCCGACGAGTTGCAGGGCGCGGTGGTGTTCCTGGCAGGGAAGGGATCGGACTACGTTACCGGGGCGGTCCTGACCGTGGATGGGGGCTACTCGGTGATGTAGGGGATGTCCGCCAGATTCGAGGATTCCAGTCCAACGCGCCGGCATAAGGACCAGACTAGGAACGTCTCAATATGAACGTCACGGCTTCCAAAGCGGCAAAGAACTACCCACCAGGACCGAGCGGGTTGCCCATATTCGGGTCGCTGCTCAGCGTCGCCAAGGACCCGCACTTGTCCATACACCGCCTGGTACAAAGGTACGGAGACATCTGCCTCCTGCGGTTCGGCAGTGTGCCTACAGTGGTGATAAGCCATCCCGACCTGCTGAAGGAAGCCTTCGATAAGACCGAACTGGCGGACCGGTGGGTTAGTGAAATCATGGACATCCTGAGCGAGCAAAAAGACCTGGTCATGGCCCCCTACGGGGATCACTGGCGGCAATTACAGCGCTTTGCCAATCGAGAATTGCTCAGCCCCAGGAACCTCCAACAAATCCGCGAGCGGCACATCGAGGAGGTGGTGGGCAACCTGGTGGAGGAAGTGGGCCAGCGAAGCGAGTCCGATCAACTGGTGGAGCCGGTGGAGATGCTGTCCCGCAGCAACTCTACGATCATGTTCCGCGCTATCTTCGGCCGCAGCGAAGGAGACACGACAGAATTCGAGGGCCACCGGCAGGAATTGCTCGATCTTGTAACCTGGATTTTCAAGAACGCCACGGCCACCAACCTGGCGGACTACATCCCCTGGTTGAGGATACTGACGAACCACACGTTGAAGGAGGCGCAAAGGCAGTCGGAAATCAGCGAGGCTATCATCACGTCGCTTCTGGACCATGCCCGCGCCCGGCCTGGCCTGGACCTGGAAAACCCGTCCTGCCTGGCCGAGGTAATGCTGGCTGCGGAAGCGCGGGAGGAAATCACGGAAGAGACCATCAGGCACCTGTGCATGGACCTGATGTTGGCCGGAATCGACACGACGGCCCAGACCGTCAGTTGGCTGCTGCTTTCCCTGGCCAACCGGCCGGAAATTCAGGAGAAAGTCCACGAAGAACTCGACCGGGTGATAGGCCGAGGCAATTCGCCGAGCGTGGATGATCAGACCAGGCTGCCCTATCTATTCGCCGTTATCCTGGAGAACATGCGGCTCCACACCGTCGGGCCATTCGGGGTGCCCCACAAGGCGTCGCGGGCCTGCGAAATCGGCGGCTATGTGATTCCGGAGGGCGCGCAGGTGCTGGGAAACATCTACTCGATACACCACGATCCGCGTTTCTGGGACTCGCCCGGCGAATTCATACCGGAGCGGTTCCTGATCGAGGATGACGGCTCACACCCGCCCGCCCTGACCAATGGGACGTTCATCCCCTTCGGGACCGGCCACCGGCGATGTCCGGGACGCCGCTTTGGGGAGACCGTGGTGTGGCTCCACGCAACCCGTCTGCTAAGCCAGTTCCAGTTTGAAACGCCCGTTCCCGGCTCACCGCTGCCGGAAACCGAGGTATTCGGGCTGGCGGTAGGACCGAAGCCGTTTTCGCTGCGGGCCGTCGGCCGATACCCCTAGAAGACCGGCGTATCTTCACTTCCGTTATAAGCCTTCAGACGGAGCGGCGATATGGATATCTGTCATGGGTCGGGTACAGATCAATGATGGTGTCGCGCATGTATTGGCCCTTTGAACCGGAGGACATCAGCTCTTGATGTACTTCTGAGGGGACATCTTCATACCAGAAAACCCGGCCGCTGTTGAATACAACTGTAAGCTCCCGTGCCTCGGGGTCGTATCCAACGGCGTATATCATGCTCGACTCTACCGTCTCCAGGTACATTCCATGCGCCTTCCGGACATAGTCCCTTGTGGCCAGTCAGGATAGAGTATTACCCCAGTTGTTCCAGCAGATGGCGGGAGAGCATCATCTTTACGGGGCTGATTGGGCGGAATGTGCGGGAGACCCGAACGTCTCCGGCAAGGCTGAGGATCGTGTAGGCGTCGTAGGGTTCCATGCCTTTTTCCGCGACGAGGAAGTCCACCATGTCGCGGACTGACTGCTTCATGGCGGGGCCGAGATTCTCGCCGTGGGACAGGATCACGAAGTAGTCGGGAGTCATGGCCCTTGGCCCCGATATGCTCATTCCCTTTTCAACGGTGACCCGCAGGTGGGTGTCGGCGGAGCATTCCGCACCAGTGCCGGCAACTGCCCCGTCTCCCACGACGGCGTGGCAGTCTCCAAGGGCCAGCATACCGCCGGGGACGAACACGGGCAGGTAGAGGGTGCTGCCCTCCACCAGTTCCTTGAGGTCGATGTCTCCGCCGTAGGGGCCGCTGTCGCTGGCCGTCAATTGCTGGTAGGTGGGAGTGGTGGCAACGAGGCCCATCGAGGGCATGAGGGGGACACGGAGGCCGTTGGGCAAGCAGGCGTGGCCGTCCTCCAAGCTGATGATGGTCGGATAGGCCTCGGTGAATTCCTGCTCCAGGAACCCCCTGCCGGGCATAACCATGTGGGCCGCGGCTTCCTTGGGTGTAATGCTCAGGAATTCCACGCGCAGGGCGTCCCCCGGCTCTGCGCCATTGACGTATATCGGGCCGCTCGCAGGTCCCTTCAAGTGCTTGGCGTCCAGGACTTCCGGGTCTCGCTCACCCTCGAAAGCATCCCAGGTCTCGACGATTAGCTCCTCGCCGGAGTCGATGGTTATGGCAGGTTCCGCTTCGGGGTCCAAGACATAGATGTGGTGTTCCCTACCCAGTCGCTTCATCTTGACTCCTCCAAATCTCGCGCCGCCACTCGCCGTTTTCGAGGGCGGCGAAGGACGCGCTTTCGATATCTATCGAGAAGAGATGGTATTCGGGTTCCACGGGCATGAAACCGATTTTAGCGTAGAGGGCTTCGGAGTAACGGCGGCGCTCCGCCAGGTCTGTGACCTCAATGGCGCGTCCGTAGAGCTTGAATTCGCCCTCGGTACCGTTGCGGTCGGACACGGTGTTGTGGAGGCTGCACCGTGGGTCACGGAGCAAGTCGAGAGCCTTGCGTGACCGCCACATCATGCCCAAGTACAGCTTCCCGTCCGTTATCACGAACTCCACCGGGCTGACTCGGGGCCAACCGCTCTTCCTCAAGGTGGCCAGCAGGACCAGGCCGGTGCGCTCGAAACGTTCTTCCCCAAGCGCCGCCAGTAACGGCGCGTTTTCCCTGAACTCCTGCCAATTCAATGCCGGGCTAGAGAGGAACCTGGCGGTATGAGACACCGTCGACAGGGTCGAGGTCGACCACGGTCACCTCTCCGAGGTAGTCGCTGGATGCAGGGCCCCGGGCAGTACCCGAATACACCGCCGTAACGCCGCCCTGGGAAACATCGTCGTGACGGTCCCAATGGCCAAGGGCCAGATAGTCGCAGGTGGCGTCGGCGACATCCGCTGGATAGATGGGAGAAGAACGTTGGTCCACGTCGCCGTCATGGTGGAAGTGTCCGTGGGCCAGGGCAACAAGCCAGTGACCGTCTCTCCGGTCGGGCATACCCAAGAGAGGCTGGAACTCTGGGGTGTGGGAAAGCATGGCCCGGCCCCAGACATCGAGATTCAGTTCAGGATAGCTGATGGTCTGCCCGTCCATTCCTTCAATTACCCGGAGATTGTCCGGCTTACCGTGGAACACATCGCGCCGGTAGATGGAGCCTTCACCGTAGAGGTCATGGTTTCCGGGGAGGACCACGGCCGGCATATCAAGCCGGGCGAGTTCGTCGAGGAAGTCCTGGACCATTTCGTCAGAGACACGGGCGTTATCGAAGATGTCACCGGCGAGAAGGAGCATGTCTCCGCCGAGTCGGGATGCCGCGTCCACGACGGCCTTGAGCGCCAACATGGCGTAGGGATGGCCGGAGCCATCCCCAAGGTGTACGTCTGACGTATGGATTAACCGGACTGCCTTTTTGGAATGCAAGCGTTGCTTCTCCTGTAGAAAGCGCCCCGCCTCAGGCGGTCCGACCATCCAGAGGCATTATTGCTTCGGCCCGGGCCGCCATTTTTGCCCATACCGGGCGGGACGTTGACACCCACGTCCCGCCCAGAACTCTAGCCCTTGCCGATGACGCCCTTCTCGCGGGCTTTGGAGATACCGTCCTTGGTGTAGCCAAGCTCAGTGAGGATCTCCTCGTTGTGCTGCCCGAGCATGGGCGGGGTCCTGCGGATGGCGGGCGGTGTCTCTGCCAGCTTCAGGGGCGAGAATGGGACCCGCAGGTCGGGGACATTGGGGTGGGGCATATCCACGACCATGTTCCTGGCGTTAACCTGGGGATCGCTGATCACATCGGATACGGTGTTGATTGGCCCTACCGGGACTCCGGCGTCGGTGATTGTCTCAACCCATTCCGCCACGGTCCTGGTCCTGAAGATCTCGCTGAGGACTTCGACGCACTGGGTACGGTTCTCGACGCGGGCCGTGTTGGACTCGAAACGCGGGTCTTCCAGCAACTCGGGGTGACCGATGCCCGGGCACAGGCGTTCCCAGAGGCCCTGGTTACCGCAGCCGAGGATGAAGAAGCCGTCGGAGGCCGGGAAGCTCTGGTAGGGCACCAGGCTCGGATGGCCGGACCCCAACCGGCGGGGTTCGACGCCGGTGGCGATGTAGCCGGTGGCATGGTAGCTCATGGCGGCGACCTGCCCGTCCAGCAGGGACGCCTCGATGTACTGGCCCTCGCCGGTCTTGTTGCGGTGGTGCAGGGCCGTCATTATCGAGCCGTAGGCCATCATGCCGGCGAAGAGGTCCACCAGGGAGAATCCGACGCGCAGGGGCACGCCATCGGGTTCCCCGGTGAGATTCATCAAGCCGCTGTAAGCCTGGATTATCAGGTCGTAGCCGGGTTTGTCAGCCAGTGGGCCGGTGCGGCCATAACCGGAAATGGAGCAGTAGATGATGCTGGGGTTCACTGCCTTGACGGCTTCGTAGCCGATGCCCATGCGGTCCAGCGCGCCAGTCCGGAAGCTCTCGACCATGATGTCCGCTTTGCTGGCCAGGTCCAGGACTATGTCGATGCCCTCCTTCTCACGCAGGTTTACACTGAGGCTGCGCTTGTTGCGGTTGAAGGAGAGGAACTGGGTGCCCTCGTCGTTCCAGAATGGAGTCCAGGAGCGGGTCTCGTCGCCGAGGTTGGGTTCCTCGATCTTGATGACGTCAGCGCCCATATCACCCAGCATCTGAGTGCAGGACGGGCCGGCCAGGGTACGTGTAAGGTCGACCACTTTGATGTCGTCTAACGCGGCGGTCATACTGCTATCTCCTTGAGGGACGGACCCCATACGTGCGAGCCAGCCCGGCACCGGTCATGGAGCGGCGTCCGCAGTGAATGGAAGGGTGTGGTTCGCGCTGGAATTATAGCATGGCGTATTATGATATTCTTGCTCCAACTTCAGGAGGGCGGCTCCGGCGGGGCAAAGAGGCTTGCATTAGAGATGCGGACAAGAATCGACATCGACGCGAAGTTGTTGGAACAGATCCTGATTGCGACGGGAGAGAATTCCAAGAGCAAGGCCGTGCATACGGCACTGGAGAAGTACGTCCGCGATTGGGCCATCGAAGGTCTCCGTTCAATAGCGGGTAAGGTGGATATTGAGGATAACTGGCGGGAATTAGAGGAAATGGAACTGGAAGACATGAAGAATCTGTCGTGGTAGTGGCGGATTCATCCGCATGGATCGACTATCTCAGAGCGCCGCAATCCTCCATAGGACGAGAAGTGGCATCACTCATAGTGAGCAACGAGATGGCTGTGGTCGGAATCGTGATGGCCGAGGTGCTGCAAGGCGCCCGCAGTCCGGCGGAGTTTGATTTTCTCAGGACACCCCTGGATACCCCAGGGTTTCTGGATGACGATAAGGATACCTGGTTATGGCCGGACAACTGGCAAACGGACTCAGGAATTGGGGCAGAACGATTCCCTTGTCCGATGTAACTATCGCAGTTGTCGCCATGCAGCACGGTGAGTCCATCCTGACCAATGACAGGCATTTCGAGCTAGGGCCGGGACTCCGACTGCATCGGAAAGGGACTTAACGCATGACTGGAACCGACCCTCCCAGCGTGGTCGTGCTGGGCGGGATCAACATGGATTTGGTGACCATGACGCCCCGGTTCCCGCTGCCGGGGGAGACCGTTGTGGGGTCGCGATTCCTCACCTATCCCGGCGGGAAGGGCGCGAACCAGGCCGTGGCGGCCGCCCGCATGGGAGCAGAGACGCTGATGGTGGGCCGGGTTGGAGATGACGTGTTCGGCGACCAGTTGATCGAGGCGCTGTCGGCGAGTGGGGTCAGTGCGGCAGGAGTGGAGGTGTCCCCGGATACCACTTCGGGCCTGGCCATCATAACCATTGACGAGACGGCCCAGAACCAGATTGTGCAGGTCCTGGGGGCGAACGACACATGTGGCGACGCGGAAGCAGAACGCTGTGTACAAGCGTTGGCCAACGCCTCCTGCGTGCTGCTCCAGCTAGAGGTGTCACTGGAGGCGTCTTTGCGAGTGGCCGGGGAGGCGCACTCGAGGGGTAAGACGGTGATACTGGACCCGGGGCCGGTGAGGCCGCTGCCGGATGAATTCTACGGGTATTGCAGCGTGATCACACCCAATGAAACGGAGGCGCAGGCGCTGGTGGGATTCCCGGTGACCGACGTTTGCTCGGCGGCGAGGGCTGGGGAGACATTGCTCTCGCGAGGGGTTGGAGCAGCCATAGTCAAGCTGGGAGCACAGGGCGCTTACTACGCCACTGGCAGGGAGTCGGGGCACGTGCCGTCGTTTCCGGTTGATGCCGTGGACTCGGTGGCGGCGGGAGACGCCTTCAACGGGGCGTTGGCGGTAGCGCTGGCGGAAGGGCGGGAGTTTCCCGAGTCGGTGCGCATTGCCTGCGCCGCCGGAGCGTTGGCCGTGACCACCTCCGGGGCGCAGGACTCGATGCCTTTGCGGGCGGACGTGGACGCGCTGGCAAGCCGCTACCAGTAGACGGAAATGTCACTCGTTGAGCAGCACATAGCTCGATGGACGGGCTACCCCTTCAGCATGGATGTCAGACTGTTGATGGAATCCACCTCATCGAGGCCGTAGATTGTCTCAATTACCTGGCGCTGGACACCATCGGCCATAAGACCCTGGGCGCAGTCGGCGAACTTGCCTGCCAACTCCTCGGCACTCATGGGGCGTTCCGGCGTGCCCCGCGAGGTGGTGGCCTCCTTGGACAGGACCGTTCCGTCCCGCATCTTCACCTCTATCAGGCTGCGGATTCGCTGGAACCCAAGCGCCTCCAGCCCCTCGTGCAGGTAGGGTTTTACCCGGCCCATCATTTCCTGCACGTCTGGTTTAAGCACGGTTTCGTCAGTGAACTGGGCGATGCCTCCCTGACGCTCCAGCAGGAGGATGCCCATGCAGAACGGGATACTGAACTTGGCCTCCAACTCGTCGGTGGGCTGGGCGTAACGGAGGGCGGCCAGGACGTTTGATGTGGTGCCGAGTCGGACTTCCTCCACGTCGTCGGGCTTGATGTCATGCTCCAGTATCAGGTCCAGCATGGCGTCCATGGATGGGTGGGACAGAGAGCCGCAAGGGTAGGGCTTGATGGACACGCCAGGGTCCACGAACGTGTAGGGGTTGCCCAGCTTTCCCTGGATAGCCTCGGAGTCTACGCCTGAGCCCGCCACCTGGAAGTACCCCCACGGGCCGTCCATCGCTTCGGGGGCAGTGCGGTAGCCGATACGGGCCAGCTCGGTTGCGACGATGCCGCCCTGGGCCGCGGCTCCAGCGTGGTAGGGCTTGGTCATGGTGCCGAAGGCGACGCGGATTCCCGCGCTCTTGCTGGCGGCGATTCCAAGGGCCTGGGCGATGAGGTCAGGGCCAAGACCGTGCAGTTTGGCAGCCGCGGCGGCAGCGCCGAAGATACCGATGGTGCCGGTGGAGTGGAACCCGTTCTGGTAATGGTAGGGCCGGATGGCCTCGGCCACCTTGCAAGCCACCTCAACCCCGATGCAGAAAGCGGTCAGTGTGTCCCTGCCAGTTGCGCCCACCTGCTCGGCAACGGGTATGGCGGCACTGAGGACCGGGGTTGTCGGGTGAGTCAGCAGGCCATATACGCGGTCGGGCAGGGCGGAAATCTGGGTGTCGTCGTAGTCCAGGGCGTGCGCACTGACGCCGTTGGCCAGGGCTGCATATTCAGCGGGCAAGGTCTGGGCCCCACCGATGACCGTGGCCTTCCCGCTGAGGCCAAGCCCGGCTATGTACTGCCGGATTATCTGAGTGCAGTCGGCGTTGTACCCGGAAAGGGTCACTCCGATACCGTCGATGACCGCTTCTTTCGCGCGTCTTATGACGTCTGCGGGGATGTTTTCGTAGGTGACGCCGTGGATGTACTCGGCAAGCTCTCTGGTGAGGGACCTGTTGTCGGCAGCCATTCCGACGAACCTCCATCGCAAGTTGACGCTGCGTTTACGCCCGCGCACATATCAGCCGTCTGACATATTAGACCAAAGTGCTATTATGGGGAAGCTATGATGGATAACGACCGGTTCTGCCCTGCCTGCGCCGCACCCCTGGTCGAGAGGGAGGAGGCGGGACGCATGAGGCCGGTATGCTCGAAGTGCGGCAAGATAGTCTTCTATGACCCCAAGGTGGCGGCCACCTGTGTGGTTGAACGTGAGGGCAGAGTGTTGCTGGTGCGCCGGGGCAACCAACCGGGTTACGGTCTGTGGAGTATGCCCGGCGGCTACGTGGACCGGGGTGAGGTAGTGGAGGAAGCGGCGGCCCGCGAGGTGGTCGAGGAGACCGGCTTGGTGGTGGAGGTTGGACGTCTTGTGGGGCTTTTTTCGGAGTCGGGGCATCCGGTGGTCGTAGCCGCGTTCAGCGCCACGGAGACGGGCGGCGCTCTTGAGGCTGGGCCAGAGGCACTGGAGGTGGGGTTTTTCGACCTAGACGGGCTGCCGGAGATGGCGTTTCCCCGGGACCCGCTGATCCTGCGACGCTGGCGGGAGATGCAGGGCGGCGGGTGAAACCCTCGCTCAACATTGCCGACTCATGATCAAGTCGCTGCTTTCCCGATTCCCCAGGTACACCCTTGACTTCCTGTTTCCCCTCAGCTGCGTGGTCTGTGGCAAGGAGGGAAAGTTTATCTGCGAGGGGTGCGAACCGGCACTAACCCGGCTGTCCCAACCTTATTGCCGGGTGTGCGCGAATCCTGGCACGCGGGGAATTTGCCGGTGGTGTTTCAACGATCCCCTGAACCTGGATGGGATTCGTGCCCCGTACTTGTTTGAGGGTCCCGTCCGGGAAGCCGTTTACAGCCTGAAGTACCGGGGCGTGAGAGCGGCAGCACCGGAAATGGGCCGGCTACTGGCCCGATACCTGGACACCCATCCATTTGAATCCCGTGCAGCGTTTGAGTCCCACTTACCACCCCACACAGCAGCCACACCCGTAGACCTGATCGTGCCTGCGCCGCTCCACGCCAGGCGCCTGAGAGACCGGGGCTACAACCAAGCCGAATTGCTGACCAGAAGTCTAAGCAAAGAGGCCGGCATCCCATTGGATACTTCGTCACTGGTAAGGGTCAAGCACTCCGGGCCGCAAGTCGGGGAGAGCCGGGAGCGGCGCAGGAGCAACGTGGACGGCAGTTTCCGTTGTGATACGGACATGACCGGGAAGTCCGTAATCGTTGTTGATGATGTGGCCACTACGGGCAGCACGCTGTCGGCCTGCGCCTCTGCGTTGAAGAATTCCGGAGCGTCGGACGTGTGGGGGTTGGCACTGGCCCGAGAAGCGTAGCAGGGGATTCTTCTCGATGCCACTGGCACTTTCCGCTGGCTGCATCCGGTGACCACCCGTGACGGCGATTGTTGTCTAATTGGGTCTGGGCCGCATTTTGCACCGACCAATGAGTCCCCACCACCCAATGAGTCCCCACCACGCGGCACACATTGGCCCAAGAAACGGAATTCTAGCTTCAATGTCCGACGGAACTTGGCACTTCCCCCAACCGGCGTGTCCCCCGGTTGCCGGGATTGCCTGTGAGGCATCGCTGCAGCTTCGGATTGACAATGACTTACCAGTCTGTTGAAATTGCGATGTCCGCAAGCGTTGCACTGGTCTAGGACGATTGCGGGCATACGTCAAGTTACACAAGACTATCAACGGAGGAGATACTATGGCGGGCAACACGTTGATATACGTAGGCGCGGAAGCCAGCGGCCTGTACCGGAAAGAGGCCGGTGAGGCCCACTGGGAGAACCTGACCAGGGGTATGGCCCCGTCGGCGCAGGCCCGGGCGATTGCGATTCATCCCCAGGACCCCAATATCGTCTTCGCCGGGACGCAACGAGGTGTTTACCGAAGCAAGGACCGGGGCGACAACTGGGAACGCATGAACCTGACCGAGGGCCGGGTGGTGTGGTCTCTCAAGTTCCACCCCGGCGACCCGAACACCATGTTCCTGGGCACCGAGGGCAGCGAGGTATTCAAGAGCACGGACGGCGGCGAGAACTGGGAGTACCTGGCGACCATATCCAACCCCGACTCGGTGCAAATGGCCTTTGCCACCCGCATCCTGGGGCTGGCCATCGAGGCCAACAGCCCGGACCACATGTATGCGGCGCTGGAGGTCGGAGGGGCAGCCCGGAGCTCCGACGGCGGGAAGAGCTGGCGGATCGTCAACAGCAACTTCGCGGGCGACGTTGACCTGATGGACCTGCACGGCGTAGCGATCGGCGGGTCCGACTCCGGCTCGGTGTTCATTTCCAACCGGGTCGGCGTGTGGCGGACACGGGACCGTGGGGATAACTGGGAGAACCTAGAGTTCCAGAAGTACTCTCCCATAATGTACTCCCGCGGCGTACAGGCGGACCCGAGCGACTCCAACACCCTCTACGCCTGCGTGGGGATGAACTTCGGCAGCGAGGAGGGGGGCGTACTCCGCACCACCAACCTGGGCGACACTTGGGAGCGTTTCGACAACGGCGAACCAAGGAGCACCACATTCGGCGTCTCCATCAACGCCCAGGACTCGCAGCAGGTGTACTTCTGCACGCGCAAGGGCCAGGTGTTCGGCACCCACGACGGCGGCGGAAGCTGGACCGAACACAAGCTCCCGGAGGGGGCCGAGAACGTGATCAGCGTAGCCTGTTCGTCCGGCTAATTGGGGCTCCTGGCCACGGAGCTTTCCAGGGTAAGCATGACAAGTCTGGGGTGGATGTCGAGTCCACCCCAGACTTGTTATTGGCGCTATGCCAAGCACAGACCAACAGGGAGCTGCAAATCATGGCGAGCAAGACGAGTGTCGAAGACGTGGTGGAGGTTGCCAGAGGACTACAGGCGGAGATAAAGGACTCCAGGGAAGAGGTAGAGGCCAACCGCCGTTTGCCATCCAGCCTGGTAGAGAAGATGGACCGCGCCGGGCTGTTCCGGCTCAGTCTGCCCCGGTCCATGGGCGGGCCTGAGTGCGACCCCTTGACCAGCTTTACCGCTGTGGAGGAGTTGTCCCGGGCCGACGGTTCGGTGGGTTGGTGCGCTATGCTGTCCAGCACCTGCTCCCTGTTCGCCGGTTTCCTGGCGGCGGACGTCGGAAGGGCCATGTTCGGGGAGCCTCCCAGCTTCCGCATGGCAGGTTCCATCCGACCAGAAGGGCGGGCGGTGGTGGTGGATAGCGGCTTTCGGGCGTCGGGCCACTGGGACTATGCCAGCGGCATCAACCACGCCAACTGGCTACTCTGCACCTGTGTGGTCGAGGATGGAAATGGTCCTCGTATCACGGACGGGGGAGTACCGGAAACCCGGTCACTACTTGCCCCGGTGGAGGCGGCTACAGTCCATGACAACTGGTCCACGGTGGGGATGCGCGGGACCGGCAGCCACGACTTCAGCCTGGACGATGTGTTCATACCCGCAGAGCACAGTTTCAAGCTGTTTGGAACTCCCTGCGAGACCACTCCGTTGTATCACCCGCGCTTGGCCCTGGTTGCGGCATGGGCACCTGTCGCAGCCAATGCCCTGGGAATGGCACGTGGCGCTATGGACGGGTTCACCCGGTTGGCGTCGGAGTCAGGGAGCACTGCTTCGGCAACGCCTCTCAGGGAGCGTTCAATGGTCCAGACCAAAGTGGGAGAGGCAGAGGCGATAATCGGGGCAGCAAGGGCTTATGTAATCGACTCGGTGGATGCCGCATGGAGGGCCGTGTGCGACGACTCAGAGAACCTGGATAGTGGAGTTGCCGTGGCGCGACTCAGCATCACCCATGCGATCTGGGAATCGGTGCGGGCGGTTGACCTGCTGTTTCACGCGGCGGGAACCAACGCCGTCCACCGGAGGCATCCCCTGGAACGGTTCTTCCGGGACGTTCACACAGCGGCCCAGCACGTCGCAGGGTCGCCATCCAGCATCGAGGCCGCGGGTCAGGCGCTGCTTGGATTGCGGCCAGACAGCCCCGGTTGGTAAGGAACTTCGCTCACTTACCGGGCGCGCTACCGAGAGAGGCCCTGGCAGGCTAAGGTTCGCTTCGGTCCCAGTCATCCATGGCCCAGTAGCCCTCGAAGGGAATTTCCACCCTTGCCTCCAGACCCTGGGCGCGCTTGAGACGCTGGATGTTGTAGAGGTGAGTAATGTACTCGTAGTACCGGTGGAAGAACGACGCCTCAAGCGTGATTAATGACTTGGCCGGGTCATTGGGATCGGGCTTGACGCCTCCAGGGAATAGCTGGGGGTACTGGGCGAAGAAGCCGCTGCCGCCTCCGCCCACGGTCCTCTCGCGCAGGCTACCGACAGTCTCGCGGTTTAGGATGCGCCACGCCAAGTCCATACCAAGGCGGAGCTTCTCCAGAATCACCCCAGTGTCCCAATATAGGTCCTCGTCCAAACGACGGTCGTGAGGTGAATCGAGCAGGCCGTCGTATTCTCCCCCCTCCGGCAGACCTTCGGGAAAGAGGACATGTCCCCACCTTTGCCAGAACCAACGGAGGTCGCCCGACGCCATGTGGCTCAGGTTGCGGCGGATGCTCCACAGACCCCACTCCCAGCGGTCGGAGTCGAAGTCGAGCTGATCATCGGTGAGACCTTCGATCTCCGTCCGTATCATTTCATATAACTCTGACTCGAACTGGGGAAAGAGGATAGTCGCTGGGGCGTCGTTGCGCGGTGACTCGTTTGCCATGGGGAGAATGCTCCTAGAGTGGGTATGGTGGTTGGAGAGTTTCCTGAAGGTCAGGGGCCAACCCAGGTCTCCGACCATGCCAGGCAGGCGGTGCTGCTCTGGCGGTCGCCACGCATTTCGAGGGACACCGATCCTTGGACCACCTGGCCGTTGATGGTGATCTGGGCGTTGCGGGCCGGGGTAAAGCAACTGTAGACGCCCAAGGGCCGGTCCGGGTTGCTGCCAGCGGGGTTCACGAGCATGAAGGGGTCGAGGAAGTCGTACCAGGTGAGGGATATGATGTCCTCGTCGCCCTCGATGCGCTCGGTCCAGAAGGCACGCCCGTCGCCGGACTTGGTGAACTCGGCTTCGGTCACTGGGATAGACTCATCGGCGAACTCCTCGAACAGATAGGACTCGATCGCGCCCTGAAGCCACCGGGTCATGCCGATGTTGTCGGAGTAAATCAGGACCTCGTCCTCGACAGCGTCGCTCTTGAGAAACAAGACGTGCCCCGGCCCGGCGGGGGACAGGAGGATGCGCCAGTGGCTGATGCGAGTGGTCTGGGGGCCGCCGTCTTGCCTTGAGAGACGGATGAAGGAATTTTCCCCGGTGAGGTAGACGCGGTTGGGGTCGATGGGGTTTGTGGTCATTGGCTTTTGTCCTTTCGCTTGGATAGCTCTTGCTCTACTCGCTCTGTCAGGAGTGACTCGACCAGAGACTGGCAAGGCATGTCCTCGCAGCTGGCTATCATTTCCAAGTCGGCGAGCAGCGACTCAGGAAGCTGGATGGATATCGGAATTGCCGATGGATTAGGGCAGGGAAGGAAAATCCGTCGTGGCCTGCTCCAGTCGATTTCAGATAAGAATGTTTCGACAAGAGACGGGCAAGACATGTCCCTGTTGTTGGCTATCAGCTTCAGGTCGTTAAGCAGGGACTTAGGAAGCTGGATGGAAACGGTTTCCTTTGGCAGCTTTAGGTCCGGGAAATCAAGCCTTCGCGCCTTGCTCCAGTCGATGTAGTCGACGGAGTCATGGGTAGCCCAAAACTCCCTCTCCTCGTCCTCGGAATCGAAGTGCGGAACTGATTTCTTGTTAAGCATTCTCGTAATCGCTCCGCTCTCGTCGGCTCATGTCCCTGGCCGAGATAACCCGTATCAGACCTTCCCGGATGGTGAATACGATGAACAATCTCCGGCCTGATTGAGTTTGCCCCATTGCGAAGTACCGCCGCTCCGGTTGCCGATGAGTTAAGGATTCTCTGATGAATAGCGGCCTGTTGTAGAATCTTTGCTCACATTCCTGCCTGGTGACTCGGTGTTTGAACCAGTTCTTAGTCGAATTTCCATCGTCCTATTGGAACCTGGGATAATCAGTTGGTTCGTCCATCTTAATGTTACACGAAAAAACCGGGGCCTGCCGCTTGGTGCAAGCCCCGGCTGTGTGTCCGCCAGATAGCTGCTCCCTGGGAGTAGCCTAGAGGTCCTTGGCAGGGAACCAGTCCTGCTTCCAGGGGAAGTCGCCGGTGGCGTCGTCGAAGGCGGGGAGACCCTGCTCGATGCGCTCCCGGTAGGGGCTGGTGATGGGCTCGCGGTAGGGGGAGATGCCACCTTCGTAAGCCTCGGGGCCAACCTTGAAGTGCTTTGCCTGCTCCAGGGTCTCGACGAAGGGCATGTTCATGTCGTAGAGCTTGTCCAAGGTCTTGGGCCGGGGGCCGGCCTTGGAGACATGGCCGTAAAGCTCGCGCCCGACGATGTCCTCGGCCATCCACACGCAGTCTATGAGCTTGTCGATGTCCACACCGGTCTCGACGCCCATGTCTTCCATCATATGCAGGATGTCCTCGGATGGGGCCATGCCGGTGGCGCGACCGTTGCCGCAGTATGGGCAACCGCCATAGCCGCCGATGGTGCCGTCCAACTCCACGGTGTCCTCGGAGCTGAGAGTCCGGATTGCGGCGTAGGCGGAGGCGATAGCCATGTTGCGGCCATTGTGGAGGTGGAGCCGGAAGTGGGTGATCTCCGGCCACTGTTCCTTGACGCGGTAGATGCTCTCCTCGACCTTCGCCGGGGTGCAGTGGCTCATGGGGTCACCGAGAGAGACGCTGCGGACCTCGATGCCGACTTCGTCCCACATGGCGTGCTGCTTTTCCAGCAGGACCATCAGGGAGTCGACCGGGAACTCGCCGAGGAAGTTTGACCCCCAACTGGCGTTGCAGCCGATGCCGGCCTCCGTGATGTTGAGTTCCTGGGCCTGGGCGATGACCTGGGGCCAGCGCTCCATCTCCTGCATCTGGCTGCGGTTGGTGTTGCGACGGGCGAACACATCGCAGAGATGGCAGGAGAGCCTGGGGTAGCGGTCGCGCTCGATGGTCAGAGGGGGGGAATACGCCCTAGCCCGCTCCACACCGCGGGCGTTGAGGGCGAGAGCAGTGTAAGTAACGCCGGGCTTGGGGGTAAACTTGGTCACAATCTCGTCGATTCGCTCCATCTGGGGGGTCCACCTGGGACTGACGAAAGAACCTACGACGATTTGGTCAAGACCGGTCTCGGAGAGGGCGTCCAGCAGGGACACTTTATCGTCGACGCTGATCTGCGCGTCTTCGATCTGCATACCCTCCCGCATACCTTCCTCTTTATAGGAAATCTTTGGGTAGTCTGGCATTGGCTTCTCCTTATCCCGTTCCGGTGAGGACAGGGCGTTGGTCATAGGTTACTAGATAGCAAATCCGCCTGCCGGCGGACGTTGGGCGGATTGTATGGCGGTGGGCGTGGGATTGTCAATTCGTGAGAATTGACACCAATTGACACCTAGCGGGGGCGCTTCTATAATGCCTGCAATCGGAGTTGGGCTCCGAATTTAACAATTCGGGTTTCAGAGGCACGTAGGGGAGCTCGGTTAAGCCGGGTTGAGAGGGTGACCGGATTGTCACCGACCCTTGCGAACCTGATCTGGGTAATGCCAGCGTAGGGAAGCGACGCCCGCCGTGTATGAGTCAGGCCGAGGCCGCCAACCCCTAGCGTTGGCGGCTTTACTATTTTTGGAGGTGCTTCATGGTTGGCGTAGCCAATGTTGGTAAATTGCTCCAGGGCAGGGCGAATTTCCCCGCCAGCAGGAAAGTGTACAAGGAAGGTTCCCGGCCCGACATTCGCGTTCCCTTCCGCGAGGTAACCCTTACGCCCACCACGGGCCGATTCGGGAATGAGGAGAACGCCCCGCTGGACCTGTATGACACCAGCGGTCCCTACAGCGATGATTCGGCGCAGTTGGACCTGCGGAAGGGGTTGCCCGCATTGCGCGCGAAGTGGATTCTGGAGCGTGGCGACGTTGAAGAGTCCACCACTGTCCGCAGTGGGACCAACGGCAGGGGCAGCGCACAACCCTTCCCCGGTCTCCAGCGCAAGCCTTTGCGAGCCAAGGCAGGCCAGGCGGTGACGCAGATGCACTATGCCAGGAAAGGCATCGTGACGCCGGAGATGGAGTTCATCGCCATCCGGGAGGGGATGGATGCGGAATTCGTCCGATCCGAGGTTGCCAGGGGACGGGCCATAATCCCCTCGAACATCAACCACCCCGAGTCCGAGCCGATGATAATCGGGCGCAACTTCCAGGTGAAGATTAACGCCAACATCGGGAATTCGGCCGTTACCTCTTCCATTGAAGAGGAAGTCGAGAAGATGATCTGGGCGACCCGGTGGGGCGGCGATACGGTGATGGACCTTTCCACCGGAGACGACATCCACACGACCAGGGAATGGATTCTGCGCAACTCTCCGGTGCCCATCGGTACGGTGCCCATCTACCAGGCGCTGGAAAAGGTGGGCGGCGACCCCAATGAACTGACCTGGGAGATCTACCGGGACACCATCATCGAGCAGGCGGAACAGGGGGTTGACTACTTCACCATCCACGCCGGCGTGCTGCTGCGCTACGTGCCGCTGACCGCCAACCGGATTACCGGCATCGTGTCCCGCGGCGGATCGATCATGGCCGGGTGGTGCCTGGCCCGCCATGAGGAAAACTTCCTCTACACCAACTTCGCAGAGATTTGCGAGATCATGCGGGCTTATGACGTCGCCTTCTCGCTGGGCGACGGGTTGAGGCCGGGCAGCATCGCAGACGCCAACGACGAGGCGCAGTTCGCCGAGCTTTCCACCCTGGGCGAGCTTACCCAGTTCGCGTGGGAGCACGATGTCCAGGTAATGATCGAGGGTCCGGGTCACGTGCCGCTGCACAAGATCAAGGAGAACGTGGAGCGCCAGATCGAGGTCTGCCACGAAGCTCCCTTCTACACCCTTGGGCCGCTGGTCACCGACGTAGCCCCGGCTTACGACCACATAACGTCGGGAATCGGCGCAGCCATGATCGGGATGTACGGCACGGCCATGCTCTGCTACGTGACTCCCAAGGAGCACCTTGGCCTGCCGAACAAGGAAGACGTGAAGGAAGGCGTGATCACCTACAAGATCGCCGCCCACGCCGCCGACGTGGCCAAGGGCCATCCCCGGGCGCACCAGTGGGACGATGCACTCTCCAAGGCGAGGTTCGAGTTCCGCTGGGACGACCAGTTCAACCTGGCCCTGGACCCGGAGACGGCCCGTGACTACCATGACGAGACGTTGCCCGCCCAGGGTGCGAAGGTGGCCCACTTCTGCTCCATGTGCGGCCCCAAGTTCTGCGCGATGAAGATAACGCAGGACGTCAGGGAATACGCGAAGAGCCGAGGCGTGGCCGTGGAGACCGCGTTCGAGACGGGAATGGACGAGAAGTCCGAGGAGTTCCGCCAGGCGGGCAGCAAGATCTACCAGCAAGCCTAAAAGGTACGGTTGGCAGGCGTGGGCCGTGGGCCTACGCTCGCCTACAGGTTTTTCCAGAGTTCAGGGACACGCAAGGCCGGGCTTTCGCGGCGGGCAGAACGTCCACCGTGAAAGCCCGGCCTTTTATGATTTCCGGCATCTGTGTAGTGGTATACTCTGTTGTGAATCCGTCATCGCATTCAGATTTGGAGCCAGCCCATGTCTTTGTATTTTCTCCTTGGGACCCTCTCGTCCGATGGTCAACGCCTGGTATACGAGGATGCGGACCTATTCTTGAAGGCGACCAACTCCATCAGCATAGCGGGCGCAACGGTACTGGGCCGTTATGGTGTCCTCGGAAGATACGACTACGTGATCATGGTGGACGCCCGGGACAACGAGACGGTTGCCCGGATGTCAGTAGAATTGGGAATACGGACCGGCCTGCACATCGAGACACTCCCGGCCATCGCGATCGGTTTTATGGCGGACCAGAACCCGAACGACCCCAAGGCGCAACCGGAGAGCATACAGTTGCAGCCGGGCCAGGGGGCAACGACGTAGGGGAATGGTCACTCCGGTAGACAGCCGCATCGGCTGGGCGCGGGAATTGGCGCGGGCGGCGCGCGATGAATTTGCACGGGCGGAGGAGGCACGGCAGTGATTGGACTGAGGAATTCGTGTGGCAATGGCTGGGGCGCTGGGGGCTTCATATCCCTTCTTACTGACGCGGGATGTATCAGAGGAAGAGCTGCCGCGCAAGCACCAAGGTAAGCGGTATCTCGTTCAGACCTATATGGACTGCGAAATGAGACGTGCATACGCTGATATGTGGAAATCCTTTCATGTAGACGGTTATCACGATAGCATCGTCGACTTCGATGAGATGCCAGCCCGGTTGGACGAACTGGAACAGTCCATCGAGAGCATAGCTGCTTCGAGGAGCGAGTGATGGCCGGAGGAAGCGTCCCCAAAGCTATGACGATAGCCGGCTCCGACTCTGGCGGCGGCGCTGGCGTTCAGGCTGACCTTAAGACCTTTGCGGCCCTGGGGGTATACGGCACGGTAACCCTGACCGCCATAACGGCCCAGAATACGGTAGGGGTAACCGGCGTGCATGAGATACCCTTGGACATGATCATCGCCCAGATGGACGCGGTCATGGGGGACATAGGCGCGGACGCCGTGAAGACCGGGATGCTGTCGAGCCAGGAGATCGTCGAAGTTGTCGCTGCCCAGGTCAGTAAACACGGGATTCGAGATCTGGTGGTTGACCCGGTGATGGTTGCCAAGAGCGGGGACCCGCTACTGCGGGAGGATGCGGTACAGGCTGTCCGCTCCCACCTGGTGCCGCTGGCGGCGGTGGTCACTCCCAACATTCCAGAGGCTGAGGCCCTCACCGGCATGACCATCGACACCGATGAGGATGTCCGGGAGGCGGCTCGGAGGATAATACAGATGGGCGCGCGCTCAGTGGTGGTCAAGGGCGGGCACCGGGAAGGACCTGCAACGGACGTGCTTTACGATGGGATCCAATTCCGGGATTTCTCTGCTCCCAGATTTGATACCGTCAACACCCACGGCACCGGTTGTACGTTCGCGTCGGCTGTCGCTGCCGGTCTCGCGCAGAAGAAGACGGTCGAGGATGCTGTTGGACAAGCCAAAGAATACGTGACCGAGGCGATCCGAAGCTCCTTCCCGATCGGCCAGGGGCACGGCCCGCTGAATCACTTCTACAGGCTTTGGGGAGATAGCCGATGACGACAGCGAATCGCTTGTAGAAGTTTTCGAGTAAACCGGCTTCCAGATATAATAGGGGTCAACGTCCGACGCTCTTGGCCATGAGCGCCTTAACTATTCCAGAGGTACACCGCTCATGTTCACACCCGTTTCCAGCCGCGTCAGCTTTCCGTCAATGGAGTCCTACGTCCTTCGGTACTGGAAAGAGAAGGATGTTTTCCGCCGCACGGAGACCGAGCGGGAAGATGGCCCCATATTCATGCTTTTCGAGGGTCCGCCCACCGCCAACGGCAATCCCGGCATCCACCACGTCCTGGCGCGGGTGTTCAAGGACGTTATCTGCCGTTACCGTACCATGAAGGGTTACCGGGTTATGCGCAAGGGCGGGTGGGACACCCACGGCCTGCCCGTTGAACTGGAAGTGGAAAAGGAGCTTGGACTCCAGACCAAGCGCGAAATCGAAGAGTACGGCATCGAGCGGTTCAACGAGAAGTGCCGGGAGAGCGTTTTCCATTACCTGAAGGAGTGGGAAACGCTCACAGACCGGATCGCCTACTGGGTGGACATGGACGATCCCTACGTCACCCTGCATAACGATTACATCGAGACCGGGTGGTGGATACTGAAGGAGCTTTGGGACAAAGGGCTTCTGTACCAGGACCTGCGGGGAACACCCCATTGCCCCCGGTGCGTCACCAGCCTCAGCTCCCACGAGGTTGCCCTGGGCTACCAGGAAAATACACCTGACCCATCGGTGTTCGTGAAGTTTCAACTGTCGGGATACGACAGTACCGCCCGGGCCCGAGACGCATTTCAGGACTCCTATGGGCGGCTGACGAAGCATGGGGAGCCCGTTTACTTCCTTGCCTGGACCACCACGCCCTGGACTCTACCCGGCAACGCAGGCCTTGCCGTGGATGCCAACGCGGAGTACAGCCTGGTGGAAGTGGATGGCGAGCGGGGTAGTGAGTTGCTCGTCCTGGCCAGCGAGTTGGTGGACAAAGTGATCGAGCAAGAACACCGACTGCTGGAAACTTTCAAGGGCAACGAACTGGTAGCGCTGACCTATACGCCCCTCTATGACCCCAGGGAGTTTGGAGCTGAAATTCGGGAGTTCAGCAATCGAGGGGACGTCAGGGGAGCGCCGGAATTGACGGACGCCTTCAGTCCCAGGGTGGTCGATGCAGATTTCGTGTCGATGGATGACGGCACCGGCATCGTGCACATCGCCCCAGCTTTTGGCGACGAAGACCTGGGCTTAGGGCGAAATCAAGGGTTGAATTTCGTCCAGCCAGTTGACCTGCTGGGGAACGTGACCGGCGGCTACGCCTTCGCGGGGAAGTTCGTCAAGGACGCCGATGGGGAGATCATAGCCGATCTCCGGGAGCGAGGACTCCTCTTCCGCAGGGAGGTGTACCGGCACACATATCCCTTCTGCTGGCGCTGCGACACACCCTTGCTCTACTACGCCAAGAGTTCCTGGTACATACGAACGTCGATGTTCAAGGACGACCTGGTAAAAGGCAACAGCGCCATCAACTGGTACCCGGACTACATCAAGGAAGGCCGGTTCGGAGAGTGGCTGCGCAACAACGTAGACTGGGCCATATCCAGAGAACGGTACTGGGGCACGCCCATACCCATCTGGCAGTGCGGTAGCTGCACCAACTCGGTGTGCGTTGGGAGCGTGGCCGAGCTGAAAGAGATGGCGGCACCTGAGCACCGAGATAGGATCGACGACCTGGACCTCCATCGTCCATACGTGGACGAAATTGTCCTGGAGTGCAATGTCGATGGCTGCGGCGGACAGATGCGGCGCATCCCAGAGGTTATGGATGCATGGTTCGACTCCGGGGCGATGCCATTCGCCCAGTGGCACGTGGGTGATCAGTCGGACGTGAAGCAGTTGCGTGAACAGGGGCGGTTCCCCGCAGACTACATCTGCGAGGCAGTGGACCAGACCCGGGGATGGTTCTACAGCCTCCATGCCCTTTCGACGCTGCTGGAGGGGGAACCTTCTTACAAGAACGTGATCTGCTTGGGGCTGGTGCTGGACGAGCGGGGCCACAAGATGAGCAAGCACGTGGGCAACGTGGTGGAGCCGATTCCGCTGCTGGATGAGACCGGGGCGGATGCGCTACGCTGGTACCTGCTGACCGCGACCCAGCCCGGGGAGCCTCGCCGCTTCTCCACTCGTCTGGTCAACGAGACGCTGCGGCGGGTGCTGCTCACCCTGTGGAACGTCCACTCCTTTTTCACCAACTATGCGTCTATCGACCAGTTCCACCCGGACCAGAAGCCCGAGGACTGGCGTCCTGAAAACGAGCTGGACCGCTGGGTGCTGTCGGAGCTTAACACCCTGGTCTCCCAGGTCGATGCCTACATGGACGGCTACGACCCGACCAATGCCGGACGCCGAATCCAGGAGTTCATCGACCAGCTTTCCAACTGGTACGTGAGGCGCAGCCGCCGCCGGTTCTGGAAGAGCGAGAATGATCAGGACAAGCTCTCAGCCTACTTGACGCTGCATACGTGCCTAGTGGCAATCCCCAAGCTGATGGCGCCGCTGGCCCCGTTCGTTTCCGAGGAGATTTATCAGAGCCTGGTGTGCGCTGTAGACCCCGACGCGCCAGACAGCGTCCACCTGGCGGAGTTTCCGGTGGCGGACCAGTCGCTTATCGACGAGCCGCTCATGGAGGCCACCCGGCTGGCCATGCGCATCTCGAGCATGGGCCGTGGCGCACGCTCCCGTGGCGGGTTGAAGGTGCGCCAGCCTTTGGCGGAAGTGGTGGTGCGGACGCGGACAGCAGAGGAACGGGGTTACCTAGACCTGATCACCCCGCAGGTACTCGAGGAGCTTAACATCAAGGGCATGAAGCCGATGGACGATGGGTCGGACGTCTACCAACGGGCACGGGCGGAGGCAGGAGGCCGGTCCGAGGCCACGGTAGCCGTGGACAACTATTGGGTTACCCTCGACGGCGGGTTCATGGTAGCCGTGGACTCGACCATCACCCCGGAACTGGCGAAGGAGGGGCTGGCCCGGGAACTGGTGCACCGGATCCAGAACATGCGCCGTTCCGCCAATTTCGATCTGACCGACCGTATCGTCGTCTACTACCAAGGTCCCGAAGAAGTCGGCAATGTCATGACCAGCCATGCCGGTTACATCCAGCAGGAGACCCTGGCAGAGGAACTCATGGACACCGCCCCTCAGGAAGGGGCGGAGACCGAGACGGCGAAGATTGACGGAATGGAAGTCGTTCTGGGGGTGAGGCGGGTCTAGTCCGGAGAGTCAGTGCCAACGGGAGAGGCGCACCATGCCGGAACTGCCGGAGGTTGAAAACGCCCGGCGTTGTCTGCTCCGCGCTAGTCTGCCCGGCCGCACCTTCAAGGGCGCAGACATCGGGTGGGCCAAGACCGTAAAGCGCCCCGACCTGGAAGGGTTCGTCCTGGGACTACGGGACGCCACAGTCTCGGATGTGCTCAGGAAAGGCAAGTACATCCTGGTCCCATTGCGAGTGGAGGATGGGACGCCCACCCTGATCATACATCTAGGGATGAGCGGCGGGCTGAGCGTTGACGACGCTTCCAGCCCGGAGCCGCCGTTGGTACGGCACCGTTTCCCTCTGGACGACGGTCGGGTAATGCGGTTCGTGGATGGGCGGAAGTTCGGCAAGCTCTGGCTGGTTAATGACCCTGCCAAAGTGCTGCCCTCACTAAGCCCGGACCCGTTGGGAGACGGCTTTACTGCTGAGGGGCTGGAAGCGTCGCTGGCCGGGAGGCGCGCGCCAATCAAGGCGCTGCTGCTGGAACAATCGGTGTCCGCCGGTATCGGAAACCTCTATGCCGACGAGTCCCTGTACCTGGCCGGGATTCACCCGGAGCGGGCCGGGGCGGATCTGGGTCCAGAAGAGATCGCACGGCTCCGTGAAAGCATTTTCCAGGCATTGACCGAAGGCGTAGCTGTGTACGACCGGGCGCGGGACGAACTGTGGCCCAACGCTCCCAGGGCGCTGACTGCCTGGACTATTCCCCGCAAAGAGGGGGAGTCGTGCCCCCGGTGCGGCGCGGAGATGGCGGTGACCCGGGTCCGGGCGCGAACCACATGGTTCTGCCCGGCGCACCAGATCTAAAAGTACTCAGGTAGCCGTGCCGTAGATGTGCTCAGGGATGACGATGATCACCGAGCGGCGGTCGTCAATCATGGCCTGATCGTACTCTTCCCAGTTGGGATGCTCCTCGCCAGATGCGGCGCGGTAGGTTTCCCGCAGCGCCTGGCGCAGTTCCTCAGGCTCGGTGTTGTCGGCGGACAGGATTTGGGCCTGCCCTTCCAGCACCACGAAACCCCACCAACTTTCACGGGACACGAGTAGGGAACAGCGGGGGTTGCGCCGGAGATTCTTCAGCTTAGCGCGGTCCTCGGTCACGGTGAACCCGATTCCATCCCGCACGAGGCCACAACTTATGATGCTCATCTGGGCCGCGCCGTTGCGCCGGAAAGTTGTCAGAACGCCACGGTGGGTCTCGGTGGCCAATTCCCTAACGTTGTCCGGGATCATATTGGTCTCTCCTTGGTTATGTTGCTAGAGGACGAAATCTATCTCATACAGGTCGTAGTGGGAGTGTTGCATCTCGAGGCTCGCATACACCCCTTGGGCCACGTGGTTGTCCCGGTCAACGTAGAGCCGGAGACCGCACACATCACCTTCGCGTAGGGCTTCGGCGCGAACATGGGCATCCAAGGCGCGGTAGACTCCCCGGCGGCGGTGGTCCGGGTGGACGTAGACGCTTTGAATCCACCAGAAGCAGCCGTTGCGCCAGTCGCTCCATTCGTAGGTAATCATCAGTTGGCCGACGACACTGCCGCCGATTTCGGCGACAAAGTAACGGCCACGTGCAGGGTCGTCCAGAACGGCTGACACTCCCTGACGCAGCCGGTCGACCTCCAACTCGATGCCTTCGGTCTCACGGGCCATCGCGGAGTTGAACGCTACGATAATGACCAGGTCGGCGGGGACAGCATCCCGGACATTGATACCTGTTGGACTTTCTGGCACGATCCTCCTCGTATCCCTACCCCTACCCGCTTCCGCTCAGACTAGCTCAGCCAAAAGGTTGAGCCGTACTCGCCCTTCTGGACTTCGATGCGCACCTGGAAGGCGTCCTTGAGGTCTTCCAGGTGGGTTATTACGATGACCTTGTCGAAGTCGTCCTCGATGGCAGCAATCACGTCCAGTATACGCTCTCTGGCCGCCGCATCCTGGGAACCGAAACCCTCGTCGATGAACAAGGTGGGCAGGGGAGCGCCGACACGTTGGGCCAACACCTTGGACAGGCCTATGCGCAGGGCGAGGTTGACGCGGAATGCCTCACCACCGCTGTACATTTCGTAGCCGCGAGGACCAAGCTCGTCGCTGACGTTGATCTGCAACGTCTCTATCGGGTCGCCGCGTCCGCTGCGCCGCTCCCGCTGGGTCTCAAGCTGGACCTGCATCCGGTTGTCCGTCATCCGGCCCAGCAAGATGTTGGTTTCCTCCTCCAATCGGGGCAGAACCGTCTCAATGAGCATCGCCTGGATTCCCTGCCGCCCGAAAGCACCCACCAGCTCGCGGTAAACGCTCTGCTGTTCCTCCAGGTCCGACAGCTTGGCCGATGATGCGGCGGTGTTGCGCTTGAGGGATTCGATGCGCCGGACTTCGCCCTCCAGGTGGCCCTGCCTGGCGGCGGCTTGCTGGACTCGACTCTCGGTTTGCCGTAGCGTCGCTTCCCCTGATTTCAGCTGCTCCTGCCATACCGGGAGGATCTTAACAGACTCGACGATGGCAGCGTGTTGCTGGCCCAGCCGTTCCAGGTCCTCGCGGCGGCGGTCCATCATGTCGGAAGTACGCTGGAGGGAGTCAAACTCAACGGGCAGGGACGCTTCGGCACTGGTAAGTTGGTCAAACAGTACCTGGAAGGGCTGGAGGGACTGCATCTCCTCATAACTGCGTTGACGAACCTCATCGTCGTAACCGAGGGCGATGATCTTCAGGTCGAGGGCTTCCAGGTCTGCGGTTTCCTTGGAGGCGAAGTCGTTGGAGACGAGGGACCCGGATATGCGGACGGATTCGATTTCGGCTGCTGCAAGCTCCCGCTGCGCCCTTTGAGATTCCTGTATCTGGTGTTCCAGCCTGGGTAGTCCGGCCTGCCATTCCCGCTGGGCGGCTGACAGGGACTTTTCCCTCTGTTCGAGGCCCTTCTCCATGCTGGACTGCTGGGTCTGTAGCTGCTGGAGACGGGCCTGGTTTTGGCGGTAAAGGTCTCGTTTATCCTTTATGTCAGCCTCATAGACTTCCGCCAACCGCTGGCAGGAATCCTCGCGCAGGGGCGTCTGACACAGAGGGCAGACCGCTCCATCACCGTTGGAGTTATTGAGGAGGTCCAGCTTGGCGCGGAGTTCCAGCCCATCTGTCCGGTACCTCTCGGCCATGCTGTTGGCCTCGCCAATAGCCGTGGAGATAGCGGTCAAGCTCTGGCGTTCAGACGCGATTTCAGCCTCCTCCCCCTTCAGTTCGTCGATCTGGGACCGCACCTTGTCAAGTTCAAGGGACAGGGCAGGTTCGGCCTGGGCTTTGGGGTTCAACTCTGCCTGAATCCTGCGCTGAATCTGCTCGGCCTGGGCTTCAAGGCGGGAGCGGGCTTCATGGATGGTGCGGAGGATGTCCTGTCTCCGGTCACGCAGCAGGTCAAACTCGGCGCGGGCCTTTTCGAGAGACTGGAACCTCTCCCGGGCAGCGTCCAAACGTCTCGCGCCGTCTCTGATCTGTTCTGCGTCGTCGATCAAAGACTGGAATTGTCGGATGCGGTCCCTCGCACCGGCCAGTCCGGCGTCTAGTTCGGAGATGTCCTTGCGCGTCCCGCGAATTTGGCCCTCCAGGGACGCCAGGGCGTCCTGCTGCCGCAACAGTTCCTCGACTCTGGCCCGCAGACCATCGACGGTATGCCGCTGTTCCACGAGTTGAAGGTCCAGGTGGGCACGGTTGGCCTGGACCTCGGCAAGCTGACCGGATGGGTCTCCGGCGTCTTCCAGGTCTTCCCGCATCCGGGCCAACGCGCCTTCCACCTCGGCGGCGGCGGTCTGTGCACCGGAGAGCCTATCCCTAGCCTTGGTCTGAAGGCGGTCATAAGCTTCCAAGCCCATAATCCGGGCCAGCACGGCCTTGCGCTCGGCAGGCGTCTTGCCGGTGAACTCACCAGCCCGGCCCTGGAGCAGGAACGCGGAATTGATGAAGGTATCGTAGTCCATGCCCACGGCTTGGACGATCCTGGCTTCGGTCTCACGCACACTGTTGCCCGTGATCGGTTGCGGCGTACCCGCGCCGAGTACCTGAAACTGGAGGTCTGTGACTCCCTGCCGACGTCTTGTACCGCCCCGGGACCGGCTGCGGATGACGCGATACCGGGTGTCCCTGCCGAGGAAGTCCAGCTCGACGCGACACTCCTCTGCGCCATAAGAGATGAGGTCGTCCTGCGATTTGCCCCTGGCCTCACCCCAGAGACACCAAGTGATGGCGTCCAGCAGGGCGGACTTGCCGTGGCCGTTGGGGCCGCACAGGCAGGCGACGTGGATTCCGGCGAAGTCCAGGGTGGGGACGTCCTCCCGGTAGCTTAGGAAGTTACGCAGGGTCAAACACTGGGGTATCATGGTCGCATCCAGTTGGAGTGTTGCGGATGGTGATTCTGCATGGATGACCGCTGGAGAACCGGGCGGAAGGCAATCTTTTTGTCCGCCCGGTCAGGCTTGGGAAATTTTACCACACGGCGTCGGGATATCAGTTTCTATCTATTGGGGGCATGGGACAGGTTTCGGAAACGCCATGCTACGATGCAACATGCCCAGTCGCCTTGACCCTTTCAACTAGCCCTGCCTACAATCCAGTGGTAATGCCCAAAACGCGGCGGGCTGCCGATTCACCGCAATGGTGGAGTTCCGATAGATTCCCATTTTCGAGGGAATGGCGGCCAGTGCAAGAATGACCTGTAAGAGAGTTTTGCGGGGAGTGACGAAGTGCTAGAGAACCTAACCGAGAAGTTGACCGGGATCATGGGACGGCTCACCAGCAGAGGTCGCTTGACCGAGAAGGACATCGATGATGCCATGGGACAGGTGCGGCGGTCGCTGCTGGAGGCGGACGTCAACTTCCGGGTTGCCAGGGACTTCGTAGCGGCAGTCAAGGAGAGGGCCCAGGGCGTGGACGTGATGGAAAGCCTCACGCCGGGACAGCAGGTGGTGAAAATCGTCCACGAAGAGTTGACGACCATGCTGGAAGGCGGCGATCACCGGATTTTGCCGTCCAGCCGTCCCACCAACGCGATCATGATGGTTGGGCTCCAGGGTTCGGGAAAAACCACCACGGCGGCCAAGCTGGCCCTGGCGCTAAGACGGCAGAACCACCGTTCCCTGTTGGTGGCGGCCGACCTTCGACGCCCGGCGGCAATCCAGCAGTTGGAGACTCTGGGTCGCCAGTTGGACATACCCGTGTACTCCGAGGACCCAGCCTCTTCCTCGGCGGTGCAAGTGGCCAGGGCAGGGGTCCGGCGCGCCGAGGAGCTTGGGTTGAACTGGGCAATCGTCGATACCGGGGGGCGTCTCCAGATCGACGAAGAACTCATGGAGGAACTGGGGAGCATCAAGGAAGCCGTCTCTCCCCAGGAAGTGCTACTGGTTGTGGACGCCATGACCGGCCAGGATGCAGTGAACGCGGCTGAGGGTTTTCACCAACGTGTGACCCTCACTGGCCTGATCATGAGCAAAATGGACGGGGATGCCAGGGGCGGCGCGGCCCTATCGGTGACCCGCGTGACCGGGGTGCCCATCAAGTACATGGGCGTTGGAGAACGCCCCGACGCGCTAGAGCAATTCCACCCCGACCGGATGGCGTCCCGCATCCTAGCGATGGGAGACGTGCTGTCGCTCATCGAGAAGGCCCAGGAAGCGGTGGACGAGAATCAGGCCAAGGAGTTGGAGCGCAAGTTCCGGCAGGCCACCTTCGACCTGGAAGACTTTCTTTCACAGATCCAGACGGTCAAGAAGATGGGTTCATTGAGCGACATCATGGGGATGATCCCCGGCATGAACCAGATGAACAACCGAAAGCTGGCCGGTTCATTTGACGACGATCAGGTCAAGAGGGTAGAGGCGATTATCCGGTCCATGACGCCAGAGGAGCGCAGACGGCCGGAGATACTGAATGGCAGCCGCAAGCGGCGTATCTCCAGGGGAAGCGGCACGACGCCCCAGGACATCAACCAGCTATTGAACCAGTTCCGGCAGACCCAGCGACTGATGCGCCAGCTCACTCGCTCCCGGAACCCGCGCAGCCTGATGAACATGTTCCGGTAGGACTGTCTATCCCATCGGGTTGCGCATGGCGGCGAACATGTACACCGTAGCGTAGGTGCGCCAGGGAGACCAGCGGGCGCAGAACTCCTCGACTTGAGCGTCGTCAATTGGTTCTCCCTGGAAGTAGAGGGCCGACACCGTCCGCCGGAGTGCCAGGTCTCCCAGGGGCAGGGCGTCGGGGCGACCCAGGGCACGCACCAACAGCCATTGGGCCGTCCAATTGCCCACGCCGCGTAACCTGGTTACCTCGCTGACCACTTCCTGGTCATCGAGACCACGCAGCGACTCCAGGCCGTCCAGTTCTTCCAGAGAGGCGAGGGCGATACCGCGTATATACTCCGCCTTGCGCCAGCTTAGCTTCATCCCGCGAAGCTCTTCCACCGGCATGGCGGCCAGAGTTTCCGGGCGCGGGAAAGCGTAGTAAAGGACGCCGTCCACGTCCAGGTGAGGGCCGCAGGTCTCGATGAGAAGGGTGCGGACAACTCTGGCGACATGGGTGCTTATCTGCTGCCCCAGGATGGCGAGAACGAGCGCTTCGAACACGGACGCAGTGTGGGGTAGATGCAGACCGTGGAACCGCCTGGTGGTTTCCGACATGGTCTCGTCGCCGCTGACCATGTCGTAGAAGGGCCGCAGTTCCTGTTCAGCTCCCAACAGCCAGCTTACCAAGGTCGTTGCCTTGGCCACGGACTCATCATCCAGACCCTGGCCCTGCAACCGGACCTCCAGCCGTGGTTCCTCAACGTTGCCCACCGAGGATACCGACGCCAGGACCAGGTTGCCGTCCAGGTCGAGCAACCGCCGGTAAACTCCTTCCTCAAGGGAGTCCGAGCCGTACCGAGCCTGGTAGTAAGTGTGATACCCGGCGGTAAGGTCGAAACTGAACGGAGCGACCGGTTCCAGGGTTACAGTTCTCTGATACATGCTCACCGCAACTCCACTATCCCCAGGTCGGTGTAAACCGCGCCTTGTGCCGTCAGGGTGCTTTGGACCAGATGCACGGCCCCGACTTGCCAAGGCCCCACCGGCGTTAGAGTAGCTGAAGAGACCGCTTCCCCGATTGCCCGGCGCTGCCTGGGGGTGGCGCCGTCCCGCACACGACCGATGGTCAGGTGGGCGCGGAATGGTCTGAGCTCGCGTTGAAATCCGGCTCCGGTCATCGCCGTTTCCGCCGCCTCCTGAAGACTCGCCAGGGCGTCCAGGTCACCTCCGACTCCTGCCCACAATACCCGGGGCCGCTCCCGGTTGGGGAACATTCCCAAGCCTGAGAGCCCCAACGAGAATTGAGAATGTCCACGGCAATGTTCTTCCATAGCCTCCACCAATTCAGTTGCCCGGCTTGACGGTATGTTGCCCAGGAACTTCAGGGTCAGGTGGATACCCTTCGGCTCTACCCAGCGGACTTGACGGCCAGTGGCGTCGGACAATTCGCTGACTGTTCGGTCAAGGGTCTGTCGCGCCTGCTCCGAAATGTGAAGGGCAATGAAGGCCCGTATCTCCGCGCCGGGACCTGCCATCTCTAGTCCCGTCCAGCTGTGTCGGACAGCAACTGGCCCAGGCGGCGATACCACTCTGACAGGTCGTCCAACGAGTAAGCAGCGTTGGCCGGGCTGGGGTTTGGAGTCACGAAGATGCGGGTGCTGCCGACAAGACGCGCCTGTAGACCCAACTCCGGCGATTCCCTGACTTCTTCGGCATAGCGGAGATACGCCTTGTATGCCGTGACTCCGTGGAAGTTGGCGACACGGGGCTGGAATTGCAGGAGCTTGTCGCGGAGTACCGGGGCCCAATACCGGAAATCGGCAGCCTTGAGTCCCGAACCCTGGGCAGTGGCACGTTTCACTACGTCGGTGAAACCGATGCCCTGTTCCAGCAATGACTCGTCATCCTCTGGAGCAAGACAATCAGCGCCCGCCAGCCCGGAGAGGTTCAGGGCAGGCCAGAAGCGGTTGCGAGGGTTGGCGAAGTAGTGGCCGGTTCGGATGGACGGAAGGGAAGGGTTCAGGCCGACGAACACCAGGTCCAGACCCTGGCGGAGATAGTCCGGCAACGTTGGCGTTTCTTCCATCGGTTGCTCCTGTTTTGTCCTCGAGGCGCCGCTAAAACCCGAACAGTCCTGCGGCGGTGCCCGACAGGATGGCAGAGCGCGTCTCGGTGTCCAGACCAGCTTCGTCCACGTGCTGCAATGCCCTGGCTACGGGCATCAGAGGATAGTCACTGGCGAACATGATCCTGTCCTCCCCTATGAGGCGGGCGGCCGTCTTGTACACGTCAGGTCGGTATAGAAAAGGGCTGGCGGCGGAATCGAAGTATACGTTGCGGATGGCATCGGGTACTTCGGGCATCAGTGCATAGAAGGGCAGGCCGCCACCCCAGTGGGCACAGATGATGGTGTTGTCCGGGAAGTTGCAAATGAACCTGTAGACCTTGTCCGGGGTTGTGCAGCCTTTCCCGGGGTACTGGTGCCCCACAGGCTCTGAGCAGTGAATCAGAACGGGCAGCCCCAACCGGCGGGCCGTGTCCATGAGAGGGGACAGGGACTCCGCATCGGTAATGTCGAACCCCTGGGTGTCAGGGTGCAACTCGCCTATGCCGCGCAACCCACGGGCCGCACAACGCTCCACCTCGGTCACCGCAGCCTCACCCCAGACGGGGTTGACCGTACAGAACCCAATCAACCTGCCGGAGTAGCGGTCTACTGACTCGATGACGTAGTCGTTGCTCTCCAACGCCAACTCTCGGCTAGACCAGCCCAGGCCCATTACTGCGGCCCGATCAACGCCGTCCCGTTCCATGTTCTGGACCAGGGTATCGGCCGTGGCCAGCCTTCCACGAGGAGTGGAGAACATGGAGGCGAAGGTCGCGTCCCTGTCTGCCAACTCGGCGCGACGCAGGTCGAATCCGGGGGGGGTGATGTGACAGTGGGCGTCTATCAGCATTCGATGTGGCCTCAATTATACATACGCCGTCATCCGATTACCTAGACATCCCGACAAGGGCGGGCTTATAATTCGGTGCGCCGAATTTCGACCCTACACTATTTGCGCATGGCCAATTGACAGACGCAACGTCCGCTGAGAACGCCGCCCCATACCCGTTTGGGGGCTGGAGGGGGCGTACAGGATGCGTGTCTAGAGGGGGTAAGCATTGACCATGAGGGACACATCAGGAAATGGCAGCGGGGCGGGGGCAACTCCGGGGCATGATGCTGAATCGTTGGCCCTTCTGGCCAGGGAATTGCGGCGCGACGTTGTCCAGTCCATCTATACCGCGGGGAGCGGCCACCCGGGCGGTTCCCTGTCGGAGTTGGACATCCTCGTGTGCCTCTATTTCCGGGAGATGCGTCACGACCCCGCCAATCCCCGGTGGGCCGACCGGGACCGGTTGATCCTGAGCAAGGGCCATGCTTCGCCCGGGCTGTACGCAGTTTTGGCCAAGGCCGGGTATATCCCCCATGATGAGCTTGAGACGTTCCGAAAACTGAACAGCCGCCTGCAGGGACACGCGCACCCCATGGTCCCCGGCGTGGAGATGAATTCGGGGTCCCTGGGCATGGGCCTGTCCTTCGCCCTGGGATGCGCCCTTGCCGCCAGGATGGACAACCGCGACAGCCTGGTGTACGCCATCCTGGGTGACGGAGAGTGCGACGAGGGGGAGATCTGGGAAGCCGCAATGTCCGCTTCCCACCACAAGGCAACCAATCTCATCGCCTTTGTGGACCGGAACCGTGTCCAGAACGACCGGCACACCGACGAAGTAATGACCCTGGAACCGCTGGCGGACAAGTGGCGCGCCTTCGGCTGGAGGGTCTTCGAGACTTCAGGCCACGACTACGCGGAGTTGCTGGACACCATCGGGAGTGCGAAACGAGGACGGACACAGCCCTCGGTCATCATCGCCCATACGGTCAAGGGCAAGGGAGTCTCCTTCATGGAAGACAACCCGGCGTTTCATGGCCGCGCACCCAACCAGGAAGAGTTTGAAGCTGCGATGAAGGAGCTCGCATAATGGCCGCACAAAGGCAGATGGCTTCCACGCGCGAGACCTTCGGCAGGACCCTGCTGGAGTTGGCCGACGAACACCCGGAGATCGTTGTTCTGGGCGGAGATCTTAACGTCTCAGTGTTCACCCACCTGTGGAGGGACCAATATCCCGACCGGTTCTTCGACTTCGGCCCGGCGGAGCAGAACATGGTCGGCGTGGGCGCCGGAATGGCGGCGTCGGGGAAGACCCCATTTGTGAGCACTTTCGCCGTCTTCGGCGTCGGCAGACCATTCGACCAGTTGCGTGTGCTGGTGGCCCAACCCCACCTGAACGTGAAGCTGGTCTGCACCCACGCCGGTATCCTTACCGGGGAAGACGGCATGTCAGCCCACGGGATCGAGGACATCGCGCTGGCCTGTTCACTGCCGGGGTTCACAGTGGTCTGTCCATCCGATGCCGTAGAAGCAGCCCATGCCGTGCGCACAGCGGCGAAAACCGACGGCCCCTTCTATGTCCGCCTGTCCCGGGCCAACACGCCAGTGATCCACGACGGAGGCTACGAGTTCAAGCTCGGCGAGGCGGAGGTAATGCGAGACGGGTCGGATGTATCGATAGTCGCCACCGGAGTTATGGTGTCGGTGGGTCTTGACGCGGCGGACCTACTGGAGCAGGAAGGCATTTCCGCCAGAGTGGTCAACGTACATACCCTCAGTCCCATTGACGAGGGGACGATTCTGGCTGCGGCACGGGAGACCGGGGCGATCGTCACCGCCGAGGAACACCTGGCCCACGGCGGTCTCGGCAGCATCGTGGCCCAGGCGGTGGGACGTTCAAACCCCGTCCCGATGGAGACGGTGGCACTCAACGGCTACAGTGAGTCCGGTAGGGCGGACGAACTGATGGTAAAGGCTGGACTGACGCCGGAGGCAGTGAGGGACGCAGCGAAGCGCGCGCAAAAACGCAAGGTGGCCTAGCTTCCCAGTTTTCCCACCAAGAAAGCGGCCCTACACCACCTTGCCCACACCGGTTTGGCCAGGAATCGCGGCAATTGGGGCCCTCCCCAGATTTCATGCCGACCCACTACAACCCTCTTATGGACTCTATGGTGCCATCAACGTAGAGTATCTGGAGGGTTGCCAGTACACTCCGGTCGAGCATAGCTGCCTGGTCCACGTGGCCTTGAGCGCGCACGTTGGCCATCAGCTCCCCCACCGAGGCGTTACCATCGATCATTGAGACTAGCCTGGCTACCAACCCACTGGCCGGAGTGCCTTCGGGCTGGCTGACCGTGGTGAGAACGGTCCCCCACACGAACTCGCCCTCACCAAGTACGGCCTTGCGTTGGACGCCGACACCGTCGGCCAACCTAGGCGCGGCCGCGAGCAGACGTGCGTCTCCGGCACGGGCATCAGCCATCGCTTCTTCCCACCGTACCCGTCGCGCAACCCGCTGGCTCTCTACTTCCCTGACACTGGTGACGAAGTCCTCTGGCGGCTCGCCCTTCTCCAATACCGCGCGTTCGTACCCCCGCGGCGGCTGTCCCGCTACGGCCTGAATGAAGGAGTGCCTGGGCGAGAACATGTCCTCGCCGTTCAGCAAACGCCTCGCCTCCCAAAAGTATCCCTCGGAGGCCAGGTTGCTGGAGTAGAACAACCGGGCCAACTCGCGGAAGTGGGAGTATTCCTTGAAGTAAAGCTCCTGGTAGGCGCCGGCTGCGGCGTGCGCAAGTCCGGGGTCCTTCAGAGCCGTTGCCACGTAGGCCGCCGCCAGGACACCTGACATCAGTGCCAGATGCACCCCCGAGGAGAACAACGGGTCCACGAAACAGGCCGCGTCGCCGGCAAGGACGTACCCGTCACCCGCAAGACGGCGACAGACGTAGGACCAGTCTTTCAGGATGAACGGGCCGGAGACCATCTCGGCGTCTTCCAGCATCGCGCTCATGTGGGGCGCACCTGAGAACTGGTTTTCCAGGAACTTTCGGAGTCCCTGCTCTCCAACTCCTCTCTGTCCGCTCTCACTGTCAACCACAGCGCCGATGCTGGCCCATCCGGTATGCAAGGGGATGTTCCAGAGCCAGCCCCTGGGATGGGCTTCGATGAAGATGTTGGTGGAGTCGCGTCCCGGAAGGCGTTTCGACCCGGTGAAATACCCGTACACGGCAAGGTTGCGGAAGAACGGGTCCCAGTCCCGGAGCCGGAGCTTACTCGAAAGCAGTCCGCCCTGCCCGCTGGCGTCCACCACGAACGATGCCGTCGACTCCCGCTCCACGCCTGCATCGTCGATGTACCTGACGCCCGTCGCCCTGCCGCTCTGGGAGTCAATGACAACGTCGATGACCCTGTGGCCCTCACGGACATCCACCCCATGGGCGCGGCTGTTTTCCAGGAGAATCTGGTCGAACCGGGGCCGCCACACCTGGTAGGAGTGTGGGTACCGGGTGTTGGTCTCCTCAAAGTACCAACTCCATGGCTGCTGGTCGGTCCCCCACACCATCGTTGCACCGTACTTGTGCAGGAATCCGGCCTCTTCGACCTGGTCCAGGACGCCCAGTTCCTGCAGCACCGGAACGCTGGCAGGAAGCATGGACTCACCGACGTGGTCTCTGGGGAATTTCTCCCTCTCCAGCAGGAGGACATTCAGCCCCTGGCTGGCGAGCATGGTAGATGTGGTGGACCCGGCCGGGCCGCCACCTATGACGACCACGTCCGGGGAGGAGTGGGAATGGGTCACAGGAAGAGTCTCATGAATGTGGTGGTTCCATATCCGGTCTCATGCCTGTCGCGAGTAACGCATGAGACATAGTCCTCACCCCGGGCATATGCAGTGGGGTGAGGACATTAATTTCCCTGTCGCCCTATGCGTCGGCCTGCACCTCTACTGCTGGAGCGGTGGCCGGACTGTTGCCCGTGTAGGGCTTGCTGGTGGCGGGGTCAACCTCGAATGGGCCGGGCAACTCCAACTCCTCGGCAATTTCTCGGACTGCGGGAAGGACCTCTTGGCCCATTAGCCGGAGGCTGCGCATGGCGTCGTCGTGAGTCATTGCGCCGTCGCCGTCCCAGAAGAAGATGCTGCCCGGGCGTATCGTCTCCAAGACGTGGCGAATCTTGGGGATGACGCTATCGGGCGTGCCGGAGATGATGGTGTAGTTCTCGACCTGCTGCTCGTAGGGACGCCCCAACGCCCCGGCAGGACCGGAATTTCCGCCGCGGGCGCGGGTGGCCACCGCCTGTGTCGGAAGCACCCTGCGCCGGGAGGTAAGGCCGGGGAGGTTCAACAGCGCCGGGTTGACCGTACCTTCGTTGCCAGCAAGGAACGGGTTGCTTGGACCCTGAACGTACTTCCGCCCAGCCTCTTCGGCCAGTTCCTCGGTCTCGTCAACATGGACCTTCCACAGGTAACCGATGTTCTGCGGCCCGGACTGGTAACCCAGTTCGGCGGCGGTGTCGTGGTATAGCTGGAACGCTTGCCGAGTGGGCTCCATCTCCGTGGCCAACATGATGTAGGGTATCCGCTGCTCCGCAGCCCACATGAGAGAATCCCGGCTGACCACGCCCGGCAACCAGATGGGCGGGTGAGGCTTCTGGAACGGCTTCACCCATGGGTTCACGTGGCGGTAATGGTAATGCTTGCCTTCCCAGCGGAAGGGCCCGGGGGTTGTCCAAGCTTTAACGATGAGTTCGTGGGCCTCTTTGAACCGCTCCCAGTTGTAGTGCGGTTCCACGTTGTGGGCGACGCTCTCCCGCCCGGTGCCACGGACCCAGCCGGAAACCAGCCTGCCCCTGGAGATCATGTCGATCATGGAAAGCTGCTCAACCAACCAAAGAGGATCGTCCCAGATGGGAATGATGTTCCCCAGCAGCACGATCTTGGCCCGGTTGGTGATGCGGGCCAGGATAGAGGCCTCCACGTTCATAGCCCCACCCATGCAGAACGGGGTGCTGTGGTGCTCGTTGAGCATCAGCCCGTCGAATCCCATCTCCTCGGCATAAATCTTCTCGTCCAGATACCGGTTGTAGAGCGCGGACCCCAACTCAGCGTCATAGATATCGTTGCTGACGTTTAGGTCCATGATCGGCTTACCAGTGGCCCCGAAATACCCGGACTTCGGGTCCTGGTACGGCCTCTCGGTGAAGTATCCAATAAACATCTCGATTCTCCCTCCGGTTCCGGCTACGGGGCTCCAGCTACACTGGGGATTCTAACATATGGGCTAATCAAGGACGCCTGCAGCCCGGCCACGCCAACGCTATTACGCCAGGAAGTCCTTGACCAAACGCACGAACTCCCCGGACTTCTCGATTTCAGGGTGATGGCCGCAGTTGTCCAGAACACTGAGACGGGACCCCGCGATCGACTCATGGTAGACCTGACTGGCACTGACAGGAACGATGTTGTCTTCCCGCCCCCAGACAATCAACGTGGGAAGCCGCTTGACCCGGTGAAGCAGGTCGGGCAACCCCGGATAATACATATAGGGGCGCCAACTGAGCCGGCAGGCCTCTTCGCGGGCCACCTCCCATGCCTCAGCCAGTTCCGGGGTGGGTTCATCGGGGCAGGCTTGCTTGAACTCGGGGGTGTTGTCCGGGTCATGGAACCCGGCGGTCATGAAGTCCCTGGCCACCACCAGGAACATATCGTAGATCTCTCCAGCGGGAGGTCTGATGCCCGCCGGGCCAACCAACACCAGCTTGCGGAACGTGTCTGGCGACATGGTGGCCATCTCTGCGGCCAGCCACCCGCCCAGGGAAAACCCCATCAGGTTGGCCCCATTAAGGCCCAGGTCGTCAATGGCCTCCAGGTACCAGCCCGCCAGGTCACGCATGTTCATTATCCATTCCTGGCGCTCGGTCTCGCCGAAGCCCGGGTGCGACGGGATATGAAGGCTATAGTCTTTGGCCAGCTCGTCCTGGTACTGCAGCCAGGTCTGGTGGCCCAATTCGTCGTGGAGGATAATCAGGGGGTCGCCGCTGCCTGCACGTACTATCTGGAGTTGGGCGCCAGCGGCCTCTACAAATTCCTCGGTCCATACTTGAGCGCCATCCGCCATTTGCCATGTCCTCCTTTAAGGTAGCTGGTGAACCTGAGTGTTCATAATCTGAAGCATGGAACGCCCGGCCTCTGTGGGGCACAGGCGTTCAGAATCGCCCGCCACGGTATCTCAGACGCCCCATAATACCATGGCTGCGCACGATTGTGGGTATGGCGCTCAAGGCTACTCCCAAAGGGGAAAACCAGTCGCCGATCATGGCAGCGTACTATGGGCCGACCCAGCATTGGCAGGAAGCCGGCAATCGTGACCGGACTGATAGGAGGTACCACAGGCTATACCGGCGGATAGAGCTAAATTCTAGGTGCACGCCTCTGTCCGATGCCGCCGAGATTCATAACTTATTTGAATCTAAACAGTCGCATGGTTCTCCAATTCTGACCTGAAACCGTGCTCCGACGGCGGAAAATGGTCTTACACCCTGGCGGAATTGCTTGACACTCAATAGGGGTTATGATACGTTGCGCACGCCTCAAAAAGGGCGCATTTAGGCGCGAAAGGACAGGCGATGCTACCGATAATTTTGGCCCTTGCCGCTGGAGTCTTGGCCCTCATTTTTGCAGCCATTACCGCGGCCCGTGTACTGTCCGCCGACCGGGGCACAGACCAGATCCAATCTATTGGGAACGCCATCCAGGAAGGGGCAAACGCCTTCCTTAAACGGGAATACCTTACCCTGCTTCCCTTTGCAGTGGTGGTTACCATTGCCCTGGCCATCCTTGACTACACCCTCTTCACCCACAAGCTGGGCGTTCCGGCTACGGCCATATCCTACGTTGTGGGAACAATCTGCTCCGGCATGGCCGGGATTATTGGTATGAACGTTGCCGTCCGGGCCAATGTCAGGACTGCCGCCGCCGCCCAACGGGGCCTCAACCCGGCGCTGCGGGTCGCTTTCTCCAGCGGGTCGGTCATGGGTGTCACCGTGGTGGGCATCGGACTGCTGGGCGTGACCATCCTTTACCTGATATTCCAGAACATCAGCGCCGTGGCAGGGTTCGGATTCGGCGCAAGCTCCATCGCCCTGTTCGCCAGGGTCGGCGGGGGAATCTTCACCAAGGCAGCAGACGTTGGGTCTGACCTGGTGGGCAAGGTGGAAGCGGGAATCCCCGAGGACGATCCCCGCAACCCCGGCGTAATCGCCGATAACGTGGGAGACAACGTGGGTGACGTGGCCGGAATGGGCGCGGACCTCTTCGAGTCCTATGTAGGCAGCATCATCTCCGCCGTGGCCCTGTCCGCCAGCGCGGTGGCCCTGGCCGTAGGAAGCGGGGCCAGCAACTTCACCGACCCCCAGTCAGTGTTCCCGATGCTTCTGGCAGGGGCAGGGATACTGGCCGCCATTCTAGGGACTTTCGTGGTGCGCAGCGGAGAACAGGCAGATTTTGAACGGCTGCTCTGGGCACTCCGTTACGGCATATTCGCCGCCGGAGGACTGCTCATAATCTTCGCCGCAATCTTGACGATAGCCCTGACCAACAACTGGTATTGGTTCGGCTGCGTCGTAGCCGGTCTGGTTGCCGGTACGATAATCGGGCTCGCAACAGAGTATTACACCTCATACAGTTACAAACCGACACAACGGGTCTCCGAGTCATCCCAGACCGGCGCTGCAACCGTTATCATCAGCGGTATCGCTACGGGGATGATGAGCACCTTGATTCCAGTGGCCTGCGTTTCTGTGGCAATCCTGCTGGCCTACTGGTTTGCCGGGTTCTACGGCGTAGCCCTGGCAGGGGTCGGACTGCTCTCGACCCTGGGCATCACCCTGGCCACCGACGCATACGGACCAGTAGCGGACAACGCCGGGGGTATCGCCGAACAAGCACAACTGGACCCACAGGTACGGGAGCGCACCGACGCTCTGGACGCGCTGGGCAACACCACGGCAGCCACTGGAAAAGGGTTCGCCATCGGTTCCGCCGCGTTGACCGCATTGGCCCTGCTGGCAGCTTACTCCGTCAATGCCGGGCTCATTACCCTCGACGAAGCCGGACGCCTGGCAGGCGACTCTGCGGGGATCAATCTGCTCCAGCCTGAGATACTGGTGGGGCTGGTGATCGGCGCCATGCTGCCGTTCCTGTTCTCCGCGATGACGATGCAGGCTGTGGGACGCGCCGCACAGGGCATTGTAGACGAGGTAAGGCGCCAGTTCCGCGAGATTCCCGGTCTAATGGAGGGCAACGCCCAGCCGGACTCGGCCCGCTGCGTGGACATAAGCACGAAGAGCGCGCTCCGGGAGATGATTATACCCGGCGTGATGGCAGTCCTCGCTCCAATCGCAACCGGCTTCATCCTGGGAGAAGCGGCATTGGGCGGGCTGCTCATCGGGTCGGTATCCGCGGGGTTTATGCTCGCCATAATGATGGCTTCGGCCGGCGGGACGTGGGACAATGCCAAGAAGTACGTCGAATTGGGCAACTTCGGTGGTAAGGGTTCCGAGGCCCACAAGGCAGCGGTCGAGGGAGACGTGGTCGGCGACCCGTTCAAGGACACTTCCGGCCCGTCCCTGAACATCCTACTCAAGCTGATGGCGATCGTCTCCCTGGTATTCGCCCCCGTCTTTATCCGGGTAAGCCCACTGGTCAATCTCGGCTAAGATCCGCGTCGAAACCGTGTAACGTAATGGGGGGTAACTGTCGGCGGGACTCACACCTGGCACGCCGCAAACCCGTGAAGGGGATGTGTCACCACGATAATGACTGGGGGACGACAGGGATATACTTCCGAGGCAGCAAGAGCTTGGTTGGCCGAGTCAGCTATAGCGCTAAGAAGTGTGCTCGAGGTCAACGAGAGAGACACTGGCCGTGGAGCCTTCCACTTCCAGTAAGCCGAGCGTGCCCAGGCTGCCGGGCCGGTGCCGCCGACCAGGGTAGGTGGGACTGCCCGGATTCACCACAAGGACTCCGTCGCTGACGCAGATAAGTTCCTCGTGGGTATCTCCGTAGACCACCACGTCCACCGGCTGCCTGAACTTGCGGCGCATCAGGTCGCGGACTCCTTCAGCAGGCAACTTCAGCCGGGTGCCATCGCCGTTCGTGTAAATCGGCGGGCTGGGCCACTGGATGTCGTGGACCATACCAATGGAAAGATCCTCCGCCTGCACGACTCTGGTGGTCTGGGCAAGGCGGTCGCCCGGCTCCCTCGGATCCTCGTAGCCTCGAACCGCCAGCACCGGGGCCACCGACTCCAGGTAGTCCAAGACTCCCAGGCACTCTAGGTCGCCGCAGTGCAGGATCAGGTCAACGCCTTTCAGCACCTTCAGGACTCGTTCCGGAAGGTCCCTTCCACTGCCCGCGCTGTGGGTGTCGGAAATCAGCCCAATCTTCATCCGGACTATTCGGCATTGGCCGGAGCGAGGACTTCCATGGTGCGCTTCATACCATCCAGGGTCGAACCGTGGGGGAAGGCCACAACCGGCATGTCGGCCCCGGCCCGACGGAACTGCTCCATCCGGGAGAGGCAGGTGGCGGCGTCACCTATGACCGTGATGTTCTCCAGCAATTCATCTGGTATGGTGGCTGCGGCCTTGCCCCGGTCGCCTGCGGACCAGGCCTCGCGCACTGAGTCGGCTTCGGCCTGGAACCCGGAGCGGCTGAACAGGTTGTAGTAATACTCGCCCATCCCGCCGATGTAGTAGGCCATGTGGCCGCGAACGCGCTTCTCGGTTTCAGCCAACTCCTCGGCGCCCTCGGTGACGTAGCACATGATCTGCGGGGCCACAGTGATGGTATACAGCTCTCTACCCGCCGGGAGGGCCGCTTCGGCCATCTGACCAATCATCTCCGGCAAGCGCCGCCGGTCCACCCAGATCGGAAGCCATCCGTCGGCCAACTCTGCCGTGAGCGCCAGGTTCCTCGGTCCGAGACTGGCTACGTACATCGGAATGTGCCGTTGCACAGGTTGTACACCCAGGCGGAACCGTGACAGTTGGAAGAACTCGCCATCATACTCGGCGGGACGACCATACAGGACCGAGCGGATAATCTCCATGTATTCCCTGGTGCGCGTGACCGGTTTCCGGTAGGGAATACCGTGCCATTGTTCAATGACCAACCGACCGCTGGTCCCCAATCCCAGGATCGCCCGGCCGTTGGAGATGCGGTCAAGGGATGCAATGCTCTGGGCAATCAGTCCCGGAGTCCGACTGAACACTGGAACTATGCCGGTGGCCAACCGAATCCTGGTGGTGTGGCAAGCGATCATGGTCAGCACGGTAAAAGCATCCCGGCCCCATGCCTCACCGGTGAATATGGCTTCGTATCCCAGGCTCTCAGCCTGTTGGGCCAGCGACACCAACTCCTCGTCGGAGATGTCCTCGCGGCTCCCCATATGCAAAGCGGTTGCGCTCATCTCTAATTCCTGCTTCCCCACAGAGTAGAGTAGTCGGGCAGATCTCCCAAACCAGCGTCTGCAAGCTCGTCCAGGTTCTCCTTCTGCGCGAATTCATTCTCCCGGGCCACCAGCCGAGCAATCACTTCCTCCCAGTCAGCAGCCACCGAATCGTCCGAGCCGCCTTGGACCAAGCGTCTGATGCCACTGACGACCTGCTCGGAATGGCCCGGCAGCGTGCTGCCGCCAACGACAATCACCACCACCGTAGGCATATTGGCCTCATCGTCCATCCGGACCCCCAGGCGGTCCAGGATGAAGGTCATCGCTATCTCCCGTACCACCTCCTCCATCCGCAGGGGCAGATTGAACATGTGGGCGAATGGAGCCGTGTTCTCCCGCCGCAGAGCCTCCGAGAACTCGAACTCGACGCTATGAAAAAAGTGCTCGTTGAATATGTCCCCGGCGTTCAGCAGGTGTATCTGCGTCTGTGCGTCTCGAAGGTCTATAGCCAGGAACTCCTCCAGATGGGGGAATACACAAATCTGGATATCGGATTCCTCTCCTGTGGGAATGTGGGGGTCGAACATCTCTTCCATAGAGTGAAGCCCTCCTTCTGGCGTGAGAATCCCGGAACCCTCCATGGTTCATCCGGGGCCTCCCGCTCCGGTTTCCCGCCTACTACTGTAACCCTAGCCCACGGATTCGCCAAGCCCTGAACCGAGCAATCCCGTCCCTGCGGATGTTCTACGGGGGTCGACAGGCCATTGATTCGGGGACGCTGGATGTCCGAGAAGGCGGGAATTGCGATCGGGATACAGCAATTGCGGGCAGGGTGCGAATTGACTAATGGATGGCCTGTTTCAGACAGGGGGATTCCCTCCCCACGACTAAAGCAACCCTGCGATATCCTCAAGCTGCCTGACCAGCCAGCGGGTGACATCATCCCGGCACACTGATTCGACCAGCAACGATGTCCGCCGCCTCCGCTCCTCCGCCGGCATTGTAATAGCTTGATAGAGGGCTTCCATCGTGCCATTGACATCGGTAGGGGACACAGTCAACGCGCCCTCGGCCAACTGGTGGTAGACGCCGCTGGTCTGCGACAGCACCAAAACCCCGTCACGCGTGTTGACCACTGGGCCTTCCTTGGCAACCAGATTCGTCCCCTCCATGATCGTATTCACCAGGAGAGCATCGTACAACTTCATCCCGGCAATAGCCTGGGTGTAGTTGTTCTCCATGAACATCTGGATGGGCAGCCACTGGCCGTCACCATGCTTATCGTTGACCTGATTGACCTCCCGGTTAATTTCATCCATGTACCGCTGGTACTGGCGGACGTGCGTGCGAGAAGGCACAAGAAACGCCAGGAAAGTGACCCGGCCCTTTAACTCGGGATGCCTGGTCAGCAGCAGGTCGTAGGCCCGGAACCCGCGCACCACATTCTTGTTAGGCTCAGCGCGGTCGATGCGGGCTATGGTCATCTCGGAGCATAGCTCTTTCAGCTGGGACTCGTACTCCGAGGCCCGGGGCGAATCCGCAATCCGCCTGACCTCGTCCACATTGATCGACATCGGGTAAACCTTCACCAGGGTCTCCCCTTCCGGCCGGATGACCATGCCGAGTTCCCGGTCAACACGCGCTTCGGGCAGGAATTCCTCCACGGTATCCAGGAAACTGCGCCGGTCCTGGGGGGACTGAAACCCCACCAGATCGGCGTCACAGAGGGAACGGCAAATCCGCTGTCCGATAGCATTGGGCACGATCTGCCAATATCGGGGTGAAGGCCAGGGAATATGTACGAAATGTTGGACCACGGCATCGGGAATCGCCCGGCGCACGAACTCCGGCAGCAGGTACAAGTGATAGTCGTGGCTGATAACCACGGGGGACGGACCGCCTGTTCCTGTCTCGGCGGCGATAGCATTGGCGAATGCCTGGTTCACCGGAATGTACCCGGTCTCCCATGCGTCCTGCACCGTTGCGTCCACGTTGGGGTTGTAGGGCGGGTTCCACATGTAATGCTGGAGGAACCACAGCAAGGGGTTGCACACGACATTGTAAAACTTGTGGTAGACGCGGCGGGGCGTGACCACATACCGGAGGTTGAGCATGTGGCCCGGTAGCGGCGACTTGATCCGGGGGCCAGTCCCGTTGCTGGACACCACCCGATCACCTTCCCCCATCGCATTGGCGATCCAAGTGAATTCCGCAGAATGAACCAGGGAATTATAGGCAGTGACGATGCCGCCGCTGCTCCGTCGGGCTTCCGGGTGGCCACCTGGGGACATCTGGTGTTCCACCGGCCCGCGATTGCTCGCCACTATCAGAGGGCGTTGTGCCAAGACCCGGTCGCAAAGCTCCCGTATCTCGCCGATTCCCTTGTCTTTGGGAAATGCCTGTGTGGTTTCCTGCACCATTTGGGATTGGCCGTGGGGAGGGTCTCGTCTTGATGGCCGGGAAAACCTGCGCCCGGCTCGGAGGTTCAATCGGTGGCGCTCTGGCTTCTCAATCCGGCGATGGCGGGCGCAACCTCTGCCAATTCGCCAACCGTGGCGTCCGCGTGGGTATCAGGGTCGTCCGGGTCTTCATTCTCGTAGAAGCCTGTTATCCATACGGTTTTCAGACCGCAACGGTTTGCCCCCACAACGTCGTTCTTGACATGATCCCCAACGTGGACGCTTTCTTCCGGAGATGCATCAAGGGCGCGGAGGGTCATAAGGAAAATCTCGTCCGAAGGTTTGGATAGCATCACCTCATCCGAGAATGTGAGAGTGTCGAAATACTCCAGCATCCCCTGCTCACCCAGGAACCGTCGAAACGCCACGCCGGGAGTCATCCCGGTATTTGAGATTAGCCCGATGCGCAGCCCCATTTCCCCGACCTGTCGCAACACTGGCACGGCATCCTTGTGAGCCAGCGGCGGGTGGACGAAGAACGAGTCGGAGTAGATGCGCTCGATCTCGTCGACAGTCTCGCCGTCCAGCCGGTCCAACAGGCCATCATCGATGCCGTCGATGAAGTGTTCCACCTGCTGCCGAAAACTGACGTCGAGGCTCTGGTCGCGTATGCCGTGGCACCAACGGTAGCAGGCACGGTATGCCAGCCGGATGGTCTCCAGGTCAAAGTCCATCCCGCACTTGGCCAATATCGACTGAGCGCCGTCCAGTCGAACCTGCGTCCGTGCGCGCCCCAACTCACGGTTATCGAGCAGCAGTGTCTGCCAGAGATCAAAGGTAACAGCCGTCAGTCCCGGCAAATGCGTAAACCTCCCAAGTCACCGCACCGGCATCTTCACCACTACCGTCGATGATACCACACCGCGTACGAAGAGACTTGGAAACACTCTGTCCGGTGGCCATCACACACCAGCGGACTCAACCGACCTGACCACCGACAGCAACGCAAGCTCCGGCAGTGACATCACCACGTATGATGGCTGTCCCAGATTGCGCCAGAAGCCCATGGGATCAATCGCGCAAGCAGCGGCCACGAACAAAGAGATTACGGTCCCATGGCTAACGACACACAGTGCCTCTCCATAGCCGACTCCCTGCCGGCGATGGGGAATCAAGCCGGAGACTGCACGGCAAAAACGGTGCTTGGCCTCTTCCGCCGTCTCCCTGCCAAAGACCAGGGTCTCCGGTTCATCGAAGAACCGCGCCAGCTTGGTCTCAAACTCTCCGGGACTGGGCGCAAAATCGACGCTCGACCTCTCGTGTTCCTGTAAACCATCCACGGCCCTATGGACTACGCCAAGCCTGCTAGCCACTATTCGCGCGCTTTCAGATGCCTTGGCCTCGTGGCTACAGAAGATTACGCGAGGCTCGAATGACCTGAGTTCGCTGGCCAGGGCAAGGCTTCGCAGTCTTCCTTCACGTGACAATGGCCACTTGAACGGCTCAACGTCAGGTGAAACCACCGGCAGCGAATGTCTTACCAACACCAGTCTATCCACGGCCAAACCAATGCCAACAACCGGCATGATCTACTTCTGCATACCATTGGAGAGAGACCGTTAACGTTCTGTCCCGGGCCCTGGGGACTAGATGGGCGGCCGCCGTCCAGACCACTCAGTCGCCTGCTCGTAGGCGTGGGCGGCGCGAAGCACCGTCAGTTCGTCATAGGGTCGGCCTGCCAGTTGCAGGGCAATTGGCAACCCGGCCTCGGAGAAACCACAGGGCACCGAGATTGCGGGAAATCCGGTCAGGTTGTATGGGCGCGTGTACTGGGTCAATGCCGCGGTCGTTCCAATCCCACGCTCTCCTGCCTGCACTCTTTCCTCCAGCAGTTTGGGAGCGGTGATCGGCTCAGTCGGTCCGGCCAGCAGGTCCACCTGTTCCAGCAACCCCCGTGCCTGCCGGTCGAAGACCGACCGCGCCTGCTGCGCTCGCAGGTAGTCCGCTGCGCTCACAAACAAGCCCGCCTCCAGGCGCAACCTGACCGGCGGGTAGAGTTTGTCTCCATCAGTAGCCAGCAAATCCCGGTGGTACGCCGCGGCTTCCGTCATCAGAATCGCGCCGGAGATGGCTTGGGAGTCGTTGAACATTGGGAAGGACACATCAGTCACGACCGCACCCAGGGATTCCAGTACGGCGATCGCCTCTCTCACCGACTGCTCCACTTCCGGGTCCAGCGGCGCCTCGAAGTATTCCCGGACGACGCCGATGCGCAGTCCTCGCACATCGCCGGTGAGAGCCGTGGTGTAATCGGGTACTTCGACCCTCGCTGATGCCGGGTCGTTGGGGTCGTGGCCAGCGATGACATTCATCGTCAATGCGGCGTCCTCGACGGTCCTTACCATTGGCCCCGGATGGTCCAGCGACCAGGACAGCGGGGTCAACCCGGACCGGCTCACCAGTCCGTACGTGGGCTTCAGCCCGACTATGCCGCAGAGGGCGGCGGGAATGCGGATGGAGCCGCCGGTATCGCTTCCGGTAGTGATGGTGCACTGCCCAGCCGCGGCAGCCGACCCCGAACCTCCACTGGACCCACCCGAGATCAACTCAAGGTCCCATGGATTGTGCATGTGGCCATAATCCGGGTTCTCGCCGGTCGGTCCGTAGGCAAACTGGTGCATGTTCAGCTTGCCCAGCAGGATTGCCCCCGCCTGGTGTAACTTGGACGCCACAGTGCAATCCCGGTCCGGGATGAAGTTGTCGAACACCCTGGAGCCGGAGGTCGTACGGACTCCCCCCGTATTGAACAGGTCCTTCAGAGCAACGGGTATACCATGCAGCGGTCCCCGGTAGTTCCCGGACTGTATCTCCTGTTCCGCCCGCCTTGCTGCAGCCCTCGCTTCTTCGGGGAGCAACGTTATGAAGGAGTTGAGCATCGGCTCGGTGGCCTCGATACGCGCCAGGTGAGCATCGATAATGTCAACCGGGGAGATTTCCTTGCTCTGCACCAGCCGCGAAAGGGTCCCGGCGCTGGCGTAGCAAAGTTCGATTCCGTCCATAATGATTACGCTCTCTCGCTTGCAGCGTTTCCCAGAAATTCGCGTAGACCACACCCACTATTTGCCGTCTCGTCCCTCCGGGGCTGGCTGAAACGCCATGTCCGGCTCTGCACCTGTTACGTCGATATCATGCAGAGAACGCAGTCCCGCAAGTTGGGCCTCGACGTAGGGGAAAAGCTCGTCCATGTGCGGGCTGCTCACATCCAGACCTGCCTCAGCAGCCAAGTGCAAGAACGCCTCCCGGCTGAGTGAAAATTCCTGGGCCATGCGCTAGAGTCCTCCACGATTCCTGTTAACGTTTCGCTGTCTGGTATTATCCCCTACGGGATGGCCAGTGGCTAGTAGGTCAACGGACAGCAGCCACTGGCCGACATTTGATAAGCAACGTCGAATGGCTGCCCGAAATTGGAGACTGTATTGTGACTTGTGGTGACTGCGGCCACCCTGTGACCGGGGCTGACAACTTTTGCCAGAATTGCGGACGTGCCGTCTCCAACAGGCCGCCCGTTGCGGCACCCGCATCACCCTACCCGGGTGGCGTCTTAGTGTCCTGGCGCGGCGGCCAGGTCGCTCTGGGTATCGTCCTTGTACTGGTCTCCTTCGCCGCCGTGTTCCTCTTGTCAGAGGCGTTGGTCCGGCTGGCGGGCAGCTACCGGCTGGCCCTCGCAGCCTGGGAGCGCAGCCACCTCATGGGGTTCGCAATCATCGTCATCGTGTGGCTCCTCGGCCTGAGACCAGGCAATCTCCCCTTGGGATCGCTGGGCTTGAGATTTCCGACAGTATCACACATGCGGTACACGGCCCTGACGATCGCCGCTTTCGGAGCGAGCATCGGGTCCAACGTGGCATACGTGGCATTGGTGCAGTTCTTGGGCCTCGACATCCTGACGCCGCCGAAAATACCGGAGGAAATAATCTTTCCCGGACCAGGCATACTCCTCACCTTTCAAGCCTTGGCTCTATGGACCCCTTTCACTGAAGAGGTCTTCTTTCGCGCGTTTGTATTCGCCGGGCTTATACCCCGGTTGGGAGTGGGTTTGGCTGTTGTGGTCAGCGCCATTGTATTCAGTCTGTTCCACGTAGACCCCCGGGTCATGCTGCCCATATTCGTCACCGGGGCGCTGCTGGCGTGGCTCTACCACTTGACCGGCTCCCTATGGCCCAGCATCGCAGTCCATGCCGGACAGAACGCCCTGGCTATAACCACGACCCTATTGGGGGGCTGGACAATTGCAGGTGCGTGAGATACGCTAGCCCGGATGCGAAAATCGCACACGCGACACCTTCAGACGGTTGGAATCATCGGACCGAACGGATGAGCAGAGACCGAATCAAGGAGACCTTCGACGCAATAGCCCAACAAGGGCGGCCTGGCCTCATAGTATTCATCACCGCCGGACATCCAGACCGTGAGGCGACCCTGGAGTTGGTCCCGGCCCTGGTCGAGGCCGGCGCTGACGCCGTGGAAATTGGGATTCCCTTCAGCGATCCCCTGGCAGAAGGGCCGGTCATCCAGGAGTCCAGTTTTCTGGCCGTTCAGCAGCAGGTCTCCCTGCAAGAATGCCTTGGCATGGTGGCCCAGCTCAGGGATATAGTCCCCGACACCCCCCTGATACTCATGGGGTACTACAACCCCATCTACAACTACGGGCTCAGCCGGTTTGCCCATGAGGCGCAGCAAGCCGGGGTGGACGCCCTCATTCCAGTGGACCTTCCCCACGCCGAGGTCAGACCATTGGCCCGGGAATGCGCCGACCATTCCGTCCACATTATCTACCTGCTTGCCCCCACCAGCACCGACGAGAGCATCGAGGCCGTATGTACCGACGCAGGCGGCTTCATCTACCTGGTGAGCCTCACCGGCGTTACCGGGGCGCGGGAACAGGTCTCCGAGAGGGGTTTCGACTTGCTGGATCGGGTCCGCGCTCATACTGACCTCCCGTTGGCCGTCGGATTCGGCATCTCCAACCGGCAGCATGTGGAAAGAGTGTGCGAACAGGCGGAAGCCGCCATCGTGGGTAGCGCGCTGGTGCGTGTGATGCTAGAATCCCCACGGGACGAATTGGTGGAGCGGGCCTCCCGGCTGGTCTCGGAACTGGCCGGAAAATCCATTGCCGCCGTGGGAGAGTCTGCTTGATGACATCGTGGGGTGGATCCCATACTCATCAGTCGGCTTCGCACCGGGTATGGGGCGACCTCCCATGATGTGCCGTGGCATTCGAGGGGCGACGATTGCCGAAGAGAACACGGCGGAATCCATCCACGGCGCGACACGGGAGTTGCTCACCGCTCTGATCGAGGCCAACCAGATAGTCGAGCGGGACGTGGCTGCCGTCTACTTTACCACTACTCCTGACCTCAATGCCGGGTTCCCGGCCACCGCCGCGAGACAGGCCGGGTGGAACAACACTGCTCTCATGGGAGCCACGGAGGTCGCCGTGCCGGGCAGCCTTCTCGGGTGCATCCGGGTCATGATCCTCGTCAACACCGAGAAGGAACCACAGGACCTTGTGAACCTCTACCTCAAGGGTACCGACGTCCTGCGCCTCCAGGGGGTGGAACAGTCCTGATGAAGACCTGGAACACCCTCTTCGCTTCCTTCGCGTATTACGGCCTCCGGGCCGTTGGATTTGTGTGACATAGAAGTTGGATATATGACTATCCCGCTACCCGTGCCCGAAGGAAACTCCATTCAACTAAGGTGAAGAAGCCATGATCGTCGTAATGGGAAAAGACAGTTCGCCGGAGCAGTTAGCCGAGGTCGAACGGCGAATCGAGAGCCATCCGGGTCTGAAGCCCCAGGTGTTCCACGGCGTCGAGCGCATTGTCGTTGGCGTCCTGGGCACCATCACTCCTGATCTCAAGGACGAGATGGAGCTACTGCCAGGCGTGCTGGAAGTGGTCCTCATCTCGAAACCTTACAAGTTAGCAAGCCGGGAGTTCCATCCCGATAGCTCCTCAGTGACCGTCGGAGACGCTGTGATCGGTGGTCCCGACCCGGTCATAATGGCCGGGCCGTGTTCCGTCGAGGATGAAGATCAGATGGTCTCCACCGCAAAGGCGGTAAAGGCTGCCGGCGCGACTGTCCTGCGCGGCGGAGCTTTCAAGCCCCGGACATCCCCTTACAGCTTCCGTGGGATGGGGATCGAGGGCCTGGAATTGCTGGATATGGCCAAGCAGGAAACGGGCCTCCCCATCATCACGGAGGTGATGTCGCCCCGGGACGTGGACATAGTCGCCCAGTACGCCGACATCCTCCAGATCGGCGCCCGGAACATGCAGAACTACAACCTGCTGGACGAAGTGGGTGAGACCAACAAACCCGTCATGGTCAAGCGCGGTCTGGCCGCCTCCTACGAGGAGTGGCTGCTGGCCGCCGAATACGTCATGGCCGGCGGCAACGAGAACGTGATACTCTGCGAGCGGGGCATTCGCGGTTTCGAGCAGTTCACCCGGTTCACATTGGACGTGGCCGCTATCCCGGTCATCAAGCGGCTCAGCCACCTGCCCATAGTCGCCGACCCCAGCCACAGCACCGGGCGTTGGTACCTAGTCACGCCGGTGGCCCTCGCCGCGATCGCCGCCGGGGCGCATGGCCTCCTTATAGAGGTCCATCCCAATCCGGACGTGGCAAAGTGCGACGGACCTCAGTCGCTGACCTTCGAGAACTTCAACAGGCTGATGGACCAGGCACGGGCCATCTCGGAGGTGCGTGAGCAGCCGGTGGAAGTTCCCTAGCTCCGCTGACCCAGCGGCCGGTGCCCAAAACGGCTTAGCAAACAGAGGGGCGGGAATGGACTCCCGCCCCTCTGTTTGCTAAGCCGTATAGGTGGTGGGTACAAACCGCAACGATACCTCAGTATCTGCTGCCGAAACTCTTCTAATGAGTCTCATTACATCTGTTAACAGGCTACCACAAGGCATATTGCTGTCTGGTTTCGTTCTATTTTACCTGTTATCCGACGAACATCATTCTATCTACCGACTTCCGATTGATTTTGCGATAACCCGCTGATAAAATGTTGATAATCTCAATTTACAATACTTCGGGTATAAACCCGCCATCGGTTAAACGACATCGAGAGACGTATCTCACCCGGTGCGAGACGGCCCCGCACCGGTCATGGGGCGGTGTTCTCGGTAGAGGGTCGAAATGTATCCGCAAATTAGACTGACAACCGCCAACCGGGAGGACGCCGCCCGGATAGCCCAATGGCTTGACGACGCCGAGGTAAGCTCCATGTGGTACGGGGTTGGGGATGATGGCGTTCCGGTACACATCGGCTATTCCCCACACCACATAGCCGACGCCTCCGATGAAGAGGTCCAGGATATATTCGAGCACGAGGACCGGAAGATTTACTCCATCTACACCCAGGAAGGCGTCCACATCGGCGAGGCCCAGCTTGTGGTCGAATGGCCCCTTCAGGAGGCACAGGCATTCATCCTTGTGGGCCGCAAGGACCTCTGGCACCACCACTACGGTACGATGGCCATGATCGGCCTGCTAGACGAAGCCTATGAGACCCTGCGCTTGCACCGTGTCTGGGTGGACGTTCCCGAGTATTCCGAGCACGCAATTCAACTGTGCCAGCATATTGGCTTCGTCTTGGAGGGCCACCTGCGCGAGACTCACCTCAAGGACGGGACGTGGTACGACTCGATGGCAATGGGACTGCTGGCCGACGAGTACGCCCGCCGCCGCACCCGCTTGATGGGCAACGCTGCCGTCTGAGACAGCTCTCCGCAGTTATTTCCCTCCCCCCACCGCACATCAACCCTTATGGGAGGTTGCTATGCCGGTAATCACCATCAACAGCGGAATTGGCAGCGGGGCCGTTCCTGTAGGCCAAATGGTGGCGGAACGGCTTCACATTGATTTCGTAGACCGCCTGATCTTCACCCAAGCCGCTCGCCTGGTCGGCTCTCCCGTCAGTACGCTGATCGACAAGGAGCAACGCGTGGTCCGGTTCCGGGACCGGCTCGGCAACTTCATCCAGAATATGCTGGAACGGTCGGCGGTCGCCGGCGTCAGCGGCGAACCCTACTTCGGACGGGGAATTGAGACCCTTCCTCCGGAGACCTACATGGAGTTGGCAGGAGAGACCACCACACACCACGTAGATGACGAAGAATTCATAGAGGCCACCAGAACAGTGGTGATGGACTTGCACCGCAAGGGAAACGTGGTGATCGTGGGCCGGGGCGCAAACGTGATCCTGGGCGACACCTCGGACGTCATCCACGTGGGCCTGCTGGCGCCCCTGGAGACTCGGGTAGAAGTGATGATGGGCAGGGAACACTTCGACCGGGACGAGTCCCGCAGCTACATCCAGGAGTTGGACCGGGCTAGGATCGCCTACTTCCGCAAGTACTTCAACTCACACCCTGACGAACCCAACCTCTACCACGTCATGCTCAATATGGGCAAGGTCAAGTACGAAACGGCCACTGAGATCATCATGCACGCAGCGGCGGACCTCCACTCCTAGTCCGCCGCACCGCAGTCTCCACTCTACCCCCGCGGAGGGGCGGCACTGAATTCCCTTAACCGCCGTCCTCGGATCTGTATGCCTCGTCCAGCAGGTCCACGACGTGCGTTACGGGATGGGAAAGTCCTCTCTGCCTCAGGCCCCGCTCAATCTGAGACATGCAGCCGGGGTTGGCCGTTACCACCTGCTCTACCCCGGTGGCAACGATGTTGTCCAGCTTGCGGTCCAGGATTTGCCCGGAAAGTTCCGGCTGGATCATCGAGTAAATCCCGGCCGAGCCGCAACACATCGTTGACTGCTCCATCTCCACCAGTTCAACACCAGGAATGGCCTGCAAGAGTTCCCGCGGCTGGGCAGTTATCCGCTGGGCATGGGCGAGGTGGCATGGGTCCTGGTAAGTGACCCTACGGGACAAGGAGGAGACGGGAGGGTCGATGGGCAACGATGCCAGCCATTCGGTTATGTCAACTGTCATCCGGGCGAAGTACCCGGCCGAGTCGGCGTACTCGGCGTCACCCTTGAGCAGGTCATCGTATTCTTTCATTGTCGACCCGCACCCGGCAGAGGCAGTCACGATCGCTTCAACGCCAGTGGCCCGGAATACGTCTATGTTTCGCCGTGCCATCTGCCGGGCCGTCTCCAAGTCTCCACTGTGGACGTTCAGCGCCCCGCAGCAGCCCTGGCCTACAGGAACGACCACATCACAACCGTTGCGGTTCAACACCCTGACGGTGGCGTCCATGGTACTCCCCTGCATCAGAGGCATGACGCAGCCGGAGAGCAGCCCAACGGTCAGTTTCTTCTCCCGCCGAGCGGGGTAGACAGTCTTGCTTGGACCGAAGAAGGGGCCAGTGAAGTCGGGAAGCTGGGACTCAAGAGCGGCCATTCCTCCAGGAAGGACGTTCAGAAACCTGGAGGCCCGAACCAACCTCTGAAAGCCAGACTTCTGGTACATCTTGACCAGGTGAGCACCCAGGCGGAGCCTGCCCGGGTGCGGCAGCGCCGCGCGCAGAAACATCCGGCTCATGCGGCGAAGCCCCTCGGACTGCATCCCGTGGGAAAGCACCTGGGCGCGGGTGTTCTCCATGATACGCCCGTATGGGACTCCAGACGGGCAGACGGCCTCGCAGGCGCGGCACTGGAGACACTTCTCCCAGTGGGAAACGACCGTGGGGTTAATGGCGGCGCGTCCCTCGTTTACCGCCTTCATCAGGGCGATGCGACCCCTGGGAGACTCCGGCTCGACTTTCAAGGTAGTGTATGTGGGGCAGGAACTGAGGCACAGGCCGCAGTGGACACAGCGGTACATGTCGGTCTCAGCCGGAACGTCGTCACCGCGAAACCCCGACCCTGGCGGCACAACAGGCTGGGGTTGGTTTGCCAGAAGTTGCGTCTGCTGTTCCGCCATTAAATACCCCCGGAAAAGCGGCCTGGATTGAGGATTCCGGCAGGGTCCAGATTCTCCTTGATGCGCCGCATGATTTCAGCCCCCGCCGGCTCCCCGCCCCAAACATCGGTCAGTCGCTTCACTGTCAGCGGCGCCCGCTCCACCACCACGTAACCGCCAAGACTCCGGGCCAATGCTCGCGCCCGGCCAACTGCGCCAACTATGACGGAGGCATGTCCGTCCACGGTTGTGTCCAGCGAGCCCTGCTGCCACATCAACCGCACTAATCCGAAACCGGGGTCGGCAACAGTTCCCGGCTCCGGCAGGCCCTCCAATGCTCGGGGAAGCACCGAGAGCGCCTGACTGGTCATGGATGGGGGAACTGCCAATTTCAGGACCAGCCAATGGCCGGAGTCTCTTTCCCATCCCAAGTCCGTGACCCAACCGAGCAATTTCCGGCCCCCGGCCTCGTCCAGTTTCCGAACTGACGAGGCCTCATTCATCCGCAGGAAATCCGCCCCCTCGGACAACCGCCGTTCCACTGCCCGCACCCGGCCGGAAACAAACGCCACCAGCACAGCCTGTCCCGGTACGGGCTCATCTTTCTCGCTGACGACGTCGCTCAGGTCTGCGGGCAGCCCCAGCCACGACGCACCATCGACAACCTGAATTCCCTGTGGCGCGTATACTTGTCCCGACAGGCTGTTGGCGGCCTCCACAGCAAGAGCAATCGATGGGAACCCTGCAGTTAAGGCTTGCAGCCTCTGGGGAAGCGGGTTCAGCTTGAATGTGGCCTCGACGATGATGCCCAATGTGCCCATCGACCCAGTGTACAACTTACCCAGATCGTACCCCGTGACGTTCTTCACCACCTTGCCGCCGGACTTGGTCTCGGTCCCAGATCCCCCGACGACACTGATGCCGATGAGCCAGTCCCGGGGGAGACCGTAGGCGGCGCGCATCGGGCCGCTGGCGCCGGTAGACAGGATGCCGCCGATGGTCGCATTGCTGGACAGGGGCGCCTCCAAGGGCAGGGTTTTGCCGCCGGACGCCAGGTGCCGTTGCAGTTCGTGCAGGGTGATCCCGGCCTCCACCGTAGCCGTCAGGTCGGCGGGTTGATAGTCCAAAACCCCGTTGAAGCGGGACAGGTCAAGCGCCACATCGTAACGGGCGGGCACGTTGCCCAGCTCCATCTGAGTCCCGCCACCCCTGGGAACGACCGCCAGTCCTTCTGCCGCAGCCCAGCCTACTGTCTCGACAATCTCATGCCGATATGTGGGACAGAACGCCAGACGCGGGACCACCCCGTCAATGGAGAAATTTCCCAGACGCTCTTCGGGAACGACACCGTCGCTGCCCAGGCTCCTAGCCAGGGTCGCGGGAGGGGAGAGACCCAACCGGCTCATCGGGAAGCCAGGTACTCGGCTAGTATGTCGGGGAAGTTGACAGTCAGACCGTCGACCCCGGCATCAACGGCGCGGCGCATCAGCGTCTCGTCAGAAGCCCCCCAGGCCCGGACCTCGAATCCACTGCTGTGCAGACGGTCCACCAGTTCCGGTGTCAGCGACATGGAATGCGGGCAAAGGAGCTTCAACCCCAGATGCTGCGCTTGTTCCACCGTCCAATCCGTAATGTCCACAGACAGGAAGCCCGCGGGAAGTTCCGGGGCGTAGGCAGTCACCTCTTCAAGGCTGGACAGGTTGAATGATGTGATGGTAGCGCTATCCCCAACCCCGTAGCCGCGCACCAAGTCGGCGGCACGCTGGGACAGGCCGGGAGCATCGGACTTGATCTCGACGTGGAAGTGGAATCGGCCTTTGTAACGCTCCAACATCGCGCCGAAGGTCGGGACCCTCTCTCCGGCGAACTCGGGGGAGAACCATGACCCTGCGTCCAGAGATTGCAATTCTGCCAAGGTAGTGTCCGCCACAGCCCCCGTGCCGTTGGTGGTGCGCTCAAGGGTCTCGTCGTGGATGATGACCACGTGGCGGTCGCTGGAGAAGTGCAGGTCAAACTCTACGTGGCTTGCCCCGAGGGCCAGGGCCTTGTCGAAGGCGGCAAAGGTGTTCTCCGGGGCATAGGCTGACGCGCCCCGGTGGGCGATGTTCATGAATTCTCGACCAATCATATCCCCTCTCCGGGGACCAGTGGTTGTCGGCCAGTAGACAATGATATCCTCAGGTTGCTGACACACGTGCTGCCGGTCACTACCTTGAGGATACCCAGAACAAGATCTACTGGCTCATTGAATCTCGGTCTTGTCCGGGGCTGGTCTTCACCAGCCTTACTGTGCCACATCGCTCTGTACTCGGTCAGGGCGTCTCTAGTTCTTCTGCGGTTATGACAGGAGGAATTCCCATTTCCCCGATGCGCTTGGCCGCTGCGATGATCGTTGGATAATCTATTAAAGAATCGTCTGGCATAGTGGGATGGCCGTAAATGAGTACAACTGTTTCTGAAAACAGGCGCAATCCCCAATAAAGACAAAAACGGCTCCAGTATGGTTCAAAAGTCATAGAGCTAATGGACGCAGACCCGTTTCCATACCATGCCCTCCTCAATAATTCGCCTGGGCTGAAATGTACGAACCGTGAAGTTGCAGCATATATCAAATAATACGTCTGCTGCTCGCCCACTTCCTCAGCAATCCACGCTACCGAAGGCAGTCCAGCGTCTCTTATTGTATTGTCTGGCCATTTCAACGATGTTCCAATATCACGAATTTCTTTGTTGTTGATGCTCCGTTGACATCTACTGCGGTCGAGGTATGGAGTGAGTCCGAGATTTTCAATCCCGTCTGGAGCTGCCGCTTTGAACTGTGCACTCAGTCTCTCATGTGCCTCACGCCCTGCCATACAGCGAATAAGCCTCTCAACAATCGGGTAAGCCATAGAAAGCAAGTATTTGGTCCAGATCAACTCCTCACAAGATGGTCGCAACATCGGGCCTGCCGCATATCCCCTACCCTCATTGACCAAATACAGAATCACTTCTAGAGAATCAAACTGCCTACGGAGTATAGTTCTTAGTAGAAGTGGCAGAAAATCATCAGAAGGTTGCCAAGGCAGTTTACTAGTTTTTTCAATGTAGGCCCGGTTCGCATCCAATATCAATTGAACGTCTTTACGCAAAGATTCAACAGTATTCATCGCGGCCCTTTCCAAAACTCCTTGGCAAAGGGGTTGAGGGGGGTCTCTTAGATGGAAAGCCCCGGTTCCGGGCGTCGCGCCGGCGGGTGGTAGTGCGTGCCGTCGGGGAATATCTTGCCGGGGTTGAGCCGGTTGTGAGGGGCAAAGGAGTCCCGGACGCGGCGCATGGCGTCCATGTCCTCGTCTGTGTAGACCAGGGGCATAAGCTCCTTCTTCTCCAGGCCGACCCCGTGCTCCCCGGTCAGCGCGCCGCCTGCGTCGATGCACACCTTCATGACCTCTGCCCCCGCCTCGATGATGGTCTCCAGCGCGCCCGGCTGCCGCTCGTCGAAGAGCAGGCAGGGGTGAAGGTTGCCGTCCCCGGCGTGGAACACGTTGGCAATGGGAATACTATAACGTTCGCTGATGGCCGCAACCTCCCGCAACACCTCGGTCAGCTTGGTTCTGGGAGCTACACCGTCCACCAGGTAATAGTTGGGAGCCAGGCTACCCAGCGCCCCCAGCGCGCCCTTGCGTCCGGCCCACAGCCGCTCCCGGTCGGAGGCTTCCTCGGCAGTGCGCACTAAGGTCGGGCCGGACTCCCAGAGGGCAGCCTCGACCTCAATACCGATTTCTTCAACCTCTTCCTGCAACCCCTCAAGCTCGATGAGCAGCACCGCTCCGGCATCCTCGGGGTAGCCCAGGTCCATGACATTCTGGACGGCCCGGATGCTCAGGGCGTCAATCATCTCCAGGGCCGCGGGGACGATTCCGTGGCCGATGACCGCGGATACGGCAGTACAGGCTGAGTCCACGTCGGGGAAAACGCCCATGAAGGTCTTGACCGCTTCCGGCAGGGGCAGCAGCCGGACGGTTATGCAAGTGGCTATACCGAAAGTCCCCTCGGAGCCGGTGAAGACGCCCCGCAGGTCATAGCCGGGGGTCTCACGGGCCGTACCGCCCAGGTTGACCACCGAGCCGTCCTCCAGCACTACCTCCATTCCCAGGACATGGTTTGTAGTGCAGCCATAGGCCAGGCAGTGGGGGCCGCCGGAGTTTTCGGCGATGTTGCCTCCCAAACTGCAAGCCTTCTGGCTGGACGGGTCCGGAGCGTAGCGGTACCCGAACTTGTGGACGTGGTTGTCCAGGTCCAGGTTGATTACGCCCGGCTCCACGGTGGCGGTGCGGTTCTCCGTGTCCACCTCAAGGATGCGGTCCATTCGACTGAAGGAAATCTGGACGCCCCCCGGCGGGGCAATAGCCCCACCGCTCAAACCTGTCCCGGAACCCCGTCCCACCACAGGCACTCCTTCCCGGTAGCACAGGGCCATAACGCGTCTTACTTCATCTGTGGAGATGGGCAATACAACTGCCCCCGGCAGCCCACGGTCGATGGAGCCGTCGTACTCGTAGACCAGCAGGTCCTCGGGGTGGTAGTAAACATACTCCTCCCCGACGATGGCTTTCAGTTCGTCCAGGAAACGCGCCGCCGCGCCCGGAGCCAGAGATGAAACCAAGAAGCACCACTCCCAAGCCCGCCTGAAGTAAGACAGGAACTTGGCATGATAATAGACCAGCAGCCTCGCCATTGGCAAGGAGAGCAAGCTGGGGGGTGGATACCTCCGCGCTCAGTCCTCACTTATTGGACTTTCTCAGGTATTCAGGGATGTAGCGACGGTCGGGGTACGATTGGCCAGGAACAAGGTCGCCATCACTATCAGCCACACGAGGAAGGCTGGGCCGCTGATGCGGTGCATGACAGTCGCCGCGTCAATCCAGATGAACAGCATCGCTACGCCAATAACAATTGACACGGGGGCGATGCTTCGGTGGATTCCAAACGAAGTTGCTTGACGCCACCCAACGCTGATCAGAGCCAGGCCAGCCAGGGCGTAACCGGCCTTGCCTGCGACCCAGCGGAGATAGTCGAAGGCCACCACCGGCGCGGGAAGCAGATAGTCGACAGTCTCGACCGACGCGGGAACCGCACCCGCGCCTGCCGACGCAGCTACTACGGGAGCAAGGCTTGCCAGTGCTGCGGACGACACGCCGGACAGGGCCGTGGCAATACCCGACGCCCCGAACAGGACCAGCACCAGTTGGGCGTTGCGGTTCGCCGTCACGTTCCAGGATCTGAACAAACACCATCCACCAACCATGAACGCCAGGCCCGCTACAATCCGTGCCACCGCCGCGGTGTAGTACAACGCGCGGCCCTCGGCAATGGCGTTCATGGACTCCAGCAAGGTCGGCTGGTCCGGGTCAACCGTCAGCCGGGTGACGACCGAAACCGCAGTAGCGGCTACAACTACCAGGAACAGCAGGGCTGTCATACGAGCCCCAGCGGCCTGCGTCGCACCAGATGCGTCGCTTGCCGGGGGAATAGAGTCGGCCATGTTCTGCATGTGGTCTACGATACTCCAGTTGAGGATTGGCTTTGGTCCACTTCTGCGGCAGCGAGCACTCTCACCAATCGGTCGCTACCGTGTATCCCATGATACTCCCTGGCGAAACACGCATAAAGCACTCGGCCAAACCTTGTCAGCGTTGCGACCTAGGACCTGTCCTCTACTCGGACGGGAGTGTTCCATCCCTGGGTCGCTTGCTGGTGCCCAATTACTGACACTTGCCTCTTTCCAACCCTGGTTGCGCTTCCCTATCATGTCTTGTAACAGGTTATGTCCTCCACCCGTTGGCCCGCCGCGGCCCTCACCAGGACCTTATCCTCGCCAATGGAACGAAATGGCTGACAATGAACGGAATTGAGGGGGAAGACAAGAATTGTTCCGACCCAAACTCAGCACGGTGACCGGGAATGTCCTCAAATGTCCGCGATAACAAAAACCTCTCCGGCCCCGCTCGGTAGTGAGCAAGAGTGTCCGGAAATGTCCGCGATTGTCCGGGGTAAAGGATTTTTCCAAGGGCTTGCGTCCCGTAGCCATTCCGTTTGATAGGGGTTTTGTTTGCTTGTATACTGGGGCCGAATTGAGGGGTCGGATGTCCGGCCCGTTTGTGTGAGTACTGGGAACGTCACTCCATCCCCGGTGTGGGGTCGGTTCGCTCGTTTGGGATCCGTCTCCCGATGAACTCAAGGAGGCTTCCAGTGGAGTTTGATATTGCCGTCCTTGGCGGGGACGGCATCGGGCCGGAGGTAACCACCCAGAGCGTGCGGGTGCTACAGGCGGCCGGCCGGGTATTCGGGCACACATTCCGGCTGGAGTACGGGGACGTCGGCGGCATCTCCATCGACCGGAACGGGACGCCTCTGCTCCCCTCGGTGCGGGATCTGGCTTCTGGCAGCGACTCTGTCCTTTTCGGGGCCGTTGGCGGTCCAAAGTGGGACGATCCCACTGCCTCCATGCGTCCGGAGGACGGACTGCTGCAACTGAGGGCCGTCCTGGGAGTATTCGCCAACATCCGCCCGGTCAAGGTATATGCGCTCCTGGCCGACTCCAACGTGCTCAAGCCCGACGTGATTGACGGCGTGGACATGGTGGTAGTGCGGGAACTGACCGGCGGTCTCTACTATGCCCAGCCCAAGGAGCGCCACGAGACGCCCCAAGGCTGGACCGCCGTGGACACCCTGAGGTACACCGAGTCCGAGATCGAACGCATCCTCCGGGTAGGTTTCGAGCTTGCCCAGGGGAGGCGAGGCAAGCTGGCGTCGGTGGACAAAGCCAACGTCCTGGAATCGTCGCGGTTGTGGCGGCAGGTAGCAACTCGCCTCGCTCCGGAGTACCCCAACGTACAGATGGAACATGTTCTGGTGGACGCCTGCGCCATGCAGTTAATCCAGCGTCCGGCCAGCTTCGACGTCATCGTGTCCGAGAACACATTTGGCGACATACTGACCGATGAGGCCTCGGTTCTGGCCGCGTCGATGGGCCTTCTGCCTTCGGCCAGCCTCGCAGGGGTACCCCTGGAAGGACGGCGGACGCTGGGCTTCTATGAGCCGATCCACGGCACCGCGCCCGACATCGCGGGACAGGGCATCGCCAACCCCATCGGCTCCATCCTCAGCGCGGCCCTGATGCTGCGCTACTCCCTGGGCCTGACCGAGGAAGCCGCAAGCATCGAAGCGGCAGTGGACCAGGTGGTGACCGAAGGATACCGCACCCGCGACATCGCCTCCTCCGGCGCACGCGAGGTAAGCACGGCGGAAATGGGGGATCGCATCGTGGCAGTCCTAGAGCAGGGGGCGTAGCAGGCGGCCCACGCTGTCAACCGTTTATGCCGGAAATCCACAGCCTCCCCATCGCCCTCCTGATTTTCCTTGCAAGCGCCGCCGCGGTCATATTCTTCGGCATCAAGCTGGCGGTCTACGGAGACGCCCTCGCCACCTTGACGGGCTGGGGCCGCTTGTTCGTGGGCAGCATCCTGATCGCGCTGGCAACTTCGCTGCCGGAACTGGCTACCAACATCACCGTGGTCCGGCTCATCGACCCACCCAACCCTGGGATTGCCGTTGGCAACGTGGTCGGGGCCAACATGCTGAACATGTTCACCCTGGCGATGGTGGCGCTCGTCTTCGGGGGCAAACTGTTCCTGGAGAGGGTCACCCCGGCCCAGGGATACCTGATAGCCACGGCGGCGGGACTAACCGCGCTGGTGCTAGTTTTCGGCGCAATCAGGTGGGATCTGGCCGTGTTCAAGGTCGGGGTCGCCTCGATCATACTGCTGGGCGTGTTCCTGGTCGGAATGTGGATAGTCTACAAGACCCGGCCCGCAGGTGACGCCGGCGAAGAGGAAGACCCCGGCATGGGCCTGGGCAAGGCATGGGTGATGTTCTCCCTGGTGTCGGCAGGGGTGATTGTTTCAGGCTACTTCCTGGGCTGGAGCACCGATTCCATCGCGGGAATAACCGGCATCTCCTCGGGCACCCTGGGGATTCTGCTGGTGTCGCTGGTCACCACCATGCCCGAAGCCTCGGCCACAGTGGCCGCTGCCCGGCTCGGCGCTATAGACTTGGGGGTGGCCGGGCTGTACGGCAGTTGCGCTTTCAACGTCACCATCCTGTTCTATGCCGACCTGTTCTACCGGGGCGGCCAACTGGACGGCGGGATCGTGGACACGGTAGCTATCCTGGTAAACCGGGCGGAGCCGGTCCACTTCATATCCGGAGGAGTGGCCATAGTACTTATGCTGGCAGGGATGGCGCTGATCCTGTTCCGCGACCGCATCGGGAGCCTGACAGCCCGCGCCGTGATGGTATTGATGGCGTTGGGCTACATTGCCGGGGCAGTGGCCGTTATCCGGCTGGGAACGGCAGGGTAGGCGTTGTCCGGTAGTATCAGCCTTCATAGGCGGCCGGACACTGGTTGAGCCTACCGGCGCAAGGGTGTGGACGATGACAGTCTCTCCGTTCATTGAGCATCTGCCCAAGGCCGAGTTGCACCTGCACATCGAGGGGACTTTCGAGCCGGAGTTGATGCTCCGCATCGCCCGCCGGAACAACGTCCCGCTGCCCTTCGCGTCGGCGGATGAGGCGAAGGCGGCCTACAATTTCTCCAACCTGGACGAGTTCCTGAGCATCTACTACCAGTGCATGTCCGTCCTGATTACCCAGGATGATTTCTGCGACCTGACCTGCGCATACCTGGACCGGGTTGCTGCTCAGACCGTTCGCCATGCCGAGATTTTCTTCGACCCCCAGGCCCACACCTCCCGCGGCATGGACTTCGCCACCGTCTGCAACGGCATCCGGGCAGGCCTGGACTACGGACGGGAACGGCACGGCATCACATCCCGGCTGATCATGTGCTTCCTCCGCCACTTGGAGGAGGATGACGCGATGGCCACACTGGAACAGGCCATGCCCTTCCGCGAGTCAATATACGCCGTCGGACTGGACTCCAGCGAGACGGGCAACCCGCCGGGGAAGTTCACCCGGGTCTTCGCTCAAGCCCGGGACGCCGGGTTCGCCGCAGTAGCTCACGCTGGCGAGGAGGGACCGGCTGAGTATGTCCGGGAAGCCGTGGACATCCTCCGGGTGCAGCGCATCGACCACGGCTGCCGTGTGCTTGACGATCCTTCCCTCACCTCCGAACTTGCCGGGCGAGCCATTCCGTTTACGGTCTGCCCCCTGTCCAACCACAAGCTACGGGTCGTGGACACGCTGGAACAGCACCCACTACGGGATATGCTGGATGCCGGGTTGACGGTAACCCTCAACTCGGACGACCCCGCCTTCTTCGGGGGATACATCAACGAAAACTACCAGTCGATGCAGGACCGCCTGGGCATTGACGACGCCACCCTGGCCTCTATAGCCCGCAATTCCTTCAACGCCGCATTTCTTGACGATACCCGCCGCGCCGAATTACTGGCCCAACTCGACTCCTATCTGAACACCCGTTAGCTCCGGAGACGCACGCCGGTGCGGAATCTTGAGAAGCCTAACGGACCACGTGCTGAGCGATTCGCCGCAACTTTTCCCTGTCCGACTCATCCGTGAGGTGATCAACCGCTGCCAACAGTGTGGCTTGGAACTGTGGCACGAAGTCTGCCGGTGGGCCGGACTCAGGGCTGGTGTAGTAGTCGACGGCTTGTCCTACCCGGTCTGAGAGCCAGCCATCGCCGTTCTCAGTCATCAGCCCATGCAGGAACCTGGCATCGTCTTCCAGGGAAATCCCCAGCCCCGGGGCTACATCGGCGCGTTGGTGGTCATAGGCAATGTATCCCAAGGATGCACGTACCAGTTCGTACTCGCCGCGTTGGTCCAGGGCCGTCAGCAGGGTTGCGGCCAACTCCGGCCCGGCATGTACCAGTTGGTGTAGGTTCCTGGCCGGAGGAGATACTACCAGGTCGCCATTACGGATGATGTCCAGTGCAGTTTCGATGTCACCTCCGAGGATGTTCACCGCAGCTCGCGGCTGCTGCCTGATGAAGCCATGCAGGGGGAACCGGCCGGATTCCAGCACGCGGGCCATGTCACGCGGCGAACTTTCAGAGCGGGCAGCAATCACGGCGTACATGGCATGAAGGAACGGCTCGTCGATGATGAAGTTCCCCGAAGTCTCCTCCAGAAGAATCCCAGTCCCCTCGGCAAGAGTTTCGAAAGTTGCACCGCTGGTGATGTCCAGTTTGGCGAGCAGTTGCTCCGGCCACAGGATGAAACGGACCTGGGCCGGGGCAACCTCCATCAGCCTTCGGAAACCTGTCTTGTCCAATTCCGCGACGACCAGGTTGGTTGTCTCCCGGTCACTCCCAAGCATCAGGTCAAGAAACAGCCTCACGTCTTCCTTCGGGCCGTAGCCAATGTCTTCGAGGAACCCACCCATCTCGATTGCGCCTTGGCTTGGTGACTCCCTCCCATCGGCCAGGATGCGGTTGACCACCCCCTCAAACCGTTGCAGCCGCTCCACGAAGCTGGCCGTAGCCCGGAGGGTCGTACCCCCTGGAAGGTCCGGGTCACTTGAGAACAGGTCCAACAGCGTCCGGTCGTCAAAGGCAGGGAGGAGATTTACTAGAAACGGACTGGCGGCGATGTGTCGGCGTAGGGCCTCGGCGCGGTCCTCGGCAGGCAAGGAATCTAGCCCCGTGGCAATGTCCAGCGCCTCCGCCAGTTGCCCGGACCTGGGCAGATCAAGAGACGCCAGATAGCCTGGATGCTTCCTGTGCAGCCGCACCTTGTCCCGAAGGTAGCTGCGCCAGAAGGTGAAGTTCTCATCCCGGTGCGGGTCTCCGATGAGCAGGTCGAACTGGTCAGCCAGGTCATAAAGCCGCTGCTTCTCCTCTCCTGTCAGGATACTGCTCCTTCTATTGGACAGCCGGGAAGGTGCGGCAGATATGGCCAGATCGTAGTCACGCAGGTCCAGATGCTCGAACCCCAGGTACTGGCCGATAACCCCGCGGTCTTCCGGGGACAATGACAAGAACCACCCCGCAGCATCGTACCAGGAGTCGAACTCCCCGTACTTCAATGCCCGGCTCCAATACTTGCGCAGGACCGGCGGCACCAGGGACAGGTTTCCCCCGGTGTTGTACACCATATCGGCTTCCAGATTGTGCAGGAGCGGTTCCAGGTTCTCGGAGCTGAGTCCGGGCAAGTTGCGGAGACGTTGCCGCAACGGTTCGAAGCTGTCGGGGGGCTGGGACATGAACACCAAGACGTCAGCGTGGTATTGCTCCAGGGCCTGGGGATGACCGCCATCCGTAGGCCATTCCCAACTGAGGTCTGGACGTCCTTCTACGGGAAACCCGCCCCAGTAGGAGTGGGAAAGCTCGTGAATTACCGGGATTGGCTTAGCTTCTCCAACCCCCGCCCAGCCGTGGAATCCATAACTGCCGAAGAATCCCGGCTCACCGCGCATCTGCCGCAGGTCCAAACTGCGCAGCAGGGCCGCTCCCTCAGCAGTCAGGTCGTAAAGCCCTATGACCGCCTCCAGCCTTTCTCGAACCCAGTCGGTGTGTCCGGGATGGGGATTGGGCCATTCCGGGCCAGGTGTGCTGGTGGGAGAATGGGAGGGGTCAGCAGCAATCGGTGACACTCCAGTGGCAGTCGGTGCGGGCATGGTTGGAGCCGCGATCTGAGTGGCAGTCTCGGAGGGAACAGGTACAGGTGGATCGGATGTCGTGGCAGGGGAACGGCCTTGGGCCGGTGTGCCCGGTAGCTCCAGGTCGCAGGCAGTCGCCACGGATGCGGCGACCACAATCAGGACCAGAGGTGCAATATAGAGCGAACGCAATGGGCTGCCAGGTGGCAGGAAGCCTCGTGTCAGATGTCGGCTCCTTCGAACCGAGCTATCTCCACGAAATCGCTTTCCTCATCGGACCAATCAAACAAAACAGCGGCGACCACCCGGTCTGCGTCGATTCCAACCACAAGTTGCTGGACGGGGTAAGCCGGGCCGTCTCCCCAGGGGCTGGTGGCCACGTCCCGGTCCGTCGCGGAAAGATAGGCCCCGCCGTTGGGATGGGAGTGATAGATGATCCTCGCCGGAGTTTCGGTCTCCAGGCTGTTGTTCAACTCCAGCAAGTCGCTGCCAGTAAGCACGTAGGCCGTCTCGGCGGTGCGCTCAGCGACAGTGGGGTGAGTCCCGGATGCCTGGGCGTTTTCGCAACTGCGCACGGCGACGACTCCAGACCCGTCCCTGGGGCCCGAGAGCCAGCCACAGCACTCGGCAGGAAAGGCGCGCCGGGCCTCCCGATAGACCTCCTCCAGGATGGCTTGCGGTATCTTCAATGGGATGGGGAGCTGGGACACTCGGGTGCTCCTTCGCTCAGAGTCTGGGCAAAACTGGGGGTGATGCAGGACTCAACCTGTTGCTCCAGTCCTCCAACGGAATCCAGTCCCGGTTTCCAGGCGGTGGCTAGATATTGTCCAGGGCTTCGATGGCCCTGCGCCGCCGCTCCCGCTCGCGGGACTTCAGAAGCTCGGAGAACCGGGTGACGGCATCTTCCTGGTCGGGGGTCTGGATAGAACCGGGCCGCAGGGTGCGGATCAGGTTTATCGCCGCCTCGGGCGTGTACCCGCAGTACACGAAGTAGCAGGCCAGCACGGTGCCCGTACGCCCCAAACCAGCCTGGCACGTGACCACGACGGGCCGCTCCCATGTCTCTATCTCCTGTTCTATCCAAAGGACCATGCGCTCGATCTGTTCTAGCGTTGGCGCGGTGAAGTCCGGCACCGGCTCGTAAAGATCGCGCATCTCCAGGGCCTCAGCGGACATGGTCTGCTCCTCCATGCGTATCACCGAGGCGATGTCACGCATCTTCAGGTAGATCAGGTCCCGGCGGTTGGTCGGACCCCTGGAGGCCGCCAGAGAGCCTTCCAGAATCCAGCTAAAGTTCAAGTACTCCAAGCTCTCTCCTCCGGCATGGGCGGTGGTATCTGGTTTACCCGGTTGCCGCCGGACCTGGAGCGGTCCTGGCCGACGCGCCCATTATACCCACGCTGCAACTTCCCAGCCAACCCGGAGACCGAACTCGGTCAACCCCCGGGCGGCAGGCGTTGTCGCACTTCTTCGAGGGTCAGGGACTCAACCTCAGCGGCCTTGTCCCGTGATGAGTGGCCACGAACGATACGCACCCGGCTCCGTGGTATCCCCAGGGCGTCGGCCAGGAGTGACACTGCAGAGCGGTTAGCCTTGCCATCCACTGGAGGTGCGGTTACCCGTAGGTGGAGCACGCCTTCCCGGAATCCCACAACCCGGTCTGCCGCGCTTCGAGGATGCACTCTCAACCTGATGAGGGCCATGCCGTCTCTCCGCCAGTCCGTTGCTGTGTAGGAAGGTCTGGTATATTTTGGAGCAGTGAAATTGAACGTCTCGGAGGGGCAAGTGGAGTATACCAACCTGAAACTGGATAGAGAAAACTCGGTGGCAACCATCCGGTTGAATCGCCCGTCCGCCCTGAATGCCATAAGTCCCGGTCTGCTGGCGGATTTGGCCGATGCCGTGGCCGTGGTGGAGGCGGACGAGGACATGAAGGCCCTGGTAATCAGGGGCGAGGGACGGGCCTTCTGTGCCGGTGCCGACCTGGTGTACTTCGAGACTGCCTTCCAGGACCCGGGAGAACTGCACCAATACCTGACCCGGCTAAACGACTGCCTTTTCAGACTTGAGGAACTGCCTATACCCGTCATTGCGGTGGTGCATGGTTTTGCCCTGGCCGGTGGACTGGAACTGATGATGGCCTGCGACATGGCGCTGGCGTCCTCGGACGCTCGGCTCGGGGACCAGCACACCAATTTCGGCCTCATGCCCGGCGGCGGTTCGACCCAGAGGTTACCGCAGCGGGTCGGGATGCAACTGGCTATGGAGCTGCTGACTACCGGGAAGTGGCTTTCCGGCAAGGAGGCGGCAGACTGCGGCTTGGTGCTACGTGCCGTAGAGGAAGACGACCTGGACGCAGAACTGGAGGCGTTGCTGTCAACGCTGAGGGCCAAGAGCCGTCCGGGGTTGGGGTGGATCAAGTCCACAGCGCGCCGTGGGCATAACCTGCCGTTAAGGGACGGAGTGGCCCTTGAGACCTTCGCCTTCGTACAGTACGTTTCGTCCTCCGGTCACCCAAAGGAAGGCATCCAGGCGTTCCGGGAGAAACGGCAACCGAAGTTCTGACAGCGTGCCTCAATTCGACATGATTTTCCCTCGATGATATGATTGTGCCAGGGACGGTGTGGCGGCATCCACGCCGTTTCCTTTTTTGGACTGAGTGCCGGATCCTCTACGGTCAATACCGGCCAGCTCCCAGTGATGGGCGATGTCCTCAGTCCCCGTTTCTATCCCAACCCCAAATTGAGGCTCACATTTTGCGAATCAAGGAAATACTTGACGACACGAGGACCATTTCTTGCGAGTTCTTCCCGCCCAGGACCGAGGACGGCATCCCGGCGGTCATCCGCGCCGTGGAACGCCTCAAGCCCTACAGCCCGGATTTTGTCTCCGTGACCTACGGGGCCGGCGGCTCGACCAGGGCATTTACCGAGCAGATAACCACCGAAATCAAGGACCAGAATGACCTGGAGGTTATGGCCCACCTGACCTGCGTCGGCCAGGCAAAGGAAGAGATTCACCAGGTGCTGGAACGTCTGGACGAGGCCGGAATTGAGAACGTCATCGCCCTGCGCGGCGACCCGCCCCAAGGGGACACCGAGTTTGTCCCGGCGGAAAACGGGTTCAGCCACGCCTCGGAATTGATCGAACACATCCGTGGGAACTTCGATTTTGGCATCGCCGCCGCCTGTTACCCGGAGGGCCATGTTGAGTCCAAGTCCTTGGACACTGACCTGGAATACGCCAGGTTGAAGGTTGAGAAGGGCGCAGAATTTCTCATCACCCAGCTTTTCTATGACAACGAGGACTTCTTCGATTTCACCCGCCGGGCGGAGAAGGCAGGTATCGATGTGCCCGTTGTCCCCGGCGTGTTGCCCATACTGAATGCGGCACAGATTCGAAGATTCACCTCACTTTGCGGCGCAAGGATTCCTCACGCGTTGGACGAGCAGCTAGACCGGTACGCCGACGATGACCGCGCCGTCCGGGACCTGGGTGTGGAGTACGCCACCCGGCAGGTGGAGGAGCTTTGGGCAAGCGGCGTGCCGGGAATCCACTTCTACGTGCTCAACCGAAGCTACTCGGTGTCCCGGATTCTCAATAACCTGGGGCTGCCGGGCCACGCCGGGCCTGAATAGCCGCTTGCCGAAGGTTGTCAGCCGGTCAGCCCCGCACCGGAAGTGATGCCCCATGCGTAGGTTGCATCTCTCTACCGGCGTTGACATCATCGAAATCCCCCGCATCCACCGCATGGTGGAACTATACGGCCAACGGTTCCTGGACCGAATCTACACACCTGGAGAGATTACATACTGCCGGGGTCGTGCGCCCAACCTGGCCGCCCGCTTCGCCGCCAAGGAAGCGACCATGAAGTCCCTGGGCACCGGTGTCCGTGGCGTTGGCTGGAAGGATATCGAGGTGGTGCGCGCTCCCAGTGGGGCGCCTAGCATTGAACTGCACGGCCGTGCCAGGCTCCGTGCCGAGCGGTTGCACGTCAGGGAGATCTCGGTCAGCCTGACCCACTCCAGGGAATACGCTGTTGCCTTCGTGGTCGTACAGCAGGAAGGCCTAGCCGGACTCTGAAAGAATGAAGATCGTCACCGCCGCCGAAATGACTGCGCTGGAGCAGTCAGCGGAGCGTCACGGGGTCAGCACCGATACCCTGATGGAGAACGCCGGCCTGGCCGTGGCAGAAGTGTCCCGCGACCTGATGGGCGGTGCGGCCGGGAAGCGCGTCCTGGTCCTCGTAGGGCCGGGGAACAACGGCGCAGACGGTCTCGTTACCGGGCGGCACCTGGCCCGCTGGGGAGCCGCGGTAGCCGCATATGTGGTCAGGGGGCGTCCCACCCCCGACCCGAAGATGGAGCTCGCATTAAACTACGGGTTGACCGTTGCCGACGCCAACGACGACTCCAACTTGACCACTCTGGACAGGCTCATGGCCCGGTCCGACCTGGTGGTAGACGCAATACTTGGTACGGGCCGTTCCCGTCCCTTGGCTGGCGTCGTGGGCGACGTAATTGACCGTGTGAACAACACAGCCCAGGATTCCCGCCGGCCCTCTATTATTGCAATGGACCTGCCCACCGGCCTGAATTGCGACACCGGAGAGGTGGACCCTGCCTGTCCGAGGGTGCACGTCACCGTCGCCCTGGGACGCCCAAAAGTTGGCCTGCTCACCTTCCCCGGCGCGGAAAGGGTGGGAAGGCTGGAGGTAGCCGACATCGGTCTGCCTTCTGGACTGCCGGAGGAAAGGGACATCTCCCTGGAACTCCTGACTCCTGGATCGGTGCAGGAAGGGTTGCCGCAACGGCCCGCCAACTCTCACAAAGGGACCTTTGGCCATGCGCTGGTGGTCGCCGGTTCCCGCAACTACGTGGGAGCGGCATTCCTGGCGTCGCAGGCGTCTGTGCGGACGGGAGCGGGGTTGACCACACTGGCATCGGCCCGAAATATTTACCCTATAGCCGCAGGCAAGCTCACAGAGGTTATACACCTCCCTGTGCCGGAAGACGGCATGGGAATGATTCATGCCGAAGCCGCCCGCTTGCTGAGGCCCAACCTGGGCCGGTACAGCGCGCTTCTCGTTGGCTGTGGCCTTGGATGGTCACCCGGCACGGAAAGCCTGCTGGAGGGACTGGTCCTGGGAGACCCGCCCCTTCCTGTGCCCGTCGTAATAGACGCCGACGGCCTCAATAGCCTCTCCGGAATAGATAGTTGGTGGAGCAAGTTGCACAGTCCCGCGGTTCTGACCCCGCACCCCGGAGAGATGGCAACCCTGACCGGCATGTCCACCGCCGAGGTGCAACGGGACAGGGTAGGGATTGCCCGCGAGTGGTCTAACCGTTGGAACGCAACGGTGGTCTTGAAGGGTGCGCATACGGCAATCGCTGACCCCGGAGGACTGGTCCGGGTAGCCCCATTCGCCAACTCGGGGATGGCCTCCGCCGGCACCGGCGATGTTCTGAGCGGGATCATCACCGGCCTGTTGGCGCAGGGACTGGACACAACCGACGCTGCGTGCTGCGGCGTGTTCTTGCACGGCTTGGCAGGAAACACGGTCACGAGAGCGCTGGGAAATGCTGGGAGTCTCGCGTCAGACCTGGTGGAGCAGATACCGGACGCAATTCACCGGTTGAAGCAATAGCGTCGTCTGCGCTACAGTAGACTCATTCGGCAGAATGGTAGGCACAGACATTGCCAAGTTGGTTCGCTTGGACCAAGGTCAAAGTGTAATGACAACCAGAGATCAGGGGATGACGGCGGAAGAATCCCAAGCCAGACACGATGGGCGGGCCCGCTCCCACAGTTGTCACGGTCCCTAATGTTATACTGAAGTCCTGGTCAGAACGGCATGTGCATAGCGTTTGGCACACAGATTATGGAGTCCTCGCACAGGTAAGACCTGGTATGCCATCAGACTTGTTTCTTGAAACCCTCAACGACGAGACAGCCGCGATCCCGGTAGCTGAATTCGCCGAGATGTCCGATCTCTCCCCATCCGAATTAGGCGAGTTCGCCCGCGTATGGTTTGGGATGGAGGAAGACCGGCAAAGAAATATCATCACGGCTATGGTCGAGGCGGCGGAAGAGAACGCGGAACTCGACTTCTCCGCCGTATTCAAGATGTGCCTCAGGGATAAGGACGAATTCGTTCTGGAAAAGGCCATCGAGGGCCTTTGGGAGAATGAAGACCGCTCCGTAATTCCCAGCCTGGATCAGGTTCTGCATTCTGACCGGAGCCCTGGAGTGCGCGCCGCAGCGGCTGTCGCCCTGGGGAAGTTCGCAGTCCTGGCACAGGAGGGCAAACTGCTGGCCCGAGACGTGAACACACTGCACAATAGCCTTATGGCAGTTCTGCAAGACCTGGATCAGCCCTTGGAAGTGCGTCGGCGTAGCTTGGAAGCAGTGGCCCCCATTAACACCAGCGAGATCAGGTCACTGGTGTCCGAAGCTTTCGAGAGCGACGACCTGGAACTGAAGTCCAGCTCAATTTTCGCTATGGGAAGGACTGGAGAACCCGACTGGCTCCCACTGCTGATACAGGAGTTGGACAGCCCGGAACCTTCCATCCGCTACGAATCAGCTCACGCTTGCGGAGAGTTGGCCGAGGAGGATGCAGTCCCGCATCTGATCCCATTATTGGAGGATGACGACTACCAGGTGCAGTTGGCCGGGATCAACGCCTTGGGCAAGATCGGCGGAGACTTGGCCAAGAAGGTGTTGATCAACTGCATCCGGGATGGGGACGCAAGCCTAGAAGACGCCGCCAAGATGGAACTAGAGAACATCGAGTTTATGGAGGACCCTCTGGGTTTTGCCTCCGGGGTCTGAAATCTGCTCACCTGTAGCTGCCCCACCACCAGGTGTGCCTTGACCGGTCTACCACCGGAACAGTCCAGAACCTTACATTCTCACCACCTCAGCGAAGCCCGGGTGGGCCATCTCGCCACGGCTGACGAGTCGGGCGTACCTCACGTAATACCTGTCTGCTTCGCGGTTGATGGAGACCACATCTATTCCGTCCTTGACCAGAAGCCGAAACGTACAGGTCTTACCCGCCTGCGCAGGGTCAGAAACATCCTGTCCAATCCACAGGCCACGCTGGTTGCGGACCACTACGAAGAGGACTGGTCCCGTCTCTGGTACGTCATGATCTCTGGCCGGGCAGAACTTCTGCTGGAAGGTGAAGAACGGTCCGCAGCCATCCTGGTCCTGCGCGCAAAGTACCCCCAATACCGGGATATGGACATCGACGAAAACCCGGTAATCAAAATCACCGTTGAGCGTGTCATCGCTTGGGGCGGCAGCGAAAGTTCCCAACCTCAACGCTGAGTTGCTGCGATTAAGGAGTTGTGTGCGGTATGGGGTTTCTGATTGATAGGTGGAATCGCATTGGCACCAAACTATACCTTGCCCTCGGTTTCGCTGTGTTCCTTACCCTGGTGTCCAGCGCTGTCGGAGTCTATTATTTTGAGCGAAGCGGCGACCTGTCCGACCGGGTCAGGTCAGAGTCCGTGCCCGGACTGGAAGCAGCGTGGGCCACTTCACGGGAGGCCGAACGGCTTCTATCTCTGGGTATAGGACAACCGTCTGCCAGTGATGTTTCCGCCTCTCTTGACCGTCTGGAGAAATCTCTATCTGCCGTCAGCCTAACCGAAGCTTTGTCCGCCGATGCGGAACGGGTCAATACCCATGCATTCGAAATAGCCACGGTGATTGACAATCAGATCGTGAACCAGGAAGCATCGGACCAAGCGAACTCATCGGCCTCGGATCTTCAGGGCAGATTGAATGCAATGTCCCCCACTGACCTCGATTCGGCCGCCGCTCTTGCGTTATTGGGGCAAGCATTGGCATCACCGGATGAAGCAACCCTGGACCGTCGCTGGCAGCAGTTCGCCTCGCTGTACGAGCAAGGTATCGACCCCGAGATAGGCGCGATGGGCAGGGAAGGCGGGGTTTTCGACGTCCGGGGGCAGCAACTCGCTCTGGAGTCCAACGCCGGGGCATTGGCAGCCAAGCTGGATGGACTCGCCCCGCCCATCAACGCCGCCGTATCTGACCTGCTGCTGCGGGCGCAGGGACACTCAACTGGAGTATTGGACCTGGCCGTTCACAGCTTCGACCGAGGCCGGATTCTTCTTACAGCCATCTGCGTCATAAGCGTCGTAGCTGCTACGGCGGCAGCGTGGCTATGGGTAGGGAACGGGATGGTAAGACGGCTCTCCCGGCTCTCATCGAGGATGCGCCACATGGCAGACGGAGACCTTCAAACGCCGGTGCCGGAAGTTGGGCAGGACGAGATTGGGGAGTTGGCCGATGCACTGGAGGTTTTCCGGCAACAGGCCCTCGAAGTGCAACGCCTGAATCTGGTTGAGAAACTCTACGAAGACTTGCGGGTAGCCAACGAGGAACTCCAGAGAATGCAGGCCAGACTGGTGGCTCAGGAGAAGCTGGCTGCACTGGGCGAACTGGTCTCCGGTGTGGCCCACGAAATCAGCAACCCGCTGAACTTCGTCATGAACTTCTCCGAGGGTTCTTTGGACCTCTACAACGAACTGTCTGAGATGTTGGCGGGATACCGGGACAAATTGGCCGATGATGACACGGCCCTGTTGGATGAAATTACCCAGGACCTCACGGACAATCTGGCCCGGGTATGCTCCAACGGGGGGCGGGCCCTGGCAATCGTGGAGAGGATGCGCAGTTTCGGAGACGTGGGAGGGGACCCGGTAATGACCGACCTGAACCAATTCCTGCGTCAGGCCGTTCAGACTGGGTGCGACACCTTTACTGCCGAGTGGCAGGACTTCGCTCTACAGCCAACATTCGATTTCGACGAGTCAGTGGAATCCGTACCCCTGGTAGACAGGGACTTCGGAGAGGCCATCCTGAACCTTGTGTCCAACGCCTGTTACGCCATGCGGACTAGGCATGAGGGGTTGGGGGACGATTATGAGCCTTCCTTGCTCGTGTCCACCCGCCGGAGCGGCGACGTCGTAAATGTTGTCATCAAGGATAACGGCCCCGGCATACCTGATGACGTTGTCGGCCATATATTCAACCCGTTCTTCTCCACCCGTGACGGAGCCCTTGGAGCCGGACTAGGCCTCACCATTGCCGCCGACGTGGCCAGGCGTCACGGCGGCGACCTGACCGTGGATACCGCCGTGGGTGAACACGCAACCTTCACCATGACCGTGTCAACATCAGCGCCCGACCCAGACCTCACAGAAGTAAGCGCACTCCCTACCGCCTCCTGAACACCAGGTACAGGAAGGCAATCAGTGCGGCCACGCTGACAGCCACCAGTATTATTATCAGCGTCATTCTCTGGCGTGGTGTGGACACAATGCCGGTCAGCGCAGACTGAATTCTCGGCAGCGCGCTCCCAATCACCGGAATGGATGGCCGTTCCAGCTGTTGCAACTCCCCTTGTGTTGTGTCCTCCGGTGGTGTTGGAGTCGGCACGGGTAAGGGTTCCGGTGTTGACGTGGGAGTCGCAGTCGCCGTGGGGACCGGCGTTGGCGTCGGAGTGGCGGTCGGCACAGGTGTTGCCGTCGGAACGGGCTGAACTGTAACGATAGCAGAACGCCAGGGCGTGGGAGTGGGAACCGGCGTTGGCGTGGGAGTAGCCGTGGCCGTCGGGACAGGCGTGGGCGTGGGCGTCGCGGTAGCTGGCGGCTCGGGAACGGGAGTCGCTGTCGGTACGGGAGTAGGCGTCGGCGTGGGCGTCGCCGTGGGTTCAGGGTCATCCGATTCTTCTTTTGATTCAGCCGTAGATCCATCCTTCTGCGTCGCAGCGGACTCCATCGTCGCCACCTGTGTAGGTTCCAACGTGACCGGCACGCTAGTCGGCGCGACGGTCGGCGCGACCGTTGGGTCCGCTGTAGGCGGGAGAGTCGGCTCGGTTGTCGGATTGACAACCGCTTCGTTGTTCACGTTCGTTGGATTGTCATCATCATCGTCATCATCATCGTCGTCGTCATCTTCCTCCGGTGTTGGAACAGGCACAGGCTCCGGCTCCGGGGGAGGAGGAGGTGGCGGCGGAGGTGGCGGTGGTGGCGGCTCCTCCGGCGGGGGAGGAGGAGGTGGCGGCGGTGGTGGTGGCGGCTCCTCCGGCGGTGGCGGCGGCGGCTCCTCCGTGGGTTCCGGCGGCGGGGGTGGTGGCGGAGGCGGTGGCGGAGGCGGAGGCGGCGGGGGTGGTGGTGGCGGTGGCGGTGGCGGGGGTGGCTCATCCGTCGGGTCGGGTGGCGGTGGCGCCTCCTCATTGGGGTCACAAGCCTGCCCCTCGTCGAGCCCGGTTGCTTCCACTACGGAAATTGTCTGTGGCGATGAACCCACCCGGTAACTATCAAAGACAGGGTTGACTCCAACGCGGATAGTTCGACCACTAGTGAATTCTCCTTGGTCACACACGGAATAGCCGATGCTCCGGGTTTCCTGCCCCGCTCGAAATGTGAAGGCGTACCATTCATTGTTCCCCACTGCGGAGTCGTGAAATATTACTCCACCAACGATTTTCTCAGCTTCGGTAGCATCGTCAGGGAGAGGTGGAGAGATGCTCACAGTGACCCGAAAACTTGACCTTTCCTGTACCGTCGATGTTGGTACGGACATTGATACTATCGGCAAGGAGTCGTCTTGGGGATTGGGCCCGACTCCGCCTCTATCGTCAGATGGTCCACTTCCATCGTTGATCACAGACGCGCTGCTGTCCGACGGAATCGCCAGTACGACCATCACAGACGCGATGACGGCCAATACGGGTCCCGCCCAAACGTACCGGCGAATCGACGTTGGTAGTGTCGCGGCTGCTACGGCCACCAGGAATGCGGAAGATCCTCTTACCATTCCTGTTAGGCCAGTTCGAACTCTATTGATATGTGCACCCCGTTGCCATTACATCCGCTACTCATGGCTGTGCAGAAGTCAGTAGGAGGCTGAATGGGTCTCGTTATGGAGATCAAGTCTGGGCCGAAGGGGATTGGCATCATGTGGTATATGGCCCGACACTGCTACGTGATGAGGCGACATTCGGATTGGTAAAACAATCCATGAAATGGGAGGTTATGTTATGTGGCGAACCTAAGTATACAACTTCCTTTGCAGGATGGGCCATCGGCCATATCTGATGGTAACTTTCCGGGATGGTGGGTGGTCGAATTCATCGGCGCCCGCGGAAACTTGCCCTCGACCATGTTGATGGTATCCCACGAATCTCTCGTTCAGGAAAGTCCCGCAGGTCCCGTCCATTCACCTCAAGACCCCCATCTCGCACCCCTCATGCCACTGACACTTGCCCCTTTCCAACTTCAGTTGCACTTCCCTATCATATGTTGTACCGGTCCGACTCGCACCGCCGCTGTGACCGGGACCAGGATCCAACCTGCCGCTAGGGCTCGGGGATGCCCATGCTAAATGGACCGTCCCGCACCGTCACCCCAGTCCAGCCAATGCGACGGAATTCGTAAAAGTGAGCGGAAATGAGCGGTTTTGAGAGGAAATTGAAAGTTTCTCCGCCTCCGGCCCCACTCAGCAATGGCCGAAAATGCCCGCAAATGTCCGGGAAAATGGCATTTTCCCCGCCGCCGTCCCGAGCATCGGCCATACCACATAGAACGGAACACTGCTCCCCAGTTTCGAGGTTTGACACACCGTATCAGGCCAACCTAAACTGCCCTCGTACTTGAAGCGTGTTTGAGTGTGCGCCGGGACTGTGGCCGACAGCTACCGGTCCAGCCCGACCGACCTGACCCGAATGAATATTAACCCGGTATTCAGGAGAGAGACATGAACGGTGTTACCGCTATAGCCAACGTGCTGAAGATGGAGGGCGTAGACTTCCTCGCCTGCATCCCCTCCAACCCGCTCATCGAACCCGCCGCCATAGCGGGTATCCGACCAATCGTCTTCCGGCAGGAATGCACCGGCGTCCACATGGCCGACGGTTTCTCCCGTATCCACAACGGGAAGCGGCTGGGAATCTTCCTGATGCAGTCGGGACCAGGGGCCGAGAATGCCTTCGGCGGTGTGGCCCAGGCATACGCCGACTCGGTGCCCATCCTGCTACTGCCCGCCGCTGCGTCCCGTGACCGCCTGGGTGTGCCGCCCACCTTCAGCCCGTCCCGCAGCTACGAGTCCATCACCAAGTGGTCGGCCCAGATACCGGCGGCCAGCAAAGTTACCGAGGTGATGCGGCGCGCCTTCACCAAGCTGCGCAGCGGACGCCCTGGCCCCGTGCTGCTGGAGATACCCCAGGATGTCGGGGCCGAGGAACTGGACGAAGTGGACTTCGATTACGAAATTCCGCCCATCGTCCGTACGGCAGCCGACCCCGACGCCATAAGCCGTGCAGCCCGGGCCCTGCTGGCCGCAGACAGGCCCATCATCCATGCCGGGCAGGGCGTCCTTTACGCCGAGGCAACGGACGAGTTGCTCCAGGTGGCCGAGTTCCTGCAAGCCCCGGTGATAACGACCATGGCGGGAAAGAGCGGTTTCCCGGAGCATCACCCTCTTTCGCTGGGCACCGGCGCATCCAGCATCCCCGAGGGAGTCCACCACTACCTGACCAGGGCCGACACGGTCTTCGGCATCGGTTGCAGTTTCAGCAAGACCAACTTCGGCGTCCCCGTACCACCGGGCAAAACTGTGATTCATTCCACCAACGACGACACCGACATCAACAAGGACTACAAGTGCCAGTACCCGCTTGTCGGCGACTCCAGGCTGGTCCTGGGACAACTGCTGGAAGAATTGAAGCGGCAGACCGGCTCCGATGGTCGACCCCGTAATCAGTCCCTGCACGACGAAATCGCCTCCATCAAGCAGAGATGGCTGGACCGGTGGATGCCCAAGCTGACTTCCAGCGAAGTCCCCATCAATCCCTACCGAGTCGTCTGGGATCTGATGCACACCGTGGACCTGGACAACGTGATAGTCACACATGAATCAGGCAGCGCCCGGGAGTACACGGTGCCCTTCTGGGAAGCCCGCGCTCCCCGTTCCTTCATCGGTTGGGGCAAGTCCACCCAGCTAGGGTACAGCCTTGGGCTGGCGATGGGTGCGAAGATGGCCGCTCCCGAGAAGCAGGTGATCAACATCATGGGCGACTTCGCGTTCGGGTCGGTGGGCATGGACATCGAGACCGCTGTCCGGGCCAACCTCCCCATAATAACCGTCGTGCTGAACAACTCCACGATGGCCATCTACGACGACAGCCGGTGGCCGGTGTCGGTCCAGCAGTACAACATCAAGGGCGTGACCGGGCAGTTCGCCGAAGTCGCCCAGGCCCTGGGCGCGTACAGCGAGAAAATCACCGACCCCCAGGAGATCGTTCCGGCCATCCGTCGAGGTCTTGAGGTCAACCGCAACGGCCAGACCGTCCTGCTGGAGTTCATCACCAAGGAGGAGGGAGAATACTCCAAGTTCCAGTGGTGATGGCCCCGTAGCTATGACACTTGCCCCTTGAAAGTGCCGTCCCTGCCGGGTGAAACTGTCCCTGCACAGAACTCACTCAGGGGACGATCTTTTTGTCAACAACCACCACAGCGTACCAGCCCACCATCCACGAAATGCCCACTGGGGAACGGCCACGGGAGCGGCTCAAGGAGTTCGGCCCCAGGACCCTGAGCAACACCGAGCTTATCGCCATCTTGCTGCGCACGGGGATGCAGGGAGAAAACGTCCTCGCCCAGGCGTCCCGGATTCTCACCTGCTTCGACGGCCTCTCCGGGCTAGCAAGGGCCAGCTATGCCGAGCTTTGCCGGGAGCGTGGGTTGAGCGAGGCCAAGGCCTGCCAACTTCTGGCCGCCCTGGAATTGGGACGACGCTCGGTCTCCCTGTCCCCCACGGAGCGGCCGGTCATTTCCTCGCCACAGGATGTGACCAACCTCCTGATTGCGGAAATGGCCACCCTCGACCAGGAACACCTGCGCGTCCTGCTGCTCAACACCCGGAACGAGGTTCTGAGCGTCCCGGAGGTCTACGTGGGCAACGTCAACAGTTCGGTCGTGCGGCCCGCCGAGGTATTCCGCCCCGCCATACGAGAAAACGCGCCGTCGATCATCGTGGTGCATAACCATCCCTCTGGCGACCCGACGCCCAGCCCCCAGGACGTATCCATCACCAAAGACCTGATAGCCTGCGGCGATATGCTGGACATACGGCTCCTGGATCACGTGGTCCTGGGAAGCGTGGACCGCTACGTGAGCATGAACGAGCGCAGGCTGGCGTTCACGTAGCCGTCCGTGACTTGACATCAGAGAGAGACTCCCCTTACGATTTAACACAAGGCTGACGGGAGCAACCGGACCGCAAAGCCTGAAGCCGGGGATATAGCTCAACTGGGAGAGCGCGGCGTTCGCAATGCCGAGGTTGGGGGTTCGAGCCCCCCTATCTCCACCAACCCAGCCCCTGTAGCTCAGAGGATAGAGCGGCGGCGTCCTAAGTCGCGCGTCGGGGGTTCGAGTCCCTCCAGGGGTACCATCATATTCTCCAGTCCCGAACCGTCTCTAACGACCCCGCTCTAGTCACCCTCACGCTTCTACCCAAGCGTGTGTGTGCCCATTGAATTGACTTGCCATACACAACTCCCCTCAAAGCAGCTAAACGCGGTTGGGTTGTTGTACAGAGTCCTGCACAGATTACTCAGATATGGAAATGCGTCTGAACCGCGAGCTTAAGGCCTTTTGCCCTGACTTCGCTCCGGCACGCCAGACTCTCAGAGACCTTGGGGCGGAGTTTGTAGAGGTCAAGGAACAAGTCGACTACTTCTACCGCCTCCCCGACTCCAGCGAAGACGCCCGGATCCGGCGGCTGAAGCTGCGGGTCGAGGGCACAGGGACGCACGTCATCTACTACTACGATAGGCAGGAAAGCGAGGGCAGGACCAGCCGGTTCCAGGTATGGGACGTAGGGGAAGGACAGATCAAAGAATTACTGGATGCTGCACTGGGAATCAAGGTCATAGTCCGTAAACAGCGGGAGCTTTGGCGGAAGGACAACACCATCTTCAACCTGGACTCCGTCGAGGGTGTGGGCCAAGTCTTCGAGGTGGAAGTCCAGGAACGGGAAGGCCAGGACATCGACGCTCAGTTGCGGGAGTACCGGCAGCGGTTCGACTCACACCTGGGCAAGCATATCGAAGGGTCCAACGAAGACCTGGTTGCCAAGCCTGGTTAGCCTACAACCTGTCTCGTAGGACATCACTGGAATGGCATCAGACTCAAACAGCTCCGGCCTGTCAGTAAAGGCGGTCTTCTTCGATCTGGACGGCACCCTCCTTGACCATGTGCTGTCCGAGAAACGTGCGGCCCAAGTCTTTTATGAGAAGCATTGTTCAATCCTCCGGGCATCGACCCTCGAAGCCTTTGCTAAAGAATGGGAAACCGCATCCGAAACGCACATGGCACAGTTCCTTCGCGGGAACATCAGCTTCAAGGAGCAAGGACGGCGGCACATCAGCGATGTAGCGCTGCATCCCGTCAGCCATGAAGGAGCGGACCGAATCTTCTCCGATTACTTGGCAGCATACGAGGCCAACTGGACCCAGTTACCAGATGTGCGAGGCGTTCTGGCAGTCTTGGGTGGCCGTGGTTTCCGCATGGGCGTCATAACCAATGGCGATGCGGCACAGCAGAAGTGCAAACTACAGACCCTGGACCTCGCCCAATTCTTTGCGCACACGCTCATTTCAGGAGAGTTGGGGCACGCCAAACCTGGAACGGAGATATTCCAGGCCGCCGCAGAACGCATGGGATGCGGGACTGCGGAATGTATCTACATCGGGGACTCTTTCGAGAACGACGTAAACGGCGCAATAGGGGTCGGAATGCGGGCTGTCTGGCTGGATAGGGAGGGGTGCGGGACCCCGTCCACAAAAGGAGACGGGTACGTTCGCATCCGCGACCTCCGGGAAGTCTTCAACCTTGAATAGTTACAGAAATCAACGGACTGATGTGGGATGTTCCGAGTCCAACGCCTAGGTGAGCCAAGACGGGGAGAGAGAATCATAGGTACCCCGATTTGGTAGAATCGGACTCCGGCGGGCAGGCCACCGCATCTTACGCGCGGCGGATGCTGGAGCCATGGCGATCAGCCAACTTTCGCTGGTACTGGACAGGGTCGGCCGTTCAGTCAATCTCCCAGGGAATGCAGTTCCTGGTCTTGGGCTGGCTGGTGCTGGAGGTCACTGGTTCCAAGACCCAGCTTGGACTCGTCCTCTTTTTCTACGGCGTTCCCAACGTCGGCTTGCTACCCGTGGGTGGCGTCATCGCCGACCGGATAGACCGGAAGCGGCTGCTGATTATCATTCAGGCGTTGGTGGGAGCGCTCATTGCTGCCCTTGCCACACTTACCGCAACTGGCGTTGTCGAAGTCTGGCACATCTACCTGACCGGGGCTGTGCTGGGGGTGTTGCAGGCGCTGAACCAACCGGCGCGGGTGGCAATGCTCTCGGACCTGGTGGGGGAAGGGACGCTACTGGACGCGGTGGCCCACTTCAACGCCGCAGTGCACATGGGCAGGATCGCCGGACCGCCGTTGGTAGGGGCTGTTATCGATGGACTGAGCATCAGTGCGGCCCTGTTTATGAACGCATCCTTCTTCGTAATTAGCGTCGTGTGCGTCACCCGCCTCAGGACTACATCCCGACCCCAGCAGAGAAACCAGGTTCCGTTTCTCAGGAATTTCCTGGACGGGTTTATACATATACGAGACGCACCGGTGCTGCTGACTGTGATCGTGCTGGCCTGTTCCTTCGGCGGGTTCGGCATGTCCCACCTGCAGGTCATACCGGCCTTCGCCAGGGACCAACTGGACAGCGGTGCTTACGAGGCCGGACTGTTGCTACTGGCATCGGGTATCGGATCCCTGATCGGAAACCTCTCCCTCACTTTCATGAATCGCGCCTGGCTGTACCGGTGGCTGCTGGGATGTCTGGGGCTGTTCTGCATAATACTGACCATATTCGCATGGACGACCTGGTTCTGGGGGTCATGGGCCCTGTTTCTGGTGGTGGGAATGCTGAGCTTGGGGACGGTGTGGCCTCTGTCCACAACTATCCTGCAACTGGCATCACCCGCGGAGGTGCGTGGGCGGGTGATGGGCGTGCTCCATTTCACCCCCGGGTTCCACTATCTGGGCGCGCTCCCACTGGCCGCAGCCGCAGGTTGGGTTGGCTGGCCATTGTCGATAACCATCGCCGCAGCGATATGCCTGCTGGTAACTATATGGTTCGGCCTGGTGAGATCCGCGGGAAGGGGACTGGCCATGACGCCTTCGGCTGTGGCAAGTACCTCGTAACTCCGCTGGTGCAATGGGAGTGCATTCACGCGCTAGCGCGCAAAAGCCCGGATGGAGGATGAAACAACTTTCTACTGGTTCAGCCCGCGCTGCATCCCGCGAAGGTAGCCTGCCTGTCCGCCATGCTGGTTGACCTCCCAGATCAGCATACGGAACATGTCGCCAACAGCCATAGCTTCGCCGCGGCGGTTGGTCATCGTCGTCTCGGCTAGGGAGGCATCATCGTGCCGGGACAGGAACTCCAGCAGGTTTCCACGGGCGGCGTTGGCATATTCCAGGAGCAGGTCCTTGTCCGGGCAAGCCCAGCTCGCCAGGTCTTCCAGGGTATAGCCGAACCCCACGTTCATCGGCTCCGACGCGAATCCAAGGCGTTCGGCCCAGCCCGTCTCGTATAGTTGGGGTTCCCGCTTGGCAAGGGTCTGGACCCACATGTCCAGCGCCCTACCGTAGTGCCACAGGATAAATCCAATGGAGTGGCACTGGTCATTGGGCCGGTACTCGACCTCAGCCTGGGTCAGGCCGTCCACGTACCGCTCCATCCATTCCCAGTGAGTCTCGAAGGACCGGCGGATGAAATCTTGCAGGACTGGCATCTTGCACTCCCGAGCGTAGATTTGGAATGTGCCCCAAACAAGCAAACACCAGCCCCCCGTAGCCGAGGGGCTGGCCGAGTAGACTGTCTGGGCCTGGTATACGGAGCTAGGCCGGTAAGGGAAGGTCGATCTCGTAGTTGCCAAGAACATCCCTGATCTGCGCTGCGGAGGCATCATCCGGGGGAATCAGGGGCAACCTAGGCTCGCCCACGTTGAACCCGACCTGGTTTAGCGAGTACTTTACCGGGATGGGGTTGGACACGATGAACAGCACCTTGAACAGGGCATGGAGCCGGCGGTGCTCGGCCGCCGCGCCTTCCACGTCACCCTCGAGGAGCAGACCCATCATCTGCTTTATCTGGCTTCCTACCAAGTGCGAGGCGACCGAAACCACGCCGTAGCCGCCGGTAGCCATGATGTAGAAGGTCTCGTTGTCGTTGCCGCTCCAGACCTTGAATCCAGGCTTCGCCCCGTCAATGATCCGGGTCACCTGGTCCATGTCGCTGCCCGCTTCCTTCACGCCGATGATGTTGTCGATGTGGCTGAGGCGGATTGTGGTGGCGTCGGACATGTTCAGGCTGGTACGGCTGGTGACGTTGTAGACCATGCAGGGCAGGTCCACGTGGGCTGCTATGGCCTTGAAATGCTGGTACAGTCCTTCCTGCGGAGGCTTGTTGTAGTAGGGCACCACGAGAAGTAAGCCATCAACGCCCTGCTTCTGGGCTTCCATACTCAACTCGATGCTCTCGCTGGTGCTGTAGTTGCCGGTGCCGGCAATCACCGCCGCGCTTTCACCCAGAGCGTCCTTGATCTCGCCGTACAGGCGCAGCTTCTCATCGGTGGTCAGGGTCGGAGACTCGCCCGTCGTACCCGACACGATGACGCCGTCGCTCCCGGAGGCAACGAGCGCCTTGGCGAGGCTCTTGGCCTGTTTGTAGTCCACTTGCCCCTGCTCGTCGAATGGGGTGACCATCGCCGTTATGAGTCTGCCAATCTCCACCATGTTGGGCCTCCTCTCGAGGGACGGGTCCCTGCCGGCCTTCCAACTCCGTGAGGGATCCGCCTCCTAATATTGTTCCTACTGTTTGATTACCTGGGCGTAAGGAGGTTTCATAGTCAGACCGGTGCCATCCGTGAATATCTGCTTGACTTCCAGGAAGTCCTCCAGACCATAGTAGCCCAACTCTCTGCCTATGCCGCTCTGCTTGTATCCGCCCCAGATGCCTTCCACCGGCTGGGCGTAGTTGTCCCAGATCCAGATCGTCCCAGCCCGTATTCGGCGGGCGACGCGCATGGCCCGGGGATAGTCCGCGCTCCAAACGCCAGCCACCAGGCCGAAGTCAACATCATTGGCCAGGTGTATCGCCTCTTCCTCGTCCTTGAACGTGGTCACAGCCACCACAGGGCCAAAAATCTCTTCCTGGCTCAGCCGTGAGGAATTATCCACCTCATCGAAGATGGTTGGCTCGAAGTAATAGCCGTTATCGAACCCCTCTCCGTGCAGCTTATTGCCGCCTGTAACCAGCTTGAAGGCGTCCATCCCGAAGTCAACGTATTCCTGGACAACCCGCTCCTGGGAACTGGAAATCAGCGGCCCCATGTCTGTCGACTGGAGGGACGGGTCCCCGACCTCAATTCCCCTGGTCAACTCAACGACGCTGGAGAGGAAGGCGTCATGGATACCCTCCTGCACTATCAAGCGGGTGGTCGCACCGCAGGCCTGGCCGGCATTCCTGAACATCCCGAAGATGGCGGCGCGGGACGCCGCGTCGATATCCGCGTCGTCGAACACCACGTAGGGCGCCTTGCCTCCCAACTCCAGGCTCACACGCTTCACGTCGTGGGCAGCTCGGGCCGCGATGTCTTTGCCCGTGCCCGTCTCCCCGGTGAAGGAAATCTTGTCTATCTTGGTGCTGGTCACCATCTCCGCGCCTATCAACCTTCCCGGCCCGGACACCAGGTTGACCACGCCAGCGGGCATGGACGTCTGATGCATCAGCTTGATAAGCTCGTAGGAAGCCGCAGGGGTGTAGCTGGCTGGTTTCACTACCAGGGTGCAGCCTGCAGCCAAAGCCGGGGCCACCTTTCGGGCTGTCTGGGTCAACGGGAAATTCCATGGAGTGATCAGCCCAACCACACCGATGGGTTCCTTGACCAGGTTGATCATCGACCCGGTGGGTAGGGTGAAGGTCTCGCCGTAAATCTTCCCCGCCAGCCCGGCGTAGAAGTCGAAGATGTCGGCGGCGGCGGCCACATGGGGCACTGCCTGACGCATGGGCATACCCACTTCCAAGCTCACCACTTTTGCCAACCGGTCGGCGTTCTCCCGCATCAACTGGGCGGTGCGGAAGAGCACCTGTTCTCGCAGCTTGTAGTTGTAGACCCAATTTTCCGTGTTCGAGTCGAAGGCTTCTCTCGCCGCATCGATGGCGGCTCGCACGTCCTCCAGGCTTCCCTCAGCTGCGGCAGTAGCCACTTGCCTGGTATTGGCCGGGTTCTCCCGCTCGAAAACAAATCCTCCGGTAGCATCTCCCTCCTCCCCTTTGATAATCAAGGGGCTCGAGAGAGGCAACTGCAACGATGCGCCGGTTGAGGACATTGCTGGCCAACCTTTCTTCCCGACGGGGCCGCCGGGTTGACTAAGGACCGGTTGCCACGCCCCGGGGACTTCCCGAAACGGGCCGCGGCCTGAGACACTCGCGGGCTACCAACTCTTCAGCTATTTGTATGGAGTTGAGAGCGGCGCCTTTACGCAGGTTGTCGGACACTACCCACATCACCAACCCGTTGGGGTGGGAAAGGTCGCGCCGGATGCGACCTACGAAAACGTCGTCGGTCCCGGCTACGTCCCAAGGCATCGGGTAAACGCCACGCTCCGGGTCATCCAGCACGGTGACGCCGGGGGCTGCGCTGAGAATCTCCCGCGCCTCCTCCGGGGACATCGGCTCTTCCAGTTCGATGTGGACTGCCGCGCTGTGGGATACTAGCACCGGCACCCGGACGCAGGTAGCGGATACGCGCAGGTCGGGGAGATGCATGATCTTGCGCGACTCTTGGACCATCTTTTGCTCTTCGTTGGTGTATCCGGTGTCCAGAAACCGGTCGATGCGCGGGATTACGTTGAAGCCTATCTGGTGGTCCAACGCCTCGGCCTGCACATCGTACTGCCCGTCGAGAAGATGGCCGGTCTGCTGTCTTAGTTCGTCCATCGCCGCGCCGCCCGCGCCGGAAACCGACTGGTAGGTGTCGGCGACGATGCGCATCACAGGATTGACCTGTTGGAGGGGATGGCACACCATCACAATGGGCGTGGTGGAGCAGTTGGGAATGGATATGATGCCCCGGTGATCCTCCACGTCTGCGCCGTTGACCTCCGGCACCACAAGCGGAACGTCCTCGTTCATGCGGAAGGCGGAGCTATCGTCGATGACCACCGCCCCGGCAGCCACGGCCATTGGGGCGAACTTGCGGCTCATGTCCGTGCTGACGGATATGAAGGCGATGTCGAGGTCCCAAAAGGAATCTTCCGTGGTCTCCTCGACCACCAATTCCTGGCCGCCGACCTTGAGCTTACGGCCTGCCGAGCGGCTGGAAGCCAGCGCCTTGAGTTTGGGCAACCGGTCGTAGCGGGATCCTACGATTTTCAGGAACTCTGTTCCCACGGCTCCGGTGGCGCCCACAACGCCCAAGGTCAGGTCTTGCACGGATTCCTCTCAGTACACAAAGGCAAATTTGGCCTGATTACAGGCCAAGGACGTTTTCCAAGCCTACCACAAGACCCGGACGGTTCACAACCTCGCGGATGCAGCGCAGGACGCCGGGCATGTAGCAGTCGCGCCCGAGGGTATCGTGCCTCAACGATACGGTCTGACCCAACGCGCCGAAGATGACCTCGTGGTGCGCGCTGCGCCCCGGCATCCGAAGGCTGTGGACGGTAACCCCGTTGTGCTCAGCGCCCCGGGAGCCGGGCAGGTTCTCCCGCTCAGTCTGGTTCCGGGTGAACTTCTTCCGGTCTCCCAGGCTCCGGGCCAGGGCAACGGCGAAACCCGACGGCGCGTCTATCTTGGCCTCGTGATGGGCTTCTATGATGTCCACGTAGTCGAAGTAGGCTGCGGCTTCCTCGGCCAGTTTCTTCAGCACCACCGCACCGAGGGCGAAATTAGGGGCTACCACGATGCCGATGTTCTTGTCGTGGGCCACTGCGTCCAGTTGTTGCAGGTTATCGTCGGTGAGGCCGCTTGCACCCAGCACCAGGTTGGTCGATACGGCCGCTCCCTGCATGGCGGCTTCCATGCAGACCGTGGCGTTGGTGAAGTCCACCAGCACGTCGGGCTGAGTATCGCGCAGCATGGCCGCAAGGTCCGTTGAAAGTGGGACCTGGCCGCCACCGGCAACGGCCAGCCTAGGGCCCCGCTCCCGGTGACAGACCGCGCCCAACAGTTCCATGTCATCGTCCTGGTTGACGGCGGCGACGGTTTCCGTACCCATTTTGCCGGTAGCGCCGTTGACAACCACTCGAATGGACGCCATGTCTACCCCCTTACGGTGCCGCGTCGGGCGTGAGTACATAGGATATCAGCAGGGATATTAGCATGGATTAGACAGGCGGGGAAGTTGGAGGGAACAGTTCACAGCAAAGAATAGGAACCCGCCAGCGGTCCCAAAAGTCCTGCGCAATTGTCTGATAAAGTAAGCGCCGGGTGCAAAGTATACTGCACCCGGCGCTCATCACCAGTACTTGGACAAAGTCTACCGTGCGGGTCTTGGACCACCGCCACCGCCGAGGAAACGACGGTCGGGACCGCTGGGACCACCGGGCCTGGGGCCGCCACGCTGTCCGCCGGGGCCTCCGGGACGGCGCCCTCGGTCTCCTTGGCCGCCGCGTCCGCCGTTGAATCCTCCAGGCCGGCGTCCCCGGTCAAAGTTGTTGCCGCCGGAGCGCTGGGCGGGTGCAGGTGCGGGGCCTCCGTTGTCCCCAAAGAGGGCGCGGCGGGAGAGGTTCAGCCGTCCCTGGGCGTCTATCTCGGAGATCATGACGGTGATTTCCTGGCCCATTTCCACGTCCGACTCCAGTTCCCCCAGGTCTCCGTTGCGCACCAGACCCTCCCGGCCCGGCAGAAGTTCCACGAAGACCCCGAAGTTGGTCTGCCGCGTGACTTTGCCGGTGAAGATGTCCCCCACCGTGAGCTCTCGGGTCAGGCTGTCCACCTTGGACCGTGCTATCTCCAGCATCCGGGCATCCGAGCCACCTATGGTGACCGCGCCGTCGTCCTGCACGTCAATGGATGTACCGGTCTCCTCAGATATGCCGCGGATTACACGGCCTCCCGGCCCGATCAGCGTACCGATCTTCTCCACCGGTATTTGCAAGCGGACCATCTTGGGGGCGTAGGCGCTCATCTCGCTGCGGGGGCTGGAGATGGCCTCGTTCATCTTGTCCAGGATGTGCAGGCGACCAACGCGGGCCTGCTCCAGTGCCTGGGCCAGTATCTCTTCGTTCAGGCCCGTCAGCTTGATGTCCATCTGGAGGGCGTTCACGCCGTCGGCGGTGCCAGCGACCTTGAAGTCCATGTCCCCCAGGAAATCCTCCACGCCCTGGATATCGCTGAGGATGGCGAACCGGCCGTCATCGTCGGTTACCAGGCCCATAGCAATACCGGCCACCGGCTTCTTGATGGGCACTCCGGCGTCCATCAGGGCCAGGGTGGCGCCGCAGACACTTCCCATAGACGTGCTGCCGTTGGAGCTTAGGACCTCTGATACCACCCGGATGGCGTAGGGAAACTCATCCTCGGGGGGGAGTGCCGCCAGGACGGCGCGCTCGGCCAACGCGCCGTGGCCGATTTCGCGGCGTCCGGGAGAGCCCACTCGCCGGGCCTCGCCGGTGGAGAAGGACGGGAAGTTGTAGTGGTGCATGAACCGCTTGGTGTCCAGCGGGCCGACCGTGTCCAGCGTCTGCTTCATGGCCATTGAGGCCAGGGTGACGACGGACAGCACCTGGGTGTGGCCCCGGGTGAACAGGCCAGATCCGTGGACCCGGGGCAAAAGCCCCACGTCGCAGGAGATGGGACGGATTTCCGTCGGGACGCGCCCGTCGGGGCGGATGCCCCGGTCCAGGATGCGGCCCCGGACCGCCTCCCGCAGGGCGCTCTTGAATCCCTCGGCTATCTTTCCGGGAGAGAAGTCTTCGGCAAGCTGCTCGGCGACCTCGTCGGAGAGCCGGTTTTCCCTCTCTTCCATTTCCATCTTTTCCGGGTTCTCTTCCAACAGTTCAGTCAAACGGCCGTTAAGGATGGCCTTGACCCGGGAATCCACATCCTTCGCTTCCGCTTCGTCGTAGGGCACTTCGACCTTGGGTTTGGTCAGACCTTCAGACAGTTCATTGATAAGGCCGATGACTTCCAGGTTCGCCTGGTGGGCCAGCCTGATGCCCTCCAGGATTACCTCCTCGGAGACCTCCTCAGACCCAGCCTCTACCATGAGGATGGCGTCGGCGGTGCTGGAGACCACCATGCTGAGCTGGGAGTCTTCCATCTCGAAGTAGGTAGGATTGACTACGTACTCCCCATTCTTGTAGGCGATGCGGGTGGCTCCGATGGGGCCAGCAAAGGGAATCTGGGAGAGGTTCAGCGCTGCGGACGCTCCCACCATCGCCGGGATTTCGGGAGGATTCTCACCGTCCGCAGAGAGGGTGGTGATGGTCATCTGGACGTCGTTGTGGAGGCCCTTGGGGAACAGGGGGCGGATGGACCGGTCCACCAGCCGTGCGGTTAGGATCGCCTCCTGACCGGGGCGGCCCTCCCGGCGGAAGAAGCTGCCGGGAATCTTCCCGGCGGAGTAAAGCCGCTCTTCATAGTCCACCGTAAGCGGCAGGAAATCCATATCCGCAGACCTTGGCTTCTCGGATATGACCGCAGTGGCAAGTATGATGGTCTCGCCGTAGCGTACGGTTACGGCACCGTGGGCCTGACCAGCCAGCTTGCCGGTCTCGATGATCAACTCTTCGCGCCCGACGGCGCGTTCGACTACTTTGGGCATGATGAAAGTTAAGCTACCTCGCTTCACTCAGGGGGAATTGCTAGACATGAAACAGCACCCTGTTGCAGGGTGCTGTAAAGGCCTTGAGAAGGTTATCGCCGTAACCCCAAGCGGGTTATCAGCGACTGGTATCGACCTACGTCTTCATTGGTGAGGTAATTCAGGAGCCTGCGCCTCTTGGACACCATGGTTACAAGCCCCCGGCGACAGGCAACGTCTTTCTTGTGGACGCGCAGGTGGGCCGTCAACTGTTTGATGCGTTCCGTGAGGATGGCGACCTGTAGCTCTGTGGAGCCGGTGTCGTTGGGGTGGAGGCGGTATTCCTGAGAGATCTGCGCCCGTGTATCCGCGTCTAGCATCCTGAGTCTATATTCCTTCTTCCTTCTCGTTCCTGGCGAGTATATCACAGCCACGGAGACGGCGGCAATTCGGGCGCGTCACACTCGTTGCTATGGCTGGCCTACGGCCTCTCCTACCCCCAGTTCCTTCATCAGGCCGGTGATCTCCTCCCATGTGGCGTCCTCTACAAAGATGCCGTCGCGGCGGCGGGCCTGCTCGGTGCGGAACTCCGGCTCTCCGGGATAGAGGACCTCGGTGAAACCAGCGGCTGGGGGCGAGGTCTTGATAAACTCGGCGAACTCCTTGACCTCCTGCTTGAAGACATCGAGGGGGCGGAAGTGCTCTACGTTGAAGACAGCGATGAAGACGCCGTCGTTGTGGCGGGCCTGGGGGTCGATGCCGAAGCCCAGACCGGTAAGCAGGGCGGAAAGGGTCTCGACCATGAAGGAGAGGCCGTAGCCCTTATGGCCCTGGTCTGCACCCACTGGGAGGATCGCTCCGCCCTCGCGGTAGTCGTCGGGGTCGGTGGTGGGGTTACCGTCCTTGTCGATGAGCCATCCGGGCGGGACTTGCTCACCACGGTTCCTGGCTAGACCGATCTTGCCCGCAGCCACGGCGCTGCTGGCCATGTCGAGCAATACTGTTCCCTCCAGGTCACTGGGAACTCCCATGCAGATGGGGTTGGTCCCCAGGCGCCGCGCCCTGCCGCCGAATGGGGCCACCGACTTGGGTCCTGCGCCGGAGTCGGCGGTAATCATGCCGATCATGCCTTCGTTGGCCGCCATCGTCGGGTAGTCGCCCAGCCGTCCGATGTGGCTCTGGTAATGGACGGTGATGGCGGCAACTCCGTTGACCCTGGCCTTCTCGATGGCCATACGCATGGCCCGCTCGGTGACGACGAAGCCAAAGCCCCAGTTGCCGTTGATGACGGCGGTGGCGGGGGTCTCACTGACCACCTCGAAGGGCGCGCCAGGGACGATGTGGCCCCGGTCGATACGTCCGGTATAGTCGATGATGTGGATGACGCCGTGGGAGTCGTGGCCGACCAGGTTGGCCTTCACCTGGTGGGTAGCGACGATTTCCGCCTCCTCTTGGGACACGCCCTTGGCCCGGTAGATATGGTAGGCAACCCTGTGCAGATAATCGGCGTCGAATACAGGCACGATCATCACCTCCTGTGCTGGTGGTCCCCATTTAATCAGGCTGGCCATTGCCGGGGCAAGGGGTTGTATACGCGTGCTGCACAGGCAAGTTCCAGGCGACGTATTCGGGGTCACTAAGGGGAAGGCCGCCGGGAAGCGGCGGATACGATCCGTCCCTCGGCGGATGGGTGTGTCCCACTTCCGTGGACTCTGAGGCTGGATTTTTCTATTTTTGAGCCAAAGTGAGCCATTTTGGGCCACCCGGCCTCAGAAGAAATTTCGCCTACCAACTTCGTGAGTTTGGTAGAAATCTTCATCAGATTTAGTGAAATAAATGATGGCTTCTATGATGGTAATCACCCAGTTCACTGGTATTCCAATGATGATAAACGTAAGAATTATGTGTATAAACCCCGCACCGATGTAACCCAGATAAAACTTATGGATTCCGAAGCCACCTAGAAATAAAGCTAACAGCCCGGCAGCCACTTTGCTCTTCCGCCTTGGGACTCCCTGATAGCCGCTGCCTGGGGTGCTTGCCAAGCTAGATGGGTCTACATAAATTGCAGTAGCAGTGTCAGAGACGGCCTCGAAATCAACACGCAGTCCATTCTCAGGGCCGCGTGAGTCATTCCAATCGGATTCTCGGAAAGAGTATCGCTGACCATCATCCCCGGCAATGATTCCTGATCTAGTATCCGCGGAATAGTGCAACAATAACCCCTTCATAGCTCGCCTCCCACATACAGGTGCCGCACTGGTGGCGGGTAGTCTATCGCTTAGGCGGTGGGTTGTCCACGCAACCCGCCGCGTTTGACTCCAATTCCGACGGTTGCTATATTCCAAATTGTCCCCCCAGGATCCCATCAGGATTGTCCCTATTGTCCCTTTCGGACCAGGAGAGGATAGGATGCCTGCCAACCTGCCTCCCCAGTACTACATCGCCGAGCAGAAGTACCGCGCCGCCAGGGGAACGGCTGAGAAAGTGGCCGCGCTACAGCAGATGCTGGCCGCCACCCCCAAGCACAAGGGCACAGACCACCTCCGGGCCGACCTGCGAGCCAAGGTCGCCAAGGGGATGGAGGAACTGGAAAACCCCAAACGAGGGGCGGGCCAGCACCAGCCCTTCGTGGTACGGAAGGAGGGGGCGGGCCAGGCATCCTTGATAGGGATGCCCAACTCCGGGAAGTCGCAGATTCTGGCAACACTGACTGGCGCGGGCGCAAAGGTGGCAGCCTACCCCTACACCACGCGCATTCCACTCCCCGGGATGCTGCGCTACGAGAACATCAAGATTCAACTGGTGGACACACCAGCCATCAGCGATAGCGATATTCAGGGCCAGCTATTCAGCCTGCTGCGCAACACCGACCTGCTCTTGATAGTACTGGACCTCTCCGGGGACCCGCTGACCGAGGCTGACGAGGTATTTTCGGAGCTTGACCGCTACAGCTTCCGGCTGCTGGGCAGGGGAGAAGCGGCGGACCCGGAGGACCCGCTGGTGCAGAAGCCGGCGCTCATCATCGGGGCCAAGGCCGACACACCAGACGCGGACGTGGCTTTCGAGCTTCTACAAGAGCTTTACGGCGCCCGGTTCCCTGTGGTGTTGGTCTCGGCAGACTTGGAGACCGGTCTGGATGATCTGGCCAAGGCGGTCTTCGAGGCCTTGGGTCGGGTCCGGGTATACCTCAAGGCGCGCGGCTCGGAACCGGACCGGAAGGACCCGCTGGTTTTGGCCACCGGAAGCATTGTGGAGGACGCCGCTGTTCTGGTGCATAAGGACTGGCTGCGTCGCTTCAAGTACGCTCTCCTCTGGGGATCGGGCAAGTTCGGAGGCCAGCGTGTGGGGCGAGATTATATCCTCGCCGACGAGGACGTCATTGAGTTGCACGGGTAGGGCCTAGCGCCTGCTCGCCTCGACCTCGCTCCCGTGCCCCCCCTCACGTGAATCTCATCAGCATGGCCTGACTACCTTCCACGTGATGGGTACGTTGCTGCCGGTTTCTGGGCAATAGTACCCATTCTTCTGTGAGAGCCCATCCACCACCATTTATGATGAGTCTGGTTGTGCTGGCGAATCGTGCATATGTTATGTAAATCACACCGACCGGGACATCCGGGTGGGTTGAGCAGTGGAGCGGGCGGGGCGAGGAAGATTTTTACTGACATTTGCCAGATTACAAAGCGCGAAGCTGTTGCTAGAGTAGATACGGGCAACCCAGGTCCGGGGCAAAATCCTGGACAGATCCGGCAAGATGGGAGGGGAACATGGTGGGAACAGGGCTGGACCTTCGAGTGGGTACACCGGTCTATTTGCGGGACCTGGATGACATACGGGTGGAGGTCTATTACAAGGACCAGGTGTACAGCGTTTTCATTGTGGGCGAGACTATCGCGTCATTCCTCGGCACTTCGTCGTCTTTTGAAGACTGCCTGGAAGAGATCGACGCGCTGGAACGCCTGGTCAACTCGGAAGTTTACAGGCGGGAAATCGAGCGGCTCGCCTGACTGGGGACGTGACATGGACGGAGGGCTATATCCCCGTCCATGTCTGGTACCCTGCCCGGGTTGCGTTGCAGCAGGAAGGCGTGTCTTAGCCCTGACACGGCTGATGCTCCCCTCTAGGTGATGGGCCGCTCCATGAACACGGTCACGCCCATCTCCCGGTAGTGGTCCCGCTGCTCGGGCCCGCCGTTGCGGAAGCTGATTCTCACGTCAGTCCCCTCCAGTTGCTTCAGCACGTGGCGGACACAGTCGTCGGTGGTGCGGTAAGGAAAATCCGGGTGGGCCTCCAGGTCGAAGCTGAGATCGGCGGGCCCCCAGGTCAGGCAGTCCACCCCAGACTTGGCCAGCTTTCGGGCGTTGATGACGCCGGTCACGGTCTCCATTTGCAAACACAGCACCCCGTTGTTGTTCCACCACTCAGCGTACTCCAGCCTGTCGTCCCGGCCCCGGACGCCATGCCGCGCTGCGCCGCCCCAACTGCGCTTGCCCTGTTGCGGGTAGTAGAAGGCTTCAATCGCCTCATCGACGATTGTCTCGTCCTCCACTAGCGGTACCTCGATGGCTGCTGGCCCCAGGTCCAGGATATTTCCGATCAGGTAGGCGTGACGAGTGTTCTTGATGCGAAACTGGACCGGCATCTCCAAGTCTTCCGCCGTGATGCACAGGGCTGCCAGCTTCTCCTCATTGTAGGGGCTGTGCTGGCTGTCGACGGTAAGAAAGTCATAGGTGTCCTTGCTCAGGATCTCCTCCAATTGTGAGCGGGTCGAGTCCAGGGGCACGGAGACGCCGATGACGGTCTCGCCCGCTTTGATGCGCTGCTTGAGAGTGCCGATTCCTGGCATGGTTATCCTCCTTCACGGATGGTTAGGGATTGGGCATGGGGAACTGGAACACGAACCGCGGGGGATGCAGAACCGAATGGACTGGTGGTAGCCCACGTGCATTGAGGGGTCAAGGACTTCCCCCACTCTGAGGGGCAGGTTCCAGAGGATTTGGCAGGAGCGGCAGGATTCGAACCCGCGACCACTGGTTTTGGAGACCAGCGCTCTGGCCAGACTGAGCTACGCTCCTGCGCTGGGTCGGGCTGCGAACCAGACATAGCTCACAGTCCTTACCCGGTCATTTTAGACCAAGGTGCATGGTTTGAAAAGGCCTTGGCTTGCGCGCGCGGCATTGCAATTTGGGGCCTGTCCCGGTTCCGTCGGGAGTGGATTTCATCCCCACACTTGTCACCAGATCCCATGTTTCTGACACTTGCCACTTTTCAGCTCCGGATGAACTCTCCTATCATATCTCGTACCAGTCGGTATTCGCCTACCGACATGACCGGAATCCAACCTGCCACCGAGGTCCGGGGATGCCTTGCGTCAATCACCCGTCCGGAACCAACGCCACCCCGTCCAACAGGGCGGCAACGGGTGAAAGCTTGCGCCCGGCCTAGAGCAGGGCTGGCGGGAAATGGAAGGGAAATTGAAAATATCGCCGCCAGCCCATCGTTCTCCGGGAGCAACCGTTAGGAGAGCCAAAAGCGAAATCAGTCTCCGACTACCGTTCTGACCGGGACCCACATACAGACCGTCGTCACCCTGGTCGATGTGCCGGAATTCGCAAAAGTGAGCGGAAATGAGCGGAATTGAGAGGGATTTTGAAATTTTCTGCGGCCCAGTTCCCCAGTCCTCAGGACTGAGCATTGGAAGATATAACACCCAAAGCGAACGAACTCCGGTCACTCAGTCCCGCGGTCGCTCCCCAAGGGCTACACGATGGTGGACTGTCATACGGCCGTCCTTCTCCCTATAATCCCGGCATGGAGACGGCGCCATGATGTGGCTCAGGATCGCGCTGGCGGTGGCCGTAGTATGTCTGGTCTGGTTCGTGATGGACACGGGGCAAGTTTCCGCGTGCAGCTGCATAGAACCCGGCTCACCCCTTCAGGAGTTGGACCGGGCCGCCCTGGTCTTCACCGGTAAGACCGTTTCGGTAAAAGAATACGAACCTCCATTGGGAATAACCTTCTTTACCTCCTCTACTGACCCGACAACTGTGAAGTTCGAGGTCGATACAGTGTGGAAGGGACCGGCGCATGAGACAATCTCACTGGAGACGGCCCGGTTAGGGGCAAGCTGCGGCTATACCTTCAAGGAAGGAAACGAGTACATCGTGTACTCACGCGACGGCGAGACCGTAAACCTGTGTAGCCGTACGAAGTCCTTGTCCCTCGCAGCGGAAGATCTGGCCGCACTGGGCCAGGGACGTACAGGCGCGCCGCAGTCTGAGTACGAGGCAACGAATGGCAGGACATGTGCCGTTGGGTCTGCGCGAGGACATGTCGCGGGTGATTTGGCGCTATTGGGACTGTTGGCGGGAACGATTGCAGCAGCCCGGAGGAGACGGACGTAGATACTGCATCAAACCCAGGGCTTGCCAGTCGCATGAGCACACTTCCAAGGAGGTTGTCACAATGGCAGAAAACTTACTGAGCTACCGCTACAACCCGCTGCACCAGGATATCATCTGCTCTGAGACGGCAATCGAGGAACTGCCCCGGACGGTGGACGGCATGGGCTGTAGCCGGGCGATGATCACCTGCGGCCCGACCATCCTGCAGGCGTGCAACGTGGTGCCCCGAGTGCAGGAATCGTTGGGGCATCGCTATGTAGGCACGTATTCTGGTGTACTGCCACACTCTCCGGTGGACGCTGTGGAAGCCGGGGTGGAGATGGCCAGGGAGGCCGAGCCAGACGTGTTCATCAGCGTTGGCGGAGGAAGCACCCACGATACCACCAAGGCTATGGCAACCCTGCTGGCCGAAGGCGGAGACATCCACGACTACGAGATTATCTTCGAGCCTCCCGACCGTATAACCGTGCCGCCCACGCCGTCGCCCAAGGTGCCCATACTCAGCGTGCCCACCACGATGGGGTGCGCCGAGTTCAGCCGCGGCGGGGGAGGCGTCACCGACCACAAGTTGGGCCGCAAGCTGATAATCGCCGGCGAGGGGGTCACCCACCGCACAGTGATCATTGATGGTCAGGCATTGGCGACAACTCCGCTTCGCATCCTTGTATCCACGGCTATTGGCCAACTGCGAATCGCCATCGAGACGGTCTACTCTACGGGACACAACCCCATCGGCGACGGGATGGCCCTTCACGCCATCAGGCTATTGTTCGAGAACTTGCCTCGCTGCAGGAACGGGGATATCGACACACTGTTGAACACCAAGACCGCCTGTGCCATGGCGTCCCTGGGTTCTTTCGGGGGACTGGGCCTGAACACGGCTACCTGCCACCACGTCGGAGGGCTGTACGGCGTTCCCCACGGCGAGGCGAACGCCATCCTGCTGCCCCACACCATGCGCTACAACCTCGACGCCTGCGCCGACCGGCAACGCCTGATCGCAGAAGCCATAGGAGTGGCAACCGGCAGCATGACGGATGAGGATGCCGGGCTGGCGGCAGCAGATGCAGTGGATTCTCTATGCCGGGAGCTTGGACTGCCCCGGACGCTGCGGGAGGCAGACGTTCCGGAAGAGGGCCTGGAGTACATCGCCACGGCGACGCTCCACGACCGCAGCCTGAGCACCAACCCCAAGACCGTCACCGACGCCGGTCCGATAATGGAGGTGCTTCGGGCGGCGTACTGACCTAGATGCGACTCGTACCAGGCCCCACGTACCTGGCCCACCGGCTTCGGCGCGGGTAATGTCGTTCTCCCTTAACGTGGAGGACACCTCGGCGACAACCCAGACAATGTCACCGCTACCTCGGTCATGCGCGAGGATGACGAATTCGGTGTAGAAAACCCGGTTGCACTGCTCATCGCCGACGGTCCCGTCATGCTGGGCATCTGCGAGAAGGTCGCTGAACTCCATCAGGGGTTCCTGTATGGGGCTACGCATCGCCCTGCCGTGCCTGAGTTACAGCGGCTGGGGGAGCCGCCGGTTATCGGCCTGGAAAAGCGGCTCTCCGCATCACTGCCTTTGACATGCGCGACGTACGCATTCAGTTCCACGATGTCTTTTTATGTCTTTTTATGTGGCGCCGGGGCGGCCATACCCAAGAACTCATTAGTGAGGAGGGCGCGCACAAACACCCATTGGACTTCGGGGGCGGCCTGAAGCTCCACCATGATGTGCGCCACCAACGATCACAGGTCCAGCCGCGGTTCGGTAGTCATGTTCTTATTGCAACACCAGCAACGCCAGGGCCGCCTGAACAGGGAGACTGGTGGTTCAGTCCTCGAAGAATCGGCGGGGGTTGTCAACCATGATGGCCTGCACATCGGCGTCCGTGGCTCCCAACTCCAGTAGCCGGGGCAGGACGTTCCGGGTGATGAACAGGTATCCGTCGGGGTTGAATTCGCCGCGCTCCCGGCGCAGTTCCTCGGAAGGCTGCACCGCCGGGGTTGAATGGTCATGGGACAGCATCAGCCGGTGCGCCCAGCCCGCGTCGATCAACTGCTTCACAACGGCAGTACGCACATCCCAAGTCGGGGTTTCGGAAGTCCTACCGCCGGGATAGCGGTCCAGGCCCAGCCACACCCCCTCCTCCAGCAATCCCGTGAGATAGCCGACATCAGTATCGTCGTTGCTGTGGCCCACGTACACCCGGTTGAGGTCAACGCCCTCCTCCTTGAGAATGCGCACCTGCTGGTCCCCGACCCGGTCCGGGGACCAAGTATGGGTGCTGATGCGCGTTCCGGTGGCGTTGGAGGCCCGTGCCGCGGCCCGGAGCACAATCTCCTCGTTGGGCGTCACGCCACCCCGGTCGCTGGCGACCTTGATGATCCCGGCCTTGACCTCGGAGTCCTCAATCCCTTCCTCGATTTCCTTGATGAAAAGCTCGGCGACCCGTTCAACCGGCGCTCCCCAGAAGATACGCGGCACGGCCAGGTGGTTCCCGGTGCAGGGGATGACGTGGACCCCGGTGCGCTGGCTTACCTCGACCATCATCGAAACGTCCCGCCCCAGGTCAAAGGTAGTGACGTCGATAATGGTCCGCACACCGCCTTCGTAAGCTTCGGTAAGAGCCGCAGTGGCGGAGTCGGCAATATGCTGGCGGTCCTGGAAACCGGGGTAGGTGGCCGCAGCCCCAGCGGCCCCCAGGGTTATGTGCTCATGGCTGAGGGTAAACCCCAGTTCGGTGGTATCCACCGGCCCCAACACTGTGTTGACCTGCGACATATAGGTCCCTCCTGTCAGCCCAGATGGACGATTTCGACATCGCCCCACTGCCGATCCAAATATTCAGCCACCAGCCTACGATGGCATCGGTCTGGCTTGTCCTCGCTGCACAACAGACATCCGTTTGAAATCACTCTCTTTATGCCCTTCTTGCCAATCCGCCGCTCGTCCATCAGAGCGAGAAACTGACGCTCGTAAGTTTCCCAATCGTGGTGGTATTTCCGGTAAGCGTCCAACATCTCTCTGGTGGGCGCCAACTCCGGTAGATGGACGTATTTCATCCGGCAGATTTTTTCCAGGAAATACTCCAGATCGTCTCTTTTAGCAAAACCTGACAATTGGGATACGTTGCTGAGCCGGACATCCACCAGACGCTTTGCGCCGGACTCTCGCAGCAACTCAAAAAAGTCCGACGCCGACTTTTTCGTGAACCCAATGGTGTAAACCCTCAAAACGTATTCTCCCAATCATCCACACCGACGGGCATCACCCCCCCGACATAAGCCACTTTCTGGGACTGACGTTCCAGGGCTTCGGCGACAACATCAGACCGTGAGCGGAACATGTCTCCATTGCGCGGCAACTTGAAAATGTCCATCAGCCGTTCCATCACAGCGTCATGACTTTCTAAACGACCACTAGCCAGGATATGTTCAACGGCAACCCCTCGCTCCACAAGCACCTTAGCGACCAGTAGCGTGCGGTGGCACTCCAGCGGTTCTTTCTCCGTACACATAAGCGCGAGGCGGCAATCATCGGCCCGGCGCGTTGTCTGCCTTATGCCATCGTCAAACGGGTCCGTGTCCGCCAACAAATCATAACGGACTCGCCCATTTGCGTCGTAGCATGAGTGGTCTGGCGGCCTGCCGCCAAGTTCTTCGCCAAGGAACACATATGAGATACCTATCTGTTCCAAAACTTCTTCGAGAACGTCACGATTGAAATGTGGGATATGACGACTGTATGGCGACGAGCGGATATCCACCACTTCGTCCACACGGTGCCGCAGCAGCAACTTGATGAAGCCCTCCGGTGAATGGTTGGAGTGTCCGACAGTGAATACGGGATTTTGCGTTACACTCACTCTAGCATCTCCATCAAGGCCCGATGATTGCAGCAATTAACTTATAGCTATGGCCTTGATATGGCTCGCCGAGGCTTACAGTGAGGAAGCACCCACCGATTGCGTAGATACCATTGTCCAGTTGCAGGTACTGTCGCTCGTACACGGGGTCGGTCATCCGAAGCCAGTAATCCGTTCCATAGTGCTGGAATCGGCCCTGCACACTTCGACGATAGTTGCCAAAATTCATGCCGGGTTGGTCCACAACCAATTCTAGGGCGCTCACTCTCAACAGCCGCAATGAGTGGTTGAGAGAGCTAGCAATTTCGATAGGTATCCTATCGTTTAGTCCATTGTAGCTGCTATAGTCGTTAATCCAGAGCGGCGACGCTTGATCGACCAACGGTTCCAATTCATCCGGTCTCATCTGGCCAGCTTTCTCCCAGTAACATTCCGGATCAAGCAACCAATTTTCCCGCTGGTAGTTCCTGGGTTTAGGGTTAAGGAGAGGCATATGAATAACATCAAGAACGCGCGGATCGCTGCCGTCCTCGTATTGCCGTTCGTATTCTGACACTTCTTCGTTTTCCCTATCACTTACCGGGCGGACCCACCCGCCTAGTCGTCCGTCCGGTAGAACCTCCTTGCCTGCGATACAGCGCCCACTCAGTTTTCGTGAGTTAGCGAGGCAAACGATACGCTTAACTAGAGATGTTGACATGGAACATCCTCCATCAACAGTCTGTAGCAAATGCCGTGATGACTGGGTTATGGATTAGTTGAGCAACTCCAGCGCCGCTGCCAGGTATGCCTTGCACTCGGGGATGGACAGGTTGTCTTGGTCGTCGCGCAGGCGGCCCTCGGCGTCGATGCTTACGTGGGACCAGCGGGGCAGGAGGGGCGACAGCAAGGAAGCCAGGTTTCCGGCATGGAGGCCGCCAGCGACTACCAGTCTCAGCGTCGGGGCCGCATCCGCCACGGCGGACAGGTATGCGGCGGAGCGGGCGGCGTCAATGGGAACGCCCATGCCTTCGGATGCATCGATGAGCGCATCGGTGATTATGCCCTCGTAGGCCGCGCAGCGGCGGGCGATTTCCTCCGGACTCCCCTCGGCCAACTCCATCGCCTCGCCGCCGACCTGCAGCACAATACGTTTCGGCTGGCAGCGGTCACGGTACTCGCGTAGGGCTTGAGGGTCCGGCCAGGCAGCGCCCCTGGTGGCGTTTATCTGCAACCCGTGGCAGTTTTCTCCACCGATGGCGGTTGCCCGGGCCAGCGCCTCCACCAGGTCTATCCCGGCCCGGGGGCGGTAATGTACGAGGTTGAGGCAGCGGGAGTCATCGGAGAAGATACCGGTTATGGCATCCGGTGGTGGGCAGCGGCCGGGAGCGTCGCTGGGCGATCCAGACATGAGAGCATTGCTCAACAGGACACCGCACATCAACAGCCGGTCGGGGGTAGTCGGCAGGCTTTGGACGACCTCAGACACCTCTGCCGCGGTGGTGAACCCGGTGATACCGATGTAGGGCGTCATGGCCGCAGGGCTACAATGCCCTAAACAATGACCGGCTCGACCAGGATGGTCTCGGTGCGGCTGGGGCCGGTGGAGATTATCTGAACCTTGCAGCCAACCAATTCCTCAATGCGCCTGACGTAGGCCAGGGCGTTGGCGGGTAACTGCTTGGCACTGGTGGCACTAGCCGTCGGTTCGTCCCAGCCTGGCCATTCCTCGAATACGGGTTCACACTGGGCCAAGATGTTGGTGTTGGACGGGAACCGGTCCTGCGCATGTCCGTCGACTTTGTAGCCCACGCATACCTTGACCGATTCAAAGCCATCGAGTATGTCCAGACGGGTCAGTACCAGGCCGGTGAAACCGTTGACCTCTCGACTGTACCGCCCGGCCACCGCATCAAACCATCCCACTCTTCGCGCCCGTCCAGTAGTAACACCGAACTCCTGGGCCTTCTCCCGTAGATCCTCCGCCATCTGCCCGTGCATCTCCGAGGGCATGGGACCGCCGCCGACCCTCGTGGAGTACGCTTTGAACACTCCCAGTACACCCGTAATGGACTGGGGACTCAATCCCAAGCCAGTACTGGCCCCGCCGATGCTGGGGGATGAGGATGTGACGTAGGGGTAGGAGCCATGGTCGATGTCCAGCAGAGTGCCCTGGGCGCCCTCCAGCAGAATGTTCTTGCCCTGGTCCAGCATGTCCTGGACAATCTGTTCCGTGGGCCTGACGTATGGGGCCAACTGTTCGGCCCAGTCGGTACACAGTTGGAATACGGTATCGAACTCCAAGGGTTCTTTGCCGTAAATCTTCGTGATGATCTGGTTCTTGAACTCCAGGGTTTGCTCCAGGCGGGAAGCCAAACTTCCTTCCAGGTCCAGCAGGTCTCCGACGCGGATTCCCAGGCGGCTGATCTTGTCGGTATAGGCTGGCCCGACACCCCTGCCAGTGGTGCCGATGGCTGCGGAACCCTTGGCCTCCTCCTCCAGTTGGTCCAGGAGGATGTGATAGGGCATGATCAGGTGCGCCCGCTCGCTGACGTAGAACCGGCTAGTGTCGATGCCCCGGGAGTCAAGTTCGGTCAACTCTCCCAGCAGCACATCGGCGTCGATGACCACCCCGTTGCCTATGATGGCGCAGGCATCTGGCCAGAACAGGCCCGAGGGCACCAGGTGAAGCTGGAACTTGCCCTTGTCGTTTACAACGGTATGGCCGGCGTTGGGCCCACCGGCGAATCGGACGACGGCGGAGGTACTGCCTGCAAGGTAGTCAATGACTTTCCCCTTGCCTTCATCTCCCCATTGGCCTCCAATTACCGCATAGGCCGGCATGACATACCCCGCAGAGAAACAAAATCCACGCCCGTTTCAACCGGGCAAAAACCGTTGGCAGTATAGCAAAAAGGGATGGGCAGGGAAAGAAGCAGGCGACGGCTGAGGCGGCGTTCCATTTCGGGTGGTCCGGCGGGCTTCCGGCGCAGATTTCACTTTTTACGCCATTTCCGGCCATTTTCGCCTATTTCAGGGTGTGAGCCTGAACCTACACGCCCCACCATTACTCCTGGAGACCACCAGGCTGGAAAAATTTTTGATTTCCGCCCATTTCCGCTCATTTCCGCTCACTTTTACGAATTCCGGCGCATCGGCCGACCCTGGGCAAGAATGCGGGACGGTCCCCGACCGGCAGGTCGGACTTCGTTCCCAGTCCGGTGACAGGCTGCACCTGGACACCCTCAATTGAATGTTTGCCCAACTCCAGGAAAGATACAAGTGGCAAGTGTCAGTGGCGTAACTCCGGCATGAACCGAGGATGAGGGCACCTGAATTGCAACGCTACCGCAACTTCCGGCAAACACTGGAGCACTGCTTGTTTGACTAGGTTCCGTCGTCAACCATATAATCCAGTGGATTTCCACCTGCTCTCGTACACCTCCTTTCGCCGCGAATCCAGACTCTGTTGAAAGCCGGGAATTATACCGATGGCATTGCGCGAACAGCTTGAAGAGGACATCCGCCAAGCGATGCGGGACCGGGAGCGGGTCCGGCTGGAAGCCCTGCGCTTTCTCAAGAGCGCGGTGCAGGCGGCAGAGAAGACCAGCGGCACGAGCCTAGACGACGAGGCCATGATTCAGGTCGTCACCAAGCAGGCCAACGACCGGCGCGAGAGCATCCGCATGTTCGAGCAGGGAAACCGCACCGATCTGGTGGCCAAGGAAAGCGCGGAACTGGCCATCCTGGAAGAGTACCTGCCCCCACAGTTGAGCCAGGAAGAGCTGGCCCAAATGGTGCGGGAGGCCATTGCAGAGACCGGCGCGACCTCACCGCGCGACAAGGGCCGGGTGATGGGACGGCTTATGCCCCAGGTGCGCGGCAAAGCCGACGGCGGGATGGTGAACGCGATGGTCACGGAAATCCTGGATTCGGGCAGCTAACTCCTCAAGCGGCGGCAGTCTCCAATGAGGTTCGGCATCGTCGTTTTTCCCGGTACCTGGAGTGACACCGATTGTCATCACGCGGTAAACGGGGTGCTGGGCCAGGAAGCCGGGTACATCTGGCACAAAGAGACTCTCCTCTCGGGCTACGATTGCATCGTCCTGCCCGGCGGCTTCTCCTACGGTGATTACCTACGCCCCGGCGCAATGGCAGGACTCTCCCCCATAATGGACGCGGTGAAGGACTTTGCCGATTCCGGCGGCCTGGTCATAGGCATCTGCAACGGGTTCCAGATTCTCTGTGAGTCGGGACTTCTCCCCGGCGCTCTGCTCCGGAACAAACACCTCGAGTATCGCTGCCAATGGACCAATCTTAGGACCGAGCGTGTGGACACGCCCTTCACGCTAGCCTGCGAGCCTGGGCAGGTGCTGAAGGTCCCAGTGTCCCATGGTGAGGGCAACTATTACGCCGACGCAGCAACCCTGGACCATCTGGAGTCCGAGGGCCTGGTGCTGTTCCGCTACTGCGAGCCGTCGGGCGAGGTGACGCCTAGAGCGAACCCCAACGGCGCGGCCCGCAACATCGCCGGCATCGTGAACGCCCAAGGAAATGTGTTGGGGATGATGCCCCACCCGGAGCGGTGCTGCGAGGAAATCCTGGGCAGCGTGGATGGCAGCCTGCTGTTCCAGTCGATTGTGGAAAGCGTGAAGTAGGGCCTTCGTTGCGCCAAGTCACGGAAAAGTCAGCTGCTGAGAAGTTGTAGGAATTCCTCTCGGGTTAGCCCGGCGTCTCTGATTAGGGCGCGTAGAAATCCCCTTCCAAGCTCCCCTTCCAAGCTCCCGTTCCAAGCTCCCGCTGGTTGGGGACCGACAGTCGCCGTCTGTTGGTATGGACCAAAATCATGTGGCTTCCCTCGGTGTGGTCCCGTCGATACCCGATTCTCTCCATCGCACGAACTAACTGCGTGCCCGAAATCACCGGCAAGCGGCCACTAGACATTAACCTTTACCAGTTCCCAGTTGGCCCTTGGGACCTCTTCCCCGTGAGATTTCATGCTGGCGATGTAGCCTCGGATGGCTTCCCCGATGTTCCTCACCGCCTCTGGCCTTGACCGGCCCTGAGAGTGGTACCCCGGCAACTGAGGGCAGCTCGCTACAATGAACCCATCTTCGTCAGGTTCGAGGGAGACCGCAAAAGTTACCGAATTCTCAGTTTCCTGCTGGCGATGACTCTCCGCAAAATCCGGACTTTGGACATGCACCGGTGGAGCGGACGGCCAAGGGGATTCTTCAACCGTGAACCCAAGTCTTTTCAAATGCCGGACGGCTTCATTAGTTATAAATTCGTTTCGTTGTATACCTGTAGCAAGACTAAACAATTGCTTTACCGGATATCGGCGACCACCGATATCTACATAGTACCTGTGCAGTCCGCCAATGGGGTCAGGCGCATGTTGCTGTGCGGCCTTCCAGACCATATCGGAATCCAGTTCACGTTCCAGCCCTCCGAGAACAAAGCGCATCTGATTTTCCTCCTTCTACTTACTACTATTTACTTCTATTATCTATGATCGGAATTATCAAGGAGGATTGCCCGGACCCACCTGTTGGAGGAGAACACGCCTAACAATCATTCCTGCTGCCAATGCCTCTCTGCCGACCGAGATTTATGGCATAATGGCCTGAAAACTCTACCCACCTGACGTCTGACAAGGGGTGCGAACCATGCCGGGAAAGATCAAGACCGAGAGGATCAACCACGTCACCACTATGGTCAAGGACACGGCGCGGGCCATGGAGTTCTACAACGAGCTGATTGGCATCAAGCAGATAGAATCGCAGGTGGACAACCCCAACATCACCTGGCTTCAACTGGAAAGCGGGATCATGGTCCATCTAATTGAGACTCCAGATGCGCCAGCCAAGCCCGAGAACATCCACCACGCCTTCGAGGTGGAGGACTTCGAAGGCACCAAGCAGATACTCCGGGAGAACGGGTACGAGATCGACCGGGAAGGCGTCCGCTACGATGGTCAGGCCTTCCTGTTCATCAACGACCCCGATGGTAACCGGGTGGAGTTTTGCACCGCCTCCGGGTATGCGCCGGCACCGCCGCGCCCGACCACGTAGGAACCACCCCCCCAGAAGTGAGGAAGCCGACCACATGCAAGAGCCCAGATACCGGGTCCTGGTAACGGACTTCGTCTGGCCCTCCACCGCTCCTGAAAGGGAAGTCCTGGGCGAGATCGGCGCGGAGATCATCGAGGCTCCCGACCCGTCGGAGGACACCCTGACATCACTGGCCGAAGATGCCGACGCCATTATGACCTGCTTCGCTCAGGTGACCGAGCGTGTGGTCCGGTCGGCGCAGAAGTGCCAGGTAGTCAGCCGTTACGGTGTAGGGGTGGACAACATCGCGGTGGACACGGCGACCAGCCTGGGCATTCCGGTCACCTACGTACCTGACTACTGCGTGGACGAGGTCTCTGACCACGTCATGGCGTTGCTGATGGCCTGGAACCGCCAGGTGGGGTTCTACGACGGGGTTGCCAAGCAGGGCCGCTGGGAGGGCGTAACATCCCCGGTACCCCTGATACGGCTGCGGGGCTGCAAGCTGGGCGTTGTGGGCATGGGCCGCATAGGCCGCGCCGTGGCCGGGAAAGCGCAAGCCTTTGGTCTGGAAGTACTAGCCTATGACCCCTACATCGCCGAAAGGCATTCTGCTGGGGCCGGCGTCAATTTGGTTGACCTACCTACCTTGTTGTCCGAGTCGGACTACGTGACCATACACACGCCATTGAATGACGAGACCCGGGGACTGATTGGCGCTAACGAGTTCCAGCGGATGAAGCCCTCCGCCTTCATCATCAACTGCGCCCGCGGCCCGATAATCGACGAACCAGCACTGGTGGAGGCTTTGCGCGACGGACAGATATCCGGGGCCGGGCTGGACGTGATGGAAGAGGCCGCGCCTCCTGCTGACCATCCCCTTTTCGGCATGGACAACGTGATAATCACTCCCCATATCGCTTTTCTCTCTCGACAGTCGGTGCTGGAACTGGAGGTGCGCACGGCGAAAGCCACGGCGGACGTGCTCCAGGGGCGTATGCCCGAGTTCCTGGTCAACCCGGCGGTACTGCCCCACTCAAGGGTCAAACTGAATTAGCCTGGCCATGCCGCGCAACATCTTCCTGGTAGGATTCATGGCGTCGGGCAAGACCCACGTGGGCAGAGAAGTTTCCAAGCTGACCGGCTGGCCGCTGGTGGACTCCGACGATGAGATAGTGGCACGGGCCGGGAAGTCCATTGCCAGGGTGTTCGAGGAGGAGGGTGAGGCGGCCTTCCGGGCAGTGGAGCGGGAAACCATCCGGGACCTATGTGCAGGCGACGGGCAGATAATTGCCTGCGGCGGTGGGGCGTTCATCGACCCGAATAACCGTGACAGGATGCTCAGTGGAGGCATGGTGATCTGTCTCGACGCCCGCCCGGAAACGGTATACGGACGAGTGATTTCAGAGACGGGAGGAGGTGCCCCGGTGCGCCCTCTGCTGGCGGGCGGCGATCCACTGGAACGCATCCGAGCCCTGATGGCCCAGCGGGCCGAAGCCTATTCCCAAGCCCACCACACAATAGAGACCGACGACCTGACCCCGGAGCAGGTAGCCCTCGAAGTACTGGCCATCTGCCACCGGAACGGTCCCTGATTTGGAGGAAGTAACATGGCCGACCAGGACCTTGCCGCGGTGGTGCAACATTCCGGGGGGAGCTACCCCGTTGTGGCCGGATGGGGCGTTTTGAACGACCTGGGCCACAGGTTTGCGGACCTGGGTCTTAATGGTCCCGCCTACATCATCACCGACAGCAACGTCATGAACCCTTACGGACGCACGGCGCAGCGGGCGTTGCAGTCGGCAGGCATCGCGGCCCATTGCTTCGTCGTCCCGGCAGGCGAACCCAGCAAGAGTTTTGAGTCGGCCCAGGCTGTCTACGATTGGCTCGTGGAGCGTCGGGCGGAGCGGCGTCATGTCATCGTTGCAGTGGGTGGTGGCGTAGTGGGAGACCTGGCAGGATTCGTGGCGGCCACCTACCTGCGAGGGATGCCCTTCGTGCAGGTGCCCACCAGCATGGCAGCGATGGTGGACGCATCCATCGGCGGCAAGGTCGCCGTGAACCTGCCCCAGGCCAAGAATCTTGTGGGAGCCTTCTACCAGCCCAGGGGGGTGTTCGCCGATGTCCAGACCCTGTCTACGCTGGGCAAACGGGAGCTGTCCGAGGGTTGGGCCGAGGCCATCAAGCACGGTTTCATCCTGGACCCGGACCTAGTCGACGTTTTCGAGGAACATGCCGAGAGCCTGATGGACGTAGAGCCGGAGATTTCCACCGATGTCATCCGCCGCAGCATGGCCATCAAGGCCGAGATTGTCAGCCAGGACGAGCGGGAGACTCTTGGGATACGCATCCTGCTGAACTACGGCCACACCATCGGCCACGCCCTGGAAGCCTCCACCGAGTACGGGCGTTTCTTCCACGGGGAGGGTGTCTCGGTGGGCATGATTGGAGTGGCCCACATGGCCCAGGAGTTGGGCATGATTCCGCAGGACTTGGTGGACCGGCACTACCAGTTACTGGAGCGGTTCAACCTGCCCACCCGCGCAGCCGGGGTAATGGCATCGGATGTGCTAAGGGCTATGTCCCTGGACAAGAAGACCGAGAGCGGGTCCAACCGCTGGATCATGCTGGAAGACGTTGGCAAGGCGGTGGTGCGTAGCGACGTGCCCACGGACCTGGTGGAGAAGACGGTGCGGGAGCTGGTGGAGTGAGCGAGAGCCACGACGCTTGGCTCTCCAGAGGTCAATAATCGTCTAGTCCCCTTCGGCACGTTCCTGGGCTGTTGTGGCCGGGGTGTCGGATGTCTCTTCTTTTCGTCCCAGCTTGGCGGCTACCAGGAAGCCGAGGATTACCAAGCCCATCAATCCCGCTACTCCCAACAGGGTGATGGAAGCGGCCGTGGACAAGGACTCGTTGCCGGTGGCGCTGGATACCTGCTCGAGTCCCACGGCTACGCTGCCGCTAAGGACTGTCAGGCCGTAGAGAATGCGGATCCGGGCCGGTTCCACGAACCTGGTGGCAGTCGCTCCCAGTTGGGTTCCTGCCGACGCCGAGACCAGCATTATCACCACCATCACCGGGTCCACGTGATTGGACAGGGAATAGAGGAACGTCCCCACCGAGCCGGTGATTACTATCTGGAAAAGGTCTGTGCCGATAGCTACCGTGGTCGGGATGCCCAGCACGTAGATCAGCACCGGCATGAGGATGAAGCCGCCACCGGCTCCAAGCAACCCGGCGATGAACCCGATACCAAACCCAATGCCGATGGGCACAAAGGCAGAGATGCGGTCGATGCCGGATACGGGCAACGATACGTAAGTAGGGATTGACCCAACTCCAGGGATACCTATGCGGTGTGGAGGTATCCTGAGAGATCGGACCTTCTCGGTCAGCCGGGCAGTGCTCAGGTCCTCTTCGGGTATCCAAGAACGGCGACGCCGCGCCCGAGCCCGCAGGTAGTCGTAGACGATGAACAACCCCAAGGCAGCCAAGAACAGCACGTACATGTAGCGGATGACCGGGCCAGCCACTCCAGCAGCCTCCAGCGCGGTGTTGAGACGCTCGGCCAGGAATATCCCCGGTATCGTGCCGGACACCATGAGGGCGCCCAGCCTGAAGTCAACGTTGCCAAGACGCCGGTGTTTCAGGGTGTTGATGATGGACGACCCCATTATCAGCGTCAGACCCGTGCCTACAGCGAAGACCGGGGGCACCCCGAACACCAACAGCCCGCCGGTAATCAGGAAGCCGCCGCCCACTCCGAAGAAACCGCTGAGCGTGCCCAGGATGAGTCCCAAGAGGAGCAGCAGTCCCGGATGCACCATGACATCGGCGTTTGGGAAGAGCATTCTAGTCTCCCCGCCCGTTCCCCCGGTCAAGGCCGGGGTCAGTCTTGCCCGATGTGAACGCTGAAGCCAGCAGTCGCAGCACAACTTCCCAAAAGAGGTAAAGGGCCAGGCTGGAACAGGCCACCACACCCATTACCAGCAGGGCCCAGGGCAAAGGGTAGCCGGCGCTGAAGGCGCGGAGAAACTGGGACAGCGATTCGTACAAGCGGTCACCCGTTGGTTGCGCCCCTTTCGGCCTCACGATAGGATAGGTGGCGATCCAAGGGACAACCACCCATGATACGCGGAGCCCGACCGGCCGGGGCTGGATGAGTTACTGATGGTAGATGATACCACGCCAGGAGCGGACAAAACGGACGCAGCCGCCTTCTCGTTCCGGCTGCTGCATTCCGACACCACGGCGCGGGCCGGGGAGATGGTCACTCCCCACGGCACGGTGCACACGCCGGTCTTCTCCGCAGTGGCCACCCAGGGCAGCGTCAAGGGTCTGACCCCTGAGGAAGTGCTGGCAGCGGGCGCGGAGATGGTGCTGTCCAATGCCTACCATCTATACCTGCGACCCGGGGTGGACGCCGTGGACAGTTTCGGAGGCCTCCACGGTTTCATGGGCTGGCCACGCCCGGTACTGACCGACAGCGGCGGGTTCCAGGCCTTCAGCATGGGCGCGCTGCGGAAGGTGGACGACAGAGGGATACGCTTCCGCTCCCATATCGACGGCAGCGAGCACATGATGACCCCGGAGATGGCGGTGGAGAACCAGCGCATCCTGGGAGCGGATATCATCATGTGCCTGGACCAGTGCATAGCCTACGGGGAAACGCGGGAGCAGGTGCACCGGGCCATGGACCGGACCCACAGGTGGGCCGAGCAGTGCCTGCAGACCCACCGGAGGTCGGGAGCGGACGAGAAGCAGGCGCTTTTCGGCATCGTTCAGGGCGGCACGTTCCCGGACCTGCGGGAGGAGTCAACGGGCTACATCACCGGGCTGGAGTTCGATGGACTGGAGTTTGACGGGTATGCTATCGGCGGGCTGGCGGTTGGCGAGAACAAGGAGCAGATGTACGCTACCGTCGAGCAGGTTGCGGCCAAGTTGCCAGCGAACAAGCCCCGCTACCTCATGGGTGTCGGCTCCCCGGAGGACCTGGTGGAGTCGGTGGCGAGAGGGGTCGACATGTTCGACTGCGTCCTGCCGACGCGGGTGGCGCGCAACGGGGCCCTGTTCACCCGCTCCGGAAGGGTCGATATTACCAAGCGGCGGTTTGCCGATCAGCCCGGCCCGGTGGAAGAGGGCTGCGACTGCTATGCCTGCCAGCGGTTCCCGGCGGGCTACCTGTGGCACCTGTTCCGGGCCAAGGAGATGCTTGGGCCCAGGCTGGCCAGCATCCACAACCTACGCTTTATCTTCCGCCTGATGGGGGAGATGCGAGAGGCAATTCTGGAGGACAGGTTCGAGCGGTTCCGGCAGGACTTCTGGAACGCCTACCGCCCCACCGACGAGAAGGCCCGCCAGCAGCAGAAGGAACAGTGGCTAAAGGCCAGAGGCATTTAGGGGATTACTTTCCTCTTCATACTACCTGAGTCGGTAGTGGGGATAGGGTGCCTTATTCGGCAATCTATTGAATGTTGCTTCTGTTGGCGGTGAATTCTTACATACTAGCCGGGGCAAAGTGCTTACTTGTTCAAGATTTTGTATCCACGCTCTCGAGCATCATGGATTGCAGCGTTCTCTAGCAGAACTCTCTCATGCTTGAGGAGCAGATTGGCGGGACGCCCACTGTCACCCAAGCATATATTCACTGAGCCGACTACCGTGGAAAGTGAGACTTCACTTCCACTTGAAAGAACGGTTAGCAATGTATCATTCATGCGCTGATTGGTGCGTTGGGTTGGGCCAGGATGCCGATACGTTTGCATACGCCTATAGAGATTATCGGTTTGACCTATGTAAGTGCAGGGAGATTCCCCAGATGGCTCAGTAAAGTCGAAACGATAAAGTGACGGTATTTTTCCCAGCCAGGGAAAAGTCAATTTCCTGTCTTGGTCGATTCTTACCTGCCCTTCTTGGTTCCAAGTGAAAGATACCGTGACCATGACGCCCGGCATAGCGACACCTTCCGCTTGCTATTTCGGAGATGCCGGGGAACACCACCATAGCTATGGAGGTTAGCCTCCGGCAACCGCGGGAACGATGCTGACCTCGTCGCCGGAATCGGTGGAGGTCTCAAGACCCTTGAGAAAGCGGACATCTTCGCCGTTGACGTAGACGTTGACGAAGTAGCGCAACTCGCCGTTCTCGTCGACCAGCCGCTCCTTGAAGCCGGGATACTCAGTGTCCAGCTTTTCCACCAATTCGCTCAGGTTGGAAGACTCCATCTCCACCTTGTCCAGCCCGTTGGTCATCCGGCGCAATGGAGTGGGGATTCGGACTAAAACGCTCATCTGGGAAACTCCTTTCGAGGGACGGATCCTAGGCGGACATGCCAACCGGCATGTCGGTGAAGGGCAACGTTGTCACACTGTAACCGGACGAGGGCCGCACGGCCCCTCTGATTGTTCGGGGCCTAACCCTCGACCACGTCCCCGCTTACCGGGTCTATCCGGACGCCGATGGCGCTGACCCAGTCGAGGCCGCGCTGGATGTCCGCATCGTCGCCGTCCAATTCAAGGACGACCCAACCCATGTCTTCGCGCACGTCGGCCCGGCGGATGTTGGTCACTATGTCGAAACTCTGGCCCAGCCGGTAGATAATCGGCTGCTTCACCAGGTCATCCAGGAAAGTGAACTTTACGCGCTGTTTCGACATATCGAGTGACGGACCCCTAAGCACTTGTTCCGGGCGGCACGGCGGTATGGCAGACCGCTATCAACATTAATCACCCGCCAATCACCCGCCAACACCGATGCGCTCATTCAGAGCGCCTTCAAACGACCTCATGGTCGGCTTGATCGACAAAGGATTAACCACGCTGTCCACCGCTTCCAGAGTTTTCAAGCCGTTGCCGGTGATGTACACCACGGCCAACTCATCAGGCTGGATTGCGCCGCTCTCGGCCAGGGACTTCAGGGCCGACACCGTGACGCCCCCGGCGGTCTCAGTGAAGATCCCTTCGGTCTCCGCCAGCAGCTTGATGCCCTCGACGACCTCCGGTTCCGGGACCGCGGTGGCAGTGCCGCCGGACTCGTTCAACACGCGGATGGCGTATATCCCGTCGGCTGGGTTCCCGATGGCCAGGGACTTGGCGATGGTGTTCGGGCGCACCGGCAGCACGTGGGCCTGGCCGTTGGCCCAAGCGGAGACGATGGGCGAGCAGCCTTCGGCCTGAGCCATGTGCATCCGCGTGGTGACGGCGGGATGATGGACGGTGTTCTGGTCAGGGCCGAAGGAACTGGCTTCCACTCCGTCGAGCAGGCCCAGGCAGGCCAGTTCGTTGAAGCCCTTCCATATCTTGGTGAACATTGCGCCGGATGCGCTGGGAATGACCACGTGGTCAGGGAGCCGCCAGTCCAGCTGTTCCGCGACCTCATAGCCCAGAGTCTTGCTACCCTCGGCGTAATAGGGACGCATGTTGATGTTGACGAAAGCCCAGGGGTAGTTGTCGGCCAACTCGCTACAGAGGCGGTTCACCTCGTCGTAGGTGCCCTCAACCGATACCAAGGTAGGGCCATATACCGCCGCACCGACTATCTTGCCGGTCTCAAGGTCCCAGGGTATGAAGACGTAGGAGCGGACTCCGGCACGGGCCGAGTGGGCGGCGACGCTGCAGGCCAGATTGCCCGTGGAGGCGCAGGCCAGTGTATCGAAACCGAACTCCACGGCCTTTGTGGAAGCGACGGAGACAACCCTGTCCTTGAAAGAGAAGGACGGGTTTACGCTGTCGTTCTTGATGTAGAGGTTGTTGAGGCCCAAACGTTTCCCCAGATTCCGGGCCTTCATCAATGGTGTGAACCCGGCCATTATGTCAACGGGGTCCTCACCGCTGGCGGGGAGCAGGTCCTGATACCGCCAGATGCTGAGTGGGCCGCTGCTGATGCGGTCGTGGCTGATGACCTCGGAAATGGTGGCGTAGTCGTACACCACTTCCAACGGACCGAAGCAGAAGTCACAGACGTTCAGGGGTTCGGCAGGGAATTCCCTACCGCACTCCCGGCACTTGAGTCCACTGATAAAAGACAACTGAGCCGGGACCTCCTTAACGGTTACGCAACATAATACCCCGGCACCAAATCCGGGGACTGACCGGGATGGTAGCAAAGGGGCATACCATTGTCAAGGGAAGCCCTAAGCTTCGGCGGTGGCCCATTCCTTCCAGGGACGCTCTTCAACATCTTGGTTATCAAGGGACCAGGATCCACTTCCCATGTTCCCAGCCCGGTTGCCGGGGCCCCCTTCCCCTCTCCTACTTCCCCATCCTGTTGCTAGATTATCAAGGGACCGGGTCCACTTCCCATGTTCCCAGCCCGGTTGCCGGGGTCCCCCTTCCCCTCTCCTACTTCCCCATCCTGTTGCTAGATTATCAAGGGACCGGGTCCACTTCCCATGTTCCCAGCCCGGTTGCCGGGGTCCCCCTTCCCCTCTCCTACTTCCCCATCCCATTGCTGCCGGGGGTCGGAACCTAAGCTTCGGCGGTGGCCCATTCCCGCCAGGGACGCTCTTCCACATCCTGGTCAAGCTCCGACTTCCTGGGCATGTGCCGGTTGATCCGCTCCCAGTCATAGGGAAGTAGGGCAAGCAGGATGTCCCTGGGCTCGGGGATGGCGTCCTTGTCCCGGAACCGGTCCACGCATTTGTGGAGGGCTATGAATGTGCGGAGGCGGAAGCCGGCCTTGACTATCTTTTTGATGAATCGGTGGGTCTCGGGCTGCGGTTTGTGCTCGTCGCGGGCTTTCTCGCATTCGAGGGTGTAGTCCTCGGCCAGTTGGCGCAACTTGATGAAGGCGAGTTGGGGTGCGTACTTGCGCTGGAGGGCGCGGACGCGGGCCTGGAGGGACCTGATTTCGCTTCTCATTTTCCGGTGTCAGCTCCTTTGAGATTTAATCCCGGAGCGCGGAGGGACTGGAGGGGAAAAATTTCAGTTTCCCCTCCATTTCCGCTCATTTCCGCTCACTTTTGCGAATTCCGTCGCGTTGGACGGGGTATGGGCAAGGGTGCAGGCGGTCTATTTGGCATAGGACTGGTTCGAGTCTCAGTGGCTATCCTCATTCGGCGTGCTCTCCTGCATGGCCTGACCGGCCGGACATAGATTATGGTACATATGTTCTGTCATATTGGCAAGGAGAAGTTGTCAGGGGACAGCGTTCCTCCTCGGACGGTGGGGCCAACCACCCGGCGATGCGGCAGACACGCTCCGCCTACCGCTAAACTCTTATTCCCTGGAATCGCGCGGTTGCCAAGCGAATCATCCGGGCAACAATATTCAAGGGGGTGTATAATTTCTGCCGGGCCGCAATTGAGCTTTGGGATTTCCCAGAGATCAAAGGCGGTCAAGTCTTGCCGACAGCTTCGCAGCCGGCGGGGACTAATCTGAAATTTACCGTTGGCCATTCGCACGGTCACGGCACCGATTGACAACAGGAGACATGGTGGACCTTCCCCGGCGCGCACTCTCGCTGACCCAAGAATACTCGCTGCCCCTAATAGTCGGGGTTTTCGCCGGTCTCATCTTTGGGAACATAGACCAGCACCTGTACCACGTGCTGGTAGATTTCCACGTGCTGGGCGAGGACACCACCTTCCTGGGGCACCCGCTCACAGTCCACTTCCTCGTCAACGGCGTTTTCATGGTGTTCTTCTTCGGCATTGCCGCCAAGGAGATTACCGACTCTCTGCTCCCCGGGGGCGCGCTGAACCCAATCAGGACGGCCGTGAGCCCCTTGATGGGGACCCTGGGGGGAGTGTTCGGACCGGCCGGCGTCTACCTGCTGTTGGCCTTCATCTTCTACGGTCGAGGGGAAGACTTTCCCGCAGTGGCCAACGGGTGGGGCATTCCCACAGCGACGGACATTGCCCTGGCCTGGCTGGTGGCGCGGCTGGCCTTCGGCCAAGGGCATCCGGCGGTGAATTTCCTGCTGCTGCTGGCAGTGGTGGACGACGGCATCGGGCTGGGGATCATTGCGATCTTCTACCCGGACCCTCACCTCCCCGTAAAACCCGAGTGGCTGCTGCTCACAGTGGCTGGCATGGGCGTGGCATGGGGCATGAGGAGGCTGAAGGTACGGTCATGGATACCCTACATCGCAGTGGCCGGAGTGATGAGCTGGCTAGGGCTGCTAAAGGCGGCCGTTGAACCGGCCCTGGCCCTAGCGCCCATAGTACCCTTCCTGCCCAGCACGGTTGATGAGGCCAGGGACGGAAGGACAGGCCCAACCACTCCAGAGGAACAACTTCAAGCCCGCTCACACAGTCCCCTAGAACAGTTTGAGCACCAGTTGAAGACGTTTGTTGATTTCGGGCTGTTCTTCTTCGCCTTCGTCAATGCGGGAGTGACCTTCGGGGCGATCAACGTCGTCACGTTCATCGTACTGGCATCGCTGATCGTGGGGAAGACGGTGGGGATAGCCTTTTTCTCCATCGCAGGGACATGGCTGGGATTCCCGCTGCCCCATGGGATGAACATAAGACACCTGGTAGTAGTCGGGTTGGTAGCCGGGATGGGACTCACCGTGGCATTGTTCGTGGCGGACAAGGCGTTTACCGGACCGCCGTTCCAGGAACCGGCCAAGATGGGGGCGCTCCTCAGCGGACTGATCGCATTCCTGGCGCTGGGGGTGGCGGCCGTGCTGAAGGTCAAGGACGGCGTGAGCGAGTCCACGGGACGGGCCCGGGAAGCCGGAGAATAGCCTCAGGTTGAAAAGCGGGTTGAGCCAATATAACCTACCCATAAGACGACCAAACGAACACGTGGAGAGAGCGTAATGATCGGAGTGCTCACCCACCACTGGGCAAAAGCTGACAAGATCGAAGAGGCCAGGAAGCTGCTGGACGGCAACGGTCTGGCACAGAGCAAGGCCCCCGGGTTCGGAGCGCGGGAGACCCTCTATTCCCTCTCGGAGCCTACGAAGATCACCACCCTGGTGACGTGGGACAGCAACGAGATCTACGAGGCATGGCGCGCCAGCCCGGAGCGGGCCATTGCCATGGCCGGGGCCGATGAACTCTGGTCGCAGCCGCCGGAATCGGAGCGGTTTGAAGTAGCGGGGTAAGCCGATAAGCCCAGGGAGCGGTGAAATCCCCCTCAATCCCCCTTTTGCGAAGGGGGGAGACTGGGAGGCTACTGCTGTTGGACGAAACGGCGGTAGACTTCCTCCTCCGACAGCACGGAAGAATGGAACCAGGCATCTTCTATGGTGCTGTGGAGACTGTCCAGGGTGTCCATAATCCCTGAAACCATTGCCTCGACTTCCTGAGTCGAGGTAGGCAGATCGCCGTCCAAGGGTTCCAGTGCCGCGCCGATGGTCTGGATCACCTCGACGGGCGCGACCTGGGTGGCGTTGTAGCGAGCAGCCACCAAGCATCCGCGCAGGGATGCGCCAGTGTCCAGCGTGAGCAGGGCAGTGAGGTTGGACGCGCCGGGACCGACGGTCATACCGCGGATCGCTGTGGCGAGACCCAAGACCTCCTCCATCCTCTGCTCCCCCTCATCGCCGTCGGAATGCTCGCGGACCGCCCATAGCAGGACACGGGCCACGTTCTGGGCGCGCTCTATCCAACGCCCCAGCCACACCAAGTTGTACACACGGGAATCGGTCAGCCACCGGTCGGAGCCCAGCGCGATAGTCCTCGGGTCCATCCTTCACGTTCCTTCCATAGAGTTATCGGCAGAGTTATCGGCAGAGTCATCGGCCAGGGTCGTGGTTACGCGTTCCTGACCACGTAGGCGTTCTCCAGCAACTCCAGCCCGTCCTCCAATGCGAATTCCAGGTCGGAGGAGAAGCGGACCGAGGCAATTGTGGCACAATCTTCGGACTCGCCCCTGGAGAGAAAGCTGCCGGATACCGGGGAGACGTCGGTGTAATCGCGCCCCACGGCGAACCTAACGTAGTCACGGGCCGGGGGCAAGACGACGCCGCGCGTGGGGTCGGCTCCCAGCCACCCCCGGAGGGGGTGCAAAAATTCCAGCCAAGAATGGGTCTCCCCGGTCTGTCCGGTCAACAAGCCGCTCAAGTACCGGCAGGGGACGCCAAGGGAGCGGAGCATCCCCAAGGCGAGGTGGCTCTTGTCCTGGCAGACCCCCTCCATCACCTCGGCCACCTGCGCCGCGGTGGTAGTGACGTTGGTTATACCACGGAGGTACAAGACCTCCTCATGCACCCACCGGGTGACCCGGCGGACCACTTCCAGAAGCGAGTCCGACCCGCCTGAGACCTCTGCGGCCAGCGCGGCGACGCTTTCCGGATCAACCAGCGGCGAGATGGACGTAAACTCAAAGGACTGCGGGACATCCCTCACTTCGTCAAGCCCGACATCCCCGGCCACAGGATGCCCGGACGAAAGGCCGACCAGACCGGCGGCGGCAACCACCAGGCTGGTGTGGTTCTCGACTACGCGGTACCTCTGGACGCTGTTGCCGAACCGGTCGCGGAACGAGACTCCGTTGCCCGGCGGCAGGGTCCAGAGCTGGGACTGGAGCAAGGTCTGGCCTTCTCCTTCCCTGGGGAAGATACGCAACTGGTTATCGTTGTGGAGTACCGTGTCAGAGTAACCGTAGCGCACTACGTACATATAGGAGGCGGTCAGGGGGCCAGGGTCTATTGAAAGGGGTGGCGGACCACCCAGGTCGGCTTGCATAGTCCACCGGATGAGTTGTTAGTAATCCTGCCACCTGCCAACGCCACACGGGTCAGACCGCCGGGGAAGACGGTCACGTTGCCGTTGCCATCCTGGATGGCGAAGACACGCAGATCGATGTAGCGGGGTTCAAGCTGGCCAGACTGGTCGTTGAAGACCATGTGGTTGGAGAAGTCCAGAGTCTCCTGGGCGATGAACGCCTCCGGGTTCTGGAGGATGTGATGGGTCACTCTCGTCCTGTCGCCGGGGCCAAGGTCGGGCATGACATACACACCAATGCCGCCGTAGCCCTGCCGGGCCTTGATTACGAGGCTGTCGAGGTTTTCAAGGACGTGGCGGCGGCTGTCCGGGTCCGACAGGTTGAAGCTGGGAGCCTGCTCAAGGATAGCTGTCTCCCCGAGGTAACGCTGGATCATCTGGGGGACCCACATGAACACAAGCTTGTCGTCGGCTGCTCCCGACCCCAGCCCGTTGACCAGGACGACCTTGTTGTCCATGTAGGCTTCCCGAAGGTTGGGGACGAACATTTCCAGGTCTTCAACGCGGCGGTAGATGAGGTCCACCGGGATGTCCTGTTCGATGGTGCGGGCGTACACCCTGCCATCGTAGCCAACGTAAAGGTCCGCGCCCTCCACGAGGGGAATGCTCAGCAGCTCCGACAGGTAACGGTGCTCGAAGAAGGCGGAACCGAACCGGCCATCGGTCAGCAGCACGCACACCGGGGAGTCCGTACCGCAGAGGGAGCGGAACATATCGTGGTACGCCTGGCGGATGTCGTAGGGTACTATGTCGTAGTCTGCGCCGAACTCCGGGACGTGACTAGAAACCATGTCCACGGCCTTAATCTGGTACGTGATGCCGGAGGGAATCCGCAGGTTGTCCTCAAGGACGACGTAGCGGCCCTCGCCGAGGTGAACAAGGTCTATGCCGTAGATCTGGACGAATACGTCCCCGGGCGGGCGAAACCCCTGAACTTCGGGGTAGAAATAGTAGGAGGTGTACATCACCTCGTCGGGGACAACGTCCTGGGAGCCATTGTACAGGTCCAGCAGGAACCGGTTCAGGGCCTTGAGTCTCTGGGCTACTCCCGCCGAGATAACCTCCCAATGGTCTGCGGGGATAACGCGAGGCACCCAATCGGTCGGGGCAGGCCGATAGCGCCTGGGGTCGAGGTAGAAGGTGAAGGCGTCCAAACCAACCTGACGATTGGCCCGGCCCCACCGCTGAGCAAGTTCGGCCGGCCCCAGGGAAGCAGCGGCATTGGCGATGGCGGCATAGTGGCTCCGGGTCTGGCCACTGGAGTCGGTCCATTCATTGTAGCCTGGGGTTGCCGGGGCAGAGATTTCAGAGGCCATCCTGGCGTCCTTATACAGGGAGTGGAAGACCGGGAACGCAGGCACTGCGCCCAGTTCACGGACTGGATTTTATCAGCACAGGGCGGGGGCGTGCCAGCGTTCTGAAGCGGGGCCGGAGTGGAAGTCCCTCCAGCCCCATCGCAAAGGCCAACCCCTGCTACTCGACGGTGAGGGTGGCCTCGCCCAAGCCTTCCACGGCCACCACGGCATGGTCACCGGGATTGAGGAACTTGGGGGTTACAATACTGCCGGTAATCACGACCATACCAGCCTTCAATCCATCGCCACGGTTAGCGAGCATGTTGGCCAGCCAGACCAGCGGCTCCAGGGGATGTCCCATCACGTCCGAGCCCAGCCCTTCGCCGACCAACTCACCGTTGATGGTCATTGAGCCACGGGAGGCGGCCAGGTCGACGCTGCGCCAGTCCGTGACCCCGGGGCCAAGGGCAACCCCGGCGTTGGAGATGTTGGTAGCTATGCCTGCCAGCAGGCGCGAGTGTGGGTCCTCAACCTGCTCGCTCCTGCCATCAATCACCTCGAAGGCGGCCATGACGGTATCCACCGCGGCCTCGATGCGGGCGCGGTCGTAGGGCGCTCCCGATGCGGGCAGGTCCTCACCAAGCCGGGCGGCAACCTCACACTCGATGCCCAGACGGAGGTAGTCGGAGGCCCGGACGGTGGCCGGAGAGTGGCGGACGTTGTTGGCCAGCACCACCCCTGCGCCCGGCTCGGTGATCCCGGAGTTCTGGCGCATGGTGGTCGTGGTGTAGGCGATCTTGTACCCGGCTATCGGCCCTTGCGATTGGGACAAAATCTGCTGCAGCGCGGCCTGGATTTGGTATGCCTCTTCGATAGAGCCGGGGGCGGAATCTGCGTCCATGCTGTAACGGAGACCGTCTTGGTACTGTCCCGCCAGCAACTGGGCGGTCCTCTGGACTTTGGTTTCTGTAGTCATTTTGCCTCCTGTGTTGGGGGAATCCCATCGCGGGCAAGCGGAGACTTAGACACCATCTCACATCTTCACTAACCTGCTGGTGGGAAGAGAAATCCCCCTCCCTCCCCCTTTTGCGAAAGGGGGAGGGAATGGACTGCGATGGTTTTGAGATAGTTACCTACTCCGGCGGACCGCTACGGCCCGGATACAGGAACGCCCCCGGACGGGCCGGAGGCGTTCCGATATGCACCTGATGGGCGGGTTTCCCGGTCAGTTGTCGGCGGGGACCGCTTCCAGGGCCGCTCCGCTGGGCGAACCGGCGGGAGTGGAGAGGTGGCGGTTGTAGAAGTCGATGACCTTGCCCCATGCGTCCACCGCAGATGCCTGATGGTAACTGGGCCGGTCGACGGCGAAGAAGCCGTGTCCGGCGCCGTCATAGCGGTGGAACTCGTACTCCTTGTTGTGCTGCTTGAGGACCAACTCGGTGAGGTCCACCTCTTCAGCGGAAGGCCTGGCGTCCTCATTTCCGAAGATCCCCAAAATGGGGCAGTTCATGTTGGCGGTCATCTCGATGGGAGCAACGGGCATGGACTCGGTGGCCGGCTCGGAATCGCGGGCAGTGACGCCGCCACCCCAGCAGTCCACGGCCGCGTTGAGGCTGGGGATGTTGCAGGCCACGAGGTAGACCTGCCGGCCACCGGAGCAGAAGCCGATCACACCCACCTTGCCGTTGGTGTAGGGCAAGGAGCGAAGATAGCGCATGGAGGCTTCCACGTCGCCGATGCACTGGGAGTCGGGGATCATGCCGCCCTCGCGGACTGCGCCGCTGACCTGCTCGTGCGGGGCGTCGAAGCCGACCTTCTCGCGGACGCGGTAATGGATGTCCGGGGATATGGTGGCGAAGCCGTGGTACGCCAGCTTGCGGGCCATCTCCTTGGAAGCCTCGTCCCATCCCGGCATGTGGTGAATCAGGACCACGCTGCCATAGGGTCCGGGCCCAAGGGGCCGAGCGAGGTATGCGTCGATTTCGTCGCCGTTGTGTCCTGTAATCCTCACCGTCTCGGCGAGCATTCCTTCATACCTGGCCATCGGTTCCTCCTCTGAATTGCGGATTTGATCGGACGATTCGGGCACAGATCTATGTGCGATCAGCCTGCCGCCACACTACTACCGGAGCCTGGGGGTGTCAACCGGCTTCTGCATTACATAGAATTGCAAAACCTACGGGCTAGGAAGGGCGATGTTGGAAAACAGAATCGGTGCGACGTTTCTCGGAAGTGTGAAAAGCGGCAAATCTACCGCCTTAACCAGGTGGCTTCCGCCTGTACTTTGGCACAATTCTAGTGGAGGCCGTTGTGGTTGATCATCATGACTAGTTTCTCGCCAAAAGCCAACACTGGGAGTAGGGGCAGATGACGCACGCACAGGTTGCGATTAACTTCGCCTTCGCAATGATAGTGTTGGTTTCTATGATCCTATTGGTGCCACTAGTGTTTATGGTTGGATGGGCAACCACGATATATGACCTGTTATGGGCCGTCTTTCTGGTTTTGAGCATGACAGTATGGGGCATAACGATGCTGCTAGGTGTCGCTGGAGTGGTGTGGGCACCCTTCGCGTCCAGGACTGCAGGGAGGATGGCCAAGGAGAGGGGGTTGAGCGTTCCGTATTATCGGGCAATCGGAACCCTCTATTCGGTGCATCTACTCTTCCCGTGGCTCATCTTCATGAGCAACCTGTCCTCTGGGGAGCCTATACGGAAGATGCCGATATGGACTTACGCCATTCCGTATGGGCTTTGGCTCTGTGGACCTATCGCTCTGAGCACAGCCATCGCCATTGGATTTACCTGGGAGCATACAGTGGGTGGGGACTATAGTCCGGGCGAAGCCTGTAAAGTTGCCGTGTGGAGGTTCCTGATCATCCAGGTCCCTGTGATGCTAGTCGCGTGGACTGTATCGTTGGTGGGCACGGTCCACAATAGATACACTGAGGGCGAGGAGGTTGAACGGGTATTTCCCAGGAGAAACACCAAGGCTGTTATAGCTTCTGCGGTCGGGATTCCCATCGCGTTTGGGTCCTCCCTCATAGTTGGAATGGGCTTACCCACAGTGGAGCATAATTTAGCCGTGATGTTGACAGTCGGAGCGCCAGGGGCGGTCATCGCGGGGCTGTGGTTCTCCCTAGTCGGTGGTGTACACCGGCGAGGAGAATACCGAGGCTTGGTGGCGTCACCAGAGTGTCTGTTGCCTACCAACTACCTTAGCCCCTTCATGTACTCCTTCATGTGGTGCCAATGGGTCCTCTGGACTGGGCTCACGGCTTGGAGTGTCTATGGCGCTCGGGTAGACTCAGGCGTCTGCTAAGAATTGCAGAGACTTCAAATAAGCGACAAAAATAGTCGCCGACGACCATCCGATAGCCTTTCTTTTGCCGGATTCGACGATATTGGATCCGTCGACTTTCCCCAGCTTTCCATACCACCCTTACTCTGATACCGAGTTTCACAATTTCTGTGCATCACGGCGACTCGATGGTTGGCTATGGGCCAGTCTCCCAGATGCCGTCGGGCGGGATGATGACCATGCGGTCCACGTAGATGCCGGGGACGTGAATCTTGTCGGGGTCCAATTCACCCACCGAGACTATCTCGTTCTCCAGTTCCACGATGGTTGTTTTGGCGGCCATCGCCATGATCGGGTTGAAGTTGCGCTGGGCCAGACGGAACTGGAGGTTACCGAAGGTATCGGCCTGCCATGCCTTGATGAAGGCGTAGTCGGCGTGGAGGGGAAACTCCAGAACGTAGGTGCGCCCGTTGATCTCCCGGTGCTCCTTACCCTCGGCAAGCTCGGTGCCGACACTGGCGGGGGTGAAGAAACCGCCGATTCCGGCAGCAGCCGAGCGGATGCGCTCGGCCAGGGTGCCCTGGGGCAATAGCTCGGCCTCCATCTCCCCGTCGTTGTACTTCTGAACGAAGGGCGTGATACGGGACGGGTGGGTCGGGGCAGTGAAGGCGCAGATCATCTTTCTGACCTGGCCAGCCTCGATCAATGTGCCGACGTCAACCCTGCCGGTGGTCCCGCCGTGGCCGTTGGAGATACCAGTAAGCTCTTTGGCCCCCTGACGGTTCAGGGCGGCGATCAGGTTCTGGGGGGACCCGACGCCGAAGCCGGGGAACATTACGGTCGAGCCGTCGGGGATGTCGGCAACGGCCTCGTCGAAGCTCTGCAAAATCTTGTTCTTCATGTTCCGGCGTTCCTCCTCGGTCTTGGCGGTGTCCGCACGTTCAAACCGCCTGAACACAACGGCACGGAGTCGTGTTTCCGATTTATCAGGGTGGGTTGGTGAGGCGAGTTTATGTTTGACACCAGAACCTGTCAACGGCGGCCAGGCTACCGACGGCTCCGGTTTTCACAGGGACACGGTTGGGTTAGAATCGCGGATATTCGGGGAGTTGGAACGTCAGACAGCAGCGGGAGAACCAGGTATGAGCACGAGCGAGACCGGACAGCGCGGGAACATAGTCCAGGGAGAGGACGGGGTATTTGAACTGTTCCCCCTGCCCACAGATGAGGCGACGCTGTTGAGCATTTTTGAGGACTGCTTCGAGGAGTGGGAACACCTGCACATCGGCCCACTGATCCAAGGCGCGGCCTGGGAGATACGACCGCCCCGCAAGCCGCGAATCAAGACGCATGACGGCTACGCCACCGTGGACTTCGAGGACTGGCACTTCCACATCTGCATCGGGGAACACAAAGGTGCGTCGCCGGAGCTGGCCATGCGGCGGCAGACGGCCAGGGCGGAGCTTTACCGCAGGTTGAGCAACGGCAAGCCGGGGGACTGGGGCCTGCGGCTGTTCAACGGCGGAGGGGAGGAGCAGATTACGTTCATGCTGCCCAATCCGTTCCTGACCGATGAGCAGCGCATCATGCGGGAGCCGGACTGGAGCCGCCTGGACCTTTGGGACCGGCTGAGGCAGAAGTACCTGGGGCTGGACCCGGACCCGCTGGACCGGACATCGCCGGGTTTTTCGCACGCATAGGGAAATCTCGCATGGCGGCAAGGGGCTTGCCGGTCAGGAAAAAGCGGCCACCGCCTAACGACTACTCAGCGCAGAAAAGGGGCGAAGCATGGAGATTCTGGACCGGATATACCGGATCGAGTTGGGGCATTCTGCGGGTGATGCGGGCTCGACCGAGGGCGGACCGTCGGTGAGCGCGTTCTACGTGAAGGGATCGGAGAGCGGGCTGTTCATTGACGCTGGGTTTCCCGATTTGGCACGCACCCAGCCCATACTGGACTACTGGCGGGGGCCGCTGGGCAGTTATCCCACCAGCTGGGTGCTGGTCAGCCACCGCCACTACGAGCACGCGGGCGGGGTCAAGATACTCAAGGAGGCCACCGGGGCCAGGATAGGCGTCGGGAGGGGAGACGCCAGGGCGGTAGAGGCAGACGTTGGCGAAGACACCGGAGTTGTTGACCAGGCCCTGACCGGCGGGGAGGTGTTTGACCTGGGAGGGCGGCGGGTCCGCGCGGTCGCAACGCCGGGTCACACGGCGGGGACGATGTGCTACCTAGTGGAGGATGAGGGTATCCTGTTCACCGGAGACCACATCATGGGGCAGGGCACCGTGGTGGTACGGAGCGACGAGGGGGGCTCGATGGCCCAGCACGTCGCATCCCTGGAGATGCTGCTGGACATGGACGTGCGGACGGTCATTTCCGGACACGGGCCGGTAATGGACGATCCCATGTCGCAGATACCCGAGTTGGTCCGTCACCGGCGGGAACGGGAGGCGCAGATCCTCGACATGGTCAGGGAAGGCACAGGAGGCGTGGACGATCTGGCAGGCCGGATTTACGGAGAGTCGAGCGAGCGGCGGCTGTGGCTGGCCCGGCACCAGGTGGTGTCCCATCTCAAAAAGCTAGAGGAGGAAGGGCACGTGGTTGCAGTCGAGGAAGGGGTCACATACCGGGTGGCGTAGGGCGTCCCAACGGCCCCAAAGACGCTGACGAGCCGGAGGCGGGTGCGGCGTCACTTGGTCCATTTGCGGGTGAAGGTCACCAGATACATGGCCGTTATGAAGAGGCCGATGAAGGACTGCACGCCGCCCAGGTAACGGAGCCAGTTGTCTGGATGCTCGATCCACCCGCCGTAACCCAGGGTGGTGAAGGAGACCAGGGAAAAGTAAAGGGAATGCCACCAACGGTCCAACAATTCGCTGCCACTAAAGGCCCAGAGTCCCGATACAGGGTAGAGGAAGTAGAGCACCGCAAAGCCTAAAACGACAGATGCGGCCGTATAGATGATCCGCATCGGGCGTTCCCCGTAGCCGAAAAGCACCTCGTGGACGGCGAGCCAGAGGAAATATACGAGGGTACGCCACCACTGGAAGCCGAAGACCCGCAGTGCGCGCCAGGGATGGCGCCAACTCAAGCCTTCAGTCAGTTGATTCTGTGTTTCCATCCGTTTGCAGACCCACTCCCGGAACAGGAACTCCCCGGAAATGTCGGAGTACCCGTGGTTCTGGTGCCAGATGTTGAGCTGGCGGTAGAGCGCCCGGGCATTGTGATAAAGCTTCATCCGCTCCCATTCGCTGATGTGCTTCTCCCCCCAGTCAACGCCCTCCAGATTAGTCTGCTCGTCTATTCTTACGGCTAACAGGAATGCCCCCTGCAAATTGACCTGCATGAGGAATGCCCCCCGGAGATCGGACCGGAACAGGTCTGCTTCCCGGAAATCGGCCCGCAGCAGGTCTGATTCCCGGAAATCGGTGTGCCCGAGGTCGGCTCCCTTGAAACACACACCCCGAAGGTCCATTTCAGACAGGTTGGCCGAGTTGAGATTGCGGAAGGTCAGGTCCAGGTCGGCGGCGGTCCCGCCATTGGCACAAATCAGCCGCTTGACATCCTCGCGGGACATGGGTTCGATACCGGCCAACACGTCGTCCCTACCCCACTGATTCAGCCACCAGTCCACTGCGTCTCCGGTGCGGGGCAACGGCCCTTCCGGCGCCTCCTCATCCCGGCTTGATGACCGGCATGGCCCATCAGGAGTTGACACGCCGGAGGACCGGGATGTATCGGAGGCCGGACGATCCTCGTTGTCCTGACGAGGAAAGTCTGGAGGCTGTACTGAAGTGCTTGAACCTGTAGAGGAGCAGGGAGTATTTACATTGGAGGCTGGGCCTTTGGAGGCTGGGCCTTCCGGATTTGCACCCTCTATCGAGCCTAGGACAGGCTTTTCACCGGAATCGCTGGGTATTTCGGAGCTTCGAGTCAATCCCTGGTTCCTCCGCAGTTGTGGTAACGGCTAGCCAACCCTCCCGGGGCCTGCTGCCTCGGCGGGGTTGGCCAGGAATGCGCGAATATCGTCGGCGTACTTGACCTCTGAATCGTCTTCCGGCCGATACTCGAGGTACTTGCGCCCGCTGGCAAGGGACCAGAAGGCGCGGGCGTTGTCGCTGATTCCGTAGACCACAAGCCACGGAATCCCGTGCTCGTTCTCGATCGAAGGGGCTTCGAGCGCCCTGGTGAACAACTGGGTGAGGTCCCTGGGGCTGATGTATGCGCCGAGGTCCCGCTTGTAACCCTCCGGGTCACCGGGGAAGTCTTCAACCCGAATCTCACGGGGTGCGCCGATACGGACCATGACAACCTCGAGCTTCCTGCCGAATACGCCGGAAGCGAACAGGAACCCGATGTGCTCGTAAGTTGCCTTGGCCCAACCGTAGAAGTTGTCGGACAGGGGCAGCTTGTACGGGTCCAGATTCTCCAGCTTCCGCTCGTGAATCAGGGCGTGCTCATACCAGTCGGCGGCGTGGTTGGAACTGGCCATGACCACCCGTCGCGCCCCCGCGTCGTAGGCCGAGCGGAAGACGTTGTAGGCCATCGCCACGTTGACCTGCTCATCGTAGAAGTCGTCCAGGGGAGTCCCGCGGCGGCGCTTATAGGCCAAATGGACCACCGAGTCCTGTCCCCGGAACAGGTGGGCATAGACACCGAGGTCTGGAACGCTCAGGTCGGAAACGGCGATGTTGGCCACCTCGCGGCCTTCCCTGTCGGTATCCTTCACGTCCACCAGGGTCATGTCGTACTGCTCCCGGAATGTCGGGAGCAGCTGGGAGGCGACGTATCCGGTTGCGCCGGTCAGCAGGACCTTTCGGTCTGGCATTAAGCTGGTCTCCTTTCGCACCCTGTGGTCAGTGGCCAGATGCCGGTCACCGGACGAGGTCGGTAACCTCGCGTGAACAGGTACGGAGACGCACCGTCACACAAAACACATACTGCGTCTTCCGATGCAAGTACACCAGAAACCGGGCCAAGACGCAACCCGGATAGAGGCGAAATCCGGTTGCGCGATGGCCGAACTTCGTAGAGGTGATATATAATCGATTCCCATGCAACCGGACCTGCCAAAGCTTCGCCCGCTCAATCCAAACTGGGTCAATGTGCAAGGGCAACCCATGCTGGCATTGCAGGACCCACTGCGGCTGGCCGATGGCTCCCTGATGGTGCCGGAGCCAATCGCTCCCCTGCTAGCCCTGATGGACGGCACACGAGACCTGGAGGCATTGCGGCTGGGCCTGGAGCTTCGGACCGGCATCGGGTTGACGCCCGAGCAGTTGGAGAACCTGGTGAACCAGTTGGACGAAGCGTACCTGCTGGACAGCCCGCTATTTCGCAGTGTCCTGGCGGAGAAACTGGGACGTTACCGCGATGCGCCTTTCCGCACTCCCGCATTCGCCGGGGAAATCTACCCCGCCGACGCCCCGGCATTGACGGCCGTCTTCGACGACTTTTGCAAGGACGCGGGAGAGTCCGGCATCGTTGTTGATGGAGGCCCGGTGGTCGGGGTAATCAGCCCTCACATCGACTATCACCGGGGTTGGAGGTCCTATGCCCAGGTCTGGCAACCGGCAAGAGCCGCAGTGGAGAACGCGGAGCTGGTCATCATCCTGGGGACTGATCATGCGGGCGCGCCGGGGCGGTTCACGTTGACCCGGCAGAGCTATGCCACGCCCCTGGGGACTCTCCCCACCGACACCGGATTGGTAGACCAGCTGGCGGAGGTCCTGGGCGAGGATGCGGCCTTCGAGGAAGAGGTGCATCACATAGGAGAACATTCGGTGGAGCTGGCAGCGGTCTGGATGCACTACGTGTCCGGCGGGACGCCCAAGACTGTGCTCCCGGTGCTATGCGGGTTCCCGGAGATTCTGACGGACGCAGGGGAGACGGGAACGCGCATCAACGAGGCCCTCGCCCTGTTGTCGGAAGCCGCCTCGCAGAGGCCGACCTTGGTGGTGGCTGCCGGAGACATAAGTCACGTCGGGCCAGCCTTCGGAGATTCGTGGGCCTTTGACGCAGCGGCCAAGGGACGAATCCGGGAATCGGACGACGCATGGCTGGAGATAGCCTGCTCGGGAAAACAGGCGAGCATGGAGGAACACCTGCGGCAGAACGGAGATCCCACCAGGATCTGCGGCGTGAGTCCCATCCTTTACATGATGGCCATCCTGGGCGATGTGCCCGGCAGGATGGTAATTTATGAGCAGTGTCCGGCCGACGAGGATTTCGGCTCCCTGGTGTCGATTGCAGGGGTGTTGTATCCGGGCCAGGGGTAACGTGGTGTGCCGCCGGTTTTCGCCTTGTCCGCCTGTTTCGGGCATGATATTCTAGTTTGACAGCAAGCCCCCGTAGCTCAGCGGATAGAGTGCTGGCCTCCGGAGCCAGAGACGAGAGTTCGATTCTCTCCGGGGGTACCATCACAGGCACGGGCAGACCGACCCGCATCCAAATAAGCCACGGCACGGCCACCGCACCTGAAGGCCGAGCCGGGGCAGTTCTCTCCTCTCTTCACGTGTGCCGGGGCGTGGCCCAGCGGTAGGGCGCCTGGTTTGGGACCAGGAGGTCGGCAGTTCGAGTCTGCCCGCCCCGACCATTTCACCGGATAAGCCGTTCTTCCGGCTAATCCTCAGCTTGTCCGCCGCTAGTTCACGCGCTTATCGGTAACCGACGGCTCCCGGGACAGTTCGCGGCGTATGGTGGCAACCCACTGGGCGTCCAACCCCAGCGCCTGGGTTACCGCATCATCGATCTGTGCCCGCACAGGGTCGCCGGCCATTTGAGGGAAGGGTTGCAGCGTCTCGTGTTGGAGCCAGTCGAACCAGCCCGAGAGCATATCCCGTTCCGGCTCCCCCAAGGCAGTGAAGTCGGGGACGGGCACGGACCGCAGAGTGTCCAGAGAGAAAGACGGGTAGGACGGCGCACGGTTGTCCCGCTCCCCCAACAGAGACAGGAGTCCGGGCGTAGAATTGAGGTACAAACACAGGGATTTGGCGATGCTTGGGTCGTGAGGACGGCACGGTGTCCAACGAGACCCAACGGCTGGCTCGGGGAGCATGACTGCCGCCACTCTTGCCAGTGGCAACCATAACCGGTGGGGCAGCAACATACGGCTCCAAAGTCCCAATAGCCGTCGGCCATTGGGACTTTGGACGGCTTGGGTTCGATGTATACGTCAGTCTCCGCCGCCATTGACTGCGTTATATCCGTCTTGTGGTGCCACAGGGCTCGGCGTCCTGACACTGTGGGCATCTTCGAGTTGGTGTAAGCGTCGCGTATCCGTCTCCCTTCCGGGCCTACGTCGGCTATTCTGTTCAAAGGGACTGTTGCGACACTTGCCGGGTTCTCCTCGCTGAGAGTGCGGTAGGCGGTGGTCAGGAAAGGCGACAAGAAATCGACAGAGGCCCAATCTCCCTGGGCGATTCGTCCGGCGTCTATATACTGGACGGTGAAATCCCGGTCGGCCGCATCCCCGGCCCGCTCAATCCTGGCGGCGGTGCCCAGGGCCTCCAGCGGAGTTGCCGGATTGCGGGCCAGGTTCACCACCCGTGTCAGCGGGTTCGGGCCGTCACCCTTCCAACGCCGGCAGATGATGAGAGCTTCCCCGATACTCGTGTTTTCTGAATAGTAAATCCGATCCGGGTCGTGGGAGCTGACGATTGTTTCCACGTGATAGCGGTGTCCCAACAACTTGCGAATCTCAAAGCCTGCCTTGTCAGTGATTCCGCTCAGTCGAAGCGCCAGACAATGGCGGGGAGGATGCTCAAGTCTCCAGATCCGGGGTTTGGCACTGGAGTCCCCGGCGGGTACGTTGTAATATACGGATGTGCTGCCGGGATGCAGTATTCATCAGATATTGAAACGAGGGAGAGACTTCTATATGACCTCGAATATCGTGCTGTCCAATGTTGAGTACAAGGTGGTTGGGAAGCGTCCCATCCGCCACGACGGGGTAGACAAGGTCACGGGCAAGGCCCAGTACGGGGCCGACATCCGCCTGCCGGGCCACCTCCACGGCAAGGTGCTGCGCAGCCCACACGCCCACGCCCGCATCCGGTCCATCGACACTTCCAAAGCCGAGGCGCATCCGGGGGTGCTGGCGGTAGCAACCTCGAAGGACCTGGCCCCGGTGCCGGACATGCTGGCCGAAATCGGCGAAGAAGCCGTACTGAGCCTCAAGTACCTGAGCAACAACGTTCTGGCGGGGGACAAGGCCCTCTACAAGGGCCATGCAGTCGCAGCAGTGGCTGCTGACAACCCTCACGTCGCAGAAGAAGCCTTGAAGCTCATCGACGTGGACTACGAAGTGCTGCCCCCGGTGACGAATTCCGAGGACGCGATGAGTCCCGATGCGCCCATTCTCCACGAGCACATGACTACGGCCAGCTTCGACGACCGGTTCCCGAAGCAGACCAACATCGCCAGCTACCAGCAGTTGGTGTTGGGCGATATCGAGGAAGGCTTCGCCCAGGCGGACGTGGTGGTGGAGCGGGAGTTCCGCACCAAGACGGTACACCAGGGCTACATCGAGCCGCAGAGCGCCACCGCATCCTGGAGCCACGACGGCCGTTTGACCATCTGGAACAGTTCTCAGAACCCCTTCGGCATCCGGGACAACGTGGCCCGGATTCTCGGCATATCCTCCTCCAAGATCAAGCTGGTGCCGATGGAGATTGGCGGCGGCTTCGGCGGCAAGCTGGCCGCCTACCTGGAGCCAGTGGCTGCGGTGCTGTCGCGGAAGACCGGGCATCCGGTGAAGGTGTCGATGAGCCGCGCCGACGTGCTGGAAGCGACGGGTCCCACGTCCGGCTCGTACATGAAAGCCAAGATCGGAGCTACCAGGGACGGTAAGATTATCGCAACCGAAGCGTACCTGGCTTTTGAGGCGGGAGCCTATCCCGGTTCGCCCATCGGCGGGGCGACTGCCTGCATGACCACTCCCTACGACATTCCCAATGTGCAGCTTGACGGCTACGACGTTGTGACCAACAAGCCGAAGACCGCTGCGTATCGCGCACCGGGCGCTCCCCTCGGCTGCTTCGCCGTCGAGATACTTGTCGACGAGCTGGCGGAAAAGCTCGAAATCGACCCCCTGGAACTCCGTCTGCGCAACGCCGCCGAGGAAGGCACCCGCCGGGCCGACGGCACGCTCAACCCTGTCATCGGCGCGGTTGAAGTCATGGAGGCCGTGAAGGCCCACCCACACTACAACGCCTCGTTGACGGGCAAGAACCAGGGACGCGGCCTGGCCGTCGGCTTCTGGCGCAACAACTCCGGTCCGTCCTGCGCGGTGGCCAACGTCAACCCCGACGGTACGGTCATGCTGGTGGAAGGATCGGTGGACATCGGCGGCTCGCGCGTCGTCATAGCCCAGCAGCTTGCCGAGGTGTTGGGCATTCCGGTGGAGGATGTGTTCCCCGAGGTGGTGGACACCGACACCATCGGCTACACCTCCCTCACAGCAGGCAGCGGCGTCGCATTCAAGACGGGTTGGGCGGCCTACGAGGCGGGGCAAGATATCCGACGACAGCTCGTAGAGCGGGCCGCGCTCTTGTGGGAGACAGAGCCGGAGAACGTCGAGTACGTGGACGGGGCGTTGCAGCACAAGTCTGACGCAGAACTGCGCATGACCTTCAAGGAGCTGGCCCCCAGGCTGAACGATACAGGCGGCCCCGTGGTGGGCCGGGGCAACGTCAATCCCAGGGGCGCAGGCGGTTCCTTCACCGCGACGCTGGTGGACGTTGAGGTTGACCCCGAGACCGGCAAGGTGCAAGTGCTCCGGTGTACCGTATTCCAGGACGCGGGGAAGGCCATCCACCCCAGCTATGTCGAGGGGCAGATGCAAGGCGGAACGGTACAGGGCATTGGCTGGGCGATCAACGAAGAATACGTGATGGGCAACAACGGGGAACTGCTAAACTCCAGCCTGCTAGACTACCGGATGATGACCAGCCTGGACCTTCCGATGATAGACACAGTTATCGTGGAAGTGGCCAACCCCGGACATCCATTCGGCATCAGGGGAGTCGGCGAGGCGTCCATCGTACCTCCAATGGGCGCGGTCGCCAACGCCATTCATCACGCGACAGGGGTGCAAGTGGCGGGCCTGCCCCTGAACCCCGGAGTGCTGCAGAGCGCGATCTCGGGCTAGGCTTATCCGGGCCTCGCCGCAGAAGAGCGCAACGCTGTTGGGACTATACCGCCGGGGGCCGAATATCGGCCCCCGGATTTGGGTCTTTATGGTATACTCCAGCCTCCTTAAGAAACATATTTCGTGACTCCAGGGACGGTTTTTGATGGCTGGCGCAGTCAGGGTTATAGCCAACGGGACGATCACCAATGCAGACGGGTTTCAGGCCGGGGCGACCTATGCCGGGTTGAAGACTTTTTCCGAGGACAAGCTGGACCTGGGGATAATACTCTCCGAGGCTCCCTGCACCGCCGCCGGTGTATTTACCACCAACGCCATCAAGTCACCCTCGGTAACTGTTACCCAGGAGCACGTCAATGCCGGTCCGGTCCGGGCGTTGATCGTCAATGCGGGGATTGCCAACACCTGCGTCGGGGAGCAGGGCTATACCGACGCCAAGGAAATGACCGCTCTGGCGGCACGCCGGTTGGGAGTCCAGCCGGAAGAGGTGCTGGTGTGCAGCACTGGCGTCATTGGGGTGGAACTCCCCATGTCGCTCATCAGAACCGGGGTGGAACAGATAGACCTGTCGGCCAGCGGCGGGCATGACGTGGCCAGGGCCATGATGACAACCGATACCCGCCCGAAGGAGATCGCCGTTACTTTCGACCTCGGCGGCCGCCGGGTGAATATGGGCGGTGTGGTCAAGGGTTCAGGGATGATCCATCCCAACATGGCGACCATGCTGTCATTCGTCGCCACGGACGCCGCGGTTGAAGAGGACTTCCTGCAGGACACTCTCCGCGAGGTTGCCGACGCATCCTTCAACATGATGACCGTCGACGGGGACACCAGCACCAACGACACGGTGCTGGTGATGGCCAACGGCACTGCCGGCAACACACCTGTTGCGGCGGGCAGTCCCGAAGCCGATACCTTCAGGGAAGCGCTGCTCGAGGTATGCGTTCACCTTGCCAAGGAACTTGCCCGTGATGGCGAGGGGTCGGGAGACCGGCTGATTGTAGTAGAGGTGGCCGGGGCTGAAACCGTCGCTGACGCTCGCATGGCAGCGCGCACCATCGCCTCTTCCAGCCTGGTCAAGTCTGCGGTCCACGGCAGAGACCCCAACTGGGGCCGGGTACTGATGGCCCTGGGACGCAGCGGGGCGGCGGTGGAAGAGAACAAGGTTGACCTGTTCATCAACGGCGTGTGCATCATGCAGGGCGGGTTGCCCATACCCTTCCACCGGGATGCGGTGGTGGCGCTGATGGGAGGTTCCGAGGTGACATTCCGGCTGGAACTGGGCCTGGGCGACGGAGACGCCACGGCCTGGGGCTGCCCCCTTACCGAAGAGTACGTAGTCATCAACAGCGCATACACTACCTGAGAAATGCGGGCATACTGCCCGTCCGATTCATTGCCAACGGGATTCCGGCACTCCCTGGCCGATATTACTACTATCCGCTCCAGCCCCTACAAAAGACAAGCCCATGAAAAGCCCACCGATTGTCGTCAAAATTGGGGGAAGCACCCTCGGCAGCCACGACACCAGTCTGAAAGACCTGGTTGCCCTCCAGAAGGATGGGGTCGACGTGGTGGTGGTGCATGGCGGCGGCAACGTCATCTCCGAGTGGATGAGGCTCCAGGGCGTCCAACCCCAATTCGTGAACGGCCTCCGGGTAACCGACGCCGCGAGTCTTGAGATAGTGGTGGCCGTGCTGGGGGGCCTGATAAACAAGGAACTGGTGTCCCAACTGCGCGCCCTGGGCGGCAGGGCGATGGGCATCAGCGGAATCGACGGCGGGATGTTGGACGCCTACATCGCCGACCCCAACCTGGGCTTCGTGGGCGAAGTCAAAGAGGTCAACTGCGCCCCCCTTCGGGACCTGCTCAACGGCGGGTACATCCCCATCATCGCACCGCTAGCCCGGCACTTTGACGACGGATCAGAGAATTCCGGAGCCGCGCTGAACATGAACGGCGACACGGTAGCCGGGGAACTGGCCTGCGCGCTGGGCGCGAGCCGGCTGGTGTTCCTGACCGACGTGGCCGGCGTGATGGACGGGTCGAGGCGGGTCATCAGGCGCCTGGACCGGAAGCGGGCGGACTCCCTGTTCCAGTCGGGCATCCTCAGCGGCGGCATGGTGCCCAAGGTCGCCGCCTGCCTGCGGGCACTGGAAGGCTCTCCGGTGGCCGACATCATTGACGGCCGCGAGCCGGGCGCACTGATGCAGTGCCTTACCGGACGCCATTCGGGCACCACCATCATAAACACGGATCTTTAACGCGGTGGCAGACCGGTACGGCCGTCAAGGGTCCGCTTCCCGGTCGTGCGGGCGGGTGTCCTCCGCGACTCCATCCGCTCCTCAGCTCCGGGTTCTCGGATGAGCTACAGTCTTTCCAGCGACGCCGAACTTCCCCCGGCGCCGAAGCTACCCGGAATCTCCGCCGAGACCCTCCGCCGCCTGCAACGGCTCTTGCTCCCTCTGATCGCCCTGGTCCTGCTTGTGGCAGTGCTGTGGTGGGCACGCAGTGTCTACACCGACCTGCTGTGGTTCGAAAACCTGGGATACACCGGTGTCTACACCACACTCCTGCTGTTCAAGACATCCCTTTTCGTGGGTGCCGCGGCGGTCGCTGGAATTGCCCTTGCTCTGAACGTCTACCTGGCGTGGTCAATTTCCCGGGGCCCGTCGAGCCTCGGGTTTCCAGAGAACTTCCTGCGGCTCATGCGGGTGTCGGTACTATTCAGCGCAGCACTCTCCGCCCTGATCGGCGGCATTGTGTTCGGAGTGGTGGCGTCCGGCAGATGGGAGACGTTCCTACTGGTCTTCAACCGGCTCCCCTTCGGACACCCCGACCCGCTTTTCGGGCTGGACACATCTTTCTACGTTGTAACGCTGCGGCTGTTCCACTTCCTGCAGGGCTGGTCCCTGGGCCTTGCAGTGACGATGATCGTGCTGACGGCAACCCTGTACATCGCCTCATACAGCATCCGGGGAGCGGGCTTCATACCAGCGCCGCGAATGCTGCGCCACGCCGCTGTGCTCGGCACGTTCCTGATGCTGACCATCGCCGCAGGCCACGTGTTCGACGTATTCGAGCTACTCCTGTCGGACAACGGGGTCGTAGCCGGGGCGACGTACACCGACATCCACGCCCGCATCCCCGCCCTTTGGCTTCTAACGAGCATTGCCGTGCTGGCAGCGGCAGGCTTCGGGGTGAGCGGCTACTTCGGCGGCCCCCGGCTGATGGTGGGAGGTTTCAGCCTCTGGGTGATCGCAATGCTGCTGGCCGATCTGGCCTACCCATCCATGTTCCAGAGGTTCCAGGTAGACCCCAACCAGTTCGACCGGGAACGCCCGTATATCGAAAGAAACATAGAGGCCACTCGTTTCGCCTACGAATTGGACAAGATAAAGGAATCCCAATACGCGTCTACAGCCAGACTGCCTCCCGGATCCCTGGGAGACAGCCGCGCCATCCTGGACAACATCCGCCTCTGGGACCTGCAACCCCTCCAGGATGCATATAACCAGCTCCAGTTCATGGAGCTTTACTACAACTTCTTGAACATGGACTCGGACCGTTACACCATCGACGGCAAGCCTCGCCAGGTACTGATCGCCGCCAGGGAACTGAACTCGGAGAACCTGCCCCCGGACGCCCGGAACTGGGTCAACCAGCAGCTCCAGTACACCCATGGCTACGGCGTGTCCATGAGTCCGGCCAACGGGTTCACCCCGGGCGAGGGCCGGCCCGAGTACCTGCTTAGAGACATCCCTATCCAGGGTGAGTTTCCCGTAACGCGTCCGGAGCTGTACTACGGCGAATCTCCCGTGCCGTTCGTCATAGTCAACAGCGCGCTGGCCGAGGTAAACCCGGACAGGGATTTTCTGCACTACGACGGCGAAGGCGGCGTGGCGCTCAGTTCCAGGTTCCGGCGGATGGCCTACGCCTGGCAATTCGGGGACGTCAACATCATGCTGAGCGACCAGGTAACGCCGGAAAGCCGCCTCCAGTACCGCCGCCACGTCCAGACACGTGTCAAGACCATTGCCCCCTTCCTCCATCTTGACCGGGACCCCTATCCGGTGCTGGACCATACTGGTAAACTGTGGTGGCTTCAGGACGCATACACGGTAACGGACCGGATACCCTATTCCACAAGGCTGGAGGAGGGCGTCAACTACATACGAAACAGTGTAAAAGCGGTCGTCGACGCCTATAATGGCACGGTTGCATTTTATGTTGTCCAGCCGGATGACTCCCTGCTCAGGATGTACCGCAGGGCCTTCCCGGACCTGTTCAAAGACCTTGAAGAGATGCCGGATGACCTGCGGGCGCACATCCGCTACCCGGTGGGCCTGTTTACAGCCCAAGCGCAGGTTTACCTGCGCTACCATGTGACAAACCCTCAAGTGTTCTTCAACCAAGCGGACCAGTGGTCCGTACCTCTGGAGACACGGTTCGGGAAGCAGGGAGTACAGGTAAGGCCGTCATACCTGGTATTGCAGCCGCCCGGCGCAGAACAGGAAGAGTTCGTGCTGATGATGCCCTTCAGTCCCGCCGGTGAGAAGAAAAACCTGGTGGGGTGGCTGATGGCCCGCAACGACGGGGCCCATTACGGGGAGTTGTTGAGCTACCGGCTGCCCAGCGACCCCCAGGTGGACGGCCCCAGCCAGGTGGAAGCCAGGATTGAGAACGACCAGCAGATCTCACAGCAGTTCACCCTATGGGACGGTGCAGGGTCAACGATCATCAGGGGTCAACTCCTGGTTATACCCATCAACGGCTCGATCCTCTACCTGGAACCCCTGTACCTGCGATCAGAGGTGCTTGAGTTTCCGGAATTAAAGAAGATTATCCTGGCCGACGGCGGCAACGTGGTGATGGCCGACTCCATAGACCAGGGCCTGGCCATGCTGCTATCAGGGACGGACTCTCAGACCGCCGGGAACAGCGTTCTCGGTTCCAGATCACCGCCTGGGCTGGAAGAGCTTGACCGGATGCAGGACGCGGTCACGGACCTTAGCGAGGCGGTAGAAGAACTTCAGGGAGCCCTCGAAGACCTGCGACGAATCTATCGAAGTGAGGTCGGCAACGGACGTTGACCCGACCGAAACACTGAATGAGGACAACCTTTCACTGACAACGCCGCCCCCGCAGCCGATGAGGCAGCCGGAGCGACCGCAGGGGACCCACATTTCAAGGGGAGGTAGCCACCAATGACCCAGAGCAGCGAATGGATTTCAATTGAGCAGAAGTATTACGCCCAGACGGTACGCCGCCAGCCCGTGGTGATAGTGCGAGGCGAGGGCACCCAGGTATGGGACGCAGATGGAAAGCAATACCTTGACTTCGTGGCCGGATGGGCGGTGAACCAGCTTGGCCACAGCCATCCGGTGATCACCGAGGCCATCGCCGAGCAGGCGGGGACTCTCATCCAGACGTCCAACCAGTTTTACACTGTGCCGCAACTGCGGTTGGCGGAGATTCTCATCGAGAACAGTTGCATGGACCTGGTGTTCTTCGGCAACAGCGGGGCCGAGGCAGTTGAAGGGGCAATGAAACTTGCCCGGCGGTACGGCAAGCTGAACCGTGACGGCGCCTACGAAATCATCACCGCGCTCAACTCCTTCCACGGACGGACCCAGGCCACCGTCGCCGCCACAGGCCAGCCCCATTACCAGGAGAATTTCACTCCCCTGCTGCCGGGGTTCGTCCACGTCGATTTCAATGACGTTGAAGCGATAATGAACGCCACCACCGATCGCACCGCGGCGGTAATGGTGGAGCCGGTGCAGGGTGAGGCTGGAGTGATCATCCCTGACGACGACTACCTGCAACGGGTGCGGGAGTGGTGCGACAGCCAGGGCATCCTGCTCATCCTCGACGAGGTGCAAACCGGCATGGGACGCCTCGGAAGCCTGTTCGGATACCAGGAATACGGCGTCGAGCCGGACGTGATGAGCCTGGCCAAGGGACTGGGCTACGGCGTTCCCATCGGGGCGTTTCTCTCGAAGGCCCACTGCCAGGCGTTGGTGCCGGGGGACCACGGCTCGACCTTCGGCGGCAACGCGCTGACCACAGCCGCGGCCTTCGCCGGTACACAATACCTCATCGAGAACGACATTCCCGGGCACGCCAAGGAGATGGAGGGTGCGCTGCTGGGCAGTCTCAATGACCTCAAGTCGCGCCACTCCTTTATTTCGGAGGTGCGCGGCAAGGGTCTGCTGGCGGCAATGGACTTCGACAGCGATATCTCCGGGCAGGTGTTGGCCAATGCCAACGAGGCCGGAATCCTGCTCAACGCCCCACGCCCCCACACCGTGCGCTTCATGCCGCCCCTTACCGTCACCAAGGCGGAGATAGACGAAGCTGCCGAGCGTCTGGACACGGCCCTGTCGAAGATTTAGCCGGGCCCCGGAAGGGGAAGGACGCGATGGCCAAGCGGGAGTTCTACGTCGTAATCACGAAAGGCGAAGACGGTTACCTCATCGGGGAAGCTCCTCAGCTTAGGGGTTGCTACAACCGGGGCAAGACCCTTGATGAGTTAATGGAGAACATGCACAAGTCCATAGAGTATTGCCTGGAAGATGACGACCTCAATCTTCTGAACTCCGAGGAATTCAGAAGATTGAGGTCCAATCGTGCCTGCACGGTTCGCTTCCAGAGGCTGAGCGGGAAGATTCCCAAGCATAACCAGCCGGGAGTTCATTCGCACACTGTATAGACTTGGGTTCGAGACAACGCGGCAATCAGGAAGCGATGCCAGGCTAAGACATCCCGACGGCAGAAACGTCACCGTGCCTGACCACGGCCCGGAGGGTATGGATAGGGGTTCGCCAAGAAATCTACTACGGCAGGCAGAGGTGCCTGTCCAAGACTTCCTGGACGCCCTCCAGCAAGCTATCACAGCAGGAGTTGTCACAACCAATGGCTAAAGACAAAATTGTCCTCGCCTTCAGCGGCGGGCTTGACACATCGGTTGCCGTTCCCTGGCTCAAGGAGAACTACAATGCCGATGTGATTACCCTGACCATTGACCTGGGCATGGTGGACCTGGAGACCATCCGGCAGCGCGCGTTGCAGGTGGGGGCGTCGAAGGCCCTTACCGTGGACGGCCGGGACGCCCTGGTGCGGGACTTCCTGTTCCCCGCGCTCCAGGCAGGAGCGATCTATGAAGACCAGTATCCCCTGGCCACAGCCCTGGGTCGACCGCTAATAGCGCGTTACCTGGTGGAGGCGGCCCACGCGGAGGGGGCCTACGCCGTGGCTCATGGCTGCACTGGCAAGGGCAACGACCAGGTGCGCATTGAGGTCAGCGTCGCAGCCCTAGACCCCAATCTGAAAGTCATCGGCCCCATACGCGACTGGGGCATGAATCGCCAGGAAGAAATCAAGTACGCCCAGGCGCGAAACCTGCCCATAAATCCGGGGACAAGCCGCTTCTCCACCGACGAGAACCTTTGGGGACGCAGCGTGGAGGCTGGCGAGTTGGAGGACCCCTGGCTGGAGCCTCCTGAAGAAGCCTATGCCTGGACCAAACCCCTCTCGGACACGCCCGATGATCCGGTCTACCTGGAGATCCACTTCGACCAGGGCATACCGACTGGTATAGACGGGGAGGAAATGGGCGGTATCGATATGGTACGCCACCTCAACGAGATATCGGGCAATCATGGCATCGGGAGAATTGACCACGTTGAGAACCGTCTCGTGGGCATAAAGTCTCGAGAAATTTACGAGTCTCCAGCAGCGGTGGTGCTCCATTCGGCCCACAAGGCCCTGGAAGCCATGACCCTGAGCAAGGAGCAAGCCCGGACCAAGGCCCGCATGGCACAGGAATACGGCGACATTGTATACAACGGTTTGTGGTTCACGCCCCACCGGAACGACCTTGACGCCTATTTCAGGAGCACTCAGAGGCACGTCACCGGCGACGTGCGGGTACGCCTGCACAAGGGCACCTGCACTGTGGCCGGACGCAACGCGCCCGCCAGCCTGTACCAGTATGAGCTGGCCACGTATGACCGGGACGACAAGTTCGACCAGGCAGCGGCCAACGGCTTCATCTCCATCTACGGCCTGCCCGTGCGCACCCAGAACCAGGCCCAACCGGGGGAATAAGGCGACATATCTGCCAGCATTCCCCTTCCACAAGCAATCAGGAAACCCCAGAGTGGCGGGAACTGTATATTCCTGCTTTCGCGGGAATGACGGATGGCTGGTGGACCAAGTCGCTAGACACCCGCTCAGACACAAGGAGGCACAGTGACAGTAGCCGCGAGAATGCACGACCTGGGCACCGAGACTGCCTTCGAGGTGCTGGCCAGGGCGAGGGAGTTGGAGGCCCAGGGACGGGAGATCATTCACCTTGAGATCGGGGAACCCGATTTCGACACCCCGCAGCACATAGTCGAGGCCAGCGTTGAGGCGCTGCGCCAGGGTTACACCCACTACGGGCCGACACCGGGCCTGCCGGAGTTGCGGGAGGCCATCGCCCGCAACAGCAGGGAGGTGCGCGGAGTCGACACCGCGCCGTCGCAGGTCGTGGTCACACCCGGCGCAAAGCCCATCATGTTCTACGTGATGCTGGCCTTGGGTGAACCGGGAGTGGAGATCATCTACCCCAATCCGGGATTCCCGATTTACGAGTCGATGGTCAAGTTCTCCGGGGCGACGCCGGTGCCGATGCAGCTGCTCGAAGAGCGAGGCTACCACCCGGACCTGGACGACCTTGCCAGCAAGATGAGCGACCGCACCCGGCTCATCATCCTCAACTCCCCCAACAATCCCTGCGGCTCGGTGTTCACCCGCGAGGAGTTGGAGCAGGTCGCGGCCCTGGCGTTGCAATACCCCGATTGCTACGTGCTGGCCGACGAAATCTACAAGGACATTCTGTACACCGGCGAGCACCACAGCATCTCCACCTTCCCGAGCATGGCCGACCGCACCATCATCCTGGACGGGTTCTCCAAGAGCTATGCGATGACCGGCTGGCGGCTGGGCTACGGCATCATGCCGGAGGAACTGGTGCCCCACGTGGTGCGCCTGGCGGTCAACAGCGTGTCCTGCGCCGCATCCTTCACCCAGAGGGCGGCCGTTGCCGCGCTGGACGGACCACAGGACGAAGTGCAGGCAATGGCGGCGGAGTTCGGCCAGCGCCGGAGGCTGATCACCGACGGGCTGAGGAGCATCCCCGGCATCAACTGCCCGGAACCCGAAGGCGCGTTCTACGCCTTCCCCAGCATCAAAGAGACGGGGTTGACCAGCGCCGAGTTCGAGGCCCGCGCAATGGCCGAGGCCGGGGTAGCCCTGCTATCCGGCGCAGCCTTCGGCCAGTACGGGGAGGGATACGTAAGGCTCTCCTATGCCAACTCCCAGGAAAACATCCGCAAGGCCATCGAGCAGTTGGACCGCTTCGTCCGCAGCCTGTGACCGGAAACCTCCGGGCATGGGAACGTTTACAGCGCCAATCGAAGTAGGAGACTTGAAGGGCAACCTCTTCTTGGCGATGAACGCCCTAGTCGACGCCAATGCAACCATCTATAGCATGGTGCCGCGTGATTCGCTTGACCAAGTCGGTGTGACGATACATGAGACCCGCGAATTCGCGCTGCCCGACGACAGCCTAGTCGAATGCGATTTGGGTTACGCAAGGTTCCGGTTCGAGCAGCGGGAGGTAATCGCGCTTGTGATTTTCGCGCCGGAGGGTTCCACGCCTTTGTTGGGCAAGACCGCGCTTGAAAACGCCCGGCTGGGCATAGACCCGGTAAACGAACTCCTGGTTCCAGTACGGGGTCTACTGAAACAAGTAGTCTAAGAGGCAAAACCATGGACCTGGGACTTACCGAAGTACAGCAAATGCTCAAGAGCAGCGCCCAAGAGTTCCTTGCCCAGGAATGTCCCCTGACCCTGGTGCGGGAAATGGAAGGGGAGCCGCGAGCCTACAACGATGACCTTTGGCAGCAAATCGTGGATCTGGGCTGGACGGGACTGGTCTTTCCCGAGGAATACGGCGGCGCGGGCGGGAATTTCATGGACTTGTCGGTGCTGCTGGAGGAGATGGGCCGCGCCCTGTTCCCCGGACCCTTCTTCTCAACCGTGGTGCTGGGAGGGCTGACGGTCCTGGACGCCGGCAGCGACGGGCAAAAGCGCGACCTGCTCAACCGTATCGCCGGTGGACAACTGATCGTCACCCTGGCCCTTACTGAACCATCAGCAACCTACGAGCCCTGGGGAATCGAGACTGCGGCCATGCGCAGCGGCGACGGGTTCGTCCTGAACGGCACCAAGCTGTTCGTACCCGATGCCGAGGCCGCCGACATTTTCCTGGTAGCAGCCCGAACTTCCACAGCATCGGACCAGTCGGAGGGAATCACCCTGTTCCTGGTCCCGGCCAATGCTGGAGGACTCAGCGTTCACCCGCTCAGGACCATCGCCGACGACCACCAGTGCGAAGTCGCCCTGGAGCAAGTCAGTGTCGGCTCTGACTCCGTGCTTGGCCAGGTCGACGAGGGCTGGCCGGTAATTGAGCGGGCGTTGCAACGGGCCACCGCCGGAAAGTGCATGGAAATGCTGGGCGGCTCGGAGGCGGTCCTGGACATGACCGTTGAGTACGTGAAGCAACGGACCCAGTTCGGCAGGCCGGTGGGAAGTTTCCAGGCCATCCAGCACGAGTGCTCGGAGATGGCCACCGACGTCGAGGGAAGCCGGACCGTGGCGTACCAGGCAGCCTGGAAAGTGTCCGAAGGCGCGAACGCGCGGCGGGAGGTATCGGTCGCCAAAGCGTGGAGCAGCGAGGCTTACCAGCGGGTCTGCGCCAGGGCGCACCAGTGCCACGGGGCTATCGGTTTCACCAAGGAACATGACCTGCAACTCTACACGCGGCGGGCCAAGGTACAGGAACTCAGCTACGGTGACGCGCATTTTCACAAAGAGCTTGCCCTTGGGCATCTGGAGGCGTTTGCAAGATGAGTACCGGCGGTTGCATATTCTGTGCTATGGCCCGCGACTCGGCCCATGAGTCTCCCATCTACCGGGACGAACAGGTGTTCGTTGTCCGGGACATCAATCCCGTGGCCGATGTGCATCTGCTGGTCATCCCCAACATACACCTGGCGTCTCTGGCCTACATCGGCCCCGGCCAGGTACCGATCATGGGGCACATGTTCGTCGTGGCCGAGGAGATGGCCCGACGGGAAGGCGTCACCCTGAGCGGCTACAGGCTGGTACTGAACCAGGGAGAGGACTCGGGACAGGCCATTGAGCACCTGCACATGCACCTGATCGGCGGAAGGCAACTCGGAGCTTTGGGATAGCCGCCGATGCACCAGCAAACGGGCATCATAGGTAGTGGCGACATGGCGGCTCACGCCAATCGTATTCAGGAGCGGGTTGACCTCCTGCCCTCCGGTTTGCAGGCCCACATATACCGGGTCTGCGAAATAGCCCGGGAGCTTGGCCGGCAACACGGCCTGGACGAGGAACGGGCGGCCCTGGGAATGCTGGCCCATGACGTGGCAAGGGCCACGCCCGGCGGAGAATTGCTGCGGCTGGCCCCGGAACTTGGAGTGCCCATCGGGCTCGTCGACCGGCGCGTTCCGGTGATGCTCCACGGACCGGTGGGAGCGGAGTTGCTGCGGCAGCACGACCGGATAGACGATGGGCCACTGCTGGAAGCGGTCTACTGGCACACTACCAGCCACCCGTCTCTGGACACCCTGGGCAAGGTAGTGTTCCTGGCCGATAAGCTGGACCCCAACAAGCAGGGCCGCTACCCGTACCTGCCCCAACTGCGCGAGACGGCGATGGAAAACCTCGACCGGGCCACGTTAATGTTCCTGACCCAAGAGACGATGGCGCGGGTGGACCGGGGAGAGCTTGTCCACCCGGCAATGGTCGAAGCGCGCAACCACCTGCTAACGAAGACCCTGGACGGATTAGAATAGCATCGACGACGGTCCGACGGAGGGAATGACGTGGACGTAACCCTGGGACAGAGTGCGATTGCCCACATCCAGAAAAAGGGCGGCAGGGCAGTCGTTGACCTGCTTTGCTACTCCGGTTGATCCGGCTCCATAGTTGAGGTATCGGTCGATACCCGAGCAGACCGCCGCAAAACCGGCGATTACACCAGCCTCCAGCAGGACGGGGTTGAGCTGATGATCGCGCCGGACTTGGCCGAACACACTGCCAGCATGTACATCGACTGCCGCAAGTTCCTGTTCTTCAAAAACCTCAGGGCGCGTATAGAACTGACCAACGGCATGGTCCTGGGCCGGAGGGCAATTCCTCAGACCAGACCCTGAGCTACCCTCCCAACACTATGCGTTGCAGTTGTCATTGCGAGTAAAGCAGGTACTTTAGTGCTTGAGATTAGGACAGGTAGTTGATGCACTGTCCAATGTCGCTTAGTAATTGGGTTTCCGGAATCAAATTATGGGCGTTCGTCCTTGTGGTGGTGCTCTTCACTCTAGGCTGTAGCTCCGGACCTGATGATTCGCAAGCAGAATCAGAAATTCTCCCTCTTCCTACAAATACCCCTGACACAATTGAAGTCCTCACAGCCACAACAGCAGTATCACCGACACCGACACACATTCCTGTGACCGCTGCACCCACGTTAGGGACCACACCAATAGCTCAGCCGACAGCCACACTTGCACCAACACGGACTCCTACGCCTGCAACACCCACGCCTCAGCCGACAGTCATGCCAGCGCCAACACAGACTCCCACGCCCACGTTAGCGCCCACACCCACACCTCAACCGACAGCCACGCCAACACCAACACAGACTCCTGAGCCCACTCCGACAGCTATGCCTACCGGAGTCAAGGATAATACAGCGAATAGATGCAAAGAGTTGCTGGCACGCGAATTCAATCTCGACGAGGTTATTGCCAACGAAGAAGTCATGGCTTGTTGGCGTCAGTTATTCTCTCCACAGCCAACAGATACACCAACGCAACCTCCACCCCCACAGGCTAATTCGAGCACCGGCAGTGGGAATGAAGTGAACGATTGCAAAGAGTTGCTAGGGCGCGGATTCGATTTTGATGAGGTCGTTGCCAACGAAGAAGTTATGGCTTGTTTGCGTCAATTACTTGGACTGTAGAGATTTTCAAAAGGGGAGTGTTCATGATTAAGATAGGTTTGGTCCTTTTGCTCGTAGCCACAACACTAGTGGCTTGCACTGCCTCAGATACCCAAATGGAGAGGTATGCAGAAAAGTTTGTATCACCTCCCATAACAGTTGCGGCGAAGCAGTTGTTCATAGAATATGCAAGGGACCCCGAACAGGCGGCTCTCCAGTATGCAGGGCACAGGTTAATCATCAGTGGAACCGTTCACGAAATCCGCGACGATAATGATTTTGAGCCGATAATAGAGTTTGATGTTTGTGAACCAGACTCCTTCTGTTTTGAAGGACTTGTGGCTCAATTTTCTGAGAGACGTCGCCAAGTAGTCACGGCATGGCAGCGGGGTCAAGAAGTAACGCTCTTGTGCTATATTCCTGTAGACGAGGGCTTGGGGGGATTTAGCGTAGACAGCGTTGTTGCGTTGCGTATGTGCCAGCCATACAACTAACAACCAGATAACTTCCCGTTACTGGTCGTTCATGTCGCTGGTATAACCCTGTCCTTGTACAACAATGGCGGCCTCCCGATTGGCTCATAGGTCGTTTTGTCTTCCTAATACTGCGTGGCAATATTTCTCCAAGTATGCCCTCAGCCCGCTAATGTCTCTGCGGTTCTACACCACGGTCGACGCATGTACTACCTGCCGATCTACAGCGAAAATATGTTCTGAATTCCTCCCAAAACATATTGACGACCTTGGAACAGTAGTTCTATACTCGCCTCCAAGCATTAGAACGCATGTTTGGAGGTCTGGTCATGGCTGGAGCAACGGCAACCACGGCGGCGGTCGACACGGCCCCGGAATTCTGCCATTACGAGGACACCGGCTGCGAGGTCTGGTCCTCCTGCCTGGAGTGCCCGCTTCCACAGTGCAGGTTCGACGACCCAACCTGGTACCACCAATACAAGCGGCTGGCCAAGGACGCCAGGATGTGCAAGATCATCTACTCGGAAGGTCTGACTGCCGAGCAGGCCGCGAAACGTTTCTCGGTCACCGTGCGGACGGTCTTCCGCATCATGCAACGCTGCCGGGAAGCAAGTTACGGGATGGATTTGGAAGCCCTTCCGGCGCTGGCCGCCGACTAGAAGACATTGCATTGGTACGGGACCACTGCCATCGTTCCCGAATCCATTGCTGTGACGGCAAGGCAGGAATGTCCGGAATTGTCCAGATTTGACCGCAAGAAATGAAAATCCACCTTTTCCGAAGGGGGACTAACAGGATAACGTCGCAGAACCTATGGGAGTAACGGAAGCAGGGTCAGCCGCGGGGCAGGCCCAGGCCACGGGAGGCGATGATGTTCCGCTGGACTTCGGAAGTGCCTGCGGCGATGGTGCCGGCGAAGGCGCTCATCCAGTTTTCCTGGATTCTCCCCTTCAGCGGCGCCCACTTCTCTTCCCGGCCCAGGAACCCATACATGCCGAGGATGTCCATGCTGGTCTTCGTAATCCGCTGTACCGTCTCGCTGCCGAAGACCTTGCTCATGGAAGCCTCTTTGTTGGGCACAAGGCCCTGCCCCTGCATGTAGGCTACGTTGTAGGCCATGAGACGCGCCACTTCGCACTCGATGTAACGGTCGGCCAGGGCGTTGCGCACCCAGCCAGTCTCGGCCAGCGGGCGGCCGTTGCGCTTAGTCTCCGTGGCATACTCCAGGGTCTCGTCCAGCAACCTGCGTCCGGTGGCCGAGAAGTCTATGCCCGACCGCTCGAAGTCCAGCAGGGTAACGGCCACGTACCAGCCCCGGTTTTCCTCCCCGACGATGTTCCGAACCGGCACCCGGACGTTGTCGAAAATGACCTGGTTGAACTCGTGCCGGTTCGCCATGTTGATGATGGGGCGCACCTGTATTCCCGGACTCTTCATGTCCACCAGGACGAAGGTGATGCCCCGGTGCTTTGGCGCATCGGGGTCGGTGCGGGCCAGCAGCATGATCCAGTCGGCGCGGTGGGCCATGCTGGTCCATATCTTGCTTCCGTTGATCACCAGGTCGTCGCCGTCCTTGATGGCGCGTGTGCTGAGGGAAGCCAGGTCGGAGCCTGAGCCGGGCTCACTGTACCCCTGGCACCACTGGATTTCTCCCCTGGCTACCGGAGGCAGGTGGGTCTGCTTCTGGTCCTCGGAGCCGTGGATCATCAGGGTGGGTCCCAGCATTCGGACGCCGAAGATGTCCCGTCCGGGCGTCCGGTTATAGGTCAGTTCCTCGCTGAATATGGCCGAGCGCACCTGGGAAGCCGCCTGCCCGCCGTACTCTTCGGGCCAGTGCATGGTCAGCCAGCCCCGGTCGGCCATCTTCTTCCTGACCTGAACGGTCAGGTCCCAATCGTCTTCATCCGGGTAACGTCCGCCGCCCTCCCAGTCCGCGGGCAACTCCTGGCGGATGAACTGGCGGACGTCCTGGCGAAAGGCATCATCTTCGGGGCTGAACGTGAAATCCACGGCGAATCTCCTGAGACGGAACCTGTAGGAATTGGCGACAGCCTAAAGCGGGAGCAACGGTATTGAGGGCTAGATCACGGCTCGAGCACCGCAAATGACAAACTGAGGAGGGTACAACGAGCGAGCGAGCATCCTCGCGGTGTTCGCGGACGCTGCGCCATGCTTGAGAACGCTCCGTCAGCCTCCGACGGCTACACAGGTAACGGTCCTGACCACACCACCCACAGTATGGATATTCCCGGTAACGACATTGCCCACCACCGACATATCCTCACCGCTGATGACGGCGATTATGTCGTATGGCCCGGTGACCACGTCAACGGTCTCAATGTTTTCCATCCCGCGCAGGGTGTCGGCCACCTCCCTGGTCTTGCCCACAGCGGTCTCAACCAACAGGTATGCTTTGGTCGCCATCGTGTAACCTTCCCTCGTCATATGGCTGTGCGGAGCGTCGCCGCACCGGCGTGAGTGTCGGGCGCGGGGCTTCCGTGGTTGCACAAGCCCTGGATCCGAGGTAATTCTACGGGCGGCCCCTAGGGCTGTCAATCGAACCGCAGCCCCACGCCTGGCCGAGTCTCCCGGTTATAATGAGCTTGATGAAACGTCAAATGCCACTGCTGGCCCGAGGCGCGGAAGACCTCGGCATACGCTTAGACTGCCGCCAAATCGAGCAGTTCGAGACTTACTTCCACGAACTGGCCGACTGGAACCGGAGGGCGAACCTCACCTCGGTTATAGACTACGACGGGGTACAGACAAAGCATTTTCTGGACTCGCTGACCGTGTGCCTCGCTGCGGGCAATCCCCTTCCTGCGAGTACAAGGGTTGTAGACGTCGGCGCGGGGGCGGGATTTCCCGGCCTGCCTCTGAAGATCGCCTTCCCTGACATATGCCTTTGCCTGGTGGAGGCTACGGGGAAGAAGACTGACTTCCTGGACCACCTGACGGGAAAGCTCCGGTTGGACAACGTGGACGTGTGCCACGGGCGGGCGGAGGAGTTGGCCCACGAGCCCGCCCTTCGGGAGTCCTTCGACCTGGCAGTATCCCGGGGCGTGGCGCGACTCTCCACGCTGGCGGAACTGACGCTCCCCTTGTGCAAACCTGGCGGAACCTCGGTCGCCCTCAAACACGGGGGGGTCGAAAGCGAGCTAGACGCTGCTGGCAACGCCCTGGAAACGTTGGGCGGGAGAATCGCAGGACTGCATCCAGTGAACGTTACTGGCCTTCTCGACAACCGCGTCGTACTCCGAGTGGACAAGACCGGCCCCACGCCGGACCGCTACCCCCGCCGCCCTGGCATTCCTACCAAACGACCACTTTAGGGGATCGGTCTCGAAACCAGGCCACTGACCCGGTCGAAGAGGAAGCGCCCTTTCGTACACGAGGTCCGTACCGAGGCTGGACACTCGGAAGGTTCAGATTATCCGGCACATGCTGTGGCGCACTTCCCTGGTCAGGACTCTTCCGGCGGGCAATCGTCGTCCGGGCCGAACCAGCGGCTAAAGTTGGAAACTGCCGTCCGACGAGCACGGGGCACGTCGCCGGGGAAACCAATCAGCAGCATCGTCACCAGTGCCCAATCATCTTCGGCTCCCAGGACAGCGTTCAGCCCCTCGTGGCGGGTTACTCCCCCCGTCTCCCAGGTAACGGCCAGACCCTCGGCAGCGCCTGCCAGGGAGATGTTCTGGGCTGCGCAACAGACGGCGGCATAATTCTCCCTGGTGGTCTCATCATCAGGTCCTGGAACGCAGTAGACGTACATGACGTAGGGGGGATCGAGCACCTTGCTGCGCCCTGCTTCCGCCCGTTCCTCATTTCCGGTGCGCTGAATGATTGCCTCGCGGGCCAGTTCGGACGCCTGGATACGGGCGGGGCTGTCCTTCTCCAAAATCACAAACCGCCAGGGTTCGGTAAGGCGATGATTGGGCGCCCACACGGCGGCGTCCAGCATCCTCTCAATAACCGACTTGCTAACCGGCCTGTCGGTGAAATTCCACGACATCCTCCGGGCATAGATAGTGCGGTACAGGCTGGGATATTCGGCAGTCTCGGTCGTCATGCTTTGTTCCTCCTCTGGTAATTTGACAATAAGCCCCGAACAGCTGGAGCGACTGATTTCATCAATCTCCCGTCTCATTGCCTGTGTCGGGCAGGTCCAATTGCTCGATCAGGTCCCGGAAAGCGGGTGGAATCTGCGGTCCCAGCGGAGTCTCTCCCGGCTCGTTGACGACCTCCAGCTTGCCGTCAGCCGACGCGAAATCCCTGTCCATGAAGATAGGCATACCCACATGGATAGCCATTGCAAGTGCCGCCGCCGTGTCAACGTGGACGTCGCGCATCCCTTCGGGCGTGAGCACTCGCAACACGCCGGACACGCCTCCGTTGTCGCCCAACGCTTTCAGGACGATGTGGCTTATCTGACCGCCCAACGCCTGGGCCACCTTCAGGGCCAGGTGGTGCTGTGGGCAATGGTCCGTCGCCAACCCGCGCATCTCCACGGCCAGAACGCGGGCCTGCTCCAACGAGAGGTGCACAACATAGACGGACCTACCGTCCCTCAACCGCAGCAGCAACTCCCCTCGCCAACCGTCCTCAGCCCTGCGAATCTGGTATGGAAATACGGGTATCATGCCATCCTCCGGTTACCGGACGTTTTCCTGCAGCAGGGCTATCTAGGTCTACTCACTAGCATATCTGCTGGATACATATCCATACCCTGCTATGATATAGCATTATATATTATGCCTATACGCTGTCAAGTCATCGTGGCTACTTATTTTATATATCTTATTATACATACCCAAATGATGGTTGCAGGCACATGTCCGGAGGCACGGACAGAGCCGCGCCGGTTCCCACCGTATTCGCCAATAATTAGCATCGCCAGTCGTGGGCAGACCAGTCCACAGTTGGACCAATTCCGGGCAGATGAGGCAGTTCACGGCCCAAGACTCTTGCCAGGTTGTGAAAAATAGTGCATACTCCGGCCATCGATATGCTTCCTGGTGGTTCTAGCGAGGTGGCCCCACCCGTTCCCATCTCGAACACGGAAGTGAAACGCCCCAGCGCCGACGATACTGCTCTGGCAACGGAGTGGGAAAATAGGTCACCGCCGGGAGGTATATCAAGCCCCAGACCTTCGTCCTCCGACACGAGACCCATGTCCTGTACGGCGGACGTTTTTGAGCCTAGGGGCCTCCATAGGCGAGCATTCTAACTTGGAGTGCATTCATCGCCATCCGGGCGCAGCCGTTTGTCTTTACACTTTTATAGACTTGAACCTATAATTAGCGGATGACCTGAATATCCGGCCCTGACCGTCGAACGAACGGCTGTCACGTCCACCACCAGGAGCGGAATTATGGGTAGCAGATTTGAGAAATTCTCCGAGCGTGCCCGGAGAGTTCTGTCCCTAGCCCAGGAAGAAGCCCAGCGATTCAACCACAACTATATCGGTACGGAGCACATTCTGCTTGGGCTTGTCCGCGAAACCGAAGGCGTGGCTGCACGAGTCCTCTCCAGTCTTGCCGTGGACCTCAGCAAGGTCCGCTCGGCAGTGGAGTTCATTATTGGCCGGGGTGAGAAGCCAGCCCAGGGTGAGATAGGGCTGACCCCCAGGGCCAAGAAAGTAGTGGAACTGGCCGTCGACGAGGCGCGCCGGATGAACCACACCTACATAGGCACTGAGCACCTGCTAATCGGCCTGCTGCGCGAGGGTGAAGGGGTCGCTGCTGGCGTCCTCGAGAGCCTGGGCGTAACCCTAGACAAGGTTCGCGCCGAGACCCACCGCATCCTGAGCAACACGGGCAGCAGCAGCCAGAGCTCCCGCAGCACCACCCGGACACCCACCCTGGACCAGCTCGGCACGGACCTGACAAACCTCGCAAGGGCCGACAAGCTGGACCCGGTGGTCGGGCGCGAGCAGGAAATCCAGCGGGTGGTCCAGATACTCAGCCGCCGCACCAAAAACAACCCGGTGCTCGCCGGTGAGCCGGGCGTCGGCAAGACCGCAATCGTTGAGGGTCTGGCCCAGCGCATCGCAAGCGGAGAAGTCCCTGAGACACTCCAGGGCAAGCGGCTGGTTACCCTGGACATGGGCGCACTGGTTGCAGGCACCAAGTACCGGGGCGAGTTCGAGGAACGGCTGAAGAAAGTCATTGAAGAGGTGAAGGGCGCGGGCAACTGCGTGCTCTTCATCGACGAGGTACATACAATAGTCGGCGCAGGCGCCGCAGAGGGCGCGGTGGACGCCTCAAACATCCTGAAGCCCTCCCTCGCGAGGGGAGAACTCCAGTGCATCGGCGCAACCACCCTGGACGACTACCGCAAGTACGTGGAGCGGGACCCCGCCCTGGAACGTCGGCTGCAACCGGTGCGCGTCGAGGAGCCAACCAACGACGAGACTATAGATATTCTCAAGGGCGTCAGGAGCCGCTACGAAGACCACCACAACGTAGACATTACCGATGAAGCTCTCAACAGCGCAGCCACCCTGGCCGCCCGGTTCATCTCCGACCGCTTCCTGCCGGACAAGGCCATTGACCTGATCGACGAGGCCGGGTCCCGGGTGCGCCTGCGCGGCAGCGTCACCCCCGCACCGGTCAAGGACGCCATGCAGGTGTTGGAGCAGGTGCGCCGGGAAAAGGACGAGGCCATCGCCTCCCAGCAGTACGAAGCGGCGGCCGAGCTCCGCGACCGTGAACTCCGCCAGACCGAGGACCTGGACAACTTGGAGAAGGACTGGCAGGAAGGCAAAGAGCGCCCGGTGGTCACCGAGGACGACATCGCCGAAGTGGTCAGCATGTGGACCGGTATCCCGGTGACGCGCCTCGCTTCCGAAGAGACCGAACGCCTGCTGCGCATGGAGCAGGACCTTCACAAGCGCATCATCGGCCAGGACGAGGCCATAGTCAGCATCGCCAAGTCCGTGCGCCGCGCCCGGGCCGGTCTGAAGGACCCACGCCGCCCCATCGGTGTGTTCCTGTTCCTTGGACCCACCGGCGTCGGCAAGACCGAGTTGGTGCGCGCCCTAGCCGAGTTCATGTTCGGCGACGACGATGCGATGATTCGCCTCGACATGTCCGAGTTCCAGGAGCGTCATACCGTGGCCCGGCTCATTGGCGCACCTCCGGGGTACGTCGGCTATGACGAGGGCGGGCAGTTGACCGAGGGGGTCCGCCGGAAGAACTACTGCGCGGTCCTGCTGGATGAGATCGAGAAGGCCCACCCCGAGGTCTTCAACATCCTGTTGCAGATATTTGACGCCGGTACTTTGACCGACGCCCGTGGCCGGAAGGTGGACTTCCGGAATTCCATCCTGGTAATGACCAGCAATCTCGGATCCGACCTGATCAAACGGGAAACTACCCTGGGATTCAGTGTCAAGACCGATGCGGCCCAGACCAGGGACAGCTCCTACACCCGGATGAAGGACAAGGTGATGGACGAAGTGAAGCGCTTCTTCCGCCCCGAGTTCCTGAACAGGATAGACGCCACCGTGGTGTTCCATCAGTTGGATGAGTCCGAAATCCTGGCCATCGTCGATTTGATGATCGATATGGTGAGGAAAGAGTTGGCGGAAAAGAAGATCGAGTTGGAGTTGACCGAAGCGGCACGGACGTGGCTTGGAGAGAAGGGCTTTGACCCGGTGCTGGGAGCGCGGCCGCTGCGCCGACTGATCCAGAACGAGGTTGAGGACTCCTTGTCCGACGAGGTCCTCAGCGGTCGGCTCGATGCCGGGGACGTCGCGCTCATAGACGTAGAAGACGACCAGGTCGTGATCCGCAACAAGAACAAGGTCGAGGTTGAGGCGGCAACCCTGGCCTGAACCGCTCCGACCAAAGACTGGAACAGTTACTGACAGGGGACCCTGCTGAGCAGGGTCCCCTTCTTGTTATAATGACGCGAACCCCGGCAGGAGGACAGCCGCGTTGACACGCCCCTCAACATCACGCTCCAGGACATCTCGCGCCGCCGAACGCGACCGGGCCGTCTTTTACTGCCAGGACTGCGGGCATGAAAGCTCTCGTTGGAACGGGTTCTGCCCGTCGCCGGCCTGCGGTTCCCAGCGACCGTTGGTAGAAGCCCCGTCAGGTTCCCGCGCCGGGGCAGTCTACACAGGCTGGCGCAGCGCCGAGGCCGAATCATTGCAGGAACTCTCCACCCTCGACGCCAGCAACCAACCACGGATAACCCTGCCCTGCGAGGAACTCAACCGGGTGTTGGGGGGTGGCATCGTACCAGGCTCAGTGGTGTTGCTGGCGGGAGAACCGGGCATTGGCAAGTCGACCCTGATGCTCCAGATCGCACAGCACATGTCCGCCCGTGGGGAAAAGGTGCTGTACCTCAGCGGCGAGGAGTCTCCCCAGCAGATCAAGCTCCGCGCCCAGCGCCTGGACTTCCCCGGGGACCAGGTATTCCTGCTCTCCGAAAGCGACGTTGACCTGGCAGTTCAGCACATGGAGGCCATGCAACCTGCACTGGCCATCGTGGATTCCATCCAGACGCTCTACAGCCGGGACATTCCGTCAGGGCCGGGCAGCGTGGTCCAGATTCGGGAGGCAGGGCTGCGTCTCATGCGATGGGCCAAAGCGCGTCATGTCCCGGTGCTGGTCGCTGGGCACGTGACCAAAGACGGCAACGCCGCCGGGCCAAGGGTCCTGGAGCACATGGTTGATGTGGTAACTTACCTGGAGGCCCAGGAATCAGGCACACTTCGCACCTTGCACAGCGTCAAGAACCGGTTCGGGTCCACGAACGAGGTCGGAGTATTCGAGATGACAGCCCAGGGACTTGCCGAGGTGCCCGACCCGTCCCACTCCCTGCTGGCCCAACGCTATGACGGGGTAGTGGGCGCAGCCCTGACCCCGGTGATGGAGGGCAGCCGCCCCCTGCTCATCGAGATTCAGGCACTTACATCCCCGTCGCAACTGCCTGTACCGCGCCGGGTTGCCAATGGCGTGGACCACAACCGCCTCTTGATGCTGTCGGCGGTGGCCAGCCGTCGCGCCTCCCTGGAACTGTCGGGACAGGACATCATCATCAACGTCGCCGGTGGATTGAGGATCAACGACCCGACGGTTGACCTTGCCCTGATCCTCGCCATGGCGTCCAGCTATCACAACCGGCCGCTGGACCCGACAATGGTGGCCTTCGGCGAGGTCGGGCTTGGCGGGGAACTGCGTTCCGTTACGCAGGCCCAGCGCAGGGTCCTGGAAGCCCGCAGGCTGGGGATGGAACGTTGCATCCTGCCGGAGACAACCAGGGAAGAGGACCTGGGCGTTGCGGGGATGCGCCTGCAGTTCGTCCGCACGGTGCGGCAAGCAATAAGGACGGCTCTGGGAGACTCCAGGACGGAGGCGGACTAGTACTACAGTCGCACTAATTCTGATTTGGAAATCCCGGTCTCGAATTCGACTTGATTTCGTTAGGATTGGAGACCTCGGCTGCAGCCAGACGTTGCGATTTTAGGACCTCCCAAGACTCCCAATGGGCATCTGCAACTGTAGTACTAGAAACTATCTCAAAAGAGGCTTGGCAGAGCTTCCCTTTTTTTCCAACGGGTGGGCGAGAGTCAGGTCAATCACGTTTGCCTTCGGAGGATAGTTGCATATCAGACTATTGGCGGGGCGGGATAATCTTCGCGCCGACCAGTGTCGCCTTCCTGGATGTGGAAATCCCGTCGGTCATGGTACAAGGAAGCCCGGTTAAGCACATGTTCGGTTTCTGTAACATCCAGGTCTATCTGGTCGCAGGGTGTCATAAACCAGTACTTGTAATCCCCGATGAATAGATAGAATGTCGGGTGGCCAAAGAATGATCCGGCGAAAGCCTCTCCGTCACATATCCGGCGACACACGGCCTCCGCCAACATCCGCTGTCCATCTCTATGGAGCAGCACGTACTCGTGCGGCCACGTGTCCCGGTAAGTGACTGCCTCACGCCACGGCGCGGCACCAATCAGGTCAATCAGCTTCATCCACCGTCCTCCGCGTCGTCACTCGGGGAGTCCAAGCCGTCCATCACCCGGTCCAAGTACGGTTGTACTACGGCCTGTAGTCGCAACAGATTTTCAACGATCCATTCTCCTACGGCTTCAAGGTTTAGCATCGGGTCGCTGGTCACTGCTTCCGTTCTCACCCCCACCCAGGATTGACCCTCCCCCTGCTCCCATTCGGCACTGCCGTCCAACTCGGCATCTATCTCGGCGCGGTGTTGGGTCAGCGCATTATAGATATGTTGGTTGTCGACTCCGTACACATCCAAGAAGGCCCACGCCTTTCCTTCGCTCAAACCCGCAGCGTAAACGGCATTTGAGTATCCGGTTTGGAACGACCTCCATCTACCTCGCCATCCACCCCGGCTTACCGGAAGCAATCCCGAGCGGCGCAGTTGCGCTACCACTGGAGAGTAGAAGTTGGCATAGTATGTGTTCGTAGTCATTCTGGTCGATGTGGAGTCTGTTCCCGGTTGGGATTGCGGCGGTTCAACAATCAACTGGAAGTCAACAGCCACGATGCCGCCCACCCGGTAAGCCTTCACCGCCAAGGCGTACACTGCAATGTTGTCGCTTTCGTTGAGCCATGACAGGATGCTGCGGTGGTAGTCGGTGAAATCCCGTGCCACCCACACCAGAATGTTGGCGTCGGCGTTAGCAGCGTATCCCAAGAGGCGCAGGCAGTGGGAATCGTCAGATACCTCCAACTGGTTTTCGATCACCACTTTGGCCTTGGTGCTGACCTGTTGCGCGATGATGTCAACCCGCCCGGCTTCGGGTAAAGTGACTTCTACCGCTACCAGTTCTAGGGCAAGGTTTAGCTCGGACTCCAACAGATGCAGATGATCCGCCAGCCACGGCGTGAAGCATCGGGCCTCGTCCGGCCATACTTCCCGCAAGCTCACGGGTTCCAATGCATATACTTCCCGCATTTTGGCCCTACCTGTCGAGTTACTCATTAGATGGTCAATCCGGCACGGAAATGAAGAGACGCCGGGGCCGGATGACTTGATGGCAGGCGGATTCAGGAATCGGCGACAAGCTCTTCAACTGCGGAGGCGTGTTCGTGGGTGAACTCGTGGTCCTCGCAAGCCACCCAGCGGGAGCCGTCCTCGTAGACTTCCTTCTTCCAGATGGGCACCGTTTCCTTCAGCCAGTCCACGGCCTTGTGGCAGGCCATGAAGGCTTCCTTGCGGTGCGGAGACGCTACGGCCACCACCAGGCTTGTCTCCCCTATGTCGACGCGGCCAATCCGGTGGGATATAGCCATATCCTCGATGCCAAACTCGTCCAGCAGCCCCTGGCGGACCTTCTCCAGTTCCTTGACCGCCATCTCCTCGAAGGCTTCATACTCCAGTGTCACGACCCGCTTGCCCTCGAAATTGTCTCGCGTCGTGCCCAGGAAGGTGACCACCGCCCCGTTGGAGTCACGCATCACCTTGCGGGTCACCTGCTCCGGGTCGAGGGGGCTGGTGGTAATCTCGATCATCTGCAACGCTGATCCTCCACGGCCGTCCCGGCCTCGCTGATGGTGCGGGGCGGCGCTCTCAGTATCATCCTCCGCTGACCGGCGGGATCAGGCACACATCGTCACCCGGCCGCAGGACTTGTTCCGGTTCCGCGTACTCGGCGTTCACGGCCACCACTATCTTGACCTCCGGCGGCGCGAGTCGCGGGAAACGCTGGCGAACAACGTCGGTCAAAGCGGCCACCGAAGCGCCGTCGGGAAGCTCCATCGCCAGGCTGCTCAGGCCAGCCCGTTCCCGGTAAAGGGCAAAGAACCGAACGGTAATCTCCATGGGCCAATTATCGCACAGGCAGGCAGTCAATTACAGAATCACGCCAGCGTCCGGGGCATGGGCTTGAACATGCAGCCCTCAACGAAGATATCGAAGAAGTCCGGCGTAGTCTCCAGTTCCACGTGCTCGATGCGGCGCGCCATATCCTCCGCCGTCCGTCGCATATCCATAGAGAGCAGCATCATCGTCGCTCCCTCCAGGGAAGCATTGCCCACCTTGGCAATCTTATGCAGCGGAAGATTGGCGATGAAGCCGATTTCGACGGCGTGTTCAACGTTCAGGTAGTTGGCGAACCCGCCCGCCAGGTAGAGTCGGTCGATCTTGTCCAAGGGGACGCCATAGTTGCGCAGGAGGATGTACTGTCCGGCGAAGTTGGCCGACTTGGCCTGGGCCAGAGCGCTGATGTCGGCGCGGGAAATGGCCATCTCCTTGTCCGGCGCGAATGGGAAACTGCCCGCTCCCTCGCTCAGCACGCCCAACTCGCTCATTGTGCCCGTATATCTCAACCCGGCCAGCAGGTCCACCAGCCCCGACCCGCAGATGCCCTGAGCATCGGCGTCGCCGATGGTGCGGTACGATATTCCATCGTCCCGCACATCCACCGACTCAATGGCACCATCGTAGCCGGGCATCCCGTAGGACACCTGCCCTCCCTCGAAGGCGGGACCAGCCGGGCATGAGGCGGCAATCATCCGGTGACGGTTGCCGACCACTACCTCGGTATTGGTCCCCACGTCCACCAGCATGGCCACATCATCAGAACCGCCCATGCCCACCGTCAGCAGGTCGGCGGCCACATCAGCCCCCACGTGGCTCCCGATCAACGGCCCACCGTAGATGCGGGCGTCAGGGAAGACTCGTATCCCCAACTCTCCGGCGCGTCGGCCTAACGCCGTGGTCTCCCGCAGTCCAAGCTCCACGTCCGTCTCAGTCGTGGAGCGATACGGCTTCTCCCCGATGGGCTGCACGTCCAACCCGAAGAAAAGGTCCCGCATGGTCGAGTTCCCGACCGCCACGACCTCGTAGACCAGCCGCCGGTGGACACCGGTGCGCCGCGCCAGATCGCCAATCTCGAAGTTGAGCGACGAGAGGATAACCTGCTGCAATTCCCCGGCGAAGGGGCCGCCATCGTAGGAAATGCGATGCATAACGTCGCTGCCGCCGAATCGCTGCGGGTTCTCAAAGGATGCTGTGGCCACCACCTCGCCGCGCTCCAGGTCCACCAGGTTCATCGCCACGGTGGTCGTGCCCACATCTACGGCCAGGCCGAAAATTCCCCCCCGGTAACTGTCAATCCTCCGTCCGTCAAGGTAGACGCTGTCCCCACTGCGGGTCACAGCGGGGCATATCGGGTAGTCATGGCTGACAGACTCTGTAAGGATGCGTGGCTGGCGCCGCAGCACAGCGAACTCCACCGCTGCATCCACGTCCACGATTGAGGTTTGGCACGCAAGCCGGTAGTTTTCGCGCAGGAAAGCTTCAGCCCCGGTCAAAGGGCTGAGCGCCTCCATCCCCCGGCGAATCTCGACGATGCATTCGTGGCAATCGCCATTCCTGCCGCAGGAGGTGGGGACTCGCACCTTCAGGTCATCGGCATAGTCGAAGATGGTCCTGTTACGCACAAGTTGAAGTTCGCGCCCATCATGGTAAAGGGGAGACATGGGAGGATTTTAGCACGGAGGATAATGGTAGCCGGGAACAGGACAGTCATGGGCCAGAAGACCGTTGGGTGCCGCCACAGTCATAAAGGTGTAAACTGTGCAAAATGCTTCGCCGATGCGGTCTGCTCGGCAATAACCATTCCGGGAGGGAAAGATGGCAACATTTACCACGAGACCGGTGATCATGGGCACCCGAGGCGTGGTGACCTCCGGGCACTACCTGGCCACTGCGGCTGGTTTCCGCATCATGGAGCAGGGAGGGAACGCCATCGACGCCGCGGCAGCGATGTGCTTCTGCCTCAACCTGCTGGAACCCGCAAGCAACGGCATCGGCGGTGAGGTGCCGACCCTCATCTACTCCGCAAGGGACAGGAAAACCTATGCCATCAGCGGCATGGGCAGCGCGCCCAAGGCGTTTACCATCGACTGGTGCCGGGAGAACGGCATCGACCTGATTCCCGGCGACGGGTATTTGCCCGCCTGTGTCCCGGCGGTGGTGGACACCTGGGCGACAGCGGTTGCCCGGTTCGGCACCATGAGCTTCTCCGAGATACTTCAACCCGCCATACACCTGGCGGAGAACGGGTATCCAATGTACCAGCGGCTCCACGACCGGCTCTCCAACGACTGGGACAAGTACACCAAGCTGTACCCCACCACCGGCGAGGTCTACTTCCCCGGTGGGCGGGTGCCGGAGGTCGGCGAAATTTTCCGCAACCCCGAATTCGCCAACGCCCTCAAGGTGATGTGCCGCGCCGAGGAGGAATCCAAACACCAAGGCCGGGCTGCCGGTATCCAGGCCGCCCGCGACGCCTTCTACAAGGGGCCAATAGCGGAGCGCATCGCCGAGTTCATCGCTGACAACCCGGTAGAGGACGCCAGCGGACAGGCCCATACTGGCCTCCTGTCCTACGAGGACATGGCCAACTGGCACGCCGACGTTGAGGAACCGGCCCTGACCGGTTATCGCGGGTTGGAGGTCTACAAGTGCCCGCCCTGGACCCAGGGGCCGGTGTTCCTGCAACAGCTTGGCATCCTGGAAGGGTTCGACATCGCCGGCATGGGCCACAACTCGCCGGAGTACCTGCACACCTGGATCGAGACGGCCAAGCTAGCCTTCGCCGACCGCGAAGCCTACTACGGCGACCCCAACTTCGACAGCGTACCACTGGAGACGCTGCTGTCCGAGGAGTATTCCTCGGGCAGGCGCAACCTCATCGGAGCGTCAGCATCGCTGGAGATGCGCCCCGGAGACGCCGGATACGGCATCCCTGACTTCGACGTTGCCCTGGTCGCCGAGGACAATCGCCGCGCCCTGGGCGTTGCGGCGCGGGACATCCGCGACCTGGGGCTGGGCCACGCCCACGTGGGCGACACCACCCACCTGGACGCCGTTGACCGGGAGGGCAACATGGTTGCCGCCACACCGAGCGGCGGATGGCTGGGAACATCGCCGGTTATCCGGGGACTGGGATTCCCCATCGGCACCCGCGGCCAGATGTTCTACCTGAACCCGGACCGTCCCAACGCCCTTGCCCCCGGCAAGCGGCCACGGGCAACCCTGACGCCGACGCTGGTGACCAAGAACGGGGACCCGTACATGGTCTTTGGCACTCCCGGCGGCGACGGGCAGGACCAGTGGACCCTCCAGTTCTTTATAAACTACGTGGACTTCGGGATGAACCTGCAGGAGGCTCTGGACGCCCCCACGCTCCACTCCGTCCATTTCCCATCGTCCTTCTACCCCAGACCGGCCTACCCCGGCCGCATCGTGGCTGAGTCACGCATCCCGGCGGAGGTAACCAACGAACTGGCCAAGCGGGGCCACGAGGTGACGACGACCGGAGCCTGGTCCAATGGCAAGGTAATGGGCATCCGCTACGACGGTGAGCGCGGCGTGATCCAGGGCGCAGCCGCCCCCAAGGGAGACATCGGCTACGCCATAGGCTGGTAGCGTGAGTGCCCGTATCGGCTATAGCTGAGGCATCACCGGGGCAGGACTGTTGGCGTTCTGCCCCATTGTTCAGCAGCGGAAACCAGACCAGGCGGAGTGCCTCCGCCTTGCCAATAGATTGGATTGCAGGTATAGTTTGGCATTATCCCCCTACGGGCCTGCGCCGCGCTTCTTGACTGCTGCTGACTTGCACACTGCATTTCGCGCGCGTTTCTTTGGAGAACCTATGTTGACCCAAGAACAATTGGTAGAACGGCTGAGACATTGGGAAGTGCGCGTCACCCCCCAGCGTCTGGCCATCGCCGAGGCTGTTCTCAACTCTACCGACCACCCGACCGTCCAGCAGATACATGAGCGGGTCCGGGACCATTTCCCTTCCATGACCCTTGCGACCATCTACTCTACCCTAGGCGTCCTCCAGCGCAGCGGGCTTATCCAGGAGTTGCCCTTCCAGAAGATGTCCCGCTACGAATCCAACATGGACCCCCACGTGAACCTGGTTTGCATGAACTGTGAAGAGGTCATCGACACCGACACTGGCCAGGACATGGTCGTTCGGCTCAAGAACCGAATTTCCCGCCAGTCCAACTTCCAGGTCGCCTGGCAGCGGGTGGATTTCTACGGTTGGTGCCCCCGCTGCACCGCTGAAAAGCGGGAACATCAGCAGACGGGATAGCCTGATTCCCGACGGTGCGGGCCAGCGCATGGCCTTGATCACTGCCATCAGATACGGTCAGTCATACACCCCTCATAGCCAATACCGGTCATTTCCCGGCAGCAAATCCCACGAACGGACACAGCCATGATAACGGGTGTTATCGGCATAACCCTCTGGACCGACAATCTGGACGTCATGTTCGACTTCTACCATGATGTGGTAGGACTGCCTCTCCACGCGAGGCACGATGACTTCATAGCCTTCGAGTTCGGCGGGTTCCGGGAGTTCCGGTTCAACCTGGGCCTGCACGGAGAGGTACAGGGAGAGTCCCGCGACCCGTACCGGGTCATGGCCAACTTCGGAGTGGACGACATCAACGAGGCCTACCGGCGCATGTCCTCCCAAGGCGCGGAGTTCATCCGGCCCCCGGAGCAAGAACACTGGGGCGGCTGGGTTGCCACGTTCAAAGACCCCGATGGCAACATCCTCCAGCTATTGCAGTTGCCGTAACCGTTCCCGATTCCAGTACCGGTCAGGTAATCAGCATCGCGTCGCCGAAGCTGTAGAATCTGTAACTTTCCACTATCGCGGCCTGGTATGCCTCTAGGACCCGCTCCCTGCCTGCAAAGGCCGACACCAGCATCATCAGCGTCGAGCGGGGCAGGTGGAAATTGGTGATCATCGCGTCCACCAGCCGGAAGCGGTGTCCCGGCAGGATGAACAGGTCAGCCTGGCCGCTCCCCGGCCCAATGCTACCGTCGCCCTGATTGTCCAGGTCCCGGCCCACCTGTTCCAGCGTCCTGACCGATGTGGTCCCCACAGCGATGATGCGCCGTCCCTCGCGCTTTGCCCGTTGCAGTGCCTGCGCCGCCTCCGAGTCAACCTCGAAGTACTCAGTGTGTATCTTGTGTTCCCTCGGATCGTCCTCCTGCACCGGGCGGAAGGTGTCCAACCCCACATGCAGGGTAACGAAGGCCATCTCCACCCCGGCCCGGCGCAGGTCTTCCAGCAGGCTGTTGGTGAAGTGAAACCCCGCTGTGGGAGCGGCCGCGCTGCCAGGGTCCCTGGCATACACCGTCTGATACCGCTCCGGGTCCTCCAGACGGGTGTGGATGTATGGCGGCAGCGGTGCATGACCGGAACGGTCGATTACTCCCTCATCAACGAACCTGACCAGCTTCACGCCGTCGTCCTCAGAGGCGCATACCTCAACGTCATAGTCCACACTCAAGTTCCCTGACGGCCGGCCCGGAACGTCCAGCAGCACCCTTGCACCGGGTTGCAACCGCCGTCCTGGCCTGGCCAGCGCACGCCAGAGGCCCGGCTCGACCCTGCTGAGCAGCAGAAACTCCACACGGCCGCCGCTCTCCCTGCGCCCGTACAACCGGGCGGGTATGGCCCTGCTCCGGTTGAAGACCATCAGGTCGCCAGGACGCAGATGCTCACCGATGCCGGAGAAACGGCTGTGCCGGACGGTGCCGGTAGCCCTGTCCAGCACCAAGAGGCGGGAAGAGTCGCGGTGTTCCAGAGGGGTCTGGGCGATCAGTTCCGAGGGCAGGTGGTAGTCGAAGTCGTCGGTGCGCATACAAGAGAAGGTTGTGAATAGGAGATTTGAGGGGCTCTGCTGGACTAAGGACGCCCGTGAATATGGATGCGGGCCGCATTCAGCGTATTGACCATCAGCATTGCGATGGTCATAGGGCCAACGCCGCCCGGTACTGGAGTAATCGCCTCCGCCTTTGCCGCTACTGGCTCAAAATCCACGTCCCCCTGCAGGCGGTATCCACGCCGCCGGGACGGGTCCTCGACACGTGTGATACCCACGTCGATGACGACCACTCCATCTTTCACCATGTCCGCAGTGATCATCCCTGGCTGGCCCATGGCCGCAACCAGTATGTCCGCGCTGCGGGTGAATGACGGAAGGTCCCTGGTCCTGGTGTGGCACACTGTAACCGTGGCGTTCGCACCCTCCTGACGCTGCACCAGCAGATTGGCCAGGGGGCGGCCCACGATGTTGCTCCTTCCGCAGATGACGACGTGTTGGCCCGCCGGATCATAGCCATAGTGAACCAAAATCTCACGTATGCCCGCCGGGGTGCCCGGAACGAAGTCCGGTACACCCTGGACCAGCTTGCCTACGTTCTGGGGATGCAGGCCGTCAACGTCCTTGTCCGGGCTGATGGTCTCGATTACGGTCTGCTCATCGACCTGGCGCGGAAGAGGCAGTTGCATGAGGATGCCATGAAACCGGGAGTCCCGGTTGAGCTGCTCCACGCACTCAACCACCTCAGCGGTTGACGACTCGGCGGTCAGATGGAAGGTCTCGCTGACCGTGCCCACATCGTCGCAGGCCCGCCGCTTGTTGCGCACATACACCGCCGAAGCCGGGTCGTCGCCCACCAGCACCGCAGCCAGGCCGGGGGTCACTCCATGCTTCCCCTGCATCTCCTCGACACCCGCCGCAACGCGGCCCCGCACTTCCGCGGCCAGTGCCACCCCGTCAAGTATCTCTGCCAAACCATCCCCCAAGCAGTTGAGGAGACAATCATAGCATGGGCATCAGGGGGCCTCAACGCAGAGACACAAGACCCAAAACAAGACCCCTCTCCAAAGTGGAGAGGGGTCACCAAATACTAACTGATGTTGACGGCTAATTGTCGGCAGGAACGGCGCTTTCCACCTTGCCCTTGAAAGCGGGCATTACGTCCTTGGCGAACCACTCCAGTTGCTCCAGGATGATGTTCTGGGGGGTGCCAACGGGGTGGCTGACGCCCACCCGGTCCAGGCCGGGATAGCGCTCCTCCACCTGCTTCAACTGCTCGATAACCCGCTCCGGCGGGCCGCACAACACCGCACCAGATGTAACGGCCTGCTCCATGGTGGGCAGGTCGGCCAGCGGCGCACGGCGCGGGTCGGCGATGTCGCGCATCTGCTGCTCGCTCAGGCCCCTGTGCAGGCGCAGGGGACCGAACATCTTCACGTTTTCCTCGTAGAACTTGGCCGCGTCCTTGATGCCCTGTTCCTCGGAGTCGGCCAGGAAGAAGTGGAACCCCACGCTCAGGTCCTCGCCCATCTGGACGTCGCGCCCGGTGCGCGCAATGGCGTCGCGGAAGTCCTCCATCGTCTTGTCCATCACGCCGCCCTCGGCCACGCCGCCGCCGATGATGCCCTTGATGCGGTGCTTGGCCATGAAGTCCAGCGCGCGCTGGGTGCCCCCCTGAATGGGCTGCCAACACTCCACCGGCAGGTACTTGGGCCGGGGCACCAGGGTAATCTCCTCAAGCTCGTAGCCCCGGTAGGGCACGGCAGGCGGAATGTCGTAGTAAGCGCCGTGGTGGGAAAAGGAACGCTCGTTGAAGGCCTTCATCATGACCTCCACCTGTTCCTCAAACATCTCCCGGTTGGCGTCCTGGTCCAGCAGAGGGGCGCCGAAGGTCTCAATCTCGCGGGTGTGGTATCCCCGGCCCACGCCGAAAACGACCCGGCCATCGGTCAGGATGTCGGCGGTGGCGAAATCCTCAGCCAGCCGCAGGGGGTGCCACATGGGGGCGATGTTGAAGGCGCATCCGATCTTGATGCTCTTGGTCATGTGGGCCAGGTGTACGCCCATCATCAGGAGATTGGGGATGCACTCATAGCCCTCGGGCTGGAAGTGGTGTTCGGCCATCCAGAAGGTATCATAGCCCAGCCGGTCCATGAGCAGGGCTATGGATTCCGACTTGTCGAACACGGAGGCCAGGTGCTCATCAGAGAAGGAGCGGTCGTTGACCGGAGTCCCCGTATAGCCGACGTTGTCCATGTCCACATGGCCGGCGAAAAGACTGTCAAACTTGTCAATCATGGTCTGTCCTCACGAATAAAAAGTCCGGGGGTGTGGAGGCCAAGTTTGAGTCTATTGTATCCGCGCGCTACCGAGTGTCAACCCGACGGCGCGGCGTGGCAAGGCTATTGCAGTTACCGCAGATGCCGGTGGCCTCTTGGGGTCAACCTACAGCCGGACCCGCGCTCTAAAGAATGTCTGTTACCGGGAGACAAGCTATCCTGCCGTGTCCCAGTTGTATGTGGAAACCCCATCCAACACTATTATGAAGTTGAAATTATGTCCACGTTACCAATTCCTAGATCGATACAATGAGTGCGGTACTCGTCGGCAATAGAACTACCTGTCACAACGTTCCAACGGGCTAGGACCGGCAGCCGGAATGTGAACGTCATGCGGTGGGTGTTCAGAGCCGGTCCTGTACTAGATACAGGTTTGTCCAGCACCACCCAGGCCACCGGGACATCGTGATCGGCCACATCATCAGCCAGCGCATCTGATGATGGGAGAGTCCATACATGGTGCGCTGCCGGGTAACGGACACTCGGCGTCAACTCAACCGAGGCCCGCGGGCCAGGGCATCCGAGAACGACTTCATGAAGGGATACTGACCCATGCCCAGGAGTCCGGAGAGCACCTGTGAGTTGAAGGCGTTGAAGGCGTGGTGCCATCTCCGACACCACACAACCGCATTCCCATCTCGATCGTCGCATTCTTGCTGACCGGAAACGCTTTAGTCAGCGCTGTGGAAATTCCAGGTACAATGTAAGGGACGAAAATCGGGTAGTCGCAGAGACTCAGCTACTCAAGAATCGTGGAGGGTTGCCATGCAGGAACGCGACTTTGTGGGCTATGGGGCCAACCTCCCGAAGGTCCGGTGGCCCAACGATGCCAGGATCGCCATCTCGGTAGTGGTCAACTACGAGGAAGGCTCTGAATACTCGACCCTGGACGGAGACCCAAGCGGAGAGACGTCCGGCGAGTCTCCATCGCCACTAGGCCCCGGGGAGCGCGACCTGGCCAACGAGTCCTTCTTCGAGTATGGCAGCCGCGTCGGTGTCTGGCGCATCATGGACATACTCGACCGGAACGGCGTCAAGGGCACCTTCTTCGCCTGTGCCCAGGCCCTGGAACGCAACCCGGAGGTTGGGCCCGAGGCCATTCGTCGAGGCCACGAGGTGATGGGCCACGGCAACCGCTGGGAAGAGTACTACCGGATGGACCGCGACGATGAACGTCGAGCCATCCGCGAGGCCGTAGACACCATCGAACGCATCTGCGGACAGCGGCCGCTGGGCTGGTACACTCGCTACGGTCCCAGCGTCAACACGCGGGAACTGGTGGTCGAAGAGGGCGGGTTCGAGTACGACTGCAACGCCTACAACGACGACCTGCCCTACTGGACCAGGGTGCACAACGAGCCGTGGCTGGTGGTCCCGTACTCGCTGGAGGTCAACGACTACAAGTACTGGCGTGGCGACCTGCTAACGCCGGAGCACTTTTTCCAGGTCGCCAAGGCGTCCTTTGACATGCTGTATGAGGAAGGGACCACCACCCCAAGGATGATGTCTGTCGGCCTCCACTGCCGCATCATCGGAAAGCCGGGCCGGGCCTCTGGACTTGACCGGTTCCTCAAGTACGCCTCCGAGAAGGAGGGGGTCTGGTTCGCCCGCCGCCTGGACATCGCCCGTTGGTGGAAGGAGCACTACCCGCCAGCGTAGGCAGCGCCCAGGGAGAGGCTGCACCACCAGACAGACCTCGGTAAGTGGCGGCCCTGCCAGTCCGTAAGTACAGGCGCATACCAGTCATTTTCCCAGCGCAGCACCCGCGCACGGATAGTGCTTGGGCTTTTCTTGTTGACAGCCTTGGAGATTGACTCTTGGCTAACGTCAACCTCGAACTCGAGCCGACCCTGTGGGATACGGGTGACTTTATGGAGATCAAAGACCTGATCGTCGACGATCGACAGAGGGGGATTTTCAGAGTCCATCGCTCGTCCATGACCTCCATGGATTTATTCCAGCAGGAACGAGAGTTAATCTTCAACCGGTGCTGGATCTACCTGGGACACGATTCGGAAGTGGAGAACCCCGGGGACTACCGCCGCCGAACCATAGCCGGTCGGCCACTTTTCTTTGCTCGCGGCAAGGATGGCCAAGTACGGGTGTTCCTCAATACCTGTCCCCACCGGGGCGCTCTGATCTGCCGCCGCGACGAGGGGAACGCCGAAGTCCTCCAGTGCTTCTATCACGCCTGGTCGTTCAACACCGATGGAGAGCTGATCGGCGTCCCCGGTGAAGAGGCCTACGGCCCCTACTTCGACCGGAGTGAACTGTCCCTGAAGGAACCGCCCAGGGTCGAAAATTACCGGGGATTTATCTTCGTGAGTTTCAACCCCCATGTCGAAGACCTGGTCACTTACCTGGCGGATGCCCGTGACTACCTTGACCTGATTGTAGACCAGTCCGAGCAGGGGATGCGCGTGGTCGCAGGTTCCAACAAGTACAACATGAAGGCCAACTGGAAGCTGCTGGTTGAGAACAGCCTCGATGGGTATCACCTGGTCCCGACCCACCAGACCTATCTGGACTACATCACCAGTCTCGGGACCGGCGACAACGCGCAACCGGCTGGGAACGCCGCCCCATACCGCCATGCCGACCGGGGAGCGGCGGATAGGATCCGTCCCCCGATGGCAAACCGAGTCCCCGGCGCTGCCAGGGCCCTGGGCAACGGCCATTGTGTCATCGAGAGCGCGGCCCGTCACGGGCGCCCCATCGCCCATTGGCACCCGCTATTCGGCGAGGATGCCAGGGAACCGATAGCGCGAGTCCGTCAGCGGTTGGTGGAGAAATACGGGGAGGAGCGAGCCTACCGGATGGCCAATACTTCCCGGAACCTCATCATATATCCCAACCTGGTCATCAACGACATCATGGCCATCACCATCAGGTACTTCGAACCCCTGGCCCCCGACAATATGGAGGTTACTGCCTGGCACCTAGTCCCAAGGGAGGAATCGGATGCCATGCTGGCCACTCGCCTGGACAGCTTCCTGACCTTCCTGGGGCCTGGGGGCTTCGCTACCCCCGATGACGTGGAAGCCCTGGAATCGTGCCAGATTGGTTTCCGCGCCACCGAGACCGAGTGGTCCGACATCTCCAGGGGTATGCTCAGGCCAGCCCAAACGGTGGACGAACTCCAGATGCGAGGGTTCTGGCGGCAATGGCACGCCAATATGCAGGGCCTGAGCAAGACCAACGTGCAGGACGGGCCAGTCGCGGAAGCAGGAATCGCAGTAGCTTCGGGAACGGACGACTAGCCCCCGTCGGACCGGTCCACATTAGAGAATACCGCGAGAATGCCGCTCCGTACCCGCAAGGGGCTGGAGTGGTCGCTGAGGGTCCACTTCTGAGATGACGGCTGCCAACAAGCCTACGTTGCGCGAAATGGTGGAGGACTTCCTGTTCAGGGAAGCGGAACTCCTGGATGACTGGCGCCTGGACGACTGGGTCAGCCTGTTTACCGAAGATGGCCGCTATGTGGTCCCCACCACCGATTTGCCGGATGGGGATCCCACGCGCGACCTGGTGTTCATCGACGACGACATCACCCGTCTGCGCGCCCGCGCCGTGCGGCTGAACAGCCGCCATGCTCACCGTGAATACCCCTGGTCCCGGACCCGCCGGTTTATTTCCAACGTGCGAGTTGAAGAGACCGGGGAGGGTGAGCTTTCGGTCACCTCTAACGTCCTGGTCTACCGGTTCCGCAACGGCGAGGGAGCGCCCTACGTCGGCAGCATCCATTACATCCTGCGCCGGAGGGCGGGTTCGGACGACGGCGGGGACTTGAGAATAGCGTACCGCCGCGCGGTGCTGGACCAGGAAGCCCTGTCCTGGCACGGCGCGGTCAGCATCATCTTCTGAACGCTTGGGCAATTCGATTCGTCGAAGCTCCACACTGATAGAGGCTGACGTTTGAAACTCGAAGGCAAGACAGCGCTGGTGACGGGCACGAGTCCCAACATCATGGGCGGTATCGCCGAGGAGTTGGCCCGAGAGGGCGCAAACCTGGTCTGCGTCGATATACGCGAGGAATACGCCGAGAAATGCGCCGCGGCCATAATCGCCGAGGGGCATGACGCCATGGACGTGGTCTGCGACGTGACCGACGAGGACCAGGTGGTCGCCGCAATCTCCACGGCCACGGAACGGTTTGGCGGTGTGGACATCCTGGTGAACGGCGCGGCGCTGTTCAACTTCAAGGGCGTGTTGGACATGCCGGTGGACGAGTGGCGACGCCAGACCGACATCATTCTCACCGGCGCGTTTCTGTTCACCAAGCACGTGGCCCATTTGATGATCCGGCAGGACCGGAAGGGCAACATCATCAACATCATTTCCACCGCAGGGCACCAGGGGGAACCGGGCAACGTGGGCTACGGGACGGCCAAGGCCGGACTCATGAACTTCACCAGATCGGTGGCCATGGAATTGTCCGGGTACGGCATCCGGGTCAACAGTCTGACGCCGACTGCCACCAACCCATCGGAAGGACAGGAGCGCGCCGCAAGATGGGGTGTAGACTGGCCAAGACCCCGGCTGGGCCAGCGGGCGGCAGGGCTGCTGCCGGACGCCAGCAGGGGTGCCCCATTGCTCAAGCTCCCCAGCCCGTCACACTATGGCAAGGCCGCAGTCTTCCTGGCATCCGACGACGCTGAAATGATCACCGGATTCGACCTGCGGGTAGACGCCGGCGCAGTTTCCAGGTACTGGATCTGGTCTCCAGGAGACGCCTAACACTCCCGGGGGTGGGATGCAGGGGGCAGCATTACCCGAACCCCAAACGGCTCCCCCGCATCGATCCTGGCTGAGCGGAAATCTTGCCCAAGCTGAGCACCCTCAGGTAAGTTCTCGTCCTGAACACCCTTGCGGACGACAAGAAGCATGAGTCATCCAGGGGTTGGGTAAGTAGTACTCGTTGAGTCTCATGGGGAAACAAGCGCGTAGAATGTCCGTTGTCGGGTGCAATATTGTCGTCCTCTAACAGGCGACTACCACGCTCCTCCCCTGCTCTACGCCGCATTATCACTACACCGGCAGGCCATATGCACCCTGCCCGCCGCCGTCGACATGATCACACCTAACCCAGCCCAGGCACTTCTTCTGCACGGCCGGGGAAGCATCCAGCAGGGATATATCGCAGACCTTTGCCTGTTCACCCTGGAGAGAGGTATTCCCAGGGTGACCGGGGTCCCGAAAACGGGGGAGAGCGTTTACACCGGGGGAGTGAGTCCGGGACTGCGTCCGGTGGCCGCAAGTGCAGCCTGATCCCCGCCACACTACCAAACTCAATCGGATCGAAGCTTCAATTGCCAACGTGGCTGGGTACCAGATGCACCGTTAGGTCTCGGATACCTGAAAAAGAGGGTCAAACGGAGCGACAGAAGAAGCTAAACCGGGCTAGACCTGAACCCAGAGTGGTGGAGGCTCAATCAGGTAGTTTCAGTTGAAACCACCGTGCAGGTGACCTTTGATGCCCACCGAAACCTCTATCGCTTCCCGGCTCTCCAGGCTGCGGACGTGTACCGGTCACATGAACTCCACCGTGACGGGCCTGTTATCCTCCGGGAATCTCTTACTCTTCTATCGAGCCGTCCACCATGCGCACTATCCTGTCGCTCATTGCGGCCAGGGCAAGGTCGTGGGTAGCAGTGATCACCGTGGCCTTCCTCTCTCTGGCCACCTCTTGCAGAATGGCCCCTATGGAAGCCGCCGTGGTGGTGTCCAGCTCGCCCGTCGGCTCGTCGGCGAATACGGCGTTGGCCCCCGTGACCAGCGCCCTGGCTATGGAGACCCGTTGCTGCTCGCCGCCGGACAGCTCGTATGGGCGGTGCCGGGACCTGGCCCCAAGACCCACCATTTGCAGTGCCTCCTGGGCGCGCCTGCGCCGCTCTCGCCACGACGTCCCCATGATGTGCAGCGGGAGTTCCACGTTCTCCAAGGCTGACAGAAGGGGCATCAATCCGAATGACTGGAACACGAAGCCGATGTGGCGCCGCCGCAGTTCCACGAGGTCGCGCTCGGAAAGACCGGTCAGGTCACGCCCCTGGAATGTAACTTCCCCGGATGTTGGCCTGTCCAGGCCTGACAGAAGGTTCAGGAGCGTTGTCTTCCCTGAGCCGGACCTTCCCACCACGGCCACAAACTCGCCCTGCCCGACGTCCATGGAGATGCCGTTCACGGCGGAGACTGCGGTGTCTCCCTCGCCGAATACCCTGTACAGGTCGCGGGATGAAATGACCAGGTCATTCTGAGCGGGTCCGGTTGGTTGGGCCTGGTCGTAACTGACCGAGGGCCTGTCCTCAGCTCTGACCGGAGGAATGGCCTCTGCCTGACCTCGTTGCTCTCTCATGGGTTCCTCCGGAACCTGGAGTCATCCTGACCGGGAGGCTCGTCATTCGTAGTCCGGCCTCCGGGCGTGTTGGTCCGGGGGCGGTCGTCAATGGGGCGGATGGTCACGCCATCGCCCTCGGGGTCGGCTTTGGCCAACCCGCCCTGCCGGAACCTGCCGGTGAACCTTTCGAGGATGTCCGGGGGCAACTGAATCCGTCCCGCCCGGTCAACCACCAGGTACTCTTCCTCCACTCGCTCACCATCCCGCTGGAATGTGGGGGTTGAGTAGCTCTCTGAACTGATACGCCCATCCCGGATATGGACCACCCGGTCCACGAATTCCGACACACCGGGATAGTGGGTCACCATGACGATCGTAACCTTGTAGGCTACGTTGATTTCCCTGAGAAGCCTGAAGACCTGGGTCGCGGTCTGAGTGTCAAGCTCACCCGTCGGCTCATCTGCCAGGAGCAGTGGGGGCTTGTTCGACAGGGCAACGCCAATGGCCACCCGTTGCTGCTCGCCGCCCGACAACTGGTGCGGCAGCCGGTTGGCCTTGTCCGGCAGACCCAACGCCTCCAGCAGTTCCGTGCTCCAGCTATGGCGGTCCGGCGTGCTCACCCCGGCCATCGACATGGGAAGCTCGATGTTGTCCCGAACACTCAGGTATGGGACCAGGTTCCTTCCCGTAGCCTGCCATACGAAACCCACCTCCAACCGGCGGTACAGCACCAGTTCCCGGTCGGAAATGTCTAACAGGTCGCGGCTGCCCACCCGGATATGCCCGGCGGAAGGCCGGTCCAGACCCGCCAGCAGGTTCATCAAGGTGCTCTTGCCACTGCCGCTTGCTCCGATGATGGCGATAAGTTCCCCCGGCTCCACCGTCAGGTCCAGCCCCCGCAACGCCACCACTTCCAGGTCGGAACGTTTGTAAATCTTGAACAGGTCCTGGCACTCGATGTACGCCTCATCTGATGTGGCTTCGAGTTCCTGCAGTTCCTGCTCCTCATCCGATGCAGGAGCCTGGAATTGATGAGAAGGGTTCCGGTATCGTTCTGCGTTTACCAATTCTCGCCGTCACTTGCAGTGCGTAACTTGCAGGTCTTACCCTGCTTCGCCGATGCGGAGCACCTGCTGCACTTCCATCTTGGATGTATACCATATCAGCCAAAGCACCGTGCCGATAGTCACCGAGCCGAGTATGGCGTATGAGACCGCCAGAGTGAACCAGTCGATTTCCAGCGTCATCGGCGGCGTCACCCGCGCCCCTTCCTCGGCCACCTCCATCAGGGGCAGCAGGCTGGTGCCGATGACCTGCCCTGCCACGCTTCCCAGGGCCACACCGCACAGGGTAACCAGGAACAGGCTGAACCAGACCGCGCCGTTGAGCTGACGCCGCGACGTCCCCAGCGTCCGCAGCAATGCGAACTCGGTGCGCCGGTCCCGGGTGTCGGTGAAGGAGAAGAGCATTACCCCTGACGCGCTGGCCAGCACCAGGGCCAGGAACATCAGCACCAGCAAAGCCCCCCAGCCCGCGCTGACCAGGGGCTGTTCCGTCCGCTCCCGCACCATGTCCGAGGCTATGTAGGTGTTCCGAGACCGCAATCCGTTCCCTTCCAGAAATGCGGCCACCCGGTCTGACAGGACAGCCGGGACCGGGTCGACCCCGTCCGAACCCACCCGGCCCATATCTCCGTCTGAACCCGCCCCTCTTAGTCCGACCCAAAGCTCGTTAGTCCCGCCGATGGCGGTCAGGCTGTGCAGATTGGACCTGTGAGTGAAGGTTTCCAGGTCCACCACGGCAAACGGCTTCTCCCCTGGCACCAAAGTCGGGAAGTAGTCTATTACCGCCTTGATCTCTATCGGCAGCGAGAAAGTGGACATCCCCAGGGTCCGTACATCCCCCACCTCCGCGTCCGCTACTTCCATGAACTCACGGCTGACCAGTGCCGGCAGGGGTGGCACCTCTTCCCCGGCACGGACGCCCCTCATCCCGGAACTCCCCGGCGCCCAGCTGAACCGCAGAGACCCGCCTTCCCCGGACACTGTCACCGACTCGCTGGACTCCAGGCCGAACAGTCCGGGCCTTGAGTAGTCCTCGATGACCTGCCAGCCGTCAACCTGCTGGAAGTCTTCCAGCGGCTTGGAGCCATTGGCGCTGGTGGCTTTCAGGTCGCTTAGGAACAGAGCTCCCGGCTCGGGAGAGCCGCCCCGGCTGGCCAAGTGTATTGCCAGAAGCCGGTATGGAGGCTGCGGTTGGCCGAACCGCTGCGCAGCCCTCGAGTTGGCGCCTCCCCGGAAGATGGGTTGCAGGTCCGACTCCAGTTCCCGCCACTCCCGGAAGTCCAATTGTCCGAACATGGTGTCGAAGTAATAGCCCCGATTGTCCTGCATCCTGGCTCGCAACGTCATGCGATTGTCGGGACGTCCCGGCTGAACGTAGAGCGACAGACCGGTTGCGTCCTCCGGCAGGAGTATCCCGTCTCCAAATCCATTGGACGTGGCTGGCTGACCGTTAGCCGTTCCGGCTTCGGACATTGGCGGTTGGGGCGCAAGCAGCCCGGTCAACTCCTCCAGGGTAAGTCCACCGGCGAAGTCCGGCCTGTACCAGCCCACGTTGGCGAAGTCCTCGGCGTGGATGGCCAGCAGCGTGCCGCTGGTGCTGAATCCGGTGGTGGTAACGTGGCCGCTGGTGCGCTGCACCTCCACCGCCACATCGACGAAATCGAGACCATCCGCCTGTCGGTTGAACCGCTCGGAAATGCCCTGCAACTGCCGGGGAGCGGAACTTCCGCCGTGCTCGATGCGCAGGTCGGCCCCGGCGGCGTATAGGGCCCGTTCCTCCTGGTTGCGCTCCAGTGTGGCGCTGAACGCGCTGCCGATGACGCCAAGGGCAGTGGCGAACATGAGCAGCACCACCAGCGACCCCGGCACTATGGGGTCACGGGAAACGTGCCGCAGCCCATGGACCAGCCAGACCGGCCCCACGGGTTCGGCCAGCCGCGCCACTAATCCCACGACGATGGGGAAGAAGCGCATCACCAGCAAACCGATGGCCAGCAGTCCCAGCGCAGGGCCCAGCAGCAGGCTGTAGTCGATCTCCAGACCCCGGCTCCCCAGGGGTCGCACCAGGAACGCGCCCCGGCTCTGCACCTGCCACCAGAAAAGGGCGATAAGCCCCAATAGCAAAATGTCCAGGTAGTAGCGGTGGATGAAGGGCGCCTGGGGCGGCCTGGCCCCCATCTGCCGGAACTCCACCATTCCCTGCCTCGCCGCCGCAAGGGTCGATGCCGTCAGCACAATCACCCCCAGCAGTGCGCCCGCGCCGCCGAGGAGGTATGACTGGACGGACAGCACCACTGGCACTGCTGCCAGTTCTTCGCTGCCCCCTAGCCCAAAGAACACCCGTCCTATGGTCTTGACTACCGCCAGAGCCACCAGCGGACCCAGGGCCGTCGACGGAATGGCCAGCAATATTCCCTCAATCAGCGCCATCAACCCGATGTGGGGCGTGGTCGCCCCCCGGCTCTTCAGCATCGAGATTTCGGCGGCCCGGGACTTCACTACGAGACTGGCAACTAGCGCCAGGTAGTAGGTCAGTATTCCGATTACCAGGAAGAGGATCAGGTAAAGCGGGATCCTCGCCAGTAGCAGTTGTTCCTTGTAGTCGTCCAGCACCCGGTCAAGCTTGATGCGGCTGCTCGAATTGGCCAGATTCGTCCTGACGTCATACCGCACCAGCAGCAGTGTATCCAGCAGTTCATCCACGTCCCCGGCCTTCACCGACTGCCGGTCAAGGTAATAGGTCCACGTTATGTCGGTGTAAAGCCTGGGATATACTTGGTAAACCCTTTCCAGTATGGCGTCCTGCGAAGTAAACAGGGGCACAATGGTCCACTGGTTGTCGTGGAAACTGAAGGTGCGGTTGGAGCTATACCAGTACTCATCATCCGGGTCCACCCTCTCAAAAATGCCTACAATCCTCACCGGCACCACTGGTGGGTCCTCAAAGGAAGCCGCCGGGAAGATGCTCATCTCCGCCCCGGTGGAAAGCCCCAGCAGACTCGCTCCCAGGGTGTCCACCGCCACCTCCAGCGGCCCCTCCGTCGGCAACGTTCCCTCTGCAGTGTACGGCCAGCGTCCCTCTACCAGCCTGGCCCGGTCTCCGGTCAAGCTGGAAAGGAATTTGATCTCCCCCCTGGGCCGCACATCGTTGTCCAGGTCCAGTTTCGGATGCCCGCTGAAGAAGAAAGTGGCCGTTTCTACCAGTAGGGACTGCTCCGCCAGAAATTCCTCGACCCTCGACTCTATTCGTCCGTCGGCGAAACCCAGGTTCGCCGCGTAGTGCCTCATGCGGCCCTCGGTAGTCGGAGGAGCCTTCTGCCCACTGAATACTCGGACGGAGAAGTTGGCCTCCTCCGGTGTTGCCTCGTTCAGCGCGTGACGGAGCGCCGCCTCGGACAGCAGGTTGGAGAAGATGACCCCGCTGGCCATCAACGCCACCGCCAGCAGCATCCCCAGGAACAGCACCAACTCCAGCCGCCAGCTTGAGAATATCCTTCGCACGGCGACCACGTACGCCATTTGCATCAAGGACATCATGGCCGGTTCACCTGTATCCTATTCACCCGTCCGTAGATTCTCCGTGACCCTCAGCCGCCCCGCCGCGATGCCGGCCACCACCAGCCCCAGCAACGCTGCCGCGATCAGTCCCGCCAGCACTGCCACGGCCAACCATTCCTGAATACTCAAGACCTGGGGCGGTATCACCGCACGGCCCCGCTCCGTAATGTCCAGGAAACCCAGGACCCACCGGCCCAGCCACAGGCCGATGGCGGTGCCCGCCGCCAGCCCCAGGGCCGCGACGAATACCCGCTCCAACGCCAGGGACAACAGCAATTGTCCCCTGGAAAACCCCAGCGTGCGGGCCACGGTCAGGTCCACCCTGCCGGTGCGGATAGCCACCACGGCGTGGATCACCAGGGCCAGCAGCACCGCGACGGTAATCGCAACCATGCCCAGGATTGTCAGCCCGTCCCAGCCCCCGCCAGCCAGGGGATTCCGTTGTGCAGTTTCAACCTCATCGTTCCGGTCCTGCACCCGGACGTATGGCCCGAACAGTTCCTCCAGTTCCCGCTGTGCATCGTCCCGTTCAATACTGCCATCGACCGCGAGCCAGTATTCCTCCACGTCCGCGAAGCTGGACCGGCTGATTCTCTTGTTGTAATCGCGGTAGTCTTCAAGGGACAGAATAAGAAATGTTCGGCGGGTCGGGTCAAGGGTCGGGAAGAAGTCCGTGGTGTCACGAATGATCACCGGCAGCAGGTTTCGCCCGGCGCGCACTCGCATCCGCTGCCCAGTCTCCAGGAACGGACCTCCAATTGCCGGAATGGGGAATGGCCCCGGCGGGATGATGATACCCCGGGCATCCTCGCCAAATGTCCCCTCCCAGCCGAAGCTCAGCCCGGCCTCACCTGTCCGGGCCGAGTCTTCTCGTATCTGGATAATGTCAACGGCATCCCCTTCGTTCACCATGGGGACCCAGTTGCCCGGGGCCTCGAACCCCTCGACAACCATGCCCTCGGGAGGACCGGATGCGGTCTTGGCGGTTATGTCATCCAGTCTGATGGCCCCCGGCGGCATGGATGCGAAGGACTTGCGGCTGAAAAACAGGGACACCAGCCGGAACAGCTCCCCCGGCGGCATCTCCACCTCCGGGACCTCAGCCTCCAGGTACACCCATTCCTGCGTTGTCTGGGCCGAGTCTCCTCCACCCAGTGTCGATCCTCCCCTGGCCAGGGAGTAGTTGACCTCGCCCAGGAACAGGTTGTGGAAAAATCCCCTGTGGTCGTATATCCGAGCCCACATGTTGAACCCTGGGAACATCGTCTCCTGCCTCAGGTCGCTGACGTCCACCCATATCCCCAGGGCGTAGGTGTCTCCCGGTACGGCAACGCCCAGAGAAGCATCCACGTTGCTTCCCGCTGTCAGGAAGGGCACGGGCTGCAGGGCCTCCAGCAATTCGGGGAGGTCCTTCCCCGCGAAGTCGTCCCGGAACCATGCCGTATCGGGCAGAGTCTCCGGGTCGATTGCCAGCACCGTGACGGCTTCCCTGGGCAGAACGTCGTGGAGCACTCCCGACTCACGCAGCACCGGGGAAAAGCTGCGCACCACCGCCTCCTGCTCCAGCCTGGTCGAATCCCGGTCCGAAAGTGCAGGCCCCTTGACCACAAAGTCTCCTCCGGCCTTGTAGAGGGCCTGCTCCGTTTGACTCAACGACAGCGTGGACTGGAATGCCGCTCCGAACACACCCAGGGCCGACGCCAGCATCAGGATGATCACCAGCGAGCCGTGGGGCAAAGGCTCCCGTGCCAACCTTGCCAGGGGAAACGCCACCCATGCCGGCGCAGTCCGGTCCGCCAGCCAGGACAGAGCCCGCACCACCCAGGGCAACACCCTCAGCACCACCACCGCCGCGCCGATCAGCACCAGCACCGGACCAAGCAGCAGCAGGAAATCCACCCTCAGGGCCTGGTCGGCCAGTTCGCTGGTGACGAACCCTTCACGTCCCTGTATCTCCCAAAGGACGAACACCACCGCCGCCAGGGCGAGGATGTCCAGATAGTACCTCTGGAGCAGCGGCAGGGTCGGCGGCCTGGCCCGCTCCTGCAACGATTCGACCAGCCCCAGCCGCGCCCGGTTGATGCTCGACGCGCCCAGAACCAGCAGGCTGAGCAATCCACCGACAATTCCCATGACGAAAACGTTGAGCGAAAGCCCCACCGGCACCGGGTCCGCCCCTGCGCCCGTCGGGTTAATCGTCTCCAGCAGAACGAATCGCACCAGCAGCCACGCCAGTACTGGCCCTACAATGATGGCCAGCAGCGCCACCACGCCCTCCCCGGCAATCAGCAGGCCGCTCACCTGGAAAATGCCCGCCCCTCGACTGCGCATCAGGCTCGCTTCGTCCAGCCTGGCCCGCGACAGCAGGCCCACCACCAGTGCCAAGAAGTACAGTATCACCAGCACAATCAGGGAGATGAACAGGAAAAGGGGCGCGCGCGCCAGGGTCAATTCCTGGCGGTAATCGTCGATAGCGTTTTTCAGTCCCGTAAAGACCAGCGTGCGGGGGTATTTCTGATTGACGTCGGTCTCCAGCCCGATCAAGTCATCCTTGGCCTTCCCGGCCGTGGCCGAGGTAAGGACACTTGTATCAAGGAAGAAGAACCAGGTGAAGTCTCCCACCAACGATGGATAATTGACACCTATACCATTGAAAAAGTCTTCCTCCAGCACGTAAAGAGGAACGTGAAGCTCATCGCCCTGCTCCCGGATGCTGAAGTAATGGGTTGGAGAGTTAATCCAGAATTCCTCGTTGGCGTCAGTCGGCTCCGCCAAGCCAACGACGGTCAGGGTGATCCGCTCCTCCGGGTCGGTGGAGAAGGGAAAGACGAGCAGTTGCGACCCTATGGACATCCCCATTTGCAACGCGGTCCTGCCCCCGACCACCACCTCCATCGCCACCGGCTCCCCCTCGGCGTGGGCGGACGGCTCTGGCCACCGCCCTTCCGTGATCACCGAATGCTCCTGCAGGCCGGTATAGAAGAAGGGACGCGCAATCGGCGCGTTGGACGGCGGAGACTCGTCGGACGGAGCATTGATCATGCGGACGGCCCCCGCAAGTTGCCCGTACCGCTCGGTGCGCCGGTGCATATACCCGACCCGCTGTTCGGCAAACCCTTCGACGGTGGAGCGTAGGCCAGCGTAATCCGCCGGACCCAGGGGGCGGTTCGAGGTAATTAGCTGGATGTTCAGGATGCGGGCAGACGCCGAGGCCAGGGTGTGGCGCAGTCCTCCCTCGGCCAGGGTGTTGGAGTAGACTGCCCCCAGGGCCATGATGGTCACGGAGGCCAAAATGCCGAAGGCAGTTATCGACAGGAGCGGCCACGAGGAGCGGAGGCGCCGTGGCAAGAGCCAAAAGATTGCTTGAGTCCAGCCCATCAGCAGTCTAACTCTTCCCACACGGTGATTGTGTGCCCACGGGACACACTAAGGCGTCAAATATCCAGCTTGCGGCGAGTGTAATTGTGGCCCGTCAACCTGTCAAATGAGCCCCAGGAGACCGTCGCAATGGTCACCGCGAGACTCCCCGTCGAGGCTGCGCCGTCCCAATCAACACTCATTCCCGTGAAAACAGGACCTCACCCACCCCATGCTATAATCCCCTGACTCCACAACCCCGCAGGACCGCCTGTGGCGGACCCGCTATGAGGTAGAAACAATGAACAGACTGGCAGGCAAAGTTGCCCTGGTAACAGGCTCCGGGCGGAACATCGGGCGCGCCACCATCCTCAAACTCGCCGGCGAGGGCGCAGACGTGGTGGTCAATGCCCGCACCAACCGTGAGCAGGCCGAGTCCGTGGCCGAAGAAGCCCGCGCCCTGGGCGTCCGCGCGCTTCCGGTCCTGGCCGACATGGCCAGCAAGGAGCAGGTGGACTCGATGGTCAACATGGCCATGTCCGAGTTCGGCAAGGTGGACATCCTGATTAACAACGCCGCTATCCGCCCTCACAAGCCCTTCCTCGACATCACCCTCCAGGACTGGGAGACTGTCCGCGGCGTCGTGCTGGACGGCGCATTTTACTGCACCCAGGCGGTGCTGCCGTCCATGGTGGACAACCAGTACGGCCGCATCCTCTTCTTCACCGGGGGCGGCGCGTTCCAGGGAGGCGCGCAGCGCGCCCACGTATCTGCCGCCAAGATGGGACTGGTAGGGATGGCCCGCAGCCTGGCGTCCGAATTCGCCCCCCAGAACATCCGGGTCAACATCGTCTCACCCGGCAGCATCGACACCTCCCGCGAACACCCCGAATGGTACCCCGAGCGCCGCACCCCCAACGCCTCCAACATCCCCCTGGGCCGCCAGGGAACCGTGGACGAAATAGCGGCCACTTGCCTCTTCCTGGTAAGCGACGACGGCGGCTTCATAACCGGCCAGACCATCCACGTAAACGGAGGCGCAGGCTACCACTAGCCACAAAAATCAAACGCCCCGGCAACTGTGCCGGGGCGCAAACCATTCAGACCAGATGTACAGGACCTCACCCCGTACCTCGGTTAATCCTCTTGCAAATATCTCGCCAGGGATTCCCGAAGTTTGCCGCCGTAACTAGAAATCTCGTCTATAGAATCAATGAAATAGCGGGTCTCTGTTCTATCCTCATTCAGGAAGCCAAGATACTTCCTAGACGATCTGTTGAAGTGTAACCGGCAAATCGGCTTGCGGTTATTGTTATCCAACAACACGCCGCAGTAACTACGTGTATCCCTAATGAAGACCCTCTCAGTATCGATTACCTCGCCCAGGATCGTTCTGACCATCTCATAACCCTGTACTTCCTCAACGGTTGTAACGATGCTCTTGCCACCATCTCCCTCGATGTCCTCATGGGCTTCATCGTGCTCATCAACGTCTTCGGCAGAGACGCTGTCGGCGTTATCGCTGGGAGTGTTGACTATGTCAGATGCCCTCTGCAACGTATTGTTGATGCGGTCGTTCACGAATCCCTGGAAAGCCAACTTAACCAGACTACTGAAATGTTCGACGCGAGATTGGAACAGGGGGCCAGAGAAAACCTTTCGAGCGAGGAACCTCACAAACTCTTCGTCAGGCTGCCCATATGCCGAAGCCAAGTAAGCCTTCATGCCGCTTATATACTTCATGTTAGAAGCGGCGGCTCTGGCTTCGTCGACATCAAACGAAGGTCTGGAAAAGTGATTCAGGGCGTTGAAGTCTCGAGGCTCCAGCTTCGTTATATCGATTTCCAAAAACGGGGTGCTGTCCATCGTGTTTTCGGCGTCAAGATCGCTAAAGAACTTGTATATGATGCCGTCAGTGAGTATCGCTATACGCGCTGGAGTTTGATGGAAATACCGCGCCAATTGCGCTGCTCGAGTGGCATCCAGCGGGTCGGAAACTTTCTTGCACTCGAAAAGGATAGCAGGTTCACCATCACGCATTATCGCGTAATCTACTTTTTCGCCATGCCTCAAGCCATAGTCGGCGGTGAACTCGGGAACAACCTCAGTGGGGTCGAAAACGTCGTATCCCAGGGCTTGGATAAACGGCAGTACGAGAGCGTGCTTGGCAGCCTCTTCCGTAGCCAGGTTTTGCCCTTGCTGAATCGCCCGCTCCGCAATCCCCTCCATCGCGTTTCTCGACACCATGCCAGCTACTCCCCGGTATAATTGCCTTAACGAATGCAGATTATGTCACATGTTGCACTAGGTGGACAATACTCATGGATTCACCACCATTTGTACCGGTATGCTCACACCGCCTGGTAAACTCTCCAAACTCGTTTTCGATTCTTGTTGGCCAGTCAAGAGTAGCGACCCTAGTACTACAGTCGCAGATCCACTCGGACAGCATTTATGGACTCTCAATCAGCTTGGTTTCATCTATTGCGGATGGATAAGCCGGAGCTGATTTCCACAGCCTTCAGGGCCCTACGGCCCTAAAGTCACTCATCTGCGACTGTAGTACTAATACTCAGTCAAGCTGGGAATAGGGGATAGAGGCGACGGAGTTTGGTCCTGGCGTCCTGGGTGGTGAAGCGCCAGTTGATGATCGCCTGGGCCTCATTGCGTTCCAGCTCCAGGGCATGTACCTCCCGGCAGAGACTGTCCTCGTCCGGGTGCCTCTGCCCGAGGCAGCGGCGGGATATGACGCTGAACTCGATCTCCGCCATATTCAGCCAACTGCCATGCTTGGGCGTGTGGTGAAATTCCAGCTTCCGGGCGATGCGCCGGGCCTCCTCCGCCGGGAACGCCTCGTACAACGACGCCTTGCGGTGGGTGTTCAGATTGTCCAAGACCACCCGGACCACTTCGGCCTCGGGGTAGGCCTCCTCCGCCAGCCAGCGCATCTGATGGGCGAAGTCCACCTTGGTGCGCCGCTCCGTTATCTCCACATGGCGCCAGCCAGCCAGGGGCTCACAGGTCAGAAACAGGTTGCGGGTTCCTCCCCTTACGTACTCGTAGTCCTCCCGCCTCGGACGCCCCGGCTTTGCCGGGGTGGGCGGACGGGCATCGGCCAGCAACTGGGTGGAGGTCTCGTCGAAGCAGACCACCGGCCTCATGGGATCATAGGGTTCGGCGTAGAGGTCCAGCACATCCTCCATGTGGGCCACGAAGTCGGCGCTCACCTCGGGAATGCACCACTGCTTCCTCTGCCACGGCTTGAGGGTGCTTTTTTGAGATGCCGGCGCACACTCTCGTGGGAGAGCGACGTAACCAGTCCCAACTCCACTGCCCTGCCAGCCAGGGCCCGCAGCGTCCAATGGTCATACCCCTCGGGAGCCGGGGTGCAGGCCAGGGCGGTGAGATGGGCCCCGGCCCGGTCATCCAGCTTGCGGTACCGGTTGGCTTGGGGCCGGTCCTTAAGCACCCCGTCCAGCCCGTCCTCGGCGAAACGCCGCTTGATGCGGTATACGCTGGACTCGGCCACATCCAGGGCCAGGGCCACCTTGGGAGCGGACCAGCCCTCGCTGGTCTTCAGCAGGATGCGTGCCCGTGTCGCAACCCGTGCGGGACTCCTCCCTGCCCGCACCAAGTGCTCCAACCGTTCCCGCTCCTCCGGGTTGAGTCTGACCGCAAACCTCTCTCGGACCATACCGCCACCTCACAACTACATAATCCGGCACCAGCATACCATCTGAAGAGGTAACCCTGATCCACCGCCTAAATCAACTTTGACTGGGTACTAGGACTACAGCCGCACATCCACTCGGACAGCTTCAGTTAGTGCTCTTAGCAAGCGGCGGGGACAGGGATTTCGCCTCTTGTGCAAAGCTAAATTTACCTCCGTCGCTTCTTTAGAAGTGATGAATCCCGAGATCTGCGACTGTAGTACTAGAATATTCTGGCCTGTATCGGTGGCATGGGAATGAGCCGCTCGTTCACCGAGTCGGCTATGAGGCCCAATTCCTGCAACGTCACTGCTCCCAGCAATGGACTAACTCCAGGAGTTCCGAACACTACCGGAGTTACCCCCCGCCTGCCCTCCAGCATTAGCCCGACGTAACCCATGTCGTACTCTACAAGGCTATCATCTCCCAACTGGAACTGTCTCCGCTCAGTTGTCTCCACTCCCATTCCTTCCAGCAGGTCACTACCCAAGACGGTGTAGGACGCGCCGGTGTCCACCAGTGCCTCGACGTTAGTGAACTCACCGCCCGTCAGGGGCGCCACTTCCAGCTTCACAGAGAACGTGCCCATTCTTATTCGTTGCCTTCCTAACGCCCTTAACAATTATACTGTGGCAAGAGACCGGTCTCACACCGCCTGGTACACCCTGGCCTTACCCTTGAGCGCGGCGCGCAGCCTGCGCTGACCTTCCAGCAAACGCACCGCCTCCGCAACCCTGGGCTGACCGTGACGGCGAAACTTCCCCGTTATCTTGGTCATCGTCTTTGGGCGTTCGCAGTATTCCCACACCTGCTCCGCCAACAGCTCTTCTGTAACGGGCAGGGGTTTACGCGGCGTGACTATGGTCTGACCTGGGTTGCCGTCCACCCGCTCCCCCGGCGTGAATTCCAACCGTCCCTCGTGTCTCTGGAGGAAAGCGCGGAACCGGGTGCGCAGGACTCCGCCGACACCAGAGGAACCGTAGCCATGCACCACGGTCAACCTGACGCCGCTTCCGCCCGGTGACCGAAGCGCATTGTTGTAGAAATCAATAAACACCTCCACGGCCTCAGCCCATGTCCGGCCGTGGAGGTCTATTTCTCTGGAAGCCATTTCCGGGGCGCTGTCAGGGATGAATCGAAAGAACGGCTGTCAGAGCGCGGGGCTTAACCCTGGTCCCGGAAGCGGAACTCCCGAAGGTCGTCGGGGATAATGAGCTTCGCCTCGGTCAACTCCTGGATTTCCTCCGGGTTCCAGCCCGGCGCATGTTCCCTCAGCACAAAGCCATCCGGGGTAATCTCGAACAGCCCAAGGTCGGTTACCAGCATCTTCACCACTCCAGGAGCGGTGATGGGCAGCTTGCAGCGGTTCAGCACACGAGGCGAACCGTCGCGCTGGGTATGCTCCATAGCGATGAACACCCGCTTGGCGCAGGCCGCCAGGTCCATTGCCCCGCCGATTCCGCCGCCCTTGCGGGTGGGAATCCGCCAGTTGGCGAAGTCTCCGTTCTCAGACACCTCGTAGGCCCCCATCACGGTCACATCCACCATGCCTCCACGGATGATCCCGAATGAGTCGGCGTGGTGGACGATGGACATCAAGGGCCCCGGTGTCACGAACTGCCCCCCGGCGTTGACCAGGTGCCTGTCCTCGTTGCCTTCGGTAGCTATGGGACCGTACCCGATGACGCCGTTCTCCGAGTGGGTGATGATGAACTTGTCCGGGTCAACGTAGTTGGAGCAGAGGGTGGGCATACCCACGCCAAGGTTCACGATCCACCCGTCCTGGAATTCCATTGCCAGACGGTCGCACATGGACTGCCGGTCCAACCTTTGCTTATCCGCCATCAGATTCCTCCGGTGCAAGTGTTGGTAACTATGTCCTTCTGGGGGCGGATCCTATCTGCCGCTCCCCGGTCGGCACGACGATATGGGGCGACGTTCGCAGAGACGTCGCATGTGAGATTCACCGAAATTCAGCCCTGCGCGGGCAATGACAGCACCCGCTCAACGAAATCGTGGACTATCGGACGGTCAAGATCGTATTCGCCCTCGTCCATAAAGTCATTGCAAAAGTTGCGATGGAACTTATCCGCAATATGGAACCCTAGCCTGATGTTAGGGTCTCCATATTCCCGGGCCAGCTTCTCGGCATGAAACCTCAATGCCCTGTGGGAATTGCCGGAAATCCCCCGCTCCTGCATGGCCGCCATCAGCGCGTGGGCAGCAGCCCCCCAAAGCTTTTCAGAGGCTTGCAGATGGTCTCCGGCATCGAATTCCCGGTTTGAGGCTTCTAGGAATTCCCGAGCCGTCTGAGCGTGTTCCTGGGTCAGCAAATCCGTCTCCAGCGTTATTTATGCACAGTTGATTTGAAGTTGCAGCTACCTGAACGTTAGCGGCCAGTGGCCGGACTGTGTCCCTGTCACCAACCGCCCCCATTACTCCCAGATCCCGTCCGGGGGAATCTTGACCAGTCGGTTCACGTAAATCCCCGGCACGTGAATCTTGTCCGCGTCCAACTCTCCCACTGGCACTATGGCGTCCTCCACCTCCACTATCGTGGTCTTGGCGGCCATCGCCATGATGGGGTTGAAATTGCGCTGGGTGAGCCGGAACTGGAGGTTTCCGAACGTATCGGCCCGCCACGCCCTGATCAGGGCGTAGTCGGCGTGCAGCGGGTACTCCAGGACGTAGGTGCGCCCGTTCATCTCCCGGTGCTCCTTGCCTTCCGCCAATTCCGTGCCCACACTGGTCGGGGTGTAGAACGCGCCGATGCCGAAAGCAGCGGCCCGGATGCGCTCTGCCAGTGTCCCCTGGGGCACAAGCTCGGCGTCGACCTCATCGTTGTTGTACATGGTCACGAATGGGGTTGGCCGCGAGGGGTGGGTCGCCGCGGTGAAGGCGCAGATCATCTTCTTCATCCGGCCCGCTTCCACCAGGATGCCCACGTCCACCTGGTCGCCCATGCCTCCGGCATTGTTGGAAATGCCGGTCATACCCTTGGCTCCCTGCCGGTGCAGCGCTGCCAACAGGTTGCGGGGCAGTCCCACCCCGCCGAAGCCGGGGACCATGATGGTGACGCCGTCGGGAACGCCCGCCACCGCCGCGTCAAAAGTCTCGAATACTTTGCTCGTCATTGGCATTGGCCAATCTCCTCTGAGAACGTCACCCCGCCGTGCCATGCCGGGCCGGGAGAGTCGTTTATGCGCCTACATACTACCCCAGACTTGCCCATCGTGCCACCGATAACGTGGCTCCACATCGCCTGCCTGCGGCTCGTGCGTAGGGTCCGTCACTCCATAGTCCGTGCCTGCTCAGCTTCTACGGACACAGCCAAATATACCCCGCCGGTTGTCGGCAACCCAGCGGTACACCCGCGGTCCCAACAGCCCGGACCCCGGCATCCACAGCAGAGGCGCAAGGGGCCACAGCCACGGCACCAGCAGGCTCAACCTCCGGAACGCGAAAAAACCCTCCAATACCCCGCCGCCGGGGAACACCAGGTACGCCGAGCGTTGCAGGTCCGCCTCCGCCAGCCCGGCCTGACGCGCATGGTCATCCAGCCCGGCGCGAAGCTCCAGCGCTCCTCCCCGGTCCAGCCGCCTGAGCATCCGGGCCAGCGAGACACAAAACCGGCACTCCGCGTCGTAGTAGAAGATGTTGACTGGGGCCTGAACGTTTCCCATAACGGTAGTCAGTGCGTCTGATCATCCGGGATTCAGTCTACTCATAGACATTATAGCGGGAGACGAAACCCTTCCCGGGGCTTGCCCACTTATGAGCGGGCAGCGACAGGCTGACTCTGCAAATCACTACTTTCAACGCTCCCTTCGACACTGCGCCACTTGACAACCCGACCAAATAAACCAAGAATCCTACTAACCTGCCGCTACAACGGTAGATACCCAACCCCGGCTCCAGCCTTCCGCCGGGTTTGGGGCAATCTTCTCGATTGGAGGAACGCGATGGCATCGCTGAACCATCAGACCTACGTCTATATCGGCCTGGCCGGTGAAGGCGACAATATAGGTACAGGCGGAATGGTGCGCTGGGCCGACGGTGACGAGGAGTGGCACACCATCACCAACGGGCTGCCCGAAAACCCCCAGGTGCGCGCCCTGGCCGTCCACCCCGACAACCCCCAGACCATCTTCGCCGGGACCAACCTGGGCGTCTACCGCAGCGACGACCGGGGCGACCATTGGGAAGCCCTGGAAAAGCCCCGCGCCGACATGGACGTGTGGTCCCTGTCCTTCCATCCCGACGACCCGCAAATCATGTACGCCGGGTACGAACCCTGCGCCGTCTACCGCACCGTCAACGGCGGGGAATCCTGGCAGAAGATGGACACCAGCGGCGTCGAATATCCACACATCACCACCTACATGCCTCCCCTGGGCAAGCGGGTAATCGGCCTAGCCTCCGACCCCTCCGATCCTAACGACATCTATGGCGCAATCGAGGTCGGCGGGCTCATCGGCAGCAGGGACGGCGGTGATAGCTGGACCTCCCTGATTGACGGCCCCTTCGTCCGCAACAACACCCTCGACCTGCACGGAGTCCAGGTCAGCGCTGCTGCCCCCGGCACCGTCCACATCATCACCCAGATTGCCATGTTCCGCAGCCGCGACCGGGGCAATCGCTGGGAGCACGTCCAGGTAGAGGAGATGTTCCCCGGCGGCTCCTACTGCCGCGGCCTGCTGGTGGCCCCCCACGACCCCAATACCATCTACCTGGCCGCTGGCGCGGGCGGCGGTGGCGCTCCCGCAGGCACCCAGGACGCCGGCGCGCTCTTCAAGAGCACCGACGTCGGGGAAACCTGGGAGAAGATGGACTTGGGCGAGACGGCTCCCAGCCGCATGTTCGAGACGGCCATTGACCGGGCTGTGCCATCCAACATGTACTGCTGCACATACTACGGGCAAGTCTACGCCAGCAACGACGGCGGCGACAGCTGGACCAGGCAGCAGGTCCCCGGGGAGATGGACCGCAGCCGCCACGTATACCCAATGGTCTGCGCTTAAAGCTACACCGGAATCGCTATTTGCCAGTGGCCTGTGACCGGTTACATCCGGCTGGCCACTGGCGCCTGAACACTGGAGAGGTCCCACTATGGCATTGGAAAGGGCCACTTTCGCCATATCCGAGAACGCCCTGGAGCTCATGGCTCTGGACAAGCCGGACTTGCCTTCCGAACTGTCCGGATTGCGCATGATACGCGAGGGTGCCCTCAGCAACGAGGCAATGGCCGAGCATGGGTTCCCCGGCAACACCCCGGAACGGCTGCGGGGCGCGGGGCGCATATCCGGCTACAACCGCGAATTCGGCGAGACCTCCAGCGACGCGGCCCGCGACGGTTTCAACTTCGTGGCCGCCACCGTCGCCCACCTGTTCGACAATCCCGACACCGTGTCCTCCTGGATGACCGACATATTCATCAAGGACTTCGAGTCCAACGTCGGTGAAAGCCTCAGTTCCGGCCAGCAGCTCATCTCGGTATCCCGTTTGGAACCCAGGGGTTTCTTCGATGAGGCGGTGGCCTTGAAGGTCCTCCAGGGCGGACAGGCGGGCCTGATGTCCTCCACCGTCATAGACTTCCGCGTGGGCCGCATCCTCGGCGTAGCCTTCACCGGCACCCTGGGAGACCACGAGCGCCTCGACCTGACGACCCAACTCGGCCTGGCCTTGGAAAAACGAATAGTCCAGGTGGTCCTCGGCGGCGGGTAGGGAGCGAGGGGCGTGGTAACAAACGTGAGGGGATTGCAGATTGGGTGAGATTGACGATGGCCGCTACAGGGTCCAAGCCACGCACAGGCGCCGGAGTATTGAGTTTACGGTCAAGGCTCCTGACAGCAAAAAGGCTGTAGCTCAGGCTAGACGTATGGGTAAGGCGTGCGGAATGAACCGCATCCTAGTCCATCGTGTTACGGAACTCGACGACGCCATCATCGAGTACACGTCCTTCTACGGTGCACCATTAATTGCATTGGGAGGCGAGGCAGGGAAACCACCAAGTCGTGCCGGGAATTCACTTCCCACCGGTATCCCATCTCTCTCGGTCAAAGAACTCAACACGAAAATTGGGGATGTGTGGGACCGGTTGGTAGTTTTCACGCCTAAACCAGATCATGTGCAATTGAAGGCATACGAATTGGATGGGAGAGTATTTCTAGACGATGGAGTCAGTGGACGACAAGAACTCTGCGAACGTTCATCGTTCGAACTGGCAATGCTGCTCTATGAGTGGATAACCTTCGCGGGCTACTACTGTGATGACTTCAGCACGTTTGTGGAAGACTACTGGACATGACTTAGTCCGGACAGTTCCCTTACTTAATTGGCGGTTACTTCGCGTTTAGCTACATAGTCGACAGTGCGCTTCGATTCCAGAAGACGAACTTGTTCGTGAGACGATTTGGCCAAGCTTTTCCATGATGCCACTTCCTCATCCACCCAAACACCAGGCGTTTGATTCTCACCCATCTTCAACTCCGCGTTAATCCGCCTTCGGGTTAACTCTACGTACTCAGGTTCACGCTCGTTGAGCAAGAATCGCCTACCTGTTCGTAAACATGCGACCCCGGTTGCCCCTGAGCCGGCAAAAGGATCAACAACCAAGTCCTCCTTGTTAGTAGACGCTCGGATACACCGGTCTATGAGTGCCACCGGCTTTTGTGTGGGATGCTTACCAAATTGCTTCTCGTCCCTACCGGCTGGGGCGATTTTCCAGACACTCTTCATCTGCTTACCGCCCGCCTCCTGCCGCATCTCTTGGTAATGGAATGTGTACTTGTGCTTACTACCCTTTGGCGCCTTTGTTGCCCAAAGTACGGTCTCGGTTGAGTGCGTGAAACACCTGCAACCAAGGTTAGGTGGAGGATTTGGTTTCTCCCAAGTAATGTCATTCAGAATACGGTACCCCAATTGCAGCAACGCCATACCAACGCTCAAGTAGACGTGGAGAGTACCTGTAATCCAGATCGTTCCTGCGGGCTTCAATACTCTATAACATTCGGACAGCCAGTCCGTGTTAAATTGGTGGTCGGCCTCGATACCTTGACTCCTGTCCCACTCCCCCTTGTTCACCTTCACCCGCTTTCCTGCTACACATGTAAAACCATCGTTGGACAGCAAGTATGGTGGGTCGGTCCAGATACAATCCACACTGTCAGACGGGATTGAGCGAAGGAAATCTAAGGCATCCAAATGATAAAGGTAGGAAAGAGCATCTTCCGATTGCCAAACGACTGTGCTACTAAGCTGTGTCTGAGTTAACTCTTCCATAGCCGACCAGTCCTCCAAGACTTAGCGCCAACGCAACCATACACATCTTACTACGATCAAGAGTCGCCATCGACTGGTCTCCGTCATTAGTCCTTGGACCACTCACTCTCAGACGTTCAAACCGATGCTGTCAAATATAGCGGAAAGTACCCCTTTTCGAACAAATGCCAAGTTGAGGATATAGTCCATACGTGTGAAAGCCAAATTCATTTGACTCGTCATCGATGACCATCCAAAACCATCAGTAATCCAAATGAACTTCCAGTCGGCCTCCTTAAGTTCACTTTCGCGGTTGATATATGAGTCGACAATCTCTTGAGGCTTTGAGCCAGGGCCGGAATAGAAATTGATTTCAATATTGAAGTATTGCCCACCAACAGACACAGCTATATCAAACTTACGATCCCTGAGAGTCGGCGGAACACTGATGCTGTTTCTCTCCAAGGATGAGAATGTTCTCTGAGTTCGCACTTCTAGGTCAGCGCGCTCAAATGACAATTCATTCAGGAATTTCCCAACCACCGACTCCATCGAGGTACCGCTGCGGTTCTTCCGAGCGTTTGTATCGGTACCCACCTCAACGCCGGTTACGTAGTCACTTAGAGATTGGGATGTCGATAGTAACGAAGTAATGCCAGTCCGTTCGCAGAAACCTACTATCCTCTCGATGTCAGAGGTGCATAATTCAGTTCTCGAAAAATCATATTCCGTAACAGACTCACCGACAGTCAGGTCATTCAAGACCTGCAACTTCAATCCTCTGACAGCAATTAATATCGGTATAGCTCTTGAGACCTCTGGATACTGATTCAAAAGCTCACGAAGTCCTTCCGATGGGTTGGTTGAACCTGCCAACGTTCCCAAAAGGGCCAGCGGTATCTTCAGGTTCTGAACATTTGTACGAACTTTGTTCCAATTGACGAAGAAGTCGTAAGTTCGATTGGTAGCTGAAAGGGACTGATAAAAGCTCTCGAGCAACTCAGGCTCGCTACCAACACCCAGTGAGTCCTTGTACGGTTGCAACACTACCATGAGCCGATCCTAGGCTGGGAATATTGGAGCATCAAACAATAATCGGACAGACTCTCAATCATTTGATCCCATCGGGTCACCGACGAGCGGAGCACTAAAATCACGTGCCACCCGCACCATCACGATACCTCTCACTACCCCTGCTCCAGCAACCGTGCCACTTCGTCGCCCACCTGTGCGGTGGTCGCGCTGCCGCCAAGGTCCGGGGTGACCACCGACCGCTCGTTGAGACACTGGGACACGGCCTGGTCAACCCGGCTGGCCTCCTGAGGGCGGCCCAGGTGTTCCAGCATCATTGCCACGGCGGACACGGTGGCCAGGGGGTTGGCGATGCCCTTGCCGGTGATGTCGAAGGCCGCGCCATGAACTGGTTCGAACATGGAGGGATACTGGCGCTCCGGGTTGATGTTGGCGCTGGGAGCCAGGCCCATGCTCCCGGAGACCACTGCGGCGATGTCGGAGAGGATGTCGGCAAACAGGTTGGAGGCCACCATCACATCGAAGTCCTCAGGCCAGCGCACCAGGTCCATGCATGCCCGGTCCACCAGCAGCGACTCGGTCTGGATGTGGGAGTACTCCGCCGCCACCTCCCGGAACACCTCGTCCCAGAACACCATCCCGAATGCCTGTGCGTTGGACTTGGTAACCGAGGTCACCTTGTTGTACCCGTCGCGCCGGTCACAGTACTCGAAGGCCGCGCGGATGATGCGCTCCGTGCCACGACGGGTGAAGATGTTGCTCTGCACCACCGTCTCGTAACCCGTGCCAGGGTATAGCCGTCCGCCCACGGGAGCATACTCGCCCTCGGTGTTCTCCCGGAAAATCACCAGGTCAATCTCCCCGGCCTGCTTCCCGGCCAGGGGTGAGGCCACGCCGGGGTACAGGTAGGAAGGCCGGATGCACACCCCCTGGTCAAAGGCACGGCGCATGGGCAGCAGCAACCCGTTCAGCGTGATGTGGTCCGGTATCTGCGGGTCGCCCACCGCGCCGAACAGTATGGCGTCGAAGGCCCCAAGTTGCTCCAGCCCGTCCTCCGGCATCAGCCGACCCGTCTCCCGGTAATAGTCGGACCCCCACGGAAATTCGGTATAATCGAAGCTCAGGTCCGCCGACCCGCGGACCACTGCTTCAATGGCTTTCCTGCCCTCGGCTATTACCTCCGGCCCGACTCCGTCGCCGGGAATGACCGCCAGCTTGTACTCGGCCATCGCCTCAATCCCCTTTCAAGTACGCCCCTTATTACCGCGAAGGCGGGAATCCACAGGAACAGGTGTCCCCTCTTCGATAGGAGTCCTAGAAACCGCTTCTCCCCACATCGACAGGCTGGGCCTCCACCGTCTGGACACCGCCGCCTAGTAACCGGAAGTGATGTACCATCTCCGCCTCCGGAAACGCCTCCCGTGCCTGCCGGAAGGCGGACTTGCCCCGCCTGGGACGGGCATCCAGCAGCACCCCTATGATGGTCCCACTGTGCCCCACATTGACCCCAACTGCCCCAATGGACTCCGCGAAGTCCGCCACCGCGGGCAGCATCGGCTTTGGAAGAATCCGCTGCCCGGCCCATGCACTGATGGTCGCGCCCCGGCCAATCAAGGCGGGTTCGCAATGTTCCACTCCGGCTTTGACCAGTTCGAGGGCCTCGGTAGTTTCCCCGTCGATTGCTCGCCACAAGTCGCTCCGGTCGGTCCGGTTGAACTCGAGGGTGTCAACCGTACCACCGAAGTCCAGGGCCACTATCTCCATCGGCGGGGGCGGGCCGATGCTGTCCTTGATCCTGCCCTCCCGGTGGTCGAACATTGCCAGACCCGGCACCATCACGCCGTCTGTCGGCTCAACGGCCAGGGCAATCTCGGCCACCGTCTCCGGCCCCAGATCGACTCCCAGGGCCAGGCCGGTGGCGGTGATGGCCGCGGCCAGGTCGGCGCTGCTGCTGCCCATGCCCTTGCTCCTGGGAATCGGGTTGCCCACGGAAACTCTGGCCTCCAGGTCATCCCGGCCAGATCGTGCCAGCGTTTGGGCCACGGCACAGGCGGTCTTGGCGCAGTCCTCCGGCGCATCCACGCGGGTAGCATTCTCACCCGACGTGTTAACGTACAGATCCACGGTCACGCGGGAGAAGAAGTCGATGGGACAAGTCACCAGGTAGTAGACGCCGCCCAGCATCCCCTGGACAAGTTCGCCGCAGACCCCCGGTGCTCGTGCCGTGGCTCTGCCAACTAACAGGGATTCGCTAGACACCTTTGACCTCCAGGGGAATCCCCGCAACCAAAAGGTAAACCCTGTCTGCAGCGGCAGCCGTCTTCTGGTTCACCAACCCCAGCAGGTCTTGAAACCGGCGTCCCAAGGGATTGGGCGGCACCAGTGACAGCCCAACCTCAGAGCTTACCAGGACTGCTCTGACTTCCGATTGGTGCAGCACATCAAGAGTGTTGGCCAGGCAGCCCAGCGCATAGGCTTCTACTTCGGCTTTGGGTGCTTCCCCCTGCTCTTCCATCACGTTGGCCACCCAGACATCCAGACTGTCCAGCAACACCACGGACGGAGCATCGGGCGCCGACAGGGTTTCCCGAAGCCGTTCCGCCAGCCTTATCGGTTCCTCCAGGGTAGTCCAGTGTTCCGGGCGCCCCTCCCGGTGGCGGCGGATGCGCTCCTCCATCTCCGAGTCGGTTACTACGCCGGTGGCAACATACAGGACTGGGTCTCCACTCTCACCGGCCAACCCTTCGGCAAACCCACTCTTGCCGGAGCGAACACCGCCCAACGCCAGAGACAACGTCGGCAACATCAGCGGGCTGCGCCGACGCTGTCGAAATCGCGCACCAGGCCGGTCATGTCATATATGAGCTCGATGTCGAGCGCGGAACGCACCCAGTCCGCCAGCTTGTCGTACTCCCGGTCCAGGCCAACATCATCCGCCGATTCGGGAAGGCGGACGCCCTTGCGCCGGGCCAGCGCCTGGAGCAGGCTGCGTCGGAACTCGCCGTTATGGAACAACCCGTGGATGTAGGTGCCCATGACCCATCCGGAGGCGTCCAGACAACCATCGGTGTCATTGCCGTGAGTCACCGGCGCGTCGGCCCGGTCGTGGATTTGGAACGGCGCTCCTGCGTCGCTGCCGGTGGTACGGCCCATGTGAATCTCGTAACCCTGTACTGGCAGGTCCTTCGCACCCTGCAACAGTCCCCGGTCAATGGACACCACCCCCTTGACCCGGTGGGTCTCCTTCGAACCCGCGAACACCGTCGAGGTAGGCAGCAGTCCCAGCCCGGCCATCTCGGTCAGGGATGATTCAACATGGTCCGGGTCCTGGAGGTGAGTCCCGATCATCTGGTACCCGCCGCAGATGCCGATGATGGCCGCGCCACCTCGGTGCGCTTGCTTTACCAACCCGGTCAGTCCCCTGTTATCCATCCATGCCAGGTCCGGTATCGTGGTCTTGGTGCCGGGCAGGATGACCAAGTCTGGACTCCCGAAGTTCTCCGGGGAATCCACGTAGCGCAGGGAGACCCCCGGTTCCCTGCCCAGCGGGTCGAAATCGTCGAAGTTGGAGACGTGGGGGAGTCGCACTACTGCAACGTCCAGCGCCGCGTCCACAATGGGCCGGTCTGGAAGCTCCAACGCCACAGAGTCCTCTTCCGGGATGTGGATGTCCCGGAAATGGTGGACCACTCCAGCCACCGGTTTGCCCGTCCGCCCCTCCAGCCAGGTGAGTCCGTCGGTCAAAAGGGCGATGTCACCCCGAAACTTGTTGATCACCAGCCCCTTGATCGCATCCCGTTCTTCCGGCTCCAGAAGCTCCAGCGTCCCGACTATCGAGGCGAAGACACCCCCCCGGTCGATGTCTCCGCAGAGCAGCACCGGAGCATTGGCGTACATGGCCACCCGCATGTTGACGATCTCGGTGGCCTTCAAGTTGATCTCCGCAGGGCTTCCCGCCCCCTCGATAACTACTACATCAAACTGGTTGCGTAGGGTGTCCAGTGACGTCTTGACCGACTCCCAAAGCTCGGCCTTCATTGAGTAATAGTCCATAGCCTGTGCCGACAGCCAGGGCCTCCCCATGCGCACCACCTGGGAGCGCTGGTCAGCCTCAGGTTTCAGGAGGATGGGGTTCATCTCAACTTGGGGTTCGATCCCTGCGGCCTGGGCCTGCACCGCCTGGGCCCGTCCAATCTCTCCGCCGTCCGGCGTAACGTAGGAGTTGTTGGACATGTTCTGGGCCTTGAAGGGCGCGACGCGGAAACCGTCCTGGCGGAAGATGCGGCACAGGGCAGACACCAGCACGCTCTTGCCAACGTGAGATGCGGTCCCCTGTACCATCAGGACTTTCCCAGCCATATGATCCGGCACCCTGCCTCAGAACCCTGTGCCAAGGTGGTTGAGGTGAGACGTGTCGTTGTATAGAAGCATCACTGTATTGTTGTGGTAGGTATCAAATACTGACAGAGAGCAGTTGGCCATGACGAATCTCCATGTAGACTCGTCGGGCAGTTCCATAAGCGCGATGACGGCAGCCCGGAGGGACCCGCCGTGGCCAACGATCAACGCCGTTTCATCAAAGTGCAGGCTTCGTATACCGTCAATCACTGGAGTCATCCGCCGTATGGTCTCCCGCGGCGTCTCTCCATCTGTTGGCGCGAAGTCCAGGTCATTGACGACCGACGCGGCGAACATGTCCGGGTAGCGGCTCCGCCTCTCCGCCACCGTCAGGCCCTCAAACACTCCGTAGAATCGTTCCCGCAGGTCCGCCGTGGCCTGCAACGGCACGTCATGCTTCGCCAGAATCGCCTTGGCGGTGTTCTGGCAGCGGACCAGGTCGCTGGAGTAGGCTGCGTCGATTCGGACACCGGCAAGGCGCCCGGCAATTAGTTCGGCCTGCCGCTTGCCCTTTTCCGATAGTTCAACGTCGGAGTGCCCCTGAATGCGTCCTTCGGCATTCCAGGGAGTCTCACCGTGTCTGACTAGGAGGAGTCTTCCCATACAGATTAGCCCCTTCCCGGCCGTGGCTTAGTCGGCCGCAGGTGGCACGCCGCGCGGAGTCCACGCTCAGGGTGCTATCCCACCGGGAGTACATTCTAGCAGAGTCCTGGCGCATATGTAGAAGTGGAAGTCTCGTAGCCGCAGACTCCTGGCCGAGTGCCTGAATCATATCGCGTGAAATATGCCAGCCTATCTTGGTATGATGTCTAGACTCAGGTGCGGTTACAGATGCCGCGCTAGAAATCCAATAAACTGGATATACTGAATATTGACCGCATTAACTCAAACTAAATACAATAGCCGCATTCCAAGTAGGCAGGTCTCTAATGGAAGCCTATTGCGTCAAGTGCCGCAGCAAGCGCGAAATATCCAACCCCGAGGCCATCACCATGAAGAACGGTAAGCCCGCGACCCAGGGCGTATGCCCCACTTGCGGCACGAAGGTCTTCCGCATCGGCGCCAGTAGCTGAAGGCGCCCCCTCCTCACCACATCACCCCACCATCTGTCCCAGCGGTCGCATTGCCCTTCTCTCGACAAGGTGCGTCCGCATGTTTGCTTCGCTGATGCCAGCTCCTCCTCCGTAATGGAGTGAACGAATTTAGCCGTTCGGCGCCACCATTTAGCGAATATCCTGATGGTCGCGGCTTCGCCGTCGCAACGCCGTCCAACCTCTCCACCAACCATCGAGGCATTCCCTTGTCGCCTGTCTCTGCTGCAAGGGCACACGCCAGTTGCCACACTGTTGGGAGACTACCCTGCATCGGCATGAGCCCGGTGTTGCCAGGCTAGACCATGCCCCCGTGACAGGCCCGCCGAATCACACCCGTCCATTCACGCCGGTACGGTGGCGTGAAAGGCCCCCTGCTAGTATCATGGGGACGCCTCAGTCTACGATTGGAGATCAGTAAATGTCCCAACCTCAGCCAGCCTCGTGGCAGTCCCTGCTGGAACAGAACGCCCCGGAATTGCTCGGCAATGTGTCCAATGTCCGGGAATGGGTGCTCCAGGACGGTGCGCTCTCCCTCAAAGTCAAAACGCTGATGACCATGCTCTGCGACGCCCTGCTGGCCCACCCAGACGGTGTTGCGGCCATTGCCGACAGGGCCAGGGCTGCTGGAGCGACCGAGGAGGAAATCGCGGAGACGGTGGCTGTAGCGTTCCTATTTGGAGGTATGCCCGCCCTCGTCACAGGGGCTAACGCATTTCGCAAGTAGCCCCGCTCCCCGGTGAACTGCGCAACGGCATTTTGCCTTGGGACTTCACTTACATTCACCTAGCGCTACGCCCAGCCGCCGACTGATGCTATCCTGAAACCGACGCCACATCCACAGAGATTCAACCTAACCGGAGGGACCTGCATGGATGCCAACGAGACCATCGTATTCTTCAATGGTGAATTGAGACCCGAAAGTCAGGTCGGCATATCCATCCGCGACCGGGGTTATCTCTTGGGCGATGCCGTCTTCGACGCTACCCGCACCTTCAACGGGGCACCATTCAAGCTCCGGGAGCACATTCACAGGCTCTACGACTCCCTCCGCTACCTTCGCATCGACCCTGGTATGGATATGGACGAGATGGAACGGTGGTCCTTGGAGGTCGTCAAGCACAACCACCCCCTGCTGCCCTCCGGTCAGGATATGTGGGTGATGCAGCGGATCAGCCGCGGCGTTGATGCTACGGGGCCCAATGACCGTCCCGGACCGACCGTGCTCATCGAGAGCCATGCCATTCCATTCGCCCGGCGCGCGCCTCTTTACCGGGACGGGGTACGTGTCATCACCCCCTCAGTGCCCCGGATCCCGCCACGGTTCCAGAGTCCAAGAGCCAAGACCCACAACTACCTCAACCTGGTGCTGGGAGACCTGGAAGCCCAGGCCACAGACCCCGACTCCTGGGCAGTGCTGTTGGACGAAAGCGGCAACCTCACCGAGGGCCGGGGTTCCAACATCTTCCTGGTCAAGGACGGCGAGGTATGTACTCCCCGCGGCCAGTTCGTGCTGGAGGGCATCACTCGCGGAATAGTCCTGGACCTGGCCACTGGCCTCGACCTTCCCGTCGCCGAGAAGGACCTGGACCTGTTTGACGCCTACACCGCTGACGAGGCGTTCCTGACCTCCACCAGCCTGTGCATCTGCCCGGTGTCCGCTGTGAACGGCGCGACGGTGGGAAATGGCAAAGTGCCCGGCCCCGTGACCCAGCGGCTCATGTCCGCCTTCAGCGACCTGGCAGGCATGGACTACGTAGCCCAATACCTTTCCCATTTGCCATAGAGTTAGGTAATAGACGGCGAACATACAGGCGAACATCCATCGGAGTGTGGGTGGCCAGGGGCAGACAGTCGGCGGTTAGCCAGTCATCATTGTAAGGGAGAGGCCGTTATGCCCGAGCTTGTGGAGCAGCTTGTAGAGTCCTCGGAATCCGAGCGCCTTGCCACCGGGTTTGAGTTTACCGAGGGTCCTGTCTGGAGTGTCGGAGGAGGCTACTGGCTCTTCGTCGACATCCGCCGCAGCCTCATATTCCGCATGGCCCCCGGCGGCTCGCCTGAGATTTTCCGCGAAAACAGCAACGGGTCCAACGGACTTACCTTCGACCTCCAGGGCCATCTCATCATGTGCGAAGGCGACGGTCGCCGTCTCACCCGAATGGGGCCGGATGGTGCCATCACTCCTATCGCTGAACGATCGGATGGCAAGCGGCTCAACCGTCCCAACGACGTGGTGGTACGCTCCGACGGCAGCGTATACTTCACCAACCCCAGTGGCCGGATAGAGGAATCGGAGCGCGAGCTGGACTTTGCCGGCGTCCACCGAATCGACCCCGACGGCCATGTCACTGCCGCAACTGGCGACCTCCGCTTCCCCAATGGCATCGCCTTCTCTCCTGATGAAAGCGTCCTCTACGTAGCCATCACCCGCCGCGACGACGCCTGCATCCAGGAGAAGGAGCGGGGCGATGTCTGCACCCACCAGCTCATTCGCGCCTTCGATGTGGCTGCAGACGGGTCACTCAGCAACGAGCGGGTTTTTGCCAATATGTTCTCCTCATCCGACGGTGTCCCCGATGGCATGAAAGTGGACAGCGAGGGCCGGGTCTACTGCACCGGCTCGGAAGGCTGCTGGGTATTCGACTCCGCGGGCAATCCCTTGGGCATAATCCGGCTCCCGGAGATACCCGCCAATTGTGCCTGGGGCGGGCAGGACCACCGCACCATGCTCTTCACCGCCCGCACCTCGGTCTACAGCCTGCGCATGAAGACCCCGGGCGTCCGCCTGCCCCGAGCTGCCTAGTACACATTCATCAGCGACCAGTAACCGTCAACACCAGTCTCGTCATTCCAGCGAAAGCGGGAATCCACCAGTGGCCGGACGTTTGACTTCGCAACCGGAGATAGCATGGCAATATACGATGCAATAGTAATCGGGGTTGGGGGTATGGGCAGCGCCGCCCTCTACCAGATGGCCCGGCGGGGAATGAACGTCATTGGACTGGACCGCTACGACATCCCAAACGACATGGGGTCTTCCCACGGCATCAGCCGGATCATCCGCCTCACCTATCACGAGAACCCTTCCTACGTGCCCCTGCTCCGCCGGTCCTATGAACTGTGGCGTCAACTGGAGAACACGGCCGACGAGCGCCTGCTGATCAGCACAGGCATCGTCAACGCCGGAAAAGAAACGAGCAGCGTCTTTCAAGGGTCGAAGGAGTCCTGCGAGACCCACAACGTGCCCTATGAGGTCATGTCCGGCCCCGAAGTCAACGAAAGGTTCCCGGGCTACCAGCTTCCCGAGGATTCTGTAGCGGTCTACCAGGCAGACGGGGGATTCCTGCTCTCCGAGCGTTGCATCGTAGCCAACGTCAACGCCGCCCTTGAGTTGGGCGCAGAGGTCCACGGGCGGGAACCGGCCATCTTCTGGAGGCCGACCCGCGCTGGTGTCAGGGTGGAGACCCACCGCTCCGACTACGACGCCCGCAAACTGGTTATCGCCGCCGGGGCCTGGTCTGGCGAGATGGAGTCCATCCTGAAACCCATCGCCATCCCTGAGCGACAGGTGCTCGGTTGGTTCCAGCCCTCCAGGCCTGAACTCTACCGCCCCGACCGTTTCCCCGTGTTCAGCGCCGAGTTCGAAGAAGGGCGGTACTACGGCTACCCGTCCTACGGGATTCCCGGTTTCAAGATAGGAAAGTACAATCACCTGCGGCAGCAGGTCTCACCAGACTCGATGGACCGGGACGCACACCCCGAGGACGAAATGGTGCTCCGGGGGTTCACCCGCCGCTACATGCCGTTGGCAGCAGGGCCGACGCTCGCCCTCAAGACCTGCATCTTCACCAACACCCCTGACGAGCATTTCATCTTGGATGTGCATCCCGGCTACCCCCAGGTATCCATCGCCGCTGGTTTCTCCGGCCACGGCTTCAAGTTCGGCAGCGTGGTCGGCGAGATAATGGCCGACCTGGCCCAGGAGGGGGACACCCGCCACGATCTAAGTCTGTTCCGCCTCAACCGGTTCGACGCCGTCAAGTCCCAGTGACGTGGGCTAGAATGATGGTTCAGGCCGCAGGATGAGACGGGTAGTTACCTCATCCAAGCGAACGGCCTATATCGAAACCTCAGTGGTGTCGTATCTAACAGCCCGACCAACAGGCGACTTAGCAACCTGAGCAGTTTCGGCTGATGCCATTGCGTGACAGGACCGCGAACGCACGATAATCGGAGGACCGATGAAAATCACCGACATTGAAGCCATTGCCTTGGTCTGGCCTCCCCCGGAGAAGCACTTCTGGACAGCCCTGCGGCCCATCGGCAGGGTCAACGAGCTGCTGGTCCGGGTCCACACCGACGACGGCATCGTAGGCATCGGTGAGGCCCACGGCGCGGGCATGGGCTTCCCGGGCATCTACCGGGAGACCAACGACGGTGCAATCGAGGCTGCCGGGGCCTCCAAGCTGGTGGTGGAGGTTCTCAAGCCCCTGCTGGTGGGCGAGGACCCGTTGGACAATGAGCGGCTATGGGAAAAGATGTTCCGCCTCAACCACCAGGTGGGCTGGACTAGCGCTGGCTGGGGACGCCCCCAGGTGCTGACCGGCATCGCCGGGGTGGACATAGCCCTGTGGGACATCAAGGGCAAGGCTGCCAACCTGCCTGTGTACAAGCTGCTTGGCGGCGCGCGCAACACCGTCCCCTGCTACGTTACCGGCGGCTATTACCAAGACGGCAAGACCGTATCCGACCTTGTCCACGAGTGCGAGACCTACGCCGACATGGGCTACCGGGCCATCAAGCTGAAGATCGGCCATGTCTCCGTCGAAGAAGACGTGGAGCGCGTCCGCGCCGTCCGCGATTCCCTCGGCCCCGACATGGACCTGATGCTGGACGTGAATGAGGGGTACGACGTTCCCACTGCGATTCGCGCCGCCCGTCTGCTGGAACCTTACGACATTCGCTGGCTGGAGGAGCCGGTCCACTGGTACGACCGAATTGAGGGACTGGGCAAGGTGGCCGACTCCACAACCATCCCCATTGCCTCCGGGGAGAACGCGCAGCACCGGTGGGACGCCCGCGACCTTATCAACCGGGGCGGCGTCAAGGTCATGCAGTTCGACTGCACCCGCAACTCCGGCATCACCGAGTGTCTCAAAATCGCGGGCATGTGCGCCATGAACAACGTGCGCCTCGCCCCCCATCACGACCCGCAGGTCCACGGCCACCTGGTAGCGGGCGTGGAGGTTGGCGAAATCGTGGAGACTTTCCCAACCGCAGACCGCGACCCCATCTGGGAGGAGCTCTTCACCGTCCGTCCTGAAATCAGGAACAGCGAAATGACTCTGCTCGACCGCCCCGGCTGGGGCATAGAACTGGACGAAGACGCCCTCCGGGCCAGGGGTGTCTGGGCCTGACCCCAATCACCCCTGGCTGAAATCCATAAATCACCACCTGCACAAGGAAGTAATGAACTACCTGACCATGCATGAAAAGCCAGACGTAGAACTCGACCAGATGATCATCGCCTTCGCCGGTTGGGCCGACGCCGCCGAGGCCGCCACCAACACGGTGAAGTACGTCCAGCGGCGTCTGAACGCCCGTAAGTTCGCGGAAATAGACGCCGAAGAGTTCTACGACTTCGCCCAGACCCGTCCCACGTCTATGCGCACCAAGGACGGTCGGCGCAGGATTCGCTGGCCCGCCAACGAGTTCTCCTGGGCCATGAAGCCCGACGGGTCCAGCGGGCTGCTGTTCTTCCTGGGGGTGGAACCCAACCTGCGCTGGCGCGCCTTCTCCCAGACCATAGCCGGACTGGCCAGGGAGATGGGCGTGAAGACCGTGGTGCATATGGGCGCACTGCTGGATGCGGTGCCCCACACGCGCACCGTCCGGGTCACCGGCTCGTCCACCGACCCGAACTTGCGCGACGCCTTCGAGAACCGGGAAATCCGCTCCTCCAACTACCAGGGTCCCACCGGCATCAGTTCCGTGGTGCTGGAAGCCTGCGCCAACGAGGGCATGGACTACGCCTCGATATGGGGGCACACATCCCACTACCTCCAGGCCGCGCCCAACTACCGGGTCAGCCTGACCATGGCCGGCACCCTGTCCCGCGTGCTGAATATACCCCTGTACCTGGAGGAATTGGACTCTGCCGCCCGGACCTTCGATGAAGAAGTGGAAAAGGCCATCGGCGACGACGAACAGGTCCGGTCCTACGTGGAGAAACTGGAAGCCCGCTACGACGAAGCAACACCCCCCACGGAAATGCCCGACCCGACAGAGCTGGTCCGTGACCTGGAGCAGTATCTAAGGTCAGAGCAGCGCCGCAGGCCGGGAGACGCCACGGGGTAAGTCTGGGTGTCCGTCTACACTGGTTCCTGCATAGACAAGGATTCACTCGGGAACGTTCCCCGTGGTGCGCGGGGAACGTTTCTATACAGTGACGTCGCTGCGATACACGGCTGAACCATATTCGGACAGACCGATGATACGGGACATGCCCTTGCGGGAAACCAACATTGCCCCGACCACGCAATTTCCCGCCGTTGTTCCCTCCCCCACGCAATGATAGAATCGGCGGGTGGAACAGCCAGTAGCTGACGGACTTCTACGCACCAACTCCAGCATTGCCCGCGACATCGGGCTATTGCTCGACCGCTACGGCCCCTTCGAGGAAGAGCCTCGGCTGGACGCGGCCCATGAAATAGTCTTCACCATCCTCTCCCAGCACACCTCCGACCTCAACTCCTCCAGGGCCTTCAAGCGGCTCATGGAACGCTTCGGAACGCTGGAGGCAGTGGCCGCTGCGGATGTCTCTGACATTGAAGAGGCCATCACCCCCGGCGGACTGGCCAAGGTAAAGGCTCCCCGCATCAAGGAAGTCCTCGGCATGGTCCTCGAGCTCAACGGCGGCTCTCTCGACCTCTCCTTCCTCCGGGAGTTGCCACTGAACGAGGCCAAGGCATGGCTGCGGCAACTGCCGGGCATCGGCCCCAAGTCGGCGGGCATCATCTTGAACTTCTCCCTGGGTATGCCCGCAATGGCCATCGACACCCACATCTACCGCGTCTGCAAGCGCATGGGCATCATCGGCCCCAAGGTGTCGGCGGACAGGGCCCACGACCTGCTGGAGGCCGCGGTCGAACCCGACTCGGTGTACCAGTTCCATCTGGCCTTCATCACCCACGGACGCCAGGTGTGCAAGGCACAGCGGCCCCGCTGCCCGGATTGCGTCGTTGCCGCCGACTGCCCGTCGCGAGACCAGTTCCAGGCTGAAGAGGAAGCGGACGCCGTGGTCGTGACAAATCCCGCTCCGAAACGTGGGAAACGCGCCCGGCAAACGCCCCACTCCCCGTCCCCACGCCAGTAGCGCCGGGACCCAACTCCAAGAATTTGCGCGAGGAAATAGCGCCATGAAGGTAGGAATCATCAACGTAACGGGTTACGCAGGCTCCGAGTTGGTCCGCATCCTCTACCGCCACCCGGAGGTGGAGATCGCGTCGATAACCGGCCGAAGCGCCGCCGGACAGAAGCTCGGAGACGTTTTCCCCCACCTGTCCGCATTAGACTTGACCATCGAGCCGGAGCTTGACGGCAGCCTGGACCTGGTGTTTTCGGCGTTGCCCCACAAGGCCAGCGCCGAGGCGGTGATTCCCCTGCTGGAACAGGGACTCCGGGTCGTGGACATCAGCGCCGATTTCCGGCTCAAGCAGGCCGACGAGTACGAGGAGTGGTACGGAGTCCAGCACCCGGACCCGGCCTACCTGGAAGACGCCGTGTACGGCCTGACCGAGATCCACCACGAGGAGATAGGCGGCGCGCAGTTGGTCGCCAATCCTGGGTGCTACCCCACCAGCGCCATCCTGGAGCTTGCCCCGGCGGTGCAGCACAACCTCATCGAGCCGGACATCATCGTCGATAGCAAGTCGGGCGTCTCCGGGGCGGGGCGGGGCTTGAGCATGACCACTCATTACTCCGAGGTCAACGAAAACGTGATGGCCTACTCCGTAGAGGGCCATCGGCACCTGCCGGAAATTACCCAGGAGCTTGACCTGATTTCCGACCGGCATCTGGGAATCACATTCCTTACCCACCTGATACCCATGACCCGTGGCATCCTCAGCACATCCTACGCCAAGCTGCGCCCCGGCGGGATGCTGGAGGGAGATGACGGCAAAGCGAAGCTCCTGGAACTGTACCACGACTACTTCGACTCCAGCCCCTTCGTCCGGGTTTGCGACCGCCCGCCCCAGACCAAGCAGACCTCGGGCAACAACCTGTGCCTCATCTATCCGACCATCGACGTGCGGACGAATCGCCTGGTGGTCATTAGCTGCCTGGACAACCTGGTGAAGGGCGCGGCGGGTCAGGCCGTCCAGAACATGAACCTCATGTACGGCTACCCGGAGGAAATGTCCCTGGAACCTCTGGCCATCTACCCGTAGCGGCCAAGGCGCCAGCGCCGAAACATTGGCGGCATCCCGCTGATTGTAGTAACATAGATGCGTGCCCCGGTCGTCTAGCCAGGTTAGGACGCCACCCTTTCAAGGTGGAGGTCATGGGATCGAAGCCCATCCGGGGTACCAACCCACACCCGGCCACTCCCAGTCCACATATCCCTCCGCCCGTCTGTTCTCAATTTCCCAGCTAGGGCAAATCCCTGCCGTCCTCCATTGGCAGGTGAATTCAGCTCGCAAGTCCCAAACTCACCACCCCAAACGCACTCCTGCAAAGCCATGTGTTTATTGATGCTCCCATGCCCCCGTGCTATGATTGGGCCAGCCCTCTCATCCTCCCTGTGAGCTTTGCTATTGGCGTCGCAGCCTCGACTCAACCGCGTTTCAGACCCCCTTGCCTGGCTTCCCCACGGCTTGCTGCGGCCGTCCAGTCAGGCGACAGGGACGGCCTGAAATGAGCACCAGCCCAAGCCCCAATCACCAGATTGATGTATCCATCGACGAGCCGTTCCACCAATATCTTCCCGAAGACTGGCTCCGATCGGCAGTGCAAGCCGGACTAGACTTCGCCGTGGAACAGCGCGATGGAGCGCAGGTGAGTGTGCTGGTTACCGGGGATGACACTCTGCGGGATCTGAACCGGCAATTCCGGGGACTGGACGAGGTCACCGATGTCCTGTCCTTCTCCACCGCCCACGCCGGACACTGGGAGGGAGAGCCCGACGGGCCGGAGGATATGTACCTCAAGCCCGGCGACGCCGACGAGTTCCCGCTGATTTTGCCCCCCGGCGAGTTGCCGCCCCTGGGCGAGGTGGTGTTGTCCTACCCCCAGGCCCAACGGCAGGCCTCCGAGCATAGCCGCCCCGTAGACACGGAGGTCGCGCACCTGGTCATCCACGGACTCCTGCACCTCGTGGGCCACGACCACGAGGAACCTGGTGAACGCGCCATCATGGAGGCGCAGGAGCAGGCCGGACTGAATGCCGTGTCCCGCATGAATGTGCCCCAACTGGATGTGCCCCAACTGGATGCGCCCCAACTGGAAGCACGGCGCCCATGACCACTCAGGTCTACTACCGGAAATGGCGGCCCAACAGCTTCAGCGACCTGGTGGGCCAGGAGCATGTTGCCTCCACCCTGCGCCAGTCCGTCAGGACTGGCCGCGTCTCCCATTCCTACCTCTTCTGCGGTCCTCGCGGCAGCGGCAAGACCACCACCGCCCGCATCATGGCCAAAGCCGTCAACTGCCTCGACCTCCAGGACGGCGACCCGTGCAACGCCTGCGCAAACTGCGAGGCCATCAACGATGGGCGGTTCATGGACATCATCGAGCTTGATGCCGCCAGCAACCGGGGTATCGACGAAATCCGGGACATCCGCGACAAGGTGAACTTCGCCCCCGTCCAGGGACGACGCAAGGTCTACATCCTGGACGAAGCCCACATGCTTACCGCCGGGGCGTCAAACGCCTTCCTCAAGACCCTGGAGGAGCCGCCGGGCCACGTTATTTTCGTCCTGTGCACCACCGAGGCCCACCGGATACTGGCCACCATAGTTTCCCGGTGCCAGCGTTTCGACTTCCGCCGCATCCCGTCGGAGCAGGTCCTCTCCCGCCTTTCGGAAATCACCCAGGCCGAGGGCGCGTCCGTGGACACCGAAGCCCTGCGGATGATCGCCCGGTTCTCCGCCGGTAGCCTGCGGGATGCGGAGAACCTGCTGGAGCAACTGGTGGTCTCCTACAGCGACGGTGTCGGCGTTCAGCAGGTGGAAGACCTCCTTGGCTTGGGCCACGGGGAGCGGTGGCTGGAACTGGCCCGGTTCCTCCTCATGGGCAACACCTCCGGCGCGTTGGGAGCCATCAACGAGGCCGCATGGGACGGGGCGGACCTGCGGCAATTGCACCGGCAGACCACCGAGTTGCTGCGTGCGGCCATGCTCATCCACTGGGGGTCCGATTCCATAGTCGACCTGCCCGACCACACTCTGTCCCAGATGAGGGAGCTTGTGAGACAGCTTCCGCCGTGGCGCATTGTCAAGTCCCTGAAGATATGGGGCGAAGTGAACATGCGCTACGACGCTCCCTCGCCACTGCCTTTGGAACTCGCCTCTGTCCAGATCTGTGACGACAGCGCGGCCCCACCGGTAGCCGCCGCTCCCGAGGAAGCCCGTCCTCCGGCCCACAGCCCGGCTCCAACCCCGTCTGGTCCTGCGCGACAGTCCCCTCCCAGGGTTGCCGAGTCCGCACCTCGTCCACCCGCCCGCCAGGCTCCGCCTGCGAGACCGCCCCAACCCGCTCCCGCCCAGCAACGTCCAGCCTCGCCGAGAGCGCCGGTTGCGGCCGAAGGCAGCGTTGCCGCCAACTGGACGATTGTCGTCAAGGCATTGGGCAGGCACAAGGGCAAGAAGTACAATCTGGGGGCGCTGCTCCGCGACTGCAAAGCAGCAGACGTGTCCATTGTGGACAACACGCTAGTCCTTCCCTTCACCCACAGGGCCAACCTGGAGCGGATGCAGGAGGAGATCGGCGACCCCAAGTGCCGGACCCTGGTCGGGGACGCCGTGAGCCAGGCATTCGGAGAGACCTACGAGTTCAGGTTGACCCTTCTGGAAGACAACCGGGAGAACGGCGGGCCATCCGGCGCGGCCCGCAACAGCCCTCTGGTGCGAGCCGCCATTGGCATGGGCGCCAGGATTATCGAGGAGGAACCGAAATGAACCGCAACCGGGGCAATCGCGGCGGCAACAATATGATGCGGCAGGCGCAGCAACTTCAGGCCCAGTTGCAGAAGGTCCAGGAAGAGTTGGAGACCATGACCGTCGAGGGAAGCGCCGGCGGCGGTGTTATCAAGGTTGTTATGTCCGGCAAGCAGGTCGTCGAATCCGTAACCATAGACCCCGAGGCTGCGGAGGATGTGGACCTGCTCCAGGACTTGGTGGCCGCGGCAGTCAACGACGCCTTCAACAAGACCCAGGAACTCGCCGCCGAAAAGATGGGCGCAATCACCGGGGGAATGAATATCCCCGGGTTGGGTTAAGCCATCTATGAACCAGGCTCACCCGCATCCATCTCAGTCCTCCGCCCGGCGCATCTGGTAGGTGCGGCATGAGCATGGGCCCTCTCCCAGCGGCATCGCCATCCCTGGCGCGGCTGGTGCAGGAGCTGCACAAACTCCCCGGCATCGGCCCCAAGAGCGCCCAGCGGCTTGCCTACCACCTCATCCGTCTGCCAGAAGATGAAGCCCTGGCCTTGGCTGACGCCATAACCAGCGTCAAGCGCAACGTCATCTTCTGCCAGGACTGCCAGAACCTCACCGACATCTCTCCTTGCTCCATATGCCAGGAACCCCGCCGCAACCAGGGGCAGATCTGCGTGGTGGAAGACCCGCTGGACGTGATGGCCTTGGAGCGTACCCACTGCTACGACGGCCTGTACCACGTCCTGCACGGGGTAATCTCACCCCTCAACGGCGTCACGGCCCATGACCTCAAGCTGGGCGACCTGTTCAAGCGCCTGGAAGCCGGGAGCGTAGAGGAGTTGGTCATCGCCACCAACCCCACCCTCGAAGGCGAGGCCACGTCAATGTACATCCGCCGTCACCTGGAGGGTAGAGACATCAGGATCACCCACCTCGCGCGCGGCCTGCCCGTGGGCGGCTCCCTGGAATATTCCGACGACCAGACACTCCGCCGCGCTTTCCAGGGACGGCAGGAGCTTTAGGAATGCCGCCCCCGCGGACATACCACTGCGACGCCCTCATCCTGAAGCACATCCCCTTCGGCGAGAGCGGCCTGCTGGTAACCTTCTACACCGCCGACCGCGGCAAGGTACGGGCCGTCGCCAGGGGTGCAAGGCGTTCCAACAGCAAGCTGGTGGGCCACCTGGAACCGCTGACCCAGGCAAGGCTCACCATCCGCCGGGGCCTGAACCTGGACGACGTGGAACAGGTGCAGGCAATCGAGAGCTTCGGCGCACTCAAGGACGACCTGGATTCCATCACCAACGGTTTCTACGTCGCCGAGCTTGTCGACGGTTTCGGCGCGGAAAACGGTGCTAACCATCCTCTCTACCAACTGGCCATTGAGACCCTTCACGCCGTCGCTGGCGAGTCGCAACCATATCTGCCACTGCGCTGCTTCGATCTCCAACTGTTGAACGTCTCTGGTCTCAAACCAGAGCTTTACCGGTGCGTGGAATGCCGCCGCGAACTGGAACCGGGCCGCCACCGATTCAGCCCGGCCCTCGGCGGTGCCATGTGCCTGGACTGCCGACCAACCGACGCCCTTGTGATGCCCCTTTCCTTGCAGGCGGTCAAGGTGCTGCGGCTGCTTGACCGGAGCAGCCCGGGCAGCATCCAACCGGTGCGTATGGGCCAAAACCTGAAACGGGAAGTCCAGGGCCTGCTGGAAGTTACCCTGGAATACTGGTTGGATTTTCAAATTCGTTCTAATTCCTTCCTGAAAGACCTTAACCGCGAATCTCGCTCTGCGGTATATACGTAGGTACATATATAACCTGCGAACGGGCTGCCCTACCGGGCTGCCTCGCCGCGCTAAAGAGGTCCGCTGGTGTTCAGGAAAATTCTTATCGCCAACCGCGGTGAGATCGCTTGCCGCATCATCCGTACCTGCCGCAAGATCGGCATCCGAACTGTAGCCGTTTATTCCGACGCTGACCGCGACTCCCTTCACGTGCGTATGGCCGACGAAGCCTTTCTCCTGGGGGAAGCCCCTCCCTCGAGCAGCTACCTGAACATCGAAAGAGTCCTGGAAGCCGCGCATCGGAGCGGTGCTGAGGCGGTGCATCCGGGTTACGGCTTCCTGTCTGAGTCTACCTCGTTTGCCCGCGCCTGCCGCGACTCTGGACTCTCGTTCATCGGCCCGTCTCCATCGGTCATGGAGAAGATGGGCGACAAGCTCAGCGCGCGCAAGCTGGCCAGGAACGCCGGACTGCCCGTGATACCAGGCACTCTGGAACCCGTTGACGACTCCCATGCAGAGGAATGCGCCCGCGAGTTGGGGTTCCCGCTGATGATCAAGGCCGCCGATGGGGGCGGGGGTATCGGCATTGACGTAGCCCACTCTATAGAGGAATTGAGGCCAATCATCCAGCGTATCAGGCACATCTCGGAATGGGCATTTGGCAGCCCGGTGCTCTATTTCGAGCGATACCTTGGCGGTGCGTCCCATATCGAGGTACAGATCATCGGAGACGAGCATGGGAATCTGGTCCACCTCTTTGAAAGGGACTGCTCCGTACAGCGTCGGAACCAGAAACTGGTGGAAGAAACTCCGGCGGTGAAGCTCTCGCCGGAACTGCGCCGCCACATTCACAACCTGGCTCTGGAACTGGCCAGTCAAGCCGGATACACCAATGCAGGCACCGTGGAGTTTCTGGTGTCCCCGGATGGGGAGGTGTTCTTCCTGGAAGTGAATACCCGGCTGCAGGTAGAGCACGGCGTCACCGAGATGATAACCGGGCTGGACATCGTGGAAATGCAACTCCGGGTGGCTGCCGGGGAACCCCTGCCGGTCCAGCAGGATGACATCGTGGCGGCCGGACACGCCATCGAAGCCCGCATTTACCCCGAAGACCCGGTCACCTGCATTCCTCAAGCGGGCCAGGTGGACCGCGTGAGCCTTCCCTCGGGTGAAAACGTGAGGGTCGACTCCGCCCTTTGCGCAGGCTATCAAGTTGGGTTACACTATGAGCCGTTGTTGGCGAAAGTCATGGTGTGGGGGGAGAATCGCGAGGAGTCGGTGAAGCGTCTACTACAAGCCCTCCTGTCGGTCAGGATCGAAGGTTTGACCCACAACGTTCCTCTCTTGCGAGACGTCCTGACCAGCAGGGAGTTCGTTGAGTCCAGCCACCATACCGGCTCTCTGGCGAACGTGATCGAGGACCGGAACGGTTACGCCCCCTCTCCGAAAGGGAACGGAGCCATGCCGAATAACGGGCACGACAAAAATGACCGGGAAGTCGCGGCAGCCATCGCCGTAGCCATGGCAATGGCCATGAAGGCCAACTCCTCAGACAGCGCCCCACCAGCCCACTCTCCCAACGTCTGGCGTTCCTACGGACGGCGCGCCCAGTTGCTCTCCCGCACAATGGGGGGTAATCGGGGTTGGCGGTAACTTCTCTTCGAGTACGGGTCGGCGACACCTGGTACTCGGTTGAAGTTGGAGACCTCACCTATTCGCCCATCGAGGTAACCGTAGAGGGCGAGACTTTTCAGGTCGAAGTCGATGGCCTTCCCTCAAGACCCCAGCCGGGAGAACGCCCCACCCGCAGACGCCCCGCCGAGCTGGTACAACCCCCGCCTCGCCGCCAGAGTGGAGGCACAGCCGGAGACCCATCGGACAGCATCCTGCGCAGCCCAATGGCTGGCCGCGTCATCGCCATCATGGTCCGCCCCGGCGATCAGGTCTCGGTAGGTGACGAGGTGTGCATCGTCGAGGCCATGAAGATGGAGCAGAGCATCCGCGCCGTCCGCAACGGCGTTGTCAAGACCATCCACGTCCAGCCAATGGACTCAGTGGGAGCAAACGACCCTCTGATCGAACTGGAGTAGTCATTGGTCGGGTGCACCTTCGGTCCATTGCTTCCCGACGCTGGCAGCCAGCCACAGACCAAGGAGCGGAGGACAATGGAAACAGTCAGTTTCACGCGCATGGCCGAAGGCACCGCTGAAGACTACGAGCTTCTGGGCAGACTCGAAGCGGAACTGGCCGCGGGAGTCGCAGACCGGGTGATGGAAGAACTGCGCGCTCTGAAAGACTCTTTCGGCGGCTACAAGATTGACCGGCTTGAACACTCCCTTCAGTCCGCCACCCGTGCCTACCACGACGGCGCCGACGAGGAGACTGTGGTCGCCGCCCTGTTGCACGACATTGGCGACCTGCTCGCGCCCCACAACCACAGCGAAATGGCTGCATCTGTGCTGCGCCCCTACGTGTCCGAGAAGATCTACTGGATTCTCAGGCAGCATGGGCTGTTCCAGACCTACTACTACGCCCACCACACCGGGGGCGACCGCAATGCCCGTGACCGTTTCCGCGACCACCCCTACTACCAGGCTGCGGTGGACTTCTGCGAAAAGTGGGACCAGTCCTCCTTCGACCCGTCCTACGAATCGGAGCCGTTGTCCACCTTCGAACCGATGGTCCGCCGCATTTTCGCCCGTGAACCCTTCAGCCACGAGGCTGACCGGTAAGGACAACCGGAACTTCTCGGAAGTCAGTGAGGTGTACCGTGTGCCGGAGCATCAAGACACTGAGAAATTGCGACAACCAGCCGAATGAAGTTCAGGTACGGGAGGCGGCTCTCCAGTTCGTCCGCAAGGTCAGCGGTTACCGTGCCCCGTCCCGTGCCAACGCCCCCGCCTTCGACCTTGCTGTTGACGAGATAGCCGCGTCAACAGCAAAGCTGCTCGCTTCGCTGAACCAACAGCAGCGGACCGTGACCCGAAACGGTGACTGATGGAAGCAACCCGCTCCAATTCGCCGGCCCCGATAGCGCCCGTCGCAACATCCCAACGGAGGTGACCTAAAATGACATCCGGCCCAGTGAACATCTACGAGTATGAAGCCATCGCCCAGATGCGCATTGGCAAAGGCGAGTACGACTTCATCGCAGGCGGCGCAACCGACGAAATAACCCTCCGCCGCACCCGTGCCGTCCTCGACTCAATCATGCTCAAACCGCGCATGATGGTTGACATCAGCGATAGGAGCATGAGCACCACGGTACTAGGGCAGGAGATCAGCTTCCCGGTAATGCTCGACCCGGCCGGCAACCACAGCGCGGCTCACCCAGACGCGGAGATCGCCACTGTGCAGGCTGCCGGGAAAGCCGGGACCATCATGGTTTTGAGCGCCCAGTCTTCCCGAACACTGGAGGACGTGGCCCAGGCATCGTCGGGGCCCATCTGGTTCCAGCAGTACTTCTTCCGGGACCGTGGTCTCACCCTGGAGATGGCGGCACGGGCCGAGGAGGCGGGTTACTCCGCCCTCTGCCTGACGCTGGACGCCAAGGTCAGCCCCAAGCGTGAGCGGAACATCCGCAACAACTATCGTGGCAGCGGCGGTTCCCCCAACTTTGCCCATCTCAACCTTTCAGACCCTTCCGAGAGCTTCGCCCTGGATGGACCATCCGGAGTGCGGGATATCCGCGACCCAGCGTCCACCTGGCCCGACCTCGACTGGCTGGCGGCCAACACCCGTCTGCCCCTGGTGGTCAAGGGGATAATGCACGCCGAAGACGGCAGGCAGAGCGCCGAGCACGGTGCGAAGGGGATCATCGTGTCCAACCACGGGGCGAGATACCTGGACACGACATTTGCCTCGGTGGAAGTGCTGCCCGAGGTGGTGGACTCAGTACAGGACCGTGCGGAGGTATACCTGGACGGCGGCATCAGGAGAGGGTCGGACATCTTCAAGGCCATCGCCCTGGGCGCACGGGCCGTACTCATTGGCCGCGCCCTGTTCTGGGGGCTGGCCGTGGACGGCGAAGAGGGCCTCAGCGCCGTCCTGGAAATCCTGCGAGACGAGCTTGACCGGACGATGGGCATGTGCGGCCGGAGCACCATAGACAGCATCGACCGCGAGACCATCGGGACCGTCTCCCCACTCCTGTCCCTGTTCCCCCAGGCCGAGAGCTTCCGGTAGCAAGGCGGTCCACCAGCACGCCAAGCAAAGGGCCCGGGATTATTCCCCGGGCCCTTCCGGTTTGCTGGGATATGGCCTGATGGTCCCTCTAACCCTCGGCAGCCTGCTTTGCCTCCAGGGCTTCCAGGATCGAGCCGGGGGTCAGCGGGAGTTTGTGGATCCGCACACCCACCGCGTGGTAGATGGCGTTGGACAGGGCGGCCAGCGGCGGCACTATGGGCACCTCGCCCACGCCACGCAGTCCGAAGGGGTGGCGCGGGTTGGGCACTTCCACGATCACGCAGTCGATCATCGGCACGTCCAGGCTGGTGGGCATCCGGTAATCGAGGAAGCTGGAGTTCAGCATCGTGCCGTCCTCGGCGTAGAAATACTCCTCGTTCAGCGCCCAGCCGATACCCTGCACCGTGCCGCCCTGCAACTGCCCCTCCACGTAGCTGGGATGCACCGACGTGCCGGAGTCCATGAACGCCGTGAAGCGAAGGATGTCCACCTTGCCCGTCTCCGGGTCCACATCCACATCCACGATGTTGCCCGCGATGATGGGGCCAACGCCGGTGGAGTTGGCTGATGCCGAGGCGGTGATGGGGCCGCCGGTGCGCATCTGCTGGGCAGAAAGCTCCTTGAAGGTCAACCGGTCCTCGGGGTTCCTGGTGAATATGAACGTCCCGTCCCGGAACTCCACGTCCTCGGGCTGGGCCTCCCAGATGAGCGCCGCCCGCCCGCTCATCACCTTGATGATCTCCTCGGCGGCGGCGATGGCGGCCAACCCCGTGTCGAAGGCGGTTCGGCTGCCGCCGGTGGTTGCCGTGTAGCCGATGGTATCGGTATCGGCCACCGACGGGTTCACGTCCTCCGCCGTGATTCCCAGGACCTCCGCCGCCTGCATTGCAACGGCGGTGCGCGTCCCTCCGATGTCCACCGACCCCTCAATCAGGTTGATGGTGCCGTCAGTGTTGACGTTGATGGTGGCCGACGACGACTGACCTCCCTGCCAGCGGAAGCCCACCGCGATGCCCCGGCCCTGGTTCGGGCCGTCCAGCGGAGCGGAGTAGTGGGGGTGGGTCTTCATCGCCTCTTCCATCTCCACACAGCCAAACACCGCGTGGGGAACGCCATTGGGCATCCGGTCGCCCTCTGTGGCGGCGTTCTTTAACCTCAGGTCCATGGGGTCCATGCCCAGTTCCTCGGCCAGTTCGTCAATGACCGGCTCCACCGCGAAGGCAGCCTGGGGCTGGCCCGGAGCGCGGTACGCCTGGACTTTTTGCTTGTTGCAGACCACGTCGTAGCCGTCAACCAGCATGTTCTCGATGTTGTAGGGACCGAAGCCCGTCAGCGTTCCGCCGCCAACCGGAGAGCCGGGGTACGCGCCCGCCTCATACACCATGTACAGCTCGCCCGCCGTAATCTTCCCGTCCCTGGTTGCGCCGATCTTGCAGCGCATGTGCGTCCCGGAGGTGGGGCCTGTACCCTCGAAGACCTCCTTGCGGTCCATGACTATCTTGACCGGGCGGCCCGTCTTGCGGGAAAGCACTGCGGCCACTGGCTCAAGGTAGGTGGTTATCTTCGCGCCGAATCCTCCGCCAATCTCGGTGGGAATCACTTTGACCACCGACTCGGACAGTCCCATGATGGCGGCGGTCGAGGAGCGGATGGCGAACGCCCCCTGCGTGCAGGTCCAGACGGTCAGCCGGCCTTCCGGATGCCAGACTGCGGTCGAAGCGTGGGGTTCGATGTAGCCCTGGTGCACGGTCTCGGTATCGAACTCCCGCTCGACGATAACGTCGGCTTCCTTGAACCCCTTTTCCACATCGCCCAGCTTGTGCTGGATGTGGCCCGCGACGTTGCTGTGGACGCCCAGGTCCTCGCCCTTTCCAAACCGGTCCACCTTGAAGTGGGTGGACAGGGTATCGTGGAGCAGCGGCGCGCCTTCCCTCATCGCGTCCCGGTGGGTCAGCACCGTCGGCAGGACCTCGTACTCGACCTCTATCAGGTCGACGGCCTGCTCCGCAATGTGGCGGCTGGTGGCGGCAACGGCCGCAACAGCGTGGCCCTTGTACAGGGCCTTCCTGTTGGCCATCACGTGCTCGGCCATGAGCCGGACGTTTCCCTGCGTCTCGGCCAGGTCAATCACCTGGTCTTCGATGATGGGGAAGTCTGCCGACGACGCCACAGCCATCACGCCGGGCAACGCCTCGGCCTTGCTGGTGTCTATGGACTTGATGATGGCGTGCGCGTGGGGGCTGCGCAGGATCTTCCCGTGGAGCATACCGGACAGTTGTATGTCCGCACCGTACTTGGCCGCGCCGGTCACTTTCTCCAGACCGTCGTGGCGTATGGGCCGGGTGCCAACGACCCGGTAATTGGAGGAACTCTCCGATGGCCTGTCAACTGTAGTAGTCATAGGGTGGTCCTCGCATTCAGATTTTGGGAGACATTTGAAAACAGGGCCAACAGCCCAAACAGTGGCAACCGGGGCAATAACCGAAATCTATGCCCCGCGCCCCAACGTGTCAAGTGCCGGACAACCAGGGGAAAATTTCAATTTTCCTCTCATTTCCGCCCATTTCCGCTCACTTTTGCGAATTCCGGCGCATTGGGCGGGTTGGGGTGAGGGGTGCGGGCGGTCGATTCGGCATAGGATGTCCTTGGGCCTCATTGGCAGGTTTGATCCCGGTCCTAGTCAGGGCGGCACCGGACACTGACCGTACAAGACATGATATGGAATGGCATCCGGGGTTGGAAAGAGTCAAATGTCAGCAGCGTGGGTACGGTGAGCGGCCCGGGGCTGAAACCGGCTAAATTGCGACGGGGCCACAGCCATCAAGAGCACTCTCGAGGATTAACTCAAACTCGTGAACTCCAGTAGAGACGATCGGTCAGGCTCGGATTAAGTCGCAAACCGATTGACGGCAGGACGTTTCTTGACCCGCACATCTTGCCACACAATAATGGAGGCACTCCATTGGAAGGATTGCTGATGTCCACAACACGACACAAGTTTTCCAGCCAGGCGTCTCCGGAATTACTGACTGGGATGCGCGAGATAGCTCGGCGAGACCGATGGCATTTCCAAACAGTCCTTGAACATGCCATGCGCTCTTACCTCGAAATGAAGGCCGACGAGAAAGTGCGCCCCGAGGTTATGGTTCATTACCAGGCCAGCGTGGAAAAGAACAGGCTGCTGGCCGAGTTGCTGGCCTGATCGTAGGCTCATTTGGTTGGCCGTGCCAAAAGTACGGGATGCATCCGGATAGTTGAGCGAGACGGGTGGTACTGGGCTCGGACCCGCGGCAGCCACCGGCAGTACAAGCACCCGGTGAAACCTGGAACAGTAACTATTGCCGGTAGGACAAGCAAGGACCTGGATATCAAAGTCTGGCACAGCATTTTGGAACAGGCAGGAATTCCTGGAGGAGAAATCAGATGAAATACGTGGCAATAATCGTGAAAGCCGGTAATGGCTATTCGGCACATTTGCCCGATCTGCCCGGTTGTATCGCCGCCGGGGATACTCTGGCCGAAACGGAAGAGTTGATCCGGCAAGGAGCTGTCTATCACGTGGAATTGATGACCGAGGACGGGGAGACCATTCCCGGACCCACCAGCACCGCCATCGAGGTCGACGTCCCTGTTCCCGGCACTCCAGAGGAGCTGGCCGTAGAGACCGGCGGGTGATTCTCGCTGAGACTGGGTTCAAGGGGGCCCAGTCACGAATGGACTGGTTTGAAGCCACGTAGGCTGAGCCTCTCAAGATGTTAGAATGACGAGGCAAAGTCCCCTCTCCCGTGACAAGAGGGGAGCATAAAGGAGAGAAAACTTACATGGTTAAAATGACTGGAGGCCAGGCGCTGGCCAGGTCCCTGTACCTGGAAGGGGTGCGGGTCATCTTCGGACTGCCGGGTGTGCAGCTATATCATGCCCTGGACGGGCTGAGCCACGAGCCGGGCATCCGGTTCATCACCACCCGCCACGAGCAGGCCACCGCCTACATGGCCGACGGCTATTCCCGCGCGGGCGGCGAGGGAGTGGGCGTCGCCCTCATGGTCCCCGGACCTGGACTGCTCAACGCCTCCGCCGCCATCGGCACCGCATACGCCGCCTCATCCCCCATCCTGGTGGTATCAGGCCAGATCGAGCGCGACCTGATCGGCGTGAACCGGGGTATGCTCCACGAGGTCGATGACCAACTGGACTCCATCCGACCCGTGACCAAGTGGGCCGAGCGGATTATGGACCCGGCGGAAGTCCCGAACAGGGTGCATGAAGCCTTCCACCAGTTGAAGTCGGGACGTCCCCGCCCGGTGGAGATCGAGGTCCCGCCCGAAACACTGGCCGAAGTCGCCGACGTTGACCTCTACGAGCCGGAGGAGCCGCCGCGCAAGGCCGCCGACCCCGGCCTGATTGCCCAGGCCGCGCAGACCCTGATAGACGCGGACAACCCGCTGATTTGGGTGGGCGGCGGCGTCATATCCTCCGGCGCGTCCCAGGCCCTGACGAAGGTGGCGGAACACCTGCAGGCCCCGGTGATCATGACCGCCGAGGGACGGGGCGCAATCTCCGACCGCCATCCCCTGTCCCTTGGCGCTCTCCGTCTCCGCAACGACCCCATAGCCCAGCCCCAGTACGGCCACGACGTGATACTGGCCGTGGGTACCCGGATGGCCAACCCCCAGTGGCTCGACGGCCAGCGCATCGTCCAGATCGACGTGGACCCGGAGGAGCTGGGCCGCAACTACTCCGACACCTTGGGCATCCACGCCGACGCCCGGGTGGCCTTGGACGACCTGCATACCGCGCTGGCATCCCGCACTCCTGCCCGCGCCGACCGGAGCGCCGAGGTGGCGGCTGTTCGCACCCAGCGGTCGGACACGGTCATCCGGGTTGAGCCCCAGGAGTCGCTGCTGGATGCGGTGCGCTCCGCGGTGCCCGAGGACGGCATACTCATCTCCGGCATGACCCAGTTGGGCTACTACGCCCGCGCCCACTTCCCGGTCTACGAGCCCAAGACCTTCATGACCTCGTCCTACTTCGGCAACCTGGGATACGCTTACCCCACCGCCCTGGGCGCAAAGGTAGCCCAGCCGGACAAAGCTGTGGTGGCCCTGTCCGGCGACGGCGGGTTCCTCTTCAACTCCCAGGAGCTGGCCACCGCGGTCCAGTACGGCATAAACGCTGTGGTGGTGGTCTTCAACGACAACGCCTACGGCAACGTCATGCGCGACCAGGTGAACCGCTTCGACGGCCGCGTCTACGGCGCGGAGTTGCACAACCCCGATTTCGTCCGCCTTGCCGAAGCCTACGGCGCAAGGGGCGTACGCGCCGAGGGCCCAGAGGCCCTGGAGCAGGCCATCACCGAGGGCATATCCGCCGACGGCCCGACCCTGGTAGAAGTCCCGGTGAGCATGATGCCCTCTCCCTTCGAATAGGAGGACACTTCCAACCCTTACCGCCTATCTGTCCCCCGTCCTGAGACGGGGGACACCTGTTCTTCCCCAACCTCCGAGCGACCCTCCGGGAGGACCAAATGCCCCATTACGACAGGATCATCCACGGCGGCCGTGTGCTGGACCCGGCCAACGACCTCGACGCCACGATGGACGTTGGGATTAGCCACGGGCGCATCGCGGCAGTCGAGCCGGAGCTGGCACCATCGGACACCAACGACTGGGTTGATGTTTCCGGCCAGTGGGTCCTCCCCGGTTTTATCGACTCCCACGTCCACGTTGCCGTAAGCGGAGAGGCCGGCGACCGTGCTATCGGCTACCGGCAGATGGCCGAGGCGGGCGTCACCACCGCCATCGACTTCGGCGGCACCATGCCGGGCATCATCGACGGCGTGCGACGCCGGGGAGCCGGGCTGAACATCGGCGGCCTCTACGTTCTGTACCCCGACGTGACCGTGCCCGGAGACGACCCCGGCACCGATCAGCTACAGGACATCCTGCACCAGGCCCTGGGCCAGGGCTCCCTGGGATTCAAGTGCATGGGCGGCCACAGCCCACTCACTCCCGACGCCACCGCCCGTGCCATCGAGGTCTGCAACCAGTCCACGGCCTACGTGGCCCTCCACTGCGGCACCAAGGCCACCTCCAGCCACCTTGCGGGCCTGCGCGAGGTGCCGGAACTTGTGGGCAACGGCAGGCTGCACGTTGCCCACGTCAACGCCTATTGCCGGGGCATGGTCCTTGATCCGATGGACGAATGCCGCGAGGCCATCGACCTGCTTTCCCGCATGGGAGACCAGTTGGTGTCGGAGGTACACCTGGCCAAGCCCAACGGCACCAGCGGCCACTGCGAGGGTGACGAGGTGGCCGACCGGGTGACCCGCAACTGCCTGCTCATGCGCGGCTATCCACTGACCCGCACCGGCCTGCGCCAGGCAATGGAGGAAGGCTACGCATCGGTGGTAGCCGAGCGGGGAGGTAGAGCAGTATTACTGGAGGGCGACGACGCCGTGGCAGAGTGGGAAGCCGCCGGTACCAATGCCCCCGTCAGCTTCCCCGTGGGCCTGACCGACATAGCCTTCAACCTGTCTGTGGCAAGGGACCAGTCGGGCGGGTTCGTGGTGGACGCCGTGGCCACCGACGGAGGCTATTTCCCGCGCAACATTGCCGTCCCTCGCACCTGGGCGATGGTTGCCCTGGGGGCGATAACGCCCCTGGAAATGGCAACCAAGCTGTCATGGAACCCGTCCCGCATGTTCGGGCTGCTGGACAAGGGCCACCTCTCCCCCGGAGCCAACGCCGACATCACGGTCGTTGACCCAACCACCGGCAATCCCCGGATGAGCCTCGTGGCCGGGGAGTTTGCCATGCTGGAAGGCCGCTCCGTAGCCACCGGCGGCACCCTGCTGGTAACGCCCGAAGGCGAGACCGCCGCCCGCAACTCCGGCCTCGGCTACCAACTGGTAGACCTGGAGCAGAGCAAGCTGTACGCGGGGTGGCGCTAGGAGCTATCGTTTCCAATGTGCCAGGACACGACAATTCGACAGAAAGGGCGCGAAAAAGTCGAAGCCATGAATGACAGGGCAAGGTACTTTAAGGTGGTCGAATGGTCTGAAGAGGACCAGTGCTGCATTGGAACTGCGCCGGGATTCATCCTCGGCGGGTGCCACAGCACCGATGAGAAAGATGTGTACAAAGAGATTCGCGACATCGCTGAAGAGTGGATTGAAATCTACAAGAAAGACGGTGAGCCTCTGCCTCCTCCGACAGTAGGATGGTGGGCCTTGAACAGGAAATCAGAGCCAAGTTAAAGGTGCATCAGGCTTGACCAACGCTCCCACCCCCTAAACCACCTGAAAGTGTGCCTCCGTTGGGACGCAGTCAACGCCGTTGATTGGCACTATGTCCTGTGGGCAAGCGGAGAAGGCCACCACGCAGTCCATCTCGGCCCGCAGGAATACGTAATCGCCGGGGCCTGAGACAGGCGGCTCGAAACTGAGACTGCGGTCCGGCCCCACCGGAATGTTCATAAACAGGTTCCACGGGCTGGGGGTTTCGGGAGGCATCAGGCCAAGCTCGGCCAGGGCCGCCGCCAGGTTGTCGGTGCAGTTGTCGTGGTACTCAGTGCAGCCCAGAAGCTCGTAGCGGTAGCGGTCGCACGCCGCCAGCAGGGTGTCGTGAATCCCGCCAGACGTATCCTCAACCAGCGTAAGAATCGGCCTCCGGTGGTTGGTGACCATCGACTGCCCCAGGCTGGGCATCGTCCTGCCGATGGCCGTGCGTGAATGCTCCATAGACATGAACTCGGTCATGTCGTCGCGCCGGAAGGCCCAGGTGTCCACCACCTGTTGACCGTGGGTATTGACCACCTTGACGTGCTGTCCCTCGGCAACGAAGGCCGCCTTCCCCTTCCGGGCCGGGATGGTTATCAAGGGAGTTGCCGACATATCACACCCCGCTTTTTTCTGGAGAGAATGAGCAACCGCCTCAGCCGGTGAATCCGGCCCACACCTCCGGCAACCGGACCATCGCTTCCTGTGGCAAAGGACCCTTCTCAGCGTACTCCACGGCTTGCTCCAGGTGATCCAGGCTCGAATACCCCACCAGCACGCTGCTGACCCCGGCGTTCCCCAACGCAAACCGCAGAGAAGCTTCCACCAGGTTGTCCACGTAGCCATCCCGTTGCAGGAACCGGAACCCGTCGGCCCTGGACTGGTCCTGGTCGTAGTCCTGGCCAGAGCCGATGGGCGCGACGGTGGGCACGGCTATAGGATGCCGCGCAGGTTCTCCGCTCAGAGCGCCCGCTGCCAACACTCTGATCACCAGCACACCCATCCCGCTATCCGCAGCCCGCCCGATCAGGTTCCCGTAGTCAGGCATGTCAAACCCGGACGGCACGGCATTCCCCGCGCTGGGGTTGACCAGGTTGTACACGGATTGGGCAGTGTTCAGCATTCCAGAGTCGATGACCCGGTGCAGGGCCTCAGTCTCCCCCACTGCCGTCATGCCCCAGAACCGCACCTTCCCCTGTTCGCGCAACTCCCGCAGCGCGTCAACCACCTCGCCCAGCGCCTCTTCAGGCGTGACAGACCCTCCCTCCGCCACTGATGCGACGTGGTTGTGCATCTGCATCAGGTCTACCTGCTCCCGTTGCATCCGGGTCAGGCTCTCATCAACCGAGGCGATGACGTTCCCCTTGATGCGGCCCGGCTCATGGGTCGTCACCCGGAACTTGGTGCCGACGTAAACATCCGCCGACAACTCGTTCAGCACCCGCCCCAAGTTGGTCTCCGATTGGCCATCCCCATAGGACGGCGCGGTGTCGAAGTAGTTGATGCCCAACTCCATCGCACGTGCCACTGCCCTGACCTGGTCGCTGTGCTCGCCCCGGACCATCAACCCGCCGACGTTGCCACAGCCAAACCCGATTTCCGACACGCTAAGCCCGGTGTTTCCCAAGGGTCGATACTTCATCGCGTTCACTCGCTCAATCTGGTGTTCCCCAATGATATTCCACAGGACTGAAGCTAACCCACTTGGAGGATAGCGGACAAACGAGCTAGAATTGCCCGCCATTCGCTCTGGACAAACCTATGTACGTCTAATAGAGAAGCTCTGTGATTGACATCGCTAAACCAATCCCCGTGATGCTCGGAAACTCGATCACGATAGCCCGGGCCTTGACCCCATTCATTGGCGCACCTGTACCAAAAAGGCATATCCGGCTTCATTTCCAGGGAATGTACATCGCGCCCCTTAGATTGGCTCTCTTCAAGGACATTGTTGACTCCTGATTCAAGGATACGGCGAGCCTGTAGTACCAAATTGGCAGCCCCTTCCAGTTCGGGATTTTGAAGGAGGTTTGTAGTGATTGCCTTGAAGTCGCGCATCTTGATGCCTATGGCAATATTGGCCATAACCCTAGCACCATGGGCAAGTTGATGAGGATAATCAAGGTTGTGCCATTCTCCTTGGCGATTGACGCTGGCCCGCAGTGAACTCGGGTGTGCAATTTCTATAGCCTCAGTCAATGTGGTTTGCAAAAGTTTAGAGGCTGCAATTGTTATATCCTGATTATTTTGAATCCAGGTGTTCAGGTGTTTCGCGGCTTCTTGCAGTACTTCGAGTTGTTGTTCCGCCTCGTAATTTTCTACTACCTCCTTGGCACGTAGCACTGCCTCAATCAGCCTTTCGGAGTGCTTTTCTCGAACTTTCTGGACCATCGCCAGTAAAGAGTTACTTATTTGCATGGAATCTTCTTCACGGACATTGAAGAACTGAATTCCTACGTTCGGAAGGTCTGCCGACCTGAGACGTAGTTCTGCCTGTTCCTTCTTGAGTTCATACCCCTCATCCACGGTATCGGCGGAAATCCCTTGGTCATCTTTAACGGCGAGAGCCTCTTCAGGCCGGGGCAATACCAAGACAGCAGTCTTGACCTCCAAATCCAAGAATCCTCCTTCTTTTGTCCTTTCCAGAAGCTGTTGCACCGAGGGTGAAGGGGCGTTGTTAAAGGGCGAGCAGAGAATCACAACCGTATTGGGTTCATTGAAGTGTCTTTCTAGGTCGTCCCGTCCGGCCGTGCCATCAATACCCTTAGTATCCACAATACGGATGGACAATGATCCTTCTCCAAGAATCAGTGACGGAACAGTTAGTTCGATACGCCTTGGCAGGGAAACTGCGGGATGTCTTCCGTTATTTACTTGCTCAAAGGTTTCTTTCAGCCAAGCCAAAGGCTCCTTACCGGATTCTGCTGAGTACTGAAGTTCGCACTTAGTACGACGATGTAAGTCCATCTTTGTCAGGATTTGACTTGCTAGTGCTTCTGAGTCCGCGCAGTCTTGTGCCAATTCCCGTGCAGAGTCGACGCGCATCCTCTCGCCATCGGCGCTTCTTGGTCGCCTTATAACGAGTCCACTCATGTTTCGGATTGCCCGCTCTATCTCTTTCGAAGTTCCGTGGAACTCAGGATCCTCAGTTTCCGCGTCCTGGTTCGGGCGTGGTTCTGGAATTAGGAAACGCGCAAACTCTCGGACCTCTTTACTGACTTCATCCTCGTTTCTGGGTTCAATGAAAAGCCCGAAATCTGGCCCCTGCACGAGGGAAACTTCGCATATGGTAACCCCGCCACCCCCTACCTCGAGCACAGGGTCAGGCAAGTCCGTTCCATCCTTTTGCACCTCGAGGCCAACAATGCGGCATATGGCCGTGGACTTACCTACGCCGATGTCCCCTATAAATGCGACTTTGTGCTCTGTTGTCAGGACGGGGCGTGTAGCACTGTGAATCTCGTTTCCGTATTCTTCCAATCGTCTGGCAAATGCGTGCTTGATATCCAGCCTTTCTGAAAGCTCTTCTATGCTCTGGAGAGTCGTCTCGGCTTCCCAAAGAAGCCATTCATCTGGGTGCTCGGGCGATGGTGCCGGTAGGTTCACCCAATTCCGACCGCCGTTCGTATCCGTATCTGCAACCATGTTCCCTCCAGCATAGATAACTTGCCGAAATGATATGGTAACGATGTTCACTCAATCAAGTAATCACGGCAAATTCCCGACCATCGGTCTTGGCAACCTCCAACGCGCACCATATTGAGCGCACGCGGAACCGCAGGCCGTTGACGGGCCATTGGGCGGCGCATACACTTCCGCCCTATGGGTGGTCCGTTGATTCCGCATTCTGCTCGTACTCGGCGGGGAAAGTCCCCTGACCGGTCTCGCGCCCATGACTGATCCCTCAGAGCAACCATTACCGTACCGCTGGGTGGTGATGGGCATCTGGCTCACCGCCAGCGTGTCCGGCTTCATGGTTATGTCAACCATCGGCATCCTGCTGCCTGAAATCAGCGAGGAGTTGGACCTCTCCCCCTTCCAGCAGGGAATGTTGGGGTCCTCCGCATACTGGGGCAACCTGGTCCTGGCCATCCCTCTGGGTTGGTGGGCCTCCCGGTTCCGGCCCAAGCCGCTGACTTCCATAACTATGGTGCTGGGGACGCTGGTGCTCCTGGTGCAGGCCATCGCGCCTGGGTTTATCGTGCTTCTCCTTGGGCGGGTGGTTTTCGGCATCAGCGTGATCGCCCGCCAGCCGGCACGCGCCTTTCTGACCCAGCAATGGTTCCAGACTCGTCAGATCGTGCTGGTCAACAGCATCTCCAACGCAATGTTCGGCGCGGTGGTCGGCGGCGGCGTGGCCGCGTCCCCGTTCATCCTGATCGCGTTCGGGGATAGCTGGCGGCTCACCATCCTGTCCTTCGTTGGCCTCTTCGCCGTCATGACCGCCCTCTGGATCATCTTCGGCAAGGAACGGATCACCACCGAGTACCAGCAGCGCCTCGGCTCCCAGAACTCCAACGTCCTCTGGTCAACGCTGAGGTACCGGGACCTTTGGATCGGGGGCATCGGGTTCGTGGGCGCGACCATGTCCTGGTCCGGGTTCCTGAGCTTCTACCCGACGTTCATGCTGGACAGCTACGAGGTATCTCTCATCTGGTCTGGCGGCATCCTCGCGCTGGGCATCTTCATGGGCGGAATCTGCGGCCTGGGATTCGGTTGGCTGGTCATGGTCTCCGACCAGGGCAGGGTCATCCTCCTGGGTACCGGCGCAGGCATGGCCATCACCTTCATTGGAATGACGATGACCGGCAACATCCCCATCCTCATGGCGCTGACCTTCTTCAACGGCGTGGCATGGGGGTTCTGGCCAGTCCTCTATTCTGTCCCTTTCCACCTGCCGGGGATCCGACCCAGAGAGGTTGCGGTCGGGCTGGCGTTCATCCAGATGATGAGCTCTGCGGGTATCGCTCTGGGACCGCTGGCCACCGGGCTGATGCAGGAGTTCACCGGCGACCTCCAGCTGTCCCTCGCTGTAATCAGCCTCGCCTCCCTGTCCCTCTGCATGGCGGGGCTGGTCATGAGGGGCGGCCTCTCACGCGCCAGCGCTTCACCCGAAACCCCTTCCAGGGACCCAGCCACCCAGTCCACGGGCGATTGATCTGCCCCGCAAATCATCCCCCTGCGGATGAGATAAAGCTCCATCTGGAACACTCCATCTGGAACAGATGAGGGAACGGGTAGAGGAGGAGACGTTGCGAGTCCGGCAGCTTCGCAGCCTATATGGCCCGACCTTCTGCCATCCCCACGGTTCAGTGCGCCACGATCATTCCCCGGTGAAGACCGGGGGACGCCGCTCACGGAAGGAGTCTGCCGACTCCGCCACATCGTGGGGCGCGCGCCGGGCGAAGACAATGCTGTGGGTCTCGTATTCCAGTTGGTCTTCGAGGTCTGTCTCCATGCCGCGCTGAATGGCCCGCTTGGACATCTGCATCGCCACCGGGGGCCAGAAGGCGATCTGGCGGGCAAGCTCCAGGGCTTCGTCCATCAGGTTGTCGGCGGTAGTCAGCCGGTCCAGCAAGCCAATGCGGTAAGCCTCGTCAGCATCCACGTTTCGGCTCGTGAACACAAGGTCGAACGCCCGGCTTATGCCCACGACCCTGGGCAGGAAGTAGGACAGTCCGGAGTCCGGGCTGAGGCTGCGTTCAATGAACACGGTCTTGAACCGGGTGTTCTCACATCCGACGCGCATATCGCAGGCCAGGGCCAGGCCCATCCCCGCACCGGCGGCCACGCCGTTGACGGCGGCGATAGTCGGTTTGTCCAGGCCCCGGTAGACCATCATGGCCTGTCGGCCTACCCAGTTGTATTCATCCAGCCTTTCGGCGCGGCTGGGATTTTCGTCCCTCTCGCGTCCGCTGGTAATGTCGGCCCCGGAGCAGAAGCCGCGTCCTTCCCCCGTGAAGATCACCGCGCGGATGCCGTCGTCGTCACGAAGCTCGCGGCAGGCCTCCATCATTTCCAGATGGAGTTCGCGGTCGATGGCGTTCAGCTTCTCGGGACGGCTCAGAGTGATGATGGCGGTCTGGCCATCCCGATCGATGGTCAGGTGTTCGTAGGGCATCTCCAACCTTCCTCCGGGGGTCTGTATGTCTGCTGCTGGGTCTGTGGGCTCGGGCGATCTCAGACCGGGATTATACACCAGACCACCCGGACCATGACCGTGGCGTAGTCCATAGAAAGTTGGGCCATGCGCGTGCCAGACCTGCGCGTCAACGTTGGGCCTTGATCTCGTCGATCATGCTCAGCAGCCTTCGCGCCTCGAAGCCGCCCCTGACAGCGCGGGCGAAGTCGCTTTGGGCCTCGTCGTCATTGCCCATGAGCGTGTAGGCCATTGCCCGGCCCGCGTAGGCGAGGGCGACCTGCCGGTCTGCGGGGTCAACCTCTATGGCCCGGGTGAAGTCCGTGACCGCCTTCTCCGGCTGGCCGATGGTGAAGTAGGCCTGCCCCCGGTTGTAGAAGGCCTGGGCGGAATTGGGGTCCAGCAGGATGGCCTCGGAATACGCTGCGATGGCTTCCTCGACCCGGCCCGCCTCGAAGTGCTTGACCCCCGCGCTGTTGTGTTCCGCTGCGCTGGAAGGCCCGCAGGCTAAGGCCACGGCCAGGAGGACCACAATCCCAATGTTGTGGCCCATCATTCGACCAACGAAACCCCTTCGGCAATGGAAGCGCGTCGCAAAGAGCCATCCAACGTAGCGAGGGACTTGCCGCGTCTCAAGGCCAGTTCCACATACATAGCGTCGTAGAAGGACAATTCATGTGAGCGGGCCAGTGCCAACGCGGCATCCAGGTCATGTTCCGAATCGGTGATGATGGACAAAGACTTCAAGAAGTCCAGACTCAAATCAGCCGCGTTTCTTGTGATGCGTCGCCGTCGTTCCGCCACGACTAAAGAGTTGCGGACTTCAAGGTGCCAATGCTGTGGGACTATCCCATCGTCCCGTTCGACTTCGGCTCGCGCAGATTCGGCACGAGGGTCAGACTCATCCACTATGACCCAGCTGACGGCAACAGACGCATTAACTACGGGCCTCGTCAATCCCAGCCCTCACGAATGAAAGACTGGGCCTCCTCCTGAGTTATTCCGGTGGGTTCACGCTCCGCCCGCCACCGCCAATAACGCTCTGACGCCTCCATCCGTTCCGCTCGGCCCTTCACGCGGATTGGAACAAGCATCGCCACTGTCTCGCTGTCACGGGTGATAACGACAGTTTCGCCATGTTCCGCTAAGGTCAAAAGTTCTGCCGTGAAATCATCGGCCTCGGTTGCATCTACCTCAATCATTTCTCGACTCTATTTGGCAGTTTGTGGAATGCCAATTTTGCCCTAGCGCCCCGGCGCACTGGATTGCCCTGCCTACTTCACCGCCAGCATGTCGTAGGCGAGGCCGAGCATGATCTTGGTGCCGCTCACCAGGCTCTTGATGCCCACGGACTCGTTGGTGCCATGGGTGAAGTTGAGCATCGGGTCGTCGTCCGGGTGGGAGCCGGAGAAGCCGTAGGTAACCGTACCGAGGGGGCGGGTGAAACGCGAGTCGGTGAAGCCGTTGCTTATGGCCGGTACCCACTGGATGTTGCCGCGGCCAATCGCCCGCTCGGTGACGGAGCGGATGTGGGTGGCGAGGTCGGACTCGAACGGAGAGGAGTTGGGCCGGGCCATGTAGTCGATCTCGTAGGAGACGCCGGGGATGCCCGAAAGCACCTCGTCAAGCTGGTCGCGGACGTACTGCTCGTCCTGGTGGGGCAGGGTGCGCACGTCGCAGGTGAGGCGGATGGCCTCGGGGACGCTGTTGGACTTGACGCCGCCACGGATCATCGTGGGGGTGAGGGTCATGCGGGAGAGAGCGCGCAGCATGGAGGCGAACCGGGGGTTGTCCGGCTCGATCTCCGCGATGATGTCGTCGACGTTCTCCGGGGAAGCCTTGTGCTCCACGGCAAAGGTCGAGAGGTGGTCGAACAGGCCGGTTGAAGTGTCCCGGTCCGGGTCGTAGTCTTCGATGGCGCTTAGTGCGCGGTTGAGACGGTACAGGGCGTTGGTCCCCTGCCACGGCACCGATGCATGGGAGCTGACGCCCTTGACGTCGATCTCGACCTGGAGACGTCCCTTCTCGCCGACGCCGAGGACGTAGGTGAGCGCGCCGGCAGCCTGGATGGGTGTGCCGCCGCCCTCGTTGACGGCATAGGGTGCGGCCAGTTTCTCGGGATAGTTGTCCGCAAGCCATCCGAAACCGTACCTGCCGCCGTGTTCCTCGTCGGCGCCGGCGGCCAGGATCAGCCCGTCCTCAAGCTCGATGCCGTTGCGTAGGAGGATGCGGACGGCCATAAGCTGGGCGGTGAGCAGTCCCTTGCAGTCCGACGCTCCCCTGCCGAAGATGCGCCCGTCGGCGATGGTTGCGCTGAAGGGATCGAACCGCCACTTGGCATCGTCCTCCACCGGCACCACGTCGGTGTGGGACATGAACATCAGTCCTGCCTTGCCGGAGCGTCCCTCAATCCGGCCGATGAGGTTGCCCCGATTGGGCGCGGACTCCAGTATCTCGGAGGTTATCCCATCCTGGCCCAGCCAGTCGCGGGCGTACTCGCATACGGGCGTCTCGTCGCCGGTGGGCATGAACCCGGTGTTCACCGATGGTATTTTCACCAGCGCCTGCTCCAGCGCGATTATGTCGTCCTGGGCGGCGTCGACCTGCGAGAACAACTCTTCCAGGGTTGGCATCGGCTCTGTCCTCCTCTGCAATGCGGGTCCCCGGCGGCCGTACCGGCCCCATGCCGGGTTTGGGGCGACGTTCTCAGTGTGGCGTATTGGCAGCGTGGTTTTGCGAGTGTAAACAGGCCGTAGGGCAGTGTCAACGCAGGGGAAACCCTCCCCCTAGTCGCCCTTCGGGAAAGGGTGAGGCTTTGTGAAGCGGACTATTGGTGAAGGAGGGACTTTTGCTTTCCCCGCCATTTCAGGTCGTTTCCTGCCATCGCAGCCTAATACTACAGTCGCACTAATTCTGATTTGGAAATCCCGGCCTCGAATTCGACTTGATTTCGTTAGCATCAGAGACTTCGGCCGAAGCCAGACGTTGCGATTCTAGGACCGTCCAAGACTCCCAATGGCCATCTGCGACTGTAGTACTAATGCTGAGTTGGTGCGGGGGAAAAATTTTCCTGTCCTGCCCGATTCCTCTCATTTTCCCCATTCCCGCCCATCGGCATGTTTGGGCAAGGGTCCGTCCCGGCGCCTCCTGGCATGGGACATCCCGGCAGCAGTGGCAGGTGGAGACTTCAGGCCCTATCCGACCTAGTTTGACACCAAAATGGTAGCGGGCGGTGATCGGGGTTAGAAAGGGGCAAGTGTCAGTGGAGTGGTGTTCCGTTCAGTCAATTTCGGGAAAGACGGGACTCGCAAGACTGGCTCATCGAATGGAGCCCTGAACCAAACCCGTGGTGGAACCTGCAATTTGGCGGAGGAGAGAGCCGTTCTCCCGTGCTTGCGGAATGGCATTGCGCCCTCAACGGGCCTCCCCAATGCGGGCGTGTCACCCTGTATCCGGTCTAGCTGCGTTGGATGACGCCGCAGGCTACCCGCGCGCCTGTGTCATGCTCTCCCTCGCCGTAAGTGTCCGGTTTCTCGTGGACGATTATGGCGGAACCGTCGGCATCAAATACTGAATGGTCTGCACTGGAACTAAGAGTGATGTCGTCGGTAAAGAAATCGGCGCGGGCCGTGCCGTCGGCGGCGGCGTAGATATTGGGAAGGTCGCCTCCGTGTGTTCGCACAGACGATCCTAGCTTCCAGTTGGGATGGATGATACCGTGCTCGGCTTCTCCGGGATTGAAGTGGTCGCCAGCGGCAGCGAAATCAGGCGTGCAAGCTCCGACTTCGTGAATGATGAAGGCATGTCCACCCGGAGCCAGTCCTTTCAAATCAGCAGCCACCAATATTCCGCCAGCCCCCTCAGTGAACGTGACGGAGCCCATCGTATCGCCCGACGGCGAGGCCAGGGTCGCCGTAGCCATCGCCCCTATTTCCGGCGTATCCCCCTGGGCAGACCTCCAGCCCATCAGCAGGAACCCGGCGACCAGGACAATCCCCGGGATGATGACTATGACCAGGACCATCGGGTTTAATCTCTCAAGCACTCGGACACCTCCACGGGCAGCGTTTGGTGCTTATTCGTGTCGGAACACTGTGCACGCTTCCCTTGACACCACCCCCGCAGGGCACGTCTGGAAAAGAGCTAACCTTACAGACCTTCGGTATAGGCCATTCGAGATTTGACCGCGAATGGTCGGCAAACGCTCGAACCAGGCTACGGATATATCAACCCTTGCAGGTCTCTCAAGTGTTGTCAACCCTATCGGGCGCACCGATTTCGCATTTCCAACAACTACAAGGAGTAAGGCCGCCTAGAGGTCGAACAACACTCCCGGATTCATCACTCCGCTGGGGTCAACAGTCCGCTTCACCGCCTTCAGCGCCTCTCCGAACGGGCCGGGACGCTGTTCTTCGTACCAGGGCTTGTGCAGCCGTCCCACGGCATGGTGGTGGGTGATTGTCCCTCCGGAGGCAATTATCGCGTCGGACGCTGCCTGCTTTATCTCCTCGTACATCTCCAGTTCCGCGCCAACCCGTCCCAGGCCCGAGAAGGTGAAGTAGGGGGCCGGGCCATCGGGGTAGACGTGGGTGAAGCGGCAGGTCACCGTGCCACCGCGACACATGCGGTCCAGGGCGCTTTGCAGGGCCTCGCGCACCGCACCGTCCAGCTGGGGCCACCGGTCCCAGGTAATGGCTGTCTCAACTGTTTCCTCCACCACTCCCATGCCGCTGGTTACGTTCTTCTGGTAGGGGGCTCTCAGGAACGAATCGCGCCACGCCCCCACGGCGCCGCCCCGACCGGTGCGGGTACCGGCATCTCCCGACACCAGGATGTCATCGTCATTGATAGCCCCTCCCGCCTCACGGGCCAGCTTGACGGCCTGCCGTATCGCCTCATCCTGGGGCACATCCCCGGACTCGAACCCGATGACGAGCAAAGCCTGCGCTCCGTCTAGCCCCGCCGCGGCCTGCGCCTCGCCAGGGTCGAGCAGGCGGCAGTTGGCGGGCCACAGCTTGGACTGTACGATATGCCGCGCTCCGTCAGCTCCTGCCTCGAAGGACGGATACGTGACGCCAGCCGAGGCGCGGTAGCGCGGCCTTGCCTGTACGCGCATCCACGCCTCGGTGATGATGCCCAGGGTTCCTTCGCTGCCCATTACCAGCCGGTCGGGGCTGGGACCAGCGCCGCTTCCCGGCAGCCGCCGCGATTCCCACACTCCCGACGGCGTGATCATACGCGCCGACTCAACGAAGTCGTCGATGTGGGTGTGGTTGGTGGCGTAATGCCCTCCCGACCTAGTGGCGATCCATCCCCCCAGGGTCGAGTACTGGAAGCTCTGGGGGAAGTGCCGCAGCGTGAGGCCGTGGGGACGCAACTGGTCTTCCAGTGCCGGTCCGTATGATCCGGCCTGGATCCGGGCGGCCCTGGATACGTCGTCCACCTCCAACACCCAGTCGAACGCCGCCATGTCTATGGTCACGACCCCGTCACTGTCTGCGGGCGGCTCAAAACCGCCCACGGTGGAGCTTCCCCCGCCGTAGGGTATGGCCGCGTACCCGTGACCGGAGCACCATTCCAGGACCTGCTCGACCTCCTGTTCGTTCCTTGGCCGAGCGACCACGTCTGGAGGGTTGGGGAAGTGAAGGTTGAAAGCCCGCACCCGGTCCCGGAAGCTGCGTCCGTAACTATGCACTGCCCTGTCGTAGGTGTCTGTCGAGCAGAAGGGTTCCATTGACGCCGGGAGAGTGATCCGGGGAGGGCGCAGTTGCAGGTCTGTCTCTACCGGTGTTGGGGGAGCGACCAGTGACACCCCGTAGCGGCGGGAAAGCTCCGCTGCGGCCTCCTGACGCTCCTGGAGAGTTGGCTCTTCAGACTCCAGGCCCCAGGCCCAAAAGCTCCTTCTCTGCATACCGGCCTCCCCGCTGCTCAGGATACTACGCTGATTATAGCAATCGAACCGTATGCTTGATGGTACTCTTGAGGCCAGTGAGACTGGACTAATTCAAGCCGCTATGCCCCCGTGCGCTCCCTCCTGTCGGCGATGTGCTCAAGTGCAGCGTGGGTCAGGAAACTTGACCGCGACTCACTGGATTTCGCTGCCGCTTCATCTATGAGGGCAAGCACAGGGGCGGGGATTGTGATATTCACGCGGACGGACCTGTGGGGAATCTCCGTGAGGTCCACATCCACGAATCCCCACAGACCATCACGATAGTCATCGCTGGACTGATGTATGTCGAGCGGCAGGACTTTGGGAATGGGTTGATTATCCATGAGCAGCGTTTCCAGGTGGCCCGAAATAGCTTCTCGTGCGTTATCGAACGCCTCTTCCAGTGTATCGCCGCCTGAGAAGCATCCGGGAAGGTCTGGGACCGTCACTCCATAGCTGCTCCCCTCGTCCTTGTGAATCACAACCGTATACCTCATCGCCTCGACCTCCAGTCCCATCCGGCCTGCCGGAAGATGTTCCTGAGAGTCCCTGTTGGAATATCCTTGCGCGGGTGTGCGACCGTGACCACCCCGCGCTGTTCTGGGTGAGTGAAGTGATAGTGGCTGCCCGTCACATTTCGCAGTCTCCATCCATCTTGCCTTAGCCCTCTTATCACATCACTGCTATCCATGCTTACCTTATACACGCCTGATGTTGTGGCGGCAAAGGTTCGTGGGTCTGTGATGAGCCGTCAGGATGTTGCCCGGCCAGCAGGTCGTTAGTGTAAAATCCATGGCACGGCCCGTCCAATTATAGGCCACGCCGGGGAGCGAGAAGAATGGCTGAGGAAAGCTGGCGTCTCAAGGGCGAATACTTCGAGAACTGCAACTGCGAGATTCTCTGCCCCTGCATTGTGCTGGGCGGCCCGGCGGTGCCCACCGAGGGACACTGCGACGTGGGGTTCGCCTTCCACATTACCGAGGGCGAGTTCAGCGGCGTTTCACTGAACGGCCTCAATTTCGTGGTTGCAGCGTACACGCCCGGCATCATGGGCGAGGGCAACTGGACCACCGCCGCCTACATAGATGAGCGGGCAAACCCGGAGCAGCGCGAGGCCTTGGCCCGCATCCTTTCGGGAGAGGTTGGCGGGCCGGCAGAGCGCTGGATGCGGCTGACATCCGATTTCAAGGGGACCGCCTACTGCCCCATCACCTACGAGTCCAACGGCAGGACAAAGCGGGTCGTCATACCGGAGGTGATGGACTTTGCCGTCGAGGGAATCAGCGCGGGCCGCAACCGTGAGGTGATGCGGCTGGAGAACACGGGCCATCCCGTAAACAGCTCCCTGGCCCTGGCCAGGGGCACCGCCAGTACCTACACCGACCACGGCATGACCTGGGACAACACCGGCAAGAACGGCCACTACTCCCAGTTCAACTGGAGCTGGCCCTAGAGCGCCTGGCTGATGGGACAACCCCCCGGCATCACCATATCTGTACCCACCACATCAACGAAAGGCAGACACATCAATGACCTCGCAGAAGGTTGAAAAGCCCGGCAGCACCCCTGCCCGCGAGACCCCCAGGTATCTCTGGCGCTCCGGGGAGCTTGTGGAGTGGGACAAGGCTACGGTCCACGTCTCCATGCTGGGATGGACTGCTATATCGGCGGTGTTCGAGGGCATTCGCGCCTACTGGGACCCTCAGACTGAAGACCTTTACATCTTTCACCTTGACGCCCACCTGAAGCGGCTGTTCCAGTCGATGAAGATCATGCGCATGACCTCGCCATTCGACAGGGACCAGCTCCAGGAAGCCATCTCCAGCGTGCTGCGGGCCAACGAATACGCCGGGGACGTTTACGTCCAGCCCATGGCCTACTTTGGCGGGGGCATCCCCGGATACCTGGCGGTGCTGGAAAGGCCGGGAGAGGTGGTCATTACGGCCCGCCCGTCGCCGTCGAACCTGGGCAATGGGAAAGTGGCCAGTTGCAATGTGAGCAGTTGGAACCGCATATCGGACAACGTGATGCCACCCAGGGCCAAGGCGATAACCAACTACCAGAACAGCCGCTACGTCTCCACCGAGTCACAGGCCAACGGCTACGACTTCGGGATCATCCTAAACCAGCAGGGCAAGGTCTCCGAGGCCAGCTACGCCTGCATCTACATCCTGCGCGACGGCGTGGCCATCACTCCCCCGGTAAGCTCCGGCATCCTTGAGAGCGTCACCCGGCAGGTGGTGAAGGAGCTTTGCGAGAACGACCTGGGAGTGCCGGTCGTCGAGCGTGAGGTTGAGCGCACGGAACTGTACATCGCCGACGAGGTGTTCATCTGCGGGACGGCGGTAGAGATACAGGCCGTGGGCAGCGTGGACAAATACCAGGTTGGCGACGGCGGCGTAGGGCCGGTGGTCTCCCGTCTCACGGACCTGTTCGAGCGCGTCGTCCGGAACCAGGAACATAGCTACACCGAGTGGTGTACTCCGGTTTATGAGAAAGCGAATACACTAACTTCAACTTCCAAGGGTTGATGCTCATGGGCTACTCCATATATGAAGACAGAGCAACCAGCAGGGCGGTTATTCACAAAGAGAGTTGCCAGTACTTCATCAATCGGAAAAGCGAGACACTTCCGGACAACAGATGGCATGAGGGATTCGAAACTAAAAATGAGGCTACTCGCAGGGCCCAGCGGACAGGGTGCCGTTATGTGGGTGAATGCCGCCATTGCTCATAGTGAGTCCAACTGGGAAGTGGGTCTTCCCCCATTATTGCGGCCCTGCGCCACGCGGAGGGTCTACTTTTCCGTCCGGGCAGTCCCGTTGGGCCAACTCCTTGACCCGCGTTGCTGGTACTCCTAGAATCACCCCATGAGCCAGTTGGTATTCATCCACGGGCCCGGGGCGGGCGGTTGCCGCGAAGGATACGCCCATCAGCTTGAACACTTTCCGGGCAGCCTTGCCCCCAACCTGCCGGGCCACCTCCACGGAACGGCCTGCCCCGACGTGGCTCGATACACCGAGTGGCTGCGGGGCTGGCTGTGGGCACAGGACCGCCGCCAGGACTTGGTGCTGGTCGGTTTCACCCTGGGTGCCTGCATCGCCCTGCAATACGCTTTGGACTACCCGGATGAGGTGGCTGGGCTGGTGCTGATGACCGTTGCCATGCGGCGCAAGGAGCGCGCTCCCGGCGGCCTGGAAATGAGGTTGCGCGCCGCTGAAGACCCGGAGGAGCACGAGTCCTGGCTCGCCGCAATGGAACACGCCATGATGTGGGTCGAGCCGGGACTGCGGGAGAAGCTTCTAGAATGCCACCGGCAGGTGGGCCCCATCTCCCAACATGACGACCTTGTAGTGATAGACAACTTCGACGTAACCGACCGCATCCACACTCTGAAAGCGCCGCTGGTGCTAATCCGGGGAGTGGACGACCCGGGCCAGCCGCCGGAGTACGAACTGGAACTCCACCAGGCCGTACCCGGCTCCCGCTACATCAAGCTCGACCGCGCCGGGCACTTCCCCATGGCCGAGCGCCCCGCCGACATAAACCAGGCCATCGAAGACCTCCTGGCCACCCTCCCCTGACAGCCACACGCCGCCCACCATCCCCTCCTCTCCAAATTGTAAGTCCCCTCCCGTAGGTAATACGTGACAATCCGTTTGGTTGCCCTGGTTGCTCTGGGTCTGGGTCTGGCGGCGGGAGAGAGGTTCCCGGACATCGACCAACGGACGGATTTGCTTCTGCACCGCTCGGTCCTGACCCACGGTTTGATGACGCCCCTGCTGCTCTACGCGATCGTCCATCGCATCGACGCACTGCCGGTCCGCTGGTTCGTCATAGGGGTATGCCTTGGAGTGGCTGTCCATCTGGCTTTCGACCTGTTCCCCAGAGGTTGGCGGGGTTATGCACTGGTGAGCCTGCCTGTATACGGATGGCTTCCCGCACTGGTATCGATAGTCTGGATCGCAGTCAGTGGAGCGGTGTGCCTCTACCTGGGAGCACGGTTGGCGAGGGGGTGGCTGGAAGCTGTCGTGTTCCTGGTCGGGATCGCCGGTGTCTTCGCGTATGCTGCTCAGGGAGAACATGCCCTGTGGAGGCCACTCGCCTCGGTAGCTGTGGCGACGGCCCTGGTGGGGTTAGTGGCGGTGTTTGTAAGGTTGCGGTCTGCCGACTAGGTGCCTCCCCCGGCAAACCGGGGCATCACCTCCCGGGCGAAGAGGCGCAGGTGTTCCACCGATACGGGGTCGGGGAATATCAGGAAGAAGTAGGTAATTCCCGCGTCGACATACCCCTGTATCTGCTCGGCGCACTCATCTGGGGTCCCGGCAATGGCCCCTGCCAGCGAATCGCGGTAGGCGGACGGGGACACGTTGGACTGGGCCGCTCCCCGAGCAACCATCGCATCGAACTCGGCGGCAGTCTCCGCGATCAATGTGCGGGCGTTGTGGCTGACCTCTATCTCCGCCAGGTCCCGCCCCAGGTCTCGGCAGTGGGCTTCCAGGACTGACAGCTTCTGACGGTGCTCCTCCAGGCTCATCTCCGATCCGATGTTGCAGATGTCGCCGTGGCCCGCAGCCGCCCGCAGCAAGTGCCGCTCTCCATGCCCTCCAATGAGAATCGGCGGACGCGGCTGCTGCACTGGCCTGGGCTCCTGGTGCGCCCGCTCCAACTGATAGTAGCGGCCCTGGAAATCGGACAACTCTCCCGTCCACAGCCCCTTGATGACCACCACCGCCTCCTCCAGCATCCGCACCCGCTCCGCCGTTGACGGGAAGGCGTACCCCGCCGCCCGGTGGTCCGAGCCGCCGCCGCCAGCCCCTATCCCCAATTCGAGCCGGCCCCGGCTGATAACGTCCAGCGTAGAGGCCATCTTCGCCATCAATGCCGGGGGCCGGTAGGTGTTGGCCAGCACCATCGGGATAAGACGCAGGTTCTCCGTAACCGATGCAAGGGCCGACAGGGTGGTCCAGCATTCCAGCGTAGGGATATTCAGCAGGTCGTACAGGCTCGCCGAGTGGTAGCCCAGCCTGTCAGCCTCGGTCCACACCTCCCGCAGTTGCTCGAACCCGTATCCGTGCTGGTGCATACGGACGCAGAACTTTACCTTGCGCGTCATGGTGTCCTTTCCTCGTTGGGCTTGGTCAGGCTTGCGCCAGTGCAGATTACCAGTATAATCGGCCCAATCCTTGTCTGTATCCCGACGCGCAGCCTTTTGTCGCTGCGTTAGTGTATAAACTGGAGGTGCGCCGTGAAGGCCGCTGTACTGAGAGAAGTGAACACGCCCTTGGACGTTGAAGAGGTCTCCATCGCCGATCCGGGCCCTCGTGAGGTGGTGGTGCGCACCGGGGCCAGCGGGGTCTGCCACAGCGACCTCCACTTCGTCGAAGGTCTGTACGCCACCCGGTTCCCCGTAATCCTGGGCCATGAGGCCGCCGGGACCATCGAGGCCGTTGGCGAGCTGGTGGACTACGTGAAACCCGGCGACCGGGTCATCTGCTGCCTGTCGGTGTTCTGCGGCCACTGCGAACGCTGCACCGAGGGGCGCACGGTGCTGTGCTCCCGCACCGGCCTGACCCGGGGGCCGGACGAAACGCCCCGGCTCAGCAGCGACGGCGAAGCCGTGACCCAGTTTGCCAACCTCGGCTCCTTCGCCGAGTACATGCTGGTCCACGAAAACTCGGTGGTGAAAATCGACCGCGACGTCCCCTTTGAGCAGCTTGCCCTCATCGGATGTGGCGCGACCACCGGCTTAGGCGCGGCGCTGAACACCGCGGCAGTGCGTCCCGGCAGCGCGGTCGCGGTCATCGGCTGCGGCGGCGTGGGCCTGAACGCCATCCAGGGCGCGGCCCTGGCCGGGGCGCTGCGAATCATTGCCGTCGACGCAGTGGAGACCAAGCTGACCCTGGCCCGCGAGTTCGGGGCCACCGACGTGATTGACGCCTCAAGCGGCGACGTGGCCTCCCGCGTCCGCGACCTGACCGGCGGCGGGGTCGATTACTCCTTCGAGGCCATCGGCAAAAAAGAGACGGCTGAACAGGCTTTCGACATGCTGCGCGCCGGCGGCACGGCCACCGTAATCGGCATGATCCCCCAGGGCACGAAGATCGAGCTGGACGGGCCGTCCTTCCTGCGTGAGAAACGCATCCAGGGCAGCAGCATGGGCTCCAACCACTTCCGCACCGACATGCCCCGCTACGTGGAATTCTACCTCCAGGGCCGCCTCAAGCTGGACGAACTCGTAACCCAGCGCATCCAGTTGGACCAGGTCAACAAGGCCTTCGAGGACATGAAAGAAGGAAGCGTGGCCCGCAGCGTGATAGTATTTTAGAGTCGGACTTACCCGTACTCAAACTAATGTAGATTACGCCTTGCCCCATAGATCACGCATTCGGGTCGAGGGGGTTACTAATGTACCATGCTAAGTCGCCAATCGGCCTCTACTCCAAAGCTTCCCCAGTATTCTTGATGGATGCTGCATAAAGCGTTACTACAGCAACTAGGGAATCAGAACCGTTGACAAGGTTGAGGTTACTAGCATGATACCAATACTGTCATTCGAGGATGCGCTTGCACATTCCGATAAGCAATCTCGACATTTACTCTTGGGCAACGGGTTCAGCCAAGCCTGCCGAAACGATCTGTTCGCCTACAACGCACTCTTCGAAAAGGCTAAAGAGCAACTCAGCCCAAGTGCTATGGGTGCATTTGAGGCTCTCGGCACAACGGATTTTGAGAGGGTGATGCGGGCACTCAACCAAGCCGAAGCACTTGTAAATACCTACGCTCCAGACAACAATGACCTGGCTCTTCGCCTTAGCGCTGATGCGGAATCTCTGCGAGTAATCTTGGCCAACGTAATTGCCTCCAATCATCCAACTCGTATGAGTGACATAGACGACGAACAGTTCATA
>CATOSP010000001.1 GCA_951812625.1 uncultured Dehalococcoidia bacterium | reverse complement strand
TCTTCGTGCTGCGCTCATGCTGGTTCTCCAGTCCGCAGGTCATCGCTGGTTCGCCATAGTTTCCTTGCTTGTGGCCACAGGCCCGGACTTACCTGAGCCTACCAGATGACCCTGGCTTCCTGGAGCGCTCTTACCTCTTCTATGGGGATTCCCATCAGGCCGTGGAATATGGCGTCGTTGTCCTCCCCCAGCTCGGGGGTCCAACCGTCGAGGCGGGCCGGGGTACGGTCGAACCGCCACGGGGGGGCCACGCCGCGCTGACGGCCCCTATCCGGGTGGGACACCTCCGGGAAGGAGTTGCGGGCAGCCAGGTGAGGGTCGGCCATGAGCTGGTCAGCGGACAGCGATGGGAAGGCGGCGACGCCCTCAGCCTGAAGGGTTCCGGTGACTTCCCAAGAGGTATGCTGCCGGGTCCATTCTTCCAGGCAATTGTCCAACTCGGCGCGGTGGAGCCAGCGCTGGTAGCCGTCGCCGAAGCGGGCGTCCTCGGTCCAGGCCGGGTTGCCGAGGGCGCGGCACAGCCCCTGCCATTCCCTGTCGGTGGTGACGGCGATGCTCACCCACTGGTCATCATCAATGGCGCTGCCGCCCGATGGCCCACCCTCCGGGCCCACTCCCGCCGGGGCGGGCGCACACCGGTACACTCCGCAGGGCGATGCAGCGCCGTTGCCGTTGCCCTGGGGGGCCTGCTCGCGCTCGTTCATGGCGTAGTCGAGGAGGGCAGGGCCGATGAAAGCGGTGGCCACGTCCCGCACCGATACGTCGAGGTGGAGGCTCCGGTCATGGCCCGTGACGTCGTCGCCGGATGCTTCCCTGGCGGACACGGGGCCGGGCGCACGGCCGCACAGGGCGGCGACGGCGCACAGCGCGCCCATCACGCCGCCGGTGTGGTCCATGGCGTGGCGAAGCTCCACGGGCGGGCCGTCGGGATAGCCGGTGAGAAAGCCCAGTCCTCCGGCGGCGGCGAACATGGGAGCGTAGCCCGAATAACCCCGCTCCGGTCCGGTCTGCCCGCTGGCCGAGAGGGACACCATGAGCAGGTCGCGCTTGACTTCACGGAGCCGCTCGAATCCCAGGCCCAGCCGCTCCAGCACGCCGGGGCGGAAGTTCTCCAGGACCATGTCGCTGAGGCGGACCAGCTCCAGGGCAAGCTCGACCGCCTTCGGCTCCTTGAGGTTCAGGGTGATGGACATCTTGTTGGCGTTGACCTGCTCGAAGCCCGAGGGGGGCTTGCCGTACATGGTGTGGGGACGGCGGGTGATGTCCAGCCGCGCCGAGCTTTCAATCTTGATGACCTCCGCGCCAAGCTCGGCCAGCATCAGCCCGGCGAAGGGCCCGGCGGCGTGGACGGAGAAGTCGGCTACGCGGACACCGGACAGCGGCCCCTTGTTCTTTCCGGCAGAGTTGTGTGCTGCGTCTGCGGTCATATCGGTCAAATCACTCCGGCGCGGGCCAGCGCGATGATGTCCTGTGGCGAGTAACCCATCTCTTCGTAGACCTGCCGGTTGTGCTCCCCAAGCAGCGGCGCGCGCCCCGGACTTGATGGAGAGCCGACAGCCCGGAAGGGCGGCCCGGCGTACTCGTAGCGGCCTGCGGCGGGGTGGTCGACCTCTGAGTAGAAGTCGCGGCCCCGCTGCTGCTGGCTGTGGAAGACCTCGCCGGGGGTGTAGTAGGGCGCGATGGGGACGCCGTGGGCCTGGGCTTCCCGGTAGAGCCATTCCTTGGCGTGGGCGGAAAACCACTCCCGCAGGTGGGCGTTGATCTCCTCCCGCTGCTCGCCGGGATTCTGGAAGTTCTCGGTGGTGGCCCACTCGGGACCATCGAGCATCCGGGAGAGACCCTGCCACTGGCCCGGCTCCAGGGTCAGCATCTCCACATAGCCGTCCTGGGCGGGAAGCACGCCGCCGACGCGGAAGTAGCGGGCGAAGCGGTCCTCGACGATGCCCTCCTCTTCGAGACGCTGGATGGGCACGTAGCCGAGGGACAACTGGGCCTCCTGCATCGAGCAGTCGACCGGCTGTCCCGGCGCGCCGCTGGCGCGGGCGTAGACTGCGGCCGCCACCCCGAGGGCGGCGGTCAAGCCTCCCTGGTAAGACCCCATCTGGCTTCCGGCGGCTATGGGAGCGCGGTCGGGGAAGGTGTCCAGGGCAAGGCCGTTGGGGAGCAGGTAGCCCTCGCCCCCGGCGTGGAAAACGTTGACATCGTGGGCCCGGTAACCGGCATACGGCCCCCAGCCGCCGAAGGGAGTGACCGAGGCCACTACCAGGTCGGGGTTGGAGTTGGCCAGCGCGTCCGTGTCCAGGCCCTCGGCGTCACGCGCTGCGGGCTGCCGGTCGTGGACCAGGACGTCGGCGCTGGCGGCCAACTGTCCGAGAATCGTTTGCCCGTGGGGGTCTTCGAGGTTGAGGGTGACGCCGCGCTTGCCGGTGTTCATATAGAGGAAGAGGCCGCTGCGTTCCGGGTGTGGCACGTCGCCGGGGAACGGCCCCTGGCGTCTTGCCGGGTCGCCGGACACGGGCGGTTCAACCTTGACCACGTCCGCGCCGAGGGACGCCAGCAGCTTGCCGCAGTAGGGACCGGCAACCATGGCGGCCACTTCCAGCACGCGCAGCCCGGAGAGGGGGAGGAATGGAGGGGAGGCCGGGCTAGATGTCATAGTTGGCTGCGACCGGTACAAGGGTGGGCAAGTCGTGGGTGAATTGGAGGTGCTGTCCTACCTCCTGCCCGGTTAGATACGATTGTCCGCACCGGTACGTTTGTGAAGGCCGGTACGTCTGTCCGGATAGGTACAATTGTCCAGGCGGGTACGTTTGTCTAAGCGAGTAGGATTGTGAATGCAGTTTCATTTGTGCAGATGGGTACAATTGTCCAGACAGATATGATTGTGCAGAGGAGTACGTTTGTCCAGACGGGTACGTTTGTATAGACAGGTACGAATGCAAGAATCCATCTCCATCCAACCCGTCGGCACTCCCCACACGAATCTCATCATACCGGTCTGACCATAACGGATTGGCCTTCTCAATCAACCCAGTCTTCCACGCCGGGTACCACTTCTTCAGGGCATTCTCCCTGCCATTGGCGGTTTCATTAGACCCGTGGACCTCATACCTGAAGCGACGGTGAACACCATACCGTTTCGTGGACCCGTCCACTGGGTCTTTCCGTTGCTGCCATACTTGTTGCACAAGGTCCGATCGCACCCCGGTATGCGGTGCGCCATGAGGTCTGTTCGCAAGGTTATATCCGCAGGGTGTTTTCATCCATAGAACCCGCAGAACCCATAGAACCCGCAGAACCCGCAGAACCCGCATAGACCCGGCCATGGAGCCTGGGTTGTCGCCAACCCGTCACCAACCGCTCGTCACGGCCACATTATCCACCCGGTGTGGTCCGTGCGGGCGCGGAACAGGTGCCCGCCCCCAGTGGTCACGTACAGCGTCCGCATATCCGCGTCCCCGAAGCAGCAGTTGGTGGGACGGTCCACCCGGATCGGGTGGGTCTCCAGCACCCGCCCTGCCGGAGAGATCACGTAGATCATCGGGCCGGGGCCGCTCTCCTCCCAGCCGGCGCAGGCGATGATATTCCCCTCCACGTCCAGGGTCATGCCGTCAACGCCCCGGTGCACGCCCCTGGGGTCGATGCCGAAGGTGTGCAGCGTGGCGTAGCTGCCCAGCGACCCGTCGTCGTTTATCGGATAGGCGCGAAGCTCCCGGGGCTGCGACGGATCATAGTCGCTCTGGGCAACGTACAGGGTCCTCTGGTCGCGGGAAATCAGGACACCGTTGGGACGGCTCACGTCGTAGGTCGCCCGCGTCAACTCCCAGTCGTCGTCCCCTTTCGGGTCCAGCCGGAGCACGGACATGTGGTCAAGCTCCTGGTCCCCCGCCGATCCGTTGAAAGGGTCAGTGAACCAGATTCGCCCCTGCCTGTCCACCGCCAGGTCGTTGGGGTTGTTGTGTCGCTGCGAGCCAAGGGTCGAGCTGACGGGGGTGATGGTAATGCCGTTCCTCTCGAACCGCACAATGCGCCGCCGCCCGCTCTGGCAGCCATACAGGTTGCCCTCGGCATCGAAGCACAGCCCGTTGGTATTGTGGGTCATGTAGAAGTACTCGGAATTCTCGCCGGTGCGCGGGTTGTAGCGCATGATCCGGCTGGCGGGGATATGGGTGTAAAGCACCGCCTCCCCGTCCCAGACGGGACCCTCGGTGGTCCCGCCCAGAGGCCCGGCCACCAGCTCAAAGTTCCAACTCATAGGACAACCCTCCCGTAGCGGAATGATGTGAGCCGAACAGAAAGCTCACAGCCAGCTTTTCGCCAGTATATCCGTGACGGAAAAGTGTTGTCACTAACAGGGGCAGCGGGTCATTGGCAGTATCCGCCGTTCCCGGTGTAGCGGGAATCCCCGGCCTCCCAGGAGAGCGGATGCGACCATCTCCAACGGGCATGGATTCCGCCCAGAGAACACAAAGCGGGAACAGTGGAGAGATCAGGAAATGAGGAAGGGAAACCAAGGGGAAGGGGTCAGGGAGCCAACCCCAGATGCTACCTGCGCCGCCGGAACAGGCTCCACACGGGCGCGCTGAAACCGGGGAGCAAATCGCCGCCGTCCAGCACGTCATCCTCACCCAGGGTGACCGGGGCCATGTTGGGACGGAACACGGTAACGGTGGCCCGTTCCGGGTCTTCCACCCACACCTGCTGCGACCCGTAGCTGAGCCACATCGTAGCCTTGTCCGCCATCTCCGGGTCGGAATTGCTCGGAGACTTCACCTCCACGGCAAGGTCAGGAGCAAGCTCCGGGTAACCCTGAACCCGCTCCGTCAAGCGTCCCGGTGCGAACCATGCGATGTCAGTCGCCCGCACTGTGTCCGGATCGTGTTCCAGATGGTAACCCGGGTCCCCCGCGCTAAGATCGCCATAATTATGGTCGTATACGTAGCTGGCCAGCACAAACATAGTCCTGGTCATGGCTTCGGCCTGGGGGGCTTCCGAGCACATTCTCCAAACTACCGACCCACGGATAAGCTCGCAACGAAGACCGTACCCCCGGGGCATCCGCAGCAACTCCTCGGCGGTGACCAGTTTCGGTTTCGTAGTCATGGAGCGTTGCACCGGCAGGGTAGGTTCAGGGCAGGCATTTGTCTCATATTAGCACAGGGCTGGAGTGGCGGGAGACGCCCAGTATCACCCATTAGGCTCCGCAGGGGAAGTTTGTTCCCCTCCCCGTATACATTGTAGGGCCTGAGCATTGTGCTATCATCTCCGTATATCGGATTTTCCAGCTAATTGGGGCGAAAGTAGTGGTGATCCGCTACAAGCGCTGGTCTGGAGGCGGAAATGGCCAAGCCACGAGTGTTCGTAAGCTCTACATTTTATGACTTGAGGCAAGTCCGAGAAGACCTCGACAGGTTTATTACGGAGTTGGGCTACGAAGCTGTCCTCCACGAGGAGGGGGACATCGCATACGGCAAGGATAGCCCTCCAGAGGGGTATGTTCATCGCGAAATAGAAATGTGTGACATCCTTGTCTGCGTGATTGGAGGCCGCTATGGCACCGAGTCACAAGAACAGCCCGGAGCCTCTATAACTCAGTTGGAGCTGAAGACTGCTTTAGAAAACCAAGTCCAAGTCTTTATATTCATAGAACAAAGCGTGCATTCCGAATACCGTACTTACTCGATAAACAAAGATACTGCAGGTATCAAATATCAATTTGTGGATGACCCTCGCATCTATAACTTCATTGAGTCGATCTACAGTCTCCCGAGAAACAATCCCATTACCTCCTTTCAAACCGCGTACGACATTGTTGAATTCCTCAGAAGTCAGTGGGCAGGTCTATTTCAAAGGTTTCTCCAAGATCAAAAGCGCCTCCAGGAGATTAATGCTCTGGGGGAAATGAAGTCAGTAGCTGGAACACTCGAACAACTAGTGCGGTTTCTTACCGAAGAGCGCAAGGATAAGGACGATGCCATTCAACAAGTGTTGCTTGCCAACCATCCGGTGTTCCATCGATTCCAGGACCTGACTAAGACGGCGTACAGAGTGTTTTTTTCTGACGAGGAGGAGTTAAACCGATGGCTTAAGGCACGCAGGTGGACACCGCTGCCCGAGACAGCATACGACGATGGCAGTTATAGAGAATGGATTAAAAGAGATTCAGAACAGTACATTAGGTTAACTGAGCCGATATTCGATGAGGAGAGAAAATTGAAGGTCTACACCGAAGATATGTGGAGGGACAGTTGGCTTCAACTGCTGGGCGATTTATATACTGAGGAATAGGCTCCTTCCGTGGGAGTGCACCGTTACCACACGCGCCACCCCCCGAGTAGCCTCTCCTCTATCCTCGCCACTAGTTCCCCCTAACCCCCGGCGAGCTTGCGGTAGGGTTCCAGCAGGTGGCGCACGTCCGTGTCAAGCTCCGAGTCTACGTAGAAGGGCTCGAAGTCGGCGGCGCGGGTACAGATGCGGGCCGCCTCCCGAAGCCACATCAGGCCCACCGCCTCATCCGTCTGGCAACCCGTTCCTGAACGCTCATCACGGCGCGCCGGTGCCCTATAATGGCAACAGCGCTTCCCGCCCCAGCCGGCACATGAGGACCACCATGACCAGCAAGCTGACCCGGCAGACCACGGACGCCGGTAGACTCGAGAAGTTTCCCGTCTTCCCGCCCAGGGACGATATGCAGAACTCCCTACACCTGGACACACCAGCCCACCAGGCAGCCCTTCGCCGCCACTTCGGAGTTGGTGACGCCATTATCGTCCTAAGCGAAATCCCGGTGCGAAGGTCCCCTGGGCAGCGGGAAGGCCACCGTATCCCGGACCTGCTCATCGCCTTCAATGCGGACTTCCCGCTGGCGGTCGATCAGAACGGATACTCGATCCGGGACCAGGGCAAGCCTCCGGATTTCGTGCTGGAAGTAGCCTCTCCGACCACGGGACTGGAAGATTACACTGGGAAGCGAATCGACTACGCCGCCTTCGGTATCCCCGAATACTGGCGGTTTGACCCATCGGGTGGCCGCTACCACGGCGCACCCCTGGGCGGCGACCGGCTGGTTGAGGGGACGTACCAACCCGTCGAGATACTGGGGATGGGCCCGGACCACTTCCACGGACACAGCGACGTTCTAAACCTGGACCTGTGCTGGGAAAACGGGAGTCTGAGGTGGTGGGACCCGGCAACCGGGAGTTACTTACTGACCTTCGATGAAGAGTATGACGCCCGGGTCGCAGCCGAGGCCCGCGCCCAGGCCGCCGAGGCCCGAATACGCGAACTCGAGGCAGAACTGGAGCGCCGCCAGGGAACCTGATAATCTCCGGCACCGGCCCCCCGAGTAGCCTCTCCCCCCGCCCCCTAACCCCCGGCGAGCTTGCGGTAGGGCTCCAGGAGCAGGCGCACGTCCGTATCCAGCTCCGAGTCTACGTAGAAGGGCTCGAAGTCGGCGGCGCGGGTCCAGATGCGGGCCGCCTGGATCAGCGTCGCCCGCTCCACCGACGCGGGCCAGCGCAGGATGTACACCACCGCCCTGTCGGCGTGGGACGCCCTCGCGGTGCCGTTCAGACCACGGGACACCGACAGCACATCGTCGGTGATGGCGGTGACAAGCATCTGCTCCCGGCCCACCATGACCGTCTGCCCAACGTGAAACTGCGCCCCGGCGGTGACGGTCAGCGTCCGGATGTCCGAAGACCCCACCGCGCCGTTCAGCGCCGCTCCGCTGTGCTCCCTGAACTGCCGGTACCCCCAGACCCCGGAAAGCTCGAACCGCTGCTCCCCGGCGCTGAACCCGCTTTTTGTCCCGCCGCTGCGCGCCCGCACCGCCGTGTGGGGCAATCCCCAGTGCTGCTCCGGCGCGGCGTTGTAGGGTTCCAGCAGGTAGTCGGTGGCGGCCCAGGTCTCCCCGAAGCTGCCGTCCCCCGCCGTGTCCTCCTTAACGTGGTCCAGCGACACCAGGTCCGGCAGCATCAGCCGCGACGACCCCGAGCCGTCCAGACGGATGGTGCGGGTCAGGGGGTAGAAGTGGCGGTTGCAGTGGTGGTCCGTCCAGTCCGACATGGCCAGAAGCAACTGGAAAAGCTCGTCGTCGTCCGCCGTGCCCGCCGCCGGGTCCTTCAGCAGGGTATCGTCCTTCAGTTTGGTCAAGTCCCCGTACAGGGAGCGGTATGCCTCTCGGCCCATGGCTACGGTTCCTCGCTGTATTCAATGATGATGCGGTGCGGGATCGAGGGGGCGACGCCGCGCCAGCGTCCGCTCAGAGGTTCGTCCCGCAGGCCGCGCGGCCCCTCGTTCCTCGGATAGGTGCGGGTGGAGTCCGACCCGCCATTGGGCACGGCCAGGATGTCGATGCCCTTTTTCAGATCGGTGACGATGTTCGGAGCGCTGCCGAAGTAGAGCTCCCACAGGCGGCGTCCCTCCCGCTCCGGCTGCAACACCCGGACGCGCACCAGCCGGATGCGGTAGCCCTTGGTCGGCGTGAGCAGCGTCTGACGCCGGGTGTTGGCGGCGGAGTTGACCTCCCGCACCTTCAGCACGTAGGGGCGCCTGCGGACGGTCATAGAATGCCCCCTATACTGTTGTGCCAGCCAAGGGATGTCGTTTGGGATCCGTCCCACGATGTCATCAGCTTTCCTCCGTGTACTCGACGATGATCTTGTGGACGCCGGTGGGCACGGCGTTGGAGCCCGGCTGTGCCGCCCACCGTCCGCTCAGGACCTCGTCCCGCAGCCCCCGGGGGCCTTCGTCCCGTGGGAAAGTACGGGTGGACGCCTCTCCCGCTTCCGGGATATCCAGGGTATCCACGGCCTTCTCCGGGTCGGCGTCGATGTTCGCTCCCCCGCCGAAGTAGACTTCGTAGAGGAAGCGGCCCTCGGAGGTCTCCTGCACCGCCCGCACCCGCAATACCCGGATGCGCTTCCCCCTGGCGGGCCGGGCGATGGTCTCCCGGAGGGTGGACGTGCTGGTGTCGTGGGCGTTGAACAGCACGTCGTAGGGACGGCGGCGGGCGTGTGCCCGCCGCGACCGGACGCTGGTCATTTCAGCAGCCTCCCGATGCCCGCGCCGCCCAGGGCCGCGATGGCGGTGAGCGCAGCGGTCAACGCCGTACCGTTGATGCCCTGGTTCAGGGCATATCCCTCCACCGCGGCGATGGCCAGGATACCCACGATGGGCACCACCGTCCCCGCGCCGGGAGTCCTGTCCCGGCGGGTCACGGCGGCCAGTTCCTTGAGCCTGGTGATAATGGTGTGCCTCCTGCTTCCGTTCTGATCAGGCGGTGGCCATGCTCGAAAATCCCCCCAGCCCCCTTTGCCCAAGGGGGCTATTCGCCTTCTAGCCCAGGGGAATGAACTCGATGACCACCAGCCCGGCGAGGTTGAGCGCGTTGGCCGACATGACCGTGCCGGTGATGAAGTCGTTTTCCCCGTCCCGCCGGTCCCATCTCACGGGATTGCTCACCGGGTGGCTCACGGGGTTGCCCCCGGCTTTCCCGGCAGCGACGGCACAGCGGTCGAAGGTGCCCGTTGTGGCCAGGGAGAGACCGTCGATAATGCCGTTCCCCCTGGAGTCGGGGGCGCTGACCACGTCTATGTCCAGCGCCGCCTTGGCCGCGTCCGCAGCGGTGGTGATGTCCACCGTCACGTTGGTGATGATGCAGTCGACCAGCTCCGGGTTCTGGACGACGAAGGCGCTTTCCCCGGACTTGGCCGGGGCCAACTCGGTTACGATGCACCGGCGCATCACGTAGGAAACTCCCGGTTGCGGAGGCGGCACCATCTTTTTCACCGCCTCAGAGGTCGGATCAGACTGGCTGATGGTTGTCATGTTTGCTCTCCTTTTCGAAATTTCCCGGGTATCCGGGTGGTTGGTTGCTACCTGTCTGGCCGGAGTGCCAGGGTCGAGTTGATGGGTATTTCTGTGCCCCTAGACGCCGGTAATGTTGTACTTGAGGGCGGTGTGAGTGGCGGTGGAACGGGTACCGCTGCCCTCCTGGAGACCGATGCGGAAGCTCACCACCATGATGTTCTGCCGCTTCTGGGCGTCCCGCACCGTCTCGATGTTCAACTCCCGCTTGAACCCCACGCGCCACTGGGTCCGGTTGACGATGAGGAGCCTGCCGGTGTTGGTGGTGTTGCCCGCGCCGGTTACCTTGCCGTCGGCGTCGGCCAGCTTCATCAGCTCCGACACGATCACCGGGATCCCCTCAACCGCGCCAAGCTGGCCGGTGAGCACCGTGGCCTGGGGGCCGAACTTGTCCAGGGTGCGGAAGCTGTCCACGGTCAGGGACTTGATGAAGGTGTTCACATCGCAGATGTAGGCCAGCTCCGAGGGGCGCACCCCGTACTTGCCCAGCTGCCCGCGTACGCCGTTGAACATGGCCTCGGAGACCGCGCCGTTGTGGTTGCTGGCCTGGCCGGTGTTGTCCACCAGGGGCAGGTGGAGCAGGCCGTCGAACCCCAGCAGCCAGTGGCCCTTGCCCGCAGTGCTGGCGGTGATGGCCGCGCCGTCGGCATTGATGTTGTTGGTCGTGGTGGTGTCGGCGTTCAGGAGCACGTCGTCGATTACCTCCCGCGCGTTCCGCAGGAGTCCCCGGCGCAGTTCCTCCATCATGGCGATGACCGCATCCTCGTCCAGGTCGTAGGACCAGGGCACCTCGGCCACCAACTCGTGGGCCGTGAGGGTCTGCCGCGCCGTGGATAGGGCGGTGCTGGTGACTGCGGAGTTTTCGGTTCCCGGGTACCAGTTCACATCACCCATCTGCAGGGGTATCTGGAATGGGTTGCTGGGCATCTGGATGGTGTTGAACAGGGGTGCGACGGCGGTCTCCAGGTTCACGTCGTCCCACAGGGCGCGGGCCTCCTGGGTGTCCACCAGCTCGTCGCCGGTCCCGGCGGTGGTGGAGTCCATCGCCGCCTTGACGTTGGTCTGCCACTCCTCCAGCATCCGGGGGTTCACCCCCGATGGATCGCGGAACTGCGCGGCGAGCAGGCTGCGGACGCAGGCCAGGTCTAGCATGTCCAGCCCGGCGTACTTGCCGTGAAGGGCGCGGGGCCGGTCTGCCCCGGCGAACTTGGACAGGATGGCCCGCTTTTCCCCGGCCCGCCAAGAGTCCTGCGCCTGGGAAAGCTGGGACGAAATACGCGCCACCTCTTCCTTGAGGGGAGGAATCTCGGCGTCCATGTGCGACTGGTAGTATTCCCGGATCGAGCCGATTTCCCGCTTGATGGTCTCCATATCCTGGGTGGTGATGGTCATGTCGTTCTCCTTATCTTCGTGGTTGCCGGTAGTCAGTGGTCAGTGAGTTGCGCCGGGGTGTGCCTCCCGGATGGCGGCCACGATCCGGGCCAGTTCGGGCAAGGGTGCCCCGGCCGCTTCAGTCCCAGTGGGACCCGGCCAGTCGGTAACTCCGCTGCTCCGCAGGTACTCCGCGACCCTTGGCGCGGCGAGTTGCGCTTCGTCCAGGGCGCGGCGCAGGGCGCTGGCGTTGGCCGGGACGGGAACTGCGCTGACCTCCAGAAGCTCCTGCTCCAGGAACCGGATGCCCAGGAACGCACCGGTCCTGGCATCGCGCCGCTCCTCGTAGCGGACCGGCTTGAACCCCACGGACACGCCCCGCTGGTAGCCGGAGCGGTAGAGCATGGCCACCTCCTGCGCGAACTCGGTGGGGGCCCAGTCCATTTCCGCCAGCAGTTCCCGCGCCCCCTTCCAGACATGGGCGGCGCGCCCGATGACGGGGCGGGCGTAGTCGTGGGCCCACAGGAACACGGGGTTTTGCAGGTACGACTCCAGCCTCCATCCGCTGGCGGTGAGCACGTCGCCGTGCCGGTCCACATCCTCGGTGGAGATGGCAAAGGTCATCCGCTCCACGGTATCGAGGACCGGGCCGGAGGCCTGGTCCGGTCCTGCGCCGGGAGCCTGGGACTCGGTGCGCTTCCGCAGCAGGGGCGCGTCGACCAGGCCGCGTGTATAGGCGTCCAGGGCTTCCAGCAGCCGCTCCCGCTGCCAAGTCATGTTGCCGGGTGTGTTCACGGGTGTATTCAATCGCCACCTCCTGTAATGCGCCGGGCAGTCCGTTTCATACCGGGGAAGGCCCCAATTAAAAAAGGACGCACCCTTGCCGGGGTGCGTCCCCTCAATGTCATGGAAGGTGCGGGCGGTCTTGCCCGTCACAACTCCAATTCCAGTGAGGTCAGGTTACAGAAGCGCTCTCAGCCCTGTCAACGAGCAAATGTCAGTGGCGCGGGAAACTCGGGCCGCAGTTGGTCTGTGGCCATCCAGCTGCGGTGCAGACCGCTGACACTACGGCGTTGTCATTGGGCAGGTGCGGGTGGTAAGTTTGAGGGAGTAGGATACTTCGACTCCTGGTAAGTGTTGGATGGTCAGGAGGAGGTAGGCAATGGAATCTTATGCTCCGATTCTGGGGATGATACTGGTGTCCACCGGGGCTATCTTGGTTTTGGCAGGCGTTGGGGGGTTAATGTACTCCTTCTGGCCCCGCGTTAAGAGCTAGGACAGACCAGCCCGGGACCATTGGATTGTGAACGACCACTTTAATACAGTCTGCGGCATGGTAATCCTGGCTGGCCTCATCGCTCTGGGCATGGGGGTACTGGTCTGGCTTTCGCCGGTTACAGAAGAACAACTTACCCCGGCGCAGAACCACCTCGTAAACCTGTCTGACTTGATGGTCAAAGCGGCCCTGGGCGGGGCAGCGGGTTTCATCACCGGGAGAGCATTGCCAAACAGATAGCCAGGACAGTTTGAGGGATTACCGCTTTCGCGGGAATGACGGGTTGGGGTGGCCGTGGAATCTGCTGGTGAATTGTTCGCATCCCGCGCTCCTCTGTCAGTGGGTGGAGCGCAATCTGGCGCAGGGCCTACTCCAGCGGCTCGATTTGACCGGGAGGTTCGGAGCGCTGCGCCCGTTCCCAAGCTGCCATTAGCTCGTCCCGGTGCAACGATGCCCATTCCATCACGAGCCGTCGGGCTCGTGGGGGAATCCGGCCTTCCACCAAGGTCAGGAAAGTTATATCGATGAGGGCTTCGTCTCCACTGTACAGCACGTGGAAGTGAGGCGGTCCATGGTCACGAAAGTAAATGCGGATGCTTATTCCATAGAACCTGCACAGTTCAGGCATCGGCCCGGTGCGCTATACGCTTCATCCCGGGCAGAACTTCCTCGACAGGCTTGCCAGTGAGTTCCATGTACAGTGCATCGGCGCAAAGTTCGATCTCATCGTTCCATGCGATGGACCTGTGGGGAGTGATACGCACTTTCTCGAAACACCCCGGCTCGTCCCATGCCTTGAATACTCCCTCGCCCGCCAGGTGCGACAAATCGACTTCGCCGCACTGACCATCGTCGTACTCTATCCAAATCCGGTATCCGGGCAAGGGCTTCACTTCGACAGGTTGAAGCATTTGGTGTTTCCTCGTCTTCCGGGATGCAGTCCGGCAACCACACGGGTGCCGTCAGTGCAGCGCCATTGTACCAGCAGATTGCGTTGCCGGTGCGGACTATGCGGGGACTTGCTCGTAGGAGAAAGCGGGAATCGCCATGCGCTCGCTGGCGTGTTCAATGGTTATGGCGCAGAGGCGGCCCTCACCTCAAACAAACGGGCGACTACAGATTCCGAAACCGGGTGAAGTTGACCGCCCTTTCCTCGCCTGACTCGATGGCTGCCAGGTACAGGCTGAAATCCACTGTCAGCAACGGGGTGTCTGCGGTGATGGTTTCAAGCAGGGCGGCGTCGGTCAGACCCAACCTTTCAAATTTGGCATTGGATGAAGCCTCGGTACTGGCAACTACGATTTCCTGGCTTTCGTGGATGAGGTATTGCAACCCCCTCATCAGAAGGGACCGCTCAGGCTCTCCATGCTGGCTGACCAAATTCGATGTCTCAGTGAGGGTATTGGGGGTTACGAACAGTTGGTCGGCGTCTTCAAGAAGTTCGGACAGAATGTCGTAATCTTCGGGCGAGTAGTGTTCCAAACGTCGGTGTTTGGAGATCAAGTCCCGGCCTACGCTGCCTACAACCAACAAAACGAACAGGTTTGTGTCGAGAAAATACCCCGCCAACGGTTTCGCCTCACTCAGCCTCCCGCAGGATGCGGTCTTTGACCGACTCAACGTTGCCGCTATCATTGTCGATGCGAAGGACTTTGAAAGAACGCCTCAGTCCTTTCTGTCCGAGGGTGATAGTTGCCAATCCACCCTGGTCCCAGGGTCGTGAGAATCCGACTGTTACGTACCAGTACTGGTCAGCTCGAAGCTCTATCTCTTCTAAGCCGACGTTGCCAATCCCTTCTTCGGCGAAAAGGTCGGCCACGTACTCCTTGGCCAACTTCGCCGCCTCTTTCACATCCACGGCAGTCTCCCCTCTATTCTCCTGACTGGCTCATGTTAGCACAGTGGGTTACTCAGCCTTTTGGCCGAGAACGATGTTGACCAGTTCCTCGATACAACCCACGTACTCGGCCAGGTCTTCCTGTTCCAGCCAGTCGTTGTAGAAGTTGGAGTGGCAACTCAGGGCTATGCCGAAGTGTTCCCGCAGGGAAGGGTTGCCGAGCCGTAATCGGGAAACCTAACCTGCCTGATTGCTCCGATATCAGATTCCGAGTTCGCTGTGCGAACCAAGACGTATCAGGTCCAGGTGTTCGGTGTCCGGCTTGCGGTAGAGGAGAATCAGGTCCGGCCTTATGTGACAATTGCGCTCTCTCACCCGGTTGCCGCGCATGGGGTGGTCATGGTACCGCTCCGGCATAGTTGCATCAACGATCAATAGCTCTAGGACTCGTTGAAGTTCCGCATCAAGGGTTTGCCTATACTGCCCGCGTTTTTCCCGCCTGTAGTCGCGCTTGAAGACGTTGGTCCGCCTAATCGTCCTCATTAAGTTCGGCCATCAAGTCATCCACGCCACCGATGGAGACCAGGTTGACTCTTTCAGCTTCCGCCATTGCCGCAAGGGTCTCCTCATTGGGCTCAAAGCATTGGAAGTGGGGCATCCGCCCTTCAACCACGATATAGTCCAACATCTGCCGGAGGGCGTCGGACAGAGTGATGCCTTCCTTGGCCAGCACTTCCCTGGCTTGGGCCAGCGTGTCCGAATCGACGTCAGCGGTGAAAACGGTGGTGCCCATATACCGGTCTCCTGAGCAGGCTATTCGGCTCTTTGGCCGAGGACGATGTTGACCAGTTCCTCGATATAACCCACGTACTCGGCCAGGTCTTCCTGTTCCAGCCAGTCGTTGTAGAAGTTGGCGTGGCAACTCAGGGCTATGCCGAAGTGTTCCCGCAGGGAAGGGTTGCCGAGGCGGTCGGCGAGTTCCCGGAGGGCCTGCCTGCGCTGGGCGTACCTGCTGTGGGGCGTCCCCAGGCTGGCGCAGTATGCCTTGATGGCATGGCTGGCCGCGCCCCACAGCTTTTCACCGCCCTGGACCGTATCCCCATTCGCTATCTCGGCCCTGGCATCATCAAGCATCTGATAAGCCAGACGGGTGTGTTTCTCAGGCAGGGACTCGATACTCTGCATGTTACTCCCCGGTATGGCTGGATGAATGCCCGGGTGGTTTCACCAACCCAACCCTAAGCCCCCTCCTCTTCCACTTCACTACCGGCAGTTAGAGGCCTGCGCCGGGCTTGCCACATATGCTCCACGAGGACTTGGAGGACTTGATTGATGGTCTCCTGATAGTCCTTGCCATCAGGGGTGTTTGTCTTGAACCAGTCAACTACACTTTCGTCCAGCTTCAGCGTAACTTCTCTCAGCACAGGGCGGTAGAAAGCGCCGCGGATTCCGCCGGACCAGTCCAGTGTCTCGGGGATGTCCGAGGTATCTATCTGGTCATCGGGGACGGCTTCCAGTGCAGCAAGCTGAGCTTGCTGCTTTTCAGTCAATTCCTACGCCCCCTCCTCCAGCGTCCTTATCTGGTCGTCCAGGGTCTGGGCGGTGGAGAAGTCGCCGTCGGAGAGGCGGAAGCAGCGGTCGAGGTATAGCTGGGCCAGGGTGGAGCCGCGCTGCGACGAGTCCTTGGCCACGGCCAGCAGGTTGGGGACCAGGAAGTTCTCCGGCAGGTGTCGCGCCAGGACGCTTATCTCCTCGGACACCTCGTTGACCGTGGGAGCGTCAAAGCCTTCCACGGCGAACCGCATACGGCCCAGCAGGCGCGCAAGCTCGGCCAGCTTGTCCTTCTCGCTCATCAGGCTGAAGAGCACTTCGTTCACGGAGTACGAGCGGTCCTCCTCCGTGTCGGAGGGAGTGGGAGCAGGCTGCGGCTGCGCCTCCAGCTCCGGCGCGGTGGCGATGGCCTCGCCAAACCTGCGCTCGCAGAGCTCGGAGTAGGCCTGGACAGCCTCGGTGACGGCCTCCATCATCCGGGGCAGATCGAAGGAGAACATGCTGTCGGCGTAGATGAGGTCGTCGTCGCGCATCCGGCAGAGGCGCTCCAGTCGATCGTAGCCCTCCACCGCCTCGGGCAGGGGAGGCATGGCGAAGGCGGAGAAGTTGGCCAGGGGCATGTTGCCAAGGTGCGACGCCAGGAAGGGCGGGACGTACTTTCCCAGGTCGGCCTTGATCGGCAGGGTTATTGCGTAGGTGGCATACACCTTGTCCGGCTCGGTGTTGACCCGGAAGTAGATGATTGCGTGGCCCTTGGGTTGTTGGGAATCGCCTAGCTCGAAGGTGAGGTCCATGATTCTCCCGGATGGCAATACGTTGGGCAATACGTTGGGCAATTCATTGTGGGTTTACATCGTGGGTTTGCACCGTGAGTTTACATCGCAGGTTTACTTCATTATAGGGCATGGGGTTTCAGCGTACTATAACGGGAGGTTGCCGCAGTCCCGGAGGCGACTCGCCGGTGTCCCCCCATTCCCGCGTTGACGCAGGGGTTACGTGTTAGAATGAGGCTGGATTCCCCAAACACCCTCGCGTTGGAGTCGGGTTATGGCCACTCATAACAGGGATGAAGGCTTGAAAGAGTTCGCTTATGACCAGGTGGAGATCGGGGAGGAATTGGGGTCTTATGACTACGTGCTGACCCAGGAGATGCTGGACAATTTCCGGGCCTCCATAGACGACCCGGAGGCGTCCTTTCCCACCCTGGCGGTCAAGCACGACGCCACCGCCCTCGCAATGGTCTACGACGACACCACAGGCGGGGTCAACGCCGGCAACGAGGTGGAATTCTTCAATCCCCCCATCCCGGGGAAGCGGATTTTCGTCAAGGGCCGGGTCGCGGACAAGTACCTGCGCCGCGACAAGCCCTACCTGGTGATCGAGGCGACCGCCACGGACGAGGACGGGCGGCTGCTCGAGAAGCTGCGCACGTACCAGATGAAGAAACCGGACGAGGTGGGCAAGAAATGGCATCCGCAAGCATAAGCGTTGGCGCACAGATTCCCTCGGTGACCAAGTCCATCACCGAAGACAGCATCCTCCAGTTCGAGTCCTGCGGCATCCTGGACCTGGAGAACATCCACAACAGCCCCGACCTGGCGCAGCGTCGGCTGGGCACGACCTACACCCTCGCCTCGGGCCGGATGTCCGTCGCCTTTGCCTCGGAGTCGCTGCGGCGCTTCTTCGGCCCGGAGGTCTTCAACCACAGCGGCGTGGTGAACCTGAAGTTCCTGCGCCCGGTCAAGGACGGCGACACCATCACCGTCAGCGGCTCGGTCGTCCACCAGGAGGAGACGCCGGAGGGCACGCTGGTGAGCGTGGACATCTTCTGCGAGAACCAGGACCGGAACAGGACGGCCGTGGGCATGGGGACGGCGGTGGTGCCCAAGGGCTAACGGGCCTGAAGGGTCAATGCCCACCCCAACGGTCGAAGAACGCATCGCCAACATGGAAGACCCCTCGAAGACTCCTCCGCCCGGATAGCCACCCGGCTGGACCGGGTGGAGATAAACATCCGCGACCTGCGCACAGAGATGAACACCCGCTTCGACCGGATGGAGCAGCAGTTCACCTCCCGCCTTGACCAGTTGCAGCAGGAGAGCAGTTCACGCTTCGATCAGATGGAGCGGCAGTCCACGTCCCGCCTTGACCAAGTAAACACTCGCATCGACCAGTTGCAGCAAGAACATCAGGTGTCTCGGTCCGAGATAATCAGGCGATTTGACAGCATCGACCAAAAATTCGACCGCATGAACCAGAGCATAGACAAGTTACTCTATGCTCTCATCGGACTGGCAACGGCCAACGGCGTGCTTTTCATCACCACCCTGCTGAAGGACTAGGGGCCTACACCCCGACTCGGAAGAACGCGTTTTGTTGCAACCCGCGGCTCCCCCAGCCCTCAGCGTCTGCCCCGGTTGCAACCGCCAGCTTGATTCATTACACTTCCCCTAATCCCCATTATTTCCATCAAGGGACGGATGCCATACGTGTCTTCCCGCGTGCAAAAGGTCTGGGGCGGGTTGGCCGGAAGGAGTGATATGCCAGCGCCTGAATTCGGTAAAGTTGAAGTCGATATCGTCTACTGCGTGCCTTGAGGCTACTACCCTGTCGCCTCGTGGCTGGCGACCGAGCTGTGGTCCTCCCAGAACGCGGGAGACGTGGCCATCAAGATGACCCCCCAGGGAGCGGGCAGGCTTGAGGTATTCCTGGACGGCGAGAAGATCTTCGACCGCAAGGAAGACGAGGGCGGGTATCCCAACTGGCCCAAGGTTAACGAGTTGAAGATGATCGTGGCCGAGAAAGTCTATGACTTCGACGCCGCGCTCACCAGCGATTAGCGGCTTCCCCGGACCCGCAGCCCGAACAGCACGGCGGGTCAACCGTGCAGTCCCTCCCGAGAGCAATCGCATGGGACTGTATCTTCATGTGCCAGACACAAGCACGGAGCGTTGATAGTGGCAAACCCAGAGCACTTATCAGTAGTAACATCCGGCCCTGAGGTATTCGCCCGGTGGCGCGAGGAAAACCCGGACGCCTCCCTTGACCTGGAGGGGGCCGACCTGTCGAATGCGGACCTGCGCCGTTGCCGGATCCGCAAGGCCGACCTGCGCGGCGCAAACCTCTCCTACGCCAACCTCTTCCGGGCCAGCCTCGCCGGGGCCAACCTGACCGGCGCAGACCTTTCCTCCGCCGACATGGGCCGGGCCACCCTCACCGGGGCCGACCTCAGCGGCGCGAACCTTTCCGGCGCGAACCTCTACTGGGCCGACTTCAAGCGGACCTGCCTCAACGGGGCCAACTTCAGCGGCAGCCGCCCGGTGCGCGCCTGCTTCCTGTTCGCCGACCTGACCGGGGCCAACCTCAGTTCCGCCACCATGCTGGAGGTGGACCTGCGCAACGCCAACCTCACCGGCGCAAGCTTCCACGCCGCCAACATGAACGGCGCGGACCTCGACCGGGCCATCATGACCGACGCGGACTTCACCAAGGCGATGATCCGCGACTCCATGTGGACTGGCACCGACATGCGCAGGGCGAATTTCGATCAGGCCAGCCTCCACCGCTCCGACCTGAGCATGGCAAAGTGGGACGACACCACCCGCTTCCCCAAGGGCTTCGACCCTCTCAACACGGGCTTCAAGGACGTTACGGAGTAACCCCGGTGCCCTCGTCAGCAGCCCTCTACGGCGATTCCCCCAACCCTCCTTTTCAGCGGGAGGCGCCCGCTGTCTCCCCTTTTCGTGAAGGGGGATTAAGGGGGATTTTCGTGCGTACTGGTACATAGGGGAGTCCGGTGCCAGCGATACAGGTCTCAGGCGACCGCCCCGGCGTGGGCAAGACGAGCCTCGCGGGCGCGCTTCTACTCCGGGCCGCGTCCCTGGGACGCACCCCCCGTTACTACAAGCCCTTCACCACGTCCCAGGGGGCAGACCCCGACGCTGCCTTTGTATCGGAAACCCTCCTCGCAGGGCAGGATGGCGCTCCCGCGTCTTCCCCGACGCCGCTGCCAGCGGACGCCGGACCGGCCCAGGCCGAGCCTCTCTCCAGTCAACTGGCAACAATGGCCGGTCTTGCCGCCACCGGCACGGTCATTGTCGAGGGCCCCGACCTGGCATCGCCAGCGGGTCAGGCGTGGCGGCTTCCGGGGCTGACCGCCGAGGCGCTGGACTGCCGGATAGTCCTGGTGGTGGGATTCAGAGGCCGGCTTTCATCCGCCACATTCCTTGCCGACATCGGGCATCTGCGGGACCGGCTTTCGGGAGTGGCCGTCAACGGCGTCACGAGCTACCGCGCCAGGGAGACGGCCCAGGGTTTCATGGCCGAACTCGCGGCGGCGGGGATTCCCGTGCTGGGCGCAATCCCCGAAGACCGCGCCATGCTGGCGGTGACCGTTGAGCAGGTGGCCGACCACCTCGGCGGCGCATGGGTGCAGGAACCGGAAAACACCGACTCCCTCATCGAGCGGTTCCTGATTGGCGGCAACATCCTCGACTCCGGCGCGACCTACTACGGCCGCTACGCCAACCAGGCCGTGATCGTCCGCACCGAACGCCCCGACATCCAGCTTGCCAGCCTCATGGAGGACACCACTTGCCTCGTCCTCACGGGCCGCGGCGACCCCACGGAGTACATCAAGGCCGAGGCCATGCAGCGCAGCGTCCCCCTCATTCGCGTCGAGCAGGACACCATCCCCACCGCCGAGTCCCTGGCGGGCCTCCTGGACAAGGCCACCGCCCACAGCGCCGCAAAGGTCAGGCGGTTCGCGGAGCAGGTGCAGCAGCACTTGGATGTGGCTGCCCTAGACGCTTTGCTTTAGGGCGGTTGGTGATGGCTCGCCGCTATGCACTACTAGGCAGGTGCGGTAGTGTTCCGCACTCTGTCCTAAGCCTTTCGACCCAGATACTCCCTAATCCCTAGATATGGCTCCGCTTTTAGGCTAAGGTTTATGACTATGGCTCGGATGTAGTCACGTAGGTCGACTTCCTCAGACAAAATCGTACGCAGGTCAAAACCCTGCATAAGGATGATCACCTTATGGGGGTTTTGTTTTAGCGATTCGGGGACGTGCTCCGACCACCCGTTGACCGAGAGAAATAATCCCAGCGGCTGACCCCCAGACCTCAAAATTTGCCCTGCGAGACCGTCCACTTCCCTCGTATCGCTTAGTCGCTGACGCCAGCGGCACTCCATAAGGTAGACCCGCCCATCAATTTCAAAAGCGCCATCAATCTGCTCAGCACCCTCGTTACGGGTAAAACTCTTATGCACGGGGATTTCAAACGCAGCGAAGAGCCTGTTCATCAGGTCTTGGAGAAGATAGCCTCTGGCCTGAGCATTTTGGTCTTGGCGGGTCCATTCATCGAACATCATTAGAAGAAGCTCTAGCTCCTTTTTCCTTGCCAACAAATGCTCTCTGTCTTGCTCCTGCCTAGCGGCCTCCTCACGAGCAGCTTCTTCGGCCTCGAATTGTTGATGCCTCTCCAAGATTTCTTGGGCCTTGGCTTTGACACCTAAAGCCATTACCTCATCGTTGGAGAGTTCAATTCTGTCCCAGCCCGCAGCTATCGTGGCAATGTTTTTGACAATATCTCGATAGTCGTCCCTCTCTTCTAGAGCGTTAAGAATCAATGGCGCTATGTTCCTCTTGGTCATTGGTCGGCCAGTAATATCATCTCGTCGCCGCAAAAGAGGCTGGTAGATTTCCTTCGGCACGCCCGCCGGGTTCAAAATGAAATTCACCATGTCGGATTTGCTGTATGCCAGAGTGGCTATTGCATCAATTACAAGACCTTTCTCGTCAACTCCGACTTGCATTTCCACGTTTCCTCAGATAGTAGTCTTGGTTCACTAAGCGGACTAATGCAATTATACTCTCCAAGCCATCGCAATCAGGGGTTGTACTGTCACCATACCGGGTGGTTGGGTTGAATGGGTCGGTGGGATTCTACTGGTTACGCATCCTAAGATTCTGCTTTCGTGAGAATTAAGGCCTGCCTCTCCCGGGTAGGTATGCCCCGCTTGACGGCGGAAGTACCCATCCCCTAGCATCACCCCACGACACCACCGCTGACATACTAAGGTACGAATAGAGAAACCGATGCAACCAACCCAGACATACCAGGAACGGAGCAGGGAATACCTGGCCAAGGCCTTCCAGGAATTGGAGGCCGGGGACCTGACTCAGGCTGCTGAGAAAGGCTGGGGCGCGGCGTCGCAGATGGTCAAAGCCGTGGCCGACAGTAGGGGCATAGAGCACCGCCCTCATCGGTCCATCCTGCTCGTGGCGCAGCAGTTGGCCCGGGAAACCGGAGACGATGAGATGGACGCCCTATTCGATGCGGCCTCCATCCTCCACCAGAACTTCTACGAGGACACCCTGGACCGGGAAGGTATAGAAAGCCGTCTCCATAGGGTCGAGCAATTCGTAGCCAAGGTTGAGCGGCTATTGTCGATGTAAGCCCCGGACGATCGAAGGTCGGAGCGTCAGAATTGCAAGGCCCCGGCGACCACCACCGGGGCTTCTCCTTGCCACAGAGTTTCGCACTTCCTCCCGCATGGATCCCAGGTGGACATCGATCGAGCTCATTGAATACAATGACTTCGTATCCAAGGTAGCATTGCCGGATGGTCACAGCCAACAAACATGGGAATGGATGACTCACCACTAAGTAGCGATGCTCTATCGGTCACATCGCCAATTGAAGTTCCACCAGAGAGTAGGCAGTTAATCGCGTTATCACCGGCTCAACTACGGATTAGAGGTGTTTACAACCACCTCACCACCGCCGGTGTCGCCTGTTTGGGTATGTTTGTCCCTCTCCTTGCGTTGCTGGTTGTTCCTTCCGAATGCACGCCTCATTCCCAGTTTTACTTGGCAACCACCATTTTCACGGGGATAGCATCTGCACTTCTCTTGGGATACGCCTTTTGGGGCCAACGGAAGGAAGAGAACTTGCTTGCACGCCGGTCGAACTCGACATGAAGTGGACAACCGCGGAAGGGGTAAAGACATGAAAGTGAACTGGGTTGGCCGCGGATACGTGGTCAGGGAAGGGCAGGGAGATGACGGCTCCAATTACCGGATTATGTGGTTCCTTTTGGAAGCACCCTTGAGTTCGGGTTTATCGGGACCACCTGCGCTGGTCTCCGGGAAATACATAACGTACAAGGACGACCAGCAGGTTTCGGAACACGAGACACTGGCGGATGCGATGGCTTCCATCGAAGGGAAGTAGCCGGTGCCCCGATCCCCACTGAGACACCCCTTTACGACACAACCACCAGGTTCCAGACAGTTCCCCTCGGGCCAGATCCTGCATGGCGCGAGGAGGAACCTTCCGGCTCTGTTCGCTTGTAGTGAATCGAACCCTGAGGGGCGCGTGGTGTATCGCAGCTATCGAGGATGCCACCGGGAAGAGTTTTGCACTTCCCTCCACCAGAGCGGGTAACGTTCCGGCTTAGCTGGTCTGGCTTACTGACACTTGCCCCTTTCCAACCCCGGCTGTACTCCCCTATCATGTCTTGTACGCGCCAGTCCTAGCCCGCCGTCCTGAACGGACCTCACCCCCGCTGACGGGCCGACATGGTGAAAATGTCCGGAATTGTCCGGATCTGTCCGCAAAAATGCAATTTTCCCCGCCAACCCTATGGAAGACAGGCGGGCGGTCCCAGGGGCCAGACAATTGCAAAACTCCTGCCAGGAGAAGAGGGTACAGGCGCAGGCCGGTGTGAAATGGGGACCGTAATCACGACAATAGAAGTGGGAGACCCCCAAGGACGGAATCTCCAGAGAGTGGAGGTGGAAGTGGACACCGGGTCTACCTACACGGCCCTGCCCCGGGGAATTCTGCAGGCATTGGGAGTGCCGGTCAACAGGGCCGTGCAATCACGGTTGGCCGATGGCAGCTTGCAGACGGTGGACATAGGACAGACCACCATCAGGCTGGGGGGCAGGGAGTTCATCACCACGGTGATATTCGCTGAGGAGGGAGAACCCAGCCTGCTGGGCGTAATCTCCCTGGAAGACGCCCTGCTCGCCGTGGACCCGGTGAACAATGCGCTAATACCGGTAGTTGCCAGGCGATACTAAGCCGCGCTTGACGCGGGAGGCTCCATTCTCATAGAATGAGCTTAATTACCGGCAGCGTTTCGGGCCGCTTGCCCGTGGGAGTTTTTGCCGCAGGAGGGCCAGATGGCTATCACGATGGATGGCATTGAGCTAGGGGTGTCGATCAGCGAGAAGGCCGCCGAGAAGATCAGGTACTTCGCCGCTAAGGATGGTATCGGGGAAGACGTGGGGCTTCGCGTCGCCGTCAAGGGCGGCGGCTGCTCCGGCCTGACCTACGACCTGAAGATCACCGACGAGGTGCTTGAGACCGACAAGGTGGTCGAACAGTACGGCATCAAGGTCATGGTGGACAAGAAGAGCTACATCTACCTCGTCGGCACCGAGTTGGAGTTCTCCGACGGGCTGAACGGCAAGGGGTTCGTCTTCACCAACCCCAACGCCAAGAAGACCTGCGGCTGCGGTACGTCGTTCGGCGTATAACCGCCCGCACACCTGTCAGCGACGCGCCGCCTTTGCAACGTTGAAGGCGGCGCTTTTTGTATCCCCCAACACACCCCTTCACGGAGGCCACCATGACCACGCAACGCTCTGCCCCCCACGACGCCGGGGCCGCCACCGGCGCGACCCCCGCGGTCTACTCCGGCATCGCCGCCGAGTACGCCGCCATCACCACCGCCGCCGCCATCCATGACTCCTCATACGTGGGCCGTCTCAAGGCCACCGGCGACGACGCGCTGGACCTGCTCAACCGCCTCTCCACCAACCAGGTCATCGACCTGGAGCCGGGGCAGGGCGCGCCGACCATCCTGACCACCGACCGGGGCCGCATCCTCGACCTCATCGGCGTGGTCAACCGGGGGGAGGACGTGCTGCTGATCACCAGCCCCGGCGCGCAGGATCAGGTCATCGACTTCCTGGACAAGTACACCATCATGGAAGACTTGGAAGTGGAGGACGTGACCCCCACTTCGGCCATGCTCTCGGTCATCGGCCCCGGCAGCGGCGCGGCTCTGCAGGAAGCCGCCGGTGGCTCGCTGGAAGGGCTGGCCACTTACCATAACGTCCCGGCGATGATAGCCGGAGAAGAGGTCCGCATCGTCTGCCGCCCCATGGGAGATCTCCCCAGCTTCGATGTCCTGGTATCAACGGATGCCGCCCCGGCAGTCTGGCAGTCCCTGGTAAGCCAGGGCATTGTCCCGGCAGGGCGCGACGCCGTCGAAGCCGCCAGGGTCCGGTACGCCGTTCCGGCCCACGGCAGCGAGATGGGCGAACCCTACAACCCGCTGGAGGCAGGGCTGATCGGCTCCATCGACTTCACCAAGGGCTGCTACATCGGCCAGGAGGTTATCGCAAGGCTGGACACCTACCAGCGGGTACAGAAGTACCTGGTGCGTCTGAACTTCTCCCCCGGCGCCCAGGCGGAGCCGGGTGCCGCATTGCTCAGAGACGGCAAACCGGCAGGTACGGTCACATCAGTCACCCGCCTGCCCGGCGCTGACGGGGCCATCGGCATGGCCTACGTCAGAAAGGCCAGCGCGGAGCCGGGCGTTACCCTGGAACTGGAGGCCCCGGCCCAGGGTTCAGCGGAGATACAGGACCTGCCGCAACTGTTCGGCCCGGGCGAGGGCTAGGACAGGCTTTGCGCAGGAATAGGAGTCTCCCCGTCTCCCTGTACATAGGAGGCTTGGCCCTTGCAGTAATGTTCGCCGTCCTGTGGCTCGTCGGCAATACGGAGCAGGCATACGCCTGCAAGTGCGTGGTGCCCGGCACCCCGTCCGACGAAATGGAGAAATTCGACGCCGTATTCACCGGGAGAGTCCTGACAGTCCAGCATTCCTTCGACCCCAATGCCGCATCCTTCTCACCGGGTGACCTTACCACCGTGGGCTTCACGGTAAGCACCGTCTGGAAGGGCAGCGTCGATGAAGCCGCCACGGTCACCACCCCGCCGACGGGCGGAAGCTGCGGCTTTGCCTTTGTCGAAGGCGAGGAGTACGTCGTCTATGCCCACAAGCCGACCGGGGATGAGTCCGGACTTAGCGCGAACATCTGCAGCCGCACGGCCCTGCTAGGGGAAGCGCAAGAAGACGTTGACGCCTTTGGCGAAGGGTATGCACCCCAGGGCGGGACGGCCGCAGCACCCCCCGGGCAACCCGCGGACACCGGGACGAACATGACGCGGACGATCATCCTGGCAATAATCGCGGCAGTGGCAGTTTTAACCGCTGGAGCCGCAATGTACGCGCGCAGGAGAGGCCAGGGATAGACACATCCCCCAGAGAGAACAGCTACGCGCCTTCGGCAACCATGATCTCGCCTTCCGGGGTGGCTATCAGCAGGGAGGAAAAGTCGTAGCCCCGCTCCCGGAGTTTCTCCGACCCTCCTTCGCGGCGGTCCAGGACCGATAGCACCTTTACCACCTGGCAGCCTGCGTCCTCGGCGGCGGCAATCGCCTGGAACAGGGACCCGCCGGTGGAGCAAGTATCGTCCACGATGGCAACCTTGCTGCCGGGGGTCAGCGGCCCCTCTATGAGCTTGCCGGTCCCGTGACCCTTGGTCTCCTTGCGCACGATGAAGCCGCTGATGCGTTCACCTGCCATGTGGCTAGTCATCGCAATGGCAGCGACCATCGGGTCTGCTCCCAGGGTCGGCCCGCCCACCGCAGTCGCCCCCGCGCCGGTAACATAGGGCAAGAGGGCCTGCCCTATGATGTACGCGCCCTCGGGTTCCAGGCTTAGCAACCGGCCGTCAAAGTAGAACTTTGACTTGCCCCCCCAGGACAGGGTGTAGTCCCCATAGGTCAAAGCACCTATCTCGGTCGCCAGTTCAAGAAGCCGGTCAGCGTGTCCTGCCACAGTGGTAACCCCCTCCGAGAATGTTAGCAGGGATGATACACCATTCCCTCGCCCTACCGGGGACTTCCAGGGACGACCCTAGTCAGGATAAGTACAGCCCATGTTCCCGGATGTATTGCTCGACGCTGTCCGGGACCATGTAGCGCACAGGCTCGGCGGCGGCGAGGCGGCGGCGGATGTCGGTGCTACTGATGCTGGTAAGGCTGCGGCCCATCCACACCACCGCATCTACGATCTGGGGGAACTGGTGCGTGAGGCGGTAGGTCAATACCAGCGAGTCCTCACCGTCGCTTCTGCCGAAGACTGCCAGGGTGCAAAGCTCGAAGAGGCGGGCCGGGGACCTCCACCGGTCCATGTTTACCAGGGCATCCGACCCAATGATGAAGAAGAACTCCGTAGCCTCACCATATTCTCCCTTCAGGGTTTCAAGGGTGTCCACCGTGTAGGTGGGGCCGGGCCTGTCTATCTCGATGTCTGTCGCGCTGAACCCGGGGTTCCCCGCAATGGCAAGCTCGACCATGCGCAGCCGATGATGGCCTTCGGAAACTTTGGCGTCGCCCCGCAGCCAGGGACGCCCTGCCGGTACGAACAACACCTGATCAAGGGACAGGGCGCAGCGGGCGTTCTCGGCTATGAGCAGGTGCCCCATGTGGACGGGGTCGAAAGTACCGCCCATGATGCCCAGCTTCATGGCAGAAACAACCGGCCTAGAACCACTCGACTTCGGCCCGCCCGATGCGAATGGTGTCCCCCGCCTCTATGCCCGCCTGCTCGAGCCGGGTGGCTATCCCGTCCCGTCCCATCTCGCGCCAGAGCTGCAGCAGGACCCGGGTGTCGCGGGTATCGGCCAGGGCAACTAGCCTCTCCAGCCTCTCCGAGTGGACGACGTACACCCCGTCCTCCACGGTTACCGAGCTGCTCCGGTCCATTCGACGCCTGCCGCGCGGGGCCTCGGCGGTGACCACGGTTTCGGCAACGTCCTTGGGCAGCGTGTCCAGCATCTGCAGCACCGCCGACATCAGGGCGTCCACGCCCTCGCCGGTAACCGCAGAGATGAAGAACACCTGGGGCCTGACGCCACTGTGTGCGGGCCGCTTCAGGATGGCCTCACGAAGCTCGTTCTGCCTTTGCCTAACCTCGGTCACGTCAAGCTTGTTGACTGCAACGATCTGCGGCTTGTCGGTCAACTCCGGGCTGAACTGCCGGAGTTCCTCGTTGATCATGTCGAGATCAGCCAGGGGGTCGTCGGACAGGCCATCGACCAGGTGGACATACAGCCGCGCCCTTTCCGCGTGCCGCAGAAACTGGTGCCCGAGGCCGATCCCCTGGTGCGCGCCCTCCAGCAGCCCGGGAATCTCCATGAGTACGAAGTCCCTGTCGTGGACGTACACCACTCCCAGGACTGGCTCAACGGTCGTAAAGGGGTAATCGGCTACCTTGGGCTTCGCGCCTGTGCTCCGGGCTACAAGGGTCGACTTCCCGGCGTTCGGCCGGGCCACCAACGCAACGTCCGCCAGCAGCTTCAGCTCGAGGAACAGTGTCACCCGTTCCCCTTCGCCGCCCCGCTGGGACAGTACCGGCTCCTGGTTCGTGGCCGAGACGAACCGCGCGTTGCCCCACCCCCCAAGACCGCCCTGGGCGACCATGACGGGAGTTTCATCGCAGATGTCTGCCAGCAGCGTCCGGGTCCCGTCCCGGTCCCGCCGCCAGACCTGCGTACCCAGGGGGACTTTCAGGGTCTGGTCCTGGCCGTTGCGGCCTGTCTGGTCCTTTCCCTTCCCGTGGACGCCGCGGTCTACATAGATGGTGCTGGTGAATCTCAGGTGCAGCAGAGTGTTGTAGGACGCGTCCCCCTGGAGGAAGGCGCTGCCCCCATGCCCGCCATCTCCCCCGTCAGGGCCCCCGCGTGCGTGGTACTTTTGCCGGAGGAAGCTTGTGCACCCGTTACCCCCGTTACCGGCTTTTATATCTAGTCTGACGCTATCTATCATTTGATGTATAGAACGGTAGTAACAGTATAGGTGTTGACCGTGTGGATACTTCGAGCCCCGTAGTCGTGGTTGAGTAGTTGATGAACGGTATTTTAACATGGCCGTGGGGGTAAGTGATGTGGGCGGTCCTGCACCGGATGTGGGAGAAAGACAGACCGGCTGAAGATGTTCCCACACTACGGGGGTGGTGGTCAAAGTCCGGGCAAGGAGGGTGAACGGACGGGTTCCAACCCTGCCTGTTGGTCCTGTAGTTATCAAGGATAAGTGCCGGGAAGTCCAAGATTCCGGGGCATTGGTACACGCCGTTTGCTAGGGTCTGTGGCCGGTGCTATTCTGTGTCGTCATAGGGCATGGCTTCATTATCTGTAATCCGGTTCTCGCAAGCGGGCAAGTCGACTGGTGGCTTCGCATTGGACAGGCAATTGGAGATGGCTGGGACTGTTCATAGTCCTGGCAGGTGTTGCCTGTGCGACGAATAATGCCACAGGAGGAGGAGTGGAAGGCGTGGTTGAATCCTCGAGAAATGATGGTTTGTCAGTAGACCGGATCGTATACGTAGACGGCGATGGGGACATCTTCACCATCAATGCCGATGGCACGGAGCAGTTAAGGCTGACCGGCACTGGGGCGGCATCCTCGGGAAGGGCCTCGGGGCTGCTGTCGAGTCCGGCGCAGCGGGACAATCTGTACACATGGCCGACATGGTCCCCCGACGGGACGCGAATTGCGGCGTCCCACGTTGCCGTTGCCGATGGGCAGGCGGTGGTGACGGTTGAGCTAATCGAGGTGGCAACGGGCCAGTCGAGGACAGTCTTCAGGAACGAAAGCCCTGCCCTGGTGGCTCAGGGCGCTCCCCACTACCTGTACTGGTCTCCGGACAGCACGGCCCTGGGAGTACTGGCAGGCGGCCAGGGCGGGCTGGACCTGTGGGTAGTCGACGCGGAGGGCGACTCGGGGCCGGTGCAGGTCACTACGGGCGCACCGTTGTACTTTCATTGGAGTTCCGGCGGGGAAATGTTGGCCATCCATGTGGGCGGCGACCTGATGGTTGCCCGGAGGCCGTACCAGGTGCCCATGCCGGTACTGGCGTCGGACCTGATAGGGTTCCGTGTGCCGGCACTGTCCCCGGACAGGCAACTGTTGGCCTACGCGGAAAGCAGGGAAGGGGCCGACTCGCTGTACCTGGCCCGGTCGCGGGACGGCTCGGAACCCCGCCCGGTGGCAGATGTGGGGAAGTCCTCGGCCTTCGCCTGGTCGCCCGCAGGAGGCGAACTGGCCGTAGTCGATGGACGGGAGACGGGGGTCTCCGGGTTCGAGCGGCTGCGGGTCGTGTCCAGCGACGGGAACACGGTGCGGGACGTTGCCAGCGAGGGCCGGACCCTACCCACGGAGAGCGGCAGTGGAGTCTCCGGGTTGCAGATGGGGCCGATCGTGTGCTTCTACTGGTCGCCGACGGGGGACAAGCTGGCGTGGCTCGATCTGGACGATTCAGGGGAGCGGGCGAGATGGTGGGTGGAGACGGGGGCCGGTTCGGACCCGGTACAGTTGTTCAGTTTCCGCCCGTCGTCGGATACGGGTATCATGCTGTGGTTCTTCGACCAGTACGGTTACTCTCATTCCCCCTGGTCTCCCGATGGGACACGGCTTGTCTTCGCCGGAAGGGAACCCATCTCGGCGGGGAGCGTCAACGGGCACGGGCCGCGAAGCGACCGCATCTTCGTTCTTGACGTTGGAAGTGGCGAAGTGAAGGAACTGGCGGCGGGCAAGCTGGGTTTCTGGTCCTGGAATTGACGCCTGCGCAGTTCACGTCCCGGGGCCTTCTCCTGGCAGGGATGGGACGGTCCCTTGCCGGGATGCTGGCGGCGCTGCTGCTGGCCGTGACACTGTCCGCTTGCGGCGAGCTGCCCACTGCAACACCGACTGAGCCGCCTCCTACTCCCAGTCCCACCCCCACTCCGACCCCGTTGCCGGACCCGCGTTCGCTGCTGCGCCGTGCGGCGGACGGGCTGCTGGCAATCAAGACCGCCGAGTTTTCCCTCGAGCATGAGGAGGGGGTCACGGTCCTGTTTCCGGGGCTGGAGATGAGCCGTGCGGCAGGCGTGGTGGAGATGCCTACCAGGTCGCAGTTCAAGGTTGACGCTGTGGCAGCCCTGCAGGGGGCATTCGTCGAAGTGGAGATTATCACCATCGACGGCGAAGCGTACATGACGGACTTGGTCTCAGGCCAGTGGCGGGCGGTGCCTGCCATGATGGTCCCGATAACGCTGTCCGACCTTGGGAATACGCTGGTGGAGATACTCAACGCCATAGACTCCCCGCGCTGGGCGGGCACGGTAGACCTGGACGGGGCGCGGACCCACCTGGTCGAGGGCAGGGTAACCTCCGACGACCTGAGGGGTCTCGCGCCGGGGGCCGGAACAGGTTATCCGGTGGACCTGCGGCTCTGGCTGGACGTGGAAACGGGGATGCTGAAACAGGCCAGGATCGCCGGGCAGGTGGTGGACACCGACCTGCCGGAGACGGTACGCGTGCTGCGCCTGGGCGGCATCGACGCCCCGGTTACGATCACCCGCCCCAACTAGGCCAGCCGGCCAAGACAAGTGATGGTTCACTATGGGAGGGTGGGAATGGCCCGACCACTGACGGGACTAATTGCACACGCCTCTGGTAGGAAAAGGGATATAATCGCAGTATATGGTGGAGTTCTGGTCGGTCACTTGGGGCGATATTGCTACAGTAGTTGGGATCATCGTCTCATTGGTCGGCCTCGCTTGGGCTATCATCGTGGCCCGTGGTGCAAGATCTGCGGCGAGAGAGACCAGAGACCAGATAGCCCACCACTTGCAGACTGTAGATTTGCAACGTGCAATTGCGTTGATCGAGCAAGTCAAGACCTTGCACGACAATGATCGGTGGGAGGCTTCCACGGAGCATTACCAAACGTTGAGGGCGATGCTCTCGGACGTCATAGCCCGTTCTCCTGAAGACCAGTCCGATGTGCGTGCGAAATTGGCGACTGCGAGAACAATCGTCCGCGACATTGAAAACTTCGTTCGCGGTTACGATAGCGGAGCTATCCGCGAGCACGACCGGTCCCAATTGAACGAGAGTTTGAATGCGATCCAAAGTGATTTGGAAGAACTAGCGAGTAATGTCGGGTTTGGCAATTCGTAAGGAGAGACGTGATGGTCGAGTTGGGGCAAATCCTGTCAGGATTGATTCGACGAACTGAGGAAGGCAGATTGAAATGGAGTCGGGCCGTTGAAAATGATCGATTCGTCACCTCCGTGGATGCAATCTCAGTCGTGATTATAGAGCAGGATTATCCGGGGTCTAATCGTTTCCGTCTCGACATACTTGATGAATCGGGAGAAACTGTTGAGTCGCTTAGTTTCCGGGATATGAGTCCAGGCCAGGACGAACTATTGGCACGTCTCTATGTGTTGGCTCGCCGTCAAGCGCTTAACGTTGACTCTACCTTGGAAAAACTGGCTAAGGGTCTTGAATTGTAGCCGCTCGATCCTGTACATGAGAAGTCGATCCCCCCAACGGGGATCGAACATCATCTCCTGCTTTGAAGCATCCTGACCACACTCCTATCCCGTAGTAGGCGGCGCAGTGATGGGCCGCCCGGCAGTTCTTCCCCCATACGCGGCGCTGGCCCTTGTTGGGCTGGGCGCGTTTGTGACCGCGCTCGACCAGACGGTCGTGGTGACGGCCCTGCCCAGCGTGATGCTCGACCTGCGAATCCCGCTGGTGGAGCTTGACCGCGCGTCCTGGATTGTCACCGCCTACCTGCTTGGTTACACCGTTGCCATGCCTGTGGTCGCCCGCATTGCCGACGTGTACGGCTACTCCCGGACTTACAAGGCGTCGCTGGTGGTCTTCACCGTTGGCACGTGCCTGGTTGCGGTGTCCCCCAACTTCGAGTGGATCGTCGGGGCCCGGGTCGTACAGGCCGTGGGAGGGGGTGCGACAGTACCCATCGGGATGGCCATCGCCGCCGGGTCGCTGTCCCGCCGTCAGCAGGGGCTCGCCCTGGGCGTGGTGGGTGCGTCGGCGGAGGCCGGGTCGATGCTGGGTCCGGCCTACGGCGGGGCAATCATCGAGTGGCTGGACTGGCGGTGGATATTCTGGCTCAACGTACCGCAGGCGGCGGCGTTGTTCCTGGGGCTGATGTGGCTCCCCAACCGTTCCGCTGGAGGGGCGGGTCCCTCCCCCAGGGTGGACTACCTGGGCGGGTGCCTGCTGGTGGCCGCGCTGCTGGTCCTGTCCCTGGCATTGTCCCGGCAGAGCCTGTTCCAGCTAACGTCTCCCTTCCCATTCCTGGCCCTCGCCGGTGCGTTGGGGTTGCTGGCGGTCTTGGCCCTGCTGGAGTCCCGGACCCGGCAACCGCTGTTGACCCCCGTGATGTTCCGCTCCCTGGGTTTCGTGTCGGCCAACGCAACGCAGCTCCTGGTGGGGATATCGCTGGTGGTGGCAATGGTGACGGTGCCCTTGCTGGCCCATACCGTCATGGGAAAGGACCCGCTGACCGGGGCGATGTGGCTGCTGCGGATGACGGCGGCGGTCCCGGTTGGAGCGGTGGTTGGCGGGTTGTTGCTGGGCCGGGTTGGAGTGAGGCCGGTGACGCTGGCTGGGCTGGCGATGGTGGTCGCCGGGATGCTGCTGGCCACCCGGTGGGACCTGGAGGTGTCCGACCTGGAGTTGACGCTGCACCTGGCGCTGGCCGGGTCCGGGTTCGGGCTGGTGCTCACGCCCATCGTGGCCCACGCTCTGGACTCGGTGGGCGAGGACTACCGGGCCACCGCGGCGTCGCTGGTGGTGGTGTCCCGTATGCTGGGGATGACGCTGGGGCTGGCGGCGCTGAGCGCGTGGGGTATCGGGCACTTCCAGGCATTGACCGCTGGGCTGGAGTTTCCCATTGCCCGGATGGACGAGCCTGCGGCGGAGTTTGCGGCGCGGCAGGCTGAGTACAGCGGCCAACTCACCGGCGCGGGTCTGACACTGTTCCATGACTTCTTCCGGGTCTCTGCCGGAGCGGCCCTGCTGGCCATTGCCCCGGCCCTGGCGATGAGGCGGAGGAGGAATCGAGCGGAGGTGGAAGGGTGAGGCGGTTATCCCTGCAACCGGCGCAGTTGCTCCCGAAGGTCTGACAACTCCGTCTGGGCGGCATTGGCGCGAGCTTCGGCGGACTGGAGGGCGGTCGCTAGCTCGGCGTGGTCCAGCAGGTACTCCCCGGTTTCCGGGTTGAAGAAGCGCAGACGGTCGGGAAACCAGCAGAGGTCCAGGCCGAGGACGGGGCTGTGGCCCCACACCAGGGTGTCGCTCTCCCGGTGGATTTCGAGCCGCTGGTATTCCCCGTCCACCAGTGTCTCTCCCACCAGGGGTTCCCCGTAGTGACGGCCGCCGGTGCCGTCGAACCGCCAGTACTCGTCGATGCCGAGCCGGGCGTAAAGCTCACGCTTGGGGCCGAGGTCGTTGCGGTAGGTGCTTACCGAGGCGATTTCCAATGCAAAGTCCGGAGCCCGGCCCACCTCGCGCATGAAATAACCGTTGCGAAGCTGGATGGCCTCGGCGTCAACGTCGAAGGCAACGTAGCAGTCCGGCAGCACCCACCGGGTACGTCCCTGGTCGTCCTCGTAATAGATGGGCGAGTTGCCATAGACCAGGGTGCGGGGGTATAGCAGGAAATGCGTCCGGACTATCTCGAGAGTCCGGGTGTAGTGGGGATCTTGATACATGGCATCCGGCAACGGTTCTTCTATGTCGGGAGCGGCGTTCGGCCCCGGGGGCATGATCCTGGGAGGGTGTTCCAGCAGGCCGTTGGCTTCCAGGCTGATGCGGCGCAACTCTTTCTTGCTGATAGTCATAGTGAGTCATTCCTCTTGAGAACGCCGCCCCATGCCCGGTAGAGGGACGGCACGCACGGGACCCGTCCCTCGATGATCGCAGGGACCGTGCCCCGGCAGATAAAGGGAAAAATTGGATTTTCCGGTCAAATCCGGTCAAAACCGGACATTTCTGGTCCTTCCCGACCGGGGCAGGGGCAGGCTCTCACCCATTCCGGCGCATTGGCCGGGTTGCGGGCGAGGCACATTCCGCCTGAGTTGCCATCACTCCAACCGTCTCCCGTAAAAGGTATGATAGACCAGTACGTCCGGGCCTGGAAAGGGGCTGGGTGTCAGTAAACAAGACCACCTGAAAGGGAAAGCAATCGGCGGCCTCAACACTGAGGCCGCCGATGATGTGGTCCTTCTCTTGGTAGGTCTTGAGATGACCGGGCTATGCGTCGGGCCAACCCTCGGCTTCCTTGCCCTCGGCCAGGGCAGCCTTGATCTTGGCCGCTGCGTCTTCAGTGACCCAGCCGGTCCAGATGTCCTCGTTGTTGTTCAGCCACTCTATTGCGGCTTCACCCGGGGTGGAGTCCTCGTTCGCATCGATCCACTGGAAGATGCCCTTGTAGATGTCGATGGTGAACTCCCACTCCTGCAGGAACGCGATTACATCGGGAGCGCGGGGGAGCAGTTCCTTGTTGACTGCTACCAGGACCAGCGAGTTGTCAAAAGCGCACGCCTTGTCTGCGTCCCAGCACTCCTTGGAGTAGGGAGGTTCTTCCAGCCGGACCAGGTCCAGCTTGAGGGCCGGGTCTCCCGTACCCCACATGTAACCGAGCCACGGTTCTTCCTTCTCGAATGCGCCGTAAATCTCTGAGAACATGGCGTCCTGAGAACCAGGCTTGATGACGTGAAGGCTGTCACCCAGGCCATACGCATCGATTTGGGCGTCGTTTACCAACTCGCAGGACCATCCGGGCACACAGGCCACCAGCCGGGCTTTGCCGCGGCTGTCAGTAGTGGAAAACAGTTCCTGGTACTCGGGCTTCATCAGGTCCTGGGGGGTCTTGAGGTCAGGGTTCGCGTCCGCGACGTAGGCGGGAATTACGAAGGTGCTCTGCCAGTCTCCGACCAGGCTCTTGCCCACGGAGACGACCTCACCGAGTTCCACGGCCTCCGTCCAGCCGATGGACTGGTTGGGCAGCCATATTTCCATGGTGACGTGGGTGTCACCGGCCTTCAGCCCCTGGAATAGTGGCAACGTGCCGCCGAACACCAGGTCGGTGGGATAGCCGTAGCCGTGTTCCACGATGTATTGGGCAATCCTGTTCTGTACCTGCGCGCTGGTCCAGTTCAGGTCCGAGAAGACGATGGTGTCCTTCGGACCGGCCTCCATCATGACCTCTCTGACGACTTCGACTTCCTTGATGACCTCTTTCTCGACGATTACCTCTTTGGGAACTTCCTTGATCACTTCCTGGGTGACGATGACTTCTTTGGGAACTTCCTTGACGACTTCAACAGGTACTTCCTTGACTACCTCTTTGACGACTTCCTTCTCGACTGGGACCTCTTTGATTACCTCAACTGTCTGGATCTCCGTCGCGGGCGAGCCACATGCGCCTATGACGGCGAAGATAGCTAAGGAGAGACAAAGAAACACTCCCAGCTTGATGAGTCTATTGCCAGTTGCCACGTCTTAACCTCCGGGCCAAATCTAAGATTCGCTGAGGACGCCGCCCCATACCCGCCAGGACATGGATATAGGGTCCGTCCCTGGATGAAAGCTACTCTATGGACCGTTTCCCCAAGTTGAGGATTCTGAGCATGAGTAGTTTGCAACTTCGTAGCCTATACTACGGCAAGCCACCCGTCAACATTTACACAGCTATAGAAGCGCGCGATCAGTCGACTGCGGAACGCTGGTTTCCATAACATTGTAACCGCTTTCCGACGCGAGTCCTTAAGCGCCGTCTCCAACGTGCAGACCCTGGCAAACGGCCGGCCATATAGGGGAATGCGCCGCTAATTGTCTGAGAGTATTTCCTGGCGGCGGCGGGCGGCGGCCTGGGTCAAGCGGTCGATGACGATGGCAATCAGCACAATGGACATGCCGGCGATGACGCTGTTGCCGGGGTCCTGTTGCTGCAGCGCGCGGAACACGTCCTCGCCAAGTCCGCTGGCCCCAACCAGAGATGCGATCACAACCATCGAAAGGGCGAGCATGGTGGTCTGATTGATACCGGCCATGATCGTCGGCATCGCCATGGGCATCTGGACCTTGGTCAGCAATTGTGCCGGAGATGTGCCGAAGGAACGGGCCGCCTCCACGGTCTCGGCGGATACCTGCCGGATTCCCAGGTTGGTCAGCCTGATGGCAGGGGGAACGGCGTAGATTACCGTGGCAATCACCGCCGGGGTGTAGCCCAGACCGAAGAAGAGGATGCCCGGCACAAGGTATACGTAGCTGGGCATGGTCTGCATTCCGTCAAGGACCGGGCGCATGAACGCATCGAACCTGTTTGACTTGGCCCCGATGATCCCCAGGGGAAGAGCGATAAGTATGGACACGGACACCGAGAACAGGATGATTGCGATGGTCTCAACCGCGCTGTCCCAGCGGTTCATAACGCCAATAAATACCAGGCTGACCAACGAGAACAGCGACAACCGCCATGTCCCCAGAATTAGGGACAACGCTCCCACCGCTACAAATGTTGCCGGCCAGGGTATCCACCGGAGCCCGTCTTCTATCCATACCATCGCGTAGGTAATCAGGTAATCGATGCCGTCGAACATTCCACCCCAGTTGCGTACTAGCCACGTGGTAGCGGTCTTGATCTCACTTGCAATCAGCCGGCCGATTTCGACCTGCTTTGTGCTGCCGTCATCCTGCTGCTGGCTTACTTCGCTCGGGAAGTCCATATTTGGTTCCCAGACGATTACGCATATGAGCAGCACCACGAGGGTCGTGGCCAGGGCGATTGCCCAACGGTAAATGACTGGCAGACTTCGACGGTAAATCGGCTGTTGCTGGGGGGTAATTTCGGTATCAGTCTGGGAGGAAGAAGTCTGTGGGTCTGGCTGATCGCTGGTTATCGTTGCCACCTGTGCCTCCAGTGACGAAACCGGTTGGTGAGTGTAGCCGAGTGGCGGAATAGGCCGATAATTGGAGGATACCCAGTCAACCGGGATGTCTGTTCAAGACTTGTCGGTGTCCTGGGCCGCGTTCTCGGCGGCGTTTGCTTCGTAGTCCGGGGAACTGGCTGAAGCGATGGCCAGGGCCTCGGCCACGTCGGTGCGATGCACCTCACCCACGAGCAGCCGGTCGTCGTCGACTACCGGAAGCGCGTGGTCCACGCCCATCGCCACGGGGATAATCTCGTCGAAGTTGGTGGCCGGGGTCAGGACGGGATATTCCTGGTCAAGGCATTCCTGGACCTGGTCGAGCCGGGCTGCTCCCGACCGCGAAGCGCGCTCGGCGGCGGAGTGGGACAGTGCGCCGATGTACCGGCCCACTTCGTCCACCACCCAGCCGAGGAAGCGGTTGGCCCGGCCAAAGGCATCGAGGGCCGCGCGCGGGTTCAGGTGGCCGGGGAAGGTCACCATGGGCGGGACCATCACCTTGCGCGCGGTCAGGATGCTCTCGATGCGCACGTCCTGCGTGAAGTCTCCCACGTAGGAGTCTTCCGGCCGCAGCACGATGTCTTCAGGCGAGCCAATCTGGGCCACCTTTCCATCATGCATGATGGCGATGCGGTCGCCCAGTTTCAGGGCCTCGTTCAGGTCGTGGGTGATGAACACGATTGTCTTGTGAAGCTCGTCCTGCAGCCGGACCAGCTCGTCCTGCATCTGACGGCGGATCAGGGGGTCCAGGCCGCTGAACGGTTCGTCCATGAGCAGCACGCCGGTATCGACGGCCAAGGCCCGGGCCAGTCCCACCCGTTGCTGCATACCGCCGGACAACTGGCGGGGGTATGCGTCCTCCCAGCCGGTGAGGCCGACCAGGTCGAGGATCTCGCGGGTACGCTCGTAGCGCGTGGCCTGGTCAACTCCCTGGACCTCCAGTCCCCACGAGGCGTTGTCGATGACGCTGCGGTGGGGCATCAGGCCGTAGTGCTGGAACACCATTGCAATCTTGCTGCGGCGGAACTCGATGAGGTCCTTGTCCGACATCGCGGTGATGTCGTCCCCGTCGATTACGATGGACCCTGCGGTGGGTTCGATGAGCCGGATGAGGCAGCGGACCATGGTGGACTTGCCGCTGCCGGACAACCCCATAATAACGAAAGTCTCCCCCTGCTCAACGCTGAAGGAGACATCCTGGAGTCCGATTACATTGCCGAGTTCGCTTTGGATGAAAGACTTGTCCATCTCGGCGTATAGAGGCTCCAGCACCCGTTCCGGGTTCTTGCCGAAGACCTTCCATACCGAATCAACGCTGATGAACGGAGATTGGGCCCCGTTGCTTGCGCCAGGGACTGCACCCCTGGTCGGGGCCAGGCTTTCATTGGCCATAGTCGCACCTGATAATCACACCTGATAGTTACTCTTGATAGTCACACCTGGTCAAGAACGTTGCTCCGTGCCTGCCGGGGAGCGGCGGATGAGACCCGCCTCTCGACGGTTGGCAGCCTGTGAGGCCGCGGGGTGATTCCGTGTTTCAGACTGAGAACGTTGCTCCATGCCGTGGTGCCGGCCGGAGAGCGCCGGACAGGATACATCCCTCGAATGAGTGAAAACCCGTTGCTCATGGTTGATTATCGTCACATTCGGGCTGGTCACACGGCCCGTTTACCCTATGACGGCAGGATAGGTTTGTCAACCCTGACGGAGATGGGGCCATAGAGGGGCCGAAAGCTCCATTCCCCGGTAGCGGACGTGGAGGTTACGAGTGAACGGCTCAGGCCGGATACGCCTCTTCCAACCTGCGGACGTGCTCCGGCGAGAGACGCCACCCCGAGGCGGCGCAGTTCTCCTCCGTGCGTGCCACGCTGTTGGTCTTGGGGATGGTGATCACGCCGTCCCTGGACGTGACCCAGTTCAGGGCAACCTGGGCCGGGGTCTTGCCCGCCTCCCGCGCCACCTGCTCCAGTTCCCGGAACCGCCGGTCTGGGCGCAGGCGCGACTTCACCGCCAGCGAACCGTCGGCCAGCGGCGTGTAGGCGATGATCGTGACGTCGTTTTCCTGGCAGTAGGGGAGCAACTGGGCCTCTATCTCCCTAGCCTTCAGGCTGTAGAGGACCTGGTTTGACACTATGGGATGGCGGGTCATGGCCCGCTGGGCCTCCTGCAACTCGGCCCTTGAGAAGTTGCTGACCCCGATGTAGCGCACCATTCCCCGGTCGGCCAGCTCCTCCATCGCCCGCATGGTCTCGGCGATTGGGACGCGGCTGTTGGGCCAGTGGACCTGGTAGAGGTCGACAACGTCCACGTTCAGCTTGCGCAGGCTGTCCTCGGCGGCCCGCAGCACCTCGTCGTAGCGCAGGTGGTTGCCCAGGACCTTGGTGGCGAGGAACACCTGCTCCCGCACCGGCGCTATGGCCTTCCCGACCTCAACCTCGTTGCGGTACATCTCGGCTGTGTCCACAAGGTTCGCCCCCAGGGCAATGCCCCGGCGCAAAGGCTCCGGCCCGCCCCGGTACTTCCACGTCCCCAGCCCAACCTCCGGCACCATAACGCCCGTAGCGCCCAGCGGTTTGAGTTGCATGGTCATGCAGGCTCCTCCGGGGATGCTGTAGGTATGGCAACGGTGCGGCGGGCTATCATTGCACGAAGTCTCCACCGTGCCACTTCTTGTAAACGTCCTTGAATGCCTCCAGCTTGTCCGCTGGCACATGGTTCAGGAAAGCCTGGTAAATCTCCTGCTCGGTCATGTCCCCCCGGTCCTCAGAAGTCTGGGTAATCTCATAGATGTCCTGCCATGCGCTGCGGAAAGCGTCCTCGCCCATGGCCTCATAGAGATGCAGGAACAGGGCTTCGCCATAGTAGTAGTAGCAGAAGTGCAGCTCGAACTCGCGGAATTTCTCGCGGCCCAAGTCAGCGAGCCTGTCCACTACATCCTGCACTGATTTCATACCCTGCGGAACACACCAACGCGCGCGATCTTCGACACGGCGTTGCCGGGATACCAGGGTCTCTCCATACAATTGAATCTGCACGTAGGAATCGAGGAAGTCTGCGCCGCCTTCGTAAAACCAAACAGGGACCTTCACCGGCGACCAGTTGGTCCAATAATAATGCGCTACTTCATGTATGAGAGTTCCCCTGGCATCCTTGGTGCCAAGTAAGGGGTCTACTGCTATGTGGCTGCCCCGGTGGACACCCGCTATATTGCAGGCATCATCGGACCCGCGGGATGAAGAGAACCTGCAACTCGCAAAGAGCAGAATCAGATCGTTTTGTGGGAACGGAATACCAATGAAGGTCTCAATCTCTAACGCTGCCTCCTCGATTATCGATGTTATGTCTTGCTTGGACCTGCCCCGAGTTGACTGAATGTCGGTGGCCAGTACCTCGCCGCGCAGTGGGAACATTACGGTGTGAGACTCCAGGCGGTGATCGGCCAGGAACGGACGTAAGTCGTTGAGCGTGAGATATGTGCCCTCGTTGCCAAAAATTGTGACCAGTGCCGCCTCATCGTCGCTCAACCCGTCTGCGAACCAGTCCTGCTCGACCATATCCGCGAGCAGATCGGGGTATCTGTCTTGGAGGAACCGGATGGACTGGATTGCGTACCTGTCTCGCGACCTGAGGGAGGACTGCAGGAAGGGTGAAGTTGCTAGATGAGTCGCCAACGGAAGATCCTCGGTAGACAGAAGAGCGATTGACCTGAGCACCTGCCGCTCATCGGTAGTCACGTCGTCGGACAACCAGGAAGCTCCCGCTAACCCCTTGGCCAGGCCCACGTCCGCCTCGGAGAGGACATCCAATAGCTGGAGCACCCAGCGATTCTCCGGAGTGGGACCCTGCTGCACCCACGAGAAAGATGCAATAGATGATGCGAGGTCGGCGTCAAGCTCCATCATGGAGGACAGCGCCGTCAGATCGCTTGTCTGATCATGGGACAATGGGGTTGAAGCCCACGGCAGGCTGTCCCTTATGGCTTGGAACGCATCGTCTGACAGTATTGGTCTATCGACTATCTCGAACTCCTCGGACGCGACGAGTTTGCCATCCACCGAAAGGTCGACCCTGTATGTGCCCACCTTCCATTTGCCAGGGTCGGCCCAGCCGCGCCCTTTGCCACGCCTACTATTGCGCCAGCCAGTGTCAACATAAGACTCTGCGGTTTGCGGGGACATAGTTGAGCCGTCAGGACGGTGCCATGTGGCTTCTATCACATAATCGGTTCGTTGGTCAGGCGGTGGATGGACCAAGTTCAGTTCCCAGATCACGTATCGAGTAGTCTGGTGCGCTAAGGTTGTGCGGTACACTCTCTCTTCACGAGGCGCTGTGGAACCCTTCCCTTTTTCGTAGAACCGCATGTCCGTGACACGTGCGTCTATCACAGGGATGTATCCGGTAGGTTTGGGCCTTGGCTTCGGCGTAGGAGTTGGCGATGGTGTGAAAGTAGGTCGCGGCGTGGGAGTCGGAGCACGCGTCGGGGATAGCGTTGCGGTTGGCGTGGGCGCCGCTGTGGGGGTGGGCGCGGTCGTCGGAACGGACGTTGCTGTTGGATGCGGGGTAGCGGTGGGTTCAGGTGTGCTGGTTGGTGCCGGTATGACCGAAGGGACAAGTGTGGGCGTTGCCGTCGGCTCGACAGTGGGAGTCGGCGTCGGGGAAGTGGTTGCGGTTGGTTCAGGCGCAGGTAAGTCGGTTGGCGTCGGGGCTTCCGTGGGTGGTGGAGTTGTTGCAGTGGGAGCCTGGGTTATTGCTTGCGCGGCAGTTGGCGCTGCCGTCGGCGGCACCGCTTCTTCGGCACATGCCAGAACACCCAGCAACGATAATGTCAATACCAGGACGGCGCCGGACGCGCTCTTCAACATCTGCATAAGCTCCTCGAATAGGGCTTTGCATGGCGGTGTTTGAATCGGGCTGTGTTGACATTTAGTTATAGTGGGCTGCCTGGGTTGTCATTGCCGGACTTTACGGGCAGCGTGGTTGGCAGCTAGGGGTTTTGCAGGCGTCTCAGTTGCGCTTCCAGTTCCTGGACACGGGCTTCGGCGACATCGCGCTGCGCTTCGGCGGCGATGCGGTCTTCGGCTTCCTGGTCGTGAGTGCGGAGATAGCGCCGGGCTGCCGGGTCGTACCAGCGGAGATGCCCGTATTCCCAGCACAGGTGCAGTCCCAATACCTCGCTGTAACCCCAATTGCGGGCATGGGTAACTTCCTCCACGGTCATGGGGATATAAACTCCGTCAACCAGGCGGTCTCCGGCCAGCCCTTCCGGGTAATACCGGCCGCCGCTGGGGTCGAATCGCCAGTATTCGGGCACACCGTAATTGGCGTAGCCTTCCCGCTTGGATGTATAGTCGTTGCGCCCGGTGGTCTTGGAGGCGACTTCCAGCACAAAGTCCGGAGGCTTGCCCCGTTCCTCGATGGAGTAGCCCTCCTGGGCAATGACGCCGCCGCGGTCTATGTTGAAGGCGATGAGCAGGTCGGGTTTCAGCAACCCCGTCCCCTGGTTGTGTCGCCAGCCCAACGGAATTTCTCCCAGGACTATAGTGGTCTCCGGTGAACCCAGGTGCCGGCGCAAGGCCGGGGGGTGGCCAGGGTCGTACAGGTGGATGGGGTTCTGCATATCGTCCCTGGGGGCCAATTCCGGGAAGGTATTGTCCGAAGGGTCACCGGGAGGCGGAAGACGGTATTTTTCACCCGTGGTGGTCATGGCGAGCCTCGTGTGCTGAGATAGGCTTGTCGGTATTATAAAGCGCATCGCCCTGCCGTTACCCTGTCAACACCAGCCTCGCGTCGGACAGACTCACCAAATCCCCCCGCTGGTTGACGCCCCGGACGCGGCACTCCACTATCTTGCGGCCCTCCTCCACTGTCTTCGCCGTCACCTCCGGCTCGAAGGTCACCGTATCCCCGGCGCGGAAAGGTTCGATGGCCCGCATCAGCAGGCCCCCGCCGTTGTAGAAGGCCGACAGGGGGAAGGACTGCTCAAGGGTCTGGTCCACGTAGGACAGGGTGGCGGGGCCGCTGTTGACCGTGCCGCCGAACAGCCCCTGCCGGGCGAACTCCGGGTCGGTGTGGATGTTGCTCTCGCTGGGCGGCCCGAACATGCGGAAGTCGTTCTTGCGGTTGATGATCTCCTGGCTCTCGGTGATGGACAGGGTGGCGAGCTTGTCTCCCACGTTCAGGTCGTCGAAGGACGGGTGGACGGGGTTGACCTGAGCCGGTGTGGGCCGGGTCTGCTCCGGCGCAGGGGCTGAGGCAACGCTGCGTTCCTCGGGGACCTCCCGCTGTCCCTGGGAGTAGTCGAATATGCAGGTGTAGTCGTACCGGGCCACGGTCCGGCCGTGCTGGTTGGCCGCCTCCACCCGGAATGTGACGAACCTGCTCCCCCGGCGCTCGTACTTTTCCAGCACCCGGCGCGTGCCGGTCAGCGTGTCCCCGGCCTGGACCGGTTCCCACCACCGGGCCTCGCACTTGGCGAACGGGGTCTGGCGGCGGGCGGTGGTTGAGCGTTCCAGCGCGGTGAAGCCGTTGGCGTCGGCGATGTCCTCCCGCATCAGGGGAGCGTAGGTCAGCAGCATCGTCGGCATGGGGCGCATCGAGGCCGGGTTCGCCTGGGGCAGTTGGTAACGCGGGTCGAGGTTCAGGGATACCTTGGCGTACCGGGCAATGTCATCGGGGGTAAGGGTTACGACGCTGGGGCGGCCCTGCTGCCCTGCCTCAACGGCGTCGTAGACCCACAGCTTTTCCTTTTCCTGCACCATTTCAATTCCGCCTTTCGGGATTTAGTACCGGGTGTCCGTTCCGGTCTGGCTGGGCCTATCTTACTCCAAACCCGTCGCGGCTCAAAGCGGACTGCCCTGGGAGTTGGCAGGTGCGGGAACGCCGCCCGTTAGCTCGTGCTGGAGCGGCGTTTTGGCCCAGGGTTTGGGATCGGCTGGCACAGGCAAGGGACAATCGGCGCGCTCCGGTGCCCGGTGGTTGCGCGATTGGTCGCGGGTCGCCGACACGCTCCGGCCAGCGTTGACGCTGGTCAAGCCCTGGACCTAAAATTGAGACAGCCCCCGGAGTGGCTGGAGTACGAACTTCCCGCGGAGCGGCAGGGGCGCCAGTCATAGCCGGGGTTTATTTGCGCAGGCGGACCGTGAATGGAAACGGGCTGGTTATTCGGCGGAAGCCCGTTTCTTGTGACAGGATCGGTTCCCCCGGTTCCAGGTTGGTCCTGCTCTTGATGAGAGCGGTCAGATTCCTCTTCGCCACCGCCCGCCTGGACTCGCTCTCGTAGAGTCCCTGCTGGTCCCTCCAGTCGAATTGGACGCATCCCAAAAGCACGTCCACGATTTGCAGGAAGACCGACATTTCCGAGGTGGCCCGCAGGCAGCCTGCCACCTGCGGCACCGCGCATATCCTGTCCTCCATACGGAAGGAAGCGCTTTTCGGCTGCTCCTGCATATCGAGGATTGCGAACACGTCCCTTGTGAGGCTTTGCTCCATCAGCTCGCAGGTTAGCTCGACGTAAGCCGCCCACTCATCGAAGCCCCACGGCTCCAGGTTGAACCCTGGTTGTGTGCGGTCCAGCAGCAGCGCGTGGAATTCTACGTCCCTGTAGGTAAAGAACAGGTTGAGGAGGTCCACATACTCCTGGAGGTTGTGGGGATTCAGCTCCGAGAACCTGTACTCGTGATGCCTGGTGCTCCAGAAGAGGCGGTCAAGTTCTTCGGCGGAGGGGGAGCGGTCCTCGCGTATCAGGGAGCGGCGAAGCTGCCTCCGTTTATCGGACCTCTCCGCCTTGAAGCTGAAATGGAGTTGGTAAAGGCTGTCGGTCAGCCCCGCAGGGTCATTGACCACCAGCAGCCCGATGCCATACACCGGGTTTCGTGAAAGACTGCCGCGCAGTATGCCCGTCTCGTCTATGAAGGCTGGGGCAATGTCCATACGCTGGCGTTTCCGCCGCGCCCTAGTGGATGCGGCGGAGCAGGTCCAGGACCGCTGCGTTGAAGTCCGGGGGGTTGTCCCCCTGCACCAGGTGTCCGGCGTTGGCGATGGTGACGGTGGCGCAGTCGGGGATGACTTCCTGCATCCGCTGCATCGTCTCCTCGGTGAACAGGTCGCTGCGGTCGCCCCGGACTACCAGGGTCGGGCAGCTGATTTTGGCCACCGCTTCCCAGAGCTGTTCAGAGGCCCAGGACGCGGGCCGGTGCTCGGGAGTGCGCATCACCTTGTCGTACTTCCAGGTCCACTTCCCGTCGGCGCGCTCACGGATGCTGTACTTCAGCGCCCCCAGCACCTGTTCCCTGGTGCGCCCGGTATACTCCATCACCCTTTGGGCGAACTCCTCGAAGGAGTCCAGTTCGTCGGGCAGTTCCCGGAAGCGGCGGATGCGGTCGGAACCGCGGCGGGCGGTCTGCGGGCCGGTGTCCACGATAACCAGCCCCCGGAGCTTGTGGGAGTTGCGCGACGCCCAGACGTAGGAGTTGCGGCCCCCCATCGAATGTCCGATCAGCGTGAAGTTGTCCAGCCCCATGACCTCGACAAACCCGTCGATATCGCGGACCTGGGCGTCCAGTGAGTAGTCACCGTCCGGCGCCCAGTCGGTGTCGCCGTGCCCCCGCTGGTCCAGGGCAATGATGTGGTAGTGCTCGGAGAGGGGCAGGCTGGCGAAGTCCCAGCTATGCCCCTGTTGCGAATTGCCGTGCAGCATCAGCACCGTGGGGTTGGCGGCATCGCCCCACTCCAGGTAATGGAAGTTCATGCCGTTTACCTGGACATTCCTGTCGACCGGCTCGTTCTCCTGGGTGAAGACAACACCCATGCCCCGCGCCGCGTCGTGAAGCGATAGTCCCAACTGGTGTGACGCCATGTATCAACCTCCCCGTCAAGGGACGGGCCCCGCCATTGCCACGGCTATAGGCCGGGTATGGGGCCCGCATTCTGGAATTCGCAATAGGGCAGAAAACACCCTCATAATAACCCGGTTGTCAAGGTAACCGCCCGGCACACGACACGCCTTCAGGACTCCACGCCACTGACATTTGCCCCTATCCAACCCCGGTTCCCCTTCCCTATCCTGCCTTGTTAAGAGTAGGTCTCGTCCCCCCTGGATGAGGTTGGCCCATTCAATGGGGGCTGGCGTCGGGCTGGCGGGTGTGGTCATAGGCCCAGGTCGCTCCGGTTGGTGTAGGAAATGTTCGGGTTATGTGGAATTCCCGATTGTTCGAAGAGGGTGCCCATATCGCCGCGGAACCGCAGCAGGACTTGTGTGTCCAGTTTCGGGTGGTCGTCTTCGAGGATGACCCTGATGTGGACGTAGTCCTCTTCGTCTGGGCCGGGCAGGTTTTCCGCCGTCACGTCGTTGACGACGAACTCGGAGGGCAGGTACTTGGGCGCCTCGGAGCGGATGATGTTGACAATCTTCTCGAGTGTTTCAGGATTGGCGGTCATAGGCTTCCGACCTCCTGCCGTGGTGTTGGAGTTCGATGATATTTTCGAGATAGGTTAGGGGTCAACCTGGGCTGCGTCGCGGCGAAACTGAAATTTACCTACCCCGCCCCTCAGCTCCCGGTATTTCAGACCAACGTTCCCTACCGCCAGACGCCGGCCCGTTTGCTTTGGTTGGCGGAGGGGGCTTTTCTTTTGGGAATTGGAGCCCCCTTCCTTGCCTGTGATAGACTCACGGTGCCAGAGCAAGTTTACTCGTTTCCCTTTTGTGGGGATGCCTGCATGGCGACATCCTGCACTCTGATAGGAAGACCGCTTCGTACCCCATTGTTGACCTTCATACAATTATTGGCCGCTCTGGCAAGAGTTCCTATCCGAGGCCGCGCAAGGGGGTTTCCTTATGCCATCTGCCAGAATGGGTCTTCTGTTGCTCATCCCCATAACCAGCATACTGTGGATGGGGTGTGGCGCCTCTAATTCTTCAGACCTTCCTAGACCTCCAGCCATTGCTTCAGACAATAGTTCTCTGCCAACCATCCCCCCGTTCGATGGTACAAGTATCGACGAGGCCGTCAAGGATAACGTGGAAATGATGGCCCCACGCCCTACCGATGAAGAAATTGGGCTTGCCTGCCAAGCTCTACACCGCGCTAGGTGGGATTATATGTCGATGGGCATGAGAACAAGCGGGAGAACCACATCTATCGCAGCCGCTATCACCATGTACGCCTCGGGCGAGCAACTGGTCAATTACTGCAAGAGCAAGATCGGCACCGATGCGACTGGCCGGATACTGCCGTGCCCTGACGTGCATAACCAATTCACAGAGCGAGTGGTAAGGTTGTACCAAAATGCTGGTCAGTATCCTGGTCGCATCCAGTCTTTGTCAGCAGTGCCAGAGTCCTTCCAGATGGAAGAAAATGTCCAGCGTCGCTACCCCACCGCAACAGGCGGTATGAGTTACTCCCTTGACCACGTAGTGCAGATGGACTTCATCTTGGAGTACCAGGATGGAGGAGAAAACACGCTAACAATGGTCGGGTATATGGATGCCAATGACTGTTCCTGGAATGGGGTCGGGTCAAGCTTCAAGGTAGACCCAACGGTCACGCCAGATGCAACCTCAACTCCAACTCCACGGCCGACCAGCACAATAGGCCCAAAGCCATCATTTCCACCCACTGCTATCCCAAACTGGATGCTCTTCCCATCGGAAAAGACGTATGGATCGTGCGATGAGGCAGAGGAGGCTGGTGAGGAGCGGTTCAAGGGCCAATTGGGACCAGGAGGGGATTCCCTGCGTCGATGGTTCCGTCAGAGTGGGACGGGGATGGTGACGGCGTGGTCTGCGAGAGGTGACAGCATGGCTAAGAACCGGGCTGATAACATCGAGAAAGATGATGTCGCGGCAGCTACGGCTGGTGGCGGGCATTGCGGGCATGGGCATGTGTCATGCCGGTGCAGTTATTGAGACAGGCGGGCAGTGGGCAAAACGGAGAACCCCCATGCTGGCAGGAATTGCCATACCCTGATACCAAACGGGACCGCCCTGCCCGCGCCCTCACCAGGAACCCGGACAATGCGCCGGCCAGTCGGCAACGGACTGCCAGGCTTCGTAAAAGTGAGCGGCAATGAGCGGAATTGGGGGGAAATTGAATTTTCCCCGCCCCGGTCCCTCAACTCCCGGGATTTCAGGCCAACGGGCCCCTGCCGCCAGGCGCGGGCCACTGGCCACTATATCCATGCGGTGCTATTATTAGGCGGCTGGGCCAACCGCGTGATTTGAAGACCGGGGGTATCCGCCGGGCAGCCCAAGCCTCGTCTACCCAGGAGAAACGGTACGCAATGACCACCCAGGCAATTACCCTGGAGCTTGCTCCCAGGGCGGTACTAGGAAAGAAAGTGAGCCAGTTGCGGCGCACCGGCATCATGCCGGTCCACCTCTATGGCCCCACTGTCGAGTCCCGCGCCCTCCAGTGCGAGACTCCAGTCTTGGCCGATGCGCTGGCCAGGGCCGGGGCAACCACGCCGATTACCATCTCGGTCCATGGGGAAGATGGGACTCATCTGGTCTTCGCCAGGGAAATCCAGAGACACCCCACGCGGGACGACATTCTCCACGTCGACCTGGTGGTCGTGGAGGCGTCCCGCCCGGTAGCTGCACAGGTCCCCGTGGTCCTGTTGGGCGACTCTCCCGGAGCGCGTGCCGCGGGTGGGACGGTCGTGCAGCAGCTCCGCGAGGTCAGCATCGAGGCTCTGCCGCTGGAGATGCCCAACGAGCTGGAGGCTGACCTGTCTGTACTGACCGAGGTTGATTCGGTATTCCGGACCGGCGATTTCCAGCTTGCGGCCGGCGTCACACTCGTGAGTGACCCCGAGGAAGTCGTGGCGCGCATCGACTTGCCCAGGGCAGGCGATGAGGAACGGGTCTCCGCCGGCGAGATGGCTGCCGAGGAGGAAGAGGATTCCGAAGAGGGGAGCGGCTAGCAGCGGAAAAGGATCCCTTCTCAGGCCGGCAACCGGGCGCAGTGGGATTGACGCACGCCTGGTGGAGCCAGGACCGTGACCCGAGTCTTGCCGTAGCCTGCACGGCCAGGGAACATCGACCCATACACTGAGAAACGTCGCCCTACATACCCGGTGCAAGGCCGGACAGACCGCTGAGGGTCCGCTTCTCAGTGTGCGGGACCGGAATGGTGGTTGAGCATCCGTCCCCCGATGTCGAATTGGAGGCCGTCCCATGTACGTGGTATTTCTGGGTGAATCGGGAAACACCGGCGTCAGTCTGGGAGACCCAAACCAGCCCCACCACGTCCACACGGGACTGGTCTTCCACGAGTCCCAGATGATGTCCGTGTCCGGCGAATTCAACGCCCTCTGCCGCCGCCACTTTGGCAGCTCCCTCGGAGAACCCGGGACCCCCAGGGAGTTGCGTCCTGCCGACGTATACCAGGGCAGCGGGCCCTTCTCTTCCTGGAAACCGGACAGGCGGGGCGACTTGATCCAGGACTGCCTGAGCATCCTTATACGGCGTGAAGCTCCGCTGCTCACAGCATACGTGAACAAGCAGGAATTTGCCGACGTCAAGGAGCGGGGCGAAAGCCCGGACTCCCTCTGGAGCGACCCGTCCGCCATTACCATCGACCGGTTCCTGCTGGCCCTCAACATGTTCGTCGACGAGATGAACATGTCAAGCCTGAACAGCGACCAGTTGATGGAGTCCGCCTGGCCCGTTGCCGACTTCACGATGGTCGTGGCAAGAGATGATGGATCGGTCGCCCCTGGCTCCATCACCCAGTTTCTCCAGACGGATGAGGGGCAGGACACCACGGCGGTGATCAACAACCTCTCCTTTGTCGGGCCGGAGCACTCGGTTGGAATCCAGCTTTCCAACATGTGCGCCTACTTCACCCGGCGCTGGCTCCAGGACCCCTCCAGGCCCCACCCCTACTTCGAAGCGTTGCGCGACGGCAAGGTGGTCCAGGTCATATACCCCGTCCAGTTCTAGGAGACTATCTCAAAACTGTGTCCAGTCCAGTACCTCCCCCTTTCTCAAAGGGGGACTGAGGGCGATTTCTCCCCACACTGGCAGATTCGTGAGATTTGAGATCGTTTCTCAGGAGACGACAGCACCATTCACAGGACTTTCCAGCGCTGGGTGGAACTGGGGGTGCTGGAGCGGATCTGGTTGATGTTGATCGAAGAGTGTGAGGAACTGGGAGTGGTGGAGTGGTAATGGCAGGCTGCTGATTGTGCCATGGGCAAAGCCCGTTTTGGGGGGGATTCAGTAGGCCGCAATCCCACGGACCGGGGCAAGGCAGCAAGCGGAGCCTCCTGCTAGACGGTGGTGGAGCGCACCTTGGCTTGGCTATCCAAGCGCCGGGCGATCTTGGTCCGATACGACAAGAAAGTGCCCAACTACATTGGACTGATTCAGTTGGCGTGCGCCCTGTTCTGGTACCGACGTCGGCATCGACTCTTGCTCTGATGTAAGGAAATCCGATGAATCGCAGCATTGTGAAGAAGAGCAGATTCTGGTGTGTGTTCCTAATGCTGACAGTCCTTCCCATGGTAGTCGCGGGTTGCAGTGAGGAAACAGACCGGACGGCACGACAAAGGCCCACCGCGACGGCTGCACCAGTATCGTTGGGCGGCGACCCATCGCCGACTGACCCTCGGAATCTTGCTACCACCTCGTCAATCGTCCCAACTGCCGCGCCTACACCGACCCCCACGCCGGTCCCAACCGCCGCGCCTACGCCGACCCCCACGCCGGTCCCAACCGCCGCGCCTACGCCGACCCCCACGCCGGTCCCAACCGCCGCGCCTACGCCGACCCCCACACCGGTCCCAACCGCCGCGCCTACGCCGACCCCCACACCGGTCCCAACCGCCGCGCCTACGCCGACCCCCACGCCGGTCCCAACCGCCGCGCCTACGCCGACCCCCACACCGGTCCCAACTGCCGCGCCTACGCCGACCCCCACGCCGGTCCCAACTGCCGCGCCTACGCCGACCCCTCCTTCACCTCTTCCCTTGCCGGAGTCGAAACCATTAGGCGAAGTCAACCTGGAGACACTGTTTGACGAGATCATTACCAAGACCGAGCGGCGGGAAGCTTTCTCGGAAATCAAGGAGAAAAACATACGTTTCTCCGCCATTGGGGACATGAGGGCACTCCGGCAGGAGTTCCTTGCCGCCGAAACGGAACTTGACCTCTGGTTTGCGCTGGTGAAACTCAGCAACGCCCGGAGGGACACTCATCTGGCGGTAATCCCCGTTGACGGTGGCCTGAAGCCTCCAGAACGGCGACCATGCGTCTCCGCGCCTATTCGGGTGCTTCCGGAAATACTGGACATTCGAAATCCCACTTTCTTTATTGCCTCTGTTGAAGGAGGGGTTACGTCGCCCCAAGTTGGCGACGTCATCCTGGGCGTCAACGGCCGGTCCATGAAAGAGCACATCGAAGAATTCGTCCCTTTCATACGTCATTCAACTTTGCCCGGCCTCTATTGGGAGATCGCACGTCATTTACCTAGGCGGCTTCACAGTTTTCCTTTGAACCTCTATTCCGAGCGCCTTTACCTCACCTTGGAGCGGTCGTCCGGCGAGCGGTACGACGTTTCGCTTCCTTACGGTGACGACTGCCGCAGTTTCTCCCAGATATTGCGTCTAGCTGACCCTTACCCGGGATTCGTACGGGTGATGGAGCGGGTGAACTTCAACGTCTTGGTTGATAACAGCCGGAAGCTAGTTTTGTTGGAATGGCTGGATTTCGAGCGTGACGACCTGATCCATGACATCCCCGCCATGATGGAATATGCTGAGGAGGAGGGACTCCTTGACTACGACATAGTCATTGACGTTACTTGGACCGGTGGAGGCTCAGGCGGTGCCTACGCGATACAAAGGCTGGTTGACCGACCGTTCCGGTCTACATTCGGCAATGTCCGGCTGAGTGACCTTGGCCAGGAGCTAGTCAACCGCTATAGCAACAGAACTCCGGACAGCAATGCACCCGAAATATTCGGCCTTAATTTAAGCCGTAGTTGGTTATACGATTGGGCGCGCACAGACGGTGAGAAAGCAATCGACCGAGGCAACGAGTTTACAGCACCGGTCCCCTTCAAACTTGCTCACCTGCCCAAGGATTCTGACGGCATCTTGCGACCGGCTCCTGTCCACTTCAGGGGCGACATAGTTATCGTCAATGCCAGGACTCAGGGCGGTTCGCACTTGGACCAATTCGTGGCGATGTTTGTGGACAACGACTTGGCTACATTCTTGGGCGTTCCCACTGGAGGTTACAGCAACACTTGGGAGGGACTGGAAGTGCTCCATTTCCCCGGCACATCTCAACCCGTGATCCGCTTCATGTGGAGTATCGGGCACACGATACGCCCCAACGGTGCAGTCCTGGAGGGAAACCCTGCGCAACCCGACATCTATCTCCCTGTTTCTCGCCAGAACTACCGGGAGTACCATCAAATGCTTGTCGAAACTGCGATAGACTCCCTTGATTCGTAACGGTTCGTAGCGCAGAGGGAGTCAATGGTGGCGAGCACTGCGCATGGATTGAACGGACGATAGCTGGACCATATCACCAGGAAACGGACTTGGACGGGAGAGAACTATATTTCGGCGCAGTTCCCGAAATGCAGGCATGGATTCGGGTCGTTGTTGAAGATGACCAGCTTCATACAGCCTATCTGGACAGACGTCTGATAATTCGGTGGGGGTTGCCGGAATGACTGAAAAACTGGAACAAGACCCCAGGACGTTGGGACCAGACCCGGAACTCCGAATCCGCTATTACCAGGACACCGATACCTTGGTGCTCACGACCGACTGCCCTGGTCCCTACGGGGAAAACGTTGCCAGGGACCTCGTCGCAAAGTCAAATGCTGAGGGAGAGGTAACGGGCATGGTATTGGAGCACGCGGCCAAGCTGCTTCGGCCCTACTTGTTCCCTGAATCGTAGCCGGTCTTACCCGTCCCCATAATCCCCGCCAGTCTTTGGGCACTCCCCATCAATCCCCCGAGACCAGCCGTCTTAGCCCCGCGCTTGCCAGGTCCACCGCCACTACCAGTATCAGGTACCAGGCGATTATCAGCGCCACGTCCGTGTAGTGGAACAGGCTGATGCTCAACCGGAACTCCCGTCCCAGCCCGCCTGCGGCAACAAATCCCACCACCACCGTGGTCCGGATGATCACCTCCCAGCGGTAGAGCAGGTAGGTCAGGAACGAGGGAAGCGCCTGGGGCAGCACGCCATAGAGCAGCATTTGCAGGTTGCCCGCCCCCGATGCGCGCAGCGCGCGGGCGGGGCCGGGGTCCAGGTTCTCCACCACTTCCGACGACAGCTTGCCGATCACCCCGTAGTTGTGCAGCGCAAGCGCCACCGCTCCGGGCACCACGCCCGGCGAGAGGAAAAACACTATTATCATCGCCCACACCAGCTCCGGCACCGCCCTGGTGACGGCGAACGTCAGCCTGACCGCGTAGAACAGCGCGACGCCGGACTTCGACGGCGCGCCCCCCAGTTCGCCGCTGCTCACGTTGCGCGCGCCGAACACGAAGGTGGGGAAGGCGGCCAGCCCAGTCAGGCCGATGGCGAGAACGCTCATGACCAGGGTGTCATAGGCCAGTTTGGCAGTCTCCAGCCACCGGTCGGCCCTGGCAAAGGCCGGAACGGCATCCGACTCCTGTCCCGCAAGCTGGCGGAGGAACCTGCCCGAGTCGCTCCAGCTATCCGCCGACAGCAGGTCTCCCACCCCGCTGTCCGTCCACCCGAAGATGTACCCCCATGACAGCACAACCAGTGCGAGGAACCCGTACATGGACCAGCGGGCAAAACCAACCGGCCTGCGCGCCGCCTGTCCGGACCTTGTTATGCCCGGTACGCCGGTCACGATACAAGGTCCCGGCGGACACGGGTGCTCCACAGGTCCACGGCCACCACCAGGAACACCAGGGCAACCAGCAGCGTCCATACTTGGTCGAACAGGATGTCGTGCAGGGAAAGCTGTATCTGATACCCCAGTCCCGGAATACCCACAAACCCAAGGATAGCCGCCGACCGGATGGCGCACTCGAAGCGGTAGAAGGAGTAGCTGAGCATGTCGGGGAAGGCCATCGGCAGCCGCCCGAAGAGGAACACCTGGAAGGGTGACGCCCCGGAGGCACGGAGCGCCCGCAACGGCTCCTCGGGAACGTCGTTCAGCAGGTCGGCATATATCCGGCCCAGGATTCCGGCATAGGGCAGGGCCAGGGCCAGAATCGCCGTCGCTGAGGAGAGCCCCAGCGCGTAAACGAACAGCACCGCCCAGACCAGTTCGTGAACGGACCGGATCGCGCCCAGCAGAAACCGGGCAGCCACCGCTGCGGGCAACCCGGTCCTGGCCGACCGGGCCGCGACGCCCGATGCCAGCAGTCCCATGGGCACGGCGACCAGGACGGCTACGGTGATGGCGGCCACCGAGTAGGCCAGGGTCTGGAAGGAGGCGGCCAGGGTCAGCTTCAGGAAAGCGGGGGACAGTTCCGGGGGAAACAGTGCCTGGATGAACCGGAGAAGCGATTGCGGGCCGCCCGTGTGCACCATCGGCCCGAGCCAGTCAACCCCGGACAGGCTCCAGGCGAAGGCGGCGAACAGTATCAGGGTCAGCAGACGCCTGCTCTCCAGGACCCTCATCACCCAGGACTGCCTTTAGACCAACGTTCCGGCCGGCATGTTGGCGCGAAGATGATGGGGAGGAAGGAGAGGGGAGGATGGGACCCCCGCTCTCGTGCTGAGAACGCCGGTATTGGACCACGGCCCCACAGACGTTGGGGTGGCGTTCTCAGTTACCCACTCCCCATAACGCCGGTTCCGGCTGCTCCAGGTCATACAGCCGGTCCGATACCTCATCGGTCATCTCCGACGAGGGCATGTCGAACTGGAGAACGCCCTCGCGCAGCCCAATCACCCTGGAGAAGTATTTCCGTATCAGGTAGGGCGAGTGCATACTGGCTATCAGCGTCTTTCCATCATTCCCGTCAGACCCGCGGACCAGGTCGGTCAGCAGCCCCAGAAGACCCTCGGCGCGGGCCGGGTCCAGGGACGACACCGGCTCGTCCGCCAGGATTATCCGGGACGACTGCATCATCAGCCGGGCAATGGCCACCCGCTGCAACTCCCCGCCGGAGAGATGGGACGTGCGCTCGTTCACCTTGTCGCCGATCCCCATCTGGGCCAGCGCCTCTTCCGCCATCTGCCTGTCTCTCGGCCAGACCAGGGAAATGACCGACCGCAGCAGCCCCCACTGGCCCAGCCGGCCCGCCAGGACGTTGTGCAGAACCGACAGGTGGGGCACCAGGTCGTATTGCTGGTGGACCAGCCCGACAAGCTGCGACAGTTCCCTGCCCGGCCGCACCGACGTCATCGGGCGCCCGTCGATGGACAGTACGCCTTCATCGGGCTGGAGAATCCCGGCCAGCAGGTACAGCAGGGTGGTCTTGCCGCTGCCGCTGGGTCCCACCAGGGCGACCTTCTCCCCCGGCAGGATGTTGAAGCTCAGGGGCGACAGGGCCCTTATACTAGGGTAGCTCTTGCAGATGCCCTCAGCCACCACGATCGCGGGGTCCGGCCCCAGGCCATCTTCCCGGCTGGCTTGTGGCAGTGGAATCCGCCCCTCGGCTTGGGGGTTCTTGCCGTTCCTGCCAATCACCGGAACATCCCCAGGCTGCGGGCTACATCCTCCAGTGGCTGGTAATTCTCGTTATTGGTCACAATGAACTTCTCGGTGCTGAAGAGGTCCAGGATCTCCCCGTGCTCATCCGGGTTCAGATTCAGAAGCGCCTGCTGTACCTTGGCCGTGAATCCCTCCCCGTATGTCTCATCCAGGTCCGGGCGAACGGTCCAGTTGTAGTTGAAATAGGCCGGGGTGGTGTAGAACTCCTGCACCCGGGACTCATCGGCCTTGCCCTCGCCCACCGCCCGGTCCCACACAACGTCGCTGAGGGCGCCCACGTCGAAGGACCCGTCCTCGACCAGTTTCCAGGTCAGGTCGTGAGAACCGGAAAAGTTGGGAAGACTCCGGAAGTCCTCGTCCGGGTCGATGTCGGCCGCAACCAGGAAGTGCCGGGGCATCAGGTGGCCGGATGTGGAGTTTTCACTGCCGAATGTGATGGTCAGGTCTCCGGCCTGGGCCTTCAGGTCTCCCAGCGAGTTGATGTCGAGGTCGGCGCGGCGCACGAGCTTGGAATGAAAACTCCCGTCGTACTCCCGCTGCACGATGGCCTGTGCCCCGGGGTTCTGCAACCGGGCCTGGATCCCCGTCAAACCGCCGAAGAACGCCAGGTGAATCTCCCCTTGGGTGAATGAGGTGACAACCGCGGCATAGTCAACGCTGGGCACGTACTCCACCGGCACGCCCAGCTCCGTGGTCATATACTCGGCGAACACGGCATACCGCCGGGCCAGGCGGGCGATGTCCTGGTCGGGAATGCCGCCGATTTTGAGGGTTGAGGTCTCTTCAGCAGAGGAGCAGGCAATTGCCGGAAGCGCCAGCAGCAGGATGGCCCCGAGGGCCAATGCGATAAAGGCCGGTAGTCGAAACATGCAGTAGTTCCCTTCTTGCCCCAATAGCCGGACGCCGCACGGATGGGCGAACGCTGGTAATGATTTGGCATTCCAACGGCATACCTGGGGGCAAAGAGGGAAGCGGCCGGGGATTGAGCTACGGGCAGCGGGGGTCCGGCGTTAGCCGGAGAAGACGCGCTGGGACCGCCAACCATTCAAGGCCCCACAGGACTCCGCTCAAGTGAAGCCCTTGCCTGGGACCAAGGCTGGTATGTGCAGGCTCGTAAGCACTTCGAGAGACGGGTCCTCAGAGGCCGCGCCGACCGGCACGGCGGTATGGAGCGACGTTTTCAGTGGAGACTTTAATCAGGTCAGGGAAATTTGTCAACGGCGGCAGCAATGGTCGGGACCACAGACCTTTACTATATGACCTGGAAAAATGACCTGGAAAACTCAGAGTATCTTCACCCGAGTTAGGGTATCCTTAGCCCTTCGCATGGTAACTCCAATAGGGTCCATAAAATTGTTCTGGCCTGTCTTGTCCAATCGCCAGTGTGCGACAAGGTCTCCGTTTTCCGTAATCAGGGACGGGTCGCTGGCGGTTTCTCCAATAGTGAGCGTGTCGGCTTCTGCGTCATACCCCTCTTCCATCCGCAAATAAGCTCCACCGCCTCCTATAACCTCAAATCCAACAATGTTGTGTTCATCCTCAGTGCCGACGAACACCGCCAGATGTGCATCGCAATCCGCAGTGGCCCCGGTCGCTTCCTTCTGGTCGGACCAGATGGCCAGAAGGTCTACTTCCCTGTCATAGTGGCCCTGCAGTTCCATTGCGCTCCTCCAATTCTGTGTATCGGTCGGCGAAGTAATCGCGATTGCCCCTGTTCCAATTCCTGGTGGCGTTCCTGTCGTGGAAGGCCGTCACTATGGTGTTGTTATCCATAGATACGACCACTCTCCTCATTATCTGTTCTCCAGGAACAAAACCCAGATAAATCCGGCTCTGGGTCCCGTCCTGGTCGGTCTTTATACCCCGGATAACCCAATGGTCCAACACGTGCTCCACCTGTCTGGGGGTTATCCCTTGATGGGGCCTAATCAGCATATGCCGGGAAAGGGTCCGCTCCCTGCCGTCAGCCGAGATGATTCTGTGTGGTTGCATATTCATTCTAATCTCCACAGCCTAAGGCATAAAGGCCCGATGGCAAGGCCCAAAGCTTGGATACAGCATCGCATAAAGGGAGCAGCTCCCGTTTGTCTTTTGATTTGGAATCAACCTGCCCAACAACTAGCTGCTGCAAAACTGGACAATGACGTACCGTAGGAATACAATCTTGTTAGGGAAGGGCAGCCGCCTGGATTGCATTTTCCCTATTGTGCTTTGCAGGGCTGGAGGAACCCGCCATGACTCAACCCACGTACCTGTCCAGAGAAGAGTTTGAAAAGCGGAAGGCGGAGCTTGAGCACCTCCGCACCGTGGAGCGACGCGCCGTTGCAGAGCAGCTTCACCAGTCCCGCGAGAGGGGAGGCACGGTCAACAACGCCGAGTACGAGGATGCCAAGAACGAGATGGCCCGTACCGAAGGCCGCATCCTCACTCTGGACAACATGATCAACACCGCCGTGATAATCGACGACAACCACGGTCAGACCGGGGTTGTGGAAGTCGGCTCCACGGTGACCGTCGAAAACCAGGACGGCAAGTCGCTGCAATACAGCATTACCGGGAGCGCCGAGGCGGACCCATCCCAGGGGAAGATCTCCAACGTCTCTCCCATCGGAAAGGGCTTGCTTGGCAGGAAGATCGGCGACGTTACCGAGGTAAACATACCCTCCGGCAAGATACGACTCCAGATCGTCAGCATCGCCTAGTGCGGCGCGGCCCTCCAGACGACATGTCCGACAGACAAGACGACCTGCTGACCAGCCGCCAGAGCAAGCTCGACCGGCTACGGGAACGGCATATAGACCCCTATCCTCCCCGTTACCACCGCACCTGTGACGCGGCCGCTGCCATCGCGGCCTTCGAGGCCGCTGAGCGGCAGTCCCAGGGTGGCGATGACGGTGGGGAAGCGGCGGATGGGGTCCGTCCCCAATTGGAGCACGGCGAGCAGCCCGAGACCGATATCTCCAACCTCTCCCTGGCTGGCCGCATCGTGTCCATGCGCGTGATGGGTCGGGCGGCGTTCCTTGACCTCCAGGACGCTTCGGGAACGGTCCAGGCGCTGCTGCGCCAGAACAACCTGGGCGAGGGCTTCGACCTCGTCAAGGACCTGGACCTGGGCGACCACCTTGGCGTCGCCGGGGCAATGATCCGCACCCGCACGGGACAGGTGACCATCGACGCGCACAGCCTCACCGTCACCTGCAAGGGGATGCGCCCGCTGCCGGAGAAGTACCACGGCCTCCGGGATGTGGAGATGCGGTACCGCCAGCGTTACCTGGACATGATCGCCAACCCTGAAGTGATGCCGGTGTTCGTCCAGCGGAGCCGCATTGTCAGCAGCATCCGCAACTTCCTCAACAACCGGGGGTTTCTGGAGGTGGATACGCCGGTGCTGGTGCCGGTGGCCGGGGGCGCTCACGCCCGCCCGTTCCTCACCCACCATAACGCCTTGGACGAGGAGCTTTACCTGCGCATCGCCACCGAGCTTTACCTCAAGCGCCTGATCATCGGCGGGTTCGACAAGGTCTACGAGTTGGGCCGGGTCTTCCGCAACGAGGGCATCGACCAGGACCACAACCCGGAGTTCACGCTGCTGGAAAGCTACGAGGCTTACGCCGACTACAACGACGTGATGGAGATGGTCGAGTCGATGGTCTCCGGGATTGCCCTGGACGTGTTGGGCACGACCCGGGTGCCCCACGGAGAGGACATAATCGACTTTGCCCCGCCGTGGAGCAGGGTCCAACTGCGGGACGAGTTGCTGAAGCACAGCGGAATCGACATCGACAACTATCCCGACGACGCTTCTCTGTCCGCGCAGGCCAGGGAGATGGGGTTGGAGGTCGCTCCCCTGGAGAGCCGTGGGCGGCTGATCGACAAGCTGCTGTCCACCTTCGTGGAGCCGCACCTGGTCCAGCCGACGTTCCTGATGGACTACCCCGAGGTAATGTCTCCACTGGCCAAGGCCAAGCCCGGAGCTCCGGGGTACGTGGAACGGTTCGAGGCCTTCGCTGCCGGGATGGAAATTGCCAACTCCTATACGGAGCTGAACGACCCGGCGGTGCAGCGGGCGCGGTTCGAGGCCCAGGAAGAGGTCCGCGCCCGATATGAGGACGAGGAAGTGGACCGCACCGACGAGGACTTCCTGCTTGCCATGGAGTACGGTATGCCGCCCACGGGCGGCCTAGGCATGGGGATTGACCGCCTTGTGATGCTGCTCACGTCCCAGCCCTCCATCCGCGACGTGGTGCTGTTCCCCCAGATGCGCCGCCTCCCCTGACCGGTCTCCCTCTTCCTTAAGGGAGAGGGCTGGGGTGAGAGGAGATTGCTTTCCTACTCCAACGCCAGCACCCGCTCCACGAAATCACGGACTATCGGGCGGCCCATATCAAAGTCGTAATCTTCCATGAAGTCATGGCAAAAGTTGCGGTGAAACCTGTCGGCGGCTACAAACCCAGCCCTGATTGCAGGGTCGTCATACTCCCTGGTCAGCCGCTCGGCAGAGAACGCCAATGACCGGTGGGACGTGCCGGACCAACCCCGTTCCTGCATTGCCGCCATGAGCGCGTGGGCGGCGGCGCCCCATAGCTTCTCCGAGGCTTGCAGATAGTCTCCGTCCGCGAACTCCCGGTCCGAGGCTTCCAGGAAGTCCCGTGCGGTCTGAACGTGTTCGTGGGTTAGCATCTCCCTCCTTGATTCCCAAGCCGCGCCTGCCCGCGCCAAAAGGCCATACAAAAGGGGTATACTTGACTCTATCACCCTGGAACATGATGGGCAAACGACACTGACAACGTCGCCCCGCGCCGGCATACCGGCCGGCACGCGGGCTGAGGATCCGAGACTCAAGATGCTTTCGATAGAACTCATTCGCCGCGACCCGGACATGGTGAAAGCGGCCCTCCAGTCCCGCGGCGAGGATGATCCCCTGGATGAAATACTGGAACTCGACGCGCGCCGCCGCCAGGCCGTTACCCAGAGCGACGAGCTTCGCGCCCGCCGCAACCAGGTCAGCCGGGAGGTGGGCCAGGCCCGCAGCTCCGGACAGGAGCCTGCCCCGGAGGTGGTGCAGGAAATGCGGCAGGTGGGGGAGACCATCAGCCGCCTTGAAGAGGAAGCGCGTTCCATCGAGGAACAGCTTAATGCCATCCTGCTGGGACTCCCCAACATCCCCCTGCCGGACGTTCCCAGGGGACTGACCGAAGAGGGCAACCTGATCGTCCGGCAGAGCGGCGAGCCGCCGGAACTCGACTTCACGCCGCGACCCCACTGGGAGACCGGAGAACAGCTTGGGATCATAGATTTCCAGCGTGGCGCCAAGCTGGCCGGCAGCCGTTTCTACACCACGGTAGGACCCGCCGCCAAGCTGGAGCGGGCGCTGATTTCCTGGATGCTGGACCTGCACACTAACGAGCACGGCTATACTGAGATAGCTCTGCCGGCAGTGGTGAAACGCGACGTTATGGAAGGGTCGGGCAACCTGCCCAAGTTCGCCGACAACCTGTACCACGACGACGAGGACGACCTGTGGCTCATCCCCACGGCGGAGGTGCCGATCACCAACCTGTACCGGGACGAGATTATCCCGGCGGGCAGCCTGCCCCTGTACTACGTGGCCCAGACGCCATGCTTCCGGCGCGAGAAGGCGGCAGCAGGCCGGGACACTCGCGGAATCAAGCGGGTCCACCAGTTCAACAAGGTGGAAATGTACAAGTTTGTCGAGCCGGATACATCCCACAACGAGCTTGAGCGGCTGCTTGCCGACGCCGAGGAAGTCTGCCAGCGGTTGGGGTTCGTCTACCGCATCATCCAGCTATGCACCGGCGACATGGGGTTCGCCGCAGCCAAGACATACGACATCGAGGTCTGGGCAGCGGGTTGCCAGGAGTGGCTGGAGGTGAGCTCCTGCTCCAACTGCACCGACTTCCAGGCGCGCCGCTCCAACATCCGCTACCGTCCCCAATCGCCATCCGGGGAACGTGGCCGTCCCCAGTTGCCCCACACCCTGAACGGCTCCGGCCTGGCCCTTCCCAGGGTGATAATCGCCATACTGGAGAACTACCAGCTACCGGACGGTTCCGTAGTCATCCCGGAAGTGCTGCGCCCCTATACTGGCTTCGACCTGATACCGGCAGCCTGACCGGCGCCAGTGCCCCCGGAAGGCATACCGGCGCGGCTGCCCAACGCGGAACAGGCCAGGGTAGCCCCCGAAAAAGCGCGGGACTATCTGCTGGACACTGAGCACGAATATGGTGGGCCTAAAGCAGATTTCTTCCTTCGATTCGGATTTACCCCTGCACGATGGCGAGTCTTCGCAGATGCACTAGTGGTACACGCAGCTACCAACGAGGTTGTCGATATTGAGGAAACACCATACGGGATGAAGTACGTGGTGGATGGTTTCCTTGAAACGCCGGATGGCCGTAATCCTCGAGTGTGGACGGTGTGGATGTTGCCGGAGGATTCCGACACTCCGAGATTTGTCACTGCTTATCCGAGAGAAAGGTAACGAATGCTGAAGGAAATAGACATCGTCGTTCTCACTGAGGACATTACTGCGGATATACCGGGTGGAGAACAGGAAAAGTTGAAGGCCGGAGACGCTGGCACGATAGTTTATGTTCATGGGCAAGGCGAAGCATTTGAGGTGGAGTTTTCGGACCAGGGCGGCAACACAGTGGCGGTAACTACGGTTTTAGCTTCTCAAGTACGCCCAGTGGTCCGCTACGAATACGATCACGTCCAGGGGCGCACGAAGGTTGTTTGGCGCGACCCCACATTCGACGCGACCCTTTCACACACGCAATAACAAATGCTGGAGGAGCAAGACTACATCGTCCTCACCGAGGACATGCCGGGAAAAGGGTTGAAGGCTGGAGATGTTGGCGTCATCATCCATATTCATGGGCAGGAAGAAGCCTTTGAAGTGGAATTTTCGGCTCTGGACGGCAGCTCGCTTGCGGTGGCCACGGTACTGGCGTCGCAGGCGCGTCCGGGGACCGGCTACGACGTCAAACATGCACGGAAAATCGAGTTGGATTGCCGGGCTGGAATAACGGCTGAGGAGAAATCCTTGCCAGTTCCTTTTCAGGACGCAAAACAGCAGATGCTCAAGGAACTCGACCGCGTCGTACTTACCGCGGACGTTACCGCAGACATTGACGGTGGGGACTTGAAGGCCGGAGACGTTGGCACAATCGTCCACATGATTGACCCGGAGGAAGCCTTTATAGTGGAGTTCTTAACCCTGGACATTTACACTGCGGCTGTAGCCACAGTCCTTGCGTCGCAGGCGCGCCCGGTAACCGGCCACGATGTCAGTCACTCTCGAAAGGTCACGAAGATTGCCGGGGCAAGCACTCCTACCCCTCCTACTGCATAACTCCGTCACATCCTGAACAATGGAGGCCCCGTTATGGCCGGAATCTGGCCCGGAGACATTCAATGCGTTGCCATGCTGGGATTCGACGTCGACGGCGTCTCATCCTGGCTGAACCGGGACCCCTCGTACAAGGACCACCCCAGCCTCATGTCAATGGCCGAGTACGGCCCCAGCGTGGCCACGCCGCGCATCCTCGACCTGCTGGACGGCCAGGGGGTCAAGGCCAGTTTCTACGTCCCCGGCTACGTGGCGGAGAACCACCAGGACCTGGTGCGGGAGATCGCCGCCCGCGGCCACGAGGTAGCCCATCACGGCTACATGCACGAGCCGCCTTCGACCCTCTCAAGGGAGCGTGAGGACGAGGTGCTCCGCCAGGGGTTGGACATCCTGGGCGGAATCACCGGGGAAAGGCCCCTGGGTTACCGTTCGCCAAGCTGGGAGCTGAGCGAGCACTCGCTGGACCTGCTCACGTCCCACGGCTTCGTCTACGACAGCAGCCTGATGGGCGACGATGCACCATACATGGAGACCGCCCCCGGCAGCGGTCAGTCGATCGTGGAGATTCCCATCCACTGGCTGCTGGACGATGCCCCGAACTTCGTCTACGCGCCGGTCGCCAACCGGCTCGGCCCCATGCGCAACCCCGACGAGGTCTACGCGTCCTGGGCCGCTGAGTTCGAGGGGCTGTACCGCTACGGACGCGCCTACACCCTGACCATGCACCCCCAGTACATAGGCCGCCCCGGACGCCTGCTGATGCTTGAGAGGCTTATCAGCTACATCAAGACCTTCCCCAACGTCGAGTTCATGCGCGCCATAGACGCAGCCCGCCTGTGGGCCGGAAACTAGCGGCGGGCGCTTGGGCTTGCCCCCCTTATTAAGAGTTAAGCCCTAACTCTTAATAAGCATTCCCGTTAATAAGAAAAGCTTAATAAGGCAGCCCTTCCGGGCCAGGTTGACTTGAACATCCTCCCTTTATTAAGATTTATGGCCTAAGTCTTATTAGTGGCTGCCACTAATAAGACTTACTTAATACGGTGGCCTTCTGCCATAAGAGACGATATATCTTCCGAACTGACTTGTCTTGAAGACACCCCCGTCATTAAGTTCTGCGGCCTAAACCATATCAAGAACTGGACTCGCAAAAGACCCTCACCCAGTATATCTTTCGATGAAGCGTACTAACGTCGGTCAATATGAGATCACCTCAACAGTCGGAGAAGATGTCCGAGCCTTTATACCACGGCCTCTACCGCCAGAACCTGCAATCGACTTGGCCTCATTACAGTCGTCTCTGTCTAAGGCACTGGTATCTCTGGGTCGATTGGATGGCCTAGCAAGAATCCTCCCAAATACTTTCCTATTCTTATACTCATACGTGAGAAAGGAGGCTGTTCTATCGTCCCAGATCGAAGGGACCCAATCGTCGGTGTCAGAGCTTTTGCTCTTTGAGATTGAGGAGATGCCCGGCGTACCCACCGACGACATCTTGGAAGTCTCCAATTACGTCAGAGCGCTAGAGCATGGCCTTCAGCGCATCTCCGATGGGTTTCCTCTATCGAACCGGTTGATCCGTGAGATCCACGCGGAATTGTTAGACAGTGGGCGAGGCAGTGACAAACTGCCCGGGGAGTTCCGGAGGTCACAAAATTGGATCGGCGGCACGCGCCCTGGGACAGCACATTTCGTACCACCCCCGCCCCACGCAGTTGCAGACTGTATGTACGACTTGGAGAAATTTCTGCATGGGCAAGACCCGGGGATAGACCCTCTCCTGCGTGCCGGGATTGCACATCTACAATTTGAGACCATTCACCCTTTCCTCGACGGTAATGGGCGGGTCGGACGACTGCTGATCACTTTGCTCTTATGCCACGATGGTCTGCTCCGCAGTCCAATGCTCTACTTGAGTCTATACTTCAAACAGAACCGGGAAAGATATTACGACCTATTGGATATCGTGCGTCGTACTGGGAATTGGGAAGAGTGGCTGGAGTTTTACCTTGAGGGCGTAGCTCAGACAGCAGAAGGAGCGGTGCAGACTGTCGAACGATTGCTCTCGTTATTTGCCGAACACGCTTCATCCATCCAATCCCAAGGACGTTCAGCAAGTTCAGCCCTGAGAGTCCATCAAGCTCTTCAGGAACGTCCGATTACATCCTTGAAAAGCATATCTAAACACCAGGAGCTTTCCCTTCCAGCTACGACCTCTGGGATGCGTGTTCTTGAGAACTTGGGAATCGCCAGAGAGCTTACAGGCCTGCGACGCAACCGCGTCTATGGATATGACGCCTACATACAGATTCTCAACGAAGGCGCGGAACCACTGTAGATTTCCCCACCAGCCGCCAAGCCCCCTTGCCACCAACCCGGTCCGGCATTAGCATAGCCCTCACACGCCATCATCAACCACCCCGCAGGAGGCATCCATGACCAGAGTCCATGACCGTGGCGGCTGGCCCACCGACGAGTCCATCGACCGTGCGGACCACGCCCATGCCGACTGGGAACTGCGGGTCGATGCCCTCCACCAGGTTCTTGGGCGCAAGGGACTCAGGTCCACCGACGAGATGCGCCGGGCCATCGAGAGCCTGCCGCCCGAAGAGTACGAGTCCATCGGCTACTACGAGCGTTGGACCGCCGCCCTGGAAATCCTGCTGGTGGAGAAGGGCATCCTCACCACGGAAGAGATCGACCGCAAGATGGCCCAGCTGGACCAGTAGGATTCACGGAGCCTGATATGAGCGATTCTGCGATTTATCAACCCGGCGACACGGTGCGGGTGCGCGTTGACTCCCCGCCCGGACATTACCGGACACCCGACTATGTGAAGGGGAAAACGGGCCGCGTCGTTGCGCTCTGCGGTGTGTTCAGGAACCCGGAGTCGCTGGGCCACGGAGGTTCGGGACTTCCGGCAAAGCCCCTCTACACAGTGGAGTTTCCGCAGGCCGACGTGTGGGACGGCTACACCGGGCCGGAGAGTGACAAGGTACTGGTCGACGTTTACGAGCATTGGCTGGACCCGGCCTGATAAGTGAGAGTCTGAGATGACTTCCCCCGAATCTGCAGCCACCGCCAAAATGATACCGTACAAGCGCGGGCCGGACATTGACTACGCCAGCCTTGATTTCAATCCGGATGTGGCGGAGCTGCCTCCCGACGCTATGGAACAGAACCTTGAACTGAACGAAATCTACAACCTGCTCCGCGCCCGTTTCACCGACTTTGACCGGCGCCCCGACGTCTTTCTCGACCGCGAGACCAATATCTGCTACGACCCAGGCAACCTGAACCGCCGCATCTACCCGGATGTGTATCTGGCCTTCGGGGTTGACGCGAAAGCAATCCGTCCCCGCAAGCTGTACCTGCCCTGGGAGGTAGGCAAGCCTCCCGATTGGGCGTTGGAAATAGCGTCGGAAAGCACCGGACGGGAGGATGTGCGCCGGAAACCCGGCATCTACGCCCAGGTTGGGGTCCTTGAATACTGGCGATTCGATCCCACCGGCGGCAGGTACCACGGGGAGGCCCTGGCGGGCAACCTCTTGGTCAACGGCGAATACGTGCCCGTCGAATTGACCACCGGACCGGACGGCATTCTGAAGGGATACAGCCCGGTGCTCGACCTCTACCTGTGCTGGGACCAGGGCTGGCCTATGTTCTATGACCCCAATACCGGCTCCTATCTCACCAACTGGGAGCAGGAGCGAGCGGTCTACGAGGAGACCAGCAGGGGCCTCGTGGCCGAACAGTCGGCCCACCAGCGAACTCAAGATGCACTCCGCGCCGAGCAGGACCGGGCACGGCGGCTTGAAGAGGAGTTGCGTCGCCTGCGGGGAGAAGGTTGACGGTCGCGGGTGCTCCCTGCCCCGATTTCCTCGCCGGATATGGACCGTCCATGAGCCACATTTCACCCAGGAGACAGCAATGAGCGACGTGCAAGAAGGCCACGAACATCCGGAAGACTCCGCCGAGTTGAGCTACTACGCACAGCGCGCCCAGGCCATCGAGGCGTTGCTGGAGGAAAAGGGCCTCTGTACTCCAGAGGAAGTACAGCAGGCAGTGAACACGGTGGAGTCCCGTTCTCCAGCCGACGGGGCGCGGGTTGTCGCCCGCGCGTGGGTGGATCCCGGGTTCAAGCAGCGGCTGCTGGCCGACCCCCGTTCCGCCGTCGAGGAGATGGGCTACATACTGCCAGACGCCAACACTCAACTGGCGGTCCTGGAGAACACCGAAGACGTCCACTACCTCGTGGTCTGCACCCTTTGTTCCTGCTACCCGCGCAACCTGCTGGGCCGCCCCCCCGACTGGTACAAGAGCCTCGCCTACCGCTCCCGCGCCGTAATCGACCCGCGCGGGGTGATGGCGGAGTTCGGCCTGGAATTGCCGGGGGAAATGGAAGTCAGGGTGATGGACAGCACCGCCGACATGCGCTACCTCGTGCTGCCCAGGCGTCCCGCCGGCACGGAAGGCTTGAGCGAGGAAGCACTGGCCAGGCTAGTAAACCGGGACAGCATGATCGGCGTGACCGATCCCTTCATCCCCCAAGCGGTCGCTTCCGCTTAAGTGTCATTGATTTCTTGCTCTTTCTCCAGTTTCAGTGCCTTGAATGAGAATGGCCCCGCAACCGGTTGCGGGGCCTTCAACTGCTGGGCTATGGGTAGCCGACGAGATATCGGTTGTAGCAAGGACCTATAGGCCCCTTCGCTACGATTGGATAGCGACCGTAGTCCCTGTGGAATCGGGTGTCGAGTCAGAGTAAACCACTTCCCAACTGGCGTTCATGCCTGCCTCCTCCGGTTCGCCCACAACGACCCTTGATCCACTCCAAAGCCCGAGCACGAACACCGGCTGCTTCACCCGGTAGGCAGCGATGGCGTCCCGGATGACTTGTGAGACGGTCTTTCCGCTTTCGCGCCCGATCTCCTCTAAGCGGGCAATATCTGTCATGGGTAATCTGACCGATATGACACCGGTTTCCCGCTTCGCTTTGGACTTCGCTAGATGTGTAACGTCTCCCCCGAGTTCATACTCCTCCGTCCTCTTGGCCATGATGCTCCCTCCTGTGCTCCTCCTCGTATCTTTCTACGTGATGACTGTTGGCAGTAAATGCGGTGACTGGCCGCCACACTCCTGACTTTCCTGTAGGTTCGATGGGCACGTACAAAACTCTGCCTTCACGAGTCAGACTTACCATCGCCATCGGCGCTCACTGACCAGGTTGACTTGCGTTGTATACTTTGTATACAAAATATACAGAGGGGCCTTCCATGTCAACTGTCGTAGAACGGGTCGAAGTGGATTTCATGTTCCTGGCAGACCGTGCAGAAGTGCTCAACGGTAAACTGTATGTGATGGGAGGCGCATGGGACAGGTATCGCCTAAAGAACATAAACAGCCCGGTGGACATCTCCATAGTAATCGGGGTGCTCGTCCCATGGAACCTGACCAATGAGCCACATCAGCTGCAAATCAGGATAGAAGATGAAGACGGTAATTCCCTGGCTCAGGGTGCTGACTGCAACATCAACGTGGGCCGCCCTGTTAGCTCAACTAGAGGGCAGGTCTTCCGTGCCACGGCAGTGCTCAGCAACCGGTGGACCCTGCCAAAACTTGGCGCTTACTCCGTCGTAGCCTCAATCGCAGGCCGCGAGGAAAAGCGGGTCACGTTCTATGCAGTGGAACCGGGCTAAAGTACCTGTGGCCTCAACGGGCCAATCATTGACGGCGGGCCAATCGTTGAAGGCTGGTTCTAACCCGGGTCTAGCAGGGAGCCGGGGGAAGCATCGGCAGGGGAGGAAGCCTGGCTGTCCAGCAAATCGGCGGACAGGCCGGACAGGAGATCCTTGATTTGGGGAATCTGGTCGGGGTTGCCTAGCCCGATGTGCAGAGGCGTGATCGAGATGTGTTCGTTCTTCGAGGCCCAGGTGTCCGTGCCGGTCTCGGGATTCTGGGCCATCGGGCGGTCGCGGTTGATCCAGTACCGCTTCTGCGCGCCAATACCTTCCTCGCGCACTGACTCTCCGTAGGAGCGGCCACCCAGCCGGGTGAACTCAATGCCCTTAACCCTGTCCAGTGCCATGCTCGGCACGTTGACGTTCAGGAACAGTTGGCGGTCGCGGGGCCAGTCCTTTAGCCTGCCGATCAGCGCCGTCAAGAGGCTGGCAGCGGGGCCGAACATCGGGTCGCGGATGGAGCCAACGGATATGGCAATGGTGGGGTAGCCCCGGACGAATGCCTGTACCGCGCCGCCAACGGTCCCGGACACCATCACGTCCCACCCCAGGTTGGAACCTGAGTTGATGCCCGAAACCACGAGGTCTACGGGACCAGCCAGCTTCTCCAGCGCCAGGACGCAGCAGTCCGCAGGGGTGCCTTCCACGGCATAGGCGGTAATCTTTCCGGCAGACGTGCCGTTGCCGGATGGGACGGTGTCGAAGGAGACCTCCCGGGCCCGCACCGGGTTCCGCAGGGTCAGCGCGCCGCCAACTCCGCTTTGCTCCCGGTCCGGGGCGATCACCACCACGTCGCCTGCCTCTTGCAGTGCGCCCGCGGCAGCCCGCAGGCCGGGAGCGTGAATTCCGTCGTCGTTAATCAGTAATGTCTTCAAGCTGGGTGTTTGTTGACCACCTCTCTACGGGTTGGCGCTTGGCGTCCGTTCCCGCAATTGCTGGAGCACAGGGAATCGGTCGGCATCCGGGAGAATGAATTGTCTAGTCCCGGCCATCCCTGCGTTGGGATGGGGGAGGTTCATCAAAGGACTGGCCGTTGGCCTGGGACTCGTCGCGCCGTCTCAGCCACGCCTCCCATTCCGCGTGAGTTTCCTGTCGCCCTTCCTGTCGCCCTTCTTCCTTCAACTTCTTCACTGCTGCCGGGATTAGCAACATGATACGGCCATCTGCCTAGTATGAATTCTCAATCCCCTAGTCCCGGCCATCCCTTCGTTGGGATGGGGGAGGTTCATCAAAGGACTGGCCGTTGGCCTGGGACTCGTCGCGCCGTCTCAGCCACGCCTCCCATTCTGCGTTCAGTTCCTGGCGGGCTTCTCTACGGCCTTCCTGTCGCCCTTCCTGTCGCCCTTCTTCCTTCAACTTCTTCACTGCTGCCGGAATCAGTAACACCATGCGGCCAACTACCTCCACCACGATAGCTAATATTGAAGCCACACCTGCCGACACGCCGAACCCGGCGGCCATCAGGTGGATGCGATTGTCTCCGTGTAACAGGTCTTGCCAGTGCTGCCAGACAAACAGGGCGACACAGAGTAAATATACCAGGTAATAGATAACCCAGTATTTGCCGAGAGCATTCACCTAGACCAGTCCGGCGCATCCGTCGCCTTCAGACTTCAATTGTATGTGACGTATGTGAATGCTCTCTATGCCCACATGACAGGAGTCCGTAGCGAGTCCCATGTCCGCATGGAACGGTACGCTAGAGGACGTTTTATCAGTGGTGCGCCACCTCCGTGGCGTGGAACAGCGCGTGCTTGGTCTCTACGGCGGCCATCGCGCGCCGGTACTCGGCAGAGGCGAAGAAGTCGCCCAGGATCTCCCCGCCGAGGTCGTTGTCCGCCTGGGCGGTGGCGGCTTCGATGTTCTCGAAGGTAAGCTCCTTGCCCGTCAGCGCGTTTTCAACGGATGTCAGCCGCACTGGGGCAGGGACCGCGCCGCCTACGGCGAGACTGGCCCCGGTGCATGTGTGACCGTCCACATTCACCACCACGGCCGCGCCCACCACCGCGTAGCCGGAAGCTGGGTGGGCCATCTTGGCGTACTCAGCCCTCTGGTTGGCGGCCAGGACCGGGACGTTCACTGCGGTCAGGATCTCGGTCTCCCCCAGGGTCGTGGTCAGCGGGCCGACGATGAAATCGGTGGGGCTGGCCGTCCGGGTCGCGCCTCCGGGCCCCCGGATTTCCAGGGTCGCGTTCAGCGCCGTCAGGACCGTTCCCCAGTCCGATGCCGGGTCCGCGTGCGACAGGTTGCCCCCGATGGTGCCCCGGTTCCGTACCTGGGTGTCACCGATGCCCCCGGCAGCCTCGGCCAGCAGGGAGTTGGCCTCCGCGACCTGGGACGACGACTCGATCTCCCAGTGGGTGGTCAGTGCGCCTATCCTGATGTTGCCGTCAGCGATAGTGATGCCCTTCATCTCGGCGACGCCGCCGATGTCCACGACCACCCCGGGCCGGGCCAGCCGTAGCTTGAGCAGGGGTATCAGGCTGTGGCCTCCCGCCATGACCTTCGCCCCCGGGTTGGAGGACAGCAGGTCGATGGCCTCGGCCACCGTGTTGGCCCTGTGGTATTCGAACTCTGGAGCGAACATTCTCTAATACTCCCAGATCTAAGGCTTGCCTGACTGCTGAATGGCTTGCCAGACTTTCTCCGGGGTCAGCGGCATCTCCAGCCGGGTGATGCCAAAGGGCTTGAGAGCGTCGATAACTGCGTTGTATATGGTAATGGTCGACGCGATGGTGCCGGTCTCGCCAATTCCCTTGACGCCCAGCGGGTTGTGGGGCGACGGCGTGACCGTGGAGAGGGTCTCGATATCCGGGAGCAGGTGCGCCTTGGGCAGCGCGTAGTCCAGCATCGACCCGGTGAGCAGCTGGCCGTCCTCGTCGTAGACCGCCCCTTCCCACAGGGCCTGTCCAGCGCCCTGGACGACGCCGCCGTGGACCTGTCCTTCCACGATCATCGGGTTAATCTGGTTGCCGCAATCGTCCACTGCGGCGTACCGCTGCAGGACGATGTGGCCGTTATCGACGTCCACGGTGACCACGGCCACGTGCGCGCCGAAGGGGAAGGTGAAGTTGGGCGTGTCGTAGAAGGAGCTGGCCTCCAGCCCCGGCTCCATGCCCGCGGGCATGTTCCAGGCCACGTTGGCCATCAGGGCGATGTCCTGGATGCTCTGGCTCCGGTCGGGCGACCCGCGCACGAAGAACTTGCCGTCCTCGTACTCGATGTCCTCTTCTGCCGCCTCCAGCAGGTGGGCGGCCAGTCCGATGGCCTTGTCCTTGATCTTGCGGGAACTGAGGGCCACCGCCGCGCCGCTGATTACCGTGGTGCGGCTTCCGTAGGTCCCCCAGCCCATCGGGGTGTTGTCCGTGTCCCCGTGGATCACCTCCACGTCGTCAACGGGCACGCCGAGCTCGTCGGAGACTATCTGGGCGAAAGTCGTTTCCTCCCCCTGGCCGTGGGGCGAAGTGCCCACGAACACGTTGACCTTGCCCGTGGCGTAGAAGCGGATGATGGCGCTCTCCCAGAGGCCGCCTCCGAACCCCACGGCTCCGGCGACCTGTGAGGGGCCGATGCCGCATATCTCGCAGTAGGTGGTCACCCCGATGCCAATCAATTCTTTGGTAGCCGATGGCTGGTCGTCGTGACCATGTCCGTGATCATGTCCATGGTCGTGCCCGTGATCGTGGCCATGGTCATGGTGCCCGTTGCCGGTCACCTGGCCTCTGGACTGGGCCTGCTGGCGCCGGAGGTCTTCGTAGTTCACGTGCTCCAGCACCTTGTCCAATGCGCCCTGGTAGTCGCCGCTGTCGTAGGTCAGGCCCAGGGATATATCGAACCCGTCCTCGAATTTGGGGATCAGGTTGCGGCGGCGGATTTCCACCGGGTCTAGGTTCAACTCGTTGGCCAGCAGGTCGACCATCCGCTCCACCAGGAAGGTGGCCTCGGGCCTGCCCGCGCCCCGGTAGGCGTCCACCGGAGTCGTGTTCGTGAACACGCCGTAAACGTCAGCCTTGATGTTGGGGATGTCGTAGGGGCCGGAGTACATCAGCCCATGCAGAATGGTCGGGATGCCGGGGCCAGCGGTGGAGAGGTAAGCCCCCATACCGGCGTGTACCACGGAGCGTATCCCGGTTATCTTGCCCTCCCGGGTGCCGGCAATCTCCACGGTCTGCACGTGGTCCCGGCCATGAATGGACGATTGGTAGTTCTCCGACCGGGTCTCGGTCCACTTGACCGGGCGGCCCAGCTTCATGGAGCAGAAGGCGGTGATCATCTCCCAGGGATAGACCGGGATCTTCGCGCCGAATCCGCCGCCCACCTCCGGGGCGATCACCCGTATCTTGTGCTCTGGCACTCCGGTCACCAGGGACGTGACGAACCGGGCGATATGCGGATTCTGGGTGGTGTTCCAGATGGTCAACTCCCCCATCGAGGACAGGTAGCTCGCTACCGCAGAGCGCGGCTCCATCGCGTTGGGAATCAACCGCTGCTGGATGATGGTGTCGGTGACCACCACCTCTGCCGAGGCGAATGCGCTGTCGGTGTCGCCCCCGGCCGCTACCCAGTGGAACGCCTGGTTGTTGGGGGCGTCCTCGTGTAGCTGGGGAGTCCCTTCGTTCATCGCCGATTCGGCGTGGACGTTGGCCGGCAGAATCTCGTAGTCTACGTTGATCAGCTCAAGCGCGTCCTCGGCCTGGTAGCGGCTCTCCGCAACCACGGCCGCCACCGCGTCCCCGGTGTAGCGGACGGTGTCGGTGGCTATGGCCGGGTAGGGGACGGCCTTCACGTCGGAGTCGGGGACAACCCAGGCGCAGGGAATGGCATTTAGCACGCCCTCGGTGTCCGCGCCGGTATAGACTGCCAGCACCCCCGGGGCCGACTTGGCGGCGTCGGTGTTGATGCTGCGGATCCTGGCGTGGGCATGGGGGCTGCGCAGGATGGCTGCGTACACCATGCCAGGCAGGTTGACGTCGTCGGTGTAGGTTGCCTGGCCGGTAATCAGACGAGGGTCTTCTCGGCGTCGGATGCCGGACCCGAATATCCTGGTAGTCATCGCCTAACCTCCCATCCGCTCGGCGGCGGCGAGCACCGACTTCACGATGTTCTGGTACCCGGTGCACCGGCACAGGTTGCCTTCCAGGCCCGCCCGTACCTGCTCGGCTGTGGGGTTGGGATTCCGCTGGAGCAATTCCACCGAAGTCATGATCATGCCGGCGGTGCAATACCCGCATTGCAGTCCGTGGTTGTCCCAGAACGCTTCCTGGATCGGGTGCAGGTTGCCCTGGTCGGCCACACCCTCAATGGTCGTGACTTCCGCTCCGTCGGCCTGCACTGCGAGGCAGGTGCAGGACTTGACGGTGGACCCGTTCATCATCACGACACACGCGCCGCACTGGCTGGTGTCGCAACCTATTTTGGTCCCGGTCAGGCCCAGGTCCTCACGTAGGAAGTGGACCAGGAGCGTTCGCGGCTCAACCTCGGCCTGGTGGGTTTGACCGTTGACGGTCACTTGTATCGGAATCTTCGCCATAACACCCCCAAACAGGTTGGAATTGGCCAATTTTGAAGTGAAGAGGCCGGGAGGAAATACCGTCTCTGGCGCACCGGAGTATATACGGGGGTAATAACTAGAGTCAATTCTGTGAATGGTTGCCGGGGGTCGATGGTTAAGCCCCGGCACCGCCCTGACCGGCTCTCTCGCGTCGGGTTTCAGCCACGGCGCCGGTGGTACAATGAGCGTGTCTGCAACATGGACGAATCCCGTGAAACAATCTGGGGAATTGACCCTAAAGACCGGCAATGGTTCCAACTGCTTACCCTGATTGGCGGGATAGCCGGGTCAGTAATACTGACACAACTCGAACTTGCCCACGGCCCAGGCGGTGCCGGGCCCAACCAGGTGGCGCGAAACATACTTCTGGGGATCGGAGCAAGTTTCGTGGCCTCCGGCTTCATAGCCTGGGGGTTGCTGCAACTAAAGGAGTTAACTATGGCAATAGCCGACTGGATCAGAGCATCTACGGCAAGGAAACGGGAGAGACTGGAGCAAGAGTTGCGTGAGGCACGGGAGGAAGCACTGCGGGAGGGTCTCCGGGAGGGTCTGCGGGAGGGTTACTCCCAGGGCTATGCCGATGCTCAGGAAGGAAAACCCGAGCAACCGCCGGGTGACGACACCGGCGCATCTTCCTGAGTCCCGGCGACGGACGCAGCCGAAGATTGTTTACCACTCCGGCTCCATCATTTCTGAAGGAGTTAGTCATGACAGCTGATGATTGGTTCAGAGCATCTGCGGCGAGACGAAGGGAGATATGGGAGAGCGAGGTTAGGGAGATATGGGAGCGCGAAGTGATGGAGAAACTGGAGCGTGTTGTGAGAGATAGACTGGAACACAAAGTGAGGGAGATGCGCCGGGAGGCTTATCGTAAGGGCTATGCCGATGCTCGGGAAGGAAAGCCCAAGCAACCGCCGGGTGACGACACCGGCGAATCTTCCTGAGTCCCTGCCATCGTATTCGTACTTCCATTTCGTAGCCTGGACAGCATCACCCTCAGGTCAGACCCATAAACTCTCTACCCGGAGATGGACTGAATGTTCCCATACAATGTGTTCCCGGATACCGCCGCCATCAACGACAATGGCGCGTTGGAAATTGGCGGATGCAACCTCATGGACCTTGCGGATGAGTACGGCACGTCTCTGTATGTGCTCGACGAAGAGACCCTGCGCAACCGTTGCCGCGCATTCGTCCGGGCGTTCCAGAGCAGGTACGGCGACACCCAGGTCGTTTACGCCTCCAAGGCCTACATCAATCCGGCTCTGGCCAGGCTCTTCGAGGAGGAAGGGCTGGGGCTGGACGTGGTGTCGGGAGGGGAGCTGGCCATCGCCCAGAGCGTTGACTTTCCCCTGGAGCGGGTCTACTTCCACGGGAACAACAAGAGCCCCGAAGAGTTGGCCCAGGCCGTGGAGGGCAACATTGGCCGCATCGTGATAGACAGCTTCCACGAGCTTGAAACGCTGGACCGCATCGCCGGAGACGCCGGTAAGGTGCAGGACGTTCTGATACGGGTCTCCCCCGGCGTTGACCCCCATACGCACGTCCACACCACCACGGGCATCCTCGACTCAAAGTTCGGGTTCGCCATCCAGACCGGCCACGCGGCTGAGGCTGTGCGCCGGGCAGTGGCGGCCCGGAACCTGAACCTTCTGGGGCTGCATTTCCACCTTGGGTCTCCGATCTTCGAGTTGGAACCCTACGCGGTTGCCACCGAGGTTGTGCTGCGCTTCGCCGCCGACCTGCGGGAGGAGGGGCTGGAGATGCGGGAGTTCAGTCCCGGCGGCGGGTTCGCCATCGCCTACACCCGCGACCAGGAACCCCCGGCCGTCGGCGATTACGCCAACACTATCGTCTCCGCCCTCACGTCCAACTGTGACTCACTGGGCCTCCCGGCCCCCAGGCTGATTATCGAGCCCGGACGGTCCATCATCGGCCCGGCTGGGGTGGCCGTCTACCGCATCGGCGCTATCAAGGACATTCCCGGAGTGCGCAAGTACGTCAGCGTCGATGGGGGCATGGGCGACAACATCCGCCCGGCCCTGTACCAGGCGGTATACGAGGTCGTGGTTGCCAACAAGGCCGGGCAGGACCCGTCCGAGACGGTGACCATCGCCGGGAAGTATTGCGAGTCCGGCGACCTGCTGGCGTCAGACATCACCCTCCCGGTGGTGGAGCCGGGCGACGTGCTGGCAATTCCTGCTGCGGGCGCCTACTGCCCGTCCATGGCCAGCAACTACAACCTCAACCCCAGGCCGCCCATTGTCCTGGTGCAGGATGGCCGGAGCCGCCTGATCCGCCGCCGCGAAAGCTACCAGGACATGATGATTGCGGATATTGTGTAATCAGGGCCGGAGTCCCACCCGCACTGGAGACTGATCCTGTCTGCCGCTCCCCGGCTGGCACGGCGGTATGGGGCGATGTTCTCAGGAGGAGAGAAAAATGGGAGCAATCCACGTGACCGTCGCTATACGGAACCCCGCCGAACCCGACCGGGTTTGGGAGGGGCTATTCCTCGTAGACACCGGTGCAACCGATTCCCTGGTGCCCAGGCAGCACCTGGAGTCCATCGGCTTGGTTCCCAAAGGCCAGAGAGTATACAGCCTGGCTGACAGCAGCGAAATCAGGCTGGACGTCACCACTGGGGACATTGAATTCATGGGAGAAATCGTCGGTGGCACCATTATATTCGGTGAGCCGGACGCCGAACCCCTGCTGGGAGTAACCGCGCTGGAGTCGGTCGGCATCGACGTGGACCCCCACAACGGGACACTGCACAGGCTCCCCGCAGTCCGGATGCGCGGCGGTTTCCGTCCAAGGCCCACGCCGCAGTAGGCCCGCCTGGCCTGCACATCCGTATTGCTGGGATATAGGCACAATAGCGCAGTCCATGTAATCAGGTCCGCCGGGAACGTGGAAATCATGTGGGTCCATACGGTTCTCGTGGCGTGCCCTGGTTCCCCCGGTAGTTGACCATGTGGGACGTTGTGGGGCAGGACCACATCCTGCGGCAGCTTGAGTTTGGCCTGAAGTGGGACCGGCTCGCCCATGCCTACCTCCTGGCGGGGCCGGCACACGTGGGCAAGATGACGCTGGCCATCGAGATCGCCAGGGCCGTCAACTGCATCGCCCGCCAGGAATCCCCCTGCGGCGTCTGCGCCCAGTGTACCCGCATCGCTGCGGGCAACCACGCCGACGTGCGGGTGGTCGGCAAGGTCAGCCGGGCCGAGGGAGAAGCCGCCCGCACCGTAATCGGCATCCAGGAAGTGCGCGAGGTCTTGCACCAGGTCTCCCTGAAGCCCTTTGAAGGCTCCCGGATTGTCGTGATCTTCGACGGCGTTGAGTCCTTGAGTGACGAGGCTGCCAACGCCCTCCTGAAGACGCTTGAGGAGCCCCCGGACCAGGTCACGCTGCTCCTGCTGACTGCCAACGAGGACGCCATCCTCCCCACCATTCTTTCCCGGTGCCGCCGTTTATCCCTCCTGCCCGTGCCCAGGCCGCAGATGGTCGATGCCCTGGTGTCCCGCGAGTCGTGCGACCGGGAGCGCGCTGAGGAACTGGTCCGCCTCTCCCGGGGCTGCTATGGTTGGGCGCGGAGCGTCCTGCGGGAACCGGAATTATGGGAAGCGCGTGGAGAGGTCCTGGACAGGCTGGCGCAGGTCTGCCGGTCGGGGCTGGAAGACCGCTTCGCCTACGCCAACGAGCTTGCGGCGCAGTTCTCCCGGGACCGCGACTCGTCCCAGCAGTTGCTCTTCGAGTGGCAACGCTGGTGGCGCGACCTGCTGCTGATCAAGGAGGGGGCCGACGGCTACCTGCACAACGCGGACCGCGCCGAAGAATTGCGCCTGCACGCTACGGGAGTGACAACTGCGCAGATCGTGGGATTCCTGGAGCGCATCAACAAGACCCTGACCGCCCTGGAGCAGAACGCCAACGCCCGCCTAGCCTGCGAGGTCCTGATGCTCAACCTGCCAGTGGCCAGTGTGTAGCAACCGCCCTTCTTCGGGAACGCAAGCTCCGGCTGGCGACGATTCGCCAGTCGTCGCCGGCCCCTAGTCCTTGGCCAATACAGACCAGGGAACGTATGGGCGCCACTCATCCAGAATGGTCCGGTTCTGGAGTATCTGGTAGGGATTCGGGTCCGGGGCCTTCGGCTGCTTCACCAGCAGCATACTGGCCTCAGCCGGGGTTCTCCCCGCCTTGCGCAGGTTGCAGCGGCTGCACGCGGCTACCACATTCTCCCAAGTGTGCGCCCCGTGTTGGCGGCGCGGCACCACGTGGTCAAGGGTCAGGTCCGGAGACTTCTTGCCGCAATACTGGCAGGTGAACCTGTCCCTTAGAAAGACCTCCTTCTTGGAGAGCTTCCGGGGCAGGAATGGCTTTCTGACCAGGTAGACCAGCCTGATGATGGAAGGAACGTCCAGGGCGCGGGAAACGGTGCGGATGCGGCCCCGGTGGTTCTCCAGCAGCTCCGCCTTCCCCTTGCCGACCAGCACCACGGCACGGCGCGCGGTGCATACGTTGATGGGAACGTAGTTGAGGTTGAGCACCAGCACGGGGGAGTGGAGGAGCGACACTCCGGACATTTCCGGGCTGGAGTCGTACTCGCTGGAGTCGTCCCCCGGTTGGGCAGGCTCCCATTCGTCAGGTTGGTCATCGGGCGACGAATCCCCGGCGACCTCTCCGGCTCTGGACCAGGTCTGGGGCAATGTTCTCTGGATGCGGGTCTTGTTCTTCAACGCGGCAAGCACCTGGTCAATCAGAGTAGGGGATCCACACACCCCGACCGGGACTCTCCGACGATGTACACCAATTCAGCGGGACCCGCGACGGCGATTGGCCTCCTGCCGGGCCAGGACCGCCGTTGCTTCCCCGTATTGTAGCATAGCGCGGACGCTTGCTTTAGCCCGGTCAGGGACTCTCCCCGGCGCTACGGGTCAGTCAAATTGCCGGACCACCCCTCTGTTATCACCTTCCAGTCTTCGGGCACCAGTCTTGTGGCCTGGGCCGCAATACCGAAATTTTCAACGACGAAACTCCCCAGGGTCGAGTCGCTTATCGCCTCGTCTATACCCTCGTACTCCAACTGCTTCAGTCCCACCATCACGCCGAAACTCAACAGGATGCCAACCAGCAGCCCCAGCGCCGCGCCGGCAAGCCGGTTGAACGACCTGAAGAGGGGAACGAACCCCATTACGCGGCTGATCCAGCCCGCCACAAAGGCTGACACGATGAACACGGCTGCAAAAATAATGGAGTACCCGACAAAGACTTGAATGTGGTCCAGGGTGTCGGATGGAATGAGTATCTCCCCGACCCTCGGCCCAAACCGGCTGCCCAGCAGGACCGCAACCACCACCGCCGCCAGGTTGAACACGATGGCGATGACGCCCTTGCTCGCCCCCCAGACGACCATAAGACCGCACAGGATCAGGATTACTATGTCCAGCCAGTTCATGGCGGCCTTCCCGTCAGCTATTGGCGCTCACCGCCTGTCCAGTTTATCACCGTGGGAATCTCTCTAGTCTTCCATCCTGTGAACGGGACTTGCGACATGCGGCCGCATTTTCCCAAACTCATACCAGGGTGGAGCCTACATTTCTAGGGCGCTGGGAACAGGCTTTGGCAGGGAACTATATACGGTTCTACCCATGAATGATTGAGGCTAGAAGACTGATCCAGGTTGGTGGTGCGGAGGGGTTGTCAGCCCCGAGACTGGTGCACCGGCAACCCGGTCGTCCGGCCAGTCCGCGCCGTGTAGACGGAAAGCACGTACAAGCTGTCATTCGACTGTCGCACACCGCTTCCGCCCCGTGCTATGATCCCCAAGCCACTGTAGTCACTCTCTCACTATATACACGGGAACCATAGGTAACCAGAGGTGGGCATTCGTGCCCCCTTGTCGGTTCCCATGTGGGTATGACTACAGTGGCAAGCGGCCCATCATCTTACGCCGCAAGGGGGTTCCCGCACGGTAACCTCAGCCAATGTCCGTTCCCTACTGCTTATTCCCATCGCTTTGGGTCTGCTCCTCTCGGCATGTGCCGGATCCGCCTACTCCGACGAGCAGCGGTTCCAAGGCGAACATTGCCGGGAAGCTATTAAGGGACCTGCCGAAGAAGCGATCAGGCGCAAGTACCTTGGCAAGGAAAATCTCAAGATCGACTGGCCGGGTGTAGAGATTTATGAACGGGAAACGACGCAGTCCGGGATGTTCCGGGGAGAAGTCACCCACCACTTCATGGTCAGATTCGAGGATTCATGGGGTTACAATGATTTCATCATCGGAACCGTGCGGAGTGAAGACTGCGCTGTGTTGCTGGTTGACGGCAGGAGGCCATCGTGAACTTTGCCGCTATAGCACCACCTGTCAAAAAGATGGTGATAGACACAATATCAGCCTTCGGGGTTGCCGCCGCAGAAAGAGTATACGATCGCATTAGAAAGTCACGCGAGGAACAAACGATCAATGACGACGGGCTACGTGTGACTCTTGATGTAATGACCACAAGGGCACTCGAAGCAGAAGCGCGGGCTGATGCAGAGGAGCGACGGGCGGAAGTGGCAATGCAGGTGGCGACACAAGAACGCTATTTGCGGTGGTTGCTGGTGCGGTGGATATTGCCAATGGCCGTCCTGATTGCCCTTGCTGCAGGGGTTCTGATAGGCTGGTTGGCGATTCCCTAGCTGTGGTTGATGACTCGGAACTTGTCCAATTTGTTGTGACCAGCCCATGTCAAGTCTTTAACCCGCAGGTAGGGACGGCTACGCTCCGTTTCTAGGTAGCCTGCTTGTCTGCACAACTCAACGTGGTATTGGATTTCATCCTTGGTGTAATCGTCGGTTTCCGGCGCTGGAATGGAACGTCCCTCAGTTTCGATTTTTGCCCACGCTAAAAGCTTTTGAATCAGTCTCATGTTCCGTTGCATGAATGTCCCTAGCTGGAGGAGTTATGAGTCTGCCCCCAAACCCGCGCTATCCGCAGATTCGGATACTTGAAGTATTACCGGGAGATCGAGACCAGAGTCTAGTGCGGTTCGAGTTGCTTCCAAGTGGCGGTGTAATTGAGATTCACGTTGCAGTCCCGTACAGAGAGGGTTTCTCATTTGACGAACATCCCGCTGTATGGCAGAGATTAGAAGATGAACTTCTTGGGCTGTATACACACGCCCGTTGTCGGCGAAATCGCGCCCAAGACAAGCCTCTGGATCAGGCTGGTTTTCGGTAGTCATCTCTCTCACGCTATCAAGTTCTGATACCTGAGTCGCTTCCCGTACATGGCATGGACCATCATCGTAGAACCATGCTCTCGACATGTATATTTCACTTCGGCTTCAGTTTGGCCGGTATCCTTGTAGCCGGTCTCCGTAGTGGCTGGCCGATACCCGTGTACGCCTCTGAGTCTCCACGAGAGGACTGCCTTGCGATACATTCACCGGAATGAATGGTTGGCTTATGGCTTCCTTATCGTTGCTGTGTTGGCGGTATCCCTGCCGCTGTACCCGTATCGATGGCACACTTTCCTGCATATAACCGGCGCGGTGGTCTTCCTCGGGAACATCATCGTTACCGCTGCATGGATGCTCATGGCGGACCGGACGCGGAGCGTCAGTGTCATACACTTCTCCGCCAGGGCTGTTATGCGCGCCGACCTGCTCTTCACCCTGCCTGGTGTGCTCCTGGTACTGGTGAACGGGTTGGTCATGGTGTTCGACCGCTGGGGCGGGCGGGACGCGCTCTACCAGTTGTCCTGGATAAGCGCCGCCCTGTGGCTGTTCACTGCGTCCGGCGTGATTTGGGTGGCGATTCTTATCCCCGCCCAACATCGCATGGTCGTATTCTCTGACCCGTCGGACTACCCGGACTCGCCGCCATCAGAATTCTCCTCAGCGCTCCGCAGGTGGTACTTCTGGGGGGCGCTTGCAATAGCCTTGCCGCTCTGCTCACTCTACCTGATGGTCAACAAGCCATTCTTCGGCTAGGGCGTTGGGAAATACGCCACCGTGCCTCGTCGGGAATAGGCAGTCCCAGCTCCGGGACGCTCGACCAATACCTGGGTGGGATGCGCATCCCACCTCGCTGTTACTTCACGTACCGCTTCAGGCTGGTCGCCGTCAGGAGCGCCAGCCCGCCAAATATGAACCCGCCAACAACGTCGCTTGGCCAGTGGACACCCAGGTAGACCCGTGAGACCCCGACGCCCACCGCCCACAACCCGGCCAGAATCTGGATTCCCCGGCGTATGCCAACATTGGGGATTACCCCCTCCGCCAGGTGTATCAGGCAACCGCCGAAGTATGCCGCGAAGACGGCATGGCCGCTGGGAAAGCTGAAACTCGTTGGGTCCAACCCCATGATGGCATACTCGGGGCGGGGACGCGCCACCAGTTCCTTGAGCGCGTAGTTGCACAGGGCGGGCGCAAGCGTGAATGCCAGCATCGCCGCCGGGACCCACCGTCTCCACACCAGCAGCGCAACCACGGCTGCCGTGACCACGGCAAATGCCACCGGCGCGTCCGCCGACCGGGTTATCAGGACAGCCGCGCCATCGAGCCAGTCCGTGCGCAAGCCCTGTAGCGCCAGCAGCGCTGGCTCATCCCCGGGGAAAGTGTCGTAAATCGCCGCCAGCACGAACAGCGGGACCGCGCACAGCAGCCCGGCAGTAGGCAGCAACCAGTACCGGATACCCGTGTGCCGCCCGGCCCGAATCTCGGAAGGGTCACCCATGTGCTGATGTCATGCTTCCCGCCTGTCCTGCGCCTGCAAATCCGTCCGGCAGCGTAATCTTCGGTGCTATAATGCCTGACGGCAGCCATCGTCTACAAACGGGGTCCTCTGAGGCCGCTCCGGCCCAATGCCGGGTATGGGGCGACGTTCGTCTACAATCGGGATCCTCTATGGCCTCTCCGGCCCGGTGTCGGGTATGGGGCGACGTTTTCAGTGAGGCGGATTTTGTCCGGCAATATCAGCGTAATCGCCATTGATGGACCCGTCGCCGCGGGCAAGACGGTCGTCGGCTTGGCCCTGGCGCGGCGGCTGGGATTCCGCTATCTGGACACAGGGATAATGTACCGCGCCATCACCTGGCTTGCGCTGCAGCGCGTAACCCCGATGGATGACGAGGACGGATTGGGGTCATTGGCGTCCTCGAACCCCGTAACGCTGGACGGCGACGACAGCGCCAGGGTAATGGTCGGAGGTTTCAGTGTGGGGCCGGAACTGCGCCGCCCCGAGGTCGACCGTCACGTGTCCATGGTGTCGCAGGTCAGCCAGGTCCGGCGTGCATTGGTCGACCAGCAGCGGGCCATAGCCTCCGAGGGCCGGATTGTAATGGTGGGGCGGGACATCGGCAGCGTGGTGCTACCCGACGCCGGTCTCAAGATTTTCATCTCCGCGTCCCTCGAAGAACGGGCGCGCCGCCGCCATTCCGAGCAGGTTGCCCGTGGCGTCGACTCCACCCTGGAGCAGGTCGTTGAGGAGACTCGGAATCGAGATAATCTCGACACCCAACGGGCGGACTCCCCGCTGACTCAGCCCCCGGACGCCTGGGTTATCTGCACCGATCATCTGAGCGTCGACGACGTGGTTGAAATGGTGGCGGACCGGGTCGGCCAGCCATCACAGGGGCGGGCAGGATGACACTCATGTACTCCGCTGGCAGGCAGCTCGCCCGGCTCTGCTTCGGTACTTTCGGCAGGCTGGAAGTGACGGGAAGGGAATCGGTCCCGCCCTATGCGCCCCTGATCGTCATTGCCAACCATGTGTCGTTCAACGACCCGCCGGTGCTGGTTGCGGCAATGGACCGCAAGCTCAGCTTCATCGGGAAGCGGGAGCTGTTCCAGTACCCGTTCTGCGATTTCCTGATGCGGGAGTTCCAGGTGCATCCCCTGGACCGTTCCGGGAACGCGCTGGGGGCGGTGAAGCTTGCGCTGGACCTGCTGTCCCAGGACAAGGCGCTGGTGGTTTTCCCCGAGGGGACCAGAAGCCCCAACCATGCGCTGATAGAAGGGCAGCCCGGCGCGGCCTACCTGGCCCTCAAGACCCAGGCTACCATCCTGCCCGTGGGCATCACCGGGGGAGAGAAGTTTCCCAGTTGGCGGATGCCTTTCCCCCTGTGCCGGCTCCGGGTGAACATCGGCCAGCCGTTCTCCCTGCCGGTCATTGACGGCAACCCGAACCGCCAGGTGTTGCAGAGCCTGACCGACATGATGATGCAGCGAATCGCGCTGCTGCTGCCCGAGGAGTACCGGGGAGTGTACGCGGCGCAATCCCCAGCCCCGGCCCGCACCATCAACGAAGCGGCGAACGAAGCGGCGAAAGAAGCGGCAACGCCAACCTGAACGCAGGAATCAAGAACAAGGAGGAAACCAATGCAGCAGGCATCCAAGTTTGGAATCTACCTGAACGCCAGTGAAAGCCAGGTGGTGCGGATTAACTCCCCCTACTGGATTCCCCCGGAACCGGACTGGGTCTTCCTGACCCCGGAGGTCAACGCCACCCTGTTGCAGATTCGGGAGTTGGCCAAAGAGCAGAGCGGCGTCACCAACGCGGACTCCATCAAGTGGGGCAGCATCCCCCTCCTGGACTGAACGGCGGCTCCAATCTGAAGGGCAACTTCCATTTTGAGGAAGTTGCCCTTGAATTTCGTCAGCCGCCAATGAAACGGTTGGCCAGGAAAGCCACGAGCAAAGCGCCGCCAACGGCAAGAATCGCGTAGAAAAGACGGTCTACGCGCCGGTTCACATCCCGCAGCCCGGCTTGCAAATCTCGGATCCCGGCCTGGATTTCACGCTGGCCTTCCTTGAGCGCGGCGGTATCGCCCTCAAGCCGACCTATTGCGCGCCATAGGGTGCCGGTGTCGATTTGGGTTTCCGTCTCAGCGTCGGAAGTCATTTCGTTCTCTGCCGGTATCGGTTACCTTCCGGCTACAGCCTCCGGGAACGCGGGCATGACACCCTCGGCGAACTTGGAAAGCTGGTCCTTGAACACCTCCCGGGGCATACCCATGACCGACCCCAGGTTGATCCGCTCCACGCCGGGATACTTCTCCTCCACGCCCTTCAGGTGCTCAACGATGGTCTCAGGAGGGCCGCACAGCCACGTCCCGCCCTCGACTGCCTCCTCCAGGGTCGGCAGCGCCACGCCGCGCCGCCGCGACGGGTTGGCAACCGCATCGATCTGCTCCGGCGACATCCGCATCAGCCCCAGCGGGGCCGCGAACTTCATCGCCTCCTCGAAGTAGGGGCGGGACAGCTCCATCGCCTTCTCTTGGCTCTCCGCGATGAAGAACCGGTATCCGACGGCCACGTCCTCCCCCATCTTCAGGTCCCGTCCATGGTTCTTGGACGCCTCCTGGTACAGCTTCATCCGCTCGCCCAGGGTCGGCTCCGGGTTGTTGGCGATGATGGGCTTGATCCCCATCTTGGCCATGAAGTCGATGCCGCGCGGATTGCCGCTAACCAGCGGTTGCCACACCTCCACCGGCTGGGTTTTGGGCCGGGGCACCAGGCTCAGCTTCTCCAGGTCGTAGCCGCGGTAGGGCACCTTCGCCGGAATCTGGTAGTTCTTTCCCTCGTGCGAGAACGACTCTTCGGTGAAGGCTTTCAGGATCACCTCCACCTGCTCCTCGAACAGCTCCCGGTTCGCGTCGCCGTCCAGCATCGGGGAGCCGAAGGTCTCCACCTCCCGGCTGTGATAGCCGCGTCCCACGCCGAAAATGACCCGCCCGTTGGTCAGGATGTCGGCCATTGCGAAGTCTTCCGCCAGCCTGAGCGGGTGCCACATGGGCGCGATGTTGAACCCGCAGCCGTACTTGAGACGCTTGGTCTGGGTCGCCAGGTAGAGGCTCAGCATCAACAGGTTCGGGATGCACTCGTAGCCCTCGGGCTGGAAGTGGTGCTCCGCCATCCAGAACTCGTCGTACCCCAGCCGGTCCAGGTGCTGCGCAATGTCCAGCGCCCAGTCGAAAGCCTCGGCCAGCCGGTCATTGGAGTACCAACGGTCGTTGGCCAGGTCGCCCTCGAACCCCAGGTTGTCATCGACCACATGGCCTGCATAAGAAGCGGAAAAGCTCGTAATCATGGCTCTGGCCCCCCAATTAGAATTCCCGGAATCACCCGTCGGCCTTCTGCTTGAGACGGGCGAATTTGACGGCGTTATCCTCCCGCGAACGTCAGCCTCAAGATAAGCGCCACCAGGGTTACGAGTATCGCAACGCTGAACCCGACGATCGCAATAAGCAGTTGGAAGAGCCGTTGTTCAATCTGGCCGAACCGCTGCTCGGTACGGTCCTCCAGACGATTGACCTGTTCCCGTAGTTGGGCCTGACCTGCGTCCAGATGAGCCTGACCCGCTTCCAGTCGACCCAACATCTGGTGGACTTCGGCAACCTCCATCACCGGTGCCTGGGGTTGCTGGGAAGACCCCGTTGCCTCGGTGGTCATGTCAGCCTCCCATCGCTGAAGGAGTCGTGTGGAACTACTCCCGGGGCGGCTGGACCGGGGCAGGATTGAAAAGCTCAACCCCGATGGTCGCCGGGAACACGCTGGCTAGTTCCTCGACCGTCCACTTGCCTTCCTTCTGGATCGTCCGCACCGGCTCTGGCTCATTCAGCAGGCTCACCAGTCCCTCGGTCACGTGGAAGACTCGGCCGTTGACGTGCGCAGACTCGTCGGAGGCCAGCCATGTAACGAAGGGGGCAATGTCCTCGCCCTCGCCGTGCAGCCTCGGAGCGGAGGTGCTTGCGCCGCCTATGCCCCTTGCCGCACGCAGGTTGCGCGCCTCGTCGGGCACCGTCTGCGTCATGCGGGTGGCCGCGCCGGGGGATATGGAGTTGGCGGTCACGCCGTAGCGGCCCATGTCCCTGGCCACCACCCGGGTGAAGCCCGCAATGCCGTCCTTGGCCGCGCCGTAGTTGGCCTGCCCGGAGTTGCCGTACAGTCCCGACGTGGACGTGAAGGTCACGACCCGGCCCGAACGCTGCTGCCGGTAGAGGATGCAGGCGTTCTTGACCACGGTGAACGTTCCCCTCAGGTGAACGGCGATGACGTCGTCCCACTCCTCTTCCGTCATGTTGAATATCATCCGGTCTCTGAGGATGCCGGCGCATGTAACCACGATGTCCAGCTTCCCGAAGTTGTCCACTGCGGTCTGGACGATCCTCTCCCCGCCGTCCATTGTGACCACCGACTCCGTGCTGGCCACGGCTTCCCCGCCGGCCTCCTTGATCTCCGAGACCACGGCCTCAGCCAGGGAATAGTCCACGCCGGTGCCGTCGACGTTCACGCCTGGGTCTACCACCACTACCTTCGCGCCTTCCTCGGCCATCAGCTTGGCAATGCCAGCGCCGATGCCCCGGCCCGATCCGGTAATGATCGCTACTTTATCTTCCAACAGGTTGGCCATCCGGGACCTTCCTTTCTCTACGTTCAGTTGTTATCCACAGCGGTTGGTTATTACGAGGCAGCGTCAATGACTGGCCGCCGCCGCCAAGCGCCAACCGCCTATTGAGGCTGCGCTGCCGGAGCGGGATTGTAGATCCCGCTGGTCAGTGGGCCCCTGGCCTGCGGCGCGAGTTCTTCCATGCTCCAGTGTCCGCCGGAGTTGTAGATGGCGTTGCTGGGCCTGGGCTGGGACATCAGCGACACCGTGTTCCCGAACACCAGGAAGGTCTGGCCGTTCACGTTGGAGGCCCAGTCGCTGGACAGGTAGCAGACGAAGGGAGCAATGCCGTCCGGCTCCAGGTGCTCGCCGTCGCCCAGGGAGGCGACGCCGCTGCGGGCGCGTATCTCGGAGGCGCTGTCGGGTATCGAGCCGATCATCCGCGTCTGCGCTCTGGGCGCGATGGAATTCGCCGTGGCCCCGTAGCGGCCCATGTCCTTGGCCACCACCTTCGTGAACCCGGCAATGCCCGACTTGGCCGCGCCGTAGTTGGCCTGCCCGGAGTTCCCTACCAGCCCCGACTGCGAACTGAAGGTTATGACCCGCCCCGAACGCTGCTGCCGGAACAGGATGCAGGCGTGCTTGACCACCGTGAAGGTGCCCTTCAGGTGAACGGCGATAACGTCGTCCCATTCCTGCTCGGTCATGTTGAACACCATGCGGTCCCGCAGGATGCCCGCGCAGGTAACAACGATGTCCAGCCGCCCAAAGTTGTCCATCGCGGTCTGCACGATTCTCTCGCCGCCGGTCATGGTGGCCACCGACTCTGTGCAGGCCACGGCTTCCCCGCCAGCGTCCTTGATCTCGTTGGTGACCAAATCCGCCACGGACTGGTCGAAGCCGGACCCGTCAACGTTCACGCCTGGATCAACAACCACGACCTTGGCCCCTTCCTCGGCCATCATCATCGCCACGCCGCGCCCGATGCCGCGGCCCGACCCGGTAACTATGGCAACCTTGCCAGCCAATGTATCAACCATAAGGCCTCCCTCTGAGAATATCGCCCTGTGCCGGCGTGCCGCTCGGCAAGTGCGCTTGGGGTCCGTCCCTCAATTGCCCCTGCAACATGGTCTTACGCACATCCCGCCGCCTCCCAACCCTGGAAGGCGGCGGGAAAGTTGCTCTCATCCATTCAAGATGTCTTGGATACGAAGCGGTGGTGCGATTCCTGCTTAGAACGTTGCACCATGCCGGCGTGACGGCCGGCAAGTGCGCTTGGGATCCGTCCCTCGATGTGAAACCCCCTATCTCACATCAATTCGTCCAAAAGTGCCGCAAATACAACTCCGAAGAGGATCAGAGACCCGACGGTCATGACTATCGCGGCGGCAATAATTGCACAGAATACCGCCCAGAAAGTCTGCCACCAGGTCAGCGGCTGCCGTCCGCCGCCTGCCGCCGTTCCTGTAACCGGAACGCTGGCCGGAATAAGTCCCTCGAACACCCCCGCCGCGAACTCGAACAGGACGAGCATTAACCCGCTTATCATCAGAAACCTCCATCCCGGATACCGGATAGGATTTCCGCGACCAATCTGCCCCGGTGCAACTGCGCGCCAGCACTGGGGCAGTGCCGGTTATCTGCTGTGATACATCCTGTCCGCGATTAAACTCGCCGCTACCGCTTCGGCAGCGCCACCGTTGCCTCCCCTGGAGTGGCCCGCTGTTCAGGCCAGTTATGGGTTGGTTTCCTCACGGCGGCTTGGTCTCAATCTCTTGAGCCGTACTGACGGCAGCTTCTTCAGTCTCTGGTTGGTCGGGTCTACCTCAATACCGGCGGACTCCAAAGCAGTCACTCCCAACAGGGGTTCTGTACCGGGTTCGCCGAAGATAATGCTGCCGGCGGTTACTTCGCCCATGAACTCGATGTCTGCGGTGGTGGTATCCAGCCGTATCTCGCTGCCGTCGGTCAACTCGTAGGTCCTGTGGCCCTTGGGTTCCAGGCCCATGGCTTCCAGGTAGGGTCTGGGGACCAGGCAGTCGGTAGCCCCGGTATCAACCAGGAACAGCCCTTCCCAGGTCCGGTCCGGCTCTGCCGGGTTCCTGATCGTGACGGTTACCTGTGTTGCCCCCATTTCTTCGCCCCTCTTCTTGTTGGGAGATGTGCTGGTCCAGTCGGCAAGCCTCAAATCCTGTCAAGACCATGGGCATCCCTCGCGCAATCGCGCCGGGTCGCCATGTGATACCGGTTAGAACAAGGTTGTAACCTCAGCCGCTACCGCTTCGGCAGCGCCACCGTTGCCTCCCCTGGAGTGGTCCGCTGGCCCTCGTCGTTCTCCAGCCAGATGTTGCAGTCCACCAGGTGCTGCCCATCCTGCTCGTACTTGCGGATTACCGTGCCCTTGGCGTAAATGGGGCGGCCCGGCTCATCCATGCCCCGGTACTGGCAGGCCAGCCGCTTCAGGTTGCCCAGCGGCCCCATCCAGTCCGTCATGTACTGGCCCAGGAAGGCGTTCTTCAGCGCGCCGTGCAGGATCACGCCGGGCAGGTTATTGCCCTTGGCGAACTCTGTATCGTAGTGAATCTGGTAATAGTCGCCGGACGCCCCGGCATACTTCACCAGTTGCTGCGTCGTCGGATTCTTGACCATCTGAGGGATTTCCATCTCGTCGGTCACGTCATCCCAGTAAACTTGGTCTGCCATGCTGCACTTCCTTAAATGCTAAATGCCCTGGAGATTGGTTACGCCTAACCGCCCCGGACTATCAGGGTTACTGTCAGGCCAATGAGAGTGGCGATTATCCCGCCGCCAATGGCCCAGGTTGCTATGAACATCCGGTCAATCCGCGTGTTGACCGCCCGGACTTCCAGCCGCAGGTCTTGCAGTGCCTGGACCATGATGTCCATCTGCCCTTCCAGCCGCCCCAGGCGGGTATCGGCTGAGAACGCCGCCTCATGCCCGGTGCGGGGCCGGAGCGGCCGTGGAGGATCCGCTTCTCGGATATCTACCGCCATTCTGTTGCCTGGTCGTGTCTGCTCTGTGCAACCAGGGGGCCTTGCTCAGTAGCGGATTCCGGTGCTGGTCTGGGTGGCGACCACCTGGCCCAACTGGTTCGTATAGGTGGTCACCGTCGTCTGGATGATCATGGTCCCCATGCGGCCCGCCCGCTCGATCATGTTCTCGATGCGGCTCACGGCCGTGATGCGGTCGCCGGGACGGACCGGCTCCATGTACTCCCAGTCGCTGCCGCCGTCCAGGTTATTGTTGAAAGGGACATCGAAGGGGAACTCCGGGCGGCTCGTGCCAACCGAGCGCAGGAACGTGGGCGGTGCGACAAGGCCGCGGTACTGCCCCTTGCGGGCTGCCGCCTCATCGTTGAAGAAAGGGTTATCGTCCCCGATGGCCTGGGCGAACTTGACGATCGCGCCCTTCTCTATCTCGGTGGTCACGGGCTCGCCCTCCAGCCCGATAACCTGTTGCCGCATCTCTTCAGTCAGGAAGGTATTTTGCGTGGACAACATCAGCCTCCACAAGGGTTTACGCCGGAAAAAAGTCTACCGTTGCCGATACTGAGTGTCAAGGTTAACCATTCGCCGGGACGATTGCGAAACTCCTGCAAAACCCCTGGAACAAGAGTCTCACCAGCGGAAACTCCTTTGACCCGAATAATGAAACAGGGCAAAATGAGGAAGATTCCACAGCAGCGAATGCCGGGGCTGGAGGAAAAGATGGACATCTACCAGTTGGACTACGTGCTCCACGAGCCCGAGGAAAGCGAAGGCTGGATGTATCTGGCCGAAGCCCCGGCGTTGCAGGGCTGCATGGCATGGGGAGAAACTCCGGAAGAGACCCTGAAAAGCCTTCTGGCAGTCGCACAGACCATCATCCAGCTCCGCAAGGAAAACGGTCAGGCATTGCCCCTTGAGATCACGCCACTCCCCAGTTCCAAAGGAACCTTGACAGTAACCGTATGACCTACAGGGAACTCCGCAGAAAGTTGGAGACTCTGGGCTGCCAATTCCAACGGCAAGCCGATTGGGTCCCACGAAATGTGGGTAAACCCTGCCAACGGGCTACAGACGCCCATCCCAAGGCACGGCAACCGCGACCTCGCCACGGGAACCCTCCACCGGATCAGAAGAACCCTGGGCATCTCCAGGTCTGATTTCGACCAGGCATAACCCAGTCCGCCTCAATACACTCCGAATCCCCCACCCTCAATCCCAGGAAAGCGGCCATCCTATCCCCAGCAACGGTGTGTTCGGAACATTCCCGGGGTCATGGGTGACTACGCCTTCGTTTCCACTGGCTGAGAGCTTGGATCCACTGGCTGAGAGCTTGGATGACGAGCATCACTACTAGACCGGTGGTCAAGACGCCCGCTGTTGCAAGCAGTGTCAAGATGAAGAAACCAGTCTTTCCTTCTGTCTCATCCAACAGCCAGAAGACGCCTGCTAGGAAGGCAGTAACAACGCTGGTTAGCCGACAGACGGAGTCTATGAAAGCGGTTCGAGGTGCCTCATCCCTCCCCAACAATACGATGAATAGCGCAGAAGCAGCAACAATTGCGAACACTGCCGCTCGGACTCCATGGTCGTACACGAGGCCTGGCTCATTCATAATCTCGGCCACCGTGTTCACCGTCATAAGGCAGTTAGCCACGCCAAGGCTAAAGACGAACACCCAGAGCATGATTTTAAGAGCCAAGACCCATCTTAACTGAATGCTCATTTTGAGGGTTAACCACCTTCGATAAGATGAATGGTATTAGGGACTACTTCCTGCGAAGTATACGCACCTAATTCCATACCCCACAATCAAACCCCTCCCCCACTGTCACCCACCCCTTGCCAAAGCCATAGAACACATGTACCATAACCCCCGTCCGACCCATAAGACCCTCCACCGCAAAACCCCATCCCATACAAAACCCCACCATATAAAGGAGGGCAGGGCCAATCAGGGACAGCCACTGAGGCGCACCATGTTTAATGTCCAGAAAAGCTAACAAGGCAACCCGCAAGCAGCAGCCCCGTCCTTCCTCAGAATCCACCCTGGCCAATTCCGGCAACGCAGAATGTCCGGATTTGTCCGGAAATGACCGCAAAATCGTAATTTCCCGGCCCGGATTCCACCTCACTCCCCGCCAGCAGGCCGTACTCCCCGTCCTCGCCGTCTCCCCTTCCATCGCCCAGGCCGCCCGCGACACCGGCGTTTCCGAGAGGACCATCCGCCGCTGGCTCGACGAGCCCGAGTTCCAGGAACAGCTCTCCCAGCTCCATGAGGCGTCCTACGACCTCTCCCGCAGGCAGTTGCAGGCCCTCGTGCCCCATTTCCTCTCCGTCATCGCCCGTGAGGCCATCGAAAACCCCGACCCTGCCCTCCGCATCCGCGCCGCACGCTACGCCATGGATTACGCTGTCAAGTTCTGCGACGTTGACAGGCTCGGGGGCGATCTCCGTGTCCTCCATGGCGCCCTGCGCAACTCCGGGCAACCCAAACCGCCCTGACCAGTTCTGTCCGGTCAGTCGGCCACGGACTACCATACTTGTCCGGATATGACCGGAAAACGGGATTTTCTCCCCCTTTCGCAAAAGGGGGATTAAGGGGGATTTGCCCCCGTCACTCCACACTCATTAACTCCCTATAAAGAGGTACAACATGACTCTCTCCCAGATCAGGTCCCAGATTGAAGCCCTCCTCCGCAAGTACGCAACCGAAGTCGAGGTTTACCGACTCGACAAAGTCACCGCTGAATTCTGCGATGAGGTTGCCGACGCCCTGACTAACCCCAAGTCCGGCCCCGTGAAAGACCCCTTCGATTGGGCCTCCGTACTGTTCAAGCGGATGGCCAATCGCGGGCACCACGCCCGGAACCTCACGGCTCTCCAGAACTACCTTAGCCGTTGCTTGCAGGAACGCCGCGTCCTTCCCCAGGCCCGCGAGGTCCTGCGAGCCCTGCTGCCCAGGGCAGCCGAGCGCGGCCTCATCCCCCGCACCCTCGAAGACCCGGTTCCCATCTGCGCCATGAAACGCGGGCTGGAGAACGCTGGCAAGAGTGGCGATTCAGGTTCGTCCGGCCTGGGTCTGTCGGACCTGATCGAGCACTGGCAGAAGATGGACTACTGGCGGCAGTTGGCCAAGGGTTCCCTGCCGGGGCCGGGTCTGGCAGAAGGGGCGACAGCGTAGCTCCCGCCCCGGCCTCGACCGCGCATGGCCTCATCCCCTTCCAGACCATCAGGTGCTGTCTGTACCTGCGCGGCACTGGCGGATTGGGGTTCCCAATGGATACAATCGTACCTGATAGATACAATCGTACATGTACGTTCGTATCTATAATCACACCGTGGCCCACAATCACACCGGGCGCTGCGCCGGTCAACACGTCGGGGGACGAAGTCCTGGGGCGGGTCCGGAGCGGGCGCAGCAGAGGGTCCGCATTGCGGCGAGGTGTTTGGGAGGAGTTGCCATGTATGTTCGTATGTCCTGGGGTACCATCCGGTCCGGGTACTGGGACGAGTACCGCAAGTATTACAATGAGCGGGTTGCGTCATCGACTGCCGGCGTCGCCGGGCTGCGGCAGCGTCAGCTGTTGCGCAGCACCGAGAACACCGACGAAGGCGTTTCTCTGAGCCTCTGGGAGTCTCAGGACAGCATGACCTCCTACGAGCGGAGCGAGGCCCGCAAGAACCTGCTCCAGGAGGCCGACCACCTCCATCACCCGTGGGCGTACACCAGGGGCGAGTACTGGGTGAAGCACTTCGAGACCATCTCTTCGACCCCGTTGGCCTCCGGGTCCGCTGATGCGCAGGTGCCGTCGTTCGTGCGCATGGTCTGGGGCAAGCTGCTTCCCGGCGCATGGGACCAGTACGAGAAGCATCACTACGAAAACCTGGTCCCCGGGTCGGATTCAATCAATGGGCTGCGGGAGCGTCAGCTTCTCCGCAGCATGGAAGACCCCGACGAGGGCATCTCGGTCAGCATCTGGGACTCCCTCGACAACATGCGCGCCTACGAGATGGGCGAGGTCCGGCAGTCCATGGCCAGGGAAGTGGAGCAACTGTACAGGGGTGAGTACTGGGTCCGCCACTTCGAGGTGACGGACACCCATTAGCCGCCGGAGAGCGGTGCCCGCTTCCCGAAGGGCGCCGCTCCCAAGGCTCCGTTTCCAAGGCTCCGTTTCCAAGACGCCGCTCCCCGAATACTGCCCCGGAACTCCCTGCCGGGGAACAGGTCCGCGCTTGCCCCGCACTGGGTACGGGGCGGCGCTCCCAAGTCTGGAATCCATGCTAGGCCCGGTAATCCGGCTCCAATTCCGGCAGGGCTAACGGCTGGCGCTGGCCCCGGACAGCTTTCCGATGCCCGCCCTGGCGCAGTCCTCATCCTCCTGCGCGGTGCCTCCGCTGCCGCCCACCGCTCCGATCAGTTCGCCATTCATATATATCGGTAGCGCGCCCTGGCCGGGAACGAATTCCCCGCGCTCAACCTCCATGACCGCCCGCATGATCGGCGTGGTCGAGCGTTCCGTCAGGTCGCCGCTGGCCTCGCCGAAGCAGGCCGACGCCCGCGCCTTGCCCCGTGAAACGTAGGGAGTCCTCCAGGGCGACCCATCCATCTTGCACATGGTTATCAGGTCTCCGCGGGCATCCACCACCGAGAAGCTGAAGGCCTTGCCCATCTCCAGCGCGGCGGCCTTTGCCCCGGCCAGAACGGCCTCAGCTTGGTCCAGAGTGATATTCGGCATGTCAATCAGTCTCCTTCTGCGCAGGTTTCCATAACTCCGCAGGTTTCCATAACTCAGGGAGTTGAGAGGGTTCCAATGCCTGCGCTATTATAGCAGTCTCCATATCCGGCGACGGGTCCTCAGCCGTGTACGTTCCCGGCAGCGGACCCTCCGTGGCCGCATCGCAGCGGCCGGGCCGTTGGGGGGCGCCATGCAGCAAGCATCCAACAAGGTCTTCTACGGCTGGTACGTGGTTATCGGCTCTTCCCTGGTGTCCCTGGGAGTGGCGGGGACCCAGTTCTCCTTCGGCGCGTTCCTCACCCCAATGACCGAGGACTTCGGCTGGAGCAGGGCAACCCTCTCCCTGGCCTTCGGCATTACCTTCATGCTCTCCGGCCTGATGCGCCCCGTGGCAGGCTACCTGGCCGACCGGTACAGCCCTCGGATGGTCGCGCTGTCCGGCGTCGCGCTGCTGGGGCTGATGCTGCTCCTCCTGCCCTCCATCCAGAACCTGGCCCAGCTCTACGTGGTCTTCTCGGTGATGAGCATCGGACTGACGCTCGGGACGGGGCCAATCCTCACCAAGGTCATCAGCTCCTGGTTCTTCGCCCAGCGTGGCCTGACCCTGGGAATCATGTCCAGCGCCGGCTCCTTCGGGGCGCTGCTGCTGGTGCCCGCCGCCTCCATGTTCCTGGTCCTGTTCGACTGGCGGGAGGCCTACTACTTCCTCTCCGCCCTGCTGCTGGGAATAGTGCTCCCCGGCGGACTCCTGCTCATCAGGAACCGCCCCCAGGACGTGGGCATGGAGCCCTTGGGCGACCCCAGCGACCTGCGCCGCAGACGGAGAGAGGCTGAAGACACCGCCGAGGAGCTGTACGGCAGGGACGCCAACTTCCGCGACGCTCTGACCTCGAACCTCTTTTACCGGCTCACCTTCGGGTACTTCGTTTGAGGGTACTCGATGAGCTTCGTGAATGCTCACTTCGTCTCCTACGCCAGGGACCTCGGATACCAGCCGATGGCCGCAGCGGGCGCGTTCAGCCTTATCGGCGCTTCCGCCGTCATCGGCAGCCTCGTGCTGGGGCATCTCTCCGACCAGCACGGGCGGAGAAAGATGCTGACGGCAACCTACAACCTGAGGATGATGGGGTTTGTGGTGGTCCTGCTCTCCATGGGCGTGCCGTTCCTGGGTATTCCGCCGCTGGGCTTCGCGGCCCTGATAGCCGGTGTAATGCTGGTGGGGCTCTCGTGGAACGCCGTGGTCAGCATCACGGCGGCCTACACCTCGGACCGCTACGGCATCGCCCACCTGGGCACGATCTACGGCACCATGTTCGCCGTCATGCCCATCGGCAGCGGCCTGGGGGCATTCCTGGGCGGCCTGTTCTACGACATACGCGGCGTCTACGACGTAGCGATATGGTCCAACATCGCGCTGCTGTTCGCGGCGTCGGTGCTGGTATTCTTCCGTGGCGAGAGTCGCACGCCGCCGCAGCGGTTGGCTCCTGAGAACGTCGCCCCATACCCGGCCCCGGGCCGGAGCGGAGGCTGAGGGTCTGCATTGTAAACGTCGCCCCATACCCGGCCCCGGGCCGGAGCGGAGGCTGAGGATCCGCATTGTAATGAAAGCGGCCGCCTGAACCTCCCATAGCCATCCCCGACCCTTCCACTAGGGCCTGTGGACATTAGAGTTTGGTAACATGGTCTTGCCGGGGTAGCAGAAATGGCTAAACGTGGCGGAGCATAGCTCCGTGGGCTTAACCGCCCGTGCAGGTTCGAGTCCTGTCCCCGGCATCCGCAATGCCCTGAATGTCCACACGCCCTAAGAGAGGAGCCTCATGCAGTACGGGTTCTACCTCCCCAACCACGGCCCCACGGCGCAGCCCGGCCCCTTGGCCGAGATAGCCCGCCGGGGAGATTCCCTCGGGTTCGAGTACATGGTGGTCGGAGACCACATCCTGGTGCCGCGCAGGATAGACTCGCCCTACCCTTACACCGTGGGCGGCGACTTCCCCCCGGCTGGCTCCGGCGAGTACTTCGAGCAGCTTACGCTCCTGACCTTCCTGGCCGGGATCACCAGCAACATCCGCCTCGTCCCCAGTGTGATGATCGTCCCCTACCGGAACCCCCTGCTGGCGGCGAAGATTCTGGCCACCCTGGACGTGCTTTCCCAGGGAAGGCTCACCCTGGGCGTCGGAGTCGGCTGGATGGAGGAAGAGTTCGTTGCCCTGGACGCGCCTCCATTCTCAGAGCGGGGCGCAGTCACCGACGAGTACCTTCTGGCCTTCAAGGAGCTTTGGACCAGCGACAACCCCACCTTTGACGGCAAGTACTACCAGTTCTCGGACATCGACTTCCTGCCCAAGCCGGTGCAGAAACCCCATCCGCCCATCTGGGTCGGCGGTCAGAGCCGTCCCGCCATCCGCCGCGCTGCGGAGCTGGGCAACGGCTGGCATCCCGTGGGGGCGATTCCCGCCGCGCCGCTGGAGCCCGAGGAACTGGACCAGAACATGGTGACTCTCCGCCGTTTCGCCGAGCGCGCGGGGCGTGATCCGGGCGAGATCGACGTGGCTATGAAGGCCCCCCTGTACGATCCGGCGCTTTCATCTGGGGAGTCGCGCCGCCGCTTCTCCGGCGACCCGGAGCAGGTCGCCCACGACGTCCAGACCTACGCCGACACCGGCGTCAGCCAGATCATATTCGACATCCGCAGCGCCGACATGAGCGAGACAACGGAACGCATGGCCTGGTTCGCCGAGGAGATCATCGCCCGCACATAACTTCAACACATCTCCAATCTCCCCTGTGGCGGTGGCCCGTGTTTTTCAGGCTCCCAATCCCAATAGCGCCCTGCTCATAGTATAATCTTGGGCACGGTTTCCGCTGCAGTCCGGGTCCTTTGCGGCCGTACCGGCCCCGCACCGGGCATGGGGCGGCGTTCTCGGGCATGGGGCGGCATTCTCAATGTAACGGTCCTCATCAGTTCAAAGCCAGGAGGAAGTACCTTGACCACCCTCAATGATAGATTCGAGCGAGGCAACGAGATGCGCCGCCTGATGGCCGCCGGCGATCCCACCCATTTCACAGTGCCGGGTATCGACCAATTTGCCCCGGACCTGCGTCGGATAATAGACGAGTGCCTTTTCGGTTCCATCTGGACTCGCCCCACATTGCCTCCGGAGCAGCGGGCAATCTGTACTATCTCATCCCTGATGGCCTTGGGGCAGCTTCCGCTGTTGCGCCGCCACATAGAGCGCGGTCTCAACCTCGGGCTGACGCCTGACCAGGTGGTGGAGGTCTTCATCCAACTGACCTTCTACGTGGGGGTCCCTGAAGTGGAGACCGCCATTCGCATCACCCGGGAGATCTTTGAAGAACGGGGAGTCGAGTTCACCCCGACCTTGGTCTATGACACGGAGAGGCCGGTCGAGGAACTGCACGAGCTTGGGCATAAGGTCCGGGATGAGATGCTGGGGGTACCCGCGCTTCCGGTCCTGCCGGACTCGCCGGAGGAAGAGCTCGATAAGCTGATTGTTGAGTACCACTGGGGCGCAATCAACACGCGGCCCCACCTTAGCCCCAAGGAACGCGCCATGTGCGCTCTTTCGGCCATGGGTGTTCTCGGGCAGTACGACCGGCAACTGCGCAACCGGATCCAGGGAGCGTTGGGCATCGGGATGACCCCCGAAGAAATCATGGAAGTGTTCATCCAGATCATGCTCTACGGTGGGTTCTTCACCACTCGCTCCGCCATGCGGGTTGCGAGGTCCGTATTCGTGGAACAGGGACTATCGGGCTAGGTTCCAATCCCGAAACTGGAACGCCTGCCTTCCCCTCCACAAAAGAATAAGGGGGCATCCCCTTCCATCCTCGGGTTGGGCTTCGCACCAAAAATCCCGCTGTCCAGAACGCGAGCATGACGCCCAACCCGAACTGTCAAGGGCGGGGACATCTACTACGGCATTTCCCGGTGTCACATTGCGGTCTCTGACTACCCGTACCGGGAGATTGCAGATAAACTCCAGCCTAGCGAGCTATAGGGGACCTGCAAGGCCATGCTGGACAAATCAGGGAGACGATTCAGCGTTTTGGTTTTCATCACCCTGCTGGCGATGGCCCTGCTCCTTGCGGCGACATCTGCGGACGGTCCACCCCCGCCCCCAGGGGTGGACCCCGCGCAACCGAGATACAGTTATGGGCCTTACGACCCCAGCAAGATGCAGGACCCACCCCGATAAGGGCCAGTCGGAACCGTTATAGCACTTTTGGAACAACATGGATTCTTGGTGCAAAGCCCCTCGGCTGGTCACTTGATGGGCTACTTGATCTTGAGGGGCTCTTAATCCTGCAACGCCAGGGAGATTAATATGAAAGCCCGACTGCCGGACGGCGCAGAGCTTTTCTACAAGGTTGACGACTTCACCGATCCCTGGACGGAACCGGAAACGGTGGTCCTGCACCACGGCATGGCCAAGAACCATAAGATGTGGTTCGGATGGGTCCCCATCCTGGCCCGCCACTACCGGGTCGTGCGCCTGGACATGCGGGGTATGGGCCAGTCCGACGTGCCGGACCCTGGCTACCCATGGTCCCTGGACAACTTCGCTAACGACCTGCTTGGTTTCATGGACGCCTTGGAGTTGGAGAAAGTCCATCTGATCGGCGAGACGGTGGGCGGCTCCATCTCCATGCGCTTTGCGACCATGCACCAGGACAGGTTGAAGTCCCTCACCGTCTGCACCTCTCCCACCAGTTTCCTGGACCCGCACCACGAGGAGAGCGCGGAACTGATTGACCGGGAAGGGGTGCGGGCCTGGGTCGAGAGCACCATTACCCGGAGACTTGACCCCCAGATCGTAGACCCGGCATACATCCGCTGGTACGCTGGCCAAATGGCGGCTACCCCGGCACACGTGGTCAGCGGGTTCCAGCGCAGCGCCCCCGGAGGAGACCTGCGCCCATTGCTCAAGGACGTTCAGACCCCGGTGTTGGTGCTGGCCGCGGCCAGCCTGCGTGAGGAGGTGCTTGGCGACTTCCGGGGTGCGGCGGACCTGTTCCCCAACGGGCGGGCCGTGGTGTTCCCCGGCGTCTCAGGCTTCGTACAACACATCCTGCCGGTACCCTGCGCCCGGGTCTGGCTCGATTTCGCCCGCAGCCTGGACAGCGAATAGGAGCGTCGCCCCGGACCCCATGCTCCCGCATAACCTGTTCCCATTCGATTCCACCAGCGTTCTGCGCGCCCGCACCCTGGAGCATCGGGGCCGTACCCGTGTCCTGAGCTTTCATCTGATGGGGAGCGCCGGGGACTGATGCGTCTCCCGGAGCAAATGCGGCACGTTACCCACCGGTTGGCAACCGGTCTCCACTTGCCTCCGCAGGACCACCTGCTCGACCCGGAATTCTCCCGCTCCCGCAGGCGCTATCTTGCCCAGGCAGGGTTGGCGACTGTCGCAATACTGGCCGTGCTGCTGCTGACCGACTCCCTTTCCGACGCAGCCCTGGCGGCTGGGCTGGCTTCCAGCGTAATCATCATGTTCATGCACCCCTCCAGCCGCGCCGCCACAACGCGGGCGCTGGTCGGGGGACACATGCTGGCGTTGGGAGTGGGTTCCGCGTTATCCCTGCTGCTCTTCTCCTCCGACGGAATCTCCTTCCTCGAAAACATCACCATCATTGAAGAAGGCATGACCGTCATTGAAAGCGTCGGTCTGTTGCGTGACCTGCCGTTGGCCGCCTCGGTGGGAATCCTGATCCTGATGATGTCGCTCACCGACACCGAGCACCCTCCGGCAGCGGGCACCGTATTGGGCACTGCCTACAGGGAGTGGGACCCGGTCACCACTGCTGTCATCATAGGCGCAATCATCCTGCTGGTCTGCATCAAGGTCGTGCTGCACCGCTACCTCCGAGACTTGGTCTGAGCCGTCGCCAGTGCGCAGTTAACGGCCTCCAGCCTGGCGTGGCATCGTGGCCATTGCCTGAAGCGGCGCCGCCCATTGACGGAATACTGGTGCAATTGTAAGGTCAATGCATAGGAAATCCGGCGTGTGCCGGGACCGGCACATCACTACCGGGCAGGCGTAACCACGATGACCACCCCGCAAGACTCTGACAGCGACCGGATTGAGCGCATAGAGCGTATTGTGGAAAGGGTCGCCAGCGATGTAGAAAAGATCGCTCATGGTCAGGCCGATTTGAAGGCCGACATATCTACGCTGCAACGCGACATGGGCGTTATGCAACGTGATGTAAGCGCCCTGAAACACGACATGGGCGTTATGCAACGTGATGTAAGCGCCCTGCAACGCGACATGGGCGCTTTGCAACGTGATGTAAGCGCCCTGCAACGCGATATGGGCGCCCTGAAACACGACATGGGCGTTATGCAACGTGATGTAAGCGCCCTGCAACGCGATATGGGCGCCCTGCAACGCGATATGGGCGTGATGAAGGGTTGGCAGACTGAGTTGGCGGTCGAGCGCCGGGCCAGGGCTATCTTCCGGCGGCTGTGCGGCGGGCGCCTCCTCCGCGTATACCCCGATGGGGAATTGCAGCATTACATCGGCTATCACAGGCACGCAGGTGCCATGTCAGAGGACGAGTTCAGCCGGGCCGGGACGGCTGACTTTCTCCTCGAAGGCACGGATTCACATGGAGCGGCAGTGATGTACGCTGTCGAGGTGTCCTACACCGTAGGCACCGACGATATCGGCCGTGCCATTGACAAGGCCGCGCTCCTGAGCAGAGCGCTGGGGCGGGAGGTGAGTCCCGCCGTGGTGGGTGAGGCTGCCACGGCCCATTTCGAAGCTGACGCAGCTCACCGCAACGTTGCATATGCCTTTGTCGGGAATGGGCGCGACATATTGCGCTGAATACCACTCTTGACTTCCCCGGCAACCTTCACGGAGGAACCAGATGCCTGACTCGCTCAGCCGGACCTTCGCCAGGTTCGTCACCGCCCTTGAATTCGACGCACTGCCCCCGGAGGTCGTGGACAAGATAAAGGCCTCGGTCCTCCATGCAATGGTCACCGCCATCGTGGGCGCGGACACCGCACACGGCAAGGCGTCGGTGGAACTGGCCAAGGCTGAAGAGAGCCTGTCCACCGGGGCGACCATCCTGGTGGACGGCGCACGGGTCACCCGCTGCGGCGCAGCCTTTGCCAACAGCAAGCTGATGCACGCCACCAACCAGTCGGACTCCTACCGGATGCTGATCCACCCCGGCCCATGCAACATCCCGGCCGGGCTGGCCAGCGCAGAGCTGGGCGGGCACAGCGGCAGCGACTTTCTCACTGCCCTGGTGGCAGGCTACGAAGTCGAGGCCAGGATCGCGGGCGACTTCATCCCTTCCACCCAGGCCCGTGGTTTCCGCTCCAGCCCGGTCTACGGCACACTGGGTGCGGCTGTGACCACTGGCAAACTCCTGGGACTGACCGAAGACCAGATGGTCACCGCCATTGCTCTGGCCTGCACCTTTACCGGGGGCACCACAGAGGGAGCAAGCTCCGGTGGCCAGGAGATGCTCTTCCATGAACCCAACGCCACCCGCAACGGCATCATGGCCGCGCTGCTGGCGCGGGAGAACGTCCGGGGCTCGGAGACGGCCCTGGAGGGCAACGCCGGCTTTTACACCGCCTTCACGGGAAACAACCGCGGTCAGCTTACCTACGCCTTCCTGGGACCCAACGAGACCGATATGTCCGACGTCACCGGGGACCTCGGTTCCCGTTGGGAGGTGATGCACGTAACCCCCAAGATTTACCAGACCGCCGGATATAACTGCCCGGTCATCGACCTGATGACCCAGATTCGTTCCAGTCACGAGATAGCCCCGGATGCCGTACAGAGTATCACCATCGACATGAACTGGCTGGAGACCCTCTATCCCTCCCCGGAGTTCCCCAACCCCCAGCGCACCTCCCCCGGCATCGGCAGTACACACTACTTCGCTGCCTATACCTGCATCAACGGCCGCTACCCGCCGCTCAAACCCCGGCTGGACCCTGGCATTGCTGCACCCCGGGAATCCAGTGACGTATTGGACCTGATGAAACGGGTACGCGTGGTCGGACACAGGGACCGCCCTGCCTTCTCGCCCCGCATCACCATTGAAGTTGCAGGGGGCAGCACCTACCAGGGCGAGTACCACGGCGATGAACTCAAGTGGGACCTGGCAACCGAAGTCCGCCGTATAAGCGCCCTGTTCACGGACATGTCCTGGCCCGCCGATCGCCTGAGCGCCCTGGTCGATACCGTCTCGATTCTGGAGATATTCCCGGACGTCTCACAGTTGGTCCAGTTATGCGTGCGGCGGTAGCTGATTGGTGATGGTTGGCGCCCGATGATTAACAGCCTCCGGCGGCGCCTGCTGGCGGGCATCAGTCTCCTGCTATGTCTTACAGCATCGGTTGGTACGGCTGTGTGTGGAGGCTCGGCCAGCCCGCCCGAGCCGCCTCCAATCCCCGCGGTCAACGCAGTGGTCATCACCCGCGACCTGGGGCTGGGTGAGAACCGCATCGCCTTCGGGCTGGTGGACCTGAACGGAATGCCCGTTCGCCGGGAACAAGCCAGCGTTCGGGCACTGCTTCTGCCTCCGGGCGAAGGACCCGGCGAGGAGAGGGATTCCGCCGTGGCCGCCTTCAGAAAATGGCCCATGGGGGAGCAGGGAGTCTTCACCACGACACTAAGTTTCGATGAGGTGGGGTTCTGGGAGATAGAGGCCACCATAACCGGCGACGACGGACAACCCGTCACGGCCAGCGGCGCGGTTGAGGTCAAGGAAAGGGCGGAATCCCCGGCCATCGGCGCCCCCGCGCCCCGGAGCGTCACCGCCACAGTGGCCGACACCGACGACATAGCCGCCATCACCAGCGCCTTCACCCCGGACCTGGATCTGTACCAGGTGTCCCTTCACGAAGCACTGGAGCAGGACAAGCCAGTCTTGGTCGCCTTCTCCACTCCCAGGTTCTGCGTCTCCGCCACCTGCGGCCCCCAGTTGGAGATCGTGTCTCGCATCAAGGACCGGCACCCCGACCGGGCGCACTATATCCATGTGGAGGTCTTCAAGGACCCGCATCTCATCAAGGGAGGCCGTCCGCCCACCGGCGGTTACGTACCCGCCGTGGAAGAGTGGGACCTGCCTTCGGAACCGTGGACCTTCGTTATAGACAGGGAAGGGCGCGTACACGCCAAGTTCGAGCAGTTCACCACTGAAGAAGAGCTTGAGGCGGCGCTGCTTGAGGTAGTTGAAAGCTAACGGCGGTAAAGAAACCGTTAGCCCGGGTAGCGGCCGAAGTCTATGCTATAGTTCCTGAGCATCCAACACTTCAGGAGACAACCACAATGGGGTTTTTGAGAGATGCAGGCGCCGCGCTTACCATGGGACTCTCCGTAACTACGAAGCATAAGGAGGCTGAAACTCGCTACATAGCTCGCCAAGCTCAGCACCAACAAACCGTAGAAAATTTCAACGAATTGGATCGGTGGGCGTGTGATGCCATTGACCAACTAAGCGACCAATACATATCAGCGAAAGATACATTGATCAGGATCGGAGCCTTGACGGTCGATGATTCTGGGAACACCAGGTACGGTTGGTATCAGCCCCACGAAGCGGTCGAATCCGACCCCAATAGCCCCGAAGTAATGAAAAGCATAGTAGGCTCTCTCCCTGGATTCGGAACCGCTATTGGTGCACCTGCGGCAGTCTGGACACTCGTAGGTGCATTAGGTACTGCCGGAACTGGAGTAGCGATTTCGTCGCTATCTGGAGCGGCCGCCGGAGCTGCTACCGCCGCTTGGATTGGCCGAGCCGCTACTTTGGGTATGGGTGGAATGACTGTCGGACGAATAGCCCTTGGGCCTATTGCTCTGATATCACTTCCCATACAGGGAGCTATAGGAGCCAAAATCGCCGGCAACCGGGAACGGAACGCTATCAAGGCCTACTCTGAAGCCGAATGGAAGATGGACAGAGTCGATCTGATGACACGACAAGAAAGTCCGAACCTGTCCAGAGCCGGGCGAGAGGCTAGGAAAATGACCACTGACACAATAAGACATATAGGACAGGCCGAAACGGCCCAACCAGAAAGTCAGGATGCACAGGATGCAGTAGCTAGGATTGCAGAAGATATGAAACAAGCCGAAAAACTCATTCAGGAGTTCGCCAAAGTCCACAAACAGATCGAGTCAACGTTTAGTGACTGACTTCTTTTCTGCGTGTTGTCTCAACCCGCCCCTTAATCTGTAGCGTGAATGGCCACCAGGATCTCGCCCTTGGTGATGTAGAAAATCTTCACCGTTTGCCCCAGTACCTGGTGCTGCCGGAAGTGGGCCGGGAGGAAGGGCAGCGGCCCCTCGCTGGTGAACCTCCACACCTCCCCCTCCACGGTGCGGATGCTCAACCACTCCACCTCATCCCGGTTGCGCTCTACCACGTCCACCACACGCCCGCTCTTCCAGTCGGTCTTAACGGTGGAATAGTCGTCCAGCTCCCAACAGCCCACGGCCAATACCCCGGCCAGGGTTACCAGCATGACGGGGAGCAGCCGCAGGAAAGAGCAGGGGAGATCAGGGCGACCACCACGGCCCCACGTTCCGACCCCCGGCACGGACCGGGTCCAGTTACGCACGCCTAGCGGGGCCGGACCGCCGCGAGGCGATCTCCTGCTATCAGCCACCGGGGTAGGATCGTTTTTACCATGATGCCCATGACGACTCGAAAAATTGTATCACAGGGTTATCGGCCTCTCCGCAAATCCCTGGCTTTGGACAGTGTCCCGGAACCGGGCTCAACCCTGGGAGTCCTTCACATTGATAACCTGAGATACTGCGGCGTATAATACGCCCAATCTCCCGGCCCTGTGTCGGCCAGAACATCCCCAATTGCGCCGACCGGCAGGGACTTGGTAGCGGTGGCTCAACCCGCGATAGCGGCAACGGGAGCCCATCGCGCACAGCGCCCGAGATGTCCACGCGGAGGAAGTGAACATGGTCGACGTATTGACGGGTACCTTTGCAGTCAAGTCCGGACACGCCCAAATGCTCAAGGGCGGCGTCATTATGGATGTGGTGAACCCGGAGCAGGCCAAGATTGCCGAGGAGAACGGCGCAGTCGCGGTCATGGCCCTGGAGCGGGTACCCGCCGACATCCGGGCCGACGGCGGCGTCGCTCGGATGACCGACCCCAGCGTCATCTGCGCCATTATGGATACCGTCAGCATCCCCGTGATGGCCAAGTGCCGCATCGGTCACTTCGTCGAGGCGCAGGTGCTGGAGGCCTTGGGCGTCGATTACGTCGACGAATCGGAAGTGCTCACCCCTGCCGACGAAACGCACCATGTCTGGAAGCACGATTTTACCGTCCCCTTCGTTTGCGGCTGCCGTGACCTTGGCGAGGCCCTACGCCGCATCTCCGAGGGCGCGGCCATGATCCGCACCAAGGGTGAGGCAGGCACCGGCGACGTGGTGGAGGCTGTCCGCCACATGCGCTCAGTCCAGGACAGCATCCGCAAGCTCCAGAACATGCCTGACGATGAGTTGGTCGTGGAAGCCCGGAACCTCGGCGTCAGCCTTGACCTGCTGGTCCAGACCCGCGAACAGGGTCGCCTTCCCGTGGTCAACTTCGCTGCCGGTGGCGTGGCCACCCCGGCCGACGCCTCCTTGATGATGCAGCTTGGCGCAGACGGCGTATTCGTCGGTTCCGGCATCTTCAAGTCCGGAGACCCGGCCAGCCGCGCCCATGCCATCGTCCAGTCCGTAACCCACTACAACGACCCCAAGATTCTCGCCGAAGTCTCCAAGGACTTGGGCGAAGCAATGGTCGGCATCAGCGCCCGCACCATCCCCGAGGACGAACTGCTTGCGCCTCGGAGCAGGTAGCCCACTCCGGCATTGGCTCGGGGTCGGATCCTGTGCGCGGTGTAGGCTTGGAGCGGCAGTCAAGGGTTCGTGTTTCAAGTGAAGGGTCCGCGTTTCAGATGATGGGACGGCAGGGTAAGTTGAAGATAGGCGTTCTCGCAATCCAGGGCGACTTCGCCGAACATATCGCTGCACTCAACAGGCTCGGGATTGAGAGCCGCGAGGTACGCCTGCCGGACCACCTGGAAGGCATGGACGGCCTGATAATTCCGGGCGGTGAAAGCACGACGCTTAGCCGCCTCATGGACCTCTACCACCTCCGCGAACCCATTGCTGGCATGGCCCGTGAGGGCAAGGCTGTCTGGGGCACGTGTGCGGGCATGATCATGCTGGCCCGGGAGATCACCGAAGACGACCCGGTGCCCATGGGCCTCATGGATATCGGCGTCCATCGCAACGCCTACGGGCGCCAGGTCGACAGCTTCGAGCAGGACCTGGAGATTGCCGGTATAGGCCCCGAGCCTTTTCACGGGATCTTTATCCGGGCCCCCAAGATCATCCGGGTGGGTGAAGACATAGAGGTATTGGCTTCGATCCCCAGCGGCGAACCGGTGGCCGTCCGCCAGGGGTCGCTGCTGGCCACCTCTTTCCACCCGGAACTGACCGCCGACACCCGGTTCCATGAACAGTTCCTCAGAATTGCTTCCCTGACCGCTGGGGAGATGGATTCCAGGCGCGGTGGAGGGCCGGAGCAGCCGTGAAGTACCTGAGTTTCAGAGGGATCTGGGTAGCTCCTTCAGCGGCGGAATGATGCAGAACATACGCATCACCGACGCCGTGCGATGCTTGTTGTTGAACGTCCCAAATGCGCCGAACCTGGTCTGCCCGGGCGATACCCTCCCCACCGGAGGAGGGATAAAAAGGTCCTCCATTTGGCGTGATGCCTTGGCCCAACCTCGGCACCGGATTACACTCCTCTCCTGGAACGGCCCCCGGCTCGTTGGCCTGGTGTCGGCGCGGGCCCGTCGCGGCCCGCGAGTCTGGGAGATCGACCGCCTCCACATCCCTGACCGGGCTACCGCAGACCTGCCTTCTATGTCCCAGGGTAATGCCATAAGCAGACATCACCCGGAAAACCCCGCCCTGCTGTCCCTGCTGGACGGTCTCGCGCCGGAAGTTGGTCACAGGAAGGCGGAGCGCATCTTCATCCGCATTCCCGCCGGAAGCCCCCTTGCCTCGCGCGCCCAGCGGGCCGGGTTCTTTCCGCTGCTGGAGGAAAGCCTGCTCGAAGGCCGTGGGATAGGCGTCGCAGTCCGCCACGGTGAGGCCCCTGCCGGGTTGCAGCCCCGCGAGCCCCGGGACGACTATCCCTTGTTCCAGTTGTTCTGCGCCGCGACTCCCCAGCGGGTCCGCAGCGGACTCGGGTTGACCTACGACCAGTGGCGTGACGCCCAGGAACCCGCGGGCAGGGTCTATCAGCAGTTAGTGCTCCGGGAACAGGACAGGGTAACGGGGATGCTTGCCGTTCACTCCAGTAATGGACTGGAAACTGGGCGTATCATTTCCCACCCCGGCTATCCCGGTTCCCTTGCGACGCTGGTGGAACACGCGATGGCCCGTCCTTTCAGTTCTCGCTGGCTGGTGCCAGGTTACCTGGAACGGGAGCGTGACGCGCTGCTTCGGTACGGACTGCAGGAAACGGCTCGGTTCACGGTTCTCGTCAAAACAGTGGCCGTGCCGGTTGTGGAACGCGGCATGGCTGCGGTCGAGGCTTGAAACTCGTCTTGGCCGGTGCAAGAGGAGATGTGCCTATGGCAATTATCTGGGAAGAAATGCAACCCGAATCGGACACCATGGAAAAACTGTTCGTGGGCATGGGCGATTCGGGGGAAACCTACGAGGTCTGGCATGGCGTGGCGTTTCCCGCCCCCGGCGCCCCTACCCTGCGGTGGATGGCCCAGGGATGGCCGGAGTACGATTCGGATGGTTTGCCCCACTTCGGCTCCCGTGAGGAAGCACAGGCGTTGTGCGAGCAGTGGGAAACCATAAAGGTGGATGCCGAAGAGCGGGCCAGGGCCGCTTTCACCGGTGTCAGGGCTGGACAGGGCTAACACCGAAACTCCCTTGACGGAGGAATGACATTGGCAACGGTCTCGCAGTCAGTCCGGGAAGAACTTGCTCAGCTACTCGACGTCCTGCCCCCGCGAGTCGCGAGTACGCTTTATAGCCGGGACGACGTGGACGAACTTCTGGAGGTCGTGCTGGACCTGGGGCGACTGCCCGAGGCCCGCTTTCCGGACGGGGACGATTCTCTGTCGGACCAGGAGGTCACCCGGGACGATCTGGACAGCGTCATCCAACGGCTGGGCGAGTTCGGCGGCGACAACCGCGCTGGCATAGAGCGGACTCTTCATCGCATCTCTGCCATCCGCAACCGGAAGGGACAGGTTGTGGGCATCACCTGCCGGGTGGGCCGCGCTGTATTCGGGACCATCAAGATAATTGAAGACATCGCCCTATCCGGCAAGAACATCCTCTTCCTCGGGCGGCCCGGTGTCGGCAAGACCACCATGCTCCGCGAGATGGCCCGTGTGCTCTCCGAAGATGCCAGGAAGCGGGTGGTAATCGTGGACACCTCCAACGAAATCGCCGGGGATGGCGACGTTGCCCATTCCGCTATCGGCCGCTCCCGCAGAATGCAGGTGGGTACGCCGGAGGCGCAGCACAGTGTGATGATCGAGGCGGTGGAGAACCACATGCCCGAGGTCATCATAATCGACGAGATGGGCACGGAACGGGAGGCCTCGGCCGCCCGCACTATCGCCGAACGCGGTGTCCAGCTTGTTGCTACCGCCCATGGCAACTCCCTGGACAACCTGGTTCTGAACCCCACCCTGTCCGACCTCGTCGGCGGGGTCCAGGCTGTGACCCTGGGTGATCAGGAAGCCCGTTACCGGGGCACCCAGAAGACCGTGCTGGAGCGTAAGGCCCCTCCGACCTTCGACGTGGTGATCGAGATTCAAAGCTGGGAACGGGTCGCGGTCCACGATGGTGTGGCAAACGTGGTCGACCAGTGGTTGCGCGGGTTCCCCGTAGCCCCGGAACTTCGCTGGCTGGACGAAGCTGGCCAGGTGAACCGGAGCCGTGCCGAGGCCCGGCCCAGCGAGGCTGCTCCTGCGCCCTGGAACGCTCAATACACCCCACCGACGCAAAACGGGCCCCGGACTCCATCCTATCCTGCCGATACTCACCATGACACCCCACGGCCCGACGACATCGACATCCGCGTTTTCCTGTTCGGCATTGGCCGCGACAAGCTGGAGGCGGCACGAGCGGAAACCGGCGTGTCCGTAGAGACGGTCAACGAGCTGCGTCGGGCCGACGCGGTGGTCACCACCAAGACTCACTACCGGCGCGGTTCTCAGCTTGTCCGCATCGCCGAGGCCAGCGGTACACCCGTATATGTCCTGCGCAAGAACACCATGCCCCAGATACAGGAATTCCTGCGCACCTTGGCAAAGGAGCATGGCCGCAGCGCAATCGACCTTGGTCCATCCGACGAGGACTACAAGGCCGTGCTGGAACAGGCAATGCAGGAAGCTGAAGAAGCGGCCCAACGGGTATTGGGTGGGGAGAGTTCCATCCAGTTGTCGCCCCAGCGGTCATACGTCCGCCGGTTGCAGCACCTGTTGGGCAACCGCTACAACGTGGCCTCCACCAGCCGTGGCAGGGAACCCAGCCGCTCCGTCATGTTCTATCGTCCCTGAGCCGCTGGACCTTCACCCCTTGCGGACAAACGGTGCAAAGCCCGCATCTGATCCCCGAATCATCGGGGGGCATCCCGCTGGTACACTTATTCCAATAATGGTGGGTGGAGTGTGAGGATGGGAGTGCCTCAATTCATTTCGTTCGAGGGGGGCGAGGGTACGGGAAAAACGACCCAGTCGCGCCTGCTGCATGACAGACTGTGGAAAGAGGGTATGCGGGCAATCTTGGTCCACGAGCCGGGCAGCACGCCTTTGGGTCAGCATCTGAGATCTTACCTGATGAGCAATCAACCCTTATCCAGAGAAGCGGAGTTGCTACTGTTCGAGGCATCCCGTGCGGAGCTCGTCAATGCAAGAATCAATGTCGGCCTTGCTAACGGCTGCCACGTAATTGCCGACCGATTCGAAGCTTCCACGGTCGCCTATCAGGGTTACGGCCGCGGTCTGGACCTGGAAGTGGTAGAGCGGCTGAACCGGTTTGCCACTGGAGGCCGCACACCGGACATTACCTTCCTGCTGGACCTAGACCCCATCGAAGGGCTGCGGCGCGTCGGAACTCCACAGCTTTCCTTCGACCTAGACACTGACCAACCCGGGATGATGCCACGCCAGGATGTGGAAGGACAGAGAAAGTTCGAGGATGAATCCCTAGCGTTCCATCGGCGAGTTCGTCGAGGGTTCTTGGACCAGGCAAACAGCAACTCCGACCGTTGGACGATCATCGATGCGAGCATGTCCACCGAGCAGGTAGCTGAATTGGTCTGGTCCCACGTCACCGCTGCCCTCACCCAAAACGCTGCCCCGGCATAGCTCCCCCAGTCAGGAACGAGGATCAGGGCAATATGAAAGGCCCCTCTATAACTTGGAGGGGCCTCTTTACTTTTCGACTGTTCGCGCCTGGCTCAGTTAAGAGCAGGCGTTCGCGTGAGTTCTAGTTGTCGGCGGGGACCGCAACCAGATTGGCCAGCTTCGCCTCGATGACCTTCCTCATCTCACGGACCCTGGACAGGTCGGGGTAAATGCCCTCGGCCTTCTTGTCGAAGATGCGCTCGCCATCCAGGAACACTTCCATGATGCCCTGCCCGCGCGGGGAGATGGTGATCGCGACGTCCGAGCCGTAGAAGCGGAAGAACTCATTCGCCATCCACGTGGCGGTAGCGTGGTGCTGTCAAGGTACGCAGTAGGTAATCTCGATCTGGACTTTGCCTTCCATAGCTCCTCCCTGAGCCTAAGAATTGGGTACGAACCCTATTCTAACCGAATGTCCCAAGCTGTCAAGTGTCAGGATGCCACTCGAGATTGTCCCGTTCGTTGATACCCGCCCCTTTCCCGTCCCCGGGCCACTAGCCTATCCTGATTTCCTGGGAGAGGGTTGGATCTATGGGAACTCTGGGAGAATGTTCCCCTCGCGCGCAAACCCGGCCAATGCGCCGGAACTCGCAAGAGTGAGGCCAAATGAGAGGGAATCCAGAAACTCTCCCTTTGTCAAAGAGAGAGTGAACTGGGTTTCCACCCCGATCAGGGTGAGGTGCCCGACCTTGATCAGGGCGGGAATCCTCCGGCTTTCGTTTAGTAGGGTGCACCACCCGATACGGTACGCTTTCCGGCCTCCCACTCCATATTGCCTCCCTGCATCCAACGGGTTAGGATGTTGGCCTGATTTTCGGGACTTTCACCATCGCACTACCCCGCGCGGGGAGGAGGCAGGCAGCCATGCGCATTGATGTCCACACTCACATCTGGCCGGAACGGATCGCCGGCACGGTGCTCGATTCAATGGTCCACGACATGGGCCTCGATGCCGTGGGCGTCAACACCGTCGAGGGCGTCAAGGCCCACATGCGCGAGTCCGGCGTCGACAAGTCCGTGGTCCTGGGCGTGGTGGAAAGGCCCGACCAGGTGAAGCGGGCGAACGACTGGCTCATCAGCATCCAGGACGACATGCTGGTGCCCTTCGGCGCGATCCACCCGGAGTTGGAGGACAAGGCCGACGAGGTGCGCCGCCTGCGAGAGAACGGCATCAAGGGCATTAAGCTGCACCCGGTGATGAACAGCTTCTACGCCGACGACCCCAGGATGTTCCCGGTATACGAGGAACTTGGCGACGATATGACCCTGGAGATACACTCAGGCCGCTTCCCCAATGACAGTCCCGACGACCCTCTGTACGCCGCGCCGGAGCGGATCATGAACATTGTCCGCCAGTTCCCGCGGCTGAAGATAATCGCCCTGCACTTGGGCGGCATGTACATGCTGGACGAGGCGGAGCGGGTGCTGCTGGGACAGGAGAACGTGCTGGTGGACACCACCTGGCCGCCATCGCTGCGGGAGGTCGCCGCCGAGACCCTGACCGCGATCTTCAACAAGCACGGCTCCCACAAGGTCTGCTTCGGCACCGACTTCCCCCTGGCCAGCCAGGTAACCGACTCGGACTACATCCTCGGCCTTCCCTTCTCCGACGCCGAAAAGGAGGGCATCCTGGGCGAAAACGCGCGGGCGTTAATTGGCCTGTAGCCCGTAAGCGCGCCTGACCGCCGCTACAGCCCCGCCGTTTCCGCTGCCTTCCTCATATCCCCCAGGTATGTGACGCTGGAGGAATGGATCAAGCGGCTCACGCTGCCGTGGAAGTATTGGACACCCATGTCCAGGAACTTGGGAACGTAAGCATCGGGGCAACTGCAACCGGCAACCTTGCCCCCTTCCCTGATTATGGTGATCCCCCGTTCCATCATCGCCTGCACCTCGGGATGGGTCTGCTGACCTGCGTATCCCATCGACGCCGACAAGTCTCCCGAACCGATGAAGAACACGTCCACCCCGTCCACGGCGACCATCTCCTCCAGGTTCTCGATGGCCTCAACTTCCTCGATCATCAGGCAGACCAAGGTATTGCGGTTGGCGTCCTCCACATACTCGGCGGTGTTCCCGGCAAAGCCGTACTCCCCCGGACGGCCGCCACTGAACACTCCCCGGTGACCCTGGAGTGGGTACTTCACGGCGTCAACGGCAGCGCGAGCTTCCTCGGCGGTGTTGACGTGGGGGATCTGTACTCCCCACGCACCCCGGTCCAGGAAAGGTGCGATGATCTCCGGTTTGTTGCTCACCGGGCGCACGATGGGGGCCATGCCGGTAAGTTCAGCAGCGCGGATCATGTCCTCGGAGTTCTCGACCGTGACCGAGCCGTGCTCGTTGTCGATCAGAATCCAGTCATACCCCAGGTGGCCCAGCATCTCGACCATTGGTGCAGACGGGAAGGTAAGCATCACCCCGAAGGCCGCTTTCCCATCCTGTAGCTTCTGCTTCAGCGTGTTCTCTCGCATAAGACACTCCAGACCCGTTTGTTGGACGTTAGGGAGTACCCATAAGACCGGCAGGTTCCAGACTATGACGGCCTGTCGCTACTGAATGAACCTGGCGCATTCGTCAATGAGCGGCACAACTTCGTCCCGCTCGGCGGAGGGCAACCCGAAGACCAACCGGTCAACCCCAGCGGCTTCCATGGTGTGGATGAATCCTTCATCCCGTGGAGTGCCGAATATGGACACGGATATGGATGCAGGATCGCGGCCCGCTTCCTCGGCCTGGCGTCGTAGCAGGGCAATCTTCTCCGGGAGGCTCGGACCCTGGGAGGCCCTGCCGCCGATTGGCATCCAGCCGTCGCCATACTCAATCACCCGGTCGAAGGTGGTGGGGCCGTCGCCGCCCATGATGACCGGCGGATGGGGCTGCTGCACCGGCTTGGGCCAGGCCCACATCTTGTCGAAGTCCACGAACTCGCCGTGGAACTCGGGCTCGTCCTTGGTCCAGATTTCCTTCATGGCCAGCACACGCTCCCGCATCAGCCGCCAGCGACGCCGGAACCGGGTGCCGTGGTTGGCCATCTCCTCGGCATTCCAGCCGCCGCCGATGCCGAACAGGAACCGACCATTGGAGAGCCGGTCGACGCTGGCGACCTCCTTGGCGGTGGTGATGGGGTCACGCTCCACCAGCAGACATATGCCGGTGCCCAGCTTCAGGTTGGTGGTGGCTCCCGCAGCCGCGGTCAGGGCCACGAAGGGATCGTAGGTGTGCCAGTAGTCTCGGGGCAGATCGGCCCCGCCGGGCCAGGGACTCCGGCGGTCGGCCGGGATGTGGGTATGCTCCGGCACCCACATGGACTCGAACCCCCGGTCTTCCAGCAACCGGGCCAGGTCGTCGGGCCGGATGGAATAATCGGTGGAGAACATTGAAGCTCCAAACTGCATGGGGACCTCCCTAGAACGTCACACTTATATCGCTTGGATCGTCAGCGGGGAGAGCTAGGAGTATTGGCCCGGCATCCTCCCCGGCAATGCCACGCGATTATAACACCGGGGATACCACCCAATGATGATGTACTCCGCTAACCGCCCCGCTTCCGGCCTGTCTTCTCCTCAAATAACTGCCAGGTGCGGTCGTTGAAGGGATAGTATTTTCCGGGAGAGCACTGCTCGATCTCCAACTGGGCCTTGATCACTCATTGACGTCACCTCCTGCTTGGGAAAGTCGCTTCCATGTATAATATCAATTACGCTCCTCCGGCGCGTTGCGGAACCTGTGGTGTGGAGACTACGTATGGTTTCAACTCGTGATAGCGAGTATCTTGTTGGGTTAGTGCACGAATTACGTAGCCTGCCCAATGAAACCGAGTGGGTCGAGTTCAAGCATAACTTCAAGCATAACGAGGAAATCGGCGAGTACATCTCAGCGCTGTCTAATGGTGCTGCACTCCACGGAAAGCCCGCTGCTTATCTCGTCTGGGGTATTGAAGACGGGACGCACACAATAGTTGGTACGAATTTCGTTCCCGCAGTAGCGAAGCAAGGCAATGAATCACTGGAAAATTGGCTGTCGCATACCTTGATCCCGAGGATGGATTTTCGATTTCACGAATGTTGGATCGAAAGTGATCGGGTCGTCATTCTTGAAATCAGTCCAGCTTCACATCGCCCTGTGGCATTCAATAGCGATGAATTTATCCGAGTGGGCAGTGCCAAGAAAAAACTTAAGGAGCATCCTGAGAAAGAACAAGCGCTTTGGCGTGTCTTTGATAGGGTCAGCTTTGAGGAAGGAATTGCCGTCGAGCGCATGAGCGATGCTGAGGTAATTCGCGATCTAGACTATCCAGTCTATTTCGATTTGCTGACATTGCCATCGCCAGAGACGAACGCTTCGATACTGGACTCGCTACAAAGCGAAAGGTTGATTTCGTCTTGTGATGCCGGTGGTTGGAACGTTACGAACTTAGGAGCAGTATTACTCGCCAAGAACCTAAGTGATTTCGACCAGTTCCGTCGGTTAGGCCGCAAAGCACTGCGGGTTATTCAATATGAAGGGCTAGGGCGTATCTCGACGAAGCGCGAGCAGGAGTTTGCGGAAGGGTATGCCGTAGGCTTTCAGCGCATTGTTGAATATATCATGACTCTGTTACCTGCCAACGAGGTGATTCAGGAGTCCTTGCGACGTTCGGTTCCGATGGTTCCTGACATCGCGGTGCGTGAATTGGTGGCCAATGCGTTGATTCACCAAGACTTTAATGTAACTGGCACCGGGCCAATAGTGGAGATTTTCGATGACCGCATAGAAATCACGAATCCAGGGAGGCCATTGGTTAATCCTGATCGTTTCGTTGATTACCCTCCAACTTCGCGCAACGAAGCCCTAGCTTCACTTATGCGCCGATTCAATATCTGTGAAGAACGTGGCAGTGGGATTGACAAGGTTGTCAATGCGGTTGAGCTTTTTCAGCTTCCCGCCCCGCTATTCGAAGCCCGGGGCGAGTCCACAGTAACAGTTTTGTTCGCCCCTAAGCCTTTGACGGCGATGGACAAGTCAGAGCGGATACGTGCTTGCTTACGCTGGGTTATGAACCTGCCCACAAACAACACATCTTTGAGGGCTAGGTTTGGACTTCCGGACGAGCGAGTTGACACAGCTTCCCGGCTGCTTCGAGAAGCAGTGGACTCAGGATGGGTCAAAGTACGAGACCCTGATGCTGGTTCGCGGAATAGAGAATACCTGCCTTTCTGGACAGGGACACTAGAGGTCGACATTTAGTTCGATAGCTACATGATCGGAATAATAGGTCCATCTCCTGTTTATCCCAGAGAGTCTAGGATTGGAATTTTGTTTGCCGGTTGTTTGCGGAACTGGACGAGAAAAGGGGTTGAAAACGGAGATTCTAGCTCAGCCTAGATTTGGCTAGGGAATTTGGCCCCTAGGTTTTGTTTGCCGGTTGTTTGCAGAACTGGACGAGAAAAGGGGTTGAAAACAGAGATTCTAGCTCAGCCTAGATTTGGCTAGGGAATTTGGCCCCTAGGTTTTGTTTGCCGGTTGTTTGCAGAACTGGACGAGAAACGAGAATTACGTCCTCGGTCAACGTGCCAGGTCAAGCGCGTCTCAACCGAGATTGAACGTCCACGCCCAGCAAGTCCAGTGACCCGCCTTCGGTGGGCGTCTGGCGTCCCACCAGAGTCAACCCAGGCATGAGAAGATCAGGATTGGCGACCAGCGTTTCTTCCAATAGTCTCTCTGATGCCATCCGGTCCGCTGTTGCCAATCGCACAGCGCCATTAGGGCCGTCAACCGCCCATAACCTGATTTCATCCATTACCATATCCCGTCTCCCTCCTCGCCGTGAAAATACTACTCTCTCACTGCTGTGAAAGCCAGTTTATGCACCTCCGCTAACCGCCCCGCTTCCGGCCTGTCTTCTCCTCAAATAACTGCCAGGTGCGGTCGTTGAAGGGATAGTATTTTCCGGGAGAGCACTGCTCGATCTCCAACTGGGCCTTGATCACTTCCTCCACCTCCTCCCGCTCGTGGGCTATCCGGATCACCTCGTCCACTATGGAACGGGGGACCACCACTGCCCCGTCGTCATCGCCGACCACCGCGTCTCCGGGACGCACCAGGACGCCGCCACACTGGATAGCGTCGTTCACCTGCCAGGGCCAGAACTCGGCGGGCCCCTGCTTGGCGGTGGTGGTAGCGCAGAAGACGGGGAAGCCGTACTCTTTCAACGCACGGCTGTCCCTGGCTGCGCCGTCAGTGACTAGCCCGCCAATCCGCCGCTGCCTGAGACGGAGAAACTTGATGTCGCCGCCGATGGAGCTGTACTTCCAGCCCATGGCGTCTATGACCAGCACCTCGCCGGGGCCGCAAAGCTCGAAGGCCACGTACTCGGCGGACTGCTCACCCTTGGGCTTGTCGTCGGCTAGGTCGGGACGGTGGGGCACGAAGCGCAGCGTGACCGCGCGGCCCGCCATGCTCTGCCCAAGCTGCAACGGATGAGCGCTGTGGATGTAGCCCATCGGCCATCCCTTCACCCACAGGGCGTCCATCAGGGTCTGGGTGGGAATCTGCTTGAGGACTTCCAACCTCTCATCGGTAATGGGCGATAACTCTGCCATGCTTATCCACCTGGTTCTCCCCCGACCATGCCGGGGGCCGGATTTTGTGGCCGTGGGCAACCCGGTTGCGGCCTCTGCGATTGTATCCCCCGGATACGTCTGCGCAAAGGGGCCAGCCTGTCTCTCAGATTGCCTAGGTTTGTTGGGTGGGGTAACATGGTGGCCATTGCCGGTATGGAATTGGCCGGTTTCCAATCCAGGGACGGATCCTGAACGCACGCGCCAGCCGGTACGGTGGCTTGGGGCAAAGTTCTCGGGGGGTTTTCGATGGCCGAGGTTAAGGAATTGAACCTGCTCTGCATGTCGGGGCAGGGATCGGTACAGGCGGGAGAGGCGCTGGCCAAGCTGCACGCGGACCAGGGAGCGTTCGTGTCCGTCAACGTATACCCCGGAACACGCGCCCGCAGCGCGCCCGTCATCAACTACATCAAGGTCTCCGACGCTCCTGGACTGGCCAGTTGCGCCAACTACCACCCCACTGAGGTCGTTGTATTCCAGGAGGAATTGCTCCTGACGGCCAGGGAAAACACCCATGAGCTGGTGGCCGACGCCATCGGACGCCTGCGCCAGGGCGTCCTGCTGGTCAACTCCCCCAAGCCGCCGGAAGAAATAGACCTTCCCTATGCCCTGGATGGAGTGGTGGCCACCGTCGACGCCACCGGCATAGCCCAACGGCTGCTGGGCCGCAACCCGCCCCCCGTCGGCCTGACCTTGCTTGGCGCATACTGCCGCGTGACCGACAGCATTGGCTTGGAGGAACTGGCGGAGGTTATCCGGGAGCAATTCCCCGGAAACGTGGGTGAGCGGAACGTGCAGGCCGCCCGGGAAGCCTATGAACAGGTGCAGGTGACCGGAGTGCGGTTCGAGTCGGACAACCGTCCGGCCCACCTCCAGCGAGCTACCGTGGAATCGCTGCCCCAGTATTACCAGTTCGACCGCTATGACGAACTGCCCGGCTATCGCAGGGGCAGCCCCTGGGTATGGCGGGACAAAATACCGGTCTGCGAGGACGCCAGTTGCATCTGCGTCGGGTCGTGTATCAGTGAGATTGTCTGCCCCGACGGCACTGGCTTTATTGTGCGCCAGGACCTGCCCCAACAGGGATACCGCATCGATTTGGACTACTGCCGGGGCTGTGGACTGTGCGCCCAGGTCTGCGTCGGGTCGGCCCTGACAATGGTTGACGAAGACCAGGTGCGCAAGACCAACCCCCAGTACCAGCAGATTACGGTGGAACCCCACATCCGCGAAGTGGCCAGCCGCCCCAGGTTCAGGCAATCGGCAGAGTCCGCAGAGCAATCTGAGGGCTGATCCAGACAGCTGCAAAGGTCCGCTACAGGCGTAAGAACCAACTACGGCACGGAATTACTCCTAGCTGTCCTTTCCGGCTCAGGTGGGGACTCCGAAATGGCTCCAGGTTCGAATAGTCTCCTAATCGCTCCACACGGAAACCAGGAGTATTTGCTTTGACTTCCCGACCTACGCAAAGGCGCGAGGCTCTCACAGGCAACAAGGCGGCGGCACGGGCGCTGATGCTGGCACGCATCCAGGTGCTTTGCTACTTCCCCATCGGCCCGTCCGACGAGGTGGGAGAGGAGCTTTCCCGCTCCATTCAGCGGGGCGCGCTCGATGCCAGGCTCATAGAGTTGGAGCATGAGCGCAGCGTGATGAACGCCCAGATTACCGCCACCCAGTCCGGGGTGCGCTGCTCCTTTGCCACCAACTCGGAGGGTCTGCTCATTGCGGCCCAGCAGTTGATCTTTGCGTCCTACGCCCGGATTCCCATCGTCGTGGTGGTGGCCCACCGCGCGCTGGAACCCCCTGCGGTGGTACGCACTGACGACCAGGACACTATCATGTACCGGGACATTCACTGGCTCCACTACCATTGCGAGAATGCCCAGGACGTGATGGACACGGTCATTCAAGCGTACAAGGTCAGTGAAGACCCCTCGGTGCTGCTCCCGGCCTTCGTCACCTACGACGGGTGGGAGGTCTCCCACAACAGCTACCCTATGGAGATACCTTCCCAGGAGGCCGTCGACGGATTCCTGCCCCCGCTGGAACTCCCGCCGGAGGTGGACTTCATCAAGAACCTGGACTTCTCCGCGTACTACTCCGGCAACAGGATGAGCGGCTATGGCTACATCGACGTTGACCGGGAGTACATGGAGCGGCGCTACCAGTTGGACCATGCCCTGAACGTCACCTCCAAGGACATCATCAAGGGCGTGCACCAGGAATACGTCAGCGCGGTGGGGCGGGGCTACGGCGGGCTGATCGAACAATACCGCATGGAAGACGCCGAGGTTGCCGTAATCGCTATGGGTTCACTGGCGGCCACATCCCGATTTGCCGTGGACCGGCTCCGGGACCAGGGCAAGGCCGTTGGGCTGATCAAGATTCACACCTTCCGCCCCTTCCCAAGCGAGGACCTGATCCACGCCCTGAAGAACGTTAAAGCAGCCGTAACACTGGACCGGAACACAGTAGGGGCAGTTTACAACGACCTGCGCAGCAGCCTGTTCGGGGAAAGCAACCCGCCCCTGGTGCTGGGCCGTGTCGTGGGTCTGGGTGGCCGCGATGTTACATATTACGACGTCATGTACATGGCCGAGGAGGCGATGCGGGCTGGCAATCAGGGCCGCGCCGGGGAGCAGTACCGCTGGCACTTCGACGTGATCGAAGACCAGGACATGCTCGACAGGATGCTGCGGGACAGAGGGTGAACAGCGCATCGCTGTATCTTGATAGCAGGCGGGACGGCCCGGGTAGAGTTGGAGGATAGAGACGATCTGAGCCGGCAGGACCATAGGGAATCAATCTGGAGTGTAGACCGGCGGACAAAGACCCTTTACTTCGGCCTTTTCATAGTCCAGTCCATCATCGGTATAGGTCTGTTGGTCTGGTCAGCAATCCTACAGCAGAAAAGCCATTGGAAACGGCGGTCTTTGTCTGGCAGGGGCCTGCGCCGATTATCGGCGCTCCTGCCGGAACGTCCGTAATCATAGCCGAGTCGTGGAGATCTCTGAATGGTATTGGCCAGAAGTCTGGAAGAATGGCTTGAGAAGCTCCGCGCTGAGGCCCACGCTGAAGAAAAAGCAACATGGGTGGAATGGAGCAACCGCCGCATCGCCGCCCAGGAAAACAATGGACCCTTCGACGAACCGCCTCCCAGCGCAGACAGACAAAACTGAGAGGGTTGGTCTTCCGTCGGCCAGCCGGAATTTCGCGCCAGCACACAGCGAGCGTTAGCAGGAGAGAATCATGCCGATAAAGATGGTGATGGAGTCCACGGACCAGCGGGTGCACATGAACATCACCGCCAACCAGTGTCCCGGATGCCCGGAGAACCTGGCAACCCGGTTGGTGATGCAGACCGTGTTCGAGCATCTCAAGGATGATGACCCTATAATCTTCGGGCAGGGCTGCGGCATCGGCCGTGACTTCCTGCAGCGCAGTGGGCTTGGCACCCACGACAGCGGCATCGTCGGCATGTTGACGGCGATGGAGATACGGGGCATCGACCGTCCCATCGTGGTAATAGACGGTGACGGGCAGATCGATCTGGGGCTGGAAGACCTGGCGACCGCGTTCCAGCAGGGTTACAAGTACCTCCACGTGGTCTGCGACAATCAGGCCCACGCCGCCAGCGGCAGCCATGCCACCGGCTCCACCCAGCCCATGGCCCGCACCGGCGTCCGCCCCTCGGGCAAGCTGCGCCACCCCAAGCACTTTCCGCTGATGCTCATGTACAGCGGCGCGGAATACGTGGCCACCGCGTCCACGTCCCATCCCCAGGACCTGGACCGCAAGGTCAGGGCGGCCTTGACCCGGCTGCCGGCATTCATCCAGATTCTCACCCCATGCAACCCCTCCTGGGGCTACGACGACGACCAGGGTATTGAAGTCTCCCGACTGGCGGTCAACAGCGGCATGTGGCCCCTCTATGAGTGGAAAGACGGCGATTTCCGCCGCCAGCGTATCCCCCGGAAGGCCACCGTCCGGGAGTACGTGGGTTCACAGCGGCGCTACGCTCATCTGACCGACGACGACATCGGACTTCTTGAGGGCTACGTCACAGACCTGGACGGGATGCTGGCCGGGCTGGAGCGGGGGTCCGCCGCCTAGCATCGGGGCTCGGGGGACGGATCCTATCTGTGGTTCCCCGGCCGGCATGGTGGTATGGGGCGACGTTCTCAGTGGAAGCAGGAAAATGAGTCGAAACTGGCTGGACCACTACCCTGAAGGCATTCAAGCTGAGTCAACCTACCCTCGGATTCCCCTGCACAAGTTCCTCCAGGACTCGGCGGCGCGCCATCCCGAACGCCCCGCAATAGTCTATTGCGACGGCGAGGTGGAGCGGGAGCTTTCCCGTATGACCTATGGGGAACTGGACTCGGCATCGGAACAGATGGCCGCTGGGTTGGCCTCTCTGGGCATCGGCAAAGGTGACCGGGTCGCCTACTTCCTCCAGAACCGCCCCGAGTTGGTGGTCGGGTTCTACGGCATACTCAAGGCCGGGGCAGTGTCCGTTCCCTGCAACCCCATGTACCAGGCCCACGAACTTGCCCATCAGTTGTCCGACTCCGGCGCAAAGGCCGTCATCTGCGAGCCGGACCTGCACCCTCGGGTCAAAGAGGTCATCGCTGAAACCGCCGTCGAGAACGTCATCGTCACCGGCGACCAGAATATCCCTGGAGCACTCTCATTTTTCGCACTCCTGGGACAGTCATCGGCCTCCAACAGGGACTTGTCGGTCGATGTAGACCGGGACCTCGCCCTGTTACCCTACACCGGAGGTACCACTGGCGTCCCCAAGGCAGCGATGCTGACCCACCGGAACCTGGTGACCAATACCTTGCAATTCCGCGACTGGTTCGCCTACCGGGACGATGAAACGTTCATTACCGTGCTGCCCCTCTTCCACATCGGCGGTATAGCAGGCGCGATGAACGTCCCAATCGCCGCCGGTGGGACTATGGTCCTGTTCCGCCGGTTCCATCCCCGGGGAGTCCTCCGGGCCATCCAGGAATACCGCGCCACCCGCTTCCTGGGCGTCCCCACCATGTACATCGCCATCATGGACCACCCCGAGGCCAGGAACTTCGACCTGTCCTCCTTGCGCCCCAGCCGCACCAGCGCCGCCCCTCTTCCCGCCGCGGTGAAGGAAGCCTTCGACCGTCTGGTCGGACACGAGACCCTCATCGAGGGATACGGCCTGACCGAGACCTCGCCTTTGACTCACGCCAACCCTATCCACCGGGCCAGGGCAGGCTCCATCGGCGTACCCCTCCCGGACACCGACGCCCGCATCGTGGACGCCGACGACGGAACGACCGAGTTGCCCGCCGGGGAGGTTGGGGAACTGTTGCTCAAAGGCCCACAGGTCATGCAGGGGTACTGGCGCCGCCCCGAGGAGACAGACAATGTTCTGAGCGATGGCTGGCTCTACACCGGGGACCTCGCCCAGATGGACGATGAGGGCTATTTCTACATCGTTGATCGCAAGAAGGACGTGATCAACGCCGCCGGGTTCAAGGTGTGGCCCCGCGAGGTCGAAGAGACCCTCTACCAGCACCCGCTGATCAGCAGCGCCGCCGTCACCGGAATAGCCGACAGCTACCGGGGCGAGACGGTCAAGGCGGTCGTAGTCCTCAAAGACGGCCACGGCTTCGATTCAGACGATACAGCCCAAGCGGACATCACCGCCTTCTGCCGCCGCAACCTCGCCGCCTACAAAGTCCCCCGCATCATGGAGTTCCGCGACCAGCTCCCGGTCAGCGCCGCAGGCAAAGTCCTCCGCCGCCTAATCCGCGACGAAACTGAGGGTTAGGGGCTCAACCCTCCATTTCGGGTACTTGTCGTCCGGGGCAAAAGCCCAAGTGGGGAATGCAATCAGGTTAAGGTTGCATTTGGACGCACCATATTCTTTCAATTGGACGCTTATAAAGCTTGCATTTGGACGCATTATAAAGTTACAATTGGACGATGATCCCCGAACCATTTTATCCTCGTTACGCCGAAGGCCCGCTGGTGGAAGCTCTAGCCGATTCGCCAGCGGTACTGGTTCACGGGCCACGCCAGTGCGGCAAGACTACCCTTGCTCGCTGGGTCGGCGGTTCCCGGGGATATGAATACATAAGCTTCGATAATGATGTTGCCCGGGCTGCTGCTGACGCCGACCCGTCCGGTTTTGTCGCTGGACTGTCAGAACGAGTAATCCTTGATGAGGTGCAGCGGGTCCCATCCTTGTTCACCGCCCTGAAACAGGAAATTGACGCCAGCCGCACTCCTGGCCGGTTCCTGCTCACAGGCTCATCCCAGGTCCTCCTGGTGCCAGCGCTCTCCGATTCCCTGGCAGGCCGTATGGAGATTCTGCGGCTTCATCCATTCTCTCAAAGTGAAATAGCAGGAGGTATACCGAATTTCCTAGATGACCTGTTCAACGGGACATTTCATACAGCCCCTACATGCCGTATAGGCGATGACCTGGCAGTCCGAATGGCTGCTGGCGGGTATCCCACGGCACTGGCCAGACCCACCGCCCGCCGCCGCGTCAACTGGTACCGGAATTTCATCGACACCCAACTCCAGCGAGACGCACGGGACATGGCTAGGATTAGTGCCCTAGATGTACTGCCCCGACTGCTTGCCGCTGCCGCCTCTCAAACCGCCCGGCTGTATAACCTTTCCGATCTTGCAGCACCCTTCCAACTCAGCCGCCCCACAATCGGCGACTATGTGGAATTGCTGGAGCGTCTGTTCCTTATCGACCGGCTCTCGCCGTGGTATAGCAATCGGTTGAGCCGTCTGGTCAAGACTCCGAAGCTCCATATCGGTGACACTGGCTTGGGATGCGCCTTAATTGGTGCTAACCCCGGGTCACTGGCGCAGGATCGCACACTGTTCGGACAGCTCCTGGAAACCTTCGTATTTCAGGAACTGAAGCGCCAGTCAGTCTGCCAGGAGCTGCCCTTGGGGTTTTACCATTATCGAGACAAGGACCAGGTGGAAGTCGATATCGTCATCGAACGAGGGTCAATGGCCGTGGCTGGCGTCGAGGTAAAGGCCGCTGCCACGGTGACACTAGCCGATTTTCGCGGCCTTCGCAAGTTAATGAAGGCGACTGGCCAACGGTTTGCATCCGGCGTAGTACTCTATGACGGCGAGATTACAGCCAGTTTCGGAGACCGGATGTTCGCTGTACCGCTTCGCTCCCTGTGTGAAGGCCGGAGAGTTGAGCTAGGGTCCTTCGTCTTGGGTGTGGACCGCTTGGCGCCATAGACTATCACCCTGAAGTTTACGGTGACTGCAAACACCAAAGGCTAGCACCCCACCCACCACCCTCTGCTCCCCTTGACGCAAGCTGAAATTCGCTTCAAGCTGTAGACATAATGCCAAATCTGGAGGTGTGTCTTGTATACCACTGATCAGTACGAAGGAATGCTGGCCGAGACCATTACAGTCCAGGGGCACAACGGCGACGTTGTCAACGCCTACCTGGCCAAACCCCTGGGCGCGGGCCCCTTCCCCGGAATGGTGCTCATCCACCACGCCCCCGGCTGGGACGAGTTCTACCGGGAAACCGCTCGCCGGTTTGCCCACCACGGCTACATAACCATCTCTCCCAACCTCTACCAGCGCAACGGCCACGGCGACCCCGTGGAGATCGCCGGTAAGGTCCGCGAGTCCGGCGGCATCTCCGACGACCAGGCACTGGGCGACGTGGAAGCCTCAATGCAGTACCTCCGCTCTCTGCCCAACCTCAACGGCAAGGTCGGTGTGTTCGGCACCTGCTCCGGCGGTCGCCTCACCTTCCTCACCGCCTGCCGCGTCAACGGCTTCGACGCCGCCATCGACTGCTGGGGCGGGCGCGTCGTCGCCTCCGGTGACGAGCTTACCCCCAACCAGCCCGTAGCGCCCATCGACTACACCGCCGACCTCACCTGCCCGCTGCTGGGGCTGTTCGGCAACGAGGACGCCAGTCCGACTGCGGAACAGGTCAACCAGCATGAGGAGGTATTAAAGCAGCACGGCAAGAACTACGAGTTCCACCGCTACGATGGCGCGGGCCACGGGTTCTTCTATTACGACCGGGCCATGTACCGCCAGGAGCAGGCCGTTGACGGCTGGAACAAGGTCTACGCTTTCTTGGAAAAGACCCTGTCCTAGCAACGGGTTGCGCCGGAACAAAGCACGGCGCGACCGGCTTGACCGGAACACAGAAGCCCCCGGACCATCCGGGGGCTTCGTTTTGTTGGAGGGAGCGGGTGTGGGGATGAAGTCGAAACTAGGGTTGGGCGCAGTTGTCCAGCGGCAATTCCTCCTTGACCACTCGGTGCATCTCGCCTAGCTGCCGGGCCGAGACAATCAGGGTCAGGTCGTCCGAGCCGACGTCGTACTTATCGGTGAAGATGGTCTTGGTGCCGGTCTCGCCGACATTAACGGTCAGTTCGGAGCCGGTGCCGCCGGGCCGGTACATGGTCCCCGTGCTGTTCATAACCCGGAAGGTGGTCCATGCTTGCTTCTTGGAATTGTTGACCACGGAGAAAGTCAGATTCAGCCCCACGGGCCCACCGGCCTCGGCAGGTTCCCAGGTGCAACTGTCGATGATTGCCGACACAACTTCTCCGGCCTTGGCCTTCTCCAGCACCTGTCCCATCCCGCCCGTCTCGGACCGCGCCTCGGTGTTGCTCCCGGACGCGGCTTCGGCAGCCGGGGCTTGGGTCGCTTCTGCGACCGGAGCAGCCGCAGGCGCCGTCCCGCCGCAGGCCGCCACCAGCAGGACAACCAGAATCCAGACCACACTGACACCAGTTGCGCCCTTCATTCTTTCACCTCCTGGCTATGCTTCCACGTTTATCGTCGGATGTATCCCGCTATACAACGCCTTGCGGCCAAAAGACACCGCCGCTTGCAGTATTCTATTGACCTCCCCTGTTCGTGGCAAGAGTGTGTAGAATTACTGGCACCGCACATTCTGACGACAGGAGAACTTCCATGATCGCCCGGAAAGGCATTATCCAGACCGTCCTGGGGAACGGCGAAGAAGGCTGGGACGGGGATGGCGGCCCCGCCCTGGATGCCGCCTGCCAGTTGCCCTATGCCTGCGAGTTTGACCCCCAGGGCAACATGATCGTCTCCATGGGACGGCAGCACCGCATCCGTCGGATGGATGCCCGGACGGGCATCATCACCCTGGTGGCCGGCACCGGCGAGGGAGGCTACTCCGGTGATGGTGGCCCCGCCCTGGCCGCCGACATCAACCAACCCTACGGCCTCGCCGTTGACGTGAACGGCGACATCTACATTGCCCAGCGCTTCGACCCGGCGGTCAGGAAAATAGACGGCCGCACCGGCATAATCTCCACCGTCGCCGGCACCGGGGAGTTCGGATATAGCGGAGACGGCGGACCCGGTAACCAGGCAATGCTACGGGAACCCAATGACTTGTACCTCGACGGTCTGGGCGGGCTGCTGATTGCGGATATCCAGGACCAACGGATTCGCCGGGTCGACCTGGCAACCGGGATTATTACGACCTTTGCCGGTACGGGTGAGAAGTCCCGCGCCGGAGACGGCAGACCGGCGACCGAAGCCAGCCTGATGGGTCCGAGGGCAGTCTGCATGGACCGCCTGGGGAACGTATATGTCGCTGAAAGGGAGGGAAACGGGGTCCGCAGGATTTCTGCCGATGGGACCCTGAGTACCGTAGCCGGTGCCGGTTCCGTCCGTGGCTACACGGGCGACGGCGGTCCCGCTCTGGCCGCCACTTGGGGCGCGCCCAAGGCCATCCGGTGCGACCTGGACAACAACGTGATTGTCGTTGACACGGAGAACTACGCAGTCCGGCGAATCGACCCCCGCACCGGCATCGTCACTACCATCGCCGGTGGACGGGAGGGTGGCGACGGTGACGGCGGCCCGGCCGTTGACGCCGGGTTGTCCCGCGCTCATGGGTGCGGCATCAATGCCGATGGCAACCTGTTCATCGCCGACACCCACAACAACCGGGTCCGCGTGGTCGGCCTTTAGACGCGATTCCCTTGTGACATTTGCCCCTTTCCCTGCCCGGACTCACTGCCTTATCATATCTGTGCGGAGAGGATTGCAGTGATGGGACTTCGGGGGAAATGTGTCCCTCACAGGCAACCCGGCCAAGCAGAGAAGGCCTGCACAACGGCGCAGGAAATCGTCTGGCGGGCGTATCGGGCAAGCCTGCGAAATAGCCAGGAACGAGAGCAGGTTGCCCGAGCGTAGCGAAGGGGGCCGCTAAGAAACTACCGTGCGATTAAAGGATCAGATGTCTGTCGAAAAGCAATACAGTCCCATTAGTAGTGTATGGGAAGGGAGCGATGCGGACTTGATTGAGACGATGTTGGAGTTCTACGCATCGATTGTCCCCGAACCCATACTGGACGCCACTTACAACAAAGGGCGATTTTGGAAGGACTCAGATCGACAAGTCGTCTCGATGGATATCAACCCGAAGTTTAACCCGATGATTGTCGGCGACAATCGAGAAATGGTGGGCGTCCCTGATACTGCATTTGGGACTGTCATCTATGATCCCCCGCATGTCGGTCCGCAGGGAAGGGATAAAAGTAGTAAGAAATTCGACGAGGACTTCGGGGCTACCGCTGAATGCGGTAAAGAGCAAAATTGGAGTCTGAGTTATCTCTATCCCCCGTTCTTGGTGCAGGCCAAGAGAGTTCTGAAGCCCGAAGGCCTTCTGCTGGCAAAAATCACCGACATGGTAAACAGCCATCGCGCTAAGTGGAGTCACTGCGACTTTATGCGGATGGCCGAAGATGCAGGATTTACTGTTTGCGACCTGATTGTGAAGGTCCGCACCGGGCCGATGGTGTCCACGAAGTGGTCAACCGCTCACCACGCTAGGAAACGACATTGCTTCTGGATAATCTGCCGCAACAGTGCCAGTTGCGAGAGATAACCCGTGCGAACTTACAACCCGCTCAGCGTGGACGAACTGGGGCGCAACGCGGCGCGAGCATTGATGGAGTATCCAGCCGAGGTGCTGCTTCCCAGTGAAGACTTCGATGGTGCAGGCGTCTACACACTACACTATATTGGGGGTTTTTTGGCCTATGCCAACCTCGGAGAGAATACGCCCATATATGTCGGGAAGGCGGACCCTCCGGGGAGGAGACAAGGCCGGAGGGCGTCAAATTCGTCCGCCACAGTCTTGTACCGCCGCTTATTGCACCACGCAGAGTCGATTGAATCGGCGGACAACCTGCATCTCCAAGATTTTCGTTGCCGGTGGCTCGTCCTTGACCCTGTGTGGGTCGGACTCGCCGAGCAAGTCCTGATAGCAGAGTACCAACCACTCTGGAATGTGTCAGTGGATGGGTTCGGCAATAACGACCCAGGCCGGGGAAGGTGGAATCAAAGGCGGTCTCAATGGGACACCTTGCATCCTGGGCGTCAGTGGGCATTCAACCTTCAAGACCGGGGAGAGACTTCCGATGATGTGATTGCCACGATCTGGGCATTTCGGCGTGGGTTGTAGGATATAAGAAGCCCCGCCATCTGGGCCAAAGTGTCGTCCGGGCGATTGAGGGAGCGAAGCAGGGTAAATGATACTCACCTCCCTCAATTCCATACACGAGGAGCAAACGGAATCCCAGGGGGAATGTGTCCCTCACACGCAACCCGGCCAATGCCCGAGGATGGGTGAATTCCTGCCCCGGTCCGACCGGGGGAGAGTGGAAATGACCGGATATGTCCGGTCATTCGGCCACGGACTACCATACTTGACCGGAAAATCAAAAATTCCCCCCCTGTAGCTTTGCAAGAATTGGAATGTACAATCCTCGCAAGAGAAGCCAAACTGGATTAACCCCGGAACGCCCACTCAACCTACCAAGAAAGACCAACCAGCACAGCCACGCCTGGGAGACAGCGCAGTGGGAAAGTTAATGGTAACCATAGGAGTCGGAGACCAACAAGGAAGGCAGTTCGAGGACATCGAGGTGACCGTGGATACCGGCTCAACCTTTACAGCCGTGCCCAGAACACTGCTACAGGACCTGGGAGTACCGGTGGGACGCTCTGCCCGGTCCCGGCTTGCCGACGGCAGCACCGCCCAAGTGGACATAGGCTGGACAATGATCAGGCTTGAGGGCCAGACCTTCCCGACACCAGTAATATTCGCAGAGGAAAACCAACCCAGCCTGCTTGGGGTGGTCGCCTTGGAGGAAGCTCTGCTGGCAGTAGACCCCGTCGGACAACAGCTGCTGCCGGTAGATGTGATGCGACTTTAATCAAGAAAAAATACATTTTGTGGAAAGACTCCCAGCATTTCCGGAGAGGGTCGCGGTGACGGGGACTTCGGGGAGAATGTGCCCTTGACGCGCGACGCGGCCAAGCTACGGAATTCGCATAAGTGTCCGGATATGTCCGGATTTGACCGGAAAATCAAAATTTTCCTCGCATTCCCTGGGAGGGTTGCTGCAAGGGGAACTCAGGAGGAATGTGCCTCTCATACGCTCCCTGACCGACGCGACGGAATTCGTAAAAGTGAGCGGATTTGAGCGGAAATGAGCGGGAAACTAAAAATTTCCCCCTCGCCGGAAGTGAACTGAGCGCTATCATTCATAGGGGAGTTGAACATGCCGGGCAACAACATGAACGAGGTTATCAGGCTGGTAAACACCGAGGCAGAGCGGCTGGGAGAGTTTCTCTCCGGGCTGGACGCCGGGGACTGGTCTCGGGACAGCTATTGCGAGGGCTGGGTCATCGGCGACGTGGTGGGCCATCTGGCCGGGGGCGCGGATTCCTGGGTCAACTCCATCGGCAGAGGAGTTGACGGTGACTCCAACCCGCCCGAGGGACAGGCCTTCCTCACTCCCGGAAACCGTGGCTCGGACGTTATTGCCCAGTCCGCGAGGACTGCGTACCAGGAGCAGGGGACGCAACTACTGGAGCGGTTCAAGACTGGCTACAGCCGTCTTGCCGAAACGTTGGTCGGTCTGAAAGCCGAGGATTGGGACAAGTTGTGCTTCCACCGGCGCGGGCCGATGCCCATCGGCGCATACGTGGAGGTGCGTCTCCAGGAGTTGACGGTCCACGGCTGGGACATACGCTGGGGCGTGGATCCTGCTGCGGAGATGTGGCCCGATGCTCTCGGGATCATGGTGGGAAGGGTTCCGCGCTGGGTGAGCAACGCCTTCCGGCCCGGCCTGGACTTGCCCGCGCCCGTCCGCTACAGGTTCGAGGTCTCCGAGCCGGTTGCGGTGCATGAAGACTACGTGGTGACCCGCGACGGATTCGAGGTTGAGACTGGCAGCACAGTCCCCGCCGACGTTACCTTCTGCTGCGACACCAGCAACTACATCCTGCTGATTTTCGGACGCCTCGATGTGGCCCAGGCCGCAGCCGACGGACGGCTTTCGGTCGAGGGTCCTATGGACTTGGCAGCCAACTTCACCGAGTGGTTCCAGGGCTTCTGAGTTAGTCCACCGTCCATACGCGGCACCGCCCGTCTGCGGAGGCGGTCGCCATCAGGCGTCCGTCTGGGGAGATGGCAACGCCGTACATGCCCTTGACCGGTGTCTTCTCGAATGCCAGAAGCTCCAGGGACTCGGTGGACAGAACGCCCGCCCCATGCTCAAAGGTCATTCCGATCTTGGACCCGTCGGACGACAGGGTGAACGAGGATGGCCTCCGGTCGGGCAGGTCTGCGGAGCGGGCCACGGACCAGTCCCCACTTGTCTGAGATGAGGACCAGGCGATGAGCTTGCCACTGAGAAGCAGACCCTCCGCGGCGGTGCCGGCCGGGGAGCGGCGGACAGGATCCGTCCCCAGCCCATAGCCTAGCGACCAGAGCAGCCCGCCGTCCGGCGCAGTCTCAAGCGTGCCCACGGCGGTCGAATGGCCCGACAGGGTGTCCAGCCGTTGCCCGTCCGGGATGCTCCACAGGTGGATGTCGTCGAAGATTCCCGAGGCCGCCAAGACCTTCGAGTCCGGCGTAAATGCCACTGAGATCACGTTCTTCGGGTGTCTCCGCAACACCATGGGCGAGGCATCCTGTTCCGTCCCCTCCGGGAAGGGCCACAGCCGCACCGTCCGGTCATAGGAAGGGGATGCGATCCACCGGCCATCGGGGGACAGCCGCGGAGCCGTCACCGTGTTGGTATGTCCGGTCAGGGTCTTGAGCAGTTCGCCCGTCCGGTAGTCCCACAGCCGGAGAGTCCTGTCGGTTGACCCGGTAACCAGCGTTCCGGCATCGGGCGTCAGGCACATGCCGTTGACGCTCTTCTCATGCCCCCGGAAGCTCCTGACCAATTCGAACGACGGAACGGCCCACACATGGACCATCGCGTCCATGCCGCAGGTAACCAACTCCTCCCCGCCCGGCGCGAACAGCGCCGACATGGCGTGTCTGGCGTGGGCCTTGAACTCCGCGGCCAGTTCCATTGGTCAACCTCCGATCCTTGGTGGTTTCGCCTGCCCCGCGCGGATCACGTGGCTGCCCGGCCTCGCCTTAGTCCGCGGCCTGGCAACGCCCCGGTGTTCTCGCCATTCTCGATCACCACTTGGCCGTTGACTATCACGTAGTCGATGCCTATGGGATAGTGCTTGGGGTCTTCCTTGCTTGCGTAGGTCTTCACGGTGTCCGGGTTGAAGAGCACGATGTCAGCCTTGAAGCCGTCGCGGAGCAGGCCCCGGTCGGGTATGCCCAGGCGCTGGGCCGGGAAGGAAGTCATCTTGCGGATGGCTTCGGGCAGGCGCAGGTGCTTCTCGGCCCGGACGAACTCGGCCAGCACGATGGGGAAGCAGCCATAGGTCCGGGGGTTGGGGTACTCGCCGAACAGAATGGCGTCGCTGGCGATCATGCCCATCGGGTGGGAGACGAAGTCGGGCAAGGTCTGCGGGTTGGTGCCCAGGCCCACGGTGGAGATGCCCAGGTTCTCCGACACCAGCAGGTCGAACAGGGCGTCCGCAGGGTCCTGCCCTCGCATCTCGGCTATGTCGGTTATCAGCCTGCCGTCGTACTGTGCGTTCTCCGGCTGGGTGAAGTTGGTCAGCCAGTTGTTGTGCAGACGGTCGGGGGACAGCTCCCGCTTCATCCGGGCGCGCTCGTCGGCGTCCTGTAGCGCGGCCATCAGCCGCTCTGGGCCGCCGTCCTTGGCCCAGTGGGGCAGGCCGATGGTCACGGTGGTGCCGGAGTAGGGATAGGTGTAGCAGTCGAAGGTAACGTCCAGCCCCTCATCCCGGGCGTCCTCCACCAGCCCAAGGTAGTCCAGGTGGCTGCCCACTCCCTGGGCGCTCTGGCGGTAGTGGGTCAGATGCACCGGGATTCCGCTGCGGCGTCCGATCTCTACAGCCTCTTCCCAGGGGGCAAGAAGACCCTGAGCGCGAAGGCTGGCCCTGGTATGCGTGTGGTAGATGCCGCCCAGGGACGCGGCCACCTCAGACAGGGCTATCAACTCCCCGGTGTTGGCGTAAGAGCCGGGGGGATAGTCCAGGCCGGTGGAGAGGCCCCATGCGCCCTCCTCCATTGCTTCCCGGACCACGGCCTTCATATCCTCCATTTCGGCGTCAGTGGTGGGGCGGTCGTTCCAGCCGACGCTCCAGATGCGGGCCGGGGAGTTGCCCAGGATGTAGGCGATGTTGATGGCCACGGAGTTGTCGTACTTGCCCAGCAGGTCGGCCACGGTCAGCCAGTCCGCAGGCAGGGGCGGGTAGCCGTTGAGGCCCGAGTCCAGCCAGATGTAACGCTCCAGCTCCTCTCGGGTCTTGAAGGGGGCGTGGGAGATGCCATCGATGCCCACCAGTTCGGTGGTGACGCCCTGGCGCACCTTGGGGTCGTGGTGAGGTTCGCCCAGGATGGTCAGGCCAGCGTGAGAGTGGAGGTCCACGAACCCCGGACAGACCACGTAGCCAGTGGCGTCGATGGTCCGCTCCGCCGCACTTTCCAATCCGATGTGGGACACGTCGCCCCGGTGGACCGTTATGGTGTCTCCCTCCACCACCACGGCGGCGTAGAAGCCGGGGCTGCCGCTTCCGTCGATGATGAGTCCGTTCTTGATGATCAGGTCTGGCATGTGAGTCCCCCGGTGGAAGTATTGGAAGGGTGATCGACTTCAGGCCCAAGCATATCGCATAACATGGTAGAATTTCGACCACGCGAGGGGTGGGAGGTACAGGCGGGGAAGCCCCGAAGTGCAATCCATAACAAGAGGGACAGGAGCAGCCATGATATACGAAGTGCGCACTTACGATCTCAAGCCGGGCACGGTGCAACAGTATGAAGAGGGTTTCGGCAATGCCCTGAAGCACCGCGAGCAGTACTCGAAGCTGGCGGCGTTCTGGCACACGGAGATCGGGCCGCTGAACCAGATCATCCATGTGTGGCCCTACGAGAACATGGACGAGCGGGCGCGGGTGAGGGCCGAGTCGGCCAAGGACCCAAACTGGCCGCCACCCAGCAACGGGGCCATCCTGAGGATGAACTCGGAGATATGGATTCCCGCGCCGTTCATGCGGCCGATGGGCGGGGACCAGGCGCTGGGCAACATCTACGAGATGCGGGTCTACACATACCAGCCGGGGTCAATCCCGGAGCTGGTCCGGCGCTGGACCGATGCCCTGCCATACCGGGAGGAGTTCTCGCCGCTGGCCGCAGGGATGTACACCGAGACGGGCAACCTGAACAAGTGGATGCACGTCTGGCCCTATAACGACCTGAACCACCGGGAAGAGGTGCGCAGGGAGGCCAGCAAGTCTCCCCACTGGCCGTCGGGGGCTCCGGGAAGGGTCGCCCAAGAGAACAAGATCATGGCGCCCGCCGCATTCTCGCCGATGCACTAGAGCAGGTGGGCACCGCCGTCTACCCTGTCGAGGGAGAGCCTTCGCGGGGGTGACGCGGGGGCGGCAGATGTGGGGTGGTTGTGAGGACGATGATGGGCCATCCGAACCCGGATGGCCCTATTGGCTTGGGGCTACGACGGGCGGTCCTTCCGCTCCTGCTCGCGTTCCTCGGCCTTGTCGCGCAGGGGGCGGCCCTTGTCCGGGTGGGGGTCCTTAACGAGGCCGTAGATTGCCCGGCCCTCGTGGTCCTCGGGCAGGTACTCGGTGATGGGCATACCGTCCTCGTCCACGAACAGCAGGCAGTGGCAATACTTGTAGATCTGCATGTCGTCGCAGGCGCAGACCCAAGTGCGGTGCTGGACCTCTTCCTTCTTGTCGGGGTAGAAGCGGCAGGGACAGAGGGGACGGCCGATGTCGTCCACGTTCTGGGCGAGGCCGAGGACCACCGCCTCGGTGACACCCTCTCCCGGATGGGCGTAGGTGCCGGACTTCTCAAGGTACCGCTCGACAAAGACTCGCATTCGCTGGATGGCTTTTTCACTGGGCTGGTCTGCCAATTGTGCTCTCCTCCCGGGAACGCCGCCCCATACCTCCATGCCGACCAGCATGTCCGTCCAGGACCCATCCCCCGTGGTGTAATACGCGGCTGATACGCCGTACCAGTGTTACTATCTATGGTAACGGGGCGCGGCTGATTTCGCAACCACAGTTACAGGTCACGGCAATTCCCCCTGGCGAAGGGAGTTTTTGTTTTTGCGGTCATTTCCGGACAAGTATGGTAGTCCGTGGCCGACTGACCGGACATTTGCGGTCTTCCATTTCCCTGGCTAGTAGCGCAGCACGTTGGTCTGTACAAGGCGTTGGGCCACGGGGTCCACGGCCAGGAGCGCCTGCTCCAGGGTGACCACTCCCAGCAGACCGGGCTCACCTTCTTCCGCAAATATCACCTGCGTGTGGAACTGCCGTCCTTCGAGTCTTATGACGGCTTCCCCTATGTCCACCGGAGCGTTGCTTCCGTCCGCCAACTCGGATTGGGCGGAATACATTACCGGCACTTCCAGCCTTTGCAGCAGTTCCCTGGGCACTGCCGTGAAGGTTGAGCCGGTATCCACTGTGACCTCAAGGTCCTCGAAGGTCCGCCCCTGTGGGTCTCCGACTGCTATGGTCACTTTCACTGTTCCCATTGGGTTTCTCCAGGACATTGCCGCTTCGGTAGATTTCCGTCCCCGGTCAGGTCGGGGGCAGGCCTTTCGCGGGAAGGACGGCTGGGCCGGGGAAAATCATGTTTTTGCGGTCATTTCCGGACAAGTATGGTAGTCCGTGGCCGACTGACCGGACATTTGCGGCCTTCCATTTCCCTGGCTAGTAGCGCAGCACGTTGGCCGGTACAAGGTGTTGGCCCACAGGGTCCACGGCCAGGGCAGCTTCCTCCAGTGAGACTACGCCCAGCAGGCTGGGCTCACCTTGCTCCGCGAATATGATGGGCGTCGGAAACTCCAGTCCCTCCAGCCTTATGGTGGCTCTGCCAACGTCCACCGGGACGATCCTGCCGTCGGCAGTCTCCGAGGGGAGTGACCTTTCGACCGGCACTCCCAGCCTTTGGAGCAGTTCCCTGGGCACTGCCGTATAGGTTGAGCCGGTGTCCACTGTGACCTCAAGGTCCTCGAAGGTCCGCCCCTGTGGGTCTCCGACTGCTATGGTAATTTTCACTGTTCCCATTGGGTTTCTCCAGGACATTGCCGCTTCGGTGGATTTCCGTCCCCGGTCAGGTCGAGGGCAGGCCTTTCGCGGGAAGGACGGCTGGGCCGGGAAAAATCATGTTTTTGCGGTCATTTCCGGACAAATCCGGACATTCCGGCCCGTTGGACGGGCCGGGGTTCCGGTACGGGTGTTTTCCAGCGTTGGACATCACGTGCATCGAAAACACTGCCCCATGACCGGTACGGGACTGGCTCGCGCGTATCGGACCCGTCCCCTGACCGGCCGGGTTGGATTACGGTCATGGTTACGGCGGCAGACCGGGGCTGACCGGTACAAGACATGATAGGGGAGTGGAACCGGGGTTGGGAAGGGGCAAGTGTCAGTAGAGGGCGGGGCGAAATTTCCTGAAATGCGATGCTGTGACGGTCTGGCGGGTATAGACCTGCGACCAGACTGGGCGCACGAGATAATTCCGACTCGGTCAATTAGTCCACCGAGTCAAGCGGGATTACCTGAATCGTTATATTTTCCTTTACCCATTCGATGTCCGAGTTCTCTAGCTGTTCCAGGTCAATGACCACAGCTCCAATGTAATTACCGTTTCTTATCTGCATGAATTGTGTGGTCTCAGATTGGAATACTCCACTAGCGTGCATGATCTTCAACCGCACCATCTCGCGGGTGTCGCCACCGGGAATCCCGTCGATACGCAGGTGCAGCGTATAACCGGTCCCAACAAAACTCACGTCTGTAATATCGGCAAATATCGGGGGTGGTGTGGGTGTAGGCAGGGGCAGGGTAGGCGTCTTGGTCGGAGAAGGACTCGGCGTAACTATAAGAATAGGCGCTTGGGTGACCTGATTTACCGCAGTAGGTGATACCTTAATAAGGGTCGGGCTTGCCTCAATTGGAGCAGGCCCTACGATGGTTGAAGTAGGTTCAACCACGTGGAGGGCAGTGGGACGGACTACGTGCTCTACCGGCGGTGCGATTGGCTCTGTTGTCGCGTTTGCAACGGGCGTGTCTGGTGGCCCAATAAAGGGCAGACGATCACGAGGCACTCTTTCGATATCAGCCGGGCGCACTTCAAACGGGAGAAGTCCAAGCCAATAGACTATGCCACCCAGCACTGCGATGACGGCTACTACCACCAACGCAGCCCCAATGGCAGCGCCCCATCGGCCACTCCCGTCATTCATGCTGTACACATTCCTGCGTTTGCAGGAATTGGGCACGTACTAGCTGTCTCCATGCCGTGCCATTCCGTACTGTTCATGTATCTCGTTCACGGGCGATGCCGGTGGCCGTAGCCAGGGCTTGTTGGAGACGCTGGAACTTATGCTTGCTGTGGAGTTGAAAGTACACCTTGATAAGTACCTGGTGCAACAACAGGAGAACCGCCAGACCAGCGATCAGCCGAAGGCCGATCAATGATGCAGGCATACTATAGGCCAGGAGTCCACTGGCCCCGAACGGTAGTCCAATGGAGACGCCCGCTAACACGACCGTTGAGAAGATGGCGGTCCGGCGTCGGGCGTATCTTGCCAGCACGATTATACCGAACAGGCCAATTACGACAGGGCCGCCTATTAAGGCACCTGCGCTAGCCAGCGATACGGACATCATATAGTCCCAAGAAGGTGCCCCCAATGTAGCCACTAGTCCTATTCCTGTGCTGGGGGTCTGCTGCCCATCCAGATGCACCCAAGGCAACCAGAATGACGCCAGCAACCCCAGCGCCATCAGAATCGTCAACTGGCGGACTGCGACGGTTGCTATTCTGCTAGGGGCGTCCATACATCCCAACTCCTCTCTATTGACTATCGGCGAAGGGCGATGCAGTAATTGTCCGGATGTTGTCGGACGCTTCCTGGAATTTGAACAGGTCAGCTTCCAGGTTTGATATTTCCGATGGAATGTCCCTGAACCCCATAGCGTCAAATTGCAGGTCGGCTGAGAGTTTCAGCTTTTGCAGGTCGGTATTCATATCATCCAGTCGGTTGAGGATACGTCTGGCGTTTGCCCTGACTTGGTGGGCCTGCTCTCGCCACTGGCTGTATAGCCTGTAATCGGCGGCGTCGTGCTCCTCAGCCTTGGCTCGCCGTGCTTCGTCGTGGTACAAGACCGTCAAGGCTCGTTGAGATTCAAAATACGCTTCGGCCTGTTGTTCGGCTATGTTGATGGCCGCGTCGAACCGCTCGTAACTCGCGTGGGTCTGGTTGTATCGCGGGGTCCAACGATCAAGTAGCAAGTCGATGTCCGTAATGTCTGAGATTTCAACCTGCACCACGGCGTTGGTGCTCGCCATAGAGTTGCTCATCCGGTCCGTTTGATGGTTGACCATGTCGATGCCTTCGTTGAAGTTCTCGGCCGCGGAAGTTTTGATGTTTCCGAAGATCAACCACCCGGCAGTGGCGAACATAGCTATGGTGACGGCGACGATGAGTATGCTGAAAACCCTGCTCATGGCCTTCTCCTATTCAGGATGAGTTTGGTTGCGGCCCAGGGTTAGACAACGGCGGAAGACTTCAGTGGGCCAGATCACTTAGCCCAGAACGCTATCTACGAGTGACGGCCTTGGAGAAGATAGGATGCTGCGCGGTCGGCGGCCTTTCCAGACCGGAGGACGCTTTTCGGCGAAGGCGCGAGGGCCTTCTTTGACGTCCTCGGAGTTGTTGACCCGGAAGTTGCCCCAAGCGTTCAGCTGCGGCGACTGGTCCAGTCCGTAGAGCCGCCAGTGATGGGCCACGGCCTTGGCGACCTGGACGGCCAAGGGGGCCTGATCCCCTGACCTCCGGTGATGGCAAAGGGAACTGATTGACCTTGGGCATCGCTGACTCCATGCCCCTCCGTCCGCTTGCCTCTCCTCCACCCTGACCTTAATGAATTTGCATTCTACTCTTCTTTACCCACTGGCTCCAAATCTGCCACAGTCCAGAACTTGACCTTATCTGTCGATCAGCCACAGGAAAAGAGAAGGGGACGGACCCTAAAGTCCGTCCCCTTCCTTGCTTTCGGCTGCTGCGCTGCTTTCAGGTCAGAACAGCGTGGCTATCCGTGCCGAAGCCCTAGTCCAGCAGCACCCAGCTCTTGATGGTCAGGCGGGCCACGGGGTTGCGCCAGTCGTGAGTGGCCGGGTCCAGGCCGGAGCCTTCGCCACCGTGGATGCCGTTGTGCACGTGAACGTAGCCCTCTGCCGTGGCGTCATCCTCGGCGTGGTTGCCGCAGGGCGGGCCGGGGATGTAGGTGCAGCTCTCGCTGTTGAACTCGCTGCCCGCGTCGTAGGCGGTCAGGTTGATGGCGCGGGACTCGGTAAGGTCAACGCCGTTGCCGCCGATGAAGGCGTCGTTGGTGGTGACCAACATGCTGATGAAGGACAGCCGGGTGTTGCCATCGTCGATTTCAAACCGGGTCGAGACGGTCTTGCCCGGGGGAATGGGGCCGTCGTCCAGCTTCAACACCATGGACTCGCTGATGTGACTGTTGGCCTCGGGGTCCCACTGGGCCAGCAGGTCGGCGGTGTCAGCGTCTTCAGCCACCTTGGCCACGGCTTCACTGGCCGGCTGCCCCAGGGTGTAAAGGGGCTCCATGCGCCCGTCGTGCCTGGCGATGAAGACCGGGGACAGTACCTGACCGGGGGTCAGGTTGGTCAGGGAAACCTCTACATACCGCTGTTGGTTGTTGTCATCGGCGCTGATCAGGCTGGCCGCCAGCAGGGTAGCCAGGGAGGCCAAGACCGCCAGCGCCACAACTATGGAAATTCGCTTTTTCATCGGTGATTCTCCTGAAATGGGTGGGTGTGCCTTCATATGTTGAGGTGGGACATCATATGCTGCCTCCTGAGGATCCGTGGATATGGCGATACTGAATAATCAGTATCGATTATTACTGTAACAGATAACTAATATTGAGTCAAGATTTCACACAGCAAAATCACGGATCCCACATAGGATCCAGCTTTGGTGGGGCTGGGCTTACTGGAGTCGTAGAGACGCTGGGATGCTGCGGGGTTAGCGGCCTTTCCAAACCGGGGGACGCTTTTCGGCGAAGGCGCGGGGGCCCTCTTTGGCGTCCTCGGAGTTGTTGACGCGGAAGTTGACCCAGGCGTTGAGCTGCAGGGACTGGTCCATCCCGTAGAGCCGCCAGTGCTGGGCTACGGCCTTGGTGCCCTGGACGGCGAGGGGGGCGTTTGCGCCGATCGTCTCGGCAATCTCCACGGCGCGGGGCATCAACTGTTCCGGCTCGACGACCTCGTGGACGAAGCCGAGGCGGTGGGCCTCTTCGACGCTGAGGGTGTCGCCGGTGAGGAGCAGGTACATGGCCTCGCCGTAGGGCATGACGCGCGCCAGGTGGTGAATGGCGTGGTTGGCCAGTATGCCGCGCTTGACCTCGAACAGGCCGAAGTAGGCCTCGGTGGACGCGATGCGGATGTCGCAGTCGGCGGCGCGTTCCATCCCGGCGGCGATGGCCAGCCCGTTGACGGCGGCGATGAAGGGCTTGGGATTGCGGGAGAAGGGCTGCCCCACCCTGAGGTCGACGCTGACCTGAGGCGGCGGTATGGGGCGCTCCTCGGCGGGTATGGTAGGAGCGGCAGCGGCGTTGCGCTCGGCCATTTCCCGGAGGTCGGCCCCGGCGGAGAAGGCGCGGCCCTCGCCTGTGACGATGCCGACGCGCATGTCCGGGTCCTGGGTGAACTCCAGGATGGCTTCTTCGAGGTCCTGGCGCATCTGGGCACCCTGGGCGTTCAGCCGGTCGGGGCGGGTCATCCTGAATATGGCGTAGTGCTTTTCAGGGTAGGGTTCGTAGGTCAGGTCGGGCATGGCCGGGCCTCCTGCTTGTTGCTATTGCTGTTATCCGCCCTTATGACTCCGTCTTTCAGCAGACTGCCCCAGGCGTGTTACAGGAAATACTTGCCGCCGTTGGGCAGGAGGCACTGGCCGGTGAGGTAGCCTGCGTCCTCGCTAGCGAGGCTGACGGCCAAGAAGCCTACTTCCTCGCCCTTTCCCCAGCGGGGTATGGGGTCTGCGTCGTCGGGAGGATAGGACAGGGGTTCCGCGCCCGCGGATGGGTCCACGCCGCCGGGGCAGATGCAGTTGGCGGTGATGTTGTGCGGCCCGAACTCGCGGGCCAGTCCCCGAGTGAGGCCGACGATGCCAAGCTCGGCGGTGCTGCTGATGGCGTCCTGGCCCTGGAAGGCGGACAGGCCGGCGAAGTTGATCACGCGGCCCCAGTTGCGCTCCACCATCGAGGGGATGACGGCCTGGCAGACGACCATTGCGCCGCGCAACTCCACGTTGATCTTGCGCCTCCAGGTCTCGAAGGTTATCTCTCCCAGAGGGACGGAGTCCACGGGCAGCATGGCGTTGTTGACCAGAACGTCTACGCTGCCGAACTCGGCCAGGACTTTCTGCGCCAAGTCGCGGACCTGGTTCTCGTTTCCGGTGTCGCAGGCCGCGGTGAGGGTTTTGACGCCCAGTTGAGCCGCTTCATGGGCGGTCTTCTCGAGGGCTTCCCCGCCTTCAAGGCTTGCCAGCGCGAGGTTTGCGCCCTCGGCGGCGAAGGCCAGGGCAGTGGCTCTGCCGAGGTTGCGAGTGGCCTCGGTTATCAGTACGGTCTTTCCTGCCAGTCCTGTTTGCAAGGTGCGATGCCTCCATTCGGGGAAATGGGGTGACTACGGATTCCCGATTTCGGGAAAGCGCCGGGTTAGTGTTCCGGCAGAGGGATTGCCACTACAGGAAATGGGCCCCACCGTTGACCAGGTATGCCTGACCGGTGATGTAGGACGCCTGCTCGCTGGCCAGGAACACAGCCAGGGCCGAGCATTCCTCCACCGTACCCTGACGGGGGATGGGAATGGGCATGTCCATAGTGCGCTCATGAGGCGACGATTCCTGTCCGAGGGTGCGCACCACCTGGATGCTGCCGGGGCCGACGCAGTTGGCGGTGATGTTGTGCGTCCCGTACTCTTTCGCCAGAGCCCGTGTGAACCCCTCGACGGCCATCTTCAAGGTGCCCTGACCGGATACGCCGCGGAAGGGGGCGATCCCGGAGTAGTTGATGATGCGTCCCCACTGGTTGTCCACCATGCTGGGCAGCACGGCCTTGCAGGTAAGGAACAGGGCATCGACGTTGACGGCCAGCGCACCTTCCCACTTGTCGGCGGTCAGGTCCATCAGGCTCTCGCGCACCCGCCAGACGGCGTTGTTCACCAGCACGTCGATGCGGCCGAACTCGGCCATGCCCATCTCCACGAAGGAGGCAACGTCGGCCTCGCTGCTGACGTCGCACTGCCCGGTCACGACCCGCACGCCGGACTCGGCAGCCATCGTTGCCGTCTCCTCCAGAAGGTCCATGCTCTGCCGGGTGCACAGCAGCAGATTGGCCCCCTCTTTGGCGAAGCCCAACGCGCTTGCCCTGCCGTGATTGCGCGTTGCCCCGGTAATCATAACGACCTTGTCCTTGAGTCCTGTTTCCATTCCCTTCCCCTGTTCCGATTTTCGGTCCTCTCGGTTGTCCCGGCGACCGACGGATCACGGAGTCTGTCATGCAGCCGCCGGACTGCCCGGAGAGTATATCACCAGATGCTGGCGGAGGGATTCCTCAGCGTACAAGCCGACCGTCACGCAATGGTTGAAACGGGTCTAATGATATACTACGCCCGTCCCACCGTCCGAACCCGCCCTGCCACCCCACGGGCGCGCGGGACGGGCGCGATGGTCTTGATGAAACGAGCCGGAGGTTTGGGCGAGGAGGGCCTATGGACAGGAAATTCAGCATCAGCCAGCAGGTGCGAATCAAGACGGCCGGCGGCACTTACAAGGAGCCTCCCCGTGACGCCAAGGGGTCGATTGGGACCATTGCGCCGCAGAACACCGCAGACTGGCTTGAGGCCGCAGGTTCGGAATACGCGGAGAAGTTCCCGTCGTATTACGTGGAACTGGCCAACGAGGACGTGGTGCTGATTGGAGAAGACTGGCTGGATCCCGCCTAGAAATCGCTTTCACTGAGAACGCCGCCCATAACGGCGAGACTGGAAACGGGGATCCCCTGCGTGGCCGGGGCCCTTCACTCGCTGGGGACCTGTATCTCAAGCGGGGAGCGGCGGGCAGGATCGGTCCCCAGCGTCATCGGAACGTACTAGACTGACAGGATGTTTTATCCCGGAATCGAGTACACCGGCAGGAGCGTGAGATGAGCGAAAAACTGATCGGAGTGGCAGTAAGCGGCGCGGATTCGCCAGAGGTCCTGGGCCGGATCGGACGCTGTGAGCAAGCCGGGATTCCCGCAGTATGGTTGACCACCGGTGGCGCGCGTCCCGACAGCCTGACAACCTTTGCCGCGGCCGCGGTGCAGACGGAAAGCATAAAGTTCGGCACGTCCATCGTTCCCACCTTCCCGAGGCATCCGCTGGTGATGGTGCAGCAAGTGCAGGTCATCGCCCAGCTTGCCCCCGGCAGGTTCCGCTTGGGGGTGGGTCCCAGCCACAGGCCGCTGATGCGGGCGATGGGAGTGCAGATGAGCAGGCCGCTAGCCCGGCTGCGGGAGTACCTGCGCATACTGAAGTCGCTGCTCCAGCAGGGAGAAGTGGACTTCGATGGGGAGTATTACCACGCCCATGACCGCATCGCCGCCCCTGTGGACGTGCCTGTGATGGCGTCGGCGTTGCAGCGGGGTTCCTTCGAGCTCTGCGGGGCCGAGTCCGATGGGGCAATCAGCTGGATATGCCCCGGCGTATATCTCCGTGACATTGCCCTGCCAGCGATGCGCAAGGGCGCGGAGGAAGCCGGAAGGGAGACGCCGCCCCTGATCGCCCATGCCCCGGTATGCGTCCACGAAAACGCCGACGAGGTCCGGGAACTGGTGCGGCGGCAGATCACCAATCCCAGGCTACCCTTCTACCAGCGGATGCTGATCGACGCCGGATTCTCCGAGGCCGCCGAGGGGACGTGGAGCGATGCAATGATAGACTCGGTGGTCTTCTGGGGAGACGAGGCCAGGGTCACGGAACGGATAGAGGAGATGTTCTCCTTCGGAGCCAGCGAGGTACTGCTCTCGCCTATGGGCGCGGGCCCCAACCCCGGTGAGTCGGTGCATCGCGCCACCAGCCTGATTGCGGACCTGTCCAGGGCGGGCTAGGCAGTTATACTGTTTGTACAGTCCCTTCCAGTCGCCCCTTCCGCTTGAGGGACGGATCCTCCACCTGCTGCGGGCCGGAGCGGCCGCAGAGGATCCCCATTGCAGAGGTGCGTGACTCCAGCGCTCGCTGTGCCTCGGCGGCTTGGAATGTGAGTGACAGGCAGCATTTTCAAGGAGATATGAGCATGTATTCCCGGATATTGACGCCGCTTGATGGGTCATCCTTAAGTGAGCAGGTGCTTCCGTATGTACGCCAGTTGGCTTTTGGGCTGGCGGTGCCGGTGACTCTGATAACCGTGGCGGAGCCGGTCACTCCCGTCGTCGGCCGCAGCGACTCCCCTGAACCCCCCGAGTACGAGTCTGATACCCACCTGGAAGACCATGCGGGGTCATACCTGAACGGGGTGGCATCGGGACTCCGGGAGGGCAGGCTGGAGGTCTCCACGGTCACTCCTCCGGGAACACCTGCCCATGAGATCGTTGCCGAGGCCGAACGGACCCCCGGAACCCTCATCGCCATGTCCGGCCACGGGCGAGCGGGGGTGGCCCGGTGGTGGTTGGGCAGCGTGGCCGACCGTGTGCTGCACCTGACCACAAGTCCGCTGCTGATCGTGCGTTCAGGCGAGGAAGGCACGAGCCATGAGGAGCAGTTCAGCAGGGTGGTGCTGCCGGTGGACGGTTCGGCCCTGGCCGAGGAGGTTATTCCCTACATGGTACCGGTTGCCAGGGAATTGGACCTGCCGGTGGAACTGGTGCGGGTGATGCCCACCTGGGACGAGTACCTCCGGCGGGCCGCTGCGCCGGAGTTCTACAATCCCACGTTCGAGAGCATGGCCGAGTCTATGGCGGCGCAGGTGGAGACGGAAGCCGCCGGATACCTGGAGCAACTGAAGGGGCGGCTGCAGCAGGAGGGCATCGGCACGGTGGAGACGCGGCTGATCCAGGGAGACCCCGCAGCCGCGATCATCGACGTGGCCAATGAGAGTCCCGACCGGCTGGTTGCCATGACCACCCACGGGCGTTCCGGCGTGGGCCGCTGGGTCATGGGCAGCGTCGCGGACCGGGTTGTGCGCAACTCCGGGGGGCCGGTGCTGCTGCTCCGCTCCAGCGGGAACCATCCCTTGCCGTACTTGCGGCCCGCAGCGGCGTAGAAGGTAGAAATCAGAACGCCTCCCTGATTCAGGGAGGCGTTCTGATTTGCCGGGCTGCGCGGCCAACCCACGCTGTGCTGTTTAGTGATGGTGCCGAGGGACAGAGTCGAACTGTCGACACCGGCATTTTCAGTGCCGTGCTCTACCACCTGAGCTACCTCGGCAAGGGAGAACAATGTTAACGCTGGCCGTCTGGACTGTCAAGAAATGCGTGCCCATGCACCCAAAGGCAGGGTGCTTTCAAAGGCCCTACCTTGGACCGCTCCACGGACAACTCCACAAGGGACCACTTCACAACAAATTACTTCCCCGGTAGAGACGCAGAATTGCCGCGGCATCAACGTCGGAGCGGGCGAAAGGCCGGCTACGCTCCCGGTGGGCGGTAAGTTACCGTTTTGCCGCAAGCTTGGTCAATCTCCTCGGCGGTAATCAGTTGAACTGTGCTGATATCGAGGGCGCCGCCTGCGCCAATGTTCAAGGAGACAGCCGCGGCGGTTGCCGCATCCGGGAGGTCGAAGGTAATGTACAGGTCGGAGCCTCCGAAGGCGTAGTAGAAAGATTCCAGGGTTCCCCCTTGCTCCCTCGCCATTTCATCGAAAACCTGCCGGCGCGCAGAGCCTCCCTCCTTTAGCAGACCCTGGAGACCCTGCGCGGTGTAATTCGCCTGAAAGAGATACTTGGGCATCGTCCTTGCCTCCTGATTTAGTTTCGGTCCCTTTATCACGTGCATAAAGGGACGCGTTTCACGATGTGGATGGCCAACGGGTACAGGCGCATTTGAAACACAGCGCCCAACCGGACCGGAAGGAAGCCCACAGAGGTAGTTGCACATATTCTAATTTACATTCACATATTATCGACATGTTATCAACATGCCAGAGCTCCATGGCCTTTTCAAAGTCCTTTGGGACCCATTATTGGCGAGCCTGTCAGGCCATCAACGAATTCTGTGCTCCCGTCCTTCGAGAAGCCAAGGACCAGCGGTGTGAGTGGCGGGAACGACTTTGAAAAGACCCTGGGCCATGCAGAAGGAGAGCGCGACCCCGATCATGCAGGCTCCGCAACGAACACCGGAATCTTCCGCGACGTACGGTTCTGGTATTCCTCGTAGGGCGGGAACGCCTCCACCGACAAGGCCCACAGCCGCGCCCGTTCCGACTCATCCCGGACCTCGCGGACCCGCATCGTATAGACCTCGGTCTCGTCGCGGATCTCCACGTTGCCGTCCGCCCGAAGGTTGTACACCCATACCGGGTTCTTTGGCGCGCCGCCGCGGGACCCTACCAGGACGTAGTTGCTTCCGTCCTTCACCCGCATCAGGGGTGTCTTGCGGATTGCCCCGGTCTTGTTCCCCCTATTTGTCACGATGATGACGGGCAGCCCGGTATCGCGCAAGGTCGTTCCTTCGGCGCCCCCGCTGCCCTCGTAAACTTCCACCTGCTCGCGCACCCAATCGCTGGTTGACGGTATGTATTCGGCCATAACTTGCTTCTGCCTCCTGATGCTGTTTGTTTGCCGCGTTACTAATGATAACCCGGACTGCCCCTATCCTCTACCACCTTCCACTGATCGGGCGGCATCACGTCTCAGGCGGGTCTGGCCAACTGACAACGGTCACGCAATCCTGCTCTCTGTCAGGCCGGCCCCGTGCCTTTCAGTGGCGGTTGCCGGGCAGCCTGTGCATTGACCCAACGGCGTGCCTGTGTCAATTGACAACCCAATGCCGCTATGATACTTTGCTGTCCGGTCTGATGGCAGCAGTGGAGTCCGGCATTTCCCTTTCTCAGCCCAGCAGGCCCGAGCGGTGGTTCCAAGGGCTTTGTCTGGCATCCGTGATATCCGTATTCGCCCTTGTGGTGCTGGGGGGTGTGGTGAGGGTTACCGAGTCAGGGCTGGGTTGCCCCGACTGGCCTCTGTGTTATGGCAAAGTAATCCCTCCCCTGCGGGCAGACGCGATCATTGAATACAGCCACCGCCTTGTGGCATCGGCATTGGTGGGTCCACTGGTTTTCGCTACTTGCGTCGTTGCCTGGGCAGTCCACCGTAGGGACAAGGGGATCGCCTGGGGCACAACCCTCGCCGTAGTGCTGGTCATAGTCCAGGCGATACTCGGCGGCATCACGGTCTTGACCGAGTTGCACGGCTCCCTGGTAGCAGCGCACCTGGCGATGGCGGAAGCCCTTCTAGCCTGTATGATCGTCCTGTTCATAGCCAGCCGGAGGAACAGCACCGCTCAGACAGTGGGCGTGACCGGTCATTACCTGCCCGTAGTTGCAGCCGCCGGGTTGGGCGTGTATGTTCTTATCATGTCAGGTTCTTTCGTAACGGTGTCCGGCTCCACTGCCGCGTGTACTCAATGGCCCACGTGCAACGGCAACCTGGTCCCCGAGACCGTTCCTCAATTCATCCACATGCTCCACCGGGTTGCAGCCGTGCTGATCGGAGCCCTGCTCCTCTACGCGCTGCACCTAGGATTCAGACAGGAGCATGGGCCGAAAGAGTTGCGTTACTTGTCCATAATTGCGGCTGCCGTCTTCGCTGCGCAGGTGCTGGCGGGAGCCTTTACGGTGTGGGCCCGTTTCCCGGTGGAATTGCGCGCGCTTCACCTTGCCTTGGCAACCCTGCTTTGGGCCGCGGTGGTGGCGTTGACCGCAGTGGCATTTACTGAGACACGGCCAGCGAAACAAGAGCCAGTCCATGCTTGAGCCCGTGTCTGAAAGGTCGAACACACGTTCGAAGTGGTCCGGGTCTGAGGTAGTACGTTCGGCCGCCCGTTTCAAGAAAGCGGCGGGGGTGGTCAACGATTACGTCACCCTGACCAAGCCGCCGATAATCATGCTCCTCGTGCTCACCGCGCTGGGGGGCATGTTCCTGGCGTCCCAGGGCGTTCCTCCTCTGGGACTGGCACTCCTAGTATGCGCCGGGGGAGCGCTGGGAGCTGGCGGTGCGAACGCTCTCAACCACTACTGGGACCGGGACATCGACCTGAAGATGAGCCGGACCTGCCAGAGGCCAGTGCCTGCCCATCGCATCGCACCCGCCAACGCGCTAATATTCGGCATACTGCTGAACGTGGCCGCCTTCGCACTGCTGTGGGCATGGGTGAATCTGCTGGCCGCGTCCTTGACCCTTGCGGCCACGCTGTTTTACGTGTTCGTCTATACCATGTGGCTGAAGCGGTCCACGCCCCAAAATATCGTGATTGGAGGCGCGGCCGGGTCCATACCTCCGATGGTCGGATGGGTAGCAGTCACCGGTTCACTGAGCATTCCGGCCTTTTACCTCTTCGCCATCATCTTCCTGTGGACTCCGCCTCATTTCTGGGCGCTGGCGCTGCTGATACAGAAGGACTACGAGAAGGCCGGCGTGCCCATGCTGCCGGTGGTCTCGTCCCGGGAATACACTGCCACCAACATATTTGTCTACTCCCTGGTGCTGGTGGGGGCCAGCCTGGGTTTCGCCCTGACCCGAGCGGTAGACTGGATATACTTGGGCTTCGCTATCCCCCTGGGAGCAATTTTCATCGCCTTCGCATGGCGGCTTACCCGGCAGCACAGCGCCCGGCACGCCCGGCATGTATACTTGTATTCCCTGCTTTACCTGGGACTGCTGTTCGGCGCGATGATGGTGGATAGCGTTGTCGCCCTGTGACATTGAGGGACGGGTCCCCGCAGTGCGAGCCCAGTTGGAAAATGAGTATGGGGCAGCGTACTGCGAGGGCACGGGCCCATTGCAACGTTACTCCCGTATCAGGACCGCGTCCGTGCGGGGTCCATATTCGTTGACAGATTTATGGGCCTTGTGATACTTTCGTTCCGTTTGAACAAAGGTTGGATTTTGCGTTGCAAATACCCCTCCAGGAAACGCGTTTCCCCTGCCGCCGGGAAGCCGGAGCAGTCGAGGAGGACCCACGTCTCAGGATGGGGGGCGGGCAGATAGCGTGAAACAGGTACTCATAGCTGCACTCATCACATTGTTCCTGCTGGTGGGCGGGGTGGCGTTGACCTTCGCCTTTCAGACCCCAGAAGACAACCCGCGTGTCTTCAATATGGAGGATGCGGAGCGGGAGGAATTGGCCTACCGTGTCGAAACTGTACGGTCTGCCGACGAACTCATCAGCGGCGGGATTGATCTGCTGATGGCCAACGCGCCACGAGAGGAGCAGGCTGCCGTACGACCAGTCCTGAGCACGGTCCGCGCCAACCTAGCCAAGCTGGGCCAGATAACCGAGCGGGAGGAGAACAACCGGATGGTGGATGAGAGCGTTAATGCCCTGCGCGCCATCAACGCTCCCTCGATGCAAACTGCCATCTACCGCCTGGCCGACCACCACGACCTGAGGCTGCGCGTCCGCTGGGAACCGGACATGGAGAAGGTCAACACAGGCTGGGAGGTTTACCAACAGAATTGCTCCACATGCCACGGCGCCAACGGTGACGGGGACCAGATCACCCCTGAGGGTCTGAGCGTGTTCCCCCGGGATTTCACGGGCCAGTCGCACAGGTCGCGTTCAGTGGTGTTCAAGTTCAACACATCAGACCGCCCGGACATGCTGGCGCTGGATGAGGACCTGAGGAAGACGATCAGGGAAGGTCTTCCCGGCACACCCATGCCCGGGTTCTCTGACTTCAGCGACGAAGAATTGGACGCGGTAATCGAGTTCATCAAGACCTTCGGCTACGCTGCATGGAAGTTCAACCATCCCTCCGGGGCCGGTATCTCCGTGCCGGAGATTCCCGCCGACTTCAACTCTCCCGAGAGCGTGGATACGGGCCGGGAACTGTTCGTCAGCAGGGGCTGCCAGGCCTGCCATGGCGACGTCGAAAACGGTGGACCTCCCCTGGCAAACCAGGTCACGGACTGGGTATATCACGGTGAGCTGAGGCCCATCGTTCCCAGAGACTATGCCCACGACCCCATCCGCAGGCCGGCCATAGAGGACATGTTCAAGACCATCCGCCTGGGTGTGAAGGGAACGCCCATGCTGGCCAACAATATCTCGGACGACGATACCTGGGACCTCATTGCCTACGTCCTCCACGTGAAGCAACTGGGGATAGAGGGCAAGGTCAAACTGCAAGAAAGACCGGCCGAAGCTGAAGCAACACCGGCCCCAGCGCATTAGAGCGCATTAGGAAGTAGTCCATGCCAATAATGCCAGACATCTCCACCCACGGCTGGTGGCTCGACTGGAGTCTGCTGATCATTTCTATGGTCACGCTGCTCGTGGGCATTCTTTCCTTTGCCCTCATCATTCTCGCTCTGATCTACTTCAGGCAGAGCAAGAACCCAACTCCCACTCGCCACCTCAGCGGATGGATTACCCGCCTGATAATCCTGGACATCTCGATGATCATCTTCGACATCATCATCGCCGTGTTCTCGACTTGGGGATGGGCCGAGACCATACTGAAGAGCGAGGAAAGCCTGGAGGCCAAGCACGGCGAGGCACTGACAGTAAATGTGACGGGGCGTCAGTTCTTCTGGGCCTTCGATTACGCTGGCGGGGACAAGGCCTTTGGCACCGCCGACGACTTCACCCTTGGCAACGACCTGGTGGTCGAAAAGGACCGGCTGGTGGTTCTGAACATGACCTCCGGGGACACCATCCACTCGTTCTTCGTACCGCACTTGCGGGTCAAGTACGACGTGATTCCCGGACGGACGACGCGGGTATGGTTCGTGCCGAAGAAGGCCGGGGAATACCCGGTTCTCTGCACGGAGCTCTGCGGCCTGGGCCATTACAAGATGCTATCCAACGTGAGAGTACTCGAGCCTGACGACTTCGATAGCTGGCTCGATTCAAGAACGGTTACCCTATCAGAAAACCCGGGTCCTCTACGTAGTGGAGGGCCGGGGCAATCGCAGACGGTCCACGTTTCAGATTCGAAGGATGGATCTTTAGGCGCTCGTGCCGACCGGAACGTCGGCGTGACGCCACGTTCTCAGTAGGAGTTCCGTAATGGCGGCACATGCGGCGGCGGTCCACCATGCCGAAATGGGGTGGATAAGGACCTATATCTTCTCCACCGATCACAAGATGATCGCCAAGCAGTACCTTCTGAACGGGCTGTTCTTCGCCCTGTTCGGGGGGATTATTGCCCTAGTTTTCCGCTCGCACCTGGCGATGCCGGAACAGGAACTGCTGAACCCGGCCCGGTACAACGCCTACGTGACCATGCACGGCACCCTGATGATCTTCTGGGTGGCCATGCCCATCCTGCTGGGGTTCTTCGGCAATCTGACCATCCCCCTGATGATCGGCGCGAGGGACATGGCGTTCCCGTTGCTGAACATGATGTCTTACTGGACCTTCTTCATCTCCAGTGTGGTCATCATGGCCTCTTTCTTTGTGCCGGGCGGCCCCTTCTCCGGCGGCTGGACGGCCTATGCTCCCCTCAGCGCCAACACGGAGCTGACTGGGGTGAACTGGGGCATCAACCTCTGGGCCGTCGGACTAGCCCTGGAATTCACCGCCGTGCTGATGGGCGGGATCAACTTCATCGTCACTCCCTTCGTGCTGCGGGCGCGGGGCATGAGCCTGATGCGGCTGCCGATAGTCGTCTGGATGGTCGTGATTGCGTCCCTGCTGTTCATGATGTCCGTCGGCCCACTGATTGCCGGGACGTTCATGCTCCTCTTCGACAAGAACGTCGGCACCCACTTCTATCTCGTAAGCGCGGACAAGGTGGGCGACCCGCTGCTGTGGCAGCACCTATTCTGGTTCTTCGGCCACCCGGAGGTGTACGTCATCCTGATTCCCGGACTTGGCGTGATCTCCGAGATATTTCCGGCGGCAGCGCGGAAGCCCCTGCATGGCTACAAGCACATCATCTTCTGGACCATCTTCGCCGGGATACTCAGCTTCATGGTCTGGGCGCACCACATGTTCATTGCCGGGCTGAACCCCCTGGCCGCAGTGGGGTTCAGCATCACCACCATCATCATCTCGGTGCCCTTCCTGGTCATCGTGGTGGCGATGGGCCTGACCCTCTGGGGAGGTTCTCTCCGGTTCAACGCGGCCTTCCTCTATGCTTTCTTCGCCTACGTGATATTCATCGTCGGAGGTCTGACCGGGCTGCAACTGGGTGCGACCGTGGCCGACATCCAACTTCACGAGACCTATTTCGTGGTGGCACACTTCCATTACGTCATATTCGCCTCGGTAATCCTGTCCACCTTCGCAGCGGTGCAGTGGTGGTTCCCCAAGATGTTTGGGAGGCTGATGAACGAGGGGGTCGCGAAGGTACACGCCATCAGCACGTTCTTCCTCTTCAACATCGTCTTCACGCCCATGTTCATCCTTGGGTTCGCGGGATACACCCGGAGGTATGCCAGCTACGACCACATTCCCCTGCTCCAGGGATATGCCTGGCTGAACGACTTCGTGTCAATAGCGGGAGTGCTGCTGATACTGGTACAGTTCCTGTTTGTGTTCAACTTCTTCTACAGCATGATTGCCGGCAAGCGGGCCACGGCGAACCCGTGGGAAGCCACTACGATGGAATGGTCGGCCCCATCGCCGCCCCCGCACCTCAACTGGGGCGACACCATCCCGGTGGTGGAGCGGGACCCGTATGAGTACGCACCGGAAGTGCCTTCGAACGGAGCAGACTACGAGCCGCAAGGGCGGCTGATGACCATGCGCTGAAACGTGGACCACACAGATTTGCTCCGGCCCTCCCCCGCGCCGAGGAACCGCGCTTCCCGATGAGAGACTAACGAGGATTAAGCACCATGGCCCATGCCCAGGCACATTCCCTGGAACACGTAGAACCGACGAACATCGGCCCCCCTAAACTGGGGATGTGGCTTTTCCTCTCCGGGGAGGTGGTCCTCTTCGGCGGGGTGATAATGACCATCGTCCTGTTCCGCATCTCCTTCCCCGGCTGGAAGGAAGCGTCGGAGCACACCAACCCCATCATCGGGTCGGTGAACACGTTCAACCTGCTGACCAGCAGTATGCTGGTGGCGCTGGCCCACAAGATGAGCGCCACCGGGAACCACGGACTGTCCAAGCTATGCATCCTTGGGTGCCTGGCCTTCGGGATACTGTTCCTGGTGCTGAAATGGGCCATCGAGTGGCCAGTTGAGATCATGAAGGGCTACACCATCCATGAGGGTCCCTTCTGGCAACTCTACTACGCCGCCACCGGGCTGCACGCGGTCCACGTTCTCATCGGCCTGATCGCCTTCACGGTTATCCTGATACTCTACATGGGGAAGTGGAGACCCAACTTCACCCTGGAAGCTACCGCACTGTACTGGCACTTCGTGGATATAGTGTGGCTGTTCCTGTGGCCCCTCTTCTATCTGTCGTAACGAGGAAACGCGCTTCCTCAGCGCGTTAGAGGGCCGGAGCAATTGCTGAGGACCCACATATCAGAGGAGCAACGATCCGATGGCGTCGGAACACGCGGAACAACATCATTGGCCTAACTACCTGTTGATCTGGTTCATACTGCTGGTGCTCACCGGCAGCAGTATCGTTGCCACGCTGCTGGTGCACAATCTCGCGCCCGCAGAAGGGTATTTTCGCCACGTCCTGGATATGACCCTGCTGGCGTTTCTGTTCATCCTGGGGGTGATAAAGGCTGCCCTGGTGGTGTCCTTCTTTATGCATCTCAAGTTTGAGGCCAAATATCTCTGGGTGCTTGGCCTTATTGCGCTGTTCTTTGTCGGCTTTTTCCTGGCCGGCACCTTCTTCGACCTTACTGCTACCCAGAAGCAATGAGCCAGGAGCGGCAGCCCCCCGGATCGGCCTATCCTCCCGGCGCCCGCAACGGCGACGCCCAGCACACTCCGTCTGACGCAACCATCCCGCCTACGGGCATGGTCAACGGCGGTCATAGCTGGCAGCCTGACGACCGGCCTCAGATTAACAGCATCGCCGTGGCCAGGTTCGGCATGGTGCTAGTGATAGTGGTGGAGGCCATGACGTTTGCCGGACTCATAAGCGCATTCCTCTCCATCCGGGCTTCACTGGACTTCTGGCCACCCCTGGACCAGCCCCGGTATCCTGTCGTGGCCACGGCCATCAACACGGGAGTACTGCTGGCCAGCGGCGTGACCATGCTTTTGTTCATGTGGCGGTACCGGAAGCCGGATGTATCTGTTCACACCCTCACCCTGTTGCTGGTGGTTACACTGGCGCTGGGCGGGCTGTTTGTTGGGCTACAGGGCATCGAGTGGGTCAGGCTCATCGGATACGGCCTGACGGTAACGTCCAGCTCCTACGGTTCGATTTTCTACGTGCTGATCGGGTTCCATGCCATCCACGTCGTGACCGCCGTGCTGTGCCTGGCCTTCGTCACCGTGGGCCTGGTGACCAAGCGGTTCCCGCGCCGGTCCGCCGGCATGGAGGCCACGTCGATTTTCTGGTATTTCGTAGTGCTGGTCTGGCCGATACTTTATGGAGTGGTCTACTTTTAGCCTGGCAGGCCTGTTGAGGGCAATTGCCGCTCATGGCCGTATGGTCGGGGATGAGACAGGGCTGTGGGCCGCCGTAGGAGTCCTGTTCATCGCCATATTCGTGGTTGGCGGCGGGTTGATGTGGTTTCTGATCAAGACCGCGAGATCGGAAGAGTCACCCAACGGCAAGGTCCACTCCGACCCCGGCACCTTCCAATAGGCCGTTTCCGCCATCCGTCATAGACCCTCCCTGCGGCGGGAACAGGAGACAGTGCTCAGATTTTCGCCAGGGTATAGTATCCCGCACCGTCCATCGTGAGCTCGAGCACCTCCACCACTGCCCCGCTGTTGATGGTCCCGTAGATGTGGGGGTAAATCTCACCTGACCGGCTCGGCTCTTCTTTTATCGGGGAGCTCAACGCATCGGTATCAAGTTCCAGCACCAGCATATCCGTGCGGTCCCGGTACAGCCTGCGGGCCACCGCGAATAGCTGCTCATGGTCCTTCGAGCAGTGGATGAACCCCTCGGACGCCAGGCTGGGAGCGCTATACTCGGACTCGTCGCTGGCAGCTTCCCAATCCGCCCTAGGAACCAGATGGTAGATTCGAGCCATAACACACCCCTGCGGGCAGACCAAGTTTCGGTGAAGGACGTCGCCGCGCCCGGCTATTCTAGCACCGTCGTCCCCAGGCCGAGACGCGCTTCACCCTCGCCTGGCCCAGGGTTTCGCAGGCATCACCGTGATGATAGGATGTGCGTGACCCGAAGGCCCGGCGGCGCCAACCCTTCGAACAACGGGCGCCGGCCCGGAAAGTTCTGGAGCGGCGCGTATGCAGGCTGAACAGCATCAAGGCAATGGACTCCAGTACCTGACGATTTTGCCCGATGATTACGACACGTCCCGCAACTACCCCCTCGTGGTGCTGCTGCACGGGTTCGGCGCGAACATGCAAGACCTGGCAGGGCTTACCCCGGCCATCAACCGGACCGGCTATGTCTACGCCTGCCCCAACGCTCCCATTCCCTTCGACCTGGGTGGCGGCCACATGGGGTACGGCTGGATGACGCCCCGGGGCATGGGTACACCCGACGAGGCGAAACAGGCCGAGGACCTGCTGGGCGGGTTCTTCGATGAGGTGTTCGAGCAGTTCAGGGTGACGCCGGGAAGGGCGGTGCTCATGGGCTTCTCCCAGGGTGGCGGCATGACCTACCGGTGCGGGCTGACCCAGCCGGAGAGGTTTGCGGGGCTGGCTGCCCTAAGCGCAACCCTGCCTGACACCGATGAGCTCGGCCCCCGGTTGCCCGAGGAGCGCACCCAGCCGATTTTCGTCGCCCACGGAACGTCGGACCCGATGGTGACGGCGGACAGGGCATACGCGGCCAAGGACTTCCTGGAGGCCGCAGGATATGCCCCGGAGTTCCACGAATACAATATGGCTCACGAGATAAGCGTCGAGGTTCTCCAGGACCTGATCCCGTGGCTGGAGTCGATACTGCCACCCCTGAATCCGGGTGAGTGAGTCATTGAAATGCCAGCAGAGTCCCGTTCAGGAAACGGGGAGGACAGAAGTGAATGGTGAATACATCCTTACCGATTACATAGAACGCGCAATGTCCTATGCGGTCTATGAAGAACTGGAGGGAGACAGCACCTTTGCCGGGACCATCCCACCGTGCCTGGGAGTGCTTGCGTTTGCTCCGACCTTGCAAGACTGTAAGCACGAACTGAGGTCTGTCCTGGAGGAATGGATGCTGGTCGGCTTCAAGCTTGGCCATGAACTTCCGGTAATTGACGGGATTGACCTGAATCTGACCTTGGAGCCTGTTTGTGAACCGATGAAATCCCTGTAGCCGCAGAGATTTCATCCGGCGCGTCAGAAGATTAGGCTTTGACGGACCCTTCTCTGGCAGGCGTCACCAGCATATAACCTATCAGGGATTCAGCTTCGCCATTCCCTCGAACCGCGAGTATTGCATTGACCAATTGCGGCTTTTGCCGCGGCAAATCCCCGGAGTCATGGGACGCCAAATTATGGCGCGAGAGTGGAACGCCCTGGGATAGACGCCCGGTCCCTAATCGTCTTCCCGCCATGACATGGTCTTGGTCACTTCGACCTCCAGCAAGACCGTTCCGCCGGACGACAGCAGTTCCTGCGCGAACTCCGCGCCGCGCTCCGGACCGTCGTAACGGATGCAGATGCGGTTGACCATGTCTTCCAGACCATCTTCCCTCACCTGCGCCTGACCCTCCAGAATCACGTACTGGTAGGGCCGCTCATCCACGGCCACCGAAAGGGCCACCGCAGGATTGGCCCGGATGTTCCGCACCTTCACGGCGGTATTTCCGGCGATCATGTACACCCGGCCCGCTTCCCACAGGAACCACACCGGAGCAACGTGCGGTCTCCCGTCGGGACGAACCGTTGTCAGGTTAGCGACGTGCGGCTCTCCAAGATATGCCTCGACCTGCTGCTGTCCGAGTTCTGCCATACTTCCTCCTGCCTGCCACCAGTCATGCTCCGCACGACATTGAACGAGCACAACTGTGGCATAATCTAAGGTGAAACTCGCTCAAAAGGCAACATTCCTTTGACATCTCCGCTTTCCGCCACCACCTTACTATCCCTGCTGGCTTTCCTGCTCCTGGTTGCCTGTACTGGCGGGGACATCAGTACCCCCGAACCTTCCCCAGTGGCGACCGCTGACCTAACCGCAACCGCCACGCCCGAGCCTACAGTCACGCCGTCCCCGATGCCCACTGCTGCGCCTACATTGACGCCAACGCCAACCATCGCGCCGACACCTTCCCCAACAGCAGCGCCTACCAACACACCCTCTCCAACCGCAACACTGGTCCCAGCCAAGGAACAACCAGTCGCTGCAACGGCGATGCCAGACACTGACAAGGCGGTGATGCTGCCCGACGACGAGGGCGCGCACCTGTCACCGGTGGAGTGGTGGTACTTCAACGGGCATCTCACCACGGACGGCGGCGAGGAGTTCAGCTACCACTTCGTCACCTTCCAGTCGGTGCTGCCCTCCGGTCTGACGCCACGGCTGGCCCAGTTGAGCTGGGCGGACCACTCCAATGGCCTCCACCTGACTGCGGAGCAGGCCGACCTGCCATTTCTGGAAGCCACCTCCGGGAGTTTTGACTTGCCCACAGTGGACTGGCTTATGAGCGGGGATGGCGAGAGTTACACCCTGTCGTTCCATGCAGGAGAGTATGACGTGGAGCTACGGGCCGTTTCCCGGAAACCGGCAACGCTGCACGCCGGCACGGGGCTAGTGGACCTGGGCGCAGCAGGCAAGACCTACTACTACTCACGCACCCGGCTGGAGACTTCCGGCGTGGTCTCCATATCCGGCGAGCCGCACCGCGTTTCAGGCACGACATGGATGGACCACCAGTGGGGCGACTTTACCACGCAGGCGATTGGCTGGGACTGGCTGAGCCTGAACCTGGACGACGGTTCAGACCTCACGGTGTCGGTGGCATGGGAGCAGGCCGGGCACAAGCACATCATCACCTATGGCACGTGGGTCCCATCCGAGTACGCTGCCCCAGACTCGCTGCGAGGCCAGCTTGCACCGGTTGGGCCAGTCCCTCGAATGGACTCCGCCCCGGTGCATCTGCCCGGCGAGGACATTTCCCTGGAGGCCACGGGAAGCTGGACCAGCGAAACGACGGGCGCGGTGTACCCGATGGGCTGGAAGCTGAGGATCGAGTCGCTGGACCTTGGCCTGGAACTCACACCGGTGATGGAGGACGCCGAGTTTGATTCAATGGCGTTCATTTCAATCGTGTACTGGGAAGGCGCGGTCAAGGCAGCAGGGACGAGGGAAGGAGCGCCGGTGGCGGGCAAGGGGTTCGTGGAGATGGTGGGTTACGCTCCCAGTGTACCAGCAACGCAGCCGACACCCACGGGCCAGCCGTAACCCCCTCGCCGGTGAGACCCGTGGTATATGGGTCACCCGGCGGCGGCGCGAATCGCCTCGGCCAGCCGCTGCTGCTCTGCCGGAACTTCTGCGGGTTCAACCGGGATGGGCAGGCCCGCCAGCCTCTCCAGCACGGTACTCTCCAGCACCGCGCGTTCCTGGTCTGAAAGCTCCCAGCGACGAGCCACGTCGTCCGCACCGTAGAGGACGGCCTGCCGGAACCCGTAGTCGGCAACCGCGCGCCCGGCAATGTCAATCAGCTTGTCCATCTTATCCGTTGGCAGTGGGTCTGATTACTCGGCGGAGGCCCATGCCCCGCCGTCGATGATGTAGGTGCTGCCGCTGACGTATATTGCCTCGTCGGAGGACAGCCAGGTAATCAGGCTGGCGATCTCCTCAGGCTGGCCCACCCGCCCAAGTGGGTGGGCGGCGTTCCGCTGATTGAAGGTCTCGGAGCTGGCGGTGCTTCCCCGCATCTGGGGCGTGTCCACTCCGCCGGGCGCAATGCAGTTGACCCGAACGCCCTGGGATGTGTACTGGGCAGCGGCAACCTTGCTGAGGTGAATCACCCCGGCCTTGCTGACTGCGTAGGGCACGGAGTAGGCGATGCCGCGCACCCCAGACATGGAGGCGATGTTCACGATGGAGCCACCCCCGGTGCGCAGCATCTCGGGAATGGCGTACTTGCAGCAGTAGAACAGCCCCTTGAGGTTGGTGTCCATCGTGAGGTCCCAGACCACGTCGTCGACTTCCACCAGCGGCGGGGTGCGGATAAGGATCGCCGCGCCGTTCACCAGAATGTCCAACCCGCCGAACCGGGAGACGGTCTCGTTGACTACGCCCTGGACCTGGGAGGCGTTGGAAACGTCGAGGGGCGCGACCATCGAGTCTTCGTCCGACCCTTCCATCAAGGCCAACGTCTCCCCGGCTCCGGACACGTTCCGGTCGGCAATGACCACCTTCGCGCCTTCCTGCAAAAAGCGCAGACAGGTGGCTCGTCCGATGCCCGACGCGCCGCCGGTAACGATTGCAACCTTGCCTTCCAGCCTACCTGCCAAGACCCCTCGACAAAACCTTCAATTGCAGACGCGCCAGACCGGAGCGTCTGCGGGGCGGATTATAGCACAGGGCCAACCGCTGATTTTGGTCTTCCCAGACATTTCCGGACACTGTTGCCCGCTGTTGAGCGTGGAGAATAGGGAATTTTGTCTTTGCGGACAATTCCGGACATTCCTGCTACCGGCGGGGTTGGGGAGGAGGGAGAAATTTTGATTTTCCTCTCAAATCCGCTCATTTCCGCTCACTTTTGCGTATTTCGTCGCATTGGCCGGACGTCACACGAGGGACATTTCTCCAGGGACGGATCCTAGCGAGCTTGCCAGTCGGCATGTCGGTATGATGAGCCGTTCTCAGATGGAGTCTCCATGCCTCAAGCCCTCTCCAGGAAAGCTATGATAGTGCAGTGGGTCCGGGCCTGAAAAGGGGCAAGTGTCACTGGGCCCGCCACCTGGAATAGAACGCTGCCATGCCGGCAAGCTGATCCAGTGGGCGATTGCCCGGTGAGCAGGGCGCTCGTGACAGATCTGGTACTTCACACGCACCGGCGCGGTGTGTTCAAGCATACGTCAGGACCCGGACTGCCACCAGTCCGGGTCCTGCAAAACCGTCCGGCGCTATAGTGGGTTGCACAGACAGGAAGCCGATCATCCTTGCCAGGCTACGCGCCAGGGGATCAGCATTCCACGGACGCTCGCCGCGACCAGACCCTGCCTTCCATGTCCGACCCGTCGGCGTTTATGGCCCTGACGCGATAGGTGTAAGCCACATCGGTTTCGGCGCTCGTGTCCACCCAGTCCCAGTATTCTTCGCTGTGGGTCTGGAGGGAGTCGGCGTCGGCACCAATGAACGTGAAGGTATGTACAACCCATTTCCCCGAATCCCGATGTCTTCGCTCGATCTTCCACCCTTCCGGCGCTTCGGCCTTGCCCCGATTTCTGGTATGCCAGAACATGGAAATACCGTTGTCTTCACACTTCGGCGCCGATATGCCAGGTTGGTCGAGGATCCCTCCCGTGCAGATAGTCGAGGCGTGCCTCGACCAGGTTCTTCCGGCCATGTCGGAGCCGTCCGCATTGATGGCTCTAACGCGGTAGCTGTAGTCGACGTGCAGATTAGCGCTCGTGTCCACCCAGTCCCAGAAATCTTCTCTGACGGTCTGGAGGGCGTCAGCGTCGGCACCGATGAACGTGAAGGTATGTACGATCCAGTTGCCCTCTGAATCCTGATGACTTCGCTCGACCTTCCACCCGTCGGGCGCGTCTGCACCGTTCCCCGTATGCCAGAACATCGACACGCCGTTATCCTGGCATCGGGGCTCCGATATGCCGGGTTGATCACTGGCGTTCTCGGAACATTCAACAAGAGCGTTCCGCGACCATGTCCTTCCGTTCATGTAGGACCCGTCGGCGTTAATCGCCCTGACGCGGTAGGTGTATAGAACGTTCAGACCGGCGCTACTGTCGATCCATTCCCAATATGCCTGGTTGGGCGTCAGGAGAGCGTCCGCTTCATCACCGATGAACGTGAAGGTTTGCACCACACGGTTTCCTCCTGAATCCTGATGGCTCCGCTCGACCTTCCATCCATCGGGAGCAGCGGCCTGCCCCTCGTTCCCGGTGCGCCAGGACATGTGGACCCCATCGGTTTCGCAATGCACGATTCCCAGATCGGCTCGGCCGCGGATGTTCGCGAAGGCCACTCGTGGGGTAGTCGCCGTTCCGAGCAGGGTGATCAGAATGGTGGCCGCGATGCCGAGCCACACCGCGGAAATTGAGGCGTGTTCAATCCGGATCGATGGCAATTTCCTCATCAGAATCCTCCTTGATTATCGTTAGCTATCGTTTGGCTGGTTGCTCGGTCGGTCTGGCCCCGGGTTGCGGCTGACACTCATAGATCCATGGGTTTCAATTGGCGTGCCGATCCAACCTCCGTTCAGTTTGCGGCGACCAATATGGATGCACATGTCGCCCCGGTGGCAAAGTGGACTCAGTCGCTGAATGCAGATTTCGTACTGCATAGTATGTCTCCATGCTTCTGTTGCCTATAGTTGTTACGTTATGCGACGCATGGTGGATTGATGAGACATCTGCCACCGTATCGGCTAGGGCAGCCGGGTGGGTTGGGCCTAAGTGGATGGTGTCCGCTGCCGTCCGGGGAGATTGTGCCGGTCCTGGCGACGGTTACAAGACGTCACGCAAGGTTGGCCAAGAAGCAGCGGGCCAGGTTATACCCATGTGCTAGAATTTCCCGGGGTTTCAGCCACGAGAACGGGAGATTGGCCAGCCAATTGACTGCCAGGAGCGCCGACCAGCCCATACGATTTGAGCCCGAGGAGACCTGTTCCCTGTCGGTCGCATTGGTGACCGGACTCCAGGGCGCCGTGCTCGTGCTCGCGCCGACGGTGCTGAACGTAGTGGTCGCGATTCGCTCTTCCGGGCTCGATGATAGCTATCTGACCTGGGGCGTCTTCGCCGCACTGCTCGTCAGCGCAGTGATCACCGCGCTGCAAGCGGTCCAGGCGGGCCGATTCGGCGCAGGCCATATTGTGCTCACCTCCCCTGCGGCGCTGTTCATCGGGATCATGGTGGCAACGGTCTCCGCGGCCGGACCATCGACGTTCGCAAGCCTGCTGGTCGTCTGCTGCGTGGTCCAGCTAGCGCTCGCATGGTGGCTGCCAATACTACGCCGAATCTTCACGCCGGTCGTCACGGGGACGGTGATGATGCTGATCGCCGTGAGCGTGCTGCCAATCTCGTTCGACAGCGTTCAGGACCTGCCCGCTGGCGCGCCGGCGGTCTCCGGCCCGGCGATCGCCGGAACAACGCTGCTGGTCCTGGTGATCGTGACACTGCGCGCCAGCGGAATCTGGCGTCTCATCGGGCCGTTCATCAGTATCCTAGCCGGATGCGTAGTCGCGGCTGCATTCGGCCTGATCGACGCGGACCGAATTATCAGCTCTCCCTGGTTCGGCATCCCCGAGCTACCGGCGTTGGGTTTCGATCTCAAGCCTGGCAAGGAGTTCTGGGCGCTCCTGCCCTCGTTCGCGATTCTCACCCTGGTGCTCGGAATCAAGACGATCAGCGACGGCGTTGCGATCCAGCAGGGATCCAGACGAAGGCCGCGGGCGATCGATTTCCGCCAGATCCAGGGCATGGTGAGCGTCAACGGGATCGGCATGTTGTTGGCCGGCATCACCCACACCCTGCCCCCGATGTCCTTTTCCTCATTCAGCCTGTCGTTGATCAACCTCACCGGCGTCGCTGCCCGTCGAGTCGGCGTCAGCGCGGCGATCGTCCTGGTAGTGCTCGCGTTCTTCTCCAAACTTGCTGCCCTCCTGCTGATGATCCCCGGACCCGTGTTGGGCGCTTACCTGATGCTCGCCATGGGGATGTACTTCGTCAACGGATGGCAGACGATCCTACGGGATGGCCTGGATCCCAGGCGCGTGCTGGTGGTCGCGCTCGCCAGCGCGTTGGGCCTGGGTCTCCAGAATCACCCCATCATGCAGGACCTTTTTGGCGATGAGCTGGGCGGACTGCTCGGTAATGGAGTGACGATCGGTGCCGTAGTTGCGATCGGCATGACACTCCTGCTTGAAGCGAGCCGTTCGCGCCGCTCCCGACTCGAGGTCACGCTGGACACGGCCTCGCTACCCGCGATCGATGCGTTTCTTACCCAACTGGCAAACAGGCTGGCATGGGACGAACCCTCCACGCTGCGGCTGCGGGCCGCCGGAGAAGAAACGCTTGCCAGCCTGCAGACGCAGGAGGACGATGCTGACAGTTCGGAGCCTCCACGCCTGATCATCAACGCACGGCCCCAGGCGACGATGGTGGAGATGGAGTTCGTATCCACGACGCGACAGGAGAACGTCGAGGACCAACTGGCTTACCTGACCGACGAAGCTTCCATACCAACAGTCGACGATCTTTCTCTCAGGCTGTTGCGACACCACGCCTCTGCTGTGCGCCACCAGAAGTTCCATGGCGTGGATATTGTCACCGTCCAGGTCCAAGGCAGCACCTGATTCAGCGCTTGGGCGGCGGACCACATCAAGCGCCGGGTTGCCTTTGTGGAAGAAGTCAGAGGCTCTGAGTGCTCAATCCCAATACTCGATGACACCGCCGTGGATTCTGGCGTGGACACCGTCCGACCCTGCGGTCTGATCTGAACGCAAGGGTGCGGGCAAATACGCCGTTGCGCAACTCCGTCAATCCCTATATCATTTTTGGTGTAACATCAGTCACGATAGTACGTATACCGTCAGACTCTAACGGAAGGATGCATCACGCACTTGACCTCCCCCAACGCAAGAACCACCCTTTACGAGACCCACGTTGCGCTGGGCGCGCGCATGGTGCCCTTCGGCGGCTGGGAGATGCCAGTGCAGTATTCCGGGACGCTGGCCGAGGTGAGGGCCGTCCGCACCGCGTCGGGAATCTTCGACGTGTCCCACATGGGACGGGTTTACATCTCCGGCGAGCAGGCGACTGACCTGCTGGAATGGGTCCTAACCGGCAACGTCGCCGGACTGCGGGTTGGACGCGCCCGCTACTGCCTGATATGCAACGAGGCGGGCGGCATCATCGACGATACTATCTTCTACCGTCTGGCCGAGGACCGTTATTTGCTCATCCCCAACGCCGGCAACCGTGCCGCGGCGTTGGCCTGGCTCCACCGCTGGGCCGACGAAAGATTTCCCGGAGGCTGCCAGATCGATGACCTCACTAATGCCACGGCCCTGGTTGCTTTCCAGGGACCGGACACGCCCGGCCTGGTGGACGGGGTATTTGAGGGCGGGCCGTCCTCGCTGCGGCCCTTCGCTGCGATAGAGACCACTTTCAAGGGTCGTCCCGCATACGTTGGCCGCACTGGCTACACCGGCGAGACCGGTTTCGAGATAGTGGTCGGGGCGGACCAGTCCGTTGAGCTGTGGCAGACCCTGCAGGGCCTGGGGGCCGTCCCTTGCGGCCTCGGCGCGAGGGATGTGCTGCGCCTGGAAGCGGCATTGCCGCTGCATGGCCACGAAATCGACGAGACCACCACTCCAATCGAGGCCGGGCTGGAACGGTTCGTCCGGTTCGACAAGGAGTATGTCGGCTGCGAAGTATTGCAAGCACAGAACTCCAGGGGGACGGAACGGAGGCTTATTGGACTTTCCCTGCCGGGACGCAGCGCCCCCAGGGCTGAATACTCCATCCTGTCCCAGGGCCGAGTCGTGGGCCAGGTGACCAGCGGCAGCTATTCCCCTACCCTTGACACCAGCATTGCCATGGGCTACGTTGAGCCCGCCTACGCAGAGGTAGGGGTCACGCTGGACGTGGACATCAGGGGACGAACAGCCGCCGCCCAGGTGGTCGAAATGCCCTTCTACACCCGGCCCAGGACAGCCGACTAAACCCACAGGAAACGCGACCCTCCGCACGGCAGAGGGCCTGCACATCCGAGAAGGACCCAATCTAAACCCATAGAAAACGCTGATCCTCTACGCGGCGGGGAGCCGACACAATCGTAGAAGACCCCGATTCTCGGCGGCAGGAGGTCACGAGCCAATTGAACCCCGACGACCGCAAATACACCAGCGAGCACGAATGGATCAAGGTCGAGGACGGCGACACGGAGCGCGCCCTGGCCGGTATTACCGTATACGCCCAGGACCAGTTGGGAGACATCGTGTACTTCGAGCTTCCCCAGGTGGGCGACTCACTGAAGCAACTGGAGAAGATGGGCGAGGTGGAGTCGGTGAAGGCCGTTTCCGACCTGTTTGCCCCGGCCAGCGGCAGCGTCGTCGAGGTCAACGAGCGGCTGGCCAACGAACCGGAGCTTGCCAACGAAGACCCCTTCGGCGAGGGCTGGCTGCTGCGCGTCTCCCTGAGTGACCCGGCGGAGCTTGACAAGCTGATGTCCGCCGAGGAGTACGAGACCTACACCGCCGGACTTCACTAGGCCGACCGCCCTTTACCACCGTTCCCGCTTTCGCGTGAATCCGGAGACTTCTTATGACCCTCCAGTCGCACTACATCCCCAACACCCCGGAAGAGCAGGCGGAGATGCTTGCCGTCGTGGGTGCGGACTCCATCGACGACCTTTTCCGGGATATCCCGGATGCCTTCCGAAACCCGACCCTGGACCTTCCGGCTCCCATGTCGGAGCTTGATGTCCAGCGAGAACTGGCGGAACTGGCGTCCCGGAACCGTCCACTGGGCAGCGGACCGTCATTCCTTGGCGCGGGGGCGTACAACCACTTCATCCCCTCCATCGTCAAGGCGCTGATGACCCGGGGCGAGTTCCTGACGGCCTACACGCCGTACCAGGCGGAGGCCAGCCAAGGGACTCTCCAGGTCATCTACGAGTTCCAGACCCTCATCGGCAGCCTGTACGGCATGGAAGTGGCCAATGCGGGTATGTACGACGGCGCAACCAGTCTGGCCGAAGCCGTCCTCATGGCCTGCCGCGTTACCCGCCGCAGCAAGGTGGCTGTCAGCAATACTATCTCTCCCGCGTACTTCCAGGTGGTGCGGACGTATTGCCAGTCCCAGGGCATTGAGCTTAACACCGTGTCCCCCGCTTCTCCCGGCATTGACGACGCGACTTCGTGCCTTGTGGTCCAATACCCGAACTTCTTCGGCTACGTGGAAGACCTTGAGGGCCTGACGGGTCTGGCTCACGCCAACGGCTCCCTTATCGTCGTCTCGGCGGACCCGGTAGCCATGGGGATGTTCAACCCTCCGGGACACTATGGGGCGGACATCGTTACCGGAGAGGGGCAGCCCCTGGGTATTCCCGCCAGTTTCGGCGGGCCATACGTGGGACTGTTCTCCGCCAAGCAGCAGTACATCCGTCAGATGCCCAGCCGCCTCTCCGGGCGCACGGTGGACAGCCAGGGCCGGACGGGGTACGTGCTGACCCTCCAGACCAGGGAGCAGCACATACGCCGGGAGCGGGCAACCAGCAACATCTGCACCAACGAGGCCCTTTACGCCTTGGCGTCGACCATTTACCTGGCGGCGCTGGGGAAACAGGGGCTGCGGCAGGTTGCCGAGCTTTGCTATCAGAAGGCCCATTATGCCGCCGGGGAAATCGCCAAGTTGCCCGGCTACTCGCTGCCTCTACAGGGTACGTTCTTCCAGGAGTTCGTGGTCCAGTGCCCAGCACCGCCCACCGATATCAACCGGCACCTTCTGGAGAGAAATATCCTAGGCGGGCTGGACGTGAGTCCTAATGGAGACTATGGAGGAGAGGGGATTCCCAACGGGATGCTCTTCTGCGTGACCGAGATGAACACCCGCGCCGATATTGACGCGCTGGTAACCGCTCTTGGGGAGTACAACTAATGGCGCGTGGCGGAGGCACCAGGGACACCAGCAAGCTGCTCATGGAGCGCAGCGTTCCCGGCAGGGTGGGCGCGGTGCTGCCGGAGTCAGATGTCCCTCCACAGGCCATGCCCGACGACCCCCTGCTCCGCAGGGACCTGCAACTGCCGGAGGTATCGGAGCCGGAGGTGGTCCAATACTTCACGGCCCTCAGCCAGTTGAACTTCTCCATCGACACTCACTTCTACCCCCTGGGCAGTTGTACGATGAAGTACAATCCCAAGATCAACGACGAGGCTGCATTCCAGCCCGGCTTCGCCGCAATCCATCCCCTGCAACCCGGTGAGCAGTCCCAGGGCGCGCTGGAGATGCTCCACCGGCTCCAGGGCTACCTTGGAGAGATAACCGGACTGCCCGGCGTGTCCCTGTCAACCCTAGCCGGGGCCCACGGCGAGTTTGCCGGAATGTTGATGATGCGGGCATACCACCACGCCCGGGGAGACACGGCCCGGCTCAAGGTGGCCATTCCAGACAGCGCGCACGGCACCAACCCCGCCTCGGCGGCGATGGCCGGGTTCGAGGTGGTGACCGTGGCTTCGGACGATCAGGGCAACGTGGACCTGGAAGCCCTGCACGACCTAGCGGGGCCGGACCTGGCCGGGATAATGATCACCCTGCCCAGCACCCTGGGCCTGTTCGACACCGGCATCCTGGACGTGTGCCGCATCGTCCATGAGGCGGGTGGCCTGGTCTACGGAGACGGGGCCAACATGAACGCGCTGCTGGGGCGGGTCAAGCTCGGCGCGCTGGGCTTTGACGTCATTCACCTGAACCTGCACAAGACCTTCAGCACTCCCCACGGCGGCGGCGGTCCGGGAGCCGGACCGGTGTGTGTATCGGAGGAGCTTGCGTCCTACCTGCCTTCTCCGGTAGTGGCACGAAACGGCGGCGGGGCCGAGTACAGCCTCTCGACGCCGGCGAACTCCATCGGCAAGATGAGCAGTTTCCACGGAAACTTTGGAGTCCTGGTCCGGGCCTACACCTACATTCGCACCCTGGGCAAAGAGGGCATAGAGTCCATCAGCGCTAACGCCGTCCTGAACGCCAACTACCTAATGGAGTCGCTGCGCGACAAGTACCTCATCCCCTACGACCGCACCTGTATGCACGAGGTGGTCTTCTCCGCTGACTGGCAGCGTGCCCGGGGCGTTAGCGGGCTGGAAATCGCCAAGCGCCTGCTGGACTACGGGTTCCACGCTCCGACCATGTACTTCCCCCTCATTGTCCACGAGGCGTTGATGGTAGAGCCCACTGAGTCGGAGACCAAGGAAACGCTGGACGCGTTCATTCAGGCCATGCGGGACATCGACCGTGAAGCCGACGAGGACCCGGACCTAGTACGGAACGCGCCGCACACCACACCCGTCTCCCGCCTCGACGAGGCCCGCGCCGCCCGTCATCCTGATCTGCGGTGGCAACGCCCGTAACGACCATGAAGATACAGCTTACGGCGGTTTTCCTGAAAGTACCGGAGGGATACACAGGATTCGTCGAGGAGTTGCCGGGCGCCAACACCCAGGGAGCAACTCTGGAAGAGGCACGGGAGAACCTTGAGGAGGCCATAACCCTGGTACTTGAGGCGAACCGCACCTTGTCCAGGGAATCCCTACAGGGCCAGGAGGTCGTCCGCGACCTGGAAATCCCGGAACCCTGAATCACACGGCTACCCATTACACTGTACCCACACCCCGTATACCGCTCTGGCACCCTTCAATCCAACCTCGGCATAGTCGCCCATAGTATCCGAACCTGCCGGGTATCCCAAAGCCCAGTGATTCTCCAGCCTCACCCGCCCTGAAAGTCAATGCGGCCACAGGTACGAAACGACCGGCTCTTCTTTGCGTTGCTGGTTGCAGTTGTGGGGTTGGCGTGGGTCAGCCTGTGGGTATGGGGCAGGTCTCCCTACGCGCGTTTCCTGGAGCACGATGCCCTTGCCAGCGTTTCGCGGGAGGACGCGGCGCTTCTGGCCTTTTTCCTCGCCGGGTGGACGTTGATGGTGTTCGCCATGATGCTGCCCACCAGCCTGCCCCTGATCACGCTGTTCCACCGGATGGTCCGGGACAGGGCGGAACGGCTGTGGCTCGTGTTCCTGCTTATCGGGGGATATATTGCAGTCTGGGTGGGGTTTGGAGTGTTGGTCCACCTGGCAGACCTGGCACTCCACGAGGGCGTTTACCGAGTCCCGGTCCTTGGCTCCAGCGAACGGGCCATCGGCGCCATGATACTGGCGCTGGCCGGAGTGTACCAGTTCACGCCGCTGAAGCGGCACTGCCTCGACAAGTGTCGCTCACCCATGAGCTTCATCGCGGGGCACTGGCATGGCACGGCGGCGTCATTAGAGACGGATCCCAGACGAGCGAACCGGGCAGCACGGCGGCTTCGGGCGGCATTCTCAGTGCAGGCGTTCCGGCTCGGCGTGAGTCACGGGCTATACTGCCTGGGCTGCTGCTGGTCGCTGATGCTGCTCATGTTTGCCGTAGGGTCGGGCAACATCGGGTGGATGCTGGCCCTGGGCGCAATTATGGCAGTAGAAAAGAACCTGCCCTGGGGGCGGCGGCTCAGCAGTCCGTTGGGCGTTGTCCTGGTAGCCTCTGGACTGCTGACCGCGTTGGGACTGGGTCTCTGAGATTACTAGCCCTGGGCGCGTTCCTCCTCCAATACCCGCCTCAGCTCATCCTCGTCTACCCGGACCTCGACGCTGGAGCGTTCCTCCTGAAGAAGCATCGCTACCCTGGAGTCACGCTCGCCCCAGCCCCGGTTCAGGGCCTCGGTGAGCTCCTGCAGGGCTATGTTGGCTATCTTCATGGGAACGTCGTACTCGCGGCCGACGCCCACGGCCAGGTCAACGTCCTTGCGGGCGAGGCGCAGGGCGAAGTCCGGCGGGTCGAACTTGCCCGGCAGCAGGTGCTGGGCAAGACCCTCGAAAGGACCCCGGCGTCCAGACGCGCCCTTTCGGACGGCCTGCCACAACGCCATTGGCTCGACCCCGGCCTTGACGCCCATGGTGAATACCTCAGCCAGCGCACACTGGATCATGTATCCGGCACAGTTATGGACCAGCTTGGCCACCGCGCCGCATCCGATGGGCCCAACGTAGTAGGCCTTGTCGCCGATGGAGTCCAGGACGGGCTTGCAGCGGTCAAAGACCTCCTTGTCTCCGCCTACCCAGATGGCCAGGTTCCGGGTGCGCGCGCCCTCCGGCCCTCCGCTGACCGGAGCGTCAAGAACGTGGATGCCCCTGGCCGCGCCTTCCTCGTGAATGCGCCGGATCAGGTTGGGCGTGCTGGTGCTCAGGTCGAAGTACACCTTGCCCTCGCTCAGACCCTGGAACGTTCCTTCTTCACCCAGAGCCACGGCCTCCACCTCAACGGGGCCGGGAAGGGACGTGAAAACGATGTCGCTGGCCGCAGCCACATCCCTTGGCGTGTCGGCCCATTCCGCGCCCGCCTCGAGGTGGCGCGTGGCGGCCTCCCGCCGGATGTCGTGGACTACCATTTCGTTGCCGCCCTGCAGGGCGTTGTACGCCATGCTGCTGCCCATAGTGCCCAGACCGATGAATCCTACCTTCATTTCATCCTCCGCAGGTCCCACTTGCAGGGGCCAGATTGACCGTCATTATCAGGTAGCCGTACCCCCGCCGCAAGCGGTGAGGTTTCGGGGGAAATGTGTCCTGGGGGAGATTTGACGGAGGGGAGCAAGGCTGGAAATCAGGGCGATGGGAGGCTGACACGGGAATCCCGTGCAGCACAAGAGTTGTATCGGGAACCCTATTCGGTTCAGCGGGGGCAGGAACAAGCTGCGTGATACACTGGAGCATCGGGGACTCGCTGGGCCGGGGCGTGGGCTCTATATTCCTGGAGGCCCAAAGCCGGGTGCGTGGGGGCCACGGTTCCTGGAGCATGGGGGTTTTTCTCCAGATAGCTCACAACCTGCTCAAGGGCTCGCCCAGTTAAGACGCGATTGCCCTGTGGCAAAGTTGCCGTTACTGGAATTGCCCCTCATGTTCCAGTATCATTGCGAGTATCTGTACCGGCATAAATCCCAGGCCCTCGGCCCCTGGCCTAAGGGACCTGATTTCGGGAGGACGCGTTGAAGTACGATGTTATAGTCATCGGCGCGGGATCAGCAGGATCAATCGTCGCCACCCGCATGAGCGAAGACCCCAACCGCTCCGTCCTTTTGCTTGAGGCGGGGCCGGACTACCCCGACTTTGAACACCTCCCCGACGAGGTCAAGTACGGCTACGCTACCACCACCGACGTCATGACCAGCGACCACAACTGGCAGTTCGTCGGCAGGGGCACAGACAAGGCACCGGAAATCATGGTGCCCAGGGGCAGGGTCACCGGAGGCTCCAGCGCGATCAACGGACAGATGTTCCTCCGGGGCGTGCCCGAGGACTACGACACATGGGCCTCCTTCGGCAATGATGAATGGCGGTTCCAGGACCTTCTCGGGTGCTTCCGCAAGCTGGAGACTGACACCGACTTCCAGGACGACTTCCACGGCACCGACGGGCCCATCATCGCACGCCGCTTCAAGCCCGATGAGTGGCTGCCTGCCCAACACGCCTTCTACAGCGCTTGCAAGGACTATGGCTTCCGGGACTCCCCGGACCACAACAGCCCCGACGCCACCGGCATCGGCCCCACTCCGTACAACAACCCCAACGGCATCCGATGGAGCACGGCATTGGGCTACCTGGACCCGGCCAGGCACCGGCTGAACTTGACCATCCGGCCCAACTGCACCGTCCACCGCGTCATATTCGAGGGCAACCGGGCGGTGGGAGTTGAGGTCGAGAGCGGTGGTGATAAATTCACCGTTGAGGCTGACCAGATTATCCTCAGTGGAGGGGCCATCGCATCCCCGCAGTTGCTCATGCTCTCCGGCGTCGGCCCGGCGGACCACCTGCGGAGCCTCGGCATCCCGGTGATCCACGACTCCCCCGGCGTTGGCCAGAACCTGCGCGACCACCCTATAGTCCCGGTCACATGGCGTACCAGGCCCGGCTTTAGCCTCGACGGCATGGCTCCGCGGAGCCAGTTATGTCTGCGCTACACCGCCGAGGGTTCCGACCTGCGCAACGACATGATAGTCATCATGTCCTCCTATGCGACCGAGCGGGTCAACCGGGGTGGCAACCGTATGGAGCCGTTGGGCATCAGGATGTCGGTGTCCATCTACCTGGCCAAGGGCGCTGGCGAATTGCGCCTCCAGTCCACGGACCCCAAGGAGCAACCCTTCCTGGACTACAACTATCTCCAGGAGGAATTTGACCGCAAGCGGCTGCGGGACGGTGTCCGCATGGTGGTCAAGCTCGGCGAGCACGAGGACTTCAGTGAAATCGTGGAGGAGTTAGTGGAGCCTTCCGCCGCTGACCTGGCATCAGACGAGACCCTTGACGACTGGATGATGCGCGAGGTCTCCACCGCCCAGCACATCTCCTGCACCTGCAAGATGGGGCCCGCCTCCGACCCTATGGCGGTGGTGGACCAGCACGGCAAGGTACATGGCCTGGAGAACATCAGGGTAGTGGATGCCTCCATCATGCCCGACTGCGTCCGCGCCAACACCAATGTGACCACCATGATGATCGGCGAGCGCGTCTCCGAGTTCATCCTACAAGGGAAGTAAGCTGAGGATTGCCATAGTTGCAGGTACGGGCCTGGGCTCATCACTCGCAGCTATGGCATATATCCACCGGCGGCTGAACATCGGCGGCATTTGCAGACTTGCCCATACAGCTAAAGGAGTTGACGCTATGCGTTCTCCTGTACGTAGCTCTGGTTGACTGCCTGATTGCCCTGTTCGTCGCCTATAAGATATTCTTGAACAAAGACGATTCCTGGGAGCACACGGTCGCAAACATCGCGTACGGGGGAAGCGCGGCGGTGGCCGTGACAATCGTGGTGTTCGCCAACGTGGATGTGGTGAGATTGCCGGCAAAGATGTACGAACGAAAACAGTTTAACGAGGGTGTTGAGCAGGGCAGGCAAGAAAGAGACAAACGCCTTGAAGAAGCCTACGAACGCTTTGGAATGGCCATCAATGGTGTGCGACTTCTCCCAAACACACCGGAAGTCCAGGCGTTTCTCAGAGGAAAGGGCGAATAGGCACCCAATAGACAACGCTGAAGGGACAGGATATGGGACATCACGAAATTGAGCAGATCGCGCACCTGATGCGCCGGGCCGGTTTCGGCGCGACCCGTGACCAACTGGACGCCTTTGCGGCCAAGGGCTACGAGTCAACTGTCGAACAGTTACTTTATCAGTCCGGTGAGCAGCGGATGGGCGACGACGTAATCCGCCGCTTCCACCCGGAGCTTTCAGGAATGATGGGGCCCCAGGCTTCCGGCGAAAACTGGCTCTACCGCATGGTTACTACCTCCACTCCGCTACGGGAGAAAGTCTGCCTTTTCTGGCACGGGATTTTCGCTACGGGCTATCCGAAGGTCATCCACGGCAAGGCCCTGTCGGACCAGATCAGGATGTTCCGCCGCTATGGCATGGGCAACTTCCGAGACCTGTTGCTTGAGCTTGCCAGGGACCCGGCGATGATCATCTGGCTGGACAACCAGGACAACCACAAGGACGCCATCAACGAGAACTTCGGGCGTGAGCTGCTGGAGCTTTTCTCGATGGGAGTCGGCAACTACACGGAGCAGGACATCAAGGAATGCGCTCGTGCCTTCACCGGCTGGACCCTGGGAAACCGGGAGTACATGGAACTCCGCTCCATGCGGGACTCGGACTGGCCCTATGGACGCATCTCCTGGCATTTCGAGTTCAACCCTGAGGACCACGACGACGACGAGAAGGAATTTCTCGGTCACAGAGGGCGGTTCAACGGCGAGGACATCGTGGACATCATCTGCCAGCAGGATGCCACTGCCCGGTTCATCTCCCGCCACATGTACAGCTTCTTCGTGGCCGATGAGCCACCCGTGCCCGAGTGGCCCTACACTCTTCCGGCAGACCCGGCGGCTATCGATATGCTGTCCCAGGTCTACTTCGACAGCGGCTACGACATCTCCGCGATGCTCCGCGCCCTGTTCAACTCCGATTGCTTCAAGGCCGGGGACTCCTGGTACGGCAAGGTAAAGAGCCCGGTTGAACTGGTGGCCGGAGTGCTCCGGCTAAGCGGCGAATTCGACCGTCCCCGCAAGGAAATCCTGGACCGCTACCAGCAGGCCGTGTTTATGGGCCAGTACCTGAACAACCCTCCCAGCGTGGAAGGCTGGCACCAAGGGGCAGACTGGATTGACACCGGGTCCCTGGTCGAACGGGTCAACTTCGCATCCCAGCAATTGGGCGACGCGCAGAGGCCCGGCGTCCAGGCCATGATCGACCGAATCGAGGCCACCGGTCAGCCGCTCGATTCGTCCGAGAGCCTGGTGGATGCTTGCCTGGACCAGGTGGGCGCCATCACCGTGTCCGAGGCTACCCGGCAGGAACTGGTCAACTTCGCCTCTGCAGTTGGCAAGCCGGAAATGCGGGCCGGGAGCCTGGACGATGCCGGCCGCCAGCGGGTGGCCGAGGTAATCCAGATGGTGGCCTCGACTCACGAGTTCCAGCGGGCATAGTCGCAGACAGCCCTGCAGAATAGCAATACCGCTCCAATCTCGGAGCGTTGGGGGCGACTGGAAAAAGCGATGAGTACGATAGAATTGACCAGAGGGACTCGATTCCTCGAGTATGCGCTCTCCGTCGGGATGACCACGATGGAGGGCCGGGGGTTCTACTACCCAACCGACACCGCGGTCGGCGCTAACGGGCGCTTGTATGTCGCCAACCGGTCCCTGGACGGGGTGGTACGCGGCGTCCGCGTGACCATGTGCGACATCGACGGGGAATACTACGGCACCTTCGGCTCCTACGGGGAGGAAGAAGGCCAGTTCATCTGGCCTTCCGCCTGCACCGCCGATACCGAAGGACGTGTCTACGTCAGCGACGAGTACACCCACCAGGTCTCGGTATTCGACGGCGATGGCCTGTTCCTGACCCGATGGGGAAAGCACGGCTCCGGACAAGGGGAGCTGGACACTCCCTCGGGGCTGGCCCCGGACAATGACGGCAACGTCTACGTCGCCGACACCTACAATCACCGCATTCAGAAGTTCACCGCCGATGGACGGTTTCTGTCCGACTTTGGCTCCCACGGAGACGGCCCCGGAGAGTTGGACATGCCCTGGGGCTTGACCGTGGACAAAGAGGGACAGGTCTACGTTGCCGATTGGCGCAACGACCGCATCCAGAAATTCTCTCCCGATGGCTCACACCTGGCCAGCTTCGGCAGTCCCGGGCGCGGCGATGGCGAGTTCCACCGCCCCTCCGGCGTAGCCGTCGATTCCAACGGTTACATCTACGTATCCGACTGGGGCAATGAGCGGGTGCAGATACTCGACTCTAACGGTGGGTTCGTGCAGGGTCTCCGGGGTGAATCAACTCTGTCCACGTGGGCTGCCAACTTCCTGCAGATCAACGTGGAAGAGGGCCAGGCCCGCTCCAAGGCCAACCTCGAACCCGAAATCGATTACTTCGTCGACGAGCCTCACGAGGAATCGTCCCACATCGAAAAGCTGTTCTGGTCGCCGGTGTCGATCAAACTGGACCCTTCCGGCAACCTGTATGTTACCGAGAGCAACCGGCATCGCATCCAGATATTCAGACCCGGCGCGTAGGAGGAACGATAAATGACTTCCATAAAGAAGGACCGGTCGCTAGTTATCATTGAACTCCAGGGCGGGAACGACGCCCTGAATACCGTGGTGCCCTACAACAACGGCCTGTACTACGACTTCCGGCCCACCGTCGGCATTCCCCAGGAAGAGGTGATCCAGGTCCACGGCGAATTCGGTCTCAACCCCAGCATGTCGCCCATGAAGCATCTGTGGGACCAGGGCAAAATCGCCGTTATCAACGGCATCGGTTACCCCAGCCCAAACCGTTCTCACTTCCGCTCCAGGGACGTGTGGTACACCGCCGAACCCGACAAGATCGGCGCGGAGGGCTGGCTGGGCGCGACTATCCGCGACCTTGACCCCACCGGAGAGAACGTTCTCACAGGGGTGAACTTTGGCCGGGCCCTCCCCAGGGCGATGGTGTCCAAGGGTGTTCCGGTGGCCTCGGTGGGCAACCTGGAGACCTATGGGCTGATGCCCAACATGAAGGACGAGACGGCGCGGCGGCAGGCCCTGGAGTCATTCAGCCGCATCTACGGTCCCTCGCAAGCCAAGGACGCTGTGGCCCAAGTGCTGGGGGAGACCGGAACTAACGCTCTCCGCGGCGCGGACATGTTGCGGACCGCCCCGATGAAGTACTCCTCAGACGTGGAATATGCCGACACTCCGATTGCCGATGCCCTGCGGAACATCGCGCAGGTGATGTCCGCCGACCTGGGCACCCGCATCTACTATGCCCAGCACGGCAGCTTCGACACCCACAGCAACGAGCGCAACGCTCATGCCAAGCTGTGGACGGACGTCTCCACCGCCGTCGCCGACTTCTACCAGGACCTGGAGGAGCATGGGCTGGCCGACGAGACGCTGATTCTGGTCTGGTCCGAGTTCGGACGCCGCATCCGGGACAACGGCGCGGGCACCGACCACGGCTCCGGCGGCGTTGCCTTCACCATCGGCGGCGCAATCCACGGCGGCTTCTACGGGGAGTTCCCGTCGCTGCGACCGGAAGACCACTCAGAAGGCGACCTTCACTTCACCACCGACTTCCGCTCCACCTACGCCACCATACTGGACAAGTGGCTTGGCCTGGACCCGCAGCCCATAGTCCACGGCAACTTCGAGCAGTTCGCCTTCGTGTAGGGCCAAGAATGGTCAGCCGCCGGGAGTTGCTCCAGCGGCTGACCAACAACATTGTCCTAATTTCAAGGCTTGAAAGCCTGCCTGGGCAGTTCGGAAGATTCCATAACAGGAGTCCGCATGGCCGCCGAAACAGAAACCGGCAACCAGATAGACGCAGCCGCCGTGTGGCGGGCAATCGGACGGCTTGAAGGCGACGTTGCCGCGCTCAAGGATGGCCAGAATGAAATCAAGGCCGACTTGCGCGACGGATTTCGGGAAGTGAACCGCCGGGTTGATAGGCTTTTCTACGCTATGCTAGGCATCGGTGGTGCATTACTCGTTGCCATTATCGCCAGCCGCATATTCGGGGGTTGATGGGATTCGGAGGCGCCGTGGCTACCCCTCCCCCGCCGCCTCCAACAGGGTGTGGGCCAGGAGCCTCGCCTCGGTTTTGGTGATGAAGCTCATGACTGGCCAGAAACCTTGGTCTTGTAACACCAGGCAGATGGACTCCGCCGACCCTTCAATGGGAAGGAACTGCCCGCCCTCTTCGTGTTCGCCCACCACGGCCAAGACCGTCCACTCGCTTTCCTCGGGCGGCGCGCAGACCCCCTGGTCGGTCAAGTCGTACTCGCCGGTATAGAGATTATGCTTCTCGTACTGCATCATTTACCCGCCGCGCCGCCTCAGCGGACCAGCGCCTCCGCCATTCTTTCTAACTGCTCGCCCATCTCCGCCTCAGTGTCGCAGTGCTCAGGCCACACCGACACCCGAACGGCACCGGCGTTGAGGAAATCGTCCACCTGCTGCCGGGTGGTGTCCGGCTGTTGGCCGAAAATGGAGATGGTGACCGACGCCGGATCACGGCCTCGCTCGTCGGCCAGGGTGTCCAGTATCTTGCGGCTCTCGTCAATCTGTGCCGGCGTGACCCGGATGGGCAGCCAGCCGTCGCCCCAGCGGGCGATGCGCTGCAGCACGTTGCGGGCGTTGCCCCCCAAGAGCACCGGCGGGTGGGGCTGCTGGACCGGCTTCGGGTAGCAGAAGACCGGCGGGAAGTCGTAGTAACGCCCGTGGAACTCGGCCTCGTCCTTGGTCCAAAGTTCCTTGAGGGCCAGAACCGCCTCCCGTGTCTGGGTCCAGCGATGATCGAAGTCGCCTCCCATCATCTCGGTCTCCTCCCGGTTCCAGCCCGCGCCGATGCCGAACAGGAACCTGCCGCCGCTGTAGTAGTCCAGGGCCGCGACTTCCTTGGCCAGTATCAGCGGGTTGCGCTCCGGTACCAGGGTTATGCCGGTGCCCAGCTTGATGGCGCTGGTGACTGCCGACGCGCGAGACAGGGCGATGTACGGGTCGGTGAAGTGACGGTAAGTCCAGGGAATCTCTCCGCCGGTGGAGGGGAAGGGGCTGGCGCTGCGCACCGGCAGAATCGGGTGCTCGTGATACCAGATGGACTCGAACCCCAATTCCTCGGCTTTTTTGGCAATGAACGCGGGGTCAATGGTGTATGCCGGGAGCGGCACTACTATTCCAACGGGCATAGTTGATTTTCCTTTCGTTAAGCCTTATCTGGAAACCTTATCGGGGATGGCCTGTAGGCGAAGTTTCCCTCACCGCGGCTAGTCCGCCTTGGCGTCAAGGACTGTCTGCACCAGTTCCTTTATATCAAGAAGGTAGATGACCAGATCCTCCTGCTCCATCCAGTCGTTGTAGAAGTTGGCATGGCAGGACTGGGTGATTCCGAATGACTGGCGAATGGACGGGTTGTTCAGACTGGTTGACAGGTCCAGGACGGCGCGACGACGGTGTGCGTATTTGTTGTGGGGGAGACCGTGGCTGGCGCAGTAGGCTTTAAGTGCCTGGCTGGTCGCGCCCCAGAGCTTCTCCCCCCCTTGCACCAGGTCTCCAAGGGCTATCTCCCGCTCGGCGTCTTGCAGCAGTTGGAGAGCCAGGCGGGCGTGCTTTTCCGGCATGGACCCGTCATGGTCGTCAAGGCTCATTGGCGGTAGGTTGCCTCTCTGGGGTATGCAAGGGTTACTGTGCGCATTATAACCCAACGATGCCGAGGCTACTCGCGGAATATCTCCTCGCCCCGCTGGAGACGCAGGGCGATCTGGAACGTCTGGCCCACCGAGCGAGGCGTCGGCGAGTGGGCGGCAAGGAACCGGGACATTCCTATCAGCACGTGCCGTCCCGACTCGGTGCCCTGCCGGTTCCTGTACTGGTTGAATCCTGCGTCCACGATCTGGAACGAGTGGAACCCGGCGTCTTCCACCAGCATCCCCCGTCCCAAGGCTGCCAGCAATGTGTCGGGTTCGCCCGACCCGGTGAGGTAGCCGGACACCAGGTGCGACACTTCCTCCACCTGCTGCCGGATGTTCATATGCCCGGCAAGCTGGGACAGCAGCATCGGCTCATCCACGGGACCGGGGCTGGTCTCCGGGATGCGTTGTGGCGGCATGTTCAGGAAGCGGTCCAGGTAGATGCTCATCGCCACGTCGAACACGCCCCGCATAAGCTCCACCGACGGAGCACGCCGGAGCGCTTGGTGCAGGGCGTTGGCCGCAGTCAGGGTGTTGTGGACCGTGTCCCAGTCGTTGAACTCGTTGGATATGTGGAAGTGGGCCATCCTGAGGAATGCGGCGTAGGCTACCGCAGACCCCAGGCCGTCGGCGCTGGCCCCCGACCTGATGGCCTCTTTAATCGCGTCGATGATGGCGGCAGGAGAATCGGACAGCATCTCCCGGGCCAGCGCGTCTTCGCCGTTCCACTCGCCCTGCCGCCCCGCTCCCGCCTCCACCAGGCCGGGTAGTTCGTCCCGTGCCTGCCAGGCCATTGACGCCAGGTCTATGGGGTGCCGCCAGGAGCTCAGTTCCTGGCTCCGCCTTGCCCTGGCCATGCCGTGGACGAGACTGGTCAATACCTGGCTGGCGTGGTCCCAGCCGATGTGGTCCAGAAGCTCGAAAGCCTTGTTGGCGAAATCGACCACGTGACCCGCGTCCAGGTAGATGTGGTCGGTGGCGGCGGCGAACACCATGTCGGCAATGTCCCGCTGCGACAGGCCCAGCTCGATGGCCGTCCGCAGGCAACGCTCGGCGGCGTCCTCGTCCCGCACGTCGATGAATCCCCGGAACCACTGCTTGAACACCTCCGGACGTGTCTCCCCCGTGGGCAGCGGGTCCACCACGAAGCGAGGCGGCCTGCCCGCGCACTCCCTGGCCACGTGCAGCAGCCCCTGGTACATGGCCAGTGGGCGGTCTTCCTCGGCCAGAAGCGGAGATATATTGGCCGCAGATGTAAGGATGGTCATTGCCGCTCCCCACCCTGCGGACGTGTAGGTTGTTCCGAACTCGGCCCCGATGCGCAGCGGCTCCCGGTAGTCTGCGCCCGCGGTGTTCAGGCCCAGCACCGACTTGGCTATCACCAGGCGGATGCTGTGCTCCAACCCATCCCTGAGACGGCCAGCCCAATGCTCCGCCTCGTCGCGCTCCACCGGGCGCGGGTCCACCCACACCTCTCCGTCGACTACGCTCACCGGGAAACTGCGGACGTCGTCGGCAAAGGGGTTGAAGGTGCCGCCGCTGGAAAGGTCAAACCGTGCGTGGTGCCAGTGGCAGGTGAGGATTCCGTCGCTGACGCTGCCGCGATCCAATGGAAACCCCATGTGCGGACACCGGTTGTCGACCGCATACACCTCGCCATCGTGGTACACGACAGCGATGGTATGCCCCCCGCCGGTCACAACCCGGCAAGCGCCGTCCTTGAGTTCATCAATTGTTCCGGCCCGTATCTGTCCCTCAACTATAGTCGCCATACTCTCCCCTCCCGGTCTGGATCAACATCCACCATGATATTCCATATAATGATTATAGTTGATTGTAATGGTGAGCCTGTCTGGACGCAAGCCGGGGTATTGGTCAGGGTGCCCAAACGTTGAAGTTCTGGAATGTCTGGACACGGTCATGTTTCGAGAAGGAGCCTCCCATCGTGCTGACAGGACCAGAATCCAAGTTATGTGATAGATTGAGTTCGGCGACCAGTTGGTCATTAAGGAAAAACCAGCCTGATTCTCCTAGAGCTAGCAGCAGCATACGGTTCCGGCTCAGGGAAGGTGCTCCCGAGACATACAGCAAACCCTCCGCCACCTCGGTATATTCATCATCGCCAACGTTGCGGGACTGATGAAACCACCATCCCTCGTCGGTTAGGCCGATTACTTCCAGGCGGTTGAATACCGGTGCGCGAATCAAAAAGCCATAGTACCAGTCGGAGCCTCGTGGATTCATGAACTCTGCCTCAGCAATTGAGTCCCTCGTCCACACTCCGCTTCGGTGGTCCCCGATGCCTCCGGGCTCCGGTCGTAATTCACCGCTGGCAGGGCCATATTGTTTGGTCAGTCGGTTGCCCTGGAAATTCTCGTACCGTGTCACCGCCCCGGGTTGCTCGTCGCCAGTGTATGCTCCGGTTATCACTGCCACATCACCCGCGTGGGTTACGGACGATAAGTCCAGTGTGGAGACGAAATCGCCGTTGACGAACAGCCAGCCTCGGTCCCTAATGGCGACGACTCGCAGGTGATTGCGGCCTCCCGCGTTAGTGTTGAATCTCTTGAGCGGACCGGTGGCCACTTCGTTGTAGGGTGCATCGTCTCCCGTTATTAGAGCCCACCGTCCATAGTTATCGACTACGACTTGGACGAATGGGAAATCTTGGGTGTTACGAAGAATAAATCCGTAGTCCCAGGAGTTCGAGGCACCTGAGTATGGGTTGATGAATGTGGCTTCTGCGACCATGTCGACAATGGAGACGTTGGCATATTTTGTCTTGATGAAATGGTCTGTTGGACCATGCCGCAACTCTCCGCTGATTGGACCGAACTCATAGCTGTTCAGTACTGGCGATATCGTCGTTGGCCAGACTAGGGTCGGGGTGGGTGTGGGCTGGGAAGAGTCGGCCCGGAGTGCCGGTATTTGCTGCCGTACTGTGGTCTCGGATATTGCGAAGTTCAACCCCTCAACCGGCCTTCCACCCTCCGTCTCATCGTAGCCGTAGGTGTTGATGCCCAGAATTTTGCCGGATGTAGATAGTAGCGGGCCGCCGCTGTCACCGGGATTTATAGCGGCGTCGGTTTGAATCACGTCGCTCATATGGCGAGGGTCGTAGCGGATGGCGGAGACTATGCCCCGGGTTATGGTGGCCTGACCGGACAGCCCCAGGGCGTATCCGATGGCGACTACTTCGTCGCCCGGTTCCAGACGGGATGAGTCGCCAAATTGCAGCGTATGGAACCTGCCGCAACAGATGGTGACCACCGCCAGGTCGCGCACCGGGTCCACTCCGCGCACTGACCCGGAGAAGGCTGACGCATCGTTAACGTAAACATTGACCCAGGCAGCGCCGTCAACCACGTGGTGGTTGGTGATGACGTAGCCGGTCTGTCCCCGCGTCTCAAATATGACCCCAGTACCGCCCCCTGAGGAGGTATCGATCCTCACCACAGCGGGCCGTGCCTGCCTGACCATTTCACTTAACAGCGCCGCTGGAGGGGGCGTGGGAGTTGGGCGCGGTGTTGGAGTGAACGTTGGACGTGGTGTCGGGGTGGGCGTTGCTGTGGGTGTAGGTGTTGGGCGCGGCGTCGGAGTGAACGTCGGGCGCGGTGTCGGGGTAGGGGCTGGCGTGGGTGTCGGTGTTGGGCGTGGCGTTGGAGTGAATGTTGGGAGTAGTGTCGGGGTAGGTACCGGCGTAGGAGTGGGTGTAGCCGTTGGGACCGGCGTCGAAGTTGGTGTAGGAGTGAATGTAGGCGTCGGGATGGCGGCTATGGTGGCGGCGATTCCCGCCGCTACCGTAGCGTCCAAATCCGGCAGCGGAGTAGGCGTCGGCGTGGGAATCGCGGCGGCCACGGCAGCCTGCACTGTCGCCTCGATGTCCGGCGTGGCGGTTGCAACGAGGACTTCTCTCTCACCAGCACAGCCAATCATCAGTAGCAGCACAACAATGAGCGCCAGAATGCCCGCAGGACTCACCGGATTTGGGTTCCAATTGTGCATGGGGACTGTATTTTACAGTACATGACTACAGAGACCACGATAAAGATCGCTCCTCGAGTACGGACCGCCCTGTGGTATGATTCCCGCAATCTATGCAGATACGGAGGATCCGACATGCCTTTTGGCGACAATGACTGGCTGGCCCTGACCGATGAGCCTGCCTTGGAACCTGGCCTTCCTCTCTGCGACCCGCACCACCACTTCTGGGACGCTCGGATTGGGAGCATCCCCTACCAGCGTTACCTGCTCCACGAGCTGATGGGCGACCTGGACAGCGGACACAACGTCCGTTCCACCGTGTTCGTGGAAGCCCGGTCCATGTACCGTCCGTCCGGGCCGGAGGAGCTGCGGCCGGTGGGAGAGGTGGAGTTTGTCCAGGGACTTGCGGCGGCCAGCGCCAGCGGGATATACGGGGAGAGCCGGGCTGCCGCCGGAATAGTCGGCCATGCTGACCTGAAGCTCGGCGACTCCGTGACTTCCGTCCTGGAAGCGTTGCAGGCCGCCAGCCCCAACCGCTTCAAGGGCATCCGCCACAACGTCACCTGGAGTCCCGACCCCGCGTGGGACAACCGGGATGCCGAGGGCGTTGCCTCCACCGATTCCTTCCGCGCCGGGGCCAAGGCGCTGGCCCGGATGGGGCTGTCCCTGGACACCATGCAGGCATTTACCCAGCTCAAGGAGCTGGCCGAGTTCGCCCGCGCCGTGCCCGAACTTACCATCATCCTCAACCACATGGGAGGAGTCAGCCGCACCGGCATCTACGCCGGGAAGGACGACGAGGTCATCCCCGAATGGCGGGAGGGCATTGCAGCGGTGGCGAGCTGCCCCAACGTCACCTGCAAGCTGGGCGGGATGGGAATGCCGCGCTGGGGCTTCGACTGGCACACCAGAGAGATACCCATAGGCTCGGAAGAACTGGCCGAGGCGATGACCCCCTGGATGAATTACTGCATTGAGCAGTTCGGGCCCGATCGCTGCATGTTCGAGAGCAACTTCCCGCCGGACAAGGTTTCCTTCTCCTACAATGTGATGTACAACGCCTTCAAGCGCTTTTCCCAAAGCTACACTCCGTCCGAGCGCGCCGCCATGTTTCACGACACCGCGGCGCGGGTCTATCGCATCCAGACCTGATGTCCAGGGCCTGACCACTCGACCCCCCCAATCCTGTGATGCGACATGACCCCGCCACCTCTCTGGAGATGGCGGGGCCATGTAATTCCTGCTTGCTGCTAAGGTAGCAGGTGGCCCTCGTGGCGATGTCGGCACGCTCCGGTCTCCAGCGGCTCAATGCAGACAAACGTTCTGGCGTTGCTGGGATTCATTTTGCCATTGATGTCCGGTAAATCGTCTGGCAATTGTAAATTGCATCTGTCAATGTGTTGACATATCCGAGAACTATAGGTACTCTATGCGCGTTATCATTAACTAATACATCATATTTAACTAATTGTATGCATTGCACACTCAAGCGTACACAGTGAGACTGGAGGAAAGTGATGTCACGACTTGGCTGGACCGGGCAACTCCCCATATTGGGACTTCTGGCCGTTTTCATGTCGGCGCTTGTATTGGTTGCCTGCGGCACGTCGGCTCCTGCCCAACCTGCTACCGAGCCTATGGATATGGAAGCCATCCGGTCGGTGGTCAAGGAAGCCGTGGCCGACGCCAACAAGGACGCCGCGGCCAAGGCTATGACCGACTCCGCGCCCCCGGCCTCCGGTATGACCGCCGAGGAAGTGGCCCCCATAGTGCAAACTGCCGTCTCGGACGCTATGGCCGATACCCCCAGCCGGGAAGACATCGCCATGATGGTCGAGCAGGCCGTCTCTGATGCCATGGCCGACGGGCTCAAACCCGACGAAATCGGCCCGCTGGTTGAGAGGGCTCTGGCCGAGTCCAGACAATCGGGCATGACCCCGCAGGAGGTCGAGTCCATAGTTGCCCAGTCCATCCAGCGCGCCCTTGCCCCCGGCAAGCTGGTGGTCTACTCCGGGCGCAGCAAATCCCTGGTAAACCCCATCATTCAGCAGTTCGCCGAGGCAACGGGCATCGACGTCAACGTGAAGTACGCCAATACGTCCCAACTGGCAGCTACCCTGATGGAAGAGGGAGACAACAGCCCTGCGGACGTGTTCTTTGCCCAGGACCCCGGCGGTTTGGGTTCTGTGGAAGACCTAATGGTCCCCTTGCCCGATTCAGTCCTGCAACTGGCTCCAGAGTGGGCGCGTTCCTCTCAAGGCCGGTGGGTGGGAATTTCAGGCCGCGCCCGGGCCGTGGTCTACAACACAGAACGGCTCGCCGAGGCCGACCTTCCCGATGATATGTGGGGGTTCACCGACCCCAGTTGGAAGGGTCGCATCGGCTGGGCGCCGACCAACGCATCCTTCCAGACGATGGTAACAGCCATGCGCGCCCTCTGGGGAGAGGACCGGACCCGCGCCTGGCTGGAAGGAATCCAGGCCAACAAGCCGAGGGTCTATCCCAAGAACACGCCCCAGGTAGCGGCTGCCGCGGCCGGCGAGATAGACGTTGGCTTCGTGAATCACTACTACCTGTTCCGGTTCCTGGCTGAGGAGGGCGAGGATTTCCCCGCGAGGAACTATCACCCCAGGGGCGGAGGACCCGGATCGATCATAATGGTGGCAGGCGCTGGAATCCTGAAGACAGCGGAGAATTCGGACAACGCCGAAAGGTTCCTGAGCTTCCTGCTCTCCACCGTGGGCCAGCAGTACTTTGCATCACAGACCTTCGAGTACCCGCTGATCGAAGGAATCAAGACTCCCAGGGTGCTGGTCCCCTACACGGAGATCAACGCTCCGGAAATCCCTCTGACGGACCTGACCGACCTAGCTGGCACCCAGGACCTGCTCAGGGAGACGGGCGTTCTTCCCTGACCTCAATGCTCCTCCATATGCTATGCCCACCCTCGTGCATCAACTCCTCACGCGCGGGAATGGGCATGGCTTACCCCCCCGTCACCTTAATTGAGCAATTATGTTCCGTTCCTGTCGTGGACCAGATGCGGCCCCGGCAATCGTTACCGCAGCACCCCCGAAAGCAGCCACTCCCCGAACCCGTCCTGCCCCGGCAGCGGAAACGCATCCACCTCGAACCCCGCCTCATCCATCAAACCTGTCCACGCGCCTAGAGGAAACAACCCGGTCACATGCACGTCCCTCTCTACACGGCGCTTACCGTTCTCCGTAATCTCATAGGTGAACCACGACTCTATCTGCGTGTCCGAGGGGTCCGGGTCGTGCAGGCGTTCCTCGGTTACCACTGACACCTGGCCCCGGGAGGTTTCCCAGCGGGTTACCATCCCCTCGCTGAACGACTCGGCTACAAGGTCCGGGGCCACCAGCAGCAGCCCGCCATGGCGCAGATGAAAACGCGCCGTCTCGAATGCCGCCTGCAGGTCATCGTGGGTCAGCATGTAGGAAATGGCGTCGTGTATCAGTACCGCATCGAACTGCCGTCCCACGCGGACAGTCCTCATATCGCCTAGGTGGTGGATGACGTCCGGGTTCAGGCGGCCGGAAAGCTCCAGCATCTGCGGGGAAATGTCCACCGCCTCGGCCTTGTGAAAGCCCGTCATGTGGGAAAGGTTGTGCCCGCCGCCAACTCCCATCTCCAGCAGCCGGTGGCTGCCCGGCCCCAGTTTGTCCTCAATGGCCCGCAGCCAGTGGACTGCTTCCTCGGCGTAGTCCTCGACGGGGCTGATTACCGGCCACAGGTAGGCCAGTTCGTTATAAAGGCGGATGCGCTCCATAGGATTCTTCATAGAATCGTTGAGGTCAGTGCAGCTGTATCCCGGCAGCGGGAAGAGCAGAGACTGATCGACGTGGGCATTCCTATCGAATACGATAGCATCAGCCTGTCCAGATAGGCAGGGCTATTTCAAGCTCCTAGCGAGTCGGGAGAGCATTCTTACTGCGATCGTGTTCGTCAAGACGCGCTGCGAGGCCGACTGGAATCTGTACGAAGGGAGTTGGAAGCCATGTCTGCCATTGGTGTTTTGAAAGAGCGAATCCTATCTGATGCTCCAAGACTGGTTATATCAATCGTAATGGGTTGCGGGATATTTCTTGGAGTTGCCTGCATAGGTTCACCACCATCTCCGGCCAACCAGCGGCTTGCCTATAACAGCCCTGCTATGGAAGTCAGTTGGGATGTGGTTTCGGGCGCGGAATACTACAACATCTATCACGATCATTCTGGCAGAAAAGCTTGTCGCGTTAATCCCGACGGCGAAGCGGACGAATGCGCTGTAGTAGACACATACGTACTTGGCACGACCTACACCCACTACAGTCCTGACTCCGAGACAAACTACTACTGGGTAGTCGGTTGCGATGAGAGAGATTCTTGCTCAGAAGTCCAGGCTGAAAACCCTGCACAATTCACGGAAGACAGGCCGGGCATTCCACAAGTCCAGAAAGCGTTTTACGACGGTTACAGCACTTACATCGAATGGGAAGCCGTATCGGGTGCCGACTACTACAAGGTCTATCACGACGACATCTTTGAGGACAACTGCGTTGGCCACCGCTTCGAGGGCGCCAGTTTCTGTGACGAAGTGGCAGAATCAGTGGCCGGAACCACTTGGGTCCATAAAAATCCAAGGGATGATGAAAACCAATACTGGGTGGCAGCCTGCAATAGCAGCGGCTGCTCTGGAGTGGATGCGGGACGTCCTGCTCTCCTTACGGACGTCAGGCTGCCCCGCCCAACTAATGTGCGGTCCGCTCAGCATGACACGACGATGCAAGTCAGTTGGAACCCTGTAACTGGCGCCGACTATTACAAGATATACTACGACGATTTTTTCGACACTAGCTGCCGTGTTACTCGCAATAGGGAGCCGTTCTTTTGTGATGAGCTGGCGGTAGTCGAGAATGGGATCACCTACACCCATGACAATCCAAGTGATCGTGAAAACCACTACTGGGTGGCGGCCTGCAACAGATATGGGTGTTCTGATATCATTCCTGAAAGGCGGGTGCGGCGTAATTCCGGCGGCGGGATTGTCACTCCATCCGACGTGGGTGGTTTAGGCGTCGGCGCTGGTCGAGCTGCGGGTGAACTCGGCATGGGAGCCGGTCAGATGGGATGCGGCCTCCTCGAGGGGTTCTTTGGTTCCGGATGCTAGAGCTAGGCATTACATCTACAGGCTGACGGGTCCCGGTGCGCGTCTGGTTCGCGTCGTGAGCCACGCCACAGTTCCGGCAGCGACGATCGAGATTGTGGCGTTTGCAATGATCCAGATAACGACGGGGACGCCTCCAGCCTCTATGTAGGGGCTGCCCAGCAGGGTAACGATTGAGAAAAATGCCGTAACCGCAACGGCCAGTGCACATATTATGGCGACGACCAGGTGCGCAGACGGCGCAACTTTTCCCGGAAAATAGACTGCGCAGAACCCGACACACGCCGATTCAACCACCTCGATAGTGCGCAGCACCAGGAAAGGTTCTGCCCCTGAGCGGACATTCTGGAAGATGTCCGCCAACAGGGAGGGCCCGAGTAAGCCCGCCAAGAATGCCAGAACCACGAGCAGCCATCGCCAGAAGGGTGATGGCCCAGGTACCTGGCCGGACAGAATGGCCCTGGGCCCCTTCGCCTCTCGAACAACACTCCGACGACGGTTATCGTCAGCCATGGCTTGGATACAGGTCTGGCAAGTTGGGTTACCCTTTAGCCCGCCAACTCCGCGATGGAAATCCAGGCCGGCCTGTTGCCCAGCGGATAGGTCTCCGCCGGGGTCAACTTACCCGATGCCTGGTCCACACTGAAGACGGCCATGCGCCCCGATTCCTGACCCGCGGAGTAGATGAACCTGTCTCCGGGACCGAGGCACAGAGCGTTAGGTACGGGTTCCGACGCAACGATGCCGTTGCCGGTTAACTCTCCCGTGGCGGTGTCCACCGTGAAGCAGGCGATGCTGTTGTGCCCCCGGTTGGGCGCGTACAGGAACCTTCCCGACCCGGTGACCTGGATCTGGGAGCAGGTGTTCCTCTCGCTGAAACCCTCAGGCGGCAGGGTGGTCACGGTCTGGAACAGGGACAATGTTCCGTTGCCAGTGTCCAGCGTGTAGCCGCTCACGCTGCACCCCTGCTCGTTGGAGAAGTACAGCACGTCCAGCGAGGGGTGGAAGCAGAAGTGGCGCGGGCCGAGGAACTCTTCGGGCTCTACCATTGCCGGCGAGTTGGGAGTAATCTGCCCCGTATTCTCGTCGAACCGGAACTGGTAGACGGCGTTGGGGCCATTACCCGCTATGTGCGGCACGAATGCATAGCTGTTGGTGGGGTCGGTCTGCATCGCGTGCGCCCCGGTCGCAGTTTCCAGCCACTCGATGGGCGTGCCGCCAACCGAGCCGTCGTCCCCAATGGGATGAACCCCGACGTGCGCTCCCTGGTAATAGGCTGACAGGACATACCTGCCGCTGCGGTCCGTGGCGATGTAGGTGGGGTTGGCCTCCAGGGCCACTGTTCCGTTCTGGGCCAGCCCGCCACTGGACTGGTCGATCCGGTAGCTGTTGATCTGCGGTACGTCCCGGCACCCCGCGTAGAGGAACTGCCGGTCCGGGCTTATTGCCAGAGTGAACGGTCCGCCGGGAACGTCCACGTCGGCCTGGAGCGCCAGCTTCCCATTATCGGGGTCAACGGTGAACACAGAAATCCTGTTGTCCTCTTGCAGAGCCACGTACATGTAGTGAGGCATTATTCCCTCCTTATGGGGCGCGTAACGCGATGAACTCCCGCACCTGTGCGACGCACCACTCCGGGTATATGGAGTTGATTCCATGACCCAGGCCGGGATAGACGACCAGCCGGGAGTTTGGCAACTCCCGGGCCATGAACTGCTGCTGTTCCAGGGTTGAAGTCGGCGACTCCTCTCCAACCAGCAGAAGAGTAGGAGTCTCGACCTCCTTCAGTTGGGGGCTGAAGTCCAGCGTGTCCAGGTATGCCTGGAGCTTGCGTCCTATGGATGAAGAGGTGCGGTCCATCTCCGAAATGTACCACTCCTTCATGCCCTGAGGCGCAAACCGCGTGTCCAGCCGGTTGTTGATGGTTGCAGTGGACCAGGCCCCGATGCTCCGGCTCATGGTGGCGTCCCAGTCCCCACCCGGGCTGGAACGCTCCCGCCGGGGAAGGCGGCACGGAGTGTTGCACAATACCAGGGCGCGGGTCCGCTCGGGGTACTTGTGGGCAAACTTCAGGCCCATGATGCCCCCGAAAGATTCCCCCACGTACACCACCCTGTCTATTCCCAGGTGGTCCAGGATGCTTCTCAGGTCATCGACGAAGGTGTCCAGGGACGGTTCGTACCTGTACTCGGACACCGTGGACTCGCCCATCCCCCGCATGTCGGGGCGCAGGACGCGGAACTCATGGGCCAGCAACGGCACCCAGTTGTACCAGAACCTGCCGTTGCGGGAGAAGCCGTGCTGCAGCAGGATGGCGGAGGCGGACTGCCAGGGTGGGGTGAAATCGTCGTCGTAATAGTACAGATCCACGTCCGGCCCCATGCTCAGGGATGGCATGGTCTCACCTCCAAGTCCTGGGTTCGTCTGCCCGGATGCGGCCGCTGGCTGATCCGCACCCAGGGTCACTGCTCCTGCAACGCCGCGTCAGGACGTGGGGCCGTAGCCGGGACGCCTGACCCACTCCAGGCTGCGGGAGTCATGCACCAGTTCTACGGGTTGCCCCTTCGAGTCCTTCAACCCCAGTGGGTGCTGGACCAGTTCGATCATGTTCCCGTCGGGGTCTTTGATGTAAGTGGAGTGTCCGCCGCTGTATTCGCGGATGGTTGGCGCGGCGTATGGAACGCCCAGGGCGTCCAGGTTGGTGATCATCTCGTCCCAGTCGTGGATCTCCAATGCGAAGTGCCCCGACGGGTTCGGGTTTGGGGAGTCGGTGCTGTGAATCTCACCGCTTCCGATGCGCAACTGCAACTGCCGCTTGTTGAGCTCCGGGCCACGGTCCAGAAACTCCGCTCCCAGCACTTGCTCATACCACTCGCGGGTACGTTCCCTGTCACTTATCTGGATATTTATGTGCTGTATCATCGTTACCCTGGACATATCCGCGCCTCCTATAGACTGGGAATAATGTCTATACCAAGTCTTTCCGTAAGCCTGCTGTGGGCGCGAGTATAGCATCGAGCGTTGTGACTGTCAGCCATAAAATCGACGCGGCGGGAGCCGCACGAGTCCATGGGGAATCGAGCGGTGTGGAGCGCGTGGTCGGGAGGGGCATGGAGCGGGCGATGGGAATCGAACCCACGTGACCAGCTTGGAAGGCTGGAGCTCTGCCATTGAGCTACGCCCGCGCCGTACATTCAATTATAGCCCGGCAAGCCCCGCGCTGCCACTACAGCGCTCCATCTCGTTCTGCTGTCTCCCAGGTCGTGAGCAACCGCTTTATCCCCGTTGCCACTCTCCGATATAATCTATACCTACAATCGCCAACAGCATGAGTAGCGCACGGCAGCAGGAACAAGGAGATCGACATGGAGAAGATTCGGAAGAACTACCCGGACATCGCTCCCTCCGGCCCCACATTCAGCCGCGGCGTGCGGGTGGGCAACCTGCTGTTCATCGCCGGCTGCACCGCCCGCGGCACCGATGCCCAGGGCAAGGGCCTTATGGAGCAGTTGCGCGTCACCCTTGACCGTATTACCCGCATCGTCGGGGAGGAGGGCGGCACGCCGGGAGACATCGTGAAGATAACTACCTTCGTGACCAGCATCCCCGGCTGGCGGGCCCACGTAGATGAGCAGCAGGCGCTGTTCAACGAGTTTTTCCGGGGGGATTACCCGGCCAACACCCTGGTCGAGATCACGGCCCTGGCCGAGGATGGGCTGGACGTGGAGATCGAGGCCATCGTGGAGCTGGGTTAGTGGGATGTGAAGGGATGGTTACGGTTGCTGAAACCATGAGTGGGGTAATTGCCTGATGTTTCCCGAAATCAGTCCGGGCAGAGGCCGCCCTCGCAAGACGCGGGGCTATGTTGTGGGCGTGGTTCTGGTCGTCATCGCGCTGGTGGCGATCGGCCTTCCATTCGCCCGCAACTGGTGGATGAAGGCCAACTCCGAGGAGGTGACCGTCTCCCGCAACGTGGCGCCCGGTGTGGCGGCAGCGGGCAGCGGGCTGGACCTTGACATCATCACCGTCCTGTCGAAGGACGCTATCCCCGCCATCGACGAGCCCAGGTTCCTGACCGGGGCGGCGGCGGAGACCCAGATGCTGCCCGGCGAGCGGCTGCTTGGGGTCGTGGTCGACGGCGAAGCGCGGGCCTATCCTCTCAAGATGCTCAGCCGTCATGAGATAGTCAATGACGAGGTTGCGGGCGTTCCCATCGCCGTGACCTGGTGACCCCTCTGCTTCACGGGCATTGTATATGCCCGACGCATCGGGGACACCACCTACAGCTTCGGAGTGTCGGGAAAGCTGATCATGAACGCCCTGGTCATGTACGACCGGGAGACCGACACCCTCTGGAGCCAGTTCCTGAGCCGCGGCGTCAAGGGACCACTGGCCGGGACCCCGCTGGAAATCCTTCCGTCGATGCAGACCAACTGGGAGACGTGGTCTGAGCTATATCCTGACACCCTGGTGCTGGACAAGAACGGGCGATACTTCTCCGACGATTACGAGAACTATTACCGGTCCGGAGCAGCCGGGGCGATCGGGGAGTCCAATCCCGACGACCGCCTGTCCAGGAAAGACGTGGTCATAGGCCTGGTCCAAGGGGAGTCGGTCAAGGCGTATCCCTTCCGCGCGCTCTCCGTCGAAAAGGTGGCCAACGACTATTTCGCCGGGCGCAACCTAGTCGTGACCTTCGACCCGCTGTCCGAGACCGGCGGCGTGTTCGACCGGATGGTGGACAACCGTACCCTGTCCTTCCAGACGTTGCCCCCAGTCCCGGGTGACGACGGCGTTCTCCAGATGAAGGACAGGGAGACCGGCACAACGTGGGACCTGCTCACGGGCCGGGCGGTCAGCGGCCAGTTAGCGGGCACCGGGCTGGAGCGTCTGCCCTCCCACTACTCATTCTGGTTTGCGTGGAGCGATTTCCACCCCGGCACGGAACTGTACGGGAATCCACCGAATTAGGGTGCGGCCCCTGGGCGCACGTGCCGGTCAGCTTCCGCCGCCGGGAATCCGGACGATGGCCTCGACCTCTACCAGGTACTCCGGGCGCACCAGCCCCGCCACGATGACCGTCGAGCTGGCCGGCGGGTCCTGGGGGAAGAACTCGGAGCGGACCCTTCCGTAGGCCCCGTAGTTGGCGACGTCGGTCAGGAAGCAGGTGATCTTGACCACGTCGGCCATTGACGCTCCGGCGGCCGCCGCGATGGTCTGGATGTTGGTCATGACCTGCCGGGACTGGGCCTCGCAGTCTCCGGGTCCGACCAGGGTGCCGCTGGCGTCATTGGCCACGCTGCCGGAGATGAACAGCCACTCCCCGACCTGGATTCCCGGCGACAGGGCTGGGTTGGGAGAGATGCCAGCGGGTATGATGGGCGTTCTGTCAGCCATGATAGCCTCCTCGGTGCAGTTTCTAGGGGTCAGTCTCAAGCGGACGTACTGCCCGCGTGGGGATTATACGGGAAAGAAGGACGCGGGGTAGACGGGGTCCGGGTAGGAGTGTTGCAAGGCTGGGGCCGGCAGGGCTGAGTCAGACGCGGACTCTCGCGTCTGATGCCTAGTGGCGATGGGCGGGTTGGGAGCTGACGCTTCAGTCGACCATCGCGGGGGAGAGGGCGGAGCGGTGGCGGGTGACTGAGAAGACGCTGCGGATGCCCTCGAGCTTGGAGAATATCTTCCCCAACTGGTCCAGGCCCGTGGTGTGGAGGGTCAGTTCCATGGTCACGGTCCCGTCCTGGTGTTCCTTGGTGATCACCGAGGCGATGTTGACGTGCTCCTCCGAGACCCGGAGGGTGACGTCCCGCAGCAGCCCGACCCGGTCGTAGGCCCGCATCTCGATCCTGACAGGGTAGAGGTGGTGGGTCTCGCCCCAGTCGACGTTGACGATCCGGTCCGGCTCATCTTCGTTGTTCAGGCTGACGCATCCCTGCTTGTGCACCGTGACGCCCCGGGAGCGGGTTATGAACCCGACGATGTCGTCTCCCGGTATCGGGTTGCAGCAGCGCGCCATGCGGATCAGGAGGTCTCCGACGCCGAGGACCGAGATGCCTGAGCTTGGGCTGGAGAGCGGGAGATTGGGCTTGGGGGCCTGCACCTGGGCATCGGTAACCTGCTTGGACTGGGCTAGCCGATGGGCCAACTGGCTCTCGGATATGCCGCCCGATCCGAGGTTGGCCAGGAGCTCGTCCATGTTGTCGTACTTGCACAGGGACAGTATCTCGTCGTTGTCCAACTGCTGGTTGAGCCTACGCAACTCCCGCTTCATGAGCTCGCGGCCCCGCTGGATATTCGCGCCCCGCGCCTGGCGGCGGAACCACTGGCGCACTTTCTGACGGGCCGTGGCCGACCGGACGTAACCACGGTTGGGGTTGAGCCAGTCCAGGCTGGGTCCCCGCTGCTCCTTGGATGCCAGGATTTCCACCGTGTCGCCGTTCTGCAGCGACGTGTCCAGGGATACGAGCCGCCCGTTCACCTTCGCGCCGATGCACCGGTGGCCAAGGTCGGTGTGAATCTTGTAGCCGAAGTCTATTGGAGTGGAGCCGGAGGTAAGCTCGACGATGTCGCCCTTGGGGGTGTAGACGAACACCTGGTCGCGGAAGATGTCATGCTTGACCGACTCCAGGAACTCGGCGGTCCCGGCCATCTCCCGCTGCCACTCCAGCAGTTGACGCAGCCAGGCCATCTTCTCCTCGAAGTTGTTGTCCCCGGCCTTGCCTTCCTTGTACCGCCAGTGGGCGGCGACGCCGTACTCGGCCAGATAGTGCAGGTCGTAGGTCTTTATCTGCACTTCCAAGGGAGTCCCGCCCTCGCATATGACCGTGGTGTGGAGGGCCTGGTACATGTTCTCCTTGGGGTTGGCGATGTAGTCGTCGAACTGGCCCGGAATGGGATGCCATAGCTGGTGGATGACGCCGAGGGTCTTGTAGCAGTCCTCCTTGGTATTGACGATGACGCGGAGGGCGTAGAGGTCGTAGATCTCGCGCAGCTCCTTGCCCTGGGCCGCGTACCGCTCCATCTTCTGGTAGGTGCTGTAGATGCCCTTGGGCCGTCCCACCACCTCGCCGGCGAGGTTGAACCGCTCCATCTCCTCGCGCAGGTGGTCGGCCACCTTCTCGACGTACTCTTCCCGCTGCACCCGCTTGGAGGCCAGCATTCTGGAGATCTCACGGTAGCGGGTCTCGTTCAGGTGGCGGAAGGCGAGGTCGTCGAGACGCCACTTGATTTCCCAGATGCCGAGGCGGTGCGCCAGGGGGGAGTAGATGTCCAGGGTTTCCTGGGCGATGCGCTTGCGCTTCTCCTCGGGCAGGGCGTCCAGGGTCTGCATGTTGTGGAGGCGGTCGGCCAGCTTGATGAGGACGACGCGGATGTCCTCGGCCATGGCCACGAGCATCTTGCGCAGGCTCTCGGAGTAAAGCTGGTCCTGCTCACTGATAACGTCGCTCGATACCCGGTTCTGGGCCGATTCACGCGTATGGGGTCCGTCCCCGTTAGAGACGTCCTGGCCCGTGCCGGGCTGCTGGAGGCGCACGTCCATCCGGGTGAGCTTGGTAACACCGTCCACGAGCAGGGCGACTTCATCGCCGAACCGGTCGATGAGGTCTTCGAGGGTGACGCCGCAGTCTTCAACTACATCATGGAGGAGGGCAGCGCTGATGGTGTGAACGTCGAGGTTGAGGTCGGCCAGGAAGAGTGCGGTCTGGAGGGGATGGGCGATATAGGGCTCGCCGGACCGCCGCATCTGTCCATCATGGCACTTATCGGCGAAGTCGTAGGCCCGCCTGACCGTTTCGATAGCGTGTTCGGGGAGATAACCGGAGACCCGGTCGATGAGGACATCGGCGTCGGTCGTGGCTACCACTGATCATCTACTCCAGCCGGTATGATCGGATCACCGTGCCGTTAATGTCGAAATATAGCTGTCGGATTATGGGTTCAGAGCATTGTACTCCCAATGTCCTGCAAATGCCACGCTTGGGCGATGTTCGAGTTTACCGAATATTATGGGAAACGCCGCCGACCTGACCGGTACGCCCCACCCGCGCCGGGGCCGGGCACCCAGACCAGTCTTCCCGCTGGAGCAGGAAAATCCCGTTTTTCCGGACAGATCCGGTCATATCCGGACATTTTCACCTGTGCTGGTGCGGTGGCCGGGTTGTCCGGCTGGTCCAACCGTTGCCACCGCGAAAAGCCTGTCCACGACCAGGGGGGCAGGCCCACCCCGGGTGGACGCCCCGTCCAATCTCCCCCGCTGGAGAAGGAAATCCTGTTTTTCCGGACAGATCCGGTCAAGTATGGTAGTCCGTGGCCGACTGACCGGACATTTTCCCCGGCCATGACCGGGGTTGGGCTTTCGCCTGTTCCGCCGCAGTTGCCAAGTTCCGGGTGACGGGCAACCCCCGAAGTTGCCGTCACCCGGGTCCTCTCCGTGAAGATATGATAGGGCAGCGGGGCCGGGGTTGGAAAGGGGCTGCGTGTCAGCAAATCAGACCAGAAAACCAGGGACGCGGCCACGTGGACCGAGGGTATGTTGCGGGGTGCATGGGCAGCTTGCTAGAATCGTTATAAGAAGTTAGCCGTTTGGCCATTGGCAGGACGGCTCTTCGCCCCTCCAGCCCCCTCAGATTCATGGGCCGTTAGCTCAGTTCGGCAGAGCACCGGACTTTTAATCCGGGTGTCGTGGGTTCGACCCCCACACGGCCCACTTTTTATCGCCGCCGCCTGTCTCGATTCCGCCCCTTTGTTAGAATGCGAATGAGGTTCTAGATTCTCGAGTTTTTCAAGTGTGCTGTGGGCTTCAATAATACGTAAGTGAGGCGAGACTCAAGGATGGATTCATTAAACGAAGCTGAGGCGAACTACCTTCGTGCAAAGTTGCAGGCGTTTCTTTGTCGTAACCCCGAAGCCGAGGTCAGAACGGGGGAACGAGACCCCTCGGTTATTCGGGCATGGGGAGAGGAAGCCATCGAAATTCCCCTGCGCAGTGACGATGAAGAACTGTTTGAAGCCCTGAATGCTGTGCGGTTGCCTCCTCGGTTCACCGCTATCTGGCATGAAGACACAAGGGAGTTTGAAGTCATCTTTACAGTGATAGAGAAGGAGAACCGCCTTCTGGAGAGGAGCTTTGAGTTTCGGCATAAAGGGAACTGCTACCACTGTAGGTTTGGGCCATCTAGCTCGAGGCTTATGGCCATCGCACAAAGGGCAAGACCTTCAGGTAGCCCAGCAGGTTCAGGCTTTCGCAACCTCCTACCATTCTATCGGTTCGAACACACGCGAGAAGCCCATCCAGACTCTGACTACGTTACTAATGGGAAGCCTACGTCGTTCTGGATACGTGGGATTGATGACTACGACGATGACCGCATAGGGGATCTTGCCCGCAACCTCAATTTCCACATGTCTTATTTCGATCGGCATACCCCCACGATCCTCATCCACGAAGAGCAAATTGTGTCCCATAAGGTCGATGATCCCCATCCGCCACATTTGGGGTACTTTCCAGACACCCTGTCTGGGCAAGATATAGACCAACACCTCCTAATTCTCTGGGAAAGTGCTCGGAGAGGTGACCCTTTCCTCAGGTTTATCCACTACTACCAGATACTGGAATACGCCGGGTTCTATCATGTCAAGGCCAACGTCCGACGTGACATCGAACGAGCAATTGTCGCTCCCGATGCCGTCTCCCGCCCTGACAGAGTGGCTCAACAGATACTGGACGCCATCTCCGCAGAAAGGAGGTCTGACGAAGTAAAAATAAACGAAATGATTGAAGAGTGTGTAGACCTCAAGGAGATGTGGGATGTGTTGGACGGATCTCTGGACGCTTTTTCCGAAGAAGTTGAGCTAGATGGAGGTTTCATTCTACCGGCGATTGTGAGTACATCTGCCGGCTATGAAGATTTTGTACAATCTTGGAATAGGCAGTTTTCGCACGCTTTGCATCGGGTTAGGAACGCGCTAGTTCACGCACGCGAGTCGCGGCAGTCGACAACGATAGCGCCAACCACCGCCAATCACTCACGATTGTCTCCGTGGCTTCTCCCACTGTCTCAAACGGCAGCGCAGGTCATGCTTTACGGTAGGCTGTGACTACTGACCCTGCGCCGGGTTCTGGATGGGAGTGCAAAGCTAGTACTACCTGGGAAAGGGTAGAGGAGCGGCTTGCCGATAGGTTGGGCAGGGTGGTTGCGCGTGTGCCGGCGGGCACGGCGGGGGAGTGCCAGGGTGTGGCGGTTGCTTCGGGCTCCGATGGCTTTTAAGAATCCTCCTGGCGGGAATCGGCAACGGCAAGCAACCGTTGATCACCCAGGTACATCCTGATTGGAGGCTTCCCGTATTCGTGAATCAACGCTTGCAGTCTCCCTTCAGCACGACGACGCGCTTCGATTTCCCGTGGACACCGAACCAATCTCACATTGGCATGTTGGTGAGCGGCACACGTCACTCTAACCGTGCGATAACGAGGCCGAGGCTAGGTCGAAGTCGACTTTTCCGGGAGATTCCCGCGCTTGGACGGTCGCCGGGCCTCTACGGGAATCTCTACTGGCTCAAGGCGCAGCCGCAGCCCCAACGCGTTGGCGACCTTCAGCAGCGTTGTTAGGGTGGGGTTGCCGTCTTCAGACAACGCTTCGTAGAGGTTGCCTCGGTTTAGTCCGGTGTCGCGGGCGAGGGTGCTCATGTTGTGCGTCCGGGCGACGTGCTTCAACGCAGCTCGAATCACGGCCCCGTCCCCGTGGTCCTCATCCGCAGCCGCCCTGAGAAGCCCTCGGACATCCTCTTCGCACTTGACGTAGTCCGCCGGGTCAAACCTTCGATATTCCTCAGACATTAGCTCCTCCATTCCGTCGCCATTCTCTTGGCCCGCTCAATGTCTCGACGTTGGCTGTCCTTGTCGCCGCCGCAGAGGAGGACGATCACCTCAGCGCCTCGCGCGATGAAGTAGACTCGGTATCCAGGCCCGTGCTGAATCCGCATCTCGGACACGCCATCGCCAACAGGTCTCGCGTCTCCGAAATGTCCATCCTGGGCTGCCAGTAGCCTGGCGACGATGCGGTTCACCGCCTGGCGATCCCGCAGCCTGCGCAGCCACCGGTCGAACGTCGCGCTGCGCAGGATCGTGTACACGGTAGGATTGTACGATTTACCGTACAGCTTGTGAAGAGGATTTGAGGCATGGCATGGGAAACGTTGCCGTCGCCTATGCCGTCCTACCATAATCCTGGGGGATGCTGCAGGGTGGCCCTACAAGCTGCCCAGCCACAATTCGAGGGCGAGGGCTGGTTCGTGAGCTACCACGTGTTCACCCGTTGACTTCAGGACGGCCGCCGGCAAGTCCCAGACTTTGTCTATTGCCACAGGTCGGGATCGGGCCGGTTCATCAGTACGAAGCCCAGATATCCATACCAGATAACCAGCAGCACGTAGAAGCCCCGGGCCAGGGTGATAAAGGTGTCGAGACCGTCGTTGCTGAGTACGGCTATTATGAAAAAGACCATTACGGCCAGGCTGACAAGGGCGGCCAACAGCGAGATTATCCGGTTGAAGTCGTCTCTCGTGGAGAGGCCCAGCGCGAAAATGAAGCCGCCAAACCCAAGCGTAATCCCACCGGCGTAGAGGAGAGCGGAGCCGATGTAGTAGACGGGAACGCTTCCCATGATCTGGTCACTGGTCTGGGCATCGGCCAGAATGAAGTCCATGCCGCCGGCTAGAATCCAACCGGTCAGTCCGATGAAGATCATGAAGAAGCCCATCTGAACTAAAGCTTTGCCGTTGCCCTGCAAGGTTACGTTCCGCATTAGCGCATAGAGGCCCGACAGGATTATGACCAGGCCAAGGATTATCCCGATGTTGGTTACATTGGTCAGCGCGGCGTTGGCACCCTTGGCCGTTATGGAGCCAACAGCGTCCGACACGTCGGCGCTGTCTATCAGTAGTCCACCCGGCTCTATGAGAAAGAAGACGAAGGCGATTATCGGGCCGAGTATGAGGGACAGACCCGCCAGCCGGTTCACGGATATGGCGCCCATGTTGGAACCTCCATTGTTTGATGTCATGAGAGGGACCCATTGGGTCCAATCCCTCCCAGCACACATCCTGACGCCAGAGTTGTGGCATTGCAATAGGAAAGCGACCTGCCTCCGATAGTCTCGCGGGCGTCGGTACCCACAAACGTGTCCATAACGCATCCTGAGGGTTTAAGGGTACAGAGGCCAGGTCACACCCCAGACCTGTTCCCCAGTTCCATCGGCGTTCCTCCACACCTCCGGTACCACTGCCTCGCTGTCCCAGTCTGTCGCCCTGAGCGAGTGAATCACTTCCCCGACAGTGTTCGGGAAGACCGCAGCCCCGGGTTAGATACCGTCGACGGCAAACCCATTGGGCTCCGGCCCATGAGTAATCTTGCGGTTACGAGGGATCCGGCCGATCTTCCATCGCAGGGAGTGGGGGATGGCCATGATGTTATTCGGAAGCTTGGCGGACTCCGGGCTAGGAGCCGGACAGCCACTCCCTGAGTGCCCGGATGTGGGAGGGTCTCGTGCCGCAGCACCCTCCAATTATCTGCGCCCCCTGCTCACTCCACCCCTTGGCGTATTCCAGGTACTGCTGTGGGTCCAGGACATTGGTCCCGGGGTTTGGGCCTCGAAGACCGGGGAAATGAGCGTACGCGCCGAAGGTTCCCGACCAATTCTTCTTGACTATTTCCAACCCGGGCCCCGTGTCGTCCACCGGCGTGTGCATTATGAATACCGATGCGATGTCCTTGTCCTTGATGGCGTCCATGGCGTCCTGAAGGGTCTCGCCTCCATGCCTGTCCTGGATGCCCAGGTAAACCCCGTCTCCTTCCTGGACGATGGAGAGCCCGACCCACACTGGAAGACCCAACTCCGCCGCAGCTTCTATCACCGCCAGCGTGTCTGGTATCCGGACCAACATCTCTCCCACCGCCACGTCCGGGCCGCCCTTGGCCAGCTCCCCCAGTTGCTCCCGGTAAGTCTCCAGGGCCTTCTCAAAGGGTACTGGAACCTCCGGGTGTGTCTTGGGAGCCATCGTAGATACGGAGGCTGCAATGACCACCGAGTCCTCTGTCCCGGTGTTTCTCCTTGCCTGTACCGCTGCTTCGATTCCCAGCCTGTTTGCCTCGGCTACCTTTTCCTCGAGGCCGCCCCGTTCCAGCGCGTCACGCCCTGTGCTGAAGGTGTTTGTGATGATGATCTCGGCGCCCGCTTCGATGTATTCCCGATGAATATCCGTAACCAACTCGGGATGGGTGAGCATCGGACCGCCCGACCAGGTGGTGGGGCTTGCCAGCTCCCGCCTCTCGAGCTCCGAGCCCATACCCCCGTCCATCAAGATCGTCTCCCCCGCTGCCAGGCGGCCTTGCAATTTCTCGAAGTTGCTCATTGTTTTTCTCCTATCAAAATCCGAATTTGCGTTTTTGTCCGGGGGCTGGAGATGTATCCGAGAAGCTCGGGGCACGGGCTCATGTAATTCCGACTTCCCGATGCGGCTGAGCCTTGCCAGGAAAGATCATGCCGGGGGTGAAGCCCGGACCACCTCACGCCCTGCCTCGATGACCCGCTCCTTCATCCTGACCTTGCCCCACTTTCTTTACCGGCCTGAGTCGGAGTTTTGCAGGTCAATCCGCCAGCGTTGCCAATGCGGCGAACTTCCTCGGACACAGGTTGTTCAGGGCACTGTGGTTCTTTCCCTATTGTAAGGTCTTCGCCAAGAATCCACCTTCTTCCCGGCGTAGTCCAGGGACAGAAACCGGTCCTCTTTCAGGCAGGAGTGATTGAAACGTCGGTTGAATGGCTTGTTGAATGACTCGAATGAAGGCGTTGTCCATGGGTTTGCCAGGACGGCTGAACTCCGGCTCGACGCCGTTCATCCAAGCTTACCATGTTGGGCTCGAAGCCAAATCCGACATATTTCCCTATTGCAGGACTTCACCGCCGACGGTCTGCTAGCCCGTTGTCTCATTTCCCGTGACGATACCCACCCCGACCCCGGCAGACCACATCCCCATGACCGCAGCCGGGGTCAGGCGTGCTGCGAGGTCCACCCCGGGATAGGGGAGGTGGCGTGGCCTGTTCTTTACGCAATTTGAGCCCGGCTGTGTCGGCAGGCCACCGGCGTTGCGGAAAAGGACTGGACGGACGTGATGAACCCAGAGCGATGGGCCACCGCGATGGTGAGAGCCATTGGACCAGTCGCACCGGCAACGTCTGGCGGCGCTGCCGTCGACATCCGATGTAATCATTCACGCCTCAGTAGTTGTCGATATGGGGTCATAGAGTCCGTCCGTGGTGGGAGTGTCCAAGCAGGAATGGACGGCCCATCGACAAGCTGAGGGCCAACGGAACTGCCGACGACCATAAGCCCCTGCCGGACCCGTACTCGCCAATTGCGGTTGTATCCCGGTGCGCGTATCATTCGGGCTCACGACTCTGGACGATTCGGCGGCTGGAGGCGAGCCATGAGCCAGGCCACCACGCTCAATCACACACTTGATTTCGGGCTGTTCGACTGGATCGAATGGGACAAATCGCCGCCCAACGAGATCTTCGAAAACCGGCTCAAGATGCTGGAATACGCAGACCAGAGCGGGTTCTACAGTTACCACCTGGCGGAGCATCACACAACTCCCCTGAGTGTATCGCCCTCACCGGCGGTGTTCCTGGCAGCGGCGGCGCAACGCACCTCAAAGCTGCGCCTGGGGCCCTTGGTCTTCCTGCTGCCCTTCTACAACCCAATCCGCCTGTTCCATGAGATATGTATGCTGGACAATCTCAGCAACGGACGCCTGGACCTGGGCGTGGGCCGGGGTGTCTCGCCCATCGAGGCCGAAGAGTTCGGCGTTGACCTGGACATCAGCTGGGACATGTTCAATGAGCAGATGGACATGTTCACCAAGGGGTTCACCACTGGAATGCTCAATCACCGGGGCCAGCACTACAACTATGAGGACATAGAACTCTGGATCAAGCCCCACCAGAAACCCTATCCCCCGCTGTGGTACGCGAGCAACAACATCGAAACGGTGCCGTGGATGGCCCGGCACGGCTTCAACACCTGCACCGTTTTTGCCGACAATTCTGGCGTCAAGGCCCACTATGATCTGTACCGGCGGGTATGGAAATCCGAGCGAATGTCCGACGGACTGAACAGCCACGTAACCGTTCCCAAGCTGGGGCTGGTCCGCCACATGTACATTGCCGACAACGATGAGCAGGCCAGGTTAGAGGCCAAAGCAGCGTACCAGACATGGTTCCACAACATCGACTACCTGTGGGCCAAGAACGGCCTTGACCGGCTGGGCGCCATGAGGGACTTCGACGCACTGGAAGCCAGGGATGTGATCATCGTGGGGACACCGTCGAACGTCGAGGAGCGAGTCCAGCGGGCAATCGACGAGACGGGCATCAACTACTTCTGCCCCATATTCGCCTGGGGCGACCTGACTCCCGACCAGGTGATGCGCTCCATGGGCCTGTTCATCGACAAGGTGATGCCCAACCTCCGGCCTGGTTCGTCCTGAACGACATGAAAACATCCCCACTCCAATCGCCCCCCAGAATTAGAGGGCGAACTAGATAGGAGTCCAGTGATGTCAGTCGGCGACCCCATAACTCGGGCGTCTGCGGAATCAATACAGAGGACCATCGATGCCCTGGCAGCCCGGAACGTTGAAGCTGTCCTGTTGCAGAGCCGGGAGGCGGCCTTGACCAAGCTCAAGCAACTAGTGCCAGTGGGTTCCGAGGTCTTCGTCAACACGTCGGAGACGCTGGCCGCCATCGGCTACACTGAATACATGCACGGCAACGACCGCTACGTAAACCTTCACGACCAGATGATGGCCCAGCCGGACCCGGCGGCGCAGCGGGAGTTCCGCCGCAAGACCACCATCGCCGACTACTTCGTTGGCAGCGTGCAGGCCATCGCCGAGACCGGCGAAATCGTGGTCGCCAGCAGTTCCGGCAGCCAGATAGGAGCCTACTCCTACGGCGCGCGCCGCGTCATCCTCGTGGCCGGCACGCAGAAAATCTGTCCCACGCTGGCCGAAGCCGAGGCCCGCACCCGCGGCTGGACACTGGAGCGTCACGACCGCTGGCTGGAAGACCGGGGCGTGGCTCCGACACCCATAGGCAAGTTCCTGATTATGGAGCACGAGGCGGTGGCGGGGCGAATGACGATGCTGCTGGTTCCGGAGAGCCTGGGTTGGTAGGGAGCCTGTGATTGGCTTGGCGGGGATGCTTATGAATTTGCAGGGGGGTGCAAGGCTGTGCGCCCCCAATGCAATAATTGGCCGGGTGCAATTCACCCGGCGACGAATGGGTATTTGTTCATAATCCTGGTTTGCCCAAAACCTGTAATCGAACGGCGGCGCTGAGATCCAGCACAATGCTCTTTCCGCGATTCCACGAAATCCAGGCGGGCTGAAATGAGAAAGCGCCCGGGAACGGGCAAGGATGTGGAGGCGGGCAGGCGTCTACAAGTTTATTGAGGGTTCTTCGTAATCTTTCAGCTTGTTGTAGATCTGAAGCCGGTGCCGGTAGGACTCCAAAACTATGATCCGGTCGTCGGAGTCAACGTTGACAGCCACCGGTCGCCGGAACCGCCATTCAGGCTCCAGGTCTGTCCGCCGCCTCGCTCTGATGATATCCGGATTGGCGTCGATGTAGGTCTGAGTCCAGGGCGAAGGCTCCTGCGCGTCACCGACCAGCGCGGTAATATATTGGCCGTCGGCGTCGTAGATCTGGACGCGGTGGTTCCCCCAGTCGGTTACGTAAACATCTCCGTCCGAGTCTACAGCAACGCCGGATGGCCCTTTGAGAGAGCCCACCCCGGCGCTGGAGCCTTCGAACTTAACGAGCAACTCTCCAGTGGGGGCGAATTTTTGCACCCGGTTATTTCCCCAATCCGCAACGTAGATGTTGTCCTGACGGTCAATGCAGATGCCCCATGGCATCTCCAGGTCCCCGTCACCGCCGCCTTGCTTCCCGAACTTGGACTGAAACTCACCGATCTGGCTGAAACTTTGCACCCGGTGATTCAAGCTGTCCACCACCCAAATGGCTCCGCGGGAATCGAAAGCAATTCCTGACGGTCCGTTCAACTGCCCGTCTTCGCTGCCGGCCCTGCCCCAATGATACCGATAAGCACCCTCTCCATCGTATATGGTTATCCGGTTGACATGCTCGTCCGAAACGAAAACTCGGCCGTGAGGGTCTAAATCAATTGACCGGGGCCAAACAAAGCGCCCGTCTTCCTCGCCGACGGAGCCGAACTGTCCTTGAAACTCGTGGTCAAAGCTGATCTTACTGACACGCTGACCCAATTGTTCCACACCGCGGCTCAATACATAAATTCGCCCGTTCGCTCCCAGGACGAAATCCTGGGGAGCCCAAAATCCCCGGCCCGACTGACTGTACATGCCTATGCAGTAGCTGTAGTCATACACCCGGCCGGCGGCGACGGTGGTCAGCATATCCACTCTCCCGTGAACGAATTCGGGGCCATAAAGCTACACGAAAGACATCTGCTCGAAGTTTCCGCCGACGATGGGCACCGGGTCGAGTCCCAACCATTTGTCCGCCAAGGTGGAGTAGAAGCCACGGAAATCGTAGTCGGGCGTCAGGTCTCCTTGAGTGAGATCCCCCGGTTTCAACGACGGATATGTCCCGTACATTCCGCCATTTACCCGGTCGCCGATGGCGAACGCTACCCCAGCAGCTCCGTGGTCGGTACCGGTGCCATTATCGCGCACACGGCGTCCAAACTCGCTGAACAGCACAACGACCACCTCGTCTGACGCGTCGTGATCACGCAGGTCGGCGAAGAAGTCGTTTATGGCAGCGGAAACGTCCATCAAAACCTTGGAATGTGATCCCATCTGGTCATAATGGGTGTCGAAGGGCCCGTAAGACGTGTAAAAGACCTGGGTGCCCAGACCGGCCAGATGCACCTGGGCCACGTCTCTGAGGCGCCTAGCGATGGAATTATTGGCGTACTCCACGTTTGAAGAATAGGTTTCGGGAGCAACACGGATGATGTCCGCTCCTCTCAACGCATCCCGTCCCGCCTGTCCCAGATATTCCATGGTCGGTCCGGCTCCGATGGCGGGAGAGTACATACGGGCGAAGCTGTCCAATAGCTGGACCCGCTCCTGGTCGGACGCGATCCCCGGATTTGATCTGAGTACGCCGTATGTAGGGAGATGGTTGACAGAAGTCACAGGGACCCCCCGCATGGTTAACGCCCGGGGCAACCCCTGGCCCAGGTTGACTCCCTTTAGCACGTTCTCGCCGCCAGGATCCAAGTCCCGGATGACCTTGGCGAGCCAGCCGCTAATCCCGATGGAGTCCGGCTCGCAGGTATGCCAGATGTCCATGGCGCGAAAGTGAGAACGGGGTGAATTTTCAAACCCGATTCCGTGAATGATTGCCATGTTCCCTTTGTCGTAGATCTCTTTCAACGCCTCCGTATCAGACCGGAACGCGAGTTCGTCGTCTATGGGCAGCAATTGGTCTTCAGCGATATGAACCTTGGGCCGGTTGTCCCAATACAGAGGATCGCCATAAGGAACGATCGTATTAAGGTAATCGTTGCCCCCGGTAAGCTCCAATACGACCAGCACGGGATCTTTATGAGTTGATGCCATTTTCATGTCCTTCTACATCAGTTGTAAGCACTTGCCTAGGCAAACTGATAGTCCCGTGAGGCGGCTATCAGGGTCAATATCTTGCTCACATTCCTAAATATAACCCTGAGTTCCTCTCCGGTGCTAAAGGCCAGATCGCCACATTTTTCGGCATGGACCATCAATTCAGCGTGAGTGGTCTCACTGACTTCCAACGGTCCCATCGCATCAAGGCAAGCTGCCACTATCGCCTGGGGGGAAGGATCCCGATGCACATTCACCAGCACCCGTTTGATGATAGCCTGCACGCCGGGCAGCGAGATGTCTCCAAATATCCCCGCGGCAAAATTCACCCGGCGCATCAGAACGCCAGGGTCGATCCATTCGGAGCCCGTGTGCCAACCCTCCACGCTCGGAGGATTGAGAAGCTCCTGTCCCTGCCAATTGCACTCCAACGCCAGATTGTTCAATCCTGGCTTGAAGCCGTTATAGTTGCCCGCCACACGCACGGCGCCAACGATCAATTCAGCCGGGCTTTTCACCCGGGCGAAGCGGGATTTCTTGAAGAACTCCGAGTTGAACAACACTCGCAGAATGGACCGGATGTCGCCATGGGACTCATTGTAGGCATCCACCAGCAACTCGATGGCTTCAGGATCAATGGGCGGTGTAATGCTCCAACTGGCCACATGGGGCTCGTCGGCAACGAAGAATCTGTAGAGGTGGCGGGCCAGGAACCGGGCCGTAGCCGGATGGTCCGCAATGATGTCCACGATGTCTTCGCCGTTGAAGTTCCCGGTATACCCCAGGAAGGTCTTCTCCCGATCGTCGTGGTCCTCAGGTTTGTACTCGAATTCCCAGTAGAAACGGCCCAAGGGATTACGGGGAATCTTGGGCCCGATCGTCCATCCGGTAAAGGCCCTGGCTGCTTCCCTGATATCATCCTCTGAGTAGTTTCCGGCTCCGAGGGAGAAAAGCTCCAACAGCTCCCGCCCCCAGTTCTCATTTATGGCGCCGTCATGATTGCCGTGGTTGTCCAACCAGAAGATCATGGCTGGCGACTTTGCAACCTCTACCAGCAGGTCACGGTAAGTGCCCAGCCCGTATTCACGGAACATGGCAATCTGGCGCGTCATCTCCGGTGGATTGTCCACCTTGGAGTTGCTGGTGGCGAACAACTGGTGCCAGAAGAGGGCCATCTTCTCTTCCAGAGGCCGCTTGGTGTTAATCATCCGGAACACCCATTCGGCCTGATTAATTGGCGGCGCCCCGGCCCCCTCATAACCCGGGAAGAACCGGTAAAGCAGTTCGTCGTCTATGGCCGGATGCCGTTCTGGATGCAGAAGGTCCTCGACCACGGCTTCGTAGCCTTTGGAGGTACGCTCCTCCAGTTCCTCGCGGGGGTCACCGAAGCCCGCGCGTCTCATCAAGTGGGCCATCAATGCAATGTCTTCTTGGTGGGGCATTACCACTTCTCCATTTATCGAGCCCGAAGCGCTTAGCCAAGCGCCCATTTATGCCATCTTAGGATTGGCCAAAGCGAGTGTCAACAAAAGGCCTGGCAAGTAGCTGTTCAGACTGGAGCGAGTTGGGGTTGGGAGAGGATAGGGTTCAGGGCATGGCATGGGTTGCGGCCCGCCGTGGTGGACTCTAACCCTTAACTGCTCCGTGTCCTCTCATGGACCATAGCCCTCCTGGCTGGCGGGCCAGGCAAATCCACTACCCATGAATACCGCAGCTTTTGGTGTCGATTGAGCACACGGTAGCGTAGCGGCTTTTTCAACGAGCCCTTACCTCCGCTGATTACACTTCAATGGACGACGCGAAGGAGAAACTCCCTGAGTTCCCGCTCGTAGCGCCCCGGGTTGACGTTCCATGCGTTGGCATGTGGCGTATCCGCGTACACGCTGTAGGTGACCAGGTCGGGACGAAGTTCGGCCAGTTCCGGTTGATTTCTTTGTCTTTCCGGCATTATGGCCTACCCCGTGTCGCCCACGGCCGCATTGATGCGGGCCATGAAGGCGGGATCCAACGGTCCGGCTGCCTCGGCTGCGATGCATTCCCGCAACTCCGCGCGGTTTTTGACGCCCAGCACCACCGTCGAGACGCCCTCCATCGAGAGAGCATAGCGATGGGCCAGGTATGCCGCAGTATGGCCATCCTCTTCAGCCATGGCACGGAAGGGCGTGGCCCGAGCGAAATCTGCCAGTTCCGTGTGCCCCTCCGGCAGGGGCCGGTCGATGGCGTCCGTAAGGGCGCCAGCCTGCACCGCCCGGATGCCCATGACCGCGACGCCGTTGGCATTGGCCGCCGCAATGATGTCCCGGGGACGTGGGGGTCCGCTGGCCTGAAACAGACCGCCTGCCGAGTCCAGCAGGTTGGAGATGCACTGGATATAGCCAGGGCGTGGGCCGTTGGACAGCAGGTGGATGATGGCGTCGGCGTGGCCAATGCCTGTGAGACCCCAGTGCCCGATTCGCCCCTCCGCGATAAGCCGCTCAAAGGCCGGCGCGACGGCCTCGACCACATTTGCTACCGTGGTCAGCCGCTCACCTCCTCCAACCCCGAGGATAACGGAGTTGTGAAGGAACATTACGTCCGCCCGCTCCAGCTTCATGCGTCCCAGGCTGACCCCCAGGCTGGTAGAGAGCAGGTCGTACACTTGTGTCGGCGGAGCAGTGCCGACACGGCATTTGGTGGTGACCCGAACGCCCGCAGGCAGCACACCGTCGAAAGCCTCACCTATGACGCTCTCCGCCTCTCCGCTGCCGTAGGTAGGGGCCAGGTCCAGGACGTTAATGCCGGATTCCACAGCCTCCCGGACGGTGGCAACGCACTCTTCTCTCGTTGTGGCTCCCCACACCTGCCCGAGGCCACCGCCGCCAAGGGTGAGAGCACTGGCCATGCCCAGTTTGCCAAAGAGTCGTTGTTGCATAACATCCTCCGAGTTCTGCCGGTCTGCCTGGGGTTCCTGGCAATGAGGCGGCGGACTCAACCATCAAGACCGGTCCGCTGTCGTGATTACCCCTGGACTTCGGGATGGCTGGGTCAGCCGAGGTGCTGGTGGATGAACGCGGTCATCTGGTCCAACGCCTGTTGCGCTACCTGAGCGGAAAGATCCCGAAGCGGTCCCTCGCCTTCATTGTCGAAGATGGTCACGTCGATCTGTCCACCGGCCTTAAGGTATTGTGTGATAAGCTCGTCCAGGTCTGGATGGGGTGCGCCGCCTCGTAGATGCGGGCCAAGCAGAGCGTGGGAGACAGTTCAGTGCGTTCTCCCCCGGCCAGAATGCGTGCCGGGGCGGCCTCGCCCATTGCCTCCTCGGTTACCCAGTACATGTCGTGCACGGCCACGGTCCGCTCGCCAACCGACTCCGGGGCTTGACATCGTCCCGGAGACCCTTGGCGTAATGATAGCGGTCCAGCGGGTCGATGACTGGAGACACCATAATCACGCAGCCCAGGGTCCCGTCCACTGCCCTGGCCCCATTCGACATCGGTATGGCAGCGTAGCCGGCATCATTGGGACGCATACCCGGCAGCATGGCCTAGTGCGCGCCGGTTGCGGGGCAGAAGACCGTACACCACGTAATCATCGCTCGCAATCATCGTTACGGTATCTCAAAGCCTCCGGCAGCCGCTCCAGCAGCCTGGAGAAGGTCTCCTCACTCCGGTCCCCCACCTCGAAACAGGCCCAGCGCCCTCCGTCAGCCTCCTCCACTACCGCCGTCCAAATCCACGCCTCCCTCCTTTTCTCCCTGCGGCGCGCTCCCACATAGCTCCACATTTCGTCGAAGGAAATCACCGGGGCCGACGGCTTTCCCGGCGGACGCTCCGCCCGAAGCATGGTCATCCGCTCCATCAGTTCCCTCCATCAGTTCCTGGGCTTGGCGGGCTTTCTTGACCCAGGAGAACACGGTGGCCTGCTGCACTCCCAGTATCCGTCCGGCGGCGGTGATGCCGGTGCCCCCGGCGTACATGTCCAAGCCCTGGCGCTTGACGGCTTCCGGGAAGTAGTAGCGGTTGCCGTCCGGAGTGAAGCGGTGATGGCAGTCGCGGCAGCGGTAAGTCTGCTTGCCCCGGGGATGGCCGTCCCTGGGGGTCCAGTTGGAGCCGCAGCGGGGACAGCGCAGGTCGTGGCGGTAAACGCGAGCCCGGGTCATGGTTCCCCTCCCAGCAACAGGATGCCACCACAATCTTACATAATCAGCGCATGTCGAGAATACCCTGGAGAGGGTCATCCGCCTGTCGCCAGCGTCTGCTGAATCGCTTGCCATTGACAGCATCGCGGTCAAAGACGAGCAGACGATCATCGTGACCACAGTCGAGCCGCGACCCACATTGCCCGGCCTGTTGACGGCCCCTGCCACCGCAACCGCTGACGCGGCGGCATCCGACGCCACCGGAGAGGGCAATTTCCTCGACGCCGACGCCCTGACGGGCCCGTACATTCCCACCAACTACATTGTCGAGGAGCGCCTGGACAGCGTGGTCCACGACGATCACTGGGGTGGAAAGCCGCCGCTGGCGGGCATTAATCACATAGCCATCCCCGACACCAACAGCCGGGAACTGGCCCTGCAAGCGGGAGATATCGACTTCGCTATCAACGTCTCCCCAGAGGGCGTCGAGATCATCGATGGCCAACCCGGGCTCCGTAGCCAGACGGCCGGAATCGGCACCTCGGTGGTGATGTGGTGGGTCAATTTCGAGCGAGGGACGCTGGCCGACCCACTGGTTCGTGGGGCGGTGGCACACGCGATTCACCGGCAGAGCATCGCTGACTTGGTCGCTCCGGCGGGAACCGGATCATACGCGGACAATTTGCTCCCGGAAGCCCTCGTGACCTGTCCGGGCGTGACAGGGCCCGGCTTCGACCGGGTGCGTGCCCGTGAATTGCTGTCCCGGGCCGGGTACGCGGACACCGACAGCGACGGGTATGTCGAAAAGGACGGACAGCCGCTGGAGATAGTTATCGGCGGCTACCCCCAGCGATTCCAGCTGCCCATCATGGCCGAAGCTGCCCAGGCGATGTTGGGCGAGGTGGGCATTCGAGCCGATGTGCAGATTACCGAATGGTCCACGGTGAAGGAACCGACCTGGTACCTCTTCGGTTGGTACAACAACGTCGTCGACGCCGGTGACCCCGTGCTGAACGTCAGCAAGTTCGTCGGTCTCGAAGCCGATGCCGAGAGCAGCGCCGCCAACAACTACGGGCACTACGACAATTCTGGACTGGTGGGTATAGTTGCCCAGGCCGGGACCGTGTCCGATCTAGAGGAGCGGAAGCGGATAGCCTGCGAAGCTCTGGCGGTCGTCACCGAAGAGATCGTTTTCCTGCCGGTGGCTCACGCCTACATGGTGTACGGTGTCAGTGAACGGGTCACCGGGTTCGAGCCGCACCCGCACCGGGTCTATATCTTCGATCACCGCGTCGGCCTGACCGAGTGAGAGACTGCGGTCTTCGCCGTGGAATTGGACCACCGCCGGTATGGGAGCATACCTGGCCCGACGACTGGCCACGTTGCCTGCTGCTCCTGGGCATCTCGGCGTTCAACTTCGCGCTGCTGAACCTGGCGCCGGGAGATCCGGCTGAGATCGTGTTGCGCCAGCGCAACCCTGGCCAACTGTCCAGTCCGGTGGAGGTTGCAGCCATGCGCACCGAACTCGGCCTGGACGCTTCCCTGCCGGTGCAGTATGTTCGCTGGGCGTCTCGGGCGCTGGTGGGCGATACGGGCCGGTCCTACGCGACCGAACGGCCCGTGACCGCCCAGTTGGCGCGCCGCACCGTTCCGACAGCCCTGCTCACCGGTGCGGCCCTGGCGCTGGCACGGCGACCAGCAGTGCCAATGGGCATACTGTCGGCCCGTCGACGCGGCAGCTCCATCCTACGCGCTGGCCTACGGATTGATCATTCTGTTCGCGGTGACACTGTCGTGGCTGCCGTCCCTGGGGTACGGTTCGGCTGCGCAGGTGGTGCTGCCGGCCATCGCGCTGTCCCTTGCGCCGATGGCTCAACTGATGCGGTTGATACGCACCAGTATGCTGGAGACCCTGGGCCAGGACTACATCCGAACGGCGCGCGCCAAGGGACTGTCTGAACAGACGGTCGCCTCCAGGCACGCTCTCCGCAACGCGCTACTGCCGGCCATCGGGGCCATGGGAGTTAACCTTGGCTACCTGCTCAGCGGCGCAGTGATAGTGGAGACCATCTTCACCTGGCCCGGTTTGGGTCAACTGATGGTGGGAGCAGCCCTGACCAGGGACTACCCCGTTGTGCAGGAGTTCGTGACCTACATCGCGGTGGTGGTGGTGCTGGTCAACCTGGCCGCTGACGTTGCCCTGGGCATTGCCGACCCGCGCCTACGCTTCGGACGCGACGAGACGTAGCAGGCGATGACGGCCGACACCGAACACGCTGGGGACAGTGTTCCCATTTTGCCCATAGCCAGCGGTTCACGCCGGCGCCTGCGGTGTACCGCCCTGGTGCAGGAGCCGGGGACCGCGTTGGGGTTGTTCTTGGTGGTGTCGCTATTGCTGGCGCCCTGGCTCCCGCTGGATGATCCCACCGAAATCAACCTGCCCAATAGACTGCTCCCGCCGTCCGCGGGACACCTGCTGGGCTCCGGCGGTTTAGGGATCCTTGGCGACGGAGGAGGGTCGTTCGACGACCTCTCCGGCGGCAATTTGCGCGGCGACGGTGGGTGGCAGTACTTGGATGTGCATGGTTCCTCGTTGGGTGGGACGGAGTCGGTGGAGCGCGTAGCCGCCCCTGGGGGCAAAGACTGCCCGGTGGCGCGGCGTGTCGGCCGGAATTCGGGGCATCTGGCGGGGCAACTAAACCGTCCGTTCCGGCATCGGTGGCGGCCGGCGACGCATATCACGGCGACGGTTGGCGTTTGTTTGGGGCAGCCTCGCTAAGCTGGGGGCGTAAAGCTGGTGGGTCGCTTGCCCGGGCCGTTGCGGGCATCCGACAGCCCGGGTGCGGCGTCATCGGCGCGGATGCGCTGGTCCTCGTAGGTCAGGATCGCACGGTCCGTGGTTGGGTCGCACCAGAACGGCTGCGCGTTCTCTCAGAGTAGGTTGAGGTTGAGCACGTTGCTGTAACCCTGCAGGCTGCCGTCCGGCAGTTCTGTGATGGGGATGGGGTCGTAGTTCCCATCCCCAAGCTGGTCGCCGACCAGGCGAGCGCCATGGTGCTCACCCGTCGCGTCAAAGCGCCAGTACTCGGCAATGCCCAGATTCCAATACTAAGAAACTATCTCAAAATAGGATTGGTGTGAAAGGAGGAACAGATTGGGGGTCTGGTTAAGATAGGGGAAAGTTGTGTGGTGGTGAATTATGGGAAAGAGGGAGACCCTGCCAACGATATGGGAGATACCGGACGATCTTTGGGACCAGATTCATCCGGTGATTCTGGAGATGGACCCTCCCAAGTCCACGGGGCGCAAGCGGGTTCATCCCAGGCGAATTCTGGACGGCATCATATTCCGGATGCGCACCGGCTGCCAGTGGAACCGCCTGCCCCGGGAACTGGGGGATGACAGCACCATCCACCGGACTTTCCAGCGCTGGGGGGAACTGGGAGTGCTCGAGCGCATCTGGTCGATGTTGATTGAGGAATGCGAGGAACTGGGAGGGGTGGAGTGGCAATGGCAGGCTGCCGATTGTGCCCTGGGCAAAGCCCGTTTGGGGGGATGCAACAGGCCGCAACCCCACGGACCGGGGCAAGGCGGGCAGCAAGCGCAGCCTTTTGGTTGACGGGAGCGGCGGGCCTCTGAGCGTGGTGGTAGCCGGAGCCAATGTTCACGACACCAAGCTGCTGGCCCTGACCCTGGATAGCATAGTGGTGGAGCGTCCTGACGCCGGAATTGAGCATCTGTGCCTGGACAAGGGATACGACAACCCCACCGGCCACGGGGCGGTGGCGGCTCACGGGTACCAGGGACACATCCGACGCATCGGGGAGGAGAAACTGGACTCCCATGGGGTGAAACGCTATCCCGCCCGGCGGTGGGTGGTGGAGCGAACTTTGGCCTGGCTATCGAAGTGCCGGGCTATCCTGGTGCGCTACGACAAGAAAGCATCCAACTACATCGGTCTGATCCAATTGGCGTGCTCCCTGCTCTGGTACCGCCGCCAATGGCACCTCAAGTTTTGAGATAGTTACTAATGCTACAGTTGCAGATCAAAAAGGGATAGAATTTCAGGCAACCAAAGGAGTGTTGAGGTGTCGTAGTGGTGGTTGGGAGAGATGAGGTGGCGGAGGTCGCCTGGTGGGCCGAGGGTATCGAGCGGGTACACCAGTGCATCGCAGGCAGGTTCCGGCGGCCGGAGCCGCGCAGGCGGGCCCTGGAATATCTGAAGGGGTTGCTCAGCCCGGTGGAACGCAAGAACGGCTGGCAACTGGCGGAGCATGCCGGCGACTCCACTCCCTACGGGGTGCAGCGCCTGCTGTCCGGTTACGTCTGGGACGCGGACCTGGTCCGGGATGATCTGAGGCAGTACGTGATCGAACATCTGGGCGACGGAGATGCGGTTCTGGTGGTGGACGAGACCGGATTCATCAAGAAAGGGGAGAAATCGGCCGGGGTGCAGCGCCAGTACAGCGGCACGGCGGAGCGGATCGAAAACTCTCAGATCGGGGTATTCCTGGCCTATGCGTCGGCCAAGGGCAGGACGCTGCTGGACCGGGAGTTGTACCTGCCCCAGGTGTGGGCTGATGACCGGGCACGCAGACGCGAGGCCGGGGTGCCGGAGAGCATCCGCTTTCGGACCAAGGGGCAACTGGCCCGGCAGATGTTGGAGCGTGCGGTTAGGTCAGAAGTGCCTTTTGCCTGGTTTACCGGGGACGAGGTCTACGGGAGCGACCGCAACCTGCGGTTGTGGCTGGAGCGTGAGGAGATTCCGCATGTGATGGCCATAAAGAGCAACGAGAAGCTGTGGGCTTTGACGGACAGGGGACCGCTACAGGTGAGGACGGACCGGCTGGCATCGCAGGTCGCGGAATCGGAATGGGTCAGGTGCAGCGCCGGCGACGGGGCCAAGGGTCCCCGGGTCTACGACTGGGCCGCGGTGGAAATACGGCCCCTGAGAGAACCTGGCAAGGGCCACTGGCTGCTGGCTCGCCGTAGCGTGTCCAACCCGGAGGAACTGGCCTATTACGTCTGTTATGGCCCGTCGGGAACGGCCTTGGAGGAACTGGTCAGGGTCGCCGGGAGGCGCTGGACCATAGAGGAATGTTTTGAGGAGGCCAAGGGTCAGGTGGGCCTGGACCAGTACGAGGTGCGGCGGTGGGATGGCTGGTACCGGCACATCACGCTGGCGATGCTGGCCCACGCCTATCTGGCGGTAATCAGAAATCAGGCGGCGGAACAGGGAGAAAAGGGGGCCGCTACGGCCCTGGTGAGGAGCTGATTCCCGTGACTGTCCCCGAGGTGCGACGGCTGCTGACACGCCTGGTATGGACAGAAAGCCAACCGCCCGATTTCATCCTGTACTGGTCGTGGTGGAGACGGCGCCACCAAGCCCAAGCCAAACAATGCCACTACAAAACGCGCCTATCACATCTGCAACTGTAGTGCTAAGTAGCCGTTGCTGGCTACGTAGTCCGCCGCGTCCACATCGAAGGTAATCAGCAGGTCGGGCCAGCGTGCTCGGGAAAGGTTGTGGGAGGGATCAGCTATCATCCAGCGGTCGGCTTCCATCAGGGTGGACTGTGGGTTACCCAAGTGCGATGGCTGGGTCTCGGGAGGCGCCGGTCTTGACAAGCTCGTCGTACTGAGCCAACTCGTCTGGTTCGCGCCTCGGCGGGTCCACTTCCTGCGGCCTTACGGTACTGTAGGCAATACTGCGTCGATGCAACCTTCCATGTTTCCATGCATCCTGCTCAGGGTCTGGCCGCATCGGAACCTGGTTCGGGCAGGCCTGCATTGCAACTGTTCCGTCATCCCCTGACCCTGCTCAACCCACAATAAGGGGCTGCGCTATCGCAGGCTTGTCCAAGCACATGGAACGTTGGACCGTATTGCCGGAGTCTGCGGGCGTTTCGACCAACTACCCTTCAAGAAACATGGTCACGTAGGCCGCATCAACTGCCGGCATTGCCAAGCCTGTTTCCGAAAGCGCCTGGGTGAACCGGCTGATGTCGTAAACGCTGGTATCGGCCAGATACCCCCCCACTGAGTCCAGGGAGCGGACCAGGACTTTCAGATCCATGTCGTCTTCCTGGTCTGCCATTGATTCCAACCTTGACTTCCATTCATTCAAGTCGACCCGGCCAGTTATGTATCCCCGCTCCTTCATGCGGGCAAAGACCCGGTCTGCAGGAACCGGGTTCTGCTGGACAACGTTGTAGACCTGCCCAAAGTGCTTCGGGTCGTTGGATATCCTTGTAATGGCTGAGACCAGGAAGTCGACAGGGGTCATCTCAAAGAACCAGTCCGGCGCGTGGGGTGCGCACCCCACGCGCGCGCTGGCCTTGATGATCAATGACAGGAAGTCGTTGGGATTAACCGTGCCCCTACCGCTGTGGTGCCCGATGTTGCCGGGCCGGTAGATGCAGACCGGTAGCCCCCGGGATACGGCAGCCCAGACGAGCCGTTCCGCGACCCACTTGGCCTGGTTGTATCCACCCTCCATCCGGTCAACGAAGCCGTCTATCCGGTTATTTTCCAGGTAGGGCGTGTCGTCTCCTCCGGGGAAGACGCCGTTGGATGAAATGTATTGCAACGTCTTTGGCGCGGCTGCACAAGCGAACTTGAGCACCTCCAGAGTGCCGCCGACCGTGTGGGGCTTGGCAGCGGAATAGGGATAGACGTAGTTGACGGAGGCAGCGCAGTGGAAAATCAGGTCAATCGTCTCGGCCAGTTCCTGATACCGGTCGCTGTCCAGTCCCATCCGGGGATGCGTGAGGTCTCCGTAGACAGGGATGATTCGGTCATAAGCAGACTGGCCGGACAGCCCGTAAAACTTCAGCGTCTCCAACACCCGGTTGGAGGGCTTCGCCTGCCCGCAGTCCCGGTCCCGTACCAGGCAGTAGAACCGCGTATCCTGCCCTGTGGATTGCAGCAAGCGGTCAAGCAGGAAGGCCCCCAGGAATCCGGTCGTCCCGGTGACAAGAACAGAGGACGCCTCGCTCAATCGAGTGGTCCTTGCATCGCATCTGGGTGAAATTTCCGGGTCCAGTATTGAGTCTTCAGCCAGCGTAAGTTTTGTTGTCATGTTCGGCCTTCTGTGATCCAGGAATCTCGCCAGTTCCCTGATCGTCGGGTACTCATAAATCTCGGTCCCACTGAGTTCGATCCCAAACATCTCCTCGATACCCAGGGTGAGGCTCAGACCCGTCAGGGAGTGGCCGCCAAGATCAAAAAAGCTCCAGTCGTCCTCAAGAACGTCGCTATCAATCTCCAGGGTCTCGGCCCAAAGCTCCCGAAGGGCATCCCGTCGCTCATCCGCTGTGGCCTGCTTCGGCAACGCCTTCCGCAACCCCGCGACCGGCCCTTTGTTGCGCAGTGGGGGCAGGGCCTTGCGTTCCAACTTGCCCGTTTGTTGATTAATCGGAAGCGATTCCAGTTCCATGAAATGGCTGGGGACCGAATAGGGTGGCAGATGTCGTTCAAGAAGAGCCCACAAGTCCCTGCTCGTTCCACTCCGGGAATCCACTCTCCAGGATGCCTGCGGGCTGCGGACAACGTATGCGACCAGCCGCTTGCTGGTCGCATCCAGGGATTCAGCCACGACCGCGGCGTCCGAGACATCACAGTGTTTGCGCAGGGTCTCTTCGATGGCGCCCAGGTAAACGCTGTACCCTCGTATCTTCACCATCGAATCAGTCCGGCCAACGATCGTGGTCATGCCATCCGACTTGACCTCGGCCAGGTCGCCGGTGGCGTAATACCGTTCGCCGTTCCGGAAAACGAAACTGCGGGAATCCAGGTCAGGCCGCCCCAGGTAGCCACGTGCCAGTCCCTTACCACCGATCAGCAATTCGCCGACGCCGCTTGAAACCAGGTGAGATTCACCCCCCCCCCCCCCGGGACGTACCATTACTTTCACCCCGTCCATGGGAAAACCCACAGGGCAGGTGTCCATCTCATCCACGCACAAGCCGGTGAGTTCTATGGTGCAAACGTCGTGGGCCTCGCTGATGCTGTAGGTGTTGAACACACGGACAGATTCCGGCAGAACGTCAAGCGCCAGCTTGAGCAGGCTGCCCGGCACCACCTCGCCGTTCAGCCAGACGACTCGCAGGGAGGAAAGCTGCTCCCGTAACAGTCCCCGGTCCGCAGAGTTTAGAACTCCCTGCAATAGAGACGGGGTGAAGAGGATTTCGGAAATCCGGTGCTTATGGATGAACTTGGTGAGCGAGCGGGGGACGAAGATAACATCGTCGGGGATCACGTACACTGTTCCGCCCTTCAGCAGCGGACGTAGGAACTCCCAGGGGAAGAAGATGTTGCAGGCGACCCTGTCCCCGACATCGTAGGAACTAAACTTGTACCTGGCGAAGTAGGAGGAGACGACCGATCCGACGGTCTGCATTACTCCCTTGGGGTCCCCCGTCGTGCCGGAGGTGTAGGGGAGGAAAGCCAGATCCTCGCTGCCACCGCAAGTCTCACGGGGTCCAGCATCAAACCCTTGCCAGGAACGGTCGCTGTCAACGGGCAGTATGTGGATCCCGGTGAATTGGTTCAGCCTGGGCAGGTGCTGGGACTTGGTGAGCACGACCTTCGGTTGCGACTGGGAAACTACGGCCCGCAACACGGGGTCAGGCGAATCGAGGGCCGTGGGCATGAAGGCCCCGCCGGCCTTCAGGACTGCGATGGCCGCGACGATGTACTCAGGGCAGGTCTCCATGAATATGCCCACCGGATCGTCTGTGGCAACGCCGCAGGATCGGAGGTAGGCTCCCAGGGCATCCGTCGCCTGTTGCAATTGAATATAAGATGTCTGCTCGCCGCCGAATACTATGGCCGCGGCGTCCGGAGTCCTGGTTGCTTGACTCTCAAACAGCCAGTGTAGACTGCTCTCTTCTGAAATCATTTCGTCATCCCAAGCGAGCCGATACGCATCAAAAACAGACAACTGAGCCTGTCTCAGAAGTCTGTGAAGAAGCTTGGGTGTAGACTGTGAAGCAACACTGGGACAGGAGCGAATCGGATGCCGCTTCGAGATATGGACCGAGAGCAAATGTGGTTGTTGCCGCCGTCCCTGGACGAGTTGTTGCCCCAGGATCATCCAGCCAGGTTTGTGGCGGAGATCGTCGACGCCTTGACTAAGGATGACTGGTCAGAGCTTGGTGTGGACATAGATGGCGATTCCATGGGAGCGCCAGCGTACCACCCCCGTGCATTGTTGAGCGTATGGGTATACGGGTTCATGGGCGGTGTGCGCTCGTGCCGGAAACTGGAGACAGCCTGCCGGGACCAAATACCGTATTTGTGGCTGACTGGGTGGCAGCACCCCGACCACAACACCTTGTGGAGGTTCTACAAAGATCACCGGCAGTCCATGAGGAAGCTGTTCGAGCGGACGGTGCGGACTGCGGTGGCCATGGAGTTGGTGGACCTGGCGGTCCAGGCGGTGGATGGGACGAAGGTATCCTCCAACGCCTCGGTGAACAGGAGCTACGATGGTGCCGGACTGAGGGGGCTACTGGAGCGTCTGGAGCTGGCAATAGCCGACCTTGAGGCTCAGAACGAGGCGGGAGAAGACTCTGCCGCTACCCGCCTGCCCCAGGAATTGGCCAACAAGAAAGTTCTGAGAGAGCGGGTGAGGCTGGCGATGGCTGAGCTCGCCAGCCAGAAACGCCATAGTCGTATCAACCTGACCGATCCAGAGGCCCGGGTGATGAAGGGCAGGCATGGTGGTATCGTGGCTGGATACAACGCCCAGGCCATGGTTTCGGCTACGAAGACGGAAGAGGGAACCTCCGGCATGTTGGTCACTGCAGTGGACGTGGTAGATGAAGTCAATGACAATGCCTTGTTGACGCCGATGATGGAACAGGCCGAGGGTACGACGGGGACGAAATCGCAGATGACATTGGCCGACGCAGGATATTTCGCCGCCAGCCACCTCGCGGAGTTCGACCGTCGCGGTCAGCAGGTGGTGGTACCGGAGTCACGGCAACGGTTCCTCAAAGACCCTTACCACAAGGACAGATTCATCTATGACGGAGACAGCGACACCTTCAGGTGTCCCCAGGGGCAGACGCTCGAATTCCTCCGCATACAACATGTGAACGGAGTCCCATTGCGACTGTACCGGGCTGCAGGCGCTGCATGCCAGGCTTGTCCAGCCCTCAGAGCCTGTACCAAAGCCAAGGAGATTGGGCGAAGCCTGTCCATAGGGCCCCACGATCAAGTGCTACGTCGCCATCGCGCCTGGATGTCCACCGCGGCAGCCAAAGAAGGTCACAAGCTGAGAAAGCAGTTGGTCGAGCCAGTCTTCGGAATAATCAAGGAGCAACAGGGCGCACGGAGATTCCTGCTGCGAGGCCTCTCCAATGTGACGGCCGAGTGGATCCTCCTGGTCACCGCCTTCAACTTGCGCACACTTTGGAAGATCTGGAGTTCCTCCGCCCGTCTTCAACCTCTCACCTGAGGGACCCCGATCTCGTTCCGTCACACGTTTCAGGAACTAAGGCTGCCTGTCTATTCACTCCTATCGTTTGAAATGACCCTCGGGTCGGATCAAGCTGACAAGAATGGCCTTCTGAGACAGGCTCAACTATCAATTTTTTCAGGTTAAAATGCGATTTTACAAAAATAGTGACGTTGCGTAAACTCTGTTGCGGGTCTATGTGCACATTCCATGGAATCACACTTCGGCGGCCCACAGAGGTGGTCGTATGCAGTTCGACTCACTTGACTTTTACAGGGAGCACGCCCAGAGATATTCCCAGCTGTCTCATGAGTACACTCATTCGGTGTACAACGGCGCCTCTCACCCAGCCCTGAATGGCGACATGGACATGCTGACCCGGGCTGTGGAGCTGGCAGCTGGCAAACGCGGGCTGGACGCAGGATGCGGGGCCGGGGCCCGGGACGTTTACCAACTGTTCACTTGGGGATACGACGCTTACGGGGTCGACGCAGTGGAGGAGAACATCATCCTGGGCAAGGAACTGCACCCGGAAATTGCAGACAAGCTCAGCGTCGCCGATATGAGGGAACCCCTTGCCTTTGAGACAGGGTTCTTTGATTTGGTCCTCTGTAATGCGGTGATACAGCACATGACTCCCGAGACCGCCGAAGCCACGACTATCCCGGAACTGGCCAGGGTGCTTGCTCCCGGCGGAGTGTTGCAGCTGATGTTCAAGACCGGAACAGGGGTGGCGACCGTCAGCGACCAGGCGTATGGAGCGGGAGGAGTGGACAGGTCGTTTCAGCTATACGATGAGCGACGACTCCTCAGAATACTGGAGGACTGCGGCTGCTCGCTGGTGGAAGCAGGGGAAAGCGGGGATCTGGGTGGGATGCTCTATTTCAACGACCCCAAGCCGATGCGCTATTGCGCTTTTTGGGTCAGGAAGAATTAGGCTCCGCAGGTCTGCAGGAACAGTGCCTGCACGTCCAGCGTCGCCGCTGCCTCCAGAACTTCGCTTACTGGCAAACTGGCAATCCCCTTTTGCTCGCACTTGAGCCCAGCGTACGCACTGGCAAAACGCGCGATGCTTTCCAGCGGCCAGTTCGCCCGGACCCCGTATATGATGCCGGCCGAAAAAGCTGCGCCAGCCCCGTAGCAGTCAACAATCTTCACTGGCGGAGGAGTGACGCAGTAGCCCTCACCTCTCCGGGCAACAACGCAACCGTCCGCGCCCAGGGTGACCAGGGCAATGTCCACACCCTGGCTGATCAGTGAACGGGCAGTGTCACTGGGACTACCGGAAGCGCCGGGTTCGTCCATGGATACCTGGCAAATACTGGCGTATCGCAGCAGGCCCGAAACCGATGGCTCCTGGCTAAATTGGGATTCGAGGTTCAGGAATACAGGCACGCCTTGGGAGAAGGCTGTTTCCATAGCTTCCACCACGCCGGGCCCGTCGTACCAGTCCACGTAGAATAATCCTGCACCCGAAAGTTGCGCGTCGCTTGGCGGCTTCAGCTCGGCCAGTGCGGAAGGCTCCCGGCGTTGGAAATAGGTGCGGCCTCCCATGGGGTCCAGTATTGCTATCTCGAACGGTGTCGTCGACTCCGGGTTTATACGCTGGCAGGTGTCTATTCCCCATGACTCAAGGCGCTCCCTGACTTTCTCGCCGCGATAGTCTTTCCCCACAGGCGACGAGATGAGCCGGGCCGGAACGCCCCATTTGGTCAGGATGCTTGCGACGATGACGGCGTCGTCTCCCACAGTCTCAACCGAGTCCAGCACCAATGCGCCACCATTCTGGGGCGGCAATCGGTCAACCGTCAGGAGCAGGCAGTGGGTCAGAAACCCGAAGCAGACCACGTCCCCGCTCTGCGCCTCGGCCGAATGCCGGCGGGCTTCACTCCCTACCGAATTCCTGTGCATTGCCAATCGCCGTCTCTCAATGGGACGAATTCCGAAATCAGCAAATTGCGAGAGGATTCGCCTTCGGGGAAGAATCCACGAAAATGGTATCGTAGGACAAGACCGACTGTCCACGAGAGACAAGCCCTGGAAGCCTCGCCAACGACGTTGCTATACTGGGTCGGCTCTATGGCGGCCTGCGTTTTTCAGCTATGCCCGCAACCCAGAGACTTATAGCTGGACCTCCCACTCGAAGGTTTGTAGTACAGTAACGCTTGGCCCACTTTTGTTTTCTTTTGTATTCCCAACCAGACCAGATGCGCGAAGCTTGATTTGGAGTGAATTTAATGGCGGCACAATCGTCCGGGAGGTCTCGGAAGCCCTCTGTTAAGACAGCCGAGAATTCTGGCGGGGAGGTGGTGCTGCTTTCGGGCGGCAACCCTCAAATTGCGAAGGCTGACGGCGATGCCCCGGTGCAGGCTTACATTGCGGCCATGCCGGGCTGGAAGAGCGATTTGGGGCGACGCCTGGACGACCTGATCGTGCGGACTGTGCCCGACGTGAGCAAGGCCGTGAGGTGGAATTCGCCCTGGTATGGAGTCGAGGGCGAGGGCTGGTTCGTGAGCTACCACGTGTTCACCCGTTACGTGAAGGTGACCTTCCTCAATGGCGCGTCGCTGAGTCCCGTGCCGCCCGGCTCAGGGAAGGACAAGGACTCGCGGTGGGTGGACATCTACGAGGGTCAACTGGACGAGGAGCAGATGGCGGAGTGGGTCCGGCAGGCGGCTGCGCTGCCGGGGTGGAAGGGGTTTGATACGCTGTGAGGGTTGAACGGCACCCATGATCCCTCGCCTGCACCGGGCATTGCCGCCCTCGCTTCAGGCAGGCTCGGCTGATTCCCCGGTGTAGAATACGGTGGTGCGCATTGCCGCCTCGCGGGCTGCGCCGGGTTCTTCTCCGGCTGCCACCGCCGCCTGTGCCCATCCCTCGCTGCTGCCCGCGATGAAAGCCCTACCCTCGGTGGAGGTGGCGAATGCGGCCTCGTCGGGCATTGGCTCGTCTGGCTGCGCGATATGGATGGCGAGTCCCATGAGGCCCATTTCCCAGCCGACGCCGGTTGCGCCGGGGCCGTACTCGTCCCAGTGTTCCGACAGGAGCGCGGTGTGGGTGAGGGTAAGGCGCGCCTGGGTGTCTGCATCGTCGGAGACACTTACCTTTACCCAACTTACGTCACCGGCGAACTCCCAGGTGAGCGCGAAGTGCGATAGCCGCTCGCACGCGGTGATCACGCCGCCCGCGTTGCCCTCCAACTGGTAGCGGCCGCCGGGGTTGAGGTCGCCGCTGACCGGCAGAAACCAGCGGGGGATACGGTCGCCGTTGGTCACGGCGTCCCACAGGTCCTCGAGCGTGGTCGGATAGGTGCGGGAAAGGGTAATTGCACGGGCGGATTGGCCGTTGCGCTCCGGGGATGAGACGGAGCGGTTTACTGCGTTCAGGTGGGTCTGGATGTTGATGGGCATGGTTGTTCCTGCCTTTCCTAATATAGTCTAACCATATCGTACAGCGGGAGATTGCTATGGCGGTGTGGGCATTGCAGGATACTATGAATACGTTCATCGGTTCGGGGTAGTCTGGCCCCTTATCGCGTTTGCGGACAATAGTAGTATTCGACGCTAATAGTGTGTGTCACTATTATTGACTGGTGATCAGGGGTGAACGGGACAGGGACACCCAGTCGGTGGCGTAGCGTCGGCGTGTCCGGAGATTCCCGGAACAGTTGCAGCGCCAGGCACAGAGAAAGTTGATGATGATCAACAGTGCCCTGGACCTTAACGATCTGATAGCGCCACCGGGGAACCGCCTGGAGGCATTGTCTGGAGACAGGGACGGACAATTCAGCATTCGCATCAATGACCAGTGGCGTGTCTGTTTCACGGGGGAGGACGGAGATGCCTACCAGGTGGAGATAGTGGACTACCATTAGCGGCTAGCGGCGCGGCCAGGAGAGAGGAGAAAGCCATGGCGAGTGAGACGGCGGACAGCCCGGAAAAGCTGCCGCCCATCCATCCGGGGGAAATACTGGAGGAAGAGTTCCTGCGTCCCATGAACATCACCCAGTATCGGCTGGCCAAGGCCATAGGGGTGGACGCACGGCGGGTCCACGCGATCGTCGATGGGGAGCGGAGTATATCCGCAGAGACCGCGCTGTTGTTCTCACGTTTCTTCGGGAACTCGGCCGGGTTCTGGATGGGACTGCAAAGCCAGTATGACCTGCAGACGGCCGAGGAGCGCCTTGCCGAGAGGTTGAGCAGGGTGGTTGCGCATGTGCCGGCGGGGGAGTGTTAGGGTTGACTGGTTGTGAGTGGGTGGTGCTTGGTTGGGTCACTACGCGGCCCATTTTTCGCTTTATTGTTTGAGTCCCTCAACCGCCTCAACGGGAGGAATTTCGATGAAGGACGAGATTTTGACCTATACAGAGATGTGCGGACGGGAAGGTATGTCGCTTCAACGAGGCATGAATTTTAGAAGCCCTCCTGCCCATGGCATTGTCCTGATGTCCAGAAGACCGAACGCTCCCTATGAAGACGAAATGAGTTCTGACGAGACTGTGCTTCTCTACGAAGGGCATGACGTTAACCGGACCAAGGACACCCCAGATCCTAAGTCTCATGATCAACCACGCTTTAGCATCCACGGTAAGCCTACTGAGAACGGTAAGTTCGCCGATTCGGTAGATAATATGAAAAAGCGAAACACTAAACCTGCCATTTTTCGTGTATACGAGAAAATGCAGACTGGGATATGGACGGATCGCGGGCTATTTCTTCTGAGAGACTATGAATACCCACAGAAAGGGATACGGCGGGTCTTCAAGTTTCGATTGGAACAAGCCGGGTTTGACTCTGGTGCTCCCCGTGCATCAGCGGCTTTCGTCCATGAGGTTAGTCGCCAGATTCCTTCGTCGGTTAAGCAGCAAGTCTACAAACGTGACAGAGGCCAGTGTGTACAATGTGGTGCAACTGACCAACTTCACTTCGACCACGACTTTCCGTTTTCGAAGGGTGGAACAAGCATATTACCCGAAAACGTCCGAATTTTGTGTGCAAGACATAACTTAGCCAAGTCCGCAAACATAGAGTGAGACATTCCATAAGCTGCTGGCAACCAACGATGGGAGCTGGAAAATCTGCCGTAGCCGTGAAACTGCAGGATGCACCTGCGGCGGTGGAGGCCGACCCCCACCGGGCCCACAACGCTGCAAGCGTTTACCCTCTAGTTCCCGGGGGCCAGTTGTAGATTTTGGCGAGGGAGCCGCCCATCAGGGTGGCGCGGTCGGAGTCGGAGAGGCGGTCGGTGACTCGGAAGGCTTCTACGCCCTGCTCGTAGGTCAGGAGGTCCACGGCACGGGTCCAGTCGGTGCCCCACAGGCAGCGGTCCAGGCCGAAGGCGTCGAAGATTCTCGCCAGAGGCTCCCAGATGTCGGGGTAGGGGAAGGGTTGCTGGGAGAGGGTGCAGGAGCCGGAAATCTTGATGGCCACGTTGTCCAGTTCCGCCAGGGAAAGGACGTTGGGCAGGTCGGCGAAGGGTTCCGGCGGTGCGGGCGGCACGAAGGGCTGCACCAGGCCCACGTGGTCGACCACTACCTGGGTATCGGGGTTGCGCCGTGCCAGCTCGCGCATCAGGGGCAGCTTGGCCGCGCACATGACGTTCACCGGGACCCCGGCGCGTCCGCCAGCGGCCAGTATCCGGTTGACGCCGGGGTGGTCGGCCTCGAACTCGCCGGAGTTGAGCATGATGCGCGCCCCGACCACGCCCGCCGTACCGGTCCACTGGGCCATATCGTCTTCAATGGTATCCGACTCGGGGTCGAAGGGCCGGATCAGGCCGAAACGGGTGGGGTGCTTTGCGTACACCTCCAGGGCGTAGCTGGCGTCGTAGCGGTACATGGAGAAGGGCGAGACCAGCAGCGCGCCGTCAACGCCCACCGCGTCCATTGCGGCCACCATGTCGTCGCCGGTGACCTCGTCCGGTCCCTGGAGGAACCCCTGCCAGGGACGCTCGGGATGGTTGCGCTCGTAGGCGTGTACCTGTGAGTCGATCGTGGGAGTCCGCGTGACCATCGTTTTACTCCTGTCCGTTGATGAGTGGCGGGCTGGTGGGTGAGGCTCCGCCTCACGCTGTTCGACGCAGCGGATTGTACCTGCAAGTTTACACCCGCGCCGGGCATCCGGGGCGGATAGCAGCCAGCAGAGCCCCAGTCTCAAAAATGCCGCTTTTCGTCACCGCTGCAACGTTTTCTATATACCCGGTTATTGGTATAGTTTCACCATTACGTGCATATCATGGTTGCCCGAACCAGACCATGAGCGAGGTGTGAGTGTTGGCCGCGACATACGTGAACGAGAACGTACGCTACGAACCGGACGAGATTCCCCCCGCTCCGGTAGCCATTGGCGCCGGCGCACAGGCAGCGGCAATCATCCTTGCCCCGGTGGTGATCAGCGTCGTCATCGTGATGCGGATCGCCGGGCAGCCCAATGACTACATGGCGTGGGCGGTCTTCGCCGCGCTGCTGGTCAGCGGGGTCACCACCATTATGCAGGCGGTCCGGGTGGGACGCATCGGCGCGGGGCACGTGCTCATCATGGGCACGTCGGGGGCCTTCATCGCGGTGTGCGTCGCGGCGCTGGTGGAAGCGGGCCCGGCGACGATGGCCAGCCTTATCGTCATATCGTCCCTGTTCCAGTTTGCGCTGGCGTTCCGGCTCTCGCTGCTGCGGCGGATATTCACGCCGGTGGTCTCCGGCACCGTGATCATGCTGATAGCGGCGACGGTGTTCCCAATAGTCTTTGATACCCTGACCGATGTGCCGGATGGCACGGCCACGGGCGCAGCCCCGGCAGCGGCACTGGCCACGATGGTCACCGTGGCGGGCCTTGTGTTGCGCGGCCCCTCGTCGCTCCGGTTGTGGTCGCCGGTAATCGGCATTGCGGTGGGATGCGCGGTGGCCGCGCCCTACGGGTTGTATGACGTGCAGCACATCCTGGAGACGCCCTGGGTCGGCGTCCCCATAGCCTCCTGGCCGGGACTGGACGTAACTCCCGGGCACGAGTTCTGGGCGCTCCTGCCCGCTTTCGTGGTGGTAACCCTGGTGGGGGCGATAGAGACCGTCGGGGACGGGGTGGCCATCCAGAGGGTGTCCCGGCGCAGGCCGCGGGCCACCGATTTCCGGGTTGTGCAGGGCGCGCTCAACGCCGACGGCATGGGCAACCTGCTCTCCGGCCTGGGGGGGACTCTCCCCAACACCACCTACTCGACCAGCATTTCCCTCGCTGAAGTTACCGGGATCGCCGCCCGGCGGGTCGGGGTCATTCTCGGCGTGATTTTTGTCGTGCTGGCTTTCTTCCCCAAGATTGCGGCGGTGTTGATTGCAATACCCGGCCCCGTGGCGGCGGCGTACGTCACCGTTCTGCTGGGGCTGCTCTTCGTGCAGGGTATGAAGATAGTCGTCCAGGATGGGCTGGACCACCGCAAGGCAGCCGTTGCGGGGGTGTCGTTCTGGATCGGCGTGGGCTTCCAGAACCAGTGGATTTTCCCGGACCTGCTGGGAGAGGGGTTCCTTAGTGTGCTGCTGGGGAACGGCATGACTTCGGGAGCCATCGTCGCAGTGATAATGATGGTGTTCCTGGAGTTGACTGCTCCCCGGCGCAGGCGTCTGTCAGTCCGATTCGATGAAAACGCGCTGCCCCAGTTGGGCGAGTTCCTCCGAGGGTTCGCGTCGAAGAACGGGTGGAACGACTCTTTCGCGGAACGGCTGGTGCTGGTGGGGGAGGAAACGCTGGCGAGCATGTCGGCGGGACATGACGCTCCGGCAAACGGGCACGGGGCGCGCCGACTGGTGGTCACCGCCCGCTCTGCCGGAGGCGGCGCGGAGCTGGAGTTCGTGTCGGCCACCGAGGGGGAGAACCTGGAGGACCGGCTGGCATACCTGGGAGAGACCCCCGACATTCAGGACGGGCGGGAAATATCCTTCCGGCTCCTGCGTCACTACGCCTCGGCGGTACACCACCAGAAATACCACGGCGTGGACATAGTGACGGTAAACGTGGAGGGTTCGCGGTAGGGGCCCAAACTTCCACAGTATCCGCCGGGGTCTTTAGCTGTCGGCGGCGTCTGGCAGTCGCCGGAACACCGCATTGCCATCGGCGTCGTGGGTATGGCCTTCCAGCAAGGTGAGGACTTCCCGATGATTTCGGCTCATATCTTCGCGGATGCGTGCCGCCTCTTCGCGCATCTCTTCCCGCATTCGCTGCATCTCTTCACGGATGTCTTCCCGGAAGCGGTCCATCTCCCGTCGCATATCTTCCCGGAGGCGGTCCATATCTTCCCGGAGGCGGTCCATCTCTTCCCGGTAGAGGCGCAATTCTTCACGATGGAAACTCATTTCCGTCCGAAGGTTGCGTTCCGCGTCCCGGACCAGCCAATAGGTCCAGCCGCCTATCAGGGTTATCATGGCCAGCATCAACGCGCCAACGGCAGCAATTGCCTGGATGCCGGCAGCATCCAATGTCATTATCAAGACCTCCGCACCGGCTGCGGACATGAAGATATGTTGAGGCGACTGTCGGCCCCCAGGGCGTCACGCCCCGGGGGCGGCTGATGCAGACACTCAGTCCCCTGCGGAAGCTGCGATCAGCTTCCGGGCGGCCTCGCGGACTGCCGGGCCATCCAGGCTCGCCGTCAGTTCCCCGTTCTCGGCGGTGGAGAAGGCCGACTCCTCGTGGAAGATAGGCTCCAACTCGGCCACCGTTGCCTTGCGCCGCTCATCGGTCAGGCCCAGGTCACCGGCGGACTCGTCGGACAGGTGGACTTCAATCTGCTCTATTACCAGCTCGGTCTCGACCTGGGTGCGCTGGATTTTGCCGATGGCGTCCAGGTGGCGGTTGCCCAGGTAGCAGCCGCCGAACTGCATCAGCTCGCACTGGCGCTCCTCGAACTCGCCCACCCGCTGGTACTTGGGTTCAAGCTCATGCTCGGTCAGGTAGTCCCGTACCTGCTGGTCCTCGGCGTCGGGGTTTTCCAGGTTGAACACCATGATGACCCGGTACATGAAGAAATCGGCGGGTTCCAGTCTTATATACATCTGACCACCGCCCTACGGCAGGATTGGGAAACGGGAAAGGCGGGCTGGTCGGCTACCGGCCCACAGCCCGCATGATCCGGTCGACCACCGAGGGGTCGGGCTTCAGGGAGCCGTCGTCGATGCCGTGCATCGCGTCGACGATGGCGTCGTTGAAGGGAGTGAGAACACCCGCCTCCCGACCCTTGCGGCAGATCAGGCCGTTCATGTAGTCGATCTCGGAGTGGCGTCCCTTCTTCACGTCCTGGGCCATCGACGCCAGCCAGTTGGTGTTGCCGCCGCGGGTGCTCATGTAGTCGTCAAGTTCCTCGTACACGTCGCCCTTGTCGGCCTCCGCCCAGAGTTTGGCTGGCTTGCCCTGCATGTCCACCACGTTCAGCCCATGGGCCAGCCCCACCTGCGCGCCTTCCTTGGCCAGGTGGATGCGGATCGCCCGGCACCGTGGGTCCTGGGCCATGTCCTGCGACCCCATGTCGGACATTGCGGAGATGGCGTTGCCCATCGAGTTCTGGCACAGCTTGGCCCAACGCTCGCCCCACAGGTTGTCGGTGGCGTATGCTGCGTCGATGCAGTCCAGTATACCGGCAATCTTCTCCGACCGGGCGGTTACCTGCCCGCTCTGCTCACCGACCCGGAACACGGTATGCCCGTGGTCGCGCCCCGGCTCGCCGCCCCGGTTGGCGTGGCCCGGCTCCCAGAGGGCTACCTCGATGTGGGAGGCGATGCAGCCAAGCTGCCGGTCGGCCCCGACTATCTCGCCGACGGTCGGGTCGTTCCAGCAGTTCTGTATCGAGACGAAGAAGCCTTCAGGCTTCACGTAACGCTTGATGAAATGGGTGGCCCATTCGGTGTCGTAGGACTTCACCGTGATAAAGGCGAAGTCGAACATCTCGGTGATGCCCTGGGCGTCGGTCAGGTGCATGGCGTTGACCGGGACGGTGAAATCGCCCTGGCTGCCGCTGGCCCGCAGGCCCTTGGCCCGCATGGTCTCAACATGCTCCGGCCACATATCTATGAAGGTAATGTCGTACCCCTCCCGGACAAGGAAGGCTCCGACGTAGCTGCCCACCGCGCCGGGTCCCATAATCGCAATCTTGTCGCTCACGGTCCAGCCTCCTGTCTAATGGCCCGATAGCCTCGGTGTTTGGGGCTAATACTATTGCAGGCACTAGAATCTGGCAAGGGAAACAAGTGGGAGCCAGTCTTGGGAATTTTGTCTTTCTTTCCGTTAAGCGAAGTAACTCAGTTCGGTCTGGTCGTCGTGCCGATTAACGTATCTCCTATGGCTATCTTGATAGATTGGCCCACTTCGATACCATCTATGTCGATTTCCGAGAGTTTCGACCAGTGGGATATATCCATGGGTATACCGCTATTCTTTTGGGCGTTGCCCCAGTCAAATTCAACACCTTCCTTTTCCATTTGCATCGCAATAATTACTGCCCTGATATTTTTGACCGACTTATTGGTTAATGGCGATTCTCCTACGGAAATCAGATCAAAGGCGTACCAAAGTAGAGCCGATGTACCTATGGTAGTTGCCCCGATGATGAGCCACGGTGCGTAGCTCCATTGGTTAATCTCAGATGGTACAGCAGCAATCGCCGCTGCGAAGGCTAGAAGTTCACCTGCCACTAATATTCTGTCTCTCCATTCCCATTTCCGTGGATCTAAGGTCCTCTTTACGCCCATATACGGGCGAGCAAATCTTACCCATCGCTCTTTTAGGAGCATCATCTTTCACCTTCTCAAACTAGTGGGCCCATATAGCGCACACAAAGAGATAATTTCCGAGGTTTTTCTTACAAGTTTTCCCAGTCTTCTCGACTGACTTCTGCCTGGCGCAGGATTCTGGCAAGTAGGTTCCTTGCAATGTCGCCCCGATGGGGATTCGGGATTGTCAGTCTAGTCTGGCCACGGATCATGTATGGATGCCCGCGCCTGGAGTGTGGACCGTCATAGCCAAGCGTTCCCAGGAAGGTTATCGGGTCGTTCATGCTGATAGGGCCGAGACGGGGCACTAAACGGTTTCTTCCCTGGATATTGGCGCTGTTACCCTTATATCTGGGATCGGATGTCCCAGTTCGAGCCCGAGTTCTATCCAGCCTTCCAGAATTTCATGCCTGGGCGATACCTATGGCAGCATACAGGTACACAACCCATGAATCATCCAGCGCCGTGTTTTTCTCCAAAGGGATTGGGTATCGAATATTCCCCTTACTTACTCTCCTACAGCGTTACCAACCGGGCGCTGCGGATGTGGGACAGGGCGCGTATCTCCTCGAGAACTGGCGACGGGACCGGGTCGTCCAGCCCGATGATCATCATGGCGTGGCCCCGGAGCTGGAGACGGCCCACCTCCATGAAGCTGATGTTGATGTTGTGTCGGCCCGTGATGGTGCCCACCGATCCTATGCTGCCCGGCTGGTCCTCGTTGTCCACGAAGAGCATGTAGGGAACGGACGTCACGATGTCGACCCAGTAGTCGTTGACCTTGACTATGTGGGCCTCGTCGCGCATGGTCGTGCAGCCGAGGGTAAGGGGGCCGTCGCTGGTCTCCAGCGTGGCTGAAATGATTCCCGCATAGTTCTCGGAGACCTCGTTGTACTGCTCGGTCACGTTCAGGCCCCGCTCGCGTGCCACCACCGGGGCGTTGATCAGGTTCACGTGGTTGCCGGTTATCGGGCCGAGCAGCCCCGCGAGCACCGCCGACTTGAGCATCGAGGAGTCGTGACGGGCGATCTCCCCCTCGTACCGGATAGTGAGGCCCATAAACTGACCTTCTGCCAGGTGGGTCAGCAGCCGCCCGGTCACCGATGCGGCGTTCATGTAGGGCGAAAGGACGGCATGGACTTCCGGGGCAACGAACGGCGCGTTGACGGTATTGCGGGCCGGCTCACCGTTGAGCACGGCCAGCACCTGCTCCGCAGCCTCGACGGCCACCTCCCGCTGGGCCTCTTCGGTGGACGCCCCCAGGTGGGGAGTGGCCACCACCTTGGGATGCTCGACCAGCTTGATGCCCACCGGAGGTTCCTGGGAGAACACATCCAGGGCAACACCGGCCAGTTTCCCGGCGTCCAATGCTTCCAGCAGGGCATCCTCGTCCACAAGCTCGCCACGGGCAACGTTAATCAGCCTTGCACCGGGCTTGAGCTTGTCCAGTTGGGAGGGGCCGATGAGCTTGTTAGTGGACTCGGTCAGTGGAGTGTGCAATGTGATGAAGTCCGAAACAGCTAGCAACTCATCCAGTGTCATCAGTTCCGCGCCCAACTGCCGGGCGTACTCCGGGGAGACGAAGGGGTCGAAGCCGACCAGCCTCATACCGAAGCTGCGGGCGCGCCGGGCGACTTCGGACCCGACCCGGCCCAGTCCGGCGATGCCCAGGGTCTTGTTGCGCACTTCGATGCCCATGAAGGCGCTGCGCCGCCACTGGCCGTCCTTGACCGAGTGGTGGGCGTCGGGGATGTTCCGGGCCAGGGAAAGCATCAGGGCCAGGGTATGCTCCGCCGCCGCCACCGTATTGCCCGTGGGGGCGTTTACCACGGCGATGCCCGCTTCCGTGGCGGCGGTCAGGTCGATGTTGTCCACGCCAATGCCGGCGCGGGCGATGACTTTCAGGGAACTCCCCGCCTTGATGACTTCCCTGGTGGCCTTGGTCTCGCTGCGCACGACCAGCGCCTCGTAGCCGCCGATAACATCCAGAAGTTCCTCGGGCTTCATGCCGAGCTTGACGTCGACCTGGGCCCTGGAGCCCAGCAGGTCGATTCCTTCCTTCGCAATTGGGTCTGATACAAGAATTTTGGACATAACGTTATTCCGGTCCCCCGTCAATAATGTGGGTCCGCTTCTGCCGCGCGGACAGTTGCGGCCTCTTCCCTATATTATAGCGGCCTGTTGCGGGTGGTCGCGGACAGTGGTTCGCCGGTGGTGGGGTCGTTTCTACAGGAACAGTCGCTTGAGCCAGCCTACGAAACTTTGGCAGAGAGGCCCGTCAATATCCAGGTCATGGGTCCCGATAGCTGCTCCCATCAGACGCGGTTCTTCCCTGGTTGCCAACCACGCATACAACTGTGCTCGTTGCCTTTTGCCTTCCGTGAATGGGCGTTGTCCGTCTGGAATCCCGTCAATATATGACTGGGACCGCGGCCATACCGGGTCTCCGTCGGGGATCATCTCGATCACGAAATCCTCAAGTTCGCTGGGGTTCTCGTTGTCCGGCATTAGCCAGACTCCGACCTTGGGAGTCTGGTCGATTATGAGGCCGTGGGGGAAAGAAGATCCCTCAACTTGAATGCCCGCTCTGTCGAGCCGGTCTTTGATCGCGTCCCACCGACCTGCCGGGATGTCGTCGGCGTCTGCGAGAATGCCGACAATTTGTCGCCCTGGCCGCTTGATTTCGACGCTGATGGAGTCCCGGAGTTTTTCCCAGCCATCTTTGGGAACAATGTCGAATGAAAAGTCGGATGCATCCAGTCTACAGATGTGTCTGACTACATTCAGGTCGTCTGGCCCTTCAACCAGGAGGACACGGTCGCATGTCCCTGGTGACGTGAAGGCCACGGCTACCGGACTTCAATGCCTTGTTCGGCAACGACCTGCAATTCTTCCTCGGAATATTCTATGGCGCGGGTCTTATCTCCATGTCGCTCAAGCCGCACCAACGCTCCATCTATATCTTCCAATTCGATCGCCGCCTGAGCAAAGCCGCGCACACAGTCCCAACTATGCGTGGCCGCGAATACCTGCACGTCATTCTTGACTGCCGTCTGCAACACCATCTTCCAGAGGTCGCGTTGCATCGAGTGGTGAATACCGTTCTCTGCTTCATCAATAAGCAAAAGCCCGTTCCTGCTGTTGGCGAGGGCCAACGCCAGTGCAAAGAATCGGGTGGCCCCGTCCCCAAGGCTCTTTAGGGGGACGGGGACGCTTTCTCCAGCTATTCTCAACATAACTCGCCTACCCTGATTAAGGCGGGTCCCTCGGTTGTCCTGCCCAACCACCGCGACGCGTTCTACTCTTTCATTCGTGATCAGACGTAGTGCCGCGACCGCTAAGTCCTCATCATCGGTGAGCGCTACACTGTCCCACAATCCCCCCATTTCTGCATTGCCTGTTAGACTTGGCCCCAGGAGGTTGGATTCAACCGCAGGAGGGAAATTGGCTTCCCGTCTATCGCGTACGAGTCTCTGGAGGTTCGACTGAAGCGTGGGAAACTCGATGCTGTCGCCGAGAAATTCGCTCCTAATCCAGAGAGCGTCTTGAAAATAACGCCCATTGATTAGATGACTATATTGCCCTGCTTCTGGGACCACAGTTTGTATTCGAACTTGTTGCGACTTGTCACAAGGCCCTATGTTAAGACCTCCGTTGGGCGGAATGCTGCGGCCGTGGAACAAGGCGGCCCAGTCAGTCACCAAATTTACAGCCCCATCTTCGTCAGCTTCTTCCAGTACTTCTTCCCGGCTGCGTAGCAGACGATTTAGAATTGCATACCGCCCCCGTGCAGCATAGACCTGCACTGCCTCAAGTAGAGTGGTCTTGCCGCTGCCGTTTTTGCCGGCGACCAGCGTTACACGCCCTAACCGGGAAATCGAGAGATCGTTAATCCCTCGAAAGCCTTGGATCGTCAGGTCTGGAAGTTGAAGATTCCCGTTCGTTGGTTGAAGCATAACGTCTGCTCATTGCCGGATATTGCATATCTCTTGTGATGATAGCACACCATCGGTCGGCCCTACTCTCGCGTTTTGACGTTTGATTGCGGATACGCTACAGTCCTACCAACGTGCGAAGGCGGCTCGAACAGGTTGCCACCTGGCACCCGCAACCAACCACTCACCCACTAGCCACCGGCAAGGGAGGCAGCCCATGTTTCTGATGCGCTTCACCGAAAGGGCCTATGTCAACTATACCCGGGAAGACGTTCTCAACAGCCCCAATGAGGCAGTGCGGCTCACCTTTTCCAACTCTCACTTCGATCCCCAACTCGGCTCCGAGCTGTACAACATGTACCTGGACGAGTACGAGTACTCGGAGGAGATGGGCTTCGACGGCCTGATGCTCAACGAGCATCACAACACCCCCACCTGCCTGGGCGCGACCATGAACCTGGAGGCCGCGATCCTGGCGCGAATCACCAAGAAGCCCAAGATCGTCCTTCTCGGCAACCCCCTGCCCATTTTCGACAATCCCATCCGCCTGGCCGAGGAACTGGCCGAGATCGACATGATCTCACGGGGCCGCCTGGTATCCGGCTTCGTCCGGGGCACGGGCGTCGAGAGTCTGGCCACCAACACCAACCCACTGTTCAACCGGGAGCGGTTTGAGGAAGCCCACGACCTGCTCATCAAGACCTGGACCACCCCCGGCCCCTTCCGCTGGGAGGGCAAGCACTACCAGTTCCGGGTGGTCAACCCGTTCGAGACGCCACTGCAAAAGCCCCACCCGCCCATCTGGATTCCCGGCACCGGCAGTCCCGAGACCCTGGTCTGGTGCGCCGAGCGCCACTACCCATACCTCTTCCTGGAGACTGACCACCGGGGCACCCAGGACATGATGGAGATTTACGCCGAGACCGCCCGGCAGCACGGCTATGAGCCGGGGCCAGAGCATTTCGGCTACCTAGTGCGCATCCATGTGCAGGACACCGACGAGAAGGCAGAGGAGGTCGGGCGCGGTTACATGGAGGGCAACATCGGGGTGGGCCGCGTCCCGCTGCCCAGGGACTACGCATCCCCCGTAGGCTACGGGAGCGCCAGCCGCGATCCCCGCTTCCTGAGATTGCGCGAGCAGATACGCAGCGATCCCTTCCGCGTCGGCGGGCTGGACACCGCGGCCTACGACGATATCCTGGCTTCCAACCGCTGGATCATCGGCAGTCCCGACACCGTTGTCAGCAAGCTGCGGGAGGTGCTGGCCCAGATGCGTCCGGGCATCCTGGCCGTCTGGACCAACGACGGCTCCATCAGCCACGAGGACTCCATGCGCTGCCTGGAGTTGATGGGACAGGAAGTGCTGCCCGCGCTCCGGGAGATAGGCGAGGAACTGGAATTGACTGACCCCTTCCAGAAAGCGCCTTAGCGGGTCCCTGGAGGCGCAGCCGGGCATTCGTGCATTCCCCTGGCATTGGGTCAATTCCAAAGTCGAAACAGTAGGGACCCGTTTTCGCGGGAACTATGTTGTGGGTGTCGCTCGAAGTCTTGAGCCACCCTGCGAAAGGAAGAAACATGGCCGCTGAGTTCACCGAAAAAATTGTCGAGGTGGGGGGCCAGAAGGTCCACATGCTGACCGGAGGCTCCGGCGATCCGCTGGTGCTGTTCCACGGCGCCGGGGGAAACACCGGATGGCTGCGCTACGTTCAGGCGCTGGCCGACCATTACACCGTCTATGTGCCATCCCATCCAGGCTACCACCAGTCGGAACGCCCCGAATGGCTGGAGACCATCGCGGACATGGCCTCCTTCTACACCTGGTTCCTGGAGGAGCAAGGGCTGGAGGGCGCAAGGGCCATAGGGTTCTCGATGGGCGGCTGGATCGCCTCGGAGGTCGCGGCAACCTGCCGCCACGCCTTCAGCAAGCTGATGCTGGTCGGCGCGGTGGGCATCAAGCCCGAGCAGGGGGAGATCGCCGACATCTTCATCATCAGCCCGGCCCAGGTCAACGACCTGATTTTCCACGACCCCAAGCAGGCCCCCGAATATGACCAGATTTACGGCCAGCCTCCCACGCCGGAGCAGGCGGAAATCGCCGAGGGCAACCGCGAGATGGCGGTCCGACTCTGCTGGAAGCCCTACATGTACGACCCGAGGCTGCCCGGACTCCTGGGAAGGGTCAACATCCCCGCCCGCGTCGTCTGGGGCCGCGAGGACCGGCTTGTGCCCCTGGAATGCGGCGAGCTTTACCAGCAGGCCCTTCCCCAGTCGGACCTGGTGGTAATCGACGAGTGTGGCCACTCCCCGCAGGTGGAAAAGCCAGATGAGTTCGTAAGAATCGCCCTGGAGTTTCTGGCATGACGGACGTCTTCTATTTCACCGAGATGCCCTTTGCCGAGTTCCCCGAGTCGGAGGCGGAGAAATATCCGTCCATGCGGCTCACATTCCCCAATACCTACTTCGACCCCGGCAAGGCCCACGACCTTTTCAAGAGATACCTCGACGAGTACCAGCACGCCGAGGAGATGGGCTTCGACGGGTTGATGATCAACGAACACCACAACACCCCGTCATGCATGGACGTGGAGGTGAACATCTCCGGCGGCATCCTGGCCCGCATTACCTCAAGGGCCAAAATCCTGATGCTGGGCAACATGCTGCCCACGTCAGACAACCCCGTCCGTTTGGCCGAAGAGATTGCCATGCTGGACGTGATCTCAGGGGGGCGGATTCTATCCGGCTTCGTCCGGGGCATCGGCATCGAGAGCTGGGCCAACAATACGAACCCCATCCACAACCGGGAACGGTTCGAGGAGTGCCACGACCTGATCATCAAGGCGTGGACCACTCCCGGTCCCTTCCGCTGGGAGGGCAAGCACTACCAGTACCGGGCGGTCAATCCGTGGATGCTACCGGTCCAGCAGCCGCACCCGCCGGTGTGGGTACCCGGCACCGGAAGCCCGGAGACGGTGGAGTGGGCTGCCCGCAATCACTACACCTACGCAGCCTTCCTGACTCCCCTGGATGTGGCAAAGAACCTGTTCCAGCGGTACAGGGAATACGCGGCGGAAGACGGCTGGGAGCCGGGGCCGGAAAAGTTCGCCTACATGGTGTGCAGCCACGTCAACGAGACTGAGGAGAAGGCGCAGGAGGCAGGCAAGGCGTTCCTGTGGCGGATGAATTATCCTCTGCGTGGCCCCCGCGAGTACTGGTCGCCGCCGGGGTACGCGTCCCGCGCCGGAGCCGCTGCCACTGCGGCCCGCCGCCCGACACCTCTGAACGAGCTTTCCTACCAAGAACTCCAGGAGCGTTACCACCTGGTGGTGGGCAACCCGGACTCGGTGACCAGGCAGTTGCGCCACATCAGGGATGAACTTGGAGTGGGCACGTTGCTCCTGGAAGCCCAGGGCGGTCAGCTCTCCCACGAAGACACCATGCGCTCCATAGAACTTTTCGGCAAAGAGGTTATCCCGGCCCTGAAGGACTAACCGGGTCAAGTTTCTCCGGGTCTGGAGAGCGCCTGAAACGGCCCCTACCTTGCGAGGCTAGGGGCCATTGCTATCTCCGGGGGTGTTTACCGCCGGGGCAGGCATGGTCCAGGCAGCGGTGCCCCGGCGCAGCCCGCGACGCACCATGTCCTGGTACACTTCCTGCATCTTTGCGAAATACTCGTGCCCGTGCAGGCAGACCCCGTCGGCCATCGAGTCCAGCGCTGTAACATGGCCCCGGACCAGCATCTGCTCGAACTCCGCAGGGGTGTAGCTGAAGGCGTCAAAGGCCCGGCAAGGTTTGTTCAGGCCGATTAACAGATCGAACCGCTCGAAATACCCTTCGGGAAGACCCTCTGCCACGACGACCAGGTCAATGTCGCTCCAATATGTATAGGTCCCTTTGGCCACCGACCCGAACAGTACAATGCAAACCGCGTCCAACTCCCGGACCAGTTCCTCGCCGTACTCAAGCAGCGGGGCCTGAAACCGCTCCTCGGGTAAGCCCAGGCCGGTTACAACCTCTCGCAAACTTCCAGGATTCTGTTCGCGCATTGGATAGCCTCTAGCGCCATTGGCGCATCGTAATGGGATGCGGCTGTGCCAGTAGCCCACACGTTTGGATACCTGGATGCCAAATAGTGCCGGTCAAGAATGCGAGCGTTCGACTTGAGAGTGTCCTCATTGTCGATCGGCGCCCTGTCCACCACATCTTGTAGCAGGCCGAGTATGGAATGCCCCCATGGGTTCAGGTTCATTCCATGGAGGACCGATTTAAGAGCTTTCTCCGCGCACTGTTGGCCATGGAAAGCGCTGGCATTGAATATGGCAGCTTCCAGCAAGACCTCAGCACACGTGAAATCCCCTCTAGCCTCTTCAAGCCAGCGTTCCTTTTCGCCAGCATTAGTCAGCAATGACCTGCTTCCCTGATCCGGTTAGCGTCAGTCTGTGCCTAGACCAGGCACTCTACGCCCAGTTCTCCGCAGGTGTCCCGCATCCAGTCCACCACCTCGGAGTGGAAGGGGATTCCATCGGCCCGGCGGACCGCCTCCACCTCCGCCTCGGGCTGGCCCGCCACCAGCACCCGGTCATGGCCAGGCGCGGGCTTGGCGTTTTTCATCATCAACAGCCACTCGTCCATCATGTCCTTGAAGCTGTCAACGTCGGTGAAAGCGTCGATGCTGTAGGCGGCGACGTAGTGTCCGAAGTTGGGGCGGCCCGGCACCGCGCCGTAGCCGACACCGGTCAGCACCCCGGCCAGGATGTCCACCACGCAGGAGAGGCCGTAACCCTTGTGCGAACCCAGTTCCCGGGTGCTGCCCAGGGGCAGAAGCTGGTAACCCTCGGCCTCCCGCATGGCCGGGTCCACCTCTTCCATCACCGGGTTCCCCTCGCTGTCGGCCATCCAGCCGGCCTCCATCATTACTCCGAGGCGGCGGGCTATGCCCATCTTGTTGGCCGCAACCGTGCTGGTGGCCGCGTCGAAAACGAAGGGCGGCTCGTTCCGTGCCGGAACCGCGACTGCGATCGGGTTGGTACCCAGAACCGGCTCCGCACCGAATGTCGGCAGCACGGATGGTGGGCAGGACGTCATGCACGTACCGATCATGTCGTGTTCCAAGGCCATCATGGCGTGGTAGGATGCCATGCCAAGATGACGCCCGTTGCCGATGGTCACCATGCCGATGCCGACCTGCCGGGCCTTCTGGATGGCCACCTCCATAGCCTTTGGCGCAATGATGACGCCCAGGCCCCGGTCGGAGTCGATGTTGGCGGTGCTGGGCGTCTCCCGGACGATTCTCCAGTTGGGGCGGGGGTTGATCTGCCCTCCCTGGTACCCGGAGACGTAGCTGCGCAGCATGTTGGACACGCCGTGGGTGTCCACGCCCCGCAGGTCGGCGACCACCAGGACGTCGGCAGCCATCTCGGCGTCCTCGCGCGAGACCCCCATCTTCTCGAATATCGGCACCACCGTGCCCCGCAGGTCGTTTTCCTGGACTATAGTCGCTTCATCCAAAGGGACCCTGAACTGTGGCAGCACGGCGTTCCTCCTGTGATTTCCGTCTCTCCGGGCCGGTTTCAAGCGTGTCCCGAGTCTATCGAAATCGAGTATAGCATCGCTCCAGAGGCGGGGCTACCGCGATCGAGGGACGGAACCTAACCACGGCTCCCCGGCCAGCAGGGTTGTATGGGGCCGTGTTCCCAGGGATGGTATATACTGGAATGGACTCGCGGACACTGTCCGGCCTCGGCGGTGGACGGAGCGAGGGACGGATCCTCTACGTGATGCGGGGCCGGACCAAGGCTGGCATGATCCGCGTTTTCAGTATGGCAGAACTGGCAATCATACTGGCAGTCTACAACGAGGCGGAGAACCTCCCCTCTCTGGTAGAGGCATTGGAAGGGTTGGGAGAGGACCTGGAGATCGTCGTCGTTGACGACAACAGCCCTGACGGGACAGCCCACATCGCCCACCAGCTCTCCGACGAGTATGGGAACCTCACCCTGGTGCAACGCCCCGCCAAGCTGGGGCTGGGTTCGGCCCTCCGGGACGGTATGGCCGCTGCCCTGACCGGAGAAGCCAGGTACATCCTGACCATGGACGGTGACCTTTCCCACGACCCGGCGGACGCCCCCCTCCTGCTGGATGCCATGCGCAAGGAGCGGGCCGACCTGGTACAGGGAAGCCGCTACATGCCCGGCGGCGAGATTCGCAACTGGAGCCTGGGCCGCAGAGCGTTGAGCCGGTGCGCGAACCAGCTGTTCCATTGGGGAACGGGCGGGCCCAGGGAGTCCACCACCAATTTCCGCGTCCTCTCCCGGCGCGGCGCGTCGTTGGTCCTCGACCGGGCACGGGGCAACGGCTATGAATTCGTGCCGGAGGTCATGCTGCTGGCGTTGGCGTCTGGCCTCCGCGTGGTGGAGGTGCCCATCACCTTCACCGACAGGGAGCGCGGCAGGAGCAAGCTGGGCAAGTCCCAGGCCGTGGGCCACATCCTCCACACCCTTGCAGGCATAGTCCAGTACCGGTTGGGGCTGGGCCGCTTCTCCAGCCGCCGCGCCCGCAAGCACCGGGCGTCGAATTGAGCTCCCGCGTACGGAGGCTTCCAATGAATACCCGTGCTCCCGGTTCCACCGCTGCGCTGGCTGGGCTGCGTCGGGGCTTCTGGGTCCTATTGGTACCGGTCCTTGTCGTGCTAATGGCCTGCTCCTCCAGTCCTGAACCACCTAATGGGCAGGAGATTTTCGCCGCCAACTGCGCCATTTGCCACGGTGCTGGGGGCCAGGGACAACCCGGCTGGCACATCCCGAAGAGCGATGGCACGCTGCCGCCCCCGCCTCTCAACGGGGACGGGCACACCTGGCACCACCCGGACGGTTTCCTCTACCGTTACGTCAGCGGGGGCGGCAGAATGCTGGAGGACTCCGGCTTGCCCGGATTCAAGACCGCCATGCCCGCGTTTGGAGAGACACTTACCCACGATGAGATAGTCGCGGTGCTTGAGTACGTTAAGAGCCTCTGGGGAGACAAGAGCAGCCGGGGCCTGTCCATCCGGGAGTCCCAGGCGTTCGCCAGCGAGCGGGACCCATATCCTACGCGCTGAAATTTTTCCCGTAAGGAGTGCGAAGGCACCGCGTTCTGCTGGCCCGGCCTGCAAGCCCTTGCTATAATCGCGCCACTTCATCCAGAGGACTGCCCCGGCTGTGACCGGGGAACCATTCGCCAGGGGAGCCATCGCCGTGACGATTGACAAAGACCGTGCCCTTAACATCCTCGCCAGCCTGGGAGCTCAGCCCGCGGTTGCCTACCATGAAGGGGGAGTGTCGGCCACCATCACCGGACTGCTTGACGACATTGGGTTGTCCTACACTATCGACGGCTTCGGCAATATTGTCGCCCGCATCCAGGGCAGGTCATCCGGGGTAACCCCTCTGGCTATTGTCGCCCACATGGACCACCCCGGCTTTGAGGCCGTTGATCGCCACGGCGACTACCTGGTGGGGATAGCCCTGGGCGGCGTCCCGGCCAGCAGCTTCGACCCCGGCGTGCCGGTGCAGGTGGTGCTGCCCGGTGGTCAACGGTTGTCCGCCGCGACCGCCGGACGCCACGGAGAGGAGGCCGACCGGCAAGTGCTCATCTCTCTCGGAGAACCTCTCGAGGGACGGATCCTATACGGCGATGCCGACCCCGCACCGGGTATGGGGCGGAGTTCTCAGCAGGAGGTCCCCCTGCCTTGCCCGGTGGTGTTCGACCTGCAGGACTTCACCCTCGACGGCGACTTCATCAGGATGCGAGCCGCCGATGACCTGGCGGGGTGCGGGTCGATCCTATCTGCCCTGGCCGAGCTGGGTGACAATGCCACCGAGGGCGATGTCTACGGGGTGTTCACCCGCGCCGAGGAGATTGGGCTGATGGGCGCGAGGCTGATGGCTGAGGCCGGCACGTTGCCGCCGGATACCCTGGTAGTGTCCACCGAGTCCAGCCGCACCCTCCCCGGAGCGGAGCAGGGCAGCGGCCCGGTGATCCGCGTCGGAGACGCGGGGTACACTTTCAACGCCGACGCCGAATCAGTCCTGATCCGCGCCAGGGAAGTCCTACAGGCTCGGCCCGAGGGATTCAGGTGCCAGCGGCAGTTGATGAGCGGCGGGGTCTGCGAGGCCAGCGCCTTCGCTGTGTACGGGTACCAGACCACCGGCATCGCCTTCCCATTAGGCAACTACCACAACGCCGCGCCGGAAGGACGCATCGAGGCTGAGTACATCCACGTGGAGGACTACGTGGGCGGGGTGGAACTGATGGTGGAAGCGGCCCGCTGCGTCGCTGACCGGGGGAACACCGCCTTCCGCGACCGGCTGCGGCAGGTCCCCGAGGAGACCCGCCAACGCCTGCGGGACACCGCCGTCTAAGCCATCCCGCCCAGTGTTGACCCCTGGTCCTCTACTCGATTGGGAGTCGGAGCGAAGGGTTAAGCCCCCACCACCCTTACCCGGTGGTTGTTGCTGTCGGCGATGTAGATGTTCCCGTCCCGGTCCAGGTCGCAGCCGTGGGGACGGTCCAGGCCCGCGTCAGTGGCGGGGCCGCCGTCGCCCTCGCCTCCCAGGTGTCCGCCCGCGATGGTGGTGACAATGCCCGTGGCCGGATCGATGCGGCGGATGGCGTGGTTCTCAGTGTCCACCACAATCACGTTGTCCCGGCTGTCGCAGCGGATGGCCTTGGGCGCGCCCCAGGTGGCGGTGATGGCCGGGCCGCCGTCGCCGTCATAGCCGCGCTCGCCCGTCCCGGCGAAGGTGGACATGATGCCGTTGGCGTCGACCTTGCGGACACCGTTGCCCTCCCGCTCGGCGATGTAGGTGTTGTCCTGGCTGTCCATGCAGACCGCCCGCGCCCCGAGGATGCTTGCCTGTAGCGCGGGACTGCCGTCGCCCTCGCGCACCTTCTCACCATTGCCCGCAAAGGTGGTGATGATGCCGGTGGCCAGGTCAAGGCGGCGGATGCGCTGGTCCTGGATGTCCGCAATGAGCAGCCCGCCGCGACCGTCGAGGAAGCAATCGTTGGGTTCCCGGAGCATGGCCTCCGTTCCCGGCCCGCCGTCTCCGCTGTACCCTGCCTCGCCGGTGCCCGCGACGGTGGTGATGATGCCCGTGGCCGCATCCACCTTCCTGATAACCGAGTTGAGCCGGTCGACGATGTAGATGTCGCTGTTGCCGTCCACCTGCAGGGAGTAGGGCTGGTCCATTGTGGCCTCCACTGCCGGGCCGCCGTCGCCGGAGTAGCCCTGGTTTCCGTTTCCGGCAACTGTGGTGATCCGCCCAGTGGCCGCGTCGACACGGCGGACGCAATGATTGGTAGCCTCGGCCACGTACAGGTTGCCATGGGAGTCAAAGGCGCACATGAAAGGCTCGCGCATCAGTGCCGCCGACGCCGGCCCGCTGTCTCCCGCGTACCCGGCCTCCCCCGTCCCTGCTATTGTGGTTATGATTCCCGTTTCGTATGGCATTTGTACGCTCCAGTTTTGCGGTTCGGAATGACCGGGGGCTGCCGTTCTTATTCTTCATCAGATTGCCGTGCCCCTTCTCCCAACAGAACGGGCAGCAGCAGTTCCTTGGCCGAGTCGAACCGGATTCCTGAAACATTCCCCGTCTGGCCGTCAAAGAAGACGGTGCATCCGGGGAACAGCTCCATCTCGTCATCGGTGGGAGACCCGTTACGCAACCACAGAACGTCTTCCCCGGGAACATATGTTATCTTCGGGTTTGGCGCTTTGCCACCGGTTTTGGCGAATTGGGTCGTATCGCTCCCCAACAGAGGCGGCAGCAACTGTTCCCTGGCTGAATCGACCACCACGTCCGCAACACGCCGCGTCTCGTACTCATAGGACACGGAGCACCCTGGGTAAAGCTCTTCTTCATAGTCGGAAGGCAGCCCGTTGGCCAGAAAGAAAAGGTCTCCCTTGGGGTAATAGGTCATTTTCACTTTCCGGCCGCCCCGTTGTACCAGTCCAGGATGTCGCTGCCCTTCATGAATACTGCGCCCTCGAACTGCTTGATGTAGTCGAAGATCATGTCGAAGTACTTGATGCGGTGGGGGACGCCAGTGATGTAGGGGTGGGTGGATATGGCCATGACCCGGGCGCTCTCGGCCCCCTCCCGATACAGGGTGTCGAACTGGTCGCGGGCGCGCTCGAAAATCTCCGGTGAGCGGTGGTGCTGGACCGCGTATATCGGGATGTCGTTAAGCTCCAGGGTGTAGGGGATAGACACCAGGCTCCCGCTCTTGACCTTCATCGGGTAGGGCTGGTCGTCGTTGCACCAGTCGCAGACGTACTCGATGCCCTCCTCGGCCAGGATGTCCGGCGTGTCCAGGGTCTCCGCCAGACCCGGCCCCATCCAGCCACGGGGGGCCGACCCGGAGAACTCCCGGATGGTCTCCATCGACCGCCGGATGACATCCCGCTGGTCTGCCTCGGCGTTCAGCACCCGCTGCTGGTACCCGTGCCCCAGCAGCTCCCAGCCGGACTTTACGCACTCCTCGACCAGGTGCGGGTAGGTGTGGCACACCGCAGCGTTGAGGCTGATGGTGGCCGGGATGCCGTGGCGGTCCAGGACCCGCTTCAGCCGCCAGAACCCGACACGCATCCCATAGTCGTACCAGGCGTAGTTGGGAATGTCCGGCACCACGCTGCGGCCCTGCGGCACGGGGAGAATAGTGCGGGCCATTGGCTCGTTGATGTCCCATTCCTCCACGTTGATGATCACCCACACGGCGATGCGGGCGTTGCCGGGCAGCGTCAGCCTGGAGCGCTCGTATATGTTGGAGTAATCAGACCTCGGATTGGGCACGGGGAATCCCCCTTGATCCCCCTATTGCGTAGGGGGAGGCATCAGAGACTTGCGCATGTTGCCAGGAGCGGCGACGGTAGGAAGGTGTGTCAGCGGGACGGTGTCTAAAGCCCGAGAGCCTCCAGTCCCAGCCGGGACAGGTCCTCGTCTTCCTGGGCTGCCAGTCCGCTGACGCCGATGGCTCCCAGTACCACGCCGGTGGAGGGATGCAGCACCACCACCGCGCCCTGGGCCGACACCAGGTTTGGATTGCCCATGTCGGCCACGGTGCGCCCCTGGGACTTCAGCCGCTCCGCATACACGGCGGAGTCTGCCCCCGACATGGCGGAGGTGTACGCCTTGCGGATGGCGAAGGTCTGGGGGTTGGTGCGGCAGCCGTCCATCCGGGCGTAGTTCAGCAGGTTCCCGGCGTCGTCCACGATGGCGATGGCCACCGGGCGGTCCGGCTCCTGGGTGGCCTTGTCCAGCATTGCGTTCATAGCTCGCCGAATCTGGTCCAGACTGAGCATGGGCTTGTCGTACATAGCGGCCCTCCATAGTAAGGTTGAGGGAGTCTGGGGAGAATTGGGCCAATTCTACACGCGGCCCCAAGGCCTTACAAGGAGCCGCCCGGTCGACGATAGAGCGGAAATTCAGGTGGTCCAACCGCCCGACATTCCTGAGAAATCGGGATGCCGTGAAACCCCTGATTGAGGACCTTCTGCCGGTCACGTCCATCTACACAGAGACTAACTGGAGTGGAACGCTACCCACCGTTCGTCGTAACCAGTGCGCATGTATCTCTGGGCCCTGGTTTCTTTCTACCACTTTGCGCATTAGCGTTAACATAACCCATTGACACCCGTGGGCCACCCTCGGCATGATTGCTTTGTACCTGCCGCTACCGGTCTTGGCCTCGTTTCATATTGAGCTTGGGTATCAGACCTCGAGAAACCGGGGTAGTCCGCTGAGGCTTGCGGGCGGCCCCGGTCTTTGCATCGTTTTTCGGCAGCGCCGCCTGTTGGTAAAGGTGGTTGGGGAGGAGGTTCGGGAGTGGAAATTCATACCGCTCTTTTTTCAGTTGGTATCCTCATCGTCGTTGCCAAACTGCTGGAAGGCATATTCAAACGGTTTGGCCTGAACTCGATCATCGCGTACGCCTTTACCGGGGTAATCCTCGGTCCCGTAACCGGGCTGGTCGAGTCGAGCATCGACGTCGAGCTTGTCCTGACGATGGGCATCTTCATCTTCTTCTTCCTCATTGGCCTGGAGGAACTGGACATATCGGGCTTCCTGTCGGCGATGCGCGGCCGCCTCTTCCTCGCCTCCACATTGTCCGTGGCCATATCGATGGCAGTGTCCCTGGTCGTTACTACAGACTACTTCTTCGATCTGCAGTTGGGGCTCAACTTTACCCAGGCCCTGGGGTTGTCCGGGGTACTCGCACTGTCGAGCCTGGGCGTAGTCGCCAAGGTGCTGATTGACCAGGGGCGCCTCAAAGAGCCCCTGGGTATCCAGATGTTCACCGCCGTGGTAATCGCCGAGCTGATCGCCCTGTTCATAGTAGGGTTTGCCGTGAGCGAAGAATTCTACGCAGAAGGTCACGGCCAGGAGATAACCGTTCTCTCCGTGGTAATCGTACTGGCGGAAATTATCGGATTTGCCATAGCCACATGGTTCATTTCCACCAAGCTGATTCCCCGGGGAATCGTCCTGCTCCATCGCTTCCTTCGGGTACCGCAGCTTTCCTTTGGGCTGTTGCTGGGAGGGCTTTTCCTGGTGGTTGTGGGGGCCGAAGAGGCCGGACTTCATGGCTCCATCGGAGCGTTGCTCTTCGGCGCTGCCCTCTCCATGCTCCCCTACCAGGTGCGACGCGACATCATGCCGGGGCTGAGAAGCACCGCCGAAGGGTTCTTCGTTCCACTGTTCTTCGCGTCCGTGGGCCTGCACCTGAGCCTGGACTTCCTGAAGTTGCCGCCTGAGACCATTGTGGTGTTGGCCCTGGTGCCCATGGCCGGTAAATTTGCCGCGTCATTCCTCAGTGCCTATGTCACCCGCCTCGAAGCCCCCTTCGCCATAGCCGCGGGTCTGATGGCCAAGGGAGTGGCAGAGGTCGCGCTGCTGCTCCTGCTACTGCACTCCGGAGCCATTGACAAGGGGATTTTCTCCCTGCTTGTGGTGGTCATGTTGGTTTACATCCTGCTTACTCCGATGGGCATCAGCCTCGCGCTCCGAAGGGTGGAGCACGCTGAAGCCGTTGCCAACGAAGACCTGCCGCCTGCGATAGACCGCTTTGCGCTGGAGGAAATCAGGGTACAGGATATACTTGACCGGTCCCGGACCTACCCGGAGTCGTCAATAACGGTCAAGACCTTTACCGAAAACTGGCTGATGCCCGAACAGCACGACTACGTGGTTGTCGAGCAGCGTAAATTGGTTGGGATAGTGTCGTTGAGCATGTTGCGCTACCTCCCCCGCAACGAGTGGGAACGTACCACGCTCGGCAGCGTCCTGCGCCAGAACACGCCCAATGCCTACTCCGACGAGTTTGTGGAAGATGCGTTGCAGCGAATGACGGAGAATTCGCTGACCGTACTGCCGGTGGCAGACAGGGAAACCAACGAGTTCATAGGATCCATTTCCAGCTACGAAGTCCTGGAGATGATCGTCCTGACCGCCCAGGGGCACGACATCTGATCCGCCACTTGAACCCGCTCTGAGTCACCGGACGGCGGGGTCGCGTTGACAGGCTTGGAGGCCGGACTTACACTCCCTTTGGCCCCTCTTCCATGTATACGTGTATGTATACGTGCTCACGTTTCCCAGATGGCGGGATAGCCGCCTGATTCATTTGGATAGGTCATGGTCACACAGTCTGTTTCAGATGCCATCGAGTTGATGTTCGAGTCCGGCTGGACCGACGGGCTACCCGTCGTGCCTCCCTCTCAAGACCTGGTCCGCCGGTTCGTCGAATACACCCAACGGGACCCGGGAGAAGTCATCGGCGAGATCCCTCCACTGGGAGGAAAGGCCACCGTAGAGCGGATAGCCACCAACGCGGTCATGGCCGGCTGCCTCCCGGAGCACATGCCTGTGGTCATCACTGCCATCGAGGCCATGCTGGACGACCGTTTCAACCTGCGCGGCGTCCAGTGTTCCACCGGAATCCACACTCCGCTGGTGATCGTCAACGGACCCCTCTCCCGGGAGTTGAAGATCAACTCCGGGTACAACTGCTTCGGGCAGGGCTGGCGGGCCAACGCGACCATCGGCCGGGCAGTCAAGCTGGTGCTGGTCAACATCGGCGGCGCGATTCCGGGAGAGAGCAACAAGTCCACCTTTGGGCATCCGGGCGCTTACACCTACTGCGTGGCCGAGTTCGAGGACGCCAACCCCTGGGAACCCTTCCACGTCGAGGCTGGGTTCGACCCTGGGGACAGTACTGTTGCGGTGTTCCCGGGCGAGGCGCCCCACAACATCATGTACCACGCGGCCGAGCCGAGGGATTTCCTTACCGTTCTGGCCGACTCCATGTGCACTCTCGGCAATGTGCAGATGTACGTCATGGGCAGCACTCTTGTGGTGCTGGGGCCGGAACACGCCCGGATGCTCAACCAGAACGGGTGGAACAAGCGGGACGTACGCTCATTCCTTTTCGAGCACGCCCGCAAGCCGGTGTCCATGCTCCGCAGGGGTGGCCCGCCCCAAGGAGACTCACAGCGGGGCTTCCTCTGGCCCAAGTTCATTGACCCATCCGACGATTCCCAGCGGGTGCCGGTGGTGCGCCGACCCGAGGACATAAACGTCATGGTAGCCGGCGGTCCTGGCGGCCCCCATTCCGCCTACGTTCCCGGTTGGGGTTCCCGCCTGGTGATGAGGAAAATTCAGCTCCCCTAGTGCAGGTCTGCCCCCATTTGAAGAGCCACGTCCATGCATAGAACAGAGTCAGAACAAGAGAAGCACACCCGCCTAGCCCGCCAGTCGATGGAGGACGCCCGGCGTGAAATAGTCGCAGGAGACACCGTCCAGGGCGGCGAAAAGCTGTGGGGAGCGACCAATCATGCGCTCAAGGCATACTGCGCCAGCTACGATTTGCCCCACGGGAGAACTAATCACCGCCGCCGTGCCTTCTTTGGGATCGCAAGGCAGCTCAACAGCCAATTCCTGGATGCAGCCTATGCCGTGGCTGAGTCCTGCCACGGCAATTTCTACAACGACTGGCTGGAACAGGAGCAGCTTGACAGGTATCTCCCAGTCATTGAGGAGCTGGTGAATATTGTCCTTGACCAGAAGGCCGAATAGTCCGCCGCACAACCCTGCAAGTGTCCATGCAGAGAACAGAGTCCGAAATCGAGAAACACACCCGGCTGGCCGGCCAGTTGCTGGAGGACGCCCGGCGTGAGATAGCCGCCGGAGACACCGTCCAGGGCGGCGAGAAGCTGTGGGGCGCGACGCAGCACGCACTGCGGGCATATTGTGCAAGCCATGACCTGCCACATGGGAAGTACGCCCACCGCCGCCGGGCCGTAATCGACCTGGCGGAGCGGCTCGATAATCCGGCTGTGCGTCTGGCGTTCGGCATCGCCGAGTCCTGCCACGGCAATTTCTACAACGACTGGCTGGAACAGGAGCAGCTTGACAGGTATCTCCCTGACATCGAGGAACTGGTGAACATCGTCTTAAGCCATAACGGCGCATAACCCACAGCACAACACCGCGGCTTTACATCAAACGCACACAGGAATCTGGAGGAAACAATGGTAAGAATGCCAGCCCCGGGAATCCAGGAGCGATTGCGCGAGTTGGACATACTCGTGCCCATCGACGAGGAGGCGCTACACAAGTGGCGTCCCGCAGACAGGCTCGCTGGCCTTCAGGGGAAGGTGGGCGGATTCCTGGGGAACCGCAAGGGCAACGCCGATGCCCTGCTGCTGGACATAAGAGAGTTGCTGGACCAGAAGTTTGAGCTTGCCGACGCGTTGATGATGGACAAGTTCATCTACTCCCGTCCCGCCGCCGATGGCATCATCGACACCCTCGCTGCAAGGTGCGACTTCGTGGTGACGGCCATCGCGGATTGAGGATCCTGCACCTCGTGCAGTGTGCACGACGCGATGAACCTGGAGAACCGGGGAATCCCCACTGTAGTCGTCTGTACCGGGCCGTTCATCGACTCGGCCCACCTTCATGCCCGGATGCTGGGGCGCGAGGGGTTCCAGCCCATCGTAATCCAGCACCCTCTGGGCGGCCTCAAGCCCGATGGAGTAATGCAGCGTGCCTCCGACGCCGAGAGCCAGATAGTGGCTGCGCTGACTCGCTAATAAGGGAACCGTCGTATGACCACCAACAGCCAGAATCCGGCCAAGGGCCGCGACTTCGAGCGGCGAGTAGGGCAGTACCTTAGGCAGCAAGGGTTAGATGTTTTCCCTGACTACGAAGTCGAGGTCAGCATTAGCAGCCATCTGAAGAGACCGCACAAATTCGACCGGGGCAGTGACACTCTGTTGGTCGAGTGCAAGGCTTACAGTTGGACTGAGGGAGGCAACAGTCCGAGTGCTAAACTGCCACGGCTAACGAAGCTTTGCTGTACTTCATAGCGGCCCCAAAGTCATACCGTAAGATGCTGTTCATGCCGGAACCGGAAAGGTAGACAAGCTCAATCCAGCGACGTCGGTTGGGTACTACGTGCGACGGTTCGGACACTTCGTCCCCGATGATGTGGAAATCTACGAGCTTGAGGAGAGTAATCTCTCCGCGAATCTTATTTGGCTGCCTCATTCATAGAGAGAACTCACTTATGCAAAGTGCCGAGTCCCTGGCCGAGAAACATACCCGCCTGGCCCACCAGTTGATAGACGACGCTCGACAAGAGATAGCCGCCGGTGACTTGGTACAGGGGGCGAGAAGCTGTGGGGCGCAACCAGTCACGCAATCAGGGCCTACCGCGCCAGCTATGCCCTGCCCCATGGTAGGTACGCCCACAGGCGCCGCGCCGTCTTCGACCTCGCCGAACAATTCGATAATCCATTCGTGAGGGTTACATTCGGCATTGCCCAATCCTGCCACGGCAACTTCTACAACGATTGGTTGGAACAGGAAGACCTGGACGCTTATCCTCCCGACATAGAGGAATTGGTGAACATCGTCCTTGGCCAAAAGGCGAGCTAGATTTTCCAAAGGCGCATCAGGAGGTCTCGATTATGGCAACCGTTGGTTCGGGAAAGTACACCTATGAACTGGTGGAGGACTGGGAGAAACTGCCTGACGGCTGGGTCCTGGGCCAGACCGGGATCGTTACCGACTCCCAGGACCGAGTCTACCTGTTCAACCGCAGCGACCATCCCCTGATAGTGCTGGACCGGGACGGCAACTACCTCACCTCTTGGGGCGAGGGCGTCCTGACCGCCGCCCACGGCATGTTCATTGATGGTGACGAGAACATCTACCTCCCGGTCATCAACTCCCACGTCGTCCTGAAGTACAGCTCCGACGGCAACCTGCTGATGACCCTCGGGACGTGGGACCAGCCTTCCGACACCGGCTGGTCGGGCAACGCCTCGGACACCGTGCAGCGGGCCGCCGGGCCCTTCCACCGTCCCAGCGACGTGGCCATGTCTCCGGAGGGAGACCTGTACATCTCCGACGGCTACGGCAACGCCCGTGTCCACAAGTTCTCCGGCGACGGCGAACTGCGATTCTCCTGGGGCGCTCCGGGCAAGACCGGGGGCGGGGAGTTCCACGTGCCCCATGGGGTCTGGGTCCACACCGACGGCCGGGTATTCGTTGCCGACCGGGAGAACAACCGCATCCAGATTTTCGGCCCTGAGGGTGAGTACCTGACCCAGTGGACCGGCCTGTCCCGCCCCTGCGATATCTACATAGACCACGACGAAACCGTGTTCATCCCCGAGTTAGACGCCTTTATGAGCATCCTCAGCATTGATGGCGAGTTGCTGGCCCGGTGGGAAGGCCCCGGCGGTGTGGGCGCCCACGCGGTCTGGCTCGACTCCCGGGGCGACATCTACGTGAACCAGAACCTGGAGGGCCAGCGGCTCCTCAAGTACCGCAAGGTCTCCTAGCTTGCAATCTGAAAGACGCCTCAATCCGGCAATTCATTCTGGAGGAAATCTCGTGAAATTCATCTGCAACCACCTGCATCTGCGAAGCGAAGACCCGGACAACGCGGCCAAGTTCTACGTCGACAACTTCGGCGCGGTAATCGCCTCCACTCGCCCGCTGTCCACGACGGTATCCCATACCCTCGAACTGAACGGAGAGACCCTGCTTACCGTGTCCGGCAGGGCCGAGGGCGAAGACCCGGTGCCCGGCTCCACTGACCCACGTTACGGTCTTGACCACTTCGGTTTCGAGACCGACGATATTCAGGCCGCCTTTGCGCAGTTCAAGTCCACGGGGGCCAACATCATCTGCGATCCCTGGACGATGCCCTCCGGCAGCCAGGTGATGTTCGTTGAGGCCCCGGATAAGGTCAGCCTGGAGATAATCCAGCGTCCTTCCTAACCCCGCCGTCCTGGACGCACTCCATCGTACCAAGGGGGTGTGTCGAGGATTGGGGCATCGCCGTTGTGACCGTCGTTGCCCGTTACGGCTTTTGGGAAGGCGCGAAATGATAATCATCTACGATGCCGTCGCCGATGCGGCCTACGTTTATCTGGTTGAGTCAATTCAGGAACCGGAAACGGTGTGGCATGACTACAACGCTATGCTGGACTTCATGGCGGGTGAGCGGCTGGCCGGCGTTGAGGTGCTGGATGCGTCGGTGCATCTGGGTCTGAAATACCTGCGTCCGCATATAGACAAAATTGACGGGCCGGTTTTCCGGTGGTCCCACTTCACCAGGAAGGCCCACGGCTTTCTCGACCAGGAAACGCCCATTGAGCTGACGGACCGGCATGAGAAGGCATGGGTGGAAGAAATCGGCCCTGAGCACATCAGGATACGGCTTGACCAGTCTGGTGAAATCCGGGAAGTCAGCAGGGAGCAGTTGGAAGACTGGATATCACTCCCCTCAAGGCCATCAGGAAACTCGGTATCCTGGGCGCGCTCTACGAGATGGGACGACCTCCCTGGCCGGCAAAACCCCACGCCATAATCGTGTGTTAGACTCGTCCCATAACACATACCCGAGGTTGAGTGAGGTCAAGACATGAGCGGCAAACTGATCGGGGTTGCTGTGACCGGCGCAAGGGCGCAGGACGCCAACGCCACCATCCAGCGGGCTGAGGAGCTTGGAGTCGGCGGTGCGTGGATGACCACCGGCGGGGCGCGCATCGACAGCCTCACCGTCTTCGCGTCGGTGGCCGAGAAGACCAGCAGCATCAAGATGGGCACGTCCATCGTTCCCACCTTCCCCCGCCATCCCCTGGTGATAGCACAACAGGCCCAGGTGGTGGACCAGTTGGCCCCGGGACGGCTCCGGGTGGGGGTTGGCCCCAGCCACCGCCCCAGCATGGCGGCCCTGGGCATCCGTATGGATTCTCCCCTGGGGCACCTGCGCGAGTACCTTCAGATCCTCAAGCAGTTGCTCCAGACCGGCTCCGTGGACTTCGACGGCGACCACTACCAGGCCCACGACTCCATCGCCGGGCCACTGGACATACCGGTCATGGCATCGGCCCTGCGCAGCGGTTCCTTCGAGCTTTGCGGCGCGGAGGCCGACGGCGCGATAAGCTGGGTCTGCCCACGCGCCTATCTCCGCGACTCTGCCCTGCCCGCCATGCAGAAAGGCGCAGACGCCGCTGGACGCCCCGTGCCACCATTGATTGCCCACGCCCCGGTCTGCGTTCACGAAAACTTCGACGAGGTCCGCACCGCCTTCCGGGAGCAGTTCGGCAACTACCCCCGCCTGCCCTTCTACCGCCGGATGCTCGTTGCCGCAGGCTACCCCGAGGCCCGGGAAGCTGCCTGGAGCGATGCCATGATCGATGGACTGGTCGTCTGGGGCGGCGAGGACGCCTTCGAGCAGCGGGTCAATGAACTGTTCGACTGCGGCGCGACCGAGGTCCTGGCCTCGCCCATCCTGGTCGGCGACGACAGGAACGCATCCCTGGACCGGACCCTCACCGCCCTCGGCAAGATAAACCGGGCATTGGCAGATTAGGGAGACCGCAAGGTGACATTCCCCGAAGGTAGCACGCTCCAGTTTACAGATGACCTGAGCATCTGCCGGGTGCTCAACGGCATGTGGCAGGTGTCGGGTGCACACGGTTCCATCAACGTCGAGGCCGCAGTCCAGGCCATGATCGGGTATCTGGACGATGGGTTCACCACCTGGGACTTGGCCGACCATTATGGCCCGGCGGAGGACCTGGTTGGCGAGTTCCGCCGCCGCCTGCTCAACTTCGGCGGGCCTGAGGAACTGGCCCGCATCCAGGCATTCACCAAGTGGGTACCCCGACCTGGGCCGATGACCCGCGAGATAGTCGAGAACAACGTGGGCATATCACTCCGTCGCATGGACGTTGAGTCCCTGGACCTGATGCAGTTTCACTGGTGGGACTACAGCAACTCTGCCTACCTGGACGCCCTCGACCACCTCTCAGACATCCGCGACGAGGGGCGCATCAGGCACCTGGCCGTGACCAACTTCGACACGGAGCATCTACGGACCATCATCGAGCATGGCACGGCCATCGTGTCCAACCAGGTCCAGTATTCGCTGGTGGACATGCGGCCCGAGCAACAGATGGTCCCATTCTGCCGGGAAAGCGGGGTGCAGTTGCTCACCTACGGAACGGTCTGCGGCGGCCTGCTCACCGACCGCTACCTTGGTCAGCCCGAGCCCCCGCGCCGCGACCTGAACACCGCCAGCTTGGGCAAGTACAAGCAGATGGTTGATGCCTGGGGAGGCTGGGAGCTTTTCCAGGAGCTTCTCCAGACCCTGCGGGGCGTGGCCGACAAACACGGGGTCAGCATCGCCAACGTCGCCGTCCGCTACATCCTTGACCGCCCGGCAGTCGCTGGCGTCATCGTGGGCGCGCGCCTGGGCGTCAGCGACAACCGGGCCGACAACGCAAGGGTCTTCGAGTTCAGCCTTGATGATGACGACCTTGAGGCCATCGCAGCCGTCCAGGCCAGGTCCCGCGACCTGTACCGGATCATCGGAGACTGTGGCGACGAGTACCGCCGCTAGACCCGCAGTCCTCACCCGTCACCGGCAGGCTGGGAGACTATGTCCCCTACACTGACTCCAATGGCCATCGTCTATGATTTTGATGGCACCCTGGCCCCCGGCAACATGCAGGAGCACGCCTTCATCCCGGACATCGGTATGGAGGCCGCCGACTTCTGGGAGGAGGTGGACCATCTCACCCGGGAGAACCAGGCCGACGGTATCCTCATGTACATGTACGTCATGCTGGAGAAGGCCCACGTCAAGGGTGTGCCCGTCCGCCAGGAAGACTTCCGCAAGCGGGGCGAGAGGGTCCGGCTGTTCGATGGAGTCAGCGAGTGGTTCGGCCGCATCAGCGCCTATGGCGGCGCCAAGGGAGTGGATATCGAGCACTACCTTGTCTCATCGGGCAACATGGAGATCATTGAAGGCTCGCCCATAGCCCATGAGTTCAAGGAGATATACGCCTCCAAGTTCATGTTCGACGAGAACGGGGTCGCCAGGTGGCCGGCCCTGGCCATAAACTTCACTACCAAGACCCAGTTCCTGTTCCGCATCAACAAGGGAGCCCACGACCTGAGCGACGACAGCAGGATCAACCAGTTCGTCCCGAAGAGCGACCGGCCCATACCGTTCGAGAACATGGTCTACATCGGGGACGGCGAGACCGACGTCCCATGCTTCCGGCTGGTCAAGGACGAGGGCGGCCTGTCCGTAGCCGTGTACCAGCCCGACAGCATATCGGCGCAGGAGAAGGCTGCGACCTTCATGGCCGACGGGCGGGTGCAGCGTACCGCCCCTGCCAACTACACCGAGGGCGGCGAACTTGAAGCGACGGTAAAGGCCCGCATAGACCTGGTCGCTGCCCGCCGCGAGTACACCCGCACCCTCTCCGGGGAGTGACGGGGGAAGGCGCTCCTCTAGCCGAGGCTGAGGCGTTCTTCGTAGCTGGCGGTTATGGCCTGCTCGGCTCGCTTGCTGTGGGCGGCTATGAAGCGCTCCAACTGCCGGATCTCGGATGCGGTCTCGGCGTCGCCGCCTGACTCCCGGACCTTCCTGCGCAGGTCCGAGAGGGACTTCCTGGCCTCGTCCACCTGCTTGATCAGTTGCAGCGCCTCCAGCTCGTCGGAGGCCGTCTTCTTGATGGCCAAGAGCCTGCGGCGGGTGTTCTCGGCGTCGGCCAGCCGTTCCTCCACCTCTCCCATTGCAGCCAGGGCAAGGTCCAGTCCCATCCTGCCGTAGACGGCCTGGCGGGGGACGCGCCGCAACTGGGTGCGGAACTGGGAAATCATGGTGTCTAGCTGGCCTTCCTTGTTCCTGATCTCGGCCAGGCTGATGCGCAGGGTGGCCATTGCCTTCTCTAGCTGTGATGTGGACATGATGCTGGCCTCCCCCGGAGTGCGTCGGGACCGTGGCCCCGACGCTGGTTTCCCGCTCTCGCGGGAATGACGGTTCCTGGTATCTATGATTCCGGTCTGCCGTTGGGCCACGCTGGCGGATGCTTGCTGGTGACTACCTCGAATCGCCGCCCATTTGCCCAGTGTGGGGGAAATCCCCCTCAATCCCCCTCTTGCGAAAGGGGAGGGAACCGGGCGGCGTGGTTTTGGGCTGGTTGCCTAGCCTGGGTTGAAGCCGACCCTGGGCAGAATCCGGGCCAGTGCGTCGAGCACTTCCTGGATGTCTTCGCGGCTGACGTAGCCCAGGTGGCCGATGCGGAAGATGCTGTTGGAGAGCTTGCCCTGTCCACCAGCCAGCACCACGTTCTCCTCGTTGTGGGCCAGGGACCGGAGCCTGGAGTTGTCCACGCCCTCGGGGACCTTGATGGCGGTGACGGTGTTGGAAGCGTATGACTCATCATCGACCAGCAATTCCAGGCCGAGGGCCTTCACGCCCTCGCGGGTGAAGCGGCCGATGTCGGCGTGGCGCTCGTAGACGCTCTCCATGCCCTCTTCCAGCAGCTTGTCCAGGGCCGATTGCAGACCGTAGAGCAGGGCGACGTTGGGCGTGAACGGGGTCTGGCCCCGCTCCAGGTAGTCCCTGGCGGCACGGAGGTCGAAGTAGAAGCGGGGCATGGTGGCCTCCGCCTCGGCTTCCCAAGCTGCGGGGCTGACGCTGACGAATGCCAATCCCGGCGGGATCATGAACCCCTTCTGGGAAGCGGTGGCGACAAGGTCGCAGTTCCAGCCGTCGACGGGCAGGGGGAGACAGCCGAGGCTGCTCACCGCGTCCACCAGCAGGAGCTTGTCGAACTCGCCCTTGACCACCTGGGAGATTTCGGGCAGCGGGTGGGTGACGCCGGTGGAGGTCTCGTTGTGGGTCACGAGGACGGCCTTGATGCCGGGGTCGTCGTGGAGGGCGGTGCGGACCGCCTCCGGGTCCACGGCGTCGCCCCACTCGAAGTCCAGCCGCTGGACGTCCGCGCCATAGGCGGTGGCCATCTCGCGGAACCGGTCGCCGAAGGAGCCGGCGGTGGCGGAGAGCACGCGGTCTCCGGGGGAGAGGGAGTTGACTATCAGGGACTCGAGGCCCCCGGTGCCGGAGGATGTGAGGATGAACAGGTCGTTCTGGGTCGCAAACACCTGCTTGAGGCCCGCCGTGGCCTGGGTGATGAGTTCGAAGAACTCCGGCCCGCGGTGGTCGATCATGGGCGTACCCATTGCGTCGACTATGTCATCGGGCACCGGCGTCGGGCCCGGAGTGCGCAAGTTCTGCCTGGGGATATTCACCGTTCCACCTCTGCCATATTGTATGGGCTGTCCTTGATTGTTCTCGTCAAGGACACGCCGAAAAAAGGCGATTATGCCAACGGTGACGAATTATAGCATCTGCCCGGTCCCCTTGCCATTTCGCAGTCGCCGGGGCAGCGGCCGGCCAGGGCGTTCCGGCCGTCCAAGGATGGGCCGATGCGGAGAGAAATCCCCCTTACTCCCCTTTTGCGAAAGGGGGAGGTATTGGAGTGATGCAGGTCTGAGATGGTTTCCGAGGCGGAGCGGGCAAGCCAACCCAGCGGGAACGGGGTATAATCCGCACCATGACGACGATCAATAACCAGGACGACTTCCTGGAAGCGCTCAGGAACAACCCCCAGTGGCGGGACGCCGTCCGGGCCCAGATACTGGGCGAGGAGCTGCTGCAACTCCCCGTGAAGTTCGACGCCTTTGTGGAGGAGCAAAGAGCGCAGAACCAGAAGTTCGACGCCTTCGTGGAGGAACACCGGACAACGCACATCAACATAGACGCCCGGTTCGACCGTATGGACGCCCGGTTCGACCGCATGGATGCCCGGTTCGACCGCATGGATGCCCGGCTGGACCGCATGGAAGGGGACATGGGCACACTCAAGGGCGACTTTGCCAGGACCCGGACCGTCCAGGACGCCCAGGGCATAGCATCCGACATGGGACTGCAGTTCGTCCGGACCCTCAGCGCCACGGACCTGAGCCAGATGGCGGGGAACACCCTTTCCAGGGACGCAGGACGCAGCTTCAGGAACGCCGACCTGGTGATCGAAGCTACGGACGTGGCCGACACCCGCTACATAGCCATGGAGGTCTCTTTCACCGCAGACCTGAGGGACTGCAACCGAGCCATCCGGAACGCCAGGCTCATTGAGTCCTTCACCGGGAAGACGGCACAGGCCGCAATAGCCAGCGTGAGGAACGACATGGAGGCGGCGGAGGCAGTGGAGGCCGGAGACGTGTACTGGCACCAGCTGGAGGACCGGAGATCGAGTCCAGAGTAGGTCCGAAGAGACCAGCCCCGGATGCCCCGCTTTCGCGGGAATGACGGGCAAGACGGGAATGGGACCATTCCCGGTAAAGAAGGGGCAGGCGCTATGCGGTTGCCCCTTCTGCCAGACCCGGCCCCGGCAGGGAACCTTTGGCCAACTGGCGCCAGTAGTCCATCTTCTGCCAGTGCTCAATCAGGTCCGACAGACCCAGGCCTGACGAACCTGAATCGTCACTCTTGCCAGCATTCTCCATCCCGCGTTTCATGGCGCAAATGGGAACGGGGTCTTCTATGGTACGTGGGATGAGGCCGCGTTCGGCTGCCCTGGGCAGCAGGGCACGCAGGACCTCGCGGGCTTGGGGAAGGACGCGGCGTTCCTGGAGGCAGCGGCTAAGGTAGTTCTGGAGAGCCGTGAGGTTCCGGGCGTGGTGCCCGCGTTTTGCCATCCGCTTGAACAATACGGAGGCCCAATCGAAGGGGTCTTTCACGGGGCCGGACTTGGGGTTGGTCAGGGCGTCAGCCACCTCATCGCAGAATTCAGCGGTGACTTTGTCGAGTCGGTAAACCTCGACTTCGGTTGCGTACTTGCGGAGGAGGGCTTCAATCTGGGACCTGATCTGGGAGAGAGTCATGGTTACACCTCTTCAAGGGAGTTAATGAGTGTGGAGTGAGGGGGTAAATCCCCCTTAATCCCCCTTTTGCGAAAGGGGGAGACGATGGAAGGCCCCTTTATCGCCATTGGAAAAGGGGGAGAAAATCCCGTTTTTCCGGTCAAATGCGGACAAAACCGGACATTTGAGGTGGCCAGAGGCGCAGGAGGCGGGGTCTGGAGAGGGTCGGGGCTGGTGTTTGCGGGTCGCCTTGTCAGGTTGTCTGGACAATGAACATCGTGCGCCTCAGTGGCTGTCCTGGATTGGCCCTGCCCTCCTTATGGGGTTTGCGGTGGAGGGTCTTATGGGTCGGACAGGTGCTATGGTACATATGTTCTGTGGGCTTGGCAAGGGGTGGGTGTCAGTGGGTGTGGGAATAGCGAAGGTCTTAGTTCTTCAGACACAGATGGTCTCATGGAGCGTCGGGCCGTCTTGGAAATTGCAGCATTTGGCTACGACCAAGGTCTCTGCCCCTAACGAAGCTGTGCTACGTTTGAGTCCGAGGGCGCCGAGTCAGTGGTGGTAATACTATAGTCCTAGGGTTCAGTCAGAATAAAATCGAGCTGGTTCCTGGTTCCATGGCTCGTAGAAATCCATTTCTTCGTTGACATCACAAAACGCAAAGCTTGAGTCCCTCGGTAGCTTCTTTAGCCGCCGCGTGGTGTCCCTTCGTTGCAGCACTTTTCTAATGTCACGCAGGTCTGGCACTTCGGTTCCTGCCTGCATGTATCCATCATGTTGAACCATCAGGGACGGCAAATCTATTGCGAGTCCAGAACTGGCCGACTCTTTCAGCACAAGGCTGAATTTGTTGTACTGCATGGTGTATCCGCATTGAGCATGCATTATTGTCTTCGGGTTTTGTCGGGCTCGGGTCAGGGCTCTTCGCACCTCATCTTCTGAGATAATGCGTGCCTTTTCCTCAATGATTCCCGCATTTGCGTCAGCACACCATTTCCGTACGTCGTCAGACACGTATAGCTCCATCTGCACTTTTTCTCGACTTGCGAAAGTCGTTGCGGACCGTAGATAACGGGACGTAGTGACGAACATACTGTTGTCGGCACCTTCAGCCTCCTTCGCTCCATGTAGAGCTTGAACGGCCTGAAGCCTGATTGGGTTGTTGACGTACCTCTTCACTTGCACCAACGTCAGTATATCCCCGATGGGGTCGCGCTGGAGCAACCGTATATCTACTCCTCCGTCGGTATGTCCCGGTCCAAGTTCGGCCTCAAACCCCTGGGCCTGTAACAACTCGGAGACCAACATCTCGAACTCCCGCCAACTTAGGCGGGTAAGTTGGTCCGAATTCTTGCTAAAGTGCTCGTAGAGATCCGAGTTCAGCGCATCGAAGTCACCCTGAATCAAGCTGCATATCCACTTCCATCTCATGTATTCCTTAAATCTCTCAAGGACGAGTGTATCTTTCTGCTCCAGTGGAATAATGTTCAGGCGGGTTTCGTCAAATGTCTCTCCGTAGAAGCCGTGACTATCGATTATTCGCTCGCATTCGTCCGAAAGCCATTGCGCCTCATGAGTATCATGGATAGCCCCAATTCCCGGATGGATCACCAACTCGGCGAGGAGTCCTCCGGCAAGTAGTGTGGTTACCGTTGGCGCACCTGTTTCCATGTCAAAGCTCTTTACAACTCTCCTGAAACACGCGTCGTACCAAAGATCGTTCTGTTTGGCCCAAGTTTCTACAGCAATTTCAAGCTTGTTGATGCGCTCTTCAAGTTGCTCATCACAGTATTGTGGGATCACGTTGTGAGCGCTCATTTGACACATCCTTGCGACTTTGCACTGGCCTCTATCAAGGACTCCGTTCCCGATCCTGTAACTCACCGACAATACCCTTTATTGTAGTCTATCGTAGTCATGACTACAATATATTGTGCCCGTAGCTTCTTCTACGCTAGAGTATTGGCACCTAACAGTCAATACTCATGAGCCAACAATTCGATCCACTCCCACGCAAATCGTCCTCATTCTGCGGCAATCGCCCGACGGAATCCTAGCCTATGCCGTCGCTTGGTAGGTCAGTACAGACATCGTGGAGTGGAACGGCGTCTTATTCATGCCACGGACACGATGAAGGTCAAGGCCCTTGGAACGTTACCGGCACTGGACTCGGTCTCTTGGTTGGCTGGTAACGGTGGGGGGGTCGCGGGCTTTTGGGGCTTACTGGGGCGGGATTTTGGGCGAAGTTGGGCGGGGGCACCATGCTATAATCGGGCCATGACCATCCAGCCGGACCTTCTCCAGGGACTGAATCCCGCCCAGCGCGAAGCCGTCGAGACGGTGGACGGCCCGCTGCTGATCGTCGCCGGGCCGGGCAGCGGCAAGACCAGGGTGATTACGCACCGCATCGCCCACATTGTTCACCAATATGGCGTACATCCCTACCGCATCATGGCCGCGACCTTCACGAACAAGGCGGCGCGGGAGATGCAGGACCGGCTCCAGCGGCTGGTGGGCACCCGCGCCGAGTTGCTCAGCGTGGGCACGTTTCACGCCTTCTGCGCCCGACTGCTGCGGCGGGACGGGGAGGCGATGGGGCTGAACCGCAACTACTCCATCTTCGACACCGACGACCAGGTCTCGGCCATCAAGCAGGCGATGGAGTTGGCGGAAGTCGACCCCAAGGGGCACACTCCCAGGGCGGTCCTGGGGGTGATCTCCCGCGCCAAGAACGTTTTGACGGACTCCCGGGGACTGGCCAGCCGCGCCGAGAACTACTTCGAGGAGACCGCTGCCAGGGTCTATCACCATTACGAAGAGATCATGGTCCGCAACAACGCCGTCGACTTCGACGACCTGTTGATGAGGTCGGTGCAACTGCTGGAAGAGTACCGGGCCGTAAGGGAGCAATACCAGGAACGGTTCGTCCACGTGATGGTGGACGAGTTCCAGGACACCAACGTTGCACAGTACCGGCTGGCCCGGCTGCTGGCGGGGGACCGCCAGAACATCTGCGTGGTGGGCGACCCGGACCAGTCCATCTATTCCTGGCGCAGCGCAGACATCCGCAACATCCTGAGCTTCCAGAGGGACTATCCAAGCTGCAAGACGATCTCCCTGGAGCAGAACTACCGCTCCACCAGCAACATCCTGGACGCGGCCCAGTCGGTGATCTCCAACAACAGGCAGCGGCTGGACAAGGGGCTGTTCACGGAGAACGGGGACGGCGTCCCGGTCTATGCCCACGAGACGTACAACGAGGAGGACGAGGCGGGGTACGTCATCGGCGAGGTGGACCGGCTGGTGCGGGAGAGGGAGACGAAGGCCGGGGACTGCGCGATCATGTACCGGGTCAACGCCCAGTCCCGCGCGCTGGAGGAGGCCTGCCTGCGCCGGGGGATGAAGTACCGGCTGGTTGGCGGGGTGCGTTTCTACCAGCGCAAAGAGGTCAAGGACCTGATGTGCTTCCTCCGGCTGGTGCATAACCCGCTGGACGAAGTCAGCCTGATGCGGGTCATCAACGTTCCGCCCCGGGGCATCGGGGCAAAGTCGGTGTCCCTGCTGACGGGTTGGGCCAGGGATGAGGGCGTGCCTACGTACACGGCCATGCAGCGCATCCTGGGGGCCAGGCGCGAGGGGCAGCCCTGCCCGGTGAACCTGCCAAGAAGGGCGGCCAACTCCATTGCGGACTTCGCCAACCTGGTGGAGGAAATGGCGAATCTCAGTGTCCAGCTTCCACCGTCCGAGCTGATCGGGGAGGCGCTGGAGCTTGCGGGTTTCCGCCAGTATTACCAGAACGCGGATGGGCGCGCCGCGGACCGGTCGGACGGGCAACGGCCCGAGGAACGCTGGGAAAACCTGATGGAGATGCGGGAGACGGCCAGGGAGTTCGACGCCGAAGACCCGGCGGACGGACTGGCGAGCCTGCTGGAGCGCATCTCGCTGGTGGCCGAGGTTGACAACTACGAGGAGTCGGAGGACTCGCTGACCCTGATAACGCTGCACCAGGCCAAGGGGCTGGAGTTTCCCGTGGTGTTCATCGTCGGTTTGGAGGAGGGGATACTGCCCCATTACCGCTCCATCGAGACGGATGCGCAGTCGGGTACCGAGGCGCAGGTGGAGGAGGAACGCCGCCTCTGCTACGTGGGTATGACCCGCGCCCAGCAGCGACTGTACCTGCTGCGGGCGTTCCGGCGGGGGTTCATGGGGAGCAGCGGGCCCACCAACGCCTCCAGGTTCTTGCAGGAGATTCCAGAGGACGTGCTGGCTTCTCCCGAGCAATCGAGACCTGCGGTTGTCTCCACCCCCAGGTCAACGCGGCAGGGCACAGTGCAGACCCGGATGCCCGACGCGCCCGCGCCCCCGGCCAAGCCTGCGCCCGGAATCGGGGAGACGGTGCGGCACAGCTCTTTCGGGGAGGGCGTGGTCATTGACTGCATCGCCATACCCGGCGACCACGAGGTCACCGTGCATTTCGCGGGAAGCGTGGGGATCAAGCGGCTGCTCCTGAGCTATGCGCCGCTGGAGAAGGTCCCGGGTGACATCCTATAGTTAACCCCTAACCCCGGTTATCACCGCACACAGGACCGATATCATGCGAGAGTCCGCCAGCCGGATAGTCTCCACGCACGCTTTCGAATACGCCATCATCGGGATCATCATCGCCAACGGCGTTCTCCTGGGCATGGAGACGTTCCCCAGCATCCACGACCGTTACTGGGAGTTAATGAAGCTGGGGCACCAGGTGACGCTGGGGATTTTCATCGTTGAAGCGGCGATCAAGATGTTCGCCGTCTCGCCACGGGTGGACCGTTATTTCCGGGACCCGTGGAACGTCTTTGACTTCTCGATAATCGTGTTCTCGCTGATACCCGCCACGGGCAGCTTTGCGGTCATCGCGCGGCTGGCCCGGCTGCTGCGTCTGCTGCGGCTGGTCTCGACGGTCAAGGAACTGCGGCTGATCGTGGCGACGCTGGTGCGGTCGATACCGAGCATGATGCACATACTGATCCTGATGGGGCTGATTGTTTACATCTACGCCATCATCGGGTACCAGCTATTTCACGAGCATGACGCCCAGAACTGGGGTGGCCTGGGAGCCTCCTTACTGACGCTTTTCAACATTCTGACTTTGGAAGGCTGGACCGACGTCCTGGTTACGGCCATGAATGTGCATCCCCTGGCATGGATATACTTCGTCAGCTTTATAGTGATCGGGACGTTCGTGGTGGTGAACCTGTTCATCGCGGTGGTGATCAATAACCTGGACGAGGCCAAGCAGGAAAAGCTCCGGTCGCTGGAGCAGCCGGAGTCGCTGGAAAGCATTCTCCGGGAACTGCGCACGACGCAGAGGACGCTGCAGCAGCTAGAGGAACGGCTGGAGCAGGCTGCAGACGAGACCCGGCCCCCGGCGCAGAGCTGAGGACTCGTCCTTTAGCATGAGGACACGGAGCAGCTTGTACGGTGGTCTGTAACGATCGGACCGCGCAGATAGATAATACTTCAATCCAATGAATGAAGAACGGGAGCCAATTTGGACAGTCCCAACCGACTGGAGAGAAACTTACTTCATCCTGTTCAACGTCCAGACTATAATATGCTTGGGGTTGATAATCTGGAATGAAGTGTCGAGCAGGAGAGCGTCCGACAACTTTGTAGACGTTCTGGTTGCCGTGAGTCAGAGCATGGCGCCGGTGGCCATCACAATCGCCGCCGTGACAATCGTAATGGTAGAGGCGCTGAGGATGCTGTCAGAGAGATATTTGAAACGCAGGTTCAGACAAGGCAGGGAAGAGGGCAAAGAAGAGGGTAGGGAAGAGGGGCAGGTGCAGGAACGGAGCAGATGGGAAGAATGGACCAGGCAGCTCATGGAGGACGGCTTGCTGCCTCCCGATATAGAGGTACCGCCTCCTGATTCTAATGGCAAGAAAAAAGACAGCTAGTACGCAGATGGCCTTGTCCCCGCCGTAACAATCGTAATGGTAGAGGCGCTGAGGATGCTGTCAGAGAGATATTTGAGACGCCGGTACAGGCAGGGCAGGGAAGAGGGTCAAGTAGAAGAACGAAGCAAGTGGGAGGAATGGACCAGGCAGTTCATGGAGGACGGCTTGCTGCCTCCTGATATAGAGATACCACCCCCTGATTCTGATGGCAAGAAAAAAGAGCCAAGTGCAAAAGTTGTGGTCGTCTCGGTGGTGGGGTGAGGTGTGCTGGAGAGTGGAAAGTGTTGGGGTAGGGGTGCGTTGAGGCTGGTGAAAATATGGATCGCGTTTTGGTTGAAGATGGGGTAGAATAGTTGCCAGGAGGAGCCTACCTGCTAAAGTGTTCCTCCTGGCGATGCGAAACCGCAGGGAAGGTTTTGCCTTTCCTGCGCACTCTGGAAACATTGGCAGGGGTGATGTCGATAGCAGCCCCCCGCGTTTCCAGTTGATTAGGAGAGGGAGCTTTGTGGCCTGGGGCCTTACTGGTCCCGCTCCTGATGTTGCAATTCTGGCAGGCTTGGAAGAGATCGTCAAACAAAGGAGCACTCAAATGAAAAACAGTGCATCGGATGTTTACAGTCTTGAGGATTTGAGGGAGCGGGTAGTTAGGATTGATGAGGAAATTGAGGCGTTGGCGGGAATGAGGGAGGCGTTTGTTCAAGTAATTGAAAACCTTGCCTCGGATGGTGTGGTGGTGGTGAGGCCGGAGTTGCCTGGGTTTATAGTCAATCCGGCAGGCGATGCTTCTTTGGAGGGCATCGAAGTGGATTTGGAGGGCGGGGATAGCTTGAGAGAGAAGTTTATCCTGGTCTGTGAGGCGTTGGCTGCGCGTGGGAAGGTGGTGAGCTTTGATGTTGTCGCCCGCTATTTGTTGGATAGAGGGGCGTCGAGTTCCACCTTGAAGAATATGAAGGGGACTCTTTCGCATTATCGTGGGGATTATGAGTCCTATTTTGAGAAGGTCAGACCAGGGGTGTATAGGTACCGCCCTGATGCGGATAGGTCCCTGGAAGGCGCTGGCGAGTTGACCGAAGTTGAGTGAGCCGGGTCACAGTGTATGGTCCGGCGGGGCTTCGCTTGTTGGCAACTCGCCCGATCTGATGTGGAATGGCGCTAGTGATACAGGATATTCGCTCAACGAATTTGAGCCAATTTTAAGGACGCTGAAAACTGCCTGTAGCAGCGGCTGTTTGGGCCGTTGGCGAAGAAAAGAAGCCCTGGTGACGAAAGGCGTTTGTATGGGCTTTCTGAATCGTTCTGAAAGGGGTGTTCTGGAAAGAGGCTGGTGACGATATAAGTAGGGGCTGTCACGGGAAGCGTTGACTAATGTTGTGACGGGCCGCAAAATATAGCTAGGTTTTGGATTAAACAAACAAAAGAAAGCGACTCCGCTGACTTTGGACGGCGACGGAGCCGCTCCACCTAATAGCCCGAAAGGAGTCTCTCATTCAGGAGGTCCAATTGGTCCGGTGGCCGACGTGGTAAAGGCAGACGCCTCGCAGTCGTCTTATGCGGGTTCGATTCCCGCCCGGGCCTCAAGAACGCCGAGAAAGGAGGTTTTCCCTTCGGTATGTCAGTGGGGCCACTTGGAGGCCGCTGCCCTTCAAAAGCACCGCGGCGGGGGTTCGACTCCCCCTGGCTCCACCAGCCCTAAGTTACCACGAATATATCGTTGTTGTCAGTAGATGAAGTACCCACAACTGCAACCAGTTACGGGAAAGGGAACAACATGGCAAAAGGGAAGGAAACGAAGATTACCAGCGCCCAGATGCTCGAACAGGTGATGGTGGTCGAGAAGCGGCTTGAAGGGGTATGGGAGAAGCTGGAGTCGTACCGGATGGAGGCGGAGCATCTTGAGGAATATGTTGGGTTGTTGAAGAAGCTCCATGAGTCTCACCTTTCGCTGGAGATGGACGCCAATGGCGTCCGGGACAGCGAGGATGGTGAAGGGGACTGTAAGCCGGTGATCAAGGCGCGTCAGGGGAAGTGGAATACGAACCTGTATGAGAGGGTCTTGCGGGAATATGGGGAGCCGATGCACCTGACTGACTTGCTGGATGCCTCGTTGAAGAAGGGTTTGGTCCAGACCGGGACGGCGAAGCCGAAGGACCAGCTTCGGGTTTCTCTACAAAGCTCGGCGAAGTTTCGGAACCTCGGAGGTAATATGTGGTGGATCGAGGGTGTGCCGGCTCCTGGGGAAGAGGCTGATTCGGAGGGGGAGAGACTGGTTGCTTGAGTGCTGGACCAATGAGTGGCGTCGTTCTCCGAACTGGCAGCGGTACTCGATATTGTTGACCCTTCGTTGCTTCTGTTCCGGCTGAGGCTGGAGCGGTGTAGAGGGTGTCCGGGGAGACAGCTTGAAGCCCTGTGGAGGGCGTACCTGGCATCGTTCGTTCTGAACTTGCCGAGCACGAACGCTTTGGTGCGGAGGCTGGAGGACGATTCTGCTCTCCGGGTGTTGTGCGGCTTCAGTGAGAAGCTGCCGCACCGGACCACGTTCAACCGCTTCATCCAGCGGCTTTCTCACTTTCCTGTTCTGGTGGAAATCGCCTTGGCCAATCTGACCGAAGAGATCAGGGAGCTGTTACCGGACTTCGGGAGAGTGCTGGCCGTAGATTCTACTACTGTAAGGACTCACGGCAACCCGAACCGGAAGGTCCTGAGCGACCCGGAGGCTTCCTGGACTGCGAAGAATTCGCCCAGGAGCAAGGGTAAGGACGGAAAGGAATGGCACTACGGCTATAAGGTCCATGCGGTCTGTGACGCAGATTATGGATTGCCTGTTGGCCTGATCACGACGACCGCGAAGCGGAACGACTCACCGTGGTTGCCGAGGGTGATTGAGCACTCGAAAGCCTTTCTTCCTTGGCTCAAACCGGGTGCGGTGATTGCAGACCGGGGTTATGACGCGGAATCGAACAGTTGTTACCTATATGAGAATGGGGTAGCCGCGATCATCCATATCCGCGAGACGAGAAAGTCGAAGGGGAAGGGCGAGGTCCATTCCTTGGACGGCAGGCCCATATGTATGGGCGGTCAGCCGATGGAATTCATCGAGACGAATATCTATAAGGGACACCGTTATACCTGTCCTGCTGGCGGATGTGATCTCAGGGACTCAATGAGTACTGGCATCCGTCACTGTGACTTTGAGACCTGGGAACATCCGAGCAGTAACCTGCGTTTCTTTAGCTGGATTCCCAGGCATACCAAGACCTGGAAGGACCTGTACGCGAAGCGTCAGAGCATCGAGCGGATGTTCAAGGGCATGAAGCAGTCTCGGCGGTTGGAAGGCCATTGCGTCCGCGGGCTTCGCCAAATCAGGCTTCATGCTTTGATGAGCACCATCAGCTTTCAGGCGACGGCGCTGGTGAAGATTGGCACTGGTCAGGAAGCGGACATGCGCTGGATGGTACGCCGGGTTGTTTAGTTGTTATTGGTTTCCAGGGTGATCTGGGCGTTGATCTCTCCTGGTACAGTTATGATAAGCCTGATGGCATCGAGGGCACGTTGTATTCGTGCTCCTTGTATGCTCCAGCGAGCGTTGCAGTGAGGGCATTTGTCTTCGTCTGGCGACCTGCTTGCATATTCTCTAGGGTCGAAACAGGTTTTCTCAGGGCATGATCCGCATTGAATTGTTATGCGGGTAATGTCCTGGAGGTTAATGTTTTTGGGCATCTAGGGGTTTCCTCTAGCCGGATGAGGGTCCTAGGTGGATTGTAACTGGGTTGGACGTGAAATGCGATCCATCAGGCTTTGAGGTGGACCCTGTTGTTTGGCTCTTCCGCACTTTTGGTGAAGGGAAGCGAAATTCCAGGTCCACCTCACCGGCAGGTGGATTCACCTTCGAAACGGTGAACGTATACTCGCCGGGGTGAGAGACCGCCAGCAGTGCTTTGTTGTCAGGACTTCGACCGAGCCTGAAAGTTACTATACCTTTACGGGCGTCCAAACACACGACCATCAGTGCACCGCCCAGCACGAACGCCTTTTGGCCTGCCTCTGACGGCGCCAAGTCGCGAAGCTGATTGGACCGAATAGCAACCTCTAGACCGATGCCTTGTTCGAGATCGATGACCGTAGGGGCAAAGTGAATGTTAGACAGGAGTTGGTAAAGCGCCCTGAAGTCCCGATCTGCTTCCTTACGGACCATATCGTCGTCGAGAGTGAGTATTTTGTGTGCGATCACGTCGCGGCGACTAATGAGATCTTTCCACGATGAAATCTCGGGGAACAACTCGTTCAGCCCAGAATGCAGCTTCTTGAGCCGGTTGTCTACTTCCTTCAGTGCTTGTCCTGTGTCCTCAATGTATCTCTTTAGGGCGGCGACAAGGTGCGGATCGTCCTCAGTGTTTAGGCGGTCGAGAACTTCGACCCCGGCGGCTGCGGATCGTGACGCGGCTGAGATGAACTCGTACATCTCGACGCATGGCTCAGCGATGGGTCTGCTGGTCGAAGCTGGGAAAACGACGACTGCATCGTCAAACATTGCATCCATCTCGACCCTTGTCGCCCCGCGCCTTTCCCGCTCAGCCAACCAACTCGCCGAATCTGCGGTGGTCGTGCTCAGATTGTCCAAGGGATACAGAAGCTCCTCGGACCTACGAGGTGGTCTTGCCTTTCGTGCCTGGCGAGCTTCTCGTCGTCGCTCGGCCCTGGGCTTTCTACCGCTCAATCGTGTCTACTCAATTTGCTCGTCTCACGGTCCCGTTCTAACATCCTACATTCTCGACGGCACCACCACCTGGTAGCAGACGACTCCAAGGTCGTCCTCAGTTATAGGTTCGGGAGCTTGGGGAAGTCCCACCACGCGCAGTCCGAACTGTGCGACTACTTCTGTGATCCGACGAGCACAGTCAGTCACGCTCATGCCGCCACCTTCGTACTCCCGCCGCAGTTCGGATAACTGACGCCTGACTAGGTTGTTCCGGCCTACCGAAAGGGCTTGGTCTCCCTCGTCGTACTCATCGCCGGATGGAGCGTCCGGTGAACGTAATACGTCCAGCGCCCAACGCTGGCTGGCCGGAAGGGAAGCGAACCGCGTTTCAGGGTCGAGCAGCGCGTTATGCTCGGCGCAGATGTCGTCGGCAGCAACCGTAAACAGATGCTCCAGGTCGAGACCATCGGGGACAGGAATGCCAGGTTGTTGCTGGGGGTCTATCAAGCGGAGCATCGGTAAGTCATCCCGGTGCAGGATTTCTCCTGATTGGGACACCATGCGCCAGTAGCGTTCATCGCCACGAGTGCGGCAGGCGAAGAACACCGCAGGCTCCGCCAGTGACGGCAGTCGTTGAACGAAAGCGGCTCCGATGCCCCAGGGCAAGCTCTGGAGCCGGTCCACTTCGCCTTCCTCGGCCGCCCGGCGAAGATGGGAGCGGAATAGTTCACCCGCAAACGCCGAACCGCTCTCCCCGCTGCTTTCCTGCTCGTCCAGCAGGGTCGTGTCTCCACTGGCAAGACGTTCTACAAAAGTGTTCAGATCAGCGTACACTTGAGATTCGGTTTCTACGTCGGCCAACACCGGAGTTTCCATACCCACTGACGCGTTCGCTGCCATAATTTTTGCCTGGAGCTTGGCCTCCAGTCTCAACAGTCGGTCCAGGTCCCCCTGTTCGGGAAGCAGAGTGTAGAGGTACGCGGTGTCGTGGGGGCTGCGCAGGCGGATGATGCGGCCATTGCGCTGCACTACGCGCTGGGGGTTCCAGGGCATGTCAAAAGAGAGTACAGCTTGGGCTTGCTGAAGGTTCTGCCCCTCCGAGAGGATGTCGGTGCTGATGATTACGTCCACTTCGCCGTTTTCAGGCACAAAGCCCGGCTCGTCCGTGACCGACTCCGGGCAGAACCTTTCAAGCTCCCTGGTACGGGCATCGGCACTGGTCTCGGAACCAATCACCACCGTCCAATTACGGTGCCCTAACACTTCCGGTTGACTCTCGATTTGCTCCTTCAAGTAGGTGGCGGTGTCCTGGAAAGCTGTGAACACCGCTATCTTCTGGGAGGGCGTCGCGGACATTACCTCTGTGAGGGTATCCAGCTTGGGATCGGGTCTGCCCTCCAAGTGCTCCAACTGTATTGACATGGCTGCCAGGGCATCCCGGTCTCTTTCCAAGTCTGGCAAGAAATGGTCGTTGAACTTGTCAGCGGAAATCCCGCCCTCGGAGTCGGCCAATGCCTCGTCAATCAGGTCGGTGCTAAGGAAGGTGTCATCCTCTCTGGAATCGCCAACCAAGTCCCTGATGACCTCCGGAGGCGGCACAACTCCCCGCTCTCTGATAACACGTAGCAGCACGTCGTTGCCATCTCGCATCCTGTTCACGGTTTGCAGCGCCGCATACCAGGACGACTCGAAGCGTTTCAGCAATTGGGACTGTATCAAACCGGCCAGCGCTTCTTCCGACGCTGACTCTTCCTGTTTGTCTACCCTATAGGCTGACAGGCGATAACGGGCCATTGTCAGACCGTCTATCCCGTCGTAAATGGCCTGGACGATTCCGGGATGGGCGTTGTCCAAGTCATAACGGCGCTCATGCAGTTCCGGTTCGGGGAACTTGACTGGCGTTCCGTCAATGAATCGCTCGTTCCGGTAGCGGTCCTTGATAAAAGCCCTGTCACGCCGCACCGTCAGAGCGTCGACCAAAGGGAACAGCTTGGCCTCAGAGAGGTTTTCAGTCCTGGACGCGCCGGCGTCGGTAAAGAACTTCCGCAAGCTGGAAATCCTCAGTGGTTCCCCACTGAAGGCGCTGTCGTGGCGTGCGAATAGTAGGAAGAGGTTGTGCAGATCCCACAGGGAGTTGTTGACCGGCGTGGCGGTCAAAAGGAGCAGCTTCTTCGGCGTACCTCCCATGAGGCGGTCCAGTGCCGCGTACCAGGTGTTGTCCACGTTGCGGTAGGCGTGTGCCTCGTCAATTACGACCAACCGGTATGAGTCCTTATCTACCGGTAAGACTTGTCGCCCGCCGCGAGCGACGAGTTGGCGGTCTTGGGCCAACTGTTGATAGGAAACCACGGTTGTGCGGACGTTCTCTTCGCTCAGGCGCTGGTCCCACAGGTGGTCCCGCAACTGTGCCGGGGAGATTACCAGAGCGTATTGCCCACGGTCCCGAATGTACTCCCGGATGAACTGGACGCCGATCTCGGTCTTACCCATGCCCACGCCGTCGGCGTAAAGGACGCCGCCGTGCTGATCCAGAATGCGTTTGGCCCGCGCCAACCCGTCCCGTTGGAAAGCGGTAAGCGTGTGGAGGTCGGGAAGGTCAACTTCAGCGTCATCTAAGTCGCTCTGGTAAAGTTCCAGCAGAGCCCGCAGGAACACGGTTTGCGGATCGCTCTCCAGTAACGGAGGTCGCAGCAGTTCCAGCAACCCTTCCCGAAAATCCAAGGCGTCATCCCACAAGCGCTGATACCAGTCCAACGCCATCGCCACCACGTTGGGCTGGTAGTGAACCATGCCCAGTTCCCGGTTGGACACCAAGCCGCCGAAGGTGAGGTTGGCCGAAGAAACCAGGGCCGCGCCGGTCCCGATGGTCCTGCCTTCGAAATCGCCGAAGATGTACGCCTTGCCGTGCAGGAAGCCCCTGGCGTACCGTTTAACCTCAACGTTCCCGGCCTCGATGAAACCTGTCACCCGCTCCAGGACAGCCCGGCGGGCGGCAGGAAAGGCCGAGAAGTCCCGCTGCCGCCCCAGCGAACTCACCGATTGTTCAAGCCGCCCGGCTATGGTCTCGCTTACCGGACCAATTAGGCTCTCGGACAAGGGGGTTGCCCCGATAAGGAGCCTGCCTCCGCCGACCCTGCCGGTCACTATCTTCGCCAGTGCGTCCAGCCCTTCCAGACTGACGTATCCGGTGGCGACGTTGAGGGGATCGACATAGGTGTTCGCCAGCCACTCCAACGCCTGTTCGTGGGAGCCGAAGACATCGTTATCGACCAGTTCGTAAGAACTGCCGAGGGGGGTAAACCGGGGCTGGCGAGTAGTCATCTTACAAACGCTCGAACCATTCCAAGACTTTCTCCCGGTAGGCGGGAGTAACAGCGTTCTCGGTGAAGTCGGTGAATATGAACCGCAGTTCGTCCTCGGTCAGCCCGTAGGCGTGAGCCACCAGTGCGTCGATTTCCGCCCGCTTGTCGTTGCGGTCGGCATCGGTCAACGGCCCGCACTGCACTCCGGTCTCCGCCGCAAAGTCAGCGAACCGCTCGTCCACGCAGGACAGCCGTGCTGCCAATCTGCCGATGCCCTGCCAAGGAGTGTTAGCTGGCGGTGGGAAGGTGAGCATATTCAAAATAAAGTAGTTCATGTTCGTTTCAACGTAACGCCGGGCAATCCAGTCAAACGGAAGGCTGTTCAAAGTCCCCAAGACGCTGGCCTGTGCCAAACTGCTCCACCCAGAAAATATCAAGTACGGTCCTTTGTTGGTTAACGGCGTCCGTGGTGGAACCAAGCAGGCTCTTACTGTTCGGGAGTCGGTGGTTCGTGTCACATCCCGGAATGCGACTCGGCAGTAGTTTATTGGGTGGGTATTAGGATCGGAAAGTTCTTCGGTGGAGAACATCCGCTTGAAGACGGGGGATCGCTTGCGCTTCTGTTGTGCCCAAGAAAGGACCTCATTCCACTTGGAGTACCCGGCAGGTTCATTACCATGAGGCTCGTACTGATCAAAGGACCGGCCCTTCCACACTGGAAAACCTCTGGAATGAGAGAAAAGGGCGCGCTGCTGTGTCTCATGCAATTCCGTATAGGGAGCTAGATGAGACACAGCAGCGCGCCCTTTTGAAATTTTTTGATTTTCGGGATTTTGGAGCGAATCGAACTGGACGCCGCGACGTAATTTGGCTAACACATCGGCGTGCATCTGGCTTGGCAACAGAGGCACTACCCGGGCGCTTCCCAAGGAGGACGCCGGAACGCTTACGCCTTGGCCGAGTGACGCATCATGGAACTCTTTGAGGTTTGCGGAAGGTCCTGTTATTTGGAAAGTGGCTTCCTTGCTTGGTGTTCTGCGTTGAGCAGTCAACAGTGCAACTGTGTACCGAGGTTCCATATCAAACGCCCAGCGCCCAGCATTCAAGAGAAAGTCGACCGTCGTTACCGTGGTCCGCTCATACAACCATCTCCTGAAACCCTTGGCACCTTCTGCAAGGAATGCCGTTCTGGGTAGCACTACTCCTAAACGACCATCCTGCCTAACGAGATGGCTGTACCGCTCGCAAAAGAGTTGGTACAGATCTTTGTCGCCTACTCCTTGAAGCTGGTATCCCCCGCTTTCTGAAAAGAACCCCCGGACTGTTTTCAATTGTCTCTGCTGGTCCTCAAACTCCTCTCGCCAGTCAGGGTTTTGTTTGTCGAGTTGCGCTATGCGCTTTCTTCTTTCAGCTAGATTAGGCAATCCACGCAGTCCTGGCTCACGCAGCGCGTAGAAGGCCAGTTCCTCGATGGTTATTTCGTTCCACGGTGGATTGCCCACAACCACGTCGAATCCTGCACGTTCCCGGTAAAAAACGTTGGGTAACTCCAGGGGCCAGTGGAAAAAGCGGTATTGGCTGCCGATATGCGATGCTTCCGCAATCGCATCCGTAACTTCAGCAGCCGACTGTTTGCCAGCTTCGATGATGGAGTCCGCGTGGGTCTCCAGGGTATGGCGGGCGCCGTCCAGTCCCAGCGGTTCCGCCGTCCACAGGTCGAAAGCTGACCGCAGACCGGCGGTAGCCTCGTCGCGCTGAGCGCCAAGTTCCTCGGAGCGTTTGACCTCTTCGGGAGTACGGTCTGGAATGGCCGCCTGCTCCCGTTGCAACCGGGCCGCTTGTTCCATCGCGTTACGCACGTTCTGGCCGGTGAACATGGGGCTGTCGCTGGCCCCGACAACGGAAGGGTCGGCCACGCCGATGAGGGCATCGCCGCATTTAAGGTTGCTGCCCAGGTAGGAGAGGGCCAGACCAGGGACGAAAGACGCCAGCCACAGGGTGACATTGGCGACTTCCACCGCCATGGGGGAAAGGTCAACGCCGTAGATGCAGCGTTTTAGGACGAGTCGCCGCAGCAGGTCCCCGTCCTCCGGCTGCTGGGAGACTGCTCCGCTGTCCTGACTCAACTCGCTGAGTTGCTGAGCAATACCGGGCAAGCCGCCAACCTCGGCCAGGAAAATCTCGATACGGTCGGCCATCATATCCAAGGCCGCCGTGAGGAAGTGGGCGCTGCCCATCGCCGGGTCCACAACGGAGAAATCAAAGAGCCTCTGCGCGGCTTCAATGGGACTCCGGTCAGCCACCTCCCCGATTTCGGCCAAATGGTCGTCGAGGGCGGGCAACAGAGAATGATTCAGCAGGTGGCTAACGAACTCGTGGCGGGTGTAAAAAACTCCCCGAGCCTTGCGCCCGCCCGCCTCCGATTGGTAATAGAGTTGGGCCTTGGTGAGCTCCGGCTTCTCTCCAGAACGAATGGGTCGAAACATGTCACGCTTAGAATCGTAGGCCAGGTCTTCGGGTGCACGGGTCAGCCTCAAGGTCAGCAAGGCTTCATAGATGGCTCCAAGGTGGCCGATTTGTAGGCCGGCGTAGTCCAACCCCGGAGAGTCGACCTTATCGGTTTCATAGGCGATGGACACGAGGGCGGGAGCCAGGTAAACGTCGGCAATCTCGGCCCGTTCCAGCAAGGCGCTGCCGGGGAAGCCGTCGGCAGCAAACAGGCTGCCGTTGTACGCGGGGACCCCAGCGGAGCGGTCCCCGGTTCGAATCATCCGCACGAGAGTCCGCAAGCGGTCCCACCGTTGTGTGGCTTTCCGGCTGAGGGAAGACCCGGCCAGGCGGGAATCCTCGGCCAGTTGACGGGCGCTGTGGGGTCGGTAAGCCGCCGAACCAATGGGCAGGTAGCCACGGGCTTCGGTGTGAAGCAGGAACATGAACCGAAACACCAGAGTCAGCGCCGCCTCTTCAATCTGCCGAAGCTGTTCAGGGTCGTTCAAGTCGGTGCCCAGCGATTCAAGATACTCGCCCAAGCCCCGGGCGATGTTGGGTAGCGCGTCCTTGATCAGGCGCTCTTCCAGTCCCTTGCGCAACTCTTCGCCAAAGTCCTTCGCTTCCGCAACCCACCCGGTCAGCCAGCCATCTTCCTTGAGAGATTCCGGCGCAAGAAGGCCAAGATAAAAACGGTCTTTCCGTTCCAACTCAGCCGTATCTATTTCCAAGTGCTGCCCGGTAGCCGGGCCGACCGGAGGCCGCCGCTGGAAAAGCCGGTAGCGTCCGGATGCTGCCAGGACGCCCCACTGAGCTCCGTACTGCCCGCAGTCAGCCAGCACCATTCCTTCGGGCAGTTCCCCGTTGTCTGTGAGACGGCTGAACTGGGATGGGTCGCGGTGGGGATGTACGACGGCAACCGGAGCGTTGTCGTACCGGAGCAGGTAGCCGCGCTGCGGCAGTTGCTCCACTTGGTAACCCATTTCCTGAAACAGGGAGCGCCATGCGATACTCCCAGTGCGTCCCTTGCCTTCAACAGCGCCGGACAATCGCCCCCGGTTCACGGGCCAGCGCATCCGCTCCCGTAGGAAATGAGGCGTGAGCAGGTCCTTGACCCGCAGGCCGGGAACCACGGCCTCCTCAAGGCGGGCGAACTCCCTCGCCAGGAACGATGCCGCTTCGCGGGCCGCTAGGTTATGGCTGTCTTCCAGCAGGTCGAGTACCCGGCCGACGGGCAATTCCCGTACCGGGCGAGCGTCCTGCGGGCCGGCCACCTTGACTTTCGTTTCATCGTCCGACGGGGACAGTAGGACCACAGGATAGGCTTGGCGGCCCTTTCTCGCCTCCCACAATCTGCGGACTTCACCTTCGGCGGTTGTGTCACCGGCCCACAGCAGATGGTAGGCGGGCAACTCCCAGGCTGTAGCAATAGAGCCAGCCTGGGAAGTCCATTTTCGGCCGGCTCCGAAGGTGGATTCAAGGCGGAAAGGTATTGGGTTGACGGTGGATGTTGTCACGGTCGTCCCTCTCTATCGGACGATAATTAGCGCAACCAACGGCGTTTAACTGCTTCTACTTCGTCCAAGTGGCATCTCTTGTATTTTAGCCCACTCCCGCAAGGGCAAGATTCGTTTCTACCAGGATTGTTGCCGACCAGTTGGAGAATCTCCTCTTTGTATTTGCGTACACCAGCATCCCCGTGGAAATACTCTCCCCACAGGTCGTCCTTGGCAGCAGCCAACCCATTACGGTCGGTGTAAGACAGGCGGTAAAAGAAGGGAATCACCAGCTCGAGCACAAACCGGTGAAGGGTAAGATTCCTGTCGGTGGCGAAATTCAGACCTAAGCAGCAAGCTCCATCTTCAAACAGATGCAGGTCAATCATAGCGCATTGATTTTGCTCCGCAATGTCGATGCAACGCCCGCCAACCTCATAGACCCTGGGCCATCCATTGTCTCCCAGATGGCCCAAGTCGATCCTTACCTTGAACGCGTCGCACAGAAAAGTGCCAATTGCCCGATGCTCGTCGGTGTCACCCAACCTCAGTTGGCCTGAGTCCCGGTCAAAGGCAGCGCAGAAGCGAAGCTCCCCGGTAATCTGCTGGCCATCCGGCTGGAAATCCAATTCCGGGAAGTTTGATGCCAGCCATTCCGGATCAGTGTCTTGCAGTTTCATCTCGCCCAAGGCTTCCTGGGAGTTACGGTCGTGGCAGCCATTGCCGCGGCGCCAGACGCTCCGCTGCTCTTGGACTTCGACTTGCCGAAGTCCTCACCGAACAGCTTCTGCCATTTCTGTACGCTCTTCTGGGGGTCGGTCTCATCATAGGCGTCGTTTACTTGGTCATTGTAAATCTTGAACTTGTCCCGGAAGTTCCGGTACTTGTTCTGGTCCCAATGCCGCGTGAAGGTCTCCTGGTGTAGCACCGGGTTGCGTATTTCGGGCTGGTTGGGATTGGCCTGCAAGAAAGCGTTTATGCGGTTGCATACCGTCTTCAACGTGTCGGGGACGGTTTTGAAGCAGGCGTCGCCCTCGTTGTCCTGCACACTCATTCCGATAAGAGTGGTGAGGAGGATCGAAGGGGCGGTGAAGTTGCCCTTGTGGTCTCGCATATACTTGAGAACCCTTGTGGCTCGCTTGAGATTGCCGTTGGTGATCTGGGTCTTCCGGTTGAACCAGTCCCGATAGCCGGTTCCGTCCGTGACTTCGAACTGGTTGGTCTTGTTGTTGCAGACGTAGCGTTGGCCGTTGAACTCGACGCAAGGAACGATGTCCAAGTGAAAATCCCCGGCGTAATCCACCATCACGCAGCGGGTCTTCCTATGCACCATGTCCTTGTAGGTGCCGTGTTGCCGGAGGCAGTTGTAAGCGTCGTTGATGTACTCGGCAGGTTTCTTTCCCGGCTGGTACTTCATGAAGAGCAGCACGTCGGCGTCGTATTCCTTCTTTTCCTTCGGCTTGATAATCATCCGCAAGGCATAGGAGCCTTGGCGCTCCACTTTTTTGAACGACTCCAAGTCCCGACTCAAGTGCGTCGTCACAGCCGCGACATGGTCGTTCAGATCGTCCAACCGGGACTGGTTGATGTTCACATGGTTGGACAGGAATTCGTTGAAGTCTTCTACCCGCTTCATTCGGTGTTTCTCCTTATGTGGTCTAGGATTGTTTTGGACCGGTATGTGAAATCCCTCTCTGCGAGAGCTTTTAGGTTAGCGAGGTGCCTGGTATCGTCCAATTCCCAGCTGTCAATCTCCGGGTCAAGACGCAGGTATCGGTCGCCTAAAATAAGCTTTGCCATGTTCGTAGAAGCCTGTGATTGAAGCCCCAAAGTGTATGAGACCAGCTTGTTACCTCCCCATCCGGTCAGGAGGCCCCAAGAACTCCGTTTCGTGTACATGGTCGTCGTGTGGCCAGTGCCTACGGACAAAACTCTTACCTCCGCCACCTCCTTCTTGAATTTTGATACAGCCTCGGTAAACGCTATGATTGACGGATTGTTGGCCCAAAGGCCGCCATCCGTCAGCAGATACGGCCCCACTGCCTTGGGGTCGAAATAGGTCGGCGCCGCGCAGGAGGCAAGAATCGCATCGCTGAGGAGCACCTCTCCGTCCCTCTCATAGGGTTCTCCGAGATCGCCCAAGTAGCGGGACTTGAAGACGTGGACTCCGCCCGTGGCTATATCAGCGCTCGTTATCATCAGTGGGGTCGATATATCCCGAAGGACGGCCTGGGGCAGGTATTCTTGTAGCACGCTTTCGAGAGTCGTCCTGGAGTACCGGCTACGCCAGAACACGGAGATGCGAGCAGGAAAGCGGGCTTTCCCAAAAATGCGCGGCGATTCTTTCTCGAATAAAGCGACCACTTCTTTCAATGGAACTCCCGACGCCGCGGCTCCCGTGATGATGGATCCGGTGCTCGTCCCAGCGAGAAGGTCAAAACAGTCGTTGACCTGCCGCCCGAGAGCATCTTCGACTTTGGCAAGGATTTGAGCGGCGTAAATCCCTCTCGTACCACCTCCATCCACCGCCAGGATGCTGAAGCTCTCTGTTGGAACTGTCGGTGGCCTTGTCCGGTCGAAGCTAGACACGACAAGCTCTCCGAACACCACCATTGACTACGGCTTGGTTCTTGATTATCATCCAATCACCACGAGTGAAACAGCGTTTTGCTAGGGTTACGCATAGGCTAACCCAACAGACGTTACGCTGTCAAGACGTTGTTTCATGGCTGGAACGGGAGGCGCTGTGGTTAAGGTCACATTACAGAACCTAGGAACCATTGTCCGTGAAAAACGGGGTTCTCGAGGGCTTAGGACGGTGGCGAGCGAAATTGGCACCAGCGCGCCGACCCTCTCTCGCATTGAGTCAGGCAAAATGCCCGACCTCCAAACCTTCGGGAAACTATGTCGCTGGCTAGGTGTAGACCCGGGTGCCCTTTTGGACGTTACGCCCCAATCAACGGAAACAACCCCTACCCATGTCGCTGCTGCGCACCTGAAGGCACATCGCGAGATCGACCCGAACACGGCGGGCGCTCTGGCTAACGCCATTCTCAGGGCACAGTTGATGTTGCATGATGCACCTGGAAAGGTGGGAGAAGTGGATGGAGAAGGGCTTTAAAACCCGCTGTGAGGAGATGTCCCGCTCGCTACGAGCAGAGTTAGGCTTGGACCCGGCTGCCCCCTTACCAGCAGAACAACTCGCGTCGTATTTGGGAGTATATCTTTGGTCAGTCGAAGACCTTGGATTAGCTCCTGCCGACGTCACGCAACTGGTGCATAGCGACCCGGATTCTTGGTCCGCTATAACTGTATCGGCCGCTAACCGGGACGCCATCATCCTAAACCCAAATCACCGGCGTGGTCGCTATTCCAGCGATGTGATGCACGAATTGGCTCACCTCTTGCTAGGCCATGAACCAAGCACTATGTTTTTCGCTGGGCAGGAGAACCTCGCCTTACGTGGGTTTAACAAGGCTGCCGAAGAAGAGGCAAATTGGCTCGCTGGCGCCCTGTTGCTACCTAGGGATGCCCTTGTGAGATTGAGTGCCCAAAAGAGGCCGAAGGATGTAGCGTGCGACGAATTTGGGGTTAGTAGGCAGATGATGGATTTCCGAATGAGGGTCACCGGAGTAGAGCGTCAGTTCTCACGAAGGAGGAAGACCGTCGCCAGGCAATGAATTGTCCGCGCACCCTATGCTAACGGAATGCCAAGACCTTCAGGACCGGGCAAAGGCAGGCATGGGGTCTCGGGGGAAGCAGGAGCGGTGAGGGGAGACGGTATATGACCGATGCCCTTCGTTTCGCTACAGGGGCATCAGACCCACTCTATTCGCGCCCGGCACCCCCATTTACACCCGCGGGGCATACATTTGGCAGGGCGGTGCCAGCCCGGTTACAGGGCTAAAGCGAACGAGATGGTGAAGGTTCCTGATTTTGTCCAGTGTGGTGGGACTGGAAGGCCCGACCCCAGACTGCCAACGGCCACCGCTCCCTGACGACTCTTGTTAGTCGATAGCCGATCCATTATTGAAAGGAGTTGGAAGTGTTAGGCTATCTTGGGGTTTGGGTGCAGGAAACTGCTAACAGGGTTGAGGCAGGGACATAAGTTGCGTTCGTAGCTAAATCGGGGCCTCCAGCCCAACTTTTCTACTATAATAACAAAGTCGCCGGACTCTGCCGGCGGCTTTTCTTTTTGCCATGTAAAACAATTGTGACAGGGTTTTCTTTACAGTCACTCCCTCTCTGTGCTTGAATGGGCGTGCCAGAGCAACCCCAGTTAGTCTTTGAGAGTCCGTTGTCCGGTGAGCATTGGGAAAGGGGCATTCGTGCCCCCTTGCGGCTCATTGAGGATCAAGGTTGCTCTGGCAGGTAGCCTCTATCCCACCACCGAAAGGGGGCGTCCTCCATGAGCAACGGCGTTAAGGTTTTCGTCGGCAGTCAAGCGACCCTGGCCTCCCGTTCCGGTGAGTGGTCACCGTTGAACGGGAGGTTTTTCTATGTCAGAAGACCCGTGGCTTGGTGATGGAGCTGGCCCACGGCAGTGTTGGCGATGCCAATCTTCTATCCTGTTGGGCCAGCCTGTTTGCTTTGGCATGAAAGAGCGCGAGTGATGTGTGCGCTGGGTTCATTGGCGGCGTTGGGCGTTGTGGTTGGAGTTGTGATGGTGGTCGGCGCGGTTATTGTCCGGTTCATGCCTCAGTACCAAGTCAGTGATGAGGCTCTCCTCGCGGACCGGAGATTCATCCGAATGACGGTGTTCGTGGGCCTTGTGCTCTTTGGTCTCTGCTTGGGGGCTCTCGTGTTATTGCCGGTAGAGCGGTGCATGTGAGGATCGGAGCTGCGCACAAAGTTGCTGGAGGAATTAAATGAGCGTGAGTTGGCAGCAGGGTTTTTGGGGAATAGTGGCTGCATTGGGAATGGCTGGAGCACTTGCCATAGCTGGCCAAATACGAGACATGGGGAATCCGTTCGGCAGTGAGTCTCGGGCAGACAGTGGTTTCACTGAAATCCATATCGAAGACCAAGAGCCCCACAATATGGTAACCCAAGCGTTTAAGGAGGTCCTCGAATCCACCAGGATAGAACCGCCCACAGACGGCGAATACAGGCTCGCATGTATCGCCCTTCAGAGAAACGACTGGGACGAACATGCATTGGCCACGGAAACCAACCCTGTGCCTCCGCGCATTCAGGGAATAGCTTGGGGGCTAAAACAAACCATCGAGTACATGAAAGAATTCCGCGAGGAGATGGGATACCCGATCTACACCATCGCGCACTTCTGCGCAGATACCTGGAGATTGTCGTGATGGTGGCGAGAGGAGGACGGAGCCGTTGTCCAATCTGCAAGCGTCCAAAGAAGGTGAAGTTTCCGTACTGTCTCAACTGCCACAAGAAGTTGAAGGGGAAACCTGCGCGGAAACAGGTTGGGCAGTGTCAGTATGGGAGATGTCACCAGCCCGTAGCCAAGAACATCTTCGGGATGGGTGTGTTCAAATACTGTGATAGGCATCAGAGCCAGTATGAACATGGGCTTATACGGTGAGGGAAGTGTTGGCCTCTGGTGGCTTCCCTACGCGGTTTTTGGTTCGATGGTCGCTTTTGGAGTCGCTATCACCTTTATAGGATTGGTTGTTCTGATTTCGTCTATGCTGAGCCTTTGGATTCAGCGACAGGATACTTCGAGGTGGCGTTGTCGCCGGTTGAGGGTTGATCCGGTGGAAGAAGACCTTGGTTTGGGTGTGTGGATTCTTCTCGCAGGACTAGCCTGCGCAGTACTAGGCGTAGTGTTGCTCCTAGTAATACTAGAGTTAAGGTCGTTAGTAGCCACATTACAAGAAATGTGACAGATATGAGTTTCCAGAAGAGTATTGGGTCTGTCTGGATGCTTAGGAATTGCATTCCGCTTCCTTGGAGTTCTGATTCTAACGGATCGCGCTCGATTGAGCTATCCTGTTGCCCATTCAGGAAGACTTTGAAACCAATAATGCTGGAGCAGTAGATGAGTGAACGGGAGAACATCGCTCGTTTTGCTAACCGGGCGATGCTTTTCAATAGGCTGGAGACTTGCCGGAGGAAGCAGATGGGGTTCTGGCTGTTCTTTAAGGAGTGCTGTGGCCGTTGTACAGGGGTAGGGTTCGTGGAGAACATTCTGATTGATGTCACAGCGGTGCAGCTGGATCCTGGAAGCAGCGGTGACGGTCCTGACATTCTGTTGGAGCGTGGAACCAGGCCATCCACTTGGCTGCTGTTTACTGGCACTGAAGGTCTGCCGGTCGAGAAGGTGGCCCATTGTATGGGGCACGGGATAGATGTCTTTGAGCTGGAGACTGGAGACAGCCCGGATGGGTGCGCTGTCGGTAGAGCGCATATTGCTCCGGGGAACTGCCGGGACCGCGAGAGAAGGCGTATTACAGCGATTTGGGAGCGGCTTCAGAAGTCGGAGATCGCGCAGATTGGTATCCGTGAGGACATGCGTAGTGACGCTAGGAAGCAGCGGGAGTATGAGGAGTGGATAGAGAGGTTTGAGGCCAATATGTCCGCGCTGAAAGACAAAGAGGTTTACTGTGCTCGATGTGGCGGAGATTTTGCTGGATTGGCCGAGGGAAGTTATTCCTCCGTGGGCATGTTTGTTCATCGCCCGGGAGGGCGGTGCGGTGAAGTATCGCTGTGCGACGGCTGCTGGATGGAGCTGATGGGAGGCATGACAGGAATCCGGTCGGAGGAGCTTGCTGAGTGGTCCCCGATGCCGGGTTGCCCGGAGTGCGAGGCTGTTGAAGCTGAGAAGATGAAGGACTCTTATGCAATGCCGGAGCGAAAGGTCCTGGAGATGCCGGAGCGATATGGTGTTCGTTGGGTCCATGAGCCCGAGAAGCGAGTACAGCAGTACGAGGTTGCTGGGAGTACCGTTACCAAGGAACAACTGTTGGCGGTGGTGATGATGCTCAGATGGTATGCTTTTCTGGGAAAGGAAATGTACCCTGATCGGCCTTTGCCTCGGCGGATGTATCAACTGCTGAGGGAGCTGGACGAGATTTCGGGAGCTGTCCTGTTCAAGAACAATATTTATGACTGGGACTGGGAGGAGGGCGTTGGTGACAGCTACGTTTCCGAGTCCGAGTCTTCGGGGTATGACAAGAAGGACAGATTGATCTCCTTGAAGTGGTTCATGGATTACGTGCCGCCTTGTCCGTTGCCGGTATTGTGATCGCATGAGTGTATGAGTGCGGCGGTTAATTTTGGAATGATTGGTGCTGGTTGATCTCGATTTCTCTTGGGCTGTGCCTTGCTACAGTGGTCATTCCTCCTTGGAGTGCTCTTGTTGAGAGCCATTGTTGTTTGGCGGCACTCTTATTTTCAATCTCCCGCCGTGCTCACTCGAAGCTGCAACTTGTGTGCTTCCCTCCGTTATAACATATAGAATCTCTGGGCTTCTGGGTTGGCTTTCTTGTCCGACCCAGGAGATTATGCTATGACGGGGTGGAGCAAATATGGAAACAAGGGACTTGGATGTAGACCGTCTCCATAAGTGTCGTGCTCTAGGGGCACTGGCAGGAATGACTTCTGCCGGTGTAGGATTTGGCGCTTACTTTATGAGTCAACTTTTCAAGGTCACGGAAGGAGTCGACTGGCTCGTTGTTGACCTTGTAGCCGGGAGTCTGGTTGTCGGAATGCTTGGTTTTTTTCTTGGTGGCAGCGGGCTTTTTGGACGATGGGTAGGGGAGCATGTCGTATACCCGCTTCGCACTGGCAACAACCGTGCTGGAACTAGGTGGATGTATGCCTTGATGCTTGGAGGGCTGGTGCTTGTATCTCTCGTTGGAATCCCGATCCTGTTGCTGGAACAGATGGCTGGATAGCCCATTGAAGTAGGGGCTTCTCGTCGAGATTGTTGGATGACACCTAGTCGGTCTCCCTTAAGTGCTGACCATTTGTTGACTTGCTCCGATGACGGTTTCGTCATTTTATTTGACGCAAACCGCAATTGTTGCGGCGTATCCTGAGTTTCGCAATTTTCTCTTCTGGTCGGTGTGGTTGACTGTGAACCTGTCAGTATACTAATCTGGGTTTGAGCCTGAGAGAAACCGGGTATCTTAAAACGCAAAACCCGCTGTTGGGCAGCGGGCAGAGCGCGGAACCTCGTCGTTAGCAAGCGGCTCCTGTGTCCAGGACGGATCCATCTTACCAGTCCGTCTGGGCCACTGGCAATAAACCCTCCGGCGAGTGTCGCGCCCGAGGGTTTTTATGTGGAAGTTCGGGTTCTGGCTTTCTCTTAGTGTAGGCATCATCGCCTGCGGAGAGATGATCATTGGCGATGGCGACAGTGGGTTCTGGGTTATTGCTGGTTTAACGACGGCGTTACTCCTCGCGCCGTTGGCTTTTCCGAAGAGCGGTACAGAGGGTGCTGAACGAAATATCAGACGAAGGAGGTAAGCACTTCAGTACTTAAGTCCAAATGGCACATAAGGACTCAGGCCCCGGCCCATCTATCTCCTCGCAAGGTGGTACCCTGTGACAGAACCGCTAAGTTCCTACTTCCGATTCCTGTCGCCATTTCCTCTCGCTCCCCCTTTGCCCGCTGTCTGTTCGGCCCAAATGTCTTGATGGAAAGCGTAATCCTATTGTTCTATAGCTGCGTAAGTCATAACCGCATGGGGGTTAGAAATGTCGAATATAGACCACGGATATACACGCGGTTCTCATCCCCCGGCTTGCACGTGCGTAAAGTGCGACCTGCGTCGGAGGTCCGGGAGGCCCAAGACAGGTCCGCCCGATATCGAGAATCTCCGCCCGCGGCCCGCTCCCAAACCCAACCCAAAGGCGTCGTCTCCTCAGCGCGGCAAGGTTCCGGTTAGGGGTTCGACTTCCACGCCGCCTGCGGTTGCTGAGCAACAAAAGGCTGCACTCAAGAAGCTGGCAATCTGGGCCTCACCGATCGCTGTTTTCGCGGCCATAGGCGTTGGCGTGGGATTGCTCAAGAACGATCCAGCAACGGGTGCTTACGTGTTTGGGGCGAGTGGTGCCCTTTGGTCCGTATTGCTCGCTTACGCGAGGGTATTCAGAGGGGGTTAACTGAGATGAAAACAGGTGGCAAATACATGCTGGTCGGAGCCTTGCTTGCAGTGGTCGCAGTCATCCTGTTGTTTGTCACCAGTAACGTGGCAGGACCTGTCGGCGGACTCATCATCAGTGCTATGTTTATCGGGGGTGTAGTGACATTCATCATTGGCGTCGTCAAGTGGCGGTCACTTTCCGGCTGACTGCAGGAGACATCGCAGCCGTGCGGGGGGACTGTCGGTCTAGGAGTCCGAGTGGGCTTGGTCTGTGGTCAGACCACCATGGCCCACATCTCCCTCTTCGCCAGGATGCACTGGCCGGTGCTGAAGGAACCTCTCGGGTTTGTACGGGACCATCCGCCTCATGCCAGCACATTTCCCGCACCCTGGCCGGGGTTCAGTATGAGCAGTTGCAGGGGCTCTGACCGGATGGGTGGCCCGGGGGTGGTGTCGGACCAGGAGATGTACGCCTCGGTAGACGGCAAGTGGGCCAAGCAGTCCGGGGACGCAAGCGGCAACCCCCTGGTGATGGTGAACGTGCTGGCCCACGATCTGAAGCTGTGCCTGGCTCAGTGGCCGGCATCGGAGAAAAGGTACGAACCCGGGGTGTTGCGGGAACAACTGGGGCAACTGTTCGAGCGCTATCCCGGCCTGGCGCTCCTGACCATGGCGCACTGTACGCGGAGCGGGACCTGTGCCAAGCCATAGTCAGCCACGGACGGGACTATCTGGTGCGAGTCAAGGGGAACCGGCCCGAGTTGCAGAGTCTTTTAATTGTGATGAGAGCATAAGAGAATGGTGAATGAATAGCTGATGGTTGACGCAGTGGAGGGGAATAGTGAAGGAAGAAAGGATGGAAGAGGTTGGACGGGCACCGCTCCTTGGTATGGTAAACCTTGTGGTCGTTGTTGGTCGGCTCCACCGTTAGACTGATAATCATCTCTGCTCGCTTTTGGTGTCGCACCGATACTGAAGCGGAATAGTTGGTCGTGCGAAAGCCCCGATGCCCAAGCCGACTACAGCACTTGGGGGCGTCCCTTCTTCGCAAGGATTGGGTTGCGTTCTACATTCCGCCCACTCTTTCTTTCTCACTCCCGCGGTCAGCCATCTGGTTGCTCACATGGAGTAACAGGTACCTGAATCTGGTGTTTCCCCTCCCCTGGGGTTTTGAGTACTCCACCCAGTGAGTTCGGTACGCGCCCCTGAGGGTCAGCGGGGCTTCCCTGTCTTTTTTCGTCCCTGACCCCGTTTTGGGTGCCCATGCCAGGGTTGCCGTAACTTCCCTCCCCTCGTGTATACGGAACTCGCTGTCATAGGTGTTCGGCCTCCCTGGGTCCCAATATAGGTGGTCGTTGGTAAGGAAAATGGCGTAGGCCTGTTGAGCCCTGCCACTCATCACTGATCCCTCCAGTCTGGCGACGTCGTGCCAGAAGTCGTATCTGCCGATGAGGGTGGCTCCCTGCCCCTTCAGGTCGAAGTACTCGTCATCAAGCTGGATTGCTGCTGGTGTGGTCCGGTACTTGAGCTCGACAGCAGTGCCGGAGTCTGGGAACCAGATGTCCACGTAGCGTCGATCCAGCCCCTCTATCAGATTCCCTACCTCCTGCCTGACCCTCATGGCTGGGTGTTCCGACTGGACCTGCCAGGAAAGGGCGTGCTTGAAGTCGGACTCCGAGTGAAAGACGGGCCTGGACCGGGCCAGTGTCTCCATGACTTGGTTCATGTCGGGTGCTTGTGTGATCGTCATGCCGGGGATTATACCCCGTTCCCATCAGGTCGGCTTGCCCGGTCAGTGGAGTCTCCGGGGGCTTTTGCCACCAGATGCGCTGGCTGGTGGACGAGGCCTACCCCGACATCCCGGCGGTCCGACTGGTGCTGGGCAACCTGAACACCCATCGCATGGCGTCCCTGTACGAGACCTTTCCGGCCGCTGAGGCCCGGCGCATTGCCAAGCGGCTGGAGTTCCACCACACTCCCAAGCATGGAAGCTGGCTGAATATGGCGGAGATCGAGTTCAGCGTGCTGGCCCGAGCCTGCCTGCGCGGACGCAACGCCGACGAGGACAGCCTGGAAAGAGCAGTCGGCGCCTGTGTGTCAGAGCGGAACGCGGCAGGGGCCACCATTAACTGGCGGTTCACTGCCCAAGACGCCAGACGTAAACTCCACCGTCTATACCCCTGCCAATCCTGATTTGGTTCGGTACTAGGATGATGGACATTGGTGGCGGTCTGGTTGTCAGCGGGTTGTCAGATTCGTTCCTGAGTCCAACTTATGCACTTCTCTCGAAAAAAGACAGCTAGTACGCAGATGGCCTTGCCCCCGCCGTAACAATCGTAATGGTAGAGGCGCTTAGAATGCTGTCAGAGAGATATTTGAGACGCCGGTTCAGGCAGGGCAGGGAAGAGGAGCGAAGTAAATGGGAGGAATGGGCCAAGCAACTTATAGAGGACGGGTTGCTGCCGCCGGATATCGAGATACCGCCCTCTGACTCAAACGGTGCTAACGGCAAGAGGGACGACGATTAACCCGGTGGGCTAGAGGGCGTCGTCCAGTTGGTTGATTACGAGGCCGGTGGGCAGCTTGGGATAGAAGAAGGTGGACTTGCGGGGCAGACGCTGGCCCTGGCGGACGATTTCCTCGAAGGGGCCCATGGGGAAGGGCTTGAGGAGGAATGCTAGCTGGCTCTCGCCTGACGCCACCTGCCTGGCAGCGTCGTCGTGGTCGTGGATGTAGCCGACGTGCCGGGGCAGGGATTCTCCGAGGACGGGCTTCAGCACCTGCTCTTCCAGTATCCACGCCTCGGAGACGGCCAGAGGGCCCCATGCCTGCCAGTCCAGTTCCGGCCTCAGCGTCAGAATCTGCGGGCCGCTCCCGGCGGGGCCGATCATTCCGGCAACCTTCTCGTCCAGACCGCATCCCGCGACCTTCGCCGCCATCTCTCCGGCAACGTCCTGGCCCGCTTCCATCTCCATCGGCCCTGAGGTGAACACCTCTCCCAACCGCTCCAGAAGTCTTCCCAGGGACGGCTCGGACAGTCCGCCCACGACCCGGTGGTAGGGGAGGACCATCAGGCCCGGGTCGGAGAACTCTATGAGGGTCATCATCACGTAGTCGTGGCCCGCCATCTGGCCGGACTGGGACGTTGCATGATCGCCCTGGAAGCGCAGCGCGGCCTCGTAGCGGTGGTGGCCGTCGGCGAGGAACACTGCGGTGCGGGAGAAGAAGTCCTGCACCTGATGCAGGGCGTCGCTGCCGGAGATGCGCCAGAGGGTGAGGCCCTGGGACTGGTCGGCGGTAATGTCGATAACCGGGGGTTGGGCCATTACCTGCTGGAGCAATGAGGCCAGGGAGCCTTCCGGGTCGCGGTAGAGGGACATTATGGGGCTGAAGTTGGCGCTGCACTGGCGCATGAGGGAGACCCGGTCCATGACGGCGGGTTCTTCGGTGTACTCATGGGGGAATACCTGCCCTGCGTCATTAGATCCCGCCGCCGCCCCGCTTCCGCCTCCGTAGGGCGCAAGGCCGACACAGCCGGTGAGGCCCAGGCGGGTACGCTGCTGGCCCTGGAACTCGAAGGTGTGGCGCAGCAGGTAGAAGCTGGGCGAGTCCTCCCGGCGCAGCACGTCCTGGGACTGCCACTCGTCGAACACCACGGCGGTCTGGCGGTACTGGCCCTCGGCGGGGTCATGCCAGTCCAAGCTCTCGCCCGCTTCCAGGTGGACCACGTTGTAGGGACTGAGTTGCAGGAGGGACTGCTGAAGCTCGGGGGTTATCAGGTCGTAGGGTGGGCAGACGACGGATGACAGGTCCCCCACTACGACGGGGTTGTACCGCCATGCCCGGAAGGGGCGGAATTCCACCATTGTCGGGTCTACCTCCTGGGTTTGAGCCTATCCTACAAAGCGTAACGTCTTCGTCTATGATATTTCATGGCCGAGATAAAGGCCATAACTCGATTTTGGGACAGGCTCTTATTGGTTCAGTAACTCAAGAGCGTCGGCGTGGTTCAGGGCCGTATTTTGATGTAGGTAGTCGCGTGCTACTTTCCTAATCATTTGCTGACGGTCCAACCGGGACTGTGATTCTTCTTGAATCTGTTAATCAGGTCTTCCAAATCGCCTTTTACAATCTGAAACGTTTTCCTGACGAACGACCCGTTGACAGTCAATTCTCCGTCGTAGTCTTCAATTCCTATATCCTGCTCAATCCACTTAAAGATTTTCTTGCGGTTTTGGGGGTTGACCCTATCGAGATGACCGTTCGCATGGACGATAGCGTTACGAAGCATAGCAAGAATCTTCAACCTCTCCCAAGACTGGTTGCTACTTGATAATTCGAGATTGAGATCGTCCCGATAGTATTTTCTTGCGCGGCCCAGGAAATCTCCTTTCCCGGCATTCAGAGGGGTTTCCAGTCCTTTCCTCTCTTGCACGATACTAGCGATTTCTTGTTACTGCTGATTCATATACGGCGTACATGGAAACTAGGAAAGGATTGTAGAGGATGCGCGGAAGGTGGTGTTCCACCAAGCCATCGTGGATTCCATGTGCAAACTGTGACCAAGCTTGCCGGTCATTTCGGCTGTGAGCAGGCAATTCCTCCAGCAAAGTCTCGAGAATGTCCTCCGCCGTTTTGCGGTACTGCTCCCCTTGTTCATCGACTAGGCCCAAATGTTCACCGATCAGTTCTAAATCGAAGGATGAGTCGAGTATTCCGAACACGTTGTATATAGAGTTGCCCATAACTGGCATAATCTGACGTGGAGCCTATCCTAATATCCACACAGGTATGGGATTTCCATAGCTAATATGCAGGGTATCACTTGTTTTTGGGATTAGGTTATTGGTGGCCGGGTTGGCGATGGGGGAGACGATGAAGTTGTCTCCCCCGCAGCGGTTTGGTTAGAAGTCGGGTTGGGGCGGGGCACCCCAGCCCTGGGGGACGTTGACCAGATTCGGCTCAAGGTCCTGGACGGATGTCTGGCCGCAGTAGGCCATGGCCCGATCGACCTCTTCCCGAAGCAGTTCCAGGACGCCGTGAACACCCTCGGCACCGTTGACGGCCAGTCCCCAGAAGAGGGGACGCCCGATGCCGACGGCCTTTGCGCCCAGGGCCAGCGCTTTCACTACGTCGCTGCCCCGGCGGACGCCGGAGTCAACGTAGACTTCGCAGTTGCCCTTGACCGCATCGACCACCTCGGGGACCATTTCGATTGCGCCCATTGTCATGTCGAGCTGACGGCCGCCGTGGGTGGATACCAGTACACCGTCCACGCCGCTCTCGGCGGCAATGTGGGCGTCCTCGGCGGTGCGGATGCCCTTGAGCACCAGGGGCAGGCCGGTGAGTCCCCGGAGCCATTCAAGCTCCTGCCAGGACAGGGGCACAGTCCGGTTGACGTTCCAGCCGACAGACTCGTCGGTGCCCCGCAGGACGTTTTCCGGCTTGTTGACGCCACGGAAGTTGCCCTGCTCGAAGTTCCGGTTGTAGCGGTTGCGCAGGTCGCGCTCCTTGGGGCTGGGGGCGGGCGTGTCCACAGTCAGGGTGATGGCCTTGAACCCGGCCTCCTCGGCGCGGCGGACCAGCATCTCGGTTAGGTCGTAGCCCCGGTGGTAAAGCTGGAAGAAGAGGGGGCTGGTGGCTTCCTCGGCGACCTCTTCCATGCTGCAATTGGAGCCGGTGCTGAGCATCATCAGGGTGTTGGACATGCTTGCGCCGCGAGCGGTGGCCACCTCTCCCTCGGGGTGGGCGCGGTGGTGGGAACCGGCGGGGCAGACGAAGACGGGCATACTGAGTTCATTGCCCAGCATGGTGGTCGACAGGTCGCGCTCGCCGGTGTCGCGGAGGAACCTGGGGCGCAGGGTGAGTTCCTCGAAGGCGGTGCGGTTGCGCCGGGTGGTGAACATGTCCATTGCCCCGGCGTCGATGGTGTCCCAATCGTCGTGGGGCAAGGCCAGTTTGGCACGTTCCTCGTAGTCGTAGAGGTTGATGGGGTCGAGTCGCATGTTGACCTCCCTGGTTGGGGATGATGGCGCCCCTACTTTAGGGCGTGACGCGGCTAGTGGCAAGCCCCAGGGGAGAGGTGGGAGGGGGTTTCAGTTAGGGTGGTGACTCCTTTGTGCTGGACCGGCGTTGGGAACCATCGGCAGGCGCAGAGCGTAGTTTGGGTCATGGTGGATGACAGACGCCGCGTGCCTGCCCAATCGCAGGACTGTATAATCTTGTCGCCGTCATAGTGATCAGGGTGGCGCAGTGGTCTTCTTGGCAATGTGGAGTGGGATTGAGCAGGATGTCTCCCAACTTTATCCAGGAGCAACTGTCCTGGGCATTTGTTAGGGCTGTGATCTTCCGAGCCGGGTATAGCTTGAGTGTTCCAGTGGTCGACGACCATGGTATCGATGGAACGGTTGAATCTTACGGCCGCGGAATCAACAAGATTGACTTTCAACTCAAGGCCACAACCAACTACGAAATCACGGGCGGGGAAATCAGGTATGACCTGCGGGTTGAGAACTTTAACCAATTGGTGAGAGACGATGGCCTTCCCAGAGTTTTGATCTTGTTCATTATGCCTGAGGATCCCTCTCAATGGCTTGTCAAGAGCCTTGAGGAGCTATGTCTGCGCAAGTGCGCATATTGGGTTTCCCTAATGGGAGGAGTACCTTCAGGGAATGTGAGGACTGTCCGGGTTTCCGTGCCATTGAGCAATGTGTTCGACGTAGACGGCCTGTCGGATATGTTTCGCCGACTATTGGTGTAACGGAGGCTGATATGGATGTACAAATTAAGGACGCCAGGGCACTGAGGCGCGTGTCCCCCACCATGCTACGTGCCTACCTTGATGCCCACGAGTGGGTTGATGAACAGGTGTGGCGAGACCGGATTGTTGTGTGGTCAGGTAGACACAATGGCCAATACAGAGAGATATTGATGCCGCTGCGGGAACAATCCGACGCCTATGCCGTGCGGGTTTCCGAAGCTGTATCGTTACTCGCCGAGGTAGAAGAGCGTTCCGAGATTGACGTCTACTACGACCTACTCGGTGCTGGAGCTGATGTCATTCGATTGCGACCGCTGAACGGGGTCGGTCAATCTGGCTGGACCCTGGGCGACAGCGTGGATTTTCTCACACGTTCCCGTGACCTCATGACCGCAGCGGCTCGCGCCGCTGAACGCCCCGGCCAGCCAGTGTATCGTGGCAGAGCCAGTGGGGAAGTGACGGAGTACGTGCAGAGAGTCCGGCCATTGCCCGGATATGAGGCTGGACCTGAGTTGATACTGCATTCCCATGTGCAGTCCGGGTACGGAGTCCAGTTGGATATGGGCGACCCCATTCGGGCACCTTTCGCTCGTCGCGTTACCATTGCCCTTGACGCCGGATTACGTGAGGCTAGTAGAACTGCTGAGGCGATTTTCGCCGGTGAGCGGATTTCGCAAGTCATTGACCGAGGGACACCTCAAGCCGTCAATGCCAATCTCTATGATGCGGTAGCAGCTCTGGCACGTTGTGGAAGCGGCATCGGGATCAGCTTGTCGTGGGCAGAGGTGCGACCTGCCGAGGTCCCCGGCGGCGAGTATGCATTTACGGAAAGCGCGGCTGACGTGTTCACAGAAGGAGCGGAGTTCTTACGCCGAAACAGTCCGTTTCTTGATGCACATGTAACCGGTGAAATAGTCCGGCTGGACCGTGAATCTCAGGAAGAGTTCGACGGTCATTCACTGGTGTTGTTCGAACTTGATGGTCGGCCCGTTGCGTTGCATGTCCAGTTTGAAATTTCAGACCGAGAGGAAGTTGTGCGCGCTTTTCGTGATAGCCTTGAAATCAGCGTGAATGGTGACATCCATCGGAATGGCCGGACATATCGATTGATGAACCCACACGGCTTCGTAGTGATCGGGGAACGCCGCTCGACAGATCAATCCTAGCCCATGTCCTCTATGGATTCGGGAGCCGCACGCTCCCTAATCTCCATACTCTACAAGCAAACGGAACCCTCTGGTCTTTGGCTTGACCCGGTTGGGGGGCGTACCTACAATCCATTCACAGACTACCACCCATAGACCGAGGACATTGGCGCAATTTCGCCGGGATGGGGCTGGCTGGCTCTGGGTTCCGACGCAGATGCCCTCAACCGCTTACCGGCAGCAGAGGAGACGGGAGACATGGAATTCGGACTGTTTATGATGCCGCTGCATCCCCCACGGCGGTCTTACGCCGACTCTTATGACCGAGACATGGATCTGATCGTACTGGCGGACAAGCTGGGCTATCACGAGGCATGGATCGGGGAGCACATCACGGAGATGTGGGAGAACGCCCCGGTTCCGGAGCTTCTGATAGCGCAGGCGCTGGCGTTGACGGAAAACATTGTGCTGGCCACGGGCGTGACGATGCTGCCGCTGCACCACCCGGTGGACACCGCCCACCGGATAGCGATGCTGGACCACATGGCGCGGGGCCGGTTCTACTGGGGCATCGGGGTGCGCTCGCTGCCCACCGACCTGCACCTTTACGGCATCGAGTACAACTCGATGGACGATGTGCGGGAGCAGGGCAAGGAGGCGCTGGACATTGTGCTGGGGCTGTGGGAGGCGGAGGACGGGAAGTTCGGGTATGAGGGCAAGTATTACCAGGTACACGCGCCGGAGACGGACCCGGTGCTGGAGCGGCGTCTTCACTACAAGCCGTTCCAGAAGCCGCACCCGCCCATCGGCGTGGCGGCCTCGACCCCCACCTCGGAGACGCTGCGCATGGCCGGAGAGCGGGGCTGGATACCCATGACGAACCTGATGGACCAGCACATCGAGGAGTTGTGGCAGCGGGTCGAGGAAGGCGCGGCCGTTACGGGAAGGACGCCGGACCGGAGCGAGCTTCGCGTTGGCCGGGAGGTCTACGTCGGTGAGACTCCCGAGTCGGCCAGGGAAGAGGCGCGGGTCGTGCTGGGGCGTCCGTTCGATGAGCACCAGTACATCAACCGCAAGGCCGGGGGCAACCTGGCATACGTGAAGGTGGACCCGGACATGCCCGACGAGGCGGTGGACGTTGACTACATGATCGAGAACGTCTGGATCGTCGGCGACCCGCAGGAGTGCGCGGACAAGATCCGGAAGAGCTACGAGGAGGTGGGCGGGTTCGGGCACCTCCTGGCCATTACCCAGGACCCGGATGACCATTCGCTGATGCAGCGTTCCCTGCGCCTGTTGAAGGAGGAGGTCGGGCCGAAGGTTGAAGATCTGACGTAGGACAATGATATGTCTGGCAGCTTCCGCCGCTCGGTTCCGGGGGCTGCCAGTAGTCATTAGGCAATGTGAACAAGGGTTGGGAGTGGTTCAAATGGCCGTGTACCGGGATGACCGGTGAAAAGTTCGAGGAGTTGCCCGAGACCTCTTTCGAGGCCGAGAACATTAGAGAGCGGGAAGACCTCCAGAGAATTCTTCGTGACCAGCCCGATGTTCTGGAGGAAGGGTTGCTCATCGTATCCGATGAGTACGGTGATTGGCAGGAATCCAACCGCTGGATTGACCTGTTGGCTCTGGACGAGAATGGACGGCTAGTGGTCGTTGAACTCAAGCGGAGCGATCGGGATAGCTTCATGGACATGCAAGCGACGCGATACGCATCGATGGTCGCCAACATGACAGTGGAACAGGTGGTTGAAGCCCACCGTCGCTATATTCAGAAACGGGGGATCAGCGAGGATGCGCAGTCCCGTATCCGGGAACACCTAGGCTCGGACGACGAGGAAATCCACATAAGCACGGGCAACCCGCGGATTATCCTGGTGTCAGCTAACTTTTCCAAAGAGTTGACCACGCATGTATTGTGGCTTAACCAGAGGGACATAGATATCACCTGTGTCAAGTTACAGCCCTCCAGAGTAGGCGATGAGCTGTTCGTGGAAAGAAGCCAAGTTATCCCGGTGCCAGAAGCGTCAGACTACATGGTCCGACTGCGAGACCGGGAGAAGGAAGCAGAAAAGCAAGAGTCCCGGCAGCCAGAAACATTCTCGGGTGCCGAGGTGTTCCGTGATGCTGTTGATGCCGGTCCAGAGGAAATTAGAGAAAAGTTGACCCTCCTCTGCGAGTGGGCGGTAGAACTGGAAGAAGGGGGTCTGGCGTCCCTTACGACAAAACGGGGCAAAAGCTCGACTAACTTGTGGCCCACGTTGCCGACTGTCAATCAAAGACTTGCGATCATTTACTACAATCTCGGGAGAAAAGGACTAATTGGAATAAACGTTTCAGCGATCAAAAGGCTTGCTCCTGAGTCAGTGCCGCCGCTAGAGGAAATTGTGGGGCCGGATCCTTTAGCCGAATCGTACTATGCCGTACCCGATGAACTGACAGACAGAGTTTTGAATGTGTTGACCGGCGCTTACCGGGAGGCAAGCGGCGTGCTATGAGGGTCGCGGCTATTGGGCCTTGAATTTGGTGGCGCCGGAGTTGATGGTGACGGTGTATTCCGTGCCGGGTTCATAGCCGGAGCCCAGGGGGACAAGGGTCTCCACTTCGGGGAAGTCGGCGGTGCAGACGACATCCGGGTCGGATACCTGGTGGTGGGTGATGACGACGTTTATCCTGTTTGATTCTGTCCGCTGGATTTCGTAGCCGTTGAACTGGGAGCAGCCGCTGCCCCTGGGCATACCGGAGACGACGTTTAGCTGGTACTCGGGGGGCGCGCCTCCCAGGATGACCTCGCTGCTCTGTATGGGCGACTCGGCGATGACGGTGTGGCCGAGGCCGGGTTTCGGGATAGTGAAGGTGGTGGTCTCCCAGCCGTTTACTATCACCCGGTAGGTTGGTCCCGGTTCGAGGGACTCCTGTACCGGTATTACCTCATCAAGCTCCACGACCTGCTCTTGGCATGGAATGGCCCACGCCGTGGGCGGCGGCTGCATCAGGGTGACGCTGGCGACGATGTCGAAGCCGTCCACCTCCAATCGCTTGCTGCCGGGTCGGGCGCAGCCCTCTATCGTGGACTGGTAGTAGTTGACCCTCAGATAGTGTTCCGGCTCGTTCGGTATCAGGCTGGCCGAGATTACCTGTACCGGTACTTCCTCCCAGGTGCGCCAGTCCGGGCCTGCGTCCTTCTCCATTTCGGGCGGCGGCTGGACCAAGACCAATACCATGTCCGCCCTGCTGGGATTCCCGCGGGTTATGACCTCATACGCCATGTCGTTGGTGAAGGCGAGGCGTCCGTCCGACTCGACGATCTTGGCGCTCACGGAGTACCTGTTCCGGGAGTCGATGTCGTCGCGGTTGTATTCGACCTCGAACCTGATGGGGACCTGACCAGGGTCGGGGATGGTCTGGCGGGCTATGAGGGTGGAGGCAGCGTCGGCCAAGGACACGTCCCGGAGCTCCACGACCAGGGTTGCGCCGGGGGTGAGTGCCAACCGTTCCCGGTATGTCACAGTACCCTTTACCGATGCGTTTGTACTGCGTCCCGATGGTACTTCCAGCGTCGCGTTGGCAGGTGTGGGTCCGCCCTGGCAGGCGGCAGACAGCAGCACGGCCAACATGGATGCAGCGAAAATCAGGGCAATCCTGATTGGGGAGTTCATGCGGGTAACCTCTACAAAGGGAATAGAATAAAGGGTACAGAATTGAGATACTCCTGGTAAGCGAGACCGTATAGTTTATATAGACGCAGACCGGCACCGATTCGTTCCCAAAGGTACGGGATAGAGTGTCATTGTGGTCGAATCTCACCGGGTTGGTGGGTGGCTTGATATTGGTTCCACTTGCCGGACCGTGGTGGATTGACCGGTCTGACAGTACTGTGGAGTTAATCCAAACATGATTGGTCTTGATCTGTTCAGTTGGTGGATACTCGCCGTTTTCGTCGCCTACTTCGCCGCCCTGATCGGCATCGCAGTAGCGCGGTCCCGGCAGATGCAGGGGATGACGGACTACGTGCTGGGCGGCCGGCGGATGGGAATGATTACCTCCGCCCTGAGCAGCGGCTCTTCCACCGCCAGCGGCTGGACGATGCTGGTCTTCCCGGCGCTGGCCTTTGCCGCCGGGATGATGCATCTATGGACGGCGTTCTTCATTGTGCTGGGCGGTTGGGCGGCCTGGACGGTAATGGCGCGCCGCCTGCGTCGCTATACCATCGCCACCGAAGACTCTTTGACTTTGCCGGAATTCCTGGAGAAGCGCTTTGGCGACCAGAGCGGCGCTCTGCGCTACCTGTCGGCATTCATCAGCCTCTACTTCATCACCCTGTACGTTTGCTCCGGCCTGATTGCCGGAGCCAAGCTGCTGGAAGTAGTCTTCGGTTTGGACCCCGCAGGACCCGGTCACGAGATAGCAGTCATTATTTCCCTGGTGGCGGTGGTCTCTTATACCATCATCGGCGGCTTTCTGGCAGTCTCCCGCACCGACGTATTCCAGGCCCTGATAATGCTGGCCGGATTCGTCATCATGCCTGTAACCCTGATCTTTATCGCAGGCAATCCCTTCCAAGGTATGCAGTCCACGGGCGCCGGTTTCTGGAACCCGTTTACCGATGCAGCCAATCAGCCGCTTGGCATACTGTTCTTCCTGTCCTCCCTGGGCTGGGCCCTGGGGGCATTCGGGGCACACCGGCTTCTGGCCAGGTTTATGGCGGTGGAACGGGAAGAGGACATAAACCGGAGCCGGAACGTGAGCATTCTCTGGGTTGTCCTTATGTTCTCCCTTGGTCTGCTTGTGGGGCTGGTGGCGGCTCCTGCCCTGATTGAACGTGGTATCGCTCTTCCCGATGCGGAGAAGCTCTTCCTGGTGGTGGCCGAAACCTTCTTCCACCCGGTGGTTGCCGGACTGCTGCTAACCGCGGTTGTTGCTGCGGTAATGAGCACCGCCGACTCCCAATTGCTGATCGCTTCTGCAATAGCTACTGACGATATGCCTCTCGTCAAGAAATTTACCTACTCCATGCGAACCCGCTCCAGGGTCTGGTTTGGGCGCATTTTGCTGATTATGGTGGGGGTTGCCGCCGCAATAATATCCATAGCCTTCCCGGAGTCGGTGTTTGCCCTGGTCTCCCTGGCGTGGGGTGGCATGGGGGCGGCATTCGGGCCGGCACTGATCCTGGCGCTTTACTGGCGGCGTTTCAATCGCTGGGGCGCCCTGGCTGCGGTGTTGTCCGGCACGGTGGTCTCAACCTTCTGGTGGTTGATGGGCCTGGGGTACGATCAGGTCGGCGGCTGGGCCGTATGGTTAGGGTTTGAAGCGACTCTAACCTTGATGGAAGAGGTGGGAATCTGGCAGTTGAACCCGGCTGTCCCCGGCTTCGCGGCGGCTACTATCCTGGGCGTGGGGGTTTCCCTGCTGACCGCCCCGCCGCCGGATGAGGTCGTGGAAACGTTCGACCAGGTGAACCCTCCCAAACCGGAGGGCGTCCCCGGACCGGCATTCTAAAATGACGCTGCGGAGGACTGGAAATTTCCCCAGTCCCCCGCAGCGCAGGCACCTGATGCCCCGTGCCGTTACTCCCGGTGGAGATCGGCTGGGTCGAGGACCCGGAAGCCTATGCCCACCTTGACCTGGTACCAGGCGATGTTGCCTTCCTGGATGTTGCCCCTGATTTCCTTGACCTCGAACCAGTCCAGTCCCCGCAGGGTCTGACCGGCACGGTTGACGGCGTTCTCAATAGCCTGTTGGAGTCCCTCGCTGGACGAGCCAACCAGTTCGACGACTTTATAAGTGTGATCCATGCTCATGGTTCTCTCTCCTGTTGGCCAACCGTGATTGGGGATTTGAAGCGATTGGCTCCCATTCATTATAGACTAAGTCGATTATGGGCAGTATGTATATACGCTCTGTTAGAATGATTTTATGAGCGTAATCAGGACATGGGCCGATCGAGATCGGCAAGGCGCGGCTGGCGGCGACGTGTTGCCGGACCTGCGGAGGGTCGCGGTCATCGGGTGCAGCTGCGCCGGGAAGACCACGTTCGCCCGACGCCTGGCCGCCGCGACGGGAGCGTCATTCGTCGAGCTGGATGCCATTCACTGGCTGCCCAACTGGGTGGAACGCCCCAACGACGAATTCCGGGAGATTGTAGACGAGGCCACCGGCGTGGAGCGTTGGGTTGCGGACGGGAATTACAGCTATGCCCAGGACATTATCTGGGACCGGGCCACCGCTGTGGTCTGGCTCAACTACTCGTTCCCGCTGGTGTGGTACCGGGCGTTCACCCGGACGATGGCGCGGAGCATAACGGGCCGGGAGCTTTTTTCGGGGAACAGGGAATCGCTGAGGAAGGCGTTCCTCAACAAGGACTCGATACTGCTGTGGGTGCTTACGACTTATTTCCCGAGGCGGAAACGGTACCGGGCACTGTTTGACAGCGGGGAGTACCCGGACCTCAATTTCATTGAGTTCCGCCGCTCGCGGGATGCCGACAAGTTCCTGCGGAATTTGACCCCATGACCCGGAGGTAATCGAACATGGACTCCGTTTTCATCTACTGGGACAACTCCAACATCTTCCTCGAGGCACAGCGCCTTGCCGAAGAACGGAATGGAGGTCCAGATGCCCGCTACCGAGTACGTATCCACTTTGAAAACCTGCTGCTCTTGGCACAGGCTGACCGCCCGTTGCAGAAGGCCCTTGCCGCCGGGTCTGTGCCACCGGAAATGCGCCAACTATGGAACCGGCTGGAGAATCAAGGCGTGGAGGTGCAGTTGTTTGACCGCGGCGGCGCCGGAAGCGGGGAGCAAGAAATGCCTGACCGCGTGTTGCAGTTGCGGATGCTCGAAGATGCCCTGGATAACAACGGCGACCCAGGCATTGTCGCATTGCTTACCGGAGACGGCGCGGGTTATGTCGAAGGCGCCGGCTTCCACAGAACGCTGGAACGGATGCACAACCGGGGCTGGAGGGTGGAAATTCTATCATGGGCCCATTCCTGCAACCAGAGGATGCGCCAGTGGGCCGAAGAAAACGGGGTATTCGTGGCGTTGGACGACTTCTACGACTCCATAACCTTTATGGAGCCGTCCCGTCCAGGTCATCAACTTGCCCAAGCGCGTCCTCCAGCAAAACTGGACTTGTCGCGGCGTCCAGCGGTCTGATTCAGGGCAGCCAGATCCTGAATCCACCAAATGGCAAACAGGTTGACAGAGGTGACTAGATTCCCATGACTCAAGATGCCGGACACGCGCCCAGGGGACAACGCGCACAGGAAACGTTTGGACCCAATGCCAGTGCGTATGCCGCCAGCCCGGTGCATATGTACGATGACCGCATCGACATAATGATGCGCATGGCCGGGGAGTTGCCGGCGGAGTCGCGGGCCTGGGCGATGGACCTGGGGTCGGGCGCGGGATTCACCGCCTTCGCATTGGCCGACTGGAATCGTGGACCCTCTGCGCGGCGGGGGGCCGCTTCACTCGCTGAGGACCCGCATCTCATGGGGTTCAACCAGGTGGTGGCCAGCGACATTACCGGACCGATGCTGGAGGAGACCCGGCGCATAGGGCGCGACCGGGGCCTGACTAACCTGGCGCTGGTGCGCAACGCAGCCGAGCATCTGCCCTTCGCGGACGGCTCTTTGGACCTGGTCACCAGCCGGGCCGCGTTCCATCACTTCGAGGACCTGGACCTGGCGCTGGACGAGGTGCGCCGGGTGTTGACCCCGGGCGGGGCGCTGGTGATGGCGGACAGCGTTTCGCCGGAGGATGGCGTGGTGGCGGACTGGATGAACGATATTGAACTGCGCCGGGACTTCAGCCACGTCAATAACCGGCCTCCGTCGCAACTGGAGGCGATGCTGGCCGGTCACGGGTTGGGTATCGCGGAGCGGGAGTTTACGCGGATTCATCTCCAGTTCGAAAGCTGGGCCAAACGCACCGGGACATCCGAGGAGGAAACGGGGAGGCTGCGGAAGGACTTTCTCGGAGCGTCCGGGGAGGTCATAGAAGCGTTTCAGATCCGGCCCGCGAATGGGGACATCCATTTTTCCTGGCCCTGCCTGGTGCTGCGGGCGGTTAAGGGGTAGGGGGGCCAGCGCAGGGACGGGGATGCCGCAGTTTCGGCGCTTGGTCCATCATTCCGGCGATGGTGGCCATCCGCTACTCCGGGTCACCACAAGGACTTGCGAACTCCCTTCGGACAACAGGAAATCCAGACTATGGCAATCATCGGGTTGACGATTGGAGTCTTGTTCCGTATAACCCTGCGACATAAGACAGTGTTTGGTGAAGGCAGGTAACCGGATGGAAATCCCTGTACGACATGTCACCCTTGACGATATTAGGGCAACATTGTTCGGTTGCATCCGTGCTTACGAGCAAAGCTACCGTGTGTCCTCGGCAGAGATGTGTCGGTTGCTCGCCAATGGCGATGTCAAGGAGACTGAGGAGCTGCTCAAGTGGATGCAGTCCTATCACGTGCATCAATCCCTGAGAGAGCCGACCCCCATGATTGGAATACATGGGACCATTACCGGAATATCCACGAGCGGCGATTAGAAGAGCACCCTTTCGTTGATCACTCGAACCCGAATACCCTCGTGTTCCTGGAGACCGGGAGCGTCCTTTCATTGCAGGGGAGGGTGCACTGTTTCCGGGGAGTGGTCCTGGAAGTGGAAAAATGGTATGAGACCCAGTATTTTGGAACCCTCCGCCGGGTACGTTGTTACTCCTATCGTTATGCTGCATGGGTGGAGGGTGGCCATCCAGTGCTCCGCTATCACAACGTCCATCGGAACGATGAGGAATACCACCACCGGGTTTTCAACCCCTTGACTGGAGAGGAGGTCGGCTACGAGACGTTGCTCCGATACCAGTTTCCTGTTTTCACTGAGGTCTTGGATGAGTTGGAACTCATCACCCGCGTGTTGGAGGGGTAGACGCACTCCGTTCATTACCGGGCTTTCTCACGCCGCCCAGTCTTCTAGGGTGTAGGACATTTCCCAGAAGCGGTGCTCAAAGCGCAGGCTGGTGAGGTAGGCCTCGCCCATTGCGGCCACCTCGTCGGGGCCAGCCCTTTCCCCGAGGCGGTCGGCCATTGCGCGGATGGTCCTGGCCAGTTCCGCGAACTCCGGGGATGTGTACATCTGGATCCACTGGCAGTACAAGGGCGCGTGCCTGGGTTCTCCCTGCACGGCCAGCCGTTCCCCAACCTCCCAGTAGCCCCACTGGCAGGGGAGCAGTGAAGCGACCAGCGTCTCGAAGCTGCCCTGGTGGGCCACGCTGAGCAGGAAGCTGGTGTAGGCCACGGTGGTGGGCGCGGCGCGGGTGGCTTCCAGTTCTTCCCGCGTGATGCCGAACCCGGCGCAGTAGCCCCGGTGCAGCTCCATCTCGGTGTTCAGGGTCTCGTCCAGCAGGCGGGCGAACCAGCCCATTGTTTCCAGGTCGGGGGCGCGCGCCGACGCCAGGGCGAGGACGCGGCTGTAGTCGATCAGATACACGTAGTCCTGCATCACGTAATGCTTGAACTTCTCCACGGGCAGAGTCCCATCGCCCACGCCGGTGACGAAGGGGTGACCGAGGATTGCCTGGCGGACCGGCAAGGCCCTTTTTTCGATGTCTTCGGAAAAGCTCAATTTATGCCTCCGTTCCTGGCGGGTCGGGACATTCAGACATTCGCGCCACAGGCGAAGCAGAACTGTGCATATGGTTGCACTTCCGCCCCGCACCGTGGGCAATACTGCCCTTCACCCTGTCCCGTTCCCGGCGGCGGATTAGGATAGCCGGGGCCTGCACCTGGATCAGGCTGCAACGGGTCGGGACCGTAGCGGTTGAGTCCGCTGGTTCCCGGCAAGGCCAGGACCACGAACATCAGTATAAAGAATGCAATGGCGACCAGGGTCCAAACGACAAAGGCGGGAATGAGGAAAGTAAGAAAGCCCTCCGAAACTTCCTGGTCAATCAGATGCCCAGATAGGAGGCTGGAGATCAATACCCAAACCAACAATGCAGTCAACACTACCCATACCAAAGCGGGGATTATCTGGAGAAGGAGCCACCATGCCGCCCGGTTGGTGTCGTGCAGCCTACGCACCGTTACCGCCAGCGAAGGCAATACCAAGGCAAGAACATAAATCCCCCCGATCAAGGGTATCCAGCCCAAGACAGCTTGCGAAATGAATGAGAACAGGGTGAACCACCAAAATTCGGACCGGCAGGCGCGGCCGCTGAAGTTGACGTAATTGCGAAAAGCCGAAGAGACCGCCTCTATAGGGTTCACGCCATCTGCTCCGTGTTGCCGGGTTTGCGCTAATCCTACACCATGCTGGCGGGTCCTTCAGGATGACGCCGGACGCGAAATCCTGCGGGGATTGCCTGAAATTCGTCTTGACAGCGGGATAGGTGGGGTAGAGTAGAATCTTGTCTTTCACCAGTCGGACGCATCATTCCGAGGTGTCATGCAGGGCAACACCCTGACACCTGGCGGTTTCCGGGCCGGACGCGCCGGGCTTATAATGGGTCTTGCATGGAACGGGCCGCTGGCTCGTACCGAGACACCAACCATCGAGGGACGGACCCTGGACGGGCGTGCCGACCGGCACAATAGCTTGGGGCAGCGTTCTCGGAAAGGATAAAGATAGCCATGGAAGTGATATTCATTCAGGACGTTGTGAACCAGGCGCGAGCGGGAGAGATCAAGCGAGTGGCCGACGGCTACGCCCGCAACTACCTGATCCCCAAGGGGCTGGCCGAAGCGGCCACGCCCGAGGTGCTGAAGCGGCTGCACAAGATCAAGGCCGCGGGCGACGAGGTACGCATCCGGGAGACCGCGGAGCTTACCGAGCTTGCCGAACTGCTCGACGGGACCAGCATCACGGTGGAGGCCCGCGTGACTCCGATGGGCCGCTACTACGGGACAATCAGCGGCGCGATGATCGCCACGGAGTTGAGCAACACCGTGGGGCGGGAGATCGACCGGCGGCTGGTGGAGGCCGGGGAGCCGATCCGGGAGCCGGGAGAGTACCAGGTGACGCTGCGGCTTTCCACCGATATCGAGGCTACCATCAACATCAACGCCGAAGTGGAAGAGTAAGCATCGAGGGACGGATCCTATCCGCCGCTCCCCGTCCGGCAGGGCGGTATGGGGTGGCATTCTCAGTAGCCAGGAGTGCGCCCGGATGTATGCAGAGAAACTGCTTCCTCACGATCTGGAGGCCGAGGCAGCGGTTATCGGGTCCCTGCTGATCGACGGGGAGTGTTTCTCCCGCGTCTCATCGCTGCTCCGGGCCGACGACTTCTACCGGGAACGGAACCAGGCGTGTTTCGTCGCCTGCCAGTCGCTGTTCGAGCGCGACGAGGCCATTGACCAGGTGACCCTGGCCAGGGAACTCCAGCGCACGGAGAAGCTGGAGATGGTGGGCGGTATGTCCTACCTCAGCGGCCTGGTGGCGGTGACCCCGACCTCGACCCACGCGGAGTATTACGCCGAGGTCATCTCCAAGACCGCCGTCATGCGGAGGCTGATCGACGCAGCCAACGAGATTTCGGCCATCGGGTACGGGGACACTGCCGACGTAGACGCCACGCTGCAGCAGGCGGAGGACGTGCTGTTCGGGGTGCGCGCCGGGCAGACGCCCCGGGGTTTCATCCCGCTGCGGATGATCTACGACCAGTACCTGGAAGAACGGGCGGCGGCGGTGGAACCGGACCTTCACACCAAGGCCCCGGTTCTGACGGGCTACAACGAGATGGACGAGCTGCTGGGCGGGCTGCAACGCTCGGATATGATCGTGCTGGGGGCGCGTCCCTCCACCGGCAAGAGCACCCTGGCGCTGAACGTTTCCATCAACGCGGCCAAGGCCGGGTCTGTCGTGGGCGTGTTCAGCCTGGAGATGAGCCGGGAGCAACTGGCGCTGCGTATCCTGTCGGCGGACGCGGAAATCGACTCCCACCGCCTCCGGCTGGGCCTGTACACCGAGGCCGAGGAGCAGCGCATCATCGACTCCATCGGAAGGCTGTCGGAGTTGCCGCTGTACATCGACGACACTCCCTTCCAGGGGCTGGTGGAGATGCGCAGCAAGTCGCGGCGGCTGATGCTTGAGCGCGGGCTGGACATGCTGGTGATTGACTACCTCCAGTTGATCCAGGGCCGGAGCCACAACGGAGCGAACCGGGTGCAGGAGATCAGCGAGATTTCCAGGTCGATCAAGGCGATGGCCCGTGACCTGGACGTGGCGGTCGTCACCTGCTCCCAGTTGAGCCGCGTGGTGGAGAACCGTCCGGGGCACCGGCCCCAGCTTTCTGACCTGCGGGACAGCGGCAGCATCGAGCAGGACTCGGACGTGGTGATGTTCATCCACCGGGAGGACATCCACAACACTGAGGAGGAGTGGGAGCAGCACTTCCCGGGCCGCGAGTATCCGCGCAATATCGCGGAGATAATCGTCGCCAAGCACCGCAACGGGCCAACGGGCAGCCTGAGACTCTTCTTCCGGGACAACCTGGTCCGGTTTGACGCATTGGCCCAGGTGGACGACTTCTAGCAGACCAACTCCTTGTGTGCAGGGCAAAATGTCCGGATATGTCCGGATTTGACCGGAAAATCAAGAAAATCTCCTTTCGCAAGAGGGCACCAGAGAATTCCCCTTGCGGAAAGGAGAGGCTAAGGGGGATTCCTCTCCATGGCCTTCTCCGGTTTCAGCCGGGACACGCTGTATACGCCGGTGCCCAACCCGCTGTTCGGGCCGCTGCTCGAAGAGATTGACGACCTGGCCGAGCTGAAGGTCACGCTGCGGGGTATCTGGCTGTGCCATCGGCAGCGGGGATCGCCCCGGATGACTCCGCTGGCCGAGTTCGTCAACGACCGGGCGTTGCTTCGGGGGTTGGGCGGACCGGGACGGGACGCGGTTCCGGAGATACGGCGGGGGCTGCGGCTGGCGGTGGAGCGGGGGGTGTTTCTCCGTTACGCGCCTGAATCGCCGGATGGTGGGGAGTATTATCTGCTCAACACGCTCCATGACCGCAGGGCGCTGGACAGGCTGCGAGGACAGGAAGCGCCGGGGCCGGGGACAGACCATGCACTCTCGCTGGACATGCAGCCAGACCCTGCTCGAAAACCTAATATCTTCGCACTCTACGAAGAGACCATTGGTATGCTCTCCCCGATGCTGGCGGAGGAGTTGAAGGACGCGGAGGACAACTACTCCGCAGAATGGGTGAGTGAGGCGTTCGCCATAGCCGCCGCAGAAAACAAGCGGAACTGGCGCTACGTCTCCGGCATTCTGCGACGGTGGGCATCGGAAGGAAGGGGCACAGGAAGGAACGATGGAAAGCCTGGGCGACATCCTGCGGAGGATCAACGCCGCAAGCACCTTGAAGCATACCAACGGCGCAGGGCGAGGGACCGCACGGCCCGCTGAAGTCGAGGAAGTTAACCTGTGCCACCGCTGCAATGGCAGCGGGTGGGTGTCCAAGCGGGTACATGTGGGTCACCCGGAGTTCGGGCAGGCGTTTCCGTGCGTGTGCCAGGAGACGCAGAACGTTCCCACTCGCATCACGGCCCTGCGGCGCTACAGCAACCTGGGGGCGCTGGCCCGGATCACCTTCGCCAATACCCGGCCGGAGGGACCGCCAGGCGGAGCGGCCAACCGCCAGATGTTTGCCGATGCGTATGCCTTCGCAGCGGCCTATGCCGAGAGCCCCGAGGGCTGGCTGGTGTTGTCTGGTCCCAGCGGGAGCGGCAAGACTCACCTGGCTGCAGCGATTGCCAACCAGTGCATTGAACGGCAGCAGACGACTTTCTTCATCGTGGCAGCCGACCTGCTGGACCACCTGCGGGCCACCTACTCCCCGGAGAGCCCGGTGACCTACGACGAGTTGTTCGAGCAGGTGCGGAACGTGCCCCTGCTGGTCCTCGACGACCTGGGGACGACGAGCGCGACTCCGTGGGCGGAGGAAAAGCTGTTCCAGGTGGTGAACCACCGCTACAACAACGCGCTTCCGACCGTGATCACCGTCCGGGGGCCAATGCAGCGGATGGACGATGCCCTGCGGACGCGGTTGGAAGGCTTCAACGGATTTTCCCGGGTGTGGCAGTTGGGCTACTTCAACAACAGGCCCGATCTGGACATCGGCGCAGTGCCGGACAGTATGCTGTCCCGGATGACATTCGATAATTTCGACCCTCACGGCGGACAGGGGGCGACCCGCACCGACCAGGAATCGCTGGCGGAAGCCCTGGGGGCGGCCCGGAGCTTTGCCGCCGACCCGGAGGGGTGGCTGCTGTTCACCGGGCCGTGGGGTTCCGGGAAGACGCACCTTGCGGTGGCGATTGCGGGAGTCAGCCTTCTGCAGGACCGCCCGGTGTTCTTCGCCTTCGTCCCTACATTGATGGACCACCTGAGGGCCACGTTCAGGCCGGACAGCGTGATCGGGTACGACGAGTTGTTCGAGCAGCTCATCACTGTCCCGCTGCTGGTGCTGGACGATCTTGGGACCGAAAGCAGCACTCCCTGGGCCGAGGAAAAGCTGTACCAGATCATCGTGCACCGCCACGAGTCCAACCTGCCCACGGTGATAACCACTGCCTCGGATATGGAAGAGCTGAGGAAGACCAAGCCCCGGCTTGCCGCCAGGCTGGTGGACATAAATGTGGTCAACGATGTGCCCATTACCGCTCCCAACTACCGGGACCAGGGGCGGGGAAGCGCTTCCGGGCCTGTGGAGGATACGCCGCAGCCGGGGGGTGCGAGGCAGAGGCGCAGGGGGAATCGCCCAGGCCCCCGATAAAGTACACGGTCCCGCGGTCCACTGTTCCACTCCTGGAGCCTCCCATTCGCCGATGGGACAGGCTGGGCGGTGTTTTCTTCATTTCCGCGACTTGTTCAAGCCGGGTGAAACCGTTTGGCCGTTGGAGGCGTATTGATGATACAAACTATTTGTATACACTTGTGGCGGTCGTACTGGCTGGCATGTGAGTTGATAGTATGTATTGACAAGGATGAGGATAGTCAACCAGAATAATGCCCCGGCTTGCCGGGACGAATTCCAGATGAGGAAGTGGGCGAGATGAACAGACTATCTAAATCGTTTGCTCTGGCGGTGACGTCGCTGTCGCTGGCTGTGATTGCTATCGTTGCCTTTGCGTGGTTCGGTCCCGGGCTGGACAGGGTTACGCCACCGGCGTCGGCGTCGCTGTTCGACGAGAACCTGGTGCAGCGAATCTACGAGGAGGCCAGCCCGGCGGTGGTGGACGTGAACGTGGACCTGCAGATGGCCCAGTCGTTCAACCGGCTGGGGGCGGGGTCCGGATTCCTGATAGACATGGAAGGTCACATCGTGACCAACAACCACGTGATCCAGGACGCGGACCGGGTCCGGGTGTCGTTCCAGGACCGCACCAGCGTTGAGGCGGAGGTGCTGGGGATGAACCCGGCCAACGACCTGGCGATTATCAAGGTGGACCCGGATGCCGTGAAGGGGATCACGCCGCTTACCCTGGGTGATTCGGACAACCTGCGGCCCGGTCAGCTGGCCATCGCCATCGGCAGTCCCTTCGGGCTGGACGGCTCGGTGACGGTGGGTGTGATTAGCGGTGTGGACCGCACCATCCCCAGCGACATTTCCCGGCTCATCTCCGGGGCAGTGCAGACGGATGCGCTGATCAACCCCGGCAACTCCGGCGGGCCGCTGCTCAACCGGGACGGACAGGTGGTGGGTATCAACACGGCAATACATGTCGCGCCGGGATTGGCGCCGCGCACCCTGGGGCAGGGGAGCATCGCCTTTGCCGTACCATCCAACACCCTGGGCGACCTGCTGCCGAGAATGAAGAGCAAGGGAGAGGTCAAGCCGCCGTGGCTGGGCATCGGCGCGGCCACCCTGGAGCCGCTGCTGGTGGAGGCGCTGGACCTGCCCGTGGACAGCGGCGTGTACGTGACCCAGGTGATGAGCGGCAGCCCGGCACAGGAAGCCAAGCTGATACCCTCGGGCGCGGACATGGAAGGAATGCCGACCCGCGGCGGGGATATCATTCTCTCGCTGAATGAGGCGCCGGTCGAGACCGTGCCGGACCTTATCACTGAGCTTAACAAGCATCTGCCGGGGGACGAAGTGCAGCTGACGGTGCTGCGGGACGGGGATGAGGTTGCCGTGACGGTTACGCTCGCTGAATGGCCGGAGGACCGGGAGTTTGGCAGCCGGTCACGGGAGCGTTTGCCCATCCCTGATGAGCGGTCGCTGCCGCGGATCCCGCTGCCGGACCTGTTCCCGAAGAACGACCCGAAGTAGACATGGCTGGCTGACGTGGGGCGTGGGTGATTTTGCGCGGGGATGACGACTTCGTCATCCCCGCTTTCATTCTTTCTGGAGAATCATGGATACGAGCAGAGTTTTAGAACTGGAAGGGCTCTTGTCGGAAGTGTTGCCCTATGTGGAACTTCGCCGTGGAACTGAGGGACTGAGCCACGACAATTATCGGCGGTACATGCAGCAGTGCCGGGAACGTTACGATCCTTCGCGCAGGATGTGGCTCTCCCTCTTCCGTCCAGATATTGCTCGCACCGACATCAAAGACAAGCTATTGGGTTTCGTAAATCAGGAACTGTCGGACTATATCCGGGATGGCAGGATCCACTCCGCTACTATCGCCTTTGTCGGAGGTTTGGGTGGCGGTGCTCCGGTTGAAGATGTAGTCCAGAATCTGGTTAGGCGCGCCATCGTCGATGGAGTGACAGCGGCCGTTCAAGCCTTCTCTGACTGCGTCAAGAGTTCGCCGTGCAGCTTCTATCAGTTCTTTTTGCTCTCCGGGATGCGTGTTGATGCTCCAATTGAGGTGTTCGACGGGATCACTCTAATACCCTTGCCCGAATCGGTCGCAGAGCTTCCACCTCATTTACCTACTATCATCGATCTACCCGGTGACGAGCATCGCGTCAGCGTTCAGCATCTCTTGGGTAAGACCGTCGTCCGCGTGGAGTATGAGGCTTCTCCGATTTTCCACCGACCGGAAGAGCATTACACGTTCGAGTCCGGACCCGAGCAGCATTTCCGTATCGGAATTAAGAGCAGCGAGGAGTCTCAGAGTTTGAACTTGGAGGTCTTGTGTCAGGCTTTAGGGGTGGCAGGCCGTTGCAGCGTTCGGTCAGCAGTGACCTGGACATCGATGCTGGATTACGAAATTTTCGACCTGAGCACTACGTGGGGAATCGGGGGTAACGGGTACAGTGCAACATTCCCATTCCTTCGTCTTGATGAGTCTGATTTAGTAAACCGAGCACAATTGGATGCCGTCAAGACTCTCTACCAAGGGTTGATGCAGCTACCACCTGAAACATTGGAAAAGCTGCGGATTCCTATAGACCGTCTCATGAAGTCGATGGAAGAAACCAATCCTTTGGACCAAATTATTGACCTCGGCATATCTCTCGAGTCTCTTTATGTTCCCCAGGGAGAGGGTGAAACGAGTTTGAGGTTTGCCCTCAATGCTGCATGGCACCTAGGGAAGAATAAGGCGGAACGACAAGCATTTAGGGAAGAGTTTCAAGAGATTTACCGTGCCCGTTCAGATGTTATGCACGCCGGACAATTGAGGGGCAGAAGGGCTAGATCTTCGTTCGACGTTTCGAGATTGGTCAGTAGTGCCCAAGAAATGTGCTGGCAAGGGATCAAGTCCGTAATCGAGGAGGGCGAGATTCCGAACTGGGACAGCCTAATTCTAGGTGAAGACCCCGATTGAGACAGGTTGCACTCGTTAGAAGAGGGGTAGCTGGCGGGAGGGGATGGGGTTGGTTGCGCGCTTGAAGTGTTTGCTCAGGGTCAGTTCCTGGTACTGGTATGAGGAGCCTGCGTCGGGGCCGTAGAGCAGTGATGGGGCCTGGGCCATTGTCTGGAACTCCAGGCGGCATACTTTCTGGCCGTTCTCAATCATGAATGGGACGTCGTGGGCGCGGACTTCCAGGACGGCCTTGCTTCCCGGCGAGAGTCCCTGGGGATCGTATCCGAACCCCGGATCGAAGAAGCCGGCGTAGTGGGTCCGCAGTTCGCCGCTGGTGGGGTCGTAGGCGGTCATCTCGGCGGCGTGGCCCGGGGGCACGGTGACCGTTTCCGACGACAGCAACAGGTAGAACTCCTCCGGTTCCAGCACCAGCCGCTCCCGGCGCTCGCGGTAGACTGGTTCCCAGAAGTCTTCAACATCGTACCTGCCGACCCGGGACAGGTCGAGCAGGAAGCTGTTTTTCCGCGCCTTGTAGCCGACCACCCGGTCTTCCCCCCCGGAGAGGTCGATGCTCAGGAACACCTCGGGGCCGGAGGCGGGGCTAAGGTGTGCGGGTTCCAAGTCCGGGGATGGTCGCTGCTCTGTTCCGGCCTGCGCTGAGTGGCGTTGGGACTCCCGGTAAGCGCCCCTGATGAGGCGCAACTGGTTCAGGGAGAGACCTTCCTTGACGTAGACGGTGAAGGACCGGGAGGCGACCTCAAGGTATAGCTTGCCACGGTAGCCCGGCCTGATTTCGTCGAACCGGTCGCTGCGGTCGGTTATGACACGGGTGAAGATGTCGAGCCTTCCGGTGGAGCTGCGTGGGTTGGTGCGGGCGTGGATGTCGGGCGGGAGCCGCAGTTCCTCGACCAGGGGAATAAGGTAGGGGCGTTCCCGCTCCAGGATAGCGCCGTCGCGGATGTCGATCTCATCCATGACGTAACCGTCTTCCTGCTTGGCTTCCACTGACATGTCATGGGGCAGGAAGCTGCAACGGAGCCGGTACGCCTTCGGGCCTAGGCGCAGGTCGAGGCTGGCGGGCTGGAAGTTCTCGTCGGGAATGCGATACTCGCCAGCGCTGATTATCCCGTCGGCGACGGTCTGGCGCAGCCAATCGGACGGGAAGATACCCTGGGAGTCGGGTAGGATTTCAGCCATATCGTGAAGCTACCATGAATAAGGACGCCCCGCCATTCCTGCGAAAGCGGGAATGGCGGGGTTATGGTTGCATGGGAAAGACGGGGTGTGGTTACAGAGGGAGGGACACGGCCTGGCCGGTCTGGGCGCTGCGGCTGACCGCCTCGGTCCATTCCATGTAGTGGACGCCGACCTCGAAGGGGGTGCGGGCGACCTCTTCGTTGCCGCGAATGGCGTTGACGAACTCTTCCTCAACGCGCCAGAAGCCCTGCTTCTCCTCTGGAACGGGCACCTCGGCGAGGACGTGGTCGCCGCGCTTGCCGGCGTAGATGTTGAGGCGGTGGTCGAGGCGAATGGTGCCCTCGCTGCCGTACAGCCAGACCTCGTTCCCGGTGGAGAGGCCGGTGGCGGCACTGAACTTGAGGTGGGCCTGTGCGCCATTGGCCAGCTCGCAGAGGATGTCCACGTGGTCGGGGATGGTGACGGAGTGGATGGTCCCCTCCTCGTCCCGGCGGTAGGGGACGTTGACCTTGCCCATGGCCATGACCCTGGTGGCGCGGCCGACCCAGCGGATCATGGCCTCGTACCAGATGCCCATGTTGAGGATGTTGAAGCCGCTGATGTCGCGGTTCTGCCGCCAGTGCAACGGGCTGGTAGTGTCGACGAACTCCGGCCCCAAGGACTGAAGCTCGACGGAGAGCAGCTCGCCCAGGTAACCGTCCCCGATCATCTCCTGGAGCACGTTGTCGATCTTGAAGGAGAGGGGCGAGGGTACGATCTGGGTAACCAGGTCGGGGCGCCGACGGGAGGCGGCCAGCATTTCGCGGGCGTCCTGGGCTGAGGCGGCCATGCGGGCCTCGCAGAGGACGTGCTTGCCTGCTTCCAAGGCCGCGACGGTGAGGGTGCGGTGCATGTTGGGCCAGGTGCCGATGCAGACGGCATTGATGCTGTCGTCTTCCAGCAGGTCGCGCCAGTTGTCGTATACCTCGGGGATATTGAACTGGTCGGCCACGCGGCGTCCCGACTCGCGGCTGCGGTTGGCGACGCTGACTATTTCGACGCCGTCGACTTGGTGGAAGCCTGGGATGTGGCGCTCCCGGGTGTTGCGGCCTGCGCCTATCAGGCCGACTCGGACTTCGTCATTGGGCATGATACTGCCTCCTCTAATGTTGCGGACCGGGATTTAGAGCGGGAGGGAGATGGCTTGTCCGGTCTGGGCGCTGCGAGCCACCGCTTCGGTGAACTCCATGTACTGCACACCCACCTCGAAGGGGGTGCGGGTCACCTTTTCCTCGCCCCGGATGGCGTTGATGAACTCTTCCTCAACGCGCCAACCGCCGCGCTTCTCAGGCGGGATGGGTATTTCCGCCAGTCCGTCGCCATCTCTTCTTCCGCCCATAAGGGTGTTCATGGGCGGGCCCTTCAGCAGCAGGGTACCGTCGGTGCCGAAGAGCCAGAGTTCCGAGCCTGTTTGCAGGCCAGCCACGGAACTCCAGCCAAGGTCGGCCTGCGCGCCGCAGGCCATCTGGCAGATGACGCTGATGTGGTCGGGGACTGATACGGCCCTCATGTGGCCGTTTTCGTCGAGGCGTTGCTGAACGCAGACCTTGGTCATGGCCATGACCTTGGTGGCTGGGCCGACGTAACGCATGAGCTGTTCGTACCAGATGCCCATGCTCATGGCGTTGTACCCGCTAAGGTCGCGGTCCTGCCGCCAGTGCAAGGGAGAATCGAGGTCGGCGAAGGTGTCGCCGGGGGTGGCCCGTCCCTCGGTGTTGGCCACGCGGAGCCGGACTGCCAGTAACTCTCCCAGATAGCCGCTGGCGATGTGGTCCTGGATAGTTTCGTCCACCTCGAGGGTGGCTGGGGCAGGGACAATCTGGGTGACCAGATGGGGCTTCCGGCGGGAGGCGTCCAGCATGTCGCGGGCCTCCCTGGCGTTCATGGCCATGCGCGCTTCGCAGAGGACGTGCTTCTCGTTCTCCAATGCCGCGAGGGTCAAGGTGCGGTGCATGTAGGGCCAAGTGCCGATGCAGACAGCGTCGATGTCATCGGCCTGGACCAGATCAAGCCAGTTGTCGTAGACCGTGGGAATCTCGAACTCCCCGGCGACGCGCTCGCCGGACTCGCGACTGCGGTTGGCCACGCTGACGATCTCCACCCCCTGCTGCTCCCGCAGGCCGGGAATATGCCTCCGGCGGGTGTTGGCCCCAGCGCCGATCAGGCCGACGCGCACTATTCCATCTGACGGGACGGCGGGCATGGAGTTCCTCCAGATAAAGGCGATTCGAGGAGATTGGGCCATTATAGGGTGCGGGGGAACGGGCGTCTAGCCAAACGGAGGGAGGCGTGCTATACAGAGGCTCATGCCGCCGGGTCTCTCATTTCCGTGTAATCGGTGAATCTGGATACATGTGGGCACATCCAGTCAAGTCTGCGGCGCGTAAGTTTGTTTGTGCAGCCGGTTCACGGCGCTTCCGCGTTGAGGGGGGCAGCATGTTGCCCAACCTGGCGGACAGGCACTACGTTCTGATCGAACCCGCTTCTCCGAGAGGTGGGCCGGATGAAAGGACCCTGGTGCGGGGGGATATAGTGGTATTCAGGAGGCCGGGACCTCCGCATGATATGTACGTCAAGAGGATAGTGGGTCTGCCGGGTGAAGAGGTGCGAATGGAGTCGGGGCGGGTGTATCTGGACGGGAGGTTGCTGGAGGAGTGGTATTCCACGATCCCGCCAGTCCCGGGTCGACGCGATTCCGGCGAGTGGTGGAACGGACCCGATGAATACGTGCTCCTGGGGGACAACCGGAAGGACAGCCAGGACAGCCGGGCGTTCGGTCCGGTGGGCCGGAGCCTGATTGCGGGACGGGTATGGTTCAGATATTGGCCGCCTGGAACATGGGGCCGTATACCGTGCAATAAAGGCTTGACATAAATCATATTTCATGGCCAAATCTAAGGGAATCAACAACGGTAAATACGTACTGCTACGATTAGACCATTCCAAGTTAGTCTACGCAGACCTCAAATGATCACCTCACTCTATCCCTCCCGAATGAATGAATGGGTCGCAGAGGCGCGGCGCCGGACCCATCCCAAGGCGCTGGCCCGGAACAGGCCTTTCCTGTTGACCTGGCGGCTGATCCAGACCATGCGGGCCAACGACGCCACCCACATGGCCGCAGGAGTGGCCTATTACGCGGTCTTTTCCCTGTTCCCGCTGGTCATGGGAATGGTCTCCCTGACCGGGTTCCTCCTGTCCTCAACGGAGGTACAGGCCAAGCTGCTCTCCTATCTGACCGACAATCTTCACGGCTCCGAGACCTTCACCTCCGACCATCTTGGGGAGTTGGCCGAGCTATGGGGCGCGCTGGGCATAGGCGCGGTCATCGGTCTGATATGGGCCACGAACGGGTTGTTCTCGGCGATCAACCGGGCAGTAAACCGGGCCTGGCATATCCCCAAGGAACGGCCATTCTTCATCGCCAAGCCGAGGCAGCTGGCCTTAGCCCTTGCAGTGGCCCTTCTGTTCCTGACTTCGGCGCTCGCCACCTCGGTCGTAGAGGTCCTGGTACATCCGGGCCAGGACGTGAACATTGCCAGCCAGGGTTTATTCCTTGGAGGGGGCGTGGCGGGCGCAGCGCTGCGGCTGACATCTTTCCTGGCGAGTTTCTCGGTTTTCCTGCTGCTTTACAAGTTCGCGCCGGACTGCAAGACCTACTGGCGGTACGTCTGGTCCGGGGCAGCAGTGGCCGCTGTGCTGTTCGAGGGCGGAAAGGCACTGTTCGCATGGTACCTGGAGAGCGTGGCGCACTACACGGTGGTCTACGGTTCCGTCGCGTCGGTGGTGGTCCTGCTGACGTGGATATACCTGTCGTCGATGATCCTGATACTGGGCGCAGAGGTAGCTTCAGAGTTCAGCCGCTCCCGCCTGAGGCGGAGGGCAAGGCTGATGCGTGAGCAGCACGCCGAGGTCGGGGGCAGAAACGGTGTGGCAAGTAACGGGGTCAACGGCCACGGGTACGGCTGGGCTGAGAGGTTGGAGAGAGAGGCGCGGGCGGCAGAGGCTACCGACAGGGAACCGGTTTCCACCCAGGTCCGCGGGGAGTAGGCGCTACACCGGTCATTTGCCCGAAGCCGCCGCGCTGGTGAGAAGCACGGAGTCCCCGGCCTGCGTGTATGGGTCCCCGCTTTTGAGGGAACCCCCAGTGTTGGGACGGGGACCGGCGGGTTAGGGAGCCTTGGCTGGCGGGGCTAGAGGTTCCAGAAGTTCCCGACCTGGCAGACCATATCCACCTTGTGGATTGATTCCACCGGCCAACCCACCAGATTGATCCAGTCCTCGAAGTGGGCCTGCTCCACTGCCTCGCACTCCGAGACCAGCTTCCCGGTCTGAAAGTCGCCGTAGACCTTCAGGACAGTCGTGCGGCGGTCAGGACGCCACTTGCTGACATTGTCCAGCTTTTCCCGGAAAGCCTCTTCGGTGATTCCCGGAACGTTATGAATGGCGATGAATCGGGCCATGTTGTTCGTCTACCTCTCAAGCCCCCGACGTGCGCCAGGGGCCGGGAAAATTCCAGACTGAATCTATGTCCTCCGGCCCCACGCCAGAGTTGATGCAGCAGATTTTCGCTTCCGCGGGAATGACGGGCGAGATTCCGAGCCAGTGGCAGCCTTCAACCGACGGCTAGTCTGCCGGGGGCACGAAGGGATAGGGAATCGGCTCGCCGCCCCGGACCGGGAGGACCACGGTGGCGGTGCCCGGCATACTCTCGATGCCGTCATGGGTCTTCATGCCGATTTCCAGGTCGACGAAGCCCATGCCGCCTTTCTCTTCCTTTCCGGTGACCTTGCCCCACATGATCAGCACATCGCCGGGCACCAGCATGGCCCGGTGCTCGAACCTGGCCTTCCACGGCCAGCCGCCGGGAAGGGTGAAGTCCTTCAAGAACTGGGGCACCACACTCTGCTTCCAAGAGCCGTGGACCAGGATGCTGGGGTTCTTGTCGTGGTTCAGGCCAAAGTCCAAATCGTAATGAATCCGGTGGAAATTCTCGATGGCGGCGCTCCACCGGAACAGGTGGGTTGGCGTGGGCCTATAGATGTACTTGGGCAGTTCCATGCCGTCGTAAACATCGTCGAAATAGGTCTGTTCCTTGTTCCGCAACTCGTCGCCAGAAGGGCGCTCGTTGCGGGCCCAGATCTCCTCTGCGGACATCTGGAGCAGGTCTTCCAGCGCAATGGTCATGGCGCAACCTCACTGAAATGGATACCGGGGTCCGGGAATCCGACGGCACCCGAGATTACGGGTCTACCGGCGGATTGAAGAGGCCCTGGTGATGCACAGCAGTTCGTCTTTCTGGTTCTTGTAGGTGGTCTCGCTAGTGATGATCAGGAAAGGCCTGCCGTCCCTGCCGACCCTCTCCCGGATGTCCGAGTACCTATTCTGGAAGAAAATCTTGTCCCCTATGCTGGGGTATTTGTAAATCTCCAGCTCGTTGCCGGCGTTGAGTACGCGGACGAGATTGGTGGGCACCGGGGGCAGGGAACCCGGGCGGCTGACCCGGCCGATGCCGTCGGACATGGGGTTTTCTTCAAATGCCCTGGTTATGGGGTCTTCCTGGTCGGGACGGATGCGGCTGGACATGTAGCTGACCATGATGGGCGGGGTGATTACCTCCCCAAACTTGGTGCTGGCGGCGAATTCGTGGTCCCAGTACCTGGGGTCGGGGTCCATCACGGCCTGGGTGAAGCGCCGCAGGTATTCCTCATCGACGATACCCCAGCCCTCGACCACCTCGCCGGTGACGCCGATCATGGCCTGTACTTCCGGGGTGAGCGCGGACTGTGTTTCCTGGGTCATGTTCTAACTCCCCGTTGGGTGTGGACTTGCCAAGATTCAGACTACCCCAGAGGCAACATCCCGTCAATATGGCGGAGTTGGGCGGCCGCTACTGTTGGCAAGGGGGCTGGCTGTGCCAGTCAACGTGGTCACGCAGGGCCTGATTGATGCGGGTCTGGTAGCCCCTTTCGTCCGGCCCGGCGTTCTTAAACCAGTCGACTATGTCAGCATCCAGCCGGATGTGGAGTTGTTTCTTGGTGGGCGCTTTCTGCTTTCCCCGGGTCCGGCGGAGCCTCTCCAGAATGTGGGGTATCGCCTCGCTGGAAGGTCTGGCGTCCGCGAACCATTGGTCGTCCAACTCGAAAGTGTCCGGATCTTCGGCGATGCCCGCGTTGACGAGGGCATCCTCTTCCGGTCCTGGGATGTGGATGTTATCTGCGTTGCCGGGCATATCGTGTAGCCTCCCGCGCATTGGCTCTTCTAAGGCTGATGATGCGGATGTTCTCTCCACGCTCCGTCCAGACTACGTGGTATAGCCGGTTTCCGATCAGTCCCAGGCTGGGCCAGCGGCTTTCATTGTTTCTAGCACTGCGCTGATGAATCGAGTTTTCCCAGTCGAAATACGCCATTGATGCGAAGTCGATTCCGGGATTCAGCAGCGTTTCGGCTCGCTTGGTCTCATCCCACTCGTACTGTAGCATGACTTCCTGGAGGGTTTATTGTAGATACGATATGTCCCATTATCAAGCTGAGTCCAATGCTTTCCTTGTCGCGGTAGGCACCGGACGCTAAGATAGTCTGCGTTGCTGGTCCGGCGGGGCCGGTCAGGACGCACGTTGTACGCTGAGGAGGTCTGAGATGCGCCGGAACCGGGTGAAGGAAGTGATGGCCGAGGGCAAGCTGGCCATCGGGACTTATGTTGCGCTGGCAGACCCGCAGATAGTTGAGATCATCGGGTTGGCCGGGTTTGACGCCGCCTTCATCGACATGGAGCATACCAACTTCGACCTGCCGTTGGTGGGGGAGATGATCCGCGCCGCCGACCTGGTGGGCGTGGCGTCGATAATCCGGGTCCCGGGCAACGACGCCAACATCATCCTGCGTCTCCTGGACATGGGCGCGGAGGGCATCATCATTCCCCACATCGAGGGCATCGAGGGGGCGAAGCGGGCCGTGGATGCCGTGCGCTACCCTCCGCTGGGGCAGCGGGGCGCAGCCGGGGGCAGCAGGGCGGCACGTTTCGGCACGGTGTCATGGGAGGACCATATCCGGCAGTCCAACGAGGAGATACTGCTGTCGGTGATGGCGGAGGACGAGAAGGGGATCGACGACATCGAGAAGATTGCCGCATTGGACGGGATAGACCTGGTGGCCATCGGGCCCACGGACTTCTCCGAGTACATGGGGATCCGCGACCCCTCGGACCCGAGGTTGAGGGCCAAGCTGAAGGAGCTTGCCGACAAGGTCAAGGCCATCGGCAAGGCGAAACTGGCCGTGTCCATGAACCATCCGGCGCTTCCCCTTGGCCCGCAGGAACTGCTGGAACTGGGCGTGGGGTACTCCCACGTCGCGCCGCCGCCGCCGTCAATTCTGCTCCGGTCCATGACGGACCGGGTCGCAGAGATTCACCGGGCTACAGGCCGCGGCTAACCGCCTGGCGGCTGAACGTTGATGTTCCCCCGGGCGTCTCTGGTGAGCCTGGCGCTGCGTGTTGCGGTACTTCCGGTGGTAGTGATGCTGGCATTGGCGGCGGGTTGCGGAGGTGGGGCAATGCCGTCCCAGGAGACAGGCAGCGGGACGGTGGCAGCCACGGTTGAGTCCGAGGCGGTGGTGACCAAGATTCCTACGCCCGATGAAGTTGCGGCGACACAGGCTGTCCCGACGGCGACTGCTGTTGTTGTGACTCCGACACCGGAGCCGTCACCTACACCCACGCCTGTGCCACCCACGGAGACGGCAACGCCTGTTGAGACTCCCACACTGCAAGTCCCGGCACCTGCTCCGACAGACCCGCCACCTGCGGCGGCGACCGTTGCTCCGGAGACCGATGATGGCCATCCCATAGTGGCCATAGGGAGCGCGTCGTTCGTGGTTGATGTGGCCGATACCAGGGCGGCGCAACAGCAGGGACTTTCGGGCAGGGAGTCGCTGGCCGAGGGCACGGGGATGTTGTTCGTGTTCGACCAGGAGAGGTTGCTGACGTTCTGGATGAAGGAGATGAACTTTCCGCTGGACATGGTGTGGATCGACGCATCCTGCACGGTGGTGGACATTTCCAGGGACGTGCCAATTCCCGAACCGGGCCAGACCCTTGCCGATCTGCCGACCTACGGGCCTGAAGCTCCCGCCAAGTACGTGCTGGAGATTAACGCGGGCACCTCCGCCGCTGCCGGGTTTGGGCCTGGGGACACGGCGGTCTTCAAAGGGGGGTTGGAAGGCAAGTATGGCTGCTGACTTGTCCAGGGCAGCCGGGGAATGGCCGGGCGTTGCGTGGCGGGTACGGCGGGGGTAGAGTAGGCTGACTCTTCATCTGACTCTTCGATGATAGCAAGCTGGGGCGGCTGTCCCAGGCTACAGGATACAGACAGGACAAGGATATTTGCTCATGGACGTAATGGTTTCAGGGTCGCTGGCTTACGACCGCATCATGTCATACGCGGGGAGGTTTGCTGACCATATCATCCCCGACCGGCTGGACCAGATTAACCTGAGCCTGATGGTGGACGGGCCGGTGGAGAGGTTCGGCGGAACGGCAGGCAACATCGCGTACTGCCTGTCGCTGCTCGGGGAGAACCCGCGCATCCTGGCAAGCATTGGCCATGACCATGAGCAGTATTTCCGGTGGCTGGAGCGGTGCGGGGTGCCCACCGACGGCATCAGGGTGGTGCCGGATGAGCCAACGGCGGCAGCCTACATCACCACCGACACGCTGGGCAACCAGATCGCGGGGTTTAGCCCCGGGGCGATGATGCACCAGGCGGGGAGCGACCTGAGCGAACTGGACCCGGAGAACGCCATCGCCATCGTCGGGCCGGGGAACCTGGCCGACATGGCCGAGTTCATGCAGGCCTACCAGGAACGGCGGGTCTACGCCATCTTCGACCCCGGCCAGTCAATCCCGGCGTGGGAGGCGGAGGAACTGGCGCGGGCGATCTCCAGGGCAAGGATGCTGATTTCCAACGAGTACGAACTCAGCATGATCATGAACAACACCGGGCTTTCGGTGGTGCGGATGCTGCGATCGGTGAACGTGATCATCACCACCAAGGGAGACCGTGGGGCGGACATCATCACCCGCCGGGGCATGGTAGCGGTCCAGGCCATACCCACGGATAACGCGGTGGACCCGACGGGGGCGGGAGACTCGTTCCGGGGCGGTCTGCTGGCAGGACTGGTGCGGGGGCTGCCGGTGCAACGGGCGGTCGAGATGGGGACGGTGTGCGCGCACTACGCGGTGCAGGTCCGGGGGACGCAGGAGTATTCGTTCACGCCGGAGGAGTTCAACGTCAAGCTGGAGGAGCACTTTGGGAAGGAAGAGGAGGAGGGGTCTTAGGGCGGAAGTTTCTGTTGGCTAATTGGGGAGCACAATGCAACGAACAGCAAGATTTTTGCTTTGGATGGGGCTAGCTCTTGGCCTATGGGGTGGATTGTTCTTGAATATAGGAGTCTTACAGAGTTTCGGCGGTGGCATTCCTGCCCTCGGTGGGTTTTTCCTGGAGGTATGCTGATGATTGTAGTTAGTTTTCTAATGATAACAGGGGGCTGTGTGCTCAAGGCTTTGTCTGCGGAAAGCCGTGAAATCGACTAACGAATACTTACGAATCAGGGAGAAAATTTAGTCAGATGGTTGCAACTGACCGCACAAGAGAGCTTTTTGACGACGCGAGACAGCTACATGCTGATGCACTGGAGATGCTGGACCTCGGGAAGGTCCGCAATGCGGCGGAGAAGGCTTGGGGCGCAACCAAGCGGGCTACGGATGCTTTAATTTTGGCCAGGACCGGGGAGGAGCCCGCCACCACCGCAATTACTTCTGATGCCCTGGACGCCCTGGCCCGGCATGACTCACAGGTCAAGTCATTGGTCGGACGTTACTACAGCCGCATCAGCCAACTGCACGGCCAATGCTTCTACGACGGTCGCTGTTCGTCTCCTGATACGGAGCGGCGCATCCGGGAGACGAGCCTCTACATTGATGATGCTGAAAGGCTGGCTGAGGGTGGTTAGAACAACCACACAGATACCAATAGACTGCTGACGTCATGGGTCATAATCGGCGGGGACAGAAATCCATTCGTCCGAAGGGCGGTGAGTCCTAACCCTGAGTATCGGCGGGGATGGAGCCGTTGGCGTCTTGGAAGCGGACTGAGCCTGCGCCGAGGAGGATGGTCAGACGCTCGCCGAGTTCTTCGCAGTAGCCCGTGTTGACGATGGGCATCTCCAGCACCACGAGGGTTCCGCCGGTGTGAATCTCCAGGTTGACCCGGTCCTGCCCAGGGTATTCCAGCAGCACGCCTATTACCTCGCGGAGGAGGTGGGCATCCTCCGAGGCGTTGTCTGACTCGACCACGCCCAGGGAAACAGTGCGGTGGTAGCTGCCGTTGCCGTTGGATGATTCCCGGTGGCCGTTCCCATTACCGTTGCCGTTCTTCCCGTTACCATTGGCATGAGCAGCACCGTTTGCCGTGCCGTTGCCGTTGGTATGGGCGGGGGACGGTCCAACTGCCGGATGTTGCTCATCGACGGGTGGAGCGTCGTCCTGAGGCGCGGTGTGGCCGTTGCGGTGCGTCTCATGGACGCCGTTGGCGTGGGACGGAACTGCTGCGGGAGTCGAATATTCCTGGACGGTGTTGCAGGCGAGGGACCACTGGTCGCTGCGGTTGCGGAGCTTGCCCGTGGCCTTGACGACTTTCCCCGCGGTCCACAGACCCTCGGTCTGCTCCAGTATGTTGGGCCAGACAACCAGTTCCATGAGGCCGCCGAGGAGTTCCAGGTTGACGATGAGGAACTTCTTCTGCTCACGGGTGTAACGCTCGCTGACACCGGAAATCTGGCCGAGGACGGTCTTGGTCTCGCCCTCCATCTCGTCGTCCAGTTGTTCCAGGGCGTTGACCGCATCGTCGGCGTCCAGACCTGCGATCTGGAGCAGCGGGTTGTGGGAGAGGGATACTCCGAGCAGTTCCTTTTCCCATCCCGCCTTGGTGCCGTCCTCAACGTCCCGGTCGGAGAGGGTGAAGCCAGGGAGGGCGTCGGAACCTTCACCTTCGGCTGCGCCGTCGAAGAAGCTGGTCTGGCCGGAGTCGCGGCGGCGGGCTTCCAACTGGGAGGTGGCCACAATCTGGTCAACAGCATCGACCACTGCGCCCCGGGGGGCGAGGGTGTCGAAAGCGCCTGCCTTGGCCAGGGCTTCCATCGTGCGGCGGTTGAGGCCCCGGGAGTCGGCGCGGCGGCAGAAGTCGTCGATGGACTTGTATGGCCCGTTCTCCTTCCGTTCCTCGACCAGCGGACGGACTGCTCCCTCGCCCACGGTCTTGATGGCAGCCAGCCCGATTCTCAGGCCGGGGTCTGCACCGACGCTGTGATCTATTGTGAAGAGCTCCTCGGAGCTGTTTACGTCGGGCAGGTGCACGGATATGCCGAGGCGGAAACACTCGTTGATGGAAGAAACGATCTTGTCCGGGTTGTCCAGCCGGGAGTTGAGGACGGCGCACATGTATTCCAGGGGATAGTGGGCCTTGAAATAGGCCGTCCAGTAGGAAATCAGGGCGTAGCTGACGCTATGGGCCTTGTTGAAGGCGTACCCGGCGAAGGGCTCTATGAGGTTGAAGATATCTACCGCTATGTCCTCGCCATATCCCTTGGACTGTGCGCCGGCGACGAAATTATCCCGCTCCTGGGCCATCAGTTCGGCAATCTTCTTGCCCATAGCCTTGCGGACGATGTCGGCTGCGCCGAGGGAATACCCGGCGAACTGCTGGAGGATCAGGAGAACCTGGTCCTGGTAGACGATGATGCCGTAGGTCTCGTCGAGAAGCTCCTTGAAGCTGGGATGGGGGTAGGTGATGGGCGCCCGACCATGCTTGGCGTCGATGAACGCGTCGATGTTTTCCATCGGGCCGGGGCGGTACAGGGCGATCATGGCGGAGATGTCGCTGAGGCTGGAAGGCTTCAACTCCTTGATGTACCGGCGCATCCCGGCACTTTCCAACTGGAACAGGTCAGTGGTGTGCCCAGAGGAGAGGAGGTCGAAGGTGTCCCGGTCATTGAGGGGAAGCCGGTCCAAGTCGATCCGGATGCCCTGGTTCTGCTCCAGGATTTTGACCGCCCGGTCCAGGATGGTCAGGTTGGTCAGACCGAGGAAGTCCATCTTGAGCAGGCCCAGATGGGCCACAGGATCCATGGAGTACTGGGTCATCAGGACCGGGCTGGACTCGTCGCCTCGGGTGGGGCGTTGCAGAGGGACAGTCTCGGTCAGCGGCTCGTCGGCGATAAGGACACCCGCGGCATGGGTGCTGACGTGGTGGACTATGCCCTCCAGTCCCTGAGCCTTGTCGACCAGTTCCTTTGTCGCGTTCTCGTCCTGATAGGCGGTCTCGAACTCGGGGTTGACCCGCAGTGCGTCCTCGAGGTTGCGGGCCTTGAAGGGGACCATGCGTGCGATCCGGTCCACGTCGCCGTAGGCCATGCCCATTGCGCGGCCCACGTCACGCAGAGCGGCCTTTGCGCCGAGGGTGCCGAAGGTGATTATCTGGGCAACGTGGTCGCTGCCGTACTTATCGATGACGTAGTGCAATACCTCGTCCCGGCGGTCATCCTGGAAGTCGAGGTCGATGTCCGGCATCTCCTTGCGTTCCAGGTTGAGGAACCGCTCGAATACCAAGCGGTACTCCAGGGGGTCAACGTTGGTTATGCCGAGGCAGTAGAGGGCCACGCTGGCGGCGGCGCTGCCCCGGACTCCGTACATGATGCCCTGCTTGCGAACGAAGTCGATGATGTCCCAGACCACCAGGAAGTAGTTGGCGAACTGGGTGTACTTGATGACCTCCAACTCGTACTCCAACCGCTGTACGGCCTCGGGAGCCGGGTTGGGGTAGCGGCGCTTGAACCCTTCCCAGCACAACTGGGTCAGGTACTCTTCCGCGTCCATGTTGTTGGGGGTCCGGAACCGGGGGAGGTGGGTCTGGCCGAAGCTCAACTCCACGTTGCACATCTCGGCGATGCGCCCGGTGTTGGCCAGCGCCTCGGGGAACTCAGGAAACAGGAGGGCCATCTCGTCCGCGCTCTTGATGTAGTAGGACGTGTCCTCCATGCGCAGACGTTTCTCGTCGTGGATGTTGGTGTTGGTCTGGATGCAGATGTAAACGTCCTGCAACGGGGAGTCGGCCTGGTGGACGTAGTGGGCGTCGTTGGTAACCACGAGAGGCAGGTCCATCTCGCGGGACATGCGGACCAAGCCATCGTTGATCTCTGATAGCTGGGGGACGTGCTCGTGGCGCTGCAGTTCCAGGAAGTAGCCGTCGCCGAAGAGGTCCCGGTACCAATTGGCGACCCGCTTTGCCTCGTCGAAGTTGCCGTCGGCTATCAGCTCCGGGACTTCGGCGGAGGGGCAACCGGACAGGGCTATGAGGCCGCCGCGGTACTGTTCCAGAATCTCCCGGTCGATGCGAGGTTTGTAGTAGAAACCCTCAGTGTGGGCGAGGGTAACGAGCTGCATCAGGTTGCGGTAGCCGGTGTTGTCCCTGGCCAGCAGCACCAGGTGGTGGGGGCTGCGCTCGGAGCCGCTGCGTTCGAGGCGGCTGCCCCTGGCCATGTAGACTTCGCAGCCGATGATGGGCTTGATCCCAGCCTCGATGCAGGCGGAATAGAAGTCAACCGCTCCGTAGAGAGTGCCGTGGTCGGTCATTGCCAAGGCCGACATGCCGAGGTTAGCGGTCTGGGTCACCAACTCCGGGATGCGGCTGATCCCGTCCAACATGCTGTACTCGGTGTGGACGTGCAGGTGGGTGAACGGGCTGGCAATGGGACGACTCGACATCTAAACCTCCGGGAAGGGACATTATAGCCCTACCCCGATAGGTAGCTGTCAAGGCTGGAGTAGACATAAACTACAATATCTGGTAATCCGGTCGGGATTTGCTACCACAAATCGGCCCGCGGAGGAGCAGCGCATGGGTAGTGCGGGGATGCTCCGGGGATAAGAAAGCCCCCGTGCGAGGCCAGATTGTTTCCTGGCTGGCCCTGCACGGGGGCGTGATTGACGCTGGGATTTCGGGGGAGGAGAGGAGGCGAAGGCGAATCCGTGAGCCTTGCTAGTCCCCTTCCTCGAAGTCCTCTTGCTCGTCCATCATAATTGACCTTCGCTGGTCCCGGATCTGGTCGATGGCGGTGGGGGGATTGAGACGAATGTCGCCCCAAGAGCCGTTTTCGACGTGGTTTTTGAAGGACTTGACCTCGCCGCAGACCTGACACTCACCCTGGCTTTCGGGGCCGTTGGCGGGCTGGATAACCCAGTGATGGCGACAAACCACCGGGATGACAATGTCTTCCGCGCCGGGAACAAAAGCTGCCTGTGCCATAGTATCCTCTCCTTCTATTGGTTACGAATATGGTACATCTCGTGGTCAATCCGCGTCAATAAGTTTGCAGTCCTGTTTGCAAATGTCCTTGTGATGTTCGGAAACGGGAATTATTCCGGGTTGACCTAATGTTAGAGAAATAACAGGGGCCATGCTGTGGATTCCTGCCCCGATCGAGCCAGGGGCAGGCTTTTCGCGGGAATGATGGGTGGGGTGCGGTGGGGTGGACTATTCGGGGAGGTCTATGTCCTGGGTGGTCATGCGGGTTACGCCCCAGCCCGCCAACCATGCGGAGTGGCGGCCGTCGCCGCCGGCTACAACAATGGCGATGTCCTTGGGGTCGCGGACCAGCGGGACCATGGTGTTGGGGTTGTCCTCGTCGACCCAGGCGGGCCAGTTGCGGTTTCCGTAGTGGGCGACACCCTTCAGCTGGGCGATGGGCATCCGGGCGTTGTGGTAGACGTACTGGCGCACGTCTTCCTTGGACAGGCCAGAGCCCGCGATGTCGTCGGCGTGTTCTGGGCAGAGGACCAGGACAATCTGAGCACCGGTACCGATCTGGTAGTAGTTGGAGACGGCGGAGCCGCGCATGGTGCCGACGATGGTGGCCAGGACTTCCAGGCCGGTGGAGACGGTGGTCTCCATGACGGGGTAGACGCCGCGGATGCCGGCGACGGTGACCATGCTGGTACCGGCGTCGCGGCCCAATTCGACGTGGCGGGGTTCCCAGGGGCTGCGGGCCTCGTTTTCTGAGAAGCAGAAGGTGTAGCGACCGGGGAGGGCGAGGGTTGCCTTGTCCATCTCGCCGGGGACGAGTCCGCCCACGTTGCGGATGAGCAGGCGCAGCGCCCTGCCGATGGAGGCGTTGGCGCGGTACCCGGGGCCGAAGCAGCCAGCGTCGCCGTTGATGTCGAGGCGGGACGCGACGGGGCCATTGACTATGATGACCGGGGCTGCGCCCCCGGTGGTAGAGGATACCCCAGCGACGTTGAATTCTTCCTTCATCACGGCTTTGACCGCGGCCAGCACCACGGGGAAGTACTCAGGGCGGCAACCGGCCATGACGGCGTTGATGGCGATCTTTTCCAGGGTGACCCGGGCGTTGCGCGGGTGCATGATGCCGAGGGAGTGGCCGGGCGGGCCGCTCAGGGCCTCCGGGCACGCCTCCAGCATCCGGCGCACCAGCGGCTCGGTGGCGGGAACCACGGGGAGGCCGTCGGTCCAGCCCTGGGCGGCGTAGTAGTCCTGGATGGCGTCGAATGAGTTTTCGATGTCGATGCGGCGGGCGTTGAGGGTTGTCGATTCGGTGCGATTCTGCATAGCTGGGCCAGTATAGTGCCTTCGCGTTGGCCTCTCAAGTGATGGGATGGTGGTCCCGGGTTGACGGACTGCCGGGGGAAAATTCCAATTTTCCGGTCATATCCGGACATTTGCGGACATTTGGCCCGTTGATTTCACGTTTGCAGCCTCTCATTTGCTTCCGGGGATCCGGCGCCCGCTGTCGGGGAAAGCGAAGTGTTTCCTGTCATGTACGGACGTTTTCATTAGTTTCCTCGTGTTGGCCGGTTTGCGCGTGACAGGTACATTCCCCCGAAGTTCCCATCACTCCGGTCGAGTCCCGTGAGGATATGATAGGGTAGCGGGTCCGGGTTTGAAAGGGGCAAGTGTCAGTGGTGTGGGTTGGTGTCTTGGGATTGCAGTGGGAATTACACCACAGCCGGGTTTAGTCTGTATCCGACCCGTGGAGGTTAGTATGACTTGAAGCCTTCAACATGCCCTCTAATGATGACTTTCGCATCAAAGACGATGCGGGTCATTCTTCGTCCAGAATGGACTGCAATATCTCCGGAGTGACGCCGCGCTTTTGCGCGTTGCGGCTGATCTCCAGCATGATGTCCCGGAGCGATCTCCTGGACTCTATTGCATCGCGCAGGCGCAGGTTGATAATCAAATCGAGCTTGCGACGGTCATCGTCCGAAGCGGAACGGTACATGTCGGCCAAATCGGGATCGACAGAGACTGTTATCTGTTCCGGCATCTGTGCCCGCTCCGTTGGCAGATTAGCCCGTCTATACCAAGCAAACTGGGTGATGAAAGGCAGTCGCTATTCTAACATGCAAGGCCGTTGAGGCAGGTGTGCTAGAATGGCCGCGAAGTCACGCTTTGAGGGTTAGGGGCTATGAAATTCGGATTGATGTACGAGATTCAGATACCGGAACCACACTATCCCGGCGTTGAGGCAGAGCGGTACAAGCAGGTGCTGGCCCAGGTGGACCTGGCGGATGAGGTCGGGTTCGATTACTTCTGGACGGTGGAGCACCACTTCCTGCGGGAGTTCTCGCACTGCTCCGCGCCTGAGGTGCTGTACGGGGCCATATCCCAGCGGACCAAGCGCATCCGGATCGGGCACGCGGTGGCGCTGCTGCCGGGGCAGTACAACCATCCCGTCAGGGTGGCGGAGCGCGCGGCGGTGCTGGACATCCTGAGTGACGGACGCATGGACCTGGGCACGGGCCGGTCAACGACGCTGATCGAGATGGACGGGTTCGAGGTTGACCCGGAGCAGACCAGGGCCCAGTGGCGGGAAGCCATCGGCATGATACCCAAGATGTGGACCGAGGACCCGTTCTCGCACCAGGGGGAGTTCTTCAACATTCCGGAGCGGTCGGTTATCCCCAAGCCGGTGCAGAACCCGCACCCGCCCCTGTGGGTGGCCTGCAGCCAGCCGGACTCCTTCCGGCAGGCGGGGGAGTTGGGGCTGGGGGTGCTGTGCTTCAACCTGGGGGGCTATGCCCAGATGGAGGAGCGGGTCGCGGCCTACAAGGAGGCGGTGAAGAACGCCGAGCCGGTGGGGTCTTTCGTCAACAACCAGGTGGCCGCCCTGTGCATCGTGCATTGCGGCGAGGACGACGAGGAGGCGCGGCGCATCGGGGGGCAGGAGGGGGCCTGGTTCGTGCAGCAAGCCGAGAACCTGTACGCGCCGTGGACGGGGCGGAAGGTGCCCGATTCCTACCGGTTCGCGGTGGACGCGGTGCAGACGGAGCGGGCGGACAAGACCGCCGAGGACCACCTGGCGTCGGGGGCGTTCGCCATGGGCGACCCGGACACCATCATAGAGGTGATGAAGAAGTACCAGGAGACGGGGGTGGACCAGGTGCTATGCTTCGTCCAGCCGGGGAACCTGGAGCATACCCGGATCATGGACTCGATCAAGCTGATGGGCCGCCACGTGATACCCTACTTCCAGTAGGATGTGACGGACTAAGCTGTAGTGTTAAGAAGGCCCCGGAGCGTTCCGGGGCCTTCTTGTCTGATGCTGTCATGGGGTTGTACCGGTCTTACGATACCGGCTAGTCGTCTTCGGGGAAGTCGGGCATGAGGACGAATTCGGGGTAGGCCTCGATACCCAGCTCGGCGGCGTCCTGTCCCAACTGCTCCACCTGCTCGGAGACGCGTGCGCCCAGGGTCCATCCGAGCAGGCGCCATGCGACCCAGGAGACTCCGAAGACGAATACCCCGACGGAGCCTATCCCGGCAAGCTGGACGAGGATGTCCGCGCCGGTGGTGATGCAGACGGCCAGGGTCCCCCAGATTCCGGCGAAGAGGTGGACCGGGATCGCGCCAACCACGTCGTCGACTTTGACTATCTCCAGCAGCTTGAGGCCGCCGGCACAGATGACGCCGCCGATTGCGCCGATGATGAGCGCCCAGTAATGGTCAACGAAGTTTGGCCCGGCGGTGATGGCGACGAGTCCGGCCAGACCCCCGTTTAGGCAGGTGAAGAGGTCGATGCGACCGAAGAGGGGCCGGGAGAGGGCTAGGGCGGCGAGCACACCGGCGGCGGCGGCCAGGTTGGTGTTTACCAGCACGATGCTCATCCACACGGCGTCGAGGGCGCTGCCAAGGGCCAACTGGGAGCCGCCGTTGAAGCCGAACCAGCCGAACCACAGGATGAAGACGCCCAGCGTTACCAGAACCACATTGGACGGCGGGGTTATACGGGCGCTGCCGTCGCGGCGGAACTTGCCCAGCCGGGGGCCGACCACCATGGCACCGGCGAGGGCGGCCCAGCCACCGGTGCTGTGCACGATGGTGGAGCCAGCGAAGTCGGTGAACCCCATTGAGGCCAGCCATCCGCCACCCCAGGTCCATGCGCCGACGACGGGATAGGTGAAGGCGGTCAGCAGCAGGGTGAAGATGAAGAATGACCACATGTTGACGCGCTCGGCAAGGGTGCCGGAGACGATGGAGGCGGTGGTGGCGACGAATACCATCTGGAAGAACCAGTCGGACATGACAGCCTTGCCGCTCTCAACCACGGCGGGGAGGGCGTCCTCCTGACCCTGGATGAGGGCCACCTCGTCGGCGGAGGGGCCGTAGAGTAGCTTGAAGCCGCCGATGACGTGGAAGACATCGACGTACATGAGGTTGTAGCCGATGAAGAAGAAGGCGATCCCGGCGATGGAGTAGAGTCCGATGTTCTTGAGGCAGATCATCGATGCGTTCTTGGTGCGCACCGAACCGGCCTCGAGCATGGTGAACCCGGCGCACATCCACATCACGAGTGCGCCCCATATAAGGAAGGCGAAGGTGTTGAGGACGAACTGGGTCTCGGGGTCCACCCCGGCGGCGTGGGCGGCGGAAGGCCAGGCGAAGACGACGCCCAGGGATACGATGGCCGCCACGGCGACGAAGACGAACCGCGAGTGATTCCGGAGGAACCGGACCAAGCCTGTGGTCAGTTCACCTGCTGTCGTTCGCGCACGGGGCCATGCCCTGAATGTGAACATGGGCTAGTCGGAGGAGGGTAGCTTGCGAGGCTGCTGCAACTCCATCTCGGCGTCGCAGCAGTTGATCTCTCCTTCACCGCTCTTGGTACATAAGACGCTGCTGCCGCAGGTGCCGCAGACGTAGCGTTTGCCCAACTCGTTTGCCATGTGAGGGTCCTCCTTGGATACGGGGTCTTTGGTTACGGGGTTACCGGATACGGGGGCCCTGGATACACGGTATGAGGGCCGGAGCCTGGCGGCTGTTTACTTTTGCTGCATGGGTTCGCTGCAACAGTTGATGGTTCCCTCACCGCCCTTGGTGACGATGAACTCGGCCCCGCACTTGGAGCAGCTATAACGTTTGCCGGTCTGGTTGGCCACGGGACGCACCCCTCTATGCCAGCGCGCTGGCGGAATGTTGAGCTAATTATAGACAAGACTCATGGGGCGTTCAACGTGGGGGCAGTCCCAGCAACGGACTACCGGGGAAAATTCCATTTTTGCGGACATATCCGGACATATCCGGACATTTGGCCTGTGGGCCCCCCGTCTAAAGCCTCACATTTGCTCACAGCACCGGCGGACCGCTGACCGGGCAAAATTCCATTGTCCGGTCACCCCCGACCCCAACCGGGGGCGAGCTTTTGCCCATTCCCTCGCGTTAGACGGGTTGCTGGTGTTGGGCACGCTCCCCAGCCGCGCCCAGCATCACCCCGCCCGTTTCCCGTGAATATATGATAGGGCAGGGCGCCGGGGGTTGGGAAGGGGCTGGGTGTCAGTAAATTGGGTGGTGGCGTGAATGTTGTATTCCGGGGGTTTATGGATTCTTGCTTGCGCCGACGGAGGAACTTTCGTGATGGCACCTGCGGCGTAGACAAAAAGAGACGCCCCCTTGAGAGGGGACGCCGGGCCAGCGATACTCTCGCTGGGGGAGTGTCTCCATATCATAACACGCTATACTACGTGTCAATCATTTATTGGCACATCTAGCAAGTGGACTGGCTGATGGCAACTTCGATTCAACGAGTGGCAGCTTATGTAGATGGATTCAATCTGTACTATGGTCTAAATCCAAGGGCTGGCGGCTGTTCCGTAGGATAAGTGTGTAAGGAATGTGGGTACCTTACTCCAAGGAGCCGCAAGGAAACTGAACAGCCAACGTGTGCGCCTAAATGCAACTTATAAGAACTATCTTTGCCGGAGGTAGGGAACGAAGGCTCTCCACGCACGTTCTTTTGAGGATGAGACAACGTAGTATCCCAATTGAGTGGATCGTTCAGGTGATAGATTCTCCGGCGGCGATTGAGGATGATGAATACAACGACTCGACAAATTACTATGGTTTCATAGGGGACAATGTGACGCTGTTGGCGGTTGCAATTTCCAAGAGGGACGATCAGACCATACCGACCGCTTTCTTTGACGAACGGGCAACGAGAAGGTATCTGCGAGGTGAGTTGTGAACTTGGAGGTCAGCTACGATGAGGAGTCCGACATCCTGAGGATGCTCATCCCGGGGCGGAGCATTGCAACTTCGGGCCGGGTCAGTCCGCCCCTGGTAATCGACTTTGGCAGCGAGGAGGACGGGTTTGACGTGGTGGGATTTGAGCTTACCCATGCTTCGGAGCATCTAGCCCCGTTTCTCAAACTGCTGGCCGAGCAGGCAAAGAGCATAGAGAAGGTTTGACGACGGGGGGGTCAGGCGGTTTCGGGGAGGGTGGCCTGTTGGCCCTGGGACTGGCGGACCCGCTGGGCGGGCTGGTAGGCGGCGGGGCGCGGGGGGAGGTCGAAGTTGTTGCCGGAGAGCATTTCGCCGATGGTGCGCAGCTGGATTTTGGGGTAGTCGCGCTGCCAGAGGTCGGAGTGGAAGAAACCGCCGCCGTTAGCTTCGGTGCGCATGGGTGCGGTTGGAGGGTCGAGGGAGATGAAGAGGCCCATTGCGGCTTTTTCGCGCTCCACGACGCCGATGAGGTCGCGGACCTGGGACACTTCGACGCGGCCGCCCTTGACCTGGACGACGATCTTCCGGGTTGTGCGCTTGGGGCCGTCGATGAAGTAGAGGAGGCCGTCGATGCCCCGGTCTGCGCCGCGGCGCTGCTCGGACTGGGGCTGGGCTTCGAGCAGGGAGACGGCCCAGAACTGGAACTGGTAGGGGTCCTGCTGCCAGAGGGCGCGGGCGCTGCCCTCGTCCTGGGGTTCGCCGACCACGTCGTAGTCCTGGACGGGGTCTAGGTCGAAGGCGGTCTTGAGGCGGTTCTTCATCAGGGCGACGGCGAGGTGGGTAATGTCGATGCCGAGCCAGTTGCGTCCCAGCTTCTGCGCCGCCGCCACCGCCGTGCCGCAGCCGCAGAAGGGGTCGAGGACTACGTCGCCTTCGTTTGAGGATGCGGAGATGATGCGCTCCAGCAGGGCCTCGGGCTTTTGGGTCTTATACCCAAGAAGTTCCACGGACGACCCGTGTATGAAAGGAACATCTTGCCAGACGTCTTGGACTGGATTGCCCAGCATCTCGTCCAAGTATCGCTTGAGAAATGGGCGTCCGTTCCTCGTGTAGTATAGACGCCCCTCCTGCTCAAACACTTCCATGTTTGCTCTGGAGTAAGCCCAATACCTACCCCTCGGCGGATACACTCCATTCCACTCGTACTCAACATCACCACCCGGCTTTTGAGCACTCACATCGCTTAATCTAAAGTGCCTTCCAGTGTCTTCCTCAACATGGGAGTAATGCTCGTCAATCTGCTCGGAGGTATATGGGGTGTAGATGGTATTCCAAACGGTTGTGCGCGACTTGGAGTAGTAAAAGATCACATCATGTATGCGGCCATAGCGCTTGGCATCGTGATGTGCGTTCGTTCTGGGCCAGACAATCTCGTTCCGAAAATTTCGTGCCCCGAACACAGTATCCAATAGAGTCTTCAAGTAGTGGCTTGCTGTGGGGTCGCAGTGGAGGTAGAGGCTGCCGGTGGGTTTGAGGACGCGGTGGAGCTCGACGAGACGGGGAGCCATCATCACGAGGTAGGCCATCATGGCGTTGCGTCCGATGAACTGGCGGAAGGCGGTGATCATTTCCTTGACCGCGGAGGGGACGGCGGGGTTCTGGATGATGTCAACCTCGAAGGTGTACTCGGTCTCCTGGGTCCATTCCCAGGTGTCGGTGAAGGCCTTGATCTGGGCTGGGGATTCCTCGCCGGTGCGCTCTCGGAAGAGGACGTTGTAGGAGGCGTTGGAGTTGAAGGGCGGGTCGAGGTAGACGAGGTCGACGGACGCGGAGGGGACGTGGTCGCGGAGGACCTGGAGGTTGTCGCCGTAGTAGAGGGTGTTGGGCATGATGGTCTGGCCTTTGTGGGGGTGTTTCTACATGAGCCGGGGCAGTCCTAGTGTAACAGGCCCTCGACCCTGTTCACGAACTGCTCCACGCGCTGGAGCCTCCATTGAACTTCTTCGCGGTCCAGTATGTCCTCATAAAAGTTGGTGTGGAGGTCACGCGCTATAGAGAGTTGCATGTCCATATCGTGGCCGCCGGTTTCCCGTGACAACTGCTGCGCTGCGATGAGGATAGCCCGATGAGACCGGTGGTCAAGGCCCCTTTCGTCGGCGACGGCCTTGACCATCTGGGCGGCTGCGCCCCAGCCCTTTTCTGAGGCCTGGGTGAGGTCTCCGGCCTCCAGTTCCTGGAAAGCTTTGCTGAGGTATTCGCGGCTGCGTTCGCGGTAGGTCCGGGCTTGCTGCATTGGTCTGTCAATGCTCCTTGTTGGTAGCGTCTATTGGTCCACGTCTGGCAGCAGTCTGTCCAGAGAGTCGACGAAACTTAAGACCTGCTGCAGCCGCATGGTCACGCCAGCGCGGTCTAGCGTATCTTCGTAAAAGTTCCGGTGCAGTTGTTCGGCGAATGCGAACTGGGTTGCGGCGTCACCGCCGATGTTTTGCTCGATGTGCTGCGCGACCAAGAGGATGGAACGGTGGGAGTGGTGCTCCATTCCCCTGTGCTGGGCAACGGCCTTGACCATCTGGGCGGCTGCGCCCCACCCCTTTTCTGAGGCCTGGGTGAGGTCTCCGGCCTCCAGTTCCTGGAAGGCTTTGCTGAGGTATTCCCGGCTGCGTTCCTGGTAGGTCTGGGCTTGCTGCATTGGGTGGTTTGCGCTCCTTGTGCCCATAGGGGAATGGATTCCCGCCTCCGATCAGGTCGAGGGCAGGCGTTTCGCGGGAATGACGATTTACGGCGGGTGGACTCTCTGCCGGTTAGGAGAGAAATCCCCCTTAGTCCCCCTTTCGCAAAAGGGGGAGATGGATGATGGACTAGCGCGGCTTCCGCCCAGGTATTATGGCTGGCCGGTGAGGAGGCTCACTATTTCGGGGGCGAAGTCGTGGGCCATCTGCTGGACGTCCGCGACCGAGCGGGTGGCGAGGGGGCTGGGGATTACGACTATGCGCGCGCCGGGCATTCCGAGGGTTGTGGTGCGGGCGTGGGCGGCGCGGGTGAAGGAGCTGGTGATTACGCTGAGGGAGGGCGTTCCCTTAGTCTCGGTGATAACTGTGTCGTGGAGACCCCACGTCGTGCAGGACCCTCAATCCGCGACGCCGTGGATAACCACGTCGCACTCCTGGGCCAGGGATTCGAGGGTCTCGGTGGCGCAGGGGGCGCTGTAGCTGAACTTGGTGGCGTAGATGACTTTGTCCGCGCCATAGTCGTTGACGAGGACTTCCTTCAGCTCATGGAGGAAGGAGTCGGCGTGGTACTTGCGGTTTTCGAGGAGGCCGATGGTCTTGCCGCGCAGGCTGGGGAGGTTGGCATTCAGACCCTTCTCCTCGGGGATGTCCTCGGCGGAGGGGTCGAGAATCTGGATAGTGTCTGGCATGGTTTCCTCCTTGTATCGGCGCCAGTGGATTCCCGCTCCCCGTCTTGGCGGGGACACGCTTCGCGGGAATGGCGTTTTGGGTGTGGGATTGGTGGTGGCTGTGGAGAGAAATCCCCCTCAGTCCCCCTTTTGCGAAAGGGGGAGATGATATTCTCGTCCCATTCTGCAATGAGGGGGAGACAATTGGGTTGGCGCGGTTTCGATATGGCTGTCAGGCGCCGGCGAACTGGAAGTATTTGCCCTCGGTCTTGATGGCGGGGGCGATGATCATGTCGGCCTTGTGGAGGTCGCGGATGGTGTACGCGCCGCACATCCCCATTGCCACCTTGAGAGCGCCGACGAAGTTCTGGGTGCCGTCGGTGACGGAGGTCGGGCCGTAGAGGATCTGGCTGAGGGTTCCCTTGGTGCCGACTCCGATGCGGGTGCCACGGGGAAGCTCGGGGTGGGGGTTGGCCATGCCCCAGTTGAAGCCGCGCCCGGGGGCCTCGGCGGCCTGAGCGAAGGGGGTGCCGAGCATGACGCCGTCGGCCCCGCTGACGATGGCCTTGCAGATGTCGCCGCCGGTGCGGAGTCCGCCGTCGGTGATGACGCTGACGTAGCGCCCGGTGCGGCGGAAGTAGTCCTCGCGGGCGGCGGCACATTCGAGGGTTGCGGTGACCTGGGGGACGCCGACGCCGACGACCTCGCGGGTGGTGCAGGCGGCACCGGGTCCGACGCCGACGAGGATGCCGTCGATGCCGGTCTCCATGAGTTCCTGGGCCACCTCGTAGGTGACGCAGTTGCCGACGACGACGGGGACCTTCAGCGTGTCAATGAGCTCGGAGAAGATGAGGCCGCGGTAGCTGCGGGACATGTGGCGCGCGGTGGTGACGGTGGACTGAACGACGACGATGTCGGCCCCGGCCTCGACGGCAACGGGGGACATGCGCTTGGTGTTCTGGGGAGTGAAGGAGACGGCGCAGGTGGAGCCGGACTTGCGAATCTCCTGGACGCGCTCGCCGACGAGGTGCTCCTGAATCGGCTCGGAGTACACCTGCTGGAGGTAGCCCGTGGCCTCGGCCTGGGGCATGGAGATGATCTCTTCCAGGACTGAGTAGGGGTCTTCGTAGCGGGTGTAGAGGCCCTCGGCGTTGAGGACTCCAAGGCCGCCCATCTGGTGCATCAGGGTGGCGAAGCTGGGGGACACCGCACCGTCCATGGCGGAGGCAAGGACGGGGATGTCGAAGCTGTGGTGGCCGAGGGTCATCTTGGTGGAGGTCATGTCGGGGTTGATGGTGACCTGGCCGGGAACTATTGCCACTTCGTCGAATCCGTAGGCCCTTTCCAGTTCCTTAAAAAGGCGCTTAGCCATCGGTTTCTCCTTCCTTCCCGAGAGCGTCGCCCCATACCGCCGTGCCGGCCGGGGAAGTGGAACTTACGCGGCGGACAGGATCCGTCCCCAGTGGGCTAGTTCAAGTGAGACTATCAGTTGGGGAGAAGGAAAGTCAACAATGGGGGTGTGGGTTAATGCACGGTAAGGGGCAGTGGTCGGGGGTTGGAGCAGGGCCGGCCTCCGATCGCTGGCGGGGATTGCATGGGTCTGGTTGCGTTTGTATCATGGGCCAATCCTCGGGCCGGGGCTTGATCGAGTTTCCGGCCCTGGCTTCTTATTCAGCACCAGGGAGATTTCCCCATGACTACTATGGTCACCGGCGGCGCGGGATTCATTGGCAACCGCATAGTGCGCAAGTTGGTGGAGCGCGGTGAGGAGGTGGTCTGCTTCGACCTGGGCCGCCCCGGCCCGAACCTTGCTCCCTACCTGGACCGGATACAGGTGTACCGGGGGGATATTACCCAGGTCCCGCACCTGCTGGAGGCGATCAATGTGCATGGGGTGGACCGGATCATCCACATGGCGGCGCTGCTGCCCCCGGATACGGAGGAGCGGCCCCACTTCGGGATGCTGGTGAATATCCAGGGAGCGAACAACGTTTTCGAGGCGGCGCGCTGGACCGGGGTGCAACGGGTGGTGTATGCGAGCTCCATTGCAGTCTACGGGGTGCAGGACACGTTTGGGGACCGTCCCATCAACGAGGATGACCTGTCCGCGCCGGTGAACGTTTACGGGATGACCAAGGCGGCCAACGACTTTGCGGCGGCAAAGTACAACGAACGGTACGGCCTGGACTGCGTGGGGATACGCATCTGCACGGTGTTCGGGCATGGGCGGGTTACGGGCATGACGGGCATGATCGGCGGGCTGATGGTGTCGCTGCCGGCCATCGGGCAGTCGGTGAGTATGCCGTTCCACCAGGACGAACCTTCGCCGATGATCCATGCGGAGGACGCTGCGGAGATATTCGTGCGGGCCGCGCTGAGCGACAGTCTGAACCACCGGATTTACATCAGCGGCGGGCACCTGGCGACGATCAAGGATATGGCGGACCAGGTGCGGAACTTCATCCCCGATGCGCAGATAACCACGGGAGACCAGGCTGTGCCGCACGTCTACATGGTGGACAACAGCCGGATGCTGGCGGACATAGGGTACGAGATGGCCCCGCTGGGCACTCGCATCCTGGAGCATATCAACGACGCCCGCGCCGAGGCGGGGATGGAGCCGCTGGAGAGGGTGGGGTAGAGGTTTTTAGCATAGCCCAGTGCCACGGCATGGCTACATATTTGTTGATGAGTCCGGCGATCCAGCCTACACGGTTGATCCGGACTCGGGGCGATTGCTCAGCACGTCCTTCTACGTAGCCGCTGCATTGCATTTGTGCGACGACTCAATCCGTGGCCTGAACCAACACATGGCCGCCTTCCGATATTATTCCGGTCTGAGTAGGGAACTGAAAATCCCACCTGAACGGGAGGTATATACGAGGCTCATCGACCCGATTCGGGCCTTGGCAGAAGGTGGGGAAAACACCTGGGCTTCGGTGGTCTACGTTGACAAGCTGAAGTACAACGGAAGTTATCTGAAACCAGAAGGAGGGAGTTTGCCGAACCCCTAGAGGTTTCGCAATTATATGCTTCGGCGCTTGCTGGAACACCACTTCCAACGGCATAGGCTACAATCGAACCATTATGATCTGGTCATTGACCGGGTAGAGTTAACCTTGGAAGAAACGTTGAATTTAAGACGGTATATTGCCGGTAACAGGAGCATTCCAACGCCGACTCATATAACCCACGCCGCGTCGATTTACGTTGAAGGGTTGCAAGTGGTGCATCATATAGCCAACGGCTACAGGGGTGTCGTGGATGGCGGGACCACGCCTCCTGAGCTCTCCTTCGTAAGCGCAAGAGACATTACGACCAACCAGCGCATCTCCTGACAAAAAGCGTGGGCTAGGTCCGGCTTCCATGTTACGGGAAACCCGCCTAGCCCACTGTTAGGCTTCTATTTTTGCGCAGATTGTCAACAGGTGTCAATGACTTTTTAGAAACGAGAGGAACGCGATAGGCAGACCAGCCCGTTTCCCTTGCGTCTTTGGGCCTTTGGGTTAGAATAGGGCCATTCTTGGAGCAACAATGAAGGAGCAGCCATGAGCATCGCCATTGGCTATGTACCCGGCGCATTTGGACAGGGGGGCGGAGACCCTGGTTTTCTCCGTGAGTTGGTCGAGGTTGGGGACCGGTACGGATACGATTCCATATGGCTCAGTGACCGGATCGTCAGCGACCGTTTCAGCCTGGAGCCGATGATCGCGCTGTCGATGGTTGCTGCATACTCGGACCGGATGAAGTTCGGGACCAGCGTTCTGGCGATGCCGCTGCGGAACCCGGTGGTGCTGGCGAAGCAGATCGCAACACTGGACTACCTTTCCCAAGGCCGGTTTTTCCCCGCAGTGGGACTGGGACAGGAAGAGCCAGAGGAGTATGAGGCGTGCGGGGTTTCCAAGGAGGACCGGGGCCGCCGCACCGATGAGGCGATCCGGTTGATGCGCCGCCTGTGGGAGGAGGAGAACGTTACCCACGAGGGGATGTTCTATAGCTGCCACAATGTTTCCATCACGCCCAAGCCGTTTCTTGAGCCTTCGACGCCCGTCTGGATTGGCGGGCGCAGCGCGGCGGCCGCCCGGCGCGTGGGGCGGGTCGGCGACGGCTGGCTGGTGTCCAGCGCGACGCCGGAGGAAGTTGGCGAGGGCCGGGAGATCATGTTCAGCACCGCCGCCGAGTACGGCCGGGAGATTGAGGACGACCACGTTGGGGTGCTGCTTGGCTACTATGTGGCGTCCAGTTCGGAGGAGGCCGAGGCCAAGGCGGAGCAGTACGTGACCCGGGCCCGGCCCGGCGCTCACTTCACCGAGTACAGCGCTTTGGGGTCAACGGAGCAGATCTGCCAGGCCATCTCCCGCTACGTGGACGCGGGGGCGCAGAAGTTTGTAGTCCGCCCTCTCTGCCCCGCCGACGAGACCATGGAGCAGCTTGAGATCATGGGGACGGAGATACTGCCTCAGTTTGTGCGGTGAGGCAGCGGCGAGCAGCCTATAGGTTTGACCTGATGGGGGAAGGTTTGCAATGGTAGTTGCAACCGACGATTTCCGTTTAGGGCGGCTGGAAGCACAGATGGAGCAGGTACTCACCACGCTCCAGGATATGCGGGAGGAAATCCGTGCCCTCAATGCCCTGATAGACCAGGTCAATACCCGGATAGACCAGGTAAATGATCGGATAGACCAGATCAACAGCCAACTCAATACCCGGATAGACCGGCTCACGCTGGCCGCACTGGGCATTGGCGGTGGAATCATCGTCGCCCTGATTTCCCTGGTGGGTGTCTTGGCCGTTAGGCTTACCCAGGGCGGATAGTCTGCGAGTGGTGAGAGGTTAATTCAGACCTCGGTCAATAGGCACTTCGAGTTGGTCCCTTCAAGCCGCTAACCGACGTTATATCAAAAATAAAGATTTGTCTCATATCTCGACCAGGTCTTGGACTTTTGATACAACGCCTCGTTGGCCAGTGTCTGGTGTCTTCGACATTGAGGCCGTTGAAATACCATCTTTACACGATTCAAAGCAACAGGTGGAGTGACTTTGGTTCCATCGAGGGGTACAACAATAGGGTTCGCCTGGCGTACCCTGAAGAACTTGGAAGAGTTCAACCGAGCTTACAACAATTGCGGATTGACCAACCATCACCAGATGCAGGAGCTTTTCGATAGAGAGAAATCTACTTATGAGATGAGCGCGACCGGAGCGAATCAATACGGACTGGAAGTATCCGACTCTTACCCTTTCGAGTCACTGGACCACTTCTACGGATCGTGTGACGATATCTTCCATGCCTTCATTGAAGTTCTACCGACTCTCTCTGGGAGTATGGCAGTTCCTTGGCCCACGGCTTCTGACATTCCACCACGACTGAGAACAATGCCCGAGGTAGTGCGGAGGCTCGATTAGACAAAGGAACGGCTGGGCGATAAACCTACCGGCGGCCGGTGCCTCGCAGTCTTGGGTCCAGGACGTCGCGCAGCGCGTCGCCGAAGAGGTTGAAGGCCAGTACCACGAACACGATTGCCAGTCCCGGGGACAAGGACATCCACGGCGCGATGAGGAAGTAGTCACGGCCTATGCCGGAGAGCATTCTGCCCCATGACGGGTGCGGCGGGGGCACTCCGACTCCCAGGAAGCTCAGGGACGCCTCCTGCAGGATTGCGCCTCCCAGGGCGGCGGTGGCCACTATGAGGTAGGGCGCGAAGCTGTTGGGCATTACGTGGGAGAATACTATCCTCTGCCAGCTTGCCCCCATCGCCACCGCTGCAAGGATGTAGTCCATGTTCCTGATGACGATGGCCGATGAGCGCACGACGCGAGCAGCCGTGGCTATCAGTCCGATGCTGATGGCGATGACAATGTTGTTGAGGCTTGAACCCAGGGAGGCGACTATGACCAGGGCGAGGGCCAAGGTGGGGATGCTTTGGAGCACGTCTATGAAACGCTGGCTTATCAGATCGTACCTGCCCCCGCTATAGCCGCTGGTCAATCCCCAGACCGCGCCCAAGCCGGTGCCGATAATCACCGAGGCGAAGCCCACATAGATGGAGATTTTCGCCCCACCGATGATGTTGCTCAGAACGTCCCGCCCGTACAGGTCCGTACCCAGAGGGTGGGTTGTGCTGGGTGATTCCAGCTTGGCGAAGAAGTCCATGTCTATAGGGTTGTAGGGGGTAAGGAAAGAACCGAAGGCGGTCAGGAAGAACATGAACAGCACTATGCCTGCGCCAACTGCCCCCAGGGGTTTGTTGACCAGAAAGCGGCGGGTCCAACGTATGCGCCTGCCCCATTGGTTCTCCTCGGGGAGTACAAGCAGAGGCTCTGCTGCCGGTGTCTCGGGTGTGCCTGGTCCAGTGTTCATTCGGCTCCAGATATGCAGCTAGTAGTCTGAGTATCGTATTCGCGGATCAAGGAAGGCGTAGAGCAGGTCCACACCCAGATTGACCACGATGTGCACGATAGTGATGAAGAGCACCAGGTTCTGGATCACGGGATAGTCCCGCAACCGCACCGCGTCCACCGTTGCCAGGCCAAGGCCGGGCAGGTTGAACACCACCTCGGTCACCAGCGATCCGCTTATCAGCCCGCTGAGCTGTCCGCCTGAGATGGTGAGCACGGGGATTGCGGCGTTCTTCAAGGCGTGACGCCAGAGCACCGCCTGCGCTCCCAGCCCCTTGGCCCGCGCCGTACGGATGTAGTCCTCCCGGAGGACTTCGAGCATTGTGGCACGGGTCATTCTTGTCTGGATGGCGGCCAGGGCGGTGCCAAGCACGATGGCCGGCAGCATCAGCTGGGAAAGGTTCTCTCCCGGGGCGCGCCAGGGGGCCTGATAAGTTAAAGCCGGGACCCATCCGAAGAAGGCGGCAAGGTAGGTAAGCATCAGGATGCCCAGCCAGAAATTGGGCGTAGCGAGGCCAATGATGCTCAGGAACCTGGGAATGTAGTCCATCGGCGAGTCCTGCTTGACCGCCGATAAGATGCCGATGGGGATAGCGATGATCCATGACAGGACCAGAGCCATCGCAGATAACTGGAGGGTTAACGGGAAGCGCCGGACGAGCAGGTCGCTGACCGGCTGGCGGGACCAGAGGGATTCACCCAGATCGAATTTGCTCAAGTCCCACATCCAGTTAAGGAACTGCATATGCAGGGGAGCGTTGAGGCCGAGCCGTTCACGTATCTTGTCCAGCTTTTCCTGGCTGACCTCTTCCTCGCCCTCAGCCCCGCCGATGGCGATCAGGCTTGCCACGTCGCCGGGGGCGACGCGCATTATTACGAATATGAGCAGGGCGGCCCCGAGTATGGTCGGGATGCCCAAGATCAACCTGCGGACTGTGTACTGACGCACGTCTACTCTACTGACTCAATCTGGATAACTGTACCTGCGGCCTGCGGCACTGAACGCTGGATTTGTAAACTACCTTTCGCGCTGGCCTGCGTACGGTTCGCGCTGGCCTGCGTACGGTGACCGAACAGGGAGGCGGCTCTGGAGCCGACCGGTTGAGTTCCCCGACTGGATGTCTGCCGGATACGCAGGAATGATACGAAAAGCGCAATCCAGTGTCAATTAACCACATGCAGAGACAGCAGTGGGCGGAGATCCCGATTCCGGGGCGAGGAAGCTGGCTGCGCCACGCGAATAACCGGGGATTGACACCACATAGGCAATCCATATAATCATCCTAGACTTGCGCCAGGGCTGTGACAACCCACAGGCGTGAAGCAAAAGCGACTTATCGTTAAGCCGTACCGGACTTTTCCATTCGTCGCATCTTAATGGAGGGAAGACTTTATGACCCGTAGTTTTCTCAGACTTGCAGCGTTGGGCGCAGCCCTATTGATGATAACGGCGCTGGGTGTGGCTTGCGGCGGAACTGCCGCAGTGGAGCCGGAGGTGCAGACTGCCGAGCAGATGCAGCCTGCGGACCCGGAGAAGCCACAGGCGGCGATGGAAGGCGCGGACCCGGAGAAGCCACAGGCCCCGGAGCAGGTGATGGTGCCAACAGCCACCAAGATTGAGGGATTCGCTATAGGCGCGGTAGCGGAGAGCAAGGCCGAACCGACGGCGATGCCGGCGCCCGAGGGGACCATCAAGCGGGGCGGGATACTCAACCAGGTACACCGCCGGAGCCCGCTCCACTTCAGGCTGGACGTTCGGAGCGCAATCGATGAGACCACGTCGAATGCTCCGATCTTCAACCAGTTGCTGTCCCTGCAACACCCGGATTTCGTGAGGGTGGGGCCGGACATCGCCCATACCTGGGAGGTGAACGAGGCATCCACACAGTACACCTTCCAGCTTCACGACAACGTCGTGAACCACAATGGCAACCCGTGGACTTCGGCCGACGCCAAGTTCACCCTAGAGCTTATGACCATGGAGACGGAAAACAGGCCTCCTCACGACTTCCTCAGTGTTGCTGGAGAGAGCACCGTGGAGAGCATTGAAGCTCCGGACGAAACCACGGTTGTCATCAACCTGAAGGAGCCGGACGGTCTGCTGCTGGCCAGGCTGGGGCTGCAACAGTACTCGATGTACACCGAGGCCGACTACGACGAGATGGAGTCCCTGGATACCCCCATTGGCACCGGTCCGTATTACATGGAGAGCCACCAGCCGGGTGAGAAGATCGAGTTTCGCCGGCACGAGGACTACTTCAAAGAAGACCTGCCCTACCTGGATGGTATTGACCTGTTCATCATCCGGGACGTTGCGGCGAAGCTGGCAGCGTTCGAAGCCCAGCGGCTGGACTACATTATGATGGGCAGCAGCCACGGCATGTTCCCCGAGAACATTGATCCGATGGTAGACCGACATCCCGGTCAGATAACCTATTTCCCCGGCCTGCATCCCGTGCTCCGGGGAATCAAGTGGAACTGGCGAGAGGAAGGCCCGTGGCAGGACAAGCGGGTCCGCCAGGCAATCAACCTGGCGGTGAACCGGGACCAGTTGTGCGAAGCACTCCCCAACTGCACGATGGGGGACTACCTGGCGTCTACGGTCTACGGCAAGGTTAAGCGGGATGAGTTGGCGGTCAGGGCTGGTTTCGCCATGCCCGGCCCCGCCAAGGACGCCGAGATAGCCCAGGCAAAGCAGCTAATGGTTGACGCCGGGTATCCCGATGGGTTCGAGGTCAAAGCCCTGTGCCGCGACATCGCCGACTATCGAGACCACTTATGCCCTGTGGCTGAGTTTATGCTCCGTGATACCCTCAACATTCGGATGTCGCTGGATGTCCAGGAAAGCGGCGCATACGTCGAGAAGCATAATTCGGCCGACTGGCTGTTTGAATCCGGGGCATCCGGCAGCGCCCGCGTCGACCACCCATACGACTGGCTGGACTACCCGACGTTCTGCGGGGAGCCTCCGGTCAATAACATCATCGGCTACTGCAATGAAGCGCTGGACAATGTGCTGAAGGAGATGCGGGTTAACTCAGACGTGGAGAAACTCAAGGTCCTAGCTGATCAGGCCATGGAGATCTTCTACGATGACGTCCCGTACGTTCCCCTGTTCTGGCCGGTACGCTACCCGACCCACTGGAACCATGTCCAGAACGTGCCGGACGAGCGTTTCTCCGGCCAGTACAGCCAAGCCCGCAGGCTGGAGTACGTGTGGCTGGACAGGTAGTCCCCACCGATACCTGACCTGACCGTTGTAGATTACGGTCAAACTGGAGCAAAGCGAAGCCCCTCCCGATTAGCGGGAGGGGCTTTTGATGTGCCTGGTGCGGCTCAACCTCGTTGAGCAGACTACCCTTTCTCCGTGCGGGTTTCTTCCGCGCAGTAGGAACTGACCCAATCGGCGAAGTCTTCGTAACAATTGCAGTTGGGCTCGCACGCAGGGCAGTCGGCGTGGAAATTAAGCTCCAGGCGCTTTAGCCCGTCCTTCCAGGCCCGCCAGATTCGCGTACTGGCCGATAATGCGAAGATGCCAATGCCGACCGGGACCAGTACGGGAGCGGCGGCTGCAAGGGCTGGTCCGGCACCCAGGGCTACGGCCACAGTTGTTCCTGCCGCCATGGCACCCCCAGCCACTCCTGCTGCCGCCACGTCTTTCCCGGTATCTTTTGCGGCTTCCTGCCTGGATTTCTTGCCCCGATAAACGGAGATGCCGTTCTCGGCCAGGGTTACCGGAAGCTCGAACAGTACGGCGAATGCAGTACCCCTGCCCGCGTTCTTCCCGGCGGCCCTCCCGGTTATTTTAACGGCGTCAGCCGCATTGACCGTCCTGGCGCCGACCACTTCCATGCGGGTCATATTCCGAGAGCCGCGATTGCCGTTGGCCCTGGCAGATTCCCACACTATGTTTGCCGGGTCTCGGGCCTGGCCGGGTGCGTTGGCCACCGAACGAATGTGGCTTGCCTCTTTACCCTTGGTGAACTGCCTGACCGATCCTTCCCCCAGGTTGCGCACCGGTCCCGGTATGCTGGTCCTGAAAAATGTTCCAGCCTCAGCCTCGGTACGGATGCCACGGCCATTGCCCAGGCCAGCGCGTCTAAACTTCGCCGCAGACTGGCGGCTGAGGTTAGAGAAAGAGGCCGGATTTACCGGCTGGCCCCTGGACAGGGTGGCGAGAAGGGCGGCGGGCCCAGATTCATTCTCCAGATTGTCGGCACTCTTGCCATTGTCCCGGACAGAGAGGAAGTCCTGAAGATATTCTTCGCCTTCGAGGACCGCATGTCCGCAGCCCAGGCAGACCATTTCATGCTTCGCCCGCTCGGAGACCAGTTGGGAGGAGAACTCCTGATAACAAGACCAGGAGGGTGTGGCGTCTGCCGGACTGCACTGCGGGGACTGCAAATGGAAGTGGCGGTAATCTCTCCGCGCGACGTTCTTGGGCAGTTGCTGCGGCAGGTCTGATATGCAGGGGTCACCAGGCGGGATTGAACCACCACAACCGTCGCAGGCCAGTGGCTGGCCGGAAGTTACGTACCACATAATTCCCCCTCTGCCGGGTTGCCGGATTCGTTGGCATGAATGGGTCCGATTGATGAAGGTTTATTCATCCCGCAGCCTTCGCAGTTCTTCCCTAGCCTTCCTGATCTCTTCCACCTTCGCGGCAATGGTGTCGAAGAAGGACTGGCGGGCCTTGACACCCTCAACCACGAGGTAGTTGGCCGCTTCAGACCGACTGCCGGCCACACCGGCTTCCACCAAGTCGTCCAGGCGGTCCAGAGTGTCTTTGTCAACACGCACCATCACGACGTTGTCCCGGGTCTGCCGGTCGTGGGGCAGTCTGTTCTTGACGGCCTCCTTTGCGGTCTCAACACCGGCCACGGTGGCATCCCGCACACCGCTGCCGACTTCGCGGACGCCTCTGCCAACTTCTTCCACCCCGCGTATAACCCGTTCCCTTGCTCTCGGTTCGTTCTCCGGCATTGGATTACCTCCTATTCTGTATCATTATTACTGACTTACGTGTAATTTACACTACACATTACATAGCGTCAACCCTCTTTGAGTCAGTGGCTCTCGACGGTTGGGGGGATTGACGGTCGTGAAATGCAAACCGGCGCAGTGTCGAACACTGCGCCGGTTTGCATTCTGGTCGGTGGGACTCGCTGCCGTGGCGTCAGCGGCGATGCCCTGCTGTGTGGCTGGGCGTTCCTGCTAGGAGGAGGCTTCGGGCGTGGCCTCTGGCTCAGGAGGCGGTTCGGTTATCAGGAGGGGCGCACTTGCTCCGCCCTCCTTACTGCCCAGGACTACGACGCTGTAGAGGCCGGGCTTGAAGGGGCCGCCTTCCCTTACGTTGCTTCGGGGCCGTATGTCGACCTCGAAGGCACGGGACTCATCGGCGACTGCACCGCCGATGAAGACGCGGTATCCGTCGGGGCCGTAGACTTCCACGGTCACAGCCTCGTCGGGTTGCCAGCCTGCCCCCACAACCTTGATGGTGGGGCGGCCTTCCTCGGCTTGAGGAGGTATCAGGGTGATCGATGTGGGATGGGACGAACCCGGAGGGCCGACCTCGCCCGGCTCGCCCTGGGGGCCTGGTTCACCCTGTGGGCCCTGAGGTCCCTGTTCTCCCTGTGGTCCGGGGTTGCCGGGCACGCCCTGAAGGCCCGGGAGACCGGGTTTTCCCGGCTTGCCAGGCTCGCCCGACAAGCCCGGATTTCCGGGAAGTCCGGGTATACCCTGAGCGCCCTGTGCTCCCTGGGGGCCGGCACATGCGGCAAGAATCGCCGAGAACATTCCTATCGCCAGAAGGATTGCAAGGGGTTTGATAAACCGGTCCATTGGCATGAAGTTACCTCGATTCGATCGGGATATTGACCTGAAAATGGCCGAAGGGAAGTATATTTTAGGGGATACGGGGAGTCAAGCGAGGTAGTGGCCTTCCGCAGGCGACGCGGCGGACAGCCCAGACAGGACGAGCGTACTTTTCACGTCAGGGCATTTGGGGTATCTTGACCGTACTTTCTTCCCATGGCCTGGGGTCCGGTTGCGGGTTAGCGCACGTGGCAACGCTGGTTGAGTTGGGCTGAAGTTGGTCAAAGCGAGGGTGCTGTACTGGAAGGAAATCCCGGTACAGGTGCAGGTACAGAGTGACGCTGGAACGGTCTCCCGGCAGCTGGACGGCCGGTTCCAGCAGGGGGTTGACGCCATAGCCATGCTTGATGGCAGCCAGGGCACCGATGCTTACCTTGAAGCCTGGGAGTGGGGAGCTTTCGTGGAGGAAGATGGGTCGGCGGAGGATGCGGCGAACCGGATCGCCGCGCGCTACAACGACGGATTTCCACAGGACTTCGTTGCCCGGATACGCGGCCTGATTGGCTCGGGCGGCCGGGACCCAAGGCCCGGCGCGGCAGACCATTGGTGTGAGTCATGATCACTGGGAACGCATCGTCGCTGCTGGACAGGATCGCCGCCGGGGAATTGCTGATTTCCGACGGCGCAACCGGGACGTATCTCCAGGGCCACGGTCTGGAGCCGGGGGCGTGCCCGGAGGAGTTCAATTCCAGCCACCCTGACGTGGTCAGAGGGATGGCAGCGGCCTACTTTGGCGCCGGTTCCGATATGGCGCTGACCAACTCCTTCGGCGCGAACAGGTTCATGCTGAAGAAGTACGGTCATGAAGGCAAGGTGGCGGAATTCAACCGGCTGGCAGCGCAGTATGCCCGCAGCCAGGCCGGACCGGGGCAATTCGTTGTCGGGTCGGTGGGTCCCACGGGAGAGTTCCTGGAACCGCTGGGGCCGGTGAGCCGGGAGGAGATGCTGGACGCTTTCGCGGAACAGGTTGTGGCGTTGGAGGAGGGTGGCGCGGACGCGGTGGTTATCGAGACCATGTCGGCGGTTGAGGAAGCGGCACTGGCGGTCGAGGCGGCGAAGAGCCACACGAAGCTGGCGGTGATGGCCACGATGGTGTTTGACCGGGGGCCGCGAGGGTTCTTCACGATGATGGGGGTAACACCGGAGCGGGCGGTCAAGGAATTGGCTGCATCCGGAGCGGACGTTACGGGGGCGAACTGCGGCAACGGGATCGACGTGATGGTGGAACTGGCGCGGGAGATGCGGGAGGCGACGGACGGGCCGCTGCTGGTCCACTCCAATGCGGGTATCCCAGCCTACCAGGGCGGCGTGATTGTGTACCCTGAGTCGCCAGAATACATGGCGGAGCGGTTCAAGGCTTTGGCGGACCTGGGGATCAACATCCTTGGTGGATGCTGCGGCACCGGGCCGGACCACGTCCGGGCGCTGGTGGCGGCGGTCGGGGCGCACGGCGTATCCCCCGGTTCCGGCTGACTTTCTACGGATCCCTTGTCACCGAGCGACCCAATGGACATCTCTTCCTTCAGGTTATCCGGTCAGATTTGCAGTAGTCACCGAATGGAGTCGCGTTGATATGACTACAGGCCCGGCAATGCGAGTTTCGGAAGTGCTGGAACGGTACGGCGCCTGCGTGGAACTGGTGCCGATGGACGCCCATTTCGAGGGGATCAGCGTTGGCCTGTACGCCAGGGACGGAGTGTTCACGGTGTGGAGCTTCAGCGGCAAACCGGGTGTCCGGGACAGGCTGAGGACGGTCAGAGACCAGCTGGTGGCTCTCGGCGGGCTGGCTCCCGTGGACGGCACGGATCACCAGGTGGTGTTCCCATGCGGGTACGTCCACCAGCGCTTGATCAAGTTCCTGGTGGCCCAGGCGGTGGGGAAGAGTCCTGACTACCTGCCGCCCGAGGGCGAGATGTCCATCCGGGACACCCGCACGAGGCTGACGATAGTGGTGATGGGTGAAGAGGCGGGGAATAGGTACGTTTACAACGTGTCAGCCGAGGGGGACGCGCCGAACGTTCCGGCTCGGCTGCGGATGATCGTGGCGGGGTTCCTGCGGTATGGGGAGATGGACCGGGAGGGAGATACCTCGGTGGTGTTTCCCTGCGGGCAGCGACACGATGGGCTGGTGCGGTTGCTGCTCCCCTACTCGCGCAACGTGAGCAGCGTGGAGAGTATGCTGGAGGCGGAGGCCCTCCGGGGGCAGATGACTACGGGGACGCTGGGGTTTACGCCGACGTAGGTGGAAGTAACATGGATAAACAATCGGCGATAGCAACAGTCAATGAGCATTTGGGACATAAGTTGTTGGATGGGCGGAATACGAGCTTTGCGAACTTAAATGCCTCGAAAGCCGTCTGGTGGCTTAATGTAACCCCCAGGAAGTTCAAAGACGATCTGCACTTGCTTCTTGTCAAAGAGAGGCAAGAAGGTCTTATTTGGTTAAGAATCGAGGCAAACACATTTACTGAACCGGCTAGGGTGTTCAGGAAGCGTCTGGACAAGGACATGATTGACTTGGAGATCTCGAGCGAGTCGTCGCAATATCTGACCGATGTTAAGAGTGGCGGAACGGGCTACAATTTCACCAAGCACATCGAACACGAGTGGGAGTTGATTGAAGGAAATGCGGCCATAGGTGATGTTGTGAATGGAGGCCAGCAAATCTCGGGCGGTACGCCCCTCTTCAACGGGACGCAGGTGCCCGTCAAGGAACTGCATATTTACATGCACGAGGACTGGAACCTGTATGGCTTCCTGCACAAATTCCCGTCCGTAAGCATGGAGCAGGCGTTGGCCGAGATTGAGAGACAAGCCCGGGAGACGACGCAGCGCATCACACAGCGCGACCGGAAGATTGCGAATGGCGCGTTGGTGTTTCAGAGGTCGGATGTGCCGGTGAAGCGCATGTTTGACTACCTGGCCGACGTGAAAAGCCTGAAGGATTTCCATTGGGACTATCCATCGGTGTTCCGGGAAGATACTTATGATGCCATAGTTACATCCGGGAGAATTCTGGAGATGGACGCCTATCGGGAAGTGCCTAACGGCGTTGTAAGCAGCGACCGCAGATACGTGAGCGGCGCACCCAGGTTCGTGGGCACTCGTCTCCCGATAAGGATATTGTTCGACTATCTGGCGGATGCCTGCACTTTGAAGGACTTTTCCTACAACTTCTCTGGAGCAGGCAGAGAGCAGTTGATGGCGATTTTGCGGTTGGCGCGGGAGGTCCTGGAGAGAGAGGCTTGTGCGCCTGCTGCTCGATAAGAACATTACCTGGGACCTTCGGCCCTATTTGCTGCAATACCACGAGGTTATTTCTTCCGGATATCTAAGCTGGGACAGCTTGCCCGATGACCAAATGCTTGATCGGGCCCGGGATGACTTCGACGCCTTGATAACCTGTGACCAGGATATACCCAGAGACCAGGACATAACGGAAGCCGATGTTGCGGTAGTCGTGTTGGCGGCAAAGACCAACAGCATCAGGGATTTGGCGCCGTTGGTCCCAAGAATCCTGAGTGCATTGGAGACTGTACAGCGCGGGCAGGTTGTCCGCATTGACGCCGAACCATAGTCAGGAGGCGCTGATCATGCCTTTTGCTGAAACTATGACTCCGCGGGAGCGGGTTATGAATGCTCTGGCCATGAAGCCGGTGGACCGTCCTCCGGTGGCGAACCCCACCAACGTGGCCACGGTGGAGTTGATGGACCTGGTGGATGCGCCCTTTCCCCAGGCCTGCCGCGACCCGGAGCTGGCGGCGCGGCTGGCGGCCACGGGGCATACCGAGCTTGGGTTCGACTCGGTGATGCCCTACTTCACCATCATCCAGGAGTCGTCGGCACTGGGCTGCGAGATGCAGTGGGAGGACAAGGACAACTGGCCCACGGTGCGGATGCAGAACCCCATCTGGAGCGGGCCTGAGGATGTGCACATACCATCGGGGTTCCTGGAGCATCCCGACAACCAGACCATCATCAAGTCGATAGAGATGCTCAAGGCGGAGTTCGGGGACCGGGTGGCGGTCATCGGCAAGACCATGGGGCCGTGGACCCTGGCCTACCATGTCTTCGGGGTGGAGCGCTTCCTCATAATGACAGTCGACGACCCGGACATGGTGATGCGGTGTCTCAACCAACTCAAGGAGATTTCCGTGCTGTTCGGGGAGGCCCAGATTGCAGCGGGGGCCGATGCGCTGACCTTTCCGGACCATGCCACCGGGGACCTGGTGAGCGGGGACTATTACCGGCGGTTCCTCCTTGATATTCACCAGGAGATGGCGGAGCGGCTGCGTGTGCCCCTGATCCTGCACATCTGCGGGAATACCCTGGACCGGATGGACTACATCGCGCAGACAGGGATGGCATCGTTCCACTTTGATTCCAAGAACGACCCGCAGGCGGCGATGGATACAGTGTCGGGCAGGATTGGACTGGTGGGCAACATCAATAACCCGCAGACGCTCTATGCCCGCGGTCCCGAGGAGGTGCGCGATGAGGTGTTCCGATGCCTGGACGCCGGGGTGCAGATGGTGGCCCCGGAGTGTGCCGTGCCTCTGGCAACCAAACTGGAGAACCTGATGGAGATTCCCCGCGCGGTCAGGGCGTGGTGCGCCGAGAGGCAGGGCGGGGGGTAAACCCTAAACGGACTGAATCCGAAGAACACCGGGCAGCCACTGGGGCCATTGCAGAGTCACATCCCTCGTACCCGGTGCGTGTAGATTCCCGCCTTCGTGGGAATGACGGTCGAGGGGGACTGGCCTCAGGGAGAGACTACTGAGAGCTTGGGAGGCTGTCACGGTTGTTGAGGCGGCTGCGTTGCGCCTGTTAGAATTCCAGCGATGCGACCGTGATGCCCGTCGCAGTTTGATCAGAGCGGGAATTACTTTAGTAGAGACTTGGTGAATGCCTGAAGTTAATGAAGGTCTGGAGTCCGAACTGGCCCTGATTGCCAACCCTTCCGAGAGGGGTCATATACGAGGCCTGTTCGAGAACGCCGACCCACTGATGCAGCGGATTTCCTACCACCTGATTGTCGGAGACCATAACGAAGTTGACCGGCTGACCGTGGAAGCCCTGGAATCCGGGTTCGATGCCAACACCATTCTGGACGATGGCCTGATTGCAGGCATGGCCCTGGTGGGCATCAAGTTCCGGGACAACATCATCTTTGTCCCAGAGGTGCTGGTGGCGGCCCGAGCCATGAAGGCCGGGATGACCCACGTCGAACCGATACTGTCGGCGTCGGGAGTCGAGCCGCTGGGTACGGTGATTATGGGAACGGTGAAGGGCGACCTTCACGACATCGGCAAGAACCTCTGCATCATGATGCTGCGCGGAGCGGGGTTCACCGTCCATGACCTGGGCGTGGATACCAAGCCGGAGGAGTTCATTGACGCGGTGATGGAGCACGACGCGCAATTGCTGGGCATGTCGGCCCTGCTGACCACGACCATGCCCAACATGGGGAAGACCATCGAAGCGTTCGAAGAAATGGGGATGCGGGACCAGGTAAAGATAATGGTGGGAGGCGCTCCGTTGAGCCAGGAGTTCGCCGACGACATGGGTTCGGACGGCTACGGGAAGGACGCGATGGCTTGCGTGGAACTGGCGTCGCGCCTGCTGGAAGAGGCCAAAGAACTGCAGGCTACAATGAACCCTGCGCCCACGCCCTGACCGGCAATTCAACTGACACCTCAAGCTGCGCAGACGCATCGGGGGACGGACCCCATCCGCCGCTCCCCGTCCGGCAAGTCGGTATGGGGAGACGTTCCAAGTGGACCAGAAGATAGACGTAGAGCGTTACCGCCGGAGCATGGCCCGGCTGGAGGCCATTTTCCGGTCCATCAATGACACCGCCAGCGAGGTCTCGACCTGGCGCTGCCCCTATGCCGATGCCAACGACCGTTGCACCGCCAACTTCGGGTGCCGGAACCAGCGAAGGACCGGAGATGCCCAGGAGTTGCCACTATGCACCGGGGCCACGGATCTGGACTACCGCTCGGCATGGCAGGTATAGCGGGGCGAGCCGGATGCGGGAGGGCAAACGATATGGTGATGGAAGAAAGGGTCAGCAGGCTGGAAGGCGCATATGAGCAGGTTGACCGCCGTTTGAGCGATCTTCACCAATCGGTACAGTCACTCCGTGAAGAATCACGGCAGTCCACGGAGTCTCTTCGCCAAGAAATGGTCCAAAACCGGGCGGAAATTAACAGCCGGATTATTCTTCTATTCTTAATGGTAGGCGGCATCTGGGCTACCATCGTGGGTGGCCTCATCGCCCTTTTCCTCAAACTATGAGCGCAGCCCACATGGCCCCGTTTGAACGGGATGCCTCCACGTCAGATGCTCAAGACTCCCAACGTCCGGAAATAACCCTCACCTCGGAGGCAGCCAGCCGGATTTGCATGGAGCAGTGCCGCGCGATGTGCTGCCGCGGCCCCATCATTTTGCGGCTTGCACCGGGTGAAGTTGAGGGGTTCACAGCCAACGCCGCCCGGCTGGGGGTAGAGGCCCACATCACGGCCAATGCGGATGGGAGCGGGTGGTTGAGGTTCACCGACCATCCGGGGGACCGATGTCCCATGCTGGACCCGGAGGACTATTCCTGCCGGAGCTATGCCGACCGTCCTAGCCGCTGCCGAGAGTTCCCTGAGAAGCCGGAGCCGGGCTGTGCCATCTCGGGATGGCGGGCCCAAACTGGGGACGCGGACCCTCTGCGTTGCTAGAGGCCGGCACAACCGCCAAGGACCCACTTCTCAGTTGGAGATGCCCCGTGCCCCTAGCGGAGACCATAACCTACCTGGAGATGAACTCCCGTGAAGAACTGCGGCCCTCTGCGTCAGTGGTCAAGGTCTGCCGGAGATATGCGAGGGACGCCGGATTCAGCCGATCCCTCTATGCCGATGTGGGTGGAGAGTACAACTGGACCGAGCGCAGCAACTGGACGGATGCCCAATGGCTGGAGCGGCTGGCCCAACCCAACGTGGAGACGTGGCTGGCGTATGACGAGGGAGAGGTCGCCGGGTTCTTCGAGCTTGAGATGCAGGACGGCGGCAACGTGGAGGTAGTCTACTTCGGCCTGCTGCCCCGGTCCGTGGGGCGCGGCCTGGGCGGGGCGATGCTGACCTCCGCCGTGCAACGGGCCTGGGACATGGGTGCGTCGCGGGTCTGGTTGCACACCTCGTCCCTGGACCATGCCCATGCCCTGCCCAACTACCGGGCGCGGGGGTTCCGGGTGTACAAGAGAGAACATATCCCCGGCGACTGAACCTACAACCACCGGCTATCGACTACTGCGCAGTGCTGCCCCCGTCGATTACCAACTCGCTTCCGGTCATAAAGGAGGACTCGTCGGATGCCAGGAACAGGACGCCATAGGCTATGTCGTCCACCGTTCCTACCCGGCCCAGAGGCGTCCGGGCGATGGACTCCTCCCTGGAATTGTCCTCGCCCTGCCAGACTTGGTGGATCATCTCGGTGTCTATGGGGCCGGGGTGAATTGAGTTGGCGCGGATGCTCTCCCCGGCGTACTGTATCGCGGTTGCCTTGGTGAAGAGCCGGACCGCTCCCTTGGAGGCAGTGTAGGCGGTGCTGCGGGGGCCGCCCACCAGCCCGGCGGTGGAGGAGATGTTGATGATTGAGCCTCCACCGGCGTTGCGCATCTCCGGGATGGCGGCCTTGGTGCCCAGGAAGACGCCCTTGGAGTTGACGTTCTGGATGGCGTCCCAGTCTTCCACGGTGGTGTCCTCGACCCGGCCCCTGCGCCAGATGCCCGCGTTGTTGACCAGAACGTCCAACTTGCCGTAGCTGGAGACGGCAGCGGCAACGGCGGACTGCCAGTCCTCCTCGCTGGTGACGTCGAGATGGACGTACATGGCATCGCCGCCCAACTCGGCAATCTCGGCGGCGACCCGCATTCCCTCCACGTCGAGCAGGTCGCCGATGACGACCTTTGCGCCCTCACTGGCGAAGAGCCTGGCTTCGGCGGCTCCCTGTCCCCTTGCGCCGCCGCTAATCAGGGCGACCTTTCCGTCCATTCGTCCCATGACCCTCTCCTTACGCTATGGCGAGTGTTCTTGGGGAGGCGCTGTCGCCCCCCCAGACCGGCCGTATTTGAGCATACTGTATCGGTTTGCGACCGAATTGGAAACCTTGCGGACAACGGGGATCAATCCCGCTCCAGTTACGGCCGGGCAACACACCCGGAGCGGCCCGGCGTGTTGCCCGACGCCGTATAATGGGCGAAACGCAGGGGCTCTACGGGTAAGGGTGGGCTGCATCTTGCTCAAGCCCGCACCTTTGAGGAGGCTATTGTGACGACGGAAAGAGTTGACGGAGGCGAGGCCGTACTGGAGGCATTCCGCAACCTAGGGGTGGACTACATCATATCCTCGCCGGGTTCCGAGTGGCCGTCCGTATGGGAGGCTCTGGCCAGGCAGAAGACGAACGAGATAGACGGTCCCCGCTACATCGATTGCTGGCACGAAACACTGGCGGTGACCATGGCAATGGGTTACACGAGGGTAACGGGACGCCTCCAGGCCGTGCTGCTGCACGCCGGGGTGGGTCTGCTTCAAGGGTCGCTGGGTATACATGGCGCGTACCTGGGCGAAGTACCCATGATCGTTTGCTCCGGCGAGTCGATCACCTACGGTGAAGACCCCGAGTTCGACGCGGGCGCCCAGTGGTACCGGAACCTGAGCGTGGTGGGAGGTCCCAACCGGTTGGTGGAGCCATTCGTCAAGTGGAGCAGTCATGTTACCAGCCCACAGACACTATACGAGACGGTGAGCCGGGCGGGCGAGATGGCCCAGCGTGTGCCCAAGGGGCCAACCTACCTGGACATACCCATCGAGGTGATGCGCCCCGAATGGGCGCCACCGGCTAGGATGACGAAGCCGCCGGCTGCCCCGAGAGTGTACCCGGACGCCTCTGACGTAGCGTCCGTGGCTGGCCTAATCTCCAGGTCGAACGATCCGGTGATCGTTGCCGAGGGCTGCGGCAAGGACGTGGAGGCGTTCCACAACCTGGTGCAACTGGCGGACCGGTTCGCCATTCCGGTGGTGGAGGTTGCGCCCAACTACGCCAACTTCCCCAAGGACCACCCCCTGTACATGGGGTCCGACCTGGGCCGGTTCATGGATACCTCAGACCTGTTCCTGCTGGTGGGCAGCAGGACACCCTGGTACCCGCCCACGCAGGCCCCGGCACAGGGCGACATCGTGGTCATCGACGAGAACCCCATCAAGGAGCACCTGGTATACCAGTCTTTGAAGGCCGACGTGTACCTGGAGGGGGATGTAGCCGCGACGCTGGGGATGCTGCTGGACGCGGCGGGCAGCAACGGGGACTTACTGAGGGTCGAAGAGCGGCGTTCTTTCTGGAGCTCGGAACATGCCAAGATGCGCGACAGCGCGGACTCAGTGGTGGAGAGAGTCAAGAACGACCGGCCCATCGACCCAGCCTGGCTGTGTGCGGCGTTGGGCGAGGTGATGCCCGGCGACACGGTCTACGTTGAGGAGACAATCACGCACCGGGGGCCGATCTTCAGGCACCTGGACTGGAACAGGCCCCAGAGCTACTTCCACCCCAACGGCGGCCTGGGCCAGGGACTTGGGATGGCCCTCGGAGTGAAGCTGGCCAGGCCACAGCAGCCGGTGGTCGCGCTGATGGGAGACGGGTGCTTCCTATACAACCCAGTGACCCAGAGCCTTGGCGTGTCCGCGTCGGAGAACATTCCTATCCTGATCGTGGTGTTCAACAACGGGAAGTATGCGGCGATGCAGAACTCGCACCTCCAATTCTTCCCCGACGGGGTTGCCGCCAGGACCGGCATCCACCACGGGGTTGATATTCCCGGTCCCAACTACGCCGAACTGGTCGCGCCATTCGGCGGATATGGCGAGCGCGTGGAGGACCCGGCAGAGCTGAAGCCCGCTCTTGAACGTGCCCTTGCCGCGGTCAACGGGGGGCAGCTTGCTCTGGTGGACGTGGTGCTGGCCCGCTAACCCGCACTGACCACGGCTCCAGCAATGTCCCAAATCGCGGGTGATTGTGGGCGTTTGGCGATAAACAGGCGCGAAGGTTAGGCGCGGGCCAGCTTTTCGAATGAGGGCTCCGGCATTCCCTGGGTCCAGGTTGGGTCTCTCAGCTCCAGCCGGTTGCCGCTAGGGTCGAAGAAGTAGAGCTCGCGGCCAGTGAAGACTCCCTGGGCGCGATAGGTCAGATGCTCTATGGTGACGTTTCTCTCGTGGAAGACCTTGCAGGCAAGTTCGAAGGTCTCGGGAGAAACGGTGAAGGAATGGTGGACGCCCGCATCCTCCTTCAACGGCCCGTCCACCGGACTGGGACGCTCGCACAGCAGGATGTTGTGGTCGCCGACGTTGAAGCAGGACATGATGTTGTTGCCCAGCCGTCCCACCGGGGCCAGGCCCAGCAGTTCCCCATAGAAATCTTCGGCCTTGTTCAGGTCGTTGACCGGAATTGACCAGTGGGTTACGCCTTCCACCTTCAAGACTGGCATGACTCCCCTCCTGTGATGGGTTATGCCTGGATAATTCTGGTCGCTGCCAGGGTAACGCTAGGATACCCGATCAGGGGTGCGGGGTGTTTGCGCGCATTGCCGCGATTCCTTCGGTAAGACCCGGTTGAGGTAAGTTTAGCAAGTTCATGGTCCTGGCGCAGTCCAGGCCGAGCATGTCGGGGGCCTGTGAGGGTGCGCCGTCCGCGGAGATCACCAGCCCACGGTCGAGTTGGAAACCGTCGGCAACAGCGACGGCGAAGTCGTACATGCTGACCCAGTCTTTGCCCGCAACGTGGTGGGTGCCGGGGTAGTCTTCCTCCACCAGCTTGACGATGCCGTCCACGAGATGCTCGATGTATACCGGAGTCCGCATCACCCCGGTGGAGCCAAGGTAGGGTTGTCCGCTCTGAAGGGAAGCCACCAGCCAGGGGACGAAGTTCCGCCGTCCGGGTCCGGGCCAGCCGTAGACGATGCTGGTGCGGAGGATGCTCCAAGGGAAGTCCAGCTTTGCCACTTCCTGCTCGGCCTCCCACTTGGTCTGGCCGTAGTGAGTGGTGGGGTTGGGAGCGTCGTCTTCCCGGTAGAACCCATGGGTCCCGTCGAAGACGTACTCGGTTGATACGAAGACCAGCCGGGCGTCGTGCATCCGGCAGAGACCGGCTATTGCTGCCGTTGCGGTGGTATTCACCGCCGTGGCCCTCTCGGGGCTGCGTTCAGCCGTTCCCACGTCGGCAATGGCGGCAAGGTGCACCACCACATCGGGCCGGAACAGGCGGAATAGCTGCTCCAGGCCCCCGGTGTCGGTCAGTTCGAGCTTGTGCCAGGAGTTGCCGTCGCTTGCCGGAGGTCGAGACAGGAAGGTTCCAGTGACCTCATGACCGGGTGTCCGGCCCAGGCGACGCACCAGGTATTGGCCGATGAACCCGCTGGCTCCAATGACGAGGATACGCAACGGAGTCTTTCTCCTTCAGGCCCGGCGGACAGGACGAGACGACCGGCTAACGGCTGCCCGCGGACCTGCCTCCGTCCACCATGTAGACGCCCCCGGTGCAGAAGCTGCTGTCGTCGCTGGCAAGGAACAGCATCAACCGGGCCACTTCCTCGGGGTGTCCGTACCGTTGGAGGGGTATGCGGGACGCGGTGGCCTGTTTCAGATGCTCCACGGTTATGGTGGAGTCGTCCAGGGCTGCGGCGCGCATCTCCTCGATGGAGCGCATCATGCGGGTCTCAATGGGGGCAGGGTTGACGGTGTTGACGCGAATGCCCGACGGCGCGCCCTCCATGGCTGCGGTGCGCATGAGGCCAATGACGGCGTGCTTGCTGGTGGTGTAGGCCGACATGTCTGGGCCGCCGCCGACGCCAGCGGTGGAAGAAGTGATGACTATGCTGCCGCCGCCCCGTTGCCGCATCGCGGGCACCACGTACTTGATGCCCAGCCATACTCCGCGCACGTTGACCGCCATGACGCGGTCGAAGACGTCTATGGGATAGTCGGGTATGGGAGATATGGCGCCCTCGATGCCAGCGTTGGCCAGGTACACATCGATGCCGCCCCACCGGTCCACGGCTGCATTTACATAAGCCTGGGCCTGTTCGGGTTGGGTAACGTCGGCCACGGTGTAGCTGGCGGTGTCCTCTCCAATCGACCGCACGGTTTCCTGGAGGGCCGTTTCGTCAAGGTCGACCAATGCCAGGCGCGCGCCCTCTTCGGCGAAGAGCCTCGCCGCAGCCTGGCCGATACCGCCCGTGGCTCCTGTGATCAGGGCTACCTTTCCTTCTAGACGCACCACGTCCAATCTCCTTTCAGGTGAGGGCTTTCACCCGCTGTGTTCGCTCCCTGATTATGGCGGCCACTGGGTTGCTGTCCTGGAGCTACAGTCCACGAACCACCGGCCATTGATTTCTTATTTTCCCGGACATTTGCGGACAACTCTGGACATTTTCAGTCATTCCGGCTCAGTGCTGGGGTGGGGAGGGAGGAAATTTTCTTTCCCTGGTCAAAAGCGCAGCAGGTTTGCCGGCACCAGCCGTCCCGCCACGGGGTCTACGGCAAGGGCGGCTTGCTCCAGGGAGACCACGCCCAACAGGCTCGGCTCGCCCTCTTCTGCGAATATGACCGGGGTGGGAAACTCCAGTCCCTCCAGCTTTATGGTAGTGTGGGCGACGTCGACCGGGACGATGCCGTCGGCAGTTTCCGAGGGGAGTGACCTTTGTACAGGGACTCCCAGCCTCTGTAGCAGTCCTCTTGGGACTGCCGTGTAGGTGGAGCCGGTGTCGACTGTGACTTCGAGGTCCTCGAACAGTCGTCCCTGTGGGTCTCCGACTCCTATGGTCACTTTTACCGTTCCCATTGCGTTTCTCCTGAGCTTGCTTCCTATTTTCGCCCATTTGGAACCACCGGCGGGGTCAAGGCCCCGGTCGGGACGTTGGCGGTGACCTGACGAGTACAAGACATGATAGGGAGTGCATCCGGGGTTGGGAAGGGGCAATTGTCAGTAGCGTGGGGTGCGGCAAGCGGTCCGGGGATGAGACGGCCTCTGGTCCAGAGAAGGGCTGGCTCCGAATTGCAAAGCGACTATGAAATCGTGCGTCTCTTAGTGTTGCCCAAGTGGGATATAATCAATAGTTGGGCGGAGAGAATTGCTATTTGCATCCAACATCAGTAAAGGCTACTCGGACAGGACCCTGTTCAGTGGCCTTACCTTCAATGTGGCCGCCGGTGACCGGATTGCCCTGATAGGGGCTAACGGTTCGGGGAAGACCACGCTCATGGACATCCTGGCGGGGGAGACGTTTCCGGATACGGGCGGTCTCTCCACGCAACGGAACGTCTCCATAGGCTATCTCAAGCAGGACCTGGCAGCATTCACGGATAAACCACTTCTCCAGGAGGTGCTGGACGCCAACTCGGAGGCGGTGGGCCTGATGGATAGAATTGCGGCCACGCGAGAAGCGTTGTCGCTGGAGACGGACGCCGGGAAACAGGACGCCCTGATGGAACGCCTGGGCCAGCTTGACGCAGCGCTGGAAGCTGCGGGCGGAGACGACCGGGAGCACGAGGCCAAGGCCATTCTCTCAGGCCTAGGGTTCAAGGAAAGCGAGTTTCTACGGCCCATGCGGGAGTTCAGCGGCGGGTGGGTGATGCGGGCGGCCCTGGCGAGGCTGCTGTTCATGAACCCCGACCTGCTGCTGCTGGACGAGCCGACCAACCACCTTGACCTCGAGGCGAACCTGTGGTTCGAGAAGTATCTGTCCTCCTTCCAGGGAGGAGTCCTCATCACGTCCCATGACCGGGCGTTTCTGAACCAGGTGGCGACGAGGATTCTTGCCATCGAACCGGACGAGGTGGCGCTCCACCGAGGCAACTATGACGAGTACCTGGTAGCGCGAGAACGGGCACTGGAGATCAAGCAGGCGGCGGCAGCCCGGCAGGAACGGGAGATGCAGCGGCAGATGCGCTTTGTGGAGCGTTTCCGCTACAAGGCGCGGAAGGCGAGCCAGGTGCAGAGTCGGTTGAAGCAGCTTGAGAAGGTGGAGATCATTGAGCTGCCGAGGGCGACGAAGAAAGTCCGGTATTCGTTCCCGGAGCCTCCCCGGGCCGGTACCAGGGTTATGTGGCTGTCCAACGTGAGCAAGTCCTACGGTGATAATCCCGTGTACCGGGGGATGGACTTCGAGCTTTCGCGGGGCGACCGGGTCGCGCTGGTGGGGCCGAACGGCGCGGGCAAGAGCACGATGTTGAAGATGCTGGCTGGCGTGCTTCCCATCGACGCGGGTGAAAGAAAGACCGGCCACAACGTGGTGACGGCCTACTACGCCCAGCATGTGCTGGAACTGCTGAACCCGGACAACACTATCATCCAGGAACTGCAACAGGCCGCGCCATCGGAGTCTGACCAGAACCTGCGCACCACCCTTGGCGGGTTTCTGTTCAGCGGAGACGATGTCCAGAAGCCGATATCGGTGCTGTCCGGCGGGGAGAAGGCGCGGGTAGCCTTGGCCAAGCTGCTGCTCCAGCCGAGCAATCTGCTCCTGATGGATGAGCCGACCAACCACCTGGACATCACCTCCCGCGAGATACTGGCGGACGCGCTTGGGGACTATCACGGCACGGTTTGCCTGATAACGCACGACCGGACGCTCATCCGGGAGGTGGCGAACAAGATAGTCGAGATCGAAGGTGGCAGGCCCAGGGTCTTCCCCGGCGACTACGACACCTACCTTTACCAGAAGCAGGAAGAGAGTCGTAACGGGGCTGTGAAGCCCGAGGCCAATGGGACGTCCGCTTCCCCAAGGCAGGGACCTGCCAGGAGACGGTCTGGTAGGCCCCTGACACCTGAGGAAGAACAACGCCGTCTGCTTGCGAGGGAGTCGCGCAAGCTGTCGATGCGGATAGAAGAGATAAACGTGTCCCTGTCTGACCATGAGGGACGCATTGCGGAGCTGGAGAACATGTTCTCCAGCCCGGACCAGTTTGACGACCCCGATGAGTTGGTGTCCGCGAGCGAGCAGTACGCCCTGCTCAAGATGGAGGCGGAATCGCTCTGGGATGAGTGGGAGAGGCTGTCGCTGGAGTCGGAGGATATCGACAGCAGGATGAAGGTGTTGAATCCCGGGTAGGCCGGCCGGGAGCGTTGCCGGCCCAGCTTCGGAATGAGCGGAGGCGTTGTTTTCTCACCTCTGGAGGTGCTGGTTTGACGAACTTCAAATCCGAGGGTGCCCAGACCGGCGGGGACGCGGCAGGACCCATGCCGGGGAGCAGGTCACCGGAGGCAGTTGCCGACCGGGTGCTGGGCCTGTACCGGGACCTGGGAGACATGGAGTACCACGGTGAGTCCGTGTCCCAGCTTGAACACGCTCTGCAGACGGCGCAGATCGCCCGTGACGAGGGCGGCAAAGACGAGGAGGTCATCGCGGCGCTGCTGCATGACATCGGGCACATTTGGCCCGACGACGCCAGCGTGATGACCAGCGTGGGTGTGGTGCAGCACGACGGGCTGGGGGCGGAAACGCTGCGCAGCCTGGGCTTCTCCGACGCCGTAGCCGCGATCGTGGCGGGACACGTGGAGGCGAAGCGTTACCTGGTAGGCAGCGACAGCGAATATGCTGCCCAACTGTCGGAGGCGAGCGTGGAGTCCCTTCGCCTGCAGGGAGGACCCATGTCGCCGGAGGAAGCGGATGCGTTTTCCCGGACTTCATGGTTCGGCGAGAAGGTGCGGTTGCGGTTGAGGGATGACCAGGGCAAGACTCCCGGTCTTGCGACTGCTGGCCTGGAGGAGTACCGGGAATTGCTGACGAATCACCTGGAGGGACAGGGAGGAGGCGGTTGACACAGTCTGGGATGTGGGGGTTGCTTTTCCCGACGGTACAACTGCGTTCAGAGGAGTGCATCCGTCGGCTGTAGTCGACTGAGATCATTGGCGCATTTGGGCTACACACCCCTGGGGGCTTACGCTTGCAGATAGCAGGTCCCTTGTACCCGAGGATGATTGACACCGCCAGGGCAGCCGTTTACAGTTTTATTGTTGTTTCGTGGGTCAAGCCTCATCGGTGACGCCAAGGGTTGGGTCGCCTGGAATTGGCAGTATCCGGTCCGGCAATTCGAAATCGCCGCCGTGCGGGAATCGTCCACGTGCTACCTCCCGGCACGGTGTCCAAGGTCTTCAGCAAGCTGGCCTAGAGTGCTGGGGCCGAGTGGGTTCGCTTCCATAAATAGCTTGCACCATGCCCATGCGAGCCTGCTGCCGGGCGAGAGGGGCCGTCTCAGGGCGGTGGATTTACAATATAGTCTGATGGATGACAGAGTCTCCTGAAGTCTGGCTACGCGGAGAGATGGCTGAGCGGACGAAAGCGCCGGTCTCGAAAACCGGTATACCCTCCGGGTATCGTGGGTTCGAATCCCACTCTCTCCGCCAGAACTACCCTCAGAATCGTCTAATGCCCGTCTCAACACCTCCGTAATTACGCCCATATGAGTATCAATTACCTCAATCTCAGGTCTTGTAACGTCCTCTAACACCCGCTACAATCCGGTAGAAATAGGTATACGTTTAGGTATACGGAATTCGAGGTGCCGGATGCCCGGAGACCGCAAGCAGCAGGCCCTCTCGGCCATGATGGTCCGCACCGTCACGAAGCCAGGCATGTATTCAGACGGCAACGGCCTGAACCTGAAGGTCGAGGCCTCCGGGGCCAAGAGGTGGGTCCAGCGGGTCACCATCGCCGGACAGCGCCGCAACATGGGATTGGGGGGCTATCCCGCCGTCTCCCTGGCCGAGGCCCGGGACCTGGCCGCGGAGAACCAGAGGCTCATCCGGCAGGGCCGGGACCCCATGGCCGAGAGGCGCCAGGCCGCCGAGGAACTCCGCAGACCCGCAATTCCCACCTTCGCCCAGGCCGCCAAGCAGGTCATCGAGATGCGGCGGCCCACCTGGTCCAACTCGAAGCACGCTTCCCAGTGGACCAACACCCTCCGGACCTACGCCCACCCGGTCATTGGACGAAAGCTGGTGGACGAGGTCACCACCGGCGATGTCCTGGCCGTTCTGACCCCCATCTGGACCACCAAGCCGGAAACGGCCAGCCGGGTGCGGCAACGCCTGGAGACCGTGTTTGACTGGACCGTCGCCCAGGGCTGGCGGCCGGACAATCCCGCGGGAAAGGCCGTCATCAGGGTCCTGCCCCGGACCTCCCGGCTGAAGAGCCACCACACGGCCCTGCCCTATGGCGAAGTGGCGGTGGCCCTGGAGCAGGTACGGGAGTCCACAGCCGACCCGGTGACGAAACTCTCCTTCGAATTTCTCGTACTGACCGCCGCACGGTCGAGTGAGGTGCGGTTGGCGACGTGGCCGGAGGTCGACCTGGAGTCGGCGACCTGGACCGTTCCGGCGGAGCGGATGAAGGCCCGCAGGGAACACCGTGTCCCCCTGTCCAGCCGGTGTCTGGATATCCTGTCTCAGGCGAAGGAGTTGGACACTCAGGAGGGAAGCCTGGTGTTCCCGGCGGCGAGAGGCGGCAAGGCGCTATCCGATATGGCCTACACGGTGATGCTGCGCCGGTTGGGGATATCGGCGGTTCCCCACGGGTTCCGGAGCAGCTTCAAGAACTGGTGCATGGAGGCCAGGGACCCCGGTGCCACATGGTTTCCCAGCGAGGCTGCGCTGGCCCACAACCTGGGCAACTCGACGGAGCAGGCGTATGCCCGGACTGACCTTCTTGAGGTTCGGCGGCCGTTGATGGAGGATTGGGCCGAATTTCTAGCTTCCAATACACATGATGGAGTCTCGAACAGGGCTTGAGCGAACCCTACGATGTTCCCGTGGTTCATCGATTGAGGAAACCAGCCGCACACCCATGGAGTCGACATAGCTGTTACGGTGGCAGAGGTAACAACTTGCCTTGACCAGCTCCAACTGCGCTGACTGCCGGAACAGTTGACCGACGGCAATGGTGAGCCGATTCCGGCTTGTTGGCGAATAGTGCGGGTGTGGGCTGGTCGCTCATCACTCGTTGACCGGGAGTCGCGAAAGCCGTAGTGCGGGGATTCTGTGGTGCTTTTCAGAGCCGGACTGCCTGTGGCAATTTCATAAAACTCCAGGCAATCAATCGCAGACCTTCTGGAAGCGCACACACTGGCGTCTGTCCTGATAAGACCGAGGTCGATGGTTCGAGTCCTTCGAGGCCCACTTCTTCCGCACCTTCTGGTAAAATCAGATACAGAATGACGGCTCTTTCTCTCAGGCGCCACCGGATGAATGGTCGTCAAGCAGGTTTTTGACCACAGTCTTCGCGCTTACGGCAAACGGTTTCTCAGCAGCCTGAAGGCCTCCAACCGGTACTCCGAGGGATACCTCGCCAGCCTGGAAACCACGTTGGCGATGGCTGCCCTGTACGCCGAGGGACATGGCTGGCCCGGCGTTCAGCAGATCACCACCGAGCGCCTGGAGGAATACCTCGCGTACCTTCAAGGCCGGGTGCGGTGGTTCGGGGAACGGACCTACGCTGAACCCAGGAAGCTGTCCAAGGGGCATATCAACGCCCAGTACCGCCGCCTGAACCGGTTCTTCAACTGGCTCGTGGAACGCGGGCCCCCTGCCGAAAACCCCATGCTCTCCATCAGTCCCCCCTGGCTGGAGGAGAAGACGGTCCCCGTGATCACCGAAGGCCAGATGCGGGACCTGTTGACCCTCGCTGACCCCGTCCTCGCCAGGACTCCCGCCCACCGTTTCCGCTTGGTCCGCGACCGGGCGCTCCTGTACGCGTTCTGGGACACCCCGGGTCGGCTCGCCGAGATAGCCGGGTTGCGGACTTATGACGTGGACTTGAGTAATGGTACGCTGCTGGTCATGGGCAAGGGACGGAGAGAACGGAGGATGCCGATTGGCGACTCGGCCAGGTCCGTGCTGTTGGACTACCTGCAGGAAAGAGATGTTCTCATGCCGCGCAGCAAGGCGCTTTGGGTGTCCGAGCAAGGGGAAGCGTTGTTGCCAAACGGGATCTGCCAGATTCTGAAGCGCCTGGCTAAGCGGGCCAGCATAGAAGACATGCATCCCCACAGGTTCCGTCATTCCTACGCCATAAACGCCCTGAGAGCCGGGATGCCGGAGCAGGTCCTGAAGATAGTTGGCGGATGGAAGAAGATTCCCGAGACCTACTTCCGTACGCTGGGGGAAGAGGACGCCCGGGAGTTTCACCAGCAGGTCAGCCCCGGGGACAGGCTGGGGAGGACGGCGTCTGCGGGAAGGACATGGCGGCAGGGCCAGGGGCGAGGGAGGCTTTAGAGCTTCTCATCCCGCGAGCCTGGTGACCCTCGAACTATCGATTCGCAGGGGGTCCCCCTTCCTCGCGTTGCCTCTGAAATTGTTCAATGGGACCCAGGGTTGCCATGTTGCACACGGCATTAGGATGCCCCGATGGACCCGGGACCGGAGTCCCTCGTAGGGCATCCAATCTCTCACCCGGAGACAATAAAATACCGGGAGACTGATACGTCTCCCGGTCCGGTGTTCCCTGGGGTTTCCGGTTGAAGGGGACTACCGCCGCAGGAGTTTCTTCGGCAGCACCACCCACAGGGTGAAAAGTCCCACGAATGCTGCCCCGGCGATGATCGCCTCCATCGGTCCCTCCTCGAGTCAATCTCTACTTCCGATTCTACGGACCGGTGTTACAGACTATTTTCCGTGTTGTTAAATCTTTGTTAATTCCTCCACGCTTACCCGTACCTGTTTGCCGGGTCACATCCCGCGCAAGCGGCGAATCTCCGGGGGCATCGAGACTTTTCGGATACGTTCCTGGCTCCGCCGTCGCCAGGGCTTGGCGGGTAGTTCGCTCCGTCGACGGAAGCTGGTCCTGCCCAGACTACAGGCAAGGCGGGATGTGTATTTTCCGGGCCGTCCCGGAACTGTAGTTCCGTGGGGTCAGCCTCATCCTACAGCGTGGGGCATCGGGCCATGCCCGGGTCATAACCGAATGGTCCTGAACCACAGCTTCCGGGGAAAGAACCGGGATGGATGATTCTGACTCGCCGGCCTGCCAGCGGGCTCCGGTGTCAGGCGGTGTTCAATTGAGTGAGGCGCTGTGATAAATTCAGCTCCTCCCACCAGTTCCCAGGAGTGCAAGTGATGAATGTCATCTGGATTGTTGCGGACACCTTTCGCCGTGACCACCTGGGCGCTTACGGCAACAGCTTTATCCGGACACCCTCTCTTGACTCGCTGGCGGCCAGCGCAGTGAGGTTCGACAACCACTATTCGGCCGGATTCCCCACCATGCCCACCCGCGCCGACCACCAGACCGGGCGCTGGACCATGTCGTTCATGGGCTGGGAACCACTCCCGGCGGGCGTCACCACCCTAGCCGAGATCCTGGCCGGACACGGGATGCACACAGCAGCCTCCGTCGACACTCCCTACTATCTGAGGGACGGGATGAACTACGACCGGGGCTTCCAGTCTTTCTTCATGAACCTGGGTCAGGACACCCTCTGGTCACTGGTACCCGGGCCCGGGTACCACAACGAGGCCCTTGATGTCAGGGCTGCCTGGCGCGGCGAGGCGGACAGGAACGCGCCCAGGACGTTCATGTCGGCCATGCGGTGGCTGGAACAGCACTACAGGGAGGACTTCTTCCTCTACGTGGACACCTGGGACCCCCACGAACCCTGGGACGCCCCGTCCTATTACACCGAACTCTACTGGCCGGGGTATGACGGCGAACTGGTGCTGCCGCTCTACGGGAACTGGCACGACGTGCCCGGCTACCGGGAGGAGCAACTCAGGAAGGGACACGCCACCTACTGCGGCGAGATAACCATGGTCGACACCTGGGCCGGGTTCCTGCTGCGAATGGTGGAGAACATGGGACTGGCCGACAGGACGGCCGTCATCTTCACGACCGACCACGGTTTCTATTTCGGAGAGCACGACGGCCTCTTTGGCAAGATGAGCTCCGGCAAGTATCCCGACGGCACTCTCAGACCCTATGATGAGCCGGGCTCGCAGTGGAGCTACTCCCCCCTATACGAGGAGATCGTCCACCTGCCCCTGCTGATCAAGGCGCCCGGCGTCCCGCCCGGCAACTACACCGGCATGACCTCTGCCGTGGATGTGATGCCCACGGTCCTGGACCTGCTGGGGCTGGAAATTCCCCGGTTTGTGCAGGGCCGCTCTCTCGCGCCGGCGCTGCGCGACCCCGCTGCGCAGGGGCGCGATTTCGTTGTAAGCAGCCTGCCCTTCGCCAACGTCGGAGACCCGGTCCACTCGGTGGACAACCTGCTCCGGGTCCTGACGGAGCCTCCGGTGACGACCGTGACCTCGGGAGGCTGGAGCCTCCTGTACAGCCCGCTCCCCGGGGTCTCCAGGCTCTACAATCTTGCCGCCGACCCCGGGCAGTCGGCGAACGTCATAGAGGGCCACACGGCCATAGCCTCTGAACTGCACCGGAAGCTGGTCCACTTCATGCGCCAGACCGGGGCGCCAGACCGCCTGCTTGCTCCCCGGCTTGAACTGCGGATGTAATTGCATTCACCGGTGGGGCAACGACCGGATCCTTCGTGGTTTCAGAGTCGCAGATCGCATCGAGGCGCTGCCGACTACGGGATAATGTCCTGTAGCAGAAGGGCACAGCCAGCGTATGTTGCCCAACGGTGAGGCGGCTCCTATCACCGGCGCCGGCCGTGGCACAGGCCGGGCCATAGCCCTGTGCTTCGCTCGCGAAGGCGCCCGAATCGTCCTTGCCGGACGGGACATAGGCCGCCTGGTGCGGGTGGCCAGGGAGATACAGGCTGCCGGAGGACAGCCGGCGGCCTTTTCCCTGGACGTTACCCGGTGCGACGATGCAGCCCGGGTTGCCGGGGAGGTCATCGGGACGCTGGGCCGGACCGGTCTGCTGGTCAACAACTCCGGAGTGATCACCTACGAAACACCGCTGTGGGCGACAACGCTGGAGCAGTGGGACGAGGTGATGGGCACCAATTTCCGGGGGATGCACCTGGTCCGCCGGGCGGTAATTCCCCACATGATGCGGAGAAAGCGCGGCGTCATAATCAACATGGGATCGTCCTCGGGGAGGCGGCCCGATGCGAATACGGGGCGTACGCAGGGTCAAAATGGGGGGTCGTGGGATACGATACACGGCCTCCCTGGTCCATTCCCTCTGCTCCTACGGAATCAGGATGAACGGCATCAATCCCGGCTGGTTGGATACCGGTATGGCGCGGGAGTACAATCCCTCTGGAGACCCGGACTGGATTGCTCCGGAAGAGGTGGCGCAGGCGGTGCTGTACCTTGCGGCACAGGCGCCCGCCTCGATGACCGGGCAATTCATCGACCCTTTTGGCAACTGATTCTTCATCCTGTTGGGCAGCGGGCCGGCGATGACCATATCACCTGATTTTTCCGAGTCCTTTTACAGGCAACACGCCCAGCGCTACGCTGAGGTGAGCCACAACTTCATCCAGTCGGTCTACACCGATATGTCCCATCCAATGCTCGGGGGCGACAGGGACCTGATGGACCGTCTCATGGAGCTGGTCCCGCCGGGATGCCGGGGGCTGGACGCCGGTTGTGGCGCAGGGGCGCGGGACGTGTACTTCTACTGGCAGAGGGGATACGACATTTATGGTGTGGACGCGGTGGAGGAGAACATCCTGGAGGCACGCAGGCTTCATCCCGAGATTGCCGACCGGGTGGAAGTGGCAGACCTGCGCAGGGCGCTCGGTTACCCGGACGGCTCTTTCGAGTTTGTCCTGTGCAACGCGGTTATCCAGCATATCGAACCGGACGTAACCCTGGGGATGACGCTGCCGGAGTTGGCCAGGATGCTGAAGGCCGGCGGCGTGCTGCAGCTAATGTTCAAGTGCGGGGACGGGGTCGCAACCGTGTACGACGGGGACTATGGTGTCGAGAGGGCCTTCCAGCTATACGCCGTTGAAAAGGTGCTGGACATGCTGGAGGGACAGGGACTGGGGGTGGTCGCCGGGGAAAGCGGGAAACTCGGAGGGGTCATGTACTTCAAGGACCCCAAGCCTATGGACCACTGCGTTCTGTTCGCCCGAAAAGACGCATGAGGGGGAGGCCCTGTCTCAGGGTTGTTCCGGCAACTTCCAGTTTGAGATGAGCGGATTGCGAGTTCCCGGGGGCCTTTCAGACATCACGCCCTGCTGGTTGACCAGGGCCCTCAATGCCGGCCGGATTTCAGGGGGGCCATCCGTAACCGGGTACTCGGCCGAGCCCCTTGCCGAGGGCAGGGGTTTTATGAATCAGCTGTTCCGGCTGGGGCTTCACTTCGACTCCGGTCCCGCAGGTCTGCCCAGAACGGTCATAGCCAAGCTCCCCTCGGCGGACCCGCTGCTCAGGACGGTCTCTGACAGGCTGGGACAGAACCGGCGCGAGCTCAGGTTTTACCGGGAACTGGCAGACAGCCCCGATATGCTGACTCCCCGCGTCTATCACAGCGGGATGGACCCTGGCGCCGGGACCACCGCTCTGCTTCTGGAGGACATGAGCTCCGCGCGGCAGGGCGACAGCGTCGCCGGTTGCACCCTGGAGGAGGCCCGCCGCTGCATAGGGCAGCTGGCCGGGTTCCATGCATCCTGGTGGGACAGCCCGCTCCTGGAGGGACTGGACTGGATGCCGCTCAGGGAGGCCGACGCAGGGGCCTTTGAGCATATATACCCCGGCGCCTGGGCTGCCCTTATCGAAAAGGCCGGCGGCGGAATGCCGCCCAGTCTGCGGGTCCTGGGCGACCACCTGATCCCTGAAGTGCGCGGGATCAAAACCCGGCTGACGCGTCCTCCGCGCACGGTCGTTCACGGGGACTACCGACTGGACAATTGTTTCTTCCCCACGGGTGCAGACTCCCGGCAGGTGGTTGTCATTGACTGGGAGTTTTGCACGAGGGGCCGCGGCGCCTATGACGTCGCCGCCTTTATCAGCGATGCGTTCCCGTCCAGGAAAAGAAGGGAGATGGAGATGGGACTTCTGAGGGAGTACCACTCCGTCCTGGAGGAACGTGGTGTCAGGGGCTACACATTCGAAGAGTGTCTGTACGACTACCGGCTTTCGATGCTGGAGGTGTTCGTGTTCTGGATAGTCACGGGAGGCTACTGCAGCTACGAATGTGAACGGGCCGCTGCCTACTTGCGCAACACCCTGGAACGGCTTGACGCCGCGGTAGCCGACCTGGTCGGCCTTGCATCAAAACCCGGTGACGTCCAGCCGGTTTTGGAGCTGATCGGCAGGTCTTGATGCAGGCCTGAGACCCTTGACGCGTAAGTGGATGGTTGGTCCTAGCCCCGGCGCAGGGACGCCCCATTGGAGGACGTTTCACCTTCCGAATAGTCGATTGCGCTTTGTCCTCTGGATGTGAATGAGGCTGCGGAATTTTGGGTACAACGATCCCCGGGGAGTTCGATTCCAGTTAGGTGAGCCTGAGTGCACGGTAGATGGTACTGTCTTCGAGATGTGGCTGGGTGGGTTGTAAGCCCATCAAGGCTCTCTTTCCAAAATTATGATGGTACGCACCGGCATCTGCAATGCCATCTAAGTCCCGGCCGAGTTTTCTGTCTTTCAATCAACACAAGAAGCTGCGGTACACGTGGGAAGCCATTTGGATGCAACTAGAGCTGAATAACTGGCAACAGGCTTTGGAGGCTTTAGACTTCCAATCCTAAATGGATCCCCAAACTCGTCTGCCGACCGTCCTACGGGTTCAAGCCTTCTCAGGCAGAGCCAATGTGTACGATCAAATGTAATCGGTCAGGTAATAGGTCCGGCCACTTTTTCGAGAAGCCTGTGCCCGGACATCTGCGCCATCTGACAGGGCTGAGGAATGGGAAGCAGAGCTGTTGCGCCTACTCCTGGAGCGGTAGCTGTCGCCGTTCATCTCCAGGACGTGGAGGCGACATTGTAGATCCGAACTTGGGAACGGAAGGGAACTGGTCTTATTATCCCAAAACCCTAACGCCGGTTCCTCCGTGGACGAGTGCAAACACCAAAACTAAATGACCCGTGCGAAACCGCGTCATCGTCTCTGTGACTCTTGTCTTTGCCGGCCTGAGTCTCCCCCTGCCAGTTTGAAACCAAATGCCTGGGAACGTGTAGGCTCAAGAATTTCTAATCCATGCCCCAACTCGATAATGTTGTCGTCAACACGAAGCCATCGATCGTTTGGTAGATCGGCTTCGTGAAACAGGTGCACCTGGATTTCCAAATTTGGCACCACTGAGCCAATTCCCGCAATCATGCGCGTAACACCTTCTCGCAGTTCCTTCCTTATAGACGCCGCAGTCCCGTCGCCTGTTCCACTGAACGCCCTACAGCTGGAGTAGATGTGAACGGCTTGCAGGGTTTCGCCGGGTTGACGGCCATCTGTGACAAGCTTCTCCAAGAAAAATTGCAACCCTTCCGAACGGCGGGCAGCGTAAATGTCGACCAAAAGGATGGAAGTCGAATGCCTAATATGATTTCGGAGGCGTTCCTCCCACACTTGGGTTGGAGTTTCTTCCTATGTAACTGCTTTGCGACCAAGCTCTTGCACTTTCCGCGATTGGCATGTGAACAACAAGTGGTCACCGCGTGAAATCTCTATGGTGACTTGATCCGCTGGATCGTGCGCGCAGTATTCGCTGTCGGCGGGAGACCTGAATCGCACTGTGCTAGCCCTCTGTAGAATGGCTATTTCAAACTGTCCGTTTACCCCTTTGAGGTCATCCCAAGATTGGATTCCAGACCAATCAATCCCTCCTTTTTTCGAAGAAGTGTCCTCTTCGCGCCAGCCTTAAGGAATGTTCTCCATTGGCCGATACTATGTCTGTCCAAGCTTGACTGGTCAAGTATGTCATCGAAGTCCTCGGGCATTACGAACATGCCGTGGTTCGGCCAAAACGAGTCCAACCCCTCCAAGGATGTCCCCCAGTCTCCTCTCAGCACTAGGTCTTCAAACGTCGAAGGCTCTATTACAAATCGCAAGAGCATTCCCCTAACCCCCGGCTCGGACTGCGGCCATCATTTCACGATACCCGTCCTCGAAGAACCCGTCCGGCCACGGCGTAGAACCTGAAAACCTTCCACTCTCCTCGATATCCAGTACCTCTATGGTGCTTCCCTTCCCTTCGTCGGGCATTTTCGGAGGGTCTACATAGAGTACCGAAACTTCAGTAGACTTGATTTTGCCCTCGGCGATTCGAGTCAGGACCCGCCGTACAAGCAATTCTCTATGTGTTTCCACAATCCACTGCTTGTCATGGCATTCAACCATTAGGTCCGCGATTTCTGCCTGGAGCTTAGTACTACAGTTGCAGATCAAAAAGGGATAGAATTTCAGGGAACCAAAGGAGTGTTGAGGTGCCGTAGTGGTGGTTGGGAGAGACGAGGTGGCGGAGGTCGCCCGGTGGGCTGAGGGCATCGAGCGGGTACACCAGTGCATCGCAGGCAGGTTCCGGCGGCCGGAGCCGCGCAGGCGGGCCCTGGAATATCTGAAGGGGTTGCTCAGCCCGGTGGAGCGCAAGAACGGCTGGCAACTGGCGGAGCAGGCGGGCGACTCCACTCCCTACGGGGTGCAGCGCCTGCTGTCCGGTTACGTCTGGGACGCGGACCTGGTCCGGGATGATCTGAGGCAGTACGTGATCGAACATCCGGGCCACGGAGATGCGGTTTTGGTGGTGGACGAGACCGGATTCATCAAGAAAGGGGAGAAATCGGTTGGGGTGCAGCGCCAGTACAGCGGCACGGCGGGGCGGACCGAAAACTCTCAGATCGGGGTATTCCTGGCCTATGCGTCGGCCAAGGGCAGGACGCTGCTGGACCGGGAGTTGTACCTGCCCCAGGTGTGGGCTGATGACTGGGCACGCAGACGCGAGGCCGGGGTGCCGGAGAGCATCCGCTTTCGGACCAAACCGCAGCAGGCTCAGGTGATGCTGGAACGGGTGCTGGAATCGGGTGTTCCCTTCGCCTGGTTTACCGGGGACGAGGTCTACGGCAGCGACCGCAACCTGCGGTTGTGGCTGGAGCGTGAGGAGATTCCGCATGTGATGGCCATAAAGAGCAACGAGAAGCTGTGGGCTTTGACGGACAGGGGACCGCTACAGGTGAGGGCGGACCGGCTGGCCGCGCAGGTTGAGGAATCGGAATGGGTCAGGTGCAGCGCCGGCGACGGGGCCAAGGGGCCCCGGGTCTATGATTGGGCCGCCGTGGAAATACGGCCCCTGAGAGAACCCGGCAAGGGCCACTGGCTGCTGGCTCGCCGTAGCGTGGCCAACCCGGAGGAACTGGCCTATTACGTCTGTTATGGCCCGTCAGGAACGGCCTTGGAGGAACTGGTCAGAGTCGCCGGGAGGCGCTGGACCATAGAGGAATGTTTTGAGGAGGCCAAGGGTCAGGTAGGCCTGGACCAGTACGAGGTGCGGCGGTGGGATGGCTGGTACCGGCACATCACGCTGGCGATGCTGGCCCACGCCTATCTGGCGGTAATCAGAAATCAGGCGGCGGAACAGGGAGAAAAGGGGGTCACTACGGCCCCGGTGAGGAGTTGATTCCCGTGACTGTCCCCGAGGTGCGACGGCTGCTGACACGCCTGGTATGGACAGAAAGCCAACCGCCCGATTTCATCCTGTACTGGTCGTGGTGGAGACGGCGCCACCAAGCCCAAGCCAAACAATGCCACTACAAAACGCGCCTATCACATCTGCAACTGTAGTGTTAGGGTGAAGGTGGACCTCTGGCGGGTCTACGCACAATATGGTGCATGCTCCAGCGACACCTTCAACTATTACAGGCATAATCTGACTTATTCCAAAGCCGACATCTACAGGGGTAACGATCGTTCCCGTTCTGCTATCCTCCAACACCATTGCACTCAGGGTGCCGGTAAATTCTGTATCCGCTACATTCCTGACATCAACTATTTTGTATGGGATTCCAAATTTGGCGAACCATTCGTTTACGGTATTCCGCACTCCATCGTCGTATGAGATGATGTCAACCGTGTATTCCCCTCGCTTCCCAACTGTAGACCTGCGTCCTCCCCAACTGAGATTAAACCTCCGTGGGTCATCTAGTATTGTGTCAAAGCGGCATTGTCACGTAGTACACATTCTGGCCCTGGATGCTATCTTTTGGACTGAAGTTGTGTTGTGGGAGGGACATCCATGGTGCAGGAGGTTTACACAGTCCATCTAACTGTGCAGGAGAAGGGACGGCTCAAGAGGATGATCCGGGCCGGCAGGAACTCGGCCCAGGCCATCACGCGGGCGCGCATACTTCTCAAGACCGACGAGGGTTGGACCGCTCCCCAGGTAGCCGCGGCCCTTGACGTGTCGGAGCGGACCGTGCGCCGCGCCAAGCGCCGGTACGTGGAGGAGGGACTGGAGGAGGCGCTGCGGCGCCACAACCCGCCCAACCCGTACCGGAAGGTGGACGAGCGGGTCGAAGCTCACCTGATAGCTCTGGCCTGCAGTCCGGCCCCCGAGGGCCATGACCACTGGACGCTCCGCGCCCTGGCTGGCAGGGCGGTGGAGTTGGGGCTGGTGGCATCCTTGTCCCACGAGACGGTGCGGCTGCACCTGAAAAAAAACACTCTCAAGCCGTGGCGGAAGCAGCAGTGGTGTATCCCCAGGGCAGGCGGGGAGTTCGTGGCGGCCATTGAGGACGTGCTGGACCTCTACGCTGAGCCTTACGGTCCCCAGAGGCCGGTGGTCTGCTTCGACGAGACCTCCACCCAACTGCTCGCGGAAACCAGGGCTCCCCTGCCGGCCGGGCCCGGACGTCCCAGGCGCGAGGACTACGAATACGTGCGGTCCGGCACCCGCAACCTGTTCCTGACCTGCGAGCCCAAGGCTGGCTGGCGCCATGTGGAGATAACCCAGCGGCGCACCATGCAGGACTTCGCTCATCAGATGCGCTGGCTGGTGGACGAGGCCTACCCGGACGTTCCGGTGGTCCGCCTGGTATTGGACAATCTGAACACTCACCGGATGGCGTCGCTGTACGAGACCTTCCCGGCCCCGGAGGCCCGGCGCATCGCCAGGCGGCTGGAGTTCCATCACACGCCCAGGCACGGGAGTTGGCTGAACATGGCGGAGACCGAGTTCAGCGTGCTGGCCCGGGCCTGCCTGCGCGGACGCAACGCCGACGAGGAGAGCCTGGGAACTGCCGTGGACGCCTGCGTGTCAGAGCGTAACACTACGGCATCCGCCATTAACTGGCGTTTCACCGCCAAGGACGCGCGAACGAAGCTCCGTCGCCTCTACCCCTGCCATTCTTGATTTGACTGAATACTAGTGCGGCCCTTTTTGAGACCACTTGGCCGATGTGTGTACTTATATGCGCACCGATCGACCGGGGCTTGCCCGGCCGGGTGACATGGCGGGTTGATGTTTCCATGTGAACCCTGGCGGACACTGGTTCAGAATAGTCCACATCGCGCTGCGTAGGTCTCTTGGTATACCAATCATGGTGGGGGTATAGAGACCTACGAGACCATGCCTGAATCGCACCGGCTGGCAGAACCGTTGAGCAATACTTGATCTGGACCGCTCTCGAACTCCTGCTTACGCCCTCCAGTATAGGTAGATTCGCTCAGAACTCTACGGCTGTTGGTCTTGAGTGCCGCACTCTAGAAGCCTCAAGTTGCTTCTTGGAGGCTATCAGGGCCGGACTCATACCTGGTGACGGTGGAAGCCGGGGATGACCAGATCAACACGACAAGGCTGGAGGTCACGGTTGCGGTAACCAATTTGACCGACTGATTGCTTGTATGGATTTTTCAGGGAAGGGGGCCGTGGTTGGTCCGATAGCGAGACCATGCACGCTGGCGATGCATTAGAGACCATTCCTAATGTGCGGTCTGTTCCCCGGAAACTGGTCCCGTGACCATGCAAGTCTTGTGGGATGCTCCAAGTTGACGGAAAGTGGTGCATCGTCCCCTGAAAAATCCCCTTCTACTCCGGAGTGGCCGACAGGTACTTGCACCATGCCGAGTGGGGGATGGTTAAGGACCGCGGTGGCTAACAAGCGGTACTCAGGCACCGTTCGCTCTCTCAAAGGGAGATTTCCCAGCGGAAAGTTCGCAACTCAGACTGCCCAGGCTCGAGAACTGGTGCGTTCCACTGGAGTTTCTACTGGCACCATGTTGGAGGTGTCAGGGGTTTTGGCAGCAGTTTATGGAGTGGGCTGCGGTTGGGGCTGCGCCATCCGGTAGCCGATGCCGTGTTCCGTGAAGATGTACGAGGGGTTCCTCGCGTTATCTCCCAACTTTCTGCGGAGGCTTCTCACGTAGGAGCGCAACACCTTGGGCTGTCCCAGAAATTCTGGTCCCCAGACCCGCTGCAGCAGTTCATCCTGGGTCAGGATACGCCCGGCCTTCGTGGAAAGCTCGAAGAGCAGATTGTATTCTGTGGCGGTCATTTGCACTTGGTGTCCGCCCACAGTGACCACACGTCCCTCGTAGTTGATTGCCATGTCGCCCAACTTATAGCCTTCGAATGCCCGAGTTCGGTCGGAGTTGGCTCGCGTTCTAAGGGACGCCTTGATTCTCGCCACGAGTTCCGTGGGTGAGAAGGGTCTGACCATGTAGTCAGCGGCTCCCATTTCGAAGGCCCGGGTGATATCTTCGTCATCCCCTTGGCTGGACAGTACTATAACTGGAACGTCGAACGCGTTGGAGAGATGTCGCGTTAACTCAAACCCTTCCGCTCCGTGAGACGACAGATCCATCAGGAGAAGGTGGGGCGTCTCTTTCTTGATCAGATTCTCCAAGCTGTCCAGGTCGTACGCCGTTATGGGCGTGTAACCGGCACTGGAAAGGACCTGGCGGACCGTTCCCTGCACCTGCGGATCGTCAATGGATACTACGATCCGGGCTGCTTCACTTGCCGGAGAACCGTCGTGCCCCGCATGGGGTGTGCCGACCGATACAGCCTTCTCTTCAGGCTCGTCAACCGACGGAATGGTGGAGGCTATTGTCATCCCTCCCGGCCCGGCTCCATCTTCCACGTGCATCCGGCCCCCGTGTGCCTCAACAACACCACGGCAAAACGCAATCGCCAAGCCCTCCCCCTGAGATACCATGTCTTCGATCTTGGCGTGCGAACGTACAATCTTCTTGAACACTTCAGGAGTTTCTGATTCGTCGGACGGGACGGAAGTTTCCTGGGGAGAAGCAAACGAGGCTTCCACAGAAACCGAGATGGCAACATAAATGTCGACCGTTGACGCAGACACTTTAATTGGCGCCGATTCGTTCGAGTACTTTGCGGCCTGGCGAAGGAAATTGTGTAATACCTGGCCAATGCGCTGCTTGTCGACCATGACATTGGGGAGCCCAGCCGGGATGTCAGGTTCTATTGCACTGGCGCCGTGGTCTCGAATGAACTCTCCGCAGGCCTCCTTTAGCAATTCTGATACATCCGCCAACTCGGCCACCACTGACAATGTTCCTGTCTCTATCTGGCTCACCTCAATGAGGCTGTTAACCTGGCTGCGCATCAGGTCCGCCTGCTGGTCAATGATACGCAACAACTGCAGTGGCTCAGTCGGATTCATCGGATCAACAATGCTTCTAAGGGCGGCGGCAGAACCCTTGATGGTCGTCAAGGGGGTTCTCAGCTCTTCGCTCACCACCCCCAAGAATTCAGCCCGCTTACGTTCCAAACTGTCCAAGGGTGTCATGTCCTGCAAAACAGACACCACCGACAACACTATCTCTCCAGATTCAGAAAAGATGGGGGCGGCGTTTATCACGGCGGTAATCTCTTCCCCGCTCGGAGCTTGCTCCACGATTTCTTCTGCCTTGACAGTTTCGGCGCTTAGAAGCACCCTCGTGGCGGGAAGGTCCATATAGGAGATTTCTCGCCCGTCGGTTCGGCGAAAGGACAATACTTCGAAAATGTCATCCAACCCCTCTTCCGGGATCCCCAGGTCCCCCATCATGCGCCTGACTTCCTGGTTAAGGAAGTCCAGATCGCCCGTTTGCGTGTTGAAGACGACAACTCCCATCGGAGAGAGGTCCAGCAGGGTCTCAAGATACACCTTTGCTTGGTGCTCTTCTTCATACCTTCGGGCATTCGAGATTATCGATGCTGCCTGGGAAGCAAACATCACCAGGATCTCTTCGTCTTCTTCGGTAAACTCCTGTGCTCGTTCCTTTTCGGTGAGGTAGATACTGCCGACGTGTTCCCCGTGGTACCAGACTGGTATTCCAAGGAAGGGTTTCATGGTCGGGTGGTTCTCCGGAAATCCGACCGAACTGGGATGGCTGGCTATGTCTGAAATCCTCAGCGGCTTGCTGACTTGGTTCAGGGATCCGAGAAGTCCCAGCCCTTTGGTCGAGGTTTTCAACAACTCCAGTTCCTTGGCAGAGAGTCCCGAGGTGGTGAAGTCCTGTATGGCCCCGGTTTCATCGTATGTCAGAAGCGCCCCGTACCTGGCGCCGGTCAGGGAACGGGAATTGTCGACGATTTCCTGGAGGACAACTCCGAAGTCTAGGTTTTCGGAGATGCGAAGAGTAGCCTAGCTCAGCTTCTTGAGCCGGTCCTTTAGCGCCTCGTATTCGCGCCTGAGCCCGTCTGATTCAGTCTCCTCCTCCAGTTGAGAGGAAGCCATGGCTGTTTGGCAAGAGGTCTGTGACGAGGACATATATTCCACCTAATGCTCATACTTGGGAGCCATGCATGGAGATATTACGTTGTTGTATCCACGTTTTACGTGCACATAAGATACAGGAAGTCGATGGACGTGCCCCTGAACCTGCCTTGCCGAGGCACTCCTGAGGTGGGGAAGTATAGCTTGGGCGTTCATTCGTCATAATATTGACATATCATCGCTATTATTCCGTGTTCTATGTCGACTGCGCAGCTACGTGAGCGGCGCAATCCTCATTCACGAAACGGGCTAGATATGCCGTATCTGATCGTTGGATAGCCTGGGGAGGATACGCGTGTTAGGGGTTACGGGTCGTGTGTCAATAGCGTAGAGGCGTCAGGGGTTTTGGCAGCAGTTTATGGGGTGGACTGCGGTTGGGGCTGCGCCATCCGGTAGCCGATGCCGTGTTCTGTGAAGATGTACGAGGGGTTCCTCGCGTTATCTCCCAACTTTCTGCGGAGGCTTCTCACGTAGGAGCGCAACACCTCGGGCTGTCCCAGAAATTCTGGTCCCCAGACCCGCTGCAGCAGTTCATCCTGGGTCAGGACACGCCCGGCGTTCGTGGAAAGCTCGAAGAGCAGATTGTACTCCGTGGCGGTCATTTGCACTTGGTGTCCGCCTACAGTCACCACACGTCCCTCGTAGTTGATTGCCATGCCCCCTAGTGAATAACCCTCGGGCTTCTGGCTCCGGCGCGACCCGGGCCGATTTCGTAGGGACGCCCTGATCCTCGCCACGAGTTCCGTGGGTGAGAAGGGTTTCACAATGTAACCGTCGGCCCCCATTTCGTAGGCTCTGACGATCTTGTCCCCGTCACCCGGCTCGGACATGACAATGACCGGTACGTCGTATGTCCCGGATACATTTCGAATCACGTCGAAGCTGTCGTTCCCAAGATCTGCCATGTCTAACAGGAGAAGCTGAGGCTTCTCCTCCCACATGAGGCGGTCCACTTCGCCAGAGCCCGCAGCCACGACGGGTGCATAGTCCGCGCGAGAAAGGATGCGACGGACAACTCCCAGCGTTCTTGTATCATCAACTGCCACGAGGATCCGCGGGCTTTGGCCCGATGCAACCTCGGAGGGATCATGCTCCTGTGCGGACCCTGGGGCTGCGTTCTCTGTCACCTCTTCGGACACTAGAATCTCGAAGGTAAGTACGATTCCACGTCCACTTTCGCCGCTGTCGGCCCACATTCGTCCGCCATGCGCCTCCACGATGCCCCTACAAATGGCAAGAGCCAAGTCGTCTCCGCCGGTCATCTCTCTCGGTTCTCCTGGACGTATGCGCGAGAACTTCCTGAACAGCCGGGAAGATTCCGGCGCCGCCATACCAATCCTGATGGCAGATACTGAGACGGCAACGTAGAGGTCATCGTTGACCGCCGACACGGCGATTGTGGAGGACTGGGGCGAGTACTTGGATGCGTGGGACATGAGGTTGTAAAGGACCTGGACGATGCGTTGTCCGTCAGCCATGATCTGGGACAAGCCCGGCGGGATGTTCTTCTCTACCGGGTTCCCAGGTTGGCCACGCTGGAACTCCCTGATCGCCGTATCTACCAGGGGTAGTACGTCCACGGTTTCCGGAGAGATCGACAATGTTCCTGCCTGGATGTGGGTCAGTTCGATCAGGCTGTTGATCTGAGCGCGCATGAGGTCAGCCTGCTGGTCGACGATTCGCACGAGCTGAACCGACTCTCTTGCATTAGAGGAAGACATCGCCCCCGACAGGGCGGCGACAGAACCCTTGATGGTGGTCAGGGGAGTCCGCAGTTCCTGGCTGACCATGCCGAGGAACTCTGCGCGTAGGCGTCCCACTTCTTCCAGGGGTGTCATATCCTGTGTGGTGACTACAACGGACACAATCTCGCCCTGCTCCGAATATATGGGTGCGGCATTGACCAGGGTAGGAACTGACCTCCCGTCCGGGAGATTAATGATGATTTCCTCCGCACGAACCGTCTCTCCGCTTCGCAATACCCTCATCATGGGGTCATCACTAAGCGAAAGCTCGCGTCCGTCCGCACGCTGAAATGTCAGCAATTCAAGGACCTGTTCCCAAGGCATATCCTGGGAACCCACATCGCCAATGATGCGGCGGGCCTCCTGGTTAACCAAGGCCAATTCTCCTGTCCTTGCATCAAAGACCGCGACGCCCACCGGCGAGATGTTGACCAGAGCCTCCAGGTCGGCTTTGGCGACAAGCGCCTCTTCATGCCGTCGGCCGTTCGAGATGGCGTGGGCCGCCTGGGAAGCGAACATCACGAGGGTTTCTTCGTCTTCACTCGTGAACTCCCGGCCACCATCCTTCTCCGTCAGGTAGATGTTGCCGACGTGCTCACCGTGATGCCTCACAGGCATTCCGAGGAAGGTCTTCATCGGCGGATGGTTTTCGGGGAATCCCACGGAACCGGGATGGCTGGCGATGTCCGAGACCCTCAGCGGCTCTCTGACGTCGTTCAGATATCCCAGAAGGCCCAGACCTTTGGGCGAGATGGTTAGCAGTTCAATCTCTTCGGGAGTCAGTCCAGAGGTGATAAAGTCCTGTATGCCCCCGGCCTGATCGTAAGTCAGGAGCGCCCCGTAGCGGGCTCCGGTCAGGGTGCGGGCGCTGTCGATAACTTCCTGCAGGACGGCATTGAAGTCGAGGTTTTCAGTAACGCGAAGAGTGGCCTCACTCAGCTTGGTGAGCCTGTTTCTCAACTCCGCATTTTGGCGCCTGAGTTGGTCTGCTTCAGTGTCCCCCTCGTGCAATCGAGAGGAAGACATGACCGCCTCATGAGAAGTCTGCGACGAGCGCATCAGTTCCACCCAATGCTCGTACTTGGGCGCAATAGACGGATAGGATCCGTTCAAATATGCGCGCTTCATGCGTACACCAGCCACATGAAGCTGTCGGGCACGCCCATAAACCGTTCTGGCCGGGACAGCCCAACGGTGCAGGAGTATATCATAAGCAATGTATTCGTCACAATCCTCTTATATCCTTTTCATAATTTCGGAGCGTCTTGTTTGTTAAGCAGCTACTTCGACTGTGCGATCCGTATTCGCCACATGGTTTGCATACGCTGAATTTGAACAGTCGTAGGTATGGATATATACAAACGGGAGACAGGATAGCCATCTACCCGGGCCCACCTGTCTTGCGATCGGCGCAGGCTGCTCCGCCCCCAATGACCTGCAATAGGGTGTAGATAGGACACCACATCTGTCATCATGAAATAATTACGAAACATACACGAAACATTTACGAAATACAATTCCCTCGTCACTCCAATCTTGCAATGGCCTGAAGGGTTGTCCCCGCCGGCCCGGGGGAGTCGACTCAAGCGGAACGAACATGAGGTAGCCTCGCAGCCTGGGTCGCTCTTTCCAACGCACGTCGTGCTCTTGGGGCCATCCAGATGACGGGCAGGAACAGGACAGATCCCAATCCCCTGATTCAACATAAGGAGCGGAACGGAAGAAGGAAATAAACTTAGCCCGACCGGAACAGGCTTGATGGAGGCATCACCCCGTGATACATTCCCCCATCGGGAAGAAAGCATAAGTAATGTATGGCGGGCGCCTACAACGTCAGCTGCTTCACCCTGTCGCTTACGAACGAGCCGGCATAGACCCTTACCGGCAGGAACCGGGGGAGGAACCCTCCAAACAGTGTTTCACCCACGAGCGCAGGTTGCTGGGACCTGGGAAAGGAGGCAACGTCATGTCCGGCCCTCTGCCAAAATCCGCCTCAGCTCGGCTGAACGCACTCCTCTCCAGCTTCAAGGAGATGGCTAAACGACAGGTAGGTTATCCCGTCAACCAGGACTTCGACTACTCAGATCTCCTGCCTTTCCTCCAGTACTCCGCCAATAATGTCGGCGACCCGTTCCAGGGCAGCAACTTCCGCATGAATACCCACGAGATCGAGCGGGAGGTAATCTCTACCTTCGCGGACCTCATGCACCTCGATCAGGAACAAGCGTGGGGCTACGTTACCTCCGGCGGCACCGAGGGGAACATGTACGGCCTGTACATGGGCCGAGAACTCTTCCCCACGGGCACCGTCTACTTCTCCCAGGACACCCACTACAGCGTTGTTAAGCTCCTTCGCGTCCTGAACATGCGAAACATCATGATCAAGAGCCAGGAGAACGGAGAGGTGGACTATGAGGACCTCCGCGAGACCATCCGGGTCAACCGGGACACTCCGGCGATCATCGTCGCCAACATTGGCACCACCATGAAGGGTGCCGTGGACGATTTGTACAGAATCAGGGACATCCTGGAGGGCCTGGACGTGCAGGACTCCTACGTCCACGCTGACGCTGCGCTCAGTGGGATGATACTTCCCTTCGTCCCGGACCCGCAGCCCCATGGATTCGACGCCGGGGTGAATAGTATGGCGGTCAGTGGCCACAAGCTGATAGGCTCTCCCCTGCCCTGCGGCGTCGTACTGACCAACAAGGACTATGTGGCGCGTATCGCCCGCTCAATCGAGTATGTGGGAGCCCTGGACACCACCATCCCGGGATCGCGGAGCGCCCTGGCGCCGCTGATCATCTGGCACGCTTTTCAGGAGCGCGGCCATGAAGGCTTTCAGGAAACTGTGGTCGGAATGCTGGAAGTAGCCGAATATGGGGTCCGCCGCTTCAATGACGCTGGCGTTCCCGCATGGCGGAACCGGAACTCGGCTACCGTCGTTTTCCCCCGGCCGAAGCCGGAAGTCTTCCGGAAGTGGCAGATAGCCCCATTCGAGGACATAGCCCACGTAATCACGATGCCGCACGTGACCCGGGATATGATGGACGAACTCGTCGACGATTGCTTGAGATAGAGAGGAGGGCCACCTGTATGGAAAGGATTGTCATCATGGCGAGGAACGAGGTCGGGGTGATAGCGGACATCACAATGGCCCTGGCGGACGTGGGCATCAACATCGAGTCCCTGGACACCGAGAGAGCCGGGGAGCAGGGTATAGTGACCCTCACGACTGACGACACCGACCGGGCGCTTCACGCGCTGAACGACGCCGGTTTCAAGGCTGCCACCGATGACTCCCTGATATTCCGGCTGCGTGATGAGCCCGGGGCGTTGGCGAGGGTGGCTGAACGATTCAAGGCGGCCGGTGTGAACATCCAAAGTCTTCACATCCTGGCCCGCCGTTCCGGATATGCTACAGTGGCCCTCACGACGGACGACCGTGCTCGGGCTGAGGACCTGGTTGATCCGGAGTCCATTGTCTGAGGCAAAGCCTAGTCCGAATCAGCCAGTACAGTGATCCCATATGCACTTGCTATTTCCAGGTTCCGCCCGTCCCGTTCTAAGTCAGGCTCAACAGACCGTGCATGGTTTGGGTCATCACCAACTCCTTGTCCATTGTGGACAAGGAGTTGCTTGAATCGCCTATACTGACTGTGACTTCCGTCGACCGGGAAACATGCGCAGCGGGAACTGTCGTCGGCAAGCGCACGGGATTATTGGGCTGGATCGCCTGACCGATTATCCACCCCTGCCGTAGGCTGTAAGGCTGCTGCTAAACGGCAGACCGCTACCGGACCGCACCCATATCGACTCATCTGCCCACACACACCAAACGGTAACCACTACCACTCTCCCGGACCACGGGACCATCCCGAAGGGCGCTTGCCGGGAGGGCAGTCTCAGGGCAGTTACTTTTGCACCGGAATCTGAGAGATACATTCGTATCGTGCAACTCAGTACACACTGCCCTTGTCGCCACTGGTTGGCCGGAGAGACAATTCGACTGTAAACGGTGACTAAATATTATGAGCTTCAGGCTTACTTCATTCTTCCAAACCGGTCTGGAGGGGATTCGTAGATACCAACTGAGGACAGTGTTTGTTTAACTCTCCAACATACAAGTTTCTGGGTCTTCCATGGCAGTTCGAGAGGCCTGACCCTGAGGAGCTGCGGTACCCGGCAACGATCTGGATCTGGGGACGTTGGACCATATGGCTTGTTTGCTTCGTGGAGTTAGTCTACCGTCCGATGTTCGCCTATTTTACGCATATACCGTACGTATCGTTCCTCGCACTGCTGGCGATGTGCAATGGGTATGTTCACTACCGGCTCAAGTTCAAAAATAATGTGACATGGCAGTGGCTGCTCGGTCTCAGCGCGGTGGATATGGTCCTTATAACTTCCACTGTCGCCATAGGGGGTGGATTCCAATTCTTTGCATTCTTGATTTACTACCCGGCATTGGCCATGTTCGCTGTCGTCTTCACATCCCTCTGGTTCAGCTTCATTTGGGTGACGGTCGTAGCCACGGCTTATACCTTGGTGAGTCTGACAGTCGGGTCAGGTATCAATTTAGAATCTGTGGACGAGAAAGTCCTGTTTGGCAGGGTAATCGTCATGTACGCCGTGGTGGGAGCCGTCACTCTAGTCTCTAGGTTCGAGCGAATCAGGAGGACAGAGGCCGTTCAACGGGAACAGGAGCTCCAGCGGGAACGCATTGAGCTATCACAGGCTATACACGACACTACCGCCCAATCCGCTTACATGATTGGGCTGGGCATCGAGAGCGCCATAGAAATCGCAGATAAGTCCAACCAGGAATTGATTGCAAGCCTGGAAGCCACGAGGTCCCTTTCCCAATCAGCCATGTGGGAGTTAAGGCATCCCATAGACGTTGGTCTCATATTTGAGGGAAGGGAGTTGGCCCACGTGCTCAGGTCCCACGCAGGCACTTTCACTACCATAACCTCGGTCCCTGCTGAGGTTGTGCAGAACGGTGTGGAACCGAGCCTATCTACTTTCGTCAAGCGCCTGGTCTTCTCCATAGCTCACAATGCGATGACCAACGCCTTTCGACACTCCCGCGCCGGCAAGGTTACAATCATGCTGGAATTCGGCGCCAGCGATCTTCGATTGTCGGTGTCGGATGACGGGGTTGGCCTTCCCCAGGACTACTCCGACCGGGGCCACGGCTTCAGAAACATGCGCTCGGACACCGAGCGCATGGGCGGCAAACTGGAGGTGGAATCGGGAGGGCCTGGAATGGGCACGACGGTAAGATGTATCATTCCGTATGATGGGGAAGCCAGGAGGCCGCTGAGTTGACTTCGACCACGAATACCAAGGTAATGATTGCGGATGATCACACGATCGTCCGGGATGGCCTGCAGGAAGTGCTGGAACGGGCGGGCGGCTTTGACGTGGTGGGGCACGCCGGGGACGGTCAACAGGCCGTTGAAATGGCCCAGACTCTAAAGCCCGACGTAATAATAATGGACGTAATGATGCCGGTAAAAGACGGCATCGACGCCTGCCGGGAGATCCGGGAGGAATTGCCGGGCACCCGTGTGCTTATGCTGACTGCCGCGACTGAAGAGGATGCAGTAATCGATGCAGTGGCCGCAGGCGCGACGGGGTATCTTCAGAAATACTCAGGAAGGGACAAGCTGATCTCCACTGTGAGGGACGTGGTCGAAGGAGAGTTTCGCATCCCCAGTGAGGTAGTAAAGCGGGTATTCGAAGGAATACGCTCCACATTGGTGCGAAGCAACCCCCCTGCTCCAAACCAGTTGACCGCACGTGAGCAAGCGATACTAAGTTTGTTTGCGCGGGGGAAGTCGTACTCGGAAATCGCCGAGATCAGCGGCAGAAGCCCCCTGACCATCCGTAACGCGATATACGGCATTCAGAACAAACTGGGTGCGAAGTCCAAACAGGACCTGGTGGTCTGGGCCGTGCGAAGCGGTCTTCTTGATGACACGCCGGACCTGGGTTAGAACCCGCGTTATTCCATCACGTAGCACTCTGCGGGAAACGCGCTTCGGGGACTTCGAATGGGTATGGCGCCGCCTCAGATCCCCAGCGCGTTATAGATCTGCGGATTGGCGCAAGCGTCCAGCCGCCTTCCCTCTATCCCGGCGACCAGGTTCCTCGCGGCCAGCAGGCATGTTTCCCGCCGGGCGTCCATCGATGCGCTTCCGATGTGCGGCGTCACTACCAGGTTGTCCAGGGTTAGTAGCGGGTCCCCGGTTGGTATAGGCTCCGGGTCGGTGACGTCGATTCCCGCCGCCCTTATCAAACCGTCCTTCAACGCCGAATAGAGGGCGGTCTGGTCCACCACCGCGCCGCGAGCCACGTTGATCAGAATCGCCGACGGCTTCATCTGGCGCAGTTCCTGCTCGCCAATGAAGTGGCGCGTCTCCGGGGTCAAAGGCACGTGCAATGACACGAAATCCGACTCGGCCAGCAAGCGGTCCAGTCCAACGAATTCCGTGCTCAGTTCCGCCTCCACGTCTGGTTTCCGGGTACGGGAATAGTACAGCACCCGCATGTCGAATCCCCGGGCACGCCTGGCCATCTCCAAGCCTATCTGTCCCATGCCGATGATACCAAGGGTCGAGCCATGAATATCCTGCCCCAGCCAGAACATGGGGTGGTACTGTATCCTCCAATTGCCGCCCCGGAGCCAGCGTTCGCTCTCGCCGACCCGGCGTGCCGCCGACATCAGCAATGCAAACCCGATGTCCGCTGTGGCCTTGGCGAGCACTCCGGGTGTATTTCCCACGAGCACTCCTCGCTGTGTCGCCTCCGCCACATCCACGTTGTCCACGCCGACACCCAACTGGCTTACGACCTTGAGTCTTCCCGCCGCCTGCAAAAGGCCGGCGTCCACCCGGTCCATAATGTTGGTCAGGACGCCATCAACCCCTGCTATCTTCTCCCGAAGCATCTCCGGGGAGGGAGGACTTTCGTCCGGCCAGACCTCCATCTCTGCCGCGTCTGAGATCAGGTCTTCGGCTTCGGGAAATATTCTGCGGGTCACGAACACCCTTGAACGGGGTGATGTCACGGGAGAGCCTCCTAACCATGGAATGTGCCCGTGCGGTACTTTCAGGGAGTGCCGCCATTGTATCTACGGGCCACGCCGTTTTCCATACCGCCGGGCTGCACCGGTGCGGTGGTATACTCTGGTGACTGCCCAGCATCTACAGGAGGACTGCATGGCGCTATTCCTTAACGAGCAACAGGTGACTGAGCTACTACCGATGAAGGAGTGCATCGGCGCGCTCGAAGAGTCGTTCGCCCACGCTGGTGCGGGCGCGACGGATGTAAAGCCCCGTTCCCGCATCCGGATGCCCGGCGGGTTCTTTCACTTCATGTCCGCCGCCGACGCGGAGCACAAAGTCTTCGGCTTCAAGGCATACCCGTCCTTCGCCGGGCCGGGCGGCAGCAAGATGATGGTCATGCTCTACGACTACGAAACTGGCCAACTGCTGTCCTGCATGGAAGCGGGCAGGCTGGGCCAGATACGCACCGGGGCCGCCAGCGGTCTGGCCACCGATTACATGGCCAGGCAGGACGCCGCGACCCTCGGCCTAATCGGGACCGGCTTTCAGGCCCGCACCCAGTTGGAAGCGATAGCCGCGGTCCGCGATCTGCGGGAAGTGAGGGTCTTCAGCCGTAGGCAGGAGCGGCGGGAGGAGTTCGCCCGCCGCAGCGGGGAGCGGCTGGAGTTGGAAATTACGCCGGTGGAAAGCGCCCAGGACTGCGTGGCCGGCGTGGACATCGCCGCTGTGATTACCTCGGCGAGGGACCCGGTTTTGCAAGCCGAATGGCTGGGGCAAGGAGCGCATGTCAATGCCGCCGGGGGCAATCACTGGATGAGGCGGGAAATCGACGAGGCCACGGTGACCGGAGCCGACGTGATAGTGGTGGATGACCTTGATCAGGCCAAAATCGAGTGCGGAGACCTGATGTGGCCAGAGGCCAGGGGAACGTTCCGCTGGGACATGGCCCATGAGTTGCAGGACGTGGTGGCGGGCAGGGTACAAGGGAGGCCGTCTGTGGAGTCCCTCACCCTGTTCGAGTCAATGGGAGTGGCGCTGGAAGACATCGCCGCCGCCCAGTTGGTCTACCGGAAGGCGGTTGAGCAAGGAATAGGCCAAGAACTGCCCTTCTAGCTCACTATGTCCGTGGCGCGAGCGGCGGGCGTTGTTCCTGGCCTTTGTTGCAGTTGGATAGCCGTTGTTATGCTGTAGTGGCTAGACGAACCGGGTGACTGTCATGGACAGGTACTTCACGTCCCGGTTCTCTTGAATCTCCTGGCGGGTCCTCTCTCTCTGGCTCATTGCAGGGCCCTTGATGGACTTCCAGAAGTCTTCTAGGACATGGACCACCATGGTCACGGGATCTCGCTTGACGGGCATGGGCTGCTCGACTGCGGGTGTCTGGACCAGATGGGCCAGTTCCTTGTCCCAATCAATCGTCTCGACCGATGCCGGGATTACCTCGGCGGCGGGTGCGCTTTCCGGCCCCCTGACCACGTTGGTGGGTAGGCGATGGGTGGGTCTCGTTGCGGTTACCAAGTCTCCTCCTGCGCGATAGCGCTACATCTACGATGCTTACTCGTCCGGTGCTCGAACTCGCACATTATGTACAGAGATACTGACATCTAGTAATCATCTGTATATATGATAGAGCACCCCTTCTATCATGTCAAGAGATGTTGAAAGCTGACTTATATCAATAATTGGTATGATACAAAGGCAAATCAGACCACTGGAGAGACTTGGAACTGGACAGGGAAGAAACAGCAGATACGAAAGTCAGCAAATCACTTGGAAAATGAGACGTTATTCGTATTCACGTCCCGCCCAAACAGATTCGCAGAATGCGACGTTCCGGCCAGACTAATGGAGACGCGCGCACTGCCCATCTCCGCGAGGACAGGCTAGCACTACAGTTGCAGATCAAAAAGGGATAGAATTTCAGGGAACCAAAGGAGTGTTGAGGTGAGGCAGTGGTGCTTGGGAGAGACGAGGTAACGGAGGTCGCCCGGTGGGCCGAGGGCATTGAGCGGGTACACCAGTGCATCGCAGGCAGGTTCGGGCGGCCGGAGCCGCGCAGGCGGGCCCTGGAATATCTGAAGGGGTTGCTCAGCCCGGTGGAACGCAAGAACGGCTGGCAACTGGCGGAGCGTGCGGGCGACTCCACTCCCTACGGGGTGCAGCGCCTGCTGTCCGGTTACGTCTGGGACGCGGACCTGGTCCGGGATGATCTGAAGCAGTACGTGATCGAACATCTGGGCCACGGAGATGCGGTTCTGGTGGTGGACGAGACCGGATTCATCAAGAAAGGGGAGAAATCGGTTGGGGTGCAGCGCCAGTACAGCGGCACGGCGGGGCGGACCGGGAACTCTCAGATTGGGGTATTCCTGGCCTATGCGTCGGCCAAGGGCAGGACGCTGCTGGACCGGGAGTTGTACCTGCCCCGGGTGTGGGCTGATGACTGGGCACGCAGACGCGAGGCCGGGGTGCCGGAGAGCATCCGCTTTCGGACCAAACCGGAGCAGGCTCAGGTGATGCTGGAACGGGCGCTGGAATCGGGTGTTCCCTTCGCCTGGTTCACCGGGGACGAGGTCTACGGCAGCGACCGCAACCTGCGGTTGTGGCTGGAACGCAAGGAGATTCCGCATGTGATGGCCATAAAGAGCAACGAGAAGCTGTGGGCTTTGACGGACAGGGGACCGCTACAGGTGAGGACGGACCGGCTGGCATCGCAGGTCGCGGAATCGGAATGGGTCAGGTGCAGCGCCGGCGACGGGGCCAAGGGTCCCCGGGTCTACGACTGGGCCGCGGTGGAAATACGGCCCCTGGGAGAACCCGGCAAGGGCTACTGGCTGCTGGCTCGCCGTAGCGTGGCCAACCCGGAGGAACTGGCCTATTACGTCTGTTATGGCCCGTCGGGAACGGCCCTGGAGGAACTGGTGAGAGTCGCCGGGAGACGCTGGACCATAGAGGAATGTTTTGAGGAGGCCAAGGGTCAGGTGGGCCTGGACCAGTACGAGGTACGGCGGTGGGATGGCTGGTACCGGCACATCACGCTGGCGATGCTGGCCCACGCCTATCTGGCGGTGATCAGAAATCAGGCGGCGGAACAGGGAGAAAAGGGGGTCACTACGGCCCCGGTGAGGAGCTGATTCCCGTGACTGTCCCCGAGGTGCGACGGCTGCTGACACGCCTGGTATGGACAGAAAGCCAACTGCCCGATTTCATCCTGTACTGGTCGTGGTGGAGACGGCGCCACCAAGCCCAAGCCAAACAATGCCACTACAAAACGCGCCTATCACATCTGCAACTGTAGTACTAGGCCATCTGATATTTCCTGGCTAGCAAATTTCCCAGACGAGCGGCAAAACTTAAGCAGCATAGCGGAGGCAAGAATGGCATCTCTCAGCCGGCAACTTGCGCAGTGGGTCGTAGGGCTGCGCTATGACGATCTCCCGCCCGCGGTGGTCGATCGCGCCAAGGGCGTCACGCTTCACAGTCTCGCCTCCGTGCTCCTCGGATCTCAGGCGCCGGGAGGCCAGCAGGCCGTGCAGCTCATAACCGCGGAAGAATCTGGTGTGGGCCACGGCGCCACCATCATGGTGGACGGCACCAGGGTGACCAAGGGCGGAGCCGCCTTCAGCAACGCGGAGATGGCCATGGCGGGCGGCAAGCTGGATTCCTTCCGCATGCTCACTCATCCGGGCACCAGCATCCTCCCGGGGGCCTTTGTGGCTGCGGAAACCGCCGGCGCCTCCGGCCGGGATTTCCTCACCGGTCTTGCCGCCGGTTACGAGGTCATGGAGCGGATGGCGGCGGACTTCATTCCGACGGTGATGGCGCGGGGCTTTCACGCTGGGCCGGTGTTTGGCATATTTGGCCCAGCCGTCGCTGCCGCCAAAATCCTGAACTTTACTGAGGATCAGGTGAATAGCACCATCGCGCTCTGCGCGCACCTGGCGGCAGGTAATCTCGAAGGGCCTCGGAGCGGCGGCCGCGCCCTGCGCGAGGGGGCCGCGGTACGCAACGCTATGCTGGCAGTAGCGCTGGCGCATCAGGGACACGTGGGCGGCGAGACCGTCCTGGAAGGCGACGCGGGATTCTATCACGCCTACGCGGGCAACAACCAAGGTCGGCTCACCTACAGCTTTGTCGGCGCGACCCAGACCAGCCTGGACGAAATCACCACCGAGCTGGGGCAGGAGTGGATGTTCCTCGAGACGCTCTACCGCATCTACTCGACAGCCGGGTACAATATTGCCCATGTCGACGTCACGGCGCAGCTCTGTGCCGAGCACAACATCCGATATGAGGATGTCGAGCGCGTCGAGGCCGTGGTGAACTGGCTCGAGACCCAGTATCCCAGCCCGGCCTTCCCGAGCCGGCGGGAAGACGCGGCCCCGCAGCCGGGAAGCACGCCTTACTACACTGCCTACGGCGTTGTCCAGCGTGGCTTCCCGGTGCTACCGAGCGAGCGGAGTGACGCCAACGACCCCCCGGAGGTTCTGGAACTAATGCATCGGGTGACGCTCATCCCGTCGCATGAGATGACCCTCTTCGGACCGCGCATCACGATCTACACCAGAGACGGCAAGAGTTACACGAAGCAGGCCACTGGGCGCGAATTTATGTGGGACTTCGACGAGGAGGCGCACAGGATTCTCGACGTTATCCCGGGTCTGCCGGTCCCAGCGGCGCAGTTCGATGATATCATCGCGACCTGCCGCGACCTTGAGCGCCAGGACCGGGCCGACAGGCTCATTCAGCTCACTTTGAAGCAAGGGTAGTCTGCCTTTGCTTGGTGGCCTTCAGACCGGCCACCCAAGAAGACTTGAGTTTTTCGTGTCCATTGTGTACTGCGAATACTGGCGCTGCCGCTCGCGGTCTCTGACGCGTTCTGCGCGGCGGTCTCCGGTTGGCTGACCGCGACGGTGCAGGATAGAATCAATAACTTCCTCAGCGGTCTGTCCAGCCGGAGAGATGAGGTCAAACGGCGCTGCCGGACCGTCCGGCAATCAAGGTCTGAGAGGCTCCCGCGAAACCACCGGCCCGATTCCCCAAGACTTGAAAATGCACATCCCATCTTGGCTTTAGTTTATGGGGTGTCGTCAAAAGAGTTTGCTCCAGATCATCACTGCCCGGAGTTGACAGGCTGCCAGGTATGACGCCGTTCTCTTGGCATAACGGGTCGCCACCCCGCGCCACTGCTTGAATTCCAGGAAACCGTTCTCCACCAAGTGCCGCAACCTGTACAGCGCCCGGTCATAGTCCCGCTTCTCCTTCCGGTTGCTCTTGGGCGGTATCACCGGCTCCATTCCCAACTCCGTGGCAGCGGCTATGATTTCGTTGGTGTCATAGGCTTTATCCGCCAGCAGGCACTCTGCCTCAATCCCTTCAATCAGGGTTAACGCCTGGGAGCAGCCGGCCGACGTGCCTTCGGTCACCGCCAGCCGTACCGGCATTCCGTGGGAGTCCACTGCCAGGTGCAGCTTGCTGTTCAGCCCCCTTTTGTGCGGGCTATGGCCTGGTTTCCGCCCCGGGCCCCGGCACTGTGGGGATGGGCCTTGATGTAGCTGGAATCAATCATCAGCCACTCGAAATCGGGGTCATCCATCACTGCCTCCAACAGTCCGGCCCACACGCCCCGGTCCCGCCAGCGGCAGAAGCGGCGATGGGTGTTCTTCCAGTCTCCGTAGTCCGGGGGTAAATCTCGCCAGGGAGCGCCGGTGCGCAGTATCCAGCACACGGCGTCGATAAACCGCCGGTTGTCATGGGACGGCCGGCCTCTCTTGCCCTCTCCCACGGGTAGGTACGGCCTCAGCCTCTCCCAAACATCATCAGCCATATCGTGGCGCCGGTGCGCTGCCGTCATACTCCCCACCTCCCACACTCTCCCCGTTTCCAGCAATTTACCACCCTCTCATTGTTTTCACGACACCCTTTAGCACTACAGTTGCAGATCAAAAAGGGATAGAATTTCAGGGAACCAAAGGAGTGTTGAGGTGGCGTAGTGGTGGTTGGGAGAGACGAGGTGGCGGAGGTCGCCCGGTGGGCCGATGGCATTGAGCGGGTACACCAGTGCATCGCAGGCAGGTTCCGGCGGCCGGAGCCGCGCAGGCGGGCCCTGGAATATCTGAAGGGGTTGCTCAGCCCGGTGGAACGCAAGAACGGCTGGCAACTGGCGGAGCAGGCGGGCGACTCCACTCCCTACGGGGTGCAGCGCCTGCTGTCCGGTTACGTCTGGGACGCGGACCTGGTCCGGGATGATCTGAGGCAGTACGTGATCGAACATCTGGGCGACGGCGATGCGGTTCTGGTGGTGGACGAGACCGGATTCATCAAGAAAGGGGAGAAATCGGTTGGGGTGCAGCGCCAGTACAGCGGCACGGCGGGGCGAATCGAAAACTCTCAGATCGGGGTATTCCTGGCCTATGCGTCGGCCAAGGGGAGAACGCTGCTGGACCGGGAGTTGTACCTGCCCCGGGTGTGGGCTGATGACCGGGAAAGACGGCGCGAGGCCGGGGTGCCGGAGAGCATCCGCTTTCGGACCAAACCGCAGCAGGCTCAGGTGATGCTGGAACGGGCGCTGGAATCGGGTGTTCCCTTCGCCTGGTTCACCGGGGACGAGGTCTACGGCAGCGACCGCAACCTGCGGTTGTGGCTGGAGCGTGAGGAGATTCCGCATGTGATGGCCATAAAGAGGAACGAGAAGCTGTGGGCTTTGACGGACAGGGGACCGCTGCAGGTGAGGACGGACCGGCTGGCATCGCAGGTCGCGGAATCGGAATGGGTCAGGTGCAGCGCCGGTGATGGGACCAAGGGTCCCCGGGTCTACGACTGGGCTGCCGTGGAAATACGGCCCCTGAGAGAACCTGGCAAGGGCCACTGGCTGCTGGCTCGCCGTAGCGTGGCCAACCCGGAGGAACTGGCCTATTACGTCTGTTATGGCCCGTCGGGAACGGCCTTGGAGGAACTGGTCAGGGTCGCCGGGAGGCGCTGGACCATAGAGGAATGTTTTGAGGAGGCCAAGGGTCAGGTAGGCCTGGACCAGTACGAGGTGCGGCGGTGGGACGGCTGGTACCGGCACATCACGCTGGCGATGCTGGCCCACGCCTGTCTGGCGGCAATCAGAAATCAGGCGGCGGAACAGGGAGAAAAGGGGGCCGCTACGGCCCCGATGAGGAGCTGATTCCTGTGACTGTTCCCGAGGTGCGACGGCTGCTGACACGCCTGGTATGGACAGAAAACCAACCGCCCGATTTCATCCTGTACTGGTCGTGGCGGAGACGGCGCCACCAAGCCCAAGCCAAACAATGCCACTACAAAACGCGCCTATCACATCTGCAACTGTAGTACTAGGGAAGATTCGCCCTGGATGCTGCCCGTGCCGGATACAGCAGACTCACAACCGCACCTAATCCAGTAATCACGCACAAGACAGTCAATCCCGTCTGCATCGATCCCGCCTGCTCCGCTACTATGCCCGTGACCACCGGACCAGCAGCGAACCCCAGCCCGGAGAAAGTGGTTACCAGCGACGAAATCACTGCCACTTCCCTCGGCTGGATTCCGGGGAACTCGAAAGGCAAAATGTTTATGGCGGGCGTGGCAACCCATACCATCCCCAGCCCAGTGATGAGCAGCATCAGCAGCAGAGGATGGGATGAGGTCACGATTGCCAGTCCAAACACCATGTTCAGCAGCGCCGGGACCCCCAGCAGCAGCTTTCGGTTCCCGACTTTGTTCGCCAGCAGTCCGCCGAACAGGGCGCTGGGAATCAGCCCGTAGTAGAGAAAGCCCAGCAGCGGCCCTCCCAGGGTCAGGGCCAGTCCACGCTCCTCCAACCACAGGCTTGGCAGGAACGTGACCATAGCGGTCCACGTCGCAGACAGGAAGAACATCATCGCCGCGATCAGCCATCCTTGCGGGTAGGCTGCAATCGCCCGCAGTGGACTCCCAGCCTGTTCCCGCAGACGGCTCCCCAGGTCCGGCGCGAGGGCTTTTCTTTCCCTGGCTATCAGGGCCCAGGCCAGGGATTGAGCCAGGAATACGCCGGCCATCAGCCAGTACGCTGTGCGCCAGCTTCCCACCAGAGTAATCAGCAGAGGGCTGGCGCTGACCGCTGTCGCCAGTATCACGCTATGCTGGGACAGCCCAACCGAGTTGATCTGCGCAAACTGGCGCGGAACAGCCCACTGCTGCAACAACAACGTCCTGGCCGGGGTGGTGACCACGTGGCACAACACGAAGAGGAACCGGGCCGCGAACAGGGCTAGAAACCCGCCCGACAAGGCCTGCAGCGCGAGGAATGGCAGCATCGTGGCCATCGATGCCAGCACCAGCGGCACTGGCCGTAGCCGGGAGAACCATGCCCCGGCGGGGAGCGACACGAGCGCAGCGGTCACCCACCACACCCCCTGCAACAATCCAGCCTGGACTGGCGAGATGTCGAGGTCTGCGCGGATGAACGGGAGGAACAGGCCGAAGGTGTAGGAAATCAGAACTACACTGCTGCTGTGGGCGCGGAACAGCAGCAGTACCGCCCAGCCGCGGCCCGGCGTGCGCCCGGTCCCTTCGAAGGCCGGATCCTCAGCGGCCATACCGGACGGCACATCGGTATGGGGTGGCGTTCTCAGTGGTCGCAGATTCCGGCGGCGTTCCCACCCCACCACTATAGCCCTAACCGCCGGGAAACGCCTCAACCGGAGGGGAGCGTTATTATCCCGTACCTAGAACCAGCCCATCATCTCAGTCCAAGATGGGGAACCGCCCTGCGTAGTCCAACCGGCCAATACTCATCAACTGATGGATTGCAGGATCTCACAAGAGTAACCGGAATCGTGGAACGGCCATCAGGTGGCCATGCTGCGTTGCAAGCGTCCGGCAATCTGGCTCTTGTACACCACCGCCAGGACGAAGAACGTGGTTGCGGTCAGGGCCATCAGCGGCCCCGAGGGCAGGTTGAAGTGATAGGAGATGTACAGCCCGGCTATCGCGGATGCGGACCCGAACACCGCTCCTATAATCATGGCCGCCGGGAAGCTCCGCGTCAGCAATGACGCCGTCGCCGCCGGGGTGATCAGCATCGAAATCACCAGCACGATCCCCACGGCCTGAAGCGCAAGCACGACCACCACGGCCAGCAAGCCCAGCAGTATGTACTCCAACATTTCGGTGGGCAGACCGATAACTGACGCACCCAGCGGGTCGAAATTGGCGAACACAAGCTCCTTGTGCAGGAAGAACAACACCAACAGGACGCTGGCGGCCAACCCCAATGTGACGAACATCTCTTCCTGTGATACGCCCAGCACATTGCCCAGCAGGATATCGTCCAGGCTTACCGGAAGTCCCCTGGTGGCGGTCAGCATCACTAGACCCAGGGCAAACAGTCCGGCGAACAGGATGCCCACAGAGGTGTCCTCGCTGACGCCCACCCGCCGGATCAAATAGCCGCTGAGCACGGCCATCACCAGGGCCGCAGGCAACGCCCCTGCTAATTGCAGACCGCTGACGTTGGCCCCTACGCCAATTGCTCCCCCGATGATGACCGCCAGGGCCAGCCCGGGCAGCACCCCGTGGGCCAACCCATCACCCATGAACCCCAGCCCCCGGACCACCACGTATGCCCCCAGGGCGGGGCACATGATGCCCACCAGGACGGACACAATCAGCGCCCGCAGCATGAAGGGGTACTGGAAGGGCCCAACAAATGCTTCAGTGATGATGTCCATGATCGTCCCCCGCCAGCCCGTGGCCGTGGCCCGGAACCATCCCGAATGGCCCATACATCTCGGTCAGGACCTCCGGAGTCAGCACGTCCTGGGGCGCGCCGCAGGCGCAGACGTGACAGTTCAGGCACAGGCATTCGTCACAGTAGTGGGCCAAGTGGTTGATATCGTGCGATGACATCAGGATAGTGTGTCCCCCGTCCCGAAGTTCCGTCAACACCGAGACCAGTTCTTCCTGGGAGGCAATATCTACCCCGCTGAAAGCCTCGTCCAACAATAGGATGTCGGCTTCCTGGGCCAGGGCGCGGGCAACGAACACCCTCTGCCGCTGACCACCGGAAAGCTCGCCTACTAGAGAGCGGCGGCGGTCCCACATCCCGACCTGATTCAGCGCGTCCTCGGCCAAGTCCCTGTCTTCTCTCCTCGGACGCCGGAACCAGCCGACACGCCGGGTACGCCCTTGCAGCACCACGTCCCACGCGCTCATGGGCAACCGCCAGTTGACCCGCTCGTGCTGGGGCACGTAGGCGACCATGCCCCGCGTCTCATCGATGGACTTGCCGTGGACCAGCACCTGCCCATCGGTGGGAGGCAGCAGGGATACGATCACATTGAATAGTGTGCTCTTGCCTGCCCCGTTGGGACCGACGACGCCCATGAGGCAACCGGGTCCGGCGGTGAAGGAGACCCGGTCCAGGACTCGGACGCCTCCGCGCTCCACGGTCAGTTCCTCGGCGGCCAGGGGAGGAGCCGGAGCGAGTGGAGAAGTCTGCATGGCTACTGCAATGCCTCCACGATGGTATCTACGTCATAGCGCATTAGATCCAGGTACGTGCCAGCCTCGCCACCCGGTTCTCCGAGCGACCCGGTGTACAGGCCACCTACGAGCTTTGCACCAGTCTCTTCGGCGATCCGCTCAGCCAGGCGCGCGCTGTGGGACTTCTCCGCAAACACGGCAACCGCCCCTTCATGCTCGATAGTCTCGATGAGTTCGGCCAGTTCCTGGGCCGTCGGATCATATTCGGTCGTGACCGGGAAGATCGCTCCTACCACCTCGAAGCCGTACCGGTTAGCGAAGTACTGGAAGCTGTCGTGGGACGTTACCAGCAGCCGGCGCTCTTCCGGCAGGGTCGCCACCCGCTCCTGAATCCAGGCGTGGAGTGAGTCCAGTTCCGCACCGTAGGTGGCGGCGTTGTCCCGGTAGAACTGGGTGTTCTTCGGGTCGATGGTTGCCAGTTGGGCCGCGATGCTGTTGACTGCCTGCTTTACGCGAAGCGGATCGAACCAGAAGTGGGGGTCGAGCTCGCCATGATCGTGGCCTTCCATCGCCCCGTGGCCGTGCTCTTCGTGCTCCTCGCTCTCGCCCAGCACGCCCACGAAGGCGATCTTGGTCGGCGTGCCTGCAACTTCCCAGTGCTCCACCACGTCCAGGTCATGAGCGTCAAGCTGGTACACCATGCCGCCCACCGAGTCAGTCACGAACACCGCGCCGGGGGCAGTGGTCACGTGGGGGCGGGCCCAGAAGCCGGTCTCTACAGGGGTGGCCAGGAAGTCCGATGCGGAGGCCAGCAGTTCCAGGTCGTGGGCGTCGTACATCCGCAACTCGCCGTCGCTCATGACCACGAACAGGGCTTCGCCGTCGTAGCTGAAGGCGACCTGGATGGGCCGCAACTCGTCGCTGGCAGGGATTAGCTGCTCCATCTCGCCTTCCTCGGGATCCACCACGTACAACCCCACCGCGGAGCCGAGGGCGAAGAAGTGGTCCAAGCCGGGATAGCCCCAGACCGAGGTAAGGCGGAAGTCCTCCGGCGAACCCTCCGGAGCTGAGACGAACTCGTGGCCGTATTCTCCATCGTGAGCTTCTATCATCAGCGCGCCGCCGGTGCAGCCGAATACCGCCTGGTGGCCGTTGGCGGCATCGCCGTGCAGGTCCGGGCATCCTGCCTCGGCGCTGTAGACGACACTACCGTCCAGGTCACGGATTTCCGCGCCGATAGGATTACGGGCATCCGGGTTCGCCGGGTAATCGGGGTCCTTGATTGAGATGGCGAACAGGTCATCCTCCAGTGGGACAGCCGCCCCGTGCTGCGGTCCCACGTTGAACCTAAGGGGAACGTAGGAATGGCCCTGTTCTTCCAGTTCATGCTCGTTGATCAGCACCACGTCTCCTGAGCCGTCGTAGAAGATGGTAGCCCATTCTCCACCCACGTACAGATGCACCGGGCGGTCGCCCACCAGGTCTATGCCGAGCCTCTGCGCCGGAACTTCCACCAGGTCGAAGTGGTCTCCGTGCCCCTGCATGAAGACGCCGCCATCGAACAGGTGAGCCGTGTTGGCGTCTGAGGAGACGGCGACGGCGAACCGGCCGGTCTTGGTGGCATAGATGCGCCCGGCCCGCTCCATCAGGTCGAATTGACCCTGGCTAACCTCACCGGTCTCCAGGTCAATGACCGACATCGAGCCTGTTTCACCGTCCCCAATTAGCAGGCGCCCCAGGACTTCCTCGATCTCTTCCTCGGCATGTTCCTCGAAGATTTCCACGAAGTCGATGGGGTCCACCACGTTGCCCACTTCGATGACCTTGGACTCGTCCCCAGCGGCGTTATGCACCAACTCATCAAGCCATCCAGCTTCAAGAGACAGACCGACGCTGAACACCAGACCGGCGTCGGCGACCCGAGTCACGTCGCGGGTGCCCGGCTGAAAGGTGTGAGGGTCGGCATTAGCCGGCAACAGGGGGAAGACCTCCACCCGGTCCTGCCCGACGGCCTGCACCCAGTCCGCCAGGATGTTGCTGGTGGTGACGACGCTCAACTTGTCCGTTTCCATCCCGCTCTGTGCATTGGATGCCGGTGCAGTCGTCGGGGACATGGTATTCGACGCTGTTGAGGTTGTTCCCGTCGCCGCTCCGCTGCTGCTCTGGGCCGTCGTTGTTTCTGTTGTGGTTGTCCCTGTGGCCGTCCCACTCCCGCTTTGTGCGGCCATTCCTCCTGTGGTTGACTGGGCAGTTGCTCCACCGGCGCCCTGACCTGCCGAGCTTTCCGTTGTTGCAACAGGAGCCTCAGTCGGCGCGTCCGCCGAACACGCGAGGGCCAACACCATGACCAGCACCGCGAACATGACCGCGGTATTCTTCAAGTTCTTCAACATCGTCCAGCGATCTCCTCCATATAAACATAGACTGTTCTTGCCTGCCCAGAGAGAGTCCGGCGCCGAGTGGCTTAACCCTCCCTAGACTACCTAACCCCGATTACCTTCGTGTCTCTCACCTCCAGCCTGCTGTCCTACCCAGGTTTCTGGGATAAGACCATGCTCTCCAGAATCAATTTCGCCATTTTTCAAGACGTTGTATCATTAGGATTCCATAAAGGTACATAGTATCAGTTATCACGAATAAACGGTACGGGGTATCAATTATATCCAACTTCAGGTACTAGGTATCAACGAGAGTCAAAAAAGAGATTAAGCCGACACAGCCTCTTTGCTGCGGCAGTCGCGACAGCGTCCGTAGACTTCCAGCCAGTGTCCACTCAACTCAAACCCGTGGCGGTCCGAGGTCTGTGTCAGCACGTCCTCGATGTCGCAGCCGGTGAGGTCCTGTGATATGCCGCATTCAACGCAAAGCAGGTGGTGGTGATGCCCCCGGAGGCTCATCTGGTAGTGGAGCGCCCCGTCTTCCAGCAAAACCCGGCACAGGACTCCCACATCAACCAGCAGCTTCAGGGAGCGAAACACTGTGGCCCTTCCCAGACCAGGCAGCATCTGGCGCAATTCCTCGGCGGTGAAGTGACGATCCTGGTTCGCAACTACCTGGGCCACGGCACGGCGCGGCTCGGTGGTGCGGTAGCCTCGTTCTTCCAGGGCTTCCAGTATCTGTTCCGCCAGCGGCGACATGCGTTTGCGAGTGGCCATCACGTCCTTATTGAGCCCAAGTATCTGTTACCACACAGGATAAACCAAACCCGCCTCGCCGGTCAAGACCGTACCGCAAGTTATGGTTACTTCCGCATGTTATGGACTGCAGGCTTCAATCCTACCCGCCGACCAGCCTGGGGATGAAGTCACCCAGGAAGTACCCTATGGCTGCAGACACCGCGCCTATTCCCAGAATCTCCAGCCCCTGCAACACAGGCGACTTGGTCACTAACCGGCCCTTGACCGACCCCAGGGCGAACAGGCCGATCAGTGCGGCGGCTACGGATACTGAAATGGCGAGACCCCCCGTCAGGAACACGTGTGGGATGATTGGCAGCAGGGCAGCTACGATGAAGGACAGGCCCATAACCGCTGCATCCTTTACGGGGTTGGTCGTCTCCTCTAAGCTGATGCCCAGCTCTTTCTCGGCCATGGTGCGGAGCCACAGGTCCTTGTCCTGGGCGATATCGTCGGCCATCGCCCGGGCTTCCTCGTAGGTCTTGCCCTCCCGCTGGAACGCCACCACCAACTCGGCGAACTCCTCGCCGGGATTCTCCTCAAGTTCCCTGGCCTCCTTGGCGATCTCGGCGCGCTGCACGTCCAACTCTGCCCGTGATCCCAGGAACGCGCCGGTGGCCATTGATATGGTCCCCGCAGCAGCAGCGGCCATTCCCGCCACCAGCACGGCCGTCTGGCTTTCCAGGGCCACCGCCACTGACGTTACCAGTGCAACCGTACTGAGAATGCCGTCCTGCGCTCCGAACACCACCTCCCGCAATCTGCCAAGGGACGCGACCCGCCAGCGCTCCCGGTCCAACTCCCTGGCAGCGTTTACCAAGGTATCGAGTCCCGGGTCGAAGACCGGAGGTGCTTCCCGCTGGGGGCCGGTTGATGTCGCAGCCGGACCGGGCTGCGACTGGGCAGCAGCAGGGTCGCGCTTCGCTTCCAGCGCGGCCAGGGCGTTGGTGAACATCTCCAGATGATGCGCTTCCCGGCTCAGCGCCAGGGCGAAGGTCTCGGCAACCTCACCCCGGCCCTCGTCCCGGGCTTCCGCGATCATCCGGGGATACATGGTGCTGAACTCCTTGGCTTCCCCGGTGGTGACGGTGCGCAGGTTGTCCAGCGTGGATTCCACACCGCCGGCAACCCGCAAGTGGTTCAGGCCATGGATGGTCTCCGCACCGGCCACCTCCTGGAACACCTGGGCAACCTCGGGCAACCCTTCCTCCAGCGCCTTGTGAGCGTAGGCGTTGTAGGTCAGGTTGGCCATCGCCTCGGAGACGATGGCACTCCAGAGGTTCTTGTCTGTTCTGGTGAGGGTCTGTGCCTCCTGCACCATCTCCGCCTCCTTTCATAGATTAGTTAATGACATATCTTGATGGACAGTCTCAGTTTCCACCACTCGAAAGGCATGGCAAAACGGGCACGGGCAAACGCTGAGACGGGATACGGGGAAGACTACCAACCTGGTTGGGGATTCCGGTCAGGATGCGGTCCGACGGTGCAGACCTGCATCTGAGGGACATAGGTAATACGGCTCGGGTTATCGGCGCGGATTCCCGCACCCAAGCGTGCGGTCTGAGAACAGAGGGCAGGGTCGCTACATGTTGGGGGCGGCGTGGTGGGCGATCATCCGCCAGCTATCCCCCGCGCGGATGAAGATGTTGGTCGCCAAGATGCCGAAGTTGCTGGCCCGGCCCTGAAGCACGCTGCTGATGTGCTCGATGCAGGTGACCCAGGCGGCGTCGCCATGCACCACGACGTTCAGGTACTGGACGTTGAAATGCATCAGGGTGGTGTTGTCGAAGATGCCGGCCCAGCTGGCGCGTATGTTGTCCCAGCCGACCAGGGCCTGCCAGCCGGGATGAACGCACATGGCAGTTTCGGAGTCTGCCCACACTTCGTCCATCTGCTGGATGTCCAAAGCGCCGAAAGCCTCGTAGAACCGCTGATTAGCCGCTTTTACGGCATCAATTTCCGCCGGGTCTGAGGTCATCTGAGAGGTTGCTCCGGGCACTCCGGCGGCGCTGCTCTGGTAACGCCGCCGGAGGGTGTCAGACGGTGATGGGTCTAGTGCATGGGCGAGAAGGAGGAAGGCACCAGCATCTTGCTTTCCTGGCTGAGGAGGAACTCGCGGGTGGGCGGGGGCCAATGCTCGGTCTTGCTGGCCTCGGTGCGGATGCGGTTGCGGTCCTCCATATCCTTGTAGGGCCAGATGTGCATCCACTTGTTGAGGGAACCCAGGTCGCTGTACATGGCGCCCGCGCAGGGGGAGAACTCTTCCCGGTGGGGGATAGCGTCACCCCAGCGTTTGATGACCTCGGGCATGGAGCCGGTCTTGTAGTGGTAGATGCGCATCTCGTAGATGTTGCCGAGGGCCTGGTCGCCGCCCATGGGTCGCATGAAGGGAGCGGGGATGTAGATGTCCGAAGACATGCTGACGTACATTTCCGGCGGGTTCTTGGGGGGCCAGTCGGGGTCCTTGCCAGCCTCGGCACGGATCTCGTTGCGCTCCTCGACGCTTTCGTAGGGCCAGACGTGGATGACCTGGTTCAGAGGGCCGATCTCCGTATGCCAGAAAGCGCCCAGCTTGGAGTACTTCTCCCTGGAGGGCAGGGCGTTGGCGAAGTTCTCCTCGAACTGGGCCACGGAGCCGGGCTGAAGAGTGTAAGTCCGTACTTCGTAAATCATGGCCACTCCTCTTGATATTGGGCTTGTGGTATTGGACTTGTCGGTGATCCATCCGACCCTCGGGACCGGACGTGACTTGCCGCTAGTGTAGCAAATGCCCTTACGCCCGGCAATTAAGGGGAATACCCCTGAAACGGTAGAGAGCATCCCGCTTCAGGGGGTGTGTCCGTCCGTAGGCGATCCTGCGGGGGAAATCTATTTTCCCGGACATTTTCACTCATTCCGGTCCGCCGGCCCCAAGCCCACAACCCGACCTCTGCTCCTGGGGACTGGCGGGAAAAATTTTGTTTTTCCGCTCATTTCCGCTCACTTTTACGAATTCCGTTGCATTGGACGGGGAGCGCGCGCGACACATTCCCCCGAAGTTCCGGTCAACCCAACCCTCTCCCTGAGGAAAGGGGAAAATTTAGGTTTTCCTGCCATTTCCTGACAAATCCGGACATTGTCGCCCATACGGGGGTAGTGGCCGGACTGGGCTTGAGAGACCATGTTCCCCCGGAGTTCCCATGATCCCAACCTCTCCGGATAGATATGATAGGGCAGTGTATCCGGGGTTGGAAAGGGCCAAGTGTCAGCAACGAGGTCTTTGCAAGGTCGTGCATCCTATCACTGGGGCGTATACTGATGATGTCCCCCATGACACATTCCTGAAAGTCGGGCGATTGAATAAGCACGCACAATCCCTGAAAGTCCGACCGGGCCAGACCGCGGGCAGGGATGGCCTGCGAAGGATCCTGGACATACTCGCCCCTGAACCGGGAGAGGAAGCCGCGTCCCTGTACCTGTCGCCGGGTTCCGGCCTGGATGCTCTCGGGGGCCTTGGCCCAGATGCCACGAGATGGCGGGATGCGCTGGCCGGTCTGGACCGGCAGGTTCTGGAGTCCGGCACGGGTCTTGCCGTGATGCGGTCGGGCAGTGAGGGGCTGGTCGTCGTACCGCCGTTCCCACTGACCGAGGACCGGGCCATCGCAGGCTGGGACCCGTCTCCGCTGCTGGCCAACGTGGACTCGGACCACATTGTCGGCGTTGTGCTGCTCCGGTTGGGCCGCTCCAGCGTTGGCGTGTTCCAGGGCGATGCGCTCCTCTCGTCAAAGACTGACGCCCGCTACGTCAAAGGCAAGCACCACGCTGGAGGCACCTCCCAGAGGCGGTTTCAGCGCATCCGGGAGGGACAGGCCCGGAAGATGTACGACAAGACCTGCGACGCTGTCCGCGCCCAGCTAACGCCCCATGCCCGTGAGTTGGAATATGTCGTCCTGGGCGGCGACCGGATCACTTTGGGGGAGTTTCTGAAGGTATGCCCCCACCTGCGGCCGTTCCGTGACATCACGCTGCAGCGCAGGCTCAACATACGGGACCCCAAACGTGATACTCTGGAACAAGTCCCGGAGTTGCTGCGGGAATCGCGCCTGTACCCGGTCCGTTTCCAGGTAGCACGGGAGTTGCCTTTGTCGCCATGGATGCCGGATTCCACCACAAATACACGCCACGGCAAATGTAGATAAACCAAAATACGCCGATGCAGAACTTAGCCCCAGACCCTCAGCCTTCCGTCCAGACAAGCGGCTCACCACCGCCATCCCCAACTAATTCCAACGGTCCCGACACCCCGCAGACCTTTGCCCATGCTGTCCGGCTCCTGGAGTTTGACCAGGTGCGGCAGCAACTGGCGTCCTACGCCCGTACCGTCATGGGCGACGAGACCGCGCTGGGGTTGATGCCCGGTCGAGACCACCTGGCCATAGCCACCGACCTGCAGGAGACCACCGAGGCCAGGGAGTTCATCGAGGGAGGCGGAGGGCTGGAGTTCGGCCCGCGCATCGACTTCCGGGAGCCAGTGCAACGAGCGCTGCTGGGCGGCCTGCTGCGAGGGGAGGAACTCCACTACATACAAGAACTATTGCAGGCTGCCCGCTATGACCGGTCGCATCTTGCCAGTCGAGACGAGTTTCCCCTGCTTTCCGGCTATGCGTCCAATATCCCAGACCTCAGCGCAATTGAGAGCGCCATTGCCTCGGCCATCAGCCCAGCGGGTGAGGTGCTTGATGATGCCAGCCCCAACCTGCGCCACTTGCGCCAGGAATCGCGGGCCGTCCACCAACGGCTCAACGAGATGATGGAAAGGAACCTGCGGCGGTTCCAGCGAATGGAGGTGGTCCAGGAACCGATAATCACCCAACGCAACGGGCGGTTGGTGCTGCTCATCAAGGCGGAGATGAAGCCCCGGGTCCCCGGGATAGTCCACGACGTTTCAGACAGCGGCTCAACCGTATTCGTCGAGCCGATGGGCGCCATCGAGCTTGGGAACCGCTGGCGGGAGGCGCGGCTGGCCGAGGAACGTGAGGAGGAACGGGTCCTGCGCCAGCTTTCCAGCCAGACCAGCCGTGTTGGACGGGAACTATTGCTGACCCTGGATATCCTTTCCCGGCTCGACTTCGATATGGCCAAAGGCCGCTACTCCTCGGCACTGCGGGCCGTCTCCCCCTGGGTATCTGACCCGCCCGCCCCAGACTGGCGAGAACGGACCATGATGACCGGCCAGCGCGCGGATGCGGCTTCAACCCGCAGACTGCGCCTGACGGGCGCGCGCCACCCGCTGTTGTCCGGCGATGTGGTCCCGGTGACCATCGAGTTGGGTGGACAGCCTGTTGAGAATATCGCTTTGGACCGCCTTGCCGACAGGGGAGCAGCGGACAGCATCCGACCCTCGACGGTGATGCTCATTACGGGCCCCAATGCCGGAGGCAAGACGGTTGCCCTGAAGACGGTGGGCCTCCTCTCCCTGATGGCCCAGTCCGGGCTGCATGTTCCCGCCGATGAAGCGGCGCTTCCGCTGTTCGACGGCGTATTCGTCGACATTGGCGACCAGCAGAGCATCGAGCAGGCCCTTTCCACCTTCAGTTCCCACATCCAGAACCTGCTGACGATCATGGGACAGGCCACCGACCAGTCACTGATTCTGGTGGACGAACTGGGCACCAGCACCGACCCGGAGGAGGGATCGGCGCTAGGTCAGGCCATCCTGAATCATTTTCTTGACCAGGGGTCCCTCGTCGTAGCCACAACCCACCATCGCGGCGTGGCCCGCTTCGTCCAGGAGACCCCGGGCATGGTCAATGCCAGCGTTGACCTGCACCCCCAGACCCTGAGGCCCACCTACCGGGTCACGATGGGCGTTCCGGGACGGAGCTATGCGCTGACTATCGCCGCGCGTTTGGGGATACCACAGCAGATTATCGAGCAGGCCCGCACTGCCATATCCCCGGTGGAGCAGGCCACGGAGGACCTGCTGCTCCAGCTACAGGAAGAGCGCCGAGTGATAGAGGAACTCCGGCAGCAAGCGGAGGCCAACCTGGCCCAGTCGCGCCAGCAGCAGGCCGAAGCCGAAGCGCAGTTGGTCAACGTCGAGTCCCGCAAGGCGGATCTGGTGGAAGACGCACGGCAGGACCTCCAGGTACGCATCGGGGACCTGCTGGACAGGCTGCGCCGCGCCGAGCGGGCACTGGACCGCGCACCATCCCCCGAAGAACACCGCCAGGTCATCCAGGAACAGCGCGCCCAACTACGGGAGGCCGCACGAGAGGTACGGGCACCCCAATGGCAGCCCATCGAGGTGAAGCGCACTCCCTGGCAGGAACGGGTGGGCAGCGGCGACCGCGTTTTTCTCCGTGGGATCCCCCGCCCGGTGGAGGTCATCACGCCAGCCGACGAGGAAGGGCAGGTGGAAGTGCTGCTGGGCACGATGAGGGCCAAGGTGCCCCTGTACCAGCTGGAGCGCCCGGCGGGTGGGCACCAGGCCGCGGCCCAGCACGGGGTCTACTTCCAGCGCCAGACCCCCAGGCAGAGCAACACCGAGATCGACCTGCGCGGTTTCCGGGTCGACGATGCCCTGGGGCGTGTCGACGACCTGCTGAACAACGCATCACTGGATGGCGTGGAGAATATCCGCATCATCCACGGCAAGGGCACCGGCACCCTCCGCCGCGCCATCCGGGAGTACCTAGATCACCATCCCCTGGCTTCCGGCTACGAGGGCGGCGAAGGCAACGGCGGCGAGGGTGTAACGGTGGTGGAACTGGTGTAGGGCCGGTGGCGGACGGCTACGGCCAGGATTCTGTCCAGTAGACCACACAACTGGGTCGGCGCTGGAAGGCTACCTGCCCTGGAACCAGGGGCGGCGTTTTTCGGCGAAGGCGCGAATTCCGTCCTGAAAGTCTCCGGTCAGGCCGATGCTGCTCATGGATGCGGTCTCCGCGTCCAGTTGGTCCTCGAGGTTGGAGTCCCAGGAACGGTCGAACAGGGCCTTGGCCCGTCCATAGGCAATGGTCGGCCCCTCGGCCAGCCGCATCGCCGTCTCCAGCACGTGCCGGTCCAGGTCTCCCGAAGGACAGACCTGGTTGACCAGCCCGATTTCCAGGGCGGACTCTGCACTCATGGGCTGGCTGGCCATGAATAGCTCCATCGCCTTTCCCGCGCCCACAAGCCGGGGCAGGAGGTAAGTGGAGCCGCCGTCGGCGGTGGCCCCGATGTTGGCGTAGGCCATCAGGAACCGGGACGCGGCGGAGGCGATGCGCATGTCGCAGGCCAGCATCAGGCTGAACCCGCCCCCGGCTGCGACCCCGTCAATGCTGGCGATGACCGGTTTCTCCAGGCGGCGGATTTCCAGGACAACGTCACGATGCAACGCTCCGGCCAGATTATTCAGGTGTTGAGACAGGCCCTCGGGGCCGCCGCTGTCCAGTTGGTCCACGAAGTCCTTGACATCCGCCCCGGCGCAGAACGCTCCACCCGCCCCGCCGATTATCACGGCCCGGATGTCCTGGCGGCGGCAGGAGCGGAGGGCGTTACCCATGTCTTCGACCATTCCGGGAGACATGGCGTTGCGGGCTTCGGGCCGGTTCATGGTAATGCGGGCCACGTTTCCCTGGGTGGTGAACTCGATCTGTTCTGAAGCCATGCTGCACCTCGGTCATGGGATGTAGGGTAAGTTCGAAGATGTAACGGTCCTTGGCTAAGGTGTCGCTGGCGATGCTACGGATATAAAGATGAAGGGAATGGGAGACTTAACCGCCAGCCTCAGCTTTGGGGAGCAACCTGTGGGCTTGAGCTACCGCCGATTAGGATGTCCTCAACGACCTCAAGTATCTCAACTATCTGTACGAAATATCCTCGGACATCGTTGACAGTGAGAGCCAATTGTGGGGAGCCCTTATGCGCCAGAGACATGCGGTTGCTAAGGATACTGCCCAACGCCTCTCGTGCTTGTGTGCTGACGGAACGGTTGTAGGAATCTCTATATGCTGCACTGAACCAACCCAAGACTTCGGATATATCACTCGAGCGGGGATTTCTAAACTGCCTATCTATCGAGAGCCGGACGAATTCCTGGAGTTGTGGATCGTTTGACATCCGGGCCCGTTCAACAACCAGATGCTCGATGCAGTCTTCGACAACACCGGAAGTGAGCACACTGATATAACCAGCCAGATAAGCTCCTACACCAGGGTCGGAGTCAGACTTCTCGGCAGCGTATTCGACTAGAGTATTGATTTCGGAGCATCTATCTGTCACGTAGGTATCTCGTGGCATTATTCAAACAACACTTGCCGGGCTAACTCCAACCTCTCTCGCACAGTATCAACGTCAGTTGTACCGGCGGTTGTGGCGTCGACGAAACTAGGATTGACCTTAAGGGCCTGATACCGCTCGGCGATGTCAGTAGGGGTAGAGGCCGATTTCGCAAACGCCACCATCACTGAGTCGAACACGGCTACATTGATGCCTCGACGTACATGAAACGGTCTAGTGCCTAGTGAGTCGACGAGGCGTTGGACTGTGTCGGTGAAGACACTTCGGTATGTCTGTGGGTTGGCCTCCTTTTGATGTCTCGCCATATAGTTCGTGATGAATTCTTTCATGGGCTTTGTGTATGATTCATGCCCCTCACATAAGGCGAGGAATCTGGCAATGAGTTCAACATCCCGCATTCTGCGGTCTGGTCCAGCGGAGCCAAACACTTCTCGCCAAGCAGGATAGTTGTTCGCATCCACCAACATGTCGTTGAAAGGCCCATGACAAGAACTGTTCCGTATCTCCTGGGGTGTCAGGGTGGTCCCACCAGTGTTCAGCCGCTCAAAAATCTTATAGATGCTAGAGCTGTCGTTTGGAGGGTCTCGTTGCTCTATGTTGACGACTCGGAGTACCGATCTGAGCAACGTTGTTTGTTCTCCATGGGTGAGGTCGGTGTATTTCTTGCCCATCCACCGCTCGTCCACTCCTGTTAGCCTGAAGTGGCTCCCACTGGGCGGTAGCTTGTCCTCGAAGAACCCAAACACGCTGCGCAGCCTCTGTTGGCCATCGATAACTAGCTGGGTTGAGTCACCTCCTCCTTGGGCATCGGTTTGGACAAAAACGAAGATACCAGGGATTGGTAGGCCCATCAGGAAAGACTCAATCAACCGACTGGCCTGGGCGGGCTTCCATACAAATCCTCGTTGAAACTCCGGAATAGTGAGTTCTTGGCGCTTCCACCTCGAATGCAATGTCTCAAGATCCGGATCGGATGGGTAAGATCTAATTCGATAGGTGGGAGAACCAACATCAAGGTCCTCTTCCTCGGACTCTATCCGCTCTATTACGTCGTCAGCTTCCATCATCACCTCGTCCACCTTCTAATCAAATGGAAGGGACTACCCCGTAACCGCTCCTTCGGAGGCTGAGGAGACCAGCTTGGCGTACTTGGCGAGGACGCCGGTGGTGTAGTTGGGGGGCATGGGCTTGAAGTTGGCGCGACGGTCGGCGAACTCTTCCTCGGTCAGCGCGACATCGAGGCGGCGGTTGGGAATGTCCAAGGTTATGATGTCACCTTCATTGAGCAGGCCGATGGGGCCGCCTACGGCCGCCTCGGGGGTCACGTGCCCCACCATGGGGCCGCGGGACGCGCCGGAGAAGCGTCCGTCGGTCATCAGGGCGACGTCGTCGCCCAACCCCTGGCCAATCAGCGCGCCGGTGACGGCCAGCATCTCCTGCATTCCGGGGCCGCCCTTGGGTCCCTCATAGCGAATCACCACGATGTCCCCCGGTCTGATTTCCTGCCGCTGGATGGACTGGAAGGCCGCCTGCTCCTGGTCGAAGACCCTCGCCGGTCCCCGGTAGACCTTCTCCTGGTACCCGGCAACCTTGATGACCGCTCCCTCGGGAGCCAGGTTACCGTAGAGAATGGCCAGTCCGCCGGTGGGACTGCGGGGCTGGTCCATCTGCATTATCACGGGCTGGTCGTCAACCGTGTCCATTGACTCCACGTTCTCGCGGAGGGTCTTGCCGGTGATGGTCATAGTGTCGCCGTGGAGCAGTCCGGCCCCCAGCAGCCGCTTCATTATCAGAGAAACGCCCCCGTACCGGTCGAGGTCCGCCATGACGTAGCGGCCTCCCGGCCGCATGTCGGCGATGTAGGGGGTGCTGCGGCTTATGCGGTCAAAGTCGCTCAGACTCAGGTCCACCTGGGCCTCGTTGGCGATGGCCATGAGGTGCAGCACGGCGTTGGTCGAGCCGCCCATGGCGACTACGGTAGTGATGGCGTTTTCGAAGGCCTGGCGGGTGAGAATGTCGCGGGGGCGGAGATCTTCCTCCAGCAGGCGCATCAGGGTCCGGCCCGCCTGCCGGGCGTGCTCGATCTTCCGGGGGTCGGTAGCCGGGATGGAAGCGTCGCCGGGCAGGGCCATGCCCATGACCTCGATGGCGGTGGACATGGTGTTGGCGGTGAAGAGGCCCGCGCATGAACCCTCGCCGGGACAGGCTACGCACTCCAGCGCCCTCAGCTCGTCCAGGGTCATACGGCCGCTGGCGTGGGCGCCCACGGCCTCGAACACGTCCTGAATGTTGACGTCGTTCCCGTTGTAGTTGCCCGGCATGATGGTGCCGCCGTATATGTGCAGCGCGGGGACGTTGAGCCGTGCGATGGCCATCATGCAGCCGGGCATGTTCTTGTCGCAGCCCGCGATCGCTACCAGGGCGTCCATGCGCTCGCCGAAGGTCACGACCTCTATGGAGTCGGCAATGACCTCCCGGCTCACGAGGGAAGCCTTCATGCCCTCTGTGCCCATCGAGATGCCGTCGCTGATAGTGATTGTGCCGAACTCGAACGGGACGCCGTCGGCCTGGCGCACCCCCTCCTTGGCGGCCTGGGCCAGCCGGTCCAGGTGGACGTTGCACGGAGTAACGTCGCTGGCCAGGTTGGCGAGCGCGACAAAGGGTTTGTCCATGTCGTCGGGGGTCAGGCCCATAGCCGTGAGCATGGCCCGGGCGGGGGCGCGGTCCGGTCCCTCGGTGACCTCCCGGCTGCGGTGCTTGAGGGAAAGGTTGCGGCTGGTGGTGGCCATAGGTTCTCCTCCTGCGGCGCGTTTGGCCGCCATTGCAACTTCTGTGAATATCGGACAGGCGGATTTCGATTATATCTACGGTGATTATGCGATACAACTTTGGTAGAATCCGGTGGGCATTCCATCGTCGTATATCAGCATAACCATTCATTTGTTATCCAGCGGCCAAGGGTTTTACCCAACTCCTGACCATTGATTGAGTGCATCCCATGCTCCGGGTCCTGACCAGTTTTATTCTGTTGCTCACCGTTGCCATGTTGCTGGCTTGCGGCTCCGCGCCTGCGTCGGCACCGGAACCTGCTTTGCCAGCACAAACGCCCGTTCCTACCGCAACGCGAGCTCCCATGGCAACACCAACACCGACTACGCTCGTCTCCACACCCACCCTGAAGCCCACCGAGCCGCCGACACTGAACTTGGCAGACTGGACCCCGGCAGGGACGGTGGTTGGCATCCACAAGGCCACCCCAGTCCCGACTCTCACGTCGACCGCGACCGCCAGTTCCGCACTGACTCCGGCTCCAATGGATACAACTACTCAGTCCCATTCTCAGGCTCCCAGGCCAACATCCCCTGTCAGCAGCGGAGGAAACGGACGTTACCCAGCTACGGTAGGGGCGCAGGCGCCTACATTCACGCTGCCCAGCGGCAATGGTCCGGTGGTCGACCTGGCATCATATGCGGGCAAGAAGGACGTTGTCCTGGTCTTTTACCGGACCCACACTTGAGCCTTCTGCCGGCGGCAGCTCGTGGAGCTGAACGAGGACTACCCGGCAATGAAAGCCCTCGGAGCAGAGACGCTGGCAGTCGCCGTCAACGACTGGGAAGGGGCCTACTACCTGGTCAAGGGGTTCGAACTCCAATACCCAGTGCTATACGACCCGAAGGCCAGGGTCGCCCGTATGTACGGGGTGTACGACTTGCTGGGCGACGGGCTGGCCGCGCCCGCGGTTTTTGTGTTGGACAAAGAGGGCAAAATCCGGTGGCGGTACATCGGGAAGGACCTTACCGACCGCCCGGACAACGAGATCATCATAGAACAACTGAAGGGGCTGGAGTGACGCCGTCAGGCGCCTCGCGGAGGTAGCGTCAGGGCGCGCTTCCAAGGTTGCGGTTGGTGGCGTTTTCTTGTAATCTGATTCGGGCATTCAATCTTACATAACGAGGTAGCGCAAGTATGTTCAAGTGGTTGAGCGTGCCGAGGGCAAAAGCCCACTGTGACATTCCCTGCGGAATCTACGACCCGGTAGTTGCCAAGATGGCAGCCCAGACGGTCCAGAAGATGGTGCTGCGGATGCAGAACCTGGAGCACCCGGCCCCCGGTTCAGAGATGGCGGCTCACCAGGCGTTCGCAAACACCTTCAGCCGCTATGTCCAGGTCAAGGAAGAGCACGCCGAGAAGTGCAAGGAAGAGTTGCGGATTCTCTGGGCCGACTACGCCTGGCCCAACACCGATGCAAATGAGATCGCCGCCAAGTTCAATGCTGCCCTGAAGCTGGCGGGCCAGTGCAAGCAGACTGTCAGCATGGAAAACGCCGAAAACCTAGTTGCGGCCTGCGACGACATAGCCGCGGCTTTCTGGGCGACGAAGAACGTGGACTACAGCGACCCCAACGCCGCCGCCCGCTACGGGACCTAGCCCACATTCATACGCCCGATACCATCGTTTCGGACACACACCAGCGCGGGAATCCGCTTCTAGCGGGTCCCGCGCTGGTCTTTTTGCGGTTGACGTGTGATATGCAAAACCGGCGTGGGGGGATGAACCCGCGCCGGTCTCGTTTATCGGGTGAGAGCTGCCAAGGGTCACCGGCGAGTGGCTGGTGACCCTTGGGGTATCGGTCTAGCTGCCCTCTACCCCGGCTTCCTCGATGACCTGGACCGGCAGATGCCTGGCCCGCTTGGCCTCGGCCTTGGGCACGGTGATGGTCAGGACGCCGTGCTCGTAGCGGGGCTGGACCCTGTCCGCGTCCACCGAGTCGGGCAGTCGCAACGTCCTGTGGAATGCGCCGCTCCGTCGCTCGCGCATCAGGTAGTTGCCGTCGGATTCCTCGTGTTGGTCCGACGTGCGCGCCTGGATGGTCAGCAGGTTGTCCTCGATGGACACCTGGATGTCCTGGGGCGGCACACCCGGCATGGAAGCGCGGACGACGATGTCGTCGCCGGCCCGGCTCACATCCAGGGGTATGGCCCATGCCTCGAAGTCGTGGTCATCGGAGTGCCCATCCAGGTTCCCAAACCTGCGCCACATCCGGTCCATGGTGGACTGCATCCTGCGAAGATCGTTGAATGGCTCCCATCGGTTCATCATGGCGTTTCCTCCTATGTTACTTGCTTCTGCTTGTATCGTTGATATGCCTTCTGGTATGTCCTGCTTCCACTTGCTCCCGTTGGTGGCGGGGCTTCGGGAAGGCGCGCTGATGACGTCTACCGGAAGGAGTAATAGCGGACACCAGCCCCACCCACCTGGTAATACCACTGGCGGGTCTCGGGCCGTTGTTTCTCCCTGACCAAGTCGGCCTCTTCCAGGACGTTTTCCACGTCCCGTGCAATCCTGGGTGAGAGCGCCTCTACGGCTATGTCCGACTGTTCGTTCCGCTCGAGAATCTCCATCGCTGCCACGGCATAACCTCCTTATCAAGAACATGGTCTGAGTATATATATTGATATAACTCGTGTCAAGTAAATATATATAATGGGTTACAAGTTAGATATATGATTGACACTGCTATTCCCCTGGTATATAAACCGGCCAATAGGGCAGGCGGCAGAGAGCCGGAGAGGGGAATGAGGCAGACTCAAGGCATATATCTAATCAGCGTCGTGGCGAAGACCCTGGACATGCACCCCCAGACGCTGCGCAAGTACGAGCGCGCCGGGTTCATCGCCCCATTGCGTATGGGCAGCCTGCGGACCTACTCAGACGAGGACGTCGCCCGCCTGCGCCTGATCAAGCACTTCGTGGAGGACATGGGGCTGAATCTTGCCGGGGTGGAGATGGCTCTCAGGCTCACGAACGAGCTTCTGGAGGTACGGATGAGACTGTCCTCGGCCGTCTCACTGTCCGAACCGGTGGTCCAGTCCGTCCGCCAGATAGACGGGATGCTGGCGTCGATGGGTGTGCGGGTGGTCCCCCGGCACAGGCAGGAGGAACCGGCTCCGGGACAGGGGTGGTTCAAGGTCAACCCGGACGAGACGGTGGAGTTTGATTCCCGCCAATGACACTAATGGACCAGCGGCGGGGGAGGGACTCTGTAGAGTATGCCCCGGAGAGCGGCTCGGTCCGGAAGTTATCTTAGCCGGGTCAGAGCCTCTTCCGCCCTGGCGATGGTCTCGTCGATGTCCGCTTCGGTGTGGGCCGTGGAGACGAATCCCGCCTCGAACTGGGACGGAGCTATGTATACGCCCCGCTCCAGCATCTCGTGGAAGTAGCGCCCGTAAAGCACCGCGTCCGATGCTTCCACCTGCTCCAGCTTATTCACCGGGCCGGAGTTCATAAACCCGGTGAACATCGATCCCACCCGGTTGATGGTGCCGGGAACCTCCGCCCGTTGGAATACCTGGGCCAGCCCGTCAGTCAGCCGCTGGGCCAGGCCGCCTATCCGCTCGTAGACGCCGGGGGACTGCAGCTCAGTTAGAGTAGCCACTCCGGCGCTGACTGCCAACGGGTTTCCGGAGAGGGTACCAGCCTGGTACATGTCGCCGAGTGGGGCAACCCGCTCCATGATTTCCCGCCTGCCGCCGTAAGCGCCGACGGGGAGACCCCCGCCGATGATCTTGCCCATCGCCGTGATGTCGGGAGTGATGCCGAACAGCCCCTGGGCACCCTGGGGACCGACCCGGAAGCCGGTTATCACCTCGTCGAAGATCAGGAGCGCCCCGTCCCGGCTGGTAATCTCCCGCAGCCCCTCGAGGAAGCCTTCCGCGGGCGGTACCACTCCCATGTTCCCGGCGACCGGCTCAACGATGATCCCCGCAATGGCCGAGGGGAAGGACTCGAAGCAGGCTTCCACCGAGGCCAGGTCGTTGAAGTTCGCTACCAATGTCTCGGTGGCATAGGACTCGGGCACCCCGGCGCTGGTGGGGATGCCGTGGGTCATGGCCCCGGAACCGGCCCTGACCAGCAGACCGTCGGCATGACCGTGGTAGCAGCCCGCGAACTTGATTATCTTGTCGCGTCCGGTGAAGGCCCGCGCCAGGCGGATGGCGCTCATGCACGCTTCGGTGCCGGAGTTGACCAGCCGCACCATGTCCACCGAGGGGAAGGCGTTGCAGACGAGCCGGGCCAGCTCCACCTCGTTCTCCACCGGAGCGCCGAAGCTGGACCCGCCCTCTGCGGCCCTGCGCAGCGCCTCCACCACCGTTGGATGGGCATGGCCGAGCACCAGCGGCCCCCAGGACCCCAGGTAGTCGATGTATTCGTTGCCGTCTACGTCCCAGACGCGGGAACCCTGTCCCCTGGCAAGGAAAGGAGGGGTGCCGCCCACGGCCCGGAAGGACCGCACCGGGCTGTTGACCCCGCCCGGGATATACTGCTGTGCCTCGGCAAAGAGTTGCTCTGACCTGGTCTGCTGCATGAAGCCCTCTATCTGCCTCTATCGTGTCGGGTGAATAGGTTGCTCTGGTCCCTCACACCATTGGCCGCTTGTCTCCACCGTCTAACCGCTGTTCCTCAGCCATTGGGCCACTTCCTTGGCGTGGTAGCTGAGGATGATGTCCGCCCCGGCTCGGCTGATGGCGGTGAGCAGTTCCATCGTCACCATCTTTTCGTCGAGCCAGCCGTGGCCTCCGGCGGCCTTGACCATCGAGTATTCGCCGCTGACGTTGTAGGCCGCCAGCGGATGGTCGAAGCGCTCGCTGGCCCGGCGGATGACGTCCAGATAGGCTAGGGCGGGCTTGACCATGACGATGTCCGCGCCCTCGGCGATGTCGCTCTCGATCTCGCGCATGGCCATACGGGCGTTAGCCGGGTCCATCTGGTAGCTGCGCCGGTCGCCGAACTGGGGTGTGGAGTCGGCGGCGACGCGGAAGGGGCCGTAGAAGGCGGATGCGTACTTGGCGGCGTAACCCATGATTGGAAGGTCGTCGTAGCCTTCCTCGTTCAGAGCCTCGCGGATGGCCCGCACCTGCCCGTCCATCATCGCTGAAGGAGCCACCATGTCCGCGCCGGCCTGGGCCTGGGTTACCGCCGTGCGAGCCAGCAGTTCCAGGGTGGCGTCGTTATCTATTATCGGGCCGTTCCGCCCGTTCTCGATGACCCCGCAATGGCCGTGGTCGGTGTACTCGCACATGCAGACGTCGCAAATCACCATCATTCCGGGAACTTCCCGCTTGATGGTGCGCACGGCTTCCTGGATGATGCCCTCGGGGTCGTAGCCCTCCAGGCCAAAGGGGTCCTTCTCCGCTGGCAGTCCGAACAGCAGCACGCCGGGGATGCCCAGTTCGTAGGCTTCGCCCACCTCTTCAGTGAGACGGTCGAGGGAGAAGTGGTAGCAGCCGGGCATAGGTTCTATCGGCTCGCGCAGCCCCGAGCCGTGGGTGACGAACATGGGATAGATGAACTGGGAGGCCGACAGCCGGGTCTCCCGGGTCAGGGTGCGTACCGACGGCTGCTCCCGAAGTCTGCGAAGCCTGAGGTCGGGGAAGCTCTGCATGTCTGTCACCTCTGTGATGGGCGGATTAGGAAATAGCGGCTGACGAATATGGACCGCTAATCGCGGGCTACATATTCAACCAGGGCATCCACCAGTCCCTCTACTGTGTGGACCGGGGCCACCAAGTCTACGTCCAACCCCAATTCCCTGGCAGTGGCGGCGCTGGTGGGGCCGATGCAGGCAATGATACTATGCTCCAGGGCTGCTTTGTCGCCGTCCAGCATATCCAGCAAGTTGGTCACTGTCGATGAACTGGTGAACGTGACGAAGTCAATTCCCGACTCCAGGGCCTCCCGCGCCTTGTCCGCCATGCCCTCAGCCGGGACGGTGCGGTAGGAGGCGATGCGCTCCACCTTCGCTCCGCGTGCGGCCAGGCCCCGCTCAATGGTGTCGCGCCCGATGTCCGCCGCGGGCAGCAGGACGGGAATGCCCGTCCAGTCGAACTTTTCCAACTCGGCAAGGACCACCTCGGAAACGGAGCGGCTTGGGACGAAGTCGGCGGCGATTCCTCGGCGGGACAAAGCGGCCCGCGTTGCCGGGCCGATGGCCCCGACAGTAACCTCGCCGAAGGCGCGGCTGTCCCGTCCCTGCTTCTCCAGCCGGTCGAACACCGAGTCAACGGCGTTGACGCTGGCGAAAATGGCCCATCGGAAGTCAACGAGGCGAGACAGTGCTGCGTCAAGCTCCGAGTAGTCCTCCAGCCCCACGGTCTGAATGGATGGGACCTCCACGGCCTGTGCGCCTAACTCTTCCAGCAGAGCCCGGAACTGGGACGCCTGGGTGCGCGAGCGGGTTATCAGCACCTTCTTCCCGAACAGGGGGCGCCGGTCGAACCATGCCAACTCCTCGCGCAGGTCCGCCACCTTACCGATGACCGCAGCCACCGGGGGCCGCAGTCCGGCTTCTCTGCCTATCGCAACTGCGTTTTCCAGGTTGCCGGTGACCGTGGCCTGGCGGGGCCACGTGCCCCACTGCACAAGGGCGACAGGGGTATTGGAGGGCATACCTTCCTTGACCAGAGTATCGAGGATTGTTTGAAGCGGCTGCCAGCCCATAAGGACTACAAGGGTGCCGCCGGTGCGGGCCAGCGCGTCCCACCTGACCGACGAGTTGGCTTTGGACGGGTCTTCACTGCCGCTGACCACGGTGAATGACGATGCCAGGCCCCTGTGGGTCAGGGGTATGCCGGCATAGGCCGGGGCGGCCACGGCCGAGGTCACGCCGGGGACGACCTCGTAGGGGATTCCGGCACGGGCCAGGGCCAGGGCTTCCTCACCTCCGCGACCGAACACGAAGGGGTCGCCGCCCTTGAGCCGGACGACCACGTTCCCCGCGCTCCCTTCGTCTACCAGGAACTGGTTTATCTCGGCCTGGCTCATGGCCTGCCGGTCCCGCTCCTTGCCAACGAAGACGCGGCGGGCCGACTCCGGCACAAGGTCCAGCAGCGCCGGGTCGAGCAGCCGGTCGTACAGGACTACGTCAGCCCGGCCCAGGCGCTCTGCGCCCTTGACGGTAATCAGCCCCGGGTCACCGGGGCCCGCGCCGACGAGATAGACTTTACCCGGCAATTCGTCCACTCTCCGGACGCATCCTTAGCGGTTGAACCCGTGGTACTCGTCACCAACGAGCACAGCCACCGGCTGGCTAGTCCTCTCAGCTTCCTGGAAGGCGATGGAGATTCTATCCGCGTCCTCGTTGCTTTCGACCAGGTAGTACTTGATCCCGAAGGCATTGAGGAACCGCTCGGTGTAGGTGGCGGCGGTATCCTGGTCCACGCCGTGGCGAGTCCATCCCCGGTAACCAACCATCAGAACCACCGGGATGTTCATGCCCATTGTCCAGCCGCGAAGCGAGTCTCCGGACTCCATCAGACCGGTATTCTGTATCAGAACGATGGGCTTGGCCCCGCCAACCGACAGGCCAGCGGCCGTGGAGAAAGCCTGGCCCTCCCGGCTGACGGCTATCAGGTTCAGCGTAGGCTCCTCCTTCATCAGCAGGTACAGGAAGTTGGTCTCGCTGTCGGGGAGCCATACCACGTGGGTAACGCCGTTCCGCTGCATGTGGTCCATCACAACCTCTGGGCTGAACCCGCCTTCTTGTTGCGTCATCTTCTCTCCGCTCCCTTAGCTCGCTCGTCTTACATTCGCCGTGCATAGCCAGGGTGACCTGCATTCCCAGCGCGTGTACGCTCCGCTTGGCGCCCTCAGGCTGGCCCTGCGGGGCCGGGGTCCTGCCCGGCCGGTACGGGTGATTATATCCCTGTTGAAGGGTGCGTTAAAGGAGTAACCTGCTATCCCCCGTCCGTCACTGGCCACCCACCGCCAACCGCGATAGAATCGGCACTAGGCTCTTTCGATTGAGACTTGTACCGCGAGACTTGTACTGGAGTAGAGGTATGCCACCACCGGAGCGATACAATAGCGGCTACAATGTTGGCGTGGGCGGCGCCGTCGTCGATAACGGACGCCTGCTGCTGGTGCGCCGGGCATCCCGCCGGGGCCGGGGCAACTGGCAGGTTCCAGGAGGCTTTATTGAACCGGACGAGACCATCGAGCAGGCCGTGATCCGCGAGGTGGAGGAAGAGGCCGGGGTAACTTCCGAGGTCGAGGGCGTCCTGGGTATCAGGAATCGCTACGATGAGGACTCGGCCAACAGCCTCTATGTAGTGCTGTTGCTCAAGTGGGTTGGCGGCGAGCCAACCCCAGACGAGCATGAGGTTGACCAGGCCCGCTTCTTCACCCTCGACGAGATTTGCGCCCTGGAGCAGGTGCCCCCCATCAACGTGGAGATCGCCAAGCGTGCCCTGGACCCAGACCGCCGCCTGCTGAACCCCATGACGGTCACCCAGCAGAACCGCACGCCGTATACGCTGTTTGTGGGGTAGGAACGGTGAGCACAGGTGTACGCATCCCACACCCTTTTCCATATCAGGGCAGCAAGCGGGGCATCGCCCGCCATATCCTGCCTCATATCCCGTCAGATACGACGTCGCTGATTGAACCATTCTGCGGCTCCGCAGCCATTTCTATTGCGGCTGCTGCCCACGGACTCGCAAGGAGGTTTCTGCTCAACGACATTAATCCGTCCTTGATGACCCTCTGGTCATGGATCATGGACCGCCCGACCGCCCTCACGGACGGCTATGAAAGGCTCTGGCACGATCAGACTCCGGATCGGAAGGGTTACTTCTTTCAGGTGCGTGACCAGTTCAATGCCACTCACGAACCCCATCATCTGCTCTATCTGTTGGCGCGGATCGTAAAGGGCTCCGTCAGATACAGTTCGGAGGGTAGGTTCAATCAAAGCCCTGACAACCGGCGGTCTGGGATGCACCCTCAGACGATGCGGCAGCAAATCATGGCAGTATCGGAGTTGCTGTCTGCTAGGACTGTCCTGGCGTCTTCCGATTTTCGTGACGTCTCTGCACTCGCAACCTCGGCGGACGTTGTGTACATGGACCCACCATACCAGGGTACTTCTTTCACCAAGGATCACCGTTACTATAGCAGTCTTTCCTTCGGCGAGTTCGTCGAAGCATTGTCATGTATGAATGACCAAGGATTGTCATTCATGGTTAGCTACGATGGGAAGACGGGCGACAAGCGACATGGCAGATCGTTGCCTGAGCACTTGCAATTGTCCCACATGTACATTCAGTCTGGCAGGTCGAGCCAAGCGACTCTTCTCGGAGCCAATCATGCGACAATAGAATCGCTGTATTTGTCGCCTGCGCTCGTACGGCGTTTGCATGAATCTCCACCCGGCTTCACGCAGGCCTTAGTGTATCCACGGGGTCATGGTGCTGTGTGACGGAACAGAATCTCCCACCAGAGTTCCTGGATCTGCTCCGTAGTGTAACGGCTAGGCGTCCGAGGACTGTAATAGACCACATTCTTCAGCATGGGTACGTCACAACCGAAGAGTTGCGTGACCGCTACGGTTACAATCATCCGCCTCGCGGCGCACGGGATGTGCGAGAGCAAGGGATACCATTGGAGACGTTCCGCGTCGTCGGTTCGGACGGGAGGCGCATCGCAGCGTACCGGTTTGGAGATCCATCAGAGCAACGTTCGGCTCAACTCTCTGGACGGACGGCCTTCTCGTCCCGAATCAAGGAAGCCCTTATTGAGTCCGCTGGTTCGCGCTGCAACATATACCTGGAGCCGTTCCCTGCAGGAGAACTTCAGATAGACCATAGAATTCCATTTGAAATCGCAGGCAGTGGAGACCTTTCCGAGAACCCGGATGACTACATGCTACTTTGTCCGTCCGCCAATCGGGCGAAGTCTTGGAGCTGTGAACATTGTGACAATTGGCAGGCCCGAGACGTAGGAGTATGCCGTTCCTGCTATTGGGCTTTTCCCGAGAACTATTCGCACGTTGCGATGCGGGAGATGCGGAGGCTCGACATCATCTGGACTGGTGATCAAACTGCCGATTTCGATACTCTCAGCGACCAGGCGGTTAGCGAAGGCTGGGAGCTGCCGGACTTTGTGAAGGAAGTCCTTCGCCGACACCTGCGGGGGTCTGATTGATGTGCCAGTGCACGGCGTAGGCACCAGATGACCTGTTTGACGGGGTATCGCCGGGCTTGATAAACTCCAGCCTGCCGAGGTGCGAGCCTCGACCATCCCGCTCCATGCAATTTTTTCGTGGGGGATTCCTCATGGTTACTAGTGATTCGACACCGGAGTTCGTTACCAAAGTATACGAAACGATGCGGCGGAACCTGGAAATCGTCCGCGGCAGAGTTGGCAAACCCATGACCCTGGCAGACAAGCTCCTCCTCTCCCACCTGGACGACCCTCAGAACCAGGAACTGATTCCTGGCAGGAGCTATCTTCAAGTGCGGCCCGACCGGGTTATCCTCCAGGATGTGCTCGGTCAGACCGCCGTGCTCCAATTCATGCAGACCCGGCGCACCAGCACCGCCATACCCACCACGGTCCACTGCGACCACCTGATCCAGGCCAGAGTGGAAGGCGCACAGGATCTGCGCGAGTCTTTGGCGGAGAACAACGAAGTGTATGATTTCCTGCGCTCCGCCAGCGCCAAGTACGGAATAGGATTCTGGGGTCCGGGCGCGGGTATCATCCACCAGGTCAACCTGGAACAGTACGCATTCCCCGGCGCTGTGATCATCGGCACCGACTCCCACACCCCCAACGGCGGCGGGCTTGGCTCCTGCTCTGTGGGCGTGGGCGGTGCGGATGCGGTGGAGGCCATGGCCGGACTGCCCTGGGAAGTGCTCTATCCCAACCGTATCGGCGTCCACCTCACTGGCGAGATGAACGGCTGGACCGCTCCCAAAGACGTCATCCTCTTCCTGGCGGGTGCGCTCAGCGTGTCCGGTGGCACCAACTCCATCATCGAATACTTCGGGCCGGGGACCCGCTCCATTAGCTGCACCGGCAAGGCCACCATTACCAACATGGGCGCAGAACTTGGCGCAACCACGTCGGTCTTCCCCTTCGACGAGCGGATGGCCCGCTACCTTGAGGCTACCCGGCGAGGCGAACTGGCCCGGTTGGCGGAGCAACACAGGGATATGCTGGCCGCCGACCCGGAGGTTGAGGCCAACCCTGAGCAATACTTCGACCGCATCGTGGAGATCGATCTGTCAAAGCTGGAGCCGCACATCGTCGGCCCCCACTCCCCTGACCGGGCGCGGCCCATTTCCCAGTTCGCCGCCGAGGTGGCGGACCCCGCCAATGGGTTCGTGGACGAAATTTCCACTGCGCTCATCGGAAGCTGCACCAACTCCTCCTACGAGGACATGAGCCGCTCCGCCGACGTGGCCGAGCAGGCCTCGGCCAAGGGCATCAAGGTCGCCGTGCCCTTCATGGTGACCCCCGGTTCCGAGCAGGTGCGCTCCACCATCGAGCGCGACGGCCAACTGGAGACCCTGCGAGACGCTGGCGCGACGGTCCTGGCCAACGCCTGCGGTCCCTGCATCGGCCAGTGGCGCCGCTCCCGTGAGGCCACGGAGCAGCCCAACTCCATCGTGACCTCCTACAACCGGAACTTTCCGGCGCGCAACGATGGCGCACCCACGACCATGAATTTCATCGCCAGCCCAGAGATCACAACTGCCTTCGCGCTCGCCGGTCGGCTCTCCTTCAACCCCCTGACCGATACCCTGACCGACGCCGCGGGCAACGACGTTATGCTCGACCCGCCCAAGCCCGCGCCGGAAGTCCCGGCGACGGGCTTCGACCCCGGCCAGGCGTCCTATTTCCCGCCGCCGGACGACGGCAGCGACATCGAGGTTGCGGTGGACCCCAACAGCCAGCGCCTCCAGGTTATGATCCCCTGGCCCGCCTGGGACGGCAACGACTTCACCGACATGCCCGTCCTGATGAAGGTGCAGGGCAAATGCACCACCGACCATATCTCCCCTGCTGGCGTGTGGCTGAGTCTGCGGGGCCACCTGGACAAGTTCAGCGATAACCTGCTCATGGGCGCGACGAACGCCTACACCGGCGGGAGCGGCAAGGGCCTGGACCTGCTGACCGGAGAAACCGAAAAGGCCATCGCCGCCATCGCCCGCAACTACAAGGCCAATGACGTGAAGTGGGTCATCATCGGAGACGACAACTATGGTGAGGGCAGCAGCCGCGAGCACGCCGCCCTGTGCCCCCGGCTCCTGGGAGGCGCGGCGGTCATAGCCCGCAGCTTCGCCCGCATCCACGAAACCAACCTGAAGAAACAGGGCCTCCTGCCCCTGACCTTCCAGTCCACCGACGACTACGAGAAGGTACAGGAGGACGACCGGGTCAGCCTCACAGGCCTGCAGGACCTGGCCCCGGACAAGCCGGTGGCCTGTACCCTGCACCACTCCGACGGTACCACCGAGTCGCTGGAGTTGAATCACTCCTTCGGCGAGTCGCAGATCGTCTGGTTCCGTCTCGGCTCGGCCCTGAACCTCTTCCACCAGTAGGAAGTCCCACCCCGGTATCACCCCCGAGTTCGGGAAGCGAACAGGCCCCGGGTCCAGTTGCCGGACCCGGGGCCTGCTAATATCTTTGGGGTAGGTCCGGCTTGGTGTGCGAACCCTGGAATGGTCTTCCGCGCTAGTCGGTTGCCGCGGCCACGGTTGCCGCCGTTGGTTCGGGTCCTCTCCCGGTGCCGGAGCGCAAGTTTCTGACCTCCGGGCTGAGCGCGAAGATCGCCCCCGCCGATGCCACTATGACCGTCGCACCCGCGGCCACGGCCACAGGAGCGCCGAAGTGATCGGCCACGATGCCAGCCTGAGATACGCTGAGAGGGGACAGGCTCCACGTTATTCCATACAGTCCCATCACTCTCCCCCTCAACTGCTCAGGCACCAGTTGTTGAATCGTGCTGAGGCCGCCGACCAGGTACCAGGAGTTGGCCACTCCCACGACGAACAGGAGCGCCATCGACATGCGGTATAGCTCCTGGCCCGCCGCCAGCGCGAATAGAATCAGGGCGATCCCGTACAGGACCGCTCCTCCCAGGATCATTTTGCCCTTTGGGAAACCCTCCCTCAGATTGCCCACCATCCAGGTGCCGAGAATCGCGCCCACACCCGAAGCCCCCAGTAACCAGCCAATCTTCTCGGCCCCGACGTGAAGCACCTCTTCGGCAAAGACCGGCATCAGCCCGATATAGGCCATCCCGAACAGGCTGTTGCAGAAGGTAAGCAGCATCACGTGCAGGAAGACCGGGTGATGGCGTACATAACTGAGGCTCTCGCCAATCTGCTTGAGCATCTGGCCACTGGACGGCGGACGGGGCCGCATCTTCAAGAGTGACACTACACACGCGAGAATATAGAAAGTGGCCGCGCTGCAGAACATGGAAGCTTCGATGCTTATCCGTTCGATGATGATCCCCGCCAACACCGGCCCGGCAACCCGCACGGTGTTCCAGACCAGGGAGTCCATTGCCACCGCGTTGACTATGTGCTCCGGGCGCACCAGCCTTGGTGAAACACTGGCCCGGCTGGGCTGGTCCACGGCCTGACCGGCGCCGATGATGACGGCGGCCAGCAGCAGGTGCCAGCTCTGGACCACTCCGGTCAGGACGGAAATGGCCAGGAGGGCGACCACCGTTGCCGAGCAGCTCTGGGCCGCCGCCACGAGGAACTTGGGTTCCAGCCGGTCGGCCAGCACTCCGCCCAGCAGGTTCAGCACCAGCGCGGGGACCGCGATTGCCATGCCCAGCAGGGCCAAGTCCATCGGCTCGCCGGTCAGCTTGAACATCTGCCAGTGCATCGTGAACTGCAGCAGCATTTGGTGGCCGGTAACGCCCGTAAGCAGGGCAAGCCAGTAATACCGGAAGTGCCCATAGGTCATAGACACAGGTACGAGACGGCTTATGACTCTGGTCCCGATCATCACAACCAGCGCTTCACCTGCTGCACTTCCGGTTAGGAACTGAGAGCTACGACCTCGCGTTATACACCGTGTGCGGTGTCGCATCCTGTGGGACGGTGCCCAGGTAGAAGCGCCGCAGGTGGGGTTCCACCAGCCGGGCAAGTTCCCGCCGTTCCTGTTCCAGTGGCGATAGAGGCCGGTCCAGGGCGCCCTTGAGTTCCCGGAACAGGTCTTCTTTGTTTACGCGTGTCAGTTGCCCGTCGCGCAGCACCACCTCCCCGTCGACCATCACGGTGTCCACGTCGATGCCCCGGCCCCGGTGGACCAGTGCGTCTACGACCGGGGACTCCGGGTCGAGGAAGGGCTCCTCGATGTTCCGCAGGTCCACCAATGCCAGGTCTGCCCGTTTGCCGGGGGCCAGGGTCCCGATTCTGGGAACGATTCCCCCTGTGTGGTGGGGGGACGGCAATGCCGTGGAGGATCCGTCCCTCGAGCCGTCGCCAAACCAGCTCGCGTACGCGCCGTTCTCCGTGGCCATCTGCAGTACTTGGCAGGCGGTCGGCGGGTCGAAGTCTATTCCCGGCACCCGGTGAACCTTGAGCGCCAGCCGCATCTCCTGGAAAAGGTCCTTGTCGTCGTTAAGCCCCGCCTCGTCACTGCCCATGGCCACCCGGATGCCCGCCGCCAGGATCTTGCCCATCGGGGCAATCCCGCTTTGCAACCTCAGGTTGGAACTGGCGTTGTGGCAGACGTTAGTTCCTGTCTCGGCCATGATGCGCAGGTCATCGTCGGTGGCCCACACGCTATGACCGCAGGTAACCTCCGGGCCAAGGAATCCTAACTCGTGCAGGTGCTGGAGCGGGGTCTTGTCCCACTCCCGGAATCCGTACAACTTCTGGTAGACGGTCTCCTGCAAGTGGATGTGAATCCCGGTGCTGTGCCGGCCGGCAAGCTGTTTCAACGCCACCAGCAGTTCATCCGAGCAGCGGTGGACGTTGCTCGGGGCCATCGTTACCTGGACACGTTCGTACCGGTTGCCGCCGTACTTGGAGCATATCTCCTCGAGGATGGGCATCACTTCATCCACGGGCCGGTAGCTGGGCGCCATGAAGGCCCGGTAGCGTTCTCCCAGGTCTCCAGGCATCGTTGCGGCGAACTCCTCTTCGCCCCCGCCTGCACCGGCCACCATTGAGTTCTGGTCGGCGACGGACGGGGCGTAGGATACGCGCATACCTGACGCCTGGTAGGCGCCCACGACCTTGTCCGCGATTTCCATGCTCACCGGCCCGACACCCCTGCCCGGCGAATGGATAGCTTGCACCGTCGTGGTGCCCGTCTCGATCATCTGTACCGCGCCGTATAACTGGTCCAGGTAGGGGTCAATCTGCCGGACGCCGATACGGGCCAGGCTCCACATCTCCAGCGGCAGGTCGGGTATGCCCATCTGGAAGGGCGTCAGGCCCACGTGGAAATGGTCGTTGACCATGCCGGGCATCACCAGGTAATTGGCCGACCCGATAACTTCTTCGTCCGGATGCCTGCGCCGGAGTTCCTCGTAGCCGCCGACCTCGACTATCTCTCCATCCCGCTGGAACAGCGCCCCGTCGGAGATTACCTCCGCCGAGTGCGGCCCGGTTACCCGGCAGACAACATACTTTCCACGCACAATCGACGATGCCATGACGCCTCCGCCGGCAAGTATACATAACATGCTTTGATGCTCATCAGCCAGCATACCACTCCCCATCGGAAAGCGGCCACCGGCGTCGATCCAAGAACGTCGCCGAGTACCCGGTGAAGGCCCCGTGCGGACGCTGAGGGCCCGCGTTCCCAATGGATCGCACTGGAACGGCAACCGGGTACGGGCTATACTGGCCCGTAATCACCACTGGACGGTATCATCAACGCCAACGGAGGAAGTATGCCGCGGGTAGAGGGTAAGGTCGCCCTGGTCAGCGGAGGCGCAAGAGGCATGGGAGCCGCCGAGGCCAGGATGCTGGCCCTTGAGGGCGCAAAGGTCGTTATCGGGGACATTCTGGAAGACGAAGGACGCCGGACCGAGGCCGAGATCAACGAGGCCGGAGGCGAGTGCGTGTTCGTCCGGCTGGACGTGACCAGCGCTGCCGACTGGCAGAATGCCGTCGCCCTGGCGGTCTCCCGGTTCGGCAAGCTGGACATACTGGTGAACAACGCGGGCATCGTCGCCCGTGGCGTTCTGGAAGACTCCTCCGAAGAGGAGTGGGACCGCATCATGGCCGTCAATGGCAAGGGCGTTTTCCTGGGAACTCAGGCCGCCATTCCTGAGATGCGCCGGGCCGGCGGCGGTTCCATCATCAACACATCGTCCATATCGGGCATGGTCGGCCAGGACTACGTACAGGCTGCCTACAATGCCTCCAAGGGAGCGGTGCGGATCTTCACCAAGGCCACCGCCATCCAATACGCCAGTGAAGGAATCCGGGCCAACTCCGTCCATCCCGGCGCAGTGGACACGCCGATGGCGGGCGCTCGTCTCAGCGACCCGGAGCTGCAACGCCAAAGCGAAGAGCGCATTCCCTTGGGCAGGACCGGCAAACCTGAAGACATCGCCTATGGCGTCCTCTACCTGGCCTCCGACGAATCATCCTTCGTCACCGGCAGCGAGTTGGTAATCGATGGGGGGACCACCGCCCAGTAAAGCGAGCAGCAACGTGGATGCGCGAGCCGAAATCCATCACAAGAGCATTGGATCCGTGGAAGGGAGACTGGAGCTGGCTTCCCTCCCTGGCGAAGGCCGCTGGTTCAACGTTTGCCACGCGGTGAGTAGGGTCGCCGTGAAGTGCGAACTGTCGAAGGATATGGTAGACGAATTTGCCTCCAACCTTGGCAGCAGAGTATTAGTATCCGGCCTGGTATCCTATAACGTGGCGGGCGACCCCATCAGCGTTGCTGTTGAGCGGATAAGGGCCTTCGAGGAAGAGTCTTCTCTTCCTTCCATCGACTACATGATTGGCTTGGCACCCGGCATAACCGGTGAATTGACCACGGAGGAATACATCCGGGAACTACGTGGTGACTGAGCCTTTTACCCGGCCCTACCTGGATTCGTCAGTCTTCTTCGCACTGGTGAAACAGGAACAGATAGTGGGTCTGGGTGGGCTGATGCGATGGGAGATTGCCAGACGCATCTTTGAAGACGCGGAATCGGACAAGTACACTATATTCACTTCCACAATAACCATTGCCGAGGTCAGACGTATCCGGGAACAAACCGAACCACTGGACAGGGAGGAAATCCGGCAGGTCCAGAGGTTTTTGCAGCGCAGTTTCATCCAGACCATTGATGTCACCAGGGAAATAGCTGAAATGGCACAGGAGTTGGGTGCTGAACACGGAATGTCTCCCATTGATGCGATACACCTCGCTACTGCCGTTTGGAATGGTTGCGATGTCTTATTCGTCTGGGACAAGAGATTCTCCAGACGGTTTGAGGGTAGTCCAATCGGCGGTGTCACGGTCATGGAGCCATACTGTAATGGTACAGCGTCTTGATGATAATCGGCGGAGATTAGGTCGATTACAGTGATAGAATCGGAGAAATAACGTGCCGGAAGTCTCCTACAGCGTTGAAGACCGCGTAGCCGTGCTGCGGCTGGAAGCCACGGACCGTGGAAATGCGTTCTCCCCAGACATGCGCCGGGAGTTGAATGCGGCCTTCAACTCCTTCCGGGACGATGACGACGCCTGGGTCGGTCTGGTCTGCGGTGACGGGCCGGACTTCTGCACCGGTTCCATCCCGGAACCCAACCCATCTCACCACTCCGGGCGGGAACGGGGCCTCCTCTGGGCCGGCGGCAGGGTTGATACTATGAAGCCAATCATCGCCGCAGTCCAGGGCGTCTGTTCCGGCGAGGGCCTGGCGCTTGCCCTGGGTTGCGACCTGCGTGTTGCCCAGGCCGGGCGGGTTGGCGGGTCCAGTGAAAGCGCATCTTTCCGGGCCGGAATTGACCAGGATGGCGGCGGACCGGGCATTACCGCGGTCTGGCTGGTCAACCTGCTCGGCCTCTCCGCAGCTCTGGACGTCCTCTGGGGCCGGGAGTCCCTGAACGCCCAGGACGCCCATCGCATGGGTCTGGTCAACCGCATCGTCCAGCAAGGCGACACCGCCGCCACAGATGATGCCGAGGGACGCCTGCCCATACGCCCCTTGGCTCCAGACATAGTCACCCCGGAGGGCACGGCATATTCCGGCGGCATGTTGCTGGCCCGTGAACTGCTCCAGTACGCCCCGGTCACCCGTTCCTTCCAGAAGGAGACCGCCTACCGCTCCATCGGCGTGCCCTTCCATTACGCCCAGAACCTTGAGGTGGGTCCCAACCCCTACGCCAGCGAGGACCGCATCGAGGGTACCCGCGCTTTCGTCGAAAACCGTCGACCCGTCTGGCGCAACCGCTAGACCGGTATGCGGAAGCGGGCCAGCGGCGGGATAGATTAGGGAGACACACATGCAGGAATCCAACGACGTTCTCCTGCGCCGTCAGGAAGGACAGGTCCTCATTGCAACGATGAACCGCCCCGAGCGCATGAACGCCCTGGGCGGCGGGCTTCCCCAGGCTTTGAACGAGGCCTGGCTGGACTTCCGCGACGATCCCGACCTCAAGGTGATGATCATCACCGGCGCAGGCGACCGTGCCTTCTGCGCCGGAATGGACCTGCGCCAGAGTGACGAGCGGGCCAGGGACCTGGGCGCACAGTCGGCCCAGGCCCTCCTGGACGCCGACCGCTCCCGCAGTATTCGCCCGTCCTTCAACGGCAACAACTTCGGTCTGTGGAAGCCGGTCATCGCCGCCATCAACGGCTGGTGCCTCGCCGCCGGATGCGAGATGGCGATGGGATGCGATCTCAGGATAATAGAGGAGCACGCCCAGATCGGCCTCCCAGAGGTCAAGCGGGGCATGGGAGCCAAGCAGACCACCCACAAGCTCTACTTTCTGGCCAACCTGAACCTGGGGCTGGAGATGGTCTGGACTGGCGACTCCCTCACCGCGCAGCGGGCCTACGACCTGGGTCTGGTCAACGAGGTCGTTCCCACGGGCCGGGGAGTTGCCCGTGCCCTGGAAATCGCAGAGCGAATCTGCCGCTTCCCCTCGTCCTATCTCAGCTACCACAAGCTGAGGCTGTTCCAGAGCATCGGCCTACCCCTGGACTACGCCATGTCCCTGGAGCAGCGGTTCCCTCCCCAGGAAAGCTCCGACTACCTGCCCGGTCTGGACAAGGCCATGCACGACCGGTCCGGGTCCAGTCTGCACTGATTCCCCCAACACTTCTTGCCGAGGCCTATCATGTCCGATTCTCAAGATCCTCCAGTCAACTGCACGCGCCAGGGCCCGATACTCCTGGTGGAAATGCGCCGCCCGGAGACTGGAAACGCCTTGAGCTGGGAGCTACAGCGTGGGTTGGTAGCAGCTTGGGAGGAACTGGAATCCGAGGACGATCTGCTTGTTGGAGTCCTGCACGGGACGGGCGGCGACTTCTCCGTGGGCCACGACGTGGAAGAACTGCTGTCCGGCGGAGTCAGCCCCGACCCGCTGCAAGGACTGTTTCCCTACACCCTCACCAAGCCGGTGATCGCCGCGGTGGAGGGCCAATGCTACGGTCTGGGCTTCGAGCTCGCCCTGGCTTGCGACCTCCGCGTTGCCGCCGGTGATGCTAGATTCGGCTTCCCCGACACGGACCTGGCGGTCAGCTACCGGCTGGCCTCGGTGCTCTTGCCCCGGATGACCAACCTGGGTGCGGGCCTGGACCTGCTGTTGACCGGCGAAACCATGGACGCCCCGCGCCTGGAGCGGCTGCGTCTGGTCAACAGGACAGCCCCAACAGGCCAGTCCCTCGGCCGTGCCATTGAAATAGCATCGGACATGTCCCAGAGGTTCGGCTCCGCAGGCGCGTTTCGAAAGGAGCAGGTCTGGCAGTTGTCCGGCCTTCCCCTGCCCACAGCCCTCAACCTCGCCCGGATGTTCCCATCCGCTCCCTGAACTTCGCCCGAATTACCCTCACACCGTCGGTTCCCCCAACCCGCCACTCTCTGCGGGCTGCGCCTCGTCCTCACCCGGCCACGGCGGGGAAGTGTAGCAGAGGAACCGCAGCGTCTCGTCCTCGCCCGCGCTGAACTGGAACCGCCACCCGGTGGGGATCGTCAGGGCGTCTCCGGGTCCCACATCCACCGGGGCCACGCGGTCCAACGGCACACCATCTGGGCAGCGCCAGACCTGCCCCGTACCCTGCAGCACGTACCATATCTCTTCAACACTCTGGTGCCACACCGGGCGGGACACCCCTCCGGGGGCAAGGCTGACCTCGACAAGGCTGGCCCGGGTCGCCCGGTGCCGCCCGTCTGCCAGCAGACGTATTTCCGACCCGTCCGGCGCGTATACGTCGGGCGCATCCCCCCGGTGACCCACCGGCGGTACTTGCTGCGAGTGTTGTTGCGTCATGCCATCTCCATTTCGACTAGACCGTCAGACCTTCCCCCAACCAGTTCCAGTAAACCAGGGAGACCAACAACATAACGGCAATTGCCACCACGGTCATTACAACACCAAACCGGAACACTTCCGGGGCGCCTATGTTGGCCCGCTGGAAAATGAACACGCTGGCGGTTGCATTGGCCGGATAGTAGACCAGCGCGTCCCCCACCACCACCACGGCAAGGCCGAACACCAGGGGATTGAAGCCCAGCGACTCGCCGGTGGACATGGCCACAGGTATCAGAAACGCCAGGTAGCCGGAGATGTTCGTCATCACCATGCGGACGGCTGCCGAAGCCGCGCCCAGGACCAGCAGCAGGAGGACGGGATAGTCCACCACCCCGGCAACCAGCCCCACCAGCAATTCGGCGGACCAACGGGCTGCACCGCTGGAGGCCAGCGCATGGGCCAGCGACAGGGAAGTTGCGATGACGAAAAAGTTGCTCCACCCCAGGTCCCGCTCGAACTCGCGCCACGTCAGCAGACCGATTCCCGGCATGAGGATGACGGTCATGGCGATGAGGGCCGGGACCGCTGGCGGCAGGCCGTGGGCAAAGTCCGTGAACCACAGCAGCGCCGTGCCCAAGGTTATCATCCCGGCTTTCATTTCAGGGAAGGTGATGGGGCCGGGAAGAAGGTCTCCGCCCGCCGGCTCCCGGCTGGCAGAGAACCCAGACCGGTACATCAGGAAGAGTATGGCTCCCCCAATAGCCAGCATAAGGTAGAAGGGCGGCGCCATCATCACGAACCAGCGGGTCCAGGAAAAGCCACCTACCAGCGATGAGGCCACCACCGGCGTGATGCCACCAGCAAGTAGGGCGGTCGAGCCCAGCCGGTTCAGGGAACCCATTGCCAGCATGACCGCCTTGTTCAGCGGGGCTTCCCTGGCAATGTTCCAGCGGTCCATCACCTCCTCGTAGATGTGGACCAGGATCGCGCCCCTGTTGGAAGCGGAAGGCAGGGCAAAGGTCAAAGCCGCGAAGGAAACCAGCATCTGCATGTACAGCATCCGGGGGCTGCCACCCGCCAGGCGGATGATGTGGGCGGCCATTCGCTGGGCCAGTCCGGACTGGTGGACGGCCAATCCGAGGGTAAGAATCCCGACCAGGAAGTAGGTCACTGGCTGGGCGAACCCGTAGAGTCCATCGCTGGTGCTCGGGACCGCGCCGAGCAGCAGCAGGAGCAGGACACTCGCCAGACCCGTGACGGCAATTGGCACCACTTCGGTGGTCCACAGCACAACTGCCAAGCTTACCACCGCCAGGGCCCGTTGGCCTTCCGGGGTAAGACCGTCCGGCGTTGGGGCGAACAGCACGGCCCCGAAGACCAACAGGGGAGGCGCCGCCTTCGTAACCAGTTTCAGTGGGTGAATGGCAGCGGTGGTTTCTGTCAAGTTGGCGACTGCTTTCCCTCTCTGAGCGCCAAATCCGAAAACTCCTGTCCCCGGTATAGACGCCGGGGACAGGAGCTTTTACTTGTAACGTTAGTTGACTGGGACCGGGTTGCTCAGGACACCCTCGGCTTGCGCCCCTTGCGGTCGAGGAAGTCCTTGAAGCCTTCCTCGACGGAGAGACCCCTGAACCGTCCGGAGCGGGCGCCAATCTCGTTCCGGTACTGTTCTTCCAGGGAAAGCCCGGTGTGTTCCAGGAGCATCTGCTTTATGTTGGCCACTCCCTCGACACGGTTCTTGGCAATGCTCGCGCCGACCTCGACCGCCTTGTCCATCAGTTCCCCCGATGGCACCATGTGGTTCAGCAGGCCGATGCGGTACGCTTCCTCTGCAAATACCTCCCTGCCGCTGTAGAGCAATTCCTTGGCTTTGGGCCAGCCCACCATGGTCGGCAGGCTCCACGTGGCATTCATCTGTCCGTAATTCACGGCCAGGAAACGGAAGCTCGTGCGTTCGCATCCCACCAGCATGTCCATGGAGGTGGCCATCACCGTGCCGCCGCCATAGCACAGGCCGTTGATGGCCCCGATGATAGGCTTGGAAGACGTGGCCAGACGCCACGTGTACTCGTTCCGCTGCGCCGTGATGGCCTCCCTCTCCTCGTCGCCCAGTTCCCGATTTTCGTGGATGTCCGCGCCAGCGGAGAATGCCCTCTCCCCGGATCCGGTGATGACTATAGCCCCGATGCCGTCGTCCCCCTCTATATCACCGATGGCCTCGTCGAGTTCGGTGACCAGCTTGAAGTTCAGCGCATTGAGCACCTCGGGGCGGTTCAGGGTAATGATGGCCACCCGGTCCTCCTGATCAATCTTGATGGCCTCGTAGTTCATACGTCTGCAACTCCTCTCGCCGAGGATTCCCGGCAGGTCTTTCACACTCAATGAATGAATTACTTCTAATGATAAGCTACAGTCATAAGCAACGCAATTGCGGCACGCCAAAGGCAGCGTTGCATTCATCTGCCTTTACCCCCGCCCCACCGTTATTGCTGCGAAATCGCGTATCCACCACCCATCCTCAGTTGACCAGGCCACCCAACCCGGAAGGCCAGGACCAATCGCCCGGGCGTTGCGTGGCCGATGCGCGGATAGTATCCTTTCACGGCTGGCCGTGAAAGGACTCTGGCTCGTGGAGAACGCGCATGGGTTTCGCCCACCGCCTGGCATCATGGGTCGAACAGACTTCCTTCGACCAGCTCCCTCCCCGTGTCGTCGAGGCATCCAAGGAAATGATGGTCAACGCCGCGGCGGTGGGCCTGGCCGGGGCCGCCCAACCAGACGGGCTGGCGTTGACCAGGTTCGCCCAGGAAATGCGGGGCAACGGCAAGTGCACCATCATCGGCATGGGCCTACGCTCGTCCCCGACCTATTCCTCCCTGGCCAACGGCGCGATGGTCCGGCTCCTGGACTTCGACGACGATACCACCGAGGGCGGCGTCCACCCGAGCAGCGTTGTCTTCCCCGTCGTGATGGCCCTGGGAGAGATGCACGGCTACCCCGGCGTCGATGTCCTCAACGCCTTCGCACTGGGCTGCGAACTGCTGTGCAAGCTGTCCACGTCTGGTACCAGAGACGGCAGGCAGGGTACGGCGTCCGCCGGGTGCGTCGCGGCGGCAGCGGCGGCGGGACGATTACTCGGCCTAGAGAGGGACCAGCTTGCCGCAGCCATGGTCATGGCCGCTTCTTCCCCGGACCCCAGCCCGACTGGGCTGATTTCCCCCGGCATGGCAGCCCGAAGCGGTCAGTCCGCCATGAACGGAGTAGCGGCCGCCCTTATGGCACGGGAGGACTTTGGCCGCGACAGCCTGGGGATCGCCCCTTCCGGCACTGACGCAGAATCCGGTGAACATGACCGTTTCTTCGCAAACTTGGGCGCGCCTCACAGCGTGGAAGACCCCGGGATAGTGCTCAAGCCCTTCGCCTGCAACACCTCGGCCCACGCTTCAATCGATGCGGTGCTCCAGTTGGCCCAGCAGTACCGCATCGATGCGGCTGAGGTCGAGTCGGTACGGGTAGAAGCCTCTCCGGTCGCAGTGGAAGCCCTGGCCTGCGCCAACCCACGGAACGGCTGGGAGGCCAGGGAGAGCATCCATTACGTGGTGGCCGCTTCCCTGTTGTACGGCCACCCGCTGCTCGAGCAGTTCAGCGACGCGGCGGTGTCCACCCCGGAAGTCCATGCCCTGATGGAGCGGGTAACTGTCGCCCCACTCCAGGAGCCGACACCCTTCGCGCCTCAGGCCAGCGAGGTCAGCGTAACCCTGACCGGAGGCCGGGAGCTTCACCACCGGGTGGAGTTCCCCCGGGGCCACCCCCAGATGCCTCTGGAGCGGGAGGAGCTGGACGCCAAGTTCCTCTATTGCAGCCGCTACATACTGCCCCCGGACCACATTGATGGCGCGCTGGAGCAGTTCTGGGACCTGGAACATGTGGCCGATGTGACCGGCCTGGCGTCGATTCTTGGCGGCTAATGGATACTCACCAGTCACTAACCGCTAGCCGCTAAACACCGTGAGGAGGAAAGATATGAAGGCGGTCAGAGCACACGAAGTCGGCGGGCCGGATGTGTTGTGCTACGAGGATGTGCCGGAACCCGTACCGGGACCGGGAGAGGCGCTGGTTGACATCCGTTCCATCGGCGTCAACTACACCGACGTCTCCAGCCGCCGGGGGACCAACCCTCCCGCCAGCCTGCCCTGGACACCGGGCCGGGAGGCTGCGGGCATCGTGACAGCCGTGGGCGAGGGCGTCAGCGAGGTCGCGGTTGGCGAACGGGTGGCATATGCCATGCACACCGGCTCCTACGCCGAACAGGCCGCTGTGCCCGCCTGGCTGCTGGTGGGACTGCCCGAGGGCACCGAGTTCGCTACCGGTGCGTCGGCCATGCTCCAGGGTATGACGGCCCATTTCCTGGTATTCGGCATCACCCGGTTGAACCCCGGAGACCAGGCCCTGGTCCACGCCGGGGCTGGCGGCATGGGACTGTTGCTCATCCAGATGCTGAAGCGACTGGGAGTCCATGTGTACACCACGGTGTCCACCGAGGCAAAGGGGGAATTGGCCACCCAGGCCGGCGCTGACACGGTCATATACTACACCCGCCAGGACTTCGAGGAAGAGATCAAGAAGGCCACCGGCGGCGAGGGGCTGCGCATCATCTACGATGCCGTAGGCCAGACCACGTTCGCCAAGGGACTGAACTGCCTGGGCCGACGGGGATACATGGCGCTCTACGGCCAGGCCAGCGGTCCGGTGGGGCCCATCGACAGCGGAGCGCTCCGCAACGGCTCCCTGTTCCTGACCCGGCCCAGCCTGGGCGATTACACTGCAACCCGCGAGGAACTGTTGCAACGCGCCAACGAGGTCCTGTCCTGGGTGAACTCCGGAGAGCTTGACCTGCACGTTGGCCTGCGCCTGCCCTTGTCAGAAGCCGCCGAAGCGCACCGCCAACTGGAGGGACGCGAGACCACGGGCAAGATACTGCTCACCCCCTGACCCAGTAGACTATACTTACGACCGACGGCTCAGCACCTACTGCGCTACCCAGCCGCCGTCAATGACCAATTCGCTGCCGGTCATGAACGAAGACTCGTCGCTGGCCAGGAAGAGGACACCGTAGGCCACGTCATCCGGTTCTCCGTAGCGGCCCAGTGGGATACGGGAGATGGTCAGGTCATGACGTTCCTGGTCGGCTCGTCCCGCCTCGGTCATGGGCGTGATGATCGGGCCGGGATGGACCGAGTTGGCCCTGATGCCCTCTCCAGCGTATTGGATGGCGGTGGCCTTGGTCAGCAGCCGCACCGCACCCTTGGAAGCCTGGTACTGGGGACTACTGTTGTCCACCCCCACAATGCCAAGCTGGGACGATATGTTGATGATGGACCCGCCCCCGGACTGGCGCATGGCGGGAATGGCGGCCTTGGTGCCCAGGAACACCCCCTTGGCGTTGATGTCCATCGTACGGTCCCACTCGGCCTCCGTGGTCTGCTCCACGTTGCCCCCGCCGCCGATGCCCGCGTTGTTGACCAACACGTGTAACCCGCCGAACCGCTCTACCGTGGCAGTGATGGCGTCGTTCCACTGGGCTTCGCTGGTAACGTCCAGGCTGACAAAGATGGCCTGACCGCCCGCCTCTCCTATCTCTGCGGCAACCCGCCGTCCTTCCTCCTCCAGAACATCGCCAATGGTTACCATCGCCCCCTCCCTGGCGAACATTCGGGCCTCGGCTGCGCCCATGCCTCGCGCCCCGCCGCTGATGAAAGCGACCCTTCCTTCCAGTCTCATGTCAAGCCTCCGTTCCGGCTAGAATATACGATTGCAAGCTGTGCTTGATGGTTGGTCAGAGAATGAGGAGACGTATATAATCGCGTTTACAGGTCTGTTCAACCAACGTGGGAGAGGGACCCGTTGCAGTATACCCCAAGTACAGATTCGCCAGCGGTGATGGTCCGCGAAGGCCCCGGCATCCCGGAGCGGCTGTTGGCCCGGCTCTGGCAGCGGCGGGCCGCGCGCCAGGAATGGTTCCGCACCCACGCGGGCGTACGGGTGCGCGTGCTCTACCCGGGGCGGCCTGGTCTGTCTGCTGGTCCCGACTTCCGCGACGCCATACTGGAGATGGAGGGTGTGGGTCGCGTCCATGGTGACGTAGAGATTCACGTCCGCCAGCAAGATTGGGACTCCCACGGCCACACGGAAGACCCTCGCTACAATGGGGTGGTATTGCACGCGGCCCTGGACGTGCAGTCGGCCTCTACCGGTCTGGCCAGCGGACGGAAAGCGCCTGTCGTCTCCCTTGCGCCGCTGCTGGAGGCTGAGGGTCACGCAGATGCGAGTCCGCATCCCGGCTTGTGGCAGCTACTGGAGGAACGGGGATTTTCCCGCCCCGGCTCACCCGAGAAAGCAGGCCAACTCTTGGACAAGGCCGGGGACTTACGGTTCCTGGACCGCAGCAGACAGTTGGGGCTGTTCCTCCAGGAAGAGCCACCTGATCAGGTCCTATATGAGGGACTGATGGAAGGACTGGGTTACCAGCATAACCAGCACGCCTTCTCCCTCCTGGCCCAGCGAGCACACTACTCTGAACTGGCCAGCGCCGCCATGGAAGTTCCGAAGGACCAGCGGGCAGCAGCCATCGAGGGTTGGCTGCTGCACCTCTCTGGCCTGGCGCGGAAGGACGCGGAACGAGGTAGAGCACGACTTCCCGGCGGACTCGGCCGACCCATGACGGCGGAGGCGTGGCATTGCTTCCGGGTACGACCCGCCAATCACCCCCTGCGGCGCATCACCGGGGCGGCGCGACTGGTGGACAGGTTCCTTGAATCGGGCCTGGCGGCAGAGTTTAGGCGCGAAGCCGGGTCAGGCGTACCCAAGAAGCTGACGGAGGCGCTCGTAGTGGAGCGTGAGGCCGGGGAGCGCAGTGCTCCCATTGGGCAGGGCCGCGCACGCGACCTGGCAGTGAATACTGCCCTGCCCCTCCTCCATGCTCTGGCGGCGGGTCAGGGTGATACTGCGGGAGCTGAAGCCTGCCTGGGACTTCACGCCCGGTTCGGCAAGTGCCAGGAAAACGAGATTACCCAGGAAATGGCGGAACGTCTGCTGGAGCCGGGGTGGAAGGCCGTTGTCTCCACCGCCCGCCGCCAGCAGGGCCTGTTGCACCTGCACCATGTCCTGACCAACGGATGACAGACGCCGGGTAAGAGCGGGGCACAGGTAGAGCAACGGCGGGGTTCTTCCATGGTGTCAACCAACCCCGCCGCAGGTTGCGTTGCTCCATTACTTGTCGGCTAGAGGAACGGCCAAGGAGACCCGGAACTCGTCGCCTATGCTGCGGGCGATGTGGCCATGGCCCGTCAGGTCTTCGGCCACCAGCACATCGCCGGGCACCATACGTATCTTGGTGCCGTCGGCAACCTCGAACTCGGCGGTACCGGATAGGTTCACCACGTACTGACGCCGGGGCGCGTTGTGGTAGTCGGAGAAAGAGGGGGACGTGCGTTGGTTCAGGTTGATTTCGCCCGTGCCGATGGGAAACACAACCTCGGCAAGCTGGTCGGGTGTAAGGGTCTCGAAGTGGGATTCACCATCGTCGCCGGAGTAAACGCGGACTATCTGCATGACAGTTCCTCCATTGCTCATATTGCGGTTGCCGGTTGCCGGTTGCAAGTTTACAGCGGCCAACGAGGAGTGGCTAGGGGTTAGATCGGTACGTAAATCCAGCCTTCGAGCCGGGCGGCTTCTTCCTCCCGCATACCCAAGGTTTCCTTGGAGGCCCACCGGGTCGATGTTGGGCGAGAGATAGCGGTTACGGTCTTGTCGGAGGGTTTCCTGAAAGCTGCATCGCAGTTGTACCAAAGAGCAGCGACCACCGCAGCCACCACAGAATCAAGACAATCGTGGTATTTTAGGCAAAGCTCACGATAGTCATTCCTACGACAGTCATTCAGGTTCGGCAGACCAATACCCGATGCTCCAGACAGCGTATCCAGAATCTCCTGCCGTAATTGGCAGGCTTTGGCACCTCCCTTATAACCCTTGTTAGGCAAACCAAAAGCTGCAAGGGCCGCTCCTGGCATCACCTCCAGCAAGACTGGCGAATCCGTTGTCGGACTTGGAAGTGGCGGAACATGAAAACGGCCAGCCTTACGAAGAACATGCAACAGTTTCATTCCTTCAAAAGTCATCGGCACCATATTAGGCTGGGCGCGATGTAGACAGGAGTAGCATCCCGGTACGTGCATATCTCCAACGCGCAAAACTTCATCAGCAACAGTAGGGGCAAATTGGTCTACTGTCGACCTGAAACATTTTGGGGCATTAAGCTCGTATGCAGCACTCCACAGGTCAGGCATTTCGCGTGCATGGGGCTGCCAATGCTTTGCGAAGGCTAATGGAACCGAAAATGGGAAGTCCATCGCCGCTACAGCGTAGTCAGGTTTTGTCAGCCGCTTGGTCAGATCGTCTCGCTTGATAGGATGCGGGCATCCAGTAATTTCTAGCCTGTTCCCGTCAAGCTGCCCCTCGGTTATCCAAGTGTTCGACTTTCTCCCTTTCTCAATTGCCCCGCTGAAGTCCACCCCAATTACCTTGACCATGCCTTTCATCCCCAGGGGTTGAGCCTGCGTTCCAGCGTCAGTTCGGCGCGAATCAGGCGGTGGTGCTTGGCGTCCGAGGCCAGCGCGAAAGTCCCTACTTCCCCTCCAATGGTAGTCCCCGGCAGGATAGTCCACTGCTCAACCGCTTGCCCTTCCCGGCCTGCCGCATCCCCGCTTGCCGTGTCCATTGGATTATCTCCCCTTATGTTTTAGAATGGGCCACGTTTGAAGGCCGATGTATTGGCCTTGGGACAGCGAGTATATCACGCAGAAAAGGAGCGACATGAACCTTACCGACCGACGAGAGAGATACCGGGCGATTCTGGCCGGGGACAAATGCGTCCACCCGGCATCGGTCTTCGACCCGATTTCGGCGCGCATAGCCGAAGACCTGGGTTTCGAGGTGGGGATGCTGGCCGGCTCCATCGCCTCGTTTACCGTCCTGGGCGCGCCGGACATAATCGTCCTGACCCTGACCGAATTCGCCGAGCAGATACACCGCATCTGCCGCGCCGGCAACCTGAGCCTGATGGTGGACGCGGACCATGGCTACGGCAACGCCATGAACGTCAAGCGCACCGTCGAGGAACTGGAAACGGCGGGAGTGTCGGCTCTGACCATCGAGGACACAGTTCTTCCGCGTCCATTCGGTAGTGGCGGCGCCCAGCTAATCTCCCTGGAAGAAGGGGTGGGCAAGATGAAGGCCGCGTTGGCGGGAAGGCAGGACCCGTCCTTGGTTATCGCTGGACGTACTAGCGCTGCACAGGTCGTTGGGGTTGAGGAGGCCATCCGGCGCACCAATGCCTACGCTGAGGTGGGCGTTGACGCGATGTTCCTGGCCGGTGTGAACTCACGCGCTGACCTGGAGGCGATCAACGCGGCGACGGACATCCCGCTGATTGCGGGCGGTAGCGGAGAGCTTGCGGACCGGGAGTATCTCGCCGCCAATGGCGTGCGGGTAGCTTTGCAGGGGCACCTGTCCTTCCAGGCCATGGTGAAGTCGGTGTACGACACCTTGAAGGCGCTTCGGGAAGGCGTAGCCCCCGCAGACTTACGTCCCAACCTGGCATCGGGAGATCTGATGAACCAGGTGACTCGGCAGGACGATTACAACCGCTGGCGTGACGAGTTCCTGCGGTAGTCTCCTATGGAGAGGAAGCTGGAGATATCCGGCGTGAGGCTCGCCGGAGAAATCGGGAGGAAAGATGCTTAATCGCATGGTGGGAGCGGCGCTGTTCCGGTCGGAAACCTACAATGAGATTGAAAACGACGCCACGGCAATCGGGCAGGCCTTCGCGGTGGTCCTGCTGGTGACTGTGTGCGGCATAGCCAGCGGAATCATAGAAAACATCATTTCGGAGGAAGCATCCGTCACCGCGTTGGGAATTGTGCTTGCCATCGTGGGCGGATTGTTCTTCGGGGTGGTGCGCTGGGCAATGTGGGTCACGCTGATGCTGATGATCGGCGGTGGACTACTCCGGACCGGGGCAACTCAGACCAGTTGGTCTGAATTGGGCCGAATGATGGGCTTCGCCTACACTCCGGGAGTCCTGTCCCTATTAACCTTTATCCCTAATTTCGGAAGTCTGTTTTGGTTGATCGGCTTCTTCTGGACCTTGGTAGGCATGGTCGTCGCGGTACGTCATGCTCTCGACTACGAGAACGTCGGACGGGCTGTTGTAGTTGTCTTGATTAGCGGCGTACTGGGGTTCATCCCCTGGATAATCATCAAGGTTATTGAATGGGTTGTGATTGGCTAGTCACGACTTATAGTCGATTCATTCCAAGGGGGGCTGCTGGGCCTCTCCTCGGCATGAAGGGTCGGGAGACTTAAGTGGCGATGCCTTCGAAGAAGTCCTGGGGTACCCGCTCCCCCATCTCTACCGGGGGGGCGCCCCTCGTGTAGAACTCCCGGCCCAGAACCGTCATGGCGACTTCGCGCGGGACGCGGTGGTATGGCCAGTCCGCCGCCACCTGGGTGCGGTGACAGAGGATGCAGGCCATCTTCGTTTCCAGGTGGTCGTCGAGGTGCATCTCCAGGTGGATGTCCTCGTTTGGCACTCCCTCGTTGGCCCTCTCCGGCGAGGGCAGCGGGAAATCGACGCCCGCGCTGCGCACCGCCAGTGCCCATTCCATGCGGAACCCCCTGGGCCGGACACTGTAGAAGAGTCTCTCTGCCCGGTGGGGAGTCAGCCCGCCCGCCAGTTGGTCCGGGAAGGCATCCGGGTCGGCGGCAAACCGGAAAGCCTCCGTGGTGTGGTGGCAGATGGCGATGTGGTCGGGATGCCCGTACAGACCATCAGGGCCGAAGGTCAACACTACCTGAGGCCGGAAGGTGCGGATTTCCTCCACCAATTGTTCCACCACTTCGTTGGCCGGGGCGTTGATGAACGCCAGGGGATCGTCGTTGGCTTGTGAGCCGGCCATCCCCGAGTCCCGGTAGCGCAGCACCCGGTGGTTGGCTAAGCCCAGGGCGCGAACGGCGCAGGAGAGCTCGACACGGCGTATAGCTCCGAGGGTATCCCGTGTGGCGGCCCCTTCCTGCCGTATCTCCCCTTCCTCGCCGGAGGTCGCCGTAACCAGGCGTATCTCCGCGCCCTGCGAGGCGTGGGCTGCCAGCGCGCCGCCCACAGGGAAAGCCTCATCATCCGGGTGCGCGAAGCAGACCAGCAAGCGGCGCCCTGGCATGGTTCTCTCCTTACAAGCTACGAAATACAAGCTGCGAAATTGATTGAGCGTACAATACCATACTAGAGGGTCGAGTACTCACGAAAGGATAGCAGTACCGTGACTGCTAAAGTGTGAGCGTCGACACAAGGGCACTTCTCCACCGTGGTTTCCCCCTGCGGCATTCGCTCGATTGAACAGAGGCGGAAGGGCTTGGATCAACCGTGACTGCGCCGGTATGCTCATTGGAGGTGGGTCTCTGGTTACAGGGTTTCACCATCCACCGCCACTCCACACTCACTAAGATGCCCCGGCTTCCCTCGATGTGTCCCTGCTGTCTTCGTCCCCATGTGCAGTCCGGGTTTGTTCGCTGAGGATCGCCTTGGCCACTTCCCTCGCTTCTTCCAGATCCTTAACAAAGCGGTCCTCTGGGACATGCTTGAGAATGTCCAGGGCTTTGAGGTTCGATTCTACCGAACCGGACAGGCCCATAACGATGGTCTCGGTATCTTCCTCAATCGCAACGTCAATCATCTGCTCCACAACCATCGCGGCGCTGTCGTCCAGGTAAATGGTGTCAGAAAAGTCGAAGATGACTATCTCATGGTCCCGGATATCTTCGCCAATGACAGAGACTAGCTTGGTGGATGATGCTACGGAGAACCGCCCGCGGAGGGCCACCAGGCCCACGCGGGCAGAAAATGGGTCCATCTCCGCGCTCTCCAAATGGTCGTCGGCCAGGAAAGTCTGGTCCAGTAGGGGCACTGAGACCACGCTGTCCAGTTCCAGACGTTCCAACTGCCTGTACCCAGCCATCCCGGCGGCGATCAGCCCGATGGCCACGGCGGTCACCAGGTCCAGGAACACCGTCAGGGCGAAAGTAATCAACATGACAATGAGATGCTCGCGCGGCACATGGTGAATGCGCGTGAGGAAACGCCAGTCGATTATGTCCCATCCTACCTTCACGAGAATTCCGGCGAGAACGGCTATGGGGATGGTCTCGACGTATTTCCCCAGTCCCAGCAGCAACGTCAGCAGGATTGCGGCGCGTAGAGCCCCGGATACCTGGGTCCTTCCACCGGCCCGCAGATTGACCACAGTGCCCAGAGTTGCACCGGCGCCCGGCAATCCTCCGAGGAGACCCGATGCCATGTTGCCGATTCCCTGGCCTACCAACTCACGGTTCGGACTATGCTGGGATCGGGTCAGCGAATCGGCAATGAGAGAGGTGAGCAGGCTGTCAATGGAGCCCAGCAGGGCGATAATCAGCGCTGGTTGAACCGCACGCAGCAGGAATTCAGCCGAGAAGACCGGCAGGTGGAAATCGGGTAGTCCTGTCGGCACATCACCGATAGCCGGGGCGCCGGTCAGCACGAATATACCCAGGGCAGAACCGGCGATCATCGCCGCCAGCGTCGGAGGCAGGAACCTCCTCAGCGGACGCGGCCAGAGGACTCCTACCGCGAGTGTGGCCACCGCGATGGCTACGGCTTCCAGGTTTACCTTGGCAATTACGTCCGGAACCGCCCTGACTGCGCTCAGTGCTCCCCCGGGTGCGGCCTCGACTCCCAGGAATGGCGATACCTGCAAAAGAATGACGATGATTCCGATGCCGGTCATAAACCCGGATATGACCGAATATGGAGTGTAGGACACAAAACGACCAATCCGAAGCAGGCCCAGGAGAATCTGGATAAGGCCGGCCAGCACGACTACTGTGAACGCCTCGGCCACGTTGGCGGCGTGGGTGGTGACAACAACCGCCATAGCGACGGTCATGGGGCCGGTTGGGCCGGAAATCTGGGAGCGGGTCCCGCCAAACACCGCCGCGAAAAATCCCACGGCAATGGCCCCGTAGAGCCCGGCAGTAGGTCCAAGTCCGGACGCCACCCCGAAGGCCAGGGCGACCGGCAGTCCCACCACTGAGGCGGTCAGGCCGCCAAAGACATCCCCGCGAAGGGTGTGCAGATCGTACTTCACGTCCTGAGGTCCCTCAAAAAATTCGCCGGGACTAAAGTCTCCGGCAGAGATATAAGTGGCTGGACCCCGACGCTCAAGGCATCCCTATTGTGAAAGTGAGAAGTCCACGACCGAGTGGAACTACTCATGCCAGTTAGGAAACCGTTTTGCGGGCGTCGGACAGGTGTTTCGGACAAGCTCTGAATTGCAGGACGCTGGTTGGCCCGCCGCGTTTGTGTGATTCGCCCAATACATAGCACACATAAAACTCACGATAGACCAGCCTCCGTCATGGCTCTTGCCACAACCCCGGACATGATACCCCAATTGTCGAGTTTCCGCATCGGCATAGCTGGATTTCCGCCATCATGCCTACTCCAAGTACTTGAAGACTTCTTACATCATGCAGGGATTCCGCATCAACTGGAATCATGCGGCAATTGCGTTTCCTGAGCATAATATCGTCATACAAATGGAATACGCCCGGCCCCTGAGTCTTCGATACGTTTTAATTGACAGTCCGTATACCCACGCATACAATCACGAAAATTCCTGATATTTGTGCCGGGATAACGGCCCTCCAGGAGGACGATATGGCTGAGTTACTGGGCCTCGGCTGCTCCCACGGTCCCATCATTCTGACCCCTCCAGAGGTGTGGGCCAGAGGCAGAGAGCGGGTCTTCGCCCGCATTCCAGGGTACGAGCCTCCCGGGCAACTCCTGGAGGAACTTGGCCAGGACAACGGCCTGAGCCAGGACATCAGCGACCAGCAAAAGGTTGTGGAGTCTTTCAAGGTCCTCCATGACCGCCTGCACGAGTGGGAACCGGACGTCCTGATGGTCATCGGTGACGATCAGGCAGAGAATTTCCTGCAGGACAACCTGCCACCCTTCTGCCTGTATACTGGCGCGGAGGTTGACGGCTACCCGTTCCAGCGTCCTGCAGCCCGTACCAACCTGTGGAATGCTGCCCCGGAGACGAAGTTCTCGTTCCAGTGCCCCAGGGAATTTTCCAGGGACATGCGCAACTTCCTGATCCGTGACGGGTTCGACATGGCCTCCTCCAGCGCCCTCAAGGGCTGGGACTGGGGACTGGCCCACGCCATCATCAACCCGCTGGTATTCCTGGACCCCGATGGCAAATTCCCTTTGCTGCCCCTGTTCGTGAACTGCTACGGGGAAGAGGCGGGGCCCGATTATCCGCCTCGCCCCACACCCAAACGTTGCTATGAGTTGGGCAGGGGCATACGCCGGTTCCTGGATACCAGAGACGAACGGGTGGCCGTGGTGGCGTCTTCCAGTTGGTCACACAGCTTCCTTACCCACAAGTTCCAGTGCCGGGCGATAGATATTGAGACAGACCGCCGGAACCTGGAACTGCTGCGGAAGGGCCAGGGCAGCAAGCTCGCAGGACTGACGCCTGAAGAGATACAGGAATCGGGGGACCACGAAATCCTGAACTGGATTATCGCCTTGGGGATTCTTGGCGACGTGCCTGCGGAAATCGTGGATGTGAGGGAGTCTCACACCCAGCTTGCGTACCGCATCGCGGCAATCTGGAACTGACCGTTTCCCGTATCACGGAAGGGAGGATACCAATGCACCTTGGGCTGATAATGGAATGCGACTACCGGTACGGCACCACCCAGGAGGACTCCTTCGCGGAAGCTTTCAATCTGGTGGACGCAGCCGAACAAGGCGGCCTGGACGGCGTATGGCTGGCGGAACGACACTTTGCCGCGCCTCGAAACCCGTTGGACGACGCTGGTGCCGGGATCCCCTCGGTGGTGTCCTCCCCTCTCATCTGGGCGAGCGCCATCGCCGCCCGCACTGAGCATCTGCGCATCGGCGTGGCGGTCAATGTCCTGCCCCTGAATCACCCAATACGGATGGCAGAGGAGGCCGCCACGGTAGACCAGGTAAGCAGGGGGCGATTCGACTTCGGCGTGGGGCGCAGCGGATTCGCCCGGTCCTACGAAGGGTACGGCATCCCATACAGCGAGAGCCGGGAGCGGTTCCAGGAGTGCCTGGACGTCATCCTCGCGGCCTGGTCCAATGAGCGGTTCTCCCACCAGGGCAAGTACTATACCTTCGACAACGTTTGCGTGCTTCCCAAGCCCTATCAACGTCCCTATCCCCCGGTGCGCATTGCCGCGACCACCAAGGAGACATTCCCTCGTGTCGGTGGACAGGGCTTCAACATCTTCGTCGGCCTGCGGGGCATGGACCGTCCTGACCTAGTGCAGAGCCTGGCCCAGTACCGGCAGGCGTGGAGCGACGCGGGCCATGATGGAGAGGGTGACGTACTGCTGCGGATTCCGGTCTACGTGGCGGAAACGGACCAGCGGGCGCTGGACGAGGCCAAGGCCAGCACGATGCGCTCCTACCGGCGCATGGCCCAGAACTTCGCCTCCTCGGCCTCGGTTACCGGGGCGACAGCCGACGAGGAACGGGCCGAGCGTGGCCAACGTCTGGCGGCGACTACCTACCAGGACCTATTGCGGGACCGGCTGGCTTACGGTAGTCCGGAGTCGGTGGCGCGGCAACTGGGTGAGATTCAGGAGGAGTTGCAGCTCTCCGGCTTCATCTGCGAGATGAACGTGGGTGGCCTGGTGCCTCGTGATCGGGTGCTGAATTCTGTGGAGTTGTTCGCCAGGGAAGTTGCCCCCGCGTTGCGTTAAGGACCAGTCTGGCGCGGCACCGGCTTGGAGCGCAGTATCTGCTTGATGGCTATGGCTGCGCCGTCCTCCTCTATAGCGGGTGCTATGTGGTCCGCTACCGCTGCAACGTCAGGCGGGGCTCCGCCCATTGCGACGGCGAACCCGCAGAACTCCAGCAACGGAATGTCGTTGTAGCTGTCTCCCACCGCCGCTATCTCTGATGCTGGAACTCCCAGCGTCTCCGCCACTCTTCTGGCGGCCGTACCTTTGTTAACACCCCGGGGAGTAAAGTCCACCGCCCACAGGTCCTCGTTGGGTAGGTAAGACTTGTTCGCTTCGACACCCCCTGAAGCAGCCAATTTGGCTGCCAGTTGGTCTGCAGCCACCTCATCAAGGCCTAAAGCGGAAATCCGGGTGAGGTCCCAGTGGGGAAGGTCAGCGAGGATGGTCGTGGAACCTCCCGGATAGGTTGCCCTGAACCGCACATCGGCGTATTCGAGATCGGTGATGATCCGCTTGGACACGGCATTGGAGAGTGCGGCTGACCAGATGAATGCGCCGGTGGCCGGGTCCAGGACAGACGCTCCGCCGTCGCCTATCTGCGGGCCGGTCAGTCCGAGGAGCCGGGCATAGTGGATGACGTGGGAAGGCTCCCGTCCGGTGGCTATGGAGACGTGCATTCTCTCCGAGGCTTCGGCCACGGCGCGACGTACCCTCGGAGAAATCTCCTCCTTGTGGTTGACCAGGGTGCCGTCGAGGTCCAGCAACAAGGCGCGAATCAAGTGTCCCTCCAGGTACTCAGGAAGACATGAAAAAGGGACCGGAAGCACCGGTCCCTTTGCCGATGGTGCAAGAGCCGTAAAGAGTGATGTCTAGCTGAAGACCAGCTCGGTGTTCTTCCGTCCCGGCCTCTTCATCTCTGCGAGACCCTCTTCCGCGGTCTCGAAGGCGTTGCAGAAGAGCTCGATTCCGTTCCCGTCCGGGTCCTTGATGTAGATGCTCTTGGTCATGCTGTGGTCGGTGGTGCGCATCTCCGTGCCCATGTCCTTCAGCTTGTGGTAGTACTGGGTGAGCATGTCGAAGTCTTCCACCTGAAGGGCCATGTGGTTCAGCCCCAGCGCGCCTTCCTTGACTGGCTCGGCGTCGGGCGCGGCCTGGAACAGGGCCAGATCGTGGTGAATCTTGCCGCAGGTGAGGAAGGTGCCGAACCCAGGGCGGTCCACGGCTACTTCGAAGCCCAGCACTTCGGTATAGAACTTAGTCGAGGCTTCCTGGTCGCGCACATTGATTACCAAATGTCCCACTCTCTTGGGTTGAACCATGATCGTAACCTCCCGTCAATTGGGCAGCCGACGAATGCATGTCCGGGCTACCCTGTGTGCCACCAATATACCCGGTTTGGGAGAGTCTGCCAATGCCGCAGGTTGGCCAGTGAATCGTTCCGTATTGGGTGCCACAGCCTGCTGACGGAAACTGACGGTCCTGGCCTTGGTCAGGGTGGGGTTCCCTTATCCACCCAGGAGTGGAAATCCCGCTCAATTTCCCTCCGGGACAGGGAAATTGAGATTTCCCGGACATATCCGGTCATTTTCTCCCAGTCCTGTGCATTGACCGGGTTGTCCGGGAGATACCCATTTCCCTGAAGCTGCCGTGGCTTCATCTCACTCCTGGAGAGGCATGATAGGGCAACGGGTCCGGGACCGGAAGAGGGTGCGTGTCAGTAAAACAGAACACCTCAAGTTATCCACCGATGGTCGGGTAAACTGCGACGATCGTAAGGTCATACAGCCCCTGTGCGGTGACGGCGACGTATGGTATCGTTACGCCCACAAAAATCAAAGCTCAATGGCACCTCTGAAAGGAGAACCGTAATGAAAGGACGAGTAGTTGTTCTCAAAGAGTACGGGAAACCCTTTGAAATCGAGGAGTACGACGTTCCCGACCCGGAGCCGGGCGCAGTAATCCTGCGGATGACGCAGGCGGGTATCTGCGGTTCCGACCTGCACACCTGGCGTGGGGACCAGATCAACAACCCTCTGCCACCAGGCGGAAGGCTGATGGGGCATGAGGGCACCGGCGTCGTCGAGCGGCTGGGTGAAGGCGTCTCCACCGACACCCTGGGCGTTGCCATCGAGGAAGGGGACCGCGTTGTCTACTCCGCTGTCTTCCCCTGCTACCACTGCCATCTATGCCTGAAGGGCGACACCAACTGGTGTGTCAACCGCGGCGGCGCTGGCGCGGGGACCTGGCCCTACTTCCGGGGCACATACGCCGACTTCCTCTATCTGCCACCGCGCCATCCACTGTTCAAGGTGCCCGATGAGCTTCCCGACGAAATCCTCGGTCCGGTGAACTGCGCAATGGGCACCGTGACAACCGGACTGATGCGCGCCGGGGCGCGGGAGGGCCACAACGTGGTCATCCAGGGGGCAGGGGGGCTGGGCCTCCATGCCACGGCGATGGCGAAGGACATGGGTGCCGACCGGGTGATCGTGCTGGACAGGCTGGAGAACCGGCTGGAGTTGGCAGAGGAGTTCGGCGCAGACTACACCATCAACATCGAGGAGTTCAATACCGTGGAGACACGGGTGGCCAGGGTGAAGGAACTGACCAACGGGCGCGGCGCGGACACAGTGATGGAGCTGGTGGGCCGGGCGGAGCTGCTGGCCGAGGGCATCGACATGCTCAGCAATGGCGGGACCTTCGTCGAGATAGGAGACATCGTCCGGGGCCGGGAAGTATCCATTGACCCTTCCAAGCTGCTGCCGGGCAAGAACATCGTCGGCTCGCTGATGTACCGTCCCGACCTGCTGCCGACGCTGCTCAACTTCCTGGTGCGCAACCAGAACAAGCTGCCCTTCGACAGGATAGTGTCCCACAAGTTCCCCCTGGCGGACATCAACGAGGCGTTCCCCCAGGCGGAGTGGGATCAGCGTCAGACTGCGGTTACCCGGGCCATGCTGGTGCCGTAGCGCCTGCACCCCCATATAGGCAGCGTTACGTCACAGGGATGATAGGTAGCGTAGCGGGTGGTTTCTGAGGTGAGAGAGGAGAGGTACCCTCGGGCAACGTTCGGTACAAGATGGACTCAGCCGAACGTTGCCACTGACGTCCGCGGTACCGTAAGCGAGGATCTAACCCGCGGCAGGCGCGGCATCCTCTTTGATCCGCACCAGGAAACTCGCCTCGCCAAGAGGGGTGCCGTCCAGCAGTATCGCCGCCGCATGGTATCCGGGCGCCTGTACTGGGATGCGGAACAGTTTGATCCACCGCTGAAATATGATCCCTTCCTCCCAGTTAATCAACTGGGGCGGAGGCAGGTCCAGCGGCGCGCCCGGAGCTTTTATGGCCACCAGCAGGTGGTGGGGGCCGGGGGTTGCGCCGGATATGCAGAAGGCTAACTGAAGGTCCAACTCTGCCAGCACCGGGCTGGCGTTTTCTCCCGTCGTCGGCGAAGGCAGGTCTATCAGGTCGATGACTCCCTTGATTATCAACTCGCCGTCGGCAGCGTCTTCGGTATCCCGGCAGAAGACGGCGTATTTCAATTGAGGACTCGTGTTCTCGGTTACCAATGGGACGCCCCTCCTGGGGACCCTGATGTATTTGCCACAATTCTAGCACGGCCCACTTGCGCCGTTAACCGCGTGGCGACTGGTCGCAAACGGTCTGCCGGACGCCCATTGCCAAGCCGGTTCAATGCTGAGAAACTAGCCGGGTAAGACTGGGAGCCAATCCCTGACGATGAGGAGGACGGCCATGTCTTTGAGCGCGGAAAAATTCAACCAGGGAATGACCGTGCAGGAATACATAGACCAGATAAAGGTCAATAAGCAGCCGTTCCTGGATATTTACCAGGCGGTCCAGGTACCGGACTCAGCCAAATCCCTGTTCGACGGCCTGGAACGGCCAGTCAACCTGGCGGTGTTCACTGCAGACTGGTGCGGAGACGCTGTCAGCACCACACCGGTCATCCTCCGGTTGGCGGAAAGCACACCGAAGATCTCAGTCCAGGTGTTCAACCGGGACGAGGAACTGGAGCTGACCAACAGCTTCCTGCCGGAGAACCGGGCCGGGACCGTCCCGGTGTTCGTGGTCCTGGACTCTGGGATGGGAGAGATCGCCCGGTTCGTAGAGACGGCCAACGAACTGGTGCCGTCAATCGACGCGATGGACGAGGCGATAGCCCAGGAGGTTGCCGCCGAGAGCGAGGAGAACCGACGGGCTGCGAGCCGGGGCAAGCGTATGGCCTTCCGGGTGTCCCACGCCCAAGAATGGGGCGAGGTTATCCTGGATGCCTTTGGCCAGACTGTTACAGAGGGGCTGGGCATGGCATCTTCGGAGCGCCCGGCGGTTGGGGGCACAAAATGGCCCCCGGAGCCGTAGGGAAGCGGAGGAACCGGACATGCCCGATGAGATCATCAACATGGCGGACATGAACACCATATTCCTGGTCACCGACCAGATGGGCATCCACCGGGAGTCGGTGCGTGTGGAACTGGCCAAGGAAGACCCTGGTTCCATCGGCAGCGCACCTGGTGGCATCATAGAAATTACCGTCCCGGAGACAGGAACCGTCCAGGATTTCACGGCCCGGCTCCAGTCGGAACTCGAGGCTATGGGCTACGAGTTCCAGGAGTTGGACGACGATCTCGATGAGGACGGGTAGCAGAAGCGGAGGGCGCGGTCCTCAGTAGGCCGGTGAGCGCCACTCGAAAGCCAGGGTAGCGTAGCGCACAAACACTGCGCCGCCGGGCGCTCCCAACGGGCCGTTGATGGCCAGCAGCGCGATGGTGTGTTCGCCGCCCGGCTGGGGTTCGGCGGTGACCACCACCCGCTGGGGGACGTTAAACCCCTGCACCGCTCCAAGCTGACGGTTGCAGTCGCCGTCAATCCAGAGCTCGCCGTAATCGTCGATACAGGTCTCGAAGAGGACCCGTGTATCCCGGACGTCATGTCCGTCGATGGTCTCCGGCAGGGTGACCTTCGTGCGGTACCAGGCGAAGGTAAGTCCGTGGGACCGCCACTCGCCCATGTCGTCGATGGCCTCCCATCCCGAGTCGTCGTAGTCCGGCAGGCGGGCTGGGCTGCCGGCCATCTGCGCGACCAGTCCCTCATTGGCTTCGCCGGGCACCAACCCCTGGGCAAAGCGCCATTGTCCCTTAACTGTTGCCAGGTCCTGGGGGTTTGTCAGGTCCAGGTTTGCTCGCGGCATCGGCACATCCTCCTTGGTTGATCAGGTTGAAGTTACACTTTCAACTGTTCCCGTTCGTCCCCTCAACGTCACGTCCCTGAATGTGTGAATGCACAAAGACCCAAGTACAGGTGCTCTCTCCGCCGACTCAGGTGTTCCATACCGTCACCCCGGGCCTTGGAGACATTTGAAAGCGGGTGGTGTTGAAGTGAAAGTTTTTCGGGTAGATGCTCTTTAGACCCCTACAATTTTGATGCCGGCGTGTATGCGGTATATGCGATTGATGTTCACCAGCATGGGGGTGATCTGCTCCACATACTTGGAGTTGGACAACGCGCCGCCGTCCACAGGGCGTAGCTTGGGTATCTTCCTTACCAGGTCCATGACGACAGACTTGGCGTCGGCGTGGTCGGAGCAGACCACAACGTCGCCCTCCATCTCCTTGTCCGGCTCCTGGAGTTCCTCGGCGCTGATGTTCTGGAAGGCAGACACGACCAGGGAATCGGGCAGCAGCTCCTGTGCCTCCTGAGCGGCGGACCCGGCCTCGACCTCGATAGCGCTTGCGCCGCGCCCCCGCTGGAACTGCATGGGAGCGATGACGTCCACCACCACCTTGCCCGCCAGGGCGTCGGGGATCTGCTCAAGAGTGGGTCGCTGTCCCTCGTATGGGAACGCGAGGAACACCACGTTGGCGCCGGCAGCGGCGTCAGCGTTTGCCGCTCCGCTGATGCTGGCTCCGGGAGCCAACTCCCGCAACTCGTCCGCCGCGGCGGCGGCGCGGGCGGCGTCCCTGGAGCCGATGATGGTCTCCTCGCCAGCCAGGGCCAACCGCAGGGCAAGCCCCCGCCCCTCGGGTCCGGTGCCGCCCAAGAATGCCAGCATGAGTCCTCCAATACTGTGCTCTAGTCCGGGTTCAGGACACACTATATCGGGTATGGTGTGAAGTTAAAAGGTCTGTGCCGTTTTCGTCCGGTTGTTCTCAGCCCCACGCTCTCGCGGATACATATCACGGCTGATATACTTGCGATATAACCTTTACGGACATTTAGTGCCGGTATGCTCGAACAGCACACTATCGCCAATCTATTGGACTGGATGGACGGTAAGACTCTGGTAGTCAACCGGGAATTTCAGCGGTCCAGTAAAGTCTGGCCGCAGCCGGCCAGGGCGTATCTGATCGATACGATTTTGCGTGGGTACCCTATTCCCAAAATATACTTGCGGACCAAGATAAACTCGCAAACAAGGCGAGCTTACCGTGAAGTAGTGGACGGACAGCAGCGGTTAATGGCCATCAGGTCTTTTGCCGTGGACGAGTTCGCATTGGGGTCAAACAGGCAGCTGTACGGCGACTTTGCCGGTCTGAGATTTTCTGATCTGGACGAAGAATCAAAGCAAGCATTTCTGGAGTACTACATTCCGGTTGAACAGCTAATGAATGTGCCTGACGCGGTGGTCTTCGAGATTTTCCAGAGATTGAACACGTACAATTACAATCTTACTAGGCAAGAACTGCGTCACGGCAAATTTCACGGGGCACTCAGGAACGCAGTAGTGGAGACTACGCATCATTGGAACAGCTTGTGGAGCAACTATCCTGTGCTTCCCACTCGGGCCAGAATCCGAATGGCCGATGACGAACTGATGGCCCAAATGTTCGGAGTTATCTTGGAAGGAGTTACGGACGGCGGCCAGCCAAAGATCGACCGACTTTATGAACGCTACGACGGTGATTTACCGCAGCAGACTCTCAAGAGTGTAAACCGGACTGTCGAATGTATCGTCGATAATATCTCTCCGATATTGGAAACGGGCCTAGCGAGTTCTCCGCACTTCCTAATGATGTTCGCAGCCGTGGCTCATGCGCTGATCGGAATACCGGAAGGCGACATGGAAAATGATGTGCCGCAACGGGACCCTCGCGCACTGCAAGACATTTCATCGGCAATATACAATCTAAGTATATTGGCGGAAGTCTTGGAAATGGACCGTGATGACGTGCCGGAACGAATGGTGGCGTTCAAGGAAGCCGCTTCCAGTTCGACCCAGCGCATAAGGAGCCGGCGAGTCAGATTTCCAGTATTTTACCGTGCATTGCTGCCAGATCCGCTCTAAAGTTGATGTGTCCAGAAACTTGGTGAGTGTTTACCGTCGGTATGAATCCAGGAACATTTTGCTGCTGGAATTGTTCAACCGTTCATTGATCAGGAACCCCCGAGAGAACTGGCTGGGAACGCTGCTTCGGCGTCATGCCCGTCTGCAATTGGTGGTGCGAATGCTCCACTTGTGGAGTGAGTTCAACCGCCAGGTCATACTCCGGTCGGCTATGGGCGGAGTGACTACGGCGAGCGGGCAGTGGCTCCCTCGATTATCCGCGGGAGCGGGTGTGCGGCGCAACGAAAGGTTGTTCAAGAATCTTCAAGGGGTATCCGGCGCAAATTGGGACGACACGGAATACGCCTTGCGGCAGGCTAAAACTCTTGGGGTCGGAAATTACCATAGTTTGAGTCTCGGTTTGAGCGCTGCTGACTTATCTTTGATTAGGCCAGTTAGAAATGTGATCGTCCATCCTAACCCCCTTACAAGCAGGAACTTCTCCGCAGCGTTGGAGTTGCATGGTCTGAGAGAAACTAGTCCTGACAACCTCATTCAGGACTTGCAAGCTAACGATATGACGGTGTTCGAGTCCTGGGTCCAACAGCTTTCGACATCGGCCCGGAACGCCATAACATGACTGAGCATTTCATGCCCGGATATCCATGCCGGCCTGAACCGTTCATATCACAGGAGGTATCCTGCCCATGCCCGACTTGAAACGGACTGCTGCTATTGTCGGCATCCATGAGCATGTCACACGGTACGCGCCGGACAAGAGCGAGCTGCAAATCCAGGGGGAGAGCGTCATCAAGGCGCTGGAGGACGCCGGTCTGGCCAAGCAGGACGTGGACGGGCTTCTCACCGCGTCCAGTTCTTCGCGCAACAGCGGGCTGGCCCTGGCCGACTACCTGAACATGTACCCCAGCTACGTGGACAACACCACCGTCGGGGGCGGGTCCTTCGAGTTCCACCTCTCCCATTGTCTCAACGCAATCGCCGCTGGCCGGATGAACTGCGCCGTTATCACCTACAGCAGCCTGGCACGCTCCGGCGGCGTGTCGGTGGGGACCGGTGGCGTGGGACGGTTCGGGCACCCGAGGTTGGAACCCTCGCCGGACAGTTTCGAGGAACTGTACGGTCTGACTACCGTCGGCCTTTACGCCATGATCGCCCAGAGGCACATGCACCTCTATGGGACGACCTCGGAGCAGCTTGCCGAGATCGCCGTGGCGGTGCGCCATCATGCCTCGATGAACCCCGAGGCCCTGTTCCGCAACCCCATCACGGTCGAGGATGTGGTGAACTCCCGGATGATCTCCGCGCCGCTGCACCTGCCGGACTGCTGCGTCATCACCGACGGAGGAGGTGCGGTGGTGGTGGCCTCGGCGGAGGTGGTGAGGAACTGCCGCCACACCCCGGTATGGGTCCTGGGAGCAGGTGAGGCGGTGGCCCATCAGGGCGCGGGCAAGCGGGACCTGCAATACATTGCGGCGCGGCAGAGCCACGGACCGGCCTTTGAAATGGCGGGCGTCACCCACGACGACATCGACATGGCGATGATATACGACTCTTTCACCATCACCGTGCTGGAGACCCTGGAGGACCTGGGTTTCTGCGAGAAGGGCGAGGGAGGGGACTTCGTGTCGGGCGGGCGTCTGAAGGTCGGCGGGGAGCTGCCCATCAACACCGACGGGGGCGGGCTGTCGTCCAACCACCCGGGGATGCGGGGTATATTCCTGCTGATGGAGGCCACCCGGCAGCTACGTCACGAGTTCGAGGGCACGCCGCGACAGGTGCCCAATTGCAACATTGCGCTGTGCCACGGCACCGGCGGCGCGCTCGGGACACGGCACAGCGGCGGGACCGCCATTCTGGGGAGGGATTAGGCCATGACAACGTGGAACAAGCCTCTGCCCACTGTTTCGGGCGAGACCAGGCCTTTCTGGGACGCTTGCCGCCGCGGCCAGCTATTGATACAGAAATGCGACCGCTGTGGTGAGTTCCAGTTCTACCCCAGGGGAATCTGCGCCAACTGCTGGTCTGAGGACATCAGGTGGGTGACCGCCAGCGGCAAGGGCACGGTCTGGACATATACGGTCACCTACCAGAACCGCACGCCGGGGTTTGCCGAAGACGTGCCCTACGTTCTGGCGCTGGTGGAGTTGGAGGAAGGGGTCCGGATGTTCACCAACATCGTCGAGTGCCCGCCCCGGGACGTGAGCATCGGGATGCCGGTTGAAGTCACCTTCGTCCAGGCCAATAACCAGATCTCCGTCCCTTACTTCAAGCCTGCGGGTTAGGGTCAGGGTAGCTCCAAAATGCTTGCCCAACCGGGCTAACCCGATTGGGAGCTATGCCGGTCCCTTCGACAAATGGGCCTCGCCATCAGGCTCGAAAGGATGGGAGGAAGTGATGGAATCGAAGTGGTTCAAGAATGTCGGCACTGAGAACAACCCTGTCACTTATCTGCATGAATATGCCGTAGCCCTTATATGGGACATCTTGCAAGCAGGGCTTGGAGAGGAAATGCTGACCGGGGGTTATGCAGGAAGTGGAGCCCGTGTAAGACGCATTGTAAGACGCTCTTGGTCGAGCAACAAGGAAGTGCGTGTGCGTATTTCCCCAGATGAAATGTCTCCAGATCTGTTGGATGGAGTCAGGCGGATCACTATCCCCGATTCTCTCACTCCGATAGGGGGCTATATTCCTGACATAGCACTCTTCGATGAGTCCGACAGACCCATCAGAGTTATCGAGGTTGTGGTTACCAACCCTCCCACCTCAGACAAACTCGAGAGTCTGAGCAAAAGGGGAGTGGACGTAGTCGTCGTTTCCGTAAAGAGCGAAGACGACCTCAAGAACCTCGTTTGGGTCCCAGCAACGGAAGTGAATTTCGCGTTTCAGTCGGGTCCATTTGGCGATGTAATCGGGCCGCACTCGAGAGATGCCGACAAGCGGATTCGACAGTTATGCACCGATCTACAGAGGTGCCATCCACAGTTGCGGCGACAACTGCTTGATGTACTCAACCAGCTGGATGCAATGGATTCGCTGTACCCGATCTCTGGGTCGAATCCCAAGAGAGAAGCGCTAGAGGACGCACAATAGGCGTTTCTCCATTACATCACCGAGCGGACCAGCCCGCCGTCAACCAGGATGGTCGTTCCCGTGATGTAGCTGGACTTGGTGGAAGCCAGGAAAGCCACCAGGTTGGCAAGCTCCACGGGCTGGCCGACGCGGCCCAGGGCCGTCTCAGAAGCGCGCTGGGCGAGGGCTTCCTCCACGGAGATGCCCAGCTCGTTGGCGCGGGACGTGACGTTGGAGAGCATCCTGTCGCTGAGGATGGAACCGGGGCAGACGTTGTTGACCAGGATGTTGTCCCGCCCTACCTCGTCGGCCAGGCTCTTGGCCCAGGCAACCACACCCATTCGCGTCGCCCCGGACAGGGCCAGGTTGGGGATGGGGTTGTAGACGGTGCTGGCCAGGATATTGATGATGCGTCCCCCGCCCTGGTTCCGCATGTGGGGCAGGGACTCGCGGGACATGCGGGCGAAGAACAGGAGCGACCGCTGCACCGCAACGGCCCACTGGTCTTCGTCGGCAGTGGCCGCCCTGGCCAGCGGCGGCCCGCCGGAGTTGTTTACCATGATGTCCAGTTGGCCGAAGCGTTCCACCGTGGCGGCCACCAGGTCGATGATGGTGGAGTGGTTGTCGAGGTCGCCGGGGAAGGACATCACGTCGCCCCCGGTTGACTCCCGGATTTCGTCAGCGGCGGCGTCCAGATCGGCCTTGGTGCGGCTGCACATGGCCACCTTGACGCCTTCCTGGGCCAGTACCTCGGCACAGGCGCGTCCCAGGCCCTTGCTCGCGCCTCCGATTATCGCAACTTTGCCCGCCAGTTCCAGATCCATATTTCGAAGGCTCCCTCATTAGATTCGCTCTTGAGTAGGTGACCGATTATATCAGTGGGGCATTGCCCGGCCAATTCGACTCTTGCAATGGGTCAGCAGCAGGAGGAGTGGGGGAGAAGTTCCTGGATGTTATACTGCGCCCAAAACGCCATGTGGACGCTGACGACTGATGATTGAGTTGACACCCGTTCAATCCACGCTTCCCGACGATGGTCTGGCCCAGGAGATAGAGGCCGCTGCGGTGCAGTTGGCCAAGGGTGCGGGAGAGATTCTGTCCAGTCATTTCGGTCAGCGGATTACCGTCGAGTACAAGGACAAGGAGCAGCGGGACCCGGTGACCGAGGTCGACAAGGCCTGCCAAGAATACCTCATCCGTGAGATTGGCAAATTGTACCCGGAGCACAGCATCCTCGGAGAGGAAGGCGGGGGAGACGAGTCCGGAGAGTCGGAGACTCCGTGCAACGACATAGTGTGGGTTCTGGACCCGCTGGACGGCACGACAAACTTCCTGAACGGGTTGCCGGTCTTCGCATCGTCCATTGGAGTGTTGTACCGGGGGCGTCCGCTGGCCGGAGCAATGTTCGTCCCCTGGCCCGTTGAAGGGGGCGGGTTCGTGCTCCATTGCAGGCGCGGGGCCGGGTGCTTCGCCGGACCGGCTGCTGCGCGGGGCGGTGGGCGGGATACAAATGTTGCTGTGCGGGGCGGTGGGCGGGACTATGAAGAGCGGACGGCGGTCTACGAGTCCGAGGAGATAGTGAACAACCGGCTGGTGGGGCTGCCGGGGTTCTTCGGGCAGTCAACCCGTTTCGGCAAGGGACTCAAGGGCAGGACCGGCGAGGTCCGTACCACCGGCAGCATCGCTTATGAACTGGCGATGACCGCCTGCGGGGTGCTGCAATACGCGGTGATAGGCGCGCCCCGGATGTGGGATATGGCAGCCGGGGCGCTGGCGGTAATGGAGGCTGGCGGTACAGTGATGACGCGGCTGCACGGCCAGAAGCGGTGGCAGCCGATGGACTCATTGGTTCCCTCGTGGGACGCCAAAACCCCAACCCTGAAGGAGCTGCGCCAGTGGGTCGCTCCCCTGGTGGCTGGGAACAACCACGTAGCTCCGCTGGTGGCGCAAAACCTGCGCCGAAGGTTCAGCTTGAAGGCGAAGCTCCGGCCGGTGGTGAGGAAGTTCCGGGGGCGGAATAGGCAAGGACGGTAGGCTGGCTACGGATCTCCGACCAGCGGTTGGTAATCTTCCCCGCTCATCGGTTCATGTTCGCTCCACTTGCCGCGCAGTTCAATCAAGACGCGCTGAGATGATGGAGCGGGCATCGGGTTAACGCGGACTACCTTTACCTCAAGTGCGCCGGGCGCTTTGATTTCTACCAAATCAGGAGCCAAGTAACGCGGAGCCCAGCCGATCATGTGGTAATTGACCGTCTGGATCTGCAAACCTAATTCTCCGAGCGGATTGGTCAATTCCACAGCCACATATAGCTGTTCACCGTCTTGCAGGCAACCGAGACGCTCTTGCGCCGCTTCATTCACGTACTTGCCACCGTGCAGAAAGAACCGGCAAGCGAAATTTCCGTCGGCATCCCTTAACAGCCTGGGGAAAACCTCATAAGAGTCCGTCACACGATTGCCTCCGCTCACCTCCAGCATATCAACGGGAGTTGCACTCTCGGTAAGCGCTAGGGACTGTAGATAGTCCTTGAAGTCCGGACGACTCGGCCACATGACCCGATTCTTGAACAAGGAGAACAACTCGGATGATCGATAATCTCTGTCCATACTGGGGAAATTTGCGAGGGGCGAGAATCTGCTCTCTCTGACCGCGCGTTTAGCTCCTCCGACGTAACGAAAACGGTACGAAGGGCCTTCTACATCGGCATCCAGGCGGCCTATGGGATACCATGTGCGGCTTGGACCCTTATCCTGCCACGCTAGGAACAATGTTCTTACGCTCAACGGATTGCCTCTAGTATGTGCTCCCTACAATATCTCATCATTTCAAATGCGAATGAACGTGCATGGGAAGTCATCAAGTCATCTGGCACACGGTCTACTACACTGCAGAGGGACGCATTATCCAAACTGTGTACTGCTGATACTGCCATGTGTAGCAGATCAGGATGGAGACCAGCCCCTAGTCTGACCAACTGCAACGGGCTTGAACCGCGTCCGTCCGCCGACGACCAGAAGATGCCGCCACGTCCTCGTTCCACATACTCGCCTACCCGGTCACCAGCCAACCGTCTGTCCCGCTGTTCGTCGGAGAGCTCCCGGCCTAAAGATGAGCCGTGATCATAAGACAGAGCCAAAGACCACGAGAAACCTGTCCCACCCTGGCCGCGCAACACCCCCCAGTTTTCGGAATGGCGATCAACGTTTCCAACCACTGCGTCTAGCACTAGATATTGAGCGAATTGGCGCTTGGCATTTGTGGCGTCTCCCACCTCAAAAACTTGGTTCAGCGCCAGCCAGATGTTCGCCAAGGTATGGTCCGACAGGTGAAAGTTTAGTTCGCCAGTATCCTGTTGGGAAACTGCACTCTCCAGGACTTCGTTCCCATGAATCAACTCGAAATGCTCAGGAACGACGTTCTCAGTTATAGAGCCAACTCTTCCCTGTAATTCAGCTAATTCTACCCTCGCATGGGGTACACCAAGAAGCTCGGCTACCTCAGCCACGATTTTCTCAGCCCAATGCTCGCCACTGCTCTGTCGTGCTGGGTGCTTGAGCAACCACTGCGACTCGTTCACTTCCGGTACTTGATACCAATACTTCCTCTTACTTCCCATCCCCTCTGGCTGAAGGATCCAATCGGGCTGTATATGGATGATGGGGTAATAATCGGTCACGGGATGTTCCCATTGTCACAGGCCGCGTGAGTATCTCACGCAGTCATGCCTACGCCCGGTCCGGTTCCCAGCCCCAGGGGCGGGGGCCCCAGCCGGCCTCATAGACCTCGCCGCGCTTGACCGTTACCACCGGGGCCAGCGCTTTATCGTGGGTGCGGGAGTTGCCCAGAACATCGTAGAGAAGCCAGTCGCCTTCCTCCTCCCGCAGCACGGAGACGTCCGCCTGCTTGCCCACCTGAAAACTTCCCAGGCGGTCGTCGACTCCCACTGCCTGGGCCGGATTCATGGTGGACATGGTGACCACTTGCTCCATCGTGAACCCCATCGCCAGGAACCGGGTCATCATCTCGGTCATACTGTGGACCGTGCGCTGGCGGCCCGGCAGGGTCAGGTCGGTGCTGATGCAGTGGGGCATCAAACCCTGGTCCAAGATGCGCTGGCCCACGTCGAAGCTGAAGTTTGAACGCCCATGCGCCGTGTCCAGCCAGACTCCCCGGTCCCGCGCCTCCTGGGCTTCCGGCACCAGATTGCCGTTGGCGTCGATTACCCCGCCGGGGTTGGCGGTGAACAGGTGGGTGACTATGTCGCCTTCCTCCATTATTGGAAGAAGCTCGCGGATGACGTTCGGATCGTACCGGTGCTCGGTGTCGCCGATGTGGACCATGAGCTTGACCCCGGCCTCGCGCGCCGCCCTCTTGGCCGCCCGGGGCATCTCCATGCCCATGATTTCCAGGGCTGGGGATACCATGCGGGCCTTGATGCCGGAGATGAACTGCCCGTTCTCCGAGGCGACCTGTATGGTCTTGTCCAGATCGATGCTGGCAGGACTGAAAATGTCCGGGGTGGTGGCTAGTCCGGTGCGGCAGATGTGCAGGAAGCAGATGATCTCCGTGGCGCTATTGGGAATGATGTGCCGGGGAAAGCCCCCGAAGGTGTCGCATCCGGAACTGCCCGCGTCCACCATCGTCGTCACGCCGGCCCGCACGCCGCCGATGTCCGCCTCGACGCCGTTGCCGTTTACGCCATCGTAGACGTGGGTGTGGACGTCGATAAGGCCAGGGACCACGAGGTTGCCGGCCACGTCCAGGACTCGGGTCGCTTCCTCTGGCGGGATGTCCGGGGCGACGCGGACAATTTTTCCGTCCTCCACGGCCACGTCGTTGACGCCGTTGAGACCCTGGGACGGGTCGATGACCGTACCGCCTTTAACTATCAGATCGTACATCTTCAGAAAGACCTCCCTGCCTGCTTGTCGAACAACTGGCCGACGGACATACCCTGGTGGATGCGGGAAATGGCCTCGCCCAGCAGGGGCGCAACGGACAAAACGCTGATCTTGCCGTTGCGCTTCTCATCCGACAGCGGGATGGTGTCGGTGACTACGACCTCGTTGAACGGGCTGTTGGACATGCGCTCCGGCCCGTTCTGGGACAATACCGGGTGGGTAGCGCAACAGTAGACCTCCTTCACTCCATGCTCAACCAGCACGCTTGCGGCGTTCAATACTGTCCCGCCGGTGTCGATCTCGTCGTCGAAGGTGAGGGCCACCTTGCCATCCACGTCCCCGATGACGTTCATCACCTCACTGGCGTCGTCGTTGCTCATCCTGCGCTTTTCGATGATGGCCAGCGGAGCGCCCAGGCGCTCGGCAACGTCCCTGGCCTTCTTGCTTATGCCGATATCAACAGCCACCACCACCAGATCGGAAATCTCCTTCTTTATGAAGTAGTCGGTCAATATGGGCATAGCGGTGAGCTCGTCCACCGGGATGTTGAAGAACCCCTGTATCTGGCCCGCGTGCAGGTCCACGGTCAGAAGCCGGTCGGCCCCTGCAGCGGAGAGGAGATCAGCCACCAGCCGAGCGGTTATCGGCACCCTCGGCTGGTCCTTCTTGTCGGTGCGCCCATACCCGTAGTAGGGGACCACCGCGGTGATGCGCCCAGCCGACGCCCGCTTGCAGGCGTCGATCATGATGAGCAATTCCATAAGGTTGTCATTGACCGGGGCGCAGGTGGGTTGAATGATGAAGACGTCCCGCTGACGAATGTTTTCCAGGATACGAACGAAGGTGTTGTCGTTTGCGAATTTGAACACCTCCGCCTCTCCCACGGGGATGTTCAGGTATCTGCACACATCTTCCGCCAGTCCCATATGGGCATTACCGGAAAACACTTTGAGTTCGTCCATGACGGGAATCATATCCTACCCTCATTTACCGATTCCGGGGATCGCTGTCCTCGCGGCTGGCGCACAGCAGTCAGCCCGCCGGACTATGACGTCGGCGGCACAGGTAACTTGCTGGTGGACTGGCTGTGGAAAAGGGGGGCGTTCTTGAGGGAACCTTCAACCGGGGCGCTCCTCAAGTCAGATGTGGAGCCCGATTATAGCATATTGAGACTGCGTTGGAGTATGATGGTCGCGGCAAACTTGAGCCTATCTCAAAGTGGAATCCTCCTAATTCCGTCGTCCGGGGACTTGGGACAGCGTCAGGGCTTTAGGGCCTTCTGCAGTCTTGACATTCCACAATCTGGTACAAGAGACTGGAGCCGTGCGCGACCAAACTCTTTACTTGCGCCCAACTGTAATTGCAGGTGCCGCAGTAGCTCTGGTCATGGCGGTGACAGGAATCCTTGCCCCGGTCCTGGCGACCCATGATCCTAATGCTGTAAACCAACGCACAATTTTCGCCCCTCCTGGTGGATACGCGGATGGCGGCTCAATCCATGTCCTTGGAACGGACTATCTTGGCCGGGACGTACTGAGCCGTGTTGTCGCAAGTTTTAGAAATTATCTATACATCGGTCTCCTGGGAACCTTTTTGGGCGTCCTGGCCGCATGGCTGTTAGTCATTGCACTCAGCATCGGAGGCGCTCCCCCTGCCCCGAATTTCCTGCCGTCTCTACTCGTCCTCCCGTTCTATGGGCTGGCCATCGTCACGTTCATCGTCGGTGTTTCTATGTCCATTGTTGTGATGGCTTCCATGGGACCGGCGATTGTACACGTAATCGTATGCGCAGGTGTGTTTTCGGCCTTCCTGCCAATGACCCTTGTTTACGAGTCTGTCCGGAAAGATGGCGCATCCTCAAGCCCAATCCGGCTTGCCGCCCGCCGCGGGATTGTGCTATTCCCGGCAACTTTTAGCCTGGCCTTGCTGATGGGCTTCTTCATAGAGTCTTCGTTATCGTTTCTCGGAGTCGGCGTGCCGCCTTCAACCCCGTCTTTAGGCGGCATGATTAGCGCAGCTCGGTACTCATCAGAACTGTGGTGGCTATGGGGTTTCCCGTTGGGGGTCGTGCTGGCGACCGTGGGCGCTTTCTTAGCCATCGTCATCCCGGTTGGCAGAGGTCTTACCCGGCCAGCCGGAGCAGTTCTACCGACCCAGGCTGGTACCCCGGCGGGGTTCTGGATACGATTGGCGGCCTACCTGATCGACCTCGCCGCGATAATCCTCTGCTTCATCCTATTATCCTATGTCCTCAATAACATGATAGGCCCGCCATTCGCATTTGCAGGGGCCGTATTGATTATCGTGGTTATAGCGGCCCTGGTTGGGATTCCGGCCGTCTCACCCGGCAAACGCACTCTTGGCTTGCACGTTTTGAGACCGGACGGCTCCAGGGCGGGGCTGGGCCGGAAGTTCTGCCGCTCCTTGGCGCAGATGCTTTCGGGACTGATTTTCTACGTCGGCTTCTTGATGATTGCTTTCCGGAAAGACAAGCGCGGGCTCCACGACCTGATTTGCGACACGGTTATAGTCCGCTGGCGGGGGGCCGGAGCGGTCGAGCCTGTGCAAAATATTCCTGACACAGGTGAAATTTCACAGCCATCTGCACAAATCCTGCCTGGGGTTGATATATGACCAATTACCTTGACCACCTGGAATGCAGCCAGTGCGGGGCCCCGTACCCCCACAATGTTCCCAGCAAGATGAGCGCCTGCTGCGGTAAGGTGCTGCTGGCGAGATATGACTTGGATAAGCTGGGCCGGGAAGTGGACCGGGACTCGATGCCGGGACGCGGCGATAACCTCTGGCGGTTTTCCGAGTTCCTCCCGGTGGAGGACCCCGGCTACGTCGTCACCCTGGGAGAGGGCGGGACCCCTCTTCTGGAGGCGCGGAACCTGGCCGACAACCTGGGCATGAAGAGCCTTTTCGTCAAAGAAGAGGGGCTGAACCCGACCGGGACGTTCAAGGCCCGTGGCATTTCAGTGGCCATATCCAAGGCCTGGGAACTTGGCTCCACCGGGTTCACCATGCCGTCGGCGGGCAACGCAGCCGGGGCCGCGGCCGCCTACTGCGCCAGGGCCGGTCTGGACATCCGGGTATTCATGCCCCAGGACGCGCCGGACGCCAACCAGAAGGAATGCCTGGTCACCGGGTCCAGCCTGAACCTGGTGAACGGCCACATCGGCGACGCAGGCCGTGAGGCCGTTGCCGTGGCCGATGAGCAGGGCCTCTTTGATCTCTCCACCCTCAAGGAGCCTTACCGGGCCGAGGGCAAGAAGACCATGGGGCTGGAAATCGCCATGCAGCTCGGCTGGCGCCTGCCCGATACCATCATCTACCCCACCGGAGGCGGCACCGGCATCATCGGGATGCACAAGGGGTTTCAGGAGTTAATGGAACTGGGCTGGGTGGAAGGTCGTATGCCCCGGTTCATCGCAGTACAGGCCGAGGGATGCCAGCCCATCGTCCGGGCCTTCCACGACGGGTCCGAGACCGCAGAACCCTGGGCCAACCCCCATACCATCGCCGACGGCCTGCGCGTTCCCGGTCCCTTTGCCGACTACCTGATACTCTCCATTCTGCGGGAGACCGGCGGCACCGCCCTGGCGGTGGAAGACAGCGACATGGTCGAGTGCATGTACGAGATAGCCACCGCCGAGGGGATCATAGCCTGTCCCGAGGGAGCGGCCACTCTCGTGGGCCTGAAACGGCTGCTTGGGGAAGGAGTCATACGCACGGACGATACTGTCGTGCTGCTAAACACCGGCTCCGGGTACAAGTACATGCACCTGCTCGAGGGAGCGAATTGACGGGTAATATGCCAGAGTATGGGCGTCACGGTCTGTAAAGGAGGCTGAAGGTGGAGGTAACCCTGAGCTCGCCCCGAGGATTCTGCGCCGGGGTTGTGCGGGCCATCGAAGTGGTGGAGATTTGCCTGGAGAAGTTCGGCCCGCCCGTGTACGTCAAACACCAGATCGTCCACAACCCCTATGTAGTGGATGATCTGGAACGGAAGGGCGCCATCACCGTGGAAACCATCGAGGAGGTCCCGGCGGGATCCCTCGTGGTCTTTTCGGCCCACGGTTCCCCGCCCGATGACTTCCGCAAGGCGGAGGAACGAAACCTCAAAGTCATTGACGCCGTGTGTCCCTTGGTGACCCGGGTCCATAATGAGGCGAAGAAGTACCACCGGCAAGGCAAGAGGGTTTTGCTGGTGGGACACCGGGGCCACCAGGAAGTCCGGGGGACCATGGGCCAGGTGGAGATGACCCTGGTCGACGACGCCGCCGACAGCCAGCTTCCTGACTGGGACACGGGTTTGGACGTGGCCGTGTTGACCCAGACCACACTTTCGGTCCGGGATACGGCCCAGGCTATCGACTCCATCAGGGACAAGTTCCCCTCTGCCACCGTGCGCAACGATATTTGCTACGCCACCACCAACCGCCAGGAAGCTGTCACCGAGATGGCCGAGTCGGTGGACCTAGTGCTGGTCATCGGAGCGGACAACAGCTCCAACTGCAACAGGCTACGGGAGGTGGCGGAAGCCCAGGGTGTTCCATCCTACCTGATCAATGGACCCGAGGAGATAGACCCGGCATGGCTGGATGGGATGGAAAGGGTGGGAATCACGTCGGGCGCTTCCACACCGGAGGTGCTGGTGGAGAGCGTGGTCCAGGCCCTGAACCCGGACCTGGTCAAGGTGCTGACCGGGGTGGAGGAAGACGTAACCTTCACGCTGCCCAGGGAACTGCGGTAACCGTTCCCGCAGCCAGGTTGCCGGGCACTATTCAACGGCGCGAGTGAGGTGTGACGAAGGAGGCTCAAGCAGTCCTGCACACCGCCAGCTTCTACGCTGCGGACGACTGGCACGGCGTCCGGTACAGGGTCTCCCGCAGCCATCCCAGGGGTCGTAAGACCCAATGGGAAACTCTGCCGTTTCTCTACCCACCAAGGGAGTTGCTGGAGGTCTACCGTGCCGGGATGCTGGACTTCAGCGCCTTTTCCGGGGAATACGTTTCGGGACTGGAGGAGGGGAAGCGTAGCTCCACCGAATTTCAGGACTGGCTTCAGGCCGCGCCGTCGCTGGGAGAGTTTACCCTGCTCTGCTTCGAAAGGGCGGGGGAGAATTGCCACCGGTTGGTCCTGGCGGAATGGCTATTGGAACAAGTACCAGGGCTTTCCAGGGGCAGTATTCGGTAAGCCTGCGGCCGTTATCCATCCCTGGCTGTTGTGATGACAGCGGGCTGAAAGTGCCCCCAGCCTTCCGACGCAACCTCGAGGCGTGCGCTAATCGCTCCTTCGGCTCAGAATTTCCTCCCGCTCCAGCACACGGATTAGAAAGTCCAGTGTGTCGATGTCGTCTATGGTGAAGGTACGTCCCCTTGGGTCGAAGCCAGCCCCTGTGAAGTCACGGCTGTTTATCACCATGACGTAGGCCCAATGCTTTTCGGCCAGATCGTAGGTCAGCACCAACTCGCCCTTGGGTGAGCAGAACACCCCCATATCCGCGCTGCTTTCCGTCTGGTCCAGCAGGCGCAGCGTCGCCGAGGCGCTGTTGCGCGTTGGAGGACGGCGACCGGGGTCCAACTGTCCCATACCCTCGATGGAGAACACCCTTTGCGCATTTTGCGGTTGGCCGCTGGCGCGAAAATACTCGATGATACCCCTGAGCACCTGTCCGCGGCTCCGGTTGGCCAAACCCCTGGCCGCCCGGTAGACTCCGTATGTGACCGCGCCCGCCGCTATGGCGGGTGCGGCTACCGCGCCAACCACTCCGATGCCGATGGCGCTGCCCCCGAATACAAGCCCGACTCCACCGAGACCTGTGGCGGCTGCGACGCCCCCGAAGGTTGCCCCAGCGGTAGGGAAAATAAGCTCTCCGGATGCGATTTGGCGGCGGACGTCGGTTTCATCCGCCCCGTCCTCGATGGCAGAGCCAATCAGCCTGGCCCGGTTGTTGCTGGCAGAATTGTTGGTCGCCATAACGTCACTCCCTCCTCCCCTGTAGAACTGCATGGTTATGGGCTAATGCGGGTCCTCGAAAGCCCTTGGCGCAATAGGAACCCATGCCGATATTGGACAATGGACACTTGGTGAACAGTATCCAGGGAATATAGCGCACCCTACCACTCGGACCGGGGCGGGCGTTCCATCAGTTCCGATATGGCGTCCCTTGGTGACAAACCCTCGAAAAGGACCCGGTAGGTGGCCTGGGTGATGGGCAGCTCTACGTTCAATTCCTCGGCCATCGCCAGGGCCGCGCGGGTGGTGTTCACCCCTTCTGCGATGTTGTTCATTGACTTCTGGATGTCTGGCCATGACCGGCCCTGGGCCAACTGCTCCCCCACGTAGCGGTTGCGGCTCAAGCGGCTGGCGCAGGTTGCCATCAGGTCCCCTAGACCGGCCAGGCCGGCGAAAGTCAGGGGATGTGCTCCCGCGGCTACCCCAAGCCGGGTAATTTCAGCTAGGCCCCGCGTGACCAGTGCAGCCTTCCCATTGTCCCCGATATTCAGGCCATCGGCGATACCCGCTCCCAGCGCGATGATGTTCTTCAGCGCCCCTCCCAATTCCACACCAATGACGTCCTCGCTGGTATAGACGCGAAACGAAGGGGACATGAGCATGGCTTGGGCGCGCTCGGTGATTGCAACGTCCCGCCCGGCTACTACGGTCGAGGCGACCTTGCCGTTGACGATTTCCCTGGCGAGGTTGGGTCCCGACATGGAGCATATCCCGTGATGCAGGTGGGGCGGCAGGGCCTCTTCCATTACCCGGCTCATGCGCTTACCGTCAGGCCATTCCAGGCCCTTGGCGGCATTCAGAATGATCGCGCCGGGGGCGACGCTCTCCCGGATGTTCTCCAGGTTGGTGCGCAGGGTATGGGACGGGACTGCGATGACGAGCATCTGTGCCTGTGGCACCGCATCGGTGATGGACGGGGTGACGGTTAGCGATTGGGGAAAGGTCACGCCGGGCAGGAATCGGGCGTTTTCCCGCTGCGAGTCAAGCAGGTATGTCTCCTGCTCACTGCGCACGACCAAATCTACAGATATGTCTCTCCGGGCGAGGATGATACCCAGGGCAGTCCCCCAGGTGGTGGCGCCAATTACCGCTACCCGTTCCTTCGAAGCCTGTTCCATCTTCAGTCCGAGGCCCCCGGTCTTGATGCCGCATCCGGGCCGGTGTGAGGATGGAAACTGGCTGCGGTCAATTGCTCTTGGCCGCCGGGTTGCCCAATCGACGCTCGTTGCCGGCCAGAATTCGTTGGATGTTGTCCCGGTGCTGCCAGATGATTATTGCCCCGCCTATCAGTGTGTATCCGGCATATAGCGGGGAATACATGCCCATCCAACCCAGGGCGGCAGTCACCAGGAAGGCTATAACCACACCGATGATATTGCCAAGGGAGACGTAACGGCTAATCAAGGTAATCAGTACCATAACCGCCGCGGCGATTGCGGCCGCCGGCCAGGTCATTATCCACAACCCGCCAAAGCCCGTCAGAATGCCGCGCCCGCCACGAAACTGGAGGAACACGGGCCAGTTGTGCCCAGCCAGGGCGAGCAACCCAGCTGCGACCTCACCGTAGGTGGAGCCAATGACCTCGCGGGCCACGTAGACCGACAGGAGTCCCTTCCCCATATCCAGCAGCAGGACGATGGCTGCCACCCTGACCCCGGCGGTCCGCAACACGTTGGTCATGCCGGTGCGCCCGCTCCCCTGTTCGCGTACGTCCACTCCCTGGCGCCACAGGATCAGCATGTAACCCCAGGGGACCGAACCCAGCAGGTAGGCGATGGCCAGGACTGCGGCGTAGCGGGCTGGCAGCGTCCAGCTATCGAGGACCAGCAGCGAAAGCGCCACGGCAACAGCAAGAGCGGGAAGCACCGTCAGTGCAAATACGAACGGGGTCAGACGGAATATCATCGTCTTCCTGAGAACGTCGGCCCATTCCCGGTGCGGGGCCGGCTGGACCGTCTGGGATCCGTCCCTCGACGGAATAACAGCTTGAGGTGGGTGTGATCGAAGCCGAAACTGGAACGGATCCGGTTCTCAAGGTATCTTTCGTAGGAGAAGTGTACCAGACTGGGATTATCCACGCTAAACAGGAACGTGGGCGGGTTTACCCCGACCTGCCTCAGACGCCTGATGTGCAGCCTCTCCCGCCTCCGGCCACGGCCCTTGACTGCCACCGCCGGGGGGGTGTGGTCGGCCAGGGCGTCGGCCAGCACGTATTGCAGTTCCCGCGCCGGTATGAACCGCATCCGTTCCTGCCGAAGCTCCAGAGTAGTCCCCATGAGGCGCGCTATCCCCTGCTGGAGCAACGCGGAGGTGAAACAGACCGGCACGTAGGGCATGAAGTGGAACTTCTCACGCACCCTGGCCGCCGCCCGCTCCTGGGCATACCGGCTGCCGTCCCGTGCCAGGTCCCACTTGTTCACTACGACGATGAGGCCCCGGCACATCTCCCAGGCCAACCCGGCTATGTGGGCGTCCTGGGCGGTGGCCAGTTCGCTGGCGTCGATTACCAGCAAGGTCATGTCGCTCCGCTGCACGGCGTTGACCGCCCGCATCACGCTGAACTGCTCAATGCCGCGCTGCACTCGACCGCGCCGGCGGATGCCCGCTGTGTCGATCAGCACCACGTCGTTGCCGTTATAGCTTACGTAGGTGTCCAGGGCATCCCGCGTCGTCCCGGCTTCCGGAGTTACGATGGAACGCTCGTGCCCCAGGATGGAGTTGAGGAGCATTGACTTGCCGACGTTGGTCCTGCCCACGATAGCCAGTTTCAGTTCCTCTACCGGAGGCGGGGCATCGAGTACAGCATCGTCTTCCTCGTCTTCGGGAAAGACGGGTTCCAGGTGGGAGCACACCCGGTCCATCAGTTGGTAAACGCCCAGGTTGTGGTACGCGCTGATGGGCATAGGGTCGTCCAGTCCCAACCCGAAGAACTCGGAGGCGGCGAACTCCCGTACCTCGTTGTCTACTTTGTTCACCGCCAGGATGACGGGTTTCTGGGTACGGCGCAGCCGGTCCGCAACCAGGGAGTCGACGGCGGTCATGCCTTCAATGCCGTCGGTGAGGAAGACGACCACATCGGCATCGGCCACTGCCATATCCGCCTGTTCCTGTACCTTGGTCTGGATGGTACCCTCCGGTCTGGTCTCCAGCCCTCCAGTGTCAACCAGGATGAACTGGTAGACGTCTGGTTCTCGCCCGCCGTTCTGTGAAGCAACCTCCCACCAAGCCTCGGACATGAGCCTGTCCCGTGTTGTCCCGGCAATGTCGGTCACAATGGCGTGGCGTCGGTTCAGTATGCGGTTGAATAGGGAAGACTTCCCGACGTTGGGCCGCCCCACGATGGCCACCACGGGGATGCGCTCGGCGGATTCCTGAGGAACAGTCCCGGCGGGTGTTGGAGTGGGGGATGCGTTTTCGAGCACGGTCAGCCGCCGCGCCGGGTACAGGCCGGCAAGGTCAGGGACGGGACTGGCCTCGGTCCCGCCGTCGTCCGGTGGGGGTTGGAGTGTGGGCTGTTCTTCCATCTCTTCCTGGCTGGTCCGGCTTCGCCTCACCCGCTGCCCAGCAGCAGTTCCAGCACGGCTTTCTGGGCGTGCAGCCGGTTGTGTGCCTGGGCGTAGGCTACAGATTGGGGGTGCTCCAGCATCCCGGTTGGGGCTTCCTCGCCATAGTGGACTGGCATGTCGTGCATAAAAATGGCTTCGGGACCGGCCTTCTCCATCAGGGCTGCGTCGACGGTGTAGCCCTGGAACGCCCTCCGCCTGACCTCCGATTCCGCCTCCTGTCCCATGCTGGTCCAGGCGTCGGTGTAGACCACGTCCGCCCCTTGCACCCCCAGAACCGGATCGATAATGGTTTGGACAAGGGACGCTCCCGACGCCCGGTTGCGGGCCAGGTCCAGGCTGCCGTCGTCCAGGCAGTAGCCCGGCGGTGCGGCGATGGTGAACCCCATGCCTACGGGGGGTAGCGCCAGGCAGAGGCTCCGGGAGACGTTGTTGCCGTCACCGACGAAGGTCAGACCCAGTCCCTCCAATTTGCCCTTGCTCTCCTGGATGGTCAACAGGTCGGCCATCGTCTGGCAGGGGTGCTCCCAATCGGAAAGGGCGTTGACGACAGGAACGGTGGAATAGACGGCCAACTCCTCCAGCGAAGTATGGGAGTTGACCCGCGCCACGATGCCGTCAACGTAACCCGACAACACTCGCGCCACGTCGGACACCGGCTCGCGCACCCCAAGCCCTACCTCTTCCGGACCCATGTAGAACGAAAACCCGCCAAGTTGCTGAATGCCCACCTGGAAGCTGGCCTTGGTGCGCAGAGACGGCTTCTCGAACAGCAGGGCGATGTTCTTGCCCTGAAGGGGCTTGGGACCCCGTGTCTCGAAATCGGGGGTCTTCATCTCCCGCGCCCTGTCCAGTATGCGGCGCGTCTCGTCAGCGGTGAGGTCGGTTACGGATAGGAGGTCCCTTTTGGTTGACATATTGTGTCCACTCCGAGCGTCAGAATCATATCCTAACACGAAGGCCCATACAAGCTAACCGTATCCCGCCCGTACCCGTCAATCTGTTAAGATACACTTCCGGCATGAGTTGCATGAATTTCTATCCACAGGGAGGTTCGGCGCGATGGCAAGCCCCCGTATCGCCCCTGGACTCAAGGGGCAGCGGCAGACCTTAGTCTGCGAACACAATGTCGCCAGCCACGTCAGCAAGTTCAGCACCCCGTCCATGATTGGACTGATGGAAGGCGCGTCAATCGAGGCCGTCCGAGACCTGTTGGAGGAAGGTCAGACTTCGGTGGGCTACGAGGTAAACGTGCGCCACATTGCCCCAGCAGACATCGGCGCGACCATCATAGCCCACGCCGAGTTAATGGAAGTTGATCGCAACCGGATGCTGTTCAACGTGGCGGCCTTCGACGGTGAGACGAAGATCGGGGAAGGCACCCACCGACGGGCGATAATCAACACCAGCCGTTAGCCTGGGCCGCATTGAAAACGTTGCCCCAGACCCGGTGCGCGGCAGGGTCGCCCGTATAGGATTCGTCCCTATATGCACGAGGTTCGCCCCGAAAGTGGGCGTGTGCTAAAATTTCCCTGAGTTACACCCTTGAATCAGGCTGTGATTGGGAGCGGCTGATATGGCCAATATGGAGCACGTACAGATTGTCAAACGGGGTCGGGATACCGTCGCCCGCTGGCGGGAGGAGCATCCAGGCGAAATCCTGGACCTCAACGCCTCCTACATGAGCTATGCCCGGATCCCGCAAGTGGACCTTTCCGGCGCAGACATCCGGGACTCTGACTTTATGGGAGCTACGCTGCCAAGAGCCAACCTGTCTGGCGCACGGCTGAACCCCGTCCACATGTACCGGGCCGACATGCGCCAGGCAAACGTTACCCGCGCCCTGCTCAACGGGGCAAACCTCCGGGGCGCAAACCTGGCCCGAGCCGACTTTTCCGATTCGGACCTGGACCGGGTAGTCCTATCGGACGCGAATCTTTCCGGGTGCAACCTGTCCCGCTGCAACTTGTCCCGCGCAAACCTCACCGGCGCAAACCTCACCGGCGCGGATCTCACCGGGGCAAACTTGAACCGGGCCAATCTGACCCGGACCAACATGACGGATGCTATATTCGACGGTGCCGATTTCTACGAAGCCATCCTTAACAATCCCGAAATGGGCGGAGCCAACTTCGGCGGCGGTATCGTCGGATATACAGTGTTCCAGAACTGCGACTTCAGCGGAGCTGTTGGGCTGGACCTGGTGCGTCACGACGGCCCCAGCACCATCGGTATCGACTCCCTGTACCGGTCGAAGGGATTGATCGACGAGGCGTTTTTGCTCAACGCGGGGGTGCCCGAGAGCATGGCCGGTTTCCAGGCCACCCTGGTGGATGCCGATATTGCGCTGGGAGACTGCTTCATCTCCTGTACTGACGCGGACGAACCGTTCGCCACCACCCTCCGGAATGACCTGCAGACCCAGGGGGTGCGCTGCTGGGTCTTCTCCGAGAGTTCGCGGGGAAGCGCCCTTGTTGAGAGGCATAGCACCTCGGACCAGGAGGAGGTGGAGCGGTGGGTCCGCCCCTACGACAAGATGGTAGTCGTCTGCTCGTCCAGAACATTGGACAGCGAGAGCGTGCGCAATGACCTCCGCGCCGCCCAGGAGTTGCAACAGTCCAAGGATGAGTGGGTTTTGTTCCTGGCAGGCGCCGATGGTACCTTCTCCGACCGCAGCAGGAACCGCCAAGCCCGGAACATAGCCATGGAACACCTGGTCTTCAACCTGGAGACTAGGGACTCGGACTCCGAGACATATCAACAGGAGCTGGCCAAGCTGGCCGACGGGCTGAAGCAGACCCAGCCCAGCAGCGCCGGCGCCCCCGCCTACGACTTGCAACTGTAGATCATCGCCAACGCCGTCCGGGAGCCCGGAAACCACTGTCTGGAAACATCTTGATTGGACGGGACCGGGTTTCCAGGATACCAGTCAGGCAGTCGTGGTAGCCACACCCATCCATCAAGCATACACGCCTATAGCCCGGCCCTCTCATGAGGGCCGGGCATACTGTTGTTTGGGTAAAGGGATGAGGGGGTATCCCCTCATCCGGTGGTAATGGACTTGGGGGAAGGCTAGATGTAGTCTTCCTCTTCGTACATCATTTCGAGGTTGTCCCTGCTCTGGGACGCGCCGCGGGCGACCTCCTCCCGGAGGGACTCCAGCATATCGTCGGTGATGACGCCGCCAGACGCACGGGCCTGTTCCTTGAACTGGATGAACGCCCAGTCCTCGGTGTCGCCCTGGGGCATGTCAAAGAAGTCACGGTCGAAGACCGGGAGCTCGCCGGGGCCGAAGTAGCCCTTGCCCTCGAGGATGTAGCCTTCGAGGTCGTGGGTGCCCTTGCCCAGCACCTGTCCGGTGGAGGCATAGTGCTCCATGACGTTCTTCAGGCCATACTTCTGGATGGGGCAGACCTTCATGCAGATGCCGCAGCCGAGATAACGGGCCATGACGGGGCGGCAGCGCTTGAAGTAGAGCTTGTTCTTCTCAAGTCCGCGCCACCAGATCTTGTCGCGCATGAGAGCGCGGCCGGGGCAGCGGTTGACGCACACCTGGCACACCTGGCAGAAGGCGTGGATGCCATAGTCCACCGGCTTGTCATAGGAGACGTTGGCGTCGGTGGTGATCATCATGATCCGGCAGCGGGAACCCTCATGGGGGGTCAGCAGGTAACCACAGGCGCCCAACTGGCCAAGACCGGCTTCCACGAACATCGGGATGTAGGGGCCGGTGTTGTCATTGGGGCTGTGGACCTGGGCGCGATACCCCAGGGAGTTGATGTAGTTGCCGAGTTCCAGTCCTGCGGCGCCCTCGGTGCGATAGGTGCTGGAGTGGACGATCTCAGCGTCCACGCTGGGGATGGTCTGGGTGGGCTCGTAGTCCTGCTCGAAGGCCAGGCAGATTACATGGGGGAACTTCACCCAGTCCTTCTTGCTCTGGTAGGTGTAGCGGTGGTCGTAGTAGGTAATGCCGACTTCAACGAACCCAAGCTCACGAGCCTTGGACTTGATAAGCTCGGTGACGTCCTCGCCCGTGGGCTCGACGGACGGCTCCTGGTCGCCGGTCAGACGGGCGGCCATGATCAAGGGCCTGTTGAGCTTGTCGTGCTCCTTGCGGATCTCCCGCATCTCAGCGTGCTGGTCGCGGAAGGTGTTGGCCCAGTCGCGGGACGCCCGCTCGGTGATGTTCATGGTCTCCAGCGGGTATTCCCTGGCATACCAGTCAACTTCGCGCTGGTTCAAGGGAATGCCGGGCACGGTTTCCAGTTCTTCGGGGACCGGGATCGTTACCGGGGTATCACCAGGCAACTTACCCGGCCTTACGACCTCGTGGCCTATCTTTAGCATATGCTCCTCCCTATCGGATTGGGTCAAGATAAGAGTTACCCCAAGGTATCGGCAACCATACTTCCTGCTCGTATATTTGTCAAGCCTATAGGGATGCAACCGTTATATCGCTAATGCTGATACTTATCAGTCTATAGGCCGATGATTTCCGGCAAAGCCTACCAAGAAATGGGTCAGATAAATCCGGTCGCCATTCTTCCCGAGAGGCTCACGACACCAATTCAGCCCAAAAGGTAAAGGGCCGACAGCTTTCTGTCGGCCCCTTGGGGTTTGCCTTGTTGGTGCCCCGACGTTACCGCCGCGACACCGTATCGACTGTCGGCTAGATGTAGTCGGCGTCGATGTTGTTGAGGTCGTTGTCCATCATCGCGACGATGTCGTACTCCTGGCTGAGGGCCTTGACCATCTCTTCCTTCAGCTCTGAGAGCATGCCCTCGCTGATGTCTCCACCAGCGGCGCGAGCCTTGGACTTGAAGTCCTCGAACGCATGGTCCTCGATGGTGCCGGTGGGCATATCGAAGAAGTCGCGGTCGAATACCGGCATCTCGCCGGGGCCGAAGTAGCCCTTGCCCTCGAGAGTGTAGCCTTCGAGGTCGTGGGTGCCCTTGCCCAGCACCTGGCCGGTGGAGGCATAGTGCTCCATGACGTTCTTGAGGCCATACTTCTGGATGGGGCAGACCTTCATGCAGACGCCGCAACCTAGGTATCGGGCCATCACGGGGCGGCAGCGCTTGAAGTAGAGCTTGTTCTTCTCAAGTCCGCGCCACCAGATCTTGTCGCGCATGAGAGCGCGGCCCGGGCAGCGGTTGACGCACACCTGGCAGACCTGGCAGAAGGCGTGGATGCCATAGTCCACCGGCTTGTCATAGCTGATCTCCGCGTCGGTGGTGACCATCATCAACCGGCAGCGGTTGCCCTGGTGAGGGGTCAACAGGTAGCCGCAGGCTCCGAGCTGGCCGAGGCCGGCTTCCACGAACATGGGGATCACGGGGCCGGTGGCGTCACTGGAGTGGATGACATGGGCCTTGTAACCCAGGGACCTGATGTAGTTGCCCAGCTCCAGACCGGCTGCAGCCTGCGTCCGGTAGGTGCTGGAGTGGACGATCTCAGCGTCGACGCTGGGGATCGTCTGCGTGGGCTCGAAGTCCTGCTCATAGGCCAAGCAGATCGCGTGGGGCAGGAAGGTGAAACCCTTCTTGCTCTGGAACTCGTAGCGGTGGTCATAGGGGGCGATTCCGACTTCGAGATAACCCAGCTCGCGGGCCTTGTCCTTGATCTTCTGGGTGACGTCCTCGCCGGTGGGCTCTACGGTGGGGTCCAGCTCGGCGGTGGCGCGGCCAGCCATAATCAGGCCACGATTGAGCTTGTCGTGCTCCTTGCGGATCTCCCGCATCTCCACGTGGGTGTCGCGGAGAGCGTTGGACCAGTCGCGGGAAGCGCGCTCGGTGTAGTTGATGGATTCCAGGGGATACTCGCGGGCGTACCAGTCAACCTCACGGTTGTTGAGAGGAATACCAGGAACGGTTTCCAACTCCTCCGGTACGGGAATGGTGACATCTGCGTCACCCCATTTTGCGCCGGGCCTCACGACCTCATGGCCGATCTTTAGCATGTCTTCTCCTCCCAATAAGATGCCTCGTGGACGATTCCGCCCGAGTTCTGCCCCAACAATATATGCCTAAATCTCCCGTGTCAATAGTATGTGGGGAGCAATTTTCATATCTGCCCGATAATTCGTGGACTTGCCAAAAGTGCTGACGCAATTCGTCGTCATGACGCTACGGACACGGCGTCTATTCGTATATTGGCTACGAACCGGTTATGGACGTGAAACTACACCGGACGAGGACTGCATAGTCCTCGTCCGGTGTAGTCTTTGAATTGCCAGCGGTCAGCGAAAGGGATTAACCTCGCGTTGACCTATCCTGGGAAACGGCGGGTTACGGGCTAAATGTAGTCTGCATCCTGGTCCATCATTATCAATTGGTCGGTCGTTTCCCTGCTAAGGTGGCCCGCAATCTCACTCTTGAACTCTTCCAGGAGCTCATCGGTGACCACCCCGCCGGCCTCCCTGATTCTATCCTTGAACTGGTCGAAGGACCACTCGAATTCGCTCCCGTGAGGCATCTCGAAGAAGTCGCGGTCGAATACCGGCATCTCGCCGGGGCCGAAGTAGCCCTTGCCCTCGAGAGTGTAACCTTCGAGGTCGTGAGTGCCCTTGCCCAGCACCTGGCCGGTGGAGGCATAGTGGTCCATGACGTTCTTGAGGCCATACTTCTGGATGGGGCAGACCTTCATGCAGACGCCGCAGCCGAGGTATCGGGCCATCACGGGGCGGCAGCGCTTGAAGTAGAGCTTGTTCTTCTCAAGTCCGCGCCACCAGATCTTGTCGCGCATGAGAGCGCGGCCGGGGCAGCGGTTGACGCACACCTGGCAGACCTGGCAGAAGGCGTGGATGCCATAGTCCACCGGCTTGTCGTAGGTGACGTTGGCGTCAGTCGTAACCGACACCAGGCGGCAACGGTTTCCGACGTGGGGAGTCAGCAAATATCCGCAGGCGCCCAACTGGCCAAGCCCTGCCTCTACGAACATCGGGATGTACGGACCTGGGGCATCGCCGGAGCCGGTTACCTGGGCACGATAGCCGAGGGAGCGAATGAAATTGCCCAACTCCAGGGCAGCTGCCCCCTCAGTGCGATAGGTGCTGGAGTGGACGATCTCAGCGTCGATGCTGGGAATTGTCTGCGTGGGCTCGAAGTCCTGCTCGTAGGCCAGACATATCACGTGGGGATAGTAGGTGAGAAGGTTCTTCTTGCTTTGGTAGGTGTAGCGGTGATCGAATGCGGTGATCCCTACCTCGACGAAACCCAACTCACGGGCTTTCCCCTTGATCAACTCGGTTACATCCTCACCGGTGGGCTCCGCCGTTGGCTCCAGATCGGAGGTAAGCCGGCAGGCCATGATCAAGGAGCGGTTGAGCTTCTCGTGCTCCTTCCGGATCTCGCGCATTTCCGCATGTTGGTCGCGCAGGGTATTGGCCCAGTCCCGGGAAGCCCGCTCGGTGACGTTCATGCTCTCCAGTGGATATTCCCGGGCGTACCAATCGACCTCCCGTTCGTTAAGGGGAATGCCCGGAACTGTTTCCAGTTCCTCGGGGACCGGAATGGCAACCTCAGGGTCTCCCAATCGTTGCCCGGGCCTTATTACTTCATGGCCGATTTTCAGCATGTCATCTCCTCCCATGCGTGTTCATGATATGCTTGCCTGAATTGCTGCCCGTGAGGAAACCATATACCGGAGACCATTACTTGTCAACGGAATATCGTGGTAGCCATATAATTGTTGCATTATCGGCTGGACAAGGCTGTTGGTGCAACGTAACTCGTAATAGTAATGGTCACTATGGGTTTCGTCCTGGCGAGCGCATCCGTCTGGCAGCAGCCCGTCAATTGACTTAAACGCCCCTACCCTCCGGTGCGTCGTGCAATCATGGCGTCGGCCAGTGGGCTGGCCCCGGACCGGACCGCCACGTTCACCAGCGATGGCCGCCCAGAGGCAAAGGCCCTCTCCACCGCCGGCGCCACGTCCTCCGGCTTCTCCACGTACTCGGCATGGCCCCCGATGGCGTCCACCACCCGGTCGTAACGTATGAAGCGCAGGTCGGTGCCAACCGCCCGGTCGAAGTAGGCCAGTTGGAAGGTCTTGTCGATCCCCCAGGTGGAGTCGTTCCCCATGACCACTGTAATCGGCAGGTTGTGGCGGATGCATGTATCGTATTCCATTGTATAGAAGCCGAAGGAGCCGTCCCCCATCAGCGCCAGCGTCTTGCTCTCCGGGTGGGCCAGCTTGGCCGCCATCGCGTAGGGGATCCCGGCCCCCAGGTGGCTGAGGGGCCCCAGCCGGATAAACCGTCCTGGCTTCCGGGCCCTGAGATAGGAGCGGCCCCATTGCACGTAGTCCCCGCCGTCCATGATGATGAAGGTGTCATCGTCCACCAGGTGTTCGATCCTGGTGAAGACGTCGAGCGGGTGCATCGGTTCCTCGCCGGTGGCCCTTGAGCGCAGCTCTTCCAGCCAGCCGTTCCGGTCGGCCTCCAACTGTTGGATCCAGCCTGATATGTCGGCGCTTGAGCCCTGTTTGGCGGCGGCGGTCAGTTGGTCTACCACCGCGCCCAGGTCGCCAAGCAGGCTGACCGACACTCCGCGGTTGCGCCCAATCTCGGCCTCGGAAGGGTCGGCCTGAATCAGCCTGGCGTCGCCGCCGAAAATCTGGCCGTAGCGGTAGCGGTGGTCCAGCCTCTTGCCAAGCAGCAGCACTACGTCGGCCTCCCGGAACCGGCGGGCAGTAGGGTTGAGCGCCCCATCTGCGTAACCGAAGCAGAGAGGATGCTCGTCGTCGATCAGACCACGGGCCTGCTCGACCGTAAAGATAGGCGCGCCGGTGGTCTCAGCAAGGGCCTCAAGTTGCTCCGGCGCAACGGAGTAGCGGGCCGGGTTGCCGACGATGATTACCGGACGCTGCGCCCCCCGCAGCAGCGCGGCGGCTTCCTCAATGCGTGCCGGGTCGCCGTGGGCTCGACCGGCGTTCCGGTACTCCTGTGGCATGTACCTGGGCAGGTCGTCTTCGGCGATTACGGCTTCCTGCAGATCAATAGGAAGGGTCAGATGCACGGGTCCAGGCCGTCCCGACATGGCGGTGCGGAAGGCCGTTGCGACGTACTCGGGGATGCGGGTGGTGTCATGGATCAGCCATGAACCCTTGGTCACTGGCTCGGCCATCGCCGTCTGGTCTATCTCCTGGAAAGTGACCATCCCCTTTTCCGGAAGCTCGGCGCAGCCCGCCACGAATATGACGGGGCTTTCAGAGGTGTAGATGGCCGGAAGGCCGGATATAGCGTTGGCGAACCCCGGTCCTCCGGTGAACATCCCCACCGAAGGCTCGCCCGTGATGCGGGCGTATCCATCGGCCATGTGCATTGCCGCGCCTTCGTGCCGGGTATCGATGAACTCGATCCCCTCGTCATGGGCCGCATCCACCAGGGGCAGAATTGTGTCCCCGACAATGGTGAAGACCTTCTTCACCCCCTCCAGTTTCAGGCATCGGACAAACAGGTGGGCGCCGGTAAGCGTGGGCATGACATCTCCTAATAGCAGCTAACGAGATTGTGGAGTATGGGAGAGTTGACTGGGCATTGTGGCCCCGGGGGTGCCCTACAGGGCCGGGGTTCCGGTTGTAGGTTCGCCTCAACGCGGACATCTGGCCTATGATATACGATGGAGCATCGGTTTTGAATCCGCCATATCTGCGAAGCGAGCCAGGAGCCAGCCTACCTTATATATATGAGTACGCTCTACGTTGTCGGTACTCCCATTGGCAACCTTGAAGACCTGACTTTCCGGGCGGCGCGTGTCCTCCGCGAGGTCGGCCTTGTCGCGGCGGAGGACACCAGGGTTACCGGGAGGCTGCTCCGGCACCTGGGCATCAGCGTCCGGATGATGAGCTACAACGAGCACAACCAGACTCGCAGGCTGCCGGTTCTCTTGGACGCCCTTACCTCTGGGGATGTAGCGCTGGTGACCGACGCGGGCACACCGGGAATCAGCGACCCAGGGAGTGGGCTTGTGGCAGTGGCAGCTGCCGAGGGTCACAGGGTTGAAGCGGTGCCGGGCGTTTCCGCCGTGACCGCAGCTCTGTCGGTGTCGGGTATGCCCGCAGACAGGTTCCGCTTCCTTGGGTTTCTGCCCCGGCGCTCCGGGGAGAGGCGGTCCCGGCTGCTCCCGATGGTCGAGTCTCCAGACACCCTGGTCGTTTTCGAGGCCCCGCACCGTGTGCAGGCCACCCTCGCGGACCTGCTCACCACGCTGGGAGATCGGGAAGTAGCCGTGGCTCGGGAGCTTACCAAGCTCCATGAGGAGGTGTTCCGTGGCCCGGTGTCAGAGGCCATCACGTATTTTGCCGAACCCAGGGGGGAGTTCGTATTAGTTGTAGAAGGCGTATCCTCTCAAGCTCTCGATTCAAGCCCGGACGAGGAAACCCTGGCCGATGCGTCTCGCCGGCTCCGTGAACTCCGCGCCGCTGGCATTGGTTCCCGCGACGCCGTGGCCCAGGTGAGCGAGGCGTTGGGTCTCCCCAGGAACACAGCCTACAGGCTATGGGTAGAGTCAGAACGCGGCTGACGGAGTCCCCGGTTCTTCCAGGAATGTCTTCACACCTCCTGCCGCCATGCCCATCCTCACAGTGTAGGATTTCCCCTTAGACCAACCAGCAGCGTATTTCGTTAACCCAACCGTTACAGATTGTGTACGCCCTACTCTATTCTGAACCGTGATATGCTGTTGCGCGGCATCCTCTTCCTCATCGCCCGAAGACCCCGGGTACCGTCCGCTACGCCCCAACCCGCGGAAGCCGCTCAACCCACGGGTTGAGCGGAATTGAAAAGGGCAACTCCCGCCGGAGTTGCCCCGAAACTGGCGAGTGCCCAACGTCGTATCTATTGCCCCGCCCGCGCGGAAATAACTGGGTGGACGACGCTCTGCCTAGCTTTCCTCGATGCGGATCGTACGAATGTCCAGCCGCTCCGCCGGAGTGGAACGCTCGCCCCCGGCTCCCCCGGTGACCTGCGAGCCGGCCAGGGCATCAAGCACATCTCCCCCGGAGGTCAGCATTCCGAAGATTGTGTAGTTGGGGGGTAGCCCGACGTCCGCACCGTGAACGATGAAGAACTGGCTGCCGTTGGTGTTGGGTCCAGCATTGGCCATCGCCAGGGTTCCCCTCGTGTAGGACCTGGTCACGGGTTCGTCGTTGAAGCGGTATCCCGGCCCGCCGCGGCCGGTCCCCTCCGGGCAACCTCCCTGGATCATGAAGCCGCTGATTACCCGGTGAAAGCTGCAGTCGTCGTAGAAACCGTCCCGCGCCAGGAACACGAAGTTGTTGACCGTGGCGGGGGCGTCCCCCGGCAAGAGTTCCAGGACCATCTCTCCTTGGCTGGTCTCGATGGTCGCGGTGTAGGTCTTGGCCGGGTCGATGGTCATCTCCGGTGGGCTTGGATATTGCTTGGGCATCTCTCCTCCTGAGTCATTGGGTCAAATCCGTGGGGATTCTAACACAAGGAACAGCCCCGGAATTTCCGGGGCTGTTCCTTGTTGGCAGTCAGTGGTGTGGTGGTCGTTACACGCAGGTTGCTGCCTCTACCTGGCTGCTGCCCGTTACCCCCTCTGGTGAGTCTTGGTCTCTGCCCATGCCACGATCTTGGGCAGTACGGCGTTTACATCGCGCTGATCAACGCTTCGGGCGACTTCGTCGGCTTCGCAGCGCAGCAGCATGATGGGGAGCCGGTTCCTGATCTTGTCCAGGGTCCATGCCAGGGGATCGCCTTCGGCGGTGAAGTCCAGTTCAAGCCGGATGTTCTTGTTCACGGGCTTGTTGCGGTAGTGGTAATGGGGATTGATGCGGAAACAGTCGAACCGGAGCAGTTCCTTGTCTTCCCCCTCAATCTCGTTCCCGTAGACGTGGATGCAGATACCCTCGTCGCTCATCGTTCCGACGTTGGTTCGGTATTGCAGACCGAAGGTGACGGCCCCCGCCGAGATCAGCTCCTCCGAGCCGCCGGTATCCCCGCCCATCTGGGCGTGCATCGCTTGTTGTGCCATGTCCCCTACCTCCTCAATCGAATAGTCTGCCAATTCTCCAAGGGCTGGTCTCTCCGGTAACAATTATACTCACGGTCTCCTATCTACTCAATCGGTTGTGCCTGGCTGTCAATGATGGAAAGACAGCAGTCTATGAGACCTATAATATCTTGAATTCGTAGTAGTAATGTCGGTTTCATTATGGGCATAGGAAGTCTATAATAGATACTAGTCATTGGAATACATAATGACGGGCAAGTGTTTTCGGTCATCTGTGGCACTGTAGACCCGAACCACGGGGGATGAGCCAGGATGGGACACATTTGTCGGAGGAGGTGGCAGGCATGGATATTCTCAACAGAATGGGCAAGGGCGGATACGAAGAAGTGTTGTTCTGTACCGACCCGGGCGTCGGCCTGCGGGCAATCATCGCCATCCACGATACGACCCTGGGACCCGGCTGCGGGGGCGTGCGCATCTGGCCCTACGCCAGCGAGGCCGAGGCGCTGGATGACGCCCTTCGCCTCTCCCGGGCCATGACCTACAAGTCCGCGGCGGCGGACATCCCGCTGGGCGGCGGAAAGGCGGTCATCATCGCCGACTCGCGGACAGACAAGACCGAGGCGTTGATGCGTTCCTATGGCAGGTTCGTCGAGACCCTCGGGGGCCGCTACTTGACCACCACCGACGTTGGCAGCACCTCCCGCGACCTGGAGTATATCCACCAGGAAACGGACCACGTGGTGGGACTCCCTACGAGTACCGGGGGCAGCGGCGACACCTCCATCATGACCGGCCTTGGCCTTTACATGGGGATGAAGGCTTGTTCCAAGGAGGTGTGGGGCTCCGACTCACTGGCGGGGAAGACAGTCGCCATGCAGGGGTTCGGCAAGGTAGCCTCCAAAGCGGCCCACCACCTGCTTGAAGAGGACAGCCGGATCGTGGTCACCGACATCCACGAGGAAGCCCTGGACCGCGCGAGGGACATGGGCATCGACGTGGTGCCGCCCGATGGCATAATCGACGTGGACTGCGACATCTTCTCCCCTTGCGCCCTCGGCGGCGTGATCAGCTCAGATTCCATCCCACGGCTGCGGGCGCGGGTCGTGGCGGGAGGGGCCAACAACCAGTTGCTGACCGAGGCCGACGGGGAGGAACTGCACCGTCGGGGGATCCTCTACGCGCCGGACTACGTGGTCAACGCCGGTGGCATCATCAACGTGTCCGTGGAATTGGGTACTCCCTATAGCGAGGAGCGCGCCCGCGAAAAGACGGAGCGCATCTACGAGATCATGGGCCGCATCATAACGATTTCCAGGGAGGAGGAAATCTCCACCTCCGCCGCGGCCGACCGCCTGGCCGAGGACCGGCTGGACTCGGTACGGCGCGTGAGGAAGATGTACCGGCCGGGTTAGCAGGTCATTTCCTGAACGCAAGCAACGGGCCGGGGATATCTTCCCCGGCCCGTTGCTTACTGGATCAACGGCCTCGTGCCCCGCCTGTCCACTCAGGCCAGGCCTCGGACCTCACAAAGGACGAGACTACTTGGCCTCGCTTGCCCCCTCGAAGCCGCAGTCCCTGTGAGAGCCGTCGCAATACGGCTTGTTCTCGGATGCACCGCAGCGGCACAGGGAAACCCATTGTCCCTCGGGCAAAGTGTAGCTGTTGCCGCTCTGGTCCACGATCTCAATGGGACCGGTGACGCGGTTGGGGCCGTTTGCTCGTACTTCAATCCTTACGTCGGCCATGTTCTCCTCCTGTGTTTCGATTCGGGATACTGGTCCTGTCCGCCGCTCACCGACCCGCATGGCGGTATCGGGCGGCGTTCTTGGTGTGCAGCCAGCGGCCCTCCCCAGAACCGTCGGCAAAGTTGGCGCCGATAACCGGGCAACTAAGGCTAGTCTGACACCCGCTGCAAACAGTGTCAAGCGAGGCTTGTCACATTGTCAGAGGACCGGTGGCGTCCTTTTTCGGGTGGTCTGATTTGATGACGCGCGCCCACTTTCGATCCCGGGAATATTGCCTTACCATATCAGTTACGGAGAGGATCGGGGCGATAGGCACTTCGGGGAAATGTGTCTTGCCAGCGCGCTGCCCGGTCAACACCCGGAAGCGGGTGAAAATGTCCGGAAATGTCCGCAAATGACCGGAAAATCGAAAAAATTCCTTCGCCGACGGGGGCTTGGGCGGGATGGAACTCCCGCGAAGGTGCGACTGCTATGCCTTGATCACTGAGGGAGTCCTTCAGCCTTCTTTCGGCGGTAAGCTGTATCCTCGTCGGGGAACGCTTTCCAGGGACCGTCGTCACTTGACGGTTATGGTCCCGTCGGTTAGATTCAAGTCAACGCTTATGTCCGCCGGAAGCACAGAGTTAGACCGTCGGGCCATACATAATAAGGAAGATGAAACCATGCCGTTGTACGAATACTTTTGCCCGACCTGTGAGCACAGGTTCGATAAGCTCCAACCCATGAGCGCCACCGGCGCGGACTGCCCCAACTGCGAACAGCCGGCCCGCCGGGCCCTGTCCGTCTTCGCCTCCATCACCCGCGGCGGATCTGGCGAGATGGATTTCAGCCCCATGCCTCCCATGGGCGGGGGCGGCTGCTGCGGCGCGGGTGGCTGCGGCTGCGGCCACTAGGCTCACCGTCAGGGCGCAGAGCCCGCTCCACACCAGTCTTCCCTTTGTTCCTGACTGGACCGGATTAGCGGCGGCTTGAGAAGTCGGTGCTTCGGCACTTCTCTCGGCGCTCTTGAATCGTTGGGCTAGTGGGAGCTGCGGGACCGGCGGTACGCCAGATAACCTCCTCCTGCGGCCATTAGCGCCAACGCCCCCGCCGCGGCGCGCAGGGCCACCGTTACCGTCGCATCGAACCAGAATCCCAAAGGGAATAGGATCAGCAGGTAGTCCGTGCGCGGGTCCAGTTGCCACAGGTCGTTGGTGAAGCTGATCTGGTGGAAGAGCGTGAACAGCGCCGCAAACCCGGTCAGGGCAAACACCCCGAACAGCACGATTGCCGTAAGGGTAGTCCCGCCGCCCCAGGCGCATCGCCGCCCCAGACGCCGGAGAGCGTCCCAGTCGCCGGAAGTCAACGCCCACGCAGCGCAACCAGCGACGTAGAACCCCGTCAGAACTGCTATCGCGTACACCCCCCAGACCAGCCGCTTCACATCGCGCATGTGATGCACCTCGCGGTCGTTGAACAGCGCCCGCTCCTCCCCGTAGACGCGGGCGCGGATGTCCAGCGGTTCCTCCAGCGAGTTGAAGTAGTTGCGGAACCCGGCCCCCACCCCCCGGAGGTCCTCTTCCTCAATACCGGAGTAGGCGGATACGTGGTACTTCTGAAAGCCCCGGTGGTACACGCCTGGATCGTTGAACGCCCACGCAACGCTGGCGCAGATCAGGAACACGGGCACACACAACACGAACAGCCACCCGGACACAAGCGCTGGCATGTTCCGTCGTCCGCCCGTCATAGGCGGTCTAAGGTATCACCGGCTCCCTTGAGAAGCAATTCCCGGCCCGCTTATAATCGGTCTATGACCAACAATAACGCGCCTGAAATCGACATGACGACCTTCCAGTCCCTGCTCGCCATCGTTGAGCGGCTCCGTGCCCCCGGCGGCTGCCCCTGGGACCGGGAACAGACCCACGCTTCCCTGAAACGCAACCTCCTGGAAGAGTGCTACGAGGTGTTGGAGGCTATCGACGCCAACGACCCGCAGGCCCTGGCCGAGGAGCTGGGCGACATTCTTGTGCAGGTTGCTTTCCACGCTGACATCGCCCGGGAGAACGGCGAGTTCAGTGTTGACGAGGTGCTGACCCACATCAACGAAAAGCTGGTCCGCCGCCACCCTCATGTATTCGCCGGAGAGAAAGCCTCAGATGCCCGGGAGGTCGAGCGCAACTGGGAGCGTATAAAGGAAGCCGAGCGCAAGAGCCAGGGCGGACACCGGTCCGTGGTCGAAGGGATCCCACGGGACCTTCCGGCCCTGACCTACGCGCAGCTTTTGCAGGACCGGGTTGGCCGTGCCGGGTTCGAGTGGGACGATATTTCGGGCGTGCTGGACAAGCTGGTCGAAGAGGTGGAAGAACTTCGCCGGGCGTCAAATCAGGAGGAGCGGGTCCACGAACTGGGGGATGTGATGTTCACCATCGTCAACCTGTCCCGCTGGATGGAGGTCCACGCCGAGGATGCCCTGCGCCAGGCCAACTCCCGGTTCCAGCGGAGATATATGTCAATGGAGACCCTGGCAGCCCAGCGTGGCCTTGACTTCGACAGTCTCCCACTGATGCAAAAGGAAGCTCTCTGGCAGGAAGCCAAGCAACTGGAAACGTCGACGGAAGGGTGACTCGACCGATTTCCTGCAGGTAGTGCGCTCTCAGCCGCCAGGGTAGTCTCCCAGCAGGTAGGACGGCTCCATGTAATAGATGCCGCCAACCAGGAGCCGTGGCAACTCCCCGGCAATTACGGCCCCCATCGACTGGTTGTTCCCGAAACGTCCGACCAGTCGCTCCGAGAATGGCCTTCTGGGGCGCACCCACACGGGCCTCGGGTTTACGCCCGCCATTCTGGCGGCAGCTTCTACTGCCTGGTCAAGTCCTCCGAACTCGTCAACCAATCCCAGGTCTTTCCCCCGGGTTGCCGTGAATACCTCGCCGGTGGCAAGCTCCAGGACCTGTTGTTCGTCAATGGAACGTCCGGAGGAGACCACCGACACGAAGTTAGCATACATGTCGGTCAGCAGGCCCTGGAATTTCTCACCTTCCTCATCAGTGGGGTTGCGCCAGAAGCCGGTCATGTCCTTGAGTCTGCCTTCCTTGAACACCGAGAACTCAATGCCCATTTTGCCCAGCAGTTGGTGGAGCACGGGCCGCAGGTATATGACACCGATGGAGCCGACCAGGGCGCTGGGCAGCGCGAAAACGCGGCTGGCGGCACAGCACAGGTAGTACCCGCCAGACGCGCCCATGCCCCGCACGTAGGCAACCACTGGCTTGGCTGCGGCGACCTTCCTGATGGCGTAGTACAGGACCTCCGACCCCGCTGCGGATCCGCCGGGAGAGTCGATGTCCACCACCATTGCGGCGTGGCGCTTGCTCTTGGCAATGGTGTCGAACATGCGCTCGTAGACGGGGATTCGGACTCTTGTGCCGATAACGCCGTGGACCTCAACGACGGCAACGCCGGGCCGTTTTCGCAGGGGCATGGGAAGACCTCTCGAACATCCGATTGCGTCCATTATACCCCGCCAGTCGCAACCCGGACCCCCAGAGTGGTGGGCTTGAAGAAGATGCTTGGGACACCATTAGCGGACCCGTAAGGCGGGATCGTTTGATTCGTTCCTCCCTCGGGTCAAGGTTCGGACGGGGGCTTGGATCACGCCACGAGCACTTCGTCCTCGATGAGGGTGCCTCCATGAATACATGCCGCCGAGATGGGGTCGGCCCACAGTGCGGCCTGCACCACTTCAATGGGCGTGGTTTCTGGGGTGCCGGGCACCTTGACCCTTCGGACCACCTGGCGGGGAGCTACGATGCCCTGGGCCGCGTTGCTCTGGGAATCTCCGCGGCCGCCGCTGGCGGGGATGCTCAGTTCGACGGTGGAGTTTCCGGCGGCTTCAATGTCACATGGGAGCAGGCGGTTTAGTGTGGTGGCGGTGGACGCAGCCCAGGCAGCATGGACCAGGGGAATGGGCGAGGGTACAAAACCCTGGGAGCTGTGTCCGGCTAGCGCAGTCCAGGTGCTGGAGCGGGTCAGATTCTCACAGGTCACGTACACCTTGGCCTCGCCCTCGTGAGCCATCCTTCCATCCTCGTCGTACTCCTTGGTGTCCAGGAGATAGCGGCCCCGGACCGACCCCGAGGGAATGAGTGTCCCGGTGCCTGGCAAAGTCGGGGGTTGTTCCAGTGGCCGCGATACCCTGGACACCTCGCCGGAATTCCAATGCACCTGGTCTTCGATAGCCAGCGCTCCCTTGTTGAGGACTTGCCCTACCGGGCAGAAACGGGCGGCCCGTTCCAGACGGACCCGCTCAGTCTCCGAGAGTTGCCCTTTCAGGATGACCCGTTCCCGAACGCCAAAGCCAAGGGTATGCCCCAGTTCCATGGCCTCCACCTGGAAATCAACCTGTATGTCTTCGAGGGAGATGCTGCCACGGTAGGCCACGCCCACCACGGTGACGATGGTTCAAGCGGCCCAGGCCGCCACTGCAAGGTATTCCGGGGGAGGGGCTACCATATCAACAGTGGAGTTTGGAGCACCAGAGACCACTGGCCAGGGGCCGCGTTGTCCGACGGCAACCCCGATAACAGTCAGGCTGGTGTGAGGGTTGATCATGGTGGAAGTAATGTTTGGTTGCAGTTGTCGGGACATGGTCAGGTTTCCTTTAGGTGAAGGTCAGAGGATTCTAACATCGAGGGGCATATGTGTGTCCGGCCAGCGCGGTTCAGCACTTGGACCGGCTCGGAACGTGTTCCCACCCGGATTCCAGGGGAATCCCGGTTTCTTACGCGCTACATTGCTCGGGCGAGGCTGGCATCCCCCGAGTAAACAATCTGCCCGTCGGCCATGACCACCCCGTCCTCGCATTCGCACTCCAGTAGTCCTCCCTGGAACTGCTGGTGGTACAGGTAATGATATATGCCGCCCCGGGCCACCAGTTCCTCGTGAGTACCCTGCTCGACGATTCTCCCCCGGTCGACGGTGAAGATGACGTCTGCGGCCATGATGGTTGACAGGCGGTGGGCGATGGCAATGGTTGTCCGTCCGTCCATAAGGGGGCGTAGTGCGGCCTGGACCAGCCGTTCGCTGGCGGTGTCCAGGGCAGACGTTGCCTCGTCCAGGATCAGGATCCGGGGTTGATGAAGAATCACACGGGCGATGGACAGTCGTTGACGCTCCCCTCCCGAGAGGCGGTACCCCCGTTCCCCAACCACGGTATCGTAGCCGTCGGTGAATTCCATGATCCTGTCGTGTATGTTGGCGGCCCGGGCGGCACCGTAGATTTCATCGTCAGTTGCGTCTGGCATGCCGTAAAGGAGGTTGTCCCTGACGCTGGCGTGGAACAGGTAGCTTTCCTGTGATACGTAGCCGATGATGTTTGCCAGTGTCCGCTGCTTCAACCGGCGGACGTCCCAGCCGTCAATCTTCACGGAACCCTCGCTGGCATCGTACAAGCGGGGGATTAGGTACGAGATGGTGGTCTTCCCGGCGCCGCTGGGACCCACAAAGGCCGCCAACTGGCCGGGTTGCACCTGGAAACTGACCCCATCCAGGGCGTAGCGGGGTGAGGGAAGGTCCAAAACCCGGTCAGTATCCTCTCTCGGCCGTGCCGTGCCATAGTTTACCCGTACGCGGTCAAACATGATTGAGCCGTCGATGGTTCGGGGGTCGATGTCCACCGCGTCTGGGGCGTCCGCTATGGCGGGCTGGGTGTCCAGGTAGGCGAAGATGCGCTCGAAGAGGGCCAGCGATGCCTGGAGTTCCACGGACACCCTCAGCAGGGTCCCGACGGGGAAGTATAGACGCGCTTGGAGGGCAGTGAAGGCCACGATGGTGCCGGGCGAGATCCCCCCTCCCCCCAGGCCGAGGAGCAGGTAACCCGCGAAGACGTACACCATCACCGGGGACAGGGAGAAGAACGCCTGCATGATGGACCAGACGGTCTGTCCGGTCATCTGGCGCCGTATCTCCAGGTCGGAAAGCCGTTGGTTTTCCTGGTGGAACCGCTCAACCTCCTGGTCCTGCCTCCCGAAGAGCTTGGTCAGCATGATCCCGGAGACGGACAGGGTCTCCTGGGTGATTGCGGTCATCTCGGCGTTGGACTCCTGCACCAGTCGGGAAACGGCCCGCCGCTTCTCCCCCACCTTCTTGCTGACAAATGCGAAGAAAGGCACTACACCCACTGCCACCAGGGTCAATTCCCAGGAAAGTACGGTCATGGCCGCCACGGTGCTGATCAATATCACCACGTTGGAGACCACGTCGGTAACGGTGGTGGTCACCACATTGCGCACTCCGCCAACGTCGTTGGCCACCCGGGACTGGACCTCCCCGGTGCGGGTGCCGGTGAAGAAGTCCAGGGACAGGCTCTGGAGGTGGCGGAACAGCCGGTCCCGCAGGTCTCGCATAACCCGCTGGCCGACGCTGTTCGTGAGGTAGGTCTGGAGGATGCCGATTCCGCTGGTTACGACGATGACGCCCGCCATGAGGGCGGCAAGTGTCCACAGCAAGTCCAGGTCTGGGCCTCCCGAAGTGGGGAACAGGGCGCGGTCGAATACCACCTGGACCAAGAGCGGGTTGATGACCCCCAACCCTGCGGAGAAGAGGATTAGCAGACCGACCAGAATTACTTGGGGCAGGTAGGGCCGGAAGGATACCGCGATGCGTGCGAAGAGCCGGTGGGTGGACCGAGCCGGGCGGGTGGTTCCGGTTGCATTCAAGCCCATGAATACATTATATCAACGCCGTCGAAGGGAGTGAGGAAGGGAATTCGGCCCCTTCCAGCTCTTGTCCAATGAGGGGAAGGACCACCATTCCCCGGTGGTTAGCTGAGGGTCTTGGAATGGATCTTGGACCTTGGGCACGCGGGAATGTGTTGGCGGAAGACCTCCACAGCGCGCCGGCAGTCGCCCGTGAAGTAGTTGGTATCCCGAGCGAAGTCGTATGCCTGCAGACCAGACGCAGCAATGTCAACCACCGAATCGCTTGAAGGGGATTCCTCACTTCCCCGGTCTACCCGGAAGCGGTGCTTGATCCAGGCCCTTGAACAGAACGCCAGCTTACTCCATGTCCACACACTTCCTTCTCTTCATTTGCGTGCTCTCGAAGACTTTCCGGGTAAACTTTGCAGTGGTCCTGGCGGCCTAATCAAGAGGGATTGACAGCGTAGTCTCAACTATGCCATATTCGCCGCTAATGATTGAGATAATGTCTGTCATCAACTAGAAGGACGTGATAAACGCTCAATAAACGTGAGATATATGGGAATATAGCTTAGCAAGTTGATTCTCATATATCGTTGGCAGCTAGACGAAATCGATAACTATATGTTCGGAGGTATGCCGTGACGCGATTGAGATGGTTACTGCTCCCGTCAATAATCGGACTCCTGTTTGTAGTAGCGTGTGGGTCGGGTGCAGAGGCGCCGGCGCAACCCGGCGCAGCCCCAACAACGGCCGCCATGCAGGAGGCCGCGCCGACCAAGGCAATGGAAGTGGCTCCCGCAACTACGGCCGCTATGGCCGCCCCGACACAGGCACCCGAAGCGACTCAAACGGCCGAAGAACTGAAAGTCCCGTTTACCGTGGTTCCGCAGGCCCAGCCAACTGCGGCCCCCGAGGCTATGTCCGGCAGGCCCCCGGTGATCCCGCCCCGAGCCCAACGCTCCGAAGCCCAGTACGGCGGCACCATGAGAATTGGCTACTTCCGCAAGGCCGCGAACATGGACGGCATCAGGGGCAGCGGCAGCTTCGACCGGATATACCTGCACCTCTCCAACGAGTACATGATAACTCTGGACCGGGAGGCAGTGTACGACCCCAAAGAGTCCCTTGCCTACGCCTTCGAGATACTGGATGATGGGCTTCGTGTCCGTTTCCACATCCGCGAAGGCGTCCAGTTCCATCGCGGCGCGGGCGAGTTGAAGGCCAGCGACGTAGCCTTCAGCCTGAACCGTGTGCGGGACCCGGACTCCGGTGAGGGCGGCCAGAAGTATTGGGCCGGCGTGAAGAACGCCGAGGCCGTGGACGATTACACTATGGACTTGCATCTGCACAAGTTCGACGGCCTCATCATCGCCAAACATCTCTTCACCTATACCGATTACATTCACTCCGAGAAATACTGGAACGATGTAGGCCCCGACGAGCATGTGAGCCTGCCCGCAGCCACCGGCCCGTTCGTTGTCGATAGCTGGACGCCCGGTGTCGGGATTGACTTGAGCAAGCACGAGGACTATTGGAAAGAAGGGCGGCCCTATGCGGACGCTGCGGAGATGAGGGTTATCACCGAGACCCGGACCCGCCTGGCAGCCCTTCAGACTGGCGAGTTGAACGTGGCTTGGCTCCAGGCCGAGATGGTCCCGGCGGCCAAGGACGACCCCGACATTCGGGTATGGTCAAGGCCGGGAGTAGGCTGGGACGGTTGGTACTGGTCCACAGGGTTGCCTCCCTATGACGATATCCGCATCAGGAAAGCCCAGATCAAGGCGGTTGATCGCAAGGCCGTCAACAACTCCATCTATCTCAACACCATGAATAACCACAACGCCTACGCCTACGACCCCGCATCCTCTCCGTTCGGTGTAGACCTCACCGACCTGTGGGAAGGAGAGATGAAATACGATCCCCCGGCGGCCAGGGCGCTGGTGGAAGAATACGCCGCAGAGAAGGGCCTCGCCGTGCCCCTCACGATAAAGGGCGTCTGCGAGAGAAGGCCGGACAGGCAGCAGTATTGCGAGTTCCTGCAAGCGGCCTGGGCGGAAATAGGGCTGAAGTTCGAGTTCGACATCGTGCCCGCCGCCGCCGACCGGGGCCGGGTGATGCTGGAATGTCAGACCCACGTTACCCAGACCGGCTCCACTATGAACCCTCTCGGCACATCGCTGGAGGCGCTGGCATCCTGGCACACCAACAACTACGCCGCTAACACGTGCAAGGACAAGGGACATGGCCACGGGCCCGAAAACCAGGCCATCCAGGACGCTCTGGACGCCGAGTTCCTGAAGGCTCAGGCGACCACCGATCCGGATGAGCAGGCGGAAGCCTACAAGAACGCCCAGAGAATCGCCCTGGAGAACGCCTGGATTTACAATCCGTCCATGCATAGGGTCAACTACATGGGCTGCCACACTCCCACCACTGGAGGCTGTGATGAGAACCCCTTCTGGGCCCACGGCTTCTGGCACAGCCAGGACTTCTGGGTGAAGCAGAATTAGGTAGACATCCTAGGAGTGCAGATAGACTTGGTTCGATAACCGCCGCCGTCCCCTGTCCGCCCGTGAGAGAAAGGGACGGCGGCATTACCATCCGGTAGACGGATTACCAGTGCCGCACAAGTCCAGAGGATCCAGATATGAAAACATACCTGATCCGGCGTACCCTGAATTTGATCCCCACGCTGATCATCGTGAGCATGATTGTGTTTGCGATGATTCGCATTCTGCCCGGCGACCCGGTATATACCCTGGCGGCTACCGAAGAGTCCGAGGGCACCGAGATTGACCCGGAACTGTACGCCCGGCTCTTGGCAGAGTACGACCTGGACAAGCCCATTATCGTCCAATACGGGCTGTGGGTATTGGGAGTATTCCAGGGTGACTGGGGGTCCTCGCTGTTCAGCCGCCAGGCCGTCCTGCCCCAAATCCTGCCTCGACTGGCATTCACCGCGCAGCTGGCGTTTCTTTCCTGGATTTTCGGCATCCTGATGGGCGTGTCCCTGGGTATCGTTTCCGCTCTCAAACGCAACACGACCCCGGACATTGCGGCGACTACATTCGCCATGATGGGGGTAGCTCTGCCCAACTTCTGGCTTGGACTGGTGCTCATCGTCGTGTTAGGCGTCTGGCTGGATTGGCTCCCAATCTTCGGCTATGTCAGTATCGTGGACGACCCCTGGGGATGGTTCCTGCGTATGGTTATGCCCGTGATCACCTTGGGCACGGCGCTGTCGGCCACCCTCATGCGCCAGACCCGCTCCGCCATGCTGGAGGTGCTGGAAGAGGACTACATCCGAACGGCCCGTTCCAAGGGTCTCCAGGAGCGGAGCGTTATCGGTGTCCACGCGCTCAAGAACGCGCTGCTTCCCGTGGTGACCGTCACCAGTTTGCAGTTGGGCGGCTTGATCGGCGGTACGCTTATCACCGAGTCGGTCTTTGCTCTGCCTGGAGTGGGGAAGTTCATCCTTGATGCGATCATAGAGCAGGACTACCAGGTCTTTCAGATGGGAATGCTGGTCATCGTCCTGGGTGTAGTCTTGGCCAACTTCATGGCGGATATACTTTATGCCTACCTGGACCCCAGGATACGTTACGAATAACAATCTCAGTCCCAAAACGTCATTCCCGGCAAATCCGGGAGTGATGGGGCATGTAAGCGCGCCCCAGACCGCAGGAGGATGTAAGTGGAGGACATAACCCTACGCCAGACCGGCGGCTTGCGGGAAGCGGCCAGGGAGTGGGGTCCTGTGGTCGTACTGCGGGAGATGCTGCGGATCCGCTTGGCCAAATTCGCCCTGACCATCATCGCTATAACGGTGATCGCGGCAGTCTTCTCACCGCTGCTGACCCGCCATGACCCTGAAAAAATGGACCCCATGAACAACCTGTCCGCTCCCACCGGCAAGTTTTGGATAGGGTCCGACCGTTTGGGCCGGGACCAGTTGAGCCGCCTGATTTATGGGGCGCGCATTTCCCTGATTATTGGGGTAGCCAGCGTCGCCCTCTCCGTGGTCGCGGGTGTGGCCATAGGCACGGTTGCGGGCTATTTCGGACGCTGGTGGGACGAGGTGCTGATGCGGTTCGTAGATGGCTTGGCGTCCATCCCAGGGTTGTTGCTGGCCCTGGGCCTGGTGGCCGTCACCGGCGGCGCAGTCCTCAACGTGATACTGGCCATTGCCATCACCGCGACCCCGGCCAAGGCCCGTCTCATCCGCGCCCAGGTGTTGTCAATCAAGGAGCGCGACTACGTGATGGCCGCCCGCTCCATCGGCGCGCCCAACTCGCGCATGATATTGCTTCACATCCTGCCCAACTCCTTCGCCCCCATCATAGTCGCGGCCACATTGAGTCTGGGCGCTGCTATAATTGCCGAGGCGTCCCTTAGCTTCCTGGGAGTGGGTGTTAAACCGCCGACGCCCACTTGGGGCGGGATGCTGCGCCACGCCTTCGAGACTGTCGAGCGCGCGCCCTGGCTGACTTTCACCCCAGGCGCTGCGATCTTTTTGCTGGTGCTGGCCTTCAACTTCGCCGGCGACGCGCTGCGCGACGTCCTCGACCCCCGGTTGCGCAACACTCGATAGGGAGACCTCCTGCACTGTGAAGATCGTCCTCCGGCTGCTGTTGGGTATAGTTCTGGGGACGGTGCTGGCGATCGGAGGCTATTTCGTAGGCTGGTATACTGCCTTCTCCGTACCCGCAGGTTTTCCCCGTATGCTGTTTCTGGTCCTGCCCGCCGGGATAGGCGGCGGAGTTGGCAGCTTTCTGGGCTGGTGGCTTGACCTCGACGGCGACTCGGACCGGAACAAGCTTCTCACCCTCGCTGTCCTCGTCCTGGCAATCGCCTTCGCCATCGGGGGCGCATGGGGCGGTTACGTATACGGAGAGTCAGTTGAAGGAACTCGGGTCTGGCGTCATCCCACTACCCAGGCCATTCTCAACGGCACGGTAATCGCCAGCAACGGCGCGCTCCTGGTATGGCACATAGGCGCAAGGCTGCTGCGCCGCCCCCCGGCGCGGAACCTGGAACCGTCCATCATGCAGTCATTCAGGACCACTCGGCCAGGACCAGGAAACACCGAGAACACGGACTGACCGACGCAGGCGCTCGTGTCCGCCCCGGTGGGTGCTGGATGTTGGTGGGGTGGATCATGTTTGTTTGGGGCAAAGCAGCAGCCCCCGATCGTTCCGTCCGACAATAGCCCAACTGGTCCGCCAACCCCCCACCAAGCGCAAATCGCGCCGCTCATCCCTCCGAACAGCGATTGACGGGGTGAAGACTCTGGTTCGAGCCCATGCACTTGCCTGAATATGTCACAAGGATTGCTAGATGTCGTTCATTGAATTTTCCTTTGAAAGGTTCATGTTTGGGAACGAACATTGGGGTTCTCCATGCGCCGCAGACGAGGTAAAGATTTACTGTGACTTGCTGGAGAGCCTCCAGGACAGCATCGAGGCGCTAGAAACACGGGGTAAAGATGAAGAGGCCACACTAACAAACGTCCAAGCAGTCATGAGCAGCTATGCCTTGGAGATCGCAATGAAGTCTTTGTTGGCATTGGACAACCCCGAAAAATCTGTCCCTCATAAGCCCGACTTGCTCATCATTTCTGATGGACTAACGGAAGAGACGCGAAATTCCCTCGATCGCCTTGAGTTGACCAGAAAGGTTCTCGAGGTTTGTCCTGAGCCGTTCTATAGCAACAGATACTCGATGGAATACGACGATACGAGAGACGACGAGGGAAACAAAGGCCGAAGATATGTGGTTTATCGAGCATCGTTGCTAAGGTCGCTCGTACAGTTGATAAGTGACAAGCTGGAAGAACCAAGGAAGGCACTACTCAAACCGCCGCAAGCGTAAACAGCTTGAGGTACCTTTCAAGGCATTACAGTCGTACATAGCGAGTCAGTTAGCATACCTTGAAGTAATTTGGGCTCGAGATGGACCCGGCCAACCGATTCCCGCTCCCAACCCTCATAACCCCGGCACACTCCACCATCCCCGGCGATGCTACAATGCTCCTCAAATGACCGACCCTGCCGAACAGTCGAATTCCAGTCAGCCTCAGCCACTCAGCGGTTACCGGGTCTTGGACCTGTCCGGCCCAATGGGCGTCTACTGCGGCAAGCTGATGGCCGACATGGGCGCAGACGTGATCAAGGTTGAGCCTCCGGGTGGTGACCCCACGCGCGACATTGGCCCCTTCGTCGGCGGTCAGCCCGGCCCCGGTCGCAGCTTGTATTGGCTCCACTTCAACACCAACAAGCGCAGCGTGACCCTGGATACAGGCTCCCCGGAGGGTGTGTCCCTGTTGCGCAGGCTAGCCCTGGCCTGCGCCGTGCTATTGGAGACTTGTCCGCCCGGGCACATGGACTCCCTGGGGTTGGGGTATGAGAGTCTGGCGGCGGAATCACCCGGACTGGTGTACTCATCCATCACGCCTTTCGGGCAGACTGGCCCCTACCGCGACTTCAAGGCATCGGACCTGGTGGGATTTGCCATGGGTGGGTACATGTACGTCACCGGATGGCCCGATACGCCGCCTACCCGGCTGTGGGGGTCGCAGGCTTACCATACCGCCTCGAACCGCGCATACATTGCCATACTGCTTGCCCTGTACCATCGCATGATGACCGGGGAAGGGCAGTACATCGACGTTTCGATGCAGGAGGCGGTGGCCGCCACCACCGAGCACGTCAACACCACCTACAACTACACCGGGGAGCCTGCGGTGCGCTGCGGCTTCCGCCACGGCGGCCAGTTCATCGCCACTTGGAAATGCAAAGACGGCTACGCCAGCATCACCACCAACACCCAGCAGGCGTGGGACGACCTGCGGGCCTGGATGGATCGGGACGGCATGGCCGGTGACCTCAGGGACGAAAAATACAACGACCGCTTCATCCTGCGTGGTGAGAATTCAGACCACATCGAGGGCCTTATCCAGCGGTGGGCGCTGCTCCACACCAGGGAGGAGATAACCGAGTTTGGTCAGTCCAACCATCACCCGTGGGGGCCCGCCGCCACACCTGAAGAAATCCTCGAAAACGAGCAGCTATGGGCCAGGGGCTTTTTCTCCAGAGTCGAGCCGCCCGACGGTGGTCCGTCGTTGGTATACCCCGGCGCTCCTTACCGTCTGACCGAGTCTCCCTGGCAGTTGCGCCGGACGGCCCCCGCTCCCGGAGAGCACAACGCCGAGGTCCTTTGCGGCATTCTCGGCCTTTCTCCCCAGGAAATGGAACGCCTCTCTGCGTGAGGTTGGATGGTCTTGAACGCTGATTCACATCAGACCGCCCTCGCCCTCAAAGGCATCCGCGTGCTGGACTTCACCTGGATTCATGCCGGTCCATCTGCCACGCGGATTCTCTCCGACCAGGGTGCGGAAGTAATCAAGGTCGAGTCCAACAATGCCCTGTCGGTCGTCGGCGGCCCGGCGTCCGCCACGGCCAGGGGGTTGGGCCAGCGCCACAATTGGAACGCGGGCAAGCTGTCCATCTCCCTGAACATGAAGACCCCCCAGGCCGTCGACATCGCCCGGCGGCTGGTGGCGGTGTCCGACGTGGTGGCGGAAAACTTCAGCGGTCGTGTGATGCCCTCATGGGGCCTCGACTACGACTCCATCAGGGCCATAAATCCCGGCATAATCATGCTCAGCATGTCCGGGTTCGGCCGCATTGGACCGTGGAAAGACCGGGTCAGCTACGGCCAGACCCTTCAGGCATGGTCGGGGTTCACCCAGTTGACCGGGTTCCCGGATACCGACCCCAGCGGCCCGGCCAGCGCCTACAGCGACGCCGTGGGCGGGATGGCCGGGGCGCAGGCGGTGCTGCTGGCCCTGATTCACCGGGCAAGGACTGGACGCGGGCAGTGGCTCGATGTCTCCCAGTTCGAGTCCCTGTCGGCACTCCTGGAAACCCTTGTGCTCGACATGAGCGCCAACGGCCCTGCCGCAGCCATGACTCGTTCAGGCAATCGTTTGCCCCACGGTGGCGGCGCCCCCCACGGCGCGTACCGCTGTTCCGGGGAAGACCGGTGGGTGGCTATCTCCGTCTTCTCCGACGATGAATGGCGGGCTTTCGTGGACGCCATCGGCAACCCCCAATGGACTGAAGACCAACGTTTCGTCACGGGGGAAGACCGTTGCCGCAACGCCGACACGCTGGACTCCTTCGTGGAGTCCTGGACTATGCAGCACACCGCCGAAGACGTGATGGGCCTCCTTCAAGCCGTGGGCGTCGCTGCCGGGGTGGTGCAGACTGGGGCCGACCTGTCCCGCGATCCCCAATTGCAGGAACGGGGCTTCTTCCGTCGTGTCATGGACCACCAGGGAGAGTATCGGACCATCGAGAGCGCTCCCTACAGGCTGTCCCGCACTCCGGGCAATGTCACCAGGGGCGCGCCCGACTTCGGATCGGACCTGACCTACGTGCTGCGGGAAGTGCTGGGCATGTCCGACGACGAACTGGCCGACTGCGCCATCGCAGGCGCGTTCGACTGACCGGCACGCCATGTCCTTAGGTCGCGCAACGCGGGCTGCGCCAATTGTTGTAGCGCCCCGAAAACATCGACCGCGTCCGTTACCCTTGTCGTTTCAATATAGCCGGTGTTACAACAGTTGGAAGGGAGGTCGGAATGTCCCAGGAAGGACTCCCGTGACTAAGTTCTGGCGTTATTTCGGAACCCTGACTGCCGGGTTTATAGTGGCTGTTGCTTTGGCCTGTTCCGGTATGGCAGAGCCGACCGTACAGGTTGACAGCATACCAACGGCTTCACCTGCACAGACTGCGACCGCTGCGCCGACTCCAACCTCACCGGTCGATAGCACGACGACAGCTTTGCCGACTCAGACTGCCACGGCCGTGCCGGCCTCGACTACAACCCCCGAGCCGCCATCCGAGCAAGTACCTACTCCCGCCACGGGCTACGACTCCACTACGAACATGCACCTGTTCTTCTCGGCCTGGAACCAAAACCCCAATGACACACGCGAGGCCATCACACTCTCTGTCGCCAACAACGACAGGTCGATGGTCCCGGTCATGATCGAGATGCTCCGCTTCTTCGGTGACCCGGACCTCGTGGAAGAGACCGACATGGCCATCTCGGCTATAACGGGCCGGGAGACCAGTAACGTGTGGGACGCCTGGCATGAGTGGATGGAGTGGCTGGGCATGAACGCCGACGAGTACGTTCCCCCCAATGGGTACGTGCAGTGGAAGGGCGCGTTCATGAGCCTGATCGACCCCAGGTTCGGCGAGTTCCTGGCTCCGGCGGCGCAGGGCTCACGGATAAACGTATCCGAGATCGCGTGGGGAGGTGTCCTGCCCGACGGGATACCTGACCTTCAGAATGCCCCGGTCGTGTTGGCGGGCGAGCAGGACTACCTGCAGCCGGGCGACCGGGTATTCGGCGTGTCAATCAACGGAGAGCACAGGGCGTACCCGCTGCGCATCGTGAACGCCCATGAGATGGCCAACGATGTGTTGGGGGGCGAACCCATCGCCCTGGCCTATTGAACGCTCTGCGGCACCGGAATCGTGTATTCCGCCAGAATCAACGGAGAGCCAACCACATTCGGCACGTCTGGGATGCTGTACCGCAGCAACAAGGTCATGTACGATCGGCTGACCAACTCGCTCTGGAATCAGCTCACCAGCGAACCTGTCATAGGGCCGTTATGGGACTCCGGGATAAAGCTCGACTTCTTTCCGGTCATCCTGACCACGTGGGAGGAATGGCTGGAGCTTCATCCCGACACCACGGTGCTCGACCAGGAGACAGGCGTGTATCCTGCCAAATTCTATGTGCCGGAGGAGGACCCGCAGGCGATTTACTACGACTACTTCAACGCGCCTGAGACGATGTTCCCGGTCCCTGACCGGGACGACCGGCTTGAAGCGAAGGACGTCGTGCTGGGGGTACAGGTGAACGACAGCTCCAAGGCCTACCCCTCCGCATTGTTGCAGGAGCGCCGGATAGTTAATGACGCGGTGGGAGGCGAGGAGATAGTGGTGTTGGGGTCGGATGCGAGCCAGGGCGCAAGGGCCTACTACCGCAGGGACAGGTCGTTCAAGCTGGAGCCAGAGGACAGCGGCGATTACCCTGGGATCCCACCCTTGATATCGGACACCGAAGGTGGCACATGGCACGTGACTGAGGAGTTCCTCGTCAACGGGGCAGACGAGTCGGAGAAGTTCGCGCGGATACCCACCCACATGTCATTCTGGTTTGGTTGGTTCCAGTTCCACCCGGACACAGAGTTGTACACGGGTCCGTGACCAGGGCCAGCCTCGTGAAGAGGCTGGTTTCCGCTCCTGCCGAGCTTGGTGGGCGCAGACTTCTTTAGGCTGCCAGGTGGCGCTCCGAGGTTGCCAGGCTGGTAGTTACTGATAGCATCGCCAGGTGGAAGAGAGCGCTCCGGTGTGGAGATACGCCGAAAGATGGACATCTGTGAGCAGACCCTCTCCTGGACCTGTAGAATCCCTTCCAAGCCAGCTTGAAGGAGGCCCATGTCCATCATGAAGTTTGCCTTGTTTTTGCTGGGTTCCTGGACAGAGCAGGAGACCAGCGCCCAGAGCCGGATCTTTGGTGAAATGCTGGAACAGGTTGAATACGCCGAGGAATTAGGCTTCGACTCGATCTGGATTGCGGAGCACCACTCCAGCCGGTACGGCATCTGTCCCTCCCTGATGCCTTTGCTCAGTCACATCGCCGCACGCACCAGGAAGATACGGATCGGGGCAGGCGTCAGCGTCCTGCCCTTTCACAACCCCATTTTCATGGCTGAAGAGAGCGCCATGCTGGACGTTCTGAGCCATGGCAGGCTGGACTTCGGGGTTGGACGCGGCTCGGCGGACTACGAGTACGGCAACTTCAATATTGACTTTGATACCCGGGACGTGCGGACTCAGGAGGCGCTGGACATTATCTTGGGGTTGTGGACACAGTCCGATTTCACCTACCACGGCGAATTCTATCAGGTGAAAGACCTTACAATAGCTCCCCGTCCTGTGCAGCAGCCCCATCCTCCGGTGTATCTGGCCGTATCCCGTACCCCCGCCAGTGTGGACGTCGCCGTGTCGCGGGACCTGCCCATCCTGACCAGCTTTTCTACACCCGAGGCCGATAACCTGGGTCTGTTTTCCCTTTATGCGGAACGCTGCGCCGCTGTCGGCAAGAATCTGCCCGTGGAAGAAATGCCCTACTTCCGGTTTGTGTATCTGGACGAAGACGAACTGGCAGCCAGGGAATACCCGCGGCAGTCGCTGACTTGGGTCAGGGATCTGGGCGGGTATCGCCGCACTTTGACTCACGGCAATGAAATCAATGTGGACCTGGACCACTGGCGCCGGACTCGCACCGTCGAACCTGCTAGTTATGAGTCGGAACTGGAGACTACTGCCTACTTCGGCACCCCGGAGCAATGTGTGCAGCGGATCACCAGGTTACGCGACGAACACGGCATCGGGTACTTTGGAGCCAGCATGTCCTTCGGCAGTATGGAGCACTCCAGGGTATTGCGTTCAATGGAGCTTTTCGCCAGGGAAGTGATGCCCAGGTTCCGGAAATAGGACTTCATCCCCCGCTCTGGATATTCCAGTATCCGGCTGTCGGTCATGGAGATTACGTTGCCCCGGCCAATCTGTGTAACATCCTGGAGTGCCAAGGTGCCATTGAGCCGGTCGCTTGGCGGACCGTGGCGCGCCCTGCTGGAGCATTTGCGCAACCGTAGTCCATGCGACGGAAGGAGACGCAACTGATGGTCATTCCCGGGAAACCCCAAAACGTAGCCGTCATCGGAGCCGGCATCCTTGGCGCATCCATCGCCTGGCGGCTGGCCCAGCGTGGCATCCGCGTCACACTGATCGACAAGGGCCAGCCTGGCCACGGAGCGTCGAGCCACAGCTTTGCCTGGATCAATGCCGGGGCGAAACAGCCCATCGGCTATCACAACTTGAACCGCCGCTCCCTGGAGATGTGGCGCCGTTTCGCCGCGGGTATCGGTGATGATGGCGACCTGGACAGTGTAGGTCTTCGCTGGGGCGGCAAGGTTTCCTGGGAATCCGACCCGGTGGCCGCCGAAGCTTTGGTGGCGCGGGTGCGGCAGCTCCAGTCCTGGGGCTACCCGACCCGCTTGGTCGACGCCGACGAGCTGGAGCGTCTCGAACCGGCGCTCGAGATTGGCCCGGTGGCCGCCGCCGAGTACAGCCCCAATGAAGGCCAGGTAGAGCCGCAAATGGTGGTCGATGCCTGCCTTCGCCGCCTGCGGGAAATCGGTTGTGAAGTCATTGCTGGCGCAGAAGTCCACGGATTTGAGCAGGATGATGATGGCAGGGTTCGGGGGCTGGCAATCGCCTCCGGGTCACGAGACGTGGATGCAGTGGTCGTCGCCGCGGGCACCGAGACCACCCGTTTGGCGGCCCTGGCCGGTGTCAACGTGCCCCAGGCCGAAAGTCCCGGCGTAGTGATACGGACTGACCCTCTTCAGCCCCTGCTCTCCAACGTGCCGGTGGTGTACGCGCCGCCCTTGGGCGATGGGCGCAGGGAGATACATTTGCGGCAGTGCGCCGACGGTCGCCTGATGATCGGCGAAGGCGACCAGGAGAGTCTGGCCGAAGACGACAGCCAGGACCACGCCGACGACCTGCTGACCCGTGCCTGCCATTACCTGCCGGGGCTCGCCGGTGCGCGGGCCGTTCCGGTGCCGGTGGGCTGGCGCCCCATGCCCCTGGACGGCTATCCGGTGATGGGGTTTGCGTCCGAGGCTCCCAACCTGTATGTGGCCCTCACCCATAGTGGCGTTACCCTGGCTCCGGCGCTGAGCCAGTTGGCCGCCCAGGAAATCTGCGACGGGATGCCGGCAGACGCAGTGCTGGGTCCCTACCGTCCGCAGCGGTTTGCCGGTCTCACCCCGGACGAAGTGGCGGCGGCCACCCATCCTCGCGCCACCAGATTGCGCTAATCTGCGGACCAACGCCGTTCCGGGGAATTCCTCTTCAACACGGTTCCCGGCAGGTTTGGCCTATTCCCAAATCAGGCTGAGTGTATTATCGTTGTGCACTAGAGTCGCCATACCGCATTCGGTCCGGCGAAATTGGCCCAACCTGCTCTGGATGATGGAGGTAGTCATGAAGTTGCTGCGAATCTCGGCCATTGAACACGTACCCTTGGGACCCGCCACTCCCATCGAAGGTTGGACCGGCGGTGAAGTCCACCGCACCCGCCAGCCGCTCTTGCCCGAGGGGAGCAGCGAGCACTTCAGCAGTAGCGTGGTCAACTTCGAGAAGGGAGCCACCACTGGGTGGCATACCCACACCACCGACCAGATATTGGTCATTACCCTGGGCAACGGCATAGTGGCCAACGAGGAGCAGGTGCTGGAGGTCGGCGTTGGCGACGTGGTCCAGATTCTGCCGGGCGAGAACCACTGGCATGGGGCAACGGCCAATTCCTACATGGCCCATATCACGATAACTGGCCTGCGATAGCGCGAAGATAGGGTCTGCCTTTCCCGGTCTTAGCGGGGTTACGCCCGGAGAAACCGGTGTATAGCCCCGCTCTCGAAGTGGGCAGAACAACTTGGGTAGAGCCCCGGACGAAAACACGGACGAGGGAGCTCCGGCGATGTTTTTCGTGCATGTCGCAGTGAGCAGCCGGTAAATAGCTCTACCCAGTGAGGATTGTCCGGGTGCGCCTCACTTACATCCGTGCACCGGGCCGGTCCGACTGGTCCATCGGCTGATTGAGGACAGAAGGGTTATCCTCAGGATGTGCGCCAGATGCAATGTCCTCGATCAGCTCGACAGCCATGGAGGAAGAGGTCGAGACTCAGTAGCTGTGGGATGAACAATGAGCGTGAAGACCAGGTAGCGGCATTACACGGCCCACGCCTGGGTCAGTCTGCGGCGAGATGCCGCTTGGCTTCTTTGGGTTGCATTGGGTTGAGAGATTCCTGGCACCTTCTCTCCGCCTCGTAGACCAACTCCAGACCTTCTACTACAGTTTCCAGTTCGCCGTCTTCCAAATGTTCCACGACCACATCTATCCGTTCGCGTCCAATGCGCCAGAACCGTGGCGCGACGTCCCGGCCGAGGTCGGTCAATTCGCAAACGACCACTCTCCGGTCGCTGGGATCCGAGACGCGGTCCACCAGGCCCTTTTCTACCAGACGGTCGACGAGGGTCGTAGTGGCGGACAGCGCCCTTCCCAGATAATTGGCGATGTTGCCCATTCGCAATTGTCCGTTGAGTTCCAGCAGGGCCAACGTCTTTATCTGGGGAATAGTCATGTCCAGACCTTCCCACTGGTCGATGCTTCGAATGTGCCAGCGGTGGTTCAGATACTCCGCCAGTTCCAGGAAGCGGTCAGTCAATTCCTGCTTATGGTCGTGCTGCACGAACTTTCACCTTGATACGATGATACTATAAAAACAGTATATTTGTACCTTAATCTAACAGTCACTGGTTATCAAGTTCCTGACGCATTCCATTCATAATCAGAGACCGCATCGCTGCCATGGCGCGGGAGTCCGCTGAGCAAATTGCCCGGCATTGTGAATGATCTCAAAGGAGCAGGGTGTCTAAACCAGACTACCTGAGACGGAACGCTGTCTATGCCTCATTCGAGCCCCCGACTCAAGGGTCAGGGCGTATCTCCCAAAGCTCCCCTGCGGTTTCCGAGTTGCCTTCTCCTTGTGTTGACTCCCTGAAGCCTTGCGGCGTATGTTTGCGGCCTGAACCAGGCTGCTGAAGTGGGCGCCCCGGCGCGGTGGGCATAGGGAAACAGCACCCGTAGTTGGTGGCGTTGGACGGTATTCAACGAGGGAAACCCTTTGCCTCCACTTTCCAACATCCCTGTCTTGGCCGTTCTGCAGGACCCCGACTTCCGCCTGATGTGGGCGGCACGGTGGGTCCATGAAATCTCCCGCCGCATGGAACTGCTGGTTCTGGGATACCTGATCTTCCAACTGACCGAATCGGCCTTTCAAGTCGGACTGATTTCCGTCTGCTTGAATGGTCCGCGCCCGCCTCTGTCCCTGGTGGCCGGAATGCTGGCCGACCGGCTGGACCGGTGGCGCATTCTGACCGGTATCCACACTTTCTATTTGCTTGTCGCATCGGGGCTGCTGACCCTCTTGATACTGGACCTCATTCACCCCTGGTTCGTTTTCCTTGCCATTCTTTTGCAGGGCACAGCCAAGGTGTTGGATGACCCCACCAGGCGGGCGGCGCTCTTCGACCTGGCAGGGGAAGCCCGGATCGCCCACGCCATGTCTCTGGAGACCATGACTAACAATGGGGGCAAGATTCTGGGCCCGTTGACCGGCGGGCTGGTGATCGCCTTCTACGGATTTACTGGCGCATACATATTACTGGTCGCTCTGGACCTGATCGCAGCCTGCCTGATGTTCAGGATGCGACTGCCGAAGTCCGCCTCGGTGGTGGGCAGGGACAGGGTGTTCTGGCAGGGAATCAAGTCGGGCATCGGACATTCATTCTCCAACAAGTTCGTGCTGGGGGTGCTTTCCATATCACTGGTGATGAACGGCATGGTGCTGCCGTTGCAATACTTCATACCGGTTCTCGCCACCGACGTGTTGAAAGTGGGACCCGCGCTGGGGGGCGTGATAGGCTCAGCGGAAGGGATCGGCACGCTCATGGGAGCGATAATCATCGCCACGCGCCGGAACTACACCTTTCACGGACGTTACTTCGTAATAGGCGCGATGATCGTGGCCGTGGGCGTGGCATCGGTGGCGTGGTCGCCCTGGTTCCTGATTTCCTTCCTGTTGCTCTTCAGCGCCGGTGTTGGCCAGTCGGGATTCAGCACGATGCAGAGCACGATCCTGTTGCTTTCGTCACCGGCAGAGATGCGGGGTCGGATAATGGGTTCCCAGGGATTGGTCAACGGCCTGGGCCACTTGATCGGCGGCGTGGAAATCGGGGCCATCGCCCAGGCATTCAGCATATCGTTGGCCATAGGCATCAATGCCGGGGCAGGTCTGCTTTTGATGCTGCCGGTGGTTTTGTTAACGCCGCTGGTGCGGCGGCCGGTGGAGGCGTACTACAACCCTGCCGGTGTCGCCACTACAACACACGTCGGGACTGAACGGCTGCCCGGCTAAGTCGGTTAGATCCAGGGAAAGCCTGCCATCTTGCCTGGGCATCCATCAGCCACACTTATTTCTCGGGCGACCGTCCCGCTCAGCGCGCTCCAAGTTCATCGACTCCTGCTGTCTCGGGTAGTACAGGCCACTGCAATCGTGCAAGGCTACGGAGAATACCCGGACGCCTGCTTCAACGTGGAAGATTATGGCTTCTTGTATGAGATATACGACTTCCTAAGTTGGTTCAGCCATCGGCAGACACCCCGGCAGGTGCAGGGCATTGGCGCCGTGACGGGGTGGGACCTTTGTCAATTATGACGGTGTATCTCCTCGGTTTGTCCTCTGAGTCTTCTGTCATTATCGGGGACCCGCCCCAACAGGGGCATGGAGACCACTGTTTACTGACACTTGCCTCTTTCCAGGCCCGGACCCCGTGCCTTATCATATCCACATGGGAGACGGTTGGAGCGATGCGGACTCCGGTGGCGTGTGGCACTCATGCCCGCCGGACCTAAACCCGGAGATGGGGAGAATGTCCGGAAATGTCCGGATTTGACCGGATAATCGTAATTTTCCGGCAGTCCGTAGCGCGACCAGTGCCTGGGAGTGGGGAGAGCTTGCTACGGCCCTGTCGGTCTTCGTGGAAAATGGGGAGTGGAAATACCATCGGGGGAAAATGTCCGGAATTGTCCGGTTTTGACCGGAAAACTGGAATTTTCCTCAGCGGTCCGCCGCCCCGATGCTGACATCAAGGCTTAGATTGGGACTGACCGGCGACTACCCCACCAGCCCCAGGTCCAGTTCATCAAACGGCGGTTGCCGCCCATCGCCGGTCAAATCAAGGGACCGCACCCAGGCGGTCCTGCTGGATGAGGGGGACGCACTGGAAGACCTCCATGTCGCGCTGAAAATGGCCCGCGATGTGGTGTTTGATGTCCCCTAGCCATCGCCGATGTTCGCCGGTGAAGCTCGCCCTTTAACCCGGCCACCAGTTCCACTGCACCGGGCGGAGTCTCGGCAGATTCAATCCTCCTCTCCCAGCCAATCAGCTAGCGTCCCAAGGGTATGAAAGGAAGAGACGTAGCGGCGGTGAGGCTGTGGGTCAAGCGCCTTGGTGAACTGGTTCTCTATCCCGGCACTCTCGTACAGGAACGACAGGGGACTGGACGTGGGTGGGCAGATTCTCCGGAAACCCCGTGCGATATTCCCCCGGCTGGGCCTCCACTCCAGTGACGGTATGGCCCTCGGACTTTGCCTCTATCACGACTGCTGCCTTGGCCTCCACATAGAGTAGGTAGTCGCCGTGGCGTGCCCAGACCTCAGGGGAACTCCGGCATCGCCACGCCACGGGCGGCATGGGCGTCGGGGACGGCCGCATTCTGCACAGCTCACCCCCCGCCAGTCGGAGCAGGTGATCAAAGTCAGATCTTTCAAGTTGTTCAGGAGTGGTGTTGCTCATCAGCTACGTGCCCAAGCCTCACGTAGCCAGCGACACTCGCCGGTCGTATGAGTAGACACGTGCCACTCATCGCTAAGTGTCGGTGGTTTCGTTTCAACCAAAAGAGCTGCACGACCGCACTACATCTTGCGGTCCAGGAATTCCTCAACCAGGGCAACGGCTTCCTCCATGCTTTCGTAGACCCGGACCTGCAGCTTGGGGTTCCCGGTGATCATTGCCGACAATCGTCGGCCCTCCTTTTGCCTGTACAGGCAAAGGATCGGTTTCCCCAGAAGTTCGGCCCGGCCAATCTCAAAACCCACTCCCAGCGATGGGGTGCTTACCTCCGCGACGATAGAATCCGCTTCCTGCAGCCAGGCCATGTCCCGCTGGAAGATTTCCTCGTCAGGCAGCACATTCTCCCCATAATCTGGCAGGTCTGGGTCCCCTACGTGTTCAGTCAGGACCTGTCCGAACCTACCCAAGTTCTCAATGAGTTCCTGGTAAACCGCCCAGTCTTCACGGCCTCCACGAATCGAGCCAGCAAAGTATATCTTCATCAACATCCCTTGGCAGAGCGACACAGGATAGTGTTTGTGACTTCACCTATCTGCCCGGGTATATCCTAGCGCCTACGGTGTTAGTTGACAGCATACGACCTTCGCGGTCACCGAAAGAAACATCCTCGGCGGTCTGGATATGGTATCTATGAGAATCTGGGTACTCAAATGCAGTTAGGAGGTATCACATTGACCATGCGGGCGGCTGACTAATGGCTGTCAACTGCCGAAAGCTGTGCTGCCCTCGTTGATGGACTGTCATTATCCCGCACAATACATGATGGATGGTCCATCCGACAGTCACATGATCGAGTCGACTGACAGTGCGGGCGGTCTGTCTCCATCTGGGTACTGGTACGTAGTAGAGTTCACTGCATAGGGAGCGGTGTGGTCTGCGACAGTCGGGTGGAGAACCCCTCAGTCGAGGATGAAGAGTTCGATATATGGTAGTTCGAGTCCAGTGTGGGGTAGGCGCCTGCCCTGGTCAGGGCACGGCGGCTACCCGGGATTTCTTGCTCCTGATGGAGCCGATGGGGGTTATCTGGAGGATGCTGTCAGGGTTTGTCACCACCGTGGCGTTGACTCCATAAACGTCCCGGAGCATCTGGGGTGTCAGGACCGCGTCAGCGTCTCCCGATGCATAGACCGCACCGTGATCCATTACGACGAACTGGGCAGCGTACCGGGCTGCAAGGTTCAGGTCGTGCAGTGAGATCAGCGTGACGATTCCCCGCTCAGACGTGACATGGGCGATCAGATCCAGGACTTCCAACTGGCGCTGCAGGTCCAGGCTGCTGGTGGGTTCATCCATCAACAGGACATCAGGGTCCCGCACCAGCGACTGGGCAATGGAGACCATCTGCTTCTGCCCGCCGCTGAGTTCGTTAAGGAACCGGATTGACAGGTCTTCGATGTCCAGGTCTTCAAGGACTTGGGTAACGGAGCGCAGGTCCTCGTCGCTGACCCGCCAGGACAGGGTGTGCTTTCTGGCCAGCAACACCGCCTCAAACACAGTGAGCACCGCGTTGACCGGGCTTTCCTGGGGCAGGTAGCTCACCCGCTGGGTGATCTCCTCCCGGCTGTAGTCCCGGATGTCCGTTCCGTCCAACCGGATCATTCCTTCGGGTTTCAGCAGGCCAGCGATGCACTTGAAGAACGTGGTCTTCCCGGCCGCGTTGGGTCCAATGGTCGCGGTGATCTTGCCCGGTGCGATGCCCTCGATGGTTATGCCTTTGAGAACCGGGGTGGAGCCGTAGCTGAATCGGACGTTCTCGACTGAGAACGTCGGCCCATGCCACCGTGCCGGCCGGGGAGTGGCGGGCAGGATCAGTCTCTCGATGGACAACTTCATTACCAGAGTTGCCTCCGCTTGGCGAGGATCAAACTGAGGAAGAAGGGCACCCCCACCAGCGACGTGATGATCCCGATGGGGAAGATGGCCCCAGGGGTGATCATCTTGCTGACGATGGAGGCCGCCGAGAGCAGGATTGCGCCGGTCATAGCCGACATGGGCAGGAAGAAACGCTGGTCTTCTCCCACCAGCATCCTGGCGACGTGGGGGCCCACCAGTCCGACGAACCCTATGGTGCCTACGAATGCCACGGCAGCGGCGGCCAGCACTGATACGGATATGAGCACCTGCAGCCTGAGCTTCCGCACGTTGATTCCCAGGCTATGTGCCTTGTCATCTCCCAACCGCAGGGCAGTGAGGGCCCAGACGTGCTTGACGAACAGGGGAATAGTGACCATCAGCACGACGACTGCGATGCCGATCTTGGGCCACGTGGCCTTTACCAGGCTGCCCAGGGTCCAGAAGACCACCTGCTGCAGGGCCTGTTCCGAGGCAATGTACTGCAATAAAGCCAGCAGGGAGCTGAACAGGAATACCAGGGCGATTCCCAGCAGCACCATCGTCTCGATGGTCACTCCGCGCAGGCCGCTCAACACGAAGATGGTCATCGAGGCAATCATGGCAAAGACGAAGGCGTTTGCCGAGACCAGGAAGATTCCGGCGAACGGGATGATGCTGAGGCCCATCACCAGCGCCAGGGCGGCGCCGAACCCCGCCGCGGCGGATATTCCCAGGGTGAATGGGCTGGCCAACGGATTGCTGAGAATGGTCTGCATCTCGGCCCCGGCAATGGACAGGGCCGCCCCGACCACCACTGCCATGAGGGCTATGGGCATCCTGATGTCCCAAACGATGACCCGAGTGGTCACCTCTGCGGAACCGGGCATCAGGATGGTGGAGGCGACTTCCCAAAGACCCAGGCGGGCCGGTCCCAGGGATATATCGAGGATCAGGGTGCCGCAGAGGGTGGCCGCAAGGCAAACCATGACGAGGTACTTGCGTCCTGTTATCTGCCGGTAGATTCGCCGGCCCTTGGTTGCGGTCAGCTCGCCGGTTGGTTGCAACGTTCCTTGCTCTATAGCCATATCACACCCTGGATGTATCGCCCTTCAGATGTATCGCCCTTCAATCGAGGGACTGATCCCATATGCTCGATCAGGTCCTGCACTGAGTATGGGGCAGCGTTCTCGAGGATATTGTTTCAGCGGGACGCCCGCACCGCCGCGGAGGAGTTGCGGCGGAAATCGGGCGTCCCGCCCCTTTGGGGAGGCAAGGATAATCGGCCTACTCGACTGCGGACACGAAGAATGCGCCGCTGTAGCTGATGGGAAGGAACCGGTCATGGAACTCGGCAAAGTTGGCCACCGGGTCCATGTCCGCGAACTCCTCGGGGTAGAACCACTTGGCGAACTGCTGGAGCACCACGAAGTTGTAGGGCGAGTTATAGAACTGGTGCCACACCACATGGTGTCTACCCTGGTTCAGGGCTGTCAACTCGGTCCATCCCGGACGCTTCTGCCCAAGGGTCTGAAGGCGCATTCTCGCATCCGCCGGGTCGGTGAAATAACCGAGACTGACGAAGTCGCCTTCCGGGTTGTAGGTGAACCAGTTGGAACCGGTGGCGATGATGACGTCGGGGTCGGCCACGAATATCTGCTCCGGGTTCAGGGTGCCGGACCAGCCCGGCACCAATTCCGAGCCGATGTTGATGCCCCCTGCCCGTTCCACCATCAAGCCCAGGTTCGCCCTGCCGTAGGTCCGGCAGCAGTTTTCCGCGCCCTGGATTCCCGCTGCCGTATCCACAAGGACCGTCGGCTTGTCTTTCTCGATTCCTTCGATGCGGGAATAAACCTTGTTGACCTGCTGGAGGTAGAAGTCCACGATCTCCTGAGCGCGCTCTTCCTGATCGAACAGCCGGCCAAGCAATATGGTGCTGGGGACGGTGTTCTCCAGCGGAAACTGGCGGTAGTCGATTACGACGACTGGGATTCCGACCGCGGCCAGTTGGTCGATCATGCCCGCCTCTTTCGCCCTCTCCAGCCCGCCGAGGTTAAGCGTCACCACGTCGGCTTGCAGGGCAATGGCGTTTTCTACGCTGAACTCCCCGCTGTATGGGCTGCCGAACTCAGGAATGTCCGCCACCTCGGGGAAAATCTCCATGTACTTGTTGTAGGTATCGGCGTCGAAGCGACGAAGGTCGTTGCGCCAACCAACGATCTTGTTGAAGGGGTTGCCCGGCTGCAGCGCGGCGGCGATGTATATCTGGCGGGCTTCGCCCAATATGATGCGCTCGACCGGCATGTCGATGGTCACGGTGCGTCCGGCTATGTCGGTAAGGACGATGGACTCAGGTTTCTGCTCGGCCTGCATCACCGCTTGCCGCTCTGCCTCCTGAGTAGACAACGCTTCGGCGACGGCCTTGGCTACTGAGGACTCCACCTCCTGGGCAGTCACTCCTGTAGGCTTGGACTCCGCGACTGCCTTGGCAACCATAACCTCCACTTCCTGGGTGGTGACGCCAGTAGGAGCGGACTCGACGACCGCCTCGGACACCAAGGAGCGGAGTTCCTCCGGGCTCATGCCCGCTTCGGGTTGCGCCGCAGGTGCTTGCGCGGGCGCCGCTGGCCCACAACCAGCGGCAATCAACATCGCAAGACTGAGAACGACCAACAGTGAAGCTATGAAGGGCCTTGTAAGTCTAGGGGGAAACATATCCTACCTCCGCTGGACAGATGAATCGGGGCACCAAATTGTATGTGTATGCATGACAACGTCAGATGATGCGTCTGCAGTACTTATAATGATGTGTATATACACTACCTTATGTAATGTGTCAACACATTATATTGCAATGGACTGTGGGACCTCCGTATCAAAGAGCGGTGATATGCCAGAGTTAACTGTGCACAAGGAATATATATCATCCTCACGAATATACTGTTATTATCATAGACGAGCATGGCACATTGGATTATCCATGCGAAAAATCTTGGCTCTTGGTGTGCCTGCCTGCCGATGATCTCGTGAGGGCATCTGATACGTCCTCTGGAGCATGGTCCAAACTTCCTGGTCAGGGAGCAGCGGCATGGATATGACACCCCGGGTGAGCGGCTCCTGGTTAGCGGTATTGACCGCCTTATTGGCAATGGGGATGGCCAGCCTGCTTTCCTGCGGCGGAGGAGATGATGCGCTGACCATCTATTCCGGGCGTTCCCAAAGCCTGGTGCGTCCGTTGCTGGAGGCGTTTTCTGAAGAGAGCGGCATAGACATCCAGGTATAGTACGCCGGCACTCCGGCAATCGCGGGCACTCTGATGGAGGAGAAGGAGAATACGCCTGCTGACGTGGTGTTTTTGCAAGATCCCGGTTACCTGGGCAGCCTGTCCGGAGCCGGGATCTTGGCGGAACTTCCGGAGGACATGCTCTCAAGGGTTGACCCGGGGTTCCGTTCCTCCGCCGGCCACTGGGTGGGGACGTCCGGACGTGCCCCCACCATCGTGTACAACGCATCGGCCATCAATCCTGATATGGACCTCCCTGAGTCGATACTGGGCTTCACCGGCCCGGAGTGGCGGGACCGGGTCGGATGGGCGCCGCTCAATGCGTCATTTCAGGCATTCGTCACGGCGTTCCGTCTGAAGTGGGGCGAAGAGGCAGCGCGGAGTTGGCTCCAGGGCATTCACTCCAACGGTGTCCGGTCCTACCCCAACAACACGACCCTGGTCACTGCCGTGGCCCGCGGCGAGGTTGATGCGGGGTTCGTCAACCACTATTATCTGCAACGGTTCCTGGAGGAAGAGGGCGAAGCGTTTGGGGCACGCAACCACTTCCTGGGCGGCGAAGACCCGGGGGCGCTGGTACTGGTAGCCGGAGCAGGCATCATCAAGGGTTCCGACAACCACGAAAGAGCGGAGAGGTTCGTGGAGTACCTGCTTTCGGACGCGGCTCAGACCTACTTCGCCAAGACCGCCGAGGAGTACCCGTTGGTTGACGGCATAGATGCCGGGGCCACCCTGCCGCCCCTGTCGTCGCTGGAGCCTCCCGACATTGACCTGGGCAACCTGACCGACTCATGAGGCACGTTGGAACTGCTGCGTGAAGTCGGCATCATACCTTGATGGGCTAAGACCCAAGACGGTCAGCCCTGCGAACACTCCTCAGTTGCCGGATGGGGCTAAGAACCTGGAGATGAAGAGCCGCTCAACCCGTCCTGTCGTCAGCATGAAGCCTATGGCGAGGAGCCAGAGGACGAACGCGACTCCGCTGACCCTGTGAAGGATGGTCAGGGGGTCTACCCAGATGAGTTGCATCGCAAGTCCGATGATCACCGATAAGGGCGCAATGTACCTCAAGGCCCCTCCGACCTTCCACTGGCATCGCGCAGCAACCAGCAATGCCAGTCCCCCTGCACTGAAACCCACCTTGCCGGTCAGCCACCTGGCTAATGCAATCCCTCCGGTTGTGGCGTCCGGGGTCCTGCTGGCATCTGAGGCTGAAGCACCAAGGGTTGACACCACCAGCGCAATGGCGCAGGCTCCTGAAACAGCGGTGAACACTCCTGATATACGAACAACCCGGGCACAACGGGTGTAGCCCAGCGCCCCCGGATGATCCATGTTCGAACCAGGAACCATGCAGCAACTGCCAGCGTGATCCCTGACGTCATCCGCGCCGCGCTGCTGATACCGTAGGACCATCGACTTTCCGAAATGGCAGCCAGGGATTCCGCCAGGCTGGGTTGGTCGGCCTTGGCCATAACCCTCGTGACGACAATCAGGACCGTGGCGAGGGCCTTGAGTACAAGGAACACCCCCGCTTGCGGGGCTGAGGAGTCTGCATGTCGATCGGCCGTGCTCCCGGTCGGAGAATCTGCGTCAGGCTGTTCTGAATGCTGCATACCTTCCGGACACCTCTACTCTGGTGGACTCAGTATCCACCGTTTTTGACCGATTCCCGGATTGACACCGGCGAGGTCCACATCCGGGTCAACCAACCGGGCTGCCGGCCTCCCGTTGTACGTTACATAAGAGTCCGCTCTCACTTCGACCCCGCTATGTCCTCGAGAAACAAAGTCTTCACGAATGATATGGGCCGTGGCCAGGATGAGGTCGGGCTGGTAGGCCATGCGCTCAGCCTGGGCCGGTGTCAGGTACTCTTCCCGGTAGACCAGCCGTTCCCCGCCCGTTTCCAGACCGGACACCCTGTAGTGAACGAGGCCGGTTTTCTCCGTCAGCAGGACTCTCCAAGAGAAAAGATAGCCTTCCTCAGTCCAGCGCACGTCCCCGGAGTAGGCCAGGTGCCGGAGGGGCATGGCCACCTGAATAGCAAGGAACACAGCTCCCAGGAGTAGAGCCGCCTGCACCGGCCAGGAAATAGTCCCTGTCACCATTGGACCAGGGGATGAGGACCCGGACGTAGGTAGCCCAGTAGACCGCCCAGTAGACCGCCACCGCACCCGTCTCATCAAGCGGAGTGGCCAGTCAGGCTCGAAGTGGAGGATGAAATCAGGCGGCTGGCTTTCCGTCCATATCAGGCGTGTCAGCAGCCGTCGCAGTTCCGGGACGGTCACGGGAATCAGCTCTTCACCGGGGCCGTAGCGGCCCCCTTTTCCCCCTGTCCCAACGCATGATGCCTGATTACCGTCAGACAGGCCTGGGCCAGCATGGCCAGGGTGATGTGCCGGTACTAGCCGTCCCACCGCCGCAACTCGTACTGGTCCAGTCCCACCTCTCCCTTGGCGTCCTCGAAGCATTCCTCTATGGCCCACCGGGTCCCGGCCACTCTTGCCAGTTCCTCCAGGCTGGTGCCCGCCGGGCCGAAGCACACATAGCAGGACAACTCCTCAAGTTTGGCCACGCTGCGCCGCGCCAGCAGCCAGTGGCCCTTGCCAGGCTCTCTCAGGGGGCGAATATCCACGGCGGCCCAGTCGTAGACCCGGGGCCCTTGGCGCCATTCCCGGCACTGCATCTGACCCAGTTGGTTTCGTCAACCTGAGACGCCAACCGGTCCGCCCTCACCTGTAGTGGTCCCTCACCTGTCCAGGCCCACAGCTTCTCGTTGCTCTTTATGGCCATGACATGAGGAATCTCCTCATGTTCCACCACAACCGCAACTTGCGGTCGCTGCCGTAGACCTCGTCCCCGGTAAACCAAGCGAAGGGAACACCCGATTCCAGCGCACGCCCCAGCATCAGTTGGGCCAGTTGCGGCTTGGTCCAGAATACCGCATCCTCCGGTACACCGGCCTCCCGCCACCGCTCCCGGTCGTCCGCCCATACCTGGGGCAGATACAACTCCCGGTCCAGCAGCGTCCTGCCTTTAGCTGAGGCATAGGCCAGGAACACGCCAATCTGACAGTTTTCGATCCGGCCCGCCGTGCCACTGTACTGACGCTGCACCCCAGCGGATTTCTCCTCCTTCTTGAGGAACCCCGTCTCGTCAACCACCACTACCCCTTCGGCGTCGCCCAGATGCTCCATCATGTAGTCCCTGAGGTCATCGCGTACCTGGTCCGCGTCCCACCGGTAGTTGTACAGCAGGCGCTGCACCCCATCGGGAGTGGCGTCGCCCGCCTGCTCCGCCAGTTGCCAGCGTTCTTACGCTCCACCGGGCTGAGTAGTCCTCGCAGATATGCCAGAGCCCGGCGGCGCGGCTCCGGCCGCCGGAACCGGCCGGCGATGCACTCATGTACTCGTTCTATGCTATCGGCCCACCGGGCTACTTCCGCCACCTCATCTCTCCCAACAACCACCACGTCACCTCATCACTAGGACGATACGGTCCTTGTCCAGGTAGTCCTCATCCACCAGTTTCCGCACCACCCGGGCCCAATCGGCTTTGGCACGCCGGTCCGTCACTGCCACCCTTCGCCACCCTTCCAGGGGCGCAAACACCATAAACAGGTGGTTCCGTTTGCTTGTAAGGTTTGGCGGTATTTGCGGATTGGGCATACACCCTGATACCGAACGGCACCAAACAGGTTGCTCACCCCGTTGCGCTGGTATTCGTAATCGTAACTCCTGGCCGCCCCAGGCCGCGATGGACGGGCCTGACGGGTCTCTTTCACCTGCTGCTTGCTGGTCTCGTCCAAGCACACCAGCACATCCTTGTCTCCATACTGGCGATGATAGACCTCCAGTACGTCTTCCATGGCGCAGACAAACTCGGCGCTGCCCTGGGGCGGAATGCACCAGCACTCCTTCAGCCAGGGCTTGAGTTGGTTTTTTCAGCGTCTGGCGCACCGTTTCAGTGCTGATGCTCTCTATTATCTCGCACTCAACCAGCCGGTCCGCCAACAGCTTCAGCGTCCAACCTGCCCGGCCTTCCGGCGGTTCTCCGCAGGCCAGCGCAATCAGGCGAGCTTCCCCCTGACCGTCCAGCTTCTTCCGACGGCGATTGAGTTGCTCCCGGCGTCCCAAAGCCCGTTCCAGACCCTCCTCCACACAGCGGCGGCGCACCCGCTCCACCGTCGCCCGCCCCACCTTCAGAGACCGGGCTATCTCCCCGTCCTTCATCGGCTCTTCCGCCTGGTTCTCATCGCTTAACAGCAGAATCCGGGCATGGGTCTGCCGGTAAGCCGATGCCTGCCCTTTGGACACCAACCCCTTTAGTTCCTGTTGCTCCTCCTGCGTCAGTTGCACCCGGTACTTATTTTCCATCTCCCCCTCCCCGCACTTCCTTCTTTGGCCCTTCCTATTCACCTAATTATCCATCACTTCAACCCTGTCTAACTGCTAGAATAGGCGGATCAAAAGACTCTATTCAACCAAAAGGACAACTTGGTCACAGGGTCGGCGGTGGACTCCAGTACCTGCTCCAGGGCCGCAAGCACCTCAGCGTAAGGCAGGGCCAGATGGTGGTTCTTCACCTTGGGCAGCTTCCCTCGCCACCCGCTTCTCCAGGACCGGTTCGCGTCCCTCGGCAACGGCGGTGCGGTTATCGTGTGCGAGGGAATGGGCGTTGGCCAGGCTGACACTAAGGTAAGGGCCCAAGCTTATGTCCGCATCGTCCGTCAACTACGATCCGTTGCACCCAGGACTTGGCGCCTGAGCGTGAGATGTAGAGATAGAGGCCGCTCCGTCGCAATGCCTGCCGGGTCTGCTGAGGGATTTCGCCGTAAGTGCGGTGAGGTTGCCCATGTACGTCCTCTCCGTTCCCACATATATTCCCACACAAAGAGCGAGACGTCGTGGTATTTTACAGCACGCTACTGGACGAGCTCAGGCCGCAGTCTCAACATTCAGGCGTGCGCACACGACATTTGTGAGACCTTATTGGACGTTACAGGGCATGAAAGTGGCGGAGAGGGCGGGATTCGAACCCGCGAGAAGCAAGGCCCCTACGCGATTTCCAGTCGCGCCCGTTCGTCCACTCCGGCACCTCTCCGCGGTGGCTGGTCTGTGGGTGGACCGGTCATTCCCCCGGCATGGTGGACGCTTGCCGGGACAACCACAGTCCGCTAGACCGCCAACATCCATTATAGGCGTCCCACTTTTGCAGTGTCCACCGGGGCCTGCAACGTGTGCAGCGTTCCGTGTGAGGATGTGCGGTGGACCGGAGGGCTTCCAGGAAAAATTTCGCTTTTCCGGTCAAATGCGGTCATTTCCGGACATTCCCGCTCACCGCTGAAGAGGACTGGAGCAGGAAAATTTCATTTTTCCGCTCAAATCCGCTCATTTCCGCTCACTTTTGCGAATTCCGTCGCATTGGCCGGGTTAGAATGAGAGTGCGGGACAGTTCATCTGGAGTGGAACATTCCCGGGCAGCGAGACCACCGCCCCATGACCGGTACGGGACTGGCCCGCACGCATGGGGTCCGTCTCCCGGTCGGCGGATTGGATCTCGCATCCGGACACCCTCAATTGAATGTTTACCCAACTCCAGGCAAGATACAAGGGGCAAGTGTCAGTAGCGTAGCTCCGGCAGGCGACCCTAGGATGAGACCACCTAATTTGCAACACTACCCTGCCGCGTGCGGCAGGTAGACGTCCGCTTTTCATCGCCGGGAAGCGTGCCATATAATGTACCCCGTTTGATTTTGGGGCCAGGGTCTCAGGGACACGTTCGGGTCCCTGACCGCAAGTGTGTAAGGAGGAGATTATGGCTGAAGAGGGCTTTGTGAAGGTTGCCGACGTGGGAGAGTTGGGGCCTGGGGACATGAAAGCAGTCGAAGTAGGCGCGGAGCCTGTGTTGTTGGTCAACGTCGATGGGACGATTTTTGCTTGCGATGATACCTGCACCCACGCATTGGCCAGCCTGTCGGAAGGCGACCTGAGCGGTGAGGAAGTCGAATGCCCACTGCACGGGGCGGCTTTCAACGTGACCACTGGAGAGGTGCTGACCCCGCCTGCGGACGAGAACCTGAAGACCTACCAGGTCCGTGTAGAGGGTGATGATGTGCTGATTGGCCCGGCCAACCAGCAGGCGTAGACCGGGATAACCAGACGGCACACAGTCGGGATTCTGGGTCTGTTAGCGAGGTATGGGTGGAACAAGCTCTCCGATGTTGCTGACCAGCCGCGCATCCGAGAAGGGCCAGTAGACCAGCCATACCTTGCCCAGCACGTGGGACTCATGCACCGGGCCCCAGACCCGGGAGTCGTTGCTGGTGCGCCGGTTGTCGCCGAGGACGAAGTATTCCTTTTCACCAAGAGTGGTGGGGCTGGTACGGGAAGTGTCGATATGGCTGAGGTACGGTTCTTGCAGGAGTTGGCCGCCGATGTAGACTTCTCCTTGGCGGATTTCCACCTCTTCGCCTGGCAGCCCTACCACCCGCTTTACGAAGTCCTTGCTGGTGTCCCTGGGGAAGTGGAAGACGATCACGTCTCCGCGCTCGGGCGGATGGATAGCGTATCGTGCGTCAGTAGCCGTGGATTGCCAGAACGGTATGATGCGGGAGAGACGGTCCATATCCAACTGGAAATACACAAGCTTGTTGACGATAAGGTGTTGGCCTGATTCCAGCGTCGGGTCCATGCTGGAACCTTCCACCTTGAAGTTGCGGACGCTGGAATGGATCAGCAGGAAGATGATCACCGCGAGGACGATCGCTTCCAGCAACTCTCGGAGTACTCGGTCCATAGATGCTTGTGTGTGTTGCTGACCCTGCCGTGACCGGGCAGGTATGTGCATTCCGGACGGACTGCTGCCGTTGCTGGCAACCGGCAGATTATATCATCCACATGATGGGAAACCAGACGCACTACGAGCGTCATTTGTCCGAATAATGCCCCTCTGCTACAATCGGACAAAACCCTCCTACCTGTGAGGGGAACACGGCCTCGCTAGGTCGGTCGAGTCCTGGGTCGTTCTCTTGGATGTAGCCCAGGGTCACTGAGACAGACTGGGCGGGGATCAAGAGCAGGCCGGAAAACATGAGCCTGGAAAGATTCGGGGTAAACCGGCGGCAACGACGGCAGGGCGGTGGACGCGGCACTGGTGTGGACCACGTTGAGGAACTGCTTGGCTGCACCGAGCTGTACATATACCAGACGCCCAACACGCGCCCCAAGGGATATACCGGACTGAAGACCTTCCTGGAAGCCCAGGAGTGCGAGGTCATTTTCACCGCTGACGCGCCACCGGAACTCAGCCGGTACGAAACTATGCGCATAACCCACCGCCGGGCCGAGGTGATCCCTGATGTGGTGGTCAAGCGTGCCCACTCCTGGGCACACCAGCGCAACTACCTGCACAGCTTCTTCAAGCCTCTCTACCGCTAACTCCCTGCTTCTCTAAACCCTTCCACTTCCGGGACCTCTGTACTCCACACCGCCGCTCGTCCCTCGACCAGACTCCCCCCGGCAATATGGTGCCCGGTGTCCCCCGAAGTTCGAAAGCCAACCGGGCTTGTAGAACCACAGTGGTTCCCCTCTCGGCTGCCTCCGTGTCCCGATGCCACTGATGCCGGAACACCAGGCGAGTAACTGCCCCAAATACCGTTGGAAAATTGTCACACTACTGACACTTGCCCATTGATAGTACCCTCAGCTCGCGTCTATCATTAGAACATACGGTCCAACAGGCCACGTCCAAGGAGGCGCGAGATGGCAGGCGCAGATGTACAGGAAATCCAATGCAAGTCATTGCTCAACAAGCTGGACATCCCAAACTTTCCCTTCCGCTGGACGCTCAACCCCTACCGGGGATGCCGCCATGCTTGCCGTTATTGCTACGCTCGGCCAACCCATGAGTTCTGGGGTCTGGACGCCGGCAGGGAGTTCGAGCAGCGGGTGTTCGCCAAGGTCAACGCCCCTGAGGTGCTGCGAAAGGAGTTGAAGCGGCCAAGCTGGAGAGGAGAAGGCATAGCCATCGGCACCGCATCCGACCCTTACGAGCCTGCCGAGGCCGAGTACCGCTTGACTCGAAGCATCATTGATGTGCTGTGCGATCTTGAGAACCCCGCATCCATCACGACCAAGGGTGTGCTCGTGAAGAGAGACGTGGATGCGCTCCGGGAACTGCGCCGTGTGGCCGACGTCCGGGTCAACTTCAGCATCGGAAGTGTTGACGAGAAGGTGTGGAAGACAACCGAGCCTGGGACTCCCAGCCCGGTGGCCCGCATGGAGGCGATGCAATTCCTGGTGGAGCATGGAGTCCCAGCCGGGGTGATGATGGCCCCCTTGATTCCGGGTATCTCCGACAGTTCCGAGAGCATCCACGAGGTGGCCGCTGCAGCGGCGCAGCACAAGGCCCAATTCATAGGGGCTAATGTGCTGTTCCTGAAGCCGGGTTCAAAGGAGTGGTTCATGCCCATGTTGCGGGAGGCTTACCCCCACCTCTCCCCGGCATACGCGAAGTTGTATCGGAAGACCTACGCTCCCCAGGAGTACACGGCCCAGGTGATGAAGATCGTGGATGATGCCCGCGCCAGTTGGGGACTGCCCACTATGGAACCCACCAAGAAGATGTCCCAGCCGCAGCGCCAGTTGCAACTGGCGTTCAGCGTCTGAGACGTACGGCGGAGCGACCTACCGGGCCTCTCGCTGGTGGGGAGACGGGATGAACCAGAGCGACGGAGAGCAGGTTAGAAAGTCCAGGCCTTGCCTTCCACCATCCTGCCCGTGACCAGGAATATGACCCGTTCGGCGATGTTCGTCGCCCGGTCCGCGATGCGCTCCAGTTCGTTGACTATGTGCAGGAGGGAAATAATGACGCGAAGGTCTACGCCCATGGGCTACTGAGTGGCGATCAGATCAACGAACCTGTCCTCAATCTCCACGCGCTTCTGGGCAATTAAGTCGTCCTCATGGACCACTCGTTGCGATGCGTCCAGGTCCCGGCTCTTGAGTGCGTCGACTGCCCTTTGGACAGCACGGCCGACGATTTCGGCCAACATGCCGATTTCCCGTTCCAGGACGTTCAGTCGCTGGTCGAAGTCTGCCCTCACCATCGGATGTCCCCCTCGATTTAGGGCGGGCGGCGGCCGCCGGGGTCTCCTGGAGTGCGGACCTCGGTTCATGGCATGTCGTTGCCTGTCGCTAAATCGGTCTCCAGAAGGGCGAACGTTGCCGCTGTTTCTCCAGCAGGGAAACGTCGAGCAATTCAGGTTGCCTCCCCGAGCCGGGGTCGGAACTCTCCGGAATGCCCAGCTTCCGGAATACATCCGGATTGGTGTAGTAGCCGTTGTAGGTCTGGCGCACTAACTCGTCGAAGAAACCTGCGTTGGAGGATTCAACTTCCCGCAGGGCTAGGTTCTGGGCTTCTCCGGAGAGAGTCCCGAAACCCCCGTCGCCGGTCCGGGAGGCCGCTATCTCAATCTGGGCCAGCCCTTCGATGAATAGCCTCCGCAGCGGTGTCTGGGCGACCAGAACACCCTCGATGAAGTCCGTTGACCCTGTTTCGGACGCACTGGGCATATCCTCGCTCTGCGGGATGATGCGGTCCACGACTGCGGTGAGCAGCGTCATCTGATCATCGGTCAGAACGCGGTCGATTGCGGGCATGTTGGTCTATACCTCCTGTTCCGGATGTATTGCTCGCTGGTGGCTGTGTTCCCGGCCCGCCGGGGACTGTTCGCGGCAGCGGGCTACCTGGGTATCACCGGCAGAAGGATGTGGGAAGGGTGTGCCGCCGAGTGGTGGACTTCCTGCCGGGCAGTCTCGAGGCGCGAGTCCTGGCCGATGGGCGCCCCGGTATTGGGGTTGCGGTCGAAGCGGGGGAAGTTGCTGCTGGAGATCTCCACCCTTAGCCGGTGACCGGCTCGAACAACATGGCTGGTAGCCCAAAGGTCAATGGTGTAATCGTGGACCCGGCCCGAAGTGATGGGTGATGGTTGCGACTCAGATGTCCTGTAACGGGCGCGGACTATTCCGTCCTGCAGGTTATGGGCGTAACCGTCCGGCCTGACGTCCACCAGTTTGGCCGTGAAATCAGTGTCCACCGCACTGGACGCAGCGAACAGGCGGACGCTGATTGGGCCGGTAATCTCCATGTCCCGGTCTAGTGGCTCAGAGGTGTAGACCAGCACGTCCTGGCGGTCCTCCACTTCGCGCTGGTCCGCGACGCCGTGGGGAATGATCAGTGTGTTGCCCCGTCGCGTCGGGACCGGGTCATGGGGGTCGTATATGTAAGAGTCTGCGGACTCTTCACCGGGAGGCACGGTGGAGAGAGTCCCGGAGCCGTGGCGGGTGTTGGCCGGACCATCTGAGTGCAGGTAGTAGCGGGTGTAATGGGTGCGTGCCAGCGGCCATTCGTTTTCGTAGCGCCAGCGGTTTTCGCCCATTACGAACAGGTAGACCGGCGGGTCGTCCATGATGCCTGTGTCTTGGTCTTTCAGCCACCAGTCGAACCAGCGCAACAGGTATTCGTGCAGTTCAATCCGGGCATCTTCTCCGAAGTCTATGTCCCCGGTATCGCCGGATGTCGGCCCGGTATAGGGGCGGATGTGCGCCCAGGGGCCCACCAGCAGCTTCTGATTGTCCCGCGCGAGTTGGCTGCCGCCCTTTTCACGGATGCCGCTATATGCGTTCAGCGCACCTTCCAGGAAGATGTCGTACCAGGAACTAACGTGGAACATCGGAATGGTTATGCCCGACAGGTGCCGATTCAGGTTGATGCCCCACCAGTATGGGCCGTCCTGCTCGTTGTCCAGGTACTCCTGGAAGTAGGGAGCCGTTTCCTTCAGCAGACCGACCCAGTCGCTCAGTGGCAGATGGCGGAACCATTCGTCGGTCAACGGTTGGGCGAAGTTGTCCGCTGGCAGCAGGTACTCATCGACTTTCTCCAGCAGGTCGGTGCGGCCCAGCCTCTCCAGTGTGTTGCGTCCCTTGTGGATAGCGTAGGGCACCATCCAGCCCCATTCCATCGCTCCACCCGTGTGGTAGACCCAGCTCTGGTGGAAGTCGGAAGAGGCCGAAACCGGGGCCATCGTCTGCAGGTGTGGAGGAAGCGGGCTGTTCGTGGCCAGAGTGTACTGGGTCGCGCCGAGGTAGGACTGCCCGGTGGTGCCTACCCGTCCGTTGGACCATGGCTGGCGCGCAGCCCATTCCACCGTATCGTAGCCGTCCTGGACTTCCTGGAACAGTGGATTGTAGTTTTCCCCTTCCGACTCGAAGCGGGCGCGGCAGTCCTGGCTTACCACCACGTAGCCCCGGCTGGAGAAGTACCACATGGAATGGTCAGGGTTGCCGACGTATCCGTCCTTGCCGTAGGGTCCGCGGGTTACCAGCACCGGGTACCTGCCCGGAGCGTCGGGGCGGACAACGTCGCACGCGAGGCCCACGCCGTCACGCATGGGAACCATGACGTTTCGTTCGCGGACTACACCGGGGGTCGTCACTTGGGAAGTCAAGTCACCCTCCGCCGACGCGGTTGGATGGGGTGGGCCGGGCTGCGCTGGTCATCCTTTATCGACCTGACCCGGTGTGGCACCGCCTCGACAAGGATACCTTTGCGTGTAGAGGAGAGTCAATCGTGCTGCCGGCAGTTTCGAGGCCATGCCAATGGCACGTCGCAGGTTGGCCGTAGTGATCAGGGAGTCTGTCCCATAGTGGCGGGGTCGATGTACCCAAACAGTAGAGCGGCGGTTAGCATCCACCCGGCAGTCCCAACGGCGGCGAGCACTATTTCCCCGGTGCCGAACCTTGCCGGAGGCAGCGGCGCTCCGTTCACATGGAGCCAGTAGCTGTTCAGGTTCCGCTGGACCACCAACAGTATGCCGGCCTGAAAGGCCAGGGAAAGAATGTTGACGACGAGGGCGAGGTTGGACATCGCCTGCGAGGCCGGTTCCCCTGAGAATGCTCCGTTCAATGCCAATGCCATCAGGTTAAGAAGGTCCGACACCAGCACGATGCCGACTACGGGTCCGGGAAGAATGGAAGATGCAATGTTGGCGGAACCCATGAGGTCCCGGAAAGCCTTCATGTGGGCATAGATGCGGAACAGGCCGTACACAGGAACAAGCCGGGTAAGGGCGTGCCACACAGGATACACCTCATCCCCAGTGTGTTCCTGGTATTGCTTCCAGGTGACGTAGAGCCAGTAGAAGAAGTACAGGCCCGAGGACAGGGCCATCATCACGACGATCCGTTGGCCGGGTATAAGGTAGGACGAGTCCCGGTCGAGGGCCATAACCGGGCGAGGCAGCGCATCGCGGACTGTTGGAACCGCAAGCTCCGAGCCACATTGTCCACAGAAGCGGGCGGACGGTTCGTTGATCGAGCCGCAGTTGGCGCAGGGGACCGGGTCAGTATTGGGGCGAGTTTGCATAGGAAGTTGGCTGTTTGTCAGCCTATCACATTCTCGGCCCGGAGCCGGTTGATTGCTTCGTCGTCAAAACCCAGCTCGCGCAGCACTTCTCCGGTGTGCTGGCCCAGGACCGGAGCGGGAGACCTCAAGCTCCCGGGAGTGTCAGAGAGCCGCACGGGGATGTTCACCATGTTCACTGCTCCCGCCTGTGAGTGGTCCTGCACGGTAAGCATTCGGTTGGCCGCGACCTGCGGATGGTCAAAAATCTCGTCCCGCTCCAGCACCGGCGCCGCTGGCACGTCTGCGTCCTCAAGTACCCGCAGCCAGTGGTCCCTGGGCCGGGTGGAGAGAATGCCGGAGATTAGCTCGTGAAGCTCCGCACTCTTCTGCGCCCGCTTCAGATTGTCGGAGTAGTCGACGTCGGACAGCAGGTGTTCCAGGTCCAGTGCGCGGCACAGCCCGGCGAATTGCTGGTCGCTCAACACTACCATGATCACGAACCCCCCGTCCTGGCAACGGTAGGGGGGAGTACAGCGCCTGACGGGAGAAATCGGTATCGCCTCCCTGTGAAGTCTCGGCGGCTGTGCGGACGAGGTCCACAGTCTGCATTGCCAACGCCATGTGGAGCAGGGAGGTCTCTACCCTTTGCCCCCGGCCAGAGCGGTGGCGTGCAAGGAGCGCCAGCGAGATGCCGTAAGCCAGGGCGATCGGCGCGGAAGAATCCGCGACCCACACTCCGCTGGATATGGGGACACCTTCCTCATCGCGCCTCTTGCTGAGAATGCCTGAAAGCGACTGGAAAAGCAGGTCGTAGCCGCGCCGGTTGGCGTAGGGGCCTTCCGTCCCGAAGGCCGACACTGCGGCATATATGAGCCGGGGATTGCGTTGGTTCAGGGAGTTGTAGTCGTAGCCCAGTTTCTCCCCGACCTCGGGGCGGAAGTTGTGGATGAAAACGTCAGACTCGTCTACCAACCTGTAGACGATGTCCTGTCCCTCCGGGCTGGAGATGTCTACGGCTATGCCCCGCTTGTTGCGGTTGAGAGGGAGAAACGACCGGCTTTCCCCATCGGGCAACGGCGGCTGGGTAAAAACGCGCCGGGCGTCGTCTCCCCAGGGCGGCTCAATCTTGATTACATCTGCTCCCTGGTCGGCGAGATACATACCCGCCCCCGGGGCCGCCCAGACCTGGGCTACCTCAACGACTTTCACGCCTTCCAGGGCCTGCATTTCGGACCTCCCCAGAGAGATGGAACACAATGCTACCACATGCGCCGGATGCCATACAGGTCGAAGTGGG